>NZ_JBVFUV010000003.1:780000-2799067 GCF_055693925.1 Paracoccus sp. BR5-17
GAGGCGCGGCCACATAGGCCAGCCTGTGCAGCCTGCGCCACGCCGCGCCGCCCATCCTGCGGATCGAGGCGTTGTTCGATGTGACGGCCAAGGCCAGCAGCATCAGGAAGGCCGCCATGCCGAAGACCAGATAGGGCCGCTTGACCACGTCCTGCGCCATCAGCCCCCAGAGCAGCGCCATGTCCATGACCGACCACGCCAGCACATGCAGCCCGGCATAGGTGAAGCAGAGAAGGCCTAGGGCGCGGCGGAAGCGCATGAAGCTGATCCCGGTGATGCGCAGCACCGGCGTCACGGCCAGGCTTGCCACCAGGAAATACAGCGCCGTCCGGCCCAGCCGATGTTCGATGTCGCGGATCGGGTCGATCCCCAGGCCCCCGTTCAGCGTGTCCCAGACCAGCAGTCCCAGGGGCACCAGCCCGCCCAGCCACAGCGCCCAGACGGGAATCGCCCGAAGCCACCCGTTCACGGCGGCCCGCATCAGTAGTCCCTTGCCAGATCCATCCCGGCATAGAGCGACGCCACCTGATCGCCGTAGCCGTTGAACATCTGCGTCGGCTCGCGCCCGCCGAACAGGCCCGCGCCGATGCGGCGCTCGGTCGCCTGGCTCCAGCGGGGGTGGTCGACCTGCGGGTTCACGTTGGCGTAGAAGCCGTATTCCGACGGCTGCATCGCCTGCCAGGTGGACACCGGCTGACGGTTGGTCAGGGTGATCTTCACGATCGACTTGATGGACTTGAAGCCGTATTTCCACGGCACCACCAGCCGGATGGGCGCGCCGTTCTGGTTGGGCAGCACGTCGCCGTAAAGCCCGGTGGCCAGGATCGTCAGCGGGTGCATGGCCTCGTCGATCTGCAGCCCTTCCTTGTAGGGCCAATCCAGAAGCGGGCTGGCCTGGCCGGGCATCTCCTCGGGGCGGTAGAGCGTCTCGAAGGACACGAAGCGGGCGCCGGGCTGCACGCCGGCCTTGTCCAGCACGCCCGCCAGGGGAACGCCGATCCAGGGAATCACCATCGACCAGGCCTCGACGCAGCGCAGGCGATAGATGCGTTCTTCCAGCGCATTGTCCGGAGCCAGATCCTCCACGCCATAGCGTCCGGGCCGATCCACTAGGCCGCCGACCTCGACCGACCAGGGATCGGTGGTCATGGCGCCCGCATAGCGCGCGGGATCGGTCTTCTCCATGCCGAATTCGTAGAAGTTGTTGTAGTTGGTGATCTCTTCCAAGCTGTTCGGCTTCTGGTCCGTCGAATAGGCTGACGGCTTGCCGGTCAGCGCCCAGGCCGGCGCGGCCATCGCCGCGGCGCCTGCCGCGATGAAGGCGCGGCGGTTGAGGTAGTCGGCTTTCGGCGTGACATCGGACCAGCGAAGTTTCATGACACTCTCCCCAGGGGTTGCAGCACGAGGATAGTGATGCAGAAACGCCCGGGGCAGGGCATCACGTTCACTTTACACTGACGGGCCATCAAGCCGCTGCGATCTCGCGCAGGAAGGCGGCGCCGAAGCGGTCCAGACGCGCCGGGTCCAGGTGGCGCGCCAGGCCCGCCTCGTCTGCGGGCCGCGCCTCGGCGATGCGGCGGATCTGGGCGGTGGAACAGGACAGGGGCTTTTCCGTTCCGTCCGGCCCGCGCAGCAGATCGGCCTGCACCGCCACCAGCCGGTCGAACAGCGCGCCTTCCGGCCGGCCCGCCAGTTTCCGGCGCTGCGGGTGCATCTGGGGCACCTCGCCTGCAATCACCGACAGGAAGGCGCGGCCATAGCTTTCCAGCTTCTTCGCGCCCACCCCGCCGACCTGCGCCATCTGGTCCAGGGTCTGAGGGCGCTTCTCGGCCATCTCGATCAGGGTGCGGTCGGGGAAGATGACATAGGCGGGCACGCGCGCGGCCTCGGCCAGCGCGCGGCGCCTGGCCTTCAACGCGGACAGCAGCGGCTCGTCCTCCTCGTCCACCTGGGTGCGCAGCACCGTGGCGGGCCTGCTGGCCGTGGTGTCCTGGCGCAGGATCACGCTTTCCTCGCCCCGCAGCACCGGATGGGCAGCCTCGGTCAGGCGCAGGGCGCCGTGGCGTTCGGGGTCGGGGCGGCAGAGATCGCGGCCCATCATCTGCCGGAAGATCGCCTGCCACTGCGCGCGGCCCTGGTCGCGTCCGACGCCGAAGGTCGGCAGCCGGTCATGACCGCGCTCGCGCACCTTCTCGGTGGCGGTGCCGGTCAGGATGTCGATCAGGTGCGCGGCGCCGAACCATTCGCCCGAGCGCAGGATGGCCGACAACGCCTTGCGCACGGGCTGGGTCGCATCGAACAGCCTGGGGGGCGTCTGGCACAGGTCGCAATTGCCGCAGTCTTGCGCCAGTTCTTCTCCGAAATAGGCCAGCAGCCTGCGGCGGCGGCAGCCGGTCGCCTCGGCCAGGCCCAGAAGCGCGTTCAACCGCGCATGGTCGGCCGTCTTGCGGGCGGGCTCGGCCAGACCCTCGTCGATCTGGCTGCGGCGCAGGCGGATGTCGTCGGGACCGTAAAGCGTCAGCGTGTCGGCAGGATCCCCGTCGCGGCCCGCCCGGCCGATTTCCTGGTAATAGCCCTCGATGGTCTTGGGCAGGTCGGCGTGCAGCACCCAGCGGATGTCGGGCTTGTCGATGCCCATGCCGAAGGCGACGGTGGCCACGACGATCAGCCCGTCCTCGCGCTGAAACCGCGCCTCGGCCTCGCGGCGGGCGTCCGGGTCAAGGCCCGCGTGATAGGCGATGGCCGGGTGGCCCGCCTCGCGCAGGGCCTGGGCCAGGGTTTCGGTGCGGGCGCGGGCGCCGCAATAGACGATCCCGGACTGTCCGCGCCGGGCGGCGACATAGGCCAGCACCTGACGGCGCGGGCTGTCCTTGGGCTGGAAGGCCAGCCGGATGTTCGGGCGGTCGAAGCCGCGCAGGAAGGTCACGGGCTCCTGGCCGCCGAACAGCCGGGTGACGATCTCGGCCCGGGTTTCCACGTCCGCCGTGGCGGTGAAGGCCGCCAGCGGCACGCCCAGGGCGCGCCTCAGATCACCGATGCGCAGGTAGTCAGGGCGGAAGTCATGGCCCCACTGGCTGACGCAATGCGCCTCGTCGACGGCGATCGCCGTCACCCCGGCGCGCCGCAGCAAGGGCAGCGTCCCGCCCGAGGCCAGCCGTTCCGGCGCCATGTAGAGCAGCTTCAGTTCGCCCCGTGACAGCGCCTGGAACACCGCGTCGGTTTCCGCGTCGGTGTTGCCGCTGGTCAGCGCGCCCGCCGCGACGCCCGCCTCGCGCAGGGCGCGGACCTGGTCGCGCATCAGCGCGATCAGCGGCGAGATGACCACCGTCACCCCCTCGCGCATCAGCGCGGGCAACTGGAAGCACAGCGACTTGCCGCCCCCGGTGGGCATGATCGCCAGCACCTCGCGACCCTGGGCCACGGCCTCGACGATCTCTTGCTGGCCGGGGCGGAAGCCGTCGAAGCCCCAGACCTGTCGCAGCAGATCCGCGGGCATCACATGCCGTAGAAGAAGCCTGCGTTGTTCGCCAGGGCGCGCTGCAGGATGATGATGATGATGAACAGGACCAGGGGCGCCAGATCCAGCCCGCCGGTGTTCGGCAGCACGTTGCGGATCGGGCGATAGACGGGCTCCAGCAGGCGGTTCAGGCCGTCCCACAGTTGCGCCACCAGCGGCTGGCGCAGGTTCAGCACCTGGAAATTGATCAGCCAGGACATGATGATGTGGACGATCATCACGAACCACACCACCTGCAGGATCAGTTGCAAGGCCTCGTACAGCGTTCCCATCAGGTCCTCTTTGTCGTGTTCGGGGTTGTTATGGGGATGCGGGCGGTGCTTCGCAAGCAAGTTGCCGCAGCGTTCGTGGTTGACGATCGCGTGGGCCGGGGCCACGCCCTGCACCAGCCAATCGAAGGATCCGCGATGTATCCCCTGTTCCGCTTCGCCAAGGAGATGGTCAAGTTCCGCAGCGCCCCCCGGCTGGGGGTGACGGGGACGCATGTCTCGACGCATGTCTGCTGGCCCTGGGATCTGGATCCGTGGATCGAGCTGAACAACGGCCGCACCCTGACGCTGTTCGACCTGGGCCGCATCCCGATGGCGCAGCGCACCGGCCTGATCCCGGTGCTGCGCCAGCGGGGCTGGGGCATCACCGTCGCGGGCAGTTCGGTCCGCTACCGCCGCCGCATCAGGATGTTCGAACGCTTCACCATGTTCTCGCGCGTGGCGGGCTGGGACCAGCGCTTCCTCTACATGGACCAGTCGATGTGGAAGGGCCGGGACTGCTGCAACCAGGTGCTGATCCGCGCGGCGATCACGTCCCCGAACGGCATCGTGCCCCCGCCCGAGGTGATGGCGGCGCTGGGCGCCCCGGCCGAAAGCCCGCCCCTGCCCGGCTGGATCGCCGCCTGGGTCGAGGCCGACGCCCAGCGCCCCTGGCCGCCCGAGCTTGGCCCTGACGCAAAAGCCCACTTGTCAGCCTGACGCCGCTTCGGCCTTATGACGCGCCAACGGCGCGCGAGGGGGGATGGACCGAAAACGGATCTGGGGCTGGTGGTTTTTCGACTGGGCCAGCCAGCCTTTTCATACGCTTCTGCTGACCTTCGTCTTCTCGGTCTATTTCGCCGAGGTCGCGCAACGCCATTTCCTGGTGATCGGCGGCGATCTGCGGCTGGCGGGGGCGCAGGCGCAGGCGCTGTGGGGATACGGGCTGTCGGCCGCGGGCATCGTCATCGCCCTGGGCGCGCCGATCCTGGGGGCGATCGCCGACAGTTCGGGGCGGCGGATGCCCTGGATCTGGTTCTTCTCGATCCTCTATGTGCTGGGCTCGGCGGGCCTCTGGACGCTGATGCCGCAGCAGCCCGCGCTGGTGCAGGCGGTGGTGCTGTTCGGCATCGGCCTGATCGGCGTCGAATTCGCCACGATCTTCACCAACGCCCTGCTGCCGGGCCTTGCGCCCCCCGCCGAGATCGGGCGGCTGTCGGGGTCCGGCTATGCCTTCGGCTATCTGGGCGGCGTCGTGTCGCTGGCGGTCATGCTGGCGTTGTTTCAGGAAACGCCCGGCGGCAGGACGCTGATCGGCATCGACCCGCTTTCGGGCTGGACCCCGCCGCGCGCGAGGGCACGCGCTTTGTCGGGCCCTTCGTGGCGGTCTGGTATGTCGTCTTCATGATCCCCTTCTTCCTGTGGGTCCGCGAACCGCGCGGCCCCCGCCGCCCCGTCCGCATCGGCGCCGCCATGGGCGACCTGTGGGCGCTGATCCGCAGCCTGCGCCACCGCAGAAGCCTCGCCGCCTGGCTCGCCTCGTCGATGCTGTCGCGCGACGCGCTGAACGCGCTTTACGGCTTCGGCGGGGTCTATGCCGGGACGGTGCTGGGCTGGCCGGTGTTCCTGGCCGGCGTCTTCGGCGTCGTCAGCGCCGTCGCCGCCGCCGCCGTCAGTTGGGCGGGCGGGCGGGCCGACCGGCGGTGGGGGCCAAGGCCGGTCATCATCGCCGCCACCCTGGTCCTGACCGCCGTCTGCGTCGTGGTGGTCGGCATGACCCGCCAGACGCTGTTCGGCCTGCCGCTGCCCCAGAACCCGGCCCTCGGGCGCCTGTACGTGCCCGATCTGGTGTTCTTCCTCTGCGGGGCGCTGATCGGGGGGCGGGCGGCGCCCTGCAGGCCGCCAGCCGCACCCTGATGGTCCGCCACACGACACCCGACCGCGCGACCGAGGGCTTCGGCCTTTACGCCCTGTCCGGCAAGGCCACCGCCTTCCTGGCCCCGTTCCTGATCGCGCTGGTCACCGACATCAGCGGGAACCAGCGTCTGGGCATTTCTGCGCTGATCGCGCTTTTTATCCTGTCGCTGATCCTGCTAGTCTGGGTCAAACCCGAAGGAGAGGTAGAGCAGTGATCCGCAAAATCCTGGCCGCCGCCGCCATCGTGGCCGGCCTTGTCGTGCCCGCATCGGCCGATCCCTTGGCCAAGGACGTCTTCGGCGGCTTCCGCGCCGCATCGCAGGGGCCTGCGGTGTCCATCGGCTTCTATTCCCGGGGCTGCGGGCAGGGGTTCGTGCAACTGCCCGAAACCGGCCCAAGCTGGCAGGCCATGCGCCTGTCCCGCAACCGCAACTGGGGCCATCCGGAACTGGTCGATTTCCTGATCGGCCTGTCGCGGGCCGCCCAGCAGGCCGGCTGGCGCGGGCTCTATATCGGCGACATGAGCCAGCCGCGCGGCGGGCCGATGACCTCGGGGCACGCCAGCCACCAGCTGGGGCTGGACGCCGACATCTGGATGCTGCCGCCCTCGTCCCTGAGCCTGTCGCCGCGGCAGCGCGAGAACCTGTCATCGGTATCCATCACCGATCCCCGGGGCGTCGGGCTGACGGATGTCTGGAACGGCGGGCACATGTCAATCATCCGCGCCGCCGCCCGCGATCCGCGCGTGGAACGGATCTTCATCGACCCGGTCGCCAAGGTGGCCATGTGCCAGATGGAACGCGGCGACCGGGCTTGGCTGCGCAAGGTTCGTCCGATCAACGCCCACAACTATCATTTCCATGTCCGGCTGGCCTGCCCCCGCGGGTCGATCTGCGACCGCCAGGATCCGCCGCCCCCGGGCGACGGCTGCGCCGAGGCCGCCGAATGGATCAGGAACCGCATCGACCCCGGCCGCGTGGCGCCGACGCCGCCCGACCCGGACTATCGCCACCCCCGGACCTTCCGCCTTTCCGAATTGCCCCGCCAATGCCGAACCGTCGCCGGCGCGCCCTAGGCGGGCTGCTGTCGCTGTTGCTGATCGCGGCCGCCGCCCCGGCGCCGGCCGTGTCGCTGGACTATGTCGGCACCTTCGTGTGGTCGGCGGGCGACGACAGCTTCGGCGGCTTTTCCGGGCTTGAACTCAGCGCCGACGGCAGCCGCTTCCATGCGCTGACCGACCGTGCGCATCTGTACTGGGGCAGCGTCGACCGCGATTCCCAGGGCGTGATCCGGGGCATGAACATCGCCGGGCGCGCGCATCTGAAGAACCGCCAGGGCGTGCCCCTGAAGCCCGGCTATCACGGCGACAGCGAGGGTCTGGCGATCGGCGAGGATGGCCGGATCTGGATCAGCTTCGAGGGGCTGAACCGCGTCTCGCTCTATGCCGATCCCGACGCGGTCCCGGCCCGCCGGCGCCTGCCGCCCGACCTGCCCTGGATGCGGGTCAATTCGGGGCTCGAGGCCTTGGCGATCCGCGGCGACACGCTCTATGCCGTTCCCGAACGGTCGGGGGTCGAGGCCAGGCCCTTCCCCGTCCTGACCGTCCGCGACAACCGCTGGGGCCGGGCCGGAGAGGTCCGCCGCGATCCCCGCTGGCTGCCGGTGGGGGCGGATTTCGGGCCGGACGGCTGGTTCTATCTGCTGGAACGCGACTTCCAGGGCATCCTGGGCTTTGCCTCGCGCGTGCGCCGGATGCGGCTGACCGAAACCGGCCCCGCGGACGAGGAAATCCTGCTGACCACCCGGCCGCTGCAATACGACAACCTGGAAGGAATCGCCGTCTGGCACGACGGCCAGGGGATTCGCCTCACGCTGATCTCGGACGACAATTTCCTTTTCGTGCAGCGCACCGAACTGGTCGAATACCGGCTGCGCGATTGACAAGGCGGCGGCGCTGCGCATAAGCGCCCTGTCCCGCAGGGTGCGGGGCCGAGTTGTTCCGCGACCTTGTAAAACGGAAAAGCCATCCATGACCCGCCATCTGCCCGGCATCCTTGCCATGGCCAGCATCGTCCTGGCCTCGAACATCCTGGTGCAGTTCCCGATCGGCCCCTGGCTGACCTGGGGCGCCTTCACCTATCCCTTCGCCTTCCTGGTCACCGACGTGATGAACCGCGTCCACGGCGCGGCCGCGGCGCGACGGGTCGTGCTGGCGGGCTTCGTGGTGGGCGTCCTCTGGTCGCTGTTCGCCGCCGGGCTGGACCAGACCACGCTGCGGATCGCCGTCGGGTCGGGCGTGGCCTTCTTCGTGGCGCAGCTCTCGGACATCGCCATCTTCGACGCCTTCCGCAACCGCCGCTGGTGGGTGGCGCCGTTCCTGTCGTCGCTGATCGGATCGGCCCTGGACACGGCGCTGTTCTTCGGCATCGCCTTCGCCGCCAGCCTGCCCCACGACGCCAACACCGGCTGGGCCAACGAGGCCGTTCCGCTTCTTGGTCAAGGACCGCTCACCGCGCTGTGGGTTTCGCTGGCAACTGCCGATTGGCTGGTCAAGATCGGTCTGGCCCTACTGGCGCTTGTGCCTTTCCGCATCATCGTCCGCAATTTGTTGCGCAACGGCCGAACAATCTGATTGACTCGACCCCGATCTGTGTCACGCTTCCCCCATACGGCAACACATTGAAAGGAGGTGGTCCAGTGTCGAGAGTGATATTGGAGAGAGGTGTCGGAACAGTCGGGGGGGCCGTGGCCTGAGGGCAGCCCCGAGGGTCGTAAACCCTGATTGGGACCGGAACATCCGCCATCCCTAACCGGACCATCTCCGTGGATCTCGCGGGCCGCCTCGATCCGGGGCGGCCCGTTCCCTTTGGGGCCGGGGCCGGCGCGTGACCGCATTGGCGGCTTGCCTTGGCCGCGCCGATGGGCGAGTGCTTGGCCGTTCGCCGCAGCAAGGTCCGGCCATGTCCCACAACACCGCACGCCTCGGGCCTGCGTTCAACCTGCGCGGCGCGCTGTTCATGGTGCTGTCGATGGCCGGTTTCGCGATCGAGGATTCTGCTTCTCAAGATCGCCGCCCTCAGCCTGCCGCCCGGCCAGATCCTGATCACCTTCGGCATCTTCGGCACCGCCATCTTCACCCTGCTGACCCTTCTGGCGCACGAGCCGCCCGTCACCCGGGCCCTGCGGGGCCGCGCGATGGTGCTGCGGTCCCTGTCCGAGGTCACGGGCCGGCTGTTCTTCATGCTGGCCATCGCGCTGACGCCGCTCTCGACCGCCTCGGCCATCCTGCAGGCGACGCCGCTGGTGGTGATGATGGGCGCGGCCCTGCTGTTCGGGGAACGCATCGGCGCGCGCCGCTGGCTGGCGGTGGCCCTGGGCTTCGCGGGGGTCCTGCTGATCCTGCGCCCGGGAACCGACGGCTTCGGCCCGCTGTCGCTGCTGGCGGTCATGGCGATGCTGGGCTTTGCGGGGCGCGATCTGGCCACGCGCGCCGCGCCCGCGTCGCTGTCCTTCCGGCAGCTTGGCGTCGCGGGGTTTTCCATGCTGATCGTGGCGGGACTGATCGTCCTGCCCTTCGGCCATCCGCCTGTGGCCCCCGACGGCCCGACCTGGGCGGCGCTTGCCGCGGCCTCGGCGACGGGCGTCTGCGCCTATACCTTCCTGACGGTGGCGATGCGCACGGGCCAGGTCGGCGCGGTGACGCCCTTCCGCTATACCCGTCTGGTCTTTGCCATGATCGCGGGCGTCCTGGTCTTCGGGGAAAGCCCCGATCGCTGGACGATCATCGGCAGCGCGGTGATCGTCCTGGCCGGGATCGTGGCCCTGCGCCTGTCGCGGCAAGCCGGCCGGGCGCAGGCCGTGGGCGTCACACCAGTTCGATAGCCAAGGCGATGCCCTGCCCGCCGCCGATGCACATGGTGACCAGCCCGCGCTTGCCGCCGATGCGCTCAAGCTCGTAGAGCGCCTTGACGGTGATGATCGCGCCGGTCGCGCCGACCGGGTGGCCCAGGGCGATGGCGCCGCCGTTGGGGTTGACCCGCGCCGGGTCCAGGCCCAGCCCCTTGTTCACGGCAAGGGCCTGCGCGGCAAAGGCCTCGTTCGATTCGATCACGTCGAAGTCGCCCGCCGACAGGCCGGTCTTATCCAGCAGCTTCTGGACCGCCGGGATCGGGCCGATGCCCATCACCTCGGGGCGCACGCCGGCCACCGCATAGCCGATGATGCGCGCCCGCGGCGTCAGCCCGGCCGCCTGGGCGGCGTCGGCCCGCGCCAGCACCACCGCCGCGGCGCCGTCGTTGATGCCGCTGGCATTGCCGGCCGTCACGCTGCCGTCCTTCTTGAAGACCGCCTTCAGCCCGGCCAGCTTGTCCAGGCTGGTCTCCTTGGGATGCTCGTCGGTGTCGAACATGACCGGACCCTTGCGGCCCTTCACCTCGACCGGAACGATCTGGTCGCGGAAATGGCCCGCGGCGATGGCCGCCGCGGCGCGGCGCTGCGATTCCATCGCGAATTCGTCCTGCGCCTGCCGGCTGATGTCGTGTTCGGCCGCGACGTTTTCGGCCGTCACGCCCATGTGGCCGGTGCCCATCGGGCAGGTCAGGGCGCCGGTCATCATGTCGATCACCTTCTGGTCGCCCATCTTGGCCCCGAACCGCGCCGAACTGATGGAATAGGGCGACCGGCTCATGCTTTCGGCGCCGCCCGCCACGGCGAAATCGGCGTCACCCTGCATCAGCGCCTGCGCGGCCGAGACGAGGGCCTGCACCCCCGACCCGCACAGCCGGTTGACATTCATCGCGGGCGTCGTGTCGGGAACGCCCGCGTCCAGCATGGCCACGCGCGACAGATACATGTCGCGCGGTTCGGTGTTGATGACATGGCCGAAGACCACCTGCCCGATCCTGTCGGGGGCAAGGCCCGCCCGTTCGATCGCGGCGCGGGTCACGGTGGCGGCCAGGTCGATCGGCGGGACGGCGGCCAGGCTGCCGCCGAAGGTGCCGATGGCGGTGCGCGCGCCGGACAGGATGACGATGTCGTTGGTCATGACGGAACTTCCCCTTGTTGTCGGCCGCAGCATAGGCCGCGCCCCCCGCCCGCCAAGCGCATCGTGGCGTCGTTTGCGCCGGCCCTGCCCCTGTGGCTAACCTGCGGCAAGGACAGGAACCGAATCGCCATGGACAGGCACGGCCCCCGCATCAAGCTGCGGCTGGAATACGACGCTCCGCTGGTGCTGGGGCCGGGCAAGGCGCGGCTTCTGCGGCTGATCGGGCAGCATGGGTCCATCTCGGCCGCGGGCCGCGCCATGGGGATGAGCTACAGGCGCGCCTGGACCCTGGTCGAGGAGATGAACACCGCCTTCGCCACCCCCCTGGTGGACAGCAGCCGGGGCGGGCCGGGCGGCGGCGGCGCCGTGGTCACGCCCGCAGGCCGGACGGTCCTGTGCCACTACGAATCGCTGGAACGGCTTTTGCGCGACAAGGGGGCGGCCGACCTTGCCGCCATCGGCGCCCTGATGAAAACGGAGGAACCATGACGATACTGGCGATGGATCAGGGAACCACCTCGTCCCGGGCGCTTGTGTTTCGCGACGACCTGACGGTGCAGGCCAAGGCCCAGCACGAGTTCCCGCAGCATTTCCCGCGCTCGGGCTGGGTGGAACACGATCCCAACGACATCTGGACCAGCAGCGCCGGGACCGCGCGGGCCGCCATCGAGAAGGCCGGCGCCCCGCGCATCGACGCCATCGGCATCACCAACCAGCGCGAGACCGTGGTCATCTGGGACCGCCAGACCGGGGAACCGATCCACAACGCCATCGTCTGGCAGGACCGCCGCACCGCCGATGTCTGCGACCGCCTGCGCGACGAAGGGGCCGAGGATCAGGTCACCGGCACCACCGGCCTGCTGCTGGACCCCTATTTCAGCGCCACCAAGATCGCCTGGATGCTGGATCATGTCGAAGGCGCGCGCGACCGCGCCCGGGCGGGCGATCTGGCCTTCGGGACCGTGGACAGCTTCCTGATCTGGAAGCTGACCGGCGGGCGGTCCCATGTCACTGACGCCACCAATGCCAGCCGCACGCTGCTCTACGACATCCGCAAGGGCGACTGGTCCGACGACATGTGCCGCCTGTTCGGCGTCCCCCGCGCGCTGCTGCCCGAGGTCCACGACAGCGCCGATGACTTCGGCACCACGCGCGCCGACCTGTTCGGCCGCGAGATCCCGATCCTGGGCGTGGCCGGTGACCAGCAGGCCGCGACCGTGGGACAGGCCTGCTTCCGGCCGGGCATGATGAAATCGACCTACGGCACCGGCTGTTTCGCGCTGCTGAACACCGGCGATCAGGCGGTGCGGTCGCAGAACCGGCTGCTGACGACGATCGCCTATCGCCTGGACGGCAGGACCAGCTATGCCCTGGAAGGGTCGATCTTCATCGCCGGGGCGGTGGTGCAGTGGCTGCGCGACGGCCTGCGGCTGATCCGCGACGCGAAGGAGACGCAGGATCTGTCCGCCAAGGCCGACGACAGCCAGCAGGTCATCCTGGTCCCCGCCTTCACCGGGCTGGGCGCCCCCCACTGGGCGCCCAATGCGCGCGGCGCGGTCTTCGGGCTGACCCGCAACACCGGCCCCGCCGAATTCGCCCGCGCCGCCCTGGAAAGCGTAGGCTTCCAGACCCGCGACCTGCTCGAGGCGATGCGCGCCGACTGGCCGCAGGCGGGCGAGGCGGTGCTGCGGGTCGATGGCGGCATGACCGCAAGCGAACCGGCGATGCAGTTCCTGGCCGACATCCTCGGCGCGCCGGTGGACCGGCCCCGCAACACCGAAACCACCGCCCAGGGCGCGGCCTGGCTTGCGGGCTATCGCGCCGGCCTGTGCCCCGGCCCCGACGACTATGCCCGCGCCTGGCAGCTCGACCGCCGCTTCGAACCCGCGCTGTCCGACCAGGATCGCGACAGCAGGTATGCAGCCTGGAAAAGGGCCGTGCAGGCGGTGCTGGCGGTGTGATCTTCCGGCTTTGTGATTTCAACCGCCCGTGATTTTCCGTAAGATCGCCCCAAAACGACAAGAGGGCAGGATGAGCAGGCTTCTGAAACTCGCGATCGTCGGGCTGGTCGCGTCATGCGGCGGCGGCAATTATTCGGCGCCGCGCCAGCTGGACAACGCCTGTGCCATCGTGGCGGAACGACCGGCCTATTATCGCGCCATGAAGGCCTCCGAACGCAAATGGGGCATTCCCGTCCATGTGCAGATGGCCGCGATCCATCAGGAATCGAAATTCGTCGGCGACGCCCGCACCCCGCACCAGTACGCGCTCGGGGTGATTCCCATCGGCCGCCAGTCCAGCGCCTACGGCTATTCCCAGGCGCTTGACGGCACCTGGGAGGAATACCAGCGCGAAACCGGCAACCGCCGCGCCCAGCGCGACAACATCCGGCACGCCACGGACTTCATGGGCTGGTACATGCACAACTCGACGCAGCGGCTCGGCATCTCGAAATGGGATGCGGCGGGGCAGTATCTTGCCTATCACGAAGGCCGGGCGGGATTCGCGCGGCAATCTTATCTGGGCAAGCCCTGGCTGGTGCGGGTCGCCGCCCAGGTGGGCCAGCGGGCGCAGATGTATCGCGCGCAACTGGTGTCCTGCCGCAAGGCCTGAACCCTTGCCCTTCCCCGTCGGGCGGGTTGATATGCCCCGGCAACCGAAGGAGCCGCCATGACCGACCACCGCATCAGACGCGATGCCTGCGACCAGCCGGAATACGCCATCCACATCGGCGCCCGCCTGGTCAGCGCCACGCCCGACCGGGTCGAGTTCGAGATGCCGGTGACCCACGTGCTGGCCAACCGCAACGGCGTGCTGCACGGCGGCGCCATCATGGGGCTTGCCGACAATGCCGGCGGGACCGGGACCTTCCTGAACCTGCCGGAAGGCAAGACCACCACGACGCTGGAAAGCAAGACCAACTTCCTGCGGCCGATCCGTCTGGGCGACGTGGCCCGGGCGGTCAGCCTGCCCCTGCACATCGGACGCACGACGCAGATCTGGCAGACCACCATCAGCCGCGGCGACGGCAAGACCGCAGCGATCGTCACCCAGACGCAGTTGATCATCGACTGGAAGGGCTAGGGGCGGCCAGACCCGCCACCAGGCCAGCGCGTCCGCCGCCGCATCCGCCCTGACCTGCCTGCAATGGCCCATCCCGGCGGGCCGCCGTCTCCCTTGTCCAAGCCTCGTTCCCGCCAAAGGCGCGGCGCGATCAGCCGGATCCCGCCGCGGCCAGCCGCGCGGCGGCCGCCTGTCCGGCCAGCAGGCCGCTTCCCAGGCAGGCGGTCAGAAGATAGCCGCCGGTCGGCGCCTCCCAGTCCAGCATCTCGCCTGCGGCGAAGACGCCGGGCATGGCGCGCAGTTCCTGTCCCTCGGCGAGGGAATCCCAGGTGACGCCCCCGGCGGAGGAGATCGCGCCTTCCAGTCCCATCGGTCCTGCATGGCGCAGGGGCAGGGCCTTGGTCCGCGCGGCCCAGCCTGCAGGATCGGCGGGATAGGGCTTGCCCCATTCCAGCAGCAGCGCGACCCTGAGCGGATCCTCCAGAACCCGCCGCAGCCAGTTGCCCAGGGACAGCCTGCCCCTGGGCCGCGCGAAGCGCGCCGCCAGGGCCGCAGCGTCCAGATCGGGCGCCAGATCCACGAAGCCCGCCGCACCGTCGCGCAGGGCAGCCGAGATCTCGTAGATGCCGCCGCCCTCGACCCCGTGCCGGCCGACGATCCATTCGCCGCGGCTGGACAGATCGCCCGCGCGCAGGGCCGTCCCCTTGACCGCCGCGCCGAAATGCCGCGCCATGGGCGGCGACCAATCCACGCGAAAGCCCATGTTGGCCGGCCGGAACGGCGCCACCCCCACCCCTGCCGCCCGCAGCCAGGGAACCCAGGCGGCATCCGATCCCAGCCGTGGCCAGCTTGCCCCGCCCAGCGCCAGCACCGCCACGCGGGGCCGCAGGATGCGCGGACCCTGCGGGGTCTCGAACTGCCATCCGCCGCCGATCCATCGCCAGCGGGTCCGCACCTCGACCCCGCCCGACCGCAACCGCGCCAGCCAGGCCCGCAGCAGCGGCGAGGCCTTCATCCCGACCGGAAACACCCTGCCCGTAGAGCCGGTGAACAACTCGATCCCCAATCCCCGTGCCCAGGCCATCACCTCGGCGGGACCGAAGGCCGCTTCTTCTTTGTCCAAATACCCCGGGGTCCGGGGCAGAGCCCCGGCTTCTGCCCGGAACCGTCTCGCGAACTCCGCCAAGGGCTCGTCCCTGGTCAGGTTCAGCCCAGACTTGCCCGCCATCAGGAACTTGCGCGCCGGCGTGGGCATGGCCTCGGCTACCAGCACGCGGCGTCCCGGCGCGGCCAGCGCCTCGGCCGCCATCAGCCCGGCAGGGCCCGCGCCGACCACCAGGGCATCGACCGCCTCGCTCACCGCCGCCCCCGCGTCATGGCCAGGCGGATCAGCGCGCGCTCGACCAGGGCCATCTGCGGGGCGCGGGTCGATCCGCGCAGCGTCAGGTCGCAGTCCAGCAGCGACCGGACGGCTTCCTCCAGGGGCCCCATGCCCCAGGCCTGGGCCTGGCGGGCCATGCGGTCGCGGCGGGGACCGAAGACCGGCGGGCGCAGCCGGGACAGCGCCACGCCCGGCCCGCCGGGATCGGCCGCCGCCAGATGCAGCGCCCGGAAATGGCGCAGCGCCGCGATGCAGAGCGTGACCGGGTTCACCCCCTGCCCCTCGATCCGCCGCATCATCGGGCCGAACTCGGCCTCGCGGCGTTCGGCCACAATGTGGATCAGTTCGTCCAGATCCGCCTCGATGGTGGCGGGGGCCATCAGCGCGACCTCCTCCGGGGTGAGGGGGGCAGGATCGCTGTGCTTGTAAAGCCCGATCTTCTCGATCGTCTGGCGCAGATCCCCGGGATCCAGCGCGCGGGCCAGCGCCATGATGTCCCTCATGGCCGGGGCCGGCACCTCGCGCAGCCCCGCCTCGGACAGCCAGCGCGACACCTCGTCCTCGGCCGGGGGATCGTCATAGACGGGCGCGGCGACGGCGGCCGGATGCGGCTCGAACAGCTTGCGCAAGGCCGAGGTCCTGCCAAGCCCGGCCGCCGTCACCACCATCACCGCGTCGCCCGGCTTCCAGGCGGCCAGGGCCGCGCCGACGGGTTCGGCCGCGGCGTCGGGCGCATCCTCGACCAGGACGACCCGCTGGCCGGGAAAGAAGCCCACCTCCTTCAGCGCGTCCAGAAGCTGCGCGGGATCCTTGCGCAGCCCGCTGCCCGCCAGCCGGGTCAGGCGCATCTCCTCCTCGGCATTTTCGCCCAGCAGGGCCTTGACCGCCTCGGCCCGCTTCATCGCGACGCGCATCGCGTCCTGGCCGTGGATCAGCAGCGCCGGGCGCGAGGGGTCCGGCCGCGCCAGATAGCGCGCGATCTCGGCGCCCTTCAGGATCATGCGCCGGTCATCCGGGCAGGTGCACCGACGCCGCCAGCAGCCGCGTGACGACCTGATCGGCCAGCATCTCGGCCAGACGGGTGCGCGCATCGCCTTCGGCCGTCAGGGTGGCGATAGTGGTGCCGGTCGTGGAATACGAGGTGAAGTTGCTGACCCGGCCCTGCGCCAGAACCCGCCCCGTCCGGTCGGTCAGCGCGAAATCGGCGGTGCCGTTCAGCGAATAGCGGTTGGTCACCTCGTCCCGGGTGATCGCCTGCGGGACGACCCCCACGGTGATGCGGTAATCCAGATCGTATTGCGACCCCTCGCCGCCCAGACGCTCGGCCAGGCGGCGGTTGAAGGCGAAATCCTGATAGGTCTGGGGATCGCGCGGGCGGACCTTGCCGAACAGCCGCCGGCCCGCGCCGCCCGGGCCATAGACCGGCGTCAGCCCGCAGCCTGCAAGGGCCAGCAGCGCCAGCAGCACGGCGCGCCGGCCCTGGCGGTCAGGCGACCACATTGACGATCCGCCCCGGCACCACGATCAGCTTCCTGGGCACTGCGCCTTCCAGGAAGCGCTGCACGGTCTCGTCGGCCAGCACCATCGCCTCGATCTGGTCGCTGGGCATGTCCCGGGTGACGCGGATCTCGGTCCGGCGCTTGCCGTTGATCTGGATGGGCAGCGTCACCGTGTCGTCCTCCAGCAGCGCGGGATCCGCCTTGGGCCAGGGCGCATCGACCAGCAGGCCCTGCCCCCCGCCATGGCCCAGACATCCTCGGCCAGGTGCGGCACCATCGGGCCCATCAGCTGCGCCATGATCCGCAGGACGGCGCGGCGGCTCTCGCCCCCGGCGCCGGACTTGCCCAGGGCGTTCGCCAGTTCATAGATCCTGGCGACGGCCTTGTTGAAGGCGAAGCCCTCGATGGCCCTCGTCACCTCGGCGATGGCACGGTGCGCCGCGCGGGTCAGGTTGGGATCCTCGTCCCCCTCTCCCGCCTCGTCGGCCAGGCGCCAAACACGGGCCAGGAACTTGTTGGCGGCCTCGGCCCCGGCCGAGGTCCATTCCACGTCGCGTTCGGGCGGGCTGTCGGACAGCATGAACCAGCGGGCGGTGTCGGCGCCGAAGCTGGCGACGATGTTGACGGGATCGACGACGTTCTTCTTGGACTTCGACATCTTGGCCGAGGGGATCACCTCGACCGGCGTGCCGTCCGCCAGCCTGCCGTCGGTCACGTCCTCGGGCAGGTGATAGACCGGGCGGCCCCGGTCGTCGCGGGTCATGTAGATCTCGTGCGTCACCATGCCCTGCGTGAACAGCGCGTCGAAGGGTTCCCTGGCGCTTTCCGGCAGGTGACCGGTCCTGACCATGGCGCGGGCGAAGAACCGGGAATACAGCAGGTGCAGGATCGCGTGTTCGATGCCGCCGATATACTGGTCCACGTTCATCCAGTAATCCGCATCCGCCCGGTCGGTGGGTGTCTGCGCATGGGGGCTGGTGAAGCGCGCGTAATACCAGGACGAATCCACGAAGGTGTCCATCGTGTCCGTCTCGCGCAGCGCCGCGCCCCCGCAGCGCGGGCAGCGCGCCTGACGCCAGGTCGGGTGGCGGTCCAGCGGGTTGCCGGGCGCGTCGAAGGTCACGTCCTGCGGCAGCAGGACCGGCAGGTTCTCCTTGGCCTCGGGAACCGTGCCGCAGGCGTCGCAATGAAGCACCGGGATCGGACAGCCCCAATAGCGCTGGCGCGAGATGCCCCAGTCGCGCAGGCGGAACTTGGTCACGCCCTCGCCATAGCCGTTGGCCTCGGCATGGGCGATGGCGGCGGCGACCGCGGCCTCTCCGGTCTGTTCGGCCGCGCCGCTGAAGCCGCGCACATAGGTGACGGTCTCGGATTTCGGCGGAACGTAGGGTGCCTGTGCAACCATCGCGTCGGCCTGGTCCGGCGTCATGCCGCGCTGGCCGAAGGTGGCGCGGATCGGCAGCCCGTATTTCGTGGCGAATTCGTGGTCGCGTTCGTCATGCGCGGGGCTGCCGAAGATCGCCCCGGTGCCGTAATCCATCAGCACGAAATTGGCGATCCAGATCGGCAGGTGCCAGTCGGGGTCCAGCGGATGCCGCACCGTCAGGCCGGTATCGAGGCCCAGCTTGGGCGCGGTCTCGATGGCCTCCTCGGTGGTGCCGATGCGGCGGCAGTCCTCGACGAAGGAGGCGACGCGGGGATCGGCGGCGGCCAGATCCCTGACCAGAGGGTGGTCGGGCGACAGCGCCACGAAGGACGCCCCCATCAGCGTGTCGGGGCGGGTGGTATAGACCTCGATCGCCTCGAAGCCCTCGGGGGCGTTCACCGTCCGGAACCGCAACTGCAGGCCGCGCGACTTGCCGATCCAGTTGGCCTGCATCAGCCGCACCTTGTCGGGCCAGCCGGTCAGCCCGTCCAGCGCCGAAAGCAGTTCCTCGGAGTAGTCCGAGATGCGGAAGAACCACTGCGTCAGTTCCCGCCGTTCCACCGGGGCGCCCGACCGCCAGCCCCTTGCCGTCGATGACCTGTTCGTTGGCCAGCACCGTCATGTCCACCGGATCCCAGTTCACCTGCGCGGACTTGCGGGTGATGAGGCCGGCCGCCAGCATGTCCAGGAACATCGCCTGCTGCTGGTGGACGTAGTCGTCGTCGCAGGTCGCGAACTCGCGGCTCCAGTCGATCGACAGGCCCAGGGGCTTCAGCTGCTCGCGCATGGTGGCGATGTTGGCATAGGTCCAGTCGCGGGGATGGCCGCCCTGTTCCATCGCGGCGTTTTCCGCAGGCATCCCGAAGGCGTCCCACCCCATCGGGTGCAGCACGCTGAAGCCCTGGGCGCGCTTGAACCGCGCCACCACGTCGCCCATCGTGTAGTTGCGCACATGGCCCATGTGGATGCGCCCCGAGGGATAGGGGAACATCTCGAGCACGTAATACTTGGGGCGGTCGTCGCGCCGGGCGGTGAAGCTGCCGGCCTCGGCCCAGGCCTTCTGCCAACGGGATTCGCTGCTGGAGGGATCATAGGGCATCGTGCGGACCTTTGGCGTCGTTCGTCGCAGCCGGGTTTATACCCGCCCCCCGGCAGGTCCAGTGGGCGCCGCCCCGCGGACCCGCCCTGCGGGCGCCGCCTACAGGCGCCCGTCCTGGATCCGCAACTGCCGCGCGCGGGTCAGGATCGCGTCCTCGACCGCCCGCACGGTGCCGGGCTCGACCGCCGTCCCGCCGGGGCCCTGCAGCGACAGCTTGAGGCTGCGCGCGTCCAGCGCCGGATCGGCGATCTTGATGGTGGCGCGATAGGACCGTCCGCCGCCCGGCGGCGTTCCGTAACCGGTCTGGATCACCCCGGTGAAGGGATCGACCGTCTGCACCGGCAGGAAGTTCAGCACCTCGAGGCTGGCGTTCCACAGATACTTGTTCACGCCGACCGCGGTATTGGGGTCCTCGGACCCGTTCAGGGCATCCCAGATCGTCGTGCCCCGCACCTCGGGGCGCATGTCGGCGCTTTCCTGCGGGCCGGCATTCGGGCCGCCGCGGCCGCCGCAGGCAGCCAGTCCGGCGCAAAGCGTGGCGGCGACAATCAGGCGCGCGGCTGGTGCGGTTTTCATGCGGTCCCCCGTTCTTTCGCGTTGGCGAAGCTTTAGCCCGGATCGGCCCCGCGCCACAAGCGCCTTGCCCGGCCCGGCGAAACTTGCGGTTCCCGCCGTTCACGCAAAGGTGTGGCCCTTGTGCATCACAGATTCCGCCGTGGCTGCGGGGCCCATGCGATTCCGTTGCATCGTGAGGGCGGACGGGGGAAACAAACAGCATACCCAAGGCGGTAATGCCGGTTTGGGCATCAGAGAGACAAGAGGGAACTTGACATGAAAAAGGCTCTTATCGCCTCCACCGCACTGGTTCTGACAGCCGGCGTCGCCGCCGCCGACGTGACGATTTCCGGCTATGGCCGGACGGGTGTGCAGTACTACGAAGACGGCATCCTGACCGGCTTCGACCCGGTTCTGGGGATCGAGGGGGAAGAAACCCAGGTGATCTCGCGCCTGCGGATGAACATCGACGCCGCGACCTCGACCGATCAGGGCGTGGACTTCGGCGCCCGCTTCCGCATCCAGTGGGACCAGAACAGCAACTCGCGCGGCGACCAGGCCGAACTGAACGCCGGCAAGCTGTATGTCACCTCCAGCGGCCTGACGGTCGAGGTTGGTAACGTCGAAGGCGCGATCGATACCTCCAAACTCATCTATGCCTCGGAACTCGGCGCCTTCGACCGTTCGGTTGGCGGCAACGCCCTCGGGTCCTACTTCGCCTATGTGACCGGACCCTATGAAGATGACGACCGGGTGGGCGTCTATGCGGTCTACACGCTGGACACCCTGAAGATCGGCGTATCCTATATCGACCCCGATCAGACCGGCTTCCGCGAAGACTCCATCATCTTCGATCCGGATGCGGGCGAGGACGGCGAAGGCGCCTTCGTCGAGCAGAACGTCGAGGAAGAGTTCTCGCTGGTCATCGACTATACCTGGCAAGAGCGTCTGGAACTGTCGGCCGGTCTTGCCATTAACGGCGGCGGGGTCGAGGATCATGACGTCTACTTCGTCGGTGCCCGCTACGCCGTCATGGAAAACGCCCGCATCGGCCTGAACTGGTACGACAACGGCGAAGCCGGCAGCATCACCGGCATCAGCGGCAACTCGCCCGAGCCTTTCCTCCTCGATGACCTCGGCAACACCGTCACGCTTTATGGCGACTATACCCTGGCCGACGGCCTGACCAACATCGAAGCCTACATCGCCAACAACAGCGGCGACTGGACGCAGAAGGAAACCGACAACTCGTTCGGTATCGGCGTCAACTACGACCTGGGCGGTGCCCGTCTGGGCGCCTCGATCCAGCGCGACTACCAAGAGCGCGTGACCGCCGACATGGGCGTGCGCTTCGACTTCTGATCCTCTGGATCGGCAGTCAAACTGAGGAGCGGGCCTTGCGCCCGCTCTTTTCTTTTGTCTTGTCGCCTCATGGGACTGGATGACATCAGGCGCCGCATCGCCGCGGCCGAGGAACGGGCCGGCCGGGCGCCCGGCAGCGTCACGCTGATCGCCGTCAGCAAGGTGCAGCCCGAAAGCCGCGTGACCGGCGCGCTGCAGGCCGGGCACCGCGTCTTCGGCGAGAACTACGTCCAGGAAGCCCAAGGCAAGTGGCCCGGCTGGCGCGCCCGCTGGCCCGGGATCGAGCTGCACATGATCGGCCCGCTGCAGTCCAACAAGGCCAGGGCCGCGGTCGACCTGTTCGACGCCATCCACACGCTGGACCGCATGACGCTGGCGCGCAAGCTGGCCCAGCAGATCGCCCAGCAGGGGCGCAGCCCGCGGCTGTTCATCCAGGTCAACACCGGGGACGAGCCGCAGAAGGCGGGGATCCTGGCCGACGAACTGCCGGTCTTCCTGTCGTCCTGCCGCGATCTGGGCCTGTCGCCGCAGGGCCTGATGTGCATCCCGCCCGAGGGTCAGGACCCCCTGCCCCATTTCCGCCTGCTGCGCAGGCTGGCGCAGGACCACGGCCTGCCGGATCTGTCGATGGGCATGAGCGCGGATTTCGAGACGGCGATCGCCGAGGGTGCGACCCATGTGCGCGTCGGCTCGGCCATCTTCGGGGCGCGCGACCACGGCTGATTCCTCTTGCGGAACGCCTTGGTCCCGCGTATTCCCGGCGGCGGGACACCCTTCCCCAACGAAGGGCTTTTTAGCTGGAAGGCTAGCATGAAAGACCTGACCACTCCGGTGGCGCGCCCGGCAAACCCGCGCTTTTCCTCTGGCCCCTGCGCCAAGATCCCCCATTACAGTCTGGACCTGCTGGCGGACGCTCCTCTGGGCCGTTCGCACCGCGCCGCCGTCGGCAAGGCCAGGCTGGCCGAGGCGATCGACCTGACGCGCGAGGTTCTGCAGGTCCCCGCCGACTATCGCATCGGCATCGTTCCCGGTTCGGACACCGGTGCGGTCGAGATGGCGATGTGGTCGCTGCTGGGCGCCCGCCCGGTCGAGATGCTGGCCTGGGAAAGCTTCGGCGAGGGCTGGGTCACGGATGCCGTGAAGCAGCTGAAGCTGGATGCGACCATCCGCAAGGCGGATTACGGCCGGATCGTGGACTTCGCGCAGGTGGATTTCGACAGGGACGTGGTCTTTACCTGGAACGGCACCACCAGCGGCGTGCGCGTCCCCAACGGCGATGCGATCCCGGCGGATCGCGCGGGCCTGACCATCTGCGACGCGACAAGCGCGGCCTTCGCCATGGACCTGCCCTTCGACAAGCTGGATGTGGTGACCTTCAGCTGGCAGAAGGTGCTGGGCGGCGAAGGCGCGCACGGGATGCTGATCCTGTCGCCGCGCGCCGTCGAGCGTCTGGAAACCCATACCCCCGCTTGGCCGCTGCCCAAGATCTTCCGCCTGACCAAGGGCGGCAAGCTGATCGAGGGGATCTTCCAGGGCGAGACGATCAACACGCCGTCGATGCTGGCGGTCGAGGATTACCTGGTCGCCCTGAAATGGGCGAAGGGCCTGGGCGGCCTTCCGGCGCTGACCGCGCGCGCCGATGCCAACGCCGCCGCGGTGCGCGACTTCATCGCGGACAAGGACTGGATCGCCGATCTGGCCGAGGATCCGGCGACGGCGTCCAACACCAGCGTCTGCCTGCGCTTCACCGATCCCGCCATCAGGGACGGCGCGGCCTTCGCCAAGGCCGTCGCCAGGCGGCTGGAGAAGGAAGGCGTGGCCCTGGATGCCGGCGCCTATCGCGACGCGCCGCCGGGGCTGCGGATCTGGTGCGGCTCGACGGTCGAGACCGGCGATGTCGCGGCGCTGATGCCCTGGATCGAATGGGCCTACCGCGCCGAGCTGGCCGCGCAGGGCTGAGCGCCCGGCCCGGCCGCGCCGGGGGACTTTGCGTCCCCCGGACCCCCTGCAGGATATTTCCCCACAGAAGATGAACAGCGCCCCGGGGTGATGGGTGCCGCACAGAAGGATGAGCTGACATGCCGAAGGTTCTCGTGTCCGACAAGCTGTCGGAAACCGCCGTCCAGATCTTTCGCGATCGCGGGGTCGAGGTCGATTACCTGCCCGACCTGGGCAAGGACAAGGACAAGCTGGCCGAGGTGATCGGACAATACGACGGCCTGGCGATCCGGTCGGCGACGAAGGTGACCGAAAAGCTGCTGGAGCGCGCCAGCAATCTGCGGGTGATCGGCCGGGCGGGGATCGGCGTGGACAACGTGGACATCCCGGCGGCCTCGAAGAAGGGCGTGATCGTGATGAACACGCCCTTCGGCAACAGCGTCACCACCGCCGAACACGCCATCGCCATGATGTTCGCCGTCGCCCGCCAACTGCCCGAGGCCAGCGCCTCGACCCATGCCGGAAAGTGGGAGAAGAACCGCTTCATGGGGGTCGAGCTGTTCAACAAGACCCTGGGCGTGATCGGCGCCGGCAACATCGGCTCGATCGTCATCGACCGGGCGCTGGGCCTGCACATGAAGGTGCTGGCCTACGACCCCTTCCTGTCGCCCGAGCGCGCAAGGGAGATCGGCGCCACCAAGGTCGAACTGGACGAGCTGCTGGCAAGGTCCGACTTCATCACCCTGCACGTGCCCCTGACCGAGAAGACCAGGAACATCCTCTCGCGCGAGGCGATCGCCAGGCTGAAGCCGGGCGTGCGCATCATCAACTGCGCCCGGGGCGGGCTGGTGGACGAGGAGGCCCTGGCCGAAGCGCTGAAGGAGGGCCGGGTTGCCGGCGCGGCCTTCGACGTCTTCGCCGTGGAGCCGGCGACCGACAGCCCGCTGTTCAACCTTCCCAACGTGGTGGTGACCCCGCATCTGGGCGCATCCACCACCGAGGCGCAGGAAAACGTGGCCCTGCAGGTGGCTGAGCAGATGTCGGATTACCTGCTGACGGGGGCGGTGCAGAACGCGCTGAACATGCCCTCGGTCACGGCCGAGGAAGCCGCCGTCATGGGGCCCTGGATCAGGCTGGCGGGCCATCTGGGGGCCTTCGTGGGCCAGATGACCGACGAGCCGATCAAGGCCATCAACGTCCTTTACGACGGCCTTGCTGCGACCATGAACCTGAACGCGCTGAACGCGGCGGTCATCGCCGGCGTGATGAAGGCCACCAACCCGGACGTGAACATGGTCTCGGCCCCCGTCATCGCCAAGGAGCGCGGCGTGCAGGTTGCCACCACCACGCAGGACAAGGCCGGCGTCTTCGAGGGCTACATCAAGCTGACCGTCGTCACCGACACTCGCGAACGGTCGATCGCGGGCACCGTCTTCAGCGACGGCAAGCCGCGCTTCATCCAGATCCGCGGCATCAACATCGATGCCGAGGTCGGGCGGCACATGCTCTATACGCGCAACAAGGACGTGCCGGGGGTGATCGGGGCGCTGGGCATGACGCTGGGCGATCTGGGCGTGAACATCGCGAACTTCACGCTGGGACGGTCCACCCAGGGCAACGACGCCATCGCGATCCTGTATCTGGACGAGCCGATCAGCGACGAGGCCCTGGCCAGCTTGCAGAAGACCGGCAAGTTCCTCCAGGCCCGCCGGCTGGAGTTCGAGGTTTGACGATCCCGCCCCGCGCCCTTAGGCAAGGGGGCGGGGCACGTCCTGCCGGACGAAGCAGCGGAGGCGGCGATGCGGCTTTACGTGATTGGCGATGTTCACGGGCATCTGGACCAGCTGAAGGCCGCCCATGAGCGCATCTTCCGCGACGGCGGCCGGGACGCGACCATCGCCCATGTAGGCGACCTGATCGACCGGGGGCCGGATTCCCGCGGCGTCGTCGATCATCTGATGCGGGGGCAGGCCCTGGGACGGCGCTGGATCGTCACGCGGGGCAATCACGACCGCTTCCTGCCGCAATACGTCCTGCAACCCGAATGGGTGGATCCCGGCCTGGGTTCGAGACTGCACTGGACGCTGCATTCCAGTCTGGGCGCCCCGGAAACGCTGCGGTCCTATGGCGTCGATCCCGCACTGCCGCCCGCGGCGATGCTGGCCCAGGCCAAGCGCGCGGTGCCGGCGGATCATGTGACCTATCTGGCGTCGCTGCCGCTGTATTTCCTGCATCCGCTGGCCCTTGTGGTTCATGCCGGCATCCGCCCCGAGGTCGATCTGCAGGCGCAGACCGAGGAGGATCTGGTCTGGATCCGCCAGGGCTTTCTGGACAGCCGGGCGGATCACGGCCCGCTGGTCGTCCACGGCCATACCGCCATCCAGACCGCCACCCATTACGGCAACCGCCTGAACGTCGATGGCGGCGCCGCCTATGGGCGGCCGCTCTGCGCGGTGGTGATCGAGCCTGGGGCGGTGCATCTGCTGACCGACGACGGCCGCGTTCCGCTAGAGCCAGAAAGTTCCCGAGGCGGCTGACGGCGCCTGCCCCGCTGATTCGCTTCGGCTTGGCCCCGGTTGGCAATGTCCCTGGTCCGGCCGGCAAGGGCGTTGATCCGCCCATGCCGCCCGAGACTTGCTGGCAGGGGGATTCGGATGCTCCGGCCCGCCCGTCGCCCTCAGGCGGCCGGCCGACCCTGCCTTGGGGACCCTGCCGGTCGATGCGCCCGGCGCAGCCGGTTTCCCGCAAGACGCCTTTTTTTGTACCCGGCGGGCGCTTCTTTTCAAGCCGCTGTCGGTCAAGACCTTCCGGCCGCCCGAAAGATGGTGCCGGCCTGCGGGCTGGGTGCCGCCCGGGATCCGCAGGATCGGCCGGGACGGGGAGGCCCCGCATGGCACGCCGGGGGGATCGTCCGGGCGGCTTTTGCAGGCCGATCAATGCCGGTCCTGTGGCTGCGGCGCCCGGGGAATCGTGCAAATGCTGGCGATCCGGTGGACAAAATCGGTCCGAGGCGCTAGAACGCCCATCAGACCGGCCGTGAAGCCTATGGAAGATCTATGCCCATGCAAGGACAACATCGCATCGCCAAATATGGACTGGGACAGGTGGTGCGCCACCGCAACCGGCCGTTCCGCGGGGTGATCTTCGACGTCGATCCCGTCTTTGCCAATACCCAGGAATGGTACGACTCCATCCCCGAGGATGTGCGTCCGGCCAAGGACCAGCCCTTCTACCACCTCTATGCCGAAACCGAGGCGACCTATTACGTCGCCTATGTCTCGGAGCAGAACCTGGTGCCCGACCATTCGGGCGAGCCTCTGGAACACCCCGAGGTCTTCGAGATGTTCGGCGATTTCGAGGATGGGCGCTATCCGCTGATGGGCCCGATGAACTGAGGCGGCTGATAGGGGATGGTGAAGGCCAGGCAGTTGCGCTGTTCCTCGCGGTAATAGCACAGGGCCTGCGTCAGCCCCTGGATCAGGCACCAGCCGAAGCCGCCTTCGGGCAGGTCCAGCGGATCCAGCGCCGGCAGGGTCCGGGGCAGCAGGCAGTCGGGCGGCAGCATTCCCCCGTCGTCGGTGATCGCGCAGGACAGGCCCGTGTCGTGCATGACCACGCACAGATGCATCGAGCGCGGCCCGGCGGCTGCGGCCTCGACGTCGGCGGCGTGTTCGGCGACGTTGTTCATCACCTCGGCCAGGACCAGTTCCAGCCGGCCCATGGTGTCGGGGCTGACGGCCGGGGCAAAGCGCAGGCGCAGATCCGAGAGCGCCTGGCGCACCTCGAAGGGATCGGCCATCAGGACACGGTGAAACATCGGCCGCGTCCGGGAAACGTGGCGCGGGATCGAGCCGGCGTTCTGCCGTTCGGTGGAACTCATGAAGCTACTCCTGTGGGGTGGTGGCCGGGCGAATCTCGAAGACGCTGTCCATCCGCGTCAGCCGGAAGACGCGTTCGACGTTGGGGGTCAGCCCGTCCAGCACCAGCGGCAGGCTTTCGGGCAGGGCCTTGCGGACCGCGATCATGGCGCCAAGGCCCGAACTGTCCATGAAGTCCACGCAGCGCATGTCCAGCCGGACGGGCTTGCGGATGCGCAGCACGATCTCGCGCAGGTGGTCCTTGAACCGGGTGGCGATGGCGGCGTCGATGCGCGGTTCCTCGACGGTGACGGTCAGATTGGCTTCCGTTTCGTTGACGATCAGTTTGGGCATGTCGATCCTCTGCGCTTCCAGGGACCGACATTAGGGCGAAAAGGTTACGATCCGGTAAGCGCCGCGGCTTGCGCCCTGCCTGCAAAGACGGCAGCCCAGGCGCCCGCCCCGTACCTGCCGAAGGACCCTGCGCGGCCTGCGGAACTTTCGCGCAGGCTGCGCCATTTCCCCTGTGGACTTGGCGAAAACCGTCTTCGATCATCGAAGGAAGAAGGCCCGCGAAGGGTCCGGTGTCAGCGGGTGGATGGATGACCTATTACAACGAGATGTTCGAAGGATCGCAGGTCCGCGAGCCCTATGCGCGCCTCAGCCAATGGGTCGAGACCATGCCCGCCGATTTCCGGCAGATGAAGCAGGCCGAGGCCGAGGCCCTGTTCCGCCGCATCGGCATCACCTTCGCCGTCTATGGCGAGGGGGGCGACCCGGACCGGCTGATTCCCTTCGACATGATGCCCCGCGTCTTCGAGCAGGCCGAGTGGCGCCGCCTCGAACGCGGCATCAAGCAGCGCGCCCGGGCGCTGAACGCGTTCCTGCGCGATGTCTATGGCCGGGCCGAGATCGTGCGCGCCGGCCGCATCCCGGCCCGGCTGGTCTATCAGAACGACGCCTACGAGAAGGCGGTGGTCGGCGTGGTGCCGCCGCGCGGGGTCTATTCCCACATCATCGGCATCGACCTGGTGCGCACCGCCAAGGATCAGTTCTACGTGCTGGAGGACAACTGCCGCACGCCCTCGGGCGTCAGCTACATGCTGGAGAACCGGGAAATCATGATGCGGATGTTTCCGGGCCTGTTCCGCGGCAACCGGATCGAGCCGGTGGACCAGTATCCCCAGCTTCTGCGGCGCACTCTGGAATCCCTGGCGCCCGCGAAATGCGAGGGCCGGCCCACCTGCGTGATCCTGACGCCCGGCCATTTCAACAGCGCCTATTACGAACACAGCTTCCTGGCCAACCTGATGGGGATGGAGCTGGTCGAGGGCGCCGACCTGTTCGTGGACGGGGAATTCGTCTTCATGCGCACGACGCAGGGTCCGAAGCGGGTCGATGTGATCTATCGCCGGATCGACGATCCGTTCCTGGATCCGCTGTGCTTCCGGCCCGATCTCGCTTCTGGGGGTGCCGGGGCTGATGGACGTCTATCGCTCGGGCGGGGTGTCCATCTGTTCGGCGCCCGGCGCGGGCGTGGCCGACGACAAGGCGATCTACACCTTCGTCCCCGAGATGGTCCGCTTCTATCTGGGCGAGGAGCCGCTGCTGCAGAACGTCCAGACCTGGACGCTGTGGAAGGACGACGACTATCGCTACGTGATGGAGAACCTGCCCGACTTGGTGGTAAAGGAGGTCCACGGATCGGGCGGCTACGGGATGCTGGTGGGGCCCAAGGCCACCCGCGACGAGATCGAGGCCTTCCGCGCCAAGATCGAGGCCGATCCGGGCAACTATATCGCCCAGCCGACGCTGGCCCTGTCCACCTGCCCCACCTTCGTCGAGGAGGGCCTGGCGCCCCGCCATGTGGATCTGCGCCCCTACTGCCTGTGCGGCGACCGGATCGAGCTTGTGCCGGGCGGGCTGACGCGGGTGGCGCTGCGCGAAGGCAGCCTTGTCGTGAACTCGTCGCAGGGCGGGGGCGTCAAGGATACCTGGGTCCTGTCGGAATAGGGGGACGCAGATGCTCAGCCGCACCGCCGCCAACCTGTTCTGGATGGGCCGCCACCTGGAACGCGCCGAGACCGCCGCCCGCCTGCTGGACGTGGGCCAGCGGATCACGCTTCTGCCCAACACCGCCTCGGGCTATCAGAACGAATGGAACTCGCTGCTGCAGGCCTCGGGAACGGCCACGCTGTTTTCCGAGAAATACGGCGAGATCAGCCAGGAGACCATCGAGGAGTTCATCTTCTTCGACCGCCAGAACCCGTCCTCGGTCATGTCCTGCGTCGAGAAGGCGCGCGAGGCCGGCCGCATCGTCCGCACGGCCCTGACCAGCCAAGTCTGGGACGCGCTGAACATGGCCTATCAGGATCTGCGCCGCATCGAGAAGACGCCCCGCGACACCATCCACATCCCCACGCTGACCGAGGTGACAACCAGCCACACCTCGACCGTCCGGGGCGCCATCAACGCCACCCAGCTTCGCAACGACGGCTGGCACTTCATGAACCTGGGCTATGGCCTGGAACGGGCGGACGCCACCGCGCGGCTGCTGGACGTCAAGTATTACGTGCTGCTGCCGCGGATCGAATTCGTCGGATCGGGGCTGGACAGCTATCAGTGGCAGGTGATCCTGCGCGCGCTGTCGGCGCACCGGGCCTATCACTGGGCCTATGGCGGCGATATCACCGCGGGCCGGGTGGCCGACTTCCTGATCCTGAACGACGAGAACCCCCGCTCGCTGGTCACCTCGCTCGACGAGACGCTCTGGAACCTCGAAAGGCTGGCGCGCCGCTATGGCGAGGCGGTTCCCGCCACCGCGCGCGACAAGGCACGCGAGGTGCTGGGGCGGCTCCAGGCCCACGACATCGACATGATCTTCGACGAGGGGCTGCACGAATTCCTGACCTGGTTCATCGGCGAGATCGGCACCATCTCGACGCTGGTGCACGAGGATTACCTGCTGGGAGGGGCGTGAGGCCATGAAACTGCGCGTCTTCCACCAGACGTCCTACCGCTATGACCGCCCGGCGCGGAACCTGGTGCAAAGCCTGCGCCTGACGCCATCCGTCTTCGAGGGGCAGCGCCGGCAGGACTGGGACATCGAGGTGTCGGGCGGGATCCGCGGCCCCGGCTTCCGCGACGGCGCGGGCGACTGGATCGAAGGCTGGACCGTCCGCGGCCCGACCAACGAGGTCACCGTCACCGTCACCGGCTGCATCGAGACGCGCGACACCGCGGGGGTGCTGCGCGGCCATCGCGAACTGATCCACCCCCTGACCTATGGGCGCCACACCGCGCAGACCCGGCCGGACGCGGGCCTGCGAGAGCTTGCCGCATCGGTCGGCCCGGTCGCGGATCCGCTGGATCTGGCGCACCGCCTGGCGGCGGCGGTCGCGGAGGCGATCCTCTATGCCCCCGGCCGGACCGGGTTCCACACCACCGCCGCCGAGGCCCTGGCGCAGGGCGAAGGGGTCTGCCAGGACCACGCCCAGGCCCTGACCGCGGTGGCCCGGCTGCGCGATCTGCCGGCACGCTATGTCTCGGGCTATCTGCACACCACCGCGGAGGGCGAGGCGCACGAGGCCGCCCATGCCTGGGCCGAAATCCATGTCGAGGGGCTGGGCTGGGTGGGTTTCGACCCGGCCAACCGCTGCTGCCCCGACGAACGCTATATCCGGCTGGGATCGGGCCTTGACGCCTCGGACGCGGCGCCCATCCGGGGCATTTCCGCGGGCCACGGGGCCGAGACGCTGGACGTGACGGTGAAGGTCGAGGAACTGGACCGGCTTCAGGCACAAGTCCAGGCCCAGAGCCAGGGCCAGACCCAGGGCTGAGACAGGAAGGCGCGGGGCCGCCGGGATCGGGGAAACAGCGGATTGCGACCCGCCGCCGCGCGGCTTAACCTGCCGCGCAATCATGACGGGAAAGACGCTTCCATGACCTATTGCGTCGGCTTGAAACTGGATGCCGGACTTGTGCTGCTGTCAGACACCCGCACCAATGCCGGGCTGGACAACATCGCCTGCTACCGCAAGATGTTCTTCTTCGAGGAGCCGGGCGAACGGGCCATCGTGGTGATGACGGCGGGATCGCTGTCGGTCACGCAGACGACGCTGGCCCGCCTGAACGAGGCCATCCATGACGAGATGGCCGACGAGATGACCTCGATCATGAAGGCCCAGACGATGTTGCAGGTCGCCACGATCATCGGCGACACGCTGTCGCGCACCCGCCGCGAAATCGCCGAACAGACCCGCGACCTGCGCCAGCAGGCCTCGGCCAGCCTGATCGTGGCGGGCCAGCGGCGCGGCGGCGACATGCGGATGTTCCTGATCTATCCCGAAGGCAACTTCATCGAGGCCACCGACGACACGCCCTTCCTGCAGATCGGCGAACACAAGTACGGCAAGCCGATCCTGGATCGCGTTGTCACGCCCAGGACCAGCCTGGGGGACGCGCAAAAGGCCGTCCTGCTGTCGATGGATTCGACGCTGCGATCGAACCTGTCGGTCGGGATGCCGCTGGATCTGGCGGTCGTCGAACGGGACGCCTGCGCCGTCACCCATCGCCGCCGGATCCGCGAAGGCGACGCGGATTTCGCCCGCATGAGCGAAGCCTGGTCGGCCGCCCTGCGCGACAGCTTCGTCAAGGTCCGCATCTGACGCGCCGCCTGCACGCACCCGCGCGGCGTCCGGCCGGCGAAGCCTGTTGAGCCAGCGTCGGGGCGGGGCTAAAGGGGGCCATAGCCCCGGAGAAGCCGATGACCGACAAGACCCCCCGCAGCGCCCGGATCACCCCCGAGGAAGCCCTGGCCTACCACATGGAGCCGCGGCCGGGGAAATACGACGTGGTGGCCTCGACCCCCATGGCGACGCAGCGGGATCTGTCGCTGGCCTATTCGCCGGGCGTCGCGGTGCCCGTGCAGGCCATCGCGGACCGCCCCGAAACCGCCTATGACTATACCACCAAGGGCAACATGGTGGCGGTGATTTCCAACGGCACCGCCATCCTGGGCATGGGCAACCTGGGCGCGCTGGCCTCCAAGCCGGTGATGGAGGGCAAGGCGGTGCTGTTCAAGCGCTTTGCCGACGTGAACGCCATCGACATCGAACTGGACACCGAGGACGCGGACGAGTTCATCAACGCCGTCCGCCTGATGGGCCCGACCTTCGGCGGCATCAACCTGGAAGACATCAAGGCGCCGGAATGCTTCATCATCGAGCAGCGCCTGAAGGAGATCATGGACATTCCGGTGTTCCATGACGACCAGCACGGCACGGCGGTGATCTGCGCGGCGGGCCTTCTCAATGCGCTGGAACTGACGGGCAAGCGCATCGAGGACGTGAAGATCGTCCTGAACGGCGCCGGCGCGGCGGGCATCGCCTGCCTGGAGCTGCTGAAATCCATGGGCGCGCGGCACGACAACTGCATCATGGCCGACACCAAGGGCGTCATCCACCAGGGCCGCACCGAGGGGATGAACCAGTGGAAGTCGGCCCATGCCGCCGCCACCGAGGCCCGCACGCTGGAGGAGGCGATGCGGGGCGCGGACGTGTTCCTGGGCGTCAGCGCCAAGGGCGCGGTGACGCAGGCGATGGTCGAGAGCATGGCCGACAACCCGGTGATCTTCGCCATGGCCAACCCCGATCCCGAGATCACCCCCGAGGACGCCCACGCCGTCCGCCCCGACGCCATCGTGGCCACCGGCCGCAGCGACTATCCCAACCAGGTCAACAACGTCCTGGGCTTCCCCTATCTGTTCCGCGGCGCGCTGGACATCCACGCCCGCGCCATCAACGACGAGATGAAGATCGCCTGCGCCCAGGCGCTTGCCGCCCTGGCGCGGGAAGACGTGCCCGACGAGGTCGCGGTGGCCTACGGGCGCAAGCTGCAGTTCGGCCGCGACTACATCATCCCCACGCCCTTCGATCCGCGCCTGATCCACGTGATCCCGCCCGCCGTCGCCCGCGCCGGCATGGATACCGGCGTCGCCCGCCGGCCGATCATCGACATGGAGGGCTATGTCCAGTCGCTGAAGAACCGCATGGACCCGACCGCGGCGATCCTGCAGGGCATCCACGCCCGCGCCCGCCAGAGCCAGGCCCGCATGATCTTCGCCGAGGGCGACGACCCGCGCGTGCTGCGCGCCGCCGTGGCCTGGCAGCGCGGCGGCATGGGTCAGTCGCTGGTGGTGGGCCGCGAGGCCGATGTGAAGGAGACGCTGGAGGCCGCCGGTCTGGCCGATGCGGTGCGCGAACTGACGGTGGTGAATGCCGCCAACTCCCGGCACCTGGACGCCTATCACGAGTTTCTTTACGCGCGCCTGCAGCGCAAGGGCGTGGACCGCGAGGATGCGCACAAGATGGCCAACCGCGACCGCCACGTGTTCGCGGCGCTGATGCTGGCGCATGGCCACGGCGAGGGGCTGGTGACGGGCGCCACGCGCAAGAACGCCCATGTGCTGGCGCAACTGGGCACGGTCTTCGACCTGCGCCCGCAGGACGGCGCGGTGGGCATCACCGCCGTGCTGCACAAGGGCCGGATCGTGCTGATCGGCGACACGCTGGTTCACGAATGGCCCGAGCCCGAGGATCTGGCCGACATCGCCACCCGCGGCGCCGCGGTCGCCCGCGGCCTGGGGCTGGAACCGCGCGTGGCCTTCCTGTCCTTCTCGAACTTCGGCTACCCGGTCAGCGAACGGGCCGTGAAGATGGCGAAGGCCACCGAGGTCCTGGACCGCCGCGGCGCCGATTTCGAATACGAGGGCGAGATGACCGTGGACGTGGCGCTGAACATGGAATCGGCCGCGCGCTATCCCTTCAGCCGCCTGACCGGGCCCGCGAACGTGCTGGTTGTGCCCGCGCGCCATTCCGCCTCGATCAGCGTGAAGCTGATGCAGGAGATGGCCGGCGCGACGGTGATCGGCCCGATCCTGACCGGCGTGCCGCAACCGATCCAGATCTGCTCCACCACCTCGACGGTCAGCGACATCCTGAACATGGCGGCCATTTCCGCCGGCGGACTGGGCCGGGGACGCTAGGCGCCCTCAGCCCTCGGGTGCACGGGAAAACAGTTCCCCCCGCGCGACCTGGCGCTGACGGTCGCGGAACCGCGCGCGGTCGGCCTCGTCGTATTCGCCGATGCAGCGGTGGCAGCTGACGCCTTCCTCGTAGTCGGGCCGGTCACGATCCTCGGGGGCCAGGGGGCGGCGGCAGGCGTGGCACAGGCCGTGGCGGCCGGGCCGCAGGCCGTGCGTCAGGCTGACGCGGCCATCGAAGACGAAGCATTCGCCGCGCCACAGGCTGTCCTGCGGCGGCACCTGTTCCAGATAGTTCAGGATCCCGCCTTTCAGGTGGAAGACCTCATCGACGCCCTGCGACAGCAGCCAGTTGGTCGATTTCTCGCAGCGGATGCCGCCGGTGCAGAACATCGCCACGCGCCTGCCCGCGAAGCGGTCGCGGTTGGCCTGCCACCAGGCCGGAAACTCGCGGAAGCTGCGGGTGCCGGGATCGACCGCGCCGGCGAATGTGCCGATCTCGACCTCGTAGGCGTTGCGGGTGTCGATCACCGCCACGTCGGGCGCGGTGATGAGGGCGTTCCAGTCGCCCGGCTCGACATAGTGGCCCACCGCCGCGTGCGGGTTGACGTCGGGCTGGCCCATCGTCACGATCTCGCGCTTGAGCCGCACCTTCAGCCTGCCGAAGGGCATCGCCGCGGCCCGGCTTTCCTTCCACGTCAGACCGCCGCAACCCGGCAGCGCCCGGACATGGGCCAGAACCGCGTCGATCCCCTGGCGCGTCCCGGCGATGGTGCCGTTGATCCCCTCGGGCGCCAGCAGCAGCGTGCCCCGCACGCCGCTGGCGCAGGCCAGCCGGGCCAGCGGGCCCCTGAGGGCGGCGGGATCCTCGAAGCGGGCGAAGTGATAGAGCGCGGCGACGGTCAGCATGGGCGCGGCCTCTATCCCGCCGCGCCCCGGCCTGCAAGCGTTCAGAAGCTGAGCCCCATCGCAAGGCCGCCCAGCAGGTAGCAGATCCCGGTGATCAGGACGATGCCCACCAGGTTCAACACGATCCCGCCGCGCGCCATCTGCCCGATGGTCACGGTCCCGGTGCCGAAGACGATGGCGTTGGGCGGGGTGCCCACCGGCAGCATGAAGGCGCAGGTGGCGGCGAAGGCCGCGGGGATCAGCAGGCTCATGGCGTCGGCGCCGATGCCCAGCGCCACCCCGCCCAGGATCGGGATGAAGGTCGCGGCCGTCGCGGTGTTCGAGGTGACCTCGGTCAAGAACAGCACGATCGTCACCACCGACGCCACCAGCAGCACGCTGGGCAGGGTGCCCAGGCCCTGGACCTGCTGCCCGAACCAGCTGTCCAGCCCCGACGCCGCCACCGCCGAGGCCAGGCTGAGGCCGCCGCCGAACAGCAGCAGCACGCCCCAGGGCAACCCGTCCTCGGCGTCCTTCCAGTCCAGCACCATGCGGCCGCGCCCGTCGCCCGGCAGGATGAACATGAACAGCCCCGCGCCGATTGCGATGGCGGTGTCGTCCAGGCCGCCCAGCCAAGGCAGCGCAGAGCCCACCGGCCCGAGGCTGGCCAGCAGCCCCGGCACGACCCACAGGAAGGCCGCGCCCAGAAACACAAACATCACCATGCGTTCGCCCTGGCTCATCGGGCCCAGCGCGGCGATCTGGTCGTCGATCATCCGCCGGCCGCCCGGCACCTCGGGCAGATCGAAGCGGTAAAGAAGCCGGGTCATCAGGAACCAGGCGATCAGGATGAAGCCCAGCGACAGCGGCACCCCCAGGATCATCCATTCCAGAAAGCCGATCTCTCGGCCCAGTTCGTCGGCGGCATAGCCCGCGACGATGGCGTTGGGCGGGCTGCCCAGCAGCGTGCCCAACCCCCCGATCGAGGCAGACCAGGCGATCGACAGCATCAGGCAGACGCCGAAGGCGCGGATATGGGGATCGGCCACGACTTCGGTGATGGTTCCGCCCCCGGACATGGCCTCGGCGGCGGCGGCGCCGTCCTGGCGCGATCCGCGATCCACCACCAGGGCCAGCACCGACATGCCGATGGGCAGCATCATCAGCGTGGTGGCGGTGTTGGACACCCACATCGACAGGAACCCCGTGGCCAGCATCATGCCCAGCACGATCCGGCGCGGCGCCACCCCCACCCGGCGCAGCGTCAGCAGCGCGATGCGGCGGTGCAGGTTCCATTTCTCCATCGCGATGGCGATCAGGAAGCCGCCGAGAAACAGGAACACGATGGAACTGGCATAGGGCGCCGTCGCCTCGGTCACGGTGCTGTCGGTCAGGGCGGGGATAAGCACGATGGGCAGCAGCGAGGTCGCGGGCAGCGGCACCGCCTCGGTCATCCACCAGATCGCCATCAGCGTGCCGACGGCGGCCACCCAGCGGGCGTCGGGGGTCAGCCCCTCGGCGCCGCCCAGCAGCAGCCAGACCAGGCCCGCGACGATCAGGCCCAGCGCCCGCAGGCCCCAGATCAGTCCGGGCGCGCGTCCCGCGCCGATCTCGCCGTCGTAGTCGTGATGGTCAGGATGCTGATTTCGCTCCACGAGGGTCTCCCTTTTGGGCTGTCGTTGCGCAGGTCGCCGCATCGGGCGCGCTGATACAGCGCTTCTGGCGCGAAGGTCGTTCCAAATCCCGGGCGGGCCGCAGTCAAGGATTGACCGTGCCGCCTGCAGTTTCTACCCATGATCCAGTCCGACGGAAGGAAGCCGCATGGCCCGTGCCCTGATCGTGATCGACATGCAGACCGATTTCTGCCCCGGCGGCGCACTGGCGGTGGCCGGCGGGGATGACATCGTCGAGCCGATCAACGCGCTGATGCGCGGCTTCGACGCGGTGGTGCTGACCCAGGACTGGCACCCGGCGGATCATGCCAGCTTCGCCGACAACCATCCGGGCGCGGATCCGTTCAGCCTGACGCAGATGCCCTACGGCCCGCAGGTCCTGTGGCCCCGCCATTGCGTCATCGGCTCGGCGGGGGCGGCGTTCCACCCGGGCCTGGATCTGTCCCGCGCCGACCTGGTGATCCGCAAGGGCTTCCGCCCGGCGATCGACAGCTATTCCGCCTTCTTCGAGAACGACCACCGCACCCGCACCGGGCTGGCGGGCTATCTGCGCGACCGGGGGCTGTCCGACCTGACCTTCGCGGGCCTGGCGCATGATTTCTGCGTCGCCTGGAGCGCGATGGACGCGGCGCGGCTGGGCTTCGGCGCCAGGGTGATCGAATCCGCGACCCGCGCCATCGACCTGGACGGCAGCCGCGACCGCGCCCGCGCCCAGATGCGCGCCGCCGGCGTCAGCCTGGAGTGAGCGCCGATGGTCGACATCGCCACCCGCGTCTATAACCACAAATGGAAGATCGACCCGATCGTGCGGTCGCTGATCGACACGGACTTCTACAAGCTTCTGATGTGCCAGTCGATCTTTCGCAACCGGCCCGATACGGTGGTGCGGTTCCAGCTGATCAACCGCACCCGGTCCATCCGCCTTGCCGACCTGATCGACGAGGGAGAGTTGCGCGAACAGCTGGACCACGTGCGCGGCCTGTCCCTGACGCGCGGCGAATCGACCTGGCTGCGGGGCAACACCTTCTACGGCAAGCGCCAGATGTTCCGCCCCGACTTCATGACGTTTCTGGAAGGACTGCGCCTGCCCGACTATCGCCTGGACAAGCGCGACGGCCAGTACGAACTGACCTTCGAGGGCCCCTGGCCCGAGGTGATGATGTGGGAGATCCCGGCCCTTGCCATCCTCATGGAACTGCGGTCGCGCGCCGTCCTGACCACGCTGGGGCGGTTCGAGCTTCAGGTGCTCTATGCCCGCGCCATGACCCGGCTGTGGGAAAAGATCGAGGTGCTGCGCGGCCTGCCCGACCTGCGCATCGCCGATTTCGGCACGCGCCGCCGCCACAGCTTCCTGTGGCAGGACTGGGCGGTGCAGGCCATGATCGAGGGCCTGGGCGAAAGGTTCACCGGCACCTCGAACTGCCTGATCGCCATGCGCCGCGACATCGAGGCGATCGGCACCAACGCCCATGAACTGCCGATGGTCTATGCGGCCCTGGCCGACACCGACGACGAACTGCGCCGCGCCCCCTACGAGGTTCTGGCCGACTGGCACGAGGAACACGACGGCAACCTGCGCATGATCCTGCCCGACACCTACGGGACCGAGGGCTTCCTGAAGGGGGCGCCCGACTGGCTGGCGGGCTGGACCGGCATCCGCATCGACAGCGGCGATCCGGTCCAAGGCGCGGAAACCGCGATCCGCTGGTGGCGGGACCGGGGCGAGGATCCGCGCCAGAAGCTGGTCATCTTCTCGGACGGGCTCGATGTCGGCAAGATCGTCGAGCTGCACCACCAGTTCCACGGCCGAGTCAAGGTCAGCTTCGGCTGGGGCACGCTTCTGACCAACGATTTTCGCGGGCTGGTGGCCGGCGACGGGCTGGCCCCCTTCAGCCTGGTCTGCAAGGCCGTTTCCGCCAATGGCCGGCCCACGGTCAAGCTGTCGGACAACCCCGCCAAGGCCACCGGCCCCGCCGACGAGATCGCCCGCTACCGCCGGGTCTTCGGCGTGGGCCGGCAGGCGGCGACAGAGCTTGTCGTCTGAGAGGCGCGCTCAGACCCCCGTCACCCGCAGCATCGCCAGGCAGCACAGCGCGCCCAGCGCCGCCGTGATCGGCACCGTCACCATCCAGGCCACGGTGATGGTGGCGACATGGCTGCGGCGCACCAGCATCCGGTGGCGCCGCTCCTCGACCGGCAGGGGCGCGGGCCGGCGGGCATTGGCGCGCCGGTCCAGCATCTCGCGCGCGAAACCCACGCCGAAGACGCCGCCCACCGCCACATGGGTCGAGGACACCGGCAGCCCCAGCCCCGAGGCGATCAGCACGATCATCGCCGTGGCCAGGGTGATGCAGAAGGCGCGCACCGGGTTGAGCCGGGTGATCCCCTCGCTGACCATGCCGACCAGGCGGCGGCCGAAGAGGACCGCCCCCAGGGCGATGGCCGCCCCGGCAAGCGCCAGCATCGCCCAGGGAACCTGCGCCCCCCGCCCTGCGGCCCCTGCGGCGAAGGCGTCAGGATCACCAGCAGCGGCCCGGCCACGTTGCCCGCGTCCCCGGCGCCGTGGGCAAATCCCATCATCACGGCCGCAAACACCAGGGGACGGCGCAGGATGCGCTTCATTCCCGGGCTTTCACCCGCCCCGGGCAGCGCCGGATACCGCGTGCGGCGCATCAGCAGCGCAGCGCCCAGACCGGCCGCCGTGCCGGGCAGCAGGGCCAAGGGCAGGCGCAGGGACAGGAAAGGCAGCAGGGTCGCGACATAGGCCACGAACAGGCCCACCATCGCGCCGATCAGGGGCGGCAGCCAGATCCGGGCCGCGCGGGCGCGATCAGACGCCTCGGCCACGCGGCGGCGCAGCAGCGCCAGCAGCGCCCCCGCCAGCAGCGCCGCCGCGAAGGGCGTCAGCACCCAGGCCAGGGCGATGGACAGGATCCCGCCCCAGGAGAGGGCCGAAGCCCCCGCTGCGGCAAGCCCGGCGCCAGCGATCGCCCCGACGATCGAATGCGAGGTCGAGACGGGCAGGCTGGCCGCCGTCGCGGCCGTGATCCAGGCCGCCGCGGCGATCAGCGCGCCCAGCATCATCACCTGCGCCTGCGCGGCACTGTCCAGGCCGGCTGGATCGACGATCCCCCCCGCCAGCCGCGAGGTGACGGCCTGTCCCGCCAAGACCGCGCCGGCGATCTCAGCCAGGCCCACAAGCACCAGTCCCGGCCCTAGGGCGATCGCCCCGGCCCCCACCGCCGGCCCCAGCGAATTGGCGATGTCGTTGGCGCCGATGGACAGGCCAAGCCAGCCCGCCACCAGAAAGCCCGCGCCGGTGGCCACCAGCCCCGGCTGGCGGCCGGTCAGGCCCAAGGCCAGAAACAGCAGCGCCACGCCCAGCAGGATGACGGCGCCCATCCGCAGGACCGGGCGGACGGCGTGGAAGCGCGCGGCCTCGGCCACGGTGACGCGCCGCAGATCCTTGTCCAGAACGCGATACCGGTCGTCGCGCGGGCTCATGGCCCGGTTCCCGCCGCCGGCGGCGGCAGGGCAAGCAGGATGTCGCGCAGGCCGGGCTCGGCCACCCGCCGGGCGGCCTCGGCCGGGGGAACCAGCGGCGCCTGCGCTGCGCCGATTCGGGGAAATCGGGACGCAGATGATCGACCTCCAGCAGGAACACCCGGACCTCGACCGGGATCGCATAGCCCCGGTCCTGTTCCTTGTCATAGCGATAGCGGCCCAGTTCGGGATCGGCGATCCGCCCCCGGACGCCCGCCTCCTCCCAGGCCTCGGTGGCGGCGGCGCCCGCCAGGCTCTTGCCCTCCATCGGCCAGCCCTTGGGAATGACCCAGCGGCCCGTGCCCCGGCTGGTGACCAGCACCACCCGGCCCGTGGCGGGGCAGCGGCAGACGGCGCCCACCTGCATCGCCGGAGGGCGGCGCCCGAAGAGGATGCCCAGCCAGCGCCACCACGCGGTCATTCGGCCTCCTCGACGCGGCCGCGAAGGGCTTTGACCTCCTTGCGGGTGGACTTGGCCTTCAGGCGCCGCTGCTGGCTGCCGAAGGTCGGCTTGGTGGCGATCCGCGGCCGGACCGGGACGCTGGCCTGCCGGACCAGCTCGGCCAGCCTCTCGCGGGCGATCTCCCGGTTGCGGGCTTGGCTGCGGGTTTCCTGCGCCAAGATCACCACGGCGCCGTCGCGCGTCCAGCGGCGTCCCGCCAGACGCTGCAGCCGGCGCTTGACCGGGTCGGGAAGGTTCGGCGACCGCGCCGCCTCGAAGCGCAGTTCGACCGCCGTTTCGACCTTATTGACGTTCTGCCCGCCCGGGCCCTGGGATCTGGTGAACTGTTCGGTCAGTTCCCATTCCTCGAGGGTGATCTTGTCGTTGATATGCAGCATGGGCAGGCACTATGGCAGGGTTCGGCGCGATGAACAGAGCCCCGCGACAGATAAACCCGGGTGGTGAAGAAAAGGTTTCTGCCCTGTCAGCCGATCAACCCCGCCCCTTCGCTTTCAGGCCAATGGGCGAAGGGCAGGACGGCGCCGTTGCGGCGGCTTTCGCCGACGTGAGCCAGATCGACCTCGGCGACGATCCAGCCGGCCCGGTCCATCGCCCCTTCGGCGACGACGCCGGTTTCCGGCCAGAACCCGTCGGGCGGGGCATAGATCGCCGCCCGCCCCCGGTTCCTGTCCAGGGCAGGCATCCAGTCGCAGGTTCCGACCGTGGCCGAATGGACGACGACGCACTGGCTTTCAAGCGCGCGGGCCATCGCCCCGATGCGGACCCGCGAAAAGCCCGCCACCGTGTCGGTGCAGCTTGGCACCAGCAGAATCTCGGCCCCGGCGCGGGCCAGGGCGCGGGCCAGCAGCGGGAATTCGCTGTCATAGCAGATCAGGATGCCGATGCGGCCCAGCGCCGTGTCGAAGATCCGCAGTCCCGGCGCGCCGGTCACGTCCCATTCCTCGCGTTCGAACCGGGTCATGATCTGCTTGTCCTGGTGGCCGATCACGCCTTCGGGGCCATAGAGCACCGCGCGGTTCACCGGCCGCGCCGCGCCGAAGAAGGGACCGGAGGCGCCCAGGATGTGGCAGCCATGCCGGGCCGCCAGCCGCAGGTGCAGCGCCTCGACCGCCTCGCGGTGCCGCGCCACCTCGTGCAGCGAGGCCTCCAGATCGCCCGCCACGGCGCGCCCGCCCAGCGAGGCAAGCTCCATCGCGCCGTATTCGGGAAAGACCAGCAGATCCGCCCCTGCCGCGTCCCCGACCCATCGGGTCAGCTTCGCCTCGTAATCGGCCAGGCTGTCGAACCAGTCGATCGGGTAGGCGCTCGCAGCGATCTTCACAGCGGTCTCATCCAGAATTGCAGGGGTTTCTCGGTTTCGCCCGCCTCGCCCAGATCCTTCCAGGAGAAGCGGGCGACGACGCCGGGCAGCGGGCGATAGCCCCGCCTGCGCCAGAAGTCGTCCAGCGGACGATAGGCCGGGGGCCGGGCCGGATGATCGGCGGGGCGGATGACGCTGCAGAAGGCGCTGTAGGTCAGGCCCAGGTCGCGGGCATGGGCCTCGCGCGCGTCGAAGAAGGCATGGCCGATGCCCCGGCCGCGGTATTCCGGCAGCAGCACGGATTCGGCGCAGTAGAAGATCTGGTCCAGCGGCTCGGGCCGATCGGCGAAGGCGGCGGCGAAATCGGCGGCGTGATCGACCATCGGCGCCCCGGTGGCGGCCCCCACCACCGTCGGGCCGTCAAGCGCGGCCACCACCACCGCGCCCGGCGACTGGTAGGCGCGCAGGTAGTCGCGTTCGTAATCCGCATCGCCGTCATAGAGATAGGGAAAGTCCCGGAACACCCGGATGCGCAGACGCGCCACGTCCTCCAACACGGCGGCCAGCGCCTGTCCCGTCAGCACGCGCGTCGTGACGGTCATCGGCTGACCTGCCGCGTCCAGTCGGCCAGGTTGTAATAGGTCGTCACGCGGGCGATCCTGCCGTCGCGGAGGGTGAAGAAGGCGCCGGCGGGCAGGCGATAGGTCTGGCCCCGCGCCGGGGGCAGGCCCTCGTCGGTCTTCAGATAGGTGCCGTTCACCACGAATTCCGCCGCCGCCCGGTCGCCCGCCTCGTTGGCGAAGATCACCATGTCGGTCAGGGTCTCGCGATAGCATTCGGCCATGTGGGCATTGAACCGGGCGAACAGCGCCTTGCCCTTGCGGATGGCGCCCTCGTTGACGTGATGCTCGACCTCGTCATGCAGCAGGTCCAGCATCTCGTCGGTCCGGCCGGCGTTGAAGGCGTCGTAGTAGGCGGCGATCAGGGTTCTGGCATCCATCGGCATCTCCTTCGTCGGGAACGGTTCCGGCGTCCTTCGCGTTGCGCGTCACCCGGACCGGAAGGACCAGATGCGCCTTGTAATCCCAGGGCGTCCTGCTAGCGCTTGGTCTGTTCGACTGTTCAGCAAGGATCCTGCCCATGAGCGACAAAGGCAATCTTGGCCATCGCGAAATCACCTGCTTCAAAGCCTATGACGTTCGCGGCGAACTGGGCAAGAACCTGGATGCCGATGTCGCCTACCGCATCGGCCGCGCCTTCGCCCAGGCGCGCGGCGCCCGGCGCGTGGTGGTGGGGCGCGACAGCCGCGAATCCTCGCCCGAACTGGCGGCGGCCCTGATCGAGGGGCTGACCGATGGCGGCGCCGACGTGCTGGACCTAGGCTTGGCCGGCACCGAGGAGGTGTATTTCCACACCGGCAACCAGGACACCGACGGCGGGATCGAGGTCACGGCCTCGCACAACCCGATCAACTACAACGGCATGAAGATCGTCGGGCGCGGATCGGCCCCGCTGGATCCGGCCACCGAACTGCCGCCGATCGTGGATCTTGCCACCTCGGGGCGGTTCGCCTCCGCCACCAAGGGCAGCGTCACCGACTTCAGCCACGCCCGGGCGGACTATGCGCGGGCGATGGCGGATTTCGTGGATGTCTCGGTCCTCAAGCCCATGAAGATCGTGGTCAACGCCGGCAACGGCACGGCGGGGCCGACCTTCGACGCCATCGCCGCCGAACTGGACCGGCGCGGCGCGCCCCTGACCTTCGTGCGGATGCACCACGAGGTGGACAGCCGCTTTCCCAACGGCATCCCCAACCCGCTGCTGCCGGAAAACCAGCCCCCCACCGTCGAGAAGGTCAAGGCCGAGAACGCCGACCTCGGGGTGGCCTGGGACGGCGACTTCGACCGCTGCTTCTTCTTCGACGAGAACGGCCGCTTCATCCCCGGCGAATACATCGTCGGGCTTCTGGGTGCGGCCTTCCTGGAAAAGTCCCCTGGCGAGAAGATCGTCCACGATCCCCGCGTCATCATGAACACCCGCGCCATGATCCGCGAGGCCGGCGGCGAGGCGGTGGTCAGCAAGACCGGCCACGCCTTCATCAAGCGCAAGATGCGCGACGTGGGCGCCATCTACGGCGGAGAGATGTCGGCGCATCACTATTTCCGCGACTTCTATTACTGCGACAGCGGCATGATCCCCTGGCTGCTGATGGTCGAGCTGCTGTCGAGGAAGGGCAAGACCCTGGCCGAACTGCTCGAGGAGCGGATGCGGCTCTATCCGTCCTCGGGCGAGACGAACTATCACATCGACGACCCCGATGCGGCGATCGCGCGTCTGATCGAGAAGTACGAGCCGCAGGCGAAGGGCCGCGACGATCTGGACGGCGTGTCGCTGGATTTCGGCACCTGGCGCTTCAACCTGCGCAAGTCGAACACCGAACCCGTGGTGCGGCTGAACCTGGAAGCGGACGGGGACGCGGCCCTGGTCAGGGAAAAGCAGGCGGAACTGGCGGCGCTGCTGCAGGGCTAGGCCGCCCGCCAAGGCCCGGGGCTTCGCGCCCCGCCCCTGCAGGAAGGATGCAGCGGCGCTGCCGCCCCGGCGCTAGGGCATCAGCGCAAAGCCGAAGGTGATGTAGTCGCGCAGATAGGCGGCCCGCGCGGCTTCGGCCAGCGCCCTGTCGCGCAGGGCCGCCGGGATGGGCGCGGGCGCCGGCCCCCCGGTCCGGCACCGCCGATGCCCACGGCGCGCGTCAGATGCGACAGATCCTCGGCCAGCCGGTCCTCGCGCACCAGCATGTCGGGCGGGGCCAGCCGCGCGAAGCCGGACACCACCTCGGTCTGGCTGGCCCAGATCGGCGGCGTCGGCAGAGAGGTCTGGCCGTTCAGGTTGCGGCGCAGGAAATCCAGGAAATCGGCAAAGACCGCGATCCGCGCCGCGTCCGGAAGATCGGCCAGTCTGCCTTCGGGCGGCAGCGCGACGCGGTGCAGGCGGCGCAGGATATCGCGCTGCTGGGCCTGACCTTCGCCCAGAAAGTGATCGAAGGCCCGCCAGGCGCGCAGCAGCGGGTGACGCAGCACGCAGAAGCTGCGGTGGCCCGGGCGGGCGCGCCGCCACTGGCGCAGGCTGGACTGGGTGAAGCCGCCCTGGAGGGGGCCGAGGCGCGACAGCCAGTCCCGGATCCGCGGCCCGGGGCTGCCCCTGACCGGCAGGAACAGCAGGCCCCGGCCCGCATCCGCCGCCACGAAGCTGGGCACGGCGGGGCCGCGCCGCGGCTCGAAGGCCGGCAGGCGGTGCAGCCCGAAGGGGTCCAAGCCGCGCAGATCGGCCTGCATCGCGTCGAAATTGGCGACCTTCTGCGCCAGTTCCTGCGGGTTCTGCGGCACCTGATCGCGGGCAGGCTCGACCCGATCAAGATCGGTGCGGCCCAGCCAGTGCAGCAGTCCCGTCATCACCGCCGGATCGCGCAGATCGTCGTAGTCCAGAAGGAAGGCGGTCTGGCCCAGCGACTGCAGCCGGTTGACGACGCGAAGCCGGAACGATTCGGCCTCGGCCAGCATCCGCCGGAACTCCTCGCCGTCATAGGTGATGCGGGCCGGGATCGGCGTCTCGGATCTCGTTCAGCTTCCACTGGTTGGTGTCCCGGGCAAGCCGGGTGGACACATAGCTGTCCAGCGGGTTGCGCGTCAGGATGATCTTGGCGCAGGACCGGTCCCGCAGGACCGGCTCCAGCACGCGGGGATCGTGGTCGTGGAAATAGCGAAACCCCGGAAGATGCCCCGGCCTGTCCATCAGCCTGGCCAGAAGCGGCAGGGGATCGGCCTCGCGTTCGGCGCGGGTGACGCCCAGCAGCTCCTCCTTGTCGGGCCAGCCCATCATGTAGGGGTTGAAGGCCTCGCCGAAGCAGGTGACGCCCTTGACAGCGTTCAGCGTCGCTTCCAGCAGGTTCGACCCGGTCCGCATCCCGGCGAAGATCACGAAGCTGCGGAACGCCGTGGTCATTCGGCGGCGACCCGTTCGCTCGCCAGCAGGTCGGCAAGCGGCAGATCCTCGGCCGTCAGGCGCGGGCGCAGGCCGGCGTTGCGCAGGCGCCGCAGCATCTGGTCCAGCCCGGTCAGATCGCGCATCGCGGGCAGGCCGGTGACGGGAACGGAATGCGGGTCGATCTGCAGCAGGAAATCCTGAAGGATCCCGGCGGGGTTCATCAGGAAGTCGCCCAGATCGTGGTGATGCAGCCGCGCCCGCACCCAGAGCGAGGTCAGCACGTCCAGCTGGTCCAGTTCGGTCCGCTGCAGTTTCGCGAAGATCCGGCGCACGTCGTCGAAGGGCATGTCGGAATGCAGCAGCGGCAGTTGCCAGGCACCGGTGACCACCAGCATATGCGCGTTGGGGTCGGTGGCCATGAACCAGTTCAGCGCCTGGTTGTCGCGCGGGCCGAACTGAAAGACCTGCATCCGGTCGGTGATGCGGATGAGCGAGGTCAGGAAGCCCTGGGGGTCGCGGTCGCGGATCAGCGGATCGGCCGAGATCGCCCCCGGGCCGATCCGCGTCCGTCCCGCGAATTCCGCCCCTTCCGGTCCCAGCAGGTGGCCGTGGACCTGGGCCGACAGGTGCGCGCGCAGCCAGGGCTCGAAATCGGGAAAGATGTCGCTCGGCCCCTGGATGACGGCATAGGGGGCCGAGGTCTTGCCGTTCTCGGCATCCTTGCGGGGAAACCGGCTCTGCATGTAGAGCCCGGGCCGCCCCAGGACGCGGCGGCGCACGGTCTGGTTGATGATGCGCGAGACCCGGGCCGGATGGGGCGGATCGACCTGCGGCTGGCCCTGGTCGGGCAGCGGGAACTGCGACAGCAGCCGGTTTGCGCCGGGCCAGACCTTGCGGGCCACGAAGCAGCGCGATTCGGCCAGCATGTCCGCGTGATCGTCGTAAAGCGCATAGGGCCGCCCCGCATGGTCGAACTTGGCCATGGTCAGCGACCAGCTTTCCACCTTCGGGGAATGACGACGCACGAGGGTCTGGAAATAGCTTTCATCCGGGATCCAGACCCAGCGGAAGAAGCGGTCGAACTCGGCCCGGCGGGGGTCGTCCAGGATGGCCCGCAGGGTGCGCGCGGTGAGGCACCACCATTGCGAGCCAAGATGCGGCGACAGGCCCGCGGGCATCCGGCGGCAGATCCCGCGGCGCCGCTGCCAGTCCACGAAGTGGTCGAACAGCCAGCGGCGACGGCGCCAGTCGAAGGGAAAGAACAGCGTGAAGCGTTCCTCGTTCAGCCCGCCGACGGTCCAGCCGACCTCGCGGCTGCTGACGCTTTCGATGTGGTCCCGGTCGGGATCGGCCGCCAAATAGGCGATCAGTTCGCGGATCGGGCGCAGCGGAAGGCAGGCGCCCGAGGCCAGATAGACGTGGGTCGTGTCGGGAAAGCGCGCCAGCAGGTCGGTCGCCGCGTCCTGCGTGGCGCGCACCAGGCTGAAGCGCCCCCAGCAGCAGCGGTGGCGCCGCGTGAAGATCACGCCGGGGCAGTCGCCAAGGGCCTTGCGCAGGGCGGCCGCCTGCCGGGTGGGAACCTTGGCATCCACATGGACCGCCACCCGGGCGCCCCCATCGGCCCAGACGCGCGCCAGCCGCGCCGCCATGTCCAGGTCGTCGTGGCACAGCAGCACCACCCCCAGCCGCACCGGCCCCGGCTCTCTCATGCCCAGTTCCCCCGCGACATGAGGCCCAGATCCTCGAGCTGGCGCCAGTCGCGGAACTCGCGCGATTCGCTGCACCACAGCTGCACGCCCCGATGCAGGCCCGCGTGATAGGCGCGGTATTCCTGGCTGCCGCCGTAATGCTGGCGTCGCTCCAGCTCCTCGGCCGACTTGGCGGCGAGGCTGGACAGGAACTTGGCGTGCAGCAGGCAGCCCGCGACCAGTTCCCCCCGTCCTCGTCATAAAGCAGGTTCAGCCCGCGCGGCAGCAGCATGTGGGTGGAACTGACATAGGCATAGCGCGCGCTCCATTTGACCAGGGGGATCTTGTTCAGCGCCGGGCCGGACAGCGGATCATGGGCGAAAAACGCCCTGGTGCGCGGCCCGCCCTGGATCCACAGGTTCCCGAAATAGTCGTTCTTCTGGATCGAGTAGTTGGCCGGGTCAAACCAGCGGGCGATGTCGAAGGGGTTCTGCCCCTCGGCGCAGACCGCGTCCTCGATCGGGCCGCGGGGGTACATATCCAGAAGCATGGCCGGGAAGGACCGCCGTCCGGTCGCCTCCAGCCAGCCGGTCAGGGCCGGCAGCGGGCGATGTTCCATATGCGGATAGACCAGGAACTCGTCCGGATCGACGGTCAGGCACCAGTGCCCCCGGCCGTGGCGCAGAAGCAGCCAGCTGATCCAGTCCATGCCGAAGCGCGCACCCTTGTAGCTGTGGTCGGTCCACCACAGCGACACGTCGGGCTGCGCGCGCAGATAGTCGCCGCTGCCGTCGCGGCTGGCATTGTCCACCATCAGGAAATGGCGCACCCCCAGCGCGCGGTAGTAGTCGAGGAAATAGGGCAGCCGCACCCGTTCGTCGCGCAGGGTGACAAGGCACAGGATGTCGCCGGGGGTGATCTGCCCGGTCCGGTCGGCCAGGACGCGCAGGGCCTTGCGCCGCCGGATCGCCCGCCCGATCAGGCGCTGCCGGTCGGCGCGGCGGCGCAGCCGGCTGACCAGGGGATGCGCCCCTAGTCCCCGCATTGCCGCGCCCCTTCATCGAAACCCTGCCGCCTGTCTGCCATGATACCCGCAACCGATGCCTGCAGCTATGCGGGAAAATCGTTAATTTTTCGTCAATGTGCGGGCGGCGCCCAGTCCTCGCCCGCCATCAGACCCAGGGCAACCAGCTGCTGCCAGCCGCGATAGCGCAGCGCGCCGGGATGCCACAGGGTCGGCCCACGGGCGATTTCCGCGTGATATCGGCGATAGCCTGCCGGATCGACAAAATGCTGGCCGCGCTCCAGTTCCTCGGCGGCGCGGGCCCTGCTGTCGGGCAGGAACTTGCTGTGCAGCAGCACCCCCGACAGCCGCGGATCGCCGGGTCCGTCATACTGGTCGTTCAGCCGCGGCGGCAGCGCCGAATGGGTCGAGTTGACATAGACATGCCGCCGGTTCCAGCGGATCAGGGGCAGCTTGTTCAGCGTCGGGCCGCGGCAGGGATCGTCCGGGAAGAACACCCGTTCTCGCGCCCCGCCCTGCAGGATGCGGTTGCGCCAGGGCGCCGCCACCCGGCAGCGATAGGGGCCGGGATCGAACCAGGGCAGCCGGTCGGTCAGCGGCGCCGGGGGACCGGCGTCGGCCTGGCCCAGCGGCCCGCGGGGATACAGATCCAGCATCATCGCCCCCAGGGCCGGCCGGCCGACCGCGTCCAGATGGGCCGTCAGGTCCGGCAGAGGCCGCCGGTCCCAATGGGGATAGACAAGCAGTTCGTCCAGATCGACCGTCAGGCACCAGTGGCCGTGCCCGTGGCGGATCTGCAGGGCGCCCAGCCAGTCCATCCCGAAGCGCGCATGGCGATAGCTTCCCGCCGCCCGCCACAGCGACACGTCGGGCTGGTCGATCAGCAGGGCGTCGGACCCGTCGGTGCTGAGATTGTCGACGATCAAGAAATGCCCGACGCCCAGCCCGCGGTAATGCGACAGGAACTCGGGCAGGCGCAGCATCTCGTTGCGCAGCGTGGCAAAGCACAGGATGTCGCCGCGCCCGATCCTTGTGCTGCGATCGGCCAGGGGCCGCAGGTCGCGCCCGGCCCGCAGGCAGCGCCACAGCAGCTCTCGCCGCTTCCAGCGTTGGCGATAGGCCGACCAGGCCCGACGCAGCGCCGGGATCCGGCTGCCCGTCACGCCTGATAGGCGCCGTTCTGGTGCCACCGCCAGGCATCGCCGATCATCTGCTTCATGGTCGAGCGGTGCGGCTGCCAGCCCAGTTCCGCCTTGGCGCGCGTGCTGCCGCAGACCAGCTTGACCGCATCGCCGCCCCGGCGCGGGCCATCGACCATCGGCACCGGGCGGTTGGTGACATGGCGCGTGGCGTCCACCACCTCGCGCACGGAAAAGCCCGATCCGGTGCCCAGGCAGAAGACCCGGCTGCCGCGCCCCGCGCGCAGCCATTCCAGTCCCTTCACATGGGCATCCACCAGATCCATGACATGGACGTAATCGCGGATGCAGGTGCCGTCCGGGGTCGGATAGTCGGTGCCATGCACCGTCAGCGCCGCCCGCTTGCCGTCGACCGCGTCCAGGATCAGCGGGATCAGATGCGTCTCGGGGCGGTGGTGTTCGCCCACCTCGCCATCCGGGTCGGCCCCGGCCACGTTGAAATAGCGGAAGATCACCGAACGCAGGCCGTGCGAGGCGCCGAAATCGGCCAGCATGTCCTCGATCGCCCGCTTGGAGGCGCCATAGGCGTTCAGCGGCGCCTGGGGGGTTTCCTCGTCCAGAACCTCGCCGTCGCGGTCGCCATAGGTGGCGCAGGTGGAACTGAAGACGAAATCCAGACAACCCGCCTCGACCGCCGCCTCGATCAGGTTCAGCGAGCCGCCGACGTTGTTGCGCCAGTATCTGCCGGGCTCGCTCATCGCCTCGCCGACCTGGCTCAGCGCGGCGAAATGCAGCACGGCATCGGGGCGATGCTCGGCGAAGGCGGCATCCAGCGCCTTGCGGTCCAGCAGATCCGCCTGCACGAAGGGGCCGAACTTCACCGCGTCCCGCCACCCCGTCGAAAGATTGTCCAGCGTCACCGGCAGGTAGCCGGCAGCCGCCAGGGCCTTGCAGGCGTGCGAGCCGATATAGCCCGCACCCCCCGTCACCAGCACCGTTCCCGGCATCGGCTTATTCGGCCGCCCGGCGCAGCGACATGATGTCGTGCAGGTATTCGGCGAATTCGGCCTTCAGTTCCTCGCGTTCCAGGCCGAAGGCCACCGTCGCCTGCAGGAAGCCGGCCTTCGAGCCGCAGTCGAACCGCTGGCCGCGGAAGCGCAGGCCGAACACGTCGCGCCCGGCCTCGATCTCGTCGGCGATGGCGTCGGTCAGCTGGATTTCACCGCCCGACCCGGCCTTCAGCTTGTTGAGGTTGGCCATCACCGTGGGCGCCAGGATATAGCGGCCGATCACCGCAAGGTTCGACGGCGCCGTGCCCAGGGGCGGCTTCTCGACCATGCCGCGCGCCTTGACGATGGCGCCCATGTCCTCGGCCACGTCCAGCACGCCGTAGGCCTGCGCCTTCTCGGGCGCGACCTCCATGGTGGCGACCATGCTGCCGCCGGTCTCGCCATAGGCCTCGATCATCTGCTGCAGGCAGGGCGGGTCGCCCATGATGACGTCGTCGGTCAGCACCACCGCGAAGGGCTCGTCGTCGGTCAGCAGGCGCCGCGCGCACCAGACCGCATGGCCCAGGCCCAGGGCCTTGTGCTGGCGGATATAGGCGATGGCGCCCGATTCCATGTTTGTGGTGCGCAGGATGTCCAGAAGATCGGTCTTGCCGGCCTTCTTGAGACTGCTTTCCAGTTCGTGGGCATGGTCGAAATAGTCTTCCAGCGCGCCCTTGCCGCGCGAGGTGACGAAAATGAACTCGGTGATGCCGGCGGCCCGTGCCTCGTCGATGGCGTACTGGATCAGCGGCCGATCGACCAGGGTCATGATTTCCTTCGGGATGCTCTTGGTCGCCGGAAGGAAGCGCGTGCCCAGACCAGCTACTGGGAAGATGGCCTTGGTAACTTTACGAGTCATCTGATGTGAAACCCTTGTTCGATCATTCGCGGCGGCCGGACGGCCAGACGCATCCACAACCCTCATCAGCCCCCGAGGCTGCATCATCAAGCGGAATAGTAGCCTGCTCGGCGAAATCGCGCCAATCCAAATGCGGAAAATCGACGGTTATTATGTAAAGATTAATCCAATGCCTTTTCCGGCGGGCGGCATGTCAATCCAGGTTCATCGCGCGCATCATCGTTTCAAGCCGGGCGACGTCCTCGGGGTTGTTCAGTTCCCAGAACTGCCGGCCCCGCGCCTCGACCTCGACGCAGCAGATGCGGCGCCCGCGTTCCAGGAAGCGCAGTTGCTCAAGCCCCTCCAGCCGCTCCAGCGGTCCCTCGTCCCAGGTGGCATAATCTGCCAGGGCGGGAGGGCGATAGGCATAGACGCCGACATGGTGAAAGACCGGGCTGGGATCGTCGGGGCCGAAGTCCCCCGCCGCGAAGGGGATCACCTCCTTGGAGAAGTAGAGCGCCTGCCGGTCCCGGCCGAACACCGCCGTGGTGCCGCCGACGCGGCCGGCGCGCCGGTCGGCGATCAGGTCGGCGCGCATCCGCCCGGTGCAGCGCAGCACCGGCGTCGCCACGTCGGCGTCGCGGTCCGCGCGCAGGCCGGCCACCAGATCCTCGACGAACCACGGCGGCGTCAGGGGCGCGTCGCCCTGCAGGTTCACGACGATCTCGGGCGACCGGCCCAGGCGGGCGACTGCCTCGGCGCAGCGTTCGGTGCCGTTGCGGCAGGCGGCCGAGGTCATCACCACCTCGGCCCCGAAGCCCCGGGCGTGGTCGCGGATGCGCGCGTCGTCGGTGGCGATCACCACCCGGTCCACGCCCGACACCGCCATCGCCGCGTCCCAGCTGCGCCGGATCAGGCTGCGCGCCTGCCCCGAGGCGCCGCGCAGTTCGACCAGCGGCTTGCCCGGATAGCGGGTCGAGGCGTGGCGGGCGGGAATGACGATCAGGACCGACACGGCTCAGCCCCTCACCAGCAGCACCCCGGGCGCGTAGGCGATGAAGAAGGGGTTCTCGAAGCCCGGCTTGCCATAGGTCAGCGGCGCGTGGTCGTCGAAGCGCACGACCTCGCCGCCGGCGCCGCGCAGGACCGCGTCGCCCGCCGCCGTGTCCCATTCCATCGTCCGGCCCAGCCGCGGATAGAGGTCGGCCTCTCCGGTGGCGACCAGGCAGAACTTCAGCGAGGATCCGGCGCTGGTCATGTCGCGCACGGCATAGCGGGCGATATAGCTGTCGGTCGCCGCGTCCCGGTGGGATTTCGACGCCACGACCATCAGCGCGCGATTGTCGGGGATCGGGTTCACGCCGATCGGCACCGTCTGGCCGGGGGCGTCGCCGAAGGGCCCCTGCTCCTCGACCGAGCGGCCGTCCGCGGTGGTGTAGAACAGCCGGCCCTTGGCGGGGGCATAGACGACCCCGCGCACGGGCACGCCGTCCCGCACATAGGCGATGTTGACGGTGAAATCCCCCGCCTCTGGACGAACTCCTTCGTCCCGTCCAGGGGATCGACGATCAGGAAGCTGCGCACCTCCTGCGTGTGGGTCGCGGCCTGTTCCTCGGTGATGAGGGGGTGTCGGGAAAGGCCGCGCGCAACCCCGCCGAGATCAGCGCGTCGGCGGCCTCGTCCGCGGCGGTGACGGGCGAATCGTCGGACTTGGCGCGCACCTCGAAGTCGGGGGAATCGTAGATCTCCATGATCCGCGTTCCGGCCTGCAACGCCAGGCGCCGCATCTCGGGGATCAGTCGTTCAAATTCCATCCAGTTTCCTTCCCCGCCGGCCTGTTCCGCGCGGCGCCGCCGATTGTGACGCGCGCCCGTTCCCCTTATGATCGCAGCCGACGGCTTGGGCAAGCGCCCGCGGGACCGGCAGCAGGGGGCGGGCGCAGGCATTGTTCAACCAGAGGAAGAACAGCACGGTCGTGCAGGCGGTGGGCACCACGCTGGGGCTGATCTATCACCAGACCGTCTACAACCTGCGCAACGACCACCGCAACGCCGTGCTGGGCCTGCTGCTGACCGTGCTGCAGTCGGCGATCTTCATGATGGCCTTCCTGCTGGTCTATCTGATCGTCGGGATGCGCGCCTCGCCCATCCGGGGCGACTTCATGCTGTATCTGATGTCGGGCATCTTCATGTTCATGGTCCATGTCCAAGCATCGGGGGCCGTGGCCGGCAGCCATTCGGTGTCGGGCGGGCTGGTAAGGCACGAACCGCTGAGCCCGGCGGTCCTGATCGCCTCGGCCGCGCTTGCGGTCCTGTATCGCCAGACCGTCAGCTGCATTGCGATCCTGTGGCTGTATCACGTGCTGATGACGCCGATCCAGTTCGATTTCTGGCCGGGCAGCGTGGCGATGTATCTGCTGTCGTGGTTTTCAGGCGGCTGCATCGGCCTGATCTTCCTGGGCATCCGGCCCTGGTCGCCGCGCGGCTCGAAGCTGGTCACCACGGTCTATCAGCGCATCAACGTGTTCGCCTCGGGCAAGATGTTCGTGGGCAACCTGCTGCCCAACGCGCTGCTGCCCTGGTTCATCTGGAACCCCCTGTTCCACCTCATCGACCAGCAGCGGGGCTTCCTGTTCATCAACTACACGCCGCTGAAATCCGATCCGCTCTATGCGCTGTGGTTTTCGCTGGCGGCGATGATGATCGGGCTTCTGGTGAACTTCACCACGCGGAAATACGAATCCCTCAGCTGGAGCGCGGCCGATTGAGCGGGCGCAAATTGCCGCCATCCGGCGCTTGCGGGGTCTCAAACCATCCCTATATACAGCCCGAAGCGTCCGGTCAGCCGGGCCTGGAAATGCATTTTGGGATCGGGCCTTGGGGGCCATAGCGGACCTGAAGCCCTTTGAAATCGCCGCAAGAAGGAAATCAGCATGTCAAAAGTCATCGGCATCGACCTCGGCACCACGAACAGCTGCGTCGCGATCATGGACGGCAGCCAGCCCAAGGTCATCGAGAACAGCGAAGGCGCCCGCACCACGCCCTCGATCGTGGGTTTCACCGAAAGCGAGCGTCTGGTCGGCCAGCCTGCCAAGCGCCAGGCGGTCACCAACCCCACCAACACCATTTTCGCCGTCAAGCGCCTGATCGGCCGCCGCATCGGCGACGAGGCGGTTGAAAAGGACAAGAAGCTTGTCCCCTACAACATCGTGGACGGCGGCAACGGCGACGCCTGGGTCGAGGTTCGGGGCGAGAAGTATTCCCCCGCCCAGGTCAGCGCGATGATCCTTCAGAAGATGAAGGAAACCGCCGAATCCTATCTGGGAGAGCCGGTGACGCAGGCCGTCATCACGGTTCCCGCCTATTTCAACGACGCCCAGCGTCAGGCGACCAAGGACGCCGGCAAGATCGCCGGCCTGGAAGTCCTGCGCATCATCAACGAGCCGACCGCGGCCGCGCTGGCTTATGGCCTGGACAAGAAGGACAGCAAGACCATCGCCGTCTATGACCTTGGCGGCGGCACCTTCGACATCACCATCCTGGAAATCGACGACGGCCTGTTCGAGGTGAAATCGACCAACGGGGACACGTTCCTGGGCGGCGAAGACTTCGACATGCGGATCGTCAACTACCTGGCGGACGAGTTCAAGAAGGAACACGGCGTCGATCTGACCAAGGACAAGATGGCCCTTCAGCGCCTGAAGGAAGCCGCCGAGAAGGCCAAGATCGAGCTGTCGTCCTCCAGCCAGACGGAAATCAACCAGCCGTTCATCTCGATGGACAAGAACAGCGGCACGCCGCTGCACCTGGTCGTCAAGCTGACCCGCGCCAAGCTGGAAAGCCTGGTGGGCGACCTCATCAAGCGCACCATGAAGCCGGTGGCCGACGCTCTGAAGGATGCGGGCGTGTCCAAGTCCGACATCGACGAGGTGGTTCTGGTTGGCGGCATGACCCGGATGCCCAAGGTGATCGAGGCCGTGACCGAGTTCTTCGGCAAGGAACCCCACAAGGGCGTGAACCCCGACGAGGTCGTGGCCCTGGGCGCCGCCATCCAGGCCGGCGTGCTGCAGGGTGACGTCAAGGACGTCGTGCTGCTGGACGTGACGCCCCTGTCGCTGGGGATCGAGACCCTGGGCGGCGTGTTCACCCGCCTGATCGACCGCAACACCACCATCCCGACCAAGAAATCGCAGATCTTCTCGACCGCCGAGGACAACCAGAGCGCCGTGACGATCCGGGTGTTCCAGGGCGAACGGGAAATGGCGGCCGACAACAAGCTGCTGGGCCAGTTCAACCTCGAGGACATCCCGCCGGCACCGCGCGGTCTGCCGCAGATCGAGGTGACCTTCGACATCGACGCCAACGGCATCGTCTCGGTGTCGGCCCGCGACAAGGGCACCGGCAAGACGCAGAACATCACCATCCAGGCCTCGGGCGGCCTGACCGACGAGGATATCGAGCGGATGGTGAAGGACGCCGAGGCCAATGCCGAGGCCGACAAGCAGCGCCGCGATCTGGTGGAAGCCAGGAACCAGGCCGAAAGCCTGATCCATTCCACCCGCAAGTCGCTGGAAGAGCATGGCGACAAGGTCGATGGCTCGACGGTCGAGGCGATCGAGCTGGCGGTGGGCGCGCTCGAGGAGTCGCTCAAGTCGGACGACGCGGGCAAGATCCGCGGCGGCATCCAGAACCTGATGGATGCGTCGATGAAGCTGGGCGAGGCGATCTACAAGTCGCAGCAGGCCTCCTCGGAAGGCGGCGACGATGACGGCGACCGCCCGCGCAACGTCGATGAGGACATCGTGGACGCCGATTTCGAGGATCTCGGCGAAGACAAGAAGCGCGGCTGATCCGGGCCGCACCCTTTCGGGCCGGTCCGCGGGATGACGCGGGCCGGCCGTTTCGTCGGGGAACCAGACAGGACGAAAGATGGCCAAGCGTTGCTACTACGAGGTTCTGGGCGTGACGCGCGGGGCCTCGGCCGAGGAAATCAAGAAGGCCTATCGCCAGAAGGCGAAGGAACTGCATCCGGACCGCAACAAGGACAACCCCCAGGCCGAAGCCCGCTTCAAGGAAGCCAACGAGGCTTACGACTGCCTCAAGGACGAACAGAAGAAGGCCGCCTATGACCGCTTCGGCCATGCCGCCTTCGAGGGCGGCGGGGGCGGCTTCGGCGGGCGCGGGGCCCATTCGGGCGACTTCGGCAGCGCCTTCGCCGACGTGTTCGAGGATCTGTTCGGCGACATGATGGGCCGGCGCGGCGGCGGCGGGGGCCGATCGCGCGCCCAGCGCGGCCAGGATCTGCGCTACAACCTGCGCGTCAGCCTGGAAGAGGCCTATGCCGGGCTGAAGAAGTCCATCACCGTCCCGGGATCTGTCGCCTGCGGCGAATGCGAGGGCACCGGGGCCGAGGGCGCGACCCAGCCCGCAGCCTGCCCCACCTGCGCGGGCATGGGCAAGGTCCGCGCCCAGCAGGGCTTCTTCACCGTCGAACGCACCTGCCCCACCTGCGGCGGACAGGGCCAGATCGTCAAGAATCCCTGCAAGGCCTGCCACGGCGCCGGCCGCATCGAACGCGAGCGCACGCTGTCGGTGAACATCCCCGCCGGCGTCGAGACCGGCACCCGCATCCGCCTGGCGGGCGAGGGCGAGGCCGGGTTGCGCGGCGGTCCCGCGGGCGACCTGTACATCTTCATCGAGGTGCAGGACCACCCGATCTTCCTGCGCGACGGCAAGATCCTGGCCTGCCAGGTGCCGGTCAGCATGGCCACGGCCGCCCTGGGCGGCGAGGTCGAGGTGCCCACGATCGACGGCGGGCGCGCGCGCGTCAAGGTGCCGGCGGGCAGCCAGTCCGGGCGCCAGATGCGCCTGCGCGGCAAGGGGATGCCTCCCCTGCGCCATGGTCCGGGCGCGGGCGGCGAACCGGGCGACATGCTGATCGAACTGGTCGTGGAAACCCCGGTGAACCTGACCCCCCGCCAGCGCGAGCTGCTGCGCGAGTTCGAGGCCGAGCAGGCCAACAACAGCCCGCAGTCGGACAGCTTCTTCGACAAGGTGAAAAGCTTCTGGGACGGCATGACCCGCTGAGGGGCCGCTGAGGGGCCGCGGGCGTTAACCAATTCTTCACCCGGTCGGGTCCATGCTGTGGCCATGGACCCGAATCGCACCTTTGGCGAAATGCCCCTGCCGCTGTTCCAGCCCGCCCCTGACGAGGCGGTCCCGGCGCCCGGCCCGTCGTCTGGCAGGCTGCCCTCGTACCTGGCGGATCACCGCGCCCGGTTGCGCGACCGCTTCCTGCAGGGCGGCGCCACCGCGATGCCCGATTACGAACTGCTGGAACTGGTGCTGTTCCGCGCCATTCCCCGCCAGGACGTGAAGCCCCTGGCGCGGCGGCTGATCGAAACCTTCGGCGACTTCAACCGCGTCCTGACCGCCCCCGCCGCGCGGCTGGAACAGGTCGCGGGCGTCGGACCCGCCGTCGTCACCGAACTCAAGATCGTCGAGGCCGCGGCCCAGCGCATGGCCCGGGCCCGGGTCATGCACCGCCCCGTCCTGACGGGCTGGGACGCGCTTCTGGACTATTGCCATACCGCCATGGCCCATCGCGAGATCGAACAGTTCCGGGTGCTCTATCTCGACCGCAAGAACGTCCTGATCGCGGACGAGGAGCAGGCCCGGGGCACCGTGGACCACGTGCCCGTCTACCCGCGCGAGATCATCAGGCGCGCCCTGGAACTGAATGCCTCGGCGCTGATCCTGGTGCACAACCACCCCTCGGGCGACCCGACGCCGTCGGACGCGGACATCGCCATGACCGCCCGCATCGCCCAGGCCGCCGACAGCATGGGAATCGTGATCCACGACCACCTGATCATCGGCAAGTCGCGCGAACTCAGCTTCCGCAGCCAAGGCCTGCTCTAGGCGTTCTTCTTTGCCGAAATACCCCCGGGGGTGAAGGCCGCGCCAGCGGCCGAGGGGGCTGGAAGCCCCCTGCCTGCCGAAGGGCGGGGAAACGGCCCGCGGATCCTGCGGCGGAATGCCCGCGACACTTTTCCAACAGCGGCCGGGGAATGGGCAGGGCAGGCGGGGCTTACCCGCTGGACTGACGGAAGATTGAAGGCTAGAACCGCCCCCGCGAAGGCTGCGACGATGCGCGGCCCGGATTGTCGTATCGGCCGGTCGCCGGCCCGAATTGGAGAATGACCCGTGTCCCACGCAGATGACCACGTAGGCACCCGGAGGGATTTCCTCTACTATGCCACGGCGGGCGCAGGCACGGTGGCCGCCGGTGCCGCCGCCTGGACGCTCGTGAACCAGATGAACCCGTCGGCCGATGTCCAGGCGCTCGCCTCGATCCAGGTCGATGTCAGCGGCGTGGCCGAAGGCACGCAGCTGACCGTCAAATGGCTGGGCAAGCCCGTGTTCATCCGCCGCCGCACCCCCGAGGAGATCGAGGCCGGCCGGGCCGTCGATGTCAGCGAGCTGATCGACCCCACCGCCCAGAACGCCAACCTGGGGGGCGTGGAGCCCGCGACCGACGAGAACCGCACCCTGGACGAGGCCGGCCAGTGGCTGGTCCAGATCGGCGTCTGCACGCATCTGGGCTGTGTTCCCATCGGCGACGGCGCAGGCGATTTCGGCGGCTGGTTCTGCCCCTGCCACGGCTCGCACTACGATACGGCGGGGCGCATCCGCCGCGGCCCCGCGCCGCAGAACCTGCACATTCCCGTCGCCGAATTCCTCGACGACACCACCATCCAGCTGGGCTGAGGAGGATCTCGATGGCCGGAATTCCGCACGACCATTACGAGCCCAAGACGCGCTTCGAAAAGTGGCTCTACCGCCGCCTGCCGATCGCCGGGGTGATCTATGACACGATCATGATCCCCACGCCGAAGAACCTGAACTGGATGTGGATCTGGGGCATCGTGCTGATGTTCTGCCTGGTCCTCCAGATCGTCACCGGCATCGTGCTGGTGATGCACTACACGCCGCATGTCGACATGGCCTTCGCCAGCGTCGAACACATCATGCGCAACGTGAACGGCGGCTACATGCTGCGCTATCTGCACGCCAACGGCGCCTCGCTGTTCTTCCTGGCGGTGTATCTGCACATGTTCCGCAACCTCTACTACGGCAACTACAAGGCGCCGCGCGAGGTGACCTATATCATCGGGATCCTGATCTATGTCCTGATGATGGCCACGGCCTTCATGGGCTACGTGCTGCCCTGGGGGCAGATGTCCTTCTGGGGCGCCACGGTGATCACCGGCCTCTTTGGTGCCATCCCGGGGATCGGGGCGCCGATCCAGCAATGGCTGCTGGGCGGGCCGGCCGTGGACAACGCGACGCTGAACCGCTTCTTCTCGCTGCATTACCTGCTGCCCTTCGTCATCGCGGCGCTGGTCGTGGTCCATGTCTGGGCCTTCCACACCACCGGCAACAACAACCCCACCGGGGTCGAGGTGCGCCGCACCAGCAAGGAAGAGGCCGCCAGGGACACCCTGCCCTTCTGGCCCTACTTCATCATGAAGGACCTGTTCGCGCTGGGCGTGGTGCTGGTGCTGTTCTTCGCGGTCGTCGGCTTCATGCCGAACTACCTGGGCCACCCCGACAACTACATCGAGGCGAACCCGCTGGCGACCCCGGCCCATATCGTGCCCGAATGGTACTTCCTGCCCTTCTACGCGATCCTGCGCGCCTTCACGGCCGACGTCTGGATCGTGCAGATCGTCCAGTTCCTGTCCTTCGGCATCATCGACGCCAAGTTCTTCGGCGTACTGGCGATGTTCGGCGCCATCCTGGTCATGGCGCTGGTGCCTTGGCTGGACACCAGCCGGGTCCGCTCGGGCCGCTATCGCCCGCAGTTCAAGTGGTGGTACTGGCTGCTGGCCTTCGACTTCGTGCTGCTGATGTGGTGCGGCGCGATGCCGGCCGAGGAGCCCTATGCGACGATCTCGCTGATCGCCTCGGCCTACTGGTTCGCCTACTTCCTGGTCATCCTGCCGCTTCTGGGCATTTTCGAGAAGCCCCAGCCGATGCCCGCCACGATCGAGCAAGACTACCTTGCGCATCACAATTCGCCCACGCGCATGGCCGAGTAAGGAGAGCCGGACAATGACCCTGAGAACCACGTCGCTCACGGCCGCTCTGGCCCTGGCGATCTCTGCCGGCGGCGCTGCCCTTGCGCAGCAGGCCGTCACGATCGCCCCGGCCCCGCAAGACGCCGAGACGCAGCAGGCACCCCAGCCTGCGGCCATCCCGCCGGCGACCGAAGGCGAGGCCGCCCCGGCCCAGGCCCAGGCCCCCGCGGCGGAAGCCCCTGCGGCCCAGGCCCCTGCAGCCCCCGCTCCTGCGGCCGAAGCCCCCGCGGCCCCGGCCCCCGTCGAGGCCGGTTCGGGGGAAACCCCGACCGGCGAATCCGCGACCGCGCCCACGCAGTCGTCCGAACCGACCTCGGAACCGGCCGGAGGCGAGCTGACGCCGATGGAGGCGCCGCAAGCCCCCACCGCCACCGCGACCGACGGCGACACGCCCGCCGAGGCCCCGGCCGCAGACGCGCCCGCCGCGATCCAGGAGCCGGCTGGCGATCCTGAAGCCGGCGCCGCGGCGGAAGACGGCGCGCAAGCCGCAGACGCCGTCGGCCTGACCGAGGGCGAGGAAGCCGCAGTCCCGGCCGAAACCACCGGCACGGTCGTGGCGGTCGAACGTCACGACGACGTCGAGGGACAGGCCGCCGAGGAGGAGGACCACGGCGGCGGCGACCACGGCGGCGGCCATATCGAGGACATCGCCTTCAGCTTCGAGGGTCCGTTCGGCACCTTCGACCAATTCCAGCTGCAGCGCGGGCTTCAGGTCTATACCGAGGTCTGCGCGGCCTGCCACGGCCTGAAGTTCGTGCCGATCCGCACCCTGCACGACGACGGCGGCCCCGGCCTGCCCGAGGATCAGGTCCGCGCCTACGCCGCGGCCCTGACCCCGATCCTGGATCCCGAGACCGGCGAGGAACGCGCCCGCCTGCCGACGGACCATTTCCCGACGGTGACAGGCGAGGGCATGGGTCCCGACCTGTCGCTGATGGCAAAGGCCCGCGCGGGGTTCCACGGCCCCTACGGGACCGGCATCAACCAGCTGCTGAAGGGCATCGGCGGGCCGGAATACATCCACGCGATCCTGACCAGCTATACCGGCGAACAGGTCGAGGAGGCCGGCGCGGTGCTGTATGAAAACACCGCCTTTCCCAGCGGCTACATCGCCATGCCTCCGCCGCTGACGGACGATGCGGTGACCTATCAGGACGGCACGCCCGCCACGGTCGATCAGATGGCGCGCGACGTGGCGGCCTACCTGATGTGGACGGCCGAGCCCAAGCTGACCGACCGCAAGCAGGTCGGCCTGGTGGCCGTGCTGTTCCTGATCGTCCTGACCTCGCTGCTGTATCTGACCAACAAGCGGATCTGGGCGCCCCACAAGGGCAAGAACCTGCACCGCTGATCCCTCTCAGCGCCGCAAGACCCTGACGCGCCCCCTGCGGGGCGCGTCTTTCGTTGACAACGCGGGCGACGCCCTGCTTGCCTCTCGGGCGGGACATCGGAGAACACATGGCCATCTGGAACCTGGGCTCGATCAACATCGACCATGTCTATCGGCTGGACCGCCTGCCCCGGCCGGGCGAGACGCTGGCCGCGCGAAGCTATTTCCGCGGCCTGGGGGGCAAGGGGGCGAATCAGTCCATCGCGGCGGCGCGGGCGGGCGCCGTCACCCGGCACATCGGCGCCACCGGCCAGGACGAGGACTGGGTGATTCAGCGCCTGCAGGATGCCGGGGTCGGTGTCGCCGGCATCCGGCGCCTAGCGGATCAGGCGACGGGCCACGCCATCATCCTGCTGGACGAGGGGGCCGAGAACGCGATCGTCATCCACCCCGGCGCGAACCGCGCCATCACCGCCGAGATGCTGCACGAATCTCTGGCCCCCATCCAGCCGCAGGACACGCTGCTGATCCAGAACGAGACAAGCTGCCAGGTCGAGGCCGCGCGCCGGGCGCGGGCGGCAGGGGCGCGGGTGATCTATTCGGCGGCACCCTTTGACATCGCCGCCGTGCGGGACGTCCTGCCGCATGTGTCCGTCCTGGCGCTCAACGCGGGCGAGGCCGAGGAGCTGTTCGCGGCGATGCCCGGCGATCCGCCGGTCGAAGGGCTGCTGATCACGCGCGGTGCCGAAGGCGCGGAATACCGCGACCTGACCACCGGCACCGTCCATCGCCAAGCGGCCTTTGCCGTGCGCGCGGTCGATACCACCGGGGCCGGCGACACCTTCGCGGGCTATTTCGCCGCGGCGCTGGACCGGGGCGAGGCGGTTCCGGCGGCGTTGCGGCTGGCCTCGGGGGCGGCGGCGCTGAAGGTCACGCGACCCGGTGCGGGCGACGCCGTCCCCGCGCTGAGCGAGGTCACGGCCTTCATCGCGGACCGCGCCTAGCCCAGCGAATAGCCGGCGCCGCGCACCGTCCGAACCGGGTTGTCGCCGCCGTTCTGCATCAGCGCCTTGCGCAGGCGGCCCACGTGCACGTCGATGGTGCGCGTGTCCACATAGATGTCGCGGCCCCAGACCCGGTCCAGCAACTGTTCGCGCGTCCAGACGCGGCCAGGCCTCTCCATCAGGGTGGACAGCAGCCGGAACTCGGTCGGTCCCAGATGCAGCGCCCGTCCCGCCCGGAAGACGCGGTGTTCGGCGGCGTCCAGGATGATGTCGCCGAAGGACAGCCGCTCGCCCATGCTGGCGGGCCGGGTGCGGCGCAACTGCGTGCGCAGCCGGGCCATCAGTTCGACCACCGAATAGGGCTTCACCACATAGTCGTCCGCCCCGGTTTCCAGGCCGCGCACGCGGTCGGCCTCCTCGCTGCGGGCGGACAGCATGATGATGGGGATGGACCGCGTCGCCGGGTCGGCCTTGACCTGGCGGCAGACCTCGATCCCCGAGACGCGGGGCAGCATCCAGTCCAGCACCAGCAGATCGGGCTGCTCCTCCTGGACCAGCAGCAGCGCGTCCTCGCCGTTGTCGGCGACAACGACCGCGAAGCCTTCGGCCTCGAGGTTGTATTGCAGCACCTCGCGCTGCGCGCCTTCGTCCTCGACCACCAGGACGCAGGGGGCTTGGCGGCTCATCTCAGCCTCGGGCCGTGGCGCCCGTGCCGATGTCCGGCACGCTGTTGTCCCGGGGCCGGCTGTCCTCGGGCACCACGCCCGTGACCAGATAGATCACCTGTTCGGCGATGGCGGTGGCCAGATCGCCCATGCGTTCGACGTTCTTGGCGATGAAGTGCAGGTGCATGCAGGCGGTGATGTTGCGCGGATCCTCCATCATGTGGGTCAGGAACTCGCGGAACAGGGCGTTGTACATCTGGTCCACTTCCAGGTCGCGCTGCCGGACGTCCTCGGCCAGGGCGGCGTCGCGGCGGATATAGCTGTCCAGCGCGTCCTGCACCATCTTGCCGACCGCCTGGCTCATCCGGCGCAGCGCCAGGCCGGCGCCCTCGATGGGCGGCATCTGCGACAGGACATGGGTGCGCTTGGCGATGTTCTTGGCATGGTCGCCCGCGCGTTCAAGCGAATGGGCGATCTTCATCACCGCCAGCACCATGCGCAGGTCGGTGGCGGTGGGGGCGCGCAGGGCGATCAGCCGGGCCGCGTCCTCGTTCAGCCGCGCCTCGAGGTCGTCGATCGCCTTGTCGCGGCGCCGCACCTGTTCGGCCAGCTCCTCGTCGCGGGTTTCCAGCGCGGTGGCGGCGTCGTGGATGGCGGCCTCGACCATGCCGCCCATCTTGACCGCCAGCGCCTGGATGGCTTCCAGATCGCGGTCGAAGGCCGATGAGATGTGCTTTTCGCGGTTCATGTTGCCTGCCCCCTGTGTCAGCCGATCCGGCCCGAGATATAGGCCTCGGTCCGGCTGTCCCTCGGCCTGGTGAAGATGTCGTCGGTGTCGCCGTATTCGACAAGGTTGCCCAGGTGGAAGAAGGCCGTCTTCTGGCTGACCCGGGCGGCCTGCTGCATGGAATGGGTCACGATCACGACCGAGAACTGCTCGCGCAGCTCCTCGATCAATTCCTCGACCTGGGCGGTGGCGATGGGGTCCAGCGCGGAGCAGGGCTCGTCCATCAGCAGGACCTCGGGGCTGGTGGCGACGGCGCGGGCGATGCACAGCCGTTGCTGCTGGCCGCCCGACAGGCCGGTGCCGGGCTCGCTCAGGCGGTCCTTGACCTCGTTCCACAACGCCGCGCCGCGCAGGGCCTTTTCGACGATGCCGTCCAGTTCCGCGCGGTTCCGGGCCAGGCCGTGGATGCGGGGACCGTAGGCCACGTTGTCGTAGATCGACTTCGGGAAGGGGTTCGGCTTCTGGAACACCATGCCCACCTTGGCGCGCAGCTGCACCGGATCGACGCGGCGATCATAGATATCCTCGCCGTCCAGAAGGATCTCTCCCTCGACCCGGGCGATGGGGATGGTGTCGTTCATGCGGTTGATGCAGCGCAGGAAGGTGGACTTGCCGCAGCCCGAGGGGCCGATGAAGGCGGTCACGGTCTTGTCCAGGATGTCCACATCGACATCCTTCAGCGCGTGCTTGTCGCCATAGAAGACCTGCACCTTGCGGGCCTGGATCTTGATGTCGTCGGGGGTCACGGCAGCCTCCGGGCGGCGGGTCGTGTCATACATGGGGGGCCTCGCTTGGGGCATGTTCACCACCGGCGCTCGAACCGGCGGCGCAGCCAGATGGCCAGCAGGTTCATGCACAGGAGGAAGACCAGAAGAACGATGATGGCGCCCGAGGCGCGCTCGATGAAGGCGGGGTCGGAACGCTGGGTCCAGTTGAAGACCTGCACCGGCAGCGCGGATGCGGGATCGAACAGCCCCTCGGGCAGGCCGCCGGGCAGGTCGCGGATGAAGGCCACCATGCCGATCAGCAGCAGGGGCGCGGTTTCCCCCAGGGCTTGGGCCAGGCCCAGGATCATGCCCGTCAGGATGCCCGGCGTGGCCAGCGGCAGGACGTGGTGGAAGACCGACTGCATCTTGGACGCCCCCACCCCAAGCGCCGCGTCGCGGATCGAGGGCGGCACGGCCTTCAGCGCCGCGCGCGCCGGGATGATGATGCGCGGCAGCGTCATCAGCGTCAGCACCAGACCGCCGACGATGGGCGCCGATTGCGGCAGGCCGGCGAAGTTGATGAAGGCCGCCAGCCCCAGGATGCCGAAGACGATCGACGGCACGGCCGCCAGATTCGAGATGTTGACCTCGATGAGGTCGGTCAGGCGGTTCCGGGGGGCGAACTCTTCAAGATAGATGCTGGCGGCGACCCCGATCGGCACCGCCAGGACCAGCACCACCAGCATCATGTAGAACGACCCCAGGATCGCCGCGCCGACGCCCGCCGCCTCGGGCCGCTGGTCCGAGGCGTCGGCATTGGTCAGGAAGTCCCAGTTGAAGCGGGTGACGATGTCGCCGCGATCCGCCAGTTCCTGCGCCAGCATCAGCTGCTGGGGCGAGGTGTTGGCATCGCGTTCGGCGCTGTCCAGGGTGACGCGGCCCTTGAAGTAGCCGTCGATGCGGCCCCCCACCAGCACGTCGAAGTCGACCGTCTGCCCCACCAGGTCCGGGTTGGCCAGCACCCGGTCGCGGACCTGCGCCGACGCCTCGCGCGAGATCAGCCCGTCGATGTCGTCCTGCGACAGCCCCTCGATGCGGATGCCGTGGCGCGCCACCGCGTCCTCGACCGCGGCATCCAGCACCCGGCCGTAGGACAGGGTCAGCACCTTGGCCATCTCGGCGGGGTCGCGGTTGCCGCGGGGATCCAGAACCTCGGGGTCCAGTGTGACGGGGATGTTCAGATAGGTCTGGCGGAAGGCCCCCGCCCCGCCGGCCAGGATCGTCGCCAGAAGCACCACCAGGGCGATCATCGACACCGCGATGGCTAGCACCCCGTAAAGGCGGAAGCGCCGCTCGGCGGCATTGCGGCGGCGGGTGCGGTCGTCCTGGGCCAGCAGCGACCCGTTGCGTCGGGCCGGCGCGGCGGCGGGGCTGGACAGCGGCAGGTCGGTCATTCGTATTGCTCGCGATATTTGCGCACGATGATCAGCGCGACCACGTTCAGCGCCAGGGTGATGACGAACAGCGTCAGCCCCAGCGCGAAGGCCACCAGCGTCTCGGGCGAGTTGAAGTCGCTGTCGCCGGTCAGCTGGCTGACGATCTTGACGGTGATGGTGGTCATCGCCTCAAGCGGGTTGAGGCTCATCTGCGCGGCCGCGCCCGCGCCCAGCACCACGATCATCGTCTCGCCGATGGCGCGGCTGGCGGCCAGCAGGATGGCCCCGACGATGCCCGGAAGGGCGGCGGGCAGCACCACCTGGCGCACGGTTTCCGACGGCGTGGAGCCCAGGGCCAGCGCCCCGTCGCGCAGCGATTGCGGCACCGCGTTGATGATGTCGTCGGACAGCGAACTGACAAAGGGGATCAGCATGATGCCCATGACCAGCCCCGCCGTCAGCACCGAGGATCCCGAATTGCCCAGCCCCAGCGGTTGCGCGAAATAGTCGCGCAGAAGCGGGCCGACGGTGATCAGGGCGAACAGGCCATAGACGATGGTAGGGATCCCCGCCAGAACCTCGATGGCGGGCTTGACCAAGCCGCGGACGCGGCCGCTCGCGTATTCCGACATGTAGATGGCGGCGAACAGTCCGATGGGCACCGCGACCAGCAGCGCGATGAAGCTGATGTAAAGCGTGCCCCACAGCAGCGGCAGGATGCCCAGCTGCGAATTGCCCTGGAAACGGGGCGTCCATTCGGTGCCGAAGAAGAAGGTCTGCCAGTCATAGACCTGGAAGAAGCGCGCGGTCTCGAAGACCAGCGACAGCACGATCCCGACGGTCGTCACGATGGCGATCAGCGAACACAGCATCAGCAGGCCCAGCACCATGCGTTCGACCACGTTGCGGGCCTGGAAGTCGCGCCCGACGCGCGTCACGCCCCAGCCAAGCCCGCCCACGGCCGCAGCCAGCGCCACCAGTCCCACGACCGGCCCCCCGTCCGCCGGCAGCACATCCGCCAGCCGCAGGACCGAGGCCACGGCCAGAACCGCCAGCGGCGGGAACAGCGCCGTCAGTGCGACGCTGTAGCCGTGATAGGTGGGGCGGCTGTGCAGCTTGCGGATGTCGGACCCGGCCGCGGCGAAGGCCCGGCCGCGGCCGATGGCGTAACCGGCGGCGGCCAGCAGGAAGCTTGCGAAAATCGCCCATGACAACGGCATTCGGGCAGTCCTTCAGGGAACGGAGGGCCGGGCGGCGGCCGGTTCTGCCACCGCCCGCCGGGTCTTACTGCATCACCGTCTCGTTGGCGACGGCTTCCTGGGTGGCGGCCAGTTCGGGGTCCGACACCAGGCCGTATTCGGCCAGCGGACCGTCGGGACCGGCGATCTCGTCGGAGACGAAGAATTCCACGAACTCCTTGAGACCGGGGATCTCGCCGATATGGGCCTTCTTGACGTAGAAGAACAGCGGACGCGACACCGGGTATTCGCCCGATGAAATCGTCTCGGTCGAGGGGGCGACGCCGGACATGGTGCCGACCTTCAGCTTGTCGGTGTTGTTTTCGTAAAACGACAGGCCGAAGACGCCGATCCCGTTGGGAGAGCTTTCGATGCGCGACAGCGTCTCGGTATAGTCGCCGTCGATGTCCACGGCGCGGCCATCGGTGCGCAGCGTCATGCAGGCTTGCTCGGCCGCGTCCTCGTCCATGCCCGAGGCCACGAAGGCCTCCATGGCGCCGGATTGCTCGCAGCCGGCCAGCATGACCTTTTCCTCGAAGACCTCGCGCGTGCCGTGCTTGGTGCCGGGAACGAAGGCCAGGATTTCCTGATCCGGCAGATCCGGGTTCACCTCGGACCAGGTGGCGGCGGTGTTGTCCACGATCTGGCCGTCGCGCACGACCTTGGCGGCCAGGGCGTTGAACCAGTCGGCGGGCGTATAGGCGAAGTCCGGGCCGCCGGCGGCATTGGCGAAGACGATCCCGTCATAGCCGATGCGGACCTCCATGATGTCGGTCACGCCGTTGGCGGTGCAGGTCTCGCGTTCGCTGTCGCGGATGGCGCGGCTGGCATTGGCGATATCGACGGTGCTTTCGCCCATCCCTTCGCAGAACTTCTGCAGGCCCGCGCCCGTCCCGCCGGATTCGACGACGGGAACGGGGAAGTCCATGTTCTCGCCGAACAGTTCGGCGACGATGGTGGAATAGGGCAGCACGGTGGACGATCCCGACACCTGGATCTGATCGCGGGCGGCCGCGGTCGTGGCCGAGGCGGCGATCACGGCCAGGGCCGAGACGGTGAGTTTCACGGTGGACATGGATCTCTCCTGTTGCTTCACGCCCAGTCGGGGCTGTGCGTGACCTAAGCGCCACAGGTGACGCTTGTGCAAAAGAATCATGACATTTTCATGACAAAACGGCCTTTCCCGAAGGATTCGGTGCGGATTCGGTGCCGGTCCGGTGGCGATCAGCCGATCCGCCCCCGCGCGCCCCCGGTCTGGGCGCGGTCCAACAGCAGGTGGTCCAGGATCACGCAGGCGGCCATCGCCTCGGCCACCGGCACGGCGCGGATGCCCACGCAGGGATCGTGGCGGCCCCTGGTCATCAGGTCGATTTCCGTGCCGTGGCGGTCGATGCTGCGGCGGGGCGTGGTGATGGAACTGGTCGGCTTGACCGAGAAGCGGACCACGATCGGCTGGCCGGTGCTGATGCCGCCCAGGATGCCGCCGGCGTGGTTGGACAGGAAGATCGGGCCGTCCTTACCCATGCGGATCTCGTCGGCGTTGCCGGTGCCCGTCAGGGCGGCGGCAGCCATGCCCTCGCCGATCTCGACGCCCTTCACCGCGTTGATCGACATCATCGCGGCGGCCAGATCGGTGTCCAGCTTGGCATAAACCGGGGCGCCGAGGCCGGGGGGCAGCCCTCGACCAGAACCTCGATCGCGGCGCCGACGCTGTTCTGGTCCTTGCGGATGGCGTCCAGATAATCGGACCACTGGTCCACCGCCGTCGCGTCAGGCAGGAAGAACGGGTTGTCGCCAATGGCATTGGCGTCGAAGCGCGCCCGCTCCAGGTGCAGCGTCCCCATCTGCACCATGTATCCGGTGATGCGCAGATCCGGCAGCAGGTCGCGCAGCACCGCCTGCGCCACGCCCCCCGCCGCGACCCGGGCCGCGGTTTCGCGCGCCGAGGACCGCCCGCCGCCGCGATAATCGCGGTGGCCGTATTTCAGGTGATAGGTGATGTCGGCATGGCCCGGACGGAAGGCCTGGGCGATTTCGCCGTAATCCTTGGACCGCTGGTCGGTGTTCTCGATCATCAGCTGGACCGGCGTGCCGGTGGTGAACCCATCGAAGACGCCGGACAGGATCCGCACCTGGTCGGCCTCGCGCCGCTGGGTGGTGTGCTTGCTGGTGCCGGGGCGGCGGCGGTCCAGGAAGGCCTGGATGAAAGCCTCGTCCAGGGCCACGCCGGGGGGCACGCCATCGACGGTGGCGCCCAGGGCGGGGCCGTGGCTTTCGCCCCAGGTGGTGAAGCGGAACACGCGGCCGAAGGTGTTGAAGCTCATGCGGTTTCCTTGCTCAGGGCTTTCAGGTCATAGATCAGATCCAGCGCCTCGCGCGGGGTCAGGGCATCGGGGTGGATGTCCTTCATCCGCGCCTCCAGCGGGCTGTCCTTGGCCTTGGTGGCGGGCGGCGGGGCGGGGGGCGCGGCGCGAAACAGCGGCAGGTCGTCGATCAGCGCGGCAGGACGCACCGCCCCCTCGCGTTCGCCCGATTCCAGCGCGTCCAGCACCGCGCGGGCGCGTTCGACCACCGAGGCCGGCAGCCCCGCCAGCCGCGCCACCTGCACGCCATAACTGCGGTCGGCCGCGCCCTTCCTGACCTCGTGCAGGAAGATCACCTCGCCGTCCCATTCGCGCACCGCGACGGTGGCGTTTTCCACGCCGTCCAGCCGGGCGGACAGCGCCGTCAGCTCGTGATAATGGGTGGCGAACAGCGCCCGGGAGCGATTGGCCGCGTGCAGATGTTCCATCACTGCCCAGGCGATCGACAAGCCGTCCCAGGTCGAGGTGCCGCGCCCGATTTCGTCCAGGATCACCAGGGCGCGGTCGTCGGCCTGGTTCAGGATGGCGGCGGTTTCCACCATTTCGACCATGAAGGTGGACCGGCCCCGCGCCAGGTCGTCGGCGGCGCCCACGCGGCTGAAAAGCTGGCTGACCAAGCCGATCCGGGCGCGGCGGGCGGGCACGAAGGACCCGGCCTGCGCCAGCACCGCGATCAGCGCGTTCTGGCGCAGGAAGGTCGATTTGCCGGCCATGTTCGGGCCTGTCAGCAGCCAGATCGCCGGGGTATCGCCTTCGGTCAGCGCGCAGTCATTGGCCACGAAGCTGTCGGCCTTGCGCTTCAGCGCGCGTTCCACGACCGGATGGCGGCCGCCTTCGATGACGAAGGCGCGGCTGTCGTCCACGACGGGCCGCGTCCAGCCCTCGCCCGCGGCGATGTCGGCGAAGGCGGCCGCCAGGTCGATCTCGGCCAGGGCGCGGGCCGCCTGGGCGATGGGGCCGGCGCGGTCCAGAACGGCGGCGCGCAGCCGCTCGAAGATCGCCCGCTCGATCTCCAGCGCGCGGTCGCGGGCGTTGAGGATCCGCGTTTCCAGATCCGACAGTTCGAGGGTGGTGAAGCGGATCTGGTTGGCGGTGGTCTGGCGGTGGATGAAGGTCGCGTTCAGCGGCGGGGCCATCATGCGTTCGGCATGGGTGGTCGTCGTCTCGATGAAATATCCCAGCACGTTGTTGTGCCTGATCTTCAGGCTTGGCACCCCGGCCAGCGCCGCGTAATCGGCCTGCATCCCGGCGATGACGCCGCGCCCCTCGTCGCGCAGGCGGCGGGTCTGGTCCAGATCGGCGTCGTGACCGGCGGCGACGAAGCCGCCGTCGCGGGCCAGCAGCGGCGGTTCGGCCACCAGCGCCTCGTCCAGCAGCCCGATCAGGTCGCCCTGGCCGGTCAGGTCGCGCGCGGCATCCGCCAGCACCGGCGCGCAGTCAGCGGGCAGCCGCGCCGCGATCGCCCCGCCCTGCGCCAGCCCGGCGCGGATCGCCCCCAGATCGCGCGGCCCGCCCCGGTCCAGCGCCAGCCGCGACAGCGCCCGGTCCATGTCGGGGACGCGGGCCAGCGCCATGCGCAGGTCCGCCAGCAGCCGCGGGTCGTCGACCAGCATCGCCACCGCGTCGTGGCGCGCCTGGATCAGCGCCAGATCGCAGCTTGGCGCGCCGACGCGCCGTTCCAGCAGCCGCGCCCCCGCCGCCGTCACCGTGCGGTCGATGGCCGCCAGCAGCGACCCCTCGCGCCCGCCCGACAGGGCTTGGGTCAGTTCCAGGTTGCGCCGGGTCGCGGCGTCGATCTGCATCGCTCCGCCAGCCCGTTCGCGCACGGGCGGGCGCAGCAGGGGCAGCCTGCCCTTCTGCGTCAGGTCCAGGTAGTCGACGATGGCCCCCATCGCCGCCAGTTCCGCGCGGGTGAAGCTGCCGAAGCCGTCCAGCGTGTCCACGCCGTAAAGCGCGCAGAGCCGCCGCTGCCCCGCCGCGCTGTCGAAGGCGCTGGCCGGCAGGTCGGTCATGGCCGCGCCGGCCTCCTCGATCAGGTCGCGCAGGGCCGGGTCCGCCACCAGCACCTCGCGCGGGGACAGGCGGGCCAGTTCCGGGGCCAACCGCGCCAAGGCGCAGTCCATCACCTGGAAGGCGCCGGTCGAGATATCCACCCAGGCCAGCGCGCTCTCCTCGCGCACCTGCGCGAAGGCCGCCAGGAAATTGTGCCGCCGCGCTTCCAGCAGCGATTCCTCGGTCAGCGTTCCCGGCGTCACCAGCCGCACCACCTCGCGCGCCACCACCGACTTCGAGCCGCGCTTGCGGGCCTCGGCCGGGTCTTCCACCTGCTCGGCGATGGCGACGCGGAAGCCCTTGCGGATCAGCGTCAGCAGATAGCCCTCGGCGGCATGGACCGGCACGCCGCACATCGGGATCGGTTCACCCCCATGCGTGCCGCGCCGGGTCAGCGCGATGTCCAGCGCGGCGGCGGCGGCCACCGCGTCGTCGAAGAACATCTCGTAGAAGTCGCCCATGCGATAGAACAGCAGCGCGCCGGGATTGGCGTCCCGGATCGCCAGGTATTGCGCCATCATCGGGGTGGGCTGTTCGCTCGCGTCCTTGGTCATGGCGGCTTTTCTAGCCGCTTGCGCGGGCGCGCGAAATCCCTACATTCGACCCCACCTCGGGGGCCAAGTGGCTGAGACGCGCAAGCGGACCCGTTGAACCTGATCCGGCTAACACCGGCGGAGGGAAGGTGACGCTGTCCTTTCTTTCGGCAACCCTTGTGGAAAGGAGACAGCGATGAGACTGCCCCTGATGCTTGCCCTTCTGGCCGCGGCCCCGGCCGTGGCGCAGGAACGACCCGTCCTGACCGTCTATGCCGGCGAATCGATCACCAGCGAATGGGGACCCGGCCCGAAGATCGAGGAAGGGTTCGAAGCCTTCTGCGCCTGCGACCTGCGCTTCGTCACCGGGGACGAGTTGTCCCGCATCCTGATGGAGGGCGAGCGGACCGAGGCCGACATCGTCTTCGGCCTGAACACCGACGTGACGGCGCGTGCCCGCGCATCGGGGCTGTTCGCGCCGCACGGGCAGGACACCACCGGGCTGTCGATGCCCATCGCATGGACCGACGACATCTTCCTGCCCTACAACTGGGGCGAGACGGCCTTCGTCTATGACGAGACCCGGCTGAAGAGTCCCCCCGCCAGTTTCGCCGAACTGCTGGACGCGCCGGACGATCTGAAGATCGTCATCCAGGATCCGCGATCATCGGTCAGCGGTCTGGCGCTGCTGCTGTGGGTCAAGGCGGTCTATGGCGATCAGGCGCCGGACGCCTGGGCGAAGCTTGCCCCCAAGGTGCTGACCGTCACCAAGGGCTGGTCGGAATCCTACGGCATGTTCACCGAGGGCGAGGCCGACATGGTGCTGTCATACACCACCTCGCCCGCCTATCACATCGCGGCCGAGGACGACCCGACCAAGAAGGCCGCGATCTTCCCCGAAGGCCATTACTTCATGGCCGAGGTGGCGGCCCAGGTCCGCACCACCGACCAGCCGGAACTGGCGCAACGCTTCATGGACTGGATCCTGACGCCCGAGTTCCAGAAGGTGATCCCGCTGGCCAACTGGTCCCTGCCCGCCAAGCTGCCGCAGGACGAATGGCCGCAGGTGATGCGCGACCTGCCCCGCCCCGAAAAGACCCTGTTCTATACCGAGGACGAGGCCGAGGCGGCCCGCCAGCCCGCGCTTGACGAATGGCTGCGGGCCTTCGCGGGCTGAGCCGGGCCGAGGCCGGGGGCGCTGCGGCAGCCCTTGGCCTTGCCGTCCTGATCCTGGGCACGCTGGGGGCCGTCGCCTGGGCGGCGCAGGGGCTGTCGGGGCTTGGCCCCTGGGACTGGCGCGCGGTCCGGTTCACGCTGTGGCAGGCGGCGCTGTCGGCCACGCTGTCGGCGGCCCTGGCGGTGCCGGTGGCCCGCGCCCTGGCGCGGCGGCGCTTTGCGGGCCGGGCCGCCCTGGTCACGCTGCTGGGCGCGCCCTTCATCCTGCCGGTGATCGTGGCGATCATGGGGCTGGTCGCGGTCTTTGGCCGCAACGGCGCCGTCAATGACGCCCTGCGGCTTCTGGGCCTGCCCGAGGTCTCGATCTATGGCTGGCAGGGGGTGATCCTGGCGCATGTGTTCTTCAACCTGCCCCTGTCGGTGCGGCTGATCCTGCAGGGCTGGCAGTCGATCCCGGCCGAACGCTTCCGGCTGGCGGCCTCGCTGGGGTTCGGGCCGGGCGATCTGGCGCGGCATCTGGAACGGCCGATGCTGCGCGCGGTGCTGCCCGGCGTCTGGCTGGTGGTGTTCCTGGTCTGCCTGACCAGCTTCACCGTGGCCCTCGCCCTGGGCGGGGGACCGCGCGCGACGACGGTGGAGCTGGCGATCTATCAGGCCTTCCGCTTCGACTTCGACCTGGGCCGGGCGGCCAGCCTGGGGCTGGTCCAGATCGGCCTGTGCCTGGCGGCAATGGCGCTGGCCCGCCGGATCGCCGTTCCCGCGGCCTTCGGGGCAGGCTTGGACGCGGTCGCGACACCGCTTGCGCCGGGCGGCTGGCACCGGATCGGCGACGCCCTGGCCATCGCCGGGGCGGGGGTTCCTGATCGCTCCGCTGGCGGCGGTGATCCTGCGCGGCCTGCCGCAGATCCCTGCCCTGCCGCCCGAGGTCTGGGCGGCGGCGCTGCGGTCGGCGGTCATGGCGCTTGTCTCGGCGCTGCTGGCGCTGGGGCTGGGGCTCAGCCTGGCGCTGGGGCTGGCGCGCGGCCGGTTGCGCTGGCTGGAAGCGGCCGGGACGCTGCCGCTCATCGCCTCGCCGCTGGTGCTGGGGACGGGGCTGTTCATCCTGCTGCGGCCCTGGGTCGCGCCGCAGGCGCTGGCGCTGCCGGTGACGGTGGCGATCAACGCCGTCATGGCGCTGCCCTTCGGGCTGCGGGCGCTGATCCCGGCGGCCCGCAGCCTGCAGCAGGATTACGGGCGGCTGGCCGATTCGCTGGACCTGCGCGGGCTGGCGCGGCTGCGCCTGCTGACCCTGCCGCGCCTGGCCCGGCCCCTGGGCTTTGCCGGCGGGCTGGCCGCGGCGCTGGCGATGGGGGATCTGGGGGTCATCACGCTGTTCGCCGCCGACCAGCCGACCCTGCCCTTGCAGCTTTACCAGTTGATGAACGGCTATCGCATGGCCGAGGCCGCGGGCTGCGCGGTGCTGCTGATGGCGCTGAGCCTGGGGCTGTTCTGGATCTTCGACCGTGGAGGCCGCCTTGCTTGAACTGGACGCCATCCGGGTGGTGCGCGGCGGCTTTTCGCTGTCGGCCGATCTGGCGGTGCAGCGCGGCGCCCGGGTGGCCGTGATCGGCGCCTCGGGGTCGGGGAAATCCACGCTGCTGTCGCTGGTGGGCGGCTCTCTGGCGCCGCAATCGGGTCGGATCCGGCTGGACGGCCAAGACATCACCGGCATGGCGCCGGGCCAGCGCCCGGTCTCGATCCTGTTTCAGGACCAGAACCTGTTCCCGCATCTGAGCGTGGCGCAGAACGTCGGGCTGGGCCTGCGGCCCGACCTGCGCCTGTCCCCGGCCGACCGCGACCGCGTCGCGCAGGTGCTGGCCGATGTCGGGCTGGAGGGGCTGGCGGACCGCCGCCCCGCCGACCTGTCCGGCGGCCAGCAGGGCCGCGTCGCCCTGGCCCGCGTCCTGTTGCGGGCCCGCCCGCTGCTGCTGCTGGACGAGCCCTTCGCGGCGCTTGGCCCGGCCCTGAAATCCGAGATGCTGGCCCTGCTGGCGCGCATCGCCGACCGGACCGGCGCCACGGTGCTGATGGTCACCCACGACCCGGACGACGCCCGCCGCTTCGCGCCGCAGACGATCCTGGTCGAGGGCGGCGTGGCCCACCCGCCGGTGCCGACCGGGCCGTTGCTGGACGATCCGCCGCCGGGGCTGCGGGCTTATCTGGGCTGAAGATTGAACACCCTCTCGGGCTGCACCGTGCCGCCCTGATAGCGGCCGATGCAGACCGGACCTGCGGCATCGGCCACCCAGACCAGATCGCCCCATTCCGCCATGCCCGTCACCTGCCCGGGATTGCCGTTGCGGATGCGCATCGCCCCTTCCGGCGTGGCGCGCAGCATCGGCAGGTCGGCGAGCGCAGTCTCCAGCGGCAGAAGCCGGCCGTCCAGCCAGTCCTGCGCGTCGCGGTCGATACGGTCGAAGGGCACGCCGTCGCCGGCATCGAAGGGCCCTGACCAGGTGCGGCGCAGATGCGCCACATGGCCCAGGCAGCCCAGCGCGCGGCCCAGGTCGCGGGCGATGGACCGCACATAGCCGCCCTTGCCGCAGACCATCTCAAGCCGCGCGGTATCCCGGTCACAGTCCAGCAGGGCCAGGCTTTCGACCCACAGCGGCCGGGCGGCCAGATCGGGCGCCTCGCCCTCGCGCGCCAGGTCGTAGGCGCGTTCGCCATCGACCTTGACGGCGGAAAAGGCAGGCGGCACCTGCATGATGTCTCCGGTGAAGGCGGGCAGCGCCGCGCTGATCGCGGCGCGGTCGGGGCGGGCATCCGACCGGCGCAGGACTTCGCCCGAGGCATCGTCGGTCGTGGTCTCGGCCCCCCAGGCCACTGTGAAGTCATAGCATTTCAGCGCGTCGGTGACGGTGGCGACGGTCTTCGTGGCCTCGCCCAAGGCCACGGCCAGCACGCCCGTCGCATCGGGATCCAGCGTCCCGGCATGGCCCGCCTTCCTGGCGTCCAGCGCCCAGCGGACCTTGGCCACCACGGCGGTCGAGGTCACGCCGGCGGGCTTGTCCACGATCAGCCAGCCATTGATGTCGCGGCCCTTCTTGCGTGCCATGCTGCACCCCCTGAAAGCGAAGGCGGCGGCATAGCGGCGGGGCCGGGGGCCGTCAACCGGCGCTTTCGACCAGCCCGATGATCGGCCCCAGCGACCGTCCGAAATCCGCCCGGTTCACCCCCGGCGCGTAAAGCCGGCTGATGGATCCGTCGAAATAGAGCGCGTCGCGCACCCCCAGCCCGTCGCGGAACAGCCGTCCGAATTCGTGAAACGTCACCGCCCGGTCGGAAATCGCGAACCAGGCCGTCTGCCCGTCGGGCGACACGCCCACGCCGTTCCTGACATAGCGGCTGTCCGAATCGCTCAGGAAGCGCGGATGCAGGTCGCCGTCGATGACCAGCATCGGCCCCGACTGGGTGGCCAGCCGGCAGTCCGGGCGCGCTGCCGCGAAGGCCCGGCTTTCGATCACCTGGAAGGGACGCGCGCCGCCGGTGCAGAAGACGCCGTTGGGCAGCATCCCGAAGTTGTCGTTGCTGGCCCCCGTGACGATGGGCTGCAGTTCCACCCCGTTGATGACCAGCAGCCCCACCGGGCGATAGTCGGCGTGATACATGCCGGCGTTCATGGCGAAGGCCAGGCTCTCGCCGGGGGCCAGGGTCGCGCGGACATTGGCGAAGTTGCGCAAGGGCTCGCCGTCCTCTCCGTCCTGCCACAGCCGCAGCGCGGGTTCTTGCGCGGCCGCGACCGCGCAGACGACATAGCCCTGGCCGTCATGGGTCATGCGGCTGCAGTCCGCGGCCGCCGCGGGGATCGCCCAGGCCAGCAGCATCCCGGCCGCCACGCCCAGGGGCCGCAGGTCAAGCTTCATCCTGATCCTCGTCCGTGGCTTCCACATCGCGGCGTACGCGTTCATCGGCGAACAGGCGGCGGGTGTCGTCCATCCGGTCGAAGGTCTCGTCCAGCTGGAAGCGTAGCTGGGGCGCGTATTTCAGCGTCATCGCCTTGGCGACCAGATGGCGCAGCTCGGGGGCGTTGCGGCGCAGCGCGGCCAGCGCGTCCTCGGCCCCGCGCCCGCCCAGGGGCAGGACATAGGCCGTCGCGACCTTCAGATCGGGCGAGGTGCGGACCTCGCCCACGGTGATCGAATGGCGGTTCAGGTCCGGGTCGTGGACATCGGCGCGGGCCAGCACGTCGGACAGGGTGCGGCGGATCAGTTCGCCCACGCGAAGCTGGCGCTGCGAAGGGCCGTGCCCTTGGGAAAAGCGGTTCTGTGCCATGTGTCCCGATGTAGGGGGTCGCAGGCCGCGCCGCAACGGGGTAAGAGGCCCCCAGGACAGCCGGAGGCCCGCATGAGCGACTTGCAGAACGCCGACACGCCCACCCTGCCGGGGATCGTCGTCACCGGCGCCTCGGGGCGGATGGGGCAGATGCTGGTGCGGCTGATCCGGGACAACCCCGCGGTGCGGCTGGCCGGCGCGCTGGAACGGCCGGGCCACCCCTGGCTGGGCCGCGACCTGGGCGAGGCGATGGGCGGCGCGCCCCTGGGGGTGACGGTCAGCGACGACGCGGTGGCGGTGATCGCGCAGGCGCAGGCGGTGATCGACTTCACCGCGCCCGCCGCCACCGTGACGTTCGCCGAACTGACCGCGCAGGCCCGCGCGGTCCATGTGATCGGCACCACCGGCCTGGAACAGGCGCATCTGGACCATCTCAGGGCGGCCGCGCGCCACGCCCCCATCATCCGCGCCGGCAACATGAGCCTGGGGGTGAACCTGCTGGTGGGCCTGACGCGCAAGGTCGCCGCCGCCCTGGGCGAGGACTGGGACATCGAGGTGGTCGAGGCCCATCACCGCATGAAGGTCGATGCCCCGTCCGGCACCGCGCTGATGCTGGGCGAGGCGGCGGCCGAAGGCCGGGGCACGACCCTGGCCGCGTTGCGCACCCCCGCGCGCGAGGGGATCACCGGCGCGCGGGTTCCGGGCTCGATCGGCTTTGCGGCGATCCGGGGCGGGGACGTGGTGGGCGAACATGACGTGATCTTCGCGGGCCAGGGCGAACGGATCGTGCTGCGCCACCTGGCGACCGACCGGGCGATCTTCGCGCGCGGCGCCATCCGCGCGGCGATCTGGGGCCAGGACAAGGGGCCCGGCGAATACGACATGCAGGACGTGCTGGGGCTGAACTGAACCGCAGGGGCGGTCCGCTAGGGCTGGATCGTGCAGCACCCCGACAGCAGCCGCGGGCTGGCGCCGTGGATCACCAGCGTCGCCGACAACCCGAACAGCCGGTCCGACATCCCGTCCGAACAGATCCGCGGCTGGGAAAACAGCGTCATGTCCCGCGCCACCACCACCCGCGCGGGGTCGCGGAACACGCCCGTGTCCAGCACCGCCTGCACCGGGCGGCGGTCGCCCGCCTGATCCTCGGGGCTGCGCAGCACCAGGTCGCCGCCTTCCAGCGTGGCGTCCCAGAACGGCTCGGTCCCCAGGCAGCGGAAGGCGGCGGGCAGCGCGCCCGGCTGCCACACGTCGCTGCGATAGGCCAGGTAGCGCGCCGAGACCCAGCCCGACCCCTCGGCGGTGTTGACCCGCGCCCAGCCGCGGCGTTCCTCGACCACCTCGATCCGGCGGGCGTCGGGGGGCAGGGTGGCGATGACGGGGGCGGATGCGTCCGGCATGGCCCGGATGTTCAGGACATCGCCCGCCGCCACCCCGCTGACGTCGAACAGGCTGGGCAGGATGTATTCCTGGGTGGCCAGGGCGGGGCCGGAAAGGGCAAGCATCAGGGCAAGGGCGCTGCGGAACATGAACGGATCCTCCTGCCCGTCAGTCTAGCGGCCCGGGCGGTCCATGCCAGCACCGCGTTCACGGATGGTTCCCCCCGCGCGCCGAAGGCGCTAGAACAGCCTCATGACGACGCGACTGATTGCCGACGAGACCCTGACCGCCGCCCTGGCGCGGATGCTGGCCGCCACGCTGCGGCCCGGCCAGACGATCCTGCTGGACGGGCCGGTGGGGGCGGGCAAGACCCATTTCGCCCGCGCCTTCATCCGCGCCCGCCAGGGCGAGGCGGCCGAGGACGTGCCAAGCCCCACCTTCACGCTGGTCCAGACCTATGACGATCCGCTGGGCACCGAGATCTGGCACGCGGACCTGTACCGCCTGGGCGATGCTTCGGAACTGGCCGAACTGGGGCTGGACGAGGCGCTGTCCGACGCCATCTGCCTGATCGAATGGCCCGACCGGCTGGACCGCCTGCCGGAAGGCGCCATCACCCTGGCGATTGCCGCGCATACCGATCCCGCCCTGCGCCGGATCACGCTGGTGGCGCCGGAAGCCGCGCGCATCGCGGCGCGCGCGGCCTTCGTGGCACAGGCGGGCTGGGGCGAGGCGCGGGTGGTGCCGCTGGCCGGCGACGCCTCGGCCCGGCGCTATTTCCGGCTGACGGGGGCGAAGGGCAGCGCGGTGCTGATGGACGATCCCTCGGGGGCCTGCGGGCCCTTCGTGGCCATGACCGACTGGCTGCGCGGCCGCGGCTTCGGCGCCCCGGCGATCCTGGCGCGCGACATCCAGGCCGGCCTGCTGCTGGTCGAGGATCTGGGCGACGATCTGGTGGCCCGCGTGCTGGAACGCGATCCGGCGATGACCGGGCCGGTCTACCAGCGGATCACGGATATGCTGGTCGAACTGCACCGCCATCCGGTTCCCGATGCCGTGCCCCTTCTGGACGGACCCGCCCTGGCCGATCAGGTCGGGCTGTTCGCCGACCATTATCCGCAGGCGGCAGGCGCCGCGGGCGGCAAGGACATCGCGCCGCTGGTCGCCCGCCTGCACGCGGAACTGGCCGCCGATCTGCCCCCGGTGCTGTCGCTGCGCGATTTCCACGCCGAAAACCTGATCTGGCGCGGCGACGCGCCCCTGGGCCTGATCGACTATCAGGACGCCGTGGCCTGCCATCCCGCCTATGATCTGGTCTCGGCCCTGCAGGATGCGCGCCGCGACGTGGACCCGGCGGTCGAGGAGGCCTGCATCCGCCGCTATCTGGCGGCAAGCGGGCTGGAGGAAGCCCGCTTCCGCGCCGCCTATGCGCTGCTGGGGGCGCAGCGGAACCTGCGGATCCTGGGGATCTTCACCCGCCTGTGCATCCGCGACGGCAAGCCGCGCTATCTGGACTTCATGCCGCGCGTCTGGGGCCATGTCCGGCGCAACCTGGCGCATCCGGCGCTTGCGCCCCTGGCCGGGGCGGTCGCCGCCCTGCCCGCCCCCGAGCCCGCCGTCATCGAAAGGATCCGCGCCCGATGCGCCCGCTGATGATCTTCGCCGCGGGCCTGGGCACGCGGATGCGCCCGCTGACCGACACCCTGCCCAAGCCCCTGATCGCCGTGGGCGGCCGGACTCTGCTGGACCGCGCGCTGGATCTGGGCCGCAAGGCGGGGGCGGGGCCGATCGTCGTGAACACGCATTACCTGGGCGAGCGGATCGCCGATCACCTGGCCGGGCAGGACGTGGCGATCAGCCACGAGGCGGAAAGGCTGCTGGAAACCGGCGGCGGGCTGCGCCGGGCGCTGCCGCTGCTGGGGCCGGGGCCGGTGATGACGCTGAACCCCGACGTGGTCTGGACCGGGCCGAACCCGCTGGCCGCGCTGGACGCCGCCTGGCGCGACGACATGGACGCGCTGCTGATGCTGCTGCCGATGGCACGGGCCGAGGCGCGGCAGGGGGCGGGCGACTTCTCGCTGGACGCAAGGGGGCGCATCAGCCGCAGGGGCGATTTCGTCTATGGCGGGGCGCAGATCATCCGCCCCGACCGGCTGGCCCGGATCCCCGATCCGGTGTTTTCGCTGAACCGGCTGTGGGATCTGCTGATCGCAGACGGCCGGGCCTTCGGGATCGTCCATCCCGGCGGCTGGTGCGACCTGGGATATCCGCAGGCGATCCCCCTGGCCGAGGCGCTGCTGGATGGCTGAGCCCCGTTTCCGCGGCCTCTACGCCCTGCCGCCCGGCGTCGATTTCGCCCGTGAATTCGTGGCGGGCTTCCTGGACCGCATGGCCGGCCAGCCGCCCGAGGCGATGGCCCGCGTCACGATCTATGGCAACGCTTCGCGGACGCTGGCCGAACTGCAATGCGCCTTCGACCTGCGCGGGCCGCTGCTGCTGCCGCGCCTGCTGCCGGTCACCAACCTGGAAGCCCCCGGGATCGCCGACCAGGCCGAGGCCTCGCCCCTGGCGCGGCGGCTGCATCTGGCGCGGCTGGTGGCGGGCCTGCTGAAGACCCGGCCCGACCTCGCCTCGGGCCATTCGATCGCGGCGCTGGCCCGGTCTCTGGCCGACCTGATGCAGGAAATGCAGACCGAGGGGCTGGGCCCCGAAGCGCTGGAAGACATCGACACCGGCGATCACGCCCGCCACTGGCAGAACGCGCTGGCCTTCCTGCGCATCGCCACCCGCTTCCACCTGCAAGGCCCGCCCGCCGACCGCGCCGCCCGGCAGCGGCTTGCGTCGGAGATCCTCTGCGACGACTGGTCCAGGGGCCTGAACCTGCCCGAGGGGCCGGTGATCGTCGTCGGCTCCACCGGATCGCACGGCGCCACGCGGCTGTTCATGGAGGCGGTGGCGCAACTGCCCGAGGGCGCGGTGGTGCTGCCGGGCTTCGACTTCGACCAGCCGCAATCGGTCTGGGACGGGCTGGACCACACGGCCGAGGATCATCCCCAAGCCCGCTTCGCCCCGCTGGTGCGCAAGCTGGGCCGCCCCGCCCGCTGGACCGGCACGCCGCCCCCTGCCCCCGCCCGCAACCGGCTGGTGTCGCTGGCGCTGCGGCCCGCCCCCGTCACCGACCAGTGGATCGCCGAAGGCCCGCGCCTGCCCGACCTGATCGCCCCCACCGAGGGGCTGACCCTGATCGAGACCGACCAGCCGGGGCAAGAGGCCGAGGTGATCGCCCTGATCCTGCGCGACGCCGCCGAACGCCATGTCCCGACGACGCTGGTGGCGGCCGACGGCAACCTGATCCGGCGGGTCAACGCCGCGCTCGACCGCTGGCGGCTGTGTCCCGACGAAAGCGCGGGCCAGCCCCTGTCGCTGACCGGCCACGGGCTGTTCATGCGCCACATCGCCGCCCTCTTCGGCGAGGCGCTGGGCATCGACCGCCTGCTGATCCTTCTCAAGCACCCTCTGGGCCTGACCGGATCGCCGCTGGTGGGAGCGAACGACGCCCGCCGCCTGGCGCGCGACCTTGAACTAGAACTGCGCCGCAACGGCCCGGCCTTCCCCGACGGCGATTGCCTGCGCGTCTGGGGGACCAAGGGCGATCCGCTGCGCAAGATCTGGGCCGCCTGGCTGGCGGGCCTTCTGGACCGCATCACCCCGCTGGCGGGCGACCGCGCGCCGCGGCCGCTGCCGGACCGGTTGCGCGACCTGATCGCCCTGGCCGAGGCGCTTGCCGCCGGCCCGGGCGGCGATCCGGCCGCATCGCGGCTGTGGCAGGACCGCGAAGGGGCGCTTCTGCGCTCGACGGTGGATCATCTGGCCGAACACGCGGGCCAGGGTCCGGATCTGGGCGCGCAGGATTTCTGCGCCCTGCTGCTGGACGAGCTGCACCAGCAATCCGTGCGGATCGAGGGGGACGCCCATTACCTGCACATCCGCGGCCCGCGCGAGGCGCGGATCATCGGCGATGGCCTGGTCATCCTGTCCGGCCTGAACGAGGGCGGCTGGCCCCAGCAGCTGAAGCCCGACCCCTGGCTGTCGCGGCAGATGCGTCTGGCGGCCGGGCTGCCGCTGCCCGAACGCCAGATCGGCCTGGCCGCGCACGACTTCCAGCAGGCGATGGGAATCGAACGGGTGATCCTGACCCGCGCCCGCCGCGACGCCGAGGCCGAAACCATCCCGTCGCGCTGGCTGAACCGGCTGACGAACCTGATGGGCGGCCTGCCCGAGCGCAACGGCCCCCAGGCGCTTGCGGCGATGCGGGCGCGCGGCGAGGCCTGGCTGGCCCTGGCAGGCGCGGTCTCGCGCCCCGCCCGCCCGGTGCCGCCCGCGGCCCGGCCCGCGCCTGTCCCGCCGGCGCCGCCCTTCCGGGAACTGCCGGTCACCGATGTCTCGCTGCTGATCCGCGACCCTTACGCGGTCTATGCCAAGCGCGTCCTGGACCTGCGCCCGCTGCCCGCGCTGCGCCCCGAGCCCGACGCCGCGCTGCGCGGCCAGACGCTGCATTCCATCGTCGAGGCCTGGCTGGACACCCGCCCCGAACCGGGCATCGGCTTCGAGGCGCTGAAGGCGCGCTTCCTGGCGACCACCGCCAAGGTGCTGGCCCGGCAGGTGCCCTGGCCCGCGACCCGCGCCTTCTGGGCCGCGCGCATGGAACGCATCGCCGACCGGATCGTGGCCGACGAACTGGCCCGCTTGGCCGAGGGCCGCCCCGTGGTGATCGAGAAGCGCGGCAAGGTCGCGCTTGCGGGGATGGACTTCATCCTGACGGCCAAGCCCGACCGGATCGACCTGCTGCATGACGGCCGGGTGGTGGTCTATGACTACAAGTCCGGCACCCCGCCCACCGACAAGCAGATCGCCGCCTTCGAAAAGCAGCTGATCCTGGAAGCCGCGATGGTCCGGCGCGGCGGCTTCGACGCGATCGGTCCCGCCGATGTCGCGGCCATCCGCTATATCCACCTGGGCGGCGAGGGCGAGACCCACGACCGCGATTACTCCCCCGCGCTCGAGGACGAGAACTGGGCGGGCTTCCTGCGGCTGGTCTCGGCCTATCTGTCGGGGAAGACCGGCTTCACCTCGATGCGCGCGCCCGAGCAGACCAGCTATGCGGGCGATTACGACCACCTGGCGCGGTTCGGCGAATGGTCGCTGGCCGACGCGCCCCATGTGCAGACGGTGGGCGACCATGAATGAAGCCAGCCTGAACCAGATCGCCGCGGCCGATCCCCGGCGGTCCACCTGGCTGACCGCCAATGCCGGGTCGGGCAAGACCCGTGTGCTGACCGACCGCGTGGCGCGGCTGCTGCTGGCCGGGACCGCGCCGGAACGCATCCTGTGCCTGACCTATACCAAGGCCGCCGCGACCGAGATGCAGAACCGCCTGCTGCGCCGGCTGGGCCAGTGGGCGATGCTGCCCGAGCCGCGGCTGCGCGCCGAACTGGCCGAACTGGGCGAGGCGGGCGAACCCGACCTGGCCGAGGCGCGGCGCCTGTTCGCCTGCGCCATCGAGACTCCGGGCGGGCTGAAGGTGCAGACCATCCACAACTTCTGCGCGGCGCTGCTGCGGCGCTTTCCGCTGGAAGCGGGCGTGCCGATGGGATTTCGCGAACTGGACGACCGGTCGGCCAAGGTGCTGCGCGCGCAGATCCTGGACCAGATGGCCGCGGGCGACGATCCGGCGATCCGCGACCTGACCGCGCTCGTCTCGGGCGACGACCTGGACGGCTTTCTGGCCGGGCTGGCCGAGGCGGACTTTCCGCAAGAACCCGATCCCGCGCCCGTCTGGCGGTCCCTGGGCCTGCCGGCCGGGCTGGACCGGGCGGCGCTGCTGGGCCGCGTCTTCGACGGGACCGAGGCGGATCTGTTCGACGCCCTGCTGCCGATCCTGTCGCGCAGCGGCGCCAAGGACTGCAAGCTGGCCGACCAGCTGGCCCGCGGCGACTGGCGCGCTCCGGGGCTGGCCGAGGTGCATTTCCTGTGCAGATGCCTGCTGTTCGGCGCGACGGCCAGAACCCCCTTCGGCCCCAAGATCGGCGACATCCCCACCAAGGCGCTGCGCCAGGGCCTTTGCGCGCCCTTCATGCCGCAGCTGGACGACCTGATGACCCGCGTGGCCGAGACCCGGCCGCTGGTCCTGGGGCTGGAGCTTGTGGAAAAGACGCTGGCGCTGCACCGCTTCGCCCATCACTTCACCCGCCGCCTGGCCATCGAGAAGTCGGCGCAGGGCTGGCTGGATTTCGACGACCTGATCCGCCGCACCGCCGACCTGCTCGAGGATTCCAGCATGGCGCAATGGGTGCTGTGGCGGCTGGACGGCGGCATCGACCATATCCTGGTGGACGAGGCGCAGGACACCAGCCCCGACCAGTGGCGCGTGATCCGCCGGCTGACCGGCGAATTCACCAGCGGCCAGGGCGCGCACGACCGGCACCGCACGCTGTTCGTGGTGGGCGATCCCAAGCAGTCGATCTATTCCTTCCAGGGCGCCGACATCGCCGTGTTCGAATCGGTCCGCGACCGCTTCCGCCGGGATTTCGAGGCCGTCGGCCAGCCCATGCAGCAGCGCGGGCTGGCCCATTCCTTCCGGTCCTCGCCCGCGATCCTGTCGCTGGTCGATACCGTCTTTCAGGGCGACGCGGCCGAGGGCCTGGGCGATCCGCCCCGCCACGTCGCCTTCCGCGACGGCCTGCCCGGCCGCGTGGACATCTGGCCGCCCCTGCCCGAGCCCGAAAAGCCCGACCGCGGCGACTGGACCACGCCCGTCGATGCCCCGGCCGAGAACGCGGCCGACACGCAACTGGCCCGCGCCGTCGCGCGCCAGGTCAAGGCCATCATCGGCACGCCCATCCAGGACGCCAAGACCGGGCAGATCCGCGCCATCGGGCCGGGGGACATCCAGATCCTGGTGCAGCGGCGGGCGGGGCTGTTCGACGACCTGATCCGGGAACTGAAGGCGGCTGACCTGCCGGTGGCGGGCGCCGACCGGCTGAAGCTGGCGGCCGAACTGGCCGTGCGCGACATCACCGCGACGCTGGCTGTGGTCTCTACCCCGGAAGACGACCTGTGCCTGGCCGCCATCCTGCGATCCCCCCTGTTCGGGCTGACCGAGGACGACCTTTACCGACTGGCCGCGGGCCGGGGCCGGCAATACCTGTGGGAACGGTTGCGCGTCTCGCCGCACCGCCTGGCCTACGAGGTGCTGAACGACCTGATGAGCCGGGCCGACCAGCTGCGCCCCTACGAACTGATCTCGCGGCTGCTGGTGCGCCACGGGGGCCGGGCGGCGCTGCTGGCCCGGCTGGGGCCCGAGGCCGAGGACGGCATCGACGAGCTGCTGTCCCAGGCGCTTGCCTACGATTCCGTCGAAACCCCGTCGCTGACCGGCTTCCTGGTCTGGCTGGGCCGCGACGATGTGCAGGTCAAGCGCCAGCTTCCCGGCGAGGGGGGCGGGCTGATCCGGGTGATGACCGTGCATGGCTCGAAGGGCTTGGAAAGCCCGGTGGTGATCCTGCCCGAAACCCGCAAGCGCCGGTCCGGGCGCAGCCAGCCGCTGATCCGGCTGGACGACAGGCCCGCCTGGCGCGGCGCCGCGGCCGAACGCCCCGATCCCGTGGCCCAGGCCGTGGCCGACCACGAGATGCGCCAGGAACAGGAACGGCGGCGGCTGCTTTACGTCGCCATGACGCGCGCGGAAAGCTGGCTGATCGTCGCGGCGGCGGGCGACTGCGGATCGGGGCTGGAATCCTGGCATTCCATGATCTGCACCGGCGCCGAACGCTGTGCCCTGACCCGCTCGGCCATCGAGATCGACGGCATCGGCCCGGCGCAGCGCCTCTCCTTCGGCGACTGGCCCGATCTGCCGGTCAGCCTGGACCGCAAGGCCCCGGCCGCCGTCCGCCCGCCCGCCTGGGCCGACCGGCTCGCCCCTGCCGCGCCGCCGCGCAACCGGGCGATGGCGGCGACGGGGCTGGGGGGCGCCAAGGTGATCGCGGGCGGCGAGGGCGAGGGCGACCCCGACGCGGCCATGCTGCGCGGCACGCGGCTGCACCTGCTGCTGGAACGGCTGCCCGCGGTGCCGCCCGCCGACTGGCCGGCCCGCGCCCGCGCCCTGCTGGCCGGGGCCGAGGGCGGCCTGCCCGGCGCGGCCGAGCTTGCCGATCTTCTGTCAGAGGCGCAGGCCGTCATCGCCGCCCCGGCCCTGGCCGAGGTCATGACCCCCGCCCCCGGCGCGCAGATCCTGCCCGAGGTCGGGCTGACGGCGCCCCTGCCGGGGCTGGGCATGGTCCGCGGCGCGGTGGACCGGCTGATCGTCTCGGACCACGAGATCCTGGCGGTGGACTACAAGTCGAACAGCATCGTCCCCGACCGCCCCGAGGACACCCCCGAGGGGATCCTGCGCCAGATGGCCGCCTATCGCGCCGCGCTGCGGATGATCTGGCCCGGCCGTCCGGTGCGCGTGGCGGTGCTGTGGACCGCCGCCCGCGCGCTGATGCCCATTCCCGATGCGGTCCTGGACGAGGTCATGGCCGCCCTTGACCGCCGCGCCCTCGCTTCATAGCTCTAGGGCAAGCTTTCGCCGGATTGCGCCGGCATCCCATGAAGGAGCGACAGAATGGCCACCGTTCACGTCAACGACAAGCAGTTCGACACCGAGGTCCGTCAGGCCGAAACCCCGGTCGTGGTGGACTTCTGGGCCGAATGGTGCGGCCCCTGCAAGCAGATCGGGCCGGCGCTGGAAGAACTTTCGGACGAATATGCGGGCCGCGTGAAGATCGTGAAGGTCAACGTGGACGAAAACCCCGAACAGGCCGCGGCGCTTGGCGTGCGGGGGATCCCGGCGCTGTTTCTGTTCAAGGGCGGGCAGGTCGTGTCCAACCGCATGGGCGCCGCGCCCAAGGCGGCGCTGAAAAGCTGGATCGACGGCTCGATCTGATCCAGCCCTGTGCCACAGGGGGCGGCGGCGGGCGGCCGGCCGCCCCTTTTCGTTGAAGACCCCGACCCAAGACCCGCGACGGAGACCCCCATGATGGACGACAGATTTCCCGGCTGGCACGGCACCACCATCCTGGCGGTGCGGCGCGGCGGCAAGGTGGTGGTCGCGGGCGATGGGCAGGTCAGCGTCGGCCAGACGGTGATGAAGGGCACGGCCCGCAAGGTCCGCAGGCTGTCGCCGGGCGGACGCGACGTGGTGGTGGGCTTCGCGGGATCGACCGCCGATGCCTTCACCCTGCTGGAACGGCTGGAAAAGAAGCTTGAAGCCGCCCCCGGCCAATTGCAGCGCGCCTGCGTGGATCTGGCCAAGGACTGGCGCATGGACAAGTACCTGCGCAACCTCGAGGCGATGCTGATCGTGACCGACGGGCGCGATGTCCTGGTCGTCACCGGCGCGGGCGACGTGCTGGAACCCGAACACGACGTGGCCGCCATCGGATCGGGCGGCAACTTCGCCCTGGCCGCCGCCCGGGGCCTTCTGGAAAGCGACCTCGACGCCGAAGCCGTGGCGCGCAAGGCCATGGCCATCGCCGCCGACATCTGCGTCTATACCAACGGCAACCTGACGGTCGAGGTGCTGGAAGGCTGACCCCGGGCGCGGCGCCGCAAGGCCCGGCCTGCGGCGTCCGTGCCCGGGCCGGCAGCCTGCCGCGCCGCCCCCCGGCCCGGCGGGCCGCCGGCGCAGCCCTTCAAAATCCGGCCGCGCCTCGCTATCTGGGCAGGAACCGAAAGAAGGCAGACCCATGACCGACCTCACACCGCGCGAAATCGTATCCGAACTGGATCGCTTCATCATCGGCCAGAAAGAGGCCAAGCGCGCCGTCGCGGTGGCCCTGCGCAACCGCTGGCGGCGCAAGCAGCTGGGCGACGACCTGCGCGACGAGGTCTATCCCAAGAACATCCTGATGATCGGCCCCACCGGCGTCGGCAAGACCGAGATCAGCCGCCGTCTTGCGAAACTGGCCAACGCCCCCTTCATCAAGGTCGAGGCCACCAAGTTCACCGAGGTGGGCTATGTCGGGCGCGACGTGGAACAGATCATCCGCGACCTGACCGACGCCGCGATGATCGACACCCGCGAGCGGATGCGCGAGGCGGTGAAGGCCCGCGCCCACAAGTCCGCCGAGGACCGCGTGATCGAGGCGCTGGCCGGAAAGGATGCCCGCGACGGCACCCGGCAGATGTTCCGCGACAAGCTGAAGCGCGGCGAACTGGACGAAACCCAGATCGAGCTTGAGGTTCAGGACAGTTCCAACCCCTTCGGCGCGATGGAGATCCCCGGCCAGCCGGGCCAGTCCCTAGGCGGGATGATGGATCTCTCGGGGCTGATGAAGGCCTTCGGCGGCCGCCGGGTGCGGCGCAAGATGACGGTTGCGGAAAGCTATGACCTGCTGATCGCCGAGGAAGCCGACAAGCTTCTGGACGACGACGCGGTGAAGGCCGCCGCGCTCGAGGGCGTGCAGCAGAACGGCATCGTCTTCATCGACGAGATCGACAAGGTCTGCGCCCGCGCCGATGCCCGCGGCGGCGACATCAGCCGCGAGGGCGTGCAGCGCGACCTGCTGCCCCTGATCGAGGGCACGACCGTCAGCACCAAATACGGCCCCGTCAAGACCGACCACATCCTGTTCATCGCCTCGGGCGCCTTCCACGTCGCCAAGCCCAGCGACCTTCTGCCCGAATTGCAGGGCCGCCTGCCGATCCGCGTGGAACTGCGCGCGCTGACGGAGGAAGACTTCATCCGCATCCTGACCGAGACCGACAACGCCCTGACGCGGCAATACACCGCGCTGATGGCGACCGAGGGCGTCACGGTGGCCTTTGCCGACGACGGCATCGCCGCCCTGGCGCGGATCGCCGCCGAGGTCAACGCCTCGATCGAGAACATCGGCGCGCGCCGCCTTTACACGGTCATCGAACGCGTCTTCGAGGAGCTGTCCTTCAGCGCCCCCGACCAGGACGGCGAGACGGTGCAGGTGGATGCGGCCTATGTGGAACGCCACCTGGGCGATCTGGCGCGGTCCACCGACCTGTCGCGCTATGTGCTGTGACGGAACCGGCGCGCAAGCTTCCGGGTTGGCCCCCGGAACACAGGGGGCCCGCTCATGGGATACGTCTTCGGGATCATCATCTTCGTGCTGGATGTCTGGGCGATCGCCTCGGTCATCAACACCAATGCCAGCATGGGGACCAAGATCCTGTGGATCGCGCTGATCGCGATTCTTCCGGTGGTCGGGCTGATCATCTGGTATTTCATGGGACCGAAGGCGCGTTACAGCTAGAAGGCGCGATGCGGCCTGGTGGGGCGACGCCAGGTCTGGCAGCGCCGGCCGTTTTCTGACAGCCTGACCGCAACCGTTTCCCTGCAGGTGACGCTTGCGGCCGCTTTTCCTTTGTCTTTTCCTGTTCCTGGCGGCCTGTTCTCCGCGCGGCGCGCTGGTGCTGGCGCCCCCGGACTATCAGGCGCCCGCCAGCGAAACCGTCTGGATCGCGTCGCAGCGCAGCGTCTCGGGCCAGCATCTGGTGCGGCCCTGGTTCTCGCGCATCGACGTCTCGGTTCCGCCCGACCGCGCCCCGGGCCGCCTGGCCTATCCCCGGCCCGGCGCCGACCCCGACCGGCAGTTCCTGGTCACGGGCGGCGGGCGTCTGGCCGATGCCCGCGCCTTCCGGCGCGCGATCGCAGACGACCTCGCGGGCCGCGCCCCGGATGATCGCGACATCGTCCTGTTCGTGCATGGCTACAACTACAGCTTCGCCGAGGGCGTCTATCGCACCGCGCAACTGGCCCACGACCTGCAGTTGCAGGGCATCCACGCGCATTTTTCCTGGCCGTCGCGGATGAAGCCCTATGCCTATGCGGGCGACCGGGACGCGGCGCTGTATTCGCGGGACGGGCTGGTGCAGACCATCGAGACGCTGACCCGGACGCAGGGCCGGGGCAAGATCGTGCTGATGGCCCATTCGATGGGCAGCCTGCTGCTGATGGAGGCGCTGCGCCAGATGGCGCTGGAGGGCCGACGCGACCTGATCGAGCAGATCGAGGGGGTGGTGCTGATCTCGCCCGACCTGGATCTGCGGCTGTTCCGCGCGCAGGTCCGCGCCATCGGCCCGCTGCCGCAGCCCTTCGTCATCATGACCTCGCCCGGCGACCGGGTGCTGCAACTGTCCGCGCTGATCTCGGACGAGCCGCTGCGGCTGGGCAACATCCCCAATGCCGCCCCGGTCGCCGATCTGGACGTGATCGTGGTGGACACGCGGGCCTTCGACACCGGGCTGGGCCACTTCAACCTGGCCGATTCCCCCGCCCTGCAGCAGATCCTGGCCCGGATGCGAAGCCTTGACCGGATCCTGCCCGACGAAGGCGGCGCCAGCCCCGGCGTGATCGGCGGCGCGGTCAGCCGGGTCGAACAAGCGGTCGAGGTGGTGCTGTCCCCGGCCTTCTAAGCCCCAACCCGGCTGCCGGGCCGGGCCCGGCTAGGGCTTGCGGCGCAGATAGACGTAATAGGCGCCCTCGCCGCCGTGGCGGTGATGCGCCGGGGCAACCTGCTGGACGACCTGGTTCAGCGGCGGCATGTGCAGCCAGTGCGGCACCTGGTGGCGCAGCGCGCCGGGACGGGTCGGCAGGGGACCGTGATCGCCCTTGCCCTTGCCGGTGATGACCAGCACCAGACGGTGGCCGTTGTCGTGGCACGACAGGATGAAGCGGATCAGCTGGGGATGGGCCACGGCCAGCGTCATGCCGTGCAGATCCAGCCGCGCCTCGGGCGCCAGCTTGCCCTGGGCCATGCGGCGGTGGATCTTGTGGTCCATCCGCAGCGGCTGCTGGGACAGGCGCTGCGCGGGGGTCGCAAGATGCGGCATGACGACCGCCGCGGGGCGGGCATTGGCGGCCTGCCCGATGCTGAAGGGGGCCAGCGGCGCCACCGGCGCCACCGGTTTCGGCGCGGCGCGCAGGCCGGGCTCGGCCGGCTTCGGCCGGTCCGGGTGCAGGGGGATGGCGGTGCGGGCGATGCGCGACCACAGTTCCCAGTCTTCGGGGGTCAGGCCCCGGCTGCGGCCCATCAGCCGGTCGCGACAAGCTGCCAGTTCGGGTCGTCCTGACCCATGACCCGGGCGAAGGTCCAGATGTCGCGCTGCTTGCGCGGGGCCTTGGGATCGCCCTCGACCACGTTGCCCTGCGCGTCGCGCGTCGCGGCGATCAGTTCGCCCACGAAGCGCACGGTCAGTTCGGCCATGCCGGTCGCGGGATCGTATTGCGCCCCGGCCAGCGCGGTTTCGCGCGTCCCGATGTACTGGGCCGTCACCGTCTGGCCCTGCGCGGCGCGGGCGTCGATGACCGACTGGAAGGCCTCGGCCACGGGATCGGACAGGAAGGCGCGCACCTCGGACAGGTCGCCGCGCTCGAAGGCCATCAGGATCATCTCGTAGGCCGCCTTGGCGCCGTTCAGGAAGTCCATCACGCCGAAGGACGGCTCGACCGCCTTCATGGCCGCCAGCGCCTTGGCCGTCGGGCTGCCTGCCTCGGCATGGTCCAGGATGTCGTGATCCACCTCCTCGGCCCGGCCCTCGATCACGTCGAAGCGGGGGCGCGAGGGGCCGGGCGTCTCGACCTGCGGAGGCTCGTAACCGCCGCGGGTGCCCAGCACGCTGCGCAGGCGCAGGATCAGGAAAATCGCGATCCCTGCCAGGACAAGCAACTGCAACAGCGGATTGTTCATGCGATCGGCCTCATGTGGTCTTGGCTGGTATCTGCGCTCTGCGCCATTATGTAGGGAGCGGGACCGGGCAAGTCCAGTTATCCCCGGCCCCGGAGGGGGAATCCGCATGTGGCTGTTGTGGCTGTTCGTGGCGCTGCCGATCGTCGAGATCGCGCTGTTCATCCAGGTCGGAGGGCTGATCGGGGTCTGGGCGACCCTGGCCCTGGTGGTGCTGGCCTTCGTGCTGGGCCTGGCGGTGATCCGCAGCCAGGGCAGCCAAGCCTGGACCCAGGCGCAGCGCAGCCTGGCCGAGCTGCGCGATCCCTCGCGTCCGCTGGCGCATGGCATGATGCTGATCCTGGCGGGCGTCCTGCTGATGGTGCCCGGATTTCTGAGCGACGCCATCGGGCTGCTGCTGCTGATCGCGCCGCTGCGCAACCTGCTGATCCGCCAGGCGGGGCGGCGGATGCGGGTCCGCACCGTCCATGTGGCGCGGCGCGAAACCTATCGGCCCCCTTACGCGGATGGCGTGATCGACGCCGATTACGTCGTCGAGGAGGGCCCCGGCCCGCGGCGCCCGCCCGTGGACCTGCCCGAGGACATCGACAACCCCGGCCCTCCGCGGCGCGGCAGTTCGGGCTGGACGCGCCATTGAGACAGCGGCCCGCGCCTGCTAGAACCGGGCGCGACAACGATCCGACAAGGGAAGACTCATGGCCGACGATACCACGACCAACGGCGCGGCGCCCGCCGCCCCCCAGCTGCGGATGCAGATCCTTGCCCAGTATATCCGCGACCTGTCCTTCGAGAACGCGGTGGCCACCAAGGGCGCCCCGCAGGGCGAGGTCCAGCCCGAGATCACCGTCCAGGTCAGCCTGGACGCCCGCAAGCGCGCCGCGGACAACCAGTACGAGGTGATCTCCAAGTTCCGCGTCACCTCGACCAACAAGAACGACAACACGACCCTGTTCCTGGCCGAACTGGATTATGGCGGGGTGTTCCTGATCGAGGGCGTGCCGGAGGAACAGATGCACGCCTTCCTGATGATCGAATGCCCGCGGATGCTGTTCCCCTTCGTGCGGCGCATCATCTCGGACGTGACGCGCGACGGCGGGTTCCCGCCGTTCAACATGGATCCGGTGGATTTCGTGGCGCTGTATCGCCAGGAACTGGCGCGGCGCGCCCAGGCGCAGCAGCAGCAGGCCGCCCCGGCGGACCAGCAGCGCCTGTCCTGACGCGGCATGGCCACCCGACAGCGCCGCGCCTGGCAGCGGATGCTGTCGGGCCGGCGGCTGGATCTGCTGGATCCGACGCCGCTGGACATCGAGATCACCGACATCGCGCATGGCCTAGCCTTCGTCGCCCGCTGGAACGGCCAGACCCGGGGCGACTGGCCCTATTCGGTGGCCGAACATTCCCTGCTGGTCGAGGATATCCTGGGGCGCCTGCATCCCGGCATCGAGACGCGCTGGCGGCTTGCGGCGCTGCTGCACGACGCGCCGGAATATGTGATCGGCGACATGATCTCTCCGGTCAAGGCGGCGCTTGGCGCGGAATATGGGCGCATGGACGAAAGGCTGGCCGCCGCCATTCACCTGCGCTTCGGTCTGCCCGCGGTTTTGCCGCTGACGATCAAGAAGAAAATCAAGGCCGCCGACCGGATTTCGGCCCGGCTCGAGGCGGTTCAAATTGCCGGCTTCGGCGAGATCCGAGGCGAGGCGCCTTTTCCCGCTGCAAAACGATGCCATAATGTCCGAATTGCAAATCCGGCTGCGCCCGCCGGCCGAGGCGCGGGCGGCCTTTCTGGACCGTTTCGGCCTGCTGACGGGCGACAAGGATCAACCGGCATGAAAAAGGCCGCCCCGGGCAGGCGGCCTTTCGCAAGAAAACGCGATCAGATCAGCAGGTCGTCCAGTTCCTTGCCGCTGGCCAGGCTTTCCTGCACCCAGCGGGGTTTGCGGCCGCGGCCCGTCCAGGTCATCGTCGGATCCTGGGGGTTCGCGTATTTCGGCGCCACGGTCCCCGGGCGGCGGGGTTTCGCGCCGGTCAGTTCCGTCAGATTGAAACCGTGTTCGCGCGCCGCTTCCTCGATTGCCGCCAAGGCCTCGCGACGCTTGCGGTCCTCATAGGAATTGATCGCGCGATCCAGTTTTGCCCGAAGATCACGCAGTTCCTTCAGCGTCATCTTGTCGAGATCAAAGTTCATTTTGTCTGCATCCACCTTCTAATTGCTGTTTAGCAATTTGATGCAACTGCCTTTGAATTACAAGATGGTTTCATCCGGTTATCGCGGTCCGCGTTTTGCCAGTATTCTTTGCAATGTCCGCCGGTGCATATGCAGGCGGCGCGCCGTTTCGCTGACATTGCGATCGCATTGTTCGTAAACCCGCTGGATATGTTCCCATCTGACGCGATCGGCCGACATCGGATTGTCGGGCGGCGGCGGCAGCGCCTCGCCCTCGGACAGCAGCGCCGAGGTCACGTCGTCGGCATCCGCGGGCTTGGCCAGATAATCGGTCGCGCCCATCTTCACGGCCGCGACCGCGGTGGCGATGGCGCCGTAACCTGTCAGCACGATGATGCGGGCATCCTCGCGCAGGTCGCGCAGCGCCTCGACCACGTCCAGCCCGTTGCCGTCCTCGAGCCGCAGGTCCACCACGGCATAGGCCGGGGGCTGGCTGCGGATCATCGCTAGGGCCTCGGCCACGCCGAGGGCGGTGCGGGTCACGAAGCCGCGCCTGTCCATCGCGCGCGCCAGGCGGGTCACGAAGATCTCGTCGTCATCCACCAGAAGCAGGGAGGGATCGGGGCCGGGGGTCAACCGGTCGGGGCTGTCGTCTTGCATCTGTCGCCTGTCGCAGCTTCGATAGGCGGCAACAGTGCCGCAAGCCGGCCAGGGGGGCAATCGTTTCTCAGCCTAGCGCCTCGACGAAGCAGCCCACACGTTCGGCCATGACATCGGGCGCCGTCTCGCGCGAGAAGAAGGCGACGGTCCGGTTGCCGGGCATCACCAGATAGGTGTTGGTCATGTGATCGACGAGGTAATATTCCTGGTCCTCCTCGTCATTGGCCTTGTAGTAATTGCGCCAGCCCCTGTTCACCGCGGCGATCTCCTCCTCGGATCCGGTCAGGCCGATCATCTCGCCGGGAAACTGGCTGGTGAAGCCGGCCAGCGCCTCGGGCGTGTCGCGGCGGGGATCGACGGTGACGAAGACCGTCTGCACGTCGGTACCCTGTTCCTGCAGCAGCGCCGCCGCCTCGGCGTTGCGGGCGCTGTCGAGCGGGCAGACATCGGGGCAGAAGGTATAGCCGAAATACAGAAGCGAGGGCTTGGTGAAGACCTGCTCGGCGGTGACGCGCGCACCGTCCTGTCGGGTCAGGGTGAAGTCGGTGCCGAAGCTGTCCATGCTGCCCGCCACCGCCCCGCCCTGGCATTGCGCCAGCTGGTCGCCGCCGTCGCGGCCCGCCAGGAAGATGCCGCCGGCGCCCAGCAGGGCCAGGGCGGCAACGCTTCCGATCAGCAGCATCTTGCGGTCGGCCATGGTCAGACTCCTTCATCGGCAGGCGGCGCATTGATCGCCCATCCCGGCCCGCGTATCAAGGTGCGCATCGTCGCACCCCGGACCCCATGCCCGATCCCTTCCTTACCCCCGAGGGCCCCGCCTTCCCCGCCGAGCCGATCCGAATGCGCACCCTGGTGCTGCTGCGGTGGTTCGCCATCGCCGGGCAGATGGCCGCGGTGGTGGTGGCGCACGGCATGGGCATCCGCTTTCCCATGACGCCGGTCCTGGCGCTGATCGCCGCGGCCATCGCCATGAACCTGTGGGAGGGGCTGATGCCGCCCCGCCGCGCCTCGGCCCGGATGGCGGTGGTGCATCTGTCCTTCGACGTGGTCCAGATCTCGACCCTGATGGCGCTGACGGGGGGGCTGGCCAATCCCTTCGCCCTGCTGGTCCTGGCGCCGGTCACGGTAGCCGCGGCGACGCTGAACTCGCGCCAGATCGTGGCCCTGGGGCTGGCGACGATGGTGCTGATCTCGCTGGCCTCGCTGTTCGGGGTGCCGCTGCGCGACAGCCAGGGTCGGGAACTGATGCTGTCGCCGATCCTGGCACTGGGGCACTGGACGGCGCTGATGATCGGGGTGGTGTTCTTCGCGGGCTACGCCCACCGCGTCACGGCGGAACTTCAGGCGACCTCGAACGCGCTGTTCGCCACGCAGATGGCCCTGGCGCGCGAACAGCGCCTGCAGCACCTGGGCGGGGTGGTGGCCGCCGCCGCGCACGAGATGGGCACGCCCCTGGCCACCATCAAGCTGATCGCGGCCGAACTTGCCGACGAACTGCGCGACCGGCCCGACCTGCGCGCCGATGCCATCGCCCTGCGCGATTCGGCCGTCCGCTGCGGAGAGATCCTGCGCAGCATGGGACGGGCCGGCAAGGACGACCTGCACCTGCGCAGCGCCCCCCTGCGGGCCGTGCTCGAGGACGCGGCCGAACCCCATGCCGGGCGCGGCCCCGTGGTCGAGATCCGCGCCAGCGGCCCCGACATCCGGCGCGACCCCGCGATCACCCACGCGCTGCGCAACCTGATCCAGAACGCCGTCGATTTCGCCGCCAGCCGGGTGGTCGTCGAATCGCAGCTGGGCAACGGCTGGCTGGCGGTGACGATCCGCGACGACGGGCCGGGCTACCCGCCCGCGCTTCTGGCCCGGATCGGCGATCCCTACCTGACCAGCAGGCGCGGCGCGCAGCGCTACGGATACGAGGGGATGGGCCTGGGCCTGTTCATCGCCAAGACGCTGCTGGAACGGTCGGGGGCGCGTCTTGGCTTTGCCAATGGCGGACCGGGCGCGGTCGTCACCGTGCGCTGGCCGCTGGACCGCATCCTGGCCGATGCCCGCGCGCCACTGGGCGCCAATCCCGTCTGGCTGCCCTGACGTTTTAACTGTTCCTTAAGGCTGCTCTCGCTATGGTTGTCCAAACGCGAAGGAGCTTGGGATGATCCTCCACGGTATCGGGCTGGTCCTGCTGGCGGTGCTGGCGGGATCGCTGTCGGTCCTGCTGGCGATGGCGCTGGTGCGCTGGTGGGACGCCGCCGGGCGCGGGCAGCGCGGCGCGCGCCTGCCGCAGGGCCTGGATGGCAGCCTCAAGCCGATGGTGCTGCTCTATCGCAACCAGCGGCTTGTGGACGCGACGCCTCCGGCACGGGCGCTTCTGGACCGCATCTCGGTGCCCGAGGATGAATGGGCGCGGCTTCTGCAATGGATCGGCCCGCGCTTTCCCGACGCGATCGAGGGGCTGGCCCGGATCGACCGTCTGGGCCGGTTCGAATGTCTGGGTCAGACCGGCACCGGCAGCGCCACCCTGCGGCTGCAGGTGGAACAGGTCGATCCGGGGCTGCTGCAGAATCACCATCACCGACCCCCAGGCCGAATATGCCGGCATCGTCGTCGATTCGATGTCCCAGCAGGCGATGGAGGAGGAGCTGGATCTGCTGCGCCGCTCGCTGGACCAGACGCCGATGCTGGTCTGGCGGCAGGACGCCGAAGAGCGCGTCACCTGGGCCAATGCCGCCTATCTGCGCAAGGCCGAGGGGCAGTCGGAGGAACCGATCGGCTGGCCGCTGCCCCGGCTTCTGGACGCGCCCCGGCCGGTCCCCGGCGCGGGGACGCGGACGCGGCGGGCCTCGCTGACGCAGAACGGGGCGGTGTTCTGGTACGACTGCCACAGCCACCCCGTCGGCGACCAGGTGATGATGTTCGCCCTGCCCGCCGATGCCGCGGTGCGGGCCGAACGAAGCCTGCGCGAATTCGTCCAGACGCTGACCAAGACCTTCGCGGACCTGCCCATCGGCCTGGCGATCTTCGACCGGCAGCGGCACCTGCAGCTGTTCAACCCGGCGCTGATCGACCTGACGAACCTGCCGACCGGCTTCCTGACCGCGCGGCCGACGCTGTTCGACCTGCTGGACAAGCTGCGCGAGCTGCGGATGGTGCCCGAGCCCAAGGACTTCCGCAGCTGGCGCCAGCAGATGAGCAATCTGGAAAGCGCCGCCGCCACCGGCCACCATGTCGAGGAATGGTCCCTGCCCGGCGGCCAGACCTATCGCGTCACCGGCCGCCCCCATCCCGACGGCGCCGTGGCCTTTCTTTTCGAGGACATCACCACCGAGATGAGCCTGACGCGCAAGTTCCGCGCCGAACTCACGCTGGGCCACGCGATCCTCGACAACATCGGCGAGGCGGTGGCGGTCTTCGCGCCCGGCGGGCAGGCCGTCATGTCGAACCGCGCATTCCGCGACCTGTGGCCCGGCGCGGACAGCCTGGGCCACGCGCTGGGCTGCTGGCAGAACCAGCCGGAAACCGGCCCCGGGACCGAGGCGCTTTGCGCCCGCCTGACCCAGCCCGATGCCGGGCTGCGCGACAGCGGCCTGATGGCCGGCCCGCAGGGCCAGTTGCTGGGCTGGTCGGTGGTCAGGCTGACCGGCGGACGGCAAATGGTCCGCTTCCGCCTGCCCGATCCCGCCCAGCAGGACAGCAGCCAGCCGCTGCTGGCGGCGAACCTGGGCTGAGCCCGCTTCCTCAGCCCCGGCGGGCGAAGGCCGCCAGGATCGCCCGCTCGGACTCCTCGAGGTAATCGGCCAGCAAGCGCGAGGCGTCGGCCTGCCGCCCTTGCGTCAGCAGCGCCAGGATCTGGGCGTTGCGGTCGATATAGGGTTCGTGCAGCCGTTCGGGGCTGTCCAGCAAGCCGAAGGCCAGCCGCAGTTCGGCGACGATCTGGGCAAAGAAGGCCCGCAGGCGCGCGCTGTCGGTCAAGGCGACGATGGCGGCGTGGAACTCCATGTTGGCGCTGCCGACGCTGCGCCAGTCCTCCGCCTCGCGCGCCAGGCGGGCCTTGTCCACCGCCGCCGCCATCTGCGCCACGGCCTCGTGCCGCGGCCAGGCCTGGGCCAGGGCCGGAACCTCGATCAGGCGGCGGACGCGGTAGATGTCCAGGATCGCCGCCATCGAGGGCACCGTCACCGACACCCCCCGATTCGGCTCGTGCTTCAGCAGCCCCTCGCGGGTCAGCAGGCGGAACACCTCGCGCAGCGTGTTGCGCGACACGCCCAGATCGGCGGCCAGCCGGGTTTCCGACAGCCGCTGCCCCGGCGCAAGCCCGCCGCCGATGATGTCGTCGCGCAATCGAGTTGCCGTTTCCTCGGCCAGTCCCGCCGGATCGTGGGCCATGTCATGTCCTTGTTCCGGCCCGAGATTGGCGCCGGTCCCCGGCCGAGGCAAGCCACAAAACCGCAGGGCTGCGCGACTCCCGCATCAAGAACGCCAGACCATCCTTGCTTGATTGTTCAACAATTAAAGACGTTCTGTCACATAATCGTTGACAGGGTGCGGTCCCTCCAGCACCCTGAGGCCAATCGCACGACCCTCACCATCCCACCCCTTGCCGCAGGAGCCTGCCGGATGACTGCATTCCCCGCTTCCCCTTCCGGAAACCCCTCCTTGCGGGGCGGCTTCCTGGCGGCGATCTTCCTGATGGCCACCTCGGCCATCGGCCCGGGCTTCATCACCCAGACCGCGACCTTCACCGCCACGCTGGGCGCGGCTTTCGCCTTCGCGATCCTGGCCTCGATCGTGATCGACTTCGTGGTGCAGCTGAACATCTGGCGGATCACCGCGCTGACCGGGCGCAACGCCGCGGAAACCGCCAATGCCGCGATCCCCGGCGCGGGCTATCTGCTGGCGGTGCTGGTGATGGTCGGCGGGCTGGCCTTCAACGTGGGCAACATCGCTGGCGCCGGCCTGGGGATGAACGCCATGTTCGGGCTGGATCCGCGCATCGGCGGCGCGATCTCGGCGCTGCTGGCGATCGGGGTGTTCCTGTCGAAGCGCGCGGGGCTGCTGCTGGACCGGTCGCTGATCGGGCTGGGGCTGCTGATGATCGTCATGACGCTGATCGTCGCCGTCACCTCGAACCCGCCGGTGGGCGAGGCGTTGCGCCAGGTGGTCCTGCCCGAGGTGATCGACTTTCCGACCATCACCACCATCGTCGGCGGCACGGTGGGCGGCTACATCACCTATTCCGGCGCCCACCGCCTGCTGGACAAGGGCCTGGTCGGAGAGCGAAACCTGGCCGCCGTGACCCGCGCCGCCCTGACCGGGATCGCCCTTACCGGGGTGATGCGCTTCGTGCTGTTCCTAGCGATCCTGGGCGTGGTCGCCTCCGGCGTGACGCTGGATCTGTCCAGCCAGGCCGCGAACCCCGCGGCGCAGGCCTTTGCGGCCGGCCTGGGAAACTGGGGGATGCGGATCTTCGGCGTGGTGCTGTGGGCGGCGGCCATCACCTCGGTCATCGGCGCGGCCTATACCTCGGTCAGCTTCCTGGTGGCCTTCACCGCGCTGACCGACCGCAGCCGCAACATTGCCACGGTGATCTTCATCGCGCTGTCGCTGGCGGTCTTCGTCACCATCGGCACCGCGCCCGCCGCGCTTCTGGTCTTCGTGGGCGGCTTCAACGGGCTGATCCTGCCGATCGGGCTGACGATCTTCACCTATGTCGGCTTCGCGCGGCCCGACCTGATGGGCGGGCACCGCTACAACCGGGCGCTGCTGAGCCTTGGCGCGATCGTCTGTGCGCTGACCTGGTACATGGGCTACAAGTCCTTCGGCGCCATTTTCGCCTTTCTGCACCTTTGAGGGAAAACCCATGCGGACCATCGACCTGAACAGCGACCTGGGCGAAGGTTACGGCGCCTGGAGCATGGGGGACGACCCGGCCATGCTGGAGATCGTCAGTTCCGCCAACATCGCCTGCGGCTTTCACGCGGGCGATCCGCTGACCATCCGCGCGACGGTGACGGCGGCGGCGGCGCGCGGGGTGGCGGTGGGGGCGCATGTGTCCTATCCCGACCGGGTGGGCTTCGGCCGCCGGGCGATGGACGTGACCCCGGCGGAACTGACCGCCGACGTGATCTATCAGATCGGCGCCCTGCAGGGGATCGCCCGGGCCGCGGGCACGCGCGTCGCCTATGTCAAGCCGCACGGGGCGCTCTATAACACCATCGCTACCGATGCGCGTCAGGCCGATGCGGTGATCGCCGCGATCCGCGAGATCGACCCGGCGCTGGTGCTGATGGGGCTGGCCGGCACGCCGGTCCTGTCGCGCGCCGCCAACGCCGGTCTTGCCACCGTGGCCGAGGCCTTCGGCGACCGCGCCTATGCGCCCGACGGCCAGCTTGTCTCGCGCCGCCAGCCCGGCGCGGTGCTGCACGACGCCGAAGCCGTCGCCGCCCGGATGCTGCGCCTGGCCGGCGACGGCGTGATCGAGGCGATCGACGGGTCCAGCCTGCGCCTGAGTGCGGACAGCATCTGCGTGCATGGCGACAGCGCCGGGGCCGTGGACATGGCGCGGCGCATCCGCGAAACGCTGGTCGCGGGCGGCATCGCCATCGCCCCCTTCACGGCGGCCGGCTGATGGGTCCCGATCCCGAAACCGCCGCCGCCGCGCGGCTGGTCTGCCGCCGCGCCGTGACCCCGACCGCGGGGATGGCGCCGGGCTTCACCCAGTGCAACCTGATCGCCCTGCCCCGCGACTGGGCCTGGGACTTCCTGCTTTACGCGCAGCGCAATCCCAAGCCCTGCCCGGTCCTGGACGTGACCGATCCCGGTAGCCACCGCACCGCGCTGGCGCCGGGCGCGGATCTGCGCAGCGACATCCCGCTCTATCGCGTGTGGCGCGACGGGATTCTGGTTCAGGAAACGCCGGATGCGACCGAAGCCTGGGCCGAACACCCCGATCTGACGGCCTTCCTGATCGGCTGTTCCTTCACCTTCGAGACGCCCCTGCAGGCCGCCGGGATCGAGGTCCGCCACATCGCCCGGGGCTGCAACGTGCCGATGTATCTGACCAACCGCGCCTGCCGGCCGGCGGGCCGCCTGCACGGGCCGCTGGTGGTGTCGATGCGACCGATCCCGGCCGACCGCGTGGCGCAGGCGGCGATGATCTCGGGCCGCTTTCCGGCCGTCCACGGCGCGCCGGTCCATGTCGGCGAACCCGGCGCGCTGGGAATCGCGGATCTGTCGCGGCCGGATTTCGGCGATCCGGTTCCGATCCGCCCGGGCGAGGTGCCGGTCTTCTGGGCCTGCGGGGTGACGCCGCAGGCGGCCGTGATGGCCTCGAAGCCGCCCTTCGCCATCACCCATGCGCCGGGGCACATGTTCATCACCGACATCCCCGACAGCGACTGGCAGGTGTGAGGATGCGGTTTCTTCCCGTCGGGCCGCGCACGCTGCTGGTCGAACTGGCCGATCTGGACGCGACTCTGGCGCTGTTTCACGCGCTTGCCGCCGATCCGGTCGGGGGCGTGACCGAGATCATCCCCGCCGCCCGCACGCTGATGGTGCGCGTGGGTCCGGGCCATGCCGCCGATGGCAGGCTGGCCGGCGCGATCCTGGCGCGCCAGCCCGCCCCCGGCGACGTGCGCCCGCAGCAGGCCACCGAAACCGTCGAGATCCCGATGACCTATGACGGCCAGGATCTGGATGACGTGGCCCGCCACATGGGCCTGACCGTGCCCGAGGTGATCGCCGCCCATCAGGCCGCCACCTGGACCGTGGCCTTCTGCGGCTTCGCGCCGGGCTTTGCCTACATGACCGGCGACGATCCCCGCTTCGACCTGCCCCGCCGGCCCGCCCCGCGCACGCGCATCCCGGCGGGGTCGGTGGGGCTGGCCGCGCGGTTCTGCGGCGTCTATCCGCAGGACAGCCCCGGCGGCTGGCAGTTGATCGGAACGACCCGGCTGCCGATGTGGGACCTGTCGCGCGACCCGCCCGCCCTGCTGCGCCCCGGCCTGCGCGCCCGGTTCGTCGAGGGCGAGGCGCAGGTCCACCCCTCGGCCCCCCTGCCCCGGCCGCAGGGCCGGCCGGCGCTGACGATCCTGCAGACCGCCTTTCCGATCCTCTTTCAGGACGAGGGGCGGGCAGGCCAGGGCGGGCAAGGCGTCTCGGCTTCGGGGGCGCTGGACCTGGGCGCGATGCGCCGGGCCAACCGCGCGGTCGGCAACCCCTCGGACGCGCCGGTGCTGGAGATCACCCTGGGCCCGGTGCGGCTGCGGGCCGAAGGGCCGGTGACGCTGGCCCTGACCGGCGCGGCGCGGGCCTTTGTGGCCGGCCAGGCGATGCCCACGGCCTTCGCGCTGGATGCGGGCGACGAGGTGCTGATCCCGCCCCCGCAGGCCGGGATGCGCAGCTATCTGGCGCTGCGCGGCGGGTTCGGGGTGGCGCCGGTGCTGGGTTCGGCCGCGACCGACACGCTGGCGGGCATCGGCCCCGCGCCGCTGGCGGCGGGCGACGTGCTTGCCGCCGGGAACCGCCCGGCCCGGGCCGTCGCCGCCCCCGAGGACCAGCCCGCCCTGCCCGGGCCCGGCGACCTGGTGGACCTGCCGGTGACGCTGGGGCCGCGCGCCGACTGGTTCAGCCCCGAAACGATCGCCCGTTTCCTGTCGCAGGAATGGCGGGTGACGCCGCAATCCTCGCGTGTGGGGATCCGCCTCAGGGGCGATCCCGTGACGCGCGACGACGCCCGCGAACTGCCCTCGGAAGGGACCGAGACCGGCGCCATCCAGATCCCCCATGACGGCCAGCCGGTGCTGTTTCTGGCCGACCACCCGCTGACCGGCGGCTATCCGGTGATCGCAACGCTGCTGCCGTCCGCCCTGGATCTGGCGGGGCAGATCCCCCCGGCGCGCGGATCCGCTTTGCCGCCGCCGTCCCCTTTCACGAGACGAGGCCCGACCCATGACGCTTTTCGCCTCTGGCCCGACGCTGCCGCTGGGCCGCCTGCTGATCGCCAACCGGGGCGAGATCGCCGTCCGCATCATCCGCGCCTGCCGCGACGAGGGGATCGAGACGGTCGCCGTCCATGCCGATGCCGACCGCGACGCCCCCTTCGTGCGGATAGCCGATCAGGCCTTCGCACTGGGCGGCGACCGGCCGGACGAAACCTATCTGGACGCAGGCCGGATCATCGCCATCGCCCGGCGCGCAGGCGTCGACGCGATCCATCCGGGCTATGGCTTCCTGTCGGAAAACGCGGCCTTCGCCCAGGCGGTGCAGGACGCGGGCCTGATCTGGATCGGCCCCGATCCCGTCGTCATCGCCGCCCTTGGCGACAAGATCGAGGCCCGGCGCATCGCCGAAGCCGTCGGCGCCCCCTTGGTCGCCGGCACCCCCGGCCCGGTGGAAACCCCCGCGCAGGCCCTGGCCTTCGCCCGCGAACACGGCCTGCCCATCGCCATCAAGGCGGCCTTCGGCGGGGGCGGGCGCGGCATGAAGGTCGCCTGGCGGCTGGACGAGGTGGAAGAGCTGTTCCAATCCGCCACCCGCGAGGCGCTGACCGCCTTCGGCCGCGGCGAATGCTTCATCGAGCAGTTCCTGGACCGCCCCCGCCATGTCGAGGCGCAGGTGCTGGCCGACCGCCACGGCACCGTCCGGGTGATCGGCACCCGGGACTGTTCGCTGCAACGCCGCAACCAGAAGCTGATCGAGGAAGCGCCCGCCCCCTTCCTGACCAACGACCAGCGCGCGCGCATCCACGACAGCGCCCGCGCGATCTGCGCCCATGCGGGCTACAGCGGCGCGGGGACGGTCGAATACCTGCTGTCCGCGAACGGCACGATTTCCTTCCTCGAGGTGAACACGCGGTTGCAGGTCGAACATCCCGTGACCGAGGAAACCGCCGGCATCGACCTGGTGCGGGCCATGATCGCGGTGGCGCGGGGCGCGCGGCTGGCGGACGGGCCGGTGCCCGAACCGCGCGGCCATGCGATCGAGTTCCGGATCAACGCCGAGGATGTGGCCCGCGGCTTCCTGCCCACGCCGGGGCCGGTGGATCGCTTCGACGCCCCCTCGGGCCCCGGCGTGCGGCTGGACAGCGGCGTGGGGGCGGGATCGGTGGTGCCCGGCAGCTTCGATTCGATGATGGCCAAGCTGATCGTCACCGGCCCCACCCGCCGCGACGCCATCGCCCGCGCCCGCCGCGCCCTGGCCGAGTTCCGCATCGAGGGCGTGGCCAGCGTCCTGCCCTTCCACCGCGCCGTCCTGGAGGCCCCGGATTTCCGCGCCGAGGACGGCGATTTCCGCGTCCATACCCGCTGGATCGAGACCGATTTCGCCGAAACCCTGGCCGCCGCCGTTCAGCCGCACGCCCGCGTGGCGCCGCCCGCCAGCCCGCCGCTGCTGCGCATCGCCATCGAGATCGACGGCAGGCGCCACGAACTGGGTCTGCCTGCGGGGCTTCTGGCGGGCGGGATCAGCGCCGCACCCCCGCCGGCAAAGCCGGGCCAGCCCGAAACCGACCCCGCCGCCGTCACCGCCCCCGTCCCCGGCACCCTGACCGCCTGGCAGGTCGAGGACGGCGCCCGGGTCGAGGCGGGCCAGGTCATCGCCGTGATGGAGGCCATGAAGATGGAGACCCGCGTCGAGGCCCACCGCGCGGGCCGGATCGCCCTGGCGGCCAAGGCCGGCGATGTCCTGCCCTTCGCCGCCCTTCTGGCGCGGATCGAGCCCTGACCCGGCCCGGCCCGCAGCCGGCGACCGCCGCCCGGAAGGCAAGCCCGCCTGCGGCAGGCCGCGCCGCCCGAAGCCCCGGGCGGGCGGCAGAATCCTGTTGCAGTCCCCGGGCATTTCGCTGACCTTGCCCCGGCAGGATGGCGGACTGCATCCACGATCTGGACGCGGGGAGTGGTGCCGGGCGCCGTTTCTGCGGACAGGGGGACGGGATGCACCAGCCTGAAGCCGATGCCGACCTGGCGCTTGGCGGGATCGAGGCCTTTGCCGAGCCGAAGCGGGCCGAGCGCTGGATGCGCCCGGTGGAAATCGCCGCGGCCGCCCTGCTGGTGGCGATGATCGTCACGGTGCTGGCCAATGTCTTCTTCCGCTATGTGCTGGCCCGGCCGCTGATCTGGGGGGACGAGGTCGCCTCGATCAGCTTCATCTGGATGGCGATGCTGGGCGCGGCCCTGGCGGTGGACCGGCACGAACACATGCGCCTGACGGTGTTCCTGCCGCTGCTGCCCGGCCGCCTGGCCCGGGTCTTGGAAATCGCCGGCAGCGTGCTGGTCTGCCTGCTGCTGGTCCGGCTTTTCCCGGTCGCCGTCGCCTATGCCTACGAGGAATCCTTCATCACCTCGCCCGCGCTGGGGCTGCCGATGTCCTGGCGCGCCTCGGCCCTGCCGGCGGGCATCGGGCTGATGGCGGTGCTGATGGTGCTGTCGGTCATCCGCACCCGGGAATGGGGCGTGATCCTGGCCACGCTGGCCCTGGCGGGGCTGGCGGTGGCCGCGCTGTGGTTCGCCCGGCCCGCCGTGCTGGCCCTGGGCAACTGGAACCTGCCGCTGTTTCTGGGCCTGTTCGCGGGCGCGCTGCTGGCGGTGGGCGTGCCCATCGCCTTCTGCTTCGCGCTGGCGACGCTGGGATACCTGACCTTTGCCACGACCGCCCCGGTCTTCGTGATGATGGGCCGCATCGACGAGGGGATGTCGTCGCTGATCCTGCTGTCGGTGCCGGTCTTCGTGCTGCTGGGCTGCATCCTGGACGCGACCGGCATGGGAAGGGCCATCGTCGGCTTCCTCGCCTCGATGCTGGGCCATGTGAAGGCGGGGATGAGCTATGTGCTGCTGGGCTCGATGTTCCTGGTGTCGGGGATCTCCGGCTCCAAGGTGTCGGACATGGCGACGGTGGCGCCGGCGCTGTTTCCCGAAATGCGCCGCCGCGGCCATTCGGCGCCGGAAATGACCGCGCTGCTGGCGACCGGGGCGGCGATGGCCGACACCGTGCCGCCGTCGATCGTGCTGATCGTGCTGGGATCGGTGGCGGGCGTGTCGATCGCCGGGCTGTTCACCAGCGGCTTCGCCATCGCCCTGGTGCTGCTGGCGGTTCTTGCCATCCTGGCCCGCTGGAAGGCCCGCGGCGAACGGATGGAGGGCGTGCGCCGCGCGTCCCCGTCGGTCATCGGCCGCGCCGCGCTGATCGCCGCCCCGGCCCTGGTGCTGCCCTTCATGATCCGCAGCCTGGTGGGCGGCGGCGTCGCCACCGCGACCGAGGTCAGCACCATCGCCACGCTTTATGCCTTCATCATCGGCGCGGTGCTGTATGGCGGCATCCCGCTGCGCCGCGTGGGCGGGATGCTGGTCGAAACCGCCGCCATGTCGGGGGCGATCCTGCTGATCCTGGGCGCGGCCTCGGCGATGGCCTGGGCGCTGACGCAATCGGGCTTCGCGCGCGACCTGATGGTGCTGGTGACCGGCCTGCCGGGCGGCTGGGCGGTCTTCATGCTGGCCTCCATCGCGATCTTCCTGATCCTGGGCTGCGTGCTGGAAGGGCTGCCCGCCATCGTGCTGCTGGCGCCGATCATGTTTCCGATCGCCCGGGGCCTGGGGATCCACGACATCCATTACGCCATGGTCATCGTCACGGCCATGAACATCGGCCTGATGGCGCCGCCCATCGGCATCGGCTTCTATATCGCCTGCAAGATCGCCAACGTGCCGGCCGAACGGGTCATGGCGACGATCTGGCCCTATCTGGCCGCCCTGCTGGCGGGCCTGCTGGCCATCGCCGCCGTGCCCTGGTTCTCGACCGTCTTGCTGTAACCCATTCAACACCTCGGGGAGGAGGAATTCCATGACGATCACCCGCCGCACCATCCTGCTGGGCGCCGCCGGCGGCGCGCTTGCCGCGCCGTTCATCCGGGCCCGCCCGGCCATGGCCGCCGAATTCAGCTACAAGATCGCCAACAACCAGCCGCTGGACCATCCCAGCAACGTCCGCCTGGCCGAGGCGCAGAAGGCGATCCTGGAGGCGACCGCGGGGCGGTTCGACCTGCAGATCTTCCCGTCGAACCAGCTGGGCGCGGATACCGACGTGCTGGGCCAGCTGCGCTCCGGCGGGGTCGAGTTCTTCCAGCTGTCGCCGATCATCCTGTCCACGCTGGTCCCGAACGCCTCGATCAACGGCGTGGGCTTCGCCTTCCCCGATTACGAAACCGTCTGGAAGGCCATGGACGGCGAACTGGGCGCCTATGAGCGGTCGCAGATCGAAGGCGCGGGCCTGGTGGTGATGGACCGGATCTGGGACAACGGCTTCCGGCAGACCACCTCGTCGACGAAGCCCATCGCCACCCCCGCCGACCTGGAGGGCTTCAAGATCCGGGTGCCCGTCAGCCCGCTCTGGACCTCGATGTTCACGGCCTTCGGCGCCGCCCCGGCCTCGATCAACTTCGCCGAGGTCTATACAGCGCTGCAGACCGGCATCGTCGACGGGCAGGAAAACCCGCTGGCGATCATGAAGACCGCCAAGCTGTGGGAGGTGCAGGAATACTGTTCCATGACCAACCACATGTGGGACGGCTTCTGGCTGTTGGGCAACCGCCGCGCCTGGGGCGCGCTGCCCGAGGACATCCAGCAGGCGGTGGCCGAGAACTTCAATGCCGCCGCGCTGAAGCAGCGCGATGACATCGCCCGGATGAACGCCACGCTGCGCACCGACCTGGAAGCCCAGGGCTTCGTCTTCAACGACGTCGATCCCAAGGACTTCGAGGACAAGCTGCGCGAGGCGGGCTTCTACAGCGAATGGAAGACCACCTACGGGGATGAGGCCTGGGCCATCCTCGAGGCCGCCATCGGCCGGACCCTGGCCTGATGCGGGACGATCCGGCCCCCTTGGCTACCGGCGGCCCGCAGGTGGCGGCGCGCGCGCTGCCGCTGCGGCCGCTGGTCGGGCGGGGCCGTGCCTTGACCCTGCGGCGCGGGGCCGCTGGATCCCGGGGGCTGGACGTGGCAATCCTGTGGCATGGCGGAGGTCCCGCCGGCGCGCTGTCGATCGCCGCGGACAACCGCATGACAACCGCGCGGCAGGCCGTTCCGGTCGCCGCACTGCACCGCAAGGCCGGGCCGATCGTCCGACGCCTTGCCGATCTTGAAAGGAAGATTCGATGACCGACCCCCTGATCGTTGGCTGGGCGCACAGCAAGTTCGGCAAGGCCGAGGCGCCCGACACCATGGCCCTGATGGCCGAGGTGGCGCTTCCCGCCTTGGAACACGCGGGCCTGGCCCCCGAGGCCGTGGACGGGATCTTCACCGGCGTCTTCAACAACGGCTTCCAGCGCCAGGATTTCCAGGGCGCGCTGGTGGCGATGGGCAGCCCGGAACTGGCGGGCGTGCCCTTCATGCGCACCGAAAACGCCTGCGCCACCGGCTCGGCCGCGCTTTATGCCGCCGCCGACTTCATCGCCTCGGGGCGCGGCAAGGTGGCCCTGGTGATCGGGGCCGAGAAGATGACGGCGATCCCGATCGGCGATGTCGGCGGCGTGCTGCTGTCGGCCAGCTATGTGGCCGAAGAGGGCGACACGCCCGGCGGTTTCGCCGGCGTCTTCGGCCGCATCACCGACAGCTATTTCCAGCGCAACGGCGACCGGTCCGAGGAACTGGCGATGATCGCCGCCAAGAATCACGAGAACGGCGCCCGCAACCCCTATGCGCATATGCAGAAGGCCTTCGACCTGGCCTTCTGCAACACGCCCTCGGACAAGAACCCGCTGGTGGCGGGACCGCTGCGGCGCACCGACTGTTCGCTGGTGTCGGACGGGGCGGCGGCCATCGTCCTGGCCGCGCCCGAGGTGGCCGAGACCCTGTCGCGCGCCATCCGCTTCCGCGCCCGCGCGCAGGTGGGCGACATGCTGGCCCTGTCGCGCCGCGACCCGACCGAATTCGCGGGCGCCCATCGCGTCTGGCAGAAGGCCCTGGATCAGGCCGGGCTGGCGATCGACGACCTGTCGCTGGTGGAGACGCATGACTGCTTCACCACCGCCGAGATGATCGAATACGAGGCGATGGGCCTTGCCCCGCGCGGCCAGGGCTGGCGCGTGATCCGCGAGGGCACCACGCGCATGGACGGCAGGCTGCCGGTGAACCCCTCGGGGGGCTGAAGTCGCGCGGCCATCCCATCGGCGCCACCGGGGTGTCCCAGCACGTCATGGCGGCGATGCAGCTGACCGGCGAGGCCGGCGCCATGCAGGTGCCGGGCGCGGAACTGGCCGGCGTGTTCAACATGGGCGGCACGGCGGTCGCCAACTACTGCTCGATCCTGGAACGGCAGAAATGACCGATCCCGTGGGCGGCCAGGCGCCGGTCTCGACCCGGGTGATGAACCTGGCGACCTTCCTGACGCAGGCCGCCCGGCGCGACCCCGACGGCATCGCCCTGGTGATGGGCGATGCCCGCTGGACCTGGGGCCAGTGGGAGGCCCGCACCGACGCGCTGGCCCATGCCCTGCAGACCCGCTTCGGGCTGCAGAAGGGCGACCGGGTGATGTGCCAGTCGCAGAACTGCATGGAGATGATGCAGGCGATGTTCGCCGTTTGGCGGGCGGGCGGCGTCTGGGTGCCCGCCAACTTCCGCCAGACCCCCGACGAGGTGGCCTATCTGACGCAGGCCTCGGGCGCCCGGCTGATGGTCTGCAACGCCGCCTTCCCCGACCATGCGGCGGCCTGCGGCGTGACGACGCTGGCCATCGGGCAGGCGGATTTCGGGCCGGATCTGGGGGCCGTCACCGACGAGCATCTGGGGCAGCGCCCGCAGGTGGCGGCGGTGGATCGCGACGACCCCTGCTGGTTCTTCTTCACCTCGGGCACCACGGGACGGCCCAAGGCAAGCGTCCTGACGCATGGCCAGATGACCTTCGTGGTGACGAACCACCTGGCGGATCTGATGCCGGGGCTGACGGGGGCCGATGCCTCGCTGGTGGTGGCGCCGCTGTCGCATGGCGCGGGCGTCCATCAGCTGACGCAGGTGGCGCGGGGGGTCAAGACGGTGCTGCTGCCCGGCGAGCGGTTCGACGTGGCGCAGGTCTGGGATCTGGTCGCGCAGTGGCGCGTCTCCACCATGTTCACGGTGCCCACGATCCTGAAGCTGCTGGTCGAACATCCCTCGACGGCGGGGGCCGACAGGTCCTCGCTGCGCTATGTCATCTATGCCGGATCGCCGATGTACCGGGTGGATCAGCAGAAGGCGCTGAACACCCTCGGGCCGGTTCTGGTCCAGTATTTCGGCATGGGCGAGGTCACCGGCAACATCACCGTCCTGCCCGCGCATCTGCACCAGGCCGAGGACGGCCCCCAGGCGCGCATCGGCACCTGCGGCCATGCCCGCACCGGGATCGAGATCCAGATCCAGGACGATCAGGGCCACGAGGTCGCCCCGGGCGAGACGGGCGAGATCTGCTGCATCGGCCCGGCCGTCTTCGCCGGCTATTACAACAACCCGGACGCCAACGCCAAATCCTTCCGCAACGGCTGGTTCCGCACCGGCGATCTGGGCCACATGGACGAACAGGGCTTCGTCTATATCACCGGGCGGCAGTCGGACATGTTCATCTCGGGCGGCTCGAACGTCTATCCGCGCGAGATCGAGGAAAGGATCCTGACCCATCCCGCCATCTCGGAAGTGGCCGTCCTGGGCCTTCCCGACCCGCTGTGGGGGGAAGTCGGCTGGGCGGTCTGCGTGGCCCGGTCCCCCGTGACCGAGGAAGACCTGGCCGCGCACCTGGACGGCAAGCTGGCGCGCTACAAGATGCCCAGGCGGTTCCTGTTCTGGGACGCCCTGCCCAAGTCCGCCTATGGCAAGATCACCAAGAAGATGATCCGCGAGGAACTTGAAGCCCGCGGCATGATCGGATGAGCGGACCTGCCGTCCAGGGAAGGTTGATCCATCCCGGCCCCCGGGCGGCACGGCGCGCGGTGGCGGTGCGGGCGTCGCTGCGGCCCTTCTCGGGGGTGTTGCCGGCGGGGCGGTCGGTGATGGCGGCGGTGTCGCGGCTGCTGGCCGCGCAGGGCTGCAGCGGCGGCATGGTCCGGCTGGACGGCGCTGTCTGCGACCCGATCCGCTTCGTGTGGCCCGCGCCGTCCTTCGACGGCCTGCACGGGGCCTGGTATTCCGACACCCATGCCCCCGCCGGACCCGTCGCGATCCAACGCGCCACTGCCACCCTGGGCTGGAAGGACGGCGCGCCCTTCCTGCATTGCCACGGGACCTGGGCCGGGACCATGGGCCACCTGCTGCCCCTGGACAGCGTTCTGTCGGCGGATGCGCGCGTCACCGGCCTCGGCGCCCCCGACGCCTGGTTCGAGGCGCTGCCCGACGCGGAAACCGCCTTCACCCTGTTCACCCCGCGGGGCGCGGGCGGCGGCGGCACCGGCCTGCTGGCGCGAATCCTGCCCGGCGAGGACACCGTGACCGCGATCGAGGCCCTTTGCGCCCGCCACGGCATCACCGATGCGCGCCTGCATGGCCTGGGCAGCATCGACCATGTCCGCTTCGAGGACGGCAGCCGCATGGACTGCCACGCCACGGAACTGCGGCTGGACGGGGCGATCCTGGCCGCAGGGCGCGCCACCGTCCCGGTCGAGGTCGTGGACATCGCCGGCACCGTCATGCGCGGCAGGCTGGCCCGGGGCCTGAACCCGGTCGGCGTGACGCTGGAACTGATCGTCGAGACCGAAGGAACGAAGGAATGACGCAGGACGCCAAGGTTGCCATCGTGACGGGGGGATGCCGGGGCATCGGCCTTGCCGCGACCGAGATCTTTCTGGAACAGGGCTGGCGCGTGGCCGTGGTGGACCGCGACACCCAGGAACTGCACCGCGTCTGCGACCCGATGGACAACGTCCTGCCCGTCGAGGCCGACGTCTCTGACCCGCAGGCCGTCGATGGCGTCGTCCGGCAGGTCGTCGGCAGATGGGGCCGCGTCGATGCCCTGGTCAACAACGCGGGGGTCGCGCTGTTTTCCCGCGCGGAGCAGACCAGCTTCGAGCAATGGCGCGAGGTCATGGCCACGAACCTGGACGGCGTGTTCCTGTGCACCCAGGCGGCCATCCCCGAACTGGCCAAGACCAGGGGCGCGATCGTCAACATCGCCTCGATCTCCGGGCTGCGGGCCTCGACGCTGCGGGTGGCCTATGGCACCTCGAAGGCGGCGGTGATCCACCTGACCAGGCAGTTCGCGGCCGAACTGGGCGAACAGGGCGTCCGCGTCAACTGCGTGGCCCCCGGCCCGGTCAAGACCAAGCTTGCCATGGCCGTCCACGCCCCCGAGATCATCAGCGCCTATTACGACGCCATTCCGCTGAACCGCTATGGCGAGGCGCGCGAGATCGCCGAGGCCATCGTCTTCCTGTGCTCCGACAAGGCCAGCTTCATCACCGGCCAGACCCTGGCCGTGGACGGGGGATTCGACGCGACCGGCGTGGGGCTGCCCGCCCTGCGGCGCGAGGACGGAACCCGGCGGACGCGCTGAAGCCACCGCGCCCGGTCACGCGGCGATCATTCGGGGACGGGGGCGCCGTCCGCCAGCCGGGCGCGGTCCAGCACCCGCACGGCGTTGCGGCCCAGTTCGATGATGCCCTTGTCGCGCAGCTCTCCCAGCATCTTGTTCACGGTCTGTCGCGAACAGCCCGTCACCACGCCCAGTTGCGACTGGCTGATCCGCACCGCCTCGTCCGAGCCGCCGGTCAGTTCCTGCAGATAGATGCGGATGCGCTGTTCGGCGCTGTAGTAGTGATCGGCCGTCCGGTTGCGGTTCTCGCGCATCAGCCGGTCGTGCAGCAGGCTGCACAGGTTCGGGATCAGGATCTGCGGCGGGACATGGGCCAGCAGCGCCCGCGAGGGACAGAACAGCACGGTGGTGTCCGTCAGCGTCTGGCAGCCGGCCGCGCAGGGCCGGCCCGACAGCGCCTCGACCTCGCCCAGCATTTCGCCGGCGGTGGCGATGTGGACGATGACCTGGTTGCCGGAACTGTCCACATAGCAGACCTCGACCCGGCCCGAGGCGATGAAATAGCTGCCCTGGGTCGTCTCGCCCTGGCGCAGGATGGCGGTCGAGGGCTTCAGGCGCCGGACGGTGCAGCTGGCCAGCAGCGCAGCCTTCTGATCCCAAGTCAGCCCCTTCAGGATCGGTGCCTGAAACAGATGGGCGTATTCCCGGAAATCGATCATTGCAAAACACGTCCATCGGCAGCAGCAGGACAGATCCCACAGACCCAAGAGACAGTATCAACAAAACGGGAAAAAGGCTATCCCGGCCCGCAAGGGCACCGCGTCGAAAATGACGCAACGGGATAGCCGTAACTCGCACTCAACCCAGAATATGCAGCGCACCACGACTGCGCCCCTTTCCGATAGACGGTTTGCCCTGGGCCGTGTGTCAACCAGCCGACAAAAGCACCAACAAATTGCAATCGCAGGCGAAATTGCACGTCGTGCAAGTCAGCGCAGCAGGATCGCGCGGAAGTCGTTCACGTTCGTCAGCGTGGGACCCGTCACCACCTGGGCCCCGCAGTGGCGGAAAAAACCGTGCGCGTCGTTGTCTGCAAGGGCCTGTCGGGCCGCAGAGGCCGGCATCGCCGCCAGGGTGGCCGGGCCGATCACCGCGCCGGCCACCTCGGCCGCGCCGTCCACGCCATCGGTGTCGCAGGCAAGGGCGTGGATTCCGGGCGCGCCGGCCAGCGCGATCGCCAGGGCCAGGCAGTATTCCGCATTCGGGCCGCCTACCCCCGTGCCGCGGCGGGTGACGGTCAGTTCGCCCCCGGACAGGATCAACAGCGGCGCGTCGCCCGGCCTGCGGGCGGCCTGCCGCGCCAGGGCCAGGCTGGCATGACGGGCAGCGACCTCGCGCGCCTCGCCTTCCAGCGAATCGCCAAGGATCTCGACCGTGCAGCCGGCGGCGCGCGCCAGGGCGGCCGCGGCCTTCAGCGACTGGGCGGGGGCGGCCACGATGCGGCTCTCGCTGCGCGACAGGCGCGGATCGTCCGGGTGGATCACGCCGCTACCGCCCCGCAGCGCCCGGGCGACGCTGCCGGGCACCGCGATCCCCCAGCGGTCCAGGACCGCCCGCGCGTCGGCGGGGGTGCTGGCCTCGCCCACCGTCGGCCCCGAGCCGATCGTCGCCGGATCGTCCCCCGGCACGTCCGAGATCATCAGCGCCAGCATCCGCGCGGGCCAGGCAGCCGCGGCCAGTTGCCCGCCCTTGACCCGCGACAGGTGCTTGCGGACCAGGTTCATCTGCCCGATCGGCGCGCCCGAGGCCAGCAGCGCCGCGTTCACCGCCTGCTTTTCGGCAAGGCTTACCCCCTCGACCGGCGCGCACAGCAGCGCCGATGCCCCGCCCGAGATCAGCGCCAGCACGAAATCCCGCTCGCCCAGCCCACCCAGCAGGTCCAGCATCCGCAGCGTGGCGCGCGCTCCGGCCTCGTCGGGGACCGGATGGGCCGCCTCGACGATCTCGATGCCCCGGCAGGGGCGCGCATGGCCGTGGCGGGTGATGACCAGGCCCTCGCAGGGGCCCCAGGCCGCCTCGACGGCCTCGGCCATGCGGGCGCTGGCCTTGCCCGCCCCCACCACCACCACGCGCCCCGGTGGGCGGGGCGGCAGATGCGGGGCAAGCGCGCGCATCGGATCGGCGACCTCGACCGCGCGATCGAACAGGGCGCGCAGGAAGGCCGCCGGATCGGTCATGCGCGGCGCTGCCCCAGCCCGCCCCCCGACTGGCGCCGCCGGGCGGTTTCCAGCTGCGCCGCCGCCGTGGCGATGTCGCGCGAGGCCTGGCGGACATAGGCCAGATGGGCATGGGCCGCGGCCCGCGCGGCCGGGGGTCGCGCTCCAGGATCGCCGTGGCGATGGCGCGGTGCTGGTCGCGCAGCCGGTCGCGCATCTGCGGCAGGGTGAACAGCCGGCCGCGGTTCCGGGCGACGTTGCTGCGCAGGCTGCCCGACAGCGCCCGCATGATCTGCAAAAGGACCAGGTTGTGGCTGGCCTCGTAGATCGCCTGATGCAGGGCGGCATCGGCCTCGGCCTCGTCTTCGGGAAGGGCGGCGGCATGGGCGGCCTCGATCGCCTCCAGGGCGGCGGCGATGCGGTCGCGGTCGGGTTCGGTGGCGCGGCTGGCGGCCAGCCCGGCGGCGTGGCTTTCCACCACGTCGCGGAAATCCAGGTAATCGTCCTCGATCTCGGGGTGATCGGCCAGAAGGGCGATCAGCGGGTCGGTCAGGGCAGCCTGCCCCAGCATGGCCACGCGCAGGCCCCGCCCCTTGCCGCCCACCAGCAGGCCGCGGTCCTGAAGCATCCTCAGCCCGTCCCGCAGCGTCGGGCGCGAGACGTTCAGCCGCTGCGCCAGGTCGCGTTCGGGCAGCAGCGCCTCGTCGGGCGCCAGCGATCCCTCCAGGATCAGCGTCTCGATATGGCGGGCCACGGCCTCGGCCGCGCGTTCGGGGCGGATGTCGGGGCGGATCGGGAAATCGGTCATGGGCGGATCAATGGGCGGCACCTTCACTGCGGCCATATCATCGCAATTGACAGGTATGGTCAAATCATTTTACCAAGAAGCCCGCAGCAGAAAGGCTCCGCCATGTCCATCGCCATGCCGACGCCCGATGCGGGCGTCATCGCCCGTGGCCCGCAGATCGTCGCGGCCCTGCGCGCGGTGCTTCCGCCCGATGCGGTCATCGACGACCCGCAGGAAACCCGCGCCTATGAATGCGACGCGCTGACCGCCTATCGCTGCCCGCCGCTGGCCGTGGTCCTGCCGCGCACGACGGCCGAGGTCGCGGCCGCCCTGCGCGTCTGCGGCCAGATGGGCGTGCCGGTGGTGCCGCGCGGGGCGGGCACGTCGCTGGCGGGGGGCGCGCTGCCCACCGCCGACTGCGTGATCCTGGGCACCATGCGCCTGCGCGAGGTGCTGGAGATCGACACCGCCAATCGCTTCATCCGGGTGCAGACCGGCGTCACCAACCTGTCGGTCAGCGCGGAACTGGAACCGCTGGGCTTCTTCTACGCGCCCGATCCATCCTCGCAGTTGGCCTGCACGATCGCGGGCAACATCGCCATGAACTCGGGCGGGGCGCATTGCCTGAAATACGGGGTGACGACCAACAACCTGCTGGGCGCGACGGTGGTCCTGACCAGCGGCGAGGTGGTGGAACTGGGCGGGCCGGAATTGGGGCCGATGGGCCTTGACCTGCTGGGCATCCTCTGCGGCTCCGAAGGCCAGCTTGGCGTCGTGACCGAGGCCACGCTGCGCATCCTGCCGCGGCCGGAAGGCGCGCGCCCGGTGCTGATCGGCTTCGATTCGGCGGAAACGGCGGGCGAATGCGTGGCCAACATCATCCGGTCGGGCGTGCTGCCGGTGGCCATCGAATACATGGACGAACCCTGCCTGCGCGCGGTCGAGGCCTTCGCCCGCGCCGGATACCCCGACTGCCCCGCCGTCCTGATCGTCGAGGTCGAGGGATCGCGCGCCGAGATCGACGACCAGATCGCCCGCATCCGCGCCATCGCCGATGCCCTGAACCCCGTCGAGTTCCGCGAAAGCCGCAATGCCGACGAGGCCCTGGCCATCTGGAAGGGCCGCAAGTCGGCCTTCGGGGCGATGGGCCGGCTGGGCGACTATATCTGCCTGGACGGCACGGTGCCGGTGGGCCAGCTTCCCCATACCCTGCGCCGCATCGGCGAGTTGTCGCGCCAGCACGGGCTGGAGGTCGCGAACGTCTTTCACGCGGGCGACGGCAACATGCACCCGCTGATCCTGTTCGACGCCAACAAGCCCGGCGATCTGGCCCGCGCCGAGGCCTTCGGGGCCGACATCCTGCGCCTCTGCGTCGAGGTCGGGGGCTGCCTGACCGGCGAACACGGCGTCGGCGTGGAAAAGCGCGACCTGATGGGCGATCAGTACGCGCCCGACGATCTGGACATCCAGATGCAGGTGAAGGACGTGTTCGACCCGGGCTGGCTGCTGAACCCCGCCAAGGTCTTTCCGCTGCAGGCCAGCGCCGCCCGCAGGACGGCATCCCGGCCGAGGGCCGCGGAATGACCCTGGCCCTGGATACCGCCCCTGCCACCGAGGCCGAAGTCGCCGAGATCGTCGCCGACTGTCACGCCCGCCGCAGGCCCCTGCGCATCGAGGGCGGCGGCACGCGGGTCGAGAACCGCGGTCCGGGCGATACCCTGTCGCTGTCGCGCCTGGCCGGGGTCGTCACCTATTCCCCGGCCGAGATGACGCTGATCGCCCGCCCCGGCACCCCCCTGCCCGAGGTTCAGGAGATGCTGGCAGCCGAGGGCCAGGCCCTGGCCTTCGAGCCGCCCGACCTGCGCGGCGTCCTGGGCGGCAACGGCACGCCGACGCTGGGCGGGATGGTCGCGGCCAATGCCAGCGGGCCGCGCCGCCTGCTGGCCGGGGCCTGCCGCGATCACCTGCTGGGGGTGCGCTTCGTGGACGGACGGGGCCGGGCGCTGAAGAACGGCGGGCGGGTGATGAAGAACGTCACCGGCCTGGACCTGTCCAAGCTGCTGGCCGGATCCCACGGCACCCTGGCCGTGCTGACCGAGGTGGTGCTGAAGACCCTGCCCCTGGCTGCGGCCCGCACCACGCTGGCCTTCCCCGGCATCACCGAGGCCACCGCGCTGCGCGTCTTCACCGCGGCGCTGTCCACGCCCTTCGAGGTGTCCGGCGCGGCCCATGTCGGCGGCACGGCCTATCTGCGCCTCGAGGGGCTGGAGGGCCAGCTTGCCTATCGCCGCGACCGGCTGCTGGCGCTGCTGGCCCGCTGGAACCCGCAGGTGCTGGACGACGCCCCTTGGGACGCCATTCGCGACGTGGCGCATTTCACGGGCGGCGGGCCGCTGTGGCGGATCCTGTGCAAGCCGGGCGATGCGCCGGGCCTTTGCGCGGGCCTGCGGGCGATGGGCGGGGATTGCTCGCTGGACTGGGGCGGCGGGCTGATCTGGTATCGCGGGCCCGGCAACCCGCGCGGCCTTGCCCGCCACGCCACGCTGGTCCGCCGGGACAGCGCCCAGGGTCCGGCCTTTCCGCCGCTGGCCCCGCCCGTCGCGCGGCTGAACGAAGGCCTGCGCCGGGCCTTCGACCCGGCCGGCATCCTCAACCCCGGGCTGATGGACGGCTAGACCATGCAAACCACCTTCACCGCCGAACAGCTGGCCGACCCGCTGACCGCGCGCTCGAACGAGATCCTGCGCAGCTGCGTCCATTGCGGCTTCTGCACCGCCACCTGCCCCACCTACAAGGTGCTGGGCGACGAACTGGACAGCCCGCGCGGGCGGATCTACCTCATCAAGGACATGCTGGAAAACAGCCGCGTGCCGGATGCGAAGACCGTCCAGCACATCGACCGCTGCCTGTCCTGCCTGTCCTGCATGACCACCTGCCCCTCGGGCGTGCATTACATGCACCTGGTCGATCACGCCCGCGACTATATCGAGGCGAACTATCGCCGCCCCCTGCCCGACCGGCTGCTGCGCTGGATGCTGGCGAAGATCCTGCCCCATCCCGGCCGGTTCCGGCTGGCCCTGCAGGCGGCGCGGATCGCCCGGCCGCTGCGCCGCCTGATGCCGGATCCCCGGCTGCGGGCCATGCTGGACATGGCCCCGCGCGACATCCCGCCCCCCAGCCTGAACGACCGCCCGCAGGTCTTCCCGGCCCAGAGGCCGCGCCGCAGGCGGGTGGCGCTGCTGACGGGCTGCGCGCAGCGGGCGCTGAACACCGACATCAACGACGCCACCATCCGCCTGCTGCGCCGCCACGGCGCCGAGGTGGTGATCCCGCGCGGCCTGGGCTGCTGCGGCGCGCTGACCCACCACATGGGCCGCGCCGACGAAAGCCACGCCTTTGCCGCCGCCAACATCCGCGCCCTGACGGCGGAAATCGACGGCGAGGGCCTGGACGCGGTGGTCATCAACACCTCGGGCTGCGGAACCACGGTCAAGGATTACGGCCACATGTTCGCGGGCGACCCGCTGCAGGCGGACGCCGCGCGCGTGGCCGGTCTGGCCCGCGACATCACCGAGGTCATGGCCGATCTGGGCCTGCGGGACGCGACCCACGCGCCCGCGCTGCGCGTCGGCTATCACGCCGCCTGTTCGCTGCAGCACGGCCAGCAGATCAGGGCCACGCCCAAGGAACTGCTGGCAGAGGCGGGCTTCACCGTGCTGGAACCCCGCGACAGTCATCTCTGCTGCGGATCGGCGGGCACCTACAACCTGTTGCAGCCGGCGATCTCGGCCGAACTGAAGGCCGGCAAGGTGGCCACGCTCGAGGCGGTCGGGCCGGAGGTCATCAGCGCCGGGAACATCGGCTGCATGATGCAGATCGGTTCGGGCACGGCCATCCCGGTCGTCCATACGGCGGAACTTCTGGACTGGGCCACCGGCGGCCCAAGGCCCAAGGCGCTGCACGCCCTGGCCTGAGGGCGGGCATCTGGCGCCCGTCCGGCACCTGTGGCATCAGGCGGATCCGCGATGTCCGGCCAGCCGCAGGGCAGCGCCGGCCAAGGTCCGCCTGAGGGAATCCGCGATGCTGCGCCAGTTCTTTTCCCATTACCGGCCCTTCATGGGGCTGTTCTGGCTGGATTTCGGCTGCGCGGTCCTGTCGGGCCTGCTGGAACTGGCCTTCCCGCTGGCCGTCACCGCCTTCATCGACCACCTGCTGCCGCAGGGCAACTGGACCCTGACCGTCGCCGCCGCCGTGGGGCTGCTGGCGCTTTACGCAGTCAATGCCGGCTTGCTGACCGTGGTCATCTACTGGGGCCACAAGCTGGGCATCAACATCGAGACCGAGATGCGCGCCCGGGCCTTCGACCACCTGACCCGGCTTTCCTGGCGCTGGTACGACCGCGCCCGCACCGGCAAGCTGGTCGCCCGCGTGACCCGCGACCTCGAAGAGATCGGCGAGGTCGCCCATCACGGCCCCGAGGATGCCTTCATCGCCATCATGACCTTCGCCGGGGCCTTCGCGCTGATGTTCTGGGTGAACCCGCAGCTTGCCGTGATCGTGGCGCTGATCGTGCCGGCGATGCTGGCCATCGTGATCGTCTATGGCGGGCGCATGACCCGGACCTGGCGCGCCATCTATTCCCGGGTGGGCGATTTCAACGTCCGGCTTGAGGAGGCCCTGGGCGGGGTCCGCGTGGTTCAGGCCTTCGGCAACGAGGCCCACGAGAACCACCTGTTCGCCGCCGACAACGCCCGCTACCGCCAGGCCAAGCTGGACGCCTATCGCGTCATGGCTGCATCGAACGCCCTGCAATACATGGGGCTGCGGCTGGTGCAGGTGATCGTGATGGTCGTGGGCGCCAGCTTCGTGCTGTCGGGCGATCTGACCACCGGCGGCTTCGTGGGCTTCCTGCTGCTGGTCGGCGTCTTCTACCGCCCGCTGGAAAAGATCGCCGCCGTGATCGAGACCTATCCGCGCGGCATCGCCGGCTTTCGCCGCTACCAGGACCTGCTGGCCACGGAACCCGAGATCGCCGACGCGCCGGGCGCCGTCGAGGCCCCTGCCCTGCGCGGCGACATCCGCTTCGAGGGCGTGGGCTTCGCCTATGACGCCGGCCGCACCATCCTGGACGGCATCGACCTGACCGTGAAGGCCGGGGAAACCGTGGCCTTCGTCGGACCCTCGGGCGCGGGCAAGACCACGCTGCTGGCGCTGCTGCCGCGGTTTTACGAACCAACGCGGGGCCGGATCACGGTGGACGGCATGGCGCTGCGCGACCTGCGCCTGAACAGCCTGCGTCGGCAGATCGGCCTGGTCAGCCAGGACGTGTTCCTGTTCGGCGGCACGCTGCGCGACAACATCGGCTATGGCCGCCTGGGCGCCACCGACGACGAGATCCGCCAGGCCGCGGCCCAGGCGCAACTGGCGCCGATGATCGAGGAACTGCCCGAGGGCCTGGACACGGTGGTGGGCGAACGCGGCGTGATGCTGTCGGGGGGCCAGAAACAGCGCGTGGCCATCGCCCGGGCCTTCCTGAAGAACCCGCCGATCCTGATCCTGGACGAGGCGACAAGCGCGCTGGACAGCCAGACCGAACGCGAGATCCAGTCGGCCCTCGACGCCCTGGCCGCGGGGCGGACCACGCTGGTCATCGCGCACCGGCTGGGCACGATCCGCAACGCCGACCGCATCGTGGTCATGCAGCGGGGCCGGATCGCCGAGATCGGCAGCCATGCCGACCTGATCGCCCGGGGCGGGATCTATGCCGGGCTGGCGGCCTGATCCCAATAGGCGGCGGCGGTGAAGGCCTTGCGGTCCATGCCGCGCGCCAGCAGGTGCTGGCGGGCTTGGCGGGCCCGCGCGGAATCGGCCGCGAACCAGACGACGCTGCCCGGGGACAGGTCGGCCTGCGCCAGGGCCGCCAGCAGGTCGCCGCCGTGCGTCACGCGCGGATCGGCCGCCAGGGCGCCCAGATCGGCGATGCCGGCGCTGACATGCGCCGTGACGGCGCCGCGGGCCAGTTTCAGCATCCGGGCGATGGCCGGCAGGGCCGTCTCGTCGCCGAAGAGATGCAGCCGGTCCGCCTCGGGGCACCAGCCGCCGCCCGGGCCGATGATGGCGACCTGGGTTCCCTGCGGCCCTGACAGCGCCCAGTCGCAGGTCGGACTGCCGGCGTGGCGGAAGACGTCGAACTCCAGCCAGTCCTCGGCCTGCTCGGCCACGGTATAGACCGGCCGGTGCAGCGCATCCGCGCCCGACGGCCATTCCGTCCGGCCCGATGCACCGACCCGGGGCCACCGGGCCACCCGCCCCGCGGGGGCAGCAGCAACCGGAAATGCAGGCTGCCCTGGCCGAACCGCGCCGCATCGGGACCCGACAGCCGCACCCGGATGAAGCCGGGGCTGCGCCGTGCGACGGACACCACCCGCATCAGCGACAGCCCCGGGGCCAGCGCGCCCGCGTCCACCCGGTCCCAGCGGACCTCCAGCCCGGCCTCGGCGAACAGTTCGGTGGCGCTGTCCTGAAGGTTGCCCAGCAAGCGCGCCTCGGGGGCCGACAGTTCGATGCGGACATCGCCGCCGCCCGGCACCAGGCGCAACTCGCAGCCCCAGACGAACAGGCTGAGCCGTTCGACGGTATCCTCGACCGGGACCTCCCAGGCGGCGGCGCGGGCTTTCACCGCCGCCGCGGCCGCGCCCGAGCCGCGCGGGATGGTGCCGGAATTGCGATGGCTGCGCAGATGGGACATGGCGGGGCCTTCTCCTGATCGCCTCTGGATAAACTAAACTGATTTGGTCAACAACATGGCGCTGCGGGGTTCGCGCCAGGGGCCAGGCGAGGGCGGCCGATGATGCTGCTGCCCGTCGGGCGGCACCGGATGGCCGGAACACGGTGCCGGCGGTCGGTGCGGGAAGAATCTTTCTTCACCGGCCTCCGATCCCGCAACCATTTCCCCGGGCCGGCGGTTCTGCGGTTGTTCCCTTCGCTGCAAGGGGCAGAAGAAGGGCTTTCCATGACCTTACAGCAGACGCTTGCCTTCGCCATCGTCGGCGCGATGATGGTGTTGTTCATCTGGGGCAGGCTTCGTTACGACGTCGTGGCCATGCTGGCGCTGCTGGCGTCGCTGCTGGCCGGGACGGTGTCGCCGGATGACGCCTTCACCGGCTTTTCCGACGACATCGTCATCATCGTGGGCAGCGCCCTGGTGGTCAGCGCCGCCGTGTCGCGGTCGGGCATCATCGAGGCGGTTCTGCGATGGCTGGTGCGCAAGCTGACCACGATGGGGGTGCAGCTTCTGGTGCTGGTCGGCACGGTCACGCTGCTGTCGTCGCTGGTCAAGAACATCGGCGCCCTGGCGATGCTGATGCCGGCGGCGCTGAAGATGGCGCGCAAGTCCGGGCAGTCGCCGTCGCTGTACCTGATGCCCATGTCCTTCGGGTCGCTTCTGGGCGGGCTGATCACGCTGGTCGGCACCTCGCCCAACATCATCGTCTCGGGCGTCAGGCAGGAAATGACCGGCCAGCCCTTCGGCATGTTCGATTTCGCCCCGGTGGGCCTGGGACTGTCGGCGGTGGGGGTGACCTTCCTGATGTTCGGCTGGCGGCTGCTGCCGGCCGACCGCCGCGCCACCGCCTCGCTGGGCGAGGCGGTGAGGATCAGCGACTACAACACCGAGGCGGCGGTTCCCGAAGGCGCGGCCGCCGCCGGGATGACCGTCGGCGGGCTGATCGGCCTCGTCGATGGCGAAATTACCGTCACCGGCCTGATCCGAGGGGGCGAGCGGCGCAAGGTGGTGCTGTTCGATACGGTGATCCAGGAAGGCGACATCCTGCTGCTGCGGGGCGAGCCGGACGGCCTGGAACGCGCCGTCGCCAAGGGCGGGCTGACCATGACCCGGCACGACACGGCCTCGCGGCTGGAGCTGCCCCCCAGCAAGATCGGCGTGATCGAGGCGGTGACGACCGCCACCTCGACCCTGGTCGGCAAGAGCGTCGGCAGCATCCGGCTGTTCGACGAACAGGGCGTCAGCCTGCTGGCCATCTCGCGGTCCGGCCACCGCATGACCGAGCGGCTGTCGCGGACCCGGCTGCAGGCGGGGGATGTCCTGCTGCTGCAGGGACCGGTCGAGATCCTGCCCGAACGGATCCGGTCGCTGGGCCTGCTGCCGCTGGCCGAGCGCAGCCTGCGGCTGGGCAGCGTCAGGAAGGAACTGATGCCGATCCTGATCCTGGCCGCGGCGATGGGGCTGACCGCGGCGGGGCTGGTGCCCGTCGCCATCGCCTTCTTCGGCGCGGCGGTGCTGATGATCCTGTCCGGCGCGATCAGCCCGGAAGCGGCATACGACGCGGTGGAATGGCCGCTGCTCATCATGCTGGGCGCGCTGATCCCGGTCAGCGAGGCCCTGCGGACCACCGGCGGCACCGACCTGATCGGCGCCTGGCTGTCGGCCGTGGCAACCGGGATGCCGGTCTGGGGGGCGGTGGCGCTGATCATGGTGGCGGCGATGGCGGTGACGCCCTTCCTGAACAACGCCGCCACCGTCCTGGTCATGGCGCCCATCGGCGTCACCTTCGCGGGCACCCTGGGCTATGCGCCCGAGGCCTTCCTGATGGCGGTGGCGGTGGGCGCGGGCTGCGACTTCCTGACCCCCATCGGGCATCAGTGCAACACGCTGGTGATGGGACCGGGGGGCTATCGCTTCAGCGATTATCCGCGGCTGGGACTGCCCCTGTCGATCCTGGTCGTCCTGACCGGGGTGCCGCTGATCCTGACGGTCTGGCCGGTCTGAGAACCGGCCGGACCGTCAAGGCGGTCATTCGGCCGCGGCGGCGCGGCGCGGCGCCTCGCGCTTGGCGAAGCGCAGGATGGTGTAGCCTGCGATGCCGGCGATGAACGACCCCATCAGGATACCGATCTTGGCCTCGTCCTGCAGCAGCGGCTCGTCGAAGGCCAGAAGCGAGATGAACAGGCTCATGGTGAAGCCGATCCCGCACAGAAGCGCGGTGCCCAGCATCTGCATCCAGCTTGCCCCCACGGGCAGGTCGGCCCAGTCCAGCTTGACCAGGATCGTCACCGCGCCGAAGATCCCCACCAGCTTGCCGATGGAAAGACCGGCGGCCACGCCCAGGGTCACGGGTGCCAGCAGCGCATCCATTCCCAGGCCCGCGAAGCTGACCCCGGCATTGGCAAAGCCGAAGATCGGGACAATGAAATAGGCCACCGGCACGATCAGCGCATGTTCCAGACGGTGCAGCGGACTTTCGGACGGCCGCGCTTCGGGCGTGGCCGGGGTCCGCTTCAGCGGGACCGTCAGCGCCAGAAGAACGCCGGCGATGGTCGCGTGGATCCCGGATCGCCAGACGAAGAACCACAGCACCGCGCCCAAGGCCAGATAGGGCCACAGCCGCATGACGCCGGCGCGGTTCAGCCCGATCAGCCCGGCAAGGATCAGCGCGGCGATCCCCAGATCGGCCGGCGAGAGGCCGGTCGTGTAGAACAGCCCGATCACCACCACCGCGCCCAGGTCGTCGATGATCGCCAGCGCCGCCAGGAACACCTTGAGCGAGGTGGGCACCCGCGATCCCAGCAGCGAGATGACCCCCAGCGCGAAGGCGATGTCCGTGGCCGACGGGATGGCCCAGCCATGCGTGGCCCCGGTGCCCGCAGTGAAGAACAGATAGACCAGCGCGGGCACGGCCATGCCTGCCGCCGCGGCCGCGCCGGGCAGGATGCGCCGGGACCAGGACGACAGATGGCCGTCCACCATCTCGCGCTTGATTTCCAGGCCCACCATCAGGAAGAACACCGCCATCAGCGCGTCGTTGATCCAGTGGGCGACCGAGAGCGGCCCCAGATAGACGTGGAGCGCGTGGAAATAGCCCTCGGACCAAGGCGAGTTGGCGACGATCAGCGCCAGCGCGGCCGAGGCCATCAGAAGGATTCCCCCCGACGCCTCGTTGTCCAGAAACCGGCGGATGGTGTTCTTGATAAGACCTGCCATTGACAGCCCCCTTTGTCAGAAACGGTTGCGACCAGTCTCCGTAGTCAGGGGGTGGCCCCTGGGCGCACGCAGCACACGCCATGAGCCCGGATCATATGCAACGAAGTCCGCCGATCAAGAGGGCCCGGAATGGTTCCTGATCTCGCGCAGCCATTCGCGCCAGATGGCGACCAGCAGGGCCATCAGCACCGGCCCCACGAACAGCCCGACGATGCCCATGGTCTTGACGCCGCCGACCAGGCCGAAGAACGTCGGCAGGAAGGGCATCTTGACCGGCCCGCCGACCAGCACCGGGCGGATGGTCTTGTCCACGATGAACAGCTCGACCGTTCCCCACAGGAACAGCAGGACGCCCGCCAGCGGCGACCCGCTGGCCACCAGGTAGATCGACACCAGCGTGAAGCACAGCGGCGCGCCGCCGGGGATCAGCGCCATGATGCCGGTGATGACCCCCAGCGTCACGGGGGACGGCACCCCCGCCACCCAGTAGGCGATGCCCAGAACCACGCCCTCGCCGATGGCGATCAGGGTCATGCCGGTGACGGTGGCGCTGATCGTCAGCGGCACGACGCGCGACAGCCGTTCCCAGCGGCGCGGCAGGATGCGCGCGCCCACGACGTCGATCTGGCCGGCGATCTTGTGGCCGTCGCGATAGAACACGAACAGCGCGATCAGCATGAACAGCAGGTTCAGCGCCAGATGGAAGGCCAGGTTGCCCGCCGCCAGCACGCTGCGATAGATCGAGGCGATGGTGTTGCCGCTGGTCAGCTGCACCAGTTCGGCGATGGCGCCCGGCTGGCCGATATGGCGGGTCCACTGTTCGTCGATCCAGTCGCCGATCCGGGGCAGGGCGGTCATCCAGGCGGGCGCGGGCGCGCCGTTGGCGTTCACCTCGAACACCCAGTAGATCCACTGCTGCAGTTCCCGGAAGGCATAGAGCAGCGCCAGCGTGACCGGCACCACCAGAAACAGCACGATCACCAGCACGAACAGCGCCGCGGTGGCGGTGCGGTCGATCCCCAGCCCGCGCTGCACGCTGCGCGACAGCGGCCAGCTGGCGAAGGCGATGATCGTGGCGGCCAGCACCGGGACCAGGAAGCCGTGAAAGAAATAGATCGCGGCGGCGATGATGAAGACCAGAAGCCAGCGGGCCGCCGAAATGTCGCTGATCAGCGGAAACGGCGCCACCGGATCGTCCTGCACCGCCATCTGGGGCCGAGGCGTTGCCTGCTGTGGGTCGTTCATGCGCGCGCGCCTGCCTTGGGGTGTTCCGCCTGCCCCTGACTGTTGCATTGTTGATCGCCGCGTCAACCGTTCTTTCGGAGCCGCCCGGACGCGGCGCTTGCGGCTTGCGGTCGCATCGGCTAGCCGGGCGGACCCCGCCCCCGCCGGAGCCCCCATGACCCGCACGCTTGCCATCGACTTCGGAACCTCGAACACCGCCGTCGCGGTGCTGGACAAGGGCCGCGTCCGGCGCCTGCCCGTCGAGGCGGGCGCGGACACGTTGCCGACGGCGGTGTTCTTTCCCGCCCGGGGCGGAGAGATGCGCCTGGGCCAGGCGGCAGGCCAGGCGCTGATCGCCGGCGAGGAAGGCCGGTACATGCGCGCGTTCAAAAGCGTGCTGGGCACGGCGCTTGCGCGGGAATCCCGGCTGATCGGCGGCCGGCGGCGGACGCTTCTTGACGTGGTGACGGCCTTCCTGACCCGGCTGCGCCAGCGGGCCGAGGCCGCGACCGGCCAGAGCTGGACGGGCGTCCTGTCGGGCCGCCCGGTCCGCTTCCACCCCGATCCCGCCCGCGACGCCGCCGCCTGCGACGACCTGCGCGCCTGCTATCACGCGGCGGGTTTCGGCCGGGTGGGCTTCATGCCCGAACCGGAGGCCGCGGCCCTGGCCTGTCACGGCATGGGCACCAGCGGCCGCACGGGGCTGATCGTGGACATCGGCGGTGGTACCTCGGACTTCTCGGTGTATCGCGGCGAGGCCGAGGGGCTGCGGATCCTGGCCAGCCACGGCATAAGGCTGGGCGGGACCGACTTCGACAAGGCGATCTCGCTGAGCCATGCGATGCCGCTGCTGGGCCTGGGGTCGCAACTGCGCCGCGAGATGGGGCCGGGGCTGCTGCCGGTGCCCAACGCGATCTATGCCGATCTGGCCAGCTGGGCGCATATCCCCTTCGTCTATACGCCCGAGAACCGCAGGATGGTCCGGCAGATGGTCCGGCTTGCGGCGCAGCCCGCGCGCCTGGAACGGCTGGAAACGCTGCTGACGGGGGAACTGGGGCACGATCTGGCCTTTTCCGTCGAACGCGGCAAGATCGCCGCCAACGGCGGGGCAGAGCCCGGGCGCATCGAGATGGGCTTCATCGAGCCCGGCCTTTCGGCCCCGGTCAGCGCGGCCAGCCTGGGCGCCGCCCTGCAGGCCCATGAGGCCGAGCTGAAGGCCGCCCTGGCTGAGGTGCTGGACCGGGCGGGGCTGTCGGCCCAAGACCTGGGCGACGTGGTGCTGGTCGGCGGCTCGAGCCTGATGGGGCTGGTTGCGGATCTGGTTGCCCGGACGATGCCCCTGGCGCGGCTGCACCGATCCGAGGCTTTCACCGCCGTGGCGGACGGCCTGGCCCTGGCGACGGGCGCGGAACCCTGTTCCGGTTAACCAGCAAAGCCGGGAAACGCGGGTTTTTCCCGGCAGCGAACTTGCATAATCCGCCGCGCTGAAGGATAGCGGGGCCGGATCCTCACCCCGCCGCCACGACGAATCGAGAGTCGACGCCATGAACAGCCTTTCCGACACCGCGATCGCGCCCGCGACGCTGACGCATCTGCAGCGGCTGGAATCCGAAAGCATCCACATCATGCGCGAGGTGGTGGCCAATGCCGAGAACCCGGTGATGCTGTATTCGGTGGGCAAGGATTCCGCCTGCATGCTGCATCTGGCGCGCAAGGCGTTCTTCCCCGCCCCGCCGCCGTTCCCGCTGCTGCACGTGGACACGACCTGGAAGTTCCGGGCGATGTACGAACTGCGCGACCGCGCCGCCAAGGCGGCGGGCATGGATCTGATCGTCCACCAGAACCCCGAGGCCAAGGCCCAGGGCATCAATCCCTTCGACCACGGCCCGCTGCACACCGACATGTGGAAGACCGAAGGGCTGAAACAGGCGCTGACGGCACACGGTTTCGACGTGGCCTTCGGCGGCGCCCGCCGCGACGAGGAAAAGTCCCGCGCCAAGGAGCGGATCTTTTCCTTCCGGTCCGCCAACCACCGCTGGGACCCCAAGAACCAGCGTCCCGAGTTGTGGAAGCTGTACAACACCCGCAAGGCTCGCGACGAATCGATCCGCGTCTTCCCGCTGTCCAACTGGACCGAGCTGGACATCTGGCAATACATCCACCTGGAGGGCATCGAGATCGTGCCGCTGTATTTCAGCGAGCCGCGCCCGGTGGTGGAACGCGACGGGCTGCTGATCATGGTCGATGACGACCGCTTCCCGCTGCGCGACGGCGAGGTGCCGCAGATGCGGTCGGTGCGGTTCCGCACGCTGGGCTGCTATCCGCTGACGGGGGCGGTGGAATCGGATGCCCGCACCCTGCCCGAGGTGATCCAGGAAATGCTGCTGACCACCACCTCGGAACGCCAGGGCCGCGCCATCGACAAGGATCAGGCCGCCTCGATGGAAAAGAAGAAGCAGGAAGGGTATTTCTGATGACCGCCCAGGATCCCGTCTACGTCACCGATGCGCTGATCGCCCAGGACATCGACGCCTATCTGCTGAAGCACCAGCACAAGACCATGCTGCGCTTCATCACCTGCGGATCGGTCGATGACGGCAAGTCGACGCTGATCGGCCGTCTTCTGTACGACAGCAAGATGATCTTCGAGGATCAGCTGGCCTCGCTGGAGGCCGACAGCAAGGTGTCGGGCACCCAGGGCGGAGAGATCGACTTCGCCCTGCTGGTCGACGGCCTGGCCGCGGAACGCGAACAGGGCATCACCATCGACGTGGCCTATCGCTTCTTCGCCACCGACAAGCGCAAGTTCATCGTCGCCGACACGCCGGGGCATGAACAATATACCCGCAACATGGTCACGGGCGCATCCACCGCCGATCTGGCGGTGATCCTGATCGACGCGCGCCAGGGCGTGCTGACCCAGACGCGGCGCCACAGCTATCTGGTGAACCTGCTGGGCATCAGGAACATCGTGCTGGCGGTCAACAAGATGGATCTGGTCGGCTATTCGGCCGAACGCTTCTACGAGATCGTTGCCGATTATTCGCATTTCGCCCGGCAGATCGGCATGGACAGCTTCCTGCCGATCCCGATTTCCGGGCTGAAAGGCGACAACATCGTTTCCAGAAGCCCCGAAACGCCCTGGTATCAGGGACCGACCCTGCTGGGCCATCTCGAGGACGCGCCCATCAGCGACACCCGGATGCAGGACGCGCCCTTCCGCATGGCGGTGCAGTGGGTGAACCGCCCGCATCAGGACTTCCGCGGCTTCGCGGGCCAGATCAGCGCCGGCGCGGTGCATCCGGGCGATGCGGTCCGGGTCCTGCCCTCGGGCAAGACCACCACGGTCAGGTCCATCGCGACCTTCGACGGCGACCTGCCCCAGGCGGTTGCGGGCCAGTCCGTCACCCTGACCTTCGCCGACGAGATCGACTGTTCGCGCGGGGACGTCATCGCCCGCGCCGATGCCCCCTGCGAGGTCGCCGACCAGTTCGAGGCGACGCTGGTCTGGATGTCGGAACAGGAAATGCTGCCGGGCCGGCCCTATCTGCTGAAGATCGGCACCCAGACCGTCAGCGCCACCATCACCGAGCCGAAATACGAGGTGAACGTCAACACGATGGAGCATCTGGCCAGCAAGACGCTGGGCCTGAACGCCATCGGCGTGGTCAACATCTCGACCGACCGGCCGGTGCCGTTCGAGGCGTATGCCGACAATCCCGACCTGGGCGGCTTCATCCTGATCGACCGGATGACCAACGCCACCATCGCCGCCGGGATGCTGCATTTCGCGCTGCGCCGGTCGCAGAACATCCACTGGCAGGCGACCGACGTGAACCGCGAGGCCCACGCCGCCCAGAAGAACCAGCGCGCGCGCGTGGTCTGGTTCACCGGGCTGTCGGGGTCGGGCAAGTCCACCATCGCCAACATCGTCGAACGCAAGCTGCACGCGATGGGCAAGCACACCTTCCTTCTGGACGGCGACAACGTGCGCCACGGGCTGAACCGCGACCTGGGCTTCACCGATGCCGACCGGGTCGAGAACATCCGCCGCGTGGGCGAGGTCGCGCGCCTGATGACCGATGCCGGGCTGATCGTGCTGACGGCCTTCATCTCGCCCTTCCGGGCGGAACGGCGCATGGTCCGCGACATGATGGCGCCGGGCGAGTTCTTCGAGGTCTATGTGGACACGCCCCTGGAGGTGGCCGAGGCGCGCGACGTGAAGGGCCTCTACCGGAAGGCGCGGTCGGGGCAGTTGAAGAACTTCACCGGCATCGACAGCCCGTACGAGGCGCCCGAGCAGGCCGAACTGGTGGTCAACACCGTGGCGCTGACCGCCGAGGAGGCCGCCGACAGGGTCATCGAGGCGATCCTGTCGCAGGGCTGACGGCGCCCTCGGCTGAAAGGCGAAAGTCCGGCGGGCCCTGCCGCCGGAGCCCGCGCCCTGCCCGCGCCACGGCAGGCGGATTTCTGCGGCGACACCGGTTCCACCGCGCCGCCGCGGCGTCGTCGGCGAAAAGATGGTTAACGTGACTTTTTCAGTTCCGGTCACGGAACCCGTTGCCGGTGAAGGGGTTATAGCCGCGTAGTGACTTGCTGGATTGCAATAGATTAATGATTGAGCCCGCCCTGGCCGGCGGGCATTTTCATATCATGAAGAACCTCGGCGCTGATCCCTCCCTCAATAGGCGAAGATGTCGTCGGCCAGTTCGGCCGCGGTAAGCCCGGCTTCGCGGATCACCAGCCGGTCGCCTGCCCCCAGGTCGATCACCACGTCGCTGCCCGTCCTGGTCATGTGATCGCGGATGAAGGCGATCGCATTATCGTCCAGCAGATCGCGGGCGATCAGCAGACGGTCGCTGTCGTGCTGAAAGCCTTGGATGGTGTCCGAACCGTCGCCCCTGGCGAAGATGAAGGTGTCAGCACCCGCCCCGCCGTTCAGGACGTCCCTGCCCCGGCCCCCCTGCAGGCTGTCGTCGCCGGATCCGCCCCTCAGCGTGTCGTTCCCCACGTCGCCCAGCAACCAGTCGTCGCCGTCATCGCCGCTCAGCAGATCCATGCCCTGGCCGCCGCGCAGCCAGTCGTCGCCCCAGCCGCCGGCCAGGGTGTCATGGCCGGCCTCGCCGCGCAGGATGTCGTCGTTCCCCTGCCCCGACAGCCGGTCGTTGCCCTGGCCACCCTGCAGCGTGTCCACCCCCAGCCCGCCTTCCAGCGTATCGAAGCCCAGGCCCCCGATCAGCCGGTCGTTGCCGTCCTCGCCCAGCAGGCGGTCGTGACCGCCCCCGCCGGCGACCCAGTCATCGCCCGCGCCGGCGCGCAGGCTGTCGCTGCGCAGGCTCAGGCCCAGATCGTCGGTCCCCGCCGTGGGACGGGACGCATCCCGATTGACGCCCGAGGCCGCGTCAAGCCAGTCGGCGCGGCTTTGCAGGGCATCGTCCGGCACGGGTGGCGCGACCCGCGGGAACGTCCCCCTGTCAAGCGACACCGGGCTGTCGGTCTTCGCAAAATTCTGCGTCGCCATCAGCACCAGATAGTCCCGGCCGTCGATCCGCATCGTCCCGGTCTGCAGGCCGATCCCGACATAGGACACATCGCGGATGATGTTGGCGTAATGGCCGGGGCTGTCCATCAGGTTCTGGTGCAACTGGCGGATCTCGTCGCGCAGGTCGCTTTTGCCCCGGATGCTGACATAGGCCAAATTTTCCGCCGTGGTCCACCGGCCGGACAGATCCACCCCCGCGGCCTCGATCCGCTGGCGCGAGGATGATCCGCCCTCGCCGGTGTGGGAAAACCGGTCGGTGTCCAGCAGCCAGCGGTTGTGCCGGTCGGCTGAATCGTTCAGGCGCCGTTCCAGGGCCAGGGGCGCCAGCCCCACGTCCCGGCGGGACTCGTTGATGAGCCGGGCGAAATAGCGTTCATCGGCAGTGGCAAATGACATGGGCATCCATCATAGAAGTTTTTCAACCATAGCACGAAAGGGTGCCGGACGCATCTGATATTCGGTGCATCACGGCCTGTCAGGTTCCGGGGCGGGCACGAACCGCCGCGGGGTCTAGTAGTCGCGTTCGAAATAGATGCCCAGCGTGCTGCCGCCCTCGGACCCGACCGAGCCGCGCGCGGTCAGGGAATCGGTGACGTCCAGGTTCAGGTTCAGCGTGCTTTGCCCATCCGCCCCCACCGAGACATCGGTATAGAGGTTGTCCGACAGATACTTGCCTGCCCGGACCTGCACGTTCCCGTCGTCGTCGGTCGCCAGATCCAAGTCGTCCAGCCCCACCTCGTTGCGCAGGGTGCCGATGATCCCCTCGCCGCCGCGGCCGGCCAGGACGGCGATGGCGTTGGCCAGCTGGGCCGCCTGCAGGGGGCTGATGTCGTTCAGCCCGCGTCCGAACAGCAGTTGCGACAGGACCTCCTCCTCGGGCAGGGGGGCGAGGATTCAAAGGTGATCTCGGGGTCGCGCACCTCGCCGTCGATGATGATGCGGGTGGTGATGCCGTCGTTGTCGGTCTGGGCCACCAGGCGGATCACCGGGATCAGGCTGCCCTGCAGTTCGACCAGCCCCTCGCTCAGGTCGAAGCGGCGGCCCAGCAGGTCCACCCGGCCCCGGATCAGTTCCAGAAAGCCGATCGGGATCGCGTTGCGCGTCGTGCCCTGGACCTGCAGCGACCCGCCCAGTTCCGCATCGACGCCGCGCCCGCGCACGAAGACCTGGTTCGGCGCGTTGATGACCAGATCCAGCCGCGGCGGGGCCGAGGGCGGTGTCGAGGGCGGCCCGGCCATGCCGGCCTCGCGCGCGGCCTCGCTGGGATAGCCCTCCAGCCCGGCCTTGGCGCGGGTGGAGCGGACCGGCCGCGTGTCGCCCACATGGTTGATGTCGGGGATCACCCCGGCGCCGCCGATCCCGGCCGAGGGGATGCGGATCTCGGTCTCGCCCAGGTTGATCGTCCCCGAGATCAGCGGGCCGTCGGCGTTGCGGCCGGACATGCGCAGGGTGCCGCTGATTTCGGTCTCGTACAGATTCGGGTCGCGCGCGATCACCCGGTCCAGAAGGATCGTCAGATCCAGCGTGCCCGCCTGCAGGTCGATGGGGCCGCTGACCCGCACGCTGCCGCCCGCATCGACATCGGCGCTGGCCTCCAGGCCGATTCGGCCGCCGGCAAGATCCGCCGTGGCGTCCACGTCCTCCAGCCGGATGCCGACGCCGGGATCGACGATGCGGCCATCGCTCAGCTGCACGCGGCCGCTGACCGACTGCAGCGATGGCGGGCCGTTCACGGTCAGGTCCAGCGACAGCGGCCCCTCGATGCTGCGGGTGCGGATGATGGGGTTGGCGATCGAGGCGTCGCTGCTGCCGGTGATCGCCAGGTTCATGGTCGAGAAATCCCGCGCCACGCTGCCCGAAGCCTGCAGCTGCGTGCTGCCCGGCGCCGTGGCGCCCAGATCCAGGACGAAGGACTGGCCCTCTTCGCGGATGGTGCCGGTGACGTCGACCGGGCCCGGAAACTCGGGCTGAATCAGGCCCAGGTCGGACAGCCGGGCGGTCAGGTTCATGCCGCTGGCGGTGTCCCCGTCGGCCTGGATCCGAAGCTGCGGGTTCTCGACGTCCAGCCGCTGCACCGAAATGCCCGCCGGCGCCTGCGTGGCCGCCAGGTCGAAGCGGGTCTGCCCGCGCAGCAGCGGGTCCAGCCGGGGCTGGCCCAGCGACAGCCCCGAGGCGGTGCCCGTCGCGGTGAGGCGGCGCGACGTGCCCTCCTGGACCAGCCGGGCCTCGGCTTCCAGCGCGCCGCTGATGCCGTTGCCCAGGAAACGCAGATCCTCGGCATCAAGCTGCGCCGTCACATCCGTCTGCCCGCCGCCGACAGTGCCGCTGGCCGAGACATCGAGGCGCGGGTTCTCGATCCGCGCCTGCTCGATCGCGAAGACGCCGCCGCGTTCGGTTCCCGTCACCGCCAGCCGCGTCTCGCCGGCCAGCGCGCCGTCCATCTGCGCCTGGCCGAAGGACAGATCCTGGCCGGTGCCGGTGACCTCCAGCCGGCGGCCGCCCTCGCCGGTCTCGCGCAGGCTGCCCGACACGTCCAGGGCGCCGCGCCAGCCGGGGCCGAAGGGCGCCAGCGACGCCACCCGGACCTGAGCCGCGATGTCGGTGACGCCGGGGCCATAGACCCCCTGCGCGGTGGCGTTGATCTGGTCGTTCACCAGATCCAGGTCGCGCAGGGTGATGGTGCCGTCCCGTTCCTCGGCCTGAAGCCGCAGGCGCGTGGTGCCGGTCATCGCGGCATCGGCGTTCTGGACGCCGAAGGACAGGTTCTCGCCCGATCCCGTCAGGTCGATGAAGCGGGTGCCGTCCTCCTCGGTCAGCCGGGCCATGGCGTCGAAGCCGCCGGTCCAGCCGGCGCGGATCGCCGACAGGTCGGGCACCGACAGATCCAGCGCCGCGTCAAGCGCGCCCGCGGCAAAGCTGCCCTGGCCTTCGGCGCGGATCTGCGGATTGGCAAGGCGGAACACCTCGACCGCGTAGCCCTGCGGCGTCTCCGCGGCCAGAACGGTCAGGGTGGTCTGGCCCTCGAGGGCGTTGTCCAGGGCCTCGATGCCGATGCGCAGGTCCTCGGCTTCGCCGCTGACGGTCAGTTGCCGCGAACCCGCGCCACCCGACAGCTTGGCCTCGGCCTGCAGCGCGCCCGAGAAATCGGGATCCGCGTCCTGCAGCGACGGCATGGACACCGTCGCGGTCACGTCGCTGGACAGGCTGTTGACATAGCCCTGCGCCCGGGCCGTCAGCCGCTGGGCATTGACCGAGAGATCCGAGATCTCGATCCCCGTCTCGTCGCGACGGGCGTCCAGGGTGATGGTGGACCGGCCCTCCAGCAGGCGGTCCAGTTGCGGCTGGTCCACCGCGATGTCGGTGCCCGTCACGCTGGCGTCGATGTCGAAGCTGCGGTTCAGGAAGCGGTAATAGCCGCTCAGGCTGGCATCCGCGCGGCCCTGCACGTCCCGCCCGGCCAGGGTCGAAAGGCGGGACAGGTCCTCGTGGCGCGCATCGGCATCGACCGACAGCACGAAGCCGCTGCGCAGGCCCGATAGCAGCACCAGCCCGTCCAGCCCGTAATCGGGACCGGTAATGGTCAGATCGGTGAATTCGACCACGTTGCCGGGGCTGAAGTCGAAGGTGGTGCTGCCGGTGATCTGCGGGCCGATGGCCTGTGCCAGGCCCGGATCGACAAAGACCATCTGCCGGGTGGCGAAGCGGATGGCGCCGCTGAGCGAGGCAAGGCTGCCCTGATCCAGCACCACCGCGCCCGACCCGTCCAGTTCCAGCGACCCGAGCCGCACATCGCCCAGATCCAGCGCGCCCACGCGCCCGGCCAGGGTCCATCCCTGCCCTTCGGCTGCGTCGTACAGCAGTTCCAGCCGTCCCGATTCCACCGTGGCGTCCTGCGCCACGAAGGGCAGCGCCACCGGCACCTGGTCGGCACCCGCATCCGATCCCAGCGCGATCAGCAGTTCGGCGTTCTGCGGCGCGCCCTGGGCGTTGACGGCCAGCGATCCGTCCAGCGACAGCGCCTCGGTCACAAGGTTCAGGGTGGGGATCTGCAGCCGCCCGTCCTCGCCCCGCCAGCCCTCGGCGCGAAGCTGGACCTGGTCGCCGAAGAAGCCGCGGTCCTGCGGCGGCAGCAGCGAGGCCACGTCGCCGCCCAGTTGCAGCGCGAAGCTGGTGCCGGGATTGCCCGCCGCATCCGGCGCCGGCGACGCGCTGACCCGGCCGGTGACGCGCGGCAGCCCGTCGGTCGCCAGGCGGATATCGACGCCGAAATCGCGGATCTGCCCCTCGCCGCGGATTTCCGCCACGACCGAAGGCTTGTCATAAAGGTCGATGAGGTTGACCAGCAGCCCGTTGGCGGCCTCCTCCAGCGTCAGGTTCACGCGCAGCACCTGCGTCTGGTTGGAAAAGCCCGCATCCAGGTTGAAGCTGCCGCGCGGCCCGTCCAGACGCTGGATCGCCAGTTGCGCTTGGCCCTCTCCGGCTTCCAGGCTCATGGCGCCGCTCAGCGAGATCGCGGCGGCCAGGCCGATCACCGGTTCGCCAAGCTCGACCCGCTCGGCCCGGATCTGGGCGATGTTGATCGCCACCGGCAGCTCTGGAAGCGCGAATTCGAATTCCGGCGCCTCGGCGGTCGGGGCCTGTTCCTCGCCCACCGGCAGGCGGGGCAGCAGGATCTCGCGCGCCGACATCTCGGCGATCTCGATGCGGCCGCGCAGCAGGGCCGAGCGGTTCCACTGGATCGCGCCGTCGTTCAGCGTCAGCCAGACGCCGTTGCGGTCCGCGATGGTGATGCGATCGAAGGTGGCGCGCGACGACAGCGCGCCCTCGAACCCGTCGATCACCACCTCGCGGCCCGCGCCCGACAGGCTGCGTTCCAGGATCCCGGTGAGGAACCCCCGGTCGTCGTCCTCTTGGCGGGCGATCTCGGCCAGGCCCTGCGCCATCACCCCCATCGGGAACAGGACGGCGAATAGGATCAGCCAGAGTGTGCGCATCAGCCCCGCCTTCATCAGAATGCCTGCCCCAGTCCAAGATACAGTTGCACGCCCTCGCCGGTGTCCCCGCCGGTCGGCCCGCCCACGTCGAAGCGCAGCGGCCCGATGGGCGTGGCGTAGCGAACGCCGATCCCCGCCCCCGAGTGCCAGTCGCTGCCGCCGTTCCAGCCGTCCTCCGCCCAGACCTGGCCGTAATCGGCAAAGGCCACAAGGCCGATCCTTCCGAGGACCTGCCAGCGGACCTCGGTCGACAGGATCGCGATGCTCATGCCGCCGGTCTTGATGGGCCCTTCGGGGCCGGTGATCTCCTCGACGCCCAGCGACTGATAGGGCTGGCCGCGCACGCTGCCGCCCCCGCCCGAGAAGAACAGATAGTTGCGCGGCGTGTCCTGGATCTCGCTTCCCAGGACGCTGCCCAGGCGGGCGCGGCCGGCCAGGGTGAAGCGGTCGTCGCGCCCCAGGGAATGGAAGGCGCGGCCCTCGCCCTGCAGCCGGATGCCCGAGCCGGTGCCGTCGAAGCCCTTGAAGGGGGTCGCCTCGCCCTGCAGGTAATAGCCGCGTCGGGCGTTGTTCTCGTCGTCGCGGGCGTCCCACATGACGCTGCTGGGCAGGGCCAGAACCTTGAAGTCGGTTTCCTGCCCGCCCTCGTCATAGACGCGCGAGAACTGGTACTGGACCGCGGTGTCGAAGGTGAAGCGGTCGCTGTAGATATAGTTGAAGCCCAGCCCGACGATGCCGATGTCCTCGTCATAATCCTCCTCGCGCATCCGCGAGAGGCTGGTCAGGACATAGGCGGTGGTGTCGGGGGTCAGGGTGGCGGGGCGGTCGATGCGCAGGGTGATGCGGTCGTCCCGGCCGCTGGTATCCGAGCCGATGTCCTTGACCTCGCCCTCGATCCGCAGGCGTTCGCCCCCGCCCAGCAGGTTGCGGTGCATCCAGTAGGCCGACAGCATGGCCCCGTCGGTAGAGGAAATCTCGAAGCCGGTGCCGATCCGGCGCGGCTTCTGTTCGACGACCGTCAGGTTGATGTCCATGCTGCCGTCGGGGTTCAGCGTCTCGGCCTCTTCCAGGGTGATGGCGGAAAAGACGCCCGACCGGCGCAGGCGCTCCCGGACGTCCTCGACCTCGTCAGGATCGAAGCGCTCGCCCTCGGGCAGGCCGGCGATCTTGTGCAGCCGGCGCGGGTTCAGGCGGTCGTAGCCGCGCATGTTCAGCCGCCCGAAGGTGACCGAGGGGCCGGGCGCCAGGTCGATCCGGCTGTCCACGCTGTTGGCATTGTGGTCGGCGACGATCTGCTGGCCACCCACCTCGGCCTTGGCGTGGCCCACCTCGCGCCAGCCCGTCACGCCGGCGCGGGCCGCGCCGCGGATCGTTCCGGTGCCCGCGATCTCTCCCTGCCGGTATTCCTCGGGCAGTTCGGTCCCCGGCGCCAGCGGCGCGATCGCCGCGCGCGAGAAGCGGAAGCGCGGCCCGGCCTGGACGCTGACGACCACCTGGCGCACGGTTTCGGGGGCGTCCAGGGGGGCGATCCCGGCCGCCTCGACCCCGTCGAGGGTGATGTTGATGACCGCCGAGTAATAGCCCCGCTCGTAAAGATCGCCCAGGATCCGGGCGTAATCGCTGCGCGCCGCGGCCAGCACGTCCTGGCCGGTGGTGCGGTTCTCGGACAGCGTGCTGGCGATCAGCGAGCCGTTGCGCAGCGGCTGTTCAAGGTCGTCGGCGCCCTGGATACGGAATTGCAGATCCACCGGGCCATCGTCCTGCCCGCCGCCGAACAGCCCCGAAAAGGGGTTCGACGACTGCGCCCAGGCCATGCCCCCCAGGCCCATCACGGTGGATGCCACAAGCGCCGCCCGAAGATATGCCCGCATCGTCCCGCCCCGTGTGTTCTTGCTTTGCGCCCATATGAACAGGACGCCCTGCCGAATCCAAGCGATTCATCCGCAGGACGGCCGACGGCCGACGGGTTTCCGCCGGCCTTGTTGCCGTCAGGACAGCGCCGCCAGGCAGCCCTGCAGCGCCGCCATGTCGTCGCGGATCAGGAAGATCGGCGTGTTTTCGGGGATGTGGCGCATATAGGGCTCGGCCAGGAAGGACGGCTCGAACCGTGCCATCCGGTCCGAGATGCTGCGCCCGACGCTGCCCGCCAGGAACATCCCCTCCATCGGCATGAAGCGCAGCGCCAGTTCCCGGCAGAGAAGGCCGACCAGGTCGGTGAACAGGTCATAGGTGGCATTGGCGACCGGTTCGCCCGCATCCGCCGCGCGGTCGATCTGTTCCCCCGGCACCGGCACCGTGCCGGTCAGCGCCGCGTGCAGGCGCGACAGCCCGCGCCCCGCGAAGGCCTCCTCGGTCGAGACGAAGCCCTTGATCGCCTCGGGTCCCACGGCGTTGAGCAGGCGCAGATAGATGTTGGCGGGCAGATTGGTATGGCCTTCCTCGGCCTCGAGCGCGGTGATCGCCCCGCCCGGCAGGCGGCGGACGGCGCAGACGTTGAAGCCGGTGCCCAGGTTCACGACCAGCGACTGGCCATTGCGCGGACGGTCGGGCGGCGCGCTGCGCAGGGTGGCCAGCCCGTCGCCCGACAGCACCGGCGTGGCATAGCCCATCGCGGTCAGGTCGTTGATGAGCCGGACGTGATCGGCGTCGGTCAGGCGGGCCAGCCCTTCTTCAGAAAAGTCCCAGGGGCGGTTGGTCAGCCGCGCCCGGCCGTTGCTGACCGGACCCGCCACCGCCACGCAGACCGCGCTGATGCGCGGCTGGTCCTGTTCCTGCAGGAACAGGCGCACCACCTCGTCGAAGCTGTCGTGGTCGTCGCCCCGGAACCGCGTCACCGACTGCGGGTCGATGATGCCGTTTCGTGCCAGGGCAAGACGGGCGTTCGTGCCCCCTACATCGCCCAGTAGTATCGCCATTCGGGGACCGTCCTTCCTGTCGCCTCAGCCGCTTACAACGCGGCAGAATTGCCGGTTTCGCGCAGCGGCGCAACGCCGGCCGGCGGCAAATATGGGAACCCTTGCCCCGGCCGGACGTTTTTCCCCAGCAAACACACCAGAAAGGCCCCGCCATGTCCCCCATCGCAACCCGCATCGTCCGCCTGGGATTGGCTGGCAGCGTCGCGGCGCTGATGGCCATGCCAGCCGTTTCCGCGACCCGCCCCGACCAGCCGGTGCAGGCCTGGTCCGCCATGGCCGGCGTCGATGCCGCCACCCTGCTGGAACAGGCCGAGGATCTGCCCACCTCGGACATGGCGGTGGGCGACCAACCCTATTGCGCCCCGGACGCCGAGATCGGGCAGACCCTGCGCCACGACTTCAACGAGGCCCCGGTCCAGGGCGACGGCCATGCCGCGACCGAGCTTTGGGCCTCCGCGCAGATGGGCACTTGGACCCTGGTGGCGCCGCGCGGCGACGACACAAGCTGCATCATCGCCTCGGGCATCGGCTATGACCAGGCCCGCGACGTCGATATCTATTACCAGACTGCCGGGCTGCGCTGACCGCGCCGGGCCCACCCGGGCGCGGCGTCCCTTCCGGTTCAGACCACCATCGCCTTCATCGCCGCCACATGGGCGGGGTCCGCGGACAGGGCGTCGGCCGCCAGCGCCCGGGCGGCGCCTGCCAGATCCGCGGTTGGGATGATGCGGTCGATCAGACCCCAGGCCAGCGCCTCGGGCGCGTCGATCCGCTGGCCGGCCATCAGGATCATCTTGGCCCGCGCCGGCCCCACCAGCCGCGACAGGCGCGGCGGATCGGAAGGCTGCGGCAAAAAGCCCAGCCGCATTACCGGATAGAAGAACCGGGCCTCGGGGACGGCGATGCGCAGATCGCAGGCCAATGCCATGCCGAAGGCGCCCCCTGCCAGCGTGCCGTTCAGCGCCGCGATGGTCAGGCAGGGCAGCGCGGCGATAAGGCCCGACAGCCGCTCCCATTGCGGCGACAGCGCCAGCCCGGCGCGGGCCTGTTCCAGATCGGCCCCGGCGGAAAAGACCCGGCCCGTCCCGGTCAGCACCGCCGCCCGGCAGCCGGATGCCCCGACGCGGTCGAAGGCTGCGGCCAGATCATCCAGCATCTCGGCCGTCAGGGAATTGGCCTTGGCGGGCCGGTCGATGGTGACGGTGGCAAGACCGTCCTCGATCACAAGATGGATCACGCGATTGCTCCCTTGGAGTCCGGGGGACACTGTGCCACAAATCCCACAAGCAACGTTTTTCCGAAAGGTCTTCGGCATGGTCCGCCCCCTTGCAACCTCTGCCCTGGCGCTGATTCTTGGCGCGGGTCCCATCCTGGCGGACGTCACGCCCGCCCAGGTCTGGGAGAACCTGCAGAACTCCAGCGCCAATTACGGCTATCAGGTGACCGGAACGGTCGAGGACGCGGGCGGCACGCTGACCGTCACCGACGCCGTCTTTTCAAGAACCGGCGAGGGCGGCAACAGCACCCTGACCGTGCCCCAGATGACCTTCCAGCAGACCGGCGACGCCAAGGTCCGCGTGGTGATCGAGGGCGACGTGGCGGTGGACAGCCGCTTCAGCGTCCCCGCCCCCGCCGAACCCGAGGCGACCGCCGAAGGCGCTGAGCCCGCGCCCCAGGCGGCGCCCGAGGCCGCGCCCGACGCGCCGGGCACCGAAGCCGAGGGTGCCGAAGCCCAGGGCGCCGAAGCCCTCGAGATGGTCGAGATGACCATGACCGGCACGATCAGCGCGCCCGGCAACGAGACGGTCGTCTCGGGCACGCCCGAGGAGATGCTGTACGAATATCGCTATCCGACGCTGGCCTTCGACTTCACCCTGCCCACCGAACCCGGCCGGGACACGACGATTCCGGTGACCGGGACGATCACCGACCTGACCGGCTCGCAGCGCAGCGTCCCGGCGGGGGACGGGGTTCAGGCGACCTACGACATGAAGGCTGCCCGGGCCGAGATGCAGGTCGCGGCCACCATGCCCGGCGACCAGACCGGCGCCGGCGGCGGCACCATGAACTTCCAAGTGGCGATGACCGATCTGGCCGGCCAGGGCACCGGCACCACGCCGGGCCAGCCCTTCGACCTGGGCACTCAGATGACCGAGGCCCTGGCCGCGGGCCTGAACCTGGACAGCGCGCTGACCTTCCAGAGCCTGGAGGGCAGCTTCGATCTGGCCGGCAAGGACGACAGCGGCGAGGACCAGACCGCCAAAGGCAGCTTCGCGACCGGCGCCAGCGACCTGTCCTTCAGCCTGTCGGAACAGGGCATGGCCTACAAGGCCGGCAGCGCGGACGCCAAGGCCGAAGTCGCCCTGGGCAGCCTTCCCTTCCCGATCAGCTATGGGGTCGAGCGGATCTCGGCCGACATGCTGATCCCGGTGGCCCGCGGCGAGGCGCCGCAGCCCTTCAACTTTGCCTACGCCCTGCAGGGCCTGACCTTCGGCGAGGGGGTCTGGAACCTGTTCGACCCGCAGAACCAGCTGCCGCGCGAACCGGCCAGCCTGACCGTCGATCTTTCCGGCGACGTGATCCTGAACCAGAACCTGTTCGATCCCGCCCAGCCCTCGGTGCAGACGGATGCGAACGGGATGCCCATGGCGGAAAACCCGCTGGTTCCGGACACGCTGACCGTGAACCGGGTGGCGCTTGACGCGGTGGGCGCCAAGGCGGACATCACCGGCACCCTGGAGTTCGGGGACAACCCCGACCAGCCGGTGGGCACGCTGAACGGCACCTTCGAAGGCATCAACGGGCTGATGGACAAGGTCGTGGCCATGGGCCTTGTCCCCGAACAGCAGGCGATGGGCTTGCGGATGATGCTGGCGATGTTCGCCCAGCCCGACCAGGACAACCCCGACCGGCTGACCACGGAAATCGAGTTCCGCGAAGGCGGCCGGATCTTCGCCAACGGCCAGCAGATTCGATAGACAGGGCCGAAACGGCCTTGGCCGGGGCCGCGGTCCCGGCCTTTTTCGTTCGCAGCAAGGAGAGCAGCCGATGTCACCCGTGGATTTGCAGTCGCTGGCCGAACAGCTGGTCGATGCGGCGCGGCGGGCGGGGGCGGATGCGGCCGATGCTCTGACCAGCAGCGGCCAGTCGATCAGCATCGACATGCGCGGCGGCACGCTGGAACAGGCCGACCGGGCCGAAGGCGTCGAGATCGGGCTGCGCGTGCTGGTCGGCGGCCGGCAAGCCTGCGTCTCGGCGTCCGATCACAGCCCCGCCACCATCGCCGAGATGGCCGAACGCGCCGTCGCCATGGCGCGCGAGGCGCCCGTGGACGACAGCCTGGGCCTTGCCGATCCCGGCCAGCTTGCCCGGCAGCGCGACGCCCGGGGGTTGCAGATCGCCGACGACCGGCCGGACCCTTCGCCCGATCACCTTCAGGATCTGGCGCTGCGGGCCGAGGCTGCGGCGCGCGACATGCCCGGCATCAGCCAGGTCGAATCCGCCAATGCCGGGTTCAGCCGCCGTTTCCTGTGGCTTGCGGCCTCGAACGGGTTTTCGGGCGGCTACGGCCGCACCACCCATGCCGTCTCCGCCGTCGCCATCACCGGCGAAGGTCTGGGGATGGAACGCGACTATGCGGGCGAATCCCGCGTCTGGGCCGAGGATCTGCCCGCCCCCGAGGACATCGGCCGGCTGGCCGCCGAACGGACGCTGGCGCGGGCCGGATCCAGAAAGCCGCCCACTGGCGCCTTCCCGATCCTCTATGACCGGCGCGTGTCATCGTCCCTGATCGGCCATCTGCTGTCGGCGGTCAACGGCAGCGCCGTCGCGCGCGGCGCGAGCTGGCTGCGCAAGGACCTGCGCCAGCCCGTCCTGCCCGAGGGCTTCGACCTCATCGAGGATCCGCTGCGCCCGCGCTATCCCTCGTCCCGGCCCTTCGATGCCGAGGGGCTGGCCACGCGCGCGCGCCGGATCGTCGAAGGCGGCGTGCTGCAAGGCTGGACGCTGGATCTGGCGACGGGGCGAAAGCTGGGGATGGACAGCACCGCATCCGCCGCGCGGGGCATGTCCTCGGCCCCCTCGCCCACCAACAGCAACGTCATGCTGACGCAGGGCCGGGCCACCCAGGACGACCTGATCGCCGAGATGGGGACCGGGCTGGTTGTGACCTCGATGCTGGGCGCCTCGATCAACGGGACGACCGGGGATTATTCCCGCGGCGCGGCGGGCTTCTGGGTCGAAGGTGGCAGGATCGCCTATCCGGTCAATGAATGCACCATCGCCGGCAATCTGCGGGACATGCTGATGACGCTGCAGGCCGCGGACGACGCCCTGCCCTGGCGGGCGCTTGAGGTGCCAAGCCTTCTGGTGCGGGGAATGACCGTTGCCGGCGCTTGAGGAGGATCTGGCCCTGCTGGCCCAGGCCGCGCGGCGGGTGGGGCCGATCGCCCTGTCCTTCTGGAAGGCGGATCCGAAGTCCTGGGACAAGCCCGACGACGCCGGCCCGGTGACCGAGGCCGACCTGGCCGTGAACGACGCGCTGCAGGGGACGCTGATGGCGGCGCGGCCGGACTATGGCTGGCTGTCCGAGGAAAGCGAGGCCGACGCGTCCCGGCTGGACGCCCGGCGCTGCTTCATCATCGACCCCATCGACGGCACCCGCGCCTTCATCGCCGGGCAGGCGGGCTTTGCCCATTCGCTGGCGGTGGCCGAGGGCGACCGGATCATCGCCGCGGTGGTGCATCTGCCCGCGATGGACCTGACCTTCACCGCCCATGCCGATGGTCCCGCCCTGCTGAACGGCCGCCCGCTGCGGCCCAGCGCGGCGGGGATCGGCGGGGCGCGGGTGCTGACCTACAAATCAGCGACCGATCCCGAACACTGGAAAGCCGGCCGGGTGCCACCCTTCCGCCGCGAATTCCGTCCCTCGCTGGCCTGGCGGCTGTGCCTGGTGGCCGAGGGACGCTTCGATGCGGCGCTGTCGGTGCGCCATGTCTGGGAATGGGATATCGCTGCCGGCAGCCTGATCGCCGAACGCGCGGGCGCAATTTCCACCGATCGGCACGGGCAGCCGATGCGCTTCAACAGCCCCCGCGCCATGATCGACGGCATGGTGGTCGCCGGACCGCGGCTTCACGGGGAACTGCGCGCCGCGATGGCCTAGACGGGGACGTGCCGGATCGCCTGCGATCCGCGCTGTCCCCCCATCCGCCGGGTCCGTTTCCCCTCAGAACAGCGGATCCGCGGCGAAGGGATCGGCGGGGGCGGTGGTGGCGATGGTGCGGCCCGGGCCGGAGAGGGTGGCGATCTGCCGCGCCAGCAGCGCGATGGCCGAGGAGGCCGCCGCCGCCGATGCCGCAGGGCCGGTGCTGCCCATCGGCACCGAGATGTCGAAGCTGCGGACGTGATTGGCCGCGCCGCTGCCTTCGTCGGCCACGAAATATCGGCCCTGCAGGCGGTAGATGCCGTCGGCCTGGGCCAGGGCCCTTTCGACGCGAACCTCCAGCACCCGTTGCGGCGGCTCGGCCAGGGGCCAGGGTTCGCCGATGACGGTCGCGCCCGAGGCATCGGAAATCGCCCGGGCCAGCGACAGGGTGAAGGCCCGCTGCGGGTTGTCGGCCCAGACGTTGTCGGGGGTCGAACGCACCGCGCCATCCGCGGTCTGGAACGACACCTCTTGCCCCGAGGCATATTCCGGCAGCGACACGTCCTTGAGTTCCGCGCTGCCCAGGCGGTTGGGCACCTGTCCGCCGATGGCCGGCGGGTCGATGATGTAGCGCGCGGTATCCTCGGGGTCGGAACAGGCGGACAGTCCCAGAAGGCCAAGGCAGGCAAGCGCAAGGGGCAGGCTGTGGTTCATGTCATCGTCCCAGGATGAAGGCGCGGGGGTTGCGTTCGATCAGGCGGGCCAGCGATCCGAAGGCCTCGGTGGCGCGGCGCAGTTCGCGCAGCATGTTCACCGCCTCGGTGTTGAAGGCGGACCGTTCGCCATAGGAGGCCAGCACCGAATCCGCCCGCGCCGCGGTGGCTTCCAGCCGCTCGATCAGCTGCGGCAGCCGCTGGACCGAGGCGGCGATCTCGTCCGCGGCGGTGCTGGCGCTGTCGAGGGCGTCGTTCAGGCTGCCGGCCGCGCCGCCGTCGCGCAGGTCGTTCAGCAGGCCCGATGCCGCTTCCAGCGTGTCCGACAGGTTGCGCGGCAGTTCCTCGGCATCCTCGCTGCCCAGCATGGCGCGCAGGTCGGCCAGGATGCCTTCGGCCTGGGCGCTGATCTCGGCGAATTCGAAGTCCTCGACCGCGGCGGCGGCGGCGTCGATCTGGTCCACCATGTCGGGCACGTCGGCCGCGGCCAGCCGCACGGCCTCGGCGGCGGCGGCGGCCTCCTCGACCAGGCGGGCCAGGTTCTCGGCCGCGCCGCCTTCGCGCAGGTCGCGGGCCATGCCGCCGACGTCGGTGGCGGCCGAGCGGGCCTGATCCAGCGTCTGGCGCAGGCTTTCGGGGATCGCGCGGGTGTCTTCGGAACTGGCGATGGCGGTGATGCTGTTCATCATGTCGGTCGCCGACCTCAGCACCTCCTCAAGCGGCAGGGCGCCGATGCGTGACAGGAAGCCCTGGGCGCTTGCGCTGAAATCGTCCAGATCGCCGGCCACCGACGGAATGATGGGGTGCGGTTCGGCCGTGGTGTCGATGGCGGCGGAGCCCGCCCCGGGAATTTCGACCAGTTCCACCATCAGCGACGTCCCCAGGAAGCCCGCGCTGGCCACCCGTGCGCGCAGCCCGTCGGCCACGGCCTGCTGCATGAAGGCAAGCGCGTCATCGGGCGTCGCGTCGGCGGACAGACCCAGCCGCGCCGGCGAGATCGCCAGCGTGACGATCTGGCGGATGTTGCCGGTGGATTCGTCCAGCGATACGCCCAGATCCGTGACCTGGCCGACGCGCAGGCCCTGGAACTGCACATCCGCGCCCTTTTCCAGCCCGCGCAGCGAATCGTCGATCAGCATGGAAAGGCGCAGCGGCTCGGTGTTCTCGCTGGCCAGAAGGTCGTTGCGGGCGGCATCCTCGTCCGGTTGCAAGGTATAGACATGGCCCGGTTCCACGGGGCTGCCGCCGCTGACCAGGGTATCGAAGGCCACCCCCTGCAGGACCGAGGACAGGGAATTCACGTTCAGGGACACCCCCGAGGCATCCAGCGACAGCGAAAACCCCGAGGTGTTCCAGAACACGGTCGAGGTGGTCAGCCGGCTGTCATGGGGGGCTTCGATGAAGGCATCGGCAACGACCCGATCCTGGTCCTGGTCCAGGCGGATATTGTCCATCTGCCCGACCCGGACGCCGCGATACAGGACCGGCGCGCCTTCGGCGATGCCGTCGGCATTGTCCATCGCCAGCGTGACCAGCGTTCCCGGCGTGTCCTCGCGGATCAGCGGGGCGCTTTCCTGGCCGATGAAGTGGGTCTGCGGGACGCTCACCTCGGCATCCCAGTAGCCTTCGATGAAGGCGCCGGTCAGGACCGTGTCCAGGCGCGTCACCCCCTGGGCGGTCACCTGCGGACGCACGATCCAGAACGAGGCCTCGGAATCGATGTAGGGGGCCACATCCTTGTCCACGCGGACGCTGACGACCACCCGCGACAGATCCGGGGTGAAGCTGACCGCGTCCACCTGCCCCACGGTGATCTCGCGGAAGCGCAGGGTGGTCTCGCCGGGTGTCACCCCGGTCGCATCGGCGAATTCGACCTCGATCACCGCGCCCCGGTCGGAATAGGCGTTCCAGGCGATCCCCAGCGTCACGATCAGGGCGATGATGGGGACAAGCCAGATCACGTTGATCCCGGCCTGGGCGGCGCGCGCGGCGGTCTTGCGCACGGGGCTTGCCGGCTTCGGCGGCGGCGGCGTGTCGGTCATCGCGATGTCAGTCCTGCCCCTCGGTCCCTGTCCGGCTTCGCAGCGGCAGGCCGCGCCAGATCAGTCTTGGATCAAAGCTTTGCGCGGAAAGCATGGTGAAGGCAACCGACAGGGCAAAGGAAACCGCGGCGGGTCCGGGATGGATCGAGGCGACGAAGCCCAACTGCACAAGCGCCGACAGGATCGCCACCACGAAGACGTCGATCATCGACCAGCGGCCGATGAATTCCACCACCTCGTAGATCCTGAGCCGCGTATGGGCCTGTTCCACGGTGGCCGGGCTGCCCGCGACCGTGGCCAGCCAGGCGATCGCCAGGAACTTGGCGATCGGCACGACCACCGAGGCCACGAAGACGATGATGGCGATGTCGTAGTTGCCATAGTGCACCAGTTCGACCACGCCCTCGAGGATCGTCGCCTCGGTGGTGCCCTGAAGGCCCGCGAAGGTCTGGGTGCGCATCATCGGAAACAGGTTGGCGGGGATGTACATGATCAGCCCGGCCAGCCACCAGGCCCAGACCTTCTGCAGGCCGCGCCGGTCGGGCGGAACCAGATCCGCGCCGCAGCGGTCGCAGGTCTCGCGATCCTCGGGCCAGACGCGGCCGCAGGACCGGCACCCCACAAGTCCCGCGCGATGGGCGGTCAGGACCGGCGCATCGGATGTGTCCAGGCTCACGAGGCGCGGCCCTGAACCAGTTCGCGGCCGCCGGTGGGCTGTCCCGCATCCTCGAGCGCGTCCCAGATGGTCGTCTGGCACATGAACCCGCGCGCCGCCAGGTTGACCAGGATCAGCGCGCAGAAGGCCCAGAAGGCCGGCCCCAGATGGACCGTGGCCAGGCCCGCGACCTTGACCAGGGCGACGGCGGTGCCGATCACGAAGATTTCGGCCATGGACCAGGGCCGTATCAGTTCGGACCAGCGGAAGGCCCGGGCCGCATGGCGGAAGGGCGGCCGCCCCTGGGCCAGCGGCACCAGCGTATAGACCAGCAGGAAGGCCCGCAGCAGCGGCAGGCCCACGATCATCACCATCACCGCCAGAACCAGGGGCAGCAGCACCCCGTCGGCGAAGGCCATTCCCACCCCGAACAGCGAGGTCGCGTTGCCGAACCCCATGCGCGAGATCTCCAGGAACGGAAAGAAGATCGCCCCCATCATCAGCACGACCGTGGTGAAGGACAGCGCGATCAACTGGACGAAGGCGCCGCCGCGCGGCTTGGCCAGAACCCCGCCGCAGCGCACGCAGCGCGCCGTTTCCCCCGGTTCCAGTTCCTCCTCGACATGCAGCGCGTCGCAGCGCGGACAGGCCAGAAGCCCCCGGCCGGTGGTCAGGTCATAGGTGTCGGGCGCGTTCATGCCTGACAAGATAATGTCGCGCCCTTCCCGTGCAAGCATTCAGTGCCGCGCCCCCGCCCGCGCCGCCGAGGTCAGCACGACATTGCGGCCCTCGGTCGTGCTGTTCTGGGTCTCGACCGCGAACTCCAGGCGCAGCACGAAGCTGTTGTCCTGGACGCCGGTGGTGGCCTTGCCGTCCAGTTGCGTCGTGAAGGCCTCGATCAGCTGGCCGCCCAGGCCGGTGCCGCTGGAAGTTGCGGCCTGGTTGATCGAGTTGGCGATCTCCAGAACCGCGTACCCCGGCCGCGGGGCGGTCAGGCTGATCCTGACCCAGGCGCTGCCCTGCCCGGCCGGCGTCTCCGAATATTTCAGGGCGTTCGTGAAGGCCTCGGTCGCCAGCAGCGACAGCGGCACCGCCTGATCGGGAAGCAGCACCAGCGTGTCGATGTTCATGTCGATCCGCAGGTTGCTGCCGGGCGGGACCGAGGCGCTGACCATCTGGTTGACGATGTCGCGGATCAGCTGGCCCGCCTCGACCGCGTCCAGATGCTCGGCCTGGTAGAGGTTGCGGTAGATGGTCGCCAGGGCCGCCACCCGGTCCTGCACCGAACGCAGGACGCGCCGGGCATCGGGGTCGTCGATCACGCGGCTTTGCATGTTGATGATCGAGGCGATCAGCTGAAGGTTGTTCTTGACCCGGTGATGAACCTCTTTCAGCAGGACGGTCTTCTCGGCCACCGCTTCCTCCATCTGCTCCTCGTCGCGGATCAGGATGCGGGCCATGTTGTGAAAGGTCTGGCTGACGTCGCAGATCTCGGTCGGGGCGTCGGTCAGGACCGGGGGCGGCTCGGACCGGTTGCCGATCGCGAAGCGGCGCATCTGGCTGCGCAGCACGCTGATGTGGCGCAAGACCATGCGGAAGACCGCGAAATAGGCCACCGCCAGCGAAACCAGCCACAGGGCCATCGGGATCGTCACAGCCCCCAGCCGGGAGATCTGGAACAGACCGACGCTGGCCGTCTGGGGCGACCAGCTGCCGAGGGCATAGACCAGGCCGGGGATCGCCGGGACCACCGTGAACATGCGGGTCTGGCCGTTGCCGGCATGGGCCTTGAAGGTCGTGTCCGACCGCGACATGAGGCCCGTCAGGCTCATGTCACGCGGCAGGATGTCGTGGACCGAGGTTTCGGCGTCGCTGTCCGAGGTGAGGACTTGGCCCTTGTGGTTGAAGGTCACGATCCGCGCCCCTTCGGTGCCGAAGGCCAGGTTGTGGGTCGATCGCAGCAGTTCGGTCGTCAGGGACAGGCTGATGAAGCCCAGCATCTCGCGGTTGCGGTACAGGGGCTGCATGACCATGACGACCGGCTGCCCCGTCACCGTTCCCCGGGGAACCGAACTGACCAGCGTTCCCGGCTGCGCCATGAATTCCCGGAAGGTTTCGGTCCCGCTGAAATCCACCGGCTCGGGGCGCCCCGACGAGTTGCAGGTGCTGATCCCGTCCACGGGGATGAAGCCCGCGAACACATAGGTGGCGCTTCGCTGGATGAAATTGCGCATGAGCAGCGCGCAAGCCTGGGGACGATCCAGCGACCCCAGAACGGTGGGGCCAAGGGCATCGGCGGACCCGAGCGCGCTTTGCAGCAGCGCCCGTTCCCCCGCCGCCGCCGACGAGGTGCGCCCCAGCAGGGCAAGCTCGACCCCGCGCTCGGCCTCTCGGACCAGGTTGAAGTTCTGGATCAGCGAGATCAGGCCCAGGGGAAGGATCGCCACCGATAGCAGGGCGCCCAGCCGGAAGCCCAGCTTGCGCATGAAACCCAGCCGGTCGCTGATCCGCCGGAGCACCGGCCCGCCCTAACGGGCGATGGTGTGGCTGGATGCCATGACGGCCAAGGTCGCCTGATCGGTCATGTCCAGATCCTCACCATTCTCCATGTGCAGCAGTTCTGCCAGCTTGCGGCGGCCGCGATTGGCGCGCGACTTGACGGTGCCGATCGCCACGCCCGTCATCTCGGCCGCCTCTTCGTAGGAAAACCCGGATGCACCGACAAGGATAAGCGCCTCGCGCTGTTCATCGGGCAGTTGCTGGAAGGCCACGCGGAAATCCTTGAGCGCCAGCCGGCCGTCATGGTCGGGCCGGGTCGCCTGCCGGGCCGCGTGGATGCCGTCGGTGTCGCTGACCTCGCGCTTGGTCTTGCGGCGGGCCGAATAGAAGGTGTTGCGCAGGATCGTGAACAGCCAGGCGCGCAGGTTGGTTCCCGCCTGAAACTTGTCCATGTTGGTCCAGGCCTTGACGATGGTGTCCTGCACCAGATCGTCCGCCGCCGCCCCTTCGCGTGTCAGTGACAGGGCAAAGGCACGCAGGGCAGGCAGGTGATCCACCAACTGGTCGCGCGGGTCCGTCGTCGCCGAAGTCTTCATGCTGTTACCGTCCACCGTCGCAGGTCGTCGCCAATCGAAAACAGGTCACTTCTGTTCGCGCAGTTTATCGAGAAGGGCGAGAAGGCGATCGGGAATCTGTTCGTTTTTGTCCTGTTCGAAGGCGCGACGTAAATTCTCGTCTATCTGCTTCTCGACCGCCGCCTTGCGATGGTCATCCCGCTTCGGTGTCATGTCTTAGTTGGTCCCGGTAATCTTGTGCGCACGCTGACCAACCTGTAGGGGTTAGTGCAGGTTCCGCGCAATACGTGAAATTCGAAGGATGTGAAACATGTCGTCTGCCGACCTCGCCCAGTCCATCGGGCGCGAACTGCCCTACCTGCGGCGCTATGCGCGCGCACTGACCGGCAGCCAGCGTGCCGGTGACAACTATGCCGCAGCCACGCTGGAAGCCATCCTGTCCGACCGGTCCATGCTGGACGCCGAAAGCGACACCCGCATAGGCCTGTTCCGCACCTTCCATGCCATCTGGCAAAGCTCGGGACAGCCGGTCGAGGAGGGCGAGCGGACGGCCCGCGAATCGCGGGCGCAGGATCATCTGCGCCATCTGACCGCCAATTCCCGCGAGGCGCTGCTGCTGCGCACCATCGAGGAACTGCGCTATGACCAGATCGCCCGCGTGATGCAGATCGAGCAGTCCGAGGCCGAGGAACTGGTCCAGATCGCCCTGAACGAGATGAGCGCGTCGCTGCGCGGCAAGGTCATGGTGATCGAGGACGAGATGATCATCGCCATGGACCTCAAAGGCATCGTCCAGGCGATGGGCCACGAGGTGACCGGCGTGGCGCGCACCCACACCGCCGCGATCGAACTGGCCGGGCAGAGCCGCCCGGACCTGATCCTGGCCGACATCCAGCTGGCCGACGGATCGTCGGGCGTCGAGGCGGTGAACGAGCTGCTGGGGCAGATGGGCGACATCCCGGTGATCTTCATCACCGCCTTCCCCGAGCGGCTGCTGACGGGCGAACGGCCGGAACCGGCCTTCCTCATCTCGAAACCCTATACCGAGGAACAGATCCGCTCGGCCGTCAGCCAGGCGATGTTCTTTTCATCGACCGAAGGGCTGGACGCCGCCTGAGGCGGTTGCCCCGGACGGGTGCTGCCCAACCCGAAGGAATGGCGGTCACTCGGCCGCCTTCTTCACCTCGGCCATCACCGAGGCGCGCGCCTCGCGCGCGGCGCGCACCCGGCGGCGGCGGGCCAGTTCGACGTTGATGAGCGCCCCCAGAAGAACGGAAAAGCCCGCCAGGTAGAACCACATCAGCAGCGCCACCACCGTCCCGATCGAGCCGTAGATGCGGTTGTAGCTGTTGAAGCTGCTCAGATAGGCCGAGAAGGCCACCGAGGCGAGTCCCCAGAGAAGCGCCGCGAAGAACGCCCCCAGGTGAAGATCGGCGTGCGCGGCGTCTTCACGTTCGGCCCGTAGCGGTAGAGGATGCCGATGCCCAGGATCACCAGCAGGAACATCGCAGCCCAGGGCAGGCCCGCCACCAGCCAGGCGCGCACCTCGTCGAAGACCTGGAAGTTCAGCAGGATCGGCACGATGACGATGGTCGCAAGCCCGGCCAGCGAGATGGCCACGATGGCCAGTGTCAGCCCATAGGCCAGGACGAAGCTGAAGACGGTGGAATGGCTGCGCACGCCATAGGCGGCGTTCAGGCCGCCTACCACCGCCTCGACCCCGGCACGGGCGGCGATGGTGGCCACCATGAAGGACAGGAACGAGGTCCAGCCCACCGAGGTCCGTCCCGACGAGGTCAACGACGCGATCTGCGCGTCGATCAGGTCGGCCGCCCCTTCCGGCAGGAATTCATGGGCCACGTCCACATAGGTCATGATGACGGCGGGATCGAACCACAGGCTCCACAGGGCCATGATGGCGGCAAGCGCCGGAAAGGCCGCGAACATGGCGTAAAACGCCACACCGGCGGCGATCAGACCCATGTGGATCTTGTCCATGCGTTCAAGGATCGCGGTGATGAAGGCCCAGGTTTCGCGCAGGATGGTCGGCATCGTCCCCTTCGCCCTTGTGGTCGGTGCGCCCTCATGGCGTCACCAGCGGGCGGATCTGTCAACCGCCATAGCGCAGCCAGACCGCGCTTTCCCCCAGCCGTGCGACAAATTCGGCATGGGCCGCTGCCTCGGCCGGCGTTAGGCGGGACGGCAGCGGCACGGGGCGCGGGCCGCGGGGCGCCGCGCTGCTGCGGGACCCGTCGGCGACCCCGGCGCGGGCCGGCTGGTCCAGCACCAGGTCGGGCTGCCGGCCGCCGATCAGTTCCAGATAGACCTCGGCCAGAAGCTCGCTGTCCAGAAGCGCGCCGTGCCGCTGCCGGTTCGAGTTGTCCACGCCGAAGCGGCGGCACAGCGCATCCAGCGTGGCCGGAGAGCCGGGGAACTTCTCGCGCGCCAGGGCCAGGGTATCGAGGGCGCGCGACCAGGGCAGCGCCGGACGGCCGAGGCGGCGCAATTCGGCGTTCAGGAACTTCATGTCGAAGCTGGCATTGTGGATCACCAGCCGGGCGTCGTCGCCGATGAAGTCCAGGAAGCCCTGGGCGATGTCCGCGAATTTCGGCTTGTCGCGCAGGAAGTCGTCGCCCAGCCCATGCACCTCGAAGGCCTCCCGAGGCATGGGGCGTTCGGGGTTGATGTAGACGTGATAGGTCCGGCCCGTGGGCAGGTGGTTCACCAGCTCGATCCCCCCGATCTCGACGATGCGGTCGTCCTTGTCGGCATCGAATCCGGTGGTTTCGGTGTCCATCACGATCTCACGCACGGGCGGCAATCTCCTTCACGATGTGTTCGACGGCGGCGCGGGCGGCGGGGATGCTGTCCGTCGGGATGATCCAGTCAGCCCGCGCCCGCTTCTGCGCGTCGGGCATCTGGCGCGACAGGATCAGCGCCAGCAGTTCCTCGGTCATCCCGGGCCGCGCCAGGACCCGCTGCCGCTGCGTCGCCGCGTCGGTCGATGCGACGGCGACGCCGTCCATCTGCGCCTGATAGCCGTTTTCATAGAGCAGCGGAATATCCAGAACGACCAGCAGCGCGTCGGCATGATGCGCGACGAAGGCCTCGCGGTCGGCGGCGACAAGAGGATGGACGATGCCCGACAGCCGGTCGAGCGCGCCCGGATCGCGGGCGATCACGGCCTTCAGCGCCTCGCGGTCGATCCCGCCCGCCTGCAGCGCGCCGGGAAAGGCCGCGGCGACCGGACCGACCGCCGCGCCGCCCGGCGCATAGATGCGATGCACCGCCTGGTCCGCATCCCAGACCGGATGGCCCAGATCCCGGAAGATCTGCGCCGTGGTGGACTTGCCCATGCCGATGCTGCCGGTCAGTCCCAGCCGGAAGGTCATTCCAGCACCGCACGGCGGGTTTCCGCGTCCACCTCGGGGCGATGGCCGAACCAGCGTTCGAAGCCGGGCGCGGCCTGGTGCAACAGCATCCCCAGCCCGTCCACCACCCGGCATCCCCGTGCCCGCGCGTCCAGAAGAAACGGCGTCATCAGGGGCGTATAGACCAGATCCGTCACCAGGGCGTCGGGCGACAGCGCGTCCAGCGGCAGCCGCAGGGGCTGCTTGCCCACCATCCCCAGCGAGGTCGCGTTCACCACGGTCGCCGCGCCTTCCAGAAGGTTGCCCGCCTGCGCCCAGTCATAGACGACGACGCGGGCGCCAAATTCGGCCTTGATCTGTTCGGACCGGATGCGCGTCCGGTTCGTGATCCGCAATTCCTTCACGCCGCTGTCCAGCAGCGAGGCCACCACCGCCCGCGCGGCGCCCCCGGCGCCGATGACGGCGGCGGGGCCGGATTCCGGCCGCCAGTCCGGCGCGTTCTGGTGCAGGTTGGCGATGAAGCCGAAGCCGTCGGTGTTGTCGGCGTGGATCTTGCCGTCGGGGCGGAAGATCAGGGTGTTGGCCGCGCCGATCAGCGCCGCCCGGTCGGTCACCGCGTCCGCCAGCGTCAGCACGGCCTCCTTGTGGGGGATGGTCACGTTGATGCCGACAAAGCCCAGCCGGGGCAGGGCGCGCAGCGCCTCGGCAAGGTGTTCGGGCAGGACGGGCATGGGGACGTAGTGACCGGCGATCCCGTAGCGGCGCAGCCAGTGGCCGTGCAGCCGGGGCGAGCGGGAATGGGCAATGGGCATCCCGATCACCCCGGCAAGCGGAACCGACGTGGTTTGGGTCGCTGAGTCGTCTGTCATGGCGGGCATCCTTGGCGTGCCCTGCCAGCCTAGGCCCCGGATCGCCCGAGAAAAAGCCTTTTCGGGCAAGGGGATGCCAGTCCGGCAACAATGCTTGTGGATAATATCCGGGGGGAATCGGGTCGAATCATGGGGGCGGATGGAACATTCGCGACACCGCCCCACACCTCGTCAGGAACATCCTCGGAATGCAGGCGTTGCGTCCCCAGGTGGATAACTGCAAGACCCGGACCAAAGGATCTGTGGAGAAAGCGGCCCCATGCCAAGGCTCCACATATTTATCCACAATTCAGTAGCTTGAATCTAAACACTTCCTGTGGCGATGAGGGTATTCATACAGGCGTTATCCACATGCCTTGATTCTGTGGACGAGGGCGGGGGTTTTCCCTTTATCCTTTTGCCCACAGGCCCTAAATCATCATCATCCTTTATCTTTTCCTTTATTATTAGGAAGAAGGGCCTCGATGCCGGACGGGCTTGCGATCATCTACCCCTATGCCAAGGCCTTCCATGTCATGGCGGTGATCTCGTGGATGGCGGGGCTGTTCTACCTGCCGCGGCTGTTCGTCTATCACGCCGAACGGGGGCAGGCGCCTGAACCCGCGGGCAGCTTCGTCATCATGGAGGACAAGCTGCTGCGGCTGATCATGAACCCGGCGATGATCGCGACCTGGATCAGCGGCCTGACGCTGGTGCTGACCCCCGGTGTCGTCGACTGGTCGATGATCTGGCCCTGGACCAAGGCTGCGGGCGTGCTGGCGATGACCTGGTTTCACATGTGGTGCGCCCGCCAGCGACGCGCCCTGAGCGCCGGGCAGGGCCTTGCAGGCCGGCGCTACCGGATCATGAACGAGGTTCCGACCCTGCTGATGATCGGCATCGTGCTGTCCGTGATCGTCAAGTTCTGAGCGTCAAGATTGACTCGGGGCAGGGGCGGCTTTATGTGACGGGCAAGCCCGGCCGTCCGGCCCGGGGATTCCCGACCCACAACTGACCAGCCGTGCGGACATCCCGCAGGCGATTGCGGTGCCACCATGTCCGAAGAACGCTTGAACCTGTCCGAACTCAAGGCGAAAAGCCCGGCCGAACTCCTTTCCCTGGCCGAGGAGTGGGAGATCGAAAACGCCTCGACCATGCGCAAGGGCGAGATGATGTTCTCGATCCTCAAGGAACACGCCGAGGAGGGCATCGACATCGGCGGTGACGGCGTGCTGGAGGTCGTGCAGGACGGTTTCGGCTTCCTGCGCTCGACCGCCGCGAACTACCTGCCGGGTCCCGACGACATCTATGTCAGCCCCGAGATGATCCGCCAGCACAGCCTGCGCACCGGCGACACGGTCGAGGGCGTGATCCGCGCCCCCGGCGAGAACGAACGCTATTTCGCCCTGACCAAGGTCGAACGCATCAATTTCGAGGATCCCGAGAAGGCCCGCCACAAGGTCGCCTTCGACAACCTGACGCCGCTTTATCCCAACGAGCGCCTGAAGATGGAGATCGAGGATCCGACGCTGAAGGACCGGTCGGCCCGGATCATCGACCTGGTGGCGCCGATCGGCAAGGGGCAGCGGTCGCTGATCGTGGCGCCCCCGCGCACCGGCAAGACGGTCCTGCTGCAGAACATCGCCCATTCGATCGAGCGCAACCATCCCGAATGCTACCTGATCGTGCTGCTGATCGACGAACGTCCCGAGGAAGTCACCGACATGCAGCGGTCCGTCAAGGGCGAGGTCGTGTCCTCGACCTTCGACGAACCCGCCAGCCGTCACGTTGCAGTGTCCGAGATGGTGATCGAAAAGGCCAAGCGCTTGGTCGAACATAAGCGAGATGTTGTGATCTTGCTGGATTCGATAACAAGACTTGGTAGGGCCTTCAATACGGTGGTTCCCAGTTCCGGGAAGGTCCTGACCGGCGGCGTGGATGCGAACGCCCTGCAGCGGCCCAAGCGGTTCTTCGGGGCGGCGCGAAACATCGAGGAAGGCGGATCGCTGACGATCATCGCCACGGCGCTGATCGATACGGGTTCGCGGATGGACGAGGTGATCTTCGAAGAGTTCAAGGGCACCGGCAACAGCGAAATCGTCCTGGACCGCAAGGTGGCCGACAAGCGGGTGTTCCCGGCGATGGACATTCTCAAGTCCGGGACCCGCAAGGAGGAATTGCTGGTCGATTCCCGCGACTTGCAGAAAACCTATCTGCTGCGCAGGATCCTGAACCCGATGGGCACGACGGACGCCATCGAGTTCCTGATCTCGAAGCTGAAGCAAACCAAGTCCAACGCGGAATTCTTCGATTCGATGAACGCCTGACGGGGCAGCAATGGATCTGATCTATGCGGAAGCCACCCCGCCCGGGCGGGGTGGCGTTTCCATCATTCGTCTCAGCGGCGATGGGGCACGGTCGGCCGCCGAGGGACTGGCCGGGCCTCTGCCGCGTCCCCGTCAGGCTTACCTGCGGGATCTCCGCGACGGCGACGATGTTCTGGATCGGGCCCTGGTGATGTGGTTCGAAGCGGGCCACAGCTTCACGGGCGAGGAGGTGGCCGAGTTTCACCTGCACGGCGCCCCGGTCATTGTCCGGCATCTGGGGGCGCTGCTGTCGCAAGGCGGTGCCCGTCTGGCAGAGGCCGGAGAATTCACCCGCCGGTCCTTCCTGAACGGCAAGATGGACCTGTCCGAGATCGAGGGCCTTGGCGATCTTCTGGCCGCCGAGACCGATTTTCAGCGTCGCATGGCCATCCGGATGAGCGGCGGTGAACTGGCGCGACTGGCGGAGGCATGGCGCACGTTGCTGATCCGCGCGGGTGCGCTTGTCGAGAGCAGCGTCGATTTTGCCGAAGAAGACGTGCCCGAGGATGTCCCGTCCGAGGTTTTCGAGCTTCTCGACCACTTCTGCGCAGAACTTGATGCCCAGATTGCCGGCTACGCCGCCGCGGAACGGATCCGCAGCGGCTTCGAGGTGGCTGTCATCGGCCCGCCGAACGCCGGAAAGTCGAGCCTCGTCAACAGGATCGCGGGCCGCGAGATGGCCTTGGTCTCAGAGTTTGCAGGAACGACAAGGGACATCATCGAGTTGCGGCTAGACCTGCGGGGCCTTGCCGTCACCCTGATCGACACCGCCGGTCTGCGACAGGCTGACGACATGGTGGAAAGCCTGGGCATTGATCGGGCCCGCAGGCGCGCCGCTGCCGCGGACTTGCGGATCCACCTCACCCCGGATGGTCAGGTCGATGATCTTCTGTGGACGGATGGGGATCTGAAGGTGATCGCGAAGGCGGATTTGGCTCCCCAGATGTCTGGACTTGCCGTTTCTTCTGTGAGCGGAGAGGGTCTGGAGCGCCTGCTTGAGGAAGTTTTTGACGTCCTTTCGAACCGGGCCGCAAACCCTGCCTTGATCAGCCATCAGCGCCAGTTGTCCGCGCTTCTCGAGGCCCGCGAGGCGCTTGATGAACGAGAAGAGCTTCCACCGGAACTTCTGGCCGAAGCCGTCCGGCGAGCAGGCATTTCCTTGGACCGCCTGCTTGGCAGAATCGGCGCGGAGGATTATCTGGATGTCATCTTCACATCGTTCTGCATCGGGAAATAGGTGTTTCACGTGAAACAACACTACGACGTCATCGTGATCGGTGCAGGGCACGCCGGACTTGAAGCCGCAGCCGCGGCAGCACGCGCGGGTGCTGCCACAGCCTTGGTGACCATGCGGCAGGATGATATCGGGATCCTGTCCTGCAATCCCGCCGTCGGAGGGCTGGGAAAGGGACACCTGGTCCGTGAGGTGGACGCCCTTGATGGCCTGATGGGGCGGATTGCCGACCAGGCCGGAATCCAGTTCCGCCTGCTGAACCGGAAGAAGGGCCCCGCCGTGCAGGGGCCCCGGGCGCAGCTGGATCGGCAGTTGTACCAGGCTGCCGCCCAGGCGGTACTGGCGCAGCAGCCGAATCTGGATCTGGTTTTTCACGAGGTTGCTTCCCTGATTGGCGATGACAGCCGGGTTACGGGCGTCGAATTGGTCGGCGGCGCACGCCTGATGGCAGCTTCGGTCGTTCTCACGACGGGAACATTCCTCAATGGGACCATCCACATCGGCGACGTTAGCCGACCGGCGGGACGCTGGGGCGACAAGGCATCCAATCGGCTTGCCCAGTCCCTCCTGCGCTACCAACTGCCCCTGGGCAGGCTCAAGACCGGCACGCCTCCGCGACTTGATGGGCGGACGATCAACTGGGAGGTTCTCGAGAGGCAGCCGGGTGACGAGGATCCGGTGCTTTTTTCCTATCTCAGCCGGGAAGTCACAAACCCGCAGGTATCGTGCGCGATCACCTACACGAACACCCGCACCCACAAGGTGATTTCCGACAATCTGGAACGGTCTGCCATGTATGGGGGCCGCATACACGGCCGCGGGCCCAGGTACTGCCCGTCGATCGAGGACAAGGTGGTCCGGTTTGCCGACAAGGAGTCCCATCAGGTCTTTCTGGAGCCTGAAGGCCTGAACAGTCGGACAATCTACCCCAACGGCATTTCGACCTCGCTTCCCGAACAGGTTCAACTGGACTATGTCCGCACCATCCAGGGCCTTGAGGCTGCGGAGATTCTTCAGCCGGGTTATGCCGTCGAATATGATTACGTCGATCCGCGCGCGCTGACGCCGGACCTTCGGGTGAAGACCATCGAAGGCCTTTATCTTGCGGGCCAGATCAACGGCACGACCGGATACGAGGAGGCAGCCGCCCAAGGACTGGTTGCAGGGCTGAACGCCGCCCGTGCGGCCCGTCGTGAGGAGCCGGTCATGTTCAGCCGAACGGACAGCTATATCGGCGTCCTGATCGATGACCTTACATCCCGCGGGGTGACCGAGCCCTACCGGATGTTCACATCCCGCGCCGAATTCCGCCTCAGCCTGCGGGCGGATAACGCTGATCGCCGTCTGACGCCTTTGGGGATTCGGGTGGGGTGCGTGGGGGAAGTGCGCAGGGCCGCGTTCGAGGCGCGGCAGTCTCGGTACGAGAAGACAAGGCAAAGCCTTGAGGACCTGTTCTTCACCCCTCACGCCTTGGCCCGAGCTGGGCTTCACGTCAGGCAGGACGGACAACAACGGTCTATGTTTCAGCTTCTGGGTCAAGCTGACATAGACCTTGATAGTCTGACTGACCTGCATCCGCCGCTCGCCCAGGTTGCTGCCGAAGCGCTGCAGCAGGTTCGGAACGACGCCCTGTATGACCGGTACTTGGATCGCCAAGCGCGGGATGCCGAACTGCTGCGGGCTGATGAGGCTATCCGGCTGCCTGAATACTTCGACTACGCTCTGCTTTCGGGGCTGTCGGGCGAACTCAAGGCGAAGCTGCTTCAAGCCAAACCGTCCACGCTTGCCGCGGCTGCCAAGATCGAAGGCATGACCCCAGCCGCCCTGACGCTGCTTCTAGCCGCGACTCGTATATCGGGCAAGCGGCTGGCATGACTGTTTCACGTGAAACAACGGAACGTCTGGCTATCTACGAATCCCTGATCGTGCGGTGGAACCGCCGGATCAATCTGGTGGCGCCGTCAACGCTGCCGGATTTTCACAACCGGCACGTCAGGGACTGCCTTCAGGTGGCGAAACTCCTTGTAAATCCACGCGGACTATGGGCGGATCTGGGATCAGGCGGCGGGCTGCCTGGGGTCGTCCTGGCCATTGCCCTCGCCGACAACGACCTCGACTTCACGCTTGTTGAAAGCGATCGTCGCAAGGCCGTGTTCCTGCGGACCGTCCTGCGGGAGACCGGCCTGCAACGCGCCAAGGTCCTGAGCGACCGGATCGAGGCGATTTCTGCCCTGAACGCCGACTATCTCAGCGCGCGCGCCCTTGCCCCGCTTCCCCGGCTCATGGCATATCTGGACCAGCACCTCGCGCCCACTGGGCGGGCCTTTCTGATGAAGGGCCTCCATTGGCAAGAGGAAGTCGAGGCCGCAAGGCGGTTTTGGGCATTTGACTATGTGGTTCATCCCAGCCAAACCGGGGCCGGGGCGGCGATACTGGAAGTAAGCGGGGTCAGACATGGCGCGTAGCGTCATCGCCATTGCCAACCAGAAGGGCGGCGTCGGAAAGACGACCACGGCGATCAACCTGGGCGCGGCCCTGGCGATGGAGGGTCACACCACTGTCCTGATCGACCTCGATCCCCAGGGAAATGCCTCCACCGGGCTGGGCATCGGCGTAAGCCAGCGGAACAGGACCGTCTATGACCTGCTGGCCGGCGAGGATTCGCTGGACGACTGCGCGATTCAGACCGACATCAAGAACTTGTGGGTTGTGCCCGCCACCGCTGATCTGGCTTCGGCCGACGTCGATCTGTCGCAACTTCGGGACCGCACCCGGCTTCTGCGCCGGAAGCTGGATCAGGCCGGCGACGCAAGCATCATCCTGATCGATTGTCCCCCTGCCTTGGGCCTGCTCACGGTCAATGCGATGGTGGCTGCGGATGCGGTGCTGGTTCCCCTTCAGGCGGAGTTCTACGCCTTGGAGGGGTTGTCGCAGTTGCTCTCGACCGTGAAGCAGGTCCGGCAGACGGGAAATCCCGATCTGCGGGTCAGCGGCGTCCTTCTGACCATGTCGGATTACCGCAACAATCTGTCCCAGCAGGTAGAGGCCGACGCGCGGGCCACGCTGGGGAATCTTGTGTTCAGGACGGTCATCCCCCGCAACGTCCGCGTTTCCGAGGCGCCGTCCTTTGCGCAACCCGTGCTGCTTTACGATGCCGCATCCAAGGGCAGCCTGGCCTATCGCCAATTCGCGGCCGAATTCGCCGCCCGCCTGAAGCTGGTCAAGGAGGAAGCCTGATGTCCGACAGCAAACTGGCCAAGCGTGGCCTCGGGCGCGGGTTGTCCGCCTTGATGGCCGATCTGGATCTGGATGGCCCGGTCGAGGCGAAGCCCGCGCGGGACCGCACAATGATCCCGATCGAGCAGATCACCGCGAACCCCGACCAGCCCCGCCGTCATTTCGATACCGCGACCTTGCAGGAACTGGCCGACCTCGTTGCGGCAGCGGGGCGTCCTGCAGCCGCTGATCGTGCGCAAGCATCCGAAGGACGACGGGCTTTACCAGATCGTCGCGGGTGAACGCCGCTGGCGCGCGGCACAGATGGCGCAGTTGCATGAACTTCCGGTCATCATCCGCGACCTGACCGATACCGAGGTTCTGGAAGTCGCCATCATCGAGAACATCCAGCGGGCCGATCTGAACGCCATCGAGGAGGCCGCCTCGTTCCGGCAGTTGATGGATCGCTTCGGCCACACGCAGGAAAAGCTGGCCGAGGCCTTGAACAAGAGCCGCAGCCACATCGCGAACCTACTGCGTCTGCTGACGCTGCCCGATCAGGTGCAGGACCATGTCAAGGAAGGCAGGCTGTCCGCGGGCCACGCCCGGGCGCTTATCACGGCTGACAATCCCACGGCCTTGGCGCACAGGGTGATCGAGAACGGGTTGTCCGTCCGGGAAACCGAAGATCTGGTCAGGCGAACGTCTGACACCACTACATCTGGTAAAAAATCACGCTCATCCGCAAAAGGCGCCAAGGATGCGGATACCCAGGCGCTCGAGGCGGATCTGTCGGCACAGTTGAAGATGTCCGTGGTCATCGACCACTTTGGCCACGGCGGTGGCAGCATTACCATCAGCTATCGCGACCTTGAGGAGCTGGACCGGCTCTGCCGGATCCTGACGCGCTGACCAAGCCGGCGTCATTCCAGATCCGCCGGACGATCCACGTCCTTCAAGACCTGCGGCGCGACCTCGATCCGTCGCAGATCCCGCCGGTCCCGCAGCAGGGATGCGGCGCCGCGATCCCCTGTCAGCTTGGTCACATCCTGAAACAGGGTTGCGGGGATGCTGACCGGCGGCATGATCCGGTCGCCATCCCAGGCTGTCGCGGGTGCCGGAGCGGCAGCCACGCGGCGGATCAGCGCCGCCGTCACATGCGGCATATCCCCCAGAACGATCAAGGCATCATCGTTGGACACGCGGGAAAGGCCCGCCTTCAGGGAGGCCGACTGGGGTCCGGGGGCCACGCGAATCACCGAAAACTCGGGCAGCAGGGCTTCGACAGCGGGATCCGCGACCACCGCCAGGGCGGGAAGGCCGGTTTCCAGAATCGCCTCGGCCGGATGCCGCACCAAGGGCTTGCCATGATAGGGCGCCTGCAGCTTGCACAGGGGCCCGAAGCGGCTGGACGATCCTGCGGCCAGCAGGATGATCGTCGTCAAGGCACCTTGTCCAGAACCTCGGCCAGAACCGAAACCGCCAGGACGCGGGGATCCCGGGCAGAGCGGATCAGGCCGATGGGTCCGTGAAGCCGCTCGAGCCCCTCGGTCATGCCAAGCTGGTTCAGCCGGGCCAGGCGGGTGTCCCGTGCCCGCATCGAGCCCTGCGCGCCGATATAGAAGGCCAGCGAGGCCAGGGCCTTGGCCAGGATGGGCGGTTCCCAGTCGTGATCGTGGAAGAACAGCACCACGGCGCTCCGCGCGTCGATGTCCAGGTCGGCGGGCAAGGCCGGCCAATGCAGAAGCCGTGCCTCGGCGCCCTTGGCCCTTGCCTTGGCCAGTGTGGCCTGATCCGGCGTGAAAAGCAGGTGCGGGTAGCCGGCCGCCTGCACCAGCCCCGCGAAGACCGGGGCTTCCTCGCCCTGTCCGAAGATCAGGAACCGGGGCGGGGGCGGAAGGCTGATGCGCAGGCCGTCGCCGACCGGGCCGGTCGGTCCCGCCTCGGCCGGGGTCAGGCGCAGATCCGGGGTGACGCACAGGGCGGCTTCGCGGCGGGCGCGGCGCAGCGAAAGAAGATCCTCCAGCAGGCGAGGGCAGGGACGCGGGATCAGCGCGATCTCCAACCCGCCGCCGCAGGGCAGGCGCAGGTCGAACCAGGGCGAACCTTCGCCGTAGCGGACCGTCATCGGCCCCTGGGTCAGGCTTCGCTGCGCATGGGTGGCCAGATCCTGCTCGATGCAGCCCGAGCTGAGCGACCCGACCTGCCGGTCGCCGCAGAAGGTCATCATGCCCCCCAACGGGCGATAGGACGGCCCGACGATGCCGGTGATGATCGCCAGAACCGCGTCCCCGCAGCCCGCCGCCGCGGACAGCGGATCGTCGTCCAGGGGCGCAACGGCCGCGTCGCGCGGGCCGGCCAGCATCATGCAAGCCCGCCGATGATCTTGTCGGGCGTCGCCGGAAGGTCGCGGACCCTGACGCCGCAGGCATTGTGGATCGCGTTCAGCACCGCCGCGCCCGCGCCGCAGATGCCCAGCTCGCCCAGGCCCTTGGCCTGAAGCGGACCCACATAGGCGTCGCGTTCGGGCAGGAAATGCACCTCGAGCGCCGGGACATCCGCATGGGTCGGGACATGGTATTCCGCCAGGTCGCGGCTGACGGTATGGCCGTCGCGGGGGTCGTGTTCCATCGCCTCGGTCAGAGCGATGCCGATGCCGAAGCTCATGCCGCCCAGGCACTGCGACCGCGCGGTCTTCTCGTTCAGGACCCGCCCGCAGGCGAACACGCCCATCATGCGGCGCACGCGCACCTCTCCGGTCCAGCGGTTGACCGCCACCTCGGCCCAATGGCTGCCCCAGGTGGCCTGGCGGTGGGATTTCTCGGTCTTGCCCGGCTGAAGATGGCCCTCGGCGACGATCTGGCCCTCGATCAGCTCGGACAGCGGCTTCGAGACGTTGCCGGCCCGCGCCATGCCGTCCTGCAAGGTCAGCGACGCCTCGTCGCAGTTCATGGCCCGGGCGATCTGGCTGCGGATTTCCTCGCAGGCCAGATAGACGGAGTTGCCGCTGGAGGCGGCGCCGAAGGATCCCCCCGATCCCGAGGCGGGCGGAAAGTCGGTATCGCCCAGCCTGACCTCGACCCGGTCTGCCGGAAGGCCCAGCATCTCGGCGGCAAGCTGGCCCAGGATGGTATAGGTGCCGGTGCCGATGTCGGTCATGTCGGTTTCGACGATGGCGCGGCCGTCCTGCACCAGGGTGACGCGGGCCCGGGATTCGATCAGCATGTTCACCCGCACGGCGGCGGCCATGCCCATGCCGATCATCCATTCCCCCTCGATCCGCTGGCCGGTGGGCCTGCGGTCGGACCAGCCGAACAGCCGCGCGCCCTCCTGCAGCGCCTCCGCCAGCTTGTGGCTCGAGAAGGGGCGGTCGGTCGTCGGTTCGACATCGGGGATGTTGCGCAGGCGCAATTCGACCGGATCGATTCCCGTCGCCTCGGCCAGTTCGTCCATGGCACATTCGAAGACCGTGACCCCGACCGCCTCGCCGGGGGCGCGGACCGATCCGGCGCATCCGCGGTGGATGCGCGCGACCGCATGGGTCACCTGCCGATGTTCGGCCTGATAGGTGAAGGGGGTGGCCTGACCGACCGGCTCGACGAATTCGCTGTCGGGCAGGTTCGAGACCCGGGAATCGTGCCCAATGCCCGTCAGCCGGCCTTCCGCGTCGCAGGCCAGCCGGATGCGCTGGCGCGTTTCGGACCGGCGGTGCGCAAGCTCGAAGACCTGCTGGCGGGTCATGGCGACCATCACCGGCCGCCCCAGTTCCCGGGCGGCGATGGCCGCCGAGACCGCTTCCGCATTGATCCCCAGCTTCGAGCCGAAGCCGCCGCCGACATAGGGCGACAGGAGCCGCAGGTTCTGTTCCTTGATTCCCAGGGCGTCGGCCATCTGCTTGCGGTTGGACGACAGCATCTGCAGCGCGGCCCGGATCGTTACCTGATCGCCGTCCCATTCCGCGATGGCGGCATGGGGCTCCATCGCCGCGCCCATGTGCGACGGCGTGTGCCAGACCCGGTCCAGGGTGACGGCGGCCTCCTCCATGGCCTTGTCCACGTTGCCGGCCGTAGACTGCTTTTTCGGCGGCAGTTCCGGGGTCACGGCGTCCGGTTCGACCGGCACGCTTTCGGGCTTGTAGCGGATGGCCAGGTTCTGCGCGGCGTGGCGCGCGGCCTCGAAGGTTTCGGCCACCACTAGGGCCACCGACTGGCCCATGTATTCGACCCGGTCGGGTCCCGAGGTCGGCCCCTTCTTGTCCATGCCCTGCGCGGCATAGCGGACCATCCGCTTGTCGTGGATCACCGCCAGGGCGCCCGGCGCATCGCCGATCTCCAGCACCTTGCCGGCGGGAATGGTCGCCTGGACCAGCACGCCATAGACCATGCCCGCCGGATGCGCCTCGGCGGCATAGGTGGCGCGGCCGGTGACCTTCAGCGGCCCTTCCAGCCGGTTCAGGGGCTGGCCCAGGACGCCCTGGGCCATCATGTCCAGCCGGTCATCGTGGTTGGGTCCATCGACCCTCAGGTGACGTGTCAGGGTCATGCCTTGGCCTCCAGTCCGGTCGCATCGCGCAGCGTCGCCACAAGACTGCGGCGCAGCAGGGGAATCTTGAAGGCATGATCGCCTTCCGCACGGGCCTGGCGCAACAGGATGTCGGCGGCCTCGTTGAACAGCGCATCCGAGGGTTCCCGGCCCAGCAGCACCGCCTCGGCCTCGCGGTCGCGCCAGGGCTTGGCCGCGACGCCGCCGAAGGCCAAGGCGGCATGGCTGATGCGCCCGCCCTCGGTGCGGATCACGGCGGCCACCGAGACCAGGGCAAAGGCATAGGACGCCCGGTCGCGCACCTTGCGATAGCGGTGCTGGCCACCGACGGGGGCGGGCAGGATCACGGCGGTGATGATCTCGCCGGGTTTCAGGACCGTCTCGATATGCGGCGTGTCGCCGGGCAGCAGGTGGAAATCGGCCAGAGGCACCTGGCGGGGCGAGGGCCCGTCGATCTGGATCACCGCGTCAAGCGCCAGAAGGCCAACCGCCATGTCGCCGGGATAGGTGGCGATGCAATGCTCGGACTGGCCCAGGATCGCATGGTGCCGGGTCACCCCGCCCTGGGCCGCGCAACTGGTGCCGGGCTCGCGCTTGTTGCAGGCCATGCGGCGGTCGTAGAAATAGGGGCAGCGCGTGCGCTGCATCAGGTTGCCGCCGGTGGTCGCCATGTTGCGCAACTGCCCGCTGGCGCCGGCCAGAAGGGCGCGCGACAGGACCGGATAATCCCGCCGGATCACCGGATCCGCCGCCAGATCGCTGTTCCTGACAAGCGCCCCGATGCGCAGCCCGCCCTCGTAGGGTTCGATCCGGTCCAGATCCAGGTGGGTGATGTCCACCAGGGCATCCGGGGCCATCACCTCGAGCTTCATCAGATCCAGCAGGTTGGTGCCGCCGGCGATGATGGTGGCGCCCGCCGGCAGGTCGGCCACCGATGCGGCGCGATGATAGGTGAACTCTCTCATGCCGCGTCCTCGCGCCGGTCGTCCGCGCGGGCGGCCTGCCGGATCGCCGCGGCGATGTGGGTATAGGCGGCGCAGCGGCACAGGTTGCCGCTCATCCGCTCGGCGATCTCGGCATGGGTCAGCTCGAAGGGGCCTTCCAGGCTGTCCGAGACGTGGCTGGGCCAGCCGGCCGCGATCTCTTCCAGCATCCCCGTGGCCGAACAGATCTGCCCCGGCGTGCAATAGCCGCACTGGAAGCCGTCATGGTCCAGGAATTGCTGCTGCAGGGGCGACAGCCGGTCGGGCGTGCCCAGGCCCTCGATGGTGGTGATCTGCGCGTCATCGGCCATGCAGGCCAGCGTCAGGCAGGCATTGATCCGGCGGCCGTCCATCAGAACCGTGCAGGCGCCGCACTGGCCGTGGTCGCAGCCCTTCTTGGTTCCGGTCAGCCGGATGTGGTGACGCAGCGCGTCCAGAAGCGTCGTGCGCGGGTCCAGGTCAAGGTCATGGACTGCGCCGTTCACGTGAAGTCTGATCTGCATGGGGTCCCCGGATGCTGGCCTTGATGCTGGCAGGTGGCAGGCATTAACCACTGGGGCGGCGCCGCGTTCCATCGGCCTGCCCCGTTTGCCCCGACGACACGGCCGGCGGAACAGGCACCGGGCCGCGGCGTTTGGCCGGGGAAACACCATCGGAGCCTGTCATGTCCCAATCCCAAACCACCCGCGATCACGACACCATCCGCGCCTGGGCCGAGGCCCGCGACGGTCATCCCGCCAAGGTCGATACCGGCGGCAAGGGCGGCATCCTGCGCATCGACTTCGGCGAGCCCGAGGAGAACCTGACCCGCATCGACTGGGACGAGTTCTTCCGGATCTTCGACGACAATGGCCTGAGTTTTCTCTATCAGGACAAGACGGCCGGTGGGGACACCAGCCGCTTCAACAAGTTCGTGTCCGGCGAATGATCCCCTGGCTAGGAAGCGCCCGGCCAAGGACCGGCTAGCGCGCGTCGATGTCCTGGCCGCCCATCTCCTGGAAGGTGGCCCGGACCGCCTCGGCCTGGTCCTGCACGGCGTCCACCGACACCCGGACCGCGCCGTTCAGGGCCGGATCGGACGGGGTGTCCCCCTTGTTCGCATCCCCGCCCGAGGGGCTGCTGCCGGCGGTATTCCGATCGCCCTGCGGCTCGGCGAAGATGTCGGCACGGTTCAGACCATGCTGCTGGACCAGATGCTCGATGGCATAATCCGCGGCCTCGCGCGTCTCGAACACGGCCGAGAGGGTCCTGGTGGCGTTATCCGACATGGTCGTTCTCCTTGGGATGGGGTTCTTGAAGAGGGGGAAGCAGCAGGTTGACCAGCCCGGCGGCGGCAAGGCCAGGCGCCGCCCCGGCCGCGACGTCGCTGGGGTACTGCCTGGCGCGCGGCACCTGAATCCCCGACATCAGGATGGCGGTGGCGATGGCGGGCGCGGCCAGCACGGGCTGGTCGCGCGCGACGATGGCCGCGCCCAGGGCCCTGACGACCGGGTGGCGGCGATGCCGGGCCGCGGATGCCGCGGCCTCGATGTCCAGGCGCTCGAGCCCCTCGGTCAGGGGGGCGGGATGGGACAGGGGATCAGCGGGTTGTGACATGCTTGGTAACGGCGGTCGGCAAGCCCGGTTCCCTGACATTCGCGGCAACGGATACCGGCCCGCCGGCCCCGGGAAGACGGCGCGCGCGCCTCAGAAACTGGGGGGCGTGCAGGCGCTCACGACCTCGCAGACGGCGGTGCCGATGTTGCGGAACCGGTGGGGCAGGCTGCTACTGAAGTAATACCCGTCCCCCGCGTTCAGCACATGCACCTCGTCCCCGATGGTGACCTCCAGCGTTCCGCGGATGACGATGCCGCATTCCTCGCCGGCATGGGACAGGACATGGCGGCCCGAAGTGGTCTGGGGCTCGTAGAACTCGTGCAGCATCTGGATGGCGCGGCCGGGACGCTGCGCGGCCAGCAGCATATACCTGATGCCCGGCGCGCCGATGTTCACGTGGTCCGCGCGCCGGAAGACCTGGGCCTGATCGGCCGTCAGATTGAAGCTGAAGAAGGTCCCCAGATCCATCGGCACCGCGTCCAGGATCCGCTTCAGCACCGAGACCGAGGCTTCAGCGACAGCGACTCGATCTGCGAGATCGTGCCGCTGCCGACGCCCGCCCGGCGCGCCAGTTCGCGCTGCGACAGGCCCACCGACCGCCGCACGACGCGCAGGCGCATCGCCACCAGCCGGTCTGCGTCCTCGTCCTGCCGGGCCATCGCTCGCCTGCTTCCGATCCGAAGCGGATGCTGCCAGAACCCTGCCGGATCAACAAGCTGGCCGTGGGGCGAAAATCACCATTGCCCAAACGGCGGGATCGCCCGACACTGGCGCCGATCTTGTCGCCATCCGCGGCCCTGGCGCCGCCTGGCCTTGCCGGAGCCTGCCCCATGTCCCTCGACCATCCCGTGAACGACCTGTCCCATGTGGTCGCCGCCGACCGCGCCCATGTCTGGCACCACCTCAGCCAGCACAAGCCCTACGAGACCGCCGATCCGCGCGTCTTCGTGGAAGGCAAGGGGATGCGGCTGTGGGACACCAACGGCCGGGAATACCTGGACGGGGTGTCGGGCGGCGTCTGGACCGTCAACGTGGGCTACGGCCGCGAAAGCATCGCCAACGCCATCCGCGACCAGCTGGTGAAGCTGAACTATTACGCGGGGGCGGCAGGCAACGTGCCGGCGGCGCTGTTTGCGGAACGGCTGATCCAGAAGATGCCGGGGATGAGCCGGGTCTATTACTCGAACTCGGGGTCCGAGGCCAACGAGAAGGTCTACAAGATGGTCCGCCAGATCGCCGCGCGCCGGCATGGCGGCCGCAAGTGGAAGATCCTCTATCGCGACCGCGACTATCACGGCACCACCATCGGCACGCTGGCGACCAGCGGCCAGGACCAGCGGGCGGCGCAATACGGACCCTATCCCGACGGCTTCGTGCGCGTGCCCCATTGCCTGGAATACCGGGCGCAGTGGGATGTCCAGAATTATGGCGAACGCGCCGCCGACGCCATCGAGGAGGTCATCCTGCGCGAAGGCCCCGACACGGTGGGCGCGATCGTTCTGGAACCCGTCACCGCCGGGGGCGGCGTCATCACGCCCCCCAAGGGATACTGGCCGCGCGTGCAGGAGATCTGCCGCAAGTACGGGATCCTGCTGCACATCGACGAGGTGGTCTGCGGCCTGGGCCGCACCGGCACCTGGTTCGGCTACCAGAACTACGGGATCGAGCCCGATTTCGTGACCATGGCCAAGGGGGTCGCCTCGGGATACGCAGCGATTTCCTGCACCGTCACGACGGAAGCCGTGTTCGAGATGTTCAAGGACGACGCCTCCGATCCGCTGGGCTATTTCCGCGACATCTCGACCTTCGGGGGCTGCACGGCGGGACCGGTGGCCGCGCTGGAAAACATGCGCATCATCGAGGACGAGGGGCTTCTGGACAACACCCTGGCCATGGGCGCGCGGCTGATGGCGAACCTGCGCGCGCTGCAGGATCGTCACGCGGTCATCGGCGACGTGCGCGGCAAGGGCCTGTTCTGCGGGGCCGAACTGGTGGCCGATCGCGCCACCCGCGAACCGCTGGACGAAAAGCGCGTGCAGGCCGTTGTGGCCGACTGCCTGAGCCAGGGTGTCATCATCGGCGCGACCAACCGCTCGCTGCCCGGGCTCAACAACACGCTCTGCCTGTCACCGGCGCTGATCGCCACGGAAGGCGACATCGACCGCCTCACCGACGCCATCGACGCCGCGCTGACGCGGGTGATGGCCTAGGCGGCCTGCGGGGGGAACGGCCGGCTGAGGCCCCTTGCCCCGGCCAGCCCGAACCGCCAGGGCAGGTCCCGCGCGCGGCTGATGCCGATGCGCGGTCCCGTCAGCAGGTCATCGCGGCTTGCGCCAAGCGCGATCGTCAGGTCGGGCCCGTCGAAAGGCGCGCCGTCGTCATCGGGGCGGATGCCAAGCGCCTGGGTCAGCCGCCCGGGGCCGTTGCACAGCAGCGGGCTGTTGCGGCGCGCTGCCATCGCCTCGATCCCCGTGGTGGGCTGCAGGGCGCGGATCAGCACCGCTTCGCCGGGGCGGGCCACGACGTTCAGGCACAGGTGGATGCCGTAGGAGCGATAGACATAGGCATGTCCCGCCGGCCCGAACATCGAGGCGTTGCGCGCTGTCGGGCCGCGAAAGCTGTGGGACGCGGGATCCTCGCGCCCGTAAGCCTCGGTCTCGATGACGATGCCGCCCGCGCCGCGCACCAGAAGGACGGCCCCGATCAGCCGGCGCGCCAGATCGACGGCATCCAGACCGGCGATCCGGTCGCGGAAGCCCGCGCCGGTCATGTCAGTGTTCCGGCCGGGTCACGAGATAGGCCCCGACCGCCGTGCAGATCATCGCCTGCGTGGTGACGACCCACAGCGGCATCCCGGCGATCAGGCTGAAGCCCACGCCGCAGGCCATCGCCAGGGTGGCCCAGATCTTGGCCAGGCGGCTGACCGCCCCGCGTTCGCGCCAGGCGCGCACCGGCGGCCCATAGGTGGGATGGTTCAGGATCCGCCGCTCCAGGCTTGGGCTGCTGCGTGCAAAGGCCGCCGCCGCCAGCAGCAGGAAGGGCACGGTGGGCACCACCGGCAGGACGACGCCGACAAGGCCGATCGCCAGCGACACAATGCCAAGGGCATACCACAGGGAACGCATCTCAGGCCGCCAGTTCGCGCAGGATGGCGTTCAAAAGGGGGCGGCCCCGGCGCGTCGTGCGCAACCGGCCGCCCTGGCGCCCGACCATGCCCAGGTCGGTCAGGCGCCGGATGGCGCCATCGTCCAGCGGCGCGCCGGCCAGCCGCGCATAGCGGGCTTCGTCCAGTCCCTCGGCCAGTCGCAGCGCCATCAGAAGATACTCGGTTGCCTGTTCATCCCCGCGCACCAACGCGCGCAGGGATTCGCCCGTTCCCGCGGTCTCGACCGCGTGAAGCCAGGCGCCGGGGGCAACGTGTGCCTCGGTCGCGAAGCGCCCGCCGGATCCCGCCGGGGATGGCGGCAGCGTGATGCGGCCATGCGCGCCCGGACCCACCGCCGCCCAGTCTCCCTGCCGCCAGTAGACCAGGTTGTGGCGGCTTTCCGCCCCCGGCCGGGCGTGGTTCGACGTCTCGTAGCCCGCCATGCCCGCCGCCTCGCAGAGATCCTGGGTGTCCAGATACATGTCCGCGGCCAGATCGTCGTCGGGCAGGTCGCGCAGCTTGCCCGCCGCCGCCCGCGCGCCGAAGGCGGTTCCGGGTTCGATGGTCAGCTGATACAGCGACAGGTGATCCACGGCCATCGACAGGGCCTCGGTCAGTTCCGCGCGCCAGGCCGCGCGCGTCTGGCCCTGCCGGGCATAGATCAGGTCGAAGCTGACGCGGTCGAAGCAGGACCGGGCCACGTCGAAGGCGGCCCGCGCCTCGGCCACGGAATGCAGGCGGCCCAGGGCGCGCAGGTCGGCGTCGTTCAGCGCCTGGATGCCCATGGACAGCCGGTTCACGCCCGCCTGGGCAAAGCCCAGGAAGCGGCCGCGTTCGACGCTGGTGGGGTTGGCCTCCAGCGTGATCTCGATGTCGTTGGCGAAACCCCAGGCGGCGCGGGCGGCGCGCAGGACCGTGTCCACCGTCTCGGGTTCCATCAGCGAAGGGGTGCCGCCGCCCAGGAAGATGCTGCCCAGGTGGCGACCCGGCAGTTCGGCGCCAAGCCGGGCGATCTCGGACGACAGCGCGGCGGCCCAGCGGGCCTGATCCACGACCGAGGCCACATGGCTGTTGAAATCGCAATAGGGGCACTTGGCCGCGCAGAAGGGCCAGTGGACGTAAAGGCCGAAACCCCCGGCCCGCCAGTCTTCCGCGAAGCTGTCCGGCCCCGGCATCATCATGCGCGCATCGCCGTGACTTCGACCTCGACCTTCATCTCGGGCCGGATCAGGCCGGCGATGACCATGGTCGCGGCCGGGCGGATGTCGCCCAGGGCCTCGACCAGGGCAGGGGCAATGGCGTCGATCAGGGCCGCCTCGGTCAGGGTGTATTGCACCCGCACGATGTCGCCCGGGGCAAAGCCCGCCTCGACCAGGGTCGCGAAGATGGTGTGAAAGCAGTTGCGCGCCTGCTGGCAGGGATCGTCGGGCATGGTCATGGTGGCATAGTCGTATCCGGTGGTGCCCGACACGAAGCACCAGTCGCCCTTCACCACCGCGCGGCTATAGGCCAGGGCCGCCTCGAAGGGCGATCCGGTCGAGATCCTATGCAAAGCTGCCCCTTATCATCTGCTCTACCGCCCGCGCGCGATGGCTGAGGCTGTTCTTAATCGCCGGCGACATTTCCCCCAGGGTCACGTCATGCCCGTCCGGCATGAAGATGGGGTCGTAGCCGTGGCCTTCAACCCCGCGCGGCGGCCAGACGACCTGGCCGGGCAGCACGCCCTCGAACACCTCGTCATGGCCGTCGGGCCACATCAGCACCAGCGTGCAGCGGAACTGGGCGGTCCGTGGGGCAGGGGCATTGCGCGATTCCAGTTCGTCCCAGGTGCGCTGCATGGCCATGCGGAAGTCGCGCCCCTGGCCGGTTTCGGCCCAGTCGGCGGTGTGGACGCCCGGCGCGCCGCCCAAGGCATCGACGCAGATGCCGCTGTCGTCGGACAGGGCGGGCAGGCCGGTGGCCTGCACGGCGGCGCGCGCCTTGATGCGGGCATTGCCGACGAAGCTGGTCTCGGTTTCCTCGGGCTCGGGCAGGCCGGCCTCGGCCGCGCCGACCACCGTAACGCCGTAGGGCGCCAGCAGGGCGCGCATCTCCTCCAGCTTGCCGGCGTTGTGGGTGGCGACCAGCAGTCGGGTGCCGTCGAAGCGCCTCATGCCAGGGCGGCCTTCTGGGCGGCGACCAGTTCGGCCATGCCTGCCTCGGCCAGATCCAGCAACTGCCCCATCTGATCGCGCGAGAAGGTCGCGCCCTCGGCCGACATCTGCACCTCGATCAGCCGGCCCGCGCCGGTCAGCACGAAATTGCCGTCCGTGCCCGCCTCGCTGTCCTCGGCATAGTCCAGATCCAGCACCGCCTGGCCGGCATAGATGCCGCAGCTGACGGCCGCCACATGGTCCATGATCGGGTCGCTGGTGATCGCGCCCGCCTTCAACAGCCTGTTCACCGCCAGCCGCAGCGCTACCCAGCCGCCGGTGATCGACGCGCAGCGGGTGCCGCCGTCGGCCTGGATCACGTCGCAGTCGATGGTGATCTGGCGTTCGCCCAGGGCGACCCGGTCCACGCCTGCGCGCAGGCTGCGGCCGATCAGGCGCTGGATTTCCTGGGTGCGGCCCGACTGCTTGCCGGTGGCGGCCTCGCGCCGGTTGCGGGTGTTGGTGGCGCGCGGCAGCATCCCGTATTCCGCCGTCACCCAGCCCAGCCCGGTGCTCTTCAGAAACCGCGGCGGCGTTTCCTCCAGCGTCGCGCTGCACAGCACATGGGTGTTGCCGACCCGGATCAGGCACGACCCCTCGGCATGGGCCATCACGCCGGTTTCGATTGAAATCGGACGCATTTGGCTTAAATTCCGGCCAGACGGGCGCATCGTTCGTTCCTTTCGCGAAGATGCCGCCCCATACCGCCCCACCGGCCCTTCACGCAACCCCGCGAGGGACATGGACCAGAAGACGCCTCTGCAGGACATGAACGACCGATCGCGCGAGATCTTCCGCCGCGTGGTCGAGATCTATCTGCAGACCGGCGAGCCGGTGGGATCGCGCACCCTGACGCGCGAGCTGTCCGAGAAGCTGAGCGCGGCGACCATCCGCAACGTCATGCAGGATCTGGAATACATGGGGCTTCTGGACAGCCCGCATGTCTCGGCCGGGCGGATGCCCTCGCAGCAGGGGCTGCGGCTGTTCGTGGACGGCATGTTGGAGGTGGACACCGTCAACGCCACCGACCGCGCCGCCATCGACCAGACGCTGGGCAACGACGATCCCGACACCGGCGTGCTGCTGGACCGGGTCAGCACGGCGCTGTCCTCGATCACCCGGGGCGCGTCGCTGGTGCTGATGCCCAAGCACGAGGCGCCGATCCGCCATATCGAGTTCATCAGCCTGGGCCCCGACCGGGCGCTGGTGGTGCTGGTCTTTGCCGACGGGCACGTGGAAAACCGCCTGTTCACCCCGCCGGCGGGGCAGACGCCCTCCTCGATGCGCGAGGCGGGGAATTTCCTGAACGCCATGGCCGAGGGCAAGACGCTGTCGGAACTGCGCGGCCAGATCGGCGGCGAGATCGCCGCGCGGCGGCAGGAACTGGACGTGCTGGCCGCCGAACTGGTCCAGTCGGGGCTGGCGCTGTGGGACGGCGGGTCCAGCGATCCGCGGCTGATCGTGCGGGGCCGGTCCAACCTTCTGGACCAGGAGGCGGCGGATCTGGACCGCATCCGGGTTCTGTTCGACGACCTGGAACGCAAGCGCGACATCGTCGAGTTCCTGGAACTGGCCGAGAAGGGCGAGGGCGTGCGGATCTTCATCGGGTCGGAAAACAAGCTTTTTTCGCTTTCGGGTTCCGCTCTGGTCGTTTCACCCTATATGAATGCCGACCGAAAGATTGTAGGCGCGGTGGGCGTCATCGGACCGACCCGGCTGAACTATGGCCGCATCGTGCCGATCGTCGACTATACCGCGCAACTGGTCGGGCGGGTGCTGTCCGGCCGGAAAGGATGAAGGACGATGAACGAGCAGAACGAACAGCCCATTGACGACATCCTGGCGGATCCCCTGGCCGATCCCTCGGAGGAGATCGCCGCCCTGAAGGCCGAGCGCGACGAACTGCGCGACAAGTGGATGCGCGCCCTGGCCGATGCCGAGAACGCGCGCAAGCGCGCCGACAAGGACCGCCGCGACGCCGAACAATACGGCGGCTCGCGCCTGGCCCGCGACCTGCTGCCGGTCCACGATGCGCTGACCCGGGCGCTGGACGCCGCCACCGACGAACAGCGCGCCGCCGCCTCGGCCCTGATCGAGGGGGTGGAACTGACGCTGCGCGAACTCTCGAACGTCTTTGCCAAGCACGGCATCGCCGTCATCACGCCCAAGCCGGGCGACAGGTTCGACCCGGCCGAACACGAGGCCATGTTCGAGGCCGCCGTTCCCGGCACCACCGCCGGAGAGATCATCCAGGTCATGGACAACGGCTTCCGCCTGCATGACCGGCTGCTTCGCCCGGCCAAGGTCGGCGTCTCGTCCACCCCGGCTAGCTGACCCGGGCCGCTGGCCGGCGGCCTGCGGGAACGCCGCGGTCGCGCCCCGGCCGCCGGGGCGCTACAACCTTCCTCCGACTTGCCGAACCTTCCCGATGGCGCGACGGTTGCAGGACGTTCGGTTCATCGGGAGGAAGAACCATGGCCAGCACTGAAGGGGTGAAGATCCACCCTGCCGTCGATCGGGGCATTGCCCCGGCCACCGCCAGTTTTTCGGGCGGGGTTCTGACCTGCCATTGCGCGACCGATCCGGTTCGGGTCCGGGTCGGGGCGCAGACGGCCCACAACCACGTCTGCGGCTGCACCAAGTGCTGGAAGCCCGACGGGGCGATCTTCAGCATGGTGGCGGTGGTGTCGCGCGACGCGGTCGAGGTTCTGGAGAACGGCGACAAGCTTGAGGTCGTCAACAGGGACGCGCCGATCCAGCGTTACGCCTGCCGGGACTGCGGCGTGCACATGTATGGCCGGATCGAGAACAAGGACCACCCGTTCTACGGCCTGGACTTCGTGCATACCGAACTGTCGGACGAGGAAGGCTGGGCGGCGCCGGAATTTGCGGCCTTCGTCAGCAGCGTCATCGAATCGGGCGTCGATCCGGCGCGGATGGACGGCATCCGGGCGCGGCTGCGCGAACTGGGTCTGGAACCCTACGACGCGCTGTCCCCGCCGCTGATGGACGCCATCGCCACCCATGTCGCCAGGCGCTCGGGCAAGCTGGCGGCTTGACGGCCCCGGCAGAGCCCACGCACAACCACGGGGCCGCGACGCGGCCCCTGTGGCTTTGAGAAGAATGCCCGAACCGAGAGGAGACAAGCGATGAGAACCCGTGCCGCCGTAGCCCTGGAGGCTGGCCGTCCGCTGGAAGTGATGGAGGTCAACCTGGAAGGCCCGAAACAGGGCGAGGTGATGATCGAGATCAAGGCCACCGGCATCTGCCACACCGACGAATTCACCCGCTCGGGCGACGACCCCGAAGGGATCTTCCCGGCGATCCTGGGCCACGAGGGTGCGGGCATCGTGGTCGAGGTCGGGCCGGGCGTGACCTCGGTCAAGCCGGGCGATCACGTCATCCCGCTCTATACGCCGGAATGCCGCCAGTGCCCGTCCTGCCTGTCGGGCAAGACCAACCTCTGCACGGCGATCCGGGGAACCCAGGGCCAGGGCCTGATGCCTGACGGGACCAGCCGGTTCTCGATGCTGGATGGCACGCCGATCCGGCACTACATGGGCTGCTCGACCTTTTCCAACTACACGGTGCTGCCGGAAATCGCCGTGGCCAAGGTCCGCGAGGACGCGCCCTTCGACAAGATCTGCTACATCGGCTGCGGCGTCACCACGGGCATCGGCGCCGTCATCAACACCGCCAAGGTGGAGATCGGCGCCAAGGCGGTGGTCTTCGGCCTGGGCGGCATCGGTCTGAACGTGATCCAGGGCCTGCGGCTGGCGGGCGCGGACATGATCATCGGCGTCGATCTGAACAACGACCGCAAGCCGATGGCCGAACGCTTCGGCATGACGCATTTCGTCAATCCGAAGGAGATCGACGGCAACATCGTCCAGCACATCGTCGAGATGACCAAGACGCCCTTCGACCAGATCGGCGGGGCGGATTACAGCTTCGACGCCACAGGCAACGTCAAGGTGATGCGCGATGCGCTGGAATGCACCCATCGCGGCTGGGGCCAGTCGATCATCATCGGCGTGGCGCCCGCCGGCGCGGAAATCAGCACCCGCCCGTTCCAGCTTGTCACCGGCCGCGTCTGGAAGGGCACCGCCTTCGGCGGCGCCCGGGGCCGCACCGACGTGCCCAGGATCGTCGACTGGTACATGGACGGCAAGATCGAGATCGACCCGATGATCACCCACACCCTGCCGCTGGACGACATCAACAGGGGCTTCGACCTGATGCACAAGGGCGAGTCGATCCGCTCGGTCGTCCTTTACTGATCCTTCATCCCTGCATAGGTAAAGAAACGGCGGGGCCATGGTCCCGCCGTCGCCATGAGGAAAAGAAGGAGCAGGCCGATGCGTCACCAGTGGCTGGACGATGACGACGACGACGAACCCGAGGAGGACGACCGGCGCCACGAGGGCGAAAAGGACGGCGGCCTGGGGCTTCCCGAAGGCGACAAGATCGGCAAGCTGTATTTCAAGTCGCGCACGGTGATCGTCGCCGGCACGATCAACGACAAGCTGGCGCAGCGCACCGTGGCCCATCTGCTGGCCCTGGCCGAGGACAGCGACAAGCCCATCAACATGCTGATCTCCTCGCCTGGGGGGCATGTGGAATCGGGCGACATGATCCACGACGTGATCAAGTTCATCCGCCCCACCGTGCGCACCATCGGCTCGGGCTGGGTGGCGTCGGCGGGCGCGCTGATCTTCGTGGCCGCCAAGAAGGAAAACCGCTTCTGCCTGCCCAACACGCGCTTCCTGATCCACCAGCCCTCGGGCGGGATCGGCGGCACCTCGTCGGACATGATGATCCAGGCCGAACAGGTGCGTCTGATGCGCGACCGGCTGAACCAGATCTTCGCCGAGGCTACCGGCCAGACGGTCGAACGCATCGAACAGGACACGCAGCGCGATTTCTGGCTGAACACGCAGGAAGCCCTGGACTATGGCCTGCTGGGCAAGGTCATCCGCAGCGTGGACGAACTGGAAATGACGGCCGGCGGGGTGGCGATCCGCCCCGCCACCGACGCCGACCGGGGCGCCATCTGGGCGATCCTGAAGCCGGTCTATCGCGCGGGCGAAACCTATTGCATCCCGCGCGACATCACCCCCGAGGACGCGCTGGGGGACTGGTTCGCCGCGCCGTTCACCGTGTTCGTGGCCGAAGCCGGGGGCCGCATCCTGGGCACCAGCCATGTCGGGCGCAACCGGCCGGGCCCGGGCGCGCATGTCGCCAATGCCAGCTTCGCCACCCATCCCGAGGCGCGGGGCCGGGGGATCGCGGCCACCTTGGTGACCCATGCAAAGTCCTGGGCAAGGGACCAGGGGTTCCGGGCGATGCAGTTCAACTTCGTCGTCTCGATCAATGCCGATGCCGTTCATTCGTGGCAGAAGGCGGGATTTGCCATTGTCGGGCGCCTTCCCGGCGCGTTTCTTCACCCCCGGCATGGCTACGTCGATGCGCTGGTCATGTTCCACGATCTGACAGGAGCAGCCGATGAGCCTTGAAACCCTTTCCGAAAACCGCAGCTTCGGCGGCACGCAGGGCGTATATCGCCACCGCTCGCAGGCGACCGGCACCGACATGACCTTCGCGGTCTTCATGCCGGAACTGGTGGCCCACGAACGCGTGCCCGTCCTGTGGTATCTGTCCGGCCTGACCTGCACGCACGAAAACGCCATGACCAAGGCCGCGGCCCAGGCATCCTGCGCCGAGGCCGGCATCGCCATCGTCTTCCCCGACACCTCGCCGCGCGGCGATGATGTCGCCGACGACGAGGCCTATGACCTGGGCCAGGGCGCGGGCTTCTATGTGGACGCCACCCAGGATCCCTGGGCGCCGCATTACCGGATGTGGCACTATGTGGTCCATGAGCTGCCCGAACTGGTGGCCGGCAGCTTCGCCATCGACCCCGAGGCGATGGGCATCACCGGCCATTCGATGGGCGGGCACGGCGCGCTGACCATCGCCATGACCCACCCCGACCGCTTCCGGTCGGTATCGGCCTTCGCGCCCATCGCCAACCCCACCGAATCCGACTGGGGCCGCAAGCAGCTGACCGCCTATCTGGGCCAGGACCGCAGCACCTGGCGCGCCCACGACGCCACCATCCTGATGGCCGAGAGGGGCTATCCCGGCGAGGTTCTGATCGACCAGGGCAGCGCCGACCAGTTCCTGGACAAGCTGCGCCCCGAGGCGCTGGCCCAGGCGATGATGGCCCGCCGCCAGCCGGGGCAGTTCCGCATGCAGCCGGGCTATGACCACAGCTACTTCTTCGTGCAGTCCTTCATGGCCGACCACGTGATGTGGCACGCCGAACGGCTGCTGTGACCCTTGCCGAACCTTCCCGGCATTTTTGGCAAATGGCCTAAGACTTTAGGGGCATTTGCCGGAAGGGCTGATTGACGCAGGGCATGGCCGGCCCAAGACTGCCTCCAGGACGGCGACGGGAGGAGGGAACCTGTCGCACGCTTCCAACAGCGGAGGAACTTTCATGAAAAGATTGCTGAACAGCACGGTCGCCGTGCTGCTTCTGACGGGCACGGCCGGCTGGGCCAACGAAAGCGTGCTGGCCGAAACCGCCAAGCCCGAACAATGGGCGATCCAGACCGGCAACTATGCCAACCATCGCTATTCCGAACTGGACCAGATCAACCGCGACAACGTGGGCGATCTGCGGGTGGCCTGGACCTTCTCGACCGGCGTGCTGCGCGGGCATGAGGGCAGCCCCCTGGTGATCGGCGACATCATGTATGTCCACACGCCGTTCCCCAACAACATCTTCGCCCTGGACCTGGCCAATGACGGCCGGATCCTGTGGCGCTACGAGCCGCAGCAGGACCCCGAGGTGATCGCGGTGATGTGCTGCGACACGGTCTATCGCGGCGTGGCCTATGCCGACGGGATGATCATCAGCCACCAGGCCGACACCACGCTGGTGGCCCTGGATGCCAAGACCGGCGAGGTGAAGTGGTCCGTCAAGACCGGCGATCCCGCCATCGGCGAGACCAACACCGCCACCGTCCTGCCGGTGAAGGACAAGGTCATCGTCGGCGTGTCGGGCGGCGAATACGGCGTGCGCGGCCGCGTCACCGCCTATAACCTGGCCGACGGCACCGAGGTCTGGAAGGCCTATTCCACCGGCCCCGACGAGGAGATGCTGGTCGATCCCGAAAACACCACCCATCTGGGCAAGCCGATCGGCGCCGACAGCAGCCTCAACAGCTGGGAAGGCGACCAGTGGAAGATCGGCGGCGGCACCACCTGGGGCTGGTATTCCTATGACCCGGACCTGAACCTGATCTATTACGGCACCGGCAACCCGTCCACCTGGAACCCCGCGCAGCGGCCGGGCGACAACAAGTGGTCGATGACCATCATGGCCCGCGATGCCGACACCGGCATGGCCAAGTGGTTCTATCAGATGACGCCCCACGACGAATGGGACTACGACGGCGTCAACGAGATGATCCTGACGGATCAGGAGATCGACGGCCAACAGCGCAAGCTGCTGACCCATTTCGACCGCAACGGCCTGGCCTACACCCTCGACCGCGAGACGGGCGAACTGCTGGTGGCCGAGAAATACGACCCTGCGGTGAACTGGACCACCGGCGTGGACATGGATCCGAATTCGGAAACCTATGGCCGCCCGCAGGTCGTGGCGGAATATTCTACCTCGCAGGGCGGCGAGGACAACAACGTCACCGGCATCTGCCCCGCGGCCCTCGGTTCCAAGGACCAGCAGCCGGCGGCCTATTCGCCCAAGACGCAGACCTTCTACGTGCCGACGAACCACGTCTGCATGGATTACGAACCCTTCCGCGTCGCCTACACGGCCGGGCAGCCCTATGTCGGCGCCACCCTGTCCATGTATCCCGCCCCCGAAAGCCACGGCGGCATGGGCAACTTCATCGCCTGGGACAACGTCAACGGCGAGATCAAGTGGTCCCTGCCCGAGCAGTTCTCGGTCTGGTCGGGCGCCCTGGCGACGGCTGGCGACGTGGTCTTCTACGGCACGCTGGAAGGCTTCCTGAAGGCGGTCGATGCGGACACCGGCGAGGAGCTTTACCGCTTCAAGACCCCGTCGGGGATCATCGGCAACGTGATGACCTATGAACACGGCGGCAAGCAGTATATCGGCATCCTGTCCGGGGTCGGCGGCTGGGCGGGCATCGGCCTTGCGGCGGGGCTGACCAACCCGAACGACGGCCTGGGCGCGGTGGGCGGCTATGCCGCGCTGTCGGATTACACCGAACTGGGCGGCCAGCTGACCGTGTTCGAACTGCCGGGCGAGGCCTCGGCCGCGGCCGAGCCCGCTGCGGAACCGGCGCCCGCCGAAGGCGGCACCAGCGGCTAATACTTTCGGCCTGACAAGGCGAGGTTGCGCTATCCAACGCTCCCCCCGAAGTTAATCTCGGGGGGAGTTTTACCTGGGGAGGACGGGTATATTGGCCTTTGGGAGGAATGACAGCATGAACGCCATCACCAGCCTTGCGTCGCTGGTTCTTGCCGCCACCGTGGCAACGACCGCCGCGGCGCAGGACGCGGAAAGCCAGACCCCGCCGCCCGCTGCGGCCGGGGCAGGCGCGGCTGCCGCGACCTCTGGCGCCACGGCGGCGGCGGAACCCGCGGCCGGGGACGCGGCGGAAGGGGGCGCCCCCGCCGAGGCCGCCGGAACCGCGACGGTCCTGCCCAACGGCATGGACATCACGCCCGTCGCGCAGGAAAACGGCCGCTGGTACAACGCCGAGGGCATCCCGACCTTCAAGGTCGAGAACGGCGTCGTCGATTTCGCGACCTTCAACGGCTTCCGCCGCTATCATGCGGAATGCCATGTCTGCCACGGCCCCGATGGCGAGGGCTCGACCTACGCCCCGGCCCTGAAGGATTCGGTGCTGCGCATGGATTATTACGACTTCCAGCAGGTCGTGGCCTCGGGGCGCCAGGGCACCAATTCCGTCATGCCGGCCTTCGGGACCAACAAGAACGTCTGGTGCTACATCGACGACATCTACGTGTATCTGCTGGCCCACGGCACCGGGGCGATCCCGCGGGGCCGTCCCGCCGAACGCGCCGACAAGTCCGAGGAATACACGGCGCAGGAAGATTCCTGCATGTCGATGTAAGATGCGCGGGTTTCGCTGGCTGATCGTCCTGCTGTCGCTGGGGGGCCTGCCTGCCGCGGCCCAGGTCGCGGATCTGCGCTCGACCACGCAGTTCCGGGTCTGCGCCGATCCGGCCAACGCCCCGATGTCGTCGCGCGACGGATCGGGGTTCGAGAACAGGCTGGCCGAGGCCTTCGGGGAATGGCTGGGCCTGCCCGTGACCTATACCTGGTTCCCCTCGGGCACGGGCTTCATCGCCAAGACGCTGCGGGCGGGGGAATGCGACGTGGTGATGGGTTACGCCCAGGGCGATGAACTGGTCCAGAACACCAACCACTACTATACCTCGGTCTTCGGCATCGTCACCCGCAAGGACAGCGATCTGGCCCGCGTCGATCGGCTGACCGATCCGGCGCTGAAGGGTCATCCGATCGGGGTGATCGCCGGATCTCCGCCCGCCACGATCATGGCGCAGGCGGGACTGGCCAAGGACATGCGGGGCGCCGACCTGTTCGTGGACCGCCGCGTGAAGGATCCGGTGGGCGACCTGATCGCGGGCGTCAAGGACGGCACGCTGGACGCGGCCGTGTTGTGGGGACCGCTGGCGGGGCCGCGGGTCAAGGACGACCCGGACCTGCAGTTCACGCCGCTGCTGAAGGAAACCGGCGGCCCCAGGATGTTCTATCGCATCACGATGGGGGTGCGGCTGCCGGAACAGGAATGGAAGCGGGAACTCAACAGCCTGATCCGCCGCAACCAGCCCGAAATCCACGCCATCCTGCGCGAGGCCGGCGTACCCTTGGTCGATGACTACGGCAAGGAACTGATCCAATGATCCGCGTGATCCTGCTGGCCCTGCTGCTGGCGGGATCTCGCCGCCGCCCAGGTTCCCGAACCCGACAGCTATCGCGGCGAACCCTACCGCGCCCCCGTTCCCGCCACCCTGCAGGGCGCGACGGTCGTCGATGCGGCCGGAGCGATCCGCCTTCATGCCGAAGGGGTGCCGTTCCTGGACGTCCTGCCCCGCAAGAAGCGGCCCGAGGGCCTGCCCGATGGCACGATCTGGCGCGAACCCCTGCACGAGACCATTCCGGGCGCGGTGTGGCTGCCGGACACCGGCTGGGAAAATCTGGCCCCCGAGGAGCAGGCCCGCCTTGAACGAGGGCTGGAACAGGCCACCGCCGGCGACCGCGCGGCGCCGGTGGTGATCTTCTGCCGCATCGATTGCTGGATGAGCTGGAACGCCGCCCGGCGCGCGGTCGCCCTGGGCTATACCGCGGTCCACTGGTTTCCCGGTGGGATCGAGGGCTGGCAGCAGGCGGGCGGCGCGCCGCTGGTCAGGGCGACGCCTGCCGACCGGTGAACTGCCCGAAGGCGCGCGGGCCGGACGGCATCGGCATCTCGGCCATGATGGTCAGGCTTCGGGCATCGACAACCACCAGAGTGTCGGAATCCCAGTTTGCGACGGCCACCGCATCGCCGTCGGGCAGGGCGCTGATGCCTTCGGGATAGTCGCCGACCGGGATCTCGTCCAGCACGGCAAGGCTTTCGGGGTCGAAGACCGTCAGCGTGCCGTCGTACTGGTTGGTCACGAAGCCGCGCCCTGCGGCGAAGGCCACGGCATAGGGGTGGCTTCCGGTCGCAACGCTGCCGGCCAGCCTGCCCGCCACCGGGTCGATCACCGATACCGTGTCGCCCTGCACATCGGCCGTCCAGAACCGCCCGTCGTGCCAGGTGATGCCGAAGGGATGCGGCCCCGCCGTGCCGACCCGGTGAAGCAGGGTCCCTGTCCCGGCGTCGAAGATGCTGACCCCATCGGCGTCGCGGTCCGCCGTCGCGACCAGCCTGCCGTCCCCGCTGACGGCGACCCCGGCCGGGGCGGCGCCGGTCGGAACCTCCCAGACCGTGCGCAGGTCGCCGTCCAGGCGCATCAGCCGCGCCCCGAACCAGTCGGTCACGAACAGCCCGCCCTGTGCTGCCACGGCCAGGCCGAAGGCGCCTTCGGCCAGATCGCGGCTGGCGGCGATCCGGCCCGTCTCGTCCAGAACATGAAGCCGGCCGGTCTGCGCGGCCACCACATAGGCCCGCCCCGAAGCCGGATCATAGGCCACGGGCGCGGGCTTGCCCGCCATCGGCGTCTGCGCCAGCACCTGCCCCGAACCCAGATCCACCAGCGTCACCATCCCGGCGTTCTGGCTGGTCACGAAGGCCAGATCCCCTGCAAGCGCAGGGGATGCCGACAGCATCACGGCAAGCGCGACGCGCCTCACTCGGCGGTGCCGAAACGCTCGGCCAGGGCGTCCAGACCCGCCTGGTAGATGCCGTTCACGGCGGCCATGGCGGCATCGTCGTTCAGCTCGGCAGGGGGATCGTTGTTGGGATAGCCCCGATAGAAGCCGCCCTTCCAGATCACCTCGGCGCGGCCGCCGCTGTCCTTGACCTGAAGGGTCGAGGAATAGTTCGTCACCGGCAGGACCTCGATCGCGACATCGGTGATCATGTACTTGTATTGCCGCTTGTCGGGGTCGATCGACATCAGCGTTTCGGTGATGGTGGGATCGCCGCTTTCCGCCTTCAGGTGCAGGACGCGGGTCGATTCCTCGGGGATGTCGGCGGGGGCGCCTTCGGGGGTCATCTCGGTGCGCGCGACGGCGGGATGCCAGCCCATGTCGTCGAACCGGCCGATGACCTGCCAGACCTCGTCGGGGGTGGCGTCAAGGACCACCGACTTCTCGGCCTTCAGTCGCGAGGGGCCATGCGCCTCGGCCCCGGCGCTCAGGGCCAGCATCGCGGCGACGGCCAGGCCCAGGATCTTGTGCATCATCTGTTGCGCTTTCCTTCCACTGCCCTGCGACCATGCGACGACCGCTCTCGGCCCGTCCATAAGACCTAAGACTGATCCGAAACTTCCCGGCCGCGCCGGGAACAAAAACCGTCTTGCCGCAACGCCGCCCAAGCCCGAACATCGGGTCAGGGAGACGGAAAATGTTCAAGGGAATCATCGGACTTTTGGCGGGTGCCGCGGTGCTGGCGGGGTCGGTTCAGGCCCAGCAGCCGCAGCCGCAGATGCAGGTGATCCGCACCGCCGTCCTGCGCGTGGACGCGGAACGGCTGCCGCCCATCTCGCGGCTGGATCTGCCGGTCGAGGACCAGGGATTCGCCGGCGCCCGGCTGGCGATCGACGACAACGACACCACCGGCCGCTTCATGGGCCAGGACTTCGAGGCGATCGAGGTCGTCGCGACCCCGGAAACCGCCGCCGCCGAACTGGACCGGATCCTGGCACAGGGCATCCAGTTCGTCGTTCTTCTGGCCGACGACCCGACGACCCTGGCCCTGGCCGACCAGGCCGGCGACCGGGCGATGCTGCTGAACGCCCGGGCGCGGGGCGACAACCTGCGCGGGGCGGACTGCCGTTTCAACACCATCCATGTCGCGCCCAGCCATGCCATGCTGGCCGATGCCCTGGCGCAGTTCCTGATGTGGAAGAACTGGCCCGACTGGCTTCTGGTCCACGGCAGCCACCCCGAGGATCTGGCCCTAGGGTCAGGACCCATTAATCGGCTTGCGGTCGCCTTGGCTGCGTGATTCACGCTCCCGAACTGATGGGGGCAATGATGAGCAATCTTTTCTGGCTGACCGACGAGCAGATGGAGCGTTTGAAGCCGTTCTTTCCGAGGAGTCATGGCAAGCCGCGGGTTGATGATCGTCGGGTCTTGAGCGGCATAATCTTCATCAATCGTAATGGGTTGAGATGGTGCGATGCGCCGCGTGAATATGGACCTCCGAAGACGCTCTACAACCGATGGAAGCGGTGGGGCGACATGGGAGTCTTCGCCAGGATGATGGAAGGACTGGCCTCCGAGGGTGCCGAGCAGAAGACCATCATGATCGATGCGACCTACCTGAAAGCGCACCGCACGGCTTCGAGCCTGCGGGCGAAAAAGGGGGCCCGACGACCAGCGCGGACGTTTGATTGGCAGAACGAAGGGCGGGCTCAATACCAAGCTACATGCCGTTACCGACGCCAAGGGACGGCCCCTGAAGTTCTTCATGACCGCGGGCCAAGTGAGTGACTACACCGGAGCCGCCGCCCTGCTGGGCAGCTTGCCCGCTGCCGAGTGGATGATCGCGGATCGCGGTTACGACGCCGACTGGTTCCGGGAAGCGTTGAAAGACAAGGGGATACGCCCTTGCATCCCGGGGCGGAAGTCGCGCGGCAAGGCGGTCCGCTACGACAAGCGGCGCTATCGCCGCCGCAACCGCATCGAGATCATGTTCGGTCGCCTGAAAGACTGGCGCAGGGTCGCAACCCGCTATGACAGATGCGCCAAGACCTTCCTGTCCGCTGTCGCACTCGCGGCAACCGTCATGTTCTGGCTTTGAAGATCAATGAGTCTGGACCCTAGCCGCGGCCTGGCGCCGTTCGGCCGCCAAGTTCGGCGCCCAGATCGTCGAGGAGCGCGTGTTCGAGGACACCGGCGGCGCCCGCAGCACTGATTCGGGCCATGTCCAGGTTCAGGCGCAGATGCCGGTCTTCACGCAGCGCGCGCCCGATTACGACGTGCTGATCGCCGCCGACGATAGCGATGTCTTCGCCCCCTACCTGCCCTATCTGACATGGGATCCGCGCCCGGTCGCCGGATCCGCCGGGCTGGTCCCGCGCAGCTGGCATCCGGCGATGGAGGCCTGGGGCGCCACGCAGTTCCAGAACCGCTTCGAGCGGCTGGCGAACCGCCCGATGCGCGAGGACGACTATCAGGCCTGGCTGGCGCTGCGCATCGTCGGCGAGGCCGCCACCCGCACCCGGTCCGCCGACCCCGCCGCGCTGCGCGAGTTCATCCTGTCGCCGGGCTTCGACGTGGCGGGCTTCAAGGGCCAGAAGCTGACCGTGCGCGACTGGGATCATCAGGTGCGCCAGCCGATCCTGCTGACCACCGGGCTTCTGACCACCTCGGTCAGCCCGCAGGGCCAGTATCTGCACCAGACCAGTGCGCTGGACACCCTGGGGATCGACCGTCCCGAAACCGAATGTTCATTCTGAGAGGTTCCATGCGCCCCATGAAGCGACTTCTGGTCCTGGCCCCGGCGATGGCCCTGCTGGCCGGACCCGCGCTTGCCAACCGCGTCTTCGTCACCAACGAGAAGGGCAACGACGTCACCGTGCTGGACAGCGAGACGCTGGAGGTGATCGGCAGCTATCCGGTCGGCAACCGCCCCCGCGGCATCACCATTTCCCCCGACGGCACCGAACTTTACGTCTGCGCGTCCGACGACAACCTGGTGCGGGTCTTCGATCCCGCCACGATGGAGGAGATGCACACCCTGCCGTCGGGCCCCGACCCGGAACTGTTCGTGCTGCACCCCTCGGGCAATCCGCTCTACATCGCCAACGAGGACGACAACCTGGTGACCGTGGTCGACGTCAAGACCCATCAGGTTCTGGCCGAGATCCCAGTGGGGGTGGAACCCGAAGGCATGGGCGTCAGCCCCGACGGGCAGATCGTCATCAACACCTCCGAAACCACGAACATGGCGCATTTCATCGACACCGACAGCTTCGAGATCGTCGCCAACGTCCTGGTCGATTCCCGCCCCCGCTTCGCCGAGTTCAACCACGACGGCACCAAGCTGTATGTCAGCGCCGAGATCGGCGGCACGGTCAGCGTGATCGACCCCGCCACGCAGGAGATCATCAGGAAGATCACCTTCGAGGTGCCGGGCGTCCTGCCCGAGGCGATCCAGCCCGTCGGCGTGCGGGTGACGAACGACGGCAAGAAGGTGTTCGTGGCGCTCGGGCCGTCGAACCGGGTGGCCGTGATCGACGGCGAGACCGACGAGGTCAAGGACTACCTGCTGGTCGGCCAGCGGGTCTGGCAGATGGCCTTCACCCCGGACGAACGATACCTGTTCACCACCAACGGCAACTCGAACGACGTGTCGGTGATCGATGTCGCCGCCGAGGAGGTCATCAAGTCCGTCCCGGTGGGCCAGCAGCCCTGGGGCGTGGTGGTGGCGCCGGACTGACGCCAAGCACACCGAAGAATCAAGAAAGGACAATCCATGTTCCGTTTGCCGACCGTTCTGATGATCCTGGCCGCCCTGGCCCTTCCCGCCGCAGCCCAGGACGCCGCGGCCCCGGCCGAAGGCGCCGCCGCGACCGGCGCCGCGCCCGACGATGCCGCGGCCGCCGCCGAGGACGAGGACGACGAGGAGGAGGATACGGAGGGCGAAGCCGCCGTCTATGACGCGCAGGGCAAGTTCGACTACGGCTTTTCCGGTATCATGGCGCGCGACAACCGCACCGATCTGGCGCCGCTGACGCTGGCATCGGGGCAGCCGGTCGCGGGGGGCGAATACAGCCTCAAGTCGGGCGGCTTCTACCGCATCGCCATCAACGCCGACGGCAGCCAGGAACTGGCGCTGTCGGGCGGCGACTTCTTCCGCGCCATCTGGATCAACGAAATCGTCATCAACGACATCGAGATCCGCCCGATGGGCGTCCACAGCATCGAATTCGACAACGCCGGAACGGCCGTCATCAGCTTCGTGGCGATCACGCCGGGCCGCTATGCGCTGTCGATCCCCGGATCCGCGGGCGAAAGCCAGCAGGCCGTCTTCACCATCCAGTAGGGGGCAAGGCGCGGCTTGACAGCGCGCCGCCCGGCTGTCGAGGTGCAGAAAAAGGGGCAAAGGCCGGATCCGTCCGGCCGCAGCAATGCAGGATCCTCATGGACGCGCTTCGCATCACCGCCCTGTCGCACAATTTCGGCAGCGTCCAGGCCCTGTCGGATGTCTCGCTCAGCGTGCCGCGCGGCAGCTTCACCGCGCTACTGGGCGTCAACGGCGCGGGCAAGACGACGCTGTTCTCGCTGGTGACGCGGCTCTACAGCAACGTCTCGGGGGTGATCGAGGTGGCGGGCCATGACCTGCGGCGCCAGCCCGCGCAGGCGATGGCGCGGCTTGGCGTGGTGTTCCAGAGCCGCGCGCTGGACACGGATCTGACCGTGGCGCAGAACCTGGACTATCATGCGGCGCTGCACGGGATCGGCCGCCGCGCCGCGCGGGACCGCACCCGGCAGGTGCTGGCCCAGGTCGGGCTGGAAAGCCGGGCGGGGGACCGCGTGTCGGCGCTGTCGGGGGGCCAGCAGCGCCGCGCCGAGATTGCCCGCGCCCTGATCCACCGCCCCGATCTTCTGCTTCTGGACGAAGCGACGGTCGGCCTGGACGTGAAGGCGCGGGCCGAGGTCCTGGCCCTGACCCGGCGCCTGATCGCGGCCGAGGGGGTTTCGGCGCTGTGGGCCACGCACATCCTGGACGAGATCCAGCCCGACGACGACCTGGTGATCCTGCACCGGGGCCGCGTGCTGCAGGCGGGCAAGGCTGCGGCGATCGCCGGAACCGAAGGGCTGACCCGCACCTTCCTGAGCCTGACCGGTGCCGCCGCATGACCGAACGGACCTTTCCGGCCCGCGCCTGGGCCACCGCCTTCGCCGGCATCGCCCGCCGCGAGACGCTGCGCTTCGTCCAGCAGCGCGGGCGCTTTCTGGCGGCGCTGGTGCGACCGCTGGTCTGGCTGTTCATCTTCGCCGCGGGCTTTCGCGCCGTGCTGGGCCTGTCGATCACGCCGCCCTACCAGACCTATGTCCTCTACGAGGTCTACGTGACCCCCGGCCTGGTGGCGATGATCCAGCTGTTCAACGGGATGCAGTCGTCGCTGTCGATGGTCTATGACCGGGAAACCGGCGCCATGCGCACGCTGCTGGTCAGCCCCTTTCCCCGCTGGTTCCTGCTGGGATCCAAGCTGATGGCCGGCGTGATCGTGTCGATCATCCAGGCCTATGCCTTCCTGGCGATCGCGTGGTTCTGGGACATCCGCCCGCCCGCCTGGGGCTATGTCGCGGTGCTGCCCGCGCTGGTCCTGTCGGGGCTGATGCTGGGCGCCTTGGGGCTGTTCCTGTCATCGGCGATCCGGCAGCTTGAAAACTTCGCCGGGGTCATGAACTTCGTGATCTTCCCGATGTTCTTCGCCTCGTCGGCGCTCTATCCGCTGTGGCGGATGCGCGAAAGCTCGCCCCTGCTGCACGACATCTGCGCGGCGAACCCCTTTACCTACGCGGTCGAACTGATCCGCTTCGCGCTTTACCTGGAAATGAACTGGCAGGCCCTGGGCATCGTCGCGGGCTGCCTGGCGGCCTTCTTCGGGGCGGCCGTCTTCATGTATGATCCCGCCAAGGGCCTGTGGGCCAGAAGGAAGGAGAGGGGATGAAACACCTTGTCGTCGCACTGGCGGCCCTTGCCGCGGCGCCCGCTTTCGCGGCCACCGGGACCGACCCCGACTGGCCCTGCATCCAGCGCAAGCAGCCGCATCTGTCGCTGGGACAGGTCTGGACGGGGCCGGTGCCGGACGACAGCATCGCCGAACTGGCCCGCGACCCGCAGATCGAGGCCCTGGCCGCCCGGCTGGAGCAGCGCCGCCTGCCCATCGAGGAGGCCGAGGCCGCCATCGCCGAGTTTGCCGCCGGGGCCGACAACGCCCGGCTGACCGCGCTGATGGTCGCGATCTTCAACAAGATCGAGCCCGACCGGTCCGCCCTGATCGACGGGATCGCCCGCTACGGCCGCAGCCAGGTGACCCTTGCCGAACGGATCGAGGAACGGCGGGCGCAGATGGCCGCCCTGGAAGCCGCCGCCGATCCCGACTTCGACGCCATCGACGCGGCCGAGGAGGCGCTGGACTGGGATGAGCGCGTCTTTACCGAACGCCAGCAGTCGCTGACCTATGTCTGCGAGACGCCGGTGATCCTAGAACAGCGCGCCTTCGCGCTGGGCCGGGCGATCGCCGGGCATCTGGATGCCGACTAGCGCGGCTTCGGCGCCTGCCAAGGACGCAGTTCTGCCTCCATCCAGGTGCCGTGGGCGGCGTTCGGAAAGACGATCCAATCCTCGCCGAAGCGGTCGGCATGGTGGTTGGCCAGCCGGTGCTGTTCCTCGAGCGGGACGCCCGCGAAGCAGCCGTGGAAATCGTGCAGCGTGTCGCCCAGTTGCAGGATGATGCGGTGGTCGCGTTCCACGGTGGCGCGGCGTTCGGCCTTGGGCGGGCCGAACAGCAGCACCTGCGAGGCCTGGACCTGCGGCAGGCCAAGCCGCGACAGCGTGGCGATGGTGGCCAGCTTGTTTTCCTCGAACCGGTCCGAGACATAGAAGATCGTCACCCCCAGCCTGTCGGCCAGGTGGAAGAAGTCGGCCGCGCCGGGCAGAAGATGCGGCGTGCCCTCGCGTTCCCACAGCTTCCAGGTCTCGAAGGCGTCCAGATGTTCGTCCAGGGTCATGGCGTGGGCCATGACCGCGGTGTTGTCCAGGATCGTCTCGTCGATGTCGCTGACCACGGCCAGGCCCTTGCCCGTGCCGTTGGCCTCGACCGCCGCCTTCAGCCGCAGCGTCGCCAGGGCATAGCATTGCCGCTGCAGCGCCTTCACCTCGGCAGACATCTGCTGGTAGCGGATCGCGATGGCGCGTTCCGAGGGGTGGTGGCGGGGCGGGCTGGTCATGGGCGAATCCTGTCAGGGGCGGGCCGGACCCTAGAACCCCCGATGCGCCCCGTCAAACCGCCGCGGCCGCGGCGGGCAGGCGCGAGGGCGCCTCGCGCACCGGAAGGTGGATCAGCGCGCTGAGCGCGCCCACCCCCACGCCCACCCACCAGACCACCGTGTAGTCGCCGTGAAGGTCATAGAGCCTGCCGCCCAGCCAGACGCCCAGGAAGGATCCGATCTGGTGGGACAGGAACACGAAGCCGTAAAGCGTGCCCATGTAGCGCAGCCCGTAGATATAGGCGATCAGCCCCGAGGTCAGCGGCACCGTGGCCAGCCACAGCGCCCCCATCACCAGCGAAAAGACCACCACGCTGGCCGGCGTGATCGGCAGCAGGATGAAGGCGGCCGCGGCGATGGTGCGCAGGGTATAGATGCCGGCCAGCAGGTACTTCCGGGTATAGCGCTTGCCCAGCCAGCCCGACAGGATCGAGCCCGCGATGTTGGCCAGCCCGATCAGGCTAATGGCCGCCGCCCCCAGGGCCGAGGTGGTGGTGATCCCCAGGCTGGCCAGGGTGCCCACCGGGCTGATCGGGCCGCACATCTCGGTGACCATCGCGGGAAAATGGGCGGTGATGAAGCCAAGCTGGTAGCCGCAGGAAAAGAAGCCCGCGAAGATCATCAGATAGGACGGATCGCGGAAGGCCCGGCCCAGGACGCTGCCCAGGCTTTCTTCCAGCTGGCTGCGGCTGGCGGGCCTGCCCTCGCCCAGCATCGGCAGGAAGGCCATGCAGGCCAGCACGATCACGCCGAAGATGATGAACACCGTCTGCCAGCTGTAGGCGGCCAGCAGCAGTTCGGCCAGGGGGGCGCCGAAGACCTGCCCCGCCGATCCGGCGGCGGTCGCGATCCCCAGGGCAAGGCTGCGGTTGTCGTCGCTGGCGGCGCGGCCGACGACGGCCAGGATCACGCCAAAGCCCGTGCCGGCGATCCCGAAGCCGACCATCACCTCCAGCAGTTGCACGGCCGCCGGGGTGGTGGCGAAGGCGGTCAGGATCAGCCCGGCGGAATAGAGGATCGCGCCCAGGATGATCGCCCAGCGGTCGCCCCAGCGTTCGGCCAGGGCGCCGAAGACCGGCTGCCCGATCCCCCAGGCCAGGTTCTGGATGGCGATCGCCAGGGAAAACTCGGCCCGCGGCCAGCCGAACTCGGCGGCGACGGGGATCTGGAACACGCCAAAGCTGGCCCGCAGGGCGAAGTTGATCAGCAGGATCAGCGATCCGCCGATCAGGATCGGCGTGAAAAGGCGGCTAGAGGGCATGACGGGATCCGCGCGGCCATGTGTCGCGGAAAGCCTTGGCCCCCCGACGCCGCAAGATCAAGCCTTGCCTGCGTGATCGGACCCATCAGGACGGTTGATGCGCTGCCCGGGCCCCCGGGTCAGTCGCGCCGCGCCACCTCGTTGTTGATCGAGAACTGCGAGGCGGGGATCGAGCCCCCTCGCGCATCTCGCCCAGGATGACGGTGGTCTTCTGGCCGGTGTCGTCGGTCACGACCCACTGGCGCAGCTGCGTGGGGTTGGCCGTGAACACCATCTGGATGTTGCCGTATTGGGGGTTCTGCGGATCCTGCGCGGTCACCACGGTGGCGTTCTTGGCCTCGGTGTGGGCGGTGACCATGTTGGCCCGGCCCAGGTTCACGTTGGCGTCCAGGATGATCGACAGCGGCGTTTGCGACAGCGGGTATTGCTGCGGACCGCTGGATTTCGGGTCGAAGATCGCCACGGTCCCGCCGGACGCCAGAACCAGCGTGTCGTCGTTGTTGTATTCGAAGCGCACGCGCCCGGGGCGCTGGATATACACCGTCCCGGTCGAGATCGAGCCGTCGGGATTGACCTGGGTGAACTCGGATGTCGCCGTGGTCAGCCGGTTCAGATAGCGCGACAATTCGTTCAGCGGGATCTTCTCGGCCAGGGCCGGGACGGCCAGGGCAAGGACAAGGGCGGGTGCCAGGGCAAGCGATCTGATATTCATGCGCCGATCATATCCTTCCTGATGCCGGTTGCACATCACGTCTGGCGGATGCGCAGGCGGCGAACGCTCGCACGGATGTGAGGGTTCCTGCCAGAGAACCGTTGAACGGAACACATCGGGAACATATAGTCGGGGCATGGCACAGCGCACCCTTCAGCAAAAGCTGGCGATCCTGTCGGACGCGGCGAAATACGACGCCTCCTGCGCCAGCAGCGGGACCAGCCGGCGCGATCTCGCGTGCGGGCGGCATCGGCTCGGCGGGGGGTCCGGGATCTGCCACGCCTATACGCCGGACGGGCGCTGCATCAGCCTGCTGAAGATCCTGATGACGAACTTCTGCATCTATGACTGCGCCTACTGCATCAACCGCGTCAGCAGCAACGTCGAACGCGCCCGCTTTTCCCCCGAGGAGGTGGTCACCCTGACGCTGGAATTCTATCGGCGCAACATGATCGAGGGTCTGTTCCTGTCGTCGGGGATCATCCGCAGCCCGGACCAGACGATGGGCGACATGGTTCGGATCGCGCGGATGCTGCGCGTGGATCACGGCTTCAAGGGCTATATCCACCTCAAGACCATTCCCGACGCCTCGCCCGAACTGGTGGCCGAGGCCGGGCTTCACGCCGACCGCCTGTCGGTCAACATCGAGCTGCCGCAGGACGCAAGCCTGCGCGCCCTGGCCCCCGAGAAACGCCCCGAGACGATCCGCGCGGCGATGGCCGACGTGCGCCTGTCGCGCGAGGCGGCGCGGGAACGGACCCACACCGGGCGGCGTCCGCCGCGCTTCGCGCCCGCGGGCCAGTCCACGCAGATGATCGTGGGCGCGGACGCGGCGACGGATCGCGACATCCTGCGGACCGCGGCCAATCTCTATTCGGGCTATGACCTGAAGCGGGTCTATTATTCGGCCTTCAGCCCGATTCCCGATTCCTCGGCGGCGCTGCCGCTGATCAAGCCGCCCCTGATGCGCGAACACCGGCTGTATCAGGCTGACTGGCTGATGCGCTTCTATGGCTTCGACGCGGACGAGATCGGCGCCGCGCATCCTTCGGGCAACCTCGATCTGGCGATCGACCCCAAGCTGGCCTGGGCGCTTGCGAACCGGGGGCGGTTTCCCATGGACGTGGCCCGGGCACCGCGAGAGATGCTGCTGCGCGTCCCGGGCTTCGGCACCAGGACGGTGCAGCGGATCCTGGCCGCGCGGCGCAACGGGCCGCTGCGCTATGGCGACCTGCTGCGCATGGGCGCGGTCATGTCGAAGGCGCGGCCCTTCGTGACGCTGCCCGACTGGCATCCCGGCGCACTGACCGACAGCGCGTCGCTGCGCGCCCGCTTCGCCCCGCGGCCCGAACAGTTGCAGCTTCTGTGATCGGCGTCGATCTGCCCCGCTTCGGGCGGTTTCAGGCCTGGCGCGTCGCCGCACGGCAGCTTGCCTCGAACCGCGTCGCCCCGGCCGAGGCAAGCTGGGACGGCGCCGGCGGCCTGTTCGGGGCCGATCCGCTGCCGCCGGCGGGATCCCATCCGGTGACCGCCAGCAAGGACTTCCTGGACCTGGCCCGCACGGTCGCCAGCCATGCCGACCCCGGACGCTGGGCCCTGCTCTACACCGCGCTGATGCGCCTGCAGGACGACCGCCGCTTCATCGCCAACCCGGCCGATCCGCTGACCGACCGGCTGTCGCGCATGGCCAAGGCGGTGCGGCGCGACATCCACAAGATGCACGCCTTCGTGCGCTTCCACGAACTGCCCTCGGACGGCCCGCGCCGCGCCTTCGGCGCCTGGTTCGAACCCGACCACCCCATTCTCGAGACCGCGACGCCCTTCTTTGCAAGACGCTTCGCCGACATGGACTGGCTGATCGCCACGCCCGAGGGAACCGCCCGCTTCGACGGCAGCCTGCATTATGATCCCCCCGCGGATCGGCCGAACCTGCCGCAGGATGCCAGCCATGCGCTGTGGCAGACCTATTTCGCCAACATCTTCAACCCGGCCCGCATCAAGACCCAGGCCATGCGGTCCGAGATGCCGCGCAAGTACTGGAAGAACCTCCCCGAGACGGGTCTCATCCCCGACATGCTGGCCGACGCCCCCCGCCGCGTCCAGGCCATGCGCGAGGCCGGCGCATCCATCAGTGCCCCGGCCTTCGCCGCCCGCGTCACGGCGCGCGTCCGGCAGAACCCCGACGACCGCCCGCCCGAAACGCTTGCGGCCGCGCGCGAACAGGCGCTGCGCTGCACCCGCTGCGATCTCTGCCACGCCGCGACCCGGACCGTCTGGGGAGAGGGCGATCCCCTGGCGCCCCTGATGATCGTGGGCGAGGCGCCGGGCGATCACGAGGATCTGCAGGGCAGGCCCTTCGTCGGCCCGGCGGGGCAGTTGTTGCGGCAGGTGATGGCGGGGGCGGGGCTGGATCCGTCGCGGGCCTGGATGACCAATGCCGTCAAGCATTTCAAGTTCACCCCCCGCGGCAAGCGCCGCATCCACCAGACCCCCAACGCCGCCGAAACGGACCGCTGCCGCTGGTGGCTGGATCTGGAACGCGGCTTCGTCCGGCCCCGTCTGACGCTGGCCCTGGGCGCCACCGCCGCCGCCGCGCTGACCGGCGACCGCAGCCCGCTCACCCCGCGCCGGGGGCGGATCGAACGGGCGCGTGACGGCGGGGCGCTGCTGCCGACTTGGCATCCCAGCCTGATCCTGCGGCTGGAGGGCGAGCGGGCCGCCGAAGCGCGCCTGCAATTCGCGGCGGATCTGGCCCTGGCGGCCCGAATGATCGCCGCCTGACGGCCGTTCATTTTTGTCCAAGTACCCCGGGGGTCCCGAAGGGACGGGGGCAAGTCCCCCTACAGCGCCTGCCCCTTCAGCAGCCTCGGCATCGGATGGACCGCCAGCCCGGCTGCCTGGCGCATGAAGCCGCGCCGCAGGACCGGGACCGCGCTGACCAGTCCCATGCCGATCCCGCGCGCCGCCGACAGCAGCGGATTGTCGCTGCCGAACAGCCTGTTCACCCCGTCCATGCCCAGCGCCAGCAGGGTCGCGTCAAAGCGCCGCCAGCCCTGATAGCGTTCCAGGACCAAGGCCGATCCGATGTCCTCGCCGCGCCGGGCGGCCTCGACCAGCACCTCGGCCAGGGCTGCCACGTCGCGCAGGCCCAGGTTCAGCCCCTGCCCGGCGATGGGATGCACCCCATGCGCCGCATCCCCCACCAGGGCTACCCGCGCAGCCGCGTAGCGGTCGGCCAGCGACAGGCTGAGCGGATAGGTGAAGCGCGCCCCCGCCAGCGAGATCGCGCCCAGATAATCGCCAAAGCGCGGGCGCAGCACCTCGAGGAAGTCGGCGTCCGGCAGCCCGGCGATGGCGCGGGCATGGGCATGGCTCTCGGACCAGACCACGCTGCTGCGGTTGCCGGGCAGCGGCAGGATCGCCAGCGGCCCGGTGGCCATGAAATACTGCTGCGCGATGCCGTCATGGGGGCGGTCGTGCGCGATGGCCGCGACCAGTGCCGTCTGGCCATAGTCCCACCCCTGCCGGCGGATCCCCGCGCGGCGCGCCACGCCCGATCCGCGCCCGTCGGCACCCACCAGCAGCCGCGCACGGATGCGGCGTCCGTCCGACAGCACCGCCTCGACGCCGCTTTCCTTGGCCTGATGATCGGCGACCGACAGGCCCGGCATGTGCTGCACCCGCCCCCCATCGCCGCCAGAAGCGCGCGATACAGGAACCGGTCCTCGAGCATGTAGCCCACCGGGCCTTCCTCAATCTCGGCGCTGTCGAAATGCAGGAAGAACCGCCCGGCCCCTTCGCCCGGCCGCCCCTGCGAGGCCTTGACCTGCCGGATCGGCTGGCTGTCCCCGGCCAGCCCGTCCCACAGCCCCAGCGCCTTCAGCAACCGCTGCGAGGCCACCGCCAGCGCGTAGGCCCGGCCGTCGAAGTTGTCGCCCGCCCGCGCATCCGCCGGGCGCGGATCGACCACCGCCACGCGCAGCCCGGCCTGCGCCAGGGCCAGGGCCAGGGCCGGGCCGTTCAGCCCGCCGCCGGCGATCAGGACATCCACATCACTCATGGCCGCGATCATGCACGGGGGCGGCGGGAAGTCCATGCGGCGATCCGCCCCCGCCCGTCTCGGCCGCCAGGATCGCGGCCAGTCCGCTGCGGTAATCGGGATAAAGCAGCCTCACGCCCAGATCCTCCTTGATGCGCCGGTTCGAGACGCGCTTGTTGTCGTCATAGAAGGACCGCGCCATCGGCGTCATCCGGGCCTCCTCGAAGGCAACCTCGGGCGGGGGCGGCAGGCCCAGCAGGTCGGCCGCATGGGCCAGCACGTCCTGCGGCGGCGCCGGGTCGTCGTCGCACAGGTTGTAGGCGGTGCCGGGCGCGGGCCGGTCGATCGAGGCGAGAAGCACCCGGGCCACGTCCTCGGCATGGATGCGCGAAAAGACCTGCCCCGGCTTGACGATCCGCCGGGCGGTGCCGTTGCGCACCTTCTCGAAGGGGCCGCGGCCCGGGCCATAGATGCCCGCCAGGCGGAAGATGTGCAAGGCAAGCCCGGCCCGGCCCGCCAGATCGCGCCAGTCGCGCTCGGCCCGGATGCGGGCCTGGCCGCGCGGGCCGGTCGCGTCCAGCGCACTGTCCTCGGTAACCCAGCCGCCGCCGCGGTCTCCATAGACCCCGGTGGTCGAGAGATAGCCCAGCCAGCGCGGCCGCGCCTGCGCCAGCCGGTCGGCGAATCCGGCCAGCACCGGATCGCCCTGCGGGCCGGGGGCGGCCGACACCAGGATCGCATCCGCCGCGCCGATCTCGTCGCGCAGGCGGTCCTCCTCGCCCGGCCACAGGACCGGCTCGGCCCCCGCCCGGGCGACGCGCCCGGGATCGCCGCGCGTGGTGCCCAGGACCCGCCAGCCCCGCGCCCGCAGCAGCGGCGTAAGGAAGCCTGCGCAATAGCCGTGACCGAAAACCAGCATCTTCATGACGGCAGCGTAACGGCCCCGCCCGCCGGGCGCCAGACGCTTGCCTGCGGCAGGCCGGACTGGCAGGGTCGATGCGAACGCAAGGACAAGACCAATGGACACCGATCCCCGCTATCTTCCGGTTGACACGCCCCCGGCGCCCGAGCGCCAGCAGTTCACCGATGCCGCCGAGGCCGTGGCCCATCTGCAGGCGCTTTACGCGCAGGCCACGGGCTTCCTGCTGGACCGCTTCACCCGGGCGCTGAACGGCGAAAGGCCCGTGGCGCGCTATCGGGCCTATTACCCGGAACTGCGCCTGACGGTGACCTCGCATCCCTCTGTGGATTCCCGGCTGTCCTTCGGTCATGTCGTCTCGCCGGGAAGCTATTCGGCCACCGTCACGCGCCCCGACCTGTTCGCCAACTACCTGCGCGAACAGATCGGGCTTCTGATGCGCAACCACCGCGTCCCCGTGACCGTGGGCGTCAGCGAGACGCCGATGCCGGTCCATTTTGCCGTGGCCCATCAAAGCGATCTTGCCATCCCGCAAGAGGGGGTGCTGGACTTCTCGCTTCGCGACGTGTTCGACGTCCCGGATCTCAACACCATGAACGACGACATCGTGAACGGGATCGCCGGCCCGATGCCCGACGGCTCGCAGCACCTGGCGGCCTTCACGGCGCAGCGGATCGACTATTCGCTGGCGCGCCTGCAGCACTATACCGCGACCGCGGCCGAGCATTTCCAGAACTTCATCCTGTTCACCAACTACCAGTTCTACGTGGACGAGTTCGAGGCCTTCGCCCGCCGCGTGCTGGGCGACCCCGCGCTGGGCTATGACAGCTTCGTGGCGCCCGGCAACCAGCAGATCACCGATCCGCAGGGCCCCGTGGCCACCCTCTCCAAGCTGCCGCAGATGCCGGCCTATCACCTCAAGCGCGCGAACGGCCAGGGGATCACGCTGGTCAACATCGGCGTCGGCCCGTCGAACGCCAAGACGGCCACCGACCATATCGCCGTCCTGCGCCCCCATGCCTGGCTGATGGTCGGTCATTGCGCCGGGCTGCGCAACAGCCAGCGGCTGGGCGATTTCGTGCTGGCCCATGCTTATCTGCGCGAGGATCACGTCCTCGACGCCGACCTGCCGGTCTGGGTCCCGCTGCCCACCCTGTCCGAGGTGCAGGTGGCCCTGCAGGAAGCGGTGGCCGAGGTCACGCGCCTCGAGGGCTACGAGCTGAAGCGCATCATGCGCACCGGAACCGTCGCCACCATCGACAACCGCAACTGGGAACTGCGCGACACGCCGATCCACCGGCTGTCGCTGGCCCGGGCCGTCGCGCTGGACATGGAAAGCGCCACCATCGCCGCCAACGGCTTCCGGTTCCGGGTGCCTTACGGCACGCTGCTGTGCGTCAGCGACAAGCCGCTGCACGGCGAACTGAAGCTGCCGGGCATGGCCACCGACTTCTATCGCACGCAGGTCGCCAACCACCTGCTGATCGGCATCCGCGCCATGGAAAAGCTGCGCGAGATGCCCCTGGAACGGATCCATTCGCGCAAACTGCGTTCTTTCCACGAGTCGGCGTTCCTGTGATCTTGCGCCAACCACACAGCCTCTGCCCCCTTTCGCAGGAAGCGGCGAAAAACGCTTGATCTGTTGGGCAAAACCGTGTGTAGCAGGCGATATGCCGCAAAAGGCGCTATTCGCAGCCCCCGCAGAACCGGGCAAGAGGAGACAGATTCATGGCTACGCCATCCGCGAAACCGATGACCAAGACCCAGCTTGTCGCCACGCTGGCCGAAGAGATGGGTTCGGACAAGAAGTCGGCCTCGGCCGCCCTGGACGCAATCGCGGCCGTCGTCGCCCGTGAAGTCGCCGCCGGCGGCTCGGTCACCATCCCCGGCATCGGCAAGATCGCCTGCCGCGCCCGCCCTGAACGCCAGGTCCGCAACCCGCAGACGCAGGAAATGATGACCAAGCCGGCCGACAAGCAGGTGAAGGTGACGGTCGCCAAGTCGCTGAAGGACAGCGTGAACAGCTGATCGTTCCGCATCGCCGGATGACGGGATGCCCGGATGACGGGGCCGTGCCGCAGGGCGCGGCCTTCTTGCGTTTTGACCTTCCTGCGCCATCCCGTCTCTGCTAGCCCTGCTGCATCATCTGCAAGCGGGGCCGGGATGGACATACGTGCAATCCTCATGGGAGTGGTCTTCGCGGTGATGTGGGCCTCGGCCTTCACCTCGACGCGGATGATCGTGACCGAGGCGCCGCCGCTGTTCGCCCTGGCCCTGCGATTCCTGCTGTCGGGGGCGATCGGCGTCGTCATCGCGCTGCTGATGGGCGAGACCGCCCGGACGCTGACGCGCGCGCAATGGCGGGCCGTGGTGATCCTGGGGCTGTGCCAGAACGCGCTCTATCTGGGGCTGAACTGGGTGGCGATGCAGTGGATCGAGGCGGGCCTGGCCTCGATCATCGCGGCGACCATGCCGCTGATTGTGGCGCTGCTGGGCTGGACCCTGATGGGCGAAAGGCTGCGGCCCCTGGGCATCCTGGGGCTGGCGCTGGGGCTGGCGGGCGTCGCGATCATCATGGGCGCGCGGCTGCAGGGCGGGGGCAGCGACCCGGTGGGGATCGTGATGTGCTTCGCGGCCGCCCTGGCGCTGGCCATCGCCACGCTGACGGTGCGCGGGGCCAGTTCGGGCGGCAACGTGATGATGATCGTCGGCCTGCAGATGCTGGTCGGATCCGGGACGCTGTGGATCGTGGCGCCGCTGTTCGAGGATCTGGGCGCGGATCTTCATCCGCGGATGGTCTGGGCCTTTCTCTACACGGTGATCGTGCCCGGCCTGCTGGCGACCTGGATCTGGTTCAAGCTGGTGGGCCGGATCGGCGCGGTGCGCGCGGCGACCTTCCATTTCCTGACCCCCTTCTTCGGCGTGGCGGCGGGCGCCCTGGTGCTTGACGAGGATCTGGCGGCGGGGGACGTGATCGGCGTCGGCGTCATCATGGCCGGCATCCTGGCGGTGCAACTGTCCAAGGCTCCGGCGCCGGTGGTGCCCGTCAGGCGCCCGCCTCCGGCCTGAGCCCGGGCGCGGGCCGCGACGGGAACCAGGCATCGGCTGTGCCATTGATCTTCATGGAATGTTCACCATCTTGGACCCATGCGCGCCGATCAGATCCTGCACCCCACGCCGGCCGGTCTTTACTGCCCCCCCGGTGACTTCCACATCGACCCGATCCGTCCGGTGCCCCGCGCGCTGATCACCCACGGTCATGGCGACCACGCCCGGTCGGGCCACGGCGCCGTCCTGGCGACCCGCCAGACGCTGGAGATCATGGCGATCCGCTATGGCGAGGATTTCGCCGGCCAGCGGCAGGCGGCCGATGGCCCCCTCCGCGTCGGCGCCACCACCGTCAGCTTCCATCCGGCGGGCCATATCCTGGGATCGGCGCAGATCGCCGTGCAGCCCGATCACGGCCCGAAGATCGTCGTCTCGGGCGATTACTGCCGCCACCCGAACCCGGTCAGCGCGCCCTGGGAGCCCGTCCCCTGCGACATCTTCGTGACCGAGGCCACCTTCGGCCTGCCGGTGTTCCGCCACCCCGACCCGGCCGGTGAGATGACCCGCCTGCTGGCCAGCATGGCGGAATTTCCCGAACGCCCCCACCTGATCGGCGCCTATGCCCTGGGCAAGGCGCAGCGGCTGATCATGCTGGCCCGCGCGGCGGGGATCGACGGACCCATCGCCATTCACGGCGCCCTGCAGCGGTTGTGCGACTACCACGTCGAACAGGGCATCGACCTGGGCCCGCTGGTCCCCGCCACCGCGAAACAGGTCGATGCGCAACTGGTGATCGCGCCGCCATCCGCCTTCGCCTCGGCCTGGGTGCAGCGGTTCCGCGATCCGGTGATCGGCTTCGCCTCGGGCTGGATGGCCGTCCGGGCGCGGGCCCGGCAGCGCGGCGTGGAACTGCCCCTGGTCATCAGCGACCATGTGGACTGGCCGCAGGTCACGCAGACCATCGCCGAACTGGCCCCCGAGGAGGTCTGGATCACCCACGGCGCCGAGGATGGGCTGATGCGCTGGTGCGAATTGCAGGGCGTGCCGGCCCGCCCGCTGCGGCTGATCGGCTACGAGGACGAGCCGGAATGAAGGCTTTCGCCACCCTGCTGGAGCGTCTGGCCTTCACGCCCGCGCGCAACGCCAAGCTGCGCATTCTGCGCCATTACCTGCAATCCACCCCCGACCCCGACCGCGGCTTCGCCCTGGCCGCGCTGACCGGCGATCTGAAGCTGCGCACCGTCACCCCGGGCCTGCTGCGCGGGTTGATGGTGGAACGCGTGGACGAACGGCTTTTCGCACTGTCCTATGACTTCGTGGGCGATCTGGCCGAAACCATCGCGCTGCTGTGGGACAGCGGCGGGAACGAGGACGTGCCCCTGCATCAGGCGGTGGCGCTGCTGTCGGACACCGGCAAGGCCGCCTTGCCCGCCGCCATCGCCGGGATGCTGGACCGGCTTGGCCCGTCGCAGCGGCTGGCCTTCCTGAAGCTGGCGACCGGCAACATGCGCGTCGGCCTGTCGGCCCGCATGGCGCGCATGGCCCTGGCCGAGATGGGCGAGCCCGACCTGGCCCGGATCGAGGAGATCTGGCACGGGCTGACGCCCCCTATCGGCCGCTGTTCGACTGGATCGCCGGCGGCCCGCGCCCCGAACGGGCCGCCCGCGCCCCCTTCCGCCCGGTGATGCTGTCCACCCCCGTCGATCTGGACCAGCTTCGCACCTTCGATCCCGCCGACTACGTCGCCGAATGGAAATGGGACGGCATCCGCGTGCAGGCCATCAACGACGGCGGCGTGCGCAGGCTCTATTCCCGCACCGGCGAGGACATCAGCGCCAGCTTTCCCGACCTGATCGAGTCGCTGAACTTCGAGGGCGTCGTGGACGGCGAATTGCTGGTCCGCCGGGGCGAGGATGTGGCGGTCTTCGCCGACCTTCAGAAGCGCCTGGGCCGCAAGCAGGTGGGGCGGGGGATGCTGGACAGCCACCCTGCCGGGCTGCGCGCCTATGACCTGCTGATCTGGCAGGGCCGCGATCTTCGGGACCTGCCGCTGTCGGACCGCCGCGCGGTGCTGGAAGGCGCCGATTTCGGCAGCGACCGGATCGACCTGTCGCCGCTGCTGGATTTCGGCTCGTGGGAAGAACTGGCCGCCCTGCGCGCCGATCCCCCGGCTGCCGTGATCGAGGGGGTGATGATCAAGCGCCGCGATTCCGCCTATGTCGGCGGCCGCCCGCGCGGACCGTGGTTCAAGTGGAAGCGCGATCCGCATGTGGTCGATGCGGTGCTGCTTTACGCGCAGCGCGGGCATGGCAAGCGGTCGGGCTTCTACAGCGACTTCACCTTCGGGCTGTGGGACGCGGACCAGCTTGTGCCGGTCGGCAAGGCCTATTTCGGCTTTACCGACGAGGAACTGCGCGAACTGGACCGCTTCGTCAGGAACAACACCATCGAACGCTTCGGCCCGGTCCGGTCGGTGGCGCCGAAACTGGTGCTGGAGGTCGCCTTCGAGGGGCTGAACGCATCCGGCCGGCACAAGTCGGGCGTGGCCATGCGCTTTCCCCGCATCAGCCGGATCCGCTGGGACAAGCCGGTGTCCGAGGCCGACCACCTGTCCACCCTGAAGGCGATGATCCCGTGACCTTGCCGCCCGCGTTCCAGGACTGGTTCGCCCGCCAGGGCTGGCAGCCGCATCCGCATCAGCTTGACCTGCTGGCGGCGCGGGGCGACACGCTGCTGATCGCGCCCACCGGGGGCGGCAAGACGCTGGCGGGCTTCCTGCCGTCGCTGGTTGACCTTCAGGACGGCCACAAGGGGCTGCACACGCTTTACGTCTCGCCGCTGAAGGCGCTAACGGCGGACATCGCCCGCAACCTGGCGCGGCCGGTGGCGGACCTGAACCTGCCCGTCCGGGTCGAGGATCGGACCGGCGACACCCGTGCCTCGCAGCGTGCGCGGCAAAGGGTCGATCCGCCGCAGATCCTGCTGACCACGCCGGAGTCGCTGGCCTTGATGCTGTCCTATGAACAGGCCCCGCAGATCTTCGGCAGCCTGCGGCGCGTGGTCCTGGACGAACTGCACGCGCTGGCGGAAAACAAGCGCGGCGATCAGCTGATGCTGTGTCTGGCGCGGTTGCGGACCCTGGCGCCGGGCCTGGTCGCCACCGGCCTGTCGGCCACGGTCGAGGATCCGGGCGCCTTGGCCGACTTCATGGGCGGCGCGGCGATCATCCGTGCCGATCCCGGTCCCGAACCCGACATCGCCATGCTGGCCACCGCCCGCCCCGCCCCCTGGTCGGGCGGCGGCGGCCATTACGCCATCCCCGAGGTTCTGGCCGAGATCCGCCAGGCCCGCACCACCATCATCTTCATCAACACCCGCGCCCAGGCGGAACTGTTCTTCCAGGCGCTGTGGGCCGCAAACGACGACAACCTGCCCATCGGCCTGCACCACGGAAGCCTGGCGCGCGAGGCCCGCCAGCGGGTCGAAGCCGCGATGGCCGCGGGCGAACTGCGCGCCGTGGTGGCGACCGGCAGCCTGGATCTGGGCATCGACTGGGGCGCGGTCGATCTGGTCATCCAAGTCGGCGCGCCCAAGAACGTCAAGCGGCTGGTCCAGCGGATCGGCCGCGCCAATCACCGCTACAACGCGCCCTCTCGCGCGCGCATCGTGCCCGCCAACCGCTTCGAGGTGGTCGAATGCATCGCCGCGCTGGAAGCCGTCCATGAACACGACCTGGACGGCGATCCGCGCGGTCCCGGGCCGCTGGACGTGCTGTGCCAGCACATCCTGCTGACCGCCTGCGCCGGACCCTTCGACGCCGACGCCCTGTTTGCCGAACTGCGCAGCGCCGGCCCCTATCGCGGCCTGACCCGCGCGCAGTTCGACGACTGCCTGGATTTCGCGGCGACCGGGGGATACGCGCTGCGGGCCTATGACCGCTGGCAGCGGCTGATGCTGAAGGACGGCCTGTGGCGGCTGCGCGACCCCCGCGCGGCCCGCGACCTGCGCATGAACGTGGGCACCATCGTCGAGGCCGAGATGCTGAAGGTCCGCTTCCGCCGCGGCGGCGGCCTGCTGGGCGAGGTCGAGGAGGGATTCGCCGCGACCCTGGTGCCCGGCGACACCTTCCTGATCGGCGGGCAGACGGTGCGATACGACGCCCTGCGCGAGATGGTGGTCGAGGTGACGAAGCAGCCCACCCGGCAGCCGCGCATCGCGCTGTATTCGGGGATGAAGCTGGCGACCTCGACGCAGCTTTCCCATCGCGTGCAGGCGCTGATCGGCGACCCGTCCCGCCACTGGGTGCTGCCCCCCGACACCGCCGACTGGCTGCGGCTGCAAGCCCAGATCAGCACCCTGCCGCAGCCGGGCGTGCTGCTGAGCGAGAGCTTCCCCTTCCAGGGCAAGTGGCACTTCGCGCTTTACGGGTTCGCGGGGCGCAACGCCTTGCAGACGCTGGGGCTGCTGATGACCAGGACGATGGAGGAAGCGGGCCTTGGCCCCCTGGGCTTCATCGCCACGGATTATGCCCTGCTGATCTGGTCGCTGGATCCGGTCGCCGATCCCGCGCCGCTGCTGGACCGCAAGGCGCTGCGCGCGGGGCTGGGCGACTGGCTGGCGGGCAACGCGGTGATGAAGCGGACCTTCCGCAACGTCGCCGTGATCTCGGGGCTGATCCAGCGGAACATGCCGGGGCAGCGCAAGTCGGGCAAGCAGGCCACCTTTTCCAGCGACATCCTTTACGATACCCTGCGCCGCTACGACCCCGACCACCTGCTGCTGCGCATCACCGCGGACGAGGCGCGGCGGGGTCTTGTCGATTTCGACCGGATCGAGGAGATGCTGGACCATTCCCCCCGTCTTGACCACCACATGACCGGCCGCGTGACGCCGCTGGCCGCGCCGCTGCTTCTGGAATACGGCCGCGTCCCGATCGCCGGGGCCGGTCGCGAACGCATGGCCGAGGCCGAGGCCGCGGCCCTGATGGCCGAGGCGGGGCTGGCGTGACCTACGCCTTCGACTTTGCCGGCCAGGCGCTGCAGGCGCGGCCCTCGGGCGCGCTGTACTGGCCCGACCGCCGCTGGCTGATCGTGGCCGACCTGCACCTGGGCAAGTCCGAACGCATGGCGCGGCGCGGCGGGCCGCTGCTGCCGCCCTACGAGGTGCTGGCGACGCTGGACCGGCTGGAGGCCGAGATCGCGGCCACCGATCCCGCCTGCGTGGTCAGCCTGGGCGACGGCTTCGACGACGATGCCGCGGCGCTTGCCCTGCCCGACATGCTGTGCGATCGGCTGCGCGGCATGGCCTGGAACCGCGGCTGGATCTGGGTCAGCGGCAACCACGACCCCTCGCCGGGCTGCCCGCGCCTGCCCGGCAGCGCCGCGGCGGAACTGGCCCAGGGGCTGGTGCTGCGCCACCAGGCGGGGCAGGGGCCGGACGTGTCGGGCCATTTCCATCCCTGCCTGCGGCTGGCAAGGGAACGCCGGCGCTGCTTTCTGGTGGGGCGCGATCACCTGATCCTGCCGGCCTTCGGCGCCTATACCGGCGGTCTTGCCATCGACGACCCGGTTCTGGCGCGGCTTGTGCCGCAGGGCTTGGCCATCGCCTGCGGCGCCCGCGCGATCCCCGTGCCGGTGGGCCACCCGTCGCGCAACGGCCCGTCCCGCCGGCGGGCCTGACGGCCTCGCCGGCAAGACCGGCCGCCAAGGGGGCGCGTCCCGCCCCTGATGGCGGGCTCAGGTGTCCAGGTTCTCGACGCTCAGCGCGTTCTGCTGGATGAACTCGCGGCGCGGCTCGACCACGTCGCCCATCAGCTTGGTGAACAGATCCTCGGCCTCGGCCACGTCCTCGACGCGGACCTGCAGCATGGTGCGCGCCGCCGGATCCAGCGTGGTTTCCCACAGCTGCTCCGGGTTCATCTCGCCCAGACCCTTGTAGCGCTGCAGCGACAGGCCCTTCTCGCCTTCCAGGAAGATCGCCTGCAACAGCCCCAGCGGCCCGAAGATCGGCTGGTCGCGGTCCTTGCGGACCAGCCGGGCGGGCTGGCCATAGATGTCCTGCAGCGACTGCGTCATCTCGCCCAGGCGGCGGCTTTCGGCGCTGCGCAGCATCTGGCCGTCCAGCGTCCGGCTTTCCTCGACCCCGCGCAGGGTGCGCGACAGGCGGATGCCGGCGTCCTGCGTGGGCCGGCCCGACCAGCCGCGCTCGTATTCCTCGGCGATCATGTCCAGCCGCGCGGCGATGGCATCGGCCACGCCCTGCGCGTCCCGGTCGATCCGGCCCGGCGTCAGCGCCCCGGCGATGGCCGCCTGTTCGGTGATGTGGGGCGGGTAATGGGTCGGATAGGCGCGCAGCAGGCGGCGGACGACGCGCGCCTCGCCCACGACGCGGGCCAGGTCGGCGCCGACGATCTCCTCGCCCGAGCCCAGCTTCAGCGCCGCCCCCTCGACCCCCTGCTGGATCAGGTAATCCTCAAGCGCGGCCTCGTCCTTGAGATAGACCTCGGACCGCCCGCGCGACACCTTGTAGAGCGGCGGCTGCGCGATATACAGGTGGCCCGCGTCGATCAGTTGCGGCATCTGCCGGAAGAAGAAGGTCAGCAGCAGCGTGCGGATATGCGCGCCGTCCACGTCGGCATCGGTCATGATGACGATCTTGTGGTAGCGCAGCTTGGACAGGTTGAACTCGTCCCGGCCGATGCCGGTGCCAAGCGCGGTGATCAGCGTGCCGATCATCTCGGACGACAGCATCCGGTCGAAGCGCGCCCGTTCGACGTTCAGGATCTTGCCGCGCAGGGGCAGGACCGCCTGGTTCTGGCGCGACCGGCCCTGCTTGGCCGATCCGCCGGCGCTGTCGCCCTCGACGATGAACAGTTCCGACAGCGCCGGATCCTTTTCCTGGCAGTCGGCCAGCTTGCCGGGCAGCGAGGCCACGTCCATCGCCGTCTTGCGGCGGGTCAGTTCGCGCGCCTTGCGGGCGGCCTCGCGGGCCAGGGCGGCCTCGATGATCTTGCCGACGATGGACCGGGCCTCGGTGGGGTTTTCCTCGAACCACTCGGCCAGCTTCTCGCCCACCAGGTTCTCGACCGCCGGGCGGACCTCGCTGGACACCAGCTTGTCCTTGGTCTGGCTGGAGAACTTGGGATCGGGCACCTTCACCGACAGCACGCAGGTCAGCCCCTCGCGGGCGTCGTCGCCGGTGAAATCCACCTTTTCCCTTTTGGCGATGCCGCTGTCCTGGGCGTATTTGGTGATGACGCGGGTCAGCGCGCCGCGGAAGCCCGCCAGATGGGTGCCGCCGTCGCGCTGCGGGATGTTGTTGGTGAAGGGCAGCACCGTTTCGTGATAGCTGTCGTTCCACCACATCGCCACCTCGACGCCGATGCCGTTGCGCTCGCCGGTCATGAAGATCGGCTCGGGCATGACGGGCGTCTTGGACCGGTCGAGGTACTTGACGAATTCGCGCACCCCGCCCTCGTAGAACAGTTCGGTCTTCTGAACCTCGGCATGGCGCTCGTCCTCAAGGATGATGCGGACGCCGCTGTTGAGGAAGGCCAGTTCACGCAGCCGGTTTTCCAGCGTCTTGTAGACGTAGTCCAGGTTGCTGAAGGTGCCGTCCGGGTGGTTGGTCTTGGCAGAGGCCAGGAACCGCACCTCGGTGCCCTTCTCGCCGGGCGCGGCATCGCCCACGACGCGCAGGTGTTCCACCGTGTCGCCATGCTCGAAGCGCGCGTAGTGTTCCTTGCCGTTCCGCCAGATGCGCAGTTCCAGCCAGTCCGACAGCGCGTTCACCACCGACACGCCGACGCCGTGCAGCCCGCCCGAGACCTTGTAGCTGTTCTGGTCGAACTTGCCGCCCGCGTGAAGCTGGGTCATGATGACCTCGGCCGCCGAGACGCCTTCGCTGGCGTGGATGTCGGTCGGGATGCCGCGGCCGTTGTCGCGCACCGACACGCTGTTGTCGGCGTGGATCTTGACCTTCACGTAGTCGGCATGACCGGCCAGGGCCTCGTCGATGCCGTTGTCCACGACCTCGTAGACCATGTGATGCAGGCCCGACCCGTCGTCGGTGTCGCCGATATACATGCCGGGCCGCTTCCTGACGGCCTCCAGTCCCTTGAGAACCTTGATCGAATCGGCGCCGTATTCGGCGATGTGGGGGGCTGTGTCGTTCATGCCTGGAAATGTCCTGCCTGTTCGGGTCAGATATAGGCATTCCCGGGGGTAAAGTCACGGCATTGCAGGGCTTTTCCTGCCGCCACCGGCAGATTTCATCCACCTTGCGGCATCCGCCGATCCGACCCAATCTGGCCGCTTCTGCGGCAGCACCGAAAGGTACCCGAATGCGGCTGGGCAAGGTTCTGATGATGACGGTGATCGTGGCGGGGGCCGCCTGGGCCGCGGGGCGGCTGGCCTTTCCCATGCCCGGCACCGAGGGGCGTGCGGCCGAGACCACCATTCCCTTCGATCCGGGGACCGAACTGGGACTGCGCGCGGTCGAGGCGATGGACCGCCATCCCGGCCTGACGGGCGTGGTGCCGCTGGTCGATCCCGAGCAGGCCCTGGAAAGCCGCCTGTATCTGGCGCGGCGCGCGCTCGCCTCGCTCGACGTGATGTATTACATCTGGCACGCGGATCTGTCGGGGCTGCTGCTGCTGGAGGAATTGCGCGCGGCGGCCGACCGGGGCGTGCGGGTGCGGCTGCTGCTGGACGACAACGGCATCGACGGCATGGACGCCATGCTGGCGGCGCTGAACAGGCATCCCAACATCAGCGTCAGGCTGTTCAACCCGTCCACCGTCCGCAACCCGAAGATCCTCGGCTACCTGCTCCATCCGCTGCGCATGAACCGCCGGATGCACAACAAGGCCTTCCTCGTGGACGGCGCGGTGGCGATCGTGGGCGGCCGCAACATCGGGGACGAATATTTCGCCGTGGGGGATGCGCCGGCCTACCTGGATCTGGATGTCGTCGGGGTGGGCGACGTGGTGCCCCGGACCGCCGCGGTCTTCGACGACTACTGGAACAGCACGCCGGTGATCGAACTGGAGCGGCTGGTCGAGGGGCCGGGCGATCCGGCCGCGCTGGACAATGGCCTGGCCCGGGTGCGCAGCGAGACCGCGGCCGGGCGCTTCGCGCCCGATGACGCCACCCCCTCGGCCCGGGTGGCGCGGGGCGCGGCCGAGGACATGGAGTGGACCACGGTCGAGGTCGTGGCCGACGACCCCGCCAAGGGGGCCGGCGACATTCCGATCAGCGACCTGATGATCTCGCGCCTGACGCGGGTGCTGGACGGCGTGGACAGCCGGCTGACCATGATCTCGGCCTATTTCGTGCCGGGCCGCCGGGGGACCGAGGTCTTTTCGGAGCTTGCCCGGCAGGGGCGCGAGGTCGTCATCATCACGAATGCCTGGACCGCCACCGATGTGCCGATGGTCCATGCCGGCTATGTGAAATACCGGCGCGACTTGCTGGAGGCGGGGGTCACGCTTCATGAACTGCGCCGCGTCGAGGGCGATCTGCAGGGAACGGGAGAGCTGGGCTTTCTGGGGGTGTCGGGGTCGTCGATCCATGCCAAGACCTTCTCCATCGACGACGACCGGCTGTTCATCGGGTCGTTCAACTTCGATCCGCGCTCGATGTATCTCAACTGCGAGATGGGCTTCCTGATCGCCAGCGACAGCCTGGCGCGCAACGGGCGCCTTGCGGTCGAGAACCTGTCCCGGCGCAGCTATCAGCCGATGCTGAATGACGAAGGCCGGATGGTCTGGCGGGACACCGCCGCCGACGGCAGCGTCATCATCCACAAGCACGAGCCGGGGCTGGGATTGATGGACCGGGTGGCGGTCTATGTGCTGAACGTGCTGCCGATCGAATGGCTGCTATGACGGCCGGGCCTGCGACACGCCGTTGTCCCGGACCACCATCAGCCGACCGGCCCGGTCGCCCAGGGCCGCGAACAGGTCGGGCCCGGTCCCCGTCAGCAGGCTTTGTGCGGGCAGCGCGGTGATGCGGTCATAGAGCGCCGCGCGTCGGTCGGCGTCCAGATGCGCCGCCACCTCGTCCAGCAGCAGGACCACCGGCTGGCCGGCAAGGGCGCGGGCATTGGCCAGGATCAGCGACAGCAGCAGCGCCTTCTGCTCTCCGGTCGAGGACAGGGCTGCGGGCATGTCCTGCGGTCCCCAATGCGCCCCCAGATCGGCCCGGTGCGGGCCGCTCAGCGTGCGCCCGGCGGCCATGTCGCGCGGGCGCATCGCGGCCAGCCGTTCGGCGATCGAGCCCGCGTCGGCGTCGTCGGCCTGGCCTTCGCCGGGCAGCAGCGCCAGGGTCGCGGCGGGGAAATCCCCGCCTTCCTGCGCGGCCATGATCGCCGCCAGGGCCGCGCCCCGGTTGCGGGTCAGGGCCGCGCCGGCTTCGGCCATCTGCGCTTCCAGGGCGCGATACCAACCCGGATCGGCGACCTGGTCCCTCAGCAGGCGGTTGCGTTCCCGCATCCCCTTGTCATAGGTCAGCGCCAGATCGGCATGGTCGGGAAACAGCGACAGCGTCACGCGGTCCAGGAAGCGGCGCCGCGCCTCGGGCGGGTCGGACCACAGCCGGTCCATCGCGGGCACCAGCCAGAGGATCCGCAACAGCCGTCCAAGCGCCGTCTGCGCCACCGGCTTGTCGTCGATCAGGACCATGCGCGGCTGGCCGGGCAGGGCCTGGGTGTCGATCGCATGGCCGTCGATCAGCGCCCGGATCCGCCAGCCCGCCTCAGGCCCTTGGCGCGCCTGTTCCGGCGCGGGCGCCGCGCGCAGCCCGCGCCCCGGCGCCAGCATGGACACCGCCTCGAGGATATTGGTCTTGCCCGCTCCGTTCGGGCCGAAGATCGCCAGCGGCCGCTGGTCCAGGTCCAGATCCAGCCGCGACCAGGACCGGAACTGCGCCAGCGAAACCTGCCTCAGCGTCACACGCGCATCGGCATGACGACATAGACCGCGCTCTGGTCGCCGCCCTCGCGGATCAGGGCGGCATCGCCCGAGCCGTTGAACAGGAACACCGCGTTGTCGCGGTCCACCTGGCTGGCGATCTCCTGCAGGTACTTGGCGTTGAAGCCGATCTCCAGCGGGTCGTCGGCATAGGCGACGATCAGTTCCTCCTCGGCCGCGCCGGCGTCGGGGGCGTTGACCGACAGGATCAGCCGGTCCTGGTCCAAGGACAGCTTGACCGCGCGCGAGCGTTCGCTGCTGACGGTCGCCACCCGGTCCACCGCGCGGGCGAAGTCGCTGGCGTCCACCTCAAGCTTGCGGGCGTTGTGCTGGGGGATGACGCGCGAATAGTCGGGAAAGGTGCCGTCGATCACCTTCGAGGTCAGCGTCAGCGTGGGGGTGGCGAAGCGCACCTTGGTCTCGCTGACCGACACCGCGATGTCGGTGTCGTCGTCGTCCAGCAGCTTGCGCAGTTCCGCCACCGTCTTGCGCGGCACGATCACGCCCGGCATGTCGTCGGCGCCCACCGGCAGCGGCGCGTCGATGCGCGCCAGCCGGTGCCCGTCGGTGGCCACGCAGCGCAGCATCGGCTGGCCGTCCACCTGCGCCACATGCATGTAGACGCCGTTCAGGTAATAGCGCGTCTCCTCGGTCGAGATCGCGAACTTGGCCTTGTCGAACAGCCGCCGCAGCATGTCGGCCTTGGCCTTGAAGTTGGCGCTGTATTCGCTGGACGCCATGACCGGGAAATCCTCGCGCGGCAGCGTGGCCAGGCTGAAGGACGACCGCCCCGCCTGCACCGAAAGCCGCCCCGTGGCGTCGTCCGAACTGATCTGCACCAGGGCGCCGTCGGGCAGCTTGCGGGCGATCTCGTTCAGCATGACGGCGCTGACGGTGGTGGCGCCGGGGCGTTCGACCTGGGCGGGGGCACGGTCCACCACCTCGGTGTCCAGGTCGGTGGCGCGGAAGCTGACGCCGTCGGGCGTGGCCTCGATCAGCACGTTGGCCAGGATCGGGATGGTGTTGCGGCGTTCCACGACCGACTGGGCCTGAGAGACGGCCTTGACCAGAACCGCGCGCTCGATCGAGAACTTCATTGCATGTCCCTGTGGCTGTGGCCTTCCCGGCCCGTGAACGGACCTGTTTTGTAGCCAGCCGGGCGCAGGCCCACAAGCGTTTCCTGTCTCAGGCCTCCAGCAGGCGCTTCAGCATCGCCACGTCCTCGGCCAGGGCGTGATCCTGGGCGACCAGTTCCTCGACCTTGCGGATGCCGTGCATGATGGTGGTGTGGTCGCGCCCGCCGAAGCGGCGGCCGATTTCCGGCAGGGACCGGCTGGTGAGCTGCTTGGACAGATACATGGCGATCTGGCGCGGCCGGGCGACGTTGCGGGCGCGCTTCGGCCCGACCATGTCGGCCAGCCGGATGTTGTAATGCTCGGCCACCTTGCGCTGGATGTCGTCGATCGAGATCTTGCGGTCGTTGGTGCGCAGGATGTCGGCCAGGCATTCCTGCGCCACCTCCAGCGTGATCTCGCGGCGCAGCAGGCTGGCATGGGCGAACAGGCGCTGCAGCGCGCCTTCCAGCACGCGCACGTTGGTGGTGATGCGGTGGGCCAGGAATTCCAGCACGCCCGCGCCGATCTCCAGATCCGGCTGCTGGGCGCGGAAGGCCTCGGTCTTGGACTGCAGGATGCCCAGGCGCAGCTCGTAGGTCGTGGGATGCACGTCCACGATCAGCCCCGAGGACAGGCGCGACTTGATGCGTTCCTCGAGGCCCTTGATCTCGGCCGGGGCGCGGTCGGCGGAGATCACGATCTGCTTGCCCTGATCGACCAGGGCGTTGAAGGTATGGAAGAATTCCTCTTGGGTGCTGTCCTTGCCGGCGATGAACTGCACGTCGTCCACCATCAGCATGTTCACGTTGCGGAACATGCCCTTGAAGTCCATGATCGTGCTTTCGCGCAAGGCCTGCACGAACCGGTACATGAACTGTTCGGCCGACAGATACAGCACCTGCGCCATCGGATAGCGGCGGTGGTATTCATGGGCGATGGCGTGCATCAGGTGGGTCTTGCCCAGGCCCACGCCGCCATAGAGAAACAGCGGGTTGAAGCCGACCGGACCGCCCTCGGCCACGCGGCGCGCGGCGGCATGGGCCAGTTCGTTGGGCTTGCCCACCACGAAATTGCCGAAGGTATAGCGCGGGTCCAGCGGCGCGCCCAGATCGGTGCGCCCGGCGCGGGCGGTTGCCGGGGCCGCGGCCGCGGCGGTCGAGCGCGCGGGCCTGGCGGGGGCGGCGGGGGCGGGGCGCGCCCGGCCGGGGGCGGCCTGCGGCACCACCTCGAAGCGGAGCCGTTCGACGGGGGTGCCGTGGCGGCTGAGTTCGCCCAGGATGTCCTTGGCGAAATGGCGGTTCACCCAGTCCGAGATGAAGCGCGTCGGGCTGGCGAAATGGGCGATCCCCTCGTCCACGCCCGTCAGGCGCAGCGGCTTGATCCAGTGGTTGAAGTTGTTCGGCCCCACGCTCGTCTCAAGCGCGGCGCATGCCTGTCCCCAGATCTCGTCCATGTCTTGCCCTACCTGTCCTGTCCCCAGCCTTCGCCGGACCTACCGGCGAAACAGGATCCGCGACGTGCATCGGAACGGCGGAACAGCGGCAACACCCCACCCTGCGGCCCAGGAAAGGCCGCATGACGGGGCTTTCGCCCGAAGATTCCATCCAAGACACGGGCATCCGCGCAGCCGGTGGCAGCCGTCTGCAAGAAACCCGAGGGCCATGAAAGGCGCCTGTCGCCTTCCGGCCCGACCGGAGCGGCGATCCCTTCCGGAATCGCCGGCAGCCGGCCCGTCCCCCAATGCCGCGACGTGAATCGCCCCGTGAGGTTAGCAACCCCGTCCGGCGCGCTGCAACCGAACTATCTGCTTGACAGAAGCTTTGCCAAAGCGAATCTGCGAGGTCCTTGACTCCTAAGGAAAGAATCCTGAAGGCCTTGATTTGTAGGCATTTTTGCAACATTCGCAGATGCAGAACGGAAAGCGGGCGCGGATTTCCATCCACGCCCGCCCAGGTCGGACACCAGCCGCGACTTGCGATTCCACAGCGGCTGGACATGCCCCGCCGCCGCGATCAGACCGCCGAAAGGGCCTTCACGCGAGCCGCGAGACGCGAGATTTTCCGCGATGCAGTATTCTTGTGGACGACCCCCTTGGTCACGCCGCGCATCAGTTCGGGCTGGGCCGCCTGAAGCGCAGCGCGCGCCGCATCCGCGTTGCCCGAGGCGATGGCTTCCTCGACCTTGCGGATGAAGGTGCGGATGCGCGAGCGGCGGGCCTTGTTGATGTCGGTGCGACGCTCGATCTGGCGGGCGCGTTTCTTGGACTGGGGCGTATTGGCCATGGGCTTATCCTGTTTCGGTCTGTCAGCGTTTCGATCGCGCAAAGACCCCAGGGGACCGCCCCCGTCGGAAGCGGTCATGATTCTTGCCTAAGCGGGCCCACGCGCATGTAAGCCGGGGCATATAGGGCATGGCGCCCGAAAAGGAAAGCCCGAAACGACGCGGGGACGTCAGCGGTCGCGGAACTGCGGCTCGCGCTTTTCCAGGAAGGCGGCCATGCCTTCCTTCTGGTCCTCGGTCGAGAACAGCGACTGGAAGCTGCGGCGTTCGAACAGGATGCCTTCCGTCATGGTCGTCTCGTAGGCGCGGTTGACGGCCTCCTTGGCGGCCTTGACCGAGACCTGCGACTTCTCGGCGATCTTGCGGGCCGCGGCCAGGGCCTCGGGGATCAGCTTGGCGGCGGGCACCACGCGGCTGACCAGGCCCGACCGCTCTGCCTCGGCGGCGTCCATGAAGCGGCCGGTCAGGTGCATGTCCATGGCCTTGGACTTGCCCACGAAGCGGGTCAGGCGCTGCGTGCCGCCGATGCCGGCGATGACGCCCAGGTTGATCTCGGGCTGGCCGAACTTGGCGGTGTCGGCCGCGATGATGAAATCGCAGATCATCGCCAGTTCGCATCCCCCGCCCAGGGCATAGCCGCTGACGGCGGCGATGATCGGCTTGCGGATGCGGGTGATCGCGTCGATCTTGGCACCGAAGAGGTCTTCGTCATAAGCCTCGACGAAGGTCTTGGTAGACATCTCGCGGATGTCGGCGCCGGCGGCGAAGGCCTTTTCGCTGCCGGTCAGCACCACGCAGCGGATCTTGTCGTTGCGATCGGCCTCTGCCAGCGCCTGTCCCAGTTCGGTGATGAGCGCGGTGTTCAGCGCGTTCAGCGCCTCGGGGCGGTTCAGCCGGATCAGGGCGACATTGTCCTCGATCTCGACGATGATGGTTTCGTAGGCCATGGGCAGCGTCCCGTTGCAAGGAAGTTTCGCCGGACCCTATCAAAAGCCGCGCGGAAAAGCCAAGCGCGCTACCGCTGGCAGGACGGGCAGAAGAAGCTGGAGCGCCCGCCCTGAACGACGCGGCGGATGGCGCCCGTGCAGCCGGGGCGGGGGCAGGCCGCCCCTCGCGGTCATAGACGCGGAAGCTGTGCTGGAAATAGCCCAGTTCGCCGCTGGCCTGCCGGTGGTCGCGCAGGCTGGATCCGCCTGCCGCGATGGCATCGGTCAGCACCGCGCGGATATGGCCGACAAGCGCGGCCAGCCGGGTGGCGCCGATGCGGCCCGCCGCCCGGCGCGGGTCGATGCGCGCCCGGTGCAGCGCCTCGGAGACGTAGATGTTGCCCAGGCCCGCGACGATGCGCTGATCCAGCAGCGCCTGCTTGACGGGGACGCGGCGGTTCGCGAAGGCCGCGGCCAGATGGGCGGGCCCGAAAGCCTCGTCGAAAGGCTCCGGCCCCAGGTGGTCCAGCAGGGGATGGGCGGTGCCCTCGCGGATCAGATCGACCATCCCGAACCGGCGGGCATCGTTGAAGGTGATGGTGCTGCCGCTCTCGGTGACCAGCACCACGTGATCGTGGCGCGGCAGGATCGCCGGATCGCGGTGGAACTCGCCCAGCGATCCGCCCTCGACCAGCATCCGGCCGGACATGCCCAGATGCATCAGCAGGGTGCCGCCGCGGTCCAGATCCGCCAGCAGGTATTTCGACCGCCGCCGCAGCGCCGTCACCCGGGCGCCGGTCAGGACCTGCACCAGATCGGCCGGCAGCGGCCAGCGCAGGTCGGGGCGCCGCACCTCGGCCCGGGCGATGCGCTGGCCTTCCAGGTGCGGCAACAGGCCGCGGCGAACGGTTTCGACTTCGGGAAGTTCTGGCAAACGCGGCCTGCCCATGCATTGTGTGTCGGGGACTTCAGGCTTATCTGGCGATGAAACAGCGGATCGGCAAGCGGATGAGCGACAAGAAGCAGACCCATTTCGGTTTCCGGACCGTGGACGAGGATGCCAAGGCCGGGATGGTCCACGGGGTCTTTTCATCGGTTGCATCCCGTTACGACCTGATGAACGACCTGATGAGCGCGGGCATCCACCGCGTCTGGAAGAATGCCATGATGGACTGGCTGGTCCCGCGCAACGGCCAGCACCTGCTGGACGTGGCCGGGGGCACGGGCGACATCGCCTTCCGGTTCCTGGACCGGGCGCCGGGCGCCCGCGCCACGGTCTGCGACATGACCGAATCCATGCTGATCGAAGGTCGCAAGCGTGCCGATGCGGTGGAAAAGGGCGACCGGCTGGCCTGGGTCACGGGGGACGCGATGGCGCTGCCCTTCGCCGATGCCAGCTTCGACCGCTACACGATCAGCTTCGGCATCCGCAACGTCACCCGCATCCCCGACGCCCTGGCCGAAGCCTTCCGGGTGCTGAAGCCGGGCGGGCGGCTGATGGTGCTGGAGTTCAGCCAGCTGCCCGTCCCCGCGATGCAATGGGCCTATGACCGCTATTCCTTCAACGTCATCCCGGCGCTGGGCCAGGCGGTGACGGGGGATCGCGACAGCTATCAGTATCTGGTCGAATCGATCCGCAGGTTCCCCGATCAGGACAGCTTCGCCGACATGATCCGCGCGGCGGGCTTCGGCCGCGTGCAATACCGCAACCTGTCGATGGGCATCGCGGCGCTTCATTCGGGCTGGAAGCTGTAATGCGCGGCCCGCACAACCTGCTGCGCCTGATCCGCACGGGCGCCACCTTCGAACGCACCGGCGCCATGCGCGCGGTGCTGGACGCGGTCGAGGCGCCGCCGCGGCTGCGCGTCGCCGCCCGCGTGCTGGGCTGGCCGTTCCGCTGGATGGGCTACAGGGGCGACCCGAACCTGCCGCCGATCACCCGCGCGATCACCGCGCTGGGGCCCGCCTACATCAAGTTCGGGCAGATCCTCTCGACCCGCGCGGACGTGGTGGGCATCGGCATGGCGAACCAGTTGCGGATGCTGCAGGACCGCCTGCCGCCCTTTCCGACCGAGATCGCCAAGGACATCATCCAGGCCGAACTGCGCCAGCCGGTGGATCTTCTGTTCTCGGAGTTCTCGGAACCCGTCGCGGCCGCCTCGATCGCCCAGGTCCACCGCGCCCGGATTCGCGCCACCGGCCGCGAGGTCGCCGTCAAGGTGCTGCGCCCCGGCATCGGCGCGGCCTTCCGCCGCGACATCGACGCCTTTCATTTCGCCGCCGGCATCATCGAGGCCCTTGCCCCCGGCAGCCGCCGGCTGCGGCCGCGCGACGTGGTGCGCCACTTCGAGGCCACCGTGACCGCCGAACAGGACATGCGGCTGGAGGCGGCCAATGCCTCGGAATTCGCGGAAAACACCAAGGGCGACGCGGGCTTTTCGGTTCCCCATCCGCACTGGAACCTGTCCTCGCGCCGGGTGCTGACCTCGGACTGGGCCGAGGGGCTGCCGATGGGCGACCGCGCGGCGCTGGTGGCGGCGGGACACGACACCGCCCGCATCGCCACGCGGGTGATCCAGCTGTTCCTGCAGCACGCCCTGCGCGACGGGTTCTTTCACGCCGACATGCACCACGGCAACCTGAAGGTCGCGGCCAACGGCGACGTGCTGGCCTACGACTTCGGCATCATGGGCGAGATCGACGAATACACCCGCCGCATCTATGCCGAGATCCTGTATGGCTTCATCCGCCGCGATTACCGCCGCGTCGCCCGCGTCCATTTCGAGGCGGGCTACGTCCCGCGCGACCGCGACGAGGCGCAGTTCGCCCGCGCCCTGCGCGCCGTGGGCGAACCCATCTTCGGCGCCACGGCCAGCCAGATCTCGATGGCGAACCTGCTGGCCTACCTGTTCGAGGTCACCGAACGCTTCGGGATGCGGACCCAGACCCAGCTGATCCTGCTGCAACGCACCATGGTCGTGGTCGAGGGCGTGGCCCGGTCGGTCGATCCGCAGCTGAACATCTGGGACGCGGCCAAGCCCGTGGTGTCGGACTATATCCGTTCGAACATCGGGCCCAAGGCGCTTGCAGGCGACATGGCGCGCGTGGCCCAGACCGTCGGCCGCTACGGCCCCCTGCTGCCGCGCATCGTCGAACAGGCGCTGTGGGAACGCGCCCATCCCGAGGATGCCCGCCCGGTCCAGCCGGTGCTGGTGCGCCGCGGCGCGCCGGTCTGGCTGGCGGTGGTGCTGGCGCTTGGGGCGGGGGCGGCGGTGGGCATGGCGCTGGTCTAGAAGCAGAGGATCTCGGCCTCGGCCTCGGCGCGCTTGAGGTCGGCCACCATCGCGGTCATCTGCGCCATGCTCTTGAACATGCCCGACCGCTCGCCGGTGGTCTGCTGCATCCGCAAGACGGTCTCGGCCTGGACGTAGCGCTCGTAGGGCAGCACCTCGGCGATCCGGTCGATGGCGCAGGAACAGCGGTCCAGCATGTCGCGGGTCTGGCCGTTGGTGGCCATGCAGGCAAAGACATACTCGGCCCGCGCATTGGTGGGATAGTCGTTGACCGCCTGGGCATGGGCGGACGCCGCCGCCAGCAGGGCCGCGGCCGCGATCAGCGGGCCCTTCATTGCAGGGTCATCCGGTTCACATAGCCGGGGCTGGCGCCCTGGGTTTCGGCGCGGAATTCGCGGATGGGCTGGCTGGGATCGCCCAGCACGAAGGTCAGCGTCAGCGTCTCGAACCCGGCCATGCGCGCGGCGTTCGGATCCTCGGCGAAGGGCTGGAAGCTGGCCACCGACCGGCCGTCCGATTCCGAGATCCGGCCCCCCGGAACAGCGCGTCCTTGATGCGGTTGCGGATGTAGAAGGGGCTGCCGCCGGTCAGCCGCGCCATGTCGCGGGTCGTCTGTTCCAGAAAGAAGGTCAGAACCGGATCGCCGCCGGAAACCGGGAAGGGGCCGATCTGCCGGGTCCGGGTGTCGGTCTTCTGGATCAGCTGCAGGACCGGCTGCCGGTCCGAAGGGTCGATGGCCTGGGTCAGCGTCACGCTTCCGTCGCGGATCTTCAGGAAGCCGGGCGCCTCGGGCCCCTCGACATGAAGCGCCCAGCGAAGCTGGCGGTTCCCCAGCGACCAGGGGCCGCGCTCGGCGAAGACGGCGTCCCCGGCCTCTCCCGCGCAGGTCGGACCCGCCGTCACGGCCGACAAGCCCAGCCACAAGGCCGCGGCGATGGCTTTCTTCATGCTGTTCCTCCCCTATGCGGGCCCAGAGTTGCGCCGCACGAGGCAGCGGACAAGCCCGCCCGCCGCCGCCTCGGCCTTTGGTCGCAGATCACGGGGATCATGCCAGGATCTCGCCCAGCATCTCGGCCAGTTCGGCGGGGCGCACGGGCTTTTCCATCAGATGCACCTGCATCGCCTCGCAGCTTCGCGCGATCTGCGGATCACGATGGGCGGTGATCATCACCGCCGGGATGGGATGGCCCGCAGACCGGCGCAGCGCCGCGATGGCATGAACCCCGGTATCTCCGTTCTCCAGGTTGTAGTCGGCCAGGATCACGTCCGGGGGATCGTCCCCCATCGTCGCCAGGGCCTCGGCGGTGCCGCCGGTCACGCGGGCGACCATCCCCAGCCTGTCGCGCAGGATCATCTCGTAGCCGCGCCGCATCGCATGGTCGTTCTCGACCACCAGGGCGACCCGGCCGCGCAGGGGCAGGGGCAGGCTGTCGGGCCGACCCGGCCCCCGGCCTGATCGCGGCTCACCGGCGGCAGGCCCACGCGGAAGACGGTGCCGCGCATGGCCTCGGATTCCAGCCGGATCGGGTGTCCCAGCTTGGCGCAGGCGCGGCGCACGATGGACAGGCCCAGCCCCATGCCGGGGGTGGCCGCGTCGTTCGACAGCCGCTGGAATTCGTCGAAGATGCGGTTGCGGTCCACCGCCGCGATGCCCACGCCGGTGTCATAGACGCAGAGCCAGCACAATCCGCCGCTTTGGCGGGCGCCCACCGCCACGCCGCCCCTGTGGGTATACTTGATCGCGTTCGACACCAGGTTCTGCGCGATCCGCCGCAGGAACACCGGGTCGCTCTCGACCACCGCGTCGGTCGGCACGAAGGACAGCCGCAGTCCCTTGGCCTCGGCCAGGGGGGCGAATTCGATGGCCAGCCTGCGGAACAGGTCCCCCAGCGGCACGGGCTGGCGGTGGAACTCGATCCGCTGGCTGTCCAGCCGCGAGATGTCCAGAACTGCGTGCATCAACTGTTCGACCGATTCGAAGGCCCCCGAGAGGCGTCCGGTCAGTTCGGTCTGAAGCTCGTTCATCGGCGTGTCGGTCAGCATCGACAGGAACAGCCGCGCCGCCGACAGGGGTTGCAGAAGGTCATGGCTGGCCGCGCGCAGGAAGCGGGTCTTGGACCGGTTCGCCTCCTCGGCGCTGGCGCGGGCCACGGCCAGTTCGCGGTTGCGCTGCGACAGGTCGGCCAGCACCCGCTCCAGTTCCCGGGTGCGGGCCATCACCTCCTGCTCCAGGGCGACGGCGGCCTGGAACATGGACCAGGCCGAGCCGCGCGATTCCTCCAGCCGGTCGATGCGGTCGATCAGGACCCGGTTGATGCGGGTCAGCTTCTCGATGCGCCGGTCGGGGGTGTCGTCGTCGCGCAGCATGGGATCACGCGGCGCCGGGGGCCGCGGCCTCGGCGTTGTCCATGAAGGCCAGCCCCACGAAGGTCTGGTTCACGTGCATCCCGCTGTGCTGTTCGCCATAGGTGTTGAAGCCGGCGACGCGGTAGCGGGTCAGCAGGTCCGACATCTGGTCGTGCAGCCCCTCGCGTTCCAGGGCCAGCCGGCGCAGGATGCAGTCGAAGCCCAGCACCATCAGCGGCGGGCGGGGCAGGGCGGCCAGGGCCTCGGCGAAACCCTGGGTCATGTCCTCGGCCCGGCCCAGCGTCAGGACGGTGCCGGTGTCGATCGAGGACATCAGCGACAGCCCGCCGTCCGCGGTCTGGGCGCTGATGGCGCGGACGTGGTGATGGCGCCCCATCCGCAGCAGCAGGGGATGGCGCGCGAATTCGCCGGGCGTCAGGGCCTGGGGGGCACGCCGGTCAGGCGGGCGTATTCCTCGGCCGCGGGTTCGGCGTTCAGTTCCAGGATGCGGCGCTTTTCGGGAATGGCGGCGGTCACCACCATGCGCGTCTCGGTGGGGCTGAAATGGGCGAAGGTCACCTCGCGGACCGCCAGATCGGTTTCCACCAGCACGAAGACGGCCGCGTTGGTCAGGATCTGGCCGTTGGCCAGCAGCCAGGTCTGCTTGAAGGACAGCCCGTCGCCCGCCGACCCGCCCAGCGTCGGGACCGAGGGCAGGGCCGCGTCGATGGTCGCCACAAGCGCGTCCTCCTGCCCGGCCAGACCGTCCACCAGCAGCAGGCCGAACAGCGATCGCTGCGGGTCGGGGCCGAAGCCGGCCTGCAACCGGCGCAGCGCGGCCATCCAGTCCGACACCGGCAGGGCGTCCAGCCGCGGCAGCACCAGCGAGGCGGCGCGGAACTGCGCGGCCGGAAAGCCGATCGCCACCACGCTGCCGGTGGCATAGCCCCGCGGGCCGATCTCGCCGGCCGAGGAGCAGCCGGCGATCACGCAGCCGTCGGGCAACCCGGCCCGCAGGACGGCGTCAAGCGCGGCCAGTTCCGAGCCGTCCGCGCCGAAGACCAGGACCAGGCCCGGATCGGCTCCGCGCAGGCCGTCCAGCAGGATGCGGCCGCGATCGGCCTCACCGCGGTCGGCCTGCACGGCCACCGGCCCGACGGCGCCCTCCTTCGCGACCGGGCCGGTATCCATCAGCCGGCCTCGAACAGCCGGACCGTGTTGGCAAGCAGCACCGCCTGGGTGCGGCGGCGCGCGTTGATCTTGGACATGATGGCGGTGATGTGGGTCTTCACCGTCGCCTCGGCGATGGAGAGATCATAGCTGATCTCCTTGTTCGCCTTGCCCTGGCAGATCAGACGCAGGATCTTCATCTGCTGCGGGGTCAGGGTGGCGAAGCGCCGCGCCAGTTCGGCCCGGGCCTCGTCCTCGGCATCGGCCGCATCCGGGGCATAGCCCTCGGGCGTGACGCGCTCGCCCTCCCACATGCGGCGCAGGCTGTCCACCAGGGCCTCGCGGCCCAGGGACTTGCTGATATAGCCCTGCGCCCCGGCGGCCATCGCGGCGCTGATCATGGCGCTGTCCATGTCGGCAGAGATCATGGTGATCGGCACATCCGGCAACAGCCGGCGCAGGGTGACCAGCCCTTCGGCCCCGCGCGCGTCGGGCAGGTTCAGATCCAGGATCACCGCATCAGGGGCGCCCTGCGCCCTGATCCCGTCAAGCGCCGCGCCCAGGCTGCGGGCGGTTCGCACGTTCTTCAGGCCGAAGCTGATCTTCAGCGTCAGCGCAAGCGCGTCGCACATCAGCGGATGGTCGTCCACGATCAGGATTTCGCGCACCTGATCGGCGCTTTGCCGTGGCGTCTGCGGCGTTTTCGCCTGCAAGGCTGCGGCTGTCATCGGTCTCCTCCCCGGACGGTGCCGCGCCCCATTCCCCCGCGCGGCATGTTCCCCGACTTTAGGCCACTGTCCCGGCAAAGCAAGCCGCATCTGCGACCAAGGTCGTGCGCTCAGGCGGAACCCGGCCCGGCGATCCAGTCGCGCGCGTCGGTCACGGTGGCATAGGCGAAGGCCAGACCGCTCATCATCGCGGCGTGGACCTGGGCCGCGGGGACGACCGTGCCCTGGAACTCGAGGTCGCGGGTCGCGCAGGCGTCGGCGATGACCGTGGTGCTGTAACCCAGATCCGAGGCCGCCCGGGCGGCGGCGTCGATGCACATGTGGCTCATGGCGCCGACGATCACCACCTCGGTGATGCCGTTGTCCTCCAGGATGCGCCCCAGGTCGGTGTCCTTGAAGGCGTTGACCTGGTTCTTGGTGACGACGATCTCGCCGTCGCGGGGGGCGGCGACGTGATTGATGCGCGCCCCTTCGCTGCCGGGCTGGAAGAAGGGGGCCGAGGCGTCGGCGAATTCGTGACGCACATGCACCACCAGATCGCCGCGCCTGCGGGCGGCGTCCAGAACGGCGCGGGCCTTTTCGGCGGCGTCCTCCATTCCCTCCAGGGGGAACCTGCCGCCGGGGAAATAGTCGTTCTGGATGTCCACGGCGACGGTGGCGCGTTTCGTCATGATGATCGGATCCTTATCCCGTGATGGCGTCGAAAGTCCGTTCCCAGACGTTGCCCTCGGTGTCCTCGGCGCGGACATGGATGGGCTGGCCGTTGGGGGCGTAGGCAAAGCGGAACACCGGATCCTCGCTGATCGAGATCCCGGCCTGCAAGGTGAACAGCACCTCGTCGCCCTGCCGCACCTCGAGCCGGTCGATGAAATGCGCGGGGATGTTCAGCAGCGTCACCTGGTCGCGCTGCAGCCCCGAGAAGTTGGGATGGCGGATCATCAGCGTGCCGATGCTGCGGCCGTCCTGCCGGTCGCTTTTCCACCGCATCTGGCCCATGGTCGCCTCGACCTCGGCCATGTCCTTGCCGGCCGGCGCCGAACATCCGCCCGAGGCCTTGACGAAGCGTCCCGCCATGACCCGGTTGCCGTTGCCGTTGCCGGTGTCGGCGATGGCGCGCACGTCCGAATAGCTGTCGACGCGGACGCGGAATTCGAAATCCAGGGGCATCATCGCCGGGCCGAAGCTGTATTCGGCCGCCACCGGCGCGGGGTTTTCGTCGATGACCAGCGTCACCGCCCGCACCGGCGGGGCGCCCGCGGGCTGGGTCAGGCGGACCGGGACCACCGCCGCCTCGTGGGCCCGGGTGGGCGCGTCCAGATCCAGCACCGCCAGATCCAGCGGCACGTCGCCCTCGATCCCCAGGACCGAGGCGCGCAGATCCTCCCATGTCGGAGAGTTCTGCAGGGGGTTGTCCTGTGCCGCGACCGGAGTGGCCAGAAGCAGCGCGGCGAGGATGTATTCCTTCATGCTAGTCTCCCTTCCTCATGCGGCGATAGATGAACGCGGCGGTGTCCGCCGCTGCGGCGGCATCGGCTTCGGCACGGGCGACGACCTGCCCGTGCAGCGGCGACAGCGAGCAGACCGGATCGGTGGCCCGCGCATCCCCGGCAAGGGCCATCGCCTGGCAGCGGCAGCCGCCGAAATCGACGGTCTTGCGGTCGCAACTGCGGCAGGGTTCGCGCATCCAGCCGGTGCCGCGGAAGGCGTTGAAGCTGTCGGAGCCGTGCCAGATCTCGGCCAGGGGGCGGTCGCGCACGTTCTCGAAGCGCATCCAGGGGATCGACTGCGCGGCGTGGCAGGGCAGCACGGTGCCGTCCGGGGCGACGTTCAGGCCGGTGGATCCCCATCCGCCCATGCAGGCCTTGGGGAAGACCGCGTGGTGGTCTGCGGGGACATAGTCGATGACCATGCGCCCCCGCAGCCGCACCCGCGCGTCGTTGACCACCTGGCGGGCGACGGCCGCCTGGTCGCGGGTGGGCATCAGCGCGCCGCGGTTCAGGTCCGCCCAGCCGTGGAACTGCACGGTCGCCACCTCGATCCGGCGCGCTCCCAGGGCTTCGGCCAGCTCGATCATCTCGGGCAGGCGTTCCAGGTTCTGGCGATGCACGACGGCGTTGATGGTCAGGGGGAAGCCGATCTCCTTCACCCAGTCGGCGAAGGCCATCTTCTTGTCCCAGGATCCGGGATGGCCGCTGATGCGGTCCGCCATGTCGGGGCGGATCCCCTGCAGGGACAGCTGCACGTGATCGACGCCGGCGCGGTCCAGTTCCTCGAGCCGGTCGCGGGTGATGCCGATCCCCGAGGTGATGAGGTTCACATACAGTCCCGCGTCGCGCGCATGGGCCACGATCTGCGCCAGATCGCGCCGCGCGCCGGGTTCCCCGCCCGAGACATGGACCTGCAGGACGCCCAGATCCGCGGCCTGGCGGAAGACCCGGCCCCAGTCGTCGGCCGGCAGTTCCTGCGCCGCCCGGGTCAGTTCGACGGGGTTCGAGCAATAGGGGCAGGCCAGGGGACAGCGATGCGTCACCTCGGCCAGCATGGCCATGGGCGGGCCAGGGGTGACGGGGTTGCCGTCCAGGTCGCGGGGCTGGTGCTGCTGGTCCTTCATGGCTGCCTCACAAAGACCATGCGGCGTTCGATCAGCCCGGTCAGGAAATCGCGCACGTCTCCGGCGATCTGATCGGGCGGCGCGTCGTAGCGCGCGGCAAGGATCCCGACGATCGCCGCCATGCTGCGGCTGCCGTCCAGTTCGCCCAGGATCGCATCGCCGATGGCGTCCAGCTGCATCGCCCGTTCGGGGGCCTGCAGCACGCGGATGCCGCGCACCCGGTCGTCCTGCAGGCGCACCCCGCGCGGCAGATAGGGCACGTCGTCGGCGCCGATCAGCGGGGCCGGTCGGATGGCGGCGGGCTGGGCGGTCATGGCGCCATCCCCTCGCCCGGCCGCCAGGCGCCCGGGGGGATGTTGCCCTCGACATAGCCGTGCCACAGCGCGTCCAGCTGCGCCCACAGCACGTCGGTCTTGAAGGTCAGCGCCGCCGCCGCCGCGTCCTGCTTTTCCAGCGTGTCGGCATGGGTCAGCACGTAGTCCAGGCCGAAGGCCACGTCCTGCGGCGCCTCGGTCAGGCGCTTCCTGAAATAGGCCAGGCTGGTGTCGTCGGCGAAATCGTAATGCGCCAGAAGCCCCTCGATCCGCTGGGCGTGGATCTTCGGCGCGAACAGTTCGGTCAGGCTGGCCGCCACCGCATCCAGCAGCGGCATGTCGCGCACGAAGCGGACATAGGCCTCGACCGCGAAGCGCGTCGCGGGCATCACCCCGACCCCCGAGGCGACATAGTCGGGATCCAGCCCCACCGCCCGCGCCAGGGCCAGCCAGCGGCGGATGCCGCCGCCTTCGTCGATGCCGCCGTCGTGATCCTCGATCCGCTTGCGCCAGTGGCGGCGCAGGTCGGGATCCTCGACGCGCGACATGAAGGCCGCGTCCTTCATCGGGATGCGCGACTGATACATCCAGCGGTTGATGACCCAGGCACGAACCTCGTCCGGGGTGCAGTGGCCGCCATGCAGCCGTTCGTGGAAGGGGTGGCGGTCGTGATACCGCCTGGCGCCGATGGCGCGCAGCCGGGCCTCGAAGTCCTCGCGCGATTGCGGCTGGTTCCGGCCGGGTTCCGACAAGGCGTCCTTCACAGCGTGATCTCCATTCCGTCGCGGCCGATCTGCCAGCCCGCGGCCTGCGCCTGGGCGGCCTGCGGGCTGCCGGGATCGGCCAGCGGGTTCGAGTTGTTCATGTGCACGAAGACCCGCCGGCCCACGGCCGCATCCTTCAGCGCGGCAATCGTCTGCACGACGGGCATGTGGCCCATGCGGCGGCCGGTCTTCTGGCCCAGGCCCATTCGGATCATCTCGTCATCCTCCCACAGGGTGCCGTCGAACATCAGCAGGTCGGCGCCCGCGATGCGGTCCCGCAGCCAGCCGGGCAGATCGGCGCAGCCGGGGATGTACAGCGCCCGCCGCCCCCCGGCCGTCAGTTCGACCCCGACCGTCGTCTCGCCCACCAGGCCCGTCTCGATCACCTCGCCCTCCTGATAGAGCGGCACCTTGCCCGGAACCGCGAACAGCCTGGCGTCCAGGCCCGGCGCGATCCGGACCGCTTCCTCCAGGGCGAGGGGCCTGCGTTCGACCAGATCCCCCCGCAGCGCCGCCAGCATCGGGTTGTCCGACAGCGCCGCCTGGATGGCGGGCGTGGCGAACAGCGCGAAGGGCTGGCTTTCGCGCAGCGTCAGCAGCCCCGCCACATGGTCGATGTCGCCGTTCGTCACCAGCACCGAACGCAGCGGCACCGCGCGCAGCCCCGTCGGATGCAGCGCCGGCGTCGCGGCCAGTTGCACCCGGATGTCGGGCGAGGCGTTCAGGATTGCCCAGTCCACGCCGTCCGCGCTGACCGCGACAGAGCTTTGCGTCATGGCCGGGATCCGTCCGGCGCGCGCGGCGTTGCAGTTGGCGCAGCCGCAGTTCCACTGCGGCAGGCCTCCGCCCGCTGCCGCGCCCAAGACGATGATCCGCATGATCCCCCTGACGAAAAGGCCCCGCCCGATGGTGCCGGACGGGGCCGTTCATGATGCCTGAAGCGGATGCCTCAGAACAGGACCGGTTCGTCCTCGGCCGGGGCGTACATGTTGATTTCCATGCCGCAGGCGATTTCTTTCAGGGTGGGTTTCGTCCAAGCCATGCATTTCCTCCAAATCCACGGCCGCCATCACGGCGACTGCGCTCTATGTTAGAGGAGAGACAACGTCTTTCAACACGACTAAGGTCGCAAGGTAACGGAAAGTTGGCGATCTGGCGCCTGCCTTTGGGAACCTTCGGCAATGTTTCATGCCATTTTATCCGTCTGTCTTGCGGGCGATCCGCAGTCCTGCGGGCCGGTGACGCTGGTCGGCCAGCCCTTCGACGCCGCGGCCGAGTGTCAGGCCGCCGCGCCGCGAATCGGCGCCGATTGGCTGGCCGGCCAGCCGGGCTGGACCTTGGGTGACGTCCGCTGCGCGCCGGCCGCCGAGATGCCCGCGCTGCCCGTCGAGCAGGTCGCCGAAGGGGTCCATGTCCATATGGGCCGGATCGCCCAGTTCGAGGGCAGCCCCGACGGCTGGATCGCCAACCTGGCCTTCGTCATCGGCCGCGACAGCATCGCGGTCATCGATGCGGGCACCTCGCGCCGACAGGGCGAGGCGCTGCTGGCGGCGATCAGGGCCGTCAGCGACAAGCCGATCAGCCACCTGATCCTGACCCACATGCATCCCGACCACAGCCTGGGCGCCGAAGTCTTCGCCGAGGCCGGCGCCCGAATTATCGGGCATCCGCGCCTGGCCGAGTCGCTGCGGGCGCGGGGGCCGGTCTATCTGGACAACCTCACGCGGCTTTACGGGGCGGGGGAAATGGCGGGCACCCGGATCGTCCTGCCCGACACCGTCGTCGCCGACCGCCGCGAGATCGACCTGGGCGGGCGGGTCCTGACGCTGACGGCCGTGCCCGCCGCCCACAGCGACAGTGACCTGACCGTTCTCGACAGCGCGACGGGCACCTTCTTCGCGGGCGATCTGGTGTTTCGCGGCCTGACCCCGATCGTCGATGGATCGCTGCCGGGCTGGCTGGCCTGGCTGGACAGGCCGCGGGCCGAGGGCCCTGTGGTTCCCGGCCACGGCCCGGTCGCCGCCACCTGGGCCGAGGCCGTCGGGCCGCAGCAGGATTTCCTGTCCATGCTGGTCGATCAGACCCGGATGGCGATCCGCGACGGCCTGCCCATGTCCCAGGCCGTGCCGGTCATCGTCGAGGGACTGCGCCCCCTTGCGGGGCTGTGGGCCGCGTTCCCCGAATCGGCCGCCCGCGACGCCACCGCCGCCTACAAGGAACTGGAATGGGAGTAAGCATTTGACAGGATGGACCTTCCTGGGCGACCATCGGCGCAACGGCTCGCACGGAGGTTGCGGGTAGTCGAGGAGGTAAACGTGAAAGCACTGTTCTGCACGACGGCGGCCCTGGCCGCGCTGCTTGCCGGAGGCGCGCAGGCGCAGCTGGTGATCGAGAAGGGAAGCGACGAGCGCATCAACTGGCAGAGCCTCGAGGATTTCGCCGCCGCCCATGCCGACCTCGAGGGCCAGAGCGTCACCATCCTGGGGCCGTGGCTGGGGCCTGACCAGGATCTGTTCACCTCGATCGCCGCCTATTTCGAGGATGCGACGGGCGCGACGGTGAACTATTCCGGCTCGACCAGCTTCGAGCAGCAGATCGTCATCGACAGCGAGGCAGGCTCGCCCCCCGACATCGCGGTGCTGCCCCAGCCGGGCCTGGCCGCGGATCTGGCCGCCAGGGGCCATCTGCGCGACCTGGGCGAGGAGACCGCGCAATGGGTGCGCGAGAACTACGCCGCGGGGGAAAGCTGGGTGGAACTCAGCAGCTATCCGGGCCCGGACGGGACCGAAAGGTTCTTCGCCTTCCCCTACAAGGCCGACGTGAAGTCGCTGGTCTGGTATGTCCCCGAGAACTTCGAGGACGCCGGATACGAGGTCCCCGAAACCTACGAGGATCTGAAGGCGCTGACCGAACAGATCGCCGCCGACGGGGAAACCCCCTGGTGCATCGGCCTGGCGTCGGGCGGCGCGACGGGCTGGCCCGCGACCGACTGGGTCGAGGATCTGATGCTGCGCCTGAACACCCCCGAGGATTACGACGCCTGGACCACCAACGCGCTGCCCTTCAACGATCCCAAGGTCGTCGCGGCCATCGAGGAATTCGGCTGGTATGCCCGGAACGACGATTTCGTGGCGGGCGGCGCGGCCTCGGTCGCCTCGAACGACTTCCGCGAAAGCCCCGCCGGGCTGTTCGAAAGCCCGCCCGCCTGCTACATGCACCGGCAGGCCAGCTTCATCCCGTCCTTCTTCCCCGAAGGCACCGTCGAGGGCGAGGACTACGACTTCTTCTATTTCCCCGCCCCCGCCGACGGCAGCTTGGGCCAGCCGGTCCTGGGCGGCGGCACGCTGTTCGGGGTCTTCACCGACAACCCGGTGGCGATGGCCTTCATCGAGTTCCTCAAGACGCCCGCCGCGCACGAACTGTGGATGGCGCAGTCGGGCTTCGTCACGCCCTATAGCGGCGTCAACATGGACGCCTATGCCAGCGAAACGCAGCGCAACATGGGCCAGATCCTGCTGGACGCCACCACCTTCCGCTTCGACGGCTCGGATCTGATGCCCGGCGCGGTCGGGGCAGGGGCCTTCTGGACGGCGATGGTCGATTTCGTCGGCGGCGCCTCGGCGCAGGAGGTCGCGGACCGCATCCAGCAGACTTGGGCCACGCTGAACTAGGCCGTCGAACTAGGCCATCGGCGCGGCGGGCGATCCGCCGCGCCCCACCGCGGGAGGGTACCTGAATGGAACTGTTCTGGCTGGCCGTCAGCACCATCGCCGTCGGCGTGTTCGGCTGCGTGGCCTGGTTCTGGGGATCGAACTGGGTCCTGGACCGGATCTATCCGGCGCGCGGGCCGAACGCCGGCGACAACATCCGCAAGGCCGGCCAGATCCGGCCCTGGCTGTTTCTGGGACCGGCGATCCTGTTTCTGGGCGTCTATCTGGTCTATCCCATCTTCGACAGCCTGTGGCGGTCGCTGCACGATGCGGGCGGCAGCGACTTCGTCGGCCTGTCGAACTATGCCTGGCACCTCGAGGACGCGAAGTTCCGCGAATCCATGCGCAACAACCTGCTGTGGCTGCTGGTGGTGCCGGCGCTGTCCACGCTGTTCGGTCTGATCGCCGCGCAACTGACCGACCGGCTGAAATGGGGCAACATCGGCAAGTCGCTGATCTTCATGCCCATGGCCATCAGCTTCGTGGGCGCGGGCGTGATCTGGAAGTTCATCTACGAATACCGCGCCCCGGGCGAGCCGCAGATCGGGCTGCTGAACGCCATCGTGCAGGCGCTTGGCGGGGATCCGCAGCTGTGGCTGACGCTGATCCCCTGGAACAACTTCTTCCTGATGATCGTGCTGGTCTGGATCCAGACGGGCTTCGCCATGGTGATCCTGTCGGCCGCGCTGCGCGGCATCCCCGAAGAAACCATCGAGGCGGCAATCCTGGACGGCGCCTCGGCCTGGCAGGTGTTCTTCAAGATCAAGGTGCCGCAGATCATGGGCACCATCGCCGTCGTCTGGACCACCATCACCATCGTCGTGCTGAAGGTCTTCGACATCGTCTTCGTGATGACCAACGGGCAATGGGGCACGCAGGTGCTGGCGAACCTGATGTATGACTGGATGTTCCGCGGCACCCCGGACTATGGCCGGGGATCGGCCATCGCCATCATCCTGATGATCCTGGTCACCCCCATCATGATCTGGAACATCATCAACGCGCGGCGGGAGGTGCGCTGATGGACGGCATGGCCGGACAGAAATCCTCGCTGGCCTGGGCGGTCAACATCGCCGCCCTCCTGCTGGTGCTGCTGTGGACGATCCCGACGCTGGGCCTGCTGGTGTCGTCCTTCCGCGACCGCGACCAGATCCTGACCTCGGGCTGGTGGCAGTCCTTTTCCCCGCAAGAGGCGACCGGCTTCGTCAGGACCGGCACCGGCGAGGACGCGGTCGAGCAGGACGGCCGGTACGTGATCGAGGGCAGCGTGCTGGAGGAAGGCCAGACCCTGATCGCCTGGGGCACCGGCGCCCGCGAGCCGGGCGCCTACCAGCCCGGCGAGACCGCCGAGATCGGCGAGGGCTGGCAGGTGACGGTGGCCGAGGACGGCACCTACCGCATGACCTCGGACAGCCCCTTCGAGATGCGGCGGGGCGAGCGCATCTTCGTCACCACCGGCGCGCCCGCCCGTCTGACCACCGAGAACTACGGCCGCGTCCTGGCCGCCGAAGGGCTGGGCCGGGCCTTCATGAACACCCTGACGGTCACCATCCCCGCCACCGTCATCCCGATCCTGATCGCGGCCTTCGCCGCCTATGCCCTGGCCTGGATGGAGTTCCCGGGCCGGGCGCTGCTGACCGCCGCCGTGGTGGGGCTGCTGGTGGTGCCGTTGCAGGTGGCGCTGATCCCGCTGTTGCGGCTGCACAACGAACTGGGCATCGGCAAGGGGTATCTGGGGATCTGGCTGGCCCATACCGGCTTCGGCCTGCCGCTTGCCGTCTATCTTCTGCGCAACTACATGGTCGGCCTGCCGCGCGAGGTGATCGAAAGCGCCCGGGTGGACGGCGCCACCGAATTCCAGATCTTCCGCAAGATCATCCTGCCGCTGTCCTTTCCGGCCCTGGCCAGCTTCGCGATCTTCCAGTTCCTGTGGGTCTGGAACGACCTGCTGGTGGCGACGGTCTTTCTGGGCAACACGCGCGAACAGCTGGTCATGACCGGCGTGCTGCGCGAGCTGATGGGCTCGAGGGGCGGGGAATGGGAAATCCTCGCCACCTCGGCCTTCATCTCGATCGCGGTGCCGCTGATCGTGTTCTTCGCGATGCAGAAATATCTGGTCCGCGGCCTTCTGGCCGGCTCCGTGAAGGGTGGCTGAGCCTTGGCGGAAGCGTCCTGGGCAGAACGGGACCGCCGGCCGGTGCGGCGGGTCCGGATCATCGAGGGATAGGGTTCAAGAGGGGGACGCCAATGGCGGATCTGAAACTGACCGATGTCGCCAAGTCCTATGGCGAGGTGAATGTGCTGCGCAACATCAACCTCGACATCCGGTCGGGCGAGTTCGTGGTCTTCGTCGGCCCCTCGGGTTGCGGCAAGTCCACGCTGCTGCGGATGATCGCGGGGCTGGAGCGCATCAGCGGCGGCACGCTCGAGATCGACGGGCAGCGGATGAACGACATCCCGCCCAGCCAGCGGGGCATCGCCATGGTGTTCCAGTCCTACGCGCTCTATCCGCACATGACGGTGCGCGACAACATGGCCTTCGCCCTGAAGATCGCCGGCAAGTCCAGGGCCGAGGTGCAGGAGGCCACCGAGCGCGCCGGGCGGATGCTACAGCTGACGCCCTATCTGGACCGGCTGCCCAAGGCGCTGTCGGGCGGGCAGCGCCAGCGGGTCGCCATCGGCCGGGCGATCGTGCGCGACCCGAAGGTGTATCTGTTCGACGAGCCGCTGTCGAACCTGGACGCCGCCCTGCGCGTCGCCACCCGCATCGAGATCGCGCAGCTGAAGGCCTCGATGCCCGACCGCACGATGATCTACGTCACCCACGATCAGACCGAGGCGATGACGCTGGCCGACCGCATCGTGGTTCTGGCCGGCGGCGGCATTGCCCAGGTGGGCGCCCCGCTGGAGCTTTACGAGCGCCCGGTCAACGAATTCGTGGCCCAGTTCATCGGCAGCCCGGCCATGAACCTTCTACCCGGCCGCGTCACCGCCACCGGCCCCATGACCACCGTGCAGCTTGACGGCGGCGGCACGGCCCGCGTGGCCATTCCGACGCGGGCGGGCGATCGGGACATGCCCGTGAACATCGGCGTGCGCCCCGAGGACATGCGCGAGACCGAAGGAACGCCGGTCTTCGAGGGGACGGTGGACCTGACCGAGGCCCTGGGCGAGGTGACGCTGCTGTATTTCGGCACCCAGGCCGACACCGTGCCGGTCATCGCCAAGCTTCCGGGCATCCATCCCGGCCTCAAGGGCCGCCGGGTGCGGCTGACCGCGGATCCCCAGGCGCTGCACCTGTTCCACAAGGGGCAGTCGCTGCTGTATCGCGACGGCGCCGACAGCCTGCCGCCCTATCAGCCGCGCATGGCCGCGCCATCGGGCAGTCCGGGCGGCACCCCCGCCGGCCGGGACGACGGCGGCGGCCGGATCGAAGACGGGCTCATCAAGCCCGAAGGTCCGGTGCGCTGATCGGCCCCGGCCCGCCTGCGACCAAAGTCTTGAATTGCGCGGTGCCGGATCCGCGCTAGTCTTCCTTTGGGAGAGGACCGATGACACAGCGCAGCCATGCCGACCTTGTTGCCCAGCAGTCGCAGTCGCCATCCGCGACCTCTGCCCTGGCCGCGTCCTGGCGGCGCTCGCTTCTCAAGCACGGGCTGGACCCGTCTGACCGCCGCCGCCCCGACCACCTGACGGCGGACGAACTGGCCCGGCGGCGCCAGGTCATGGAACAGTTCCTGCGGGTCGCCGCGCCGCAGCTGGACCAGTTGTTCGGGCTGGTCGGGCTGTCGGGCTGCAACGTGCTGCTGACCGATGCCGAGGGCGTGGTGCTGGACCAGCGGGTGAACGAGGCCGAGGCCGAGCAGTTCCGCGACTGGGGGCTGTGGCAGGGCACCGTCTGGTCCGAGGCGGCGCAGGGCACGAACGGCATCGGCACCTGCCTGGCCGAGGGGCGGCAGGTCACCATCCACCGCGACGAACATTTCCACACCCGCAACACCGCCATGTCCTGTATGGATGCGCCGATCTGGGGCCCGGACGGGCGGCTGCTGGCCGCGCTCGATGTCAGTTCGGCCCGCGCCGACCAGACCGAACGCTATAACCGCCTGATCGGCGCGCAGGTGGCCCAGACCGCCCGCGCCATCGAGGCGGTGTTCTTCCGCGCCAGCTTTCCGCAGGCGCGCATCATCGTCGCCTCGGACGACAGCGCCGAAGCGGCGGTCCTGCTGGCGGTGGACAAGGACGACCTGGCGATCGGCGCCACCCGCGCGGCCCGCCGGGCCCTGGGGCTGGAGCGCGAGGGGGCGATCCGGCCCCGCCCGGCCGCCGACCTGCTGGGGCGCGAGGACGACCTGACCGGCTTCGACCGGGCCGAGCGCGCGGCCGTGGCGCGGGCCCTGGCGCGGGCGGGCGGCAACGTTTCGGCCGCGGCGCGCGCCTTGGGGGTTGGGCGGGCCACGCTCTATCGCCGGATGGGGCGGCTGGGGCTGGCGGAAAAAATCCCTGACTGTCTCAATCGTGAGACAGCTTCACCGCCCGTCCGGGCGCGAAGCTGTTGCAACGAATCGCGCGACTGACGACCTTGTGGCCATGCCCGGAGGAGGGAGACTCCGGGGGTTTTCCAGAGGAGGAAGCTATGCCGAACGACCAGACGCATGAATTCCGCGGCGTGGGCGTGATGCCCTTCGCCAAACGCTACGACAACTTCATCGGCGGGCAGTGGACCGCACCGAAATCCGGCAAATACTTCACCAATACCACCCCCATCACCGGCGCCGAGATCGGCGAGATCGCCCGGTCGAACGCCGACGACATCGAGGCGGCGCTTGATGCCGCCCATGCCGCCAAGGACAAGTGGGGCCGCACCTCGGCGGCCGAGCGGGCGCTGATCCTGAACCGCATCGCCGACCGCATGGAACAGAACCTGGAACTGCTGGCCACGGCGGAAACCTGGGACAACGGCAAGCCGATCCGCGAGACGATGGCCGCGGACCTGCCGCTGGGGATCGACCACTTCCGCTATTTCGCCGGCGTGCTGCGCGCCCAGGAAGGCGGTATCTCGGAAATCGACCACGACACCGTCGCCTATCACTTCCACGAGCCCTTGGGCGTGGTGGGCCAGATCATCCCCTGGAACTTCCCGCTGCTGATGGCGGTGTGGAAGCTGGCCCCCGCGCTGGCCGCCGGCAACTGCGTGGTGCTGAAGCCGGCCGAACAGACGCCCGCCAGCATCATGGTCTTCGTGGGGCTGATCGCCGATCTGCTGCCCCCGGGGGTGCTGAACGTCGTCAACGGCTTCGGTCTGGAAGCGGGCAAGCCGCTGGCCTCGAACCCGCGCATCGCCAAGATCGCCTTCACCGGGGAAACCACCACCGGGCGGCTGATCATGCAGTACGCGTCCGAGAACCTGATCCCCGTGACGCTGGAACTGGGCGGCAAGTCGCCCAACATCTTCTTCGAGGATGTCGCGCGCGAGGATGACGATTTCTTCGACAAGGCGATCGAGGGCTTCGTGATGTTCGCGCTGAACCAGGGCGAGGTCTGCACCTGCCCGTCGCGCGCGCTGATCCACGAATCGATCTATGACCGCTTCATGGACCGCGCCCTGAAGCGGGTCGAGGCGATCGTGCAGGGCGATCCGCGCGAGGCCGCGACCATGGTGGGGGCGCAGGCCAGCAGCGAGCAGAAGGAAAAGATCCTCTCCTACTTCGACATCGGCCGCAAGGAAGGTGCCGAGGTGCTGATCGGCGGCGAGGCCGCGGATCTGGGGGGCGAGCTGTCGAACGGCTATTACATCAAGCCGACCGTGTTCCGCGGCAACAACAAGATGCGCATCTTCCAGGAGGAAATCTTCGGCCCGGTGGTGTCGGTGACGACCTTCAAGGACCAGGACGAGGCGCTGTCGATCGCCAACGACACGCTTTACGGCCTAGGCGCGGGCGTCTGGTCGCGCGAGGCCAACACCTGCTACCGCTTCGGCCGGGCGATCAAGGCCGGCCGGGTCTGGACCAACTGCTATCACGCCTATCCGGCCCATGCGGCCTTCGGCGGCTACAAGCAGTCGGGCATCGGACGCGAGAACCACAAGATGATGCTGGACCACTATCAGCAGACCAAGAACATGCTGGTCAGCTACAGCCCGAAGAAGCTGGGCTTCTTCTGATCCGGCAGGGCAGGGGGCGGGGCCTGCGCGGGCCCGCCCCCTGCGCGCAACCAACGACCGCCCGTGGCGTTGATCCCCGAAGCCATCCCGCTTTCGGAAAACAGTCATCATGCCCAAGGATGCCGTCATCTCGGACCCGCGCGACGCCGCAAGGGAGGCAGGGCTGGTCTATGTCAACGACGACATGCCCGGCATCACCCGCGTCAGGTCCGGCAAGGGGTTCCGCTATCGCGGCCCGGATGGAAAGACCATCACCGACAAGGCCGAACGTCAGCGGCTGGCCTCGCTGGCGATACCGCCCGCCTATACCGATGTCTGGATCTGCCCCGATCCGCGCGGCCATATCCAGGCCACCGGGCGCGACGACAAGGGGCGCAAGCAATACCGCTACCACCCCGATTTCCGTGCCGTGCGCGACAGCGCCAAATACGACCACATGCTGGAATTCGCCCATGCGCTGCCGCAGATCCGCGCGCGCGTGGACGCCGACATGTCGCGCCGCGGAATGCCTGCCGAAAAGGTCCTGGCGACGGTCGTGCATCTGCTGGAAAACACCATGATCCGGGTGGGCAATGCCGATTACGTCAAGCAGAACAAGTCGCACGGCCTGACCACGCTGCGCGACCGGCACGTGACCTTCGACGGCAACGAGATCCGCTTCCGCTTCAAGGGCAAGTCCGGCAAGGAATGGAACCTGGGCCTGCGCGACCGCCGCGTGGCCCGCATCGTGCGCGCCGCGCAGGAAATTCCCGGCCAGCACCTGTTCCAATATCTGGACGAGGACGGCCAGCGCCAGAAGGTGACCTCGACCGAGGTGAACGCCTATCTGCGCGAGATCTCGGGCCAGAACATCACCGCCAAGGACTTCCGCACCTGGACCGGCACGGTGCTGGCCGCCCTGGCGCTTGCGGAATACGAACGCTGCGACAGCCAGGCCGCCGCCAAGCGCAACATCCGCGAGGCCATCGAGCGCGTCGCCAGCCGCCTGGGCAACACGCCCGCGATCTGCCGCAAATGCTATGTCCATCCGCAGGTCATCGACGCCTATCTGGCGGACGAGTTGAAGCTGGAACTGCGCGAGGAAATCGAGGACGATCTGCAGCAGTCCGGCCTGCGTCCCGAGGAGCGGCGGGTTCTGGAGTTCCTGAAGAAGAGGCTGAAGGCATGAGCACCGTCACCGCCACCCCTGCCGCCCTTGAACTGATCGCCGAAATCGTCGCCGAGCACGGCCCCGTCCTGTTCCACCAGTCGGGCGGCTGCTGCGACGGATCCTCGCCCATGTGCTATCCGCAGGGCGATTTCCGGGTGGGCGAGCGCGACGTGAAGCTGGGCGAGATCGGCGGCGCGCCCTTCTATATCAGCGCCAGCCAGGCCGAGGCCTGGGCGCATACCGACCTGATCATCGACGTGGTGCCGGGGCGCGGCGGCATGTTCAGCCTGGACAACGGGCGCGAGAAGCGGTTCCTGACCCGTTCGGAAATCTGCCGGATCTGACGGGCCGCCATTGGCAGCAGGGCCTCGGCCCCCTATAAGCCGCTGCACATCGGGCAGGGGACGGGACATGTCATACAGCGTTTTCATCGACGGCGAGGCGGGCACCACGGGCCTGCAGATCCGCGAGCGGCTGGATGCGCGCGACGACATCCGCCTGATCGCGGTCGATCCCGCGCGGCGCAAGGATGCCGATGCCCGGCGCGAGGCCTTCGATCAGGCCGATGTGGCGATCCTGTGCCTGCCAGACGACGCCGCGCGCGAGGCGGTGGTGCTGGCGCGCGATCTGGACACGCGGATCATCGACGCCTCTACCGCGCATCGGGTGGATCCGGACTGGACCTTCGGCTTTCCCGAACTGGATGCCGGCGCCCGCGCCCGGATCGCCGGGGCGAGGCTGGTCAGCAATCCCGGCTGCTATTCCACGGGCGCCATCGCCATCATCGCGCCGCTGGTCGCCGCGGGCCTGATCGCGCCCGACGAACCCCTGACCATCAACGCCGTCAGCGGCTATACCGGCGGCGGCAAGGCGCTGATCGCCGAATACGACAGCGGCAAGGCCCCGGCGCATTTCGTCTATGGCCTGACCCAGCGGCACAAGCACATCCCCGAGATCATGGCCCGCGCCGGCCTGTCGCGCCAGCCGATCTTCGCGCCGGCGGTGGGCAACTTCGGGCAGGGCATGGCCGTGCAGGTGCCGCTGTTCCTGGACGACCGGCGCAGCCTCGACAGCCTGCTGGCGGCCTTGTCCGACCACTATGCCGGGCAGCGCTTCATCGAGGTTGCCCGGGAAACCGGCGCGCGCATCGTGCCGACGGACCTGAACGGCACCAACCGGCTGCGCATCACCGTCCAGGGCGACGCCGAGAACGGCTGCGCGACGGTGGTGGCGGTGCTGGACAACCTTGGCAAGGGCGCCTCGGGGGCGGCGGTGCAGAACCTCAACATCATGCTGGGCGTGGATGAGGGGTCGGGCCTCTAGGCCCGGCCGCTATTCGGCCGCCTCGGCATAGCTTTCCAGCGGCGGGCAGGTGCAGACCAGGTTGCGGTCGCCATAGGCGTTGTCCACCCGCCCGACCGGCGGCCAGTACTTGTCCACCCGGAAGGCGCCCGGCGGGAAGCAGCCCTGTTCGCGCGAATAGGCGCGGTCCCAGTCGGCCACCAGATCCTCGACCGTGTGCGGCGCATGGCGCAGCGGGCTGTCGGCCGCGGCCATCCGCCCCTCGGCCACCTCGGTGATCTCGTCCCGGATCGCCAGCAGGGCGGTGATGAAGCGGTCAATCTCGGCCTTGGTTTCGCTCTCGGTCGGCTCGACCATCAGCGTGCCGGGGACCGGCCAGCTCATGGTGGGGGCGTGGAAGCCGTTGTCGATCAGGCGCTTGGCGATGTCGTCCACGGTGATGCCGTGTTCGGCGAAGGGGCGCGTGTCGATGATGCATTCATGCGCCACCCGCCCCCGGTTGCCCATGAACAGGATCGGATAGGCGCCCGCCAGCCGGCTGGCGATGTAGTTCGCGTTCAGGATCGCCACGCGCGTGGCCTGCGTCAGCCCCGCGCCCCCCATCAGCAGGCAATAGGCCCAGGAGATCAGCAGGATCGAGGCGCTGCCATAGGGCGCCGCGCTGACCGCGCCGCTGTCTTCCTCGCGCGGGTCGCCCGGCAGGAAGGGCGCCAGATGCGCCTTGACCCCGATCGGCCCCATGCCCGGACCGCCGCCGCCATGCGGAATCGCGAAGGTCTTGTGCAGGTTCAGGTGGCTGACATCGCCGCCGATCTCGCCGGGGCGAACCAGCCCGACAAGCGCGTTCATGTTGGCCCCGTCGATATAGACCTGCCCGCCATGGCTGTGGGTGATGTCGCAGACCTGGCGCACGGTGTCCTCGAAGACGCCATGCGTGCTGGGATAGGTGATCATCACCGCCGCCAGACGCGCGCCCGCCCTGGCCGCCTTGTCGGCAAAATCCTCCAGGTCGATGTCGCCGTTGGGCGCCGATTTCACCACCACCACCTTCATGCCGCACATCTGCGCCGATGCCGGGTTGGTGCCATGCGCGCTGACCGGGATCAGGCAGATGTCGCGGTCCTCGCCGCGCGCCCGGTGATAGGCGGCAATGGTCAGAAGCCCCGCATATTCCCCCTGCGCGCCGCTGTTGGGCTGCATCGAGAACGCGTCGTATCCGGTGATCCGGCACAGCTTCTCGGTCAGGTCGCCGATCGCCTCGGCATAGCCCGCCGCCTGGTCCGCCGGGGCGAAGGGATGCAGCGCGCCGAACTGCGGCCAGGTGATCGGCATCATCTCGGCCGCGGCATTCAGCTTCATGGTGCAGGACCCCAGCGGGATCATCGCCCGGTCCAGCGCCAGGTCGCGATCCGACAACCGGCGCATGTAGCGCATCATCTCGGATTCGGCGCGGTTCATGTGAAAGACCGGGTGGGTCAGGTAATCGCTTTCGCGCAGCAGTTCCTCGGGGATGGCCGGACCTTCGGCCGGGGTGGCCGCATCGGTGATGCCGAAGGCGTCCAGCAGCCGCGCGATCACGCCGGCATCGGTCGTCTCGTCCACGCTGATGCCCACGCGGTCGCGGCCCACCTTGCGCAGGTTGATGCCGCGGTGGCGGGCGGCGGCCATGATCCCCGCCTGACCGACGCCCACCTTGACGGTGATCGTGTCGAAGAAGGCCTCGGGCGCGACCTCGGCGCCGGCGGCGCGCAGCGCATCGGCGATGGTGGCGGCGTGCAGATGCACCCGCTGTGCGATGGCGCGCAGGCCCACCGGCCCGTGGAACACCGCATAGAAGGACGCCATCACCGCCAGCAGCGCCTGCGCCGTGCAGACGTTGCTGGTCGCCTTCTCGCGGCGGATATGCTGTTCGCGGGTCTGCAGCGCCAGGCGATAGGCCTTGTTGCCCTTGGCGTCGATGGAAACGCCGACGATGCGGCCGGGCATCGCGCGCTTCAGATCGTCGCGGCAGGACATGAACCCGGCATGGGGCCCGCCATAGCCCATCGGCACCCCGAAGCGCTGCGCCGACCCCACGGCGATGTCGGCGCCCATCGCCCCCGGTTCCTTCAGCAGGCACAGCGCCAGCAGGTCGGTCGCCACCACGGCCAGCGCACCGGCGGCGTGCAGGGCCGAGATCTCGGGCGTCAGGTCGCGGACATGGCCATAGGTGCCGGGATACTGGAAGATCGCCCCGAAGACCTCGTCCGCCTTCAGGTCGTCAAGCGATGCCTTGACGATGCGGATGCCCAAGGGCGCGGCGCGGGTTTCGATCACGGCGATGGTCTGGGGATGCAGGTCGTGGGCCACGAAGAAGGCGTCGGTTTTCGCCTTCGACTGCCGGCGCGCCATGGCCATCGCCTCGGCCGCCGCCGTCGCCTCGTCCAGCAGCGAGGCATTGGCCACCGGCAGCCCGGTCAGATCGGCCACCATCGTCTGGAAGTTCAGCAGCGCCTCCAGCCGCCCCTGCGCGATTTCGGGCTGATAGGGGGTATAGGCGGTGTACCAGGCCGGGTTTTCCAGGATGTTGCGCTGGATGGCCGGGGGCGTCACGGTGCCGTAATAGCCCTGCCCGATCAGGCTGGTCATCACGGTGTTCTTCGCCGCCACCTGCCGCATCCGGTCCAGCAGCGCCGCCTCCGACAGGGCGGGCCAATCCAGGCCGCCGTCCTGCCGGATCGCGGCGGGCACCGTCTGGTCGATCAGCGCCTCCAGGCTCTCGGCCCCCACGACCTTCAGCATCTCGGCCATCTCGGCGGGCGAGGGGCCGATGTGACGGCGGTTGGCGAAATCGTCGGGGTTGTAACGGGTCGGGGTCCAGCGGGTCATGCGCGCCACATCTTCTGTGTCAAAATATCCTCGGGGGTCCGGGGGCAGACAGCCCCCGGGCACGATCAGCCGATCAGCGCCCGATAGGCGGCTTCGTCCATGAAACCGTCGATCGCAGAGGCATCGGCCGGCTTGATGCGAAAGAACCAGGCGGCCGACGGATCCTCGTTCACGCGGCCCGGCGCATCGGCCAGGGCGGCGTTCACCGCCGTGATGACGCCCGCCACCGGGGCCGAGATATCCGAGGCCGCCTTCACCGATTCGATCACCACGACCTCCTCGCCGGCCTCGACCTCACGGCCTTCCTCGGGCAGCTCGATGAAGACCACATCGCCCAATTGTTCGCTGGCATGGGCGGTGATGCCGACGACGATCTCGTCACCCTCGGCGCGCAGCCATTCGTGGTCTTCGGTATATTTCAGCATGGGATCCTCAGCGTTTGTAAGAGGGGGTGACGAAAGGCAGGGCGACGACGGCCACCGGCAGCCGCTTGCCGCGCAGGTCGGCATGGACGATCGCGCCCCCGGGCAGATCGGCAGGCAGGCGCGCCATCGCGACGGGACCGCCGACCGAGGGGCCGAAGCCGCCGGACGAGACATGGCCGATCGGCTCGCCTCCGGCGGCTTCGCGATAGATCGCCACGCCCTCTCGGATCGGGGCGCGGCCTTCGGGGCGCAGCCCGCGCCGCATCACCACCGGGCCATCCGCCAGTTCCGCCAGGATCGCCTCGGCGCCGGGGAAGCCGCCGGCACGCGCGCCGCCCCGCCGCCGGACCTTGGGGATCGACCAGCCCAGAGCCGCCTGGGCGGGGGTCACGCCGTCGTCCATGTCATGCCCGTAAAGCGGCATCCCGGCCTCCAGCCGCAGGCTGTCGCGTGCGCCCAGACCGATCGGCGCGACCTCGGGCTGGTCCAGCAGCGCCTGCGCGAAATCACGCAGCCGCGCCTCGGGGACCGAGATCTCGAACCCGTCCTCGCCGGTATAGCCGGACCGCGACATCCACAGGTCCTCGCCGTCCCAAGACTGGATCCGGCTGTCCATGAAGCGCATGTCGGCCACCGCGGGCACCAGCCGGGCCAGCACCTCGGCGGCAAGCGGACCTTGCAGCGCCAGCAGCCCGCGATCCGTGACGGGCGTCACCGTCACCCCGTCCAGCTTTTGCAGATGCGCGATATCCTGTTGCGCACAGGCGGCGTTCACCACCAGCAGGAAATAATCGCCTCGGTTGGCGAACATCAGGTCGTCCAGAATCCCGCCTGTCTCGCCTGTCAGAAGCCCGTAACGCTGCCGGCCCGGCGCCAGACCCAGGACATCCGCGGGGATCAGGCTTTCCAGGGCAAGCGCGGCGGTTTCGGGGCGGCCGTCGCGCGGCGTCACCAGAATCTGGCCCATGTGGCTGACGTCGAACAGGCCTGCCTTGGCGCGCGTGTGCAGATGCTCGGCCAGGACGCCCGTGGGGTATTGCACCGGCATAGACCATCCTGCAAAGGGCACCATGCGGGCACCAAGCGCGACATGCAGATCGTAAAGCCCCGTCCGGCGCGGATCGTCGGTCATGTGACCTCCTTCGAACAGCCGGACAGCCGGCATCGGGTTGCGGGCGATGGCCCGGTCGATGCCCCCTCTGTCCCTGCCCGCCGGCCGTAACCGTCCGGGCGCCTGAGATCGTTATCCCTTCGGCGGGCCTGATCGGCCACTCTCCAGAGCTTCTGACGGAAAACGGTCCTTCTGCCTGAGAGTTCGCCGGGGCGGCTGCTCCTTCGGCACTGGCGCGGGCCAGCTTCTCCCGAGTTCCGATGCCCGAGAGCTATCCGCGCCGCAGGAACAAGGCAAGCCTTTTGTCACCGCCCCGCCCCCCGACCGCTTTCGCCCCGTTCCGCGGCGGGCTGGCGCGGTGCGGCAACCCTTGGTTGCGGGGCGCAGCGGCTAGATGGTCAGGTTCGCGGCCCCGCCGTCCAGGACGATGTTCTGGCCGACGATGAACCTGGCCTGCTGGCTGCACAGGAAGGCGCAGGCCGCGCCGAAATCCTCGGCGGTGCCATAGGTGCCGACCGGAATGGCGGCCTGCCGCCGGCGGCGCGCGTCCTCGATGCTGATGCCTTCCCTGTCCGACACGCTCTTGTCCAGGCTGTCGGCGCGGGCGGTTGCGTGGATGCCGGGCAGGAGGTTGTTCACGCAGACGCCGTGCCCCGCAACCTGCCGCGACATGCCCGCGACAAAGGCCGTAAGACCCGCACGGGCCGAATTCGACAGCCCCAGCACCGCGATGGGCGAACGGACGGATTGCGAGGTGATGTTGACCACGCGGCCCCAGCCGCGATCCATCATCCCGGGGACCAAGGCCTGCATCAGGGCCACGGCCGACAGCATGTTGGCGTCGATGGCGCGGATGAAGTCGTCGCGGGTCCAGTGGCGCCAGTCGCCCGGGGGCGGGCCGCCGGCGTTGTTCACCAGGATATCGGCCTGACCCACGGCCTCCAGCACCCGGGCCCGGCCCTCCTCGGTGGCGATGTCCGCCGCGACGGGGGTGACGCTGACGCCGTACCGGGTCGCGATGTCCTCGGCGACGCGGGTGATGTCGGCCTCGGTCCGGCTGTTGATGACCAGATCCACGCCCGCTTCCGCCAAGGCCTCGGCGCAGCCGCGCCCCAGCCCCTTCGATGCGGCGCAGACCAGCCCGCGCTTTCCCCTGATGCCCAGATCCATCCGTCGTCCCCCGCCTGTTTCCGCACGAAAGAAACGCGGCTGCGGGCGGATTGTCAAACGGCTTCGGCGGCCCGTCGCGCGGCGTCGCGGAGCGCGCGGATGTTGCTGCCATAGACCTGCGGCTGGCCGACCGAGCCGCCCTTGAAGACCGCCGATCCCGCCACCAGCACATCCGCCCCCGCCCGGACCACGGCGGGCGCGGTCTGGGGATCGACGCCGCCATCCACCTGGAGATGGATCGGCCGGTCGCCGATCGTGCCGCGCAGCCGGGCGATCTTGTCGATCTGGGCGTGGATGAACCTCTGCCCGCCGAAACCCGGGTTCACCGTCATCACCAGCACCATGTCGGCCAGATCCAGCAGGTATTCGACCGCCTCGACCGGCGTGCCGGGATTCAGGGCGATGCCGGCCTTCCGGCCGGTGGCGCGGATCGCCTGAAGGGTCCGGTGCGGATGCGGCCCGGCCTCGACATGGGCGGTGATCATGTCGGCGCCCGCCTCGGCATAGGCCTCGATGAAGGGATCCACGGGCGCGATCATTAGATGCACGTCCATGACCGTCTTCACATGCGGGCGGAAGGCCTTCACGGCCGGGGGGCCGAAGGTCAGGTTCGGGACGAAATGCCCGTCCATCACGTCCACATGAACCCAGTCTGCGCCCTGATCCTCGATGGCGCGGATCTCTCGGGCGAAATCGGCGAAATCTGCGGACAGGATCGAGGGTGCGATCTTGATGCTGCGGTCAAAGCTCATGGCGGATCCCCGGTTCGGCGGCCTGCCACATCGCCTGCCCGGTCTGGCGGGTCCCGTCAAGCCCGCCGGGCTTGAAGGATCCCGCCGGCGGTGGCCACGCCGCAAGGCGCCCGCCGAGGCTGGCTGGGTCCACCGCACACTGCCGCGCTCCTGGTCCAGAAGCGTTGGAGTTTAGTCTGGCGCCCGGCGACGCGCCAACCTGTCGCGGGACATCCCGGAGGCAAAGCGGCAACGGGGCCCGCCGCGCGGCCCAAGGTCATCAGCGGGCGCCGTCTGGCAACTCGGGTTCCGGTCGTCGCCCAGGGACGCGCCGGGGTTCCGGCCCGCTGCCGCAGCCCTCAGGTGAAGGGTCAGTCAGGCTCGCGCAGGGCCTCGATCTCGCTGGCGGGGGCCGATCCGCCGCCCTGGAAGATCAGCTCGATCCCCTGGGGGCCGACCTCGGCCTCGGCGACGCGCACATAGGCGCCTGCGGGCGCCTGGGCAATGACTTCGCCCGCGCGGCTGCTTTCGATGACGAACGAATAGCGCCCATCGGCCACCTTCTGACCCAGGTCGTCGCGCCCCAGCCAGTCGATCTGCCCCTCGCCGGGGCCGATTTCCTCTCTCAGCACCTCTCGGCCTGATTCGTTCAGGGTGACCAGCGTGACGCTGTCGGCGCGGCTGTCGGGCGCGATGTCCAGCGTCAGCGGCTCGTCGCCGAACCAGACCGGGCGGGTGGTGCGGACCTCCTTGCCGATCCAGTCCGCGATCTGGCCCAGGCTGCCGCCGGCCTGCATGACCATCGTCTCCAGGAGCTTGTTGGTCTGGGCCTGCTGCTCGACGCCCGAGAAGGTGGCAAGCTGGACGGCAAAATCGCTGCTTTCCATGGGGTTGAGGGGATCCTGGCTTTTCAGCTGCGTCGTCAGCATCTTCAGGAAGGTGTCGAAGTTGGCCGAGGCCGCAGTGGCGGCCGCCGAAGCCCCCGAGGTCGAGCCAGGTGCCGCCCCAGGCGAGGCGACCGGATTGGCGATTGCAGAAACCATGCGGTTCTCCTTTCAGATGCGGATGTCGAGCCGGGCCGGTATCGCCAGGGGCGTCCAGACCACGGGCCGGTGAACGGTGTCGGGCAGTTCGGCGCCCGGCGGGGGCGCATCGGGCAGGGCCCGCCGGTCGCCGGCGCCGTCACGGCTTCCACCATCGCCCTGGAAATCGACCGAGGCCTCGGCCATGCCGGCATCGCCCAGACATTCCTGCAGGAAGGCGGTGTTGCGGCGCAACTGGTCCAGCACCTCGGGCCGCTCGGCCCAGATCAGGACGTGCGGGCTGTGTTCGGGACCCGACATGATCATGCGGATCCGGCCCAGTTCCTCGGGCGCCAGGGTGATCTCGATGCGGTCCTCTCGCGCCGTCACGACCGCGTCGGCGATCTGGCGCGCCACCGCGGCCATCGGCACGCGGTGAAGGGGCGGGTGCGGCACGGCCGACGCCACATCGCGCGGCGCCCCCGTCAGGGGCGCGGCAAGGTCCGATGTCACGGCCCCGGCCAGTTCCCGCGCCGGATCCCCGGCCAGGGGCTGGTCGGTGCCCGCCACTTCCACCCTCAGCCGGCCGGGATCCTCGGCTTCCAGGGCGACTTCGACGCCCTCGTCCCGCCGCCCCGCCTTGGTGGTCTGGGACGTCGCTGCCAGGGGCAGGCCATGAGTCGGCGCCTCGGGCCAGGGCAACGGGAGCTCGCCCGCGGCCGAAGCGGAGGCTCTGGTTGGTTCCGCAGATGCGGCCCGGGAGGGATCTGCCTTCAATGTCCGCAGCAGGGGCTGCACCGGGGCCGGCAGCGTCGCCTGCGGCTGCCCCGGCCCATCCGATTCGGTCGTCACGGCGACCGCGGGCTGGTCTGGCCGCGGCGCCACGCCCCCCGCCTCCGTCGCCTCGGCGGCCGGTGGCGCCTCCTCCGCCAAGGGTAGCCGTGCGGGCATTGCCGGGGAAGCCTCGGGCGGGGTCGGTGCCAAGGCCGAATCGGGGGCTGCGGGCGCCTCCGCGCCAGGATCCCCAGCGAGAGTTGGCGCAGGGGCAGTCTCGACCATCGGGGCGATCGCCCTGTCGGGCAGGGCGACCCCGGCCCGCGGCGACAAGGCCGACGCCGCCTGCGCCCCATCCGCCTGCGGGGGCTGGCGCAACGCGGCGGTGATCCCCGACAACCCCTCGATCAGCATCTGCAAGGGGTCCGGTGGCATGGGCGCGTTCGCGGCAAGCCCTGGGGACGGATCCTCCTCGGGAAGGCGGGCAAGCTCCACCTCCTCGATCGTGAAGTCGCTGGGCGGGACCTCCACGCCCTCGACCACGGGATCCGCCAAGGGCGGGATCTGGGCAATAGATGCGATCGGTAACGAAAAACGCTCTGACATGGTCCGATTCCCCGAACTGACAGGACAGGAAATAGAGGAAAGACCTTACGATTTATTTACCGCAAGCGGCTAATCCTGAAAATCACCGCAATCAGGATGCTCTCATGCAGGTTAATCCCGCCTCACCAGGACTCGTATCCGTTTTCCCCCGTCCCAATCCCGCAGAACAGCTTGAACAGGCTTTTCTTGAAGAAATGCTGAAATACTGCGGACCCAAATCCCTGTCCGGCGCCTTCGGCGGCGGGATCGGCGAGGACCAGTTTTCGTCTTTCCTGATCCAGGAACAGGCCGCCGCCCTGGCGCGCCAGATGGACCTGGGGCTTGGGAAAGGGCTGGCCTCATGAATCCCAGACATCGAGAGCTTCTCGACAGCATCGGCCAGGCCGTGATCGCCGGCGACGCGGTGCTTGCGCTTGCCCGGATCGAGGCCTTGGCCCGTCGGTTCGAACGCGACGGCCTCGAGGCCGAGGCCAGGGCGCAGGTCGACCAGTCGCTGCAGCACCTGCTTCGGCTGGCGCAGGATTCGGCGCGGGGCACGCAGCGGGCCATCGACCAGATCCGCGAGATCGTGCAGAACGCCCGCAGCCTGCAAACCTACGATCAGGCAGGCCAGCGCCGCAACACCCCGACCAATGCCAGCCTGGCGCAACGGTTTTAAGTAAAATCCTCGGTGTTCGGGATTTGAGGGCGGGGCGGGAATTCACTATCCATCAATCACCGGCTGCTAGGACTGCGGTCATGCCAAAAGCGGCACAGGGATAAACGCCCAGGGTCAGAAGGCCAGATCGTCAAAACCGTGGATGCAAAGCATCCCCTATATCTGAGGATAAGATGTCCAGTATTCTGACCAACAACGGCGCCATCGTCGCGCTGCAGACCCTGAAGAACGTGAACGCCGGCCTGAACAAGGCGCAGTCCGAGATCTCGACCGGCAAATCCATCAACACGGCCAAGGATAACGCCGCCGTCTGGGCCATCTCCAAGGTCATGGAAACCGACCAGTCGGCCGCAAAGGCGATCCAGGCGAACCTGAACGTCGCCGATGCCGTTGTTGGCACTGCTCGTGCAGGCGCCGAGCAGGTTACCCAGCTCCTTAACGAAATGAAGGATCTGGCGATCGGTGGCGCCAACGACGCGGCTGATTTCGGCAAGATCCAGACTGATATTGCCAAGAAGAAAGAGCAGATCACGAGCATCATCGCAGGAACGCAGTTGAATGGCGTGAACCTGCTGAAAACCAACCCCACTGGATCGAACACTTCATTCACCGTTCTCGGGTCGCTTAATCGCACGAACGGCGTCGCGGCCACGGGTGCAGGCAATATTCAAGTGGCGTCGGTTAACTTCGAAGCCGGTTTGGACCTGACAACTGTAAATACCATCACTGATCGTGCAACTGCTGCGTCCGCGATTGGTCAGATTGAAGCTTTGATCGACGTTGCCGTTAAGGGGGCTGCCGATCTCGGTTCGGCAGGCAAGCGGATCGCTGATCAATCGAATTTCGTGGGCAAGCTGGCGGACTCGCTGAAGGCGGGGATCGGATCGCTGGTCGATGCCGACATGGAGGAAGCCTCGGCGCGCCTGCAGGCGCTGCAGACGCAGCAGCAGCTTGGCATCCAGGCGCTGTCGATCGCCAACCAGGCGCCGTCCGCGATCCTGTCGCTGTTCCGCTGATTGAAAATACCGCCGGGGCGCCCGAAAGGCGCCCCTACGTCACAGACCCTTCAGATCAGGATGATCAACCTTGAACGCGGTCCCGTCTTTTTCCAACAATGGCTACGGCAGCAGCGTTGTGCGTACCGCGCGCGATGCCGAATACGACGTCTTTTCCCGTGTCACCCGGATGCTGCGGCAGGCCGCCGCGGATGAAGCGGGCGCCGACAGGATCGCGGCGCTTCACAAGAACAACGAATTGTGGACGATCCTCGCCTCGGATCTGGCCGACGACGGGAACCGCCTGCCGGATCAGGTCCGGGCGGGGCTGCTGTCGCTGGCAGGTTTCGCCCTTCGCTATGGCCACAAGGCGCTGTCGGACAAGAGAAGCCTTGCACCCCTTATCGACATCAACATGGCGATGATGCGGGGCCTGCGGCAGGAACCCACGACATGAGCGGCCTCGTCCTGAAGCTTGCGCCCAATGAGCGCGTGCTGATCAACGGCGCGGTCATCGAAAACGGCGATCGCAGATCGAAGATCGCGATCCGCACGCCCAACGCGAATGTCCTTCGGCTCAAGGATGCGATCCATCCCGATCGCGCCAACACCCCCGTGCGCCGGGCCTGCTATATCGCCCAGCTCGTGCTCTCGGGGGATGCCGAACCGGCCGAGGGCAAGCGGCAGCTGCTTCTGGCAATCGCCCAGCTGATGCCGGTCTTCGAGGACGGCGCGAGCCAGGCGACCCTGCGGGAGGCCGCGACCAGCGTCGAGGAGGGCGGCTTCTATCCCGCGCTGCGGAGGCTGCGCGAACTGATCCCGCGCGAGGATCTCCTGCTCCAGGCGCGCCGCCAATGAGGACGCCATGAGCGGAACCATTTCGGTCGGACTGGGCGGCTTGGCAGGCTGGCGCGTCCTGCAACGAATGGAGGCGCGCCATGTCGAGGTGACGAGGTCCGATCCGGCCGTGCAGCGTGCCACCGGCTATTTCCGCGAGAATCTGACTGCCTCGACATCTGCCGAGGACCTGGTAGGCGACTACAAGATGCTTCAGGTGGCCTTGGGGGCCTTCGGGTTGGACCAGGATGCGCCCAACCGGGCCTTCATCCGCAAGGTTCTGGAATCCGATCTGGGCGATAACGCCTCGCTGGCCAACCGCTTGGGGGACAAGCGCTATCTGAAGCTGGCCAAGGCCTTCCAGACGCGCGGCACCGACGCCAAGGCGGCAGAGACGATTGCAACATCCTATGTCCAGCGCGAGTTCGAGAAGCGGGTCGGCGAAGGCAACGAGACCTATCGTCTGGCGCTGAACGCCCGAAACGAGATCAAGGAATTCGGCGCCCGCAGTTCGAGCGACCGGACGATGTGGTACGAGGTTTTGGGCAACGAGCCGCTGCGGACAGTCTTTGCGGGCGCCTTCGGGCTGAACAAGTCGGTGACAAGCCTGCCCGTTGATCGTCAACTGGAATTGTTCATGTCGGCTTCCGAACGGGTGCTGGGCAGCAGCAGCTTCTCGAAGATTGCCGCCGATGCGTCCATTGACAAGCTGGTTACCCGCTACCTGGCGCTTTCGCAGGTTCAGACCACCACCACCAGCAATCGCTATACCGCTGCCCTGACGCTGCTCTCCCGCCAGGCGTGACCAAAGGCCTGCCGGAGGGCCTGTGCAGACCCCTGGCTGCGGCGCTTCGGATGATGGATACAGGCAGTCCTGCGGGCGCGGCTCTGCCGAGCATCCAGCAGGAAGACAGGGGATCCCTGTCTCGGCCGGTGACAGGGCTCGGCTGCCGCGCTCTGGCTCAAGCGCCCTTGCCCAGAGGGCGCGCACACCGTGACCGAACGGGTTCGGCAGCCTTGGCGACATCTGGCGAATGTTTGCATCCCCAGAGCGCCGGGAACCGCCTTCGGGCCGCGGTCCGTGTCGCAGGTTGATGCCGAAGAACCCCGGCATCCCGCTGCGATCCTGACCTTCTCAGGCCTGAAGGCTGCGGACGCCGACTTCCCCTTCCTCGCGCGACTTGATGGCGGCGACGGCCGCGATGCTGCCGGCGGCCGTAGTGAAGTAGGGGATCTTGTCGTACAGCGCGACGGCACGGATTTCCCGGGAATCGGCGATGGCCTGGACGCCCTCGGTGGTGTTCAGGACCATGGCGATCTCGCCGTTCTTCAGGCGGTCTACGATGTTCGGACGACCCTCGTAGACCTTGTTCACCGGCGCGGTTTCGACCCCGGCGGCCCCCAGGAACTCTGCAGTGCCGGAGGTGGCGACCAGTTGGAAGCCCATCGCGGCCAGATCGCGGGCGGCATTGGCCAGCGCCTCGGTCTTGTCGGCGTCCTTGACGGAAATGAACACCCGCCCTTCCGCGGGCAGGTGGGTTCCTGCGCCCATCTGCGCCTTGAGAAACGCGCGCGCGAAGTTGCGGTCCCAGCCCATCACCTCGCCGGTGGAGCGCATCTCGGGCCCCAGCAGCGTGTCGACACCGGGGAAACGGGCAAAGGGCAGAACCGCCTCCTTGACCGAAAACCAGGGCGTGATCGGATCGGCCAGCGTCAGCGGATCGGCAAAGGGCAGGTCGGTCTCGGGGCCGACACCCGCCGGATAGGGGTCGCGCAGGGGAAAGTTCGACAGCGGTTCGCCCGCCATCAGCCGCGCGGCGATGCTGGCGATGGCGCTGTCGGTGGCCTTGGCCACGAAGGGCACCGTGCGCGAGGCCCGCGGGTTCACCTCGAGCACGTAGATCGCCCCGTCCTTCAGCGCGAACTGGACGTTCATCAGGCCCCTGACCTTCAGCGCCCGGGCCAGCGCGACCGTCTGGCGCTTCAACTCGCCGACGGTGTCGGCATCCAGCGTGTGGGGTGGCAGGCAGCAGGCGCTGTCGCCCGAATGGACGCCCGCTTCCTCGATATGTTCCATGATGCCCGCGACATGGACATGCTGGCCATCCGACAGCGCGTCCACATCGACCTCGATCGCGCCGGACAGATAGCTGTCCAGCAGCACCGGGTTCCTGCCCGAGACGCTGACCGCCTCGGTGATGTAGCGGCGCAGGTGGTCCATGTCGCGCACGATCTCCATCGCGCGCCCGCCCAGGACATAGGAGGGGCGGATCACCAGCGGAAAGCCGATGCGTTCGGCGATCCTGATCGCCTGGTCGTCGGACCGGGCGATGCCGTTGACCGGCTGCTTCAGCCCCAGATCGTCGAGCAGCTTCTGGAACCGCTCGCGATCCTCGGCCAGGTCGATGGCGTCGGGCGTCGTTCCCAGGATCGGGATGCCCTCGGCCTCGAGCGCCTTGGCGAGCTTCAGCGGCGTCTGCCCGCCGAACTGCACGATGACGCCGTGCAGCGTGCCCTTTTCCTGTTCGACGCGCAGGATCTCCAGCACGTGCTCCAGCGTCAGGGGCTCGAAATACAGGCGGTCCGAGGTGTCGTAGTCCGTGGACACGGTTTCGGGGTTGCAGTTGACCATGATGGTCTCGTAGCCCGCCGCGGTCAGGGCGAAGCAGGCGTGACAGCAGCAATAGTCGAACTCGATCCCCTGGCCGATCCGGTTCGGGCCGCCGCCCAGGATCACGACCTTGCGGGCCTCGCTCGGGCGGGCTTCGCATTCCACGTCGCCCATCGCCGGGGCTTCATAGGTGGAATACATGTAGGGGGTCTGCGCCTCGAATTCGGCGGCGCAGGTGTCGATGCGCTTGAAGACGGGCAGCACCCCCGCGTCGCGGCGGATCCGGCGGATCTCGGCCTCGGTCCGGCCGGTCAGATGGGCTAGCCGCGCATCGGTGAAACCCATCATCTTGACGGCGCGCAGGCCGTCGGCATCGGTCGGCAGACCCTCATGGCGCAGCCTGTGTTCGGCATCGACGATCTCGCGGATGCGGGCCAGGAACCAGGGGTCGAAGCTGGTCACGCGCTGGATTTCGTCATTGGTCAAGCCGAACCGCATGGCTTCGGCGATGACGCGGATGCGGTCGGGGGTGGCGCGGGACAGCGCGGCGATGACGGCGGGCTTGCCCTGGTCGGCCGCGCCCTCGATGGCGATCTCGTCCAGGCCGGTCAGGCCGTTCTCCATCGAACTCAGCGCCTTTTGCAGCGACTCGTGGAAGCTGCGGCCGATCGCCATGACCTCGCCCACCGATTTCATGGCGGTGGTCAGTTCGGGCTTGGCTCCGGGAAACTTCTCGAAGGCGAAACGCGGAATCTTGGTCACGACATAGTCGATGGACGGCTCGAACGAGGCGGGCGTGACCTTGGTGATGTCGTTGTCCAGTTCGTCCAGCGTATAGCCCACGGCCAGCTTCGCGGCGATCTTGGCGATGGGAAAGCCGGTCGCCTTCGAGGCAAGCGCCGAGGACCGCGACACGCGCGGGTTCATCTCGATCACGACCATGCGGCCGTCGGCCGGGTTGACGGCCCATTGCACGTTGGATCCGCCGGTCTCGACGCCGATCTCGCGCAGCACGGCGATCGAGCCGTTGCGCATGATCTGGTATTCGCGGTCGGTCAGCGTCAGGGCCGGCGCCACGGTGATGGAATCGCCGGTATGGACGCCCATCGGATCGACGTTCTCGATCGAGCAGACGATGATGGCGTTGTCGTTGCGATCGCGCACCACCTCCATCTCGTATTCCTTCCAGCCCAGCAGCGACTCGTCCACCAGCACCTGCGCCACCGGCGAGGCATCCAGGCCCGAGCGCACGATCCGTTCATAGTCGTCGCGGTTGTAGGCCACGCCGCCGCCGGTGCCGCCCAGGGTGAAGGCGGGGCGGATGATCGCCGGCAGGCCGATCTCCTCCAGCGCCTCCATCGCCTGCTGGACGCCGGCGGTGATGTCGTATTTGCCGTTCGCCAGCCGGGGCGCGGCCACGATGGTCGCCTTGGGGTTTTCCAGGCCGATCCGGTCCATCGCCTCGCGGAACAGCTTGCGGTCCTCGGCCATCTCGATGGCGGCGCGCTGTGCGCCGATCAGTTCCACGCCATAGCGGTTCAGCACGCCCATGTCCGCCAGGGCCAGGGCCGTGTTCAGCCCGGTCTGCCCGCCCATCGTCGGCAGCAGCGCATCGGGGCGTTCCTTGGCGATGATCTTCTCGACGATCTCGGGGGTGATCGGCTCGATATAGGTCGCGTCGGCCATTTCCGGGTCGGTCATGATCGTCGCGGGGTTCGAGTTGACCAGGATCACCCGATAGCCTTCCTCGCGCAGCGCCTTGCAGGCCTGGGCCCCGGAATAGTCGAACTCGCAGGCCTGGCCGATCACGATGGGGCCCGCGCCGATGATCAGGATCGACTTGATATCGGTTCTTTTCGGCATGGCTGTGATCCTTCGGGCGGCGGCGTGCCGGGGCTTGGACAAATCGTCCGGGGTTATAGCCATGCGCGGTCGGACCGCAAGGTCGGACCGCAGGACTGCGGCGTTTTCGCCGGGCGATGCCCGTTCAGGCTGCGCCGCGTCCCGGTCAGCCGCGCAGGGCCGCGCCCAGTTCCCGGTCCAGCACCTGCAGGAAGCGCGAGCGGTCGGCCTTCGAAAATGCCGGGCCGCCGCCCTGCAGGAACGGATCGGCGCCCCGCAGATCCGCCATCAGGTCGCGCGTGGCCAGGCGGGGGCCGATATTGGCGATGCTCAGCACCTCTCCCGCATGGGTCAGGACCCGCGCCTTGGCCTTGAGGCAGCGGTCCGCCAGCGGCAGGTCGCCCGTCACCACCACGTCGCCCGGCCCGCATTGATCGGCGATCCACTTGTCGGCCTCGTCCGGGCCTTCGGCGACGATCTTCAGGCTGACCAGCGGATTGGCCGGGGGCCGCAGCCCGCCATTGCAGACCAGCACCATCGGCACGCGCAGCCGCGTGGCCACGCGCTCCGCCTCGGCCTTGACCGGGCAGGCGTCGGCGTCGATGTAAAGCGTCGTCACCCCCGGCCTTCAGTCGCGCAGCAGTTCGTTGATCGAGGTCTTGGACCGGGTTCCCGCATCCACCCGCTTGACGATCACCGCGCAATAGAGGCTGACCCCGTTGCGGGACGGCATCGAGCCCGCCACCACGACGGATCCCGCGGGAACCTCGCCATACATCACCGCACCGGTCTCGCGATCGACGATCTTGGTGGACTGGCCGATGAAGACGCCCATGCCCAGTACGGACCCTTCGCGGATGATGCAGCCCTCGACCACCTCGGACCGGGCGCCGATGAAGCAGTCGTCCTCGATGATGGTCGGGCCGGCCTGCAGCGGCTCCAGGACGCCGCCGATGCCGACGCCGCCGGACAGATGCACGTTGCGGCCGATCTGCGCACAGGATCCGACGGTGGCCCAGGTATCGACCATCGTGCCCTCGCCGACATGGGCGCCCAGGTTCACGAAGGACGGCATCAGCACCGCGCCCTTGCCGATGAAGGCGCTGCGCCGCACGATGGCGCCGGGCACCGCGCGAAAGCCCGACGCGCGCCACTGCTTGTCGTCCCAGCCCGCGAATTTCGACGGCACCTTGTCCCACCAGCTGCCGCCCTGCGGACCGCCGGCCATCTGCTCCATGTCGTTCAGGCGGAAGGACAGCAGCACCGCCTTCTTCGCCCACTGGTTCACGTGCCAGTCGCCGCCGCGCTTCTCGGCCACGCGGATCTCGCCGCTGTCCAGCCGCGCCAGGGTTTCCTCGACCGCCTCGCGGACCGGGCCGGTGGTGCCGGCGTCGATCGCGGCGCGGTTCTCCCACGCGGCCTCGATGGCGGTCTCAAGTGCTTGGGTCATGGCTCTCTCTCGGGTCTGCGGCGGGTGGAAACTGCTTCACCGGGGCTATAAGCCTGACACAAGGCCCGTGCAATCCGAGGATCCGATGAACGACGCGACCGACCGCCCCGAGGACCGGGCCCACCCCTTGCCGCACAGCGACGAGGATGCGGCCCGCGTCCGGCATATCCCGGATACCCCGCAGACGCGTTCCCCCGCCTACCGGCTGGCCTTCACCGACCGCGACTTCCTGCTGCGCGAGGAACTGCGCCCCGTCCGGCTGCAACTGGAACTGCTCAAGCCGCAGATGCTGCTGGACGAGGCCGGGGTGGAATCGACCGTGGTGATGTTCGGCGGCGCGCGCATCCCGTCGCCCGAAAACGCGGGCCTTGCCCGTACGCCCATGCTGGCGAAGCTGTCGGCCTATTACGAACAGGCGCGGCTTTTCGCGCAGGAAATGACCCGCCGCAGCCTGCAGACCGGGGGACGCGACTTCGTCATCGCCACCGGCGGCGGCCCCGGCGTGATGGAGGCGGGCAACCTGGGCGCGCATCAGGTCGGCGGCAAGTCTATCGGCCTGGGCATCGTTCTGCCGCACGAACAGGCGCCGAACCGCTACGTGACGCCGGAGCTGTGCTTCAACTTCCACTATTTCGCGATCCGCAAGATGCATTTCCTGATGCGCGCGCGGGCGATCACCATCTTCCCCGGCGGCTTCGGCACCCTGGACGAGATGTTCGAGGCCCTGACCCTGATCCAGACCGGCCGCATGGCCCGGGTGCCGTTCCTGCTGTTCGGCCGCGACTTCTGGGAGGGGATCGTCAACTGGAAGGGGTTGGCCGAGGCCGGAACGATCAGCGAGGAAGATCTGGGGCTGATGCGCTACGTCGAAACCGCCGAGGAGGCGGTGGCGGTGATTGATGGGTGGGAGAAGGCTTGATGCCGGAGGATCGGACTTCATACGATGTCGCCTGCCACTGCGGCGCGGTTCACCTCCGGGTCAGGCTGAGCGACGGCTTCGCGACCGCCCGCCGCTGCACCTGTTCCTATTGCCGAATGCGCGGTGCGATCGCGGTGTCTGCCCGGGTAGCCGACATGGTAGTGGTCTCAGGCGAAGATCACCTGACGCTTTACCAGTTCAACACCGGAACGGCGAAACATTATTTCTGCAAGGCCTGCGGTATCTATACCCACCATCAGCGCCGGTCTAACCCGCAAGAGTTCGGAGTCAACGTGGCCTGCATCGAAGGCGTCAGCCCCTTTGATTTCTCCGAGGTGCCGGTCATGGACGGGGTTTCGCACCCGTCGGATACCAGCTTGGGTCCGCGCCGCGCAGGCGTGCTACGTTTCGAACGCGACTAGAAGCAGCGGCCTTATCCCGCCGCCTCGGCCGCGATCTCGGCGCGCGACTTCCGCCCCCGCTCGGTCGCCGACTTCAACTGCCCGCAGGCCGCCATGATGTCCTCGCCCCTCGGGGTGCGGATCGGGCTGGCATAGCCCGCCTTGTAGATGATGTCGGCAAAGGCGTGGATGCGGTTGTTGCTGGACCGCTTGTAGGGCGCGCCAGGCCATTCGTTGAAGGGGATCAGGTTGATCTTGGCGGGGATGCCCCGGATCAGATCGACCAGCCGGTGCGCATCCTCGTCGCTGTCGTTCACGCCGGCCAGCATCACGTATTCGAAGGTGATCCGCTCGCTGTTCGACAGCCGCGGATACTCGCGCAGGGCGTCAAGCAGGGTTGCGATGTTCCACCGCCTGTTGATCGGCACCAGGACGTTGCGGACCTCGTCGGTGGTGGCGTGGAAGCTGACGGCAAGCTGGCAGCCGATCTCCTCGGCGGTGCGGGCGATCTCGGGGACCACGCCGCTGGTGGACAGGGTGATGCGGCGGCGCGACAGCGACAGCCCCTCGTTGTCCATGCACACCTCCATCGCGTCGCGCACGGCCTCGAAGTTATACAGCGGCTCGCCCATGCCCATCAGGACGATGTTGCTGACCAGCCGCGTCTCGTCCTTGGGGGCGCCGGGCTCGGGCCATTCGCCCAGGTCGTCGCGCGCCAGCATCAGCTGGCCGACGATTTCCCCCGCGGTCAGGTTGCGCACCAGCTTCTGCGTGCCGGTGTGGCAGAAGGAACAGGTCAGCGTGCAGCCGACCTGGCTGCTGACGCACAGCGTGCCACGCCCTTCCTCGGGAATGTAGACGGTCTCGACCTCGTGGCCGCCGGCGATGCGGACCAGATACTTGCGGGTGCCGTCGGCGCTGATCTGGCGGGTGACGATCCGGGGCAGGGCGATCTCGAACCGCTCGGCCAGCAGGGCGCGATAGTCCTTGGCAAGGTTGGTCATCTGCGCGAAGTCGCGCACGCCCCAGTGATAGACCCACTGCCAGATCTGGCCCACCCGCATCCTGGCCTGCTTCTCGGGCGTGCCCGCCGCGATCAGGGCGTCGCTCAGCTGGTCGCGCGTCAGGCCGACGATGTTCACCCGCCCGCTGTCGGGCAGCTTGCGGGGAAGGGTCAGGACATCCTGCGTGATGGGCGCGGTCATGGCGGTCACCGGTCTGGGGCGAAAGACCCGCAGATAAGCCGGACGAGGCCGGAAATCAACCCGGCCCCGCGGCATCTTCTGTGTCCAAATATCCCGGGGAGTCCCGCAGGGACGGGGGCAGCGCCCCCTTACTGGCAGCGCGCCCGCGCCGTGTTGGTGGCGGCGGTGATGCCCGCCAGGCTGAAGGTGTCCTTGGTCACGGTGCCGCGCGACGACCGCCCGGTGATGACGGCGTTCGTGCCGCCGCGCAGCGCGGCGATCAGCCGCTCGTCATCGGCGGCGCTGCCGGTCCAGGCGCTTTCGCCTTCGGTGAACAGGTTGAACTTGGTGCCGCCGACATCCACCTCGACCGTGCTGTCGGGGGCGAAGGGATAGCCGCCGCTGAAGCTGACCTCGCCGTTCTGGCCGGGGCGGTAGGCCACATACAGGCGGATGTCGCCGCGGGTCACCTCGCGCGGGGCGCCGTTGGCGTCGGTGTTCTGGGTCGCCTTCGGCGGCGAGACCGCCCAGCATTCCTTGGGGTTCTCGGCGGCGAACACCGTCCAGTCGCCCTCGGTCGCGACGACATTGGTGGATTCCTGCGCCGCGGCGGTCCCCAGTCCAGCCATCAGGACAAGGGCGGCGGTCATGCCGCGCAGCGTGGTGTTGGTCATGCTCTGGCCTCCTGCCATGGGTTTCGCCACATCTGGGGGCGTTGTTCCCGATTGCTGTGGTCTTTTCAACCTTATGCGGTCAGGATAGCCAAAATCACCGCGCGAGAAAGAGCGCAAGGCAGGAAATCGCGCATTTGTCAGGGAGGCGGCAGCCGGTGCGTTCAGCCGAGATGATCGAACTGTGGCGCGGCGGGCAGCGGGAAAGCCTGCATTGCGGCGACGCGGTGATCTGCGACGCCAAGGGCGTGGTCGAGGCCTGGGGCGAGCCCGGCCGGATCGTTTTCCCCCGGTCCTCGTGCAAGATGATCCAGGCGCTGCCTTTGGTCGAGAGCGGCGCGGCCGACGCGGCGGGCCTGACCGACCGGCAGCTTGCGCTGGCCTGCGCCAGCCACAGCGGGGCGCGGATGCATGTGGAAGCCGTGGACCAGTGGTTGCGGGCGCTCGGGCTGGGGGATTTGGATCTGCGCTGCGGCTGCCACATGCCCCGCGACCCCGACGAGAACCGCCGCCTGACCTGCGGCGGCCAGACCCCCTGCCAGATGCACAACAACTGCTCGGGCAAGCACGCGGGCTTCCTGACGCTGAACCGGCATCTGGGCGGCGGACCGGACTACGTCGAGCCGGATCACCCCGTGCAGGCCGCCGTCAAGGCCGCCTTCGAGGAGGTGACGGCCGAGGTGAGCCCCGGCTACGGCATCGACGGCTGTTCGGCCCCGAACTGGTCCTGTTCGCTGGCCGGTCTGGGGCGGGCGATGGCGAATTTTGCCGATCCCGGCCCGGATCGGCGCGGGCAGGCGATGCGCCGGCTGGTCGATGCCATGCGCGCCCATCCCGAGATGGTCGCCGGCGAAGGGCGGGCCTGCACGATCCTGATGCGCGCGACGGCCGGCCGGGTGGCCGCCAAGACCGGGGCCGAGGCGGTCTTCGTGGCGATCCTGCCCGATCAGGGGCTGGGCGTCGCGCTGAAGGTGCAGGATGGCGGCACCCGCGCGGCCGAAGCCGCGATCACCGCGCTGCTGGTGCATCTGGGCGTGCTGGCCGGCAACGACCCGGCCGTGGGGCGCTTCCTGACCGGCCCGATCCGCAACTGGCGCGGGATCGTCACCGGAGAGATGCGGACCTCGCCCGGCTTTCCCGCCTAGATCATCTGCCAGACCAGCCGCAGGGCCAGCGCGGTCGAGGTGACGACCAGCAAGGGCTTGATCAGCCGCGCCCCGATCTGCGAGGCCAGCCGTGACCCCAGGCCGGCGCCGGCGATCTGCGCCGCGCCCATCACGATCCCCAGCAGCCACAGGGGCTGGCCGACAAGCGCGAAGGCCAGCAGGCCGCCCAGGTTCGATGCGAAGTTCAGCAGCTTCGTATGGGCGGTGGCCTTCAGCACGCCATGCCCGGCCAGGGTCACGAAGGCGATCATGTAGAAGGATCCCGCGCCCGGCCCCAGCACCCCGTCATAGAAACCGACGAGCGGCACGGCGGTGGCGGCGAAGACCGCCGGCGCCACCCTCTGGACCCGGTCAAGGTCGTTCAGGCCGGGCTTCAGCGCGAAGAAGGCGGCGATGCCGATCAGGATCACCGGCAGGACCAGCCGCAACTGGTCGGTCGGCAGATGGCTGACAAGCGAAGCACCGGCCGCTCCGGCAGCCCCGGCGATGACCGCCGCCCGTCCCTGGCTGCGCAGATCCACCAGCCCGCGGGACGCATAGCTGATCGCCGCGGTGGCGGCGCCGAAAACCCCCTGGACCTTGTTCGTGGCCAGGGCCTGCGCGGGCGGGATTCCGGCCAGAAGCAGCGCGGGCAGGGTGATCAGCCCGCCGCCCCCGGCGATCGAATCGATGAAGCCCGCCGCAAAGCCTGCGGCGGCCAGAAGAACCACGAGTTCCAGGGAAAGATCCAGCATGATCCGCGCCATGCGCCTTTGCCGGGTCTTTGTAAAGCCGGGGCCGCCGCCCCGCCACCCGCCCCCGGGCCGGCAGGGCCGGCGGGGAAACTCCGCTGGACTTTTGCCGGCCGCGCGCTTCAATCGGGGCATCGGGCGGCAGCGACGGGGGCAGGGGATGTTCGAGGGGCTGGCCCGCCGGGTCGTTCAGGCGCCGATGGCGGGCAGCTCGACGCCGGATCTGGCGGCGGCGGTCTGCGAGGCGGGCGGGCTGGGCTTTCTGGCCCTGGGCGCCCTGGACCCGGCGGGCGCGTCCAGGGCGATCGGCGCCCTGCGGCAGCGCGCCCGGGGGATTTTCGGCGTGAACCTGTTCTGCCATGCCCCGGCCCGCCGCGACCCGGCGCAAGAGGCCGCCTGGATCCAGGCCCTGCGCCCGCGCTTCGCCCAGTTCGGCGCAAGCCCGCCGCAGCACCTGACCGAGATCTATCCCACCTTCCGGGACAACGACGCCATGCTGGCCGTGCTGCTGGCTGAACGGCCCGCCATCGTCGGCTGCCATTTCGGACTGCCGACGCCCGCCCAGATCGCCGCCCTCAAGCAGGCGGGCTGCGCGCTCTGGGCCACGGCGACCTCGGTCGCGGAAGGGCGGGCGATCGCCGAGGCGGGCTTCGACGCGATCGTGGCCCAGGGGTATGAGGCGGGCGGGCATCGCGGCATCTTCGACCCCGGGGGTCCGGACGAACGGCTGGATCATCTGGCCCTTGTCCGCGCGCTGATCCCCCTGGGCCTGCCGGTCGTAGCGGCCGGGGCGATCATGGACCGGGCCGGCGCGCGGGCGGCGATGGCGGCGGGGGCGGCCGCCGTGCAGTGCGGCACCGCCTTCCTGCGCGCCCCCGAGGCCGCGACGCCCCCGGTGCATCGCGACGCGCTGGCGATCGGGCGGACGGCGATGACGCGGGCGATCTCGGGGCGTCCGGCGCGCTGCCTGGTCAACGACTTCACCCGGATCGACGACGCGGCGGCGGCGGATTATCCGCTGGCCTATGACCTGGGCAAGGCGCTTCACGCCGCCGCCTCGGCCCGGGGGCATCACGGCTATGGCGCCTTCTGGGCGGGAACGGGCGCCGCCGCCAGCGTGGCGCGCCCCGCCGCCGAGACGGTGCTGGCCATCAGCCCGTGACGATATCCGCGGCGCGGTAGCCCTGCAGATACAGCAGCGCGGTCAGGTCGCCATGGTTGATGCGGATGGGCGCCTGCGCGGCCACCGCGGGCTTGGCGTGCAGCGCCACCCCGGTTCCGGCAAGCTGGATCATCCCCAGGTCATTGGCCCCGTCGCCCACGGCGATCACGTCGGACGGGGTCAGGCCGCGCGCGCCGGCGATCTGGATCAGCGCCTCGACCTTGGCCTCGCGGCCCAGGATCGGCAGCGCCACCTGCCCGGTCAGCAAGCCGTCGCGGGCCAGCAGCGTGTTGGCCCGGTGTTCGTCAAAGCCCAGCCGGGCGGCGACGGCCTGGGTGAAGGCGGTGAAGCCGCCCGAGACAAGCGCGGCATAACCGCCATGCGCCCGCATGGTGGCCACCAGTGCCGCGCCGCCGGGCGCCAGGGTGATGCGCGAATCCAGCACCTCGGCGATCACGCTGTCCCTCAGGCCCGCCAGCAGCGCCACGCGTTCAGTCAGCGCGCCGTTGAAATCCAGTTCCCCGTTCATGGCGCGGGCGGTGATGTCAGCCACGCGGGGGCCGACGCCCGCCACCTCGGCCAGTTCGTCGATGCATTCCTGGCCGATCATGGTCGAATCCATGTCGGCCAGCAGGATCGACTTGCGCCGGCCCTGGCGGGGCTGGACCGCCATATCCACACCGTCTTGTTGCAGCGCGTCCCAGGCGGTCTCGGCATCGGCAGGCCGGGACCCCAGGTCGAATTCCACCGCGACGCCCGGGTTCAGCCACCGCAGCGGCCCGCCGCCCCAGCGGTCGGCCAGGGCCCGGGCCGCGTCCTCGGTCAGGTTGGCGCGCCGCGGGGATGCGATCAGCGAAACTGTGAACATGGGCCGGCCTCCTCTGCCGGCGCTCTAGGCCAAAGCGGCGGGCTGCGCCAGAGGCGGGCGGCGGATGCCCAGGAAGGGGCCGTCTCCGGCCGACTCGATCCGGGTCATGGCGTCGGGGATGGCCTCGACGATCACCGACATGGTGAAGGCCGTCGCGTGGATCATCCGGCCGGGCGACAGGGCGATCGCGACATGGCCGGGCCAGAACAGCAGGTCGCCGCGCCGGATGTCCTGCGCGGCGGGAAAGGCCGCGCGCTGCAGGTCGCTGTCGCCGGGGCAGGCAAGGCCGCAGGCGCTGAGCGCGGCCTGCGCCAGGCCCGAACAGTCGATCCCCCAGCGGCTGTTGCCGCCCCACAGGTAGGGCGTGCCGATCAGGCCTTCGGCGACCGCGACGGGGTCCGCGGCCGGCCGGTCCCCGACATGCTGCAGGGGAACGAAGCCGCCGGTGGCCAGGCGGGCGAAGCGGCCCTGGCTGCCCGTGACCGACAGGCGCGCGCCGACCGACAGGCTGGCCAGTTCCCGCTGCTTCATGTCGGGGGCGGGATAGACATGGGTGGCGGGCGCGGTGACGCGGTGGGTGATGGGCGGCAGGTCGGCGCCCAGGGCGGCGGCCGGCAGCCAGCCGCAATAGTCGTCAAGCGCCGCCTGCACGAAGCACCACTCGCCCCGCCTCTCGATCACGGTCACGTCGGCGCCGAAATTCACCTGCCGGTCGCGCCGCCCGTCAGGCGCGGCCAGCAGGTCGGCCAGCGGCACGACCAGCCGCGCGGCATCGCCCGGCGTATAGACGGGCCGTTCGATCACGCCCGCCAGGCATTCCAGGGCCACGCGGTCGGTAGCCGGCGTCAGGCGCCGGTCCAGCGTCATGCCAGGATCTCGGGCAGGGCGGCCAGGATGGCGCGCGCGCCCTGGCCCAGGCCGCCCTTGGGCCGGCCCGGCGCCGCGGCGGGCTGCCAGCCGTAGATGTCCATGTGGACATAGCGCCCCGCCCCCTGCGCGAAGCGGCGCAGGAACAGCGCGGCGGTGATCGACCCGGCCATCCCCCCGGACGGCGCGTTGTCCAGATCCGCGATCTGCGGCTCGATCTGCGGCTCGTAGCCGTCCCAGAAGGGCATCCGCCACAACGGGTCGCGCACGGCCATCGCGGCGCGCGACAGGCCCTCGGCCGTGGCATCGTCGTCGCAATAGAAGGGCGGCAGGTCCGGCCCAAGCGCCACCCGCGCCGCCCCCGTCAGGGTCGCCAGCGAGATCATCAGGTCGGGTCTTTCCTCGGCCCCCAGGGTCAGGGCGTCGGCCAGGATCAGGCGGCCTTCGGCATCGGTGTTGTTCACCTCGACCGTCAGGCCCTTGCGGCTGGTCAGCACGTCGCCCGGGCGGAAGGCATTGCCGGCGATGCTGTTTTCGACCACCGGCAGCAGCAGGCGGATCTGCATCCGGTCGGCCGCACCTGTCAGCGCCAGCATCTTCAGCAGGCCAAGCGCGGAGGCCGCCCCGCCCATGTCCTTCTTCATCAGCAGCATCGAGGCCGAGGGCTTGATGTCCAGACCGCCGGTGTCGAAGCAGACCCCCTTGCCGACCACCGTCAGGCGTGGCCCGCGCCCGCCCAGCCGCAGGTCGATCAGGCGCGGCGCCTGTTCGGCGGCGCGGCCGACGGCGTGGATCATCGGCAGGTTCGCCGCGATCAGGTCCGCCCCCGTGGTGACGGCGATCCCGGCGCCCAGATCCCCGGCCAGGGCGCGGGCTGCGGCCTCGAGCGCCTCGGGACCCATGTCGCTGGCGGGCGTGTTGATGAGGTCGCGGGTCAGGAACTCGCCGGCGGCCTGGGCGGCGATCCGGCGGGCATCGACGCCTTCGGGGCAGACGAAGCGCGCCCCTGCCGAACCCGTTCCATGCCCCCTGTAGCGGGTGAAGCGGTACTGGCCCAGCAGCAGGGCAAGCGCGGCCTCGTCGCGGTCGAAGCCGGGGGGCAGGATGGGCCGCCACAATCCCGCGGGCAGGGCCGCCGCATGGGCCGGGGCGAAGCGGTGGCGGCCCGCCTGCGCCCGGTCGCCAAGGCCCAGCATCGCCCCCGCCAATCCGCCCGAGGGTCCGGGCAGCAGGCAGATCTCGGCCAGCTTGCCGGAAAAGCCGCTGGCCGCCGGCCAGGAGCCGGCCTGTTCGGGCAGCGGATCGTCCTTCCACACCACCCAGAGCGGCAGGGCATCGGCGGAATCGGCGGCGAAATCGGGGGTCATGGGCCTGTCCTTGTCTCTCGGGCGCGAGATTACAGGCTGGGCAGGCCCCTGCAACCCCGGCCTCAGACGGGCTGGCCGTCGTCCCAGATCGCGGTGAGGGACCGGTTGCCGACGCGCATCAGCCGGGCATGGACAGCCCCGATCGCCACCTTTTCGCGCCTTTCGGTGCAGGCGCCCAGATCCATCGCCACCCCGGCCAGCGAAAGAAGCCCGATCTGCCAAGCCAGGCGCGCCAGCAGGTCGCACTGGCGCGCGGCCTCGGTCAGGCTGTCGGACCGGATGGCCGCGTCCGTGGCCGCCAGCACCGTGGCCAGCTGTTCCAGGGCCAGGCCGATGACATTCTGCGCGGCGGTTTCGCCCAGTTCGGTCACGATGTCGCCCAGGCGGCGGGAATCGACCCGAACCGGTTCCGAAACAGCCAACGCCATGATCTGTGCCATCTTTCCTACCATTACCTGCCTACTTGTCGGTTTGGGCAAGATGACCTTTCGCCGTGAAGAAAACCTTGATCCCGGGGACAGAAACCTCTCGAATTTGTTTCAATCCCGGCCTATCACACGCGGGTCCAGTGGGGTGATCCATGCATAACATCCGTCCTTTGCCGCAATACCTGGTGACCCGCTTCCACGGCTGGTACGCCACCTCCTACACGGAAAACAGCGCCTGGTACCGGCGCCTGGCCACCGACGGCCAGAGACCGCGGGCCATGGTGATCTCGTGCTGCGACTCGCGCGTGCATGTCACCAGCATCTTCGGCGCCGATTCGGGCGAGTTCTTCATCCACCGCAACATCGCCAACCTGGTGCCGCCCTACGCGCCCGACGGGCTGCAGCACGGCACCTCGGCGGCGGTGGAATACGCGGTGCAGGCGCTGAAGGTCTCGCATCTGATCGTGGTCGGCCATACCCGCTGCGGCGGCGTCGCGGGCTGTCATGCGATGTGTTCGGGAACCGCGCCCGAACTGGAGGAAAAGACCAGCTTCGTCGGCCGCTGGATGGACGTGCTGCGCCCCGGCTATGACCGGGTGAAGGATCTGCCCGAGGATCAGCAGATCCCGGCCCTGGAACGCGAGGCGGTGCTGGTCTCGATCGAGAACCTGATGACCTTCCCCTTCGTGAAGGAGGCCGTCGCCTCGGGGCAGATGTCCCTGCACGGGCTGGTCCACGACATCAGCGAGGGCACGCTGGTCCAGGCCGTGGACGGCGGGCGCAACTGGGTCGAGGTCTGAGGGCCGGGGATAAGGCCCAGGCCGGCGCCGTTCAGGCGTCCGGCCTCCAGCGGATCACGCGCCAGACATACAGCGCGACGATGCCCGCCACGACGGCGGTGGACACCGGGTTGATCCAGAGTTCGACGCGTTCATACTGGTCTTCAAGCAGATAGCCGGCAAGCGCCAGCCCGCCCGACCAGATGAAGCTGCCAAGCCCGGTGAGCAGCAGGAACTGCCCCTGCGGCATCCGCTCGATGCCGGCGGGGATCGAGATCAGCGTGCGCACCGTGGGCACGAAGCGGCCGAAGAACACCACGGTGCGGCCGTGGCGATGGAACCACTCCTCGGCGCGCTCGAACTCCGATGGGGTGGTGGTCAGCCAGCGGCCGTGCCGGGCGATCAGCCGGCGCATCCGGTGCGCGCCGACGGCCCGGCCCGCCAGATACCACAGCCAGGCCCCGGCCAGCGATCCCAGGGTGCCGGCCAGGACCGCCAGCCACAGGGGCGTGCCGCCGCGCGCGGCGTTGAAGCCCGCCAGCGGCATGATCAGTTCCGACGGGATCGGCGGAAAGACGTTTTCCAGCAGCATCAGCACAGCGATGGCCAGCGCCCCGCCGCTGTCGAGAAAGCCCGTGATCCAGTCGAACACCGCCTAACCCTTCTTCAGGACGCGATTGCCAAGCAGTTCGGCGATCTGCACCGCGTTTAGCGCCGCGCCCTTGCGCAGGTTGTCGCTGACGCACCACAGGTTCAGGCCGTTTTCCACCGTCACGTCCTGGCGGATGCGGCTGACGAAGGTGGCGAAATCGCCCACGCATTCGACCGGCGTCGTGTAGCCGCCGGGTTCGCGCTTGTCCACGACCAGGATGCCCGGCGCCTCGCGCAGGATGTCGCGGGCCTCGTCCTCGTCCAGGAAATCCTCGAACTCGATGTTGATGGATTCCGAATGGCCGACGAAGACCGGGACGCGCACGCAGGTGGCGGTGACCTTGATGGACGGGTCGAGGATCTTCTTCGTCTCGACCACCATCTTCCATTCCTCCTTGGTGTCGCCGCTGTCCAGGAAGACGTCGATCTGCGGGATCACGTTGAAGGCGATCTGCTTCTGGAACTTCTTGGCCGCGACCTCCTGGCCCGGGACGTACATGCCCTTGGTCTGGTCCCACAGTTCGTCCATGCCTTCCTTGCCGGCGCCGGACACGGACTGGTAGGTGGACACCACAACCCGCTTGATGCGCGCGCGGTCGTGCAGCGGCTTCAGCGCCACCACCATCTGCGCGGTGGAACAGTTGGGATTGGCGATGATGTTCTTGTTCTTGTAATCGTGGATCGCCTGGGGGTTCACCTCGGGCACGATCAGCGGGATCTGCGGGTCGTAGCGATACAGCGACGAGTTGTCGATCACCACGCAGCCCGCCGCGGCGGCGCGCGGCGCATGGGTCTTCGTGGCTTCCGAGCCGATGGCGAACAGGGCGATGTCCCAGCCGGCAAAGTCGAACTGCTCGATGTCCTTGACCTTGAGCGTCTTGTCGCCGAAGCTGACCTCGGTGCCCTGCGACCGGCGCGAGGCCAGCGCGGCAATCTCGTCCACGGGGAACTGGCGTTCCTCGAGGATGCTCAGCATTTCGCGGCCCACATTCCCGGTGGCGCCGGCGACGACGACTTTGTAGCCCATCTCCTTGGGACTCCTTTTCTGGCGGTCGGACGCCTTTAGCGCATGGGGGTGTGCAAGGGAAGAGGAGATCCTATCCAGAGGTGATCTGGCGAATAGCAGGTGCGGCTAACTGGAGTGTCTCATTGGCCATGAGGGTAAGTCCTATGACTCGTTCGCCTTTGCCGAATAGGCTTTTTGCCCAGTTTGCTAATGCCTCTAATTGACGCTGATGCTTTTTGTCCATCTTGTTAAACTCAACCGAAAAATCAGCAATAACTGACTTGACTGCATTCCGAACCTCAAGAGGAGAAGGATTAGAGGATGCCTGCACTATTCTTTGAACGGCGTTGATCTTCAAGATCAACGCATTTCGACAGTAGTAATCTATGTCCCAATTATGAATGTCGGATAGCAACTGTTCCGTCCGCTCAATCAGAATTTGGCGATCAACAAGCTCCACTGCAATAACATTTTTTTCTGATAACAGAACTGCAATTGCTTTAATTGTTTTGAGTGATCGCTCACTTATTATGGGGCCAATAGACCGCGCCCCACCACGCGAGAAGATCGTGTTGAAAACTTCGTTTTGGACCTCAAGAAGCTCGTCGATTTGCTCTTGGCGATGCTCTTCCGATCTAAAATCAGCCCGGATCAGTTCACCATAAGTCTCGTTAAAAAGTTCTTGTATATGCCTTATTTCTGTAAATATACTTCCCCCACCTTTCTCTGAAAGAACTTTTTCTACAGGATTGCGTTGGCATGCTGCATTAAGCGCCAGTAAGGAATTATACAGCTGATTAGGTCATGTTGACAAATGGCGGAGCCAGAGCTTGATGCATGCGATGTCGATGAAGCCGCGGAAGCTTTCTGCGGTTTTGTCGTAGCGGGTTGCCAGCCGACGGCTGTTTTTCAGCTTGTTGAAGCAGCGCTCGACCATGTTGCGCAGGGTGTAGATGGTCATGTCGACAGCCTTGCGCACCCTTCGGTTCTTTCGCATCGGTATCATGGGGAGGGCGTTGCGGCTCTCGATGTCTTCCCGAATTTTATCAGAGTCATAGCCCCTGTCTGCGACCAGGACGGCTGGCTGCGGCAGGTTGTCGGCCATCACCAGATCATAGCCGGTGTAGTCGGAATCCTGCCCCGGCGTGATCTCGGTCCTCATCGGGAGGCCAGCGCCGTTGACGCGGAGATGGATCTTGGTCGAGAAGCCACCTCTCGAACGGCCAAGAGCCTCTTTCGGAGTCCCCCTTTTGCGCCCGCCGCATGATGATGGGCGCGGATCACGGTGCTGTCGATCATCTGCAGCTTGTCCGGCGCGATCCCAGCGTGGTTCAGCGCGTCCAGGATATCCTCCCACAGCCCGGCAAGGGTCCAACGGCGGAACTGCCGGTAGACCGAGGACCACTTGCCGAACTCTTCGGGCAGGTCGCGCCACGGCGCACCAGTCCTTGCGATCCAGAAAATGCCATCCAGAACAAGACGATGGTCCGCAGGCTTGCGCCCGTTCGGATGCCGGACGGCTCGGATGAAGCCCTCAAAGAATCCCCATTCGTCGTCGGACATCAGGTTGCGTGCCAAGCTCATCTCCTACGTAGAGAGCAGCTTGAATCACAGCGCGAACGCCGGTGGAACCCCTTTTGTCAACATCACCTAGAAAAAAGGGTTTCCATAATCCATCCTTTCCTGAGGACAAGATATCGGGCCTTATTATCGAACCGTCAACGGTAGGTTAATGCACAACCGCTCATTGGTTCGCATCAGATCCGCGACCCAGGCGGCCTCGGCGGCGAAGTCATGGGGCACCTGGGCGGCGGTGCGGCTGCCCGACAGGCTCTGGCTGGCGAAGAAATCGAAGCCGTGAAGCGTCAGCCGCGACAGGCCCGACCGCAGCAGCAGGTCGATCATCATCGCCCCGGTGGTCGGGGGCGCGGCCAGGCGGTCCTTCAGGGCGTGGTAGTCGGACAGCGGGTGCAGGTAGAAGCCGGGGCTGGTCGCCGTCCGCCAGTCCAGCCGCTTGCGCTTGGGAGACATCCACAGGATGCGGCCCGGGTTCAGGCGCGCGCGGTCCTGATCGGACAGGCGCACCGCCAGGGCCAGCCAGTCGGTCCGCGTCCCGTGGCTTTCGGGCGCGGGCATAGGCGCGCGGTTGATGCGGATCACCAGGTCGGCGGCGTCGATGGCCGCGCCCTGCCGGGCCTGCGCCAGCGACCGGGCGTTGCCGACCAGCGCGACCGACCTGCCCCGAAGCTCGGCCAGCAGCGCCGCCTGCGGGACCGACAGGGCCTGCAGCGCGGCCTCGTTGCGCAGCAGGCGGGCAGTGTGGAAGGCCAGCCTGTTCATGGCCGCGCCAGCAGGTCGTTGTAGATCGCCACCAGGGCGCGGGCCTCGCCCTCGATGGCGTGGTGGGCGGCGACATGGTCAAGGGCGGCGCGGCCCGCGGCGATGCGGGCGGCGTCGTCGTCCAGCCAGCGGCGCAGGGCGCGGGTCAGCGCATCAAGGTCATCGGGCGGCACCAGGCTGCCGGTGACGCCGTCGCGGATCAGCGTCTCGTAGGCGCCGACGCGGGTGGCGACGGCGGGCACGCCGCAGGCCATCGCCTCGAGCGGGGTCAGGCCGAAGCCCTCCCACCGGGCGGGGGCCGCGAACAGGTCGAGCGCCTGGTAGTGGCGCACCACCTGGTCCCAGGGCAGTTCGCCCAGAAGGCGGATGCGGCTCTCCAGCCCCGCCGCGGCGATCTCGGCCCGAAGCCCGTCGGCGAAGGCGCGGTTCTCGGGCGTGATGCGGCCGGTCAGAAGGACCCCCGCGCGCGGCCGGTCCGGCAGCAGCCGCAGCCCGGCGCGCACCAGCAGATCCACCCCCTTCTGCGCGCGCACCCGGCCGAAGCAGCCGATCAGCACCGCGTCGGGATCAAGCCCCAGTTCGCGCCGCAGCGCAGCCCGGTCGGCGGTGGGGCGGAAGATGTCGGTATCCACCCCGTGCATGACCACCGGCGCCGGCCGCTCGAGATAGCGGGCGGCCTTGTCGGATGTCGCCACGACGGCGTCCTGCCGGCGGATCAGCCAGCGGGTGAAGCCGGTGTGATGGCGCTGCGCGGCCGAGGTGAACATCAGCCGGTATCTGCGCCGCAGCAGGTGCCGCAGGATCAGGCCAAGCGCCATCTCGGTGTTGCGCCGGGCGTGCCAGACCCGCCAGCGGTCGCGCGGCATCAGCGCGGCGCGCGCCAGCGGGATCTGCGGAACCTCGGGGGGCAGGCCGGGGCCGGTGGCGCGGATCGCGATCATGCGGGCCTGCACCGGGATCAGGCGCACCACGGTCGCGGTGACGCCCGACAGGCGGCGTTTCAGGTTGGGGGCGATGACCAGCGGATCAGACATGGCGGGCCTCGGGCGTCAGGAAGTACAGCAGGAAGCCTGCGATCAGCGGGACCAGGAAGAACAGGAACAGCATGGCGAAAGCCTGCGCGGGGGAAAGGCCGCGCTTGCCGCCTCGTGGATCGGGCGGGAGGCGAACTGCATCACGCCCACCCCGCCGATCGAGACCATGTTCAGGAAGGTCACCCCGCGTCCCAGAAGATGCTGCGGCAGGAAGGACCGCCCATGCGCCATCAAGAGCGCATAGCCCGCGCCCGACAGGCCCACCATGGCCAGGGCGGCCGTCGCCAGCCCCAGGCTGGCGCCGGGCAGCAGGACCAGCCCGGCCAGGACCAGGATCGCCACGAAGGTGAAGGCCAGGATGGTCCGACGCAGGCCGCCGATCAGGCGCACCATCGGCCCGACCATGAAGTTGCCCGCGATCATGGCGATCCCCATGACCAGCGTCGCCCGCCCGATGGTCGCGGCATCGGCGCCGAAGACCGCCTCGAGATAGGGCGCCGCCCACAGCCCCCGGATCGCCGCCGAAGCGGCGTAGTTGGCGAAGAACAGCGGCAGGATGAACCACAGGGCGCGGATGCGCAGCACCTCGGCCAGCGATCCCTGCGGGTGATCGTCGCCAAGCCGGGCCGGGTCGCGGACCGTCGCCGCGATCAGCAGCGCCACGCCCAGGGTGGCGATGCCCAGCCCGCCGATGGTCGCGCGCCAGCCGAAGGCCTCGACCGCCCAGACCAGCGGCGAGGCGCCCAGGATGTTGCCCAGCGAGCCGAAGCCCACGATCATCCCCGCCAGCCCGCCGAAGGCCGCAGCCGGATATTCCCGCGCGATGATGTAATAGGACCCCATCAGCGCCGGCGCGCAGGCGACGCCCAGGGCCGTCATCGCCAGATGCAGGTGCCAGGGCGCCTGCGCCAGGGCAAAGACTGCCGCCCCCGCGCCCCCGGCGCCCCCCAGCAGCAGGGCCACCGTCAGGCGCGGCCCGATCCGGTCCAGCATCCGCCCCACCGGGATCTGCATCGCCGCGAAGGCCGCGAACCACAGCCCGGACGACAGCGCCAGATCGCCGGGCGTGGCGCCCAGCTCGGTCCCCAGCACCGGCGTCAGCACTGCCAGGAAGGCGCGGTAGAACTGGCTGAGGACATAGGCCAGCACCAGGCTGACGATCCCGGCGGACAGGGCGGGCATGGCGGCACTCCTTGTTGGGACCCGGCCTGCAAGCTGGGCCATCGCGGCAAAAGGTGCAAGACGTGCAACCCGCCCCGCCGGGTCGCCTTGACCAGCCCCGGCCGTGGCACTAGCACCGGACCCGACGGCGCGGCGGCGCGACCCAGGACCGGAGGAACCATGTCCGACAGCTATTCGCTTCTCATCCTGCCCGGCGACGGGATCGGCCCCGAGGTCATGGCCGAGGTGGTCAAGGTCATCGACTGGTTCGGGGCCAATCGCGGCATGTCCTTCGACATCCGCCACGGCCTGGTGGGCGGCGCGTCCTATGACGCGCACGGCACGCCGCTGACGGACGCGACGATGGCCCAGGCGCAGGCCGTGGACGCGGTGCTGCTGGGCGCGGTGGGCGGGCCGAAATACGACGTGCTGGATTTCGCCGTCAAACCCGAACGCGGCCTGCTGCGCCTGCGCAAGGAGATGGATCTTTACGCCAACCTGCGCCCCGCCCAGTGCTTCGACGCGCTGGCCGATTTCAGCTCGCTCAAGCGCGAGGTGGTGGCGGGCCTCGACATCCTGATCGTGCGGGAACTGACCTCGGGCGTCTATTTCGGCGAACCGCGCGGCATCCACCCGGATGGCAACAACGCGGACAACGAGGGCGGCCGCGTCGGCATCAACACCCAGCGCTACACCAGCGGGGAAATCCGCCGCGTGGCCCGTTCCGCCTTCGAACTGGCGCGGCGCAGGCACAACAAGGTCTGCTCGATGGAGAAGGCCAACGTGATGGAATCGGGCGTGCTGTGGCGCGAGGAGGTGCAGTGGGTCCATGACAACGAATATCCCGATGTGGACCTGACGCACATGTATGCCGACAACGGCGCGATGCAGCTGGTGCGCAACCCCCGCCAGTTCGACGTGATCGTGACCGACAACCTGTTCGGCGACCTTCTGTCGGACGCCGCCGCGATGCTGACCGGCAGCCTGGGGATGCTGCCCTCGGCCAGCCTCGGCGCGCCGATGGCCAACGGCCGGCCCAAGGCGATGTACGAACCCGTCCACGGCAGCGCCCCCGACATCGCGGGCCAGGGCAAGGCCAATCCCATCGCCTGCATCCTGTCCTTCGCCATGGCGCTGCGCTATTCCTTCGACGAAGGCCAAGCCGCCGCCGATCTGGAACGGGCGGTGGAAACGGTGCTGGCCCAGGGCGTGCGCACGGCGGATCTGATGGGCCCCCAGGGCGGCACGCCGGTGTCTACCGCCGAGATGGGCGATCGGATCGTCGCGGCCCTGGCCCAGGGCTGAGATGGAGACCGCGTCGAACGTGCGCGGCGCGGCCCTGGCCCTGCTGGCCATGGGCATCTACGCTACGCATGATGCGGTCATCAAGGTGCTGGGCGGGCAGTATCCGGCGCTGCAGGTGCTGTTCTTCTCCTCGCTTCTGTCCTTTCCGCTGGTGATGGTCACCATCATGCGCGACCCCACGCCGGGCACGCTGCGCCCGGCCAATCCCGGCTGGGTGGCGCTGCGCACGGTGGCGGGGATCGTTTCGGGGATGGGCAGCTATCTGGCCTTCTCGCACCTGCCGCTGGCCCAGGTCTATGCGATCCTGTTCTCGGCCCCGCTGCTGGTGACGATCCTCTCGATCCCGGTTTTGGGAGAGCGCGTCGGCCCGCATCGCTGGGCGGCCGTGGTGATCGGCCTTCTGGGGGTGCTGATCGTGCTGCGGCCCGGGGGGCAGGCGCTGGGCTGGGGGCATCTGGCGGCCCTGGCCTCGGCCGTCGCCTCGGCCACCACGGCGGTCGTGCTGCGCAGGCTGGGCCGGTCCGAACGGCCGCTGGTGCTGCTGATGTGGCCGATGCTGGGCAATTTCCTGGCCACCGGCGCGTCGCTGGCCTTCCAGTACCGGCCGATGGAACTGCCGCATCTGGCGCTTGCCGGCGTGATCGCCTGCCTGGGGCTGATGGCGGGCTTCCTGATCATCCTGGCCTACCGCGCCGGCGAGGCCGCGATCGTGGCCCCGATGCAGTATTCGCAGATCCTCTGGGCCACCGCCTATGGCTGGATCTTCTTCGGCGAGGTTCTGGACCTGCCGACCTTCCTGGGCGCCACGGTCATCATCGCCTCGGGCATCTACATCGTCTGGCGCGAGGGCCGGGGCGGCAATTCGGCTCACCGCCCGGTCATCGCCTCGCGCATCCGGACGGAAACGGTGACGGCGCCGCGCGCCTCGCTTCTGCAAAGAATATGGCCGCCGCGCCCCTGACGGGGCTTGCATTCGGCCCCGCCCCGCGCTACCTGCCCCACCACGGTCGGAGCGTAGCGCAGCCTGGTAGCGCACCTGCTTCGGGAGCAGGGGGTCGGAGGTTCGAATCCTCTCGCTCCGACCAGTCTTCCCGCATTCTTCCGGTTTTCCCAGGACGACGATCCGGCCCGGTACGGCACAGGGCGCCTCGCAGGACAGCGCGATGCCGGGATGGGCGCGGCGGGCTTCACGCCTGCCCGATCAGCAGCATCACCAGCGGGATCGTCACGATGCTGGCGGCGGTGGACATCAGGATCGCGGCCGAGACGCGCTGCTGGGCCACGCCGAAATGCTGCGCCAGGATATAGACGTTGCCCGCCACCGGCAGGGCGGCGGCCGCAACCATGACGCCGGCCGCATAGGGGTCGACCCGCAGCGCCCAGGCCGCCAGCCCCGCCGCCAGCGGATGCAGCACCAGCTTGGCCATCGTCAGCCAACCCGAGGCCGCAAGCCGCCCGATCCGGCGCCCCGCGAGGCTGGCGCCGATGGCGAACAGCGCCCCGGGGGTGGCCGCCGCGCCCAGCATCACCAGGAACTCGTCCAGGGGACCGGGCAGGGGCAGGCGCAGCTGCGCCCAGGCCAGCCCCGCCACCATGGACAGGATCATCGGGTTGGCGACGATGCCCCGGCCGATGGGCGCCAGGCTGGCCGGGCGCAGCCCGCCGCTGCGGCCCGCATGGATGATCAGGGTGATCAGCGTGGAAAACACCAGCATGTCGATGGTCAGCACCATCAGCACCGGGCCGATGGCGCGTTCGCCCAGAAGCACCACCAGCATCGGCACGCCCAGAAAGCCGGTGTTGCCGATCATGCAGCACTGCGCCTCCATCGCCGCCTCGGGCAGGGGCAGGCCGCGCGTCCGGGCGGCGGCCATCCCGATCACCCAGACCGCCAGCGACCCTCCCAGATAGGCCAGCACGAAGCGGCCGTCGAACAGCGCCGCCAGATCCAGGCCTGCCGCAAAGCGGAACAGCATCGCCGACAGCGCGAAATAGAACACGAACCGCGTCAGCCAGACCGCGCCGTCCTGCGGGAAGAACCGCGTCCGCGCGGCCAGCCAGCCCAGCCCGATCAGCCCGAAGAAGGGCAGGGTTTTCAGAAAGACCGCCAGCATTCCATCTTCTGTGTCTAAATATCCTCGGGGGTGAGGCCGCGGCTGCGGCCGAGGGGGCGGAAGGCCCCCTTTCGACGGTGAACTCGTGAACGCCCCCGCCCATTTCGCGCCGTCCGACCAGGCGGTGCCCGCCGGTCTCGCAGAAATGCGGCACATCGACCAGCGCCATCGCATCCGAGGTCCACAGCCGCATCCGCGCCCCGGGCGGCCGCTGCAGCAACAGCTTGCGCAGCCGCAGCACCGGCAGCGGGCACAACAGCCCGCGGGCGTCGATCACCGGATCATCGGTCACTGCACGCCCGCGGCCTGCTCAAGGCACCATTCGGCCAGGGCCTCGGGCGGAAGGCGCTGTCCCAAGCCGCCGCAGAACCGCTCGAACTCGGGCTGCTGCTGGGTCGGGACATGCAGCAGCACCGGCACGCCCTGCGCCACGGCCTCGGCGATCACGCTGCGAAAGCCGCGCCCGACGGCCTCCTGGCGGCCGAACTTCGGTACCACCAGCAGCTCGGCCCCCGCCAGGCGGGCCGAAACCCGCGCCGCCGCCAGTTCTAGGGCGCCGGGATCCAGACGGCAGCCCGACGATCCGCCCCCCAGCGACTGCGAGATGCGGATCGGCCTGTCCTCCTCGCCGATGACCAGAACATCCATGTCGCAGGCGCAGTCGGCGCCCAGGTCGGTATTGACCTGGACGGCGCCCGCCAGCCGCAAGCCGGCATCCGCCAGGGTCGCCGTCAGCCGCGCCAGCACCCGGTCGGCCTCTCCGGGCGGGGCGGTGTCGTCCAGGCTGAACCATCCCAGCATCGCCGTCATACCCCGCTGTCCAGGGCGAATTTCATCAGCCCGTTGATGCCGTCCACCCCCAGCTTCTTCTTCAGCGCCGACGAGGTGTTGGCCGCCGTCTTGTAGCTGACTTCCAGCTCGTCCGCGATGGCCTGCAGGCTCAATCCCCGGCCGATCAGCGCCAGAACCTGACGTTCGCGGTCCGACAGCGCCCCCAGCGGATCGGCCGAGGCCCCGGCGCGCAGCGTCGCAAGCGCCATCGCGTGCCTGGCCGACAGGTAGAACTCGCCGGCCTCGACCACCCGCACCGCCTCGCGGAAATCGGCGGGCGGGGCGTTCTTGGACAGGAAGCCCTGGGCGCCGGCCTGCAGGGCGCGGGCGGCGAATCCCGTCTGGTCGTTCATCGAAAAGACCAGGACGCGGGCCCGGGGCGCGGCATCGCGCAGCGGCGCCACCAGATCCAGCCCGCCCTGTCCCGGCAGGCTGATGTCCAAGACGATCAGATCGGGCGCGCCGTCCCGGGCCAGTTGCGCCAGGGCTTCCTCGCCGGACATGGCCTGGCCGATCCGCTCGTATCCCAGTTCGCGCAGCAGGCGGTTCGCCCCCAGATGGGTGATCGGGTGGTCGTCGATGACAAGGGCGGATTTCATCTGCAATCCCGTTCTCACTCTGCCTGCGCCAGGGGCAGGCTGGCGCTGATGGTGGTTCCCCCGGGCCCCGAGGACAAGGACAAATCGCCGCCCAGCAGGGTGATGCGTTCGCGCATCCCGGTCAAGCCGGTGCCTTCGCGGCTGCCCGGCGCCATCCCCCGGCCGTCGTCGGACAGCACCATCCGCCAATGCGCGGGGTCGGTCCACAGCCGCACGGCGATGCGCCGGGCGTCGGCATGGCGCAGGGCGTTGGTGGTGCCTTCCTGCAGGATGCGGAACAGGGTCAGGGCGGTGGCCTCGTCGGGTTCGGGCAGGCCGGGGGCCAGATCCAGGTCGATGTCCAGATCGGGAAAGCGCCGCCCCAGATCGGCGGCGTAGTCCGCCAGCACCGCCGCCAGCGGCAGTTGGCCGATGGCCACCGGGCGCAGGTCGCCCAGCAGGGCGCGGTTCACGCGGGCGATCTCGTCGGCGATCGCGGCGATGGACCGGGCGTGGGACTCGATCGCGGGGTTGGCGGCGGCGGCGGCGCGCAGGGCGTCGGTCTCGACCCGCAGGCCGAACAGGCAGGGGCCCATCTCGTCATGCAGGTCGCGGGCGATGGCCTTGCGCTCCTCGTCGCCGCGGCTGACGACGCGGCGCTGCAGCCGGGCGCGGTCGGCCTGCGCCTGCTGCAGCGCCCGCGCCAGGTCGTCCACCCCCGCCGCGATGGGCGCCAGGTCGCGCTGCGCCACCCGTCCCACGCGCGCCGTCAGATCGCCCCGGCGCAGGTCGGCCAGGCGGCTGGCGATGGCCGCCACCGGCCGCAGCGCCTGCCGCGTCGCCAGCAGGATCAGCAGCCCCTGCACCACCGAGGCCAGGGCCGCCAGGCCGAGGAAGGCCGACAGGTTCCGCCAGGCCAGGGCGATCTCGGCCGCCGGGTCGTTGGCGATGAAGACATAGCCGCGCGGCCGCCCCTGGATCACCACGGGCAGGCGGGTCTCCAGCAGATCCGGCGCCACCAGCGACGCGAACCACCGCGGCGCCCGGCCTTGCGCGGATGCGGGGGCCGGCGCCTGGCGCACCACGCCGTCCAGGATGTCCACCGTCCCCAGCGTCACGTGGCGCGGCACCACCAGCCGTTCAGGCAGAAGCCGCATGATCCGGTCGGGCGGCACCGCGCCCTGCATGGTTCCCACCGTCGCCAGCACCAGGGCGCGGGCGGTCTCGACCGCCAGACGGGTCTCCATGGCGATGTCGCGGCGCGCGCCCTCGAGGCTGGCGGCGGCCAGGGCCGCGAACAGCGCCGCCTGCACGGCCAGGATCACCAGAAGGATGCGCTGCGTCAGCGAAAGCCGGTTCATGGCCGGCAGAGTGGCCGACCGGCCCGGCCGCGTAAATGGCGCATTCGCGGCTTTTCGCGCCCGCGCGCCCGGCGTAGTAAGGGGCCATGACCGATTACGACGCCCTTGCCGCGCGAATCCGCGCCCTGACCGAAGGCGAGACCGACGAGGTCGCGCTGATGGCCACCCTGGCCTGCGAGATCCACCATGCCGACGACCGCTTCGACTGGACCGGCTTCTATCGCGTGGTGGCGCCGGACCTGCTGAAGATCGGCCCCTATCAGGGCGGGCATGGCTGCCTAGTGATCCCGTTCTCGCGCGGGGTCTGCGGGGCTGCCGCGCGGACGGGGCAGGTGCAGCTTGTTCCCGACGTGGACGCTTTTCCCGGCCACATCGCCTGCGCCAGTTCCACCCGGTCGGAAATCGTGCTGCCGGTCCGGGGCAGCGAGGGGCGGCTGATCGGCGTCCTGGACATCGACAGCGACCAGCCCGACGCCTTCACGCAGGACGACGCTGACCGGCTGGCCGCCATCCTGAACGAGGTGTTCGCCCATGTCTGAGCCCGTGTCTGAACCCGTCTCCGCACCCGTCTCCGGCTTCACCGGGCGCTGCCTCTGCGGCGCCACAGGCTTTGCGGGCACCTGGAGCGGCGATCCGCTGCGCGCCTGCCATTGCAGCCAGTGCCGCCGCTGGTCGGGCCATCTCTGGGCCGCCGCCCGGGCCGCCGACCTGACGATCCGGGGCGAGGTGCGGTGGTTCCGCTCCTCGGACCGGGCCGAGCGCGGCTTCTGCCCGCAATGCGGCAGCAGCCTGTTCTGGCGCGACCGGGATTCCGGCGCCATCGAGGTCGCGCCGGGCGCCGTGGACAGCCCCACCGGCCTGCGGATCCGCGGCCACATCTTCGTGGCCGACAAGGGCGACTATTACGACATCGTGGACGGGCTGCCCCAGGAACCGCAGGAATGATTTGGGAAACCCTGGCCAACATTCCCCTGGCGCAGCTGGCGACCTTCGTGGCGGGCGGGCTGATGCTGAACGTCGCGCCCGGGCAGGACGTGTTCTTCGCCAGCGCCTGCGGCATCCAGGGCGGGCCGCGGGCCGGCGCGCTGGCCGGCTTTGGCGTGGGCCTGGGCGTGCTGATGCATGTGACGCTGGCCACCGTGGGCCTGGGCGCGGTGGTCGCCGCCCATCCCGAGGCGCTGCGGGCGATCAAGTATGCGGGCGCGGCCTATCTGCTGTGGCTGGCCTGGAAAAGCTGGCGGGCCGGTCCCGCCGATCCGTGGGCCCGGGGCAGCGTGCGGGCCTGGAACATCATCCGGCGGGGCTTCCTGTCCAACGCCCTGAACCCCAAGCCGGTGCTGTTCCTGCTGGCGTTCCTGCCGCAGTTCACCAATGCCGCCTGGGGTCCCATCTGGCAGCAGATCCTGGGGCTGGGGCTGATCTTCACCCTGACTGGTACGCTGGTCACCATGGGCTACGGCGTCGTCGCGGGCTATGCGGGCCATGTGATCGGCCGGCGGCTGGGGCTGATCAACAAGATCGCCGCGCTGATGTTCGCGGGCCTGGCGATCCGGCTGGTCGCGAAGTGAGCGACTTTCCCTACGCGCCGCCGCCCGACGCGCCCGATGTCCTGCACGCCGATCACGAGATCCTGGTGGTGTCGAAGCCCGCCGGCCTGCTGTCGGTTCCCGGCCGGGGCGAGGGCAAGGAGGACTGCCTGATCGCCCGCCTGCGCGGTGCCTTTCCGACGGTCCTGCTGGTCCACCGGCTGGATCAGGATACCTCGGGGGTGATGGTCTTCGCGCTGACGCCCCATGCGCAGCGGACCCTGTCCCGCCAGTTCGAGGAGCGGCGCGTCAAGAAGGCCTATGTCGCCCGGCTGGCCGGCCGGCTGGAGCCCCGGACCGGCACGGTCGATCTGCCGCTGATCGTGGACTGGCCGAACCGGCCGCGCCAGAAGGTCGATCACGACCGGGGCCGCCCGGCCCGCACCGACTGGCGGGTGATCCGCGCGACCGATGCGGAAACCCGCGTCCGGCTGTTTCCGCTGACCGGGCGCAGCCACCAGTTGCGCGTCCACATGGCGCAGTTGGGGCACCCGATCCTGGGGGATCCGCTGTATGCGGCAGGCGCAGCGCTGGATCATCCCCGGCTGATGCTGCACGCCGAAAGCCTGCGCCTGCGCCACCCCGACAGCGGCGTGCAGGTCACCTTCAGCCAGCCCGCGCCGTTCTAGCCGCCCGGCCGTCCGATTTCCTGTGCAGGGCGTCGGCCCGGCAGCCGGCTAGATCTGGCCCAGAAATCCGCGCAGCACCATCAGGCGCGCGGCGGTGGCATCGACGATGCTTTCCAGCGACATGGCCTCGTCATTGGCCCAGACGCGGAAGGTGTCGGCCAAGGCATGAGAGATCGCCTGGGCCAGCAGCTCGGCGTCCGGGCGCGCCTCCTCGCCCAGGCGGGTCACGGCCAGGTCCGAAAGCTGGTCGGTCAGCCGCTTCAGCGACCCGTAGAAGATCGGCAGCAGTTCCGGCGACTGGCCCATCAGGCGATCGACCAGCTGCGACAAGCCGCGGTCCAGGTCGCTGCTGCGCAAGAGCCGGCGCAGGGCCTCCAGAAGGTCGGCCAGCAGCGGGCCCGACGACTGGCGGAACCAGGCGACGGTCTCGGCGTCGAACCAGACCGCCTCGCCGACGATCGCGGCCTGCTTGTTCAGGAAATAGTTGAAGAAGGTCCGCTGGCTGATGCCGGCCTCGGCCGCGATCATCTCGGTGGTGAGATGGTCATAGCCGTGGGTCAGCGCCAGCGACAGCGCGGCGCGCTGGATCTCGCGCGAGGTCTGAAGGCGCCTGCGGTCACGCAGCGTTGATCTTGAATGCATGGCATCCACCTCTGGATTCCTATAAGGCAAACATTGCATAAAGTGCATGATCCGGCAAGAAGCCTGTCGCGCCTCGCCGTCCGGCGCCATCTGAATGGGAAACATCCGATGCCTCGTATCTTGCCGGTGGCCACCGCCGCGCTTCTGGGACTGTGGTTCCTGTCCTTGCCCGCCTCGGCGCAGCAGGAAGGCATGCCTCCGCCCTCGGTGGGCGTCGTCACGCTGCAGCCTCAGCCGGTGCCGCGGATCCTGACCCTGCCGGGGCGGGCCGTGGCCGGATCCGAGGCGGGGATCCGGCCGCGCGTCTCGGGGCTGATCACCGAAATCCTCTATGAACCCGGCACGGCGCTGGAAGCCGGCGATCCGATGTTCCGCATCGATCCCACCACCTACGAGGCCAATGTCAGAAGCGCCCAGGCGCAGGTGACCTCGGCGCAGGCGGGGCTGACGCAGGCGCGCACCTCGTTCGGGCGGACCGAGCAATTGCTGGGTTCGGGCACCTCGCAGGCCCAGGTGGACGAAGCGCGGGCGATCCTGCAGCAGGCCGAAGCCGCGCTGCAGTCGGCCGAAGCCGCCCTGGCCCTGGCCCAGGCGGAACTGGACTGGACGACCGTGACCAGCCCCATCGCGGGGCTTGCCAGCGTGGCCCTGGTGTCGGTGGGCGATCTGGTCAACGCAGGCCAGGCCGAGCCGCTGGCGACGGTCACGCAGCTTGATCCCATCGACGTGGACATGTACGAGCCGTCGTCCCGGATTCTGGCCCTGCGCGACGACATCCGCGAGGGGCGCTTGCAGCTGAACGAGACGCTGCAGGCCACGCTGACGCTGGAAACCGGCGAAAGCTATGCCTTCACGGGGGAACTGGTCGCGCCGGGCTATACCGTCTCGACCTCGACGGGCTCGGTGGACACGCGCTTCCGCTTCGACAATCCGCGGCGGCTGATCCTGCCCGGCATGTTCCTGCGCGGCCAGGTGGACCTCGGCACGACCGAGGCCTTCCTGGTGACCCAGAACGCCGCGAGCCGCGACCAGACCGGCCAGCTGACGGCCTGGGTGATCCGCGACGGCAAGGCCACAGAGGTTGATCTGGCCGACGACGGCACCTATCAGAACCACTGGATCGTCACCGAGGGGCTGGAACCGGGCGACCTGCTGGCGGTGGACAACCTGGCCGCGCTGACCGAAGGCGCGGCGGTGACGACGGTGCCGGTGACGCTGGACGAGAACGGCGTGCCGCGCGAAACATCCGCGGAAGCCCCCGCCGAAACGCCTGCCGAAACGCCTGCGGAAGCCCCCGCCGAAGCGGCCGCGGCGGAGTAGGCGCGCATGGCCCGTTTCTTCATCCACCGCCCCGTCTTCGCCTGGGTCCTGGCCTTCGTGACCATGCTGGTCGGGGCGCTTGGCCTGCAATCCCTGGCGATCGAGCAGTATCCCCAGATCGCCCCCACCACCGTGCGCATCAGCGCGACCTATACCGGCGCCTCGGCCGAAATCGTCGAGAACTCGGTCACGACGATCATCGAGGACGGCATGACCGGCCTCGACGGCCTGATGTACATGACCTCGAACTCGACGCCCGGATCGGCGTCGGTGTCGCTGACCTTCGACGACACGATCGACCCCGATATCGCCCAGGTCCAGGTCCAGAACAGGCTGCAACTGGTGACAAGCCAGTTGCCCAACCTGGTGCAGCAGCGGGGCGTGAACGTGTCGCGATCGACCAGCTCGATCCTGCTGGTGGGGGCGCTGACCAGCACCGACGGCAGCTATTCGTCGGTGGAGCTGGGCGATCTGGTGTCCCAGATGATCGAGGATCCGGTCCAGCGGACGCCGGGGGTCGGGTCGATCAACACCTTCGGGTCGGGCTATGCCATGCGCATCTGGCTGGACCCGATGAAGATGGCGCAATATCAGGTCACCCCCAATGATGTGACCGCCGCTGTCGCCGAACAGAACACCAACGTCACCGTGGGCGACCTGGGCGCGGAACCCAGCCCCGAAGGCCAGCGCCTGACGCTGACGCTGTCGGCGCAGTCGCAGCTGTCCTCGGTCGAGGAGTTCGAGCGCATCCTTCTGCGCGTCGACCCGGACGGATCGACGGTGTTTCTGGGCGATGTGGCGCGCATCGAACTGGGGCAGGAACGATACGGCGGCAACGCCCGCTACAACGGCAACCCGGCCGCGGGCTTCGGCGTGAACCTGGCCACCGGCGCCAATGCCGTCGATACCGCCCATGCCGTGCGCGCGCTGATCGACGACATCGCCCCGGCGCTGCCCGAGGGCGTCGAGGTGGTCTATCCCTATGACACCGCGCCCTTCGTCGAGGAATCGATCAGTCAGGTTTACCACACCCTGGCCGAGGCCGTGGTGCTGGTCTTCCTGGTGATCCTGGCCTTCCTGCAAAGCTGGCGCGCCACCATCATCCCGGTCGTCGCCATCCCGGTGGTGCTGCTGGGCACCTTCGGGGTGCTGGCGGCGGCGGGCTTTTCCATCAACACGCTGACCATGTTCGCCCTGGTGCTGGCGATCGGCCTGCTGGTCGATGATGCCATCGTCGTGGTGGAAAACGTCGAGCGCGTCATGGAGGAGGAGGGGCTGGGCCCCGTCGAGGCCACCCAGAAAAGCATGGAGGAGATCACCTCGGCGCTGGTGGGCATCGTCATGGTGCTGTCGGCGGTGTTCTTGCCGATGGCCTTCATGGGGGGTGCCACGGGGGTGATCTACCGGCAGTTCTCGCTGACGATCATCACCGCGATGGTGCTGTCGCTGGGCGTCGCGGTGATCCTGACGCCGGCCATGTGCGCCAGCCTGCTGCGGCCGCGCAAGCATGGCGGCGGCATCGCCCCGGCGCGGTGGTTCAACCGCAACCTGGACCGCGCCACCAACGGCTATGGCTCGACCGTGTCGCGGCTGGTGCGCCGGCCGTTCCGGATGCTGATCGTTCTGGTGGTCATCGGCTTCGGGGTCTTCGCGATGTTCGAAAGGCTGCCCGGATCCTTCCTGCCCGACGAGGATCAGGGCGTGATGATGGTGATGATCGAGACGCCCGAGGGATCGACCACCGCCCAGACCCTGGCCCTGGTCGAGCGGGTCGAGGACTATCTGCGCGTGGACGAGGCCGCGACGGTCGAATCGACCTTCTCGGTGCTGGGCTTCAGCTTCGGCGGCTCGGGGCAGAACCAGGCGATGCTGTTTGCCAAGCTGCGCGACTACGAAGAGCGCCCCGGCCTGGACGTGGCCTCGCTGGTGGCGCGGGCCAACCGGCACTTCCTAGTCAACAACCGCGCCGGCCAGGTGTTCTTCCTGCAACCCCCGGCCATTCCCGGCATGGGCGCGTCTTCGGGCTTTACCATGTATCTGGTGGATCAGGCCGGGCGCGGCCAGGAGGCGCTGTCCTCGGCCGCCGATGAACTGGTCGCCACCGCCCAGGCCGACGGCCGCGTGACCAACCTGCGCGGCAACGAGGCGCCGTTCGAGACCTCGCTGCAGCTGGACATCGACCAGCAGAAGGCCGCGGCCTTCGGGCTGTCGATCCTGGACGTGAACGCGATGCTGTCGGTGATCTTCTCGGGCCGCGACGTGAACGACTTCGCGCTGGGCACCGAACTGCGCCCGGTGATCGTCCAGGGCGATGCCTATGCCCGGTCCCAGCCCGAGGACATCGACCGCTGGTTCGCCCGCAACGACCAGGGCGACATGGTCAACTTCGGCGCCTTCACCACCCGCGTCTGGGACCAGGAGCCGCAGGCCCTGGCCCGCTATGGCGGCACGCGCGCGCTTGAACTGTCGGGCGCGGCGGCGCAGGGCCTGTCCTCGGGCGCGGCCATGACCGCGATGGAGGAGATGGTGGCCGAGATGCCGGGCGGCTACGGCACGGCCTGGACCGGGCTTTCCTATCAGGAGCGCCTTTCGGGCAACCAGGCGCCGCTGCTGTTCACGCTGTCGGCCCTGGTGGTGTTCCTGGCGCTTGCGGCGCTTTACGAAAGCTGGACGGTGCCCCTGGCGGTGATGCTGACCGTGCCCATCGGCGTTTTGGGGGCCCTGGCCGCGGCCTTGCTGTTCGACCAGACCAACGACGTCTATTTCAAGGTGGGCCTGCTGACGACCATCGGCCTGGCCGCGCGCAACGCCATCCTGATCGTCGAGTTCGCGCAGTCGCTGGTGGCCCAGGGACGCCCGCTGATCGAGGCCTCGATCGAGGCCTCGAAGATGCGCCTGCGGCCGATCCTGATGACCACCTTCGCCTTCATGCTGGGCGTGCTGCCCCTGGCGATCGCCAGCGGCGCGGGGGCGGGGGCGCAGAACTCGATCGGGATCGGGGTTCTGGGCGGCATGGCGTCCTCGGCGGTGATCGGGATCTTCCTGGTGCCGGTGTTCTACGTGGCCGTGCTGAGGGGCGTCGAACTGGTCACGAGAAGACGGGCGAAACCGGCCTGAGCTTCGGGCGGCGGCGGGCCGGGCGCGCCCGCCGCCGCCGTCAGACGACGCGCGTGACCAGCGGCGTCAGCCCCTCGATCTCGACGGTGGCGACCTGGCCGCGGCCGATCGCGCCCACGCCGGCGGGCGTTCCGGTGAAGATCAGGTCGCCCGGCGCCAGCCGCACGAACCGCGACAGGTGTGAAATGATGTCCGCCACCGGCCAGATCATCTGCGACAGGTCCAATTGCTGGCGCAGGCTGCCGTCGACCGTCAGCGCGATCCGGCCCCGGTCCAGCGCGCCGGTCCCCGAGGCCGGATGCAGAAGCCCGCAGGCCGCCGACAGATCAAAGCCCTTGGCCAGATCCCAGGGCCGCCCCGCCTTCTTCGCGGCGGCCTGCAGGTCGCGGCGGGTGAAGTCGTTGCCGGCGGCATAGCCCCAGATCAGGCTTGCCGCGTCGGCGGGCGCAATCCCCGCGCCGCCGCCGCCCAGGGCCACGACCAGTTCGGCCTCGAAATGCAGATCCTCGGTCGCCGGCGGATAGGGCAGGTCGGCGTTTGCCGTCAGCAGCGTGTCGGCGGGCTTGGAAAAGAAGAAGGGCGGCTCGCGGTCGGGGTCATGGCCCATCTCGCGCGCGTGGTCGGCATAGTTGCGGCCCACGCAATAGATCCGGCGGACCGGAAAGCGGCGGCTGTCGCCCGCCACGGGCAGCGCGGGGGTGGCGGCGGGCGGGATCACGAAGTCGGGCATGGGCAGGGCTTTCGCTGGTTCGGCGGGCCACAGTGTTGCCCCGCCCGCCCCCCGTCAAGGCCAGCTTCGCCCCGACGACAGCGGATCCAGCACCACCACGGTGGGCCGGTCGGGCAATCCGCGCAGCGAGGCCAGATATTCGCTGCCCCCCGTCCGCTGGATGGCGAACTGTCCCGCCATCCCCGACAGGAAGCTTTCCAGCCGCGCCGGGCCGAACCAGTGCATCGGGATCACCACCGAACTGTTCAGCCGGCTGACGACGCGCATCATCGCCGCCTGTTCCATCGTGTAGCTGCCGTCCACCGGCACCAGCAGCACATCGACGCGGCCCAGGCGGGCGTAATCCTCGTCGGTGGGTTCGTGATGCAGATGGCCCAGATGCGCGATGCACAGCCCGCCCGCCTCGAAGACGAAGATCGAATTGCCGCCTTCCTCGACCGCGCCCCAGGACCGGATGTCGGTGGGGACGTTGCGGATCAGCGCGTCGCCCAGGGTCAGGTAATGGTCGGCGGGAACCCCGAACTGTTCGGACCAGCCGCGCAGGACGTGTTCGATGCCGTCCAGCCGGTCGGTCCAGTGGCTGGTATGGGCGCGGTTCATCGTCACCACGTCGGGCACCGGCGCGTCGGGATGCAGGTTGCCGTTGAAGTCGGTGACGATGTCCAGGCCCCCCGGCGTCTGGATCAGGAACATCGCGTGGCCCAGATAGGACAGCCTGACCGACCGTTCCGGCACCGGGTCCGACCACGCGGCCTGCTGGACCCGCTCGGGGCCGGCGGCGACGGCGATGCAGTGGCTGGGCCTGCGGTCCTGCGCCTGCGCGGCCAGCGGCAGCGCGGCGCCGAGGGCGGCGATCAGGGCGGTGGCAAGGGCAAGGCGCATGGTCGTCCCCCGGCTGGTTTGGTCCAGACTAATCCGGTTTGCCCCCTGCCTGCCTCACAACCGCGTGACAGCGCGCGCGGCGGGGCTTATCCCTGACGGCGAAATCTGCAGGATCGGCGCCGCAAGCCCGAGAAGGAGCCCCGCATGTTCATCGCCATGAACCGTTTCACCGTCCCGATCGAGAACGCCGAGGAGTTCGAGGCCATGTGGCTGTCGCGCGACAGCAAGCTGGACACGCTGCCGGGCTTCGTCGCCTTCCACATGCTGAAGGGCCTCGAGGAGGACGGGCGGCGGCTTTACGCCTCGCACACGATGTGGGAATCCGAGGATCACTTCGTCGGCTGGACGCGCAGCCAGCAGTTCCGCGACGCCCATGCACGGGCGGGCGGAACCAGGAAGCTGTACGAGGGCGGCCCCCGCTTCGAGGGGTTCACCGCGATCCAGCAGATCGGCCGGGCCGGCTGACCGGAAGGCAAGGGGGGACATGACCAACACCATCTACGACCAGGGCCTTGACGCCTGCGCGGCCAACTTCGTGCAGCTGACGCCCCTGGATTTCCTGGCCCGCACCGCGGCCATCCATCCCGACCGGCTGGCCCTGGTCCACGGCCCCGTCCGCCGGACCTGGGCCGAGACTTACGACCGCTGCCGCCGGCTGGCCAGCGCCCTGTCGGCGCGCGGCATCGGGCGCGGCGACACGGTGGCGGTGATCGCCCCCAACATCCCCGAGCTTTACGAGGCGCATTTCGGCGTGCCGATGCTGGGCGCGGTGCTGAACGCCATCAACACCCGCCTGGACGCCGAGACGGTGCGCTTCATCCTGCAGCACGGCGAGGCCAAGGCCCTGCTGGTGGACAGCGAATTCGCCCCCCTCGCGCGCGAGGCGCTGCAGGGCTGCGACGTCGGGCTGGTCGTGGACATCCTGGACCCGACCATCGCCCACGGCGACCCGGTCGGCACCCTGGATTACGAGGCGCTGCTGGCCCAGGGCGATCCCGCCCATGACTGGCAGCCGCCTGCCGACGAATGGGACGCCATCGCGCTGAACTATACCTCGGGGACGACCGGCAACCCCAAGGGCGTGGTCTATCACCACCGGGGCGCGGCGCTGAACGCGCTGGCGCAGCTGCAGGACTGGGGGATGCCCGCCCATTCGGTCTATCTGTGGACGCTGCCGATGTTTCACTGCAACGGCTGGTGCTTCCCCTGGGCGATGGCCGCCAATGCCGGGACCTCGGTCTGCCTGCGCGCGGTGCGGGCCGAGCCGGTCTTCGACCTGATCGCGGCCGAACGCGTGACGCATTTCTGCGGCGCGCCGATCGTGCTGAACATGCTGGCGCAGAACGCGCATCTGAAGCGGTTCGATCACCCGGTGAAGGTGATGACCGCCGGCGCCTCGCCCCCCGCCGCCGTCATTCAGGCGATGGAGGACATCGGCGTCGAGGTGACCCATGTCTATGGCCTGACCGAGGTCTATGGCCCCACCGTCGTCTGCGTCTGGAAGCAGGAATGGGACGACCTGCCGCCCGATCAGAAGGCGCGGCTGAAGGCCCGCCAGGGGGTGCGCAACACCGCCCTTGCCGGGCTGATGGTGGCCGATCCCGAAACCCTGGTCCCCGTCCCCCACGACGGCGAGACCCTGGGCGAGATCTTCATGCGCGGCAACAACGTGATGCGCGGCTACCTCAAGAACCCCGAGGCCACCGCCAGGGCCTTCCGCGGCGGCTGGTTCGCCACCGGCGATCTGGGCGTGATGCATCCCGACGGTTATGTGGAAATCAAGGACCGCAGCAAGGACATCATCATCTCGGGTGGCGAAAACATCTCGTCCGTCGAGGTCGAGGACGTGCTGTATCGCCACCCGGCGATCAACGAGGCGGCGGTGGTGGCCCGCACGGACGCGACCTGGGGCGAAACCCCCTGCGCCTTCGTGGACCTGCGCCCCGGCAAGGAGGCTACGGAGGCCGAGATCATCGCCTTCTGCCGCGAACACATGGCCCGCTACAAGGTGCCCAAGACCGTGGTGTTCGGGCCGCTGCCCAAGACCTCGACCGGCAAGATCCAGAAGTTCGTGCTGCGCGATCAGGCCCGCAGCCTGCCTGGCTGAGGGGCGGGCAGCACCGCCCCCGCAAAGCCGTCATCCGCGATGTCGCGGCACAGGCCCGACCAGTCGCAGCCTGCGCAGGCGCCGCGGATGCTGCCGCTTGCGAAGGCGCGGCGCATCCGGACCAGCGTGCCGGGTTCCAGCACCAGGCGCTGTCCCGCCGCCAGCGGACGGCCCAGCAGCAGGGCCACGTCCCGCAGGGCCCGCGCGTCGCGGCCCGCCGCGCTGTCGTTCCGGCAATGGCAGGCGGGACTGTCCAGCATCGGCGCGCAGACATCGTCGAGCCCCTCGACCAGCACCACCGCCTCGCCCGCGGCGATGCGCGTGGCGATGGCGGTGAAGCCCGCCGTGAAGGCCGGGCTGTAGCCCTTGCCCGACCAGGTCAGCAGGCACAGCAGGTGATGGCCGCGCAGCCGGACCGTCATGCGCGGCGCGGACGGCCCAGCTGGCGCAGCGCAAGCGCGCCGACGGCGGATTTCAGCACCGCGCCGACCAGGAAGGGCGTGACGCCGTGGACGATCGCCGCATCCCAGCCGATGCCGCGCGACAGCCAGGCCGCGCCCAGGGCCAGGCAGATCAGGTTGCCCGCCAGCATCGACAGGAAGGCCAGCCCGGGGCGGTCGCCGTTCCAGCCGCGCTCGGCCAGCCAGCCGATCTGCGCGGCCATCACCGGAAAGGCCACCAGATAGCCGCCCGTCGGTCCGGCGAAATGGGCCAGCCCGCCCGCGCCGCCCGCCAGCACCGGCAGGCCCAAGGCCGCCTGGCCCAGCCAGGCCAGCACCGTCAGCGTGCCCAGCCGCCAGCCATAGAGCGCGCCGATCATCGCCACGGTGAAGGTCTGCATGGTGACGGGCACCGGGACCATCGGCACCTCGATGCGCGAGGAGATGGCCAGAAGGATCGTGCCGAAGGCGACGGCCAGAAGCTTGACGGGCAGCGACCGGCTGGGAAGATCGACGGCGCTGAAGGACTGCGAGGCGGACATGGGAGGCTCCGTTTAGATTTATAGATAATTCCAGGGTCTTCGTGCCACGATAGTTCACGAATTATCTATCCGATCAAGGGGCGATCGTCAGCGGCGCGACAGCGCCCGCTGTCCGCTGAACTGGACATGCCGCGCCAGCACCGCCAGGGCGCGGTCCGGGTCGCCCGACCGCAGCGCGTGCAGGATCGCCCGGTGGTCGCGGTCGGTGGGGGCGTCCCATTCCGCCCGCCAGCCGGAAAACAGGAAGCGGGCGCTTGCGGTGTGCAGGTCGGCGATGGACTTCAGCAGGCGCGGCATCCCGCAGGGGTCCAGGATCAGCCGGTGGAAGCGGCGGTTGGCGTCCTCCCAGGCCTCGACATCGCCGGCGCGGTCGCCGGCCCGGATCGCCTCCTCGGCCCGGTCCAGGATGGCGGGGGTCAGATGCGGCGCGGCGTGGCGCAGGGCCAGCACCTCGAGCGCGGCGCGCATCTCGGCCACCTCGCGCACCTCGGCCTGGGAAAAGCCCGCGACGCGAAAGCCGCGCCGGGGTTCGCTGACGGCAAGGCCGCGGCTTTCCAGGTGGCGGAAGGCCTCGCGCACGGGGACGTGGCTGGCGCCGAACTCGGCGGCGACATGATCCTGGCGCAGGCGTTCGCCGGGCGCGATCTGGCCCGAGACGATGCGCGCGGCAAGTTCGCGGCTGATGCGGTGGGCAAGCGGTTCGGGCGGCATGGACCGTCGATAATCCAGCCGCCCGCCCCCGTCCAGAGATCAGAAGCCCGGATGCGTCCTGAGGAACTCTTGCTCGGCCGGCGTGTCGGCGCGGCCCAGGGCGGCGTTGCGGTGCGGAAAGCGGCCGAACCGCTCGATGATGTCGCGGTGCCGGATGGCAAAGTCGAGGCTGCCCGCATCGCCCAGATCGCGGTAAAGCGCGACCGAGCGGGCCTGGTCGGCCGGATCCTCGCTGTGCATGAAGGGCAGATAGAAGAACTGCCGCCGCTGCGGATCGACCTGCCGGTCGAAGCCCGCGTCCAGGGCGGCGCGGGCCCGATGCAGGGCGATGTCGTTCGATTCGAAGGCCCGGCCGCTGCCGCGGAAGATGTTGCGGGGAAACTGGTCCAGCACGATCACCAGGGCCAGCGCGCCCTCGGGCGTGGCGGCCCAGCCGTCCAGATCGCCGCGGCGCGCGGCCTCGTAGGTGGGGGCGAAGGTGTCGCGGATGCGGCTGTCGATCTCCTCGGACTTGGCGAACCACATCGGCTGCATCTGCGCCGAGAACCAGAAGTCCAGCACGTCTTGGGCGGTCCTGATGGCCATGGGCGCTTCCTTTCGGGTCAAGGGCCTTGACGGGGGCTGCGGGGCGCCCCCGGCGGGGGCTAGTCCAGCGGTTTCAGCCGCGCCTCGATGGCGGCGCGCCGGGGTTCGAGGAAGGGCGGCAGCGACAGGCCGCGGCCCATGCTGTCGCGCGGCTCGTCCACGTCGAAGCCGGGGCCGTCGGTCGCCAGTTCGAACAGGGTGCCGCCCGGCTCGCGGAAATAGAGCGAACGGAAGTAATACCGTTCCACCTCGCCCGAGTTCGGGACGCGAAGCCCCCGGAGACGCTCGGTCCACCAGGTCAGCGCCGCCGTGTCGGGCACGCGGAAGGCCACGTGGTGAACGCCGCCCGCGCCCTGCCGGGCAGGGGGCAGGTCCGGCTGGACCGCCACGTGCAGTTCGGCGGCCGCGCCGCCCTCGCCCATCGCGAAGACGTGGACCTGGCCCTGCCCGTCCGGGCTGGCATAGTCGCGGACCTGCGCCATGTTCATGACCTGGGTCAGCAGGGCGGCGGTCGGGTCCAGGTCGGGAACCGACAGGATGATCGGGCCAAGGCCCCGGATCCGGTGTTCCGGGGGCACCGGGCTCTGGTCCCAGGGCTGGCCCGCGGGTTCGGGGGCGGCGACGAGGCGCAGGCGCTGGCCTTCGGGGTCTTCCAGGTTCAGGCTGGCGCGGCCGTCCAGGATCTGGATCCGGCCGACGGTGGCCCCGCTGGCGGCCAGGCGCGCGGCCCACCAGTCGAGGCTGGCTTCGGCCACCCGCAGCCCGGTGCGGATCACCGACCGGCCGCCGCGCCGTTCCGGCGCCGCGGGCCAGTCGAAGAAGGTGATGTCGGTGCCGGGCGTCCCGGCGCCGTCGGCGTAGAACAGGTGATAGGCCGAGGTGTCGTCCTGGTTCACCGTCTTCTTGACCCGGCGCAGCCCGAGCGTCGCGGTATAGAAGCGGTTGTTGCCCGCCGCATCGGCGGTGATGGCGGTCAGGTGATGGATACCGGTCAGGTGCATCGGCGGGGCTCCTTCGGGGTCGGGACCGCGGCCACTATGGCCCGATCGCCGCGTTCGCGGCAACCGCTGTGGCGGCAAACCTGCGTTCGCGTCTTGCGAACGGGCAGCGGCCGGCTATGGTCGGCGCATGGACTGGTCGATCCGCGATATCCGCACCTTCCTGGCCGTGCTGGATGCCGGCAGCATCTCGGGCGCGGCGGCGCGGGCGGATCTGGCGAAGTCGGTGGTCAGCAAGCGCATCAGCGGGTTCGAGGCCGCGCTGGGCGTGGCGCTGTTCACCCGCCATGCCGGGCGGATCGCGCCCACCGACGCGGCCCTGGCCCTGGCCGAGCGCCTGCGCCCCGCGCTGGCCGAACTGGTCGCCGCGACCGAAAGCGTGGGCGCGGGGCAGGCCGATCTGCGCGGCCGGCTGGTCGTCGCCGCGCCGATGAGCTTCGGCATCCGGCACCTTGGCCCGGTGATCGCCCGCTTCGCGCGCGCCCATCCCGGGCTCGAGATCGTGCTGGATTACGACGACCAGCTGACCGACCTGGGCCGGGCGGGCTTCGATCTGGGGCTGCGGATCGGCCGGATGCGCGACAGCCGGCTGATGGCCCGCCGGATCTGCGCCGATCCCCGGGCGCTGGTGGCAAGCCCGGATTATCTGGCCGCGCAGGGGCCGGTCGGCGACCCCGCCGATCTGGCGCGCCACAGCGCCATCGGCTATCTGAACGCCCGGATCGGCGACATCTGGCCCTTCGCGGGCGTCGCGCCGCCGCCCCTGGGCCGCATCACCGCCAACAACGGCGAGGCGATGCGCGACATGGCGATCGGCGGGCTGGGTCTGGCGCTGCTGCCGATGTTCATCGTCCACGACGCGCTGCGCGACGGGCGGCTGGTGCGCCTGCTGCCGGATCTGCCGCAGGATCCGCTGCCCATCAGCCTGGTCTGGCCGCCGATCCGGCCGATGCCGCGCAAGACCCGCGCCTTCATCGACCATCTGGCCCAGGCCTTTGCCGGGGCGCCGCCGTGGCTGGCGGGGTTGTAGCCGGCGCCTCTTGCCCCGAGGATGGTTTGCCCGGGGGCAGAGATTCGAGGCAAGATGCTGGTTGATCCGAATGCGCCGTTCTTCCGCCCCCTGTGGGTGCGGATCCTGTGCGTCGTCGTCCCGCTGCTGTGGGCGGGGGTCGAGTTGTGGACCGGCAGCCCCTTCTGGGCGTTCCTGTCGGGGGCTGCCGGGCTTTATCTGGCCTATGAGCTGTTCTTCAACCGCAGGCCCGGTTGACCTCAGGCCGACAGGCCGACCGTCCCGTCCAGCCAGGCGAAGCCGTTGGCCGGCAGGTCCAGAACCCTGTCCGACAGCGCCGCGCGCGACGGCCCCACCAGGGCCGCGGCATCCGACAGCGTCAGGCGCGCCGGCGTCTTCGCCAGGTTGAAGACGCAGGTCAGCGCCCGGTCCCCGCTGTCGCGGCGGAAGGCCAGGATCGGCTCGGGCAGGTCGAGAAACGAGGTTTTTCCTCGGCGCAGCGGCATCTGCGCCTTGCGGAAGGCCAGCGTGGCGCGGTAGGCCGCCAGCACGCTGTCGTTGTCGGCCTGCTGACCCTTGACGTGGCGCGCGGCCTGCGGGGCCTTGACGGGCAGCCAGGGCTTGGCGGTGGAAAAGCCGCCATGCGGGCTGTCGTCCCAGACCATCGGCGTGCGGCAGCCGTCGCGGCCCTTGATCTCGGGCCAGAAGCGCAGCGCCGGGGGATCGGTCAGTTCCTCATAGACCAGTTCGGTCTCGGTCTGGCCCAGTTCCTCGCCCTGGTAGAGGCAGATGGTGCCGGGGAAGGACAGCAGCATCGCCGCCGCCTGCCGGGCAAGCGCATCGGGCGATTCGGCATGGGGCAGCCAGCGGGTGACGTGGCGGAACACGTCGTGGTTCGAGAACGACCAGCAGGCATGGGCGTCGGGCGCGCCGTTCTGGACGCCCTCGATGGTGTGGCGGAAATGGTCGGCGGTGAACTTCTGGCTCAGCATCTCGAAGCTGTAGCACATGTGCAGCCGGTCGCTGCCGGCGGTGTATTCCGCCATCAGGCGGATCGAGGTGTCGCCGCCTTCGCCCACCTCGCCCACCATCATGCGGGCGTCGTATTCGTCGGTCAGCTTGCGCATCCGCTTCAGGAAGGCGATGTTTTCGGGGCGGTTCTTGGAATAGACATGGCGCTGCATGTTGTAGGTGTCGGGCGCCGTGCTGTCGGGGTTGGGCGGGTTGTTGCGCAGCCGCGCGTCGTGGAAATAGAAGTTCACCGTGTCCAGCCGGAAGCCGTCCACACCCCGGTCGAGCCAGAAGCGCATGGTCCCCAGCAGGGCATCCTGCACCTCGCGGTTCCACAGGTTCAGGTCCGGCTGCTCGATCAGGAAGTTGTGCAGGTAATACTGGCGCCGCTGCGGCTCCCACTCCCATGCGGGGCCGCCGAAGACGGACGGCCAGTTGTTGGGCGGGGTGCCGTCGGGATTGGGGTCGGCCCAGACGTACCAGTCGGCCTTGTCGTTGTCGCGCGACCGGCGGCTTTCCGCGAACCAGGGGTGGCGGTCGCTGGAATGGCTGATGACCTGGTCGATGATGACCTTCAGCCCCAGGTCGTGGGCGCGCGCGACCAGGGCATCGAAGTCGTCCAGCGTGCCGAACAGCGGGTCGATGTCGCAATAGTCGCTGACATCGTATCCCATGTCCTTCATGGGCGACGTGAAGATCGGCGACAGCCAGATCGCGTCCACCCCCAGCTGCGCCACGTGGTCCAGCCGCCGGGTGATGCCGGGCAGGTCGCCGATGCCGTCGCCGTCGCTGTCCTGAAAGCTGCGGGGATAGATCTGGTAGATCACCGCGTCACGCCACCATTCGGTCATGAGATTCTCCTGTCTGGCCGAGTCGCGCCGATAGAACACATCCGGCCGGTGGACATAAAGGTGGTCTCGCCGCGAAGTGATGGATTGCCCTCCCCAAGGGGCGGGCTAGACTGGACCGGCAGGCCCGATCGCCGGCAGACCGAAGCGGCGGCGGAAAGCGGCGGTGGGCGGGCAGGCCGGCAGTCGGCGGGTTGCATTCGGGGGGTTGAAGGGGAGGATGGTCCATGAGTGAGCCGAGACTGACGCGCCGCGCGATGGCCTTCGTGCTGGCCGGGGGACGCGGAAGCCGTCTGAGGGAATTGACCGACCGCCGGGTGAAGCCGGCGGTCTATTTCGGCGGCAAGACCCGCATCATCGACTTCGCGCTGTCGAACGCGATGAACTCCGGCATCCGCAAGATCGCCGTGGCCACGCAGTACAAGGCCCACAGCCTGATCCGCCACGTCCAGCGGGGGTGGAACTTCTTTCGCGCCGAACGCAACGAATTCATGGACATCCTGCCCGCCAGCCAGCGGATGTCCGAGGAACACTGGTATCGCGGCACCGCCGATGCGGTGACCCAGAACATCGACATCGTGGACAGCTATGACGTGGATTACATCGTCATCCTGGCGGGCGACCACATCTACAAGATGGATTACGAGATCATGCTGCGCGAGCATTGCGAGAGCCGCGCAGACGTGACCATCGGCTGCCTGACGGTGCCGCGGATGGAGGCCACCGCCTTCGGCGTGATGGCCGTGGACGACGCCGGGCGCATCACCTCGTTTCTGGAAAAGCCCGCCGATCCGCCGGGGATGCCCGACGACCCGAACAGCGCGCTGGCCTCGATGGGGATCTATGTCTTCAGCTGGCCCTTCCTGCGCGACCTGCTGCTGCGCGATGCGCAGGATCCCGAATCCAGCCACGACTTCGGCCATGACCTGATCCCCGCCATCGTCAGGAACGGCAAGGCGATGGCGCACCGCTTCGACGTGTCCTGCGTGCGCGACCCCGGGGCGCCGCCCTACTGGAAGGACGTGGGCACCATCGACGCCTTCTGGCAGGCCAACATCGACCTGACGGATTTCACCCCGGAACTGAACCTGTGGGACCGCGAATGGCCGATCTGGACCTATGCCGAAAGCGTGCCGCCCGCCAAGTTCATCCATGACGAGAAGGACCGGCGCGGGATCGCCGTCTCGTCGATGGTGTCGGGGGGCTGCATCATCTCGGGGACCGAGATCCGCAACTCGCTGCTGTTCACGCAGGTCCATACCAACAGCTATGCCCAGCTGGATCATGTGGTGGTCCTGCCCTATGTCACGGTGAACCGCAGGGCGCGGCTGACCCGCGCGGTCATCGACGCGGGCGTGGTCATTCCCGATGGGCTGGTCGTGGGCGAGGATCCGCAGGAAGACGCCCGGTGGTTCCGCGTCAGCGAGGGCGGCATCACCCTGATCACCCAGGACATGCTGGACCGGCGGGCGGCGGGCCTTTGACGCGCGTCCTGTCGATCGCGTCGGAATGCGCGCCGCTGGTCAAGACGGGCGGGCTGGCGGATGTCGCGGGCGCCCTGCCGGCGGCGCTGCGGGCCGAGGGGGTGCAGATGCGGACCCTGCTGCCCGGCTATCCGGCCGTCATGGGCGCGCTGCGGGACGTGTCCGAAGTCTTCTACTACCACGACCTGTTCGGGGCGCCCGCGCGGCTTCTGGCGGGCCGCGCGGCGGGGCTGGACCTGCTGGCGATCGACGCGCCCCACCTGTTCGCGCGGGCCGGCAGCCCCTATCTGGACGCCGACGGGCGCGACTGGCCCGACAACCCGGAACGCTTCGCTGCGCTGTCCTGGGTCGGTGCGCATGTCGGCGTCCACGGCGCGCTGGGCTGGCATCCGCAGGTGCTGCACGGCCATGACTGGCAGGCGGGCTTCTTCACCGAATACCTGCGCCAGATGGGCGGCGGCCCGGCGACGGTGCTGACCATCCACAACATCGCCTTCACCGGATCCACCGATCCGGGCCGGATCGGGTCGCTGCGCCTTGACCCCTGGCGCTTCCACATCGAGGGCTATGAATTCTATGGCGGCGTCTCGGCGCTGAAGGCGGGGCTGATGGGGGCGGATGCGCTGACCACCGTCTCGCCCACCTATGCGGCCGAACTGATGACCCCGGAATACGGCATGGGCCTGGACGGGGTGATCCGCCACCGGCGCGAGGCGCTGACCGGCATCCTGAACGGCATCGACCTGGACATCTGGAACCCCGCCGCCGATCCGGCGATCCGGCCCTATCACGACCCTGCGGGCAAGGCCCCCAACAAGGCCGCCCTGCGCGCCGAGATGGGCCTGCCGGACGCCGAGGGGCCGCTTTGCGTCATCGTGTCCCGGATGAGCCACCAGAAGGGCCTCGACCTGGTGCCGGACGCGCTGCCCGCGCTGCTGGATCACGGCGGGCAACTGGCGGTCCTGGGATCGGGGGAAGGCTGGCTGGAGAACGCCTTCCGCGACCTGGCCGGCCGCAGCCCCCATGTCGCCGTCCGCATCGGCTATGACGAGGGGCTGTCGCACCGGATGATCGCCGGGGGCGACGCCATCCTGGTGCCCTCGCGGTTCGAGCCCTGCGGCCTGACGCAGATGTACGGGCTGCGCTACGGCACGGTGCCGGTCGTGGCGCTGACCGGGGGGCTTGCGGACACGGTCATCAACGCCTCGCCCGCGGCGCTGGCGCGCGGGGTGGCGACGGGGCTGCAGTTCACTCCGGTGACGGCCGATGCGCTGCGCGGCGCGCTGACGCGGCTCTGCGGGCTTTATCGGGACCACGATACCTGGTCGCGGATGGCGGCGAACGGCATGGCCCATCCGGTCGGCTGGGACCAGTCCGCCCGCGCCTATGCGGCGCTCTACGCCAGGCTGGCGGGGGGACGATGAGCTATTCCCTGTCGGCCGGGCATCCCTTTCCGCTGGGCGCCACCGTGGACGGGGACGGGGTCAACTTCGCCCTCTTTTCGCGCCACGCCGACCAGGTGCTGCTATGCCTGTTCGACGAAGCGGGCCGCGAGACGCGGATTCCCCTGCCGGAACGCGAGGGCTATGTCTGGCACGGCCATGTCGCCGGCCTGGCGCCGGGGCAACGATACGGATACCGCGTCCAGGGCCCCTACCGGCCCCGCGACGGGCACCGCTTCAACACCAACAAGCTGCTGATCGACCCCTATGCCCGCCGCCTGACCGGCAATCCGCGCATCCACGACGCGCTGCTGGGATACAGCGCCGGACATGCCGATGCCGACCTGTCCTTCGACCGCCGCGACAGCGCGCCGTTCATGCCGCGATCCGTGGTGGCGGATCCGGCCTTCGACTGGGGCGACGACCGCCCGCCCCGCCGCCCGCTGACCGAGACGGTCATCTACGAGGCGCATGTGAAGGGCCTGACCATGCTGCATCCGGGGGTGGACCGGCCCGGAAGCTTTCTGGCCCTGGCCTCGGACCCGATCCTGGACCACCTGAGCCGGCTGGGCGTCACCGCCGTCGAACTGCTGCCAGTCCAGGCCTTCGCCGACGACCGCTTCCTGGCGCGGCGGGGCCTGTCGAACTACTGGGGCTACATGTCCTACGGCTTCTTCGCGCCCGACCCGCGCTATCTGGAGACGGGCGACATCGCCGAGTTCCAGCGGATGGTCGCGCGCTTCCATCAGGCGGGGATCGAGGTGATCCTGGACGTGGTCCACAACCACACCGCCGAGGGCGACGAGCTGGGCCCGACCCTGTCCCTGCGCGGCATCGACAACGCCGCCTATTACCGGCTCAGGGACGACCGGCGCTTCTACGTGAACGACGCGGGCACCGGCAACGTCCTGGATCTGGACAGCCCCTTTGCCCTGCGGCTGGTGATGGACAGCCTGCGCTACTGGGTCGAGGCGATGCACGTGGACGGCTTCCGCTTCGACCTGTGTTCGGTGCTGGGCCGCACGCGCGGGGTCTTCGACCGCGACGGGCCGTTCTTCCGGGCGGTCCAGCAGGACCCGGTGCTGAACCGCGTCAAGCTGATCGCCGAGCCCTGGGATCTGGGCGAGGGCGGCTATCGGCTGGGCGCCTATCCCGCCCCCTTCTGCGAATGGAACGACCGCTTCCGCGACGGGGTGCGCGGCTTCTGGCGGGGCGATGCGGCCCATGTCGGCCGGCTGGCCAAGCGCGTCGCCGGATCGGCCGCGCGCTTCGACCACGACGGCCGCGCGGCCACCTCCAGCGTCAATTTCGTGGCCGCCCATGACGGCTTCACGCTGATGGACACCGTCAGCTACGGCAAGAAGCACAACGAGGCCAACGGCGAAGGCAACCGCGACGGCCACGACGACAACATCTCGGACAACATGGGCGTCGAGGGACCGACCGGCGATCCCGCCATCCTGGCTCGCCGCGACCGCCGCCGCCGCAACATGATCGCCACCCTGATGCTGAGCCAGGGCACGCCGATGCTGCTGGCGGGCGACGAGCTGAGCAATTCGCAAGGCGGCAACAACAACGCCTATTGCCAGGATAACTCGATCGGCTGGATCCAGTGGGACGGCACCGATCCGGCCTTCCTGGCGTTCTGCCGCCAAGCCATCGCCTTCCGCCAATCCTGCCCGATCCTGCGGCAACGCCGCTTCCTGCACAGCCAGCCGCGCGAAGGCGACGGGTTGCCCGACCTGTTCTGGCGCCGCGCCGACGGGGCGGCGATGACGCTGGACGACTGGTCCGACCCCGACCGGCGCCTGCTGGCGGCCGAGATGCGCATGGCATCGGGCACCCCGGCCTATGCGGCGCTGCCGGGCGCGGCGTTCCTGGTCTTCAACAACGGCCCCGACACGCTGGTGCGGATGCCCGATCCGGGACGTGGGGGCCAGTGGCGCAGGCGGCTGGACACCGCGCAGGACCGGGTGGCGGACCGTCCCGCGGGACCCGAGGAACCGATCGTGGGCGAAAGCGTCGTTGCCTTCCTGCTGGGCAGTTCCCGCTGACCGGCCGGCCGCCTGGCGGGGCGCCGCGGCATCCGGGCTTTTCAAGTCCCGCGAAAACTGGCAACAGGACTCAACCCCCGGCATTTGCCGCGGCGATCGGGGTCAGAACCAGTTTCCAGCCGGCAAGAGGCTCTATTGCAGAACATCCCTTCGGCTCAGGCCCTTCACGACCAGATCCTTCACCACCTGACCCACAGCCAGGGGCGCGGCGCCGAATTCGCCACGCCCTTCGACTGGCGGATGGCGGTCAGCTATACCGTGCGCGACATGATCGCGGGCACCTGGGTCGATGCCTTCCGCGCCGCCCGTGACCAGGGCGCCAAGCGCGTCTGCTATCTGTCGATGGAGTTCCTGATCGGGCGGATGCTGGGCGACGCGATCATCAACCTGGGCCTGGAACAGCCCATGGACGAGGCGCTGCGGATGCTGCGCCTCGACAAGCAGGAGATCCTGGACAACGAGCCTGACGCCGCGCTGGGCAATGGCGGGCTGGGGCGGCTGGCGGCCTGCTTCATGGAATCGCTGTCCTCGCTGCACTGCCCGGCCTTCGGTTATGGCATCCGCTACGAACACGGGCTGTTCCGCCAGCGGTTCGAGGGCGGCCAGCAGGTCGAGACGCCCGAGGACTGGCTGAACCAGCCCCATCCCTGGGAATTCGTCAAGATCGACTACAGCTATACGGTCGGCTTCAAGGGCCATGTCGAGACCGTGGACGGCCGCACCGTCTGGCGCCCGGGCGAAAGCGTGATCGCGCGCGCCTACGATACGCCGGTGGTGGGATGGGGCGGCGGCTGGGCCAACACGCTGCGGCTGTGGGGGGCACATCCGACCACGCTGCTGGATCTGCACCGCTTCAACGCGGGCGACCATACGGCGGCGGCCGAACCCGAGGCCTTGGCCCGGACCCTGTCGCGCGTCCTCTATCCCGACGATCGGACCGACGCCGGCAAGGAGCTGCGCCTGAAGCAGGAATACTTCCTGACCTCGGCATCGCTGCAGGACATCCTGCGCCGCTTCCTGGCCGAACACGGCGACCTGCGGCTGCTGCCCGACAAGGTGGCGATGCAGCTGAACGACACCCACCCCGCCATCGCCGGGCCGGAACTGATCCGGCTGCTGATGGACGATCACGGCCTGCCCTTCGATCAGGCCCGCGACCTGGCGCGGGGCACGCTGAACTATACCAACCACACGCTGATGCCCGAGGCCCTGGAGCGCTGGTCCACCTGGCTGATGGGGGGCGTGCTGCCGCGGCACATGCAGATCATCCAGATGATCGACGACGACCACCGCCAGGCCACGAACCGCCCGCCCCATGTCGGCATCGTCCAGAACGACCAGGTGCGGATGGGCGAACTGGCCTTCATCATGGCCAGCAGGGTGAACGGGGTGTCGGCCCTGCACACCGATCTGGTCAAGGACACGGTCTTTGCCGACCTGCACCGGCTGCACCCGGACCGCATCGTGAACCAGACGAACGGCGTCACGCCGCGCCGCTGGCTGCGCATGTCGAACCCCGGGCTGGCCCGGCTGCTGGACGACACCATCGGCGACGGCTGGACCACCGATCTGGACCGGCTGCGCGATCTGGAACCCCATGCCGAGGATCCGGCCTTCCGCGAGGCGCTGGGCCAGGTCAAGCGCGCCAACAAGGTCTGGCTGTCGGACGGGCTTCTGGCCGATCTGGGCATCCGGGCCGACCCGGACGCGATCTTCGACATCCAGGTGAAGCGGGTCCACGAATACAAGCGCCAGCTTCTGAACATCCTGGAAGCCATCGCCCTGTGGAAGCGCATCCACGACGACCCCAACGGCGACTGGACGCCGCGCGTCAAGATCTTCGGCGGCAAGGCGGCGCCCGGTTACTGGCTGGCGAAATCGGTGATCCACCTCATCAACGACGTGGCGGCGACGATCAACGCCGACCCGGTGACCAGCCGCTATCTGCAGATCGCCTATCCGCCGAACTACAACGTCTCGATGGCCGAGGATCTGATCCCGGCCGCCGACCTGTCCGAACAGATCAGCACCGCGGGAAAAGAGGCCTCGGGCACCGGCAACATGAAGTTCACCATGAACGGCGCGCTGACCATCGGCACGCTGGACGGCGCCAATGTCGAGATCCGCGATCTGGTCGGGCCCGAGAACTTCTTCCTGTTCGGCCTGACCGCCGGCCAGGCCGCGACCGAGGCGGTGACGCCGGGCCATGCCCGCCAGGCCATCGACAAGAGCCAGGACCTGCGCAACGCGCTGCAGCTGATCTCGGAGGGGCGGTTCGGGCGGGCGGAAAGCTATTACACGCTTCTGGACCGGACCTGGAACGACGATCCCTTCCTGGTCGCCAGCGACTTCGACGATTACTTCGCCACGCAGCGCCGGATCGATTCCGCCTATCGCGACAGCGCCACCTGGGACCGGATGGCCGCCCTGAACATCGCCCGGTCGGGGTTCTTCTCCTCGGACCGGACGATCCGGGGCTACATGAACGACATCTGGCAGGTGCGGCCCATCGCCATCTGAACCCCAGGGACCCCTTCAGGGCGCGGCGCCGGACCCGCGCGCCGCACCGAAGCGCGGCGCGCAAGAGGACGGGCGGGCCGCGTCCCGGTCAGGCCAGCCCCCGACGCGCCCGCAGCCGCCTTTCGATCCCCTGAAAGCCGTGGTGGATCAGCACCGCCAGCAGGCCCACGACCAGCCCGCCCTGAAGAACGAAGGCGGTGTTGGACGACAGCAGCCCGGCGATGATGACCTCGCCCAGGGTGCGCGCGGCCACGGTCGAGCCGATGGTCGCCGTCCCCAGCGAGATCACCGCCGTCAGCCGCATTCCCGCCAGCAGCAGCGGCAGGGCCAGCGGCAGGTCGATCTGCCACAGCCGCTGCCGGGGCGTCAGGCCCATGCCGCGGGCGGCCTCGGTCACCTGCGGGGGCTGGCCGGTCAGGCCGGCCAGGGCGTTCTCGAACACCGGCAGCAGCCCGTAGAGGAACAGCGCGACCAGCGTCGGGCCGGTGCCGAAGCCCATCACCGGCACCGCAAGCGCCAGCACCGCGACCGGCGGGAAGGTCTGGCCCACCGCGGTGACCGTGCGCGCCAGGGGCAGGAACTCGCGCCCGGCGCCGCGCGTGACCAGGATCGCCAGCACCAGCCCCACCACGGTCGAGGCCGCGACCGCCACCGCCACGATCCCCAGATGCGACAGGGTCAGCGACAGCAGGCTGGTCTGGCTGTAGATCGCCGGGGCGCCGTTGCGGGTGAAGGGCTGGAACAGCGGCGCGAAGGCCGCGGGGGCGGCCAGGAAGGCCAGCAGGAACAGCCCCGCCAGCCCCAGAAGGATCCGTCCGGTCATCGCGCCCGGGCCCGGGCGCGCAGCGCGTCCAGGGTGACGACCCCGCCGCCCTGGACGGGCAGGGCGTCGCGTCCGCTCCACAGGCATTCGGCCAAGGCGTCGCGCAGCGAGGCCTCGGGCGGGATGGCCGCGCCGGGGGCGTCGCCCGGGGCGGCGATGTCGCCGACGCGGCTCAGCGACAGCAGCCGCAGCGCCCGGTCCGTCGTGCCGATCAGGTCGCGCACGAAGGGCGTCGCCGGGTCGGTGAGGATGCGCGCCGGGCTGTCGTATTGCAGCAGCCGGCCCCGGTCCATGACGGCGATGCGGTCGCCCAGATCCACCGCCTCGGTCATGTCGTGGGTGACCAGGATCAGCGTCGTGCCCAGCTGCCGCTGGATCTGGCGCAGGTCGTCCTGCGCCTTGGCCCGGATCAGCGGATCCAGCGCCCCGAAGGGCTCGTCCATCAGCAGCAGGTCGGGCCGCGCCGCCAGGGCGCGGGCCACGCCCACGCGCTGCGCCTGCCCGCCCGACAGCTGGTGGGGCATCCGGTCACGGAAGGCGGCGGGGTCCAGCTGAAACAGCGCCAGCAGTTCGTCCACCCGCGCGTCGATCTGCCGGCGGGGCCAGCGCAGCAGGCGCGGCACGGTGGCGATGTTCTGCGCCACGGTCCGGTGCGGGAACAGCCCGTGGCCCTGGATCGCATAGCCGATCCGCCGGCGCAGCAGGGGCGCGGGCAGGGTCGCGGTATCCACGCCGTCGATCAGCACCTGCCCGGCCGAGGGCCGGACCAGCCGGTTGATCATCCGCAGCAACGTCGTCTTGCCCGACCCCGAGGTTCCGACCAGCACCGCAAGCTGGCCGCTCTCGACCGTCAGGCTGACATCGTCCACCACGGCAACGCCGTCATAGAGGCGGGACAGGTTGCGGATCTCGATCATGGGGCGGTGGCCCCCCTGCGGCTGGCCTGGATCAGCAGGTCCAGGGCGATGCCCGCGACCAGGGCCAGGGCGATGGTCGGCAGCGCGCCCAGCAGCACCAGATCCATCGCCGTCTGGTTCAGCCCCTGAAAGACGAAGGTGCCGAAGCCGCCGCCGCCGATCAGGCCGGCGATCACCGCCAGGCCGATGTTCTGGACCAGCGCGATCCGCACCGCCGCCAGCAGCACCGGCAGCGCCAGCGGCACCAGCACCTGCGCCAGCACCTGCGGCCGGGTCATGCCCAGGCCCACCGCCGCGTCGCGGATGGCGGCGGGAACCCCGGACAGCCCCGCCAGGGTGTTCGACACCACCGGCAGCAGTGAATACAGAAACAGCGCCACGAGCGCCGGAAAGACGCCGATCCCCGACACGCCCAGCCTGGCCGCGCCGGGCAGGCTGGCGGCGACCCAGCCCAGGACCGGGATCATGACCCCGAACAGCGCCAGCGAGGGGATGGTCTGCAGGATGTTCAGCACCCCCAGCACCGGCCCCCGCCAGCGCGGCGCCTGGAAGATCGCGATGCCGGCCGGGATGCCCAGCAGCAATGCCGCGCCCAGCGACCCGAAGGCCAGCATCAGATGCGCCCCGGCCTCGCGCGCGAAAAGGTCGCGGCGGCTGGCGTATTCGCGCATCACCGACACCCCGTCCAGAAGCCCCGATCCCAGGATCGCGGCACCAAGTCCCAGCGCCGAGGCCAGCAGCAGCCAGCGCAGCGCCAGCGACGGGCGCAGACGGCCCACCGCATCGGCCAGCATCAGCCCGAAGGCCAGCGCCAGCAGCCAGAATCCCGCGGCGGGGGACACCCGCGCCAGGCTGTTGCCCTCGGGCGTCAGCTGCGACGCGGCATGGCCCAGCGACAGTATTGCCGCCAGCAGCCCCAGCGCCGCGGCCCCCAGCCGCACCGGGGCGGGCCAAGCGGCCAGGCAGGCCGCCAGCAGCACCGATCCCAGGGCCAGCGTCAGGGGCAGGCCGTAGGGCAGGGCGGTCAGCCAAACCCCTTCGCCCGGGACGATCCGGTTCGGCTTGAACTGCACCAGCGGCAGCGCCAGCCCGGCCGCGCCGATCAGCGCGAACAGGACCGGCGGGGGCGACAGCCGCACCGCCGGATCAGTCCAGAAAGCCCGCCTGCGTCAGATGGTCCCGCGCCACGGCCGAGGCCGGCTCGCCGCCGATCTGGATGCGGCCGTTCAGCGTCTGCAGGGTCTCCAGCGTCAGCGAGGCGAAGATCGGCTCCAGCACCTCGGCGATCCGGGGATGGGCTTCCAGCACCTCGGCCCGGACGATGGGGGCGGGCTGATAGACCGGCTGCACGGCCTTGTCGTCCTCCATCACCACCAGCCCGGCCTCGGCGATGGCGCCGTCGGTGCCATAGACCATCGCCGCGTTCACCCCCGAGGTCTGCTGGGCGGCCGCCGCGATGGTGGCGGCGGTGTCGCCGCCCGCAAGCTGGACAAGCTGATCGGGCGTCAGGGTGAAGCCGTAGGTTTCCTGGAAGGCCGGCAACGCCGCCGGCGAGGTCACGAATTCGGACGAGGCGGCCAGCTTGATCGGCCCGCCGCCCGCGATCCATTCGCCCATCTGCGTCATCGTGGTCAGGCCGTTTTCCTGCGCCACGTCCTGGCGCAGCGCGATGGCCCAGGTGTTGTTGGCGGGCGCGGGGGTCAGCCAGACGATGTCGTTCTGTTCGCGGTCCAGTTCCGCCACCCGGGCATAGCCCTGGGCCGCGTCCTTCCAGACCGGGCTGTCGGCCTCGTTGAAGAAGAAGGCGCCATTGGCGGTGTATTCGGGATAGATGTCGATCTGGCCCGCGGTGATCGCGTCGCGCATGATCGGCGTCCCGCCCAGTTGCAGACGATCCTGCACCGGCAGGCCGGCGTCCTGCAGCGCCAGCAGGATCATGTTGCCCAGAAGCCCGCCTTCGGTATCGATCTTCGAGGACACGACGATGTCCTGTGCGGCAAGGGGCGTCGCCGCCATCAGCAGGGCGGCGGCAAGCGGGGCAAGGCGGGACATGGCAAAACTCCTGACGGGACGGGACAAGACGCTGTGGCCGGGTCAGGGTTCCCTCAAAATCCTGCCGGGTCAACCGCCAAAACTGCGCCCGGCCGCGCTTGACCCGAACCCCCCGCGCGAGGCGGCGGTGGCGCGCGACATCGGCGCCTGGCCCGCCGTGGCGGCGGGACGGGCGAACTGGCTGGGGTTCAGCGCCGCCCGGCCGGTGTTGCTGGAGAAGGTGCTGGTCCGCGCCGCGTTGGTATAGCCGCCTTGGGCGGTGCGGTACATCGGCTGGGACCGCGCCATCCCGCGGCCGCCCAGCATCGAGCCGATCAGGTATCCCGCCAGCAGCGGCATGAAGATGCTGCCCGAGCCGCCGTTGGCCACCTGCTGGTCTTCCGACCCGCAGTTGCCGACGCCGTGCTGTTCCTCGCAGACCTGCAGGCTGTCATAGCGGGGCGCCGATTCGACATGCAGCTGTTCGGCCTCGGCAAAGGACTGGCGGCAGTCGTCGGGCGTGAACAGGCCGCCCTGATCGGCCGCGGCCAGGCAGGCGTTCAGGTCGGGGAAGGCCTGCGCCTCGACCTGCTCCTCGCGGCAGCCGGCGATGGCGAAGCTGGCGGCGCCAAGGATGGTCAGGGCGACGGTTCTGGAACGTTTCCTCATGGCCTTGCCTCCTCAGTCGGCGATGAAATGCGGCTTGAAGCGCGACAGATCCTGGGTGATGCGCGTCCGGTCCTCGCGCAGGCCCATGCCCACGCAGCGGTCGCCCACGATCCAGGCGCCGACGACAGGCCGGAAGCCGTCGAAGTCGGGCAGCGGCGCATAGGCCTGGACGATGCGGGGGTGATGGTCATAGTCCCTATTTGGTGAGACCTCGGTGACATTGCCAGCCTCGACGATGCTGACGCCGGCGCCCTCGCGCGAAAAGATCGGCTTGACCACATGGCCGCGCCTGAACCCTTCGGCCACCTTGTCGAAGGCCGCGGCGACCGCCGGCACCGGACGGCCACCCGCCACAAGCGCATCGGCCACGTCATCGGCGAAGAAGGCGGGCAGCAGGTTCGGATGACCCTCGAACATCTGCCACAGGACCGCCAGGATGCCCTTGTTCGATACAAGCGCCTTCCAGGCCGGCTCCAGGAACAGGCAGCCCGAGCCCTTGATGTGGCGGGCGTAGTCGTCGCGCAGCAGATCCTCCCAGGGGTACAGCTTGAATAGCGTGCCGATGACCCGGTCCTGGTCGTCGACGAACTGGCCCTGCCTGCTGACGCCCAGCTTGTCCAGATCGCTGTAATGCGCGCCCATGCCCGCCTCGCGCGCCGCCCAGGCCATCGCCTCGACGGTGGCGTAATCCTCGGGGTTGTTGGCGACCGCGGTGAAGTGGATGTCGGTGCCGGGGTCGAACAGCGCGCGGAAGCGCTCCACAAGCGCCTCGTGGATGCCGTTGAACTGGTCAGCCCCGCGCGGCAGCACCCCCGCCGCAAGCTGGTCTTCCAGCCATTGCCACTGGAAGGCCGCGCTTTCGTAAAGCGAGGTGGGCGTGTCGGCGTTGTATTCCAGCAGCTTCGCCGGCCCCTTGCCGTCATAGGCCAGGTCCAGCCGGCCATAGATCTCGGGCTCGTTGCGGTGCCAGCTGTAGGCCACCAGGTCGCGGTGCTGCGGCGGGATGCCCAGCCGCTCCATCATCTGTTGGCTGGTGACGATCTCGGCCACGGCGTCGCGGCACATGGCGTGCAGGTCGGTCGAGGGATCCTCGATATCGTCCTCGATCTGGCGCAACGTGAACCGGTAGGCTGACGTTTCGTCCCAATAGGGCTCGCCATGCATGTCGGCGAAGGTGAATCCCACCTCGCGCGCGGTGTCGCGCCAGTGGGGCCGTTCGGGAAGCGTGATCTTTTGCATGGGACAGGCTTAGCCTGTCGCCGCGGGCCGGGCCAGCCAAATCCCCGTCATTGCCCATCCACCGCCGGCGTCGCGGCAGGGCCGCCCTGCAGATCGGCGATCAGGGCCTCCATCTCGGCGATCTCGCGCCGCTGCGTCTCGATGATCCCGTCGGCCAACGCGCGGACGCGGGGGTCCTGGATGTCGGCGCGGGTGCTGGTCAGGATGGCGATGGAATGATGCGGGATCATCGCCTTCATCCAGGACACCTGGTCCACCGTGGCCTGGCTGCGCACCATGAACAGGCCCAGCGCGAAGGCCAGGGCCGAAACCCCAAGCGCAGCCAGGTTCCGCTTCCGGTCGGGAAACATCGACCACATCGCCACCAGCATCACGATCGCCATGCCGCCGCCCATGTACAGCGCCATCCAGGCGCGGGTCTGGCTGAACCGGACATGGCTGATGTCCCAGGTGTTCAGATACATCATCGCGAACATGACGGCGGTAGAGACGGCAATGGTGCCGAAAAAGCGGGAATAGCTCATGGGACGCTCCTGCGGGATCTGCGGACCCAACAAGCCGGGCGGCGAAAGGTTTCAGGCGCCGTCCGCCCCGCCCAGGGGCCCGGGCCGGCGTTCTTCGGACAGCATCACGTTCGCCTCGACCTGGCCCACGCCGGGCAGCGTCATGATGCGGCGGCGCAGGATGCGTTCGAAATCGCTGATGTCGCGGGCGGTGACGCGCAGGCGATAGTCGAACTGGCCCAGGACGTGCTGGACCAGCTGCACCTCGGCGATGGCGGTGACGGCGCGTTCGAAATCCTCCAGCCCGGTGCGGCCCTTGGCGGCCAGCCTGATGCCCAGAAAGACCGTCACCCCGAAGCCAAGGGCGGCCTGGTCCAGCACCACGCGCTGTCCCGCGATCACGCCCTGATCGGTCAGCCGCCGGATGCGCCGCCAGGCCGCCGGCTGGCCGATGCCGACCGCCCGGCCCACCTCGGCGGCGCTGCGGGTGGCGTCGGCTGCCAGGACGCGCAGGATTGCCAGGTCGGTCGCATCGACGTCGGTCACAGCGCCAGATCCTCGCTGTCCTTGATGGTGGCGACCAGCATCAGCGCGTCCAGTTCGGCGATATGGGGCAGGGTCAGGATGCGGTCGCGATAGACCTGCTGCCAATGGGCCATGTCCCGGGCGATGACCGAGGCCCGCCAGTCCACGCTGCCCAGGAAGGACTGGATCTCGATCACCTCGGGAACCTGGCGCAGGGCGTGCAGGAATTCGTCGAAGGCGCGGGGGTTGGTCTTGTCCAGCGTGAAGCGCAGGCTGACCTCGACTGCCCAGCCCATCGCCCGCCAGTCGATGCGCGCCTGCACGCCCTTCAGCACGCCCGCCTCGCGCATCCGCTCCAGCCTCCGCCACAGCGCGCCGGGCGCCACGCCCGCGCGTTCGGCCAGGACGGCGTTGGCGGCCCCGGGATCGGCCAGAAGCTGGCGCAGGATGCGGCGATCGGTGCTGTCGGGCATGAAATCCATGCCAAATGCATTATCACGGCATGATCTTTTCGCAAACCACCGCAAGAAGCGCCTTTGCTGCACGCGCATTATCGCTGGCGCGGCGCTAGAACGGCGCTGGCAGAAGGAAAGGACGAACAGATGCGCGTCTACTACGACCGCGATTGCGACGTGAACCTCATCAAGGACAGGAAGGTAGCGATCCTGGGCTATGGCAGCCAGGGCCACGCCCACGCGCTGAACCTGCGCGATTCGGGAGCCCGGAACCTGGTCGTCGCCCTGCGCGAGGGCAGCCCCTCGGCCCGGAAGGCCGAAGCCGAGGGCCTGAAGGTCATGGGCATCGCCGAGGCCGCCGCCTGGGCCGACCTGATCATGTTCACCATGCCGGACGAACTGCAGGCCGAAACCTACCGGAAATACGTCCACGACAACCTGCGCGAGGGCGCGGCGATCGCCTTCGCCCACGGCCTGAACGTGCATTTCGGCCTGATCGAGCCGAAGCCCGGCGTTGATGTCATCATGATGGCGCCCAAGGGTCCAGGCCACACGGTGCGCGGGGAATACACCAAGGGCGGCGGCGTGCCCTGCCTGGTGGCCGTCCACAACGACGCGACCGGCAAGGCGCTTGACGTGGCGCTGTCCTATTGCTCGGCCATCGGCGGCGGGCGGTCGGGCATCATCGAGACCAACTTCCGCGAGGAATGCGAGACCGACCTGTTCGGCGAACAGGCGGTGCTGTGCGGCGGCCTGGTCGAACTGATCCGGATGGGGTTCGAGACGCTGGTCGAGGCGGGATACGAACCCGAGATGGCCTATTTCGAATGCCTGCACGAGGTGAAGCTGATCGTCGATCTGATCTATGAGGGCGGCATCGCCAACATGAACTACTCGATCAGCAATACGGCCGAATATGGCGAATATGTCAGCGGCCCGCGGATCCTGCCCTATGACGAGACCAAGGCCCGCATGAAGGCGGTTCTTCGCGACATCCAGACCGGCAAGTTCGTGCGCGACTTCATGCAGGAAAACGCCGTCGGCCAGCCGTCCTTCAAGGCGACGCGCCGGATCAACGACGAACACCAGATCGAACAGGTGGGCGCCCGCCTGCGCGAGATGATGCCCTGGATTTCCAAGGGCAAGATGGTCGATCGCACGCGGAACTGAGGCGTTTCGCCAAAGCCGGGGGTTTTCAACCCCCGGACCCCCGAGGATATTGGGGCACAGAAGATGACCATGCCGTCTCTTCTGTGGAAAAATATCCTGGGGGAGTCCGAAGGACGGGGGGCAACGCCCCCTTCTTCATGCCGTGCCGATCCTGTCCTGCGTCCGGGTCTGGAAGTCGGATGCGTCGTGGCGTTCCCACAGCTGCTGTGACGGATCCCCGTTGATCTTGTTGACCATGATCCCGCGCTTGACGGCGGGGCGCGCGGCGATCTCGTCCTGCCAGCGGCGGACATTGCCATAGATGCCCGCGTCCAGGAAGGTCGCCGCCTCGCCATAAAGCTTGCCCGCGACCAGTTGCCCGTACCAGGGCCAGATCGCCATGTCCGCGATCGAATAGTCGTCGCCGGCCATGAAGCGGTTCTCGGCCAGGTGCCGGTTCAGCACGTCAAGCTGGCGCTTGGCCTCCATGGTGAAGCGGTCGATGGCGTACTGGATCTTCGTCGGCGCATAGGCGTAGAAATGCCCGAAGCCGCCGCCCAGGAAGGGCCCGGCCCCCATCTGCCAGAACAGCCAGTTGATCGCCTCGGTCCGCGCGGCGGGATCGCCGGGCAGGAAGGCGCCGAACTTCTCGGCCAGATAAAGCAGGATCGAGCCCGATTCGAACACCCGGCGCGGCGGCGTCACCGAATGGTCCATCATCGCGGGGATCTTCGAGTTGGGATTGACGGCCACGAAGCCGCTGCCGAACTGGTCGCCATCGCCGATGCGGATCAGCCAGGCGTCGTATTCGGCGTCATGGCCCGCCTCCAGCAGCTCCTCGAGCATGATCGTGACCTTCTGGCCGTTCGGCGTGGCCAAGGAATAAAGCTGCAGGGGGTGCTTGCCCACCGGCAGGTCCTTGTCGTGGGTGGCGCCGGCGACCGGGCGGTTGATGCTGGCGAACTGGCCTCCGTTCTCGCCGCTCTGCCTCCACACCTTGGGCGGGGTGTAATCCTCTGTCATGACGGCCTCCTGTCTGTGAGGGGTGCAGGATAGGGCGGCAGGGGGGAACATCAACCGTCAAAACACTGGCCAAGGTTCCCGCAATGTTCTAGCCTGGGACCATGTTGCCCCCTCGCGATCCAGACGAGCGCCTGAAGGCCCGCGGCACCGCCAGCCGCCCCGACAGCCGGTTCGAGCCCCATCAGCGGCTGCGCGAATCCGACGGCTGGGACATCCCCGAGGAAAGCCGGTTGCTGCGCACCCAAGTCACGATGGAACGGCCGCGCAGCATCATCACGCGCAACACCTCGCCCGATATCGCGTTCGACCGGTCGATCAATCCCTATCGCGGCTGCGAGCATGGCTGCATCTACTGCTATGCCCGGCCCACCCATGCCTGGCTGGGACTGTCGCCCGGGCTGGATTTCGAGACCCGCATCACCGCCAAGCCCGATTCCGCCGAACTGCTGGCGCGGGAACTGGCGCGGCCCGGCTATCGCCCCGCGCCCATCGCGCTTGGCACCAACACCGACCCCTACCAGCCGATCGAATCCAAGCTGGCGATCATGCCGGGGATCCTGCGGGTGCTGTCGGACTGGAACCACCCGGCGACCCTGGTGACGCGGGGCGGGGTCGTGCTGCGCGACCTGGACCTGTGGGCGGAACTGGCCGCCAAGGGCATGGCGGCGGTGGGCATCAGCATCACCAGCCTGGACGCCGCCCTGGCGCGCGCGATGGAGCCTCGGGCGCCCAGCCCGCAGACCCGGCTGCGGGTCATCCGCGAACTGGCCGGTGCCGGCGTTCCGGTGCGGGTGATGGTGGCGCCGGTCATCCCCGTGCTGACCGAGCCCGAGATCGAGGCGATCCTGGCGGCCGCGCGCGAGGCGGGCGCCACCACCGCCAGCATGATCCCGCTGCGCCTGCCGCTGGAGGTGGCGCCCCTGTTCCGCGACTGGCTGGACCGCAACCGCCCCGGCATGGCCGCCCATGTCATGAACCGCGTCCAGGCGATGCGCGGCGGGCGCGACAACGACGCGCGCTTTGGCCATCGCTTCCGCGGCGCGGGACCCGAGGCCGATCTGGCGCTTCAGCGCTTCCGGCTGGCGCGGCGGCGGCTGGGTTATCGGACCGAAGCGGCGCCGCTGGACTGCAGCCGCTTCGCCCCGCCGCCCCGGGCAGGCGATCAACTGTCGCTGTTCTAGGCGCCTCGATCCTGTTCGTTCTTGGCCCAGAGATAGCCGATGAAGGCTCCCTTCACCAGGCGCAGCACGATCAGCGTCAGGATCGTGGTGATGGCCCCGGTGATGACCAGCAGCATGACCGGGCTGGGCCGGAACAGCACCCAGGTGAAGCCGATCAGCGGGATCAGCAGCAGAAGCATGATCGTCATGGCGAAGAAGGCGGGGCCGTCCGCCGCAGGATAACGCCCCAGCGGGGCGTGGCAGGTTTCGCATTCGGCGGGAACCCGCAGATAGCCCCGCAGCAGCCGGCCTTGGCCGCAATTGGGGCACTGGTTCAGCAGGCCCCGGACAACGGCGGTCCGGGTGTCGCGTTCCTCGGTCATGGTCACGGTCACGGTCCTTCTGCCTGGCCTGCCGGTGCCGCGCGATGACCTTTCGCCCGAAGGCCGAAATGCCGGCGTCTGCGGGGAAATGGGGAACCGGCGGGCAACCTCAAGGCCAAACGACAGTGCCTAGCCCGTGGGTTCCCATGGGGTGCCGACGAACCGGGTCGAATCCTGCGCTTGCGCCGCGCCCGCCGGATCGGCCCGCTGCCGGACGATCCGGCGGCGTCATCCCGAAACCGTCGCCGGCCGCCCGGTCAGCGGGCGGCGGGGCGCCTAGACATCGCCCATCGAGGAGAACCCTCCCAGCCGCGCCGCGATCTCCTCGAGCGAGGGGCGCGGGCCGCAGGGGCGGGTCTCCAGGGCCTCGCGCATGGCGCGCAGATGGGCCGGCGTGGTGCCGCAGCAGCCGCCGATGACGCGCACGCCCAGGTCCCGGGCCAGGCAGGCGTAATCGGCCATGATCGCCGGGGTGCCGTCGTAGTGCAGGCGCCCCGCCTCCAGATGCGGGATGCCGGCGTTGCCCTTGGCGATGATGGGGCGTTCGTTGCCCGAGGCCACGAAGTCGCGCACCGTGCGCAGCAGATCCGCCGCGCCGACGCCGCAATTGGCGCCGTAGGCGACGGGCGGGTTGGGCAGCCGCTCGACCAGGGCCGCAAGCTGGGCCGAGGTGACGCCCATGATCGTGCGGCCCGCGGTGTCGAAGCTCATCATCCCGCACCAGGGCATGTCGGCCAGGCGCGCGGCCTCGGCGGCGGCCAGGAACTCGCGCTCGCAGCCGATGGTTTCGACCCACAGGATGTCCGCGCCCCCTTCCTTCAGCGCCTCGGCCTGTTCATGGAACATCTCGACGGCGGCGGTCCTGGAAAGCGTGCCGATGGGGGCCATGATCTCGCCCGTGGGGCCGATATTGCCCGCCACCACCACCTTGCGCCCCGAGGCGTCGGCGATGTCGCGCGCCAGGGCGGCGCCGGTCCGGTTCAGTTCGCGCACGCGGTGGGCCGTGCCCTGCAGCCGCAGGCGGCTGGCGTTGCCGCCGAAGGTGTTGGTCAGGAACAGGTCCGCGCCGGCATCGACGGCATCCTGATACAGGCGGCGGACCCTGTCGGGCTGGTCGGTGTTCCACAGTTCCGGCGCGACGTCGGATCGCAGGCCCATGTTGAACAGATTGGTTCCGGTCGCACCGTCGGCCATCAGCCAGTCGCGGCTTTCGAGAAGCTGGCTGAGGGGGTCGGGCATCACATGTCCTGCGGCAAAATGCGAAAACTCCGTCCAGGGACGGCTACCGATCATCAAGTCCATGATACGTCTGGTTCCGGTGGGCAGCGATTTTCACCGGAACGGCGAAAGGCCGCGATGGTTTCCCCCGCGGCCCTGACGTTTGCGTGTGCGGCCCGGATCAGGTCCGGTCGTCGTCCTGATCGTCCGACGCGCCGCCGATGTCGTCGAACAGCTCGGCGATCTCGAACTCGGCTTCGGCATCGGCCTCGGCGGCCAGATCCTGGATCGACCTGCCCTGCGCCTGAAGTTCGGCTTCCTCGGGCGACCGGGCGACGTTCAGCACGATGGTCGCCTCGACCTCGGGGTGCAGCACGACGCTGACCTTGTGCAGGCCCAGTTCCTTGATCGGGCTGTTCAGGACGACCTGCTTGCGGTCCAGCGTGAAGCCGGCCTCGGTCGCCGCCTCGGCGGCGTCGCGGGTGGTCACGGAGCCGTAGAGCGCGCCGGCATCCGAGGCCGAGCGGATGACCACGAAGGTCTGGCCGTCCAGCTTGTCGGCGATCTTCTGCGCCTCGGCCTTGGTCTCGGCGTTCTGCGCCTCGAGTTGGACCTTGCGGTTCTCGAAGGACTTGATGTTGGCTTCGGACGCGCGCAGCGCCTTGCCCTGCGGCAAGAGGAAGTTGCGGGCGTAGCCTTCCTTGACCCGGACGACTTCGCCCATCTGGCCCAGTTTCGCCACGCGTTCCAGCAGGATGACTTGCATGTTCAGGTCCCCTTACTTCACGACATAGGGCAGCAGCGCCAGGAAGCGGGCGCGCTTGATGGCGCGGGCCAGCTCACGCTGCTTCTTGGCCGAGACGGCGGTGATGCGCGAGGGCACGATCTTGCCGCGTTCGGAGATGTAGCGCTGCAGCAGGCGCGTGTCCTTGTAGTCGATCGCCGGCGCGTTCTCGCCCGAGAAGGGGCAGACCTTGCGGCGGCGGAAGAACGGTTTGTTCGCCATGATCAGTTCCTTTCAGTCCGCTCGCGGCGGTCGCCGCGGTCGCCACGATCCCCACGGTCACCCCGATCGCGATCGCGATCCCCACGGTCGCGGTCGCCGCGCGGGCGGTCGCCCCGGTCACCCCGATCGCCGCGCTCCTCGCGCTTCTGCATCTGCACCGAGGGGCCTTCCTCGTGCTTGTCCACGCGCACGGTCATGACGCGCATCACGTCGTCATGCAGCCGGGCCAGACGCTCCATTTCCTGCACGGCGGCCGAGGGCGCGTCCGAACGCAGGAAGGCGTAGTGGCCCTTGCGGTTCTTGTTGATCTTGTAGGCGAGGGTGCGCACACCCCAGTATTCGTTCTCGACCACCTTGCCGCCGTTGTCGGCCAGCACGGTCGAGAAATGTTCGATCAGCCCTTCGGCCTGCGTGTTCGACAGGTCCTGGCGAGCGATCAGCACATGCTCGTACAGAGGCATGGCATCCCTTTCAGAATCGGGCGCATTTCATCGACGGGCCGATCCTTCCGCGCCCGTCACGAGAGGCTGCGCCGGTTGCAAGATCTCGGCGGAAGGATGGGGTCTTATAGCGGCGAACGCCGCATATGCAAGGCGATTCGCCGGATCGGCGGGCGGTGCTGGCCGGCGGCGCTTGCGGGTCAGCGCGCGCTGCGCCACCATCGTCGCCGGACAGGGAACGGGAAGACGTCATGGCGCTTGAGGATGCAGGGAACCAGGTCGATCAGGCCTTCACGCGGAAAGATCCGCGCGGCCTGTCCTTCGAGAACGCCTTCGGCGGCGCGACCAGCTTCCTGCGGCGGCGCTATAGCAAGGATCTGTCGGGGGTCGATGTGGCGGTGACCGGAATCGCCTTCGACCAGGCCGTGACGCACCGGCCGGGAACCCGCTTCGGGCCGCGCGCGATCCGCGAGGCCTCGGCGCTGCAGCCCTTCGATGCCCCTTATGGCTGGGGCTACGATCCGCTGTCGCTGCTGTCGGTGGTGGACTACGGGGACATGGCCTTCGACTACGCCAATCCGCGCGAGGTTCCCGCCCGGATCGAGGCGCATCTGGGCGCCATCCTGGACGCCGGCGCCGCGCCGGTCACGCTGGGGGGCGATCATTCGATCACGCTGCCGGTCCTGCGGGCCGTGGCGGCCCGGCGCGGGCCGGTCGCGCTGATCCAGTTCGACGCCCATTCCGACACCTGGGTGGACGACGACCCGGACCGGATCGACCACGGGACATTCCTCTACAAGGCGATCCGGGAAGGCGCCGTGGACCCTGCCGCCAGCGTCAGCATCGGCATCCGCACCGACAACCCCGACACGCTGGGCGTGACGATCCTGGATGCGCCCTCGGTCCATCGCGACGGGGTGGAGGCCACGCTGGCCCGCATCCGGCAGGTGATCGGCAACCGGCCGGTCTATCTGACCTTCGACATCGACGCCCTGGATCCCGGCTGTGCCCCCGGCACAGGGACGCCCGTCTGGGGCGGGCTGGGTTCCTGGCAGGCGGCGGCGCTGCTGCGCGGGCTGGCGGGGGTGGATCTGATAGGCGGCGATGTGGTCGAGGTGTCTCCGCCCTATGACCCGACCGGGGCCACGGCCATCGCGGCGGCCCATGTGGCGGTGGAGCTGATCGCGCTTTACGGCTGGACGCGGCGCTGATGGCGTCCCGCGGTGGCCGGGGGCGCTTCGCCCCCGGACCCCCCGAGGATATTTGCGGTCCAAAGCAGGCTTGCCGGTCTTGCGGCGCAGGGGTAATCCCCCGCCATGTTGCCAGAAGATCGCCTGTCCCAGATCGTCCAGCGGTTCGAGTTTCTCGAGGCGCAGCTGAATGCCGGCGCGGCGCCCGACCAGATCGCCCGCATCAGCCGCGAATATGCCGACCTGAAGCCCGTGGTCGAGCAGATCGGCCGCTGGCGCGATGCCCGCGCCGCGCTGGCCGAGGCCGAGGCGATGCTGGCCGATCCCGAGATGCGGGAACTGGCCCAAGACGAGCTGGCGCGGCTGCGCGAGGAGATGCCGGCCCTCGAGCAGGCCCTGCGCATCGCGCTGCTGCCCAGGGACGCCGCCGATGCCCGCCCCGCCATCATCGAGATCCGCCCCGGCACGGGCGGCGACGAGGCCGCGCTGTTCGCGGGCGATCTGCTGTCGATGTACCGCCGCCATGCCGAGGCGCAGGGCTGGAGCTTCCAGGTGCTGGATCTGACCGAAACCGAACTGGGCGGGGTCAAGGAAGCCGTGGTGCGGATCGAAGGCGAGGGTGTCTTCGCCCGGTTGAAGTACGAATCCGGCGTCCACCGCGTCCAGCGGGTGCCGGAAACGGAATCGGGCGGCCGCATCCATACCAGCGCCGCCACCGTTGCCGTGTTGCCCGAGGCCGAGGAGGTCGATGTGGACATCCCCGCCAGCGACATCCGAATCGACACCATGCGCGCCAGCGGGGCCGGCGGGCAGCACGTGAACACCACCGATTCGGCGGTCCGCATCACGCACCTGCCGACCGGCATCGTCGTCACCAGCAGCGAGAAGTCCCAGCACCAGAACCGCGCCAACGCCATGGCGGTGCTGCGTGCGCGGCTTTACGACATGGAGCGCTCGCGCGCCGATGCCGAACGGGCGGCGGACCGCCGGTCGCAGGTGGGATCGGGCGACCGCAGCGAACGGATCCGCACCTACAACTTTCCCCAGGGGCGGATGACCGATCACCGCATCAACCTGACGCTCTATGCCCTGGACCGGATCATGGCCGGCGACCTGTCCGAGATCATCGACGCGCTGACCGCCCACGACCAGGCGGCCCGCCTGGCGGCCGAGGGATGAGGCTTTCGGACGCCCGCGCGGCTGCCGCCCGCCGCTTGGCGGCCGCCGGGATCGAGGGCGCCGCGCGCGACGCCGACCGCATCCTGGCGGCCCTTCTGGGGGTCGAGCCGGGGCGGTTGCGGATGATCGGGGACCGCGACCTGACGCCGCAGGATCTGGCGCGGCTGGAGCGCGGCCTTGCCGCACGCGCGGCCCGCCAGCCGGTCGCGCAGATCGTGGGCTTCCGGGACTTCTACGCGCATCGCTTCCGCGTCACCCGCGATACGCTGGATCCGCGTCCCGAAACCGAGGTTCTGGTCGAGGAGGCGCTGCGCCTGCCGTGGCAGAGCGTGCTGGACCTGGGGACGGGGACGGGAGCGATCCTGATCTCGGTCCTGGCGGCCCGGCCGGGCGCGCGGGGCCTGGGGACCGACATCTCGGCCGCGGCGCTGGAGGTGGCGCGGGCGAATGCGGCGGATGTCGGGGTGGCGGCGGATTTCGCCCTGGCAGACTGGTTCGAGGGGGTGCCGGGGCGCTTCGACCTGATCCTGTCCAACCCGCCCTACATCCCGGCGGGAGACATGGCGGGTCTGGCGCCCGAGGTCCGCGACTGGGAGCCGAGGGGGGCGCTGACCGACGGGGCGGACGGGCTGACCGCCTATCGCGCCATCGCGGCGGGGGCGGCGGGCCACCTGAACCCGGGCGGGCATGTTCTGGTCGAGATCGGGCCATCCCAGGCCGAAGCCGTGGCCGCGATGTTCGCCCAGGCGGGCGCCGCCACGGCGGTGATCCGCGATCTGGACGGCCGGGACCGTGTCATCAAGGCCCGTTTTTCCGCCTGAGCGGCCGGAAATGCCGCCGGAACGCAAGTTTCTGCTTGTCAGCCTGTCCCGGGCGTGATTAGTCGCCCTTGCGCAGGGGCAGCGATGCCACCGCATGGGTCAGCCTGGAAAAGCCGATTCCCTGATGGACGCTGGGTCGTCCATTCGGGCCAAGGTCCGGGCTGAAGGGCAAGATCGTTCCTTGGCGATTCCCGTGCCGCCCGCAATGCCGTCCAGGTCACTGGATCCCGGATTTACTGGAATCACGACAGACAAACTGATGAGATCATCGAAATCCCGTTCGCGCAACAAGTCGAACCGCCAGCGTTCGCTGGGCAATGTCGTCAACCGCGTCTTCGACAGCTCTGGCCCCGAGGGCAAGGTGCGCGGCACGCCCCAGCAGATCATCGAGAAATACCTGACGCTGGCGCGCGACGCGCAGCTTTCGGGCGATCGGGTGGCCGAGCAGTCCTTCCTGCAACATGCCGAGCATTACACGCGGATGCTGGGCGAGGCGCAGAAGGAAATGGCCGAGCGCCAGCAGTTCCACCAGCCCCGCCCCGACGGCGATGAGAGCCGCGAGTTTCCGCTGAACGGCAACGGCGGCCATCACCACCGTGAGCAGGCCGGGCGCGACCCGGCCCGCGAGGACGGCAGCCGCGACCAGGGCAATGGCCGCGATCAGGGCCGGCGCGAGCAGGGCGGCCGAGACGGCGGCCATCAGGGCCAGCGCGATCAGGGTTTCCGCGATCAGGGCCAGCGCGAACAGGGCCAGCGTGACCAAGGCCAGCGCGAACAGGGCCAGCGCGAACAGCCGCGTCCCGATCCGGTGGCCGATGAGCAGCGGCGCGAGCCCCGGCCCCAGGCTGCCCCGCAAGAGCCGCCCCACCCCGGTTCGGCCGTCGATTCCGAGCCCGCCGGGCTGCCGGACGCGGTGGCCATCGCGGAAGATGAGGTCACTGGCCCGGTCGAGACGCCAGAGGCTACCGCCAAGCCGGCCCGCAGCCGCGCGCCGCGCGCGCCGCGCGGCGAAAAGCCCGCGACGCCGCGAACCCGGACCCGCCGCAAGGCGCCCGAAGACAGCGCCGGGGACAAGCCCGAGCCGACCGGGGAATAAGGCGCCGCGGCTGGCCCGCCGTGCTTTTCCTCAGCCTCCCTGCCGGGCGGCCTGCAAGACCCGTGCGAGGGTGCAGAATCCCTCAAGCCCGATCTCCTCGGCCCGGGCGGTGGGCGGTATCCCCGCCTGGTCGAGCAGCGCCTCGATCTGCGGATGCAGCCCGCGCAGCGATGCGCGCAGCATCTTGCGCCGCTGGTTGAAGGCCGCCGCCGTGACCTGCGCCAGCACCGCCGGATCCGCCGGATGGCGCGGCCGGGGCAGCGCGGTCAGCTGGACCACCGCGGAATGAACCTTGGGCGCGGGCACGAATGCCTCGGGCGGAAGGGTCATGGCGATCCGCGCCTCGGCCCGCCACTGCGCCAGCAGCGCCAGGCGTCCATAAGCCTTGCCGCCCGGCGCCGCGACGATGCGTTCGGCGACCTCTTTCTGGAACATCAGCGTCAGCGACTGCCAGAAGGGCGGCCAGTCCGGCGGCGTCAGCCAGCGGATCAGCAGTTCGGTGCCCACATTGTAGGGCAGGTTCGCGGCCACGCGGATCGGCGGGGTCAGGTGGGCCAGCGGATCGACCTGCAGCGCGTCGCCGTGGATCACCGTCAGGCGGCCGGGATAGCGATCGGCGATTTCCTGCAGGGCGGGCAGCGCGCGGGCGTCCTTTTCGATGGCAAGGACATGGCGCGCGCCCTGGGCCAGCAGGCCGCGCGTCAGGCCGCCGGGGCCGGGGCCGATTTCCAGCACGTCGCACTGCGTCAGGTCGCCGGCCTGGCGCGCGATCTTGGCGGTCAGGTTCAGGTCCAGCAGGAAGTTCTGGCCCAGCTGTTTCTTGGCGCGCAGATCGTGGCGGGCGATCACCTCGCGCAGCGGGGGCAGGTCGTCGATGGTGCTCATTGCGGCGCGGCGGGATGGGTATTTTGACAAAGAAGAAGCATCAGCCCCGCGCCTCGGCCATTTCCCGGGCCATGCGCAAGGCGGCGATGGTCGAGGCGGCATCCGCCAGCCCCTTGCCGGCGATGTCGAAGGCCGTGCCGTGATCGGGCGAGGTGCGGATGAAGGGCAGGCCCAGCGTCACGTTGACCCCGCCGGCGAAATCCAGCGTCTTGATCGGGATCAGCGCCTGGTCGTGATAGGCGCAGATCGCCGCGTCATGGCGGGCGCGGGCAGGGCCGTGGAACAGCGTGTCGGCGGGCAGGGGCCCCGAGAGGTCGAACCCCTCGGCCCGCAGCCTCTGCAGCAGGGGGGCCATCCAGGCGGTTTCCTGGCGGCCGATCGTGCCGCCCTCGCCGGCGTGGGGGTTGAGGCCCGCCACCGCCAGCCGCGGGGCCCTGATGCCGAAGTCGCGGATCAGGGCCGCATGGGTGATGCGGATCGCGCGTTCCAGAACCGCCGGGGTCAACAGGCGAGGCACGTCCTCGAGCGGGATGTGGATGGTCGCGGGGACCACCCGGCAGGGCGGTTCCACCGTGGTCGAGGCCAGCATCATCGCGACCGGAACATCGCCCGCCAGATGGGCCAGGTATTCGGTATGGCCGGGAAAGGCGAAGCCCGCGCCCTGCTTCAGCGCCTGCTTGCTGATGGGCAGGGTGCACAGACCCGCGGCCTGTCCGGCCATGACCAGTTCCGCCGCGCGGGCGATCACCGCGACCACGCCCGCCGCATTGGCCGGGTCGGGCCTGCCGGGCACTGCGGGGGCCGCGAAATCCTGGCCGAGCACGGGAAGGCTGCCCTCCGGCGCCGGATCGCTCGGGGTCGCGATCCGGGTGAAGGGGGTTCCCGGGGGCAGGTGGCGCGGATCGCCCATCCAGGCAAAATCCACGCCCGAGGCCAGGGCCTTGACCGCCAGTTCGGGCCCGATTCCCGCCGGTTCCCCGCAGGTCAGGATGATCCGGCGGGGCTTCACGGCCGGCGGATCAGGGCTTCCGCCCGCAGTTCCGCCAGATAGGCCTCGGCGGCGGCATTGGCCTTCTGGTTGAAGATCTGGTCGCGGACGGCGTCGCGGGTGGGCAGGGCGTCGGTGTCGGGCACCGCGGCCTCGACCCCGTCATCGGGAAGGGCGGTGGTGGCGACCTGGCTTTCGGTCTGCGCCACCAGCGCGGGCTGGCGCGAGCAGAGCATCACCAGATCGGCGCCGTTGCCGTAATCGACCACGCCCGTCTCGTCGGCATCCAGCGAGGCGAGGCGCTGCGCCACCAGCGTCGGGATCGCCGCCTGCGGCAGCGTCTGGCGCTGCACGCGGCCCGCCTGCGCGCCCGCCTGGATGTAGAGATCGTCGCAACTGCGCGTCCGGGCCGCCAGCGTGGCCGCGGCGGCGGCGGTCGGCAGGCGCAGCGTCGCATAGTCGATGACCTGCTCTGTGGCGCCCGGGCGCAGCGTGCCCTGGCTGTCGCGCAGGTGGAACAGGACCACCGCGCCCTCGATCGTCAGCGGCTGGGTGGTCTGGCCCGGCTGCAGGGCGGTGATGACCTGGCGAAGCGCCGGCGGCAGGTTGTCGATGTTCACCCAGGCCAGCCGCCCGCCCGATTGCGCCGATTCGGCGGCCGAATACTGCCGTGCCGCGGCCTCGAATTCATCCGAGGAGAGGCCTGCCCCGGCGATCTGGCGCGCCAGGTTCAGAGCCTGCTGTTCCTGGCCCGGCGGCGCCGGGATGATGAGTTCGGAGATCAGCACCCGCGAGACGATGGGGGTTTCGACCACGCGGCGCAGTTCCTGATCGATCTCGGCCTCGGACACCTCGATCCGGGGCACGACGCGCTCGCGGATGACCTGCCGCCAGACCAGGCCGGCGCTGACGAAATCGCGGTAGGCCTGGGGCTCGACCCCCGCCGCTTCCAGCGCCGCGGTGAATTCGGCCGCCGACAGCCCGGCGCGGCCGGCGAATTCCTCGAGCCCCTCCTGCAGCCCCTCCTCGGTCGGGGCAATGCCAAGCTGGCGGGCGGCGTGGTTGCGCAGGCGGTCGTCGATCAGGGCCTGCTGGGCTTCCTCGGCCGTGGTGCCGGGGGCGCCCAGGATCTGCATGAACCGCTGGCGCTGCTGCACCTCATAGCGGGTGATGGCGGCGTTGTTGATGTAGATCACCGGCTCGAACAGGCCTTGCGCCAGGACCGGCGCGGGCCCTGCCGCCAGGGCCGTCGCCAAGGCGAGGCTGGAAAGGAAATGCCGCATCTGCTGCCCCCGTGTGTTTTTGGCGTGTCTTCTTGTTGGCGGATCGGTCGCTGGGGCGAGACTAGCGCATGCAGGACCGGCGCGCCACCGTGCCCGGCAAGTCCTCGGACGCGCCGAAGCCGCCCAGCCGGACCGAAAAGCCGACGCTGGTTTCGGGCCTGACGCTGTCGGAGCGGGTGAAGCGGCGCGACACCCCCATGTCCACGGTCAGGCATTCGTTGCGATAGGTCAGATCCAGCGAGGCCCGCTGCGCCTCGTCGGCGTTGAAGTCGTAGCGGGTCTCGGCGTTGCCCCACCAGCCCTCGCGGATCTGCCAGCCGACATTGGCGACCAGTTCGCTGATGTCGGCGCGCGCCGCGTTGCCCGCGTCCTCGTCCAGCCACAGATGGCCCGCCGACAGTTGCAGGTCGTCGCGCAGCCAGCCCAGCCGCAATTCGTTGCGCGAGATGTCGAAGCCGCTGTCCAGCAGGGCCCGGTTGGCGATCGCCAGGCCGTTGCCGCTGTCGTATTGCGCGGCCACCAGCCAGTCGGACGTGCTTCCGGACAGGGCCGAGCCGTCCGGGAAGGCCCGTTCAGGTTCGGCCCGCACCACCCGGCCGCCCGTCACCGCCAGCGACCAGCCGGCCGGATCCAGCCGGGTCCAGGTCACCCCCAGGTTGGCACGCAGCCCCTCCTCGCGCGCGTCCCAGCCGGGAAAGCGGTTTTCGGAGAACAGGTTGCCTTCGTCGAACTCGATCAGGCGGCTGTCCTCGTTGGGGATGTCGTCGTCGTTGCCGGCAGAGGAATACAGGATCTGGGCCACCGGCTCGACCAGGTGGGTGACGCCGCCCGCCCCGCCGATCAGCGGCCAGCGCAGTTCCACCCCCACCATCGGGATAGCGCGGGTCACCAGGTCGTCATAGGCGCTGTCCTGCGCGATGCGGTAGATGTCGGCGTCGATTCCGGCCAGCGCCGCACCCACCACGCCGCCCGCCAGGATCTCGCTGCGCCGCCAGTCGAGGCCCAGCGAGGCGCGCGCCACGTCGCGGCCCAGCATGTCCCGGTTGGAGGGGCGGCGGTGGGCGTGGACCGACCATTCCAGCAGGCCCTGCCCGCCGATGTAGTCGGGGGTGAAGCGCCGCTGCCAGAGGACGTCGGCCACCTGCGCGGGCGAGGTGCTGTTGTCCTCGTCGTCGCGCAGCGAATGGTAGTTGCCGACCCGCCCGAAGAACAGCCTGTCGCGGGTGATGCGTTCCAGGGTGACGCCGCTCCACAGCCGGTCGGCCTCGGTGATGTCGTAGTCCAGCAGATAGCCGCGGTCCGAGGCCGCCTGAAGCTGCACGCCCAGCCGATAGTCCCGCGGCAGGTCCACCAGGGAGTTGCCGAAGATGTATCCCCGCGTCTCGCCGGGGCGGATGTCGTCGCGGGTGACGGCACCGTTCCATTGCGTCACGCCGTTCGACCAGGCCTGCCGGTAGCGCAGTTCCAGCGTCCGCGTCCGGCTGGCCGAGACATAGGGCGTCACCGTCACGTCGGCATGATCGCCCAGCGTCACGAAATAGGGCAGCTTCAGCCCGAACCCCAGCCCCGAGGTGGTGCGGAATTCCGGGCGCAGGAAGCCGGTGCGCCGTTCGACGGTGGGATCGGGCGCGGTCAGGGCGAAGGGCGCGGCGGCCAGCGGGATGCCGAAGGCGCGGAACTGCGGATGGTCGAAGGTGATGAGCCGGGTTTCCGCGTCATGGGTGATGGCGCGGGCGCGGATCTCCCACAGCGGCGTGGGATCGCTGGCGCAGATCTGGCAGGACGAGGCGACGACATAGCGCAGGTTGGTCATCCGGCCGTTCCCGGTCCGGGTCAGTTCGGCGGCGGCCAGCTGCAGTTCGCGGGCCAGCACAAGGCGTGCGCCGCGGATGATGCCGTCCTGCAGCCTGCGGTCAAGCTGGCCGGAATCGGCCACCAGCACCGCTTCCCGGTCGGGATCGGCGGCCCCGGGGCGCGACAGGTGGATCGGCCCCTCGATCGTCAGGTCGCCCGTGGCCCCGTCCACCACGATGCGCGAGGCCACCAGCCGGGCGCCCTGATACCAGACCACCACACCGCCTGCCGCGATCAGCGTCCGGTCGCCCTGCAGCACCATGCTGTCGGCCAGAACCGTCGCCGCATCCTCCTGCGTCCCGCCCGGATCGCGCCCTGGCAGGGTCACGTCGGCATCGGGATCCACGGCCTCCAGCGGGGCCGCGTCGGGGGTGCGGTCGCCCAGGATCATGTCGCCCAGGGGCGTGGCCGCGGGGGCAAGGGCGGCCTCGTCGCTCCACAGGGGGGCGGTGCCGCCCATGCCGCCGCCGCCAAGGCCGGGGTCCTGGGGCAGCATGGTCTGGGCCAGCGCCATCCCCGGCAGGACGGCCAGCCCCAGGCCCAGGGCTTTGAGAAGGTGCCGTGTCATCCATCCTCCCGCGCCAGGATCAGCGCCAGGGCCAGAAGCCCCCCCACCAGCGGCGGCGTCCAGCCCGCCAGCAGGGCCGGCACCTGCCCGTTGTCGCCCAGAACCTGCGCCAGATTGCGCAAAAAGAACAGTCCGATCCCGGCGCCGAAGGCCAGCAGCACCGCGCCGCCGGCGCTGCGGCCGCGCAGGTGGCGCATGGTGAAGGCCGCCGCCACCAGCACCATCGCCCCCATCAGGAAGGGCCGGGCCAATTCCATCTGCAGCCAGACCTTGTGCCGCGCCGCCGAGAAGCCCGCCCGTTCCAGGCCGGCGATGAAGCCCGGAAGCTGCCAGACGGGCACCGCATCGGGGCGGCCGAAGCCTTCGCGGATGCGCTGCGCGGTCAGGTCCGAGGCCAGTTCCATCCGCGGGGCCGAGGTGGCGGCGGCTTCGGGATTGGGTTCGGTCAGGGGATAGTCGCGGACATCGGTCAGTTCCCACCGGCCGGGCAGCAGGCGGGCCTCGCGCGCCTCGATCCGGCGGACCGGCCCTTTCGCGCTGTCGAAGACCATGAAGGTCGCATCGTAGATCGTGGTGGCGTCCGTGCTGGCGCGGCGGGCGCGAATGACGATCTGGCCGGATTCCTCGGCCCCCTCGACGACCGCCTGGCGCAACCACACGGCGCTGTCGCCCACCGAGACCGTCTGGCGGCTGTCGCGTTCGATCCGGGCCACTGCATCGTCAAAGCGCGCGCCGGTCACCGCGACCAGCGGGTTCAGCAACGCCACGCTCAGCACGCCGACCGCCACCGCCGTGAGGGCGGGCGCCGCGACGACCTTCAGCGCCGACCGCCCCGAGGCCCGGATCGCGACCATCTCTGACGTGCGCGCGAGGTTCAGGAACAGCGCGATGCCGGCCAGCACGGTCAGCAGCGGCAGGATCGAATAGAAGCTCGAGGCGATGTTCAGCGCGGCCAGCCCCAAGGCGCCCGACAGCCCGATCTCGTCGTCCGAAAAGCGGCGGATCATCTCGATCATGTCGATCAGAAGCAGGATCAGCAGGAAGACCCCGGCGACGGTCAGGAAGGACCGCAGGAAGCGCCGGGCGACGTAGCGGGCCAGGATCATGGCGCGGCCCCCGCCCGTCGCCCGGCCCGCCGCGGCCTGGACGCCCACCACAGAAGCCCGCAGCACAGCAGCGCCCCGGCCAGCGACGGCAGGTACAGGACCGGCCACAGCGACGGATCGCGGCCCGCCTGGTTGGCGGCGCCATTGGCCAGCAGTTGCACCGCAAGCAGCGCCAGGATCGCCCAGACCACCTGCCGCCAGACCCCGAAGCGCGAATAGCCGCCGATCATCAGCGTGGCAAAGCCGATCATCGCGGCCACCGGCGACAGCAGCGGCTGGGCGATCCGGTCATGCGCCTCGCGCCGGGCATCGGCGGCGGTGGCGCCCGTCGCGGCCAGCAGATCCGGGTCCGGGTCCAGCAGCCGCAGCGTGCCATAATCGCGCAGGTCGCGGCCCTGGCGTCCGCCTCCGGTCAGCATGGCGCCGATATCGTAGCTCAGTTCCTGGAAGCGCGTGACGGCAAGGGCCTGCCGGCCGCCGCCCTCGCGCAGGTTCTGCGACATGCCGCGCAGCAGGATCAGCACCGGGCCGGTCTCGGCGCGCACCACAAGCGCCTCCTCGGAGGTGTAGATGATCTGGTTGGCGGGGTCGCGGGCATCCTCGATGAACAGATCCAGAAGCCGCCCGTCCGCCGCGATGTCGCGGATGAACAGCGTGATGCCCCGGGCGGGGTACTGGAAGCTGCCGGGGCGCAGGAACTGATCGGTCGCGTCCTGGGCCAGTTCGGCCTCGCGCTCGGCCAGGCGCGCGCGGGCCAGCGGCACCAGGCCGTGAACCAGCACCGCCACCATCAGCCCCACGAAGGCCCCGAAGACCAGCACCGGCCGCGCCAGCCGCCAGGGCGACAGCCCCGCCGCCTGCATCGCCACCAGTTCGGATTCCCCGGCCATGCGGTTGGTGCCATAGGCGCTGGCCGCGAAGGCCGCCACCGGCAGCACGACCGAGATCACCAGCGGCAGCGTCAGGGCGGTGAACTCCAGCACCACAAGCGCGGTCTGCCCGTCGCTCAGAAGGTCGTCGAACAGGCTGACGGCGCGGTTGATCCAGTAGACCGACACCAGCACCAACGCGAAGAACCCGAACAGGGTCAGCAGCTGGCCAAGGATGTATCGGTCGATGCGCGGCATGGGGTCCGGGGTGTCCTGTGGCGGGCGGCGGTCACGTCTTGCTTAGCCGCAAGGGCGGCTCTGGAAAAGGGTGCGCGGCGGGTCTAGGCTGCCCCCGCGAAAGATGAGGAGCGCGCCATGACCCAGCCCGTCGAGATCACCTTCACCGAAGTCGCCACCGACCGGCTGGCCAGCCATGCGGGGCGGGTGGCGCTGATCCTGTCGCCGGGCGCGGATCTGCCCGCCGGCCTGCCCGAGGGGGCGCAGCAGGCCATCCGCCGCGCGATGGCGTCGAAGGCGGGCCGGGCGCTGAAGCCCGGCGCGGCCCTTGAACTGGCCTTTCCCGCAGGCATGGAGGCCGAGGCGCTGATGCTGGTCTCGCTGCCCGGGGACGCCACGCTGGCCCAGGCCCGCAAGGCCGGTGCGGCCATCGGTGCCAAGCTGGGAAAGACCCACACCCTGGTCATGGCAGGCAGCCATCCCCTTGCCAACGAGATCGCGCTGGGCACCGCGCTGCGGGGCTACGAGTTCTCGGTCTATCAGACCAGGCCCGCCGAGGGAGAGGGCGAGGGCGAGGCCGGCGCCGACCCGATCCCGCAGGGCCTCACCCACGGGCCGGACAACGCCGTGCTGGGTGACGCGCAGGCCGACAGCGCGCCCGAGGCCGCCGGCGAGCCGGTTTCGGAAAAGGCCCGCGTGACCTTCATGGCCGATGAGCCCGAGGCCCTGGCCAAGGCCGCCCAGGCCGCCGCCGCCGTGGCCGAGGGCGTGTTCTTCACCCGCGACCTGGTGAACGAGCCCGCGAACGTCCTGACCACCACCGACTTCGCCGACCGCCTGAAGGCGATGGAGGAGATCGGTCTGACCGTCGAGGTGCTGGACGAGGACCAGCTTGCCCAACTGGGGATGCGCGCGCTGCTGGGCGTGGGGCAGGGGTCCGAAAGCCCCTCGAAGGTCGTGGTGATGCACTGGTCGGGCGGCGGCGACGAGGCGCCCCTGGCGCTGGTCGGCAAGGGCGTCGTCTTCGACACCGGCGGCATCTCGATCAAGCCCGCCGCGGGCATGGAGGAGATGACCATGGACATGGGCGGCGCGGGCGTCGTGGCGGGCGTCATGCGCACGCTGGCGCTGCGCCGCGCCCGCGCCAATGTCGTGGGGCTGGTCGGGCTGGTCGAGAACATGCCCGACGGCAAGGCCCAGCGGCCGGGCGACATCGTGAAATCCATGAAGGGCGACACCATCGAGGTCATCAACACCGATGCCGAGGGGCGTCTGGTTCTGGCCGACGTGCTGTGGTACGCGCAGACCCGCTTCAACCCCTCGGCCGTGATCGACCTGGCGACGCTGACCGGCGCGGTCATCATCGCGCTGGGCCACGACAATGCCGGCGTCTTTGCCAATGACGACGCGCTGGCCGAGGCGATCCTGGCCGCCGCGAAGGCCGAGGGGGAGGGCGCCTGGCGCCTGCCCCTGGGCCAGCCTTACGACAACCTCATCAAGTCGCGCCTGGCGGACATGAAGAACACCGGCGGCCGCGCGGCGGGGTCGATCACCGCGGCGCAGTTCCTGCAGCGCTTCATCCGCAAGGGCACGCCCTGGGCGCATATCGACATCGCCGGCGTGACCCTGCCGCCCTCGGCCACCGATCTCGCGCCCAAGGGCGCGACCGGCTGGGGGGTGATGACGCTGGACCGCCTAATCCGCGACCGCTACGAGGCGGGGTAAGGCCCCGTGGGCAACGCGCTGTTCTACCACCTGACCCGCTCGCCCGCCGAAAGCCTGCTGCCCACGCTGATCGGCAAGTCGCTGGCGGCGGGCTGGCATGTGGAACTGCGCGGCACCGATCCCGCGCGGATGGAGCGGCTGGATCTGCATCTGTGGCAGGGCGACGGCTTTCTGCCGCACGGGCTGGCGGGCGGGCCGCACGACGCGCGCCAGCCGGTGCTGCTGACGCTGGCCGGGCAGGCGGCCGCCAACGGTCCCGCCTGCCTGATGGCGCTGGACGGGGCCGAGGTCGCGCCGGCCGAATTGCAGGCCCTGGCGCGGGCCTGCATCATCTTCGACGGCGGCGACGACGCGGCCACCGCGCGGGCGCGCGACCAGTGGCGGGCGCTGACCGGCGCCGGCGTGGCCGCCGAATACTGGTCCGAGGAATCGGGGCGCTGGGAACGCAGGCGCTGAGGCCTCCTGCCCGCCACGCCCGACATGGGGGCAGGATCAGCCCGGCCGGGGTCCAGGCCGCCCTGGTCGATCAGGAAATCGACGACGGCCTGGACTCCCCGGCCGTGGCGAAGCTGGGCCATGACCACCGGGCGGGCGGCGCGGGCGGCGCGCGCATCCGCTTCCAGCAGGCCCGCGTCCACGCCGACATGGGGTGCCAGGTCGGTCTTGTTGACCACCAGCAGGTCGGACCGCGCCAGCCCCGGGCCGCGCTTGCGCGGAATGTCCTGACCCGCCGCCGTGTCGATGACATAGATGGTCAGATCCGCCAGTTCCGGGGAAAAGGTCGCGGCCAGGTTGTCGCCGCCCGATTCGATCAGGATCAGGTCCAGATCCGGGAAGGCCGCGTTCAGATCGGCGATGGCCGCCAGGTTGATGCTGGCGTCCTCGCGGATGGCGGTATGCGGGCAGCCGCCGGTTTCCACGCCGCGGATGCGGTCGGCGGGCAGCACTTGGGCGCGCATCAGCGCCTCGGCATCCTCGCGCGTGTAGATGTCGTTGGTGATGACGGCCATCGACAGGCGCGGGGCAAGCACCCGGGCCAGCTGTTCGGTCAGCGTGGTCTTGCCGGCGCCCACGGGGCCGCCGATGCCGACGCGCAGGGGGCCGTGGCCGTGGCGGGGGTTGTCGTCGCTCATGATCGGAATATCCTGACGGGCATGGTCTCGTGGCGCATGGCGGCGATGTCGGCGCCCCAGGCGGTGCCGGCAAGGTCTTCGGGCGTTGCCCCGGCGGCGCGGGCGGCGGCATGAAGGATCGCCGGCTGCAGACCGGCCAGCATCCGCTGCCCATCGACCCCGCCCAGCGGCATGAAGCGCACGGCGGCAGAGATCAGGGCGGCGGCCTGGGCCTGCAGGAAGGCCGCGATGATCTCGGGGTGCGGCAGCGGCAGCGCGGCGCAGGCGCGCCCGAAGGCCACGGGCAGGGCGGCGGCGGGCTGGGGCCGGCCGGTCAGGGCGGCGATGGTGGCGGCAAAGGCCGTGCCCTGCTCTACGGTCTCGGTCAGGCGCTGGGACGACAGGCAGGCGGCGCGGGCCAGATCGTCCAGGGCCGCGTGATCCGTGGCGCGCAGGGACAGCGCGACCAGCACCGCGTCCATCCAGCCCGCGCCGTGGTCCAGCCAGTCGGCCAGCCATTGCGGAAGCGTGGCGCGGCCGGCAAGGCCCGCCTCCATCGCCCATTCCAGCCCCTGCGACCAGGCATAGCCGCCCACCGGGAAGGCGGGCGACAGGATCTGCGCCAGGTGCAGGCGCGCGGCCTCAGGCGTGACGATGGTGGTCGTGGTCATGCGCGGGTCGGGGGATGGGTCGTGCGAATGGCCGAAGGTGCGACCGTGGCCATAGGCGCCGCCCTCGGGGCAAAACGGCATGTCGGCGTGGCCGATCTCGGCCCCCAGCCTGCTCAGCATCGCCTCGAGCACGTGATCCGCGCGGATGATCAGGCGGTCGGGCTCGATCCGGCAGGGGGTGTGGCGGTTGCCGATGTGCCAGGCCAGCCGCGCGAGGTCGCCGCGCACGACCATCACCGGCTCGGCCTTCGCGCGCACGAGGATCCGGCGGCCGTCCGACAGTTCCAGGGCGTCGCCGTCATGAAGGCTGGTGGTTTCGGGCAGATCGACCAGGACATCCCCCGCCGTGGTGGCCAGTTTCCGGCGCCGCAGCAGGCGAGAGTCGTGATCCAGCGACACCTCGGCGTCGAAAGGGCCGGTGGCGCTGCGGATGATCCTGGTGGCGGCAATCATGGGGCGTCCTGCATCAGAAGAGAAAATAGCGTTGGGCCATGGGCAGTTCGGTCGCGGGCTCGCAGGTCAGCAACTCGCCGTCGGCGCGGACCTCGTAGCTTTCGGGATCGACCTCGATCACCGGCATGGCGCTGTTCAGGACCATGTCGGCCTTGCCGATGCCGCGGGTGGCTTCGACGGCGATCAGGGTCTTGCCCAGGCCGTCCGCGGCGCCCGCCTCCAGCCCGGCCCTGCTGACGAACAGCGCCGAGGCGCGGCCCCCGTGCCCCCACATCGGCCGGCTGAAGATCGGCTGCACCGGGATCGAGCCGTTCGGATCGCCCATCTGCGCCACGCTGATCTGCCCGCCGACCAGCACCATGTCCGGCTTGACGCCGAAGAAGGCCGGCGACCACAGCACCAGATCGGCGCGCTTGCCGGGGGTGATCGAGCCGATGTGCCGGCTGACCCCGTGCGCGATGGCCGGGTTGATGGTGTATTTGGCGATGTATCGGCGCGCGCGTCGGTTGTCGTTCTGGCCCTGTTCTTCTGGCAGGCGGCCGCGCTGGCGGCGCATCTTGGAGGCGGTCTGCCAGGTGCGGATGATCACCTCGCCGATCCGGCCCATCGCCTGGCTGTCCGAGGAGATGACGCTGAAGGCGCCCAGGTCGTGCAGGATGTCCTCGGCGGCGATGGTTTCCCGGCGGATGCGCGATTCCGCGAAGGCCACGTCCTCGGGCACGCGGCGGTCGAGGTGGTGGCAGACCATCAGCATGTCCAGGTGTTCCTCGACCGTGTTGGCGGTATAGGGCCGGGTCGGGTTGGTGGACGAGGGCAGGACATTGCCCATGCCCACCATGCGGATGATGTCGGGGGCGTGCCCGCCGCCTGCGCCTTCGGTGTGATAGGCGTGGATGGTGCGGCCGGCGATGGCGGCCATCGTATCCTCGACGAAGCCGGATTCGTTCAGCGTGTCGGTGTGGATCATCACCTGCACGTCCATCGCGTCGGCGACCGACAGGCAGCAGTCGATGGCGGCGGGGGTGGTGCCCCAGTCCTCGTGCAGCTTCAGCGCGCAGGCGCCGGCGCGCACCTGTTCTTCCAGCGGTGCGGGACGCGAGGCGTTGCCCTTGCCGGCGATGCCGATGTTCACGGGCAGGGCGGCGCAGGCTTCCAGCATCCGGGCGATGTGCCAGGGGCCGGGGGTGCAGGTGGTGGCCAGCGTCCCGTGCGCCGGTCCGGTGCCGCCGCCCAGCAGCGTGGTGACGCCGGAATGGATCGCGTGATCGACCTGCTGGGGGCAGATGTAGTGGATGTGGCAGTCGAAGCCGCCGGGTGTCAGGATCCTCCCCTCGCCGGCGATGATTTCCGTGCCGGGGCCGATGACCAGGGTGACGCCGGGCTGGGTGTCGGGGTTGCCGGCCTTGCCGATGCCGGCGATGCGGCCGTCTCTCAGCCCCACATCGGCCTTGGTGATGCCCTGATGGTCGAAGACCACGACGCCGGTGATGACGGTGTCCATCGCCCCGTCCGCGCGCGAGACCTGCGACTGGCCCATGCCGTCGCGCACCACCTTGCCGCCGCCGAACTTCACCTCCTCGCCGGGGATGGTCAGGTCGCGCTCGACCTCGATCAGCAGTTCGGTATCGGCCAGCCGGATCCGGTCGCCGGTGGTGGGACCGTACAGCGCGGCGTAATCGGCCCGGGAAAGCGTGGTCATGTCGGCCCCATGATGTCCTTGCGGAAACCCTGCACGATGCGCGCGCCCGCATAGGCGATCAGGCGGATCTGGCGCGACTGGCCGGGCTCGAACCGGACGGCGGTGCCGGCCGGGATGGCCAGGCGCATCCCGCGCGCGGCGGCGCGGTCGAAGGCCAGCGCCGGGTTGGTTTCGGCGAAGTGGTAATGGCTGCCGACCTGGATCGGGCGGTCGCCGGTGTTGGCAACCATCACGGTGACAGCCGCGCGGCCGTCGTTCAGCGTGATGTTGCCCGGGGCGGGCAGGATTTCCCCGGGGATCATGGCCGGCCCCGCAGCAACAGCCAGCCTGCGGCCGCCAGGGCGGCGATCATCGCCGCCGTCGCCAGATGATCCGCCTGGGTCAGCAGATGGGCCGGGGCGGCGTCGTGATGGGGGCCGGGATGGGCCAGGGCGGCGCAGGGCAGCAGCACAGCCGCAGGAAGGAGACGGATTTTCATTCAGCCCTCGTGGCGGATCGGGTGGTGGACGGTGACCAGCTTGGTGCCGTCGGGAAAGGTGGCCTCGACCTGGACGGATTCGATCATGCCGGGCACGCCTTCCATGCACTGATCGGCGCGGATCACATGGCCCCCCGCCTGCATCAGGTCGGCCACGCTGCGGCCGTCGCGCGCGCCCTCGACGACGAAATCGGTGATCAGGGCGATCGCCTCGGGGTGGTTCAGCTTGACGCCGCGGGCCAGGCGGCCGCGGGCCACCATCGCGGCGACCGAGACCAGCAGCTTCTCGCGTTCGCGGGGGGTCAGGTTCATGGTCAGATCTGCCAGATGCGGGGAAGGGGTCGGGGCGCAGCGCCGCCAGCAGCCGGTTCACCTGCCGGCGCAGCGGCCAGTCGTCGCGCGCCAGCAGCCGGATCACCAGCCGCTCCGGAGGGGCGCTTGCGGCGCCCGTCACCCCCGGTTCGTCCAGAACCGCGCGGGCGCGGTCCAGCAGGTCGGGCGCATGGGGGGCGATGACGGCCAGCGTCGCCAGGGCGCGCGCATCGCCCAGGAGCGAGGCTCCGGCGCGCCGAAGCAGCGCGTCACCGTCCAGGGCCATCGCGTCGTGGTGGATGATCCGCCCGTCGCGGTGCAGGCTGCGGCGGTCGCGAAAGCGGATGCTGGCCGGCTCCTCGCCCATCGCCAGGCGGCCCAGCACGATCATCTCCAGCAGCAGGCAGCCGGCGCCGGGGGCCAGATTGACCCGGGTTTCGCGGTCGAGCGCGCTGCCGTCATAGAGAATGGTTTCCTGCGGCAGCCAGTCCAGCCACCCCCCGGCGCCCACCGACAGCCGCACCTGAACCCGGGCCGGGTCGGCATCGGCGCGGTAGGCGCGTTCCGCCGTCTGGGTGGTGGCCAGCACCCGCGCGCCGGGGCGCAGGGCCAGCGCGAAGGCCAGCCGGTCGCCCGAGGCCAGCCCGCCGGAGGTGTTGAGGAACGCGATCTCGGGCAGGCCCTTTGCCACGCGCGGCAGCATCGCCCTGGCCGAACCCGACTGCGCCAGATCCAGCAGCCCGCGCGGCCCCATGACCACGCGCGCCGCGCCGGTGCTGCGCTGAAGACGGGGGGCGGGGGCTGGTGCGTCGAACATGACCCCAAGGGGCGGCCGCTTCGGGCGGCAGGTCAATCCCGCACCCTGGGGCCGCTGCCCGGCGGCTGCGCAGAAGGCGCGAAACCGCCTTTCGAATGGGCAGGCTGCCCAAGGCGTGGACAGAGCGGGAACGGATCAGCAGGCGGACATCCGCAGCCTGTCCCGCCGGGACGGGGGATGGCGCCGATCTCGACCCCGGTGAAGACATGCATGGTCCGCAGCACCGGATCGACGACCGCATGATCGCTGACCCAGCCGCCAAGCGCCAGATAGCTGCGCAGCAGCGGCGGCATCCCCGTCACCGCGCGCCGCGGATCGGGCGGGTCGCCCAGCAGGGCGCGCGCCAGGCGAAAGACATGGGGCGCCTTGATCCGCGGCCACCACCGGCGCGGCGCCAGGTGCCGGGCCTGCAGCAGCGCGAAGGCCTGGGCGTGGTCGGCGGGATCGGTCCCCCGGAAGCTGGAGCATCCGAACAGCATCTGCGCGCCGGTATCGTCCACCACGCGGGCCAGCGCCGCCCAGGCCAGGCGCATCACGTCGGGATCCCGGATCAGGGGGTGGACGCAGAAGCGCCCGATCTCGAGCATCGGGGCCTCGAAGGCTTCAAGCGCCGACAGGTCGTAGAACTGCGCCGAGTAGCTGGACGCGATGTCCTGGCCGTCCCGCAGCGGCAGGATGCGGAAGCAGCAGGCAAGCCGGCCGCTTGCGTTGTCCCAGATCAGCATGTGCCGGCAGCGGGCGTCGTGGGCGTCGCCGTCGGTTCCGCCGGCGTCCTTGCCCGCAGCGTCTTCCGGCGCCACGAAGCGCAGCCAGCGCAGGCGCTGCGCCGCGTGCAGGTCATCGGCGGACGCGGCCAGCCGCGCCAGATAGCGCCCGGTGCGAAATGGTTCCATGCGGCGGCCCCTTCAAAGACCCTTCCCGCAAGCCTGCGTCAGGCGGGGAAGGCTTGGCAAGGGCTCAGTCGTCGCTGCGGTCGCCCAGCACGTCCTCGACATAGATGCGCTTGACCAGGATGATCGTCACCAGCAGCAGCGGCGTCGCCAGGATGACCCCGGCAAAGCCGAACAGGCTGCCGAAGGCCAGGATCGCCAGCACCGTCAGGGCGGGCGGCAGATCCGCGGCATAGCGCTGGATCAGGGGCATCAGCATGTTGCCCTCGACCTGCTGGATCACGACGAACAGCAGCGCCACGTAAAGCGCCAGATCGACCCCCTGGGTCAGGGCGAACAGCACCGCCGGGATCCCCGACAGGAACGGCCCCACCACCGGGATGATGTTGGTCAGCCCCGCGATCAGCCCCAGCACCAGCGCCAGGGGCACGTCCAGCAGCCACAGCCCCAGGCCGGTCAGCAGCGCCACCAGCAGCATGTCCGCCGCCTGCCCCCCCATCCAGCGGGCAAGCGCGCCGCCCAGCTCGTCCGCGATCTGCGCGGCGCGCGGCCGATAGGACTGGGGCACCAGGCGCAGCGCGCTGCCCCGGTATTGCGGCGCGTCAAGCGCCAGGAAGATCGCCACCGTCACCAGCAGCACCAGGTTGGCCGCCCCCCCGAACACCGTCGTCAGCGTCCCGGTCACATAGCCGAACAGCGACGGCAGCGTGCCTTCGGGGGCCGAAGGGGCGCCGCCGTCCTCGGCAGCGCCGATCTGCTGTTCCAGGAACTGCCCGACCGAGCTTTCGGACAGCCAGGTATTCACCTGCTCCCAGGCGGCGGGCAGGCTGCCCAGCAACTGCCGGAACTGCTCCGAGATCGACGGCCCGGCCCAGACCGCCACGGCCGCGATCGCCAACCCTGCCGCCAGGGCCGTCAGCAGCACGCCCGGCTTGAAGCCGATCCCCAGCCGGTCGTTCAGCAGCCGGGCCCCGGCGCGCAGGGCGATGGCGATCAGGATCGCGCCGAAGCCCATCAGCAGCACGTTGGACCACTTCCAGGCGGCGGCCAGCAGGACGGCCAGCGCGAAGGCCAGGACGATCCCGCCGGGACGCAGGCGGGGCTGGGGGTGCCGGGGCGGTCGGTCATGGGGCAGGGCCTTTCGTCTGCTTCGCCTGCATCATGCCTGCCTTGCCCGAAGATGCCATCCCTGATAACCGGGCGCGGATTTCGAAACCGCGGCGGGGCTGTCCCGCCGGACACAGCAAGGACTGCCCCATGGCCATCGAACGCACGCTCTCCATCATCAAGCCCGACGCCACCCGCCGCAACCTGACGGGCAGGATCAACGCCAAGTTCGAGGATGCGGGCCTGCGCATCATCGCGCAAAAGCGCATCAAGCTGTCGGCCGAGCAGGCGGGCAAGTTCTACGAGGTCCACAAGGACCGCCCCTTCTACGGCGAACTGGTCGAGTTCATGGCCTCCGAGCCGGTCGTGGTGCAGGTGCTGGAGGGCGAGAACGCCATCGCCAGGAACCGCGAGGTGATGGGCGCGACCAACCCCGCCCAGGCCGAGGAAGGCACCATCCGCAAGGAGTTCGCGCTGTCGGTGGGCGAGAACTCGGTCCACGGCTCCGACGCGCCCGAAACGGCCCGGGAGGAGATCGCGTTCTTCTTCTCGGGGCTGGAACTGGTCGGCTGAGGAACTGAAAAGCCTCGCTGAGAAGGAAGGGGCCGCGTGGCCCCTTTTTTGTGGACTTCCGCCGGCGATACCCCCCGCCATTGCACCCCCACCCCCATCCGCGCTATCTCCTCCTGAACCAACCTACCCGAGGAGGCTCTCCATGCGCGCGTTCGTCTTTCCCGGCCAGGGGGCGCAGGTCGTGGGCATGGGGCGCGAGCTGGCCGAGGCCTATCCCGCCGCGCGCGAGGTGTTCGAGCGGGTGGACGAGGCCCTGGGCGAGAAGCTTTCGGACCTGATCTGGAACGGCGACATCGACACGCTGACGCTGACGCGGAACGCGCAGCCGGCGTTGATGGCGACTTCCATCGCGGCGTTCCGCGCCTTGGAGGCCGAGGGCTTCGGGATCAAGGACGCCAATTTCGTGGCCGGGCATTCGCTGGGGGAATACTCGGCGCTGTGCGCGGCGGGGGCGCTGACGCTGGAGGACACGGCGCGGCTGCTCTGCCTGCGCGGGCAGGCCATGCAGGAGGCGGTTCCCGTGGGCCAAGGCGCGATGGCCGCGATCCTGGGGCTGGATTTCGCCACCGTCGATCACATCGCGCGCGAGGTCGCGGGCGACGAGGTGGTGCAGGCCGCCAACGACAACGATCCGGCGCAGGTCGTGATCTCGGGGCACAAGGCGGCGGTGGAACGCGCGGCCGAGGCGATGAAGGCCGCGGGGGCCAAGCGGGCGCTGATGCTCCCGGTCTCGGCCCCGTTCCATTCCGCGCTGATGCAGCCCGCCGCCGCGGTCATGGCCAACGCCCTGGCCGGCGTGGACATCCAGCCCCCCGCCGTGCCGCTGATCGCCAATGTCCGCGCCGAGGCCGTGACCGAGCCCGGGGCGATCCGCCGCCTGCTGGTGGAACAGGTCACCGGCACCGTCCGCTGGCGCGAATCCATCGCCAACCTGGCCGAGGCCGGCGTGACCGAGTTCTGGGAGATCGGCGCCGGCAAGGCGCTGTCGGGCATGATCCGGCGCATCGCCGGCAACGCCGTGGTGCGCAATGTGGGCCTGCCTGCCGACATCGCCGCGCTGAAGGGCTGAGGTCTTGGGCATGAGGACAAGGAAGAAGGATCAGCCATGTTCGATCTGACAGGCAGGACCGCCCTGGTAACGGGCGCATCGGGCGGCATCGGCGGGGCCATCGCCACCGCGCTTCACGGCGCCGGCGCGACCGTGGCCCTGTCCGGCACGCGCGAAGGGCCGCTGAACGACCTGGCCGCGGCCCTGGGGGACCGGGCGCATGTGGTGCCCGCCGACCTGTCGCAGGCGCAAGCCGCCGCCGGGCTGGTCAAGGACGCGGTCGCGGCGATGGGTTCGGTCGATATCCTGGTCAACAATGCCGGCATCACCCGCGACAACCTGTTCATGCGCATGACCGACGAGGAATGGGCGCAGGTGCTGGAGGTCAACCTGACCAGCGTCTTCCGCCTGTCGCGGGCGGCGCTGCGCGGCATGATGAAGGCCCGCTGGGGACGAATCGTCACCATCACCTCGGTCGTGGGGGCCACGGGCAATCCCGGGCAGGGCAACTATGCCGCCGCCAAGGCGGGACTGGTCGGCATGTCCAAGTCGCTGGCACACGAGGTCGCCAGCCGCGGCATCACCGTGAACTGCGTGGCGCCCGGCTTCATCGAGACGGCGATGACCGGCGGGCTGACCGACGACCAGAAGGGCAGGATCCTGTCCCAGATCCCCGCCGGACGCATGGGCGCCCCTGCCGAAATCGCGGCTGCGGTGCTGTATCTGGCCAGCCCCGAGGCCGCCTACGTGACCGGCGCGACGCTGCATGTGAACGGCGGCATGGCAATGGTCTCGAGGCGCTTGCGGCCCGCAAAAGCGGTTGCAAGAGGGTTCACGGGTGCTGTATCCCCGGCTTGAGCAGCAGGGAAACCGCCCTGTGCCGAAGCGGATTATGTTCGCGGATAAATTGGGCGGATGCCCGCGAGAATGAGGATGTGACATGAGCGATATCGCTGATCGCGTGAAGAAGATCGTGGTCGAGCATCTGGGCGTCGAGGAGGACAAGGTGGTCGAATCCGCGTCCTTCATCGACGACCTGGGGGCCGACAGCCTCGACACCGTCGAGCTGGTCATGGCGTTCGAGGAGGAATTCGGGATCGAGATCCCGGACGACGCCGCCGAAACCATCCAGACCGTCGGCGACGCGGTCACCTTCATCAAGGGCGCGGTCTGACCCGCATCCCTGCCGGAACGGCATCCGCGAACGGCGTCCCTGCACCGGCAGGGGCGCCGTTTTCGCATCCCGGCCATGCGCCCGGAACCTGTCCGGCAGCCAGCCGTTCCTGTGCCGACATACGGGAAAACACAGGAGCCGAACATGGCCGTTGCATTGAAGGGGCTGTCCGACAACGCCCGCAAGACCGCGATCTCGGAACTGAACGGGCGGCTGGCCGACTCGATTGCCCTGGCGCTTGCGGTGAAGCAGGCGCATTGGAACGTGAAGGGCCGCAACTTCATCGCCATCCATGAGCTGTTCGACATGCTGCACACCAACCTGCGCGAACAGATCGACGTGATGGCCGAGCGCGTGCAGCAACTGGACGGCGTCGCCATCGGCACGGCCGAAAAGGTGGCGGGGGCCGCCACGCTGGCCGAATACCCGACCGACCTGACGCGCGCCGAGGATCACCTCCGCGCCCTGTGCGACCGGTTCCGCGACCACGGCGAGAAGCTGCGCATGGCCATCGACCTGACCGACGAGGCGGGCGATGCGGACACCGCCGACATCTTCACCGCCGCCTCGCGCAGTGTGGACAAGGACCTGTGGTTCATGGAAAGCCATCTCGAGTGATGGCGGCCGGATCCCGCGTCTAGCGGCCCAGCTTTGCGTGAACCTCGTCCAGATCGACCTCGGCCAGCGGCATCCTGTTGTCGGGATCGTCGAAGTCGTAGCGGAACAGCTGGAAATCCTCGTTGTAGATTTCCCAGATCAGGTGGCGCGACAGGTCGTCGAAATAGTCGCTGACCTTGTGCGCCCGCCGGGGCCCGTGGCCTTCGGATCTCGTTGAACCGCGGCACCGCGGCCAGATCGACCGCCGCGGGCGTTCTGGCGCCTGACAGGATCCCGGCCATGCCGTCGTTGAAGGTCTCGGTGAAGAGGATCCGGTCGTAGCGCCCGCCATTGGCGATGAAGGTGCCGATATGGCCCGACATCGCGGACCAGTGGATGTCAGGCTCCATCGGACGGCGGAAGCGGATCGTGTCGCGCGCGAACAGCAGGAAGCGGCGGAAGCTGGCGATCTGGTCGAAGGCGAAGCCGTTTTCGGGGCTGCCCACGTCGATGCCGTAGCGCTGGGCCAGTTGCGGCACCAGATTGCCGCGATAGCGGCGGCCGTTTCGCTGGATGCCGGCGATCTTGTCGAAGAAGGACGACAGGATCCGCGCATAGGGGTTGCGCACGCAGGTGAAGGCGAGGGCATCGTGTCGGCGGACGGCGGCTTCGATCGGCTGCCTGCTGTGATCCTGGGACCACTTGTGCAGGCCTTGGGTCGAATCATGGATGTCGCCGTCGTAGAACCGGCCGTGGTCCGAATAGAACATGATCTGCCCGATGGTCGAGCAGGCGCATTTGGGCACCACCCGATAGATCAGGCTTTCGCTTTCGGTCATCCAGACGCCGGGAAAACCCATCGCCCTTCCTCCTTGCCGGGCGTCGGGGCTGCCCCTTGAAGTTGAACATGGCTAGACACAGAAACCAAAAACAGGTGCAAGATTCAATCTCTCCGATGACACTGCGCCCACGGACACGGCGCCCAGAACCGAAAGCCTGCGCCCGATGGCCCGTATCGCCTTCATTCTGCTGACCCACAAGGATCCGCAAGGCGTGGTCGATCAGGCGCGGCGGTTGACGGCGGCGGGCGACTATGTGGCGATCCACTATGACAGGGGCGCGCCGACACGGGATTACCGCCTGATCCGCCGGGAACTGGCCGGCCATCCGGGCGTGGCCTTCGCGCCGGTCCGCAGCCGCTGCGGCTGGGGGGAATGGTCGCTGGTCGCCGCGACGCTGGCCGCGCTGCGAGAGGCCGAGCGCGCCTTTCCCGAGGCCACCCATTTCTACATGCTGTCGGGCGACTGCATGCCCATCAAGTCGGCCGAATTCGCCCGCGACTTCCTGGATCGCGAGGACTGCGACTATATCGAGGCCTTCGACTTCTTCGACAGCGACTGGATCAAGACCGGCATCAAGGGCGAAAGGCTGATCTATCGCCACTGGTTCAACGAGCGCAAGGCCAAGCGCCTGTTCTATGCCAGCCTGGCCGCGCAGAAGCGGCTGCGGCTGGAACGCCCGCTGCCGCGCGGCATCCAGGTGATGATCGGGTCGCAATGGTGGTGCCTGCGCCGCCAGACGGTCGAGGCGGTCCTGGCGCTGATCGCCCGGCGCCGGGATCTGGTGCGCTTCTTCCGCACCACCTGGATCCCCGACGAGACCTTCTTCCAGACCCTGGTCGCCCATCTGGTGCCCAGGGGCGAAATCCGCCGCCGTTCGCCCACCTGCCTGATGTTCACCGACTACGGGATGCCGGTGACCTTCCACAACGACCATTACGACCTGCTGATCCGGCAGGACTTCCTGTTCGCCCGCAAGATCAGCGCCGATGCGCGGGATCTGCGCGCCCGGCTGGGCGAGCTGTGGCAGGCACGGGGCGTCAGCTTCGCCATCTCGAACGAGGCGCCGCGCCTGTTCCGCTTCCTGACCGGGCGGGGCCGCGTCGGACGGCGCTTCGCCCCCCGCTTCTGGGAGGACGACGGCCTGGGCCGCGACCGGTCGATCTGCCTGATCGTCGCCAAGAAGTGGCACTGGGCCAAGCGGCTCACGGCGGCGATCCGGGCGGGCACGGACATCCCGGCGGTGGACTATGTCTTCAACGAACGCGATGCGGGCCTGCCCGATCTGGGCGGGATTGCCTCGACCCTGGCCAAGCGCGAACGCCATCACCGGGCTCTGGTCCGGCTGCTGCTGGACGATTTCGGCACCGACCGGCTGGTGCTGTGCCTCGATCCCTCGGCGCTGTCGCTGATCGCCGACCTCATGGGGACGCGCGCCGACACGCGGATCCTGTTCCTCGACGCCCGCTTCGACGAGGATTACCTGCGCGGCCACATGCGCCGGGTGGGACTGGCGGGGCCGGCCACCCCCGACGCGGTGATCCGCCAACTGCTGCCCGTCGTCGCCGGCGATCTGGCCGACGAAGCCCAACGGCTGCGCGACGCCGCCTCGGCGCGCATGACGGTCCTGTCGCCCGCGGCGCCCGTCCCGGAGAATGCCCAGGCCATCGCGCGGTTTCTGGACGTGCCCGCCCAGGTCGCGCATGATCTGGCCCAGACGCCGCATCTGTTCACCGACTGACCACAGGACCACCCATGCCCATCGCCTATGACGACGCCAACATCTTCGCCCGGATCCTGCGCGGGGAAATCCCCTGCGACAAGGTGGCCGAGAACGACCACGCCCTTGCCTTCCGCGACATCCGCCCGCAGGCCCCCGTGCATGTGCTGGTGGTGCCGAAGGGCCGCTATGTCAGCCTCGACGATTTCGCGGCCAATGCCTCGGACGCGGAAATCGTGGCCTTCACCCGGCTCTGCGCCCAGGTCTGCGCCTCGGAAGGGGTGGGGCTGGCCGAGGGCAACGGCGGCTTCCGCGCCGTCGCCAATACCGGTCCCGACGGCGTGCAGGAGGTGCCGCATTTCCACCTGCACATCATGGGCGGGCGGGTGCTGGGGCCGATGCTGGCCCGGCAGGGCTAGCCCCGCGTCATCTCGACGAAGACGTCTTCCAGGTCGGGCTGTTCGGTCGCCACGTCCAGGATCGGGATGTCGGCGCCGCGCAGCGCGTCCAGCAGCTGGTCGGCCCGGATCCGCGACGGCGGATAGCTGATCGCCAGGCGCCCGTCGCCGCGCCATTCGGGATGCGCCCCCGGGGGCAGCGGCGGAAGGGCGACCCGCCCGCCGGTGTCCAGCACCAGCGTCTTGCCGTCGGCGCGCGACAGCAGGCTGCGGGTGTCCTGCCGCACGACCAGTTCGCCGTGGTTGATGATGGCGATCTCGTCGCACATCTGTTCGGCTTCCTCGAGGTAATGCGTGGTCAGGATGATGGTCATGCCCTGGCGGTTCAGCGCGCGCACGTTCTGCCACAGCATCTCGCGCAGGGTGATGTCCACGCCCGCCGTGGGTTCGTCCAGAACCAGGATCTGCGGGCGATGCACCAGCGCCTTGGCCAGCAGCAGCCGCCGCCGCATCCCGCCCGACAGGTTGCGGGCATAGGCGTTGGCCTGGTCGGTCAGGCCCACCAGTTCCAGCAGTTCATCCGTCCAGCGTTCGCGCCTGGGCACCCCATAGAGGCCCGCCTGCACCTCCAGGCTGGCGCGGGGGCTGAAGAACGGGTCCATGTTCAGTTCCTGCGGCATCACCCCGATGGCCGCACGCGACTGGCGCGGGTTCACGTCCTGGTCGAAGCCCCAGATGGTGACGCCGCCGGCCGTCTTGTTCACCAGCCCCGCCAGGATGTTGATCATGGTGGACTTGCCGGCGCCGTTGGGGCCCAGCAGCCCGAAGATGCTGCCCGCGGGGATGGACAGGTCGATCCCCTTCAGGGCGTGCTTGGCGGGGGCCGATCCCTGGGCGGCATAGGTCTTTTGCAACCCGGCGATCTCGATGGCGTTTGGCATGGGTCTGATTCCCCGGACGGCTTGCGAAGGCAGGCAGCGCTGCGGTATCAGGCCTTAGACCAGAGGACGCCCGCCGCCACAAGAAGGCCAGCCATGACACGATACGTGATCCCGGAAAACTCGCTGTCCACGGAACAGACGGATCTGTCCGAACTGAGGCTGCCGCCGCCCGCGACCCAGGTCGTGACCAGCTGGAGGGTGGCCTGCGACGGCGACGACGCCCTGGGCCTCGGCCATCCGCGCGTCTGGCTGGCCATCTCGCCCGAGACGGGCTTCGTCGATTGCGGCTATTGCGACAAGCGATTCGTGATCGACCGCGATCACGCCCACGGCGACGACCACTAGGGTCAGGACCCATAAACCTGTTTGAGGTTGCGCGGGCTACATGATTCAAGCTCCCAAAGATGGGGGCATGAGATGAGCGAGCACTTCTGGCTGACCGAGGCGCAGATGGATCGGTTGCGGCCGTTCTTTCCGAGATCCCGAGGCAAGCCGCGCGTGGATGACCGGCGGGTGTTGAGCGGCATCATCTACGTCAAGAAGAATGGGCTGCAGTGGAAGGACGCTCCTGGCGTCTACGGGCCGCCGAAGACGCTCTACAACCGGTTCGTACGCTGGTCGCGCCTGGGTGTGTTTGCCCGGATCTTTGTCGAGCTTGCACGCCCGGGGCCGGATGGCGATGTCATCATGATCGACAGCACGCACCTCAAGGCTCACCGGACGGCGGCAAGCCTCTCAAAGGGGGACTCGGCCGCGGGCCATCGGGCGGACCAAAGGCGGCCTGAACTCGAAGCTGCATATGATCTGCGACGGGCTGGGGCGGCCGCTGACCTTCTTCCTGTCACCCGGACAGATGAGCGACGCCAAAGGTGCGCTGGCCCTGCTGCGTGATCTGCCTCCCGCCAGGACGCTGTTGGCCGACAAAGGCTATGACGCCGACTGGTTCCGTCAGGCGCTTGAGGACAGGGGGATCGCAGCTTGCATCCCGGCCCGGCGTGGGCGCCGAAACCCTGCCAGCCACGACCGCAAGCTCTACAGGCAGCGCCACCGGATCGAGAACCTCTTTGCCCGTCTCAAGGACTGGCGCCGCATCGCGACCCGCTATGACAGATGCGGCGAGCTCTTCCTCTCCGCCATCTGCATCGCCGCAACCGTCATGTTCTGGTTGTGAGTCCTGACCCTAGGACCTGCCGGATCCGGCGGCCTTCGCCGCCCGGCAGCGGTCGGAACAATAGCGGACCCGGTCCCAGTCCGGCGCCCATCTGCGGCGCCAGGCGAAGGGGCGCCCGCAGCAGGCGCAGATCTTGCGGGGCAGGTCGCCCTTGCGAACCATCCTCGGCATCGCCACCTCTTGCCTTCCGTCCCAGGCGCGCGTCTGGAAACCCGGGCGCGATCGTGCCAGAACCGGGGCGGAACGGAAAGGAACATCGCCATGAGCGACGGCTTCGGCAAGGGCTGCCACCTGCACCTGATCGACGGATCGGCCTTCATCTTCCGGGCCTATCACGCCTTGCCGCCGCTGACGCGCAAATCGGACGGCCTGCCGGTGGGCGCGGTCGCCGGTTTCTGCAACATGCTGTGGAAATACGTCACCGACGAACGGGGCCACGATGCCCCGACCCATGCGGCGGTGATCTTCGACCATTCGTCCAAGACCTTCCGCAACGACATCTACAACGCCTACAAGGCCAACCGCCCCGAACCGCCCGAGGATCTGCGCCCGCAGTTCCCGCTGACCCGCGACGCCACGCGCGCCTTCAACATCGCCTGCATCGAAACGCAAGGCTACGAGGCCGACGACATCATCGCCGCCCTGGCCTGCAAGGCGCGCGATGCGGGTGGGACCGTCACGATCATCAGCAGCGACAAGGACCTGATGCAGCTTGTCGGCGACGGCGTGCAGATGCTGGATCCGATCAAGGGCAAGCCCATCGACCGCGACGAGGTGTTCGCCAAGTTCGGCGTCTGGCCCGACCGGGTCGTGGACGTGCAGGCGCTTGCGGGCGATGCGGTGGACAACGTGCCCGGCGCGCCGGGCATCGGCATCAAGACCGCCGCGCAACTGATCACCGAATACGGCGATCTGGAAACCCTGCTGGCGCGGGCCGAGGAAATCAAGCAGCCCAAGCGCCGCCAGACCCTGATCGACCATGCCGACCAGATCCGCGTCTCGAAGCGGCTGGTGGAACTGGACTGCAACACGCCCCTGGACTTCACGCTGGAAAGCCTCGAGGTGAAGGCCCCGCACGCGCCCACCCTGCTGGCCTTCCTGTCCGAGATGGAGTTCCGCACCCTGACCGCCCGTGTGGCCGAGCGCCTGGGGGCCGAGGCCCCGCCCGTTGTGTCCGCCCCGGTTCGCGAGGCCCCGGCGGCCCCGGATCTGCCGCCCATCGACCGCGGCCTTTACGAAACCGTCACCACGCGCGACGGGCTGGACCGCTGGATCCGGATGATCCGCGACGCGGGCCAAGTCGCCATCGACACCGAGACCACCGGGCTTGACGAGATGCAGGCCGATCTGGCGGGGATCTGCCTGGCCGTGGCGCCGGGACAGGCCTGCTATATTCCCGTGGGCCATGTCGCGGGCGGCGATGACCTGTTTGGCCAGACCGCCCCGGTCGCGGGCCAGTTGCCGCTGGCCGAGGTGCTGGCGGCGCTGAAGCCGCTGCTGGAGGAGCCGTCGATCCTGAAGATCGGCCAGAACCTCAAATACGACTGGAAGATGCTGGCGCGCCACGGCATCCGCATGACGCCGCTGGCCGACACCATGCTGATGTCCTATGCGCTGAACGCCGGGACCCACAACCACGGCATCGACGAACTGGCCGAGCGTTACCTGGCCCACCGCTGCATCCCCATCAAGGATCCGATCGGCACCGGCAAGGCGCAGATCAACTTCGCCCAGGTGCCCATCGACAAGGCCGCCCCCTACGCGGCCGAGGATGCCGATGTCACGCTGCGCCTTTACCGGCACTTCGCGCCGCTTCTGCCGGTGGAACGGGTGACCACCACCTACGAGCTGACCGAACGCCCGATCATCCCGGTCCTGGCCGAGATGGAGATGGCGGGCATCCGCATCGACGCCGAGGTGCTGCGCCGCATGTCGGGCGCCTTCGCGCAGAAGATGGCGGCGCTCGAGGACGAGATCTATGCCCTGGCGGGCCAGAAATTCACCATCGGCAGCCCCAAGCAACTGGGCGAGATCCTGTTCGACAAGATGGGCATGACCGGCGGCAAGACCGGCAAGACCGGCGCCTTTTCCACAAGTGCCGACGTGCTGGAGGATCTGGCCGCCGAAGGCCACGACCTGCCGTCGCGGATCCTCGACTGGCGGCAGATCTCGAAGCTGAAATCGACCTATACCGACGCCCTGCCGACCTTCGTCAACCCCGAGACGGGCCGCGTCCACACCAGCTATTCCATCGCCGGCGCGCAGACCGGGCGGCTGGCCTCGACCGATCCAAACCTGCAGAACATCCCCGTGCGGACCGAGGAAGGCCGCCGCATCCGCGAGGCCTTCATCGCCGCCGAGGGCCACCGGCTGGTCAGCCTGGACTACAGCCAGATCGAACTGCGGATCCTCGCCCATGTGGCCGACATCCCGGCGCTGAAGCAGGCCTTCCGCGACGGCATCGACATCCACGCGATGACCGCCAGCCAGATGTTCGGCGTTCCCGTCGAAGGCATGGATCCGATGATCCGCCGCCGCGCCAAGGCGATCAACTTCGGCGTGATCTACGGCATCTCCAGTTTCGGGCTGTCGCGCAACCTGCGCATCCCGCGCGCCGAGGCGCAGGACTTCATCGACACCTATTTCCGCCGGTTCCCGGAAATCCGCGCCTACATGGACCGCACGCTCGCCGATGCAAGGGCCGACGGGTCGGTGCGCACCCTGTTCGGGCGGCGCATCAACACGCCGGGCATCAACCAGTCCGGCCCCGCGGCGGGCGGGGCGCGGCGCGCGGCGATCAACGCGCCGATCCAGGGGGCCGCCGCCGACATCATCCGCCGCGCGATGATCCGGATGCCCGCAGCCATCGCCCATCTGCCCGCGCGGATGCTGCTGCAGGTCCATGACGAACTGGTGTTCGAGGTGCGCGAGGATGCCGTGGACGAGCTGATCACCGCTGCCCGCGCGGTGATGGAGGGCGCGGCCGACCCGGCGGTGAAGCTGTCGGTGCCGCTGGTCGTCGATGCCGGGGCCGGCGCGAACTGGGCCGAGGCGCATTGATGGGCCACGGCCACGGCCATTCCCACAGCGGTTCGCACGGCCATTCGCACGGGCACGGTCATCACCATCACGGCCACGGCCACGGCGACGCGGCGATCGGCTGGGCGGTGGCGGTCAATCTTGCGCTGACCGCGGCCCAGATCGTCGGCGGCTACATGGCCGATCTCGACCGCCCTGATCGCCGACGGCATCCACAACCTGTCCGACGCCCTCGCGCTGCTGCTGGCCTTCGGCGCGCGCAGGCTGGCGCGCCGGGCAGCCACCCCCGACTGGTCCTATGGCTGGGGCCGGGCGGAAATCGTCGCGGCCTTCGTCAATTACCTGGCGCTGATCGCCCTGTCGGTCTGGCTGGCCGTCGAGGCCTTCGGCCGCCTGTCCGACCCGCCCCAGGTCGCGGCCGGGCTGGTCATGGGGCTGGCCACCTTCGCCCTGATCGTGGACCTTGCCACCGCCGCGCTTGTCTGGCGCGCGGCCAGGGACAGTTCCAATATCCGCGCGGCCTTCCTGCACAACCTGGCCGATGCGGGGGTTTCGGTCGCCGTCATCCTGGGCGGCGCGCTGATCTGGGCCTTCGGCTGGTATGGCGCCGACCCCATCCTGACCCTGGGGATCTCCGCCGTCATCCTGTGGCATATCGGCAGGGAAATCGGCCCGGTCTTCCGCACCCTGATGCTGGCCGCGCCCCGGGGCAGCGACCCTGGCGCGGTGCTGACGGCCCTGCGCGCCCTGCCCGGCGTCAGCGACGCCCATCATCTGCACCTGTGGCAGATCGACGAACGGCGCGCCGCGGCATCCGTGCATCTGATCGTCGGCCAGGGCGACCCCTTTGCCGTCACCCGCGCGGCCCGAGAGATGCTGACCCACCGCTTCGGCATCGTCCACGCCACTATCGAGATCGATCCGCCCCAGGGCCGTGCCGACAGCAGGGGGCACCACCACCACTAACGACCGCGCCGGATCTTTCTGTCACACCGCCGGGGAATGGCTGCTGGGCGCGGCCATGTAGGCGTCCAGCATGTTGGCCACCATGCGCGTCAGAGGGCGGCCTTCGGGGGTGATGCGCAGGCCCCAGGGGCCAACCTCGACCATGTTGCCGAACTGCCCGACCACCGGGTCGAAGACCTGCTGCAACTGCGCCGGCGTCAGGCCGTAGGCCAGCATCATCTCGGCCGCGTCGATGGCGAAGTCGCACATCAGTTGCTCGATCATCCGGCCGCGCCAGCGGTCCTCGGGGGTGAAGGCATGGCCGCGGGCGACGGGCAGCCGCCCTTCGCGCACCGCGGCCGTATAGGCCCCGGTCGCGGGCGCGTTCTGCGCGTAACCCTGCGGGAAGCGGGAAATCGAGGAGGCGCCGATCCCCAGCAGGACGTCGGCCGCGTCGTCCGTATAGCCCTGGAAGTTGCGCCGCAGCCTGCCCGCCCGCTGCGCCAGCGCGAGCCCGTCGCCGGGGCGGGCGAAATGGTCGATGCCGATCCCGGCATAGCCATCGGCCAGGAACAGGTCGCGCGCGGTGTCGAACAGGGTCAGCCGATCCTCGTTGCCGGGCAGGGCGTCCTCGGGGATCATCACCTGGCGCCGGGACATCCAGGGCACATGGGCATAGCCGTAAAGCGCCACCCGGTCCGGCGACAGGGCCAGAAGCTTCTGCACCGTCTCGGACATCCGCGCGGGGTCCTGATGCGGCAAGCCATACAGGATGTCGGCGTTCAGGCTGGCGACGCCGTGGCTGCGGATCAGATCGACCGCCTGGCCGGTCAGGTCGAAGGACTGACGGCGGCCGATGGCGTCCTGGATCTTCGGGTCGAAGTCCTGGACGCCGACCGAGGCGCGATTCATCCCCGCCGCGGCAAGCGCCGCCATGCGCGGGGCGTCGATTTCCGAGGGGTCGATCTCGACGGAAAACTCGGCCCCCTCGGCCATCGGCGCCACGGCGAAGATCGCTTCGGCCAGGCGGCGCATCTGGTCGGCCGGCAGAAGCGTGGGCGTTCCGCCGCCCCAGTGCAGGCGCTGCAGCCGCACACCGCGCGGCAGGTGGCGGCCCAGCAGCGCCAGTTCGGCCAGCACCGTGTCCACATAGACGATGACCGGATCCAGCGTTCTGGTGCCCTGGGTCCGGCAGGCGCAGAACCAGCACAGCCTGCGGCAAAACGGCATGTGCAGATACAGCGAGATCGCCGCGCCCTCGGCTATGGAATCCAGCCATTCCGGGACCATATTGGCTTGCATGCCTGGTTTGAATTGTGTTGCGGGGGGATAGCTCGTGTAGCGCGGGACGCGCGAATCGAACAGGCCCAGCCGCTTGAGTTGCGAAACATTGCTCATGCCGGTAGGATTGAATGACAACGCGCGAGAATACCTTGACCCAGATCAACCAGAAATCCCCTGCTCAGGACGATGGGGAGCGCTGCGGGAATTGCCCGATCCGGTACCGCGCAGTCTGCGCGCATTGCGAGACGGACGAGCTTGCGCTGCTGGAAGGCATGAAGTTCTACCGCGCCTTCGAGCCGGGCCAGCCCATCGTCTGGGAGGGCGACCGGATGGAGTTCGTGGGCTCTGTCGTCAGCGGCGTGGCGTCCCTGACCCAGACGCTGGAGGACGGGCGCACGCAGATGGTGGGCCTTCTGCTGCCCAGCGATTTCCTGGGCCGCCCCAGCCGCGACATCGCCGCCTATAACGCCGCGGCCGCCACGAAGGTCGTGATGTGCTGCTTCCGGCGCAAGCCCTTCGAGCAGATGATGCGCACCACCCCCCATGTCGCCCACCGGCTGCTGGAAATGACCCTGGACGAGCTGGACGCGGCGCGCGAATGGATGCTGCTTCTGGGCCGCAAGACCGCGCGGGAAAAGATCGCCTCGTTCATCGCCATCATCGCCCGCCGCGAGGCGGCGCTGCAAAAGCGCGAGCCGGGCGGGAAAATGCGCCTCGACCTGCCCCTGACGCGCGAGGCGATGGCCGATTACCTGGGTCTGACCCTGGAAACCGTCAGCCGCCAGGTCAGCGCCCTGAAGCGCGACGGGGTGATCGAACTGGCCGGCAAGCGGACCGTCATCCTGCCCGATTTCGCCCGCCTGGTCGATGAATCGGGCGACGATTCGGACGGCGGCTATCTGAGCTGAAGCCAGTCTTCGGGGATCGCGGGCGTCGCGGCGACCAGTGAACGGGTCGGATCGTGCCGGGGCGCGTCGATGATCCGGTCCGGCGGGCCTTCCTCGACGATGCGGCCCTGGTGCATCACCAGGATCCGGTCGGCCATGCCGCGCACCACCGACAGGTCGTGGCTGATGAACAGGTAGGACAGCCCGTGATCGGCCTGCAGGCGGGCCAGAAGGTCCAGCACCTGCGCGCGAACCCGCACGTCAAGCGCGCTCACGGCCTCGTCCAGGACGATCAGGGCGGGCCTGATGATCAGCGCGCGGGCGATGGCCAGCCGCTGCCGCTGGCCGCCGCTGAATTCGTGGATGAACCTGCGGGCGTCGCCGGGCCGCAGGCCGACCTCGGCCAGGGCGTCGGCCACACGGCCCCGCCAGTCGGGCGGCCGGCCGGTCAGGTGGAAGGGCTCGGCCAGCAGGCGGTCGACGCGCCAGCGGGGGTCGAAGCTGCCGAAGGGATCCTGAAATACCGCCTGCATCCGCGCCCGCAGGCCGCGCGGCATCCGCTGGCCGGCGGCCACGGCCTGCCCGTCCAGGGTGATGCGGCCGCCCTGCAAGGGCTCCAGCCCCAGGATCGCCCGCGCCAGCGTGGACTTGCCGCAGCCCGATTGGCCCACCAGACCGACGCTTTCACCGCGCCCGATGGCCAGGCTGATCCCGTCCAGCGCGCGCAGCGCCCCCTCGACCGTGCGATAGTCGCGCACCGCCCCCGTCACCTGCACCAGCGGTTCCGGCGCAAGCGCCCGCCCGGGCCGGACGGGACGGTGGCGCGAGGCCGCGAAAAGCTGGCGGGTATAGGCGTGGCTGCGGCTGCGAAACAGCGCCTCGGTCGGGCCTTCCTCGACGATCCGGCCCGCCTGCATCACCGCCACGCGGTCGGCCAGGCCCGCGACCACCGCCAGGTTGTGGGTGATCAGCAGCAGGGCCATGCCCTCGTCCCGCACCAGATCCTTCAGCAGATCCAGGATCCGGGCCTGGGTGGTGACATCCAGCGCCGTCGTCGGTTCGTCCGCGATCAGCAGATCGGGCCGCAGCGCGACGGCAAGGGCAATGGCCACCCGCTGACGCTGCCCGCCCGACAGTTCGTGCGGATAAAGCGTCAGGGGAAAGCGGGGGCGGGCAGGCCCACGCGGTCCAGCCGTTCCCGGGCCAGGGCCAGGGCAGCGCGGCGGTCCAGGCCGCGGTGCAGGACCAGCCCCTCGGCCACCTGATCGCCGATGGTCATCAGCGGGTTCAGCGCGGTCATCGGCTCTTGGAAGATCATGCCGATGCGCGCGCCCCTGATGCGGCACAACTGCCGTTCCGGCAGCGCCAGCAGGTCGCGCCCGTCCAGCATCACCTGCCCGGACGCCCGCGCCCGCCGCGGCAGAAGCCCCATCACCGCAAGCGCGGTCATCGACTTGCCGCTGCCCGATTCGCCCACCAGACCCGTCACCCGCCCCGGCGCCAGATCCAGCGACAGCCCCTGCAGCACCGGCCGCCCGTCAAGCGCCACCGACAGATCCGCGACGCGGATCACCGCATCACCCGCAGCCGCGGATCCAGCGCGTCGCGCAGCCCGTCGCCCAGCAGGTTCAGCCCCAGCACCGTCAGCACGATGCACAGACCCGGGATGATCGCGACATGCGGGGCCAGCATGGCCATGGTCTGCGCCTCGGCCAGCATCCGGCCCCAGCTTGGGGTGGGCGGCTGCGCGCCCAGGCCCACATAGGACAGCCCGGTTTCCGCCAGGATCCCCAGGCTGAACTGGATGGTGGCCTGGACGACCAGAAGGCCGGCGATGTTGGGCAGGACGTGCTGCAGGCTGATGAGTCCCGCGCCCTTGCCAGCCACGCGCGCCGCGCGGACGTAATCCAGCACCCAGATGGGCAGGGCGGCACCCCGCGTGACGCGGGCGAAGACCGGGATGTTGAAGATGCCGATGGCGATGATGGCGTTGGTGGCCGAGGGCCCCAGCACCGCCGTGATCAGGATTGCGATGACCAGCGAGGGGAAGGCGAAGATCAGGTCGTTGCCGCGCATCGCCACCTCGTCCAGCCAGGTGCCGCGCTGGGCGGCCGCCAGCAGCCCCAGCGGCACGCCCAGCCCCATGCCGATGGCCACCGCCACCAGCGCCACCGCCAGCGAGGTCTGCGCCCCCAGCATCGCCATCGACAGGATGTCGCGGCCCAGATGATCGGTGCCGAACCAGTGCGCCCCCGAGGGCGGCATCAGCTTCTGCCCGATGGCAAGCCGGGCGATGTCATGGGGCGTCCAGAATGCCGAGACGACCGCCGCCAGCAGCGCCAGCCCGGCAAGGGCGCAGCCGAGGGCCAGGCCGATCCTCATGCGCGGCGCAGCCGGGGATCGACCGCCGCATAGGCCAGATCGACCAGGAAGGTCACCGCGATCACCGCCGCGACCAGCACCAGCACCGCCGACTGCACCACGATCAGGTCGCGCTGCGTGATCGCCTGGAAGATCATCCGGCCTAGGCCCGGAAGATAGAACACGTTCTCGATGATGATCGCGCCGGCCAGCAGGAAGCTGAACTGCATCCCCAGGATCGTCAGCACCGGGATCAGCGCGTTGCGCAGGGCATGGCGGCGCAGCGCCTGCGCGGCGCTGAGGCCCTTGGCGCGGGCGGTGCGGATGTAGTCCTGGCCCATCGTCTCGACCAGCGCCGAGCGCAGCACCCGGGCCAGGATCGCGGCCTGCGGCAGCGCCAGCGCCACCGCGGGCAGGATCAGCGAACGCAGCGCCGCGGCGGGATCGGACCATCCGGGAAAGCCGCCGGCGGGCAACCATCGCAGGCGCACGGCAAAGACCAGCACCAGCAGCATCGCCAGCCAGAAGTTGGGCAGCGCCACGCCCAGATGCGCCGCGCCCATCGCCAGTCCGTCGCCCGCCCGCCCCTGGCGTCCGGCTGCGTAAAGCCCGACCGGCACCGCCACGGCCACCGCCAGCCCCAGCGCCAGCAGCGCCAGCGGCAACGAGACCTGCAGCCGGTCCAGGATCATCCCGGCGATGGGCGTCCTGTAGGTGAAGCTGGTGCCGAAATCACCCTGCAGCAGCGCCGCCGCCCAGGCCGAATAGCGCAGCGGCAGGGGCCGATCCAGGCCAAGCTGGTCGCGCAGCGCCGCCACCGTCTCGGGCTGGGCGCCGGTGCCCAGCATGAAGCTGGCCGGATCGCCCGGCACCAGCTCCACGATCGAAAAGATCAGGACCGAGGCAGCCAGCAGGCTTGCCCCCAGCACCACCAGCCGACGCAGAAGGTATCGCAGCATTCCGCCTTGCTATCCTGCCGCGCCCGGCCGGTAAAGCGGTCAGCCGGCCTCGCCCTGCGGATACCAGTTGGCGATCACCACCAGGCTGCCCGCGCCCGACGCCTCGACCAGGCGGGCGAATTCCTGCACGTCGCTGCCGCGGTGATGATAGGGAAAGACCGACACCGGCCGGAACTCGGCCACCGCATCCGCCGCCTGCTGGACGGTCATCGTGTAGGGCAGGTTCATCGGCAGGAAGGCGACCTCGATGTTCTCGAGCGCGCGCATCTCGGGCGTGTCCTCGGTGTCGCCGGCGATATAGAACCGCTTGCCGCCGATGGTCAGCACATAGCCGTTGTCGCGGCCCTGGGGGTGGTACTGCTGGCGTTCGGGGGTGGTGTTGTAGGCGGGCACAGCCTCGACCAGCATCCCGATGGCCTGCGCCTGATCGCCATTGGCCATGGCGGTGGCGCGCGCCTGCATCGGCGCCGGCAGCATCGCATGGACCGCCGGGTTGGCGATGATGGCGACCTCGGGAAGGGCCTGCAGCGTCGGCAGGTCGAAATGGTCGCTGTGTTCATGGGTGATCAGGATCAAGGCGGGCTGGGGCTGGCCCTGGAATGCCTCGGCGCCGCCGACCGGATCGACATAGATCACCCCGCCCGGCGTCTCGACCACCATCGAGGCATGGCCGACCGGGTGAAACACCACCTGCCCCCCTCGACCGGGAAGGAAAACGAGGTGGGGGTTTCGGTCTGGGCCAGGGACAGGCGCGGCATGATGGCGGCGGCGCTGGCGGCCAGGCCCAGGATCAGGCTGGTGCGGCGGGTCAGGATCATCAGGGTTCTCCGGGAACGCAAAAGGGAACGCGACATGGGGGATGCCGGTTGAACACCATTGCCGCCCCGCGGGTTCCCCCGAACCCCGGGGATCGGCGGCATCATGCGACAGGCAGGAACCGGACGACCATGACCCATCTGTGGCTGCGGGCCGAAAGCCGCCCCAACGAGAACCGCGCGGGCCTCGCCCCCGAGGGCGCGGCGGCGCTGATCGCCCGCGGCATGACCGTCACCGTCGAGGACAGCCCCCACCGGGTCTTTCCGACCCAGGATTATGCCCGGGCCGGCGCCACCATCGCCCCTGCGGGAAGCTGGCCCACCGCGCCCGACGACGCGATCATCTTCGGGCTGAAGGAACTGCCCGACGACGGCACCCCGCTGCGCCACCGCCACGTCATGTTCGGCCATGCCTACAAGGGCCAGGCGGCGGGGCAGGCCCTGCTGCGGCGGTTCCGCGCCGGGGGCGGGCGGCTTTACGATCTGGAATACCTGACGGACGAGGACGGGCGGCGTCTGGCGGCCTTCGGCTACTGGGCGGGCTATGCGGGGGCCGCAGTCACGCTGAAGGCCTGGGCCGCCCAGCAGCGCGGCGGCATCTGCGGCCCCGTCCAGGCCCATGCGGACCGGGACGCGCTTCTGGACGACCTGCGGGCGCGGCTTGACGCCACCGGCCGGCCGCGCCCCCACGCCCTGGTGATCGGTGCGAAGGGCCGGGTCGGCACCGGCGCGGCCGACCTGCTGGTGGCGCTGGGCGTGCCCGTCACCCGCTGGGACATGGCCGAGACCGCACACGGCGGCCCCTTCCCCGAGGTTCTGGTCCATGACCTGTTCCTCAACGCGATCCTGGCCCGCCCCGGGGCGCCGGTCTTCGTCCCGGCGGGCGCGGTGGCGCCCGGCCGGCGCCTGACCGTCATCGGCGACCTGGCCTGCGATCCGACCAGCGCGTTTTCCCCGATCAAGGTCTATGACCGCACGACCACCTGGGATCGGCCGGTCCTGCGCGTGGCCGAGGATCCGCCGCTGGACGTGATGGCCATCGACAACCTGCCCTCGATGCTGCCGTGCGAAAGTTCCCAGGATTTCGCCCGGCAACTGCTGCCGGTGCTGTTGGAACTGGACCGGATCGACGACGGCGCCTGGGGCCGCGCCGGGGCGTTGTTCGACAGCCACGCGCCAGCCCTGCCCGCGTCCTGACGGGGACGTGATGCAGGCGTGAAGGCCGGTGGCGGAACGCCTGCGGCCAGGCGGATGTTCCGCCAGGGATCCCGACCGTCAATCGAGAGGCCCCCATGATGTCTGCGACCCGCTCCGCCACCCCGCTGACCTGCCTGGCCGCATCCGCCCTGCTGGCGGGAACCGCCTCGGCCCAGGATTTCAACGCAGCCCCGCTCAACGCCCCCCACCAGCAGCCCGCCTTCCAGAACCAGACCCGCGCGCCCGCGCTGGAGAGCCGGCCTGCCCTGAGGCAGACGGTGCTGGCCCAGGGGCTGGACCATCCCTGGGGGCTTGCCGAACTGCCGGACGGCAGCTGGCTGGTGACGGAACGGGCCGGCAATCTGCGGCGCGTGGGGGCCGACGGCGCCCTGTCCGATCCGATCGACGGGCTGCCGGAACTGGACACCCGCAAGCAGGGCGGGCTTCTGGATGTGGCGGTGGCCGACGATTTCGCCGAAAGCCGCCGCGTCTGGATCAGCTTTGCCCAGCCGCGCGAGGACGGCAAGACCGCCACCGCCGTCGCCACCGGCACCCTCTCGGCCGATGGCCGCAGCCTGGAGGGGACCCAGGTGATCTGGCAGCAGCAGCCCGCCTGGGATTCGACCATGCATTACGGGTCGGTGCTGATCCACGACCGGCAAGGCGGACTGTTCGTGACCACGGGCGAACGCTCGGTCGAGGATGCGCGCGTCTATGCCCAGAACGTCACGACGACGCTGGGCAAGGTGGTCCGCATCGACCCCCTGACGGGCGAGCCGATGGGCGATCCCGGCGTCGCCCAAGCCCTGCCCGAGATCTGGTCCTGGGGCCATCGCAACATCCAGGGCGCGGCGCTTGACGATCAGGGCCGGCTGTGGACCATCGAACACGGGCCGATGGGCGGCGACGAACTGAACCTGCCCCGGGCGGGCCGCAACTATGGCTGGCCGCGCGTGACCTATGGCCTGGAATACAGCGGCGAGCCGGTGGGCGAGGGTATCACCCGGCTGGAAGGCACCGAGCAGCCGGTCTATTACTGGGACCCCGTCATCGCGCCCGGCCAGATGACCTTCTATGACGGCGAGATGTTCCCGGACTGGCAGGGGGATCTGCTGATCGGCGGGCTGCGGTCCAACGACCTCGTGCGGCTGGAGCTTGAGGACGACCGCGTCACCGGCGAGGCCCGCCACCTCCAAGGCATCGGCCGCGTCCGCGAGGTCGAGGTGGCCAGCGACGGCGCGATCATGCTGCTGACGGACGAGGACAACGGCCGCCTGATCCGCGTGACCCCGGCGGACGGCGGTTCCTGAACCGGCAGGACCGTCCCGCCAGCCACCGGCCAGCGCTGTCCCGTCAGTCCTTGCGGCCGAACAGCCGCTCGATGTCGGAAAGGCGCAGCTTCACCCAGGTCGGACGGCCGTGGTTGCACTGGCCGGACCGGGGCGTCCGCTCCATCTCGCGCAGCAGGGCGTTCATCTCCTCGGCGGTCATGCGGCGGCCCGAACGGACCGATCCGTGACAGGCCATCGACGACAGCACCGCCTCGATCCGTCCGCGCAGCCGGTCGGAGGCGCCCTGGTCGGCCAGATCGTCCAGGATGTCGCGGATCAGGGCGCGGGCGTCCAGCCGCGCCAGCATCGCCGGAACCTCGCGCACGGCGACCGCCCCGCCGCCGAAGGGCTCGACGACCAGGCCAAGCGCCGCCAGATCCGCGGCGATCGCCAGGACGCGGGCCGCATCCGCCTCGGGCAGATCGACGATCTCGGGGATCAGCAGCGCCTGGCGGGCGATGCCTGCCGCGGCGGCCTGCGCCTTCAGCCGTTCATAGACCAGCCGTTCATGCGCCGCATGGGCATCGACGATCACCAGCCCGTCCTCGGTCTGGGCAAGGATGTAGTTTTCGTGGATCTGCGCCCGCGCCGCGCCCAGCGGCGCGGCGGCAGGGTCCTCGGCCGGTTCCTCGGCCCGAGCCGAAGGCGTCTCGGCAAAGCCCGGCATCGGGGCCTGCAGGGCCAGGCCGGCGCCGATCGCCGCGCCCGAGGGGCGAGGCGGCATCGGGAAGGACCGCCCGCCGGCGGGCGTCCGGGATCCGGGGCTGAAGGCCGCCGCCGTCGCGTCCCCCAGCGTGGACGAGGCGCGGTGGCCCGCACCCGCCAGCGCGTGCCGCAGGGCCGCGACCAGCAGGCCGCGCGCCGCCTGCGGATCGCGAAAGCGCACCTCGGCCTTGGCGGGATGGACGTTCACATCCACAAGCTGCGGGTCGCAGGACAGATACAGCACCGCCGCCGGGTGCCGCCCGGGGGCCAGCACGTCCATGTATCCGGCCCGCAGCGCGCCCGTCAGCAGCCTGTCCCGGACCGGGCGGCCGTTGACGTAAAGATGCTGCGCCACCGCCGCGCCCCGCGAATAAGTGGGCAGCGCCGCGAAGCCCGCAAGGCGCAGGCCGTCGCGTTCGGCATCGATGGGGATGCAGTTGTCGATGAAGTCGCGGCCCATGACGCGGGACAGGCGGATCTGCAGCGCGTCGAACAGTTGTCCCTGTTCGGCATCGGCCCGAAAGATCTCCTTGCCGTCGGCGCCCAGGGTGAAGCCCACGAAGGGTTCCGCCATCGCCAGGCGGCGCACGCAATCGGCCACCGCCAGGGTCTCGGCCCGGTCGCCGCGCAGGAACTTCAGCCGCGCCGGGGTGGCGAAGAACAGGTCGCGCAGTTCGACGATGGTGCCGGGATTGGCCGCCGAAGGGCGCACCGCGGTCATCCTGCCGCCCGCGACCGCGATCGTCGCCCCCTCGGCGCCCCGCATCCGCGAGGTGATCGTCAGCCGCCCCACCGCCCCCAGAGAGGGCAGCGCCTCGCCGCGGAACCCGAAGCTGCGGATCGCCAGAAGATCGGTGCCGTCGATCTTGCTGGTGGCGTGGCGCGACAAGGCCAGCGGCAGATCCTCGGGGGCCATGCCGCAGCCGTCGTCGCAGACGCGGATCAGCCGCCGGCCGCCGTCCTCGATGGCGATGTCGATGCGCCTCGCCCCGGCATCGAGCGCGTTTTCGACCAGTTCCTTGACCGCCGAGGCCGGGCGCTCGACCACCTCTCCGGCGGCGATGCGGTTGGCCGTCGCCTCGTCCAGTTGACGGATCACGGGCCGGATATGGGGGGCCTGGCTGTTCATGCACCCATATCTAGCAGGCCCAGCGCGGCGGGGCCAGAGATTCCCTGACCGGCGACGGCCCCAGGGCGGGGGCGCCACCGCCGGAGGGCCGAGGTTCAGTTCACAGGTTCGGCCCGAGCCTGGTCGGTCGGGGCGATCCCCTCGGGCCGGCCGACCAGGACGAAGCGCAGGGCGTCGGCGTCCAGCAGGCGCCCCGCGACGCGGCTGACATCCTCGGCGGTAACGGCCTCGACCTTGTCGTTGCGGGTGTTCACATAGTCGATGGGAAAGCCGATCAGCTGCATCCCGGCCAGGATGCCCGCGATCTTGCCGTTCCCGTCGAAGCGCAGCGGATATTCGCCGGTCAGGTAGGTCTTGGCGTCCTGCAGTTCCCGGTCGGTGACGCCTTCGCGGGCCATGCGGTCCCATTCCTGCCGGATCAGGTCCACGGCCTGCCGGGTGGTGGCGTTCGAGCCCGCCATCCCGCCCTGCCAGGTCTGGCCATAGAGCCCGGTCGCCAGCGTCGTGCCGACGCCATAGGTCAGGCCGCGCTTTTCGCGGAGCTCCTCCATCAGGCGCGAACTGAAGCCGCCGCCGCCCAGGATGTGGTTGGCCACATAGGCCGCGAAATAGTCGGGGTCGTCGATGGCGATGCCGGGGCCGGCGAAGCTGACCACGGTCTGCGGGCTGTCCCAGTCGATCACGGTGACGCCGCCGGTCAGTTGCAGCTCCGCGGGTTCCGGCAGGGGCGCGGTGCCCTGTTCGGGCAACCCGCCCAGCACCGTGTCCAGAAGCCGACCCAGCTCCTCGGGCGAGATGTCGCCCGCGGCGCCCACCACCACGCGGTCGCGGGCCAGGACGCGGTTCTTGGCCGCCACCAGATCCTGCCGCGTCAGCGAGGCCACCGACTCCAGCGTGCCGTTGATCGAGCTTCCGTAGGGATGATCGCCCCAGGCCTGGCGCGCCATTTCCTTGGCGGCGATGGATTGCGGGTCGGTCGCCTCGGCCCGGATGACCGACTGGACCTGCGCGCGGACGCGTTCCACCGCGTCGTCGTCGAAGCGCGGGGTGGTCAGCGCCTCGGCCAGAAGCGCCGCGGCCTCGTCGCGGTTCTCGGTCAGGGCGCGCATCCCGACGGTCAGGGAATCGTCGCCGACGTCAAAGGAAAACTGCGCGCCCAGATCCTCGACCGCCTGGGCGAAGGCCACGGAGTTGCGGCTGCCGGCGCCTTCCTCCAGCGTTCCGGTCATCAGGTTGATGGCGCCGCGCTTGCCTTCCGGGTCCAGGCTGGCGCCGCCCTTGAAGGAAAACTGCACGGCCACGAAGGGGATGGTCTCGTCCTCGACCAGCCAGGCCTTGATCCCGCCGGGCGATGTGACCTCCTGGATGTCGATGGCATGGGCCGGGACCGCCAGGACGGCCAGGAACAGGGCGACGGCGGCACGGATCATCCTTGCACCTCGGGGCTGGGGGCTTGACTGGGGGCGGGGCCGGGGGCGGGCGCGGCGGCATCGGCAGGGATGGCCGCCGGGGCGGGCAGCGCCTCGGCGGCGGCCTGCGCGCCTTCGGCCGGCGGCGGCGCGGGCAGCAGCCAGCCGGTGACCGATGCCTCGCGGCCCAACACCTTGCGGGCGGCGGCCATCACGTCATCGGCCGTGACCGAGGCCAGGATGTCGGGCCAGGCCGCCACATCCTCGACCGAAAGGCCGGTCGCAAGACCCTGCCCATAGTCGTAGGCCCGGCCATGCGCCGAATCGAGCGCATAGACCCGCGCCGCCTCGATCCGGGTCTTGACCCGCTCGAGATCGGCCGCATCGGGGCCGCTTTCCAGAAAGCCGGCCAGCACCCGGTCCAGTTCGGCCTCGGCTTCCTCGGGGGTCATGTCGGCGGCGGGCACCAGAGAGATGGCGAAGCTGGTCGGATCCACCGCAAAGCCGTCATAGCCCGCGCCGACCCACAGCGCGCTTCCCTTCATCGCCAGTTCCCGGCCCAGGATCGAGGTCTGCATCGACCCGCCCAGCAGTTCGGCCAGAACCGTCAGGGCGGCGGCCTCCTTCTGGTCGCCGGGGTTGCGTTCCGGGGCCAGGTAGCTGCGCGTCATCACCGGCTGGGGCACGCGGGGGTCGGTCATCTCCATCCGGCGGGGCGCCCGCTGGGTGGGCTCCTGCGGACGGATCCGCGGCGCGGCCTCGCCCTTGGCGGGGATCGGGCCGTAATACGTCTCGGCCAGCTCGCGCGCCTCCTCGGGGGTCACGTCGCCCGCCAGGATCAGGATCGCCTCGTTCGGGGAATAGTGGTCGTCATACCAGGCCAGCGCATCCTCGCGCGTCAGCCCCTCCATCTCGGTGCGCCAGCCGATCACCGGGCGGCCGTAGGGGTGGTTGTAGAACTGCGTGGCGTTGCGCTCCTCGGCGAACAGCGATCCGGGATCGCTGTCCACCCGCTGGGCGCGTTCCTCCAGCACCACCTGGCGTTCGGCCTGCCAGTCGTCCTCGCCGATGCGCAGGTTGGCCATGCGGTCGGCCTCCATCTCCATCACCAGGGGCAGCCGGTCCGAGGCGATGCGCTGGAAATAGGCGGTGTAGTCGTAGCTGGTGAAGGCGTTGTCCATGCCGCCATTGGCGGTCACGGTCTTGGACAGCTCGCCCGGTTCCAGCTTCTCGGTGCCCTTGAACATCAGGTGTTCCAGGTAGTGCGCGATGCCGGACTTGCCCGGCGGCTCGTCCGCGGATCCGATCCGGTACCAGACCATCTGCACCACGACCGGGGCGCGGTGGTCCTCGATCACCACGGTCTCCAGCCCGTTGGGTAGGGTGAAATGGGTGATCCCTTCGGGCAGATCCGCCCGCGCGGGCAGCGCGCCAACAGTCAGCGTCAGAAGCACGGGCAGCGTGAGAAGCGAGGGCAGCGTGAGAAGCGAGGGCAGCGCGGGAATCGCGGGCAGGGTCTGTCGCGGCATGGGGCAAACCTCCTTGGTCAGGGGAAAATCTGACCCGCGGCCGAAGATTGCGCAACCCGCCTGACGCTAATGTGTGGCAAGGGTGATGGGCAGGGCCAGCGGGCCATGCGCCTGAAGGCCGATCCGCCAGACGGCCGGACCATCCGCCGCGATCGCCGGCGCGCGGGCCAGAAGCGCGGAGAACAGCACCTCCATGTTCAGCCGGGCCAGGTTGTTGCCCAGGCAGACATGCGGCCCCGCCCCGAAGGCCAGGTGGACATTGGGGCTGCGGGCGATGTCGAAGCGGTCGGGATCGGGGAAGGCCGCAGGGTCGCGGTTGGCGCTGGCATAGAGCAGCCCGAAGCGCGTGCCCCGCGGCCAGATCCGTCCGGCAACGGCCAGATCCTCGGAGGCGTAGCGGTGGAAGAAGACCAGCGGCGGCGCGAAGCGGAACATCTCCTGCACGGCGGTGGGCATCAGCGCCGGGTCGTTGCGCAGGCGGGCCATCTGGTCGGGATGGGCCAGCAGCGCGTGAAGCCCGCTGCCCATCACGTCGATGGTCGATCCGTGGCCGGCGTGCAGGATCTGCATGATCGTGGCGATCAGTTCGTCATGGCTCAGCAGGCCGGCGTCCTCGGCGCCGATCAGCGCCGACATCAGGTCGTCGCGGGGGCGCGCCCTGCGGTCGGCGTGAAGGTCCTGCAGTGCGTCGTGGAACAGCCGCACCGCCGCCTCGGCCCGGGCCTTGCGGTCGGCGCTGCGGCGGCTGACATCGAAATAGCTGACGGTGTCCTCGGTCCAGCGGGTCATCTGCGGGGCCAGCGCGGGATCGGTGCCGATCAGGTGGCCGATCACCTGCCCGGGCAGGCCGGCGGCCAGATCGGCGATGAAGTCGAAGCGCCCGCGCGGGATCAGCCGGTCGAGCGCATCCTTCACCCATCCCGCGACGAAGCCGCGCAGGCTCTCCAGGCGGGTTCTGGTGAAGAAGGGAAACACCGCGCGCCGCAGCCGGTCGTGGTCCGGCCCGTCCAGTTCCAGCATCGAGGTCTGCACGAAGCGTTCGTGGAACGGCATGTCGTGGAAATTCTCGGCCCGCTGCATCCGGCGCTGTTCCTCCGCGCCGAACAGCGCGGTCCCCCGCACCATCCGCCGGTCCACCGCGATGGCGCGCACCTCGTCGAAGCGCGAGGCCAGCCGGTAACCCTGCCAGTCGGGCAGGCCGGGCGTGGCGCGCAGCCGGGCGTATTGCGGCCAGGGGTCGCGGCCGAAGTCGGGGCGGGTCGGGTCGAAGCCCGCGGTCATTCCTCGGGCGGGGGGGCGAGGTCTGGGTGATGGCGCCGGCGCGCTGCCAGCGTTGCTGTTCGGTCCGCGAATCCAGCGCCATCGGGCGATAGGCGCGCTGATAGACGTTGGTGCCGAACAGCGCCTCGAGCGGGCGGCGCTTGTTGCGCGACCGCCATTCCGCGTCCGATTCGGCCAGCCGTTCGCGGATCGCCGGATCCGTGCCCCGCCGCGCGGCATGGGCCACCAGCGCGCCGTCCGCCGCCGCGATGCCCTGGTCGGACAGGCGCCCCGGGTCGCCCCCCAGCGCCGCCACCGCATCCGCGCCGGGGTTGGGATCGGTGATGTTGGCCCCGCCCGGCGTGGGCGCGGGCAGCAGCGCCAGATCGGGCGGCAGGGACAGCGGCCGCGTCGGCAGGATGGCGAATTCGTCGGGGCTGTTCTGGCCCGTCTCGATGTTCATCAGCTGGTTGCTGCCGCAGGCCGAAAGCCCCATGACGGCCGCCGCCGCGATGCCCCTGACAAAAGCCTGCATGTCCTGCCCCTTCGTTCGTTGCGTCCGTTCTAGCCGGATTTGCCCGTCCCGTCACGGGTCTTGTCGGCGGCCCTGGCGCGCGGCTTGCGGGCGGGCCCGGCCGGGTCCTTCTTCTGGGGAACCAGCACCAGCCCGATGGCGCCCGCGAAGATCGCGATGTCGGCCACGTTGAAGCTGTAGGGGTTCTGCCAGCCGGGCAGCGACATGTTCAGGAAATCCGCCACCGCCCCGTAAAGCAGCCGGTCGATCACATTGCCCAGCGCCCCGCCGATCAGCAGCCCCCCGCCACGCGGGCCAGGATGCCCGCGTCCGAACGCCAGATCCAGACCCAGACCCAGGCCACGATGACCAGCGCCACGGCGATCAGCACCCACCGCATCACATCCGTGTCCGAGGCCATCAGCCCGAAGTTCACCCCCTGGTTCCAGGCCATGCGCAGGTTCAGCCAGGGCGGCAGCACGTCGATCGCGCGGACGCGGTCCAGTTGCAGCACATGGACCACCCAGTATTTCAGCACCTGGTCCAGTACGAAGATCGTCGTGGCCACCCAGATCAGCAGCCGCATGTCGGTGCGGGCCGGGGGCGGGGGCTTCTTCTTGGGCGCGCGCGGGGTCCGCGGCCGGGGGGCCGGTTTCGGCGTCGCCGGGGCCGGCGGATCGAGGGGCAGTTCCTGCTGCATCAGTGACGGAAATGCCGCTGGCCGGTGAAGACCATCGCCAGCCCCAGGCGGTTGGCCGCGGCGATCACCTCGTCGTCGCGCATCGACCCGCCGGGCTGGATGACGGCGCGGGCGCCGGCCTCGGCCAGGGCCTCGATGCCGTCGGCGAACGGAAAGAACGCGTCCGAGGCCACGACCGCGCCGATGGTGGGCGGCCGGTCCAGGCCCAGGGCCTCGGCCATGTCCTCGGACTTGCGGCGGCCGATGCGGGTGCTGTCGATGCGGCTCATCTGCCCCGCGCCGATGCCGACGGTCGCCCCGTCGCGGGCATAGACGATGGCGTTGGACTTGACGTGCTTGGCCACCGTCCAGGCGAACAGCATGTCGGCCAGTTCGGCGTCGTCGGGGCGGCGGTCGCTGACAACCTTCAGGTCGGACAGGCCCACATGGCCGTTGTCGCGCCCCTGCACCAGAAAGCCGCCGGCGACCTGCCGGAAGGCCAGCCCCGGCGCCCGCGGATCGGGCAGACCGCCGGTGGTCAGCAGGCGCAGGTTCTTCCGGGCGGCGAAGATGCGTTTGGCGTCCTCGTCGGCGTCGGGGGCGATGACGACCTCGGTGAAGATCCGGGCGATGTCTTCGGCGGTGGCGCCGTCGAGCGGGCAGTTCAGCGCGACGATGCCGCCGAAGGCCGAGGTCCGGTCGCAGTCGAAGGCCCGCCGATAGGCATCGAGCGCGGTCGCGCCCCGCGCCACGCCGCAGGGATTGGCGTGCTTGATGATCGCGCAGGCCGGCCCTTCGGCGGGATCGAACTCGGCCACCAGTTCGAAGGCGGCGTCGGTGTCGTTGATGTTGTTGTAGGACAGTTCCTTGCCCTGCCACTGGCGCGCGGTGGCGACGCCGGGGCGGCTGTCGCCGGTGACATAGAAGGCCGCCTGCTGGTGCGGGTTCTCGCCATAGCGCAGGGGCTGGGCCAGGGTGCCGGCGAAGGCGCGCCGGCGCGGCGTCTGCTCGCCGATGGCGGCGGCCAGCCAGGTGGACACGGCGGCGTCGTAGGCGGCGGTGCGGGCATAGGCGATCTGTGCCTGGCGCTGGCGGAAGGCCAGGGTGGTGCGGTCGTCGTTGGCGTCCAGTTCGGCCAGCAGCACGTCATAGTCCTGGATGTCCACGATCACGGTGACGAAGCCATGGTTCTTGGCGGCCGCACGGATCATCGCCGGGCCGCCGATGTCGATGTTCTCGATGCAGTCGGCGGCAGAGGCGCCCTTCGCCACCATCTCCTCGAACGGGTAGAGGTTCACCACCAGCAGGTCGATCGGGCCGATGCCATGCGCCTCCATCGCGGCGAGGTGTTCGGGGTTGTCGCGCAGCGCCAGCAAGCCGCCGTGAACCGCAGGATGCAGCGTCTTGACGCGGCCGTCCATCATCTCGGGGAAGCCGGTCACCGCGGCCACGTCCACCACCCTCAGCCCGGCCTCGCGCAGGGTGCCGGCGCTGCCGCCGGTGGAGAGGATCTCGATCCCCCGGGCGTCCAGCTTGCGGGCGAAGTCGATCAGCCCGGTCTTGTCGGAGACCGAGATCAGCGCGCGTCGGATCGGCACGGGACGGGACATGGGGCCTCGCATCTGGTTTGCGGTGCCTTAGCCCCATGCAGGCCAAAGGTCCAGTGGCGCCGCCGGGGGCGCTTCGCCCCCGGACCCCCCGAGGATATTTGTCGTCCGGAGCAGGAGCCGGTCAGGCTGCCTTCCGCAGGCGCGCCATGAAGAAGCCGTCCAGGCCGCCCCGATCCGGCCAATGATCGGGACGCGTGCGCAATCCGCCCTCGGGGGTGATCCAGGCGGGATCGACCCCGGGCAGCGCCGGCGTCTCGACCGTCAGGCCGGGATGGCGGGCGAGGGCTGCGGCGATCTGGGCCTCGCCCTCGTCGGGCAGCAGCGAGCAGACCGCATAGACCAGCCGCCCGCCCGGCGGGATCAGCGACAGCGCGTGGTCGATCAGGCGCGCCTGCAGGTCGATCAGCGCGGGGATGCCCGATCCGTCGCGCAGGAAGGGCAGGTCGGGATGACGGCGGATCGTGCCGGTGGCCGAGCAGGGCGCGTCCAGAAGAACCGCGTCCAGGGCCGCGCCGGGGCGCCAGTCGAGCGCGTCCGCCGCGACCAGTTCCGCGGTCAGGCCGCAGCGCTTCAGGTTTTCCGCCACGCGGCGCAGCCGGGTCGGGCTGATGTCCACGGCCACCGCTTGCGCGCCCGCTGCCGCCAGTTGCAGCGTCTTGCCGCCGGGCGCGGCGCACAGGTCCGCGATGCGTTCGCCGGGGCGGGGATCCAGCAGGCGCGCGGGCAGGGCCGCGGCGGCGTCCTGAACCCACCACTCGCCCCGGTCGTAGCCGGGCAGGGCCGAGACCTGCACCGGGCCCTGGATGCGCCACGAGCCGGTCGGCAGCGGCCGGGCGCCCTCGATCTCGACCAAGGTGGCGGGTTTCGCGGTCAGGTCCAGCGGCGCCCCGGCCTGGTGGGCGGCCTCGATGGCGCGCGCCGCATCCTCGCCATAGGCGGCGGCGACAGGGTCGCGCAGCCAGGCCGGCATCGGCTGGGGCGGCAGGTCGGCCCAGCCCTGGTGGCCGGCGATCCGGCGCAGCACCGCGTTCACCATCCCCGCCGCGGCCTGCCCCTTTTGGCCCAGCCCGCGCGCCAGGGTGACGGCGGCATCCACGACACCGTGGGCCGCGCCCCCCAGTTCGAGCAGTTCAAGGGTGGCCAGGCGCAGGATGTCGGCCACCTGCGGGCTGGGCCTGCGCGCGACATAGGCCGCGATCACCGCATCGGCCCGCGCCTGATGGCGCAGCACCTCGGCCGCAAGGCGCGCGGCGCGGGCCTGATCCTGCGGCGCCATCGCCTTCAGCGCGCCCGCCTGATCGGACAGGGACAGCCCGTCCCGCACCCCCGCCAGCAGCCGCAATGCGCCAGACCGTGCCGTATCCATGCCGCGCTTTGCCAAATCGCTTTCCTTCACCTAAGTGTTGTTGAAAGACTGATCCCGACCTCTTACGCCCAGATGGGAGATCTTTCCATGAGCGAACAGCCCCCGGCGGACCGCCCCGACCTGCCGCCCGCAGCCCGTCGCGCCCTGGCCGAGGCCGAGGCGCGTCGCCGGGCCGCGGCGGGCGGGCAGCCCTTGCCCAAGGAATACGGCGGCCGCGACGGTCCCGAACCGGTGCGCTTCGGCGACTACGAGAAGAACGGCCTCGCGGTGGATTTCTGAGGATGGACTGGCTGCGCGCGTCCGCCGCCCAGCAGGGCCGTGCGATCATGGCCGGGCTTCTGGACCCGCTGGACCAGACCGAGGCCTATCTGGCCGCGATCAAGGCCCATCCCGATGCCGCCCGCATCTATGCCCGCGTCAGCGAGACCCGCGCCCGGTCCGAAGCCGTGGCCGCCCATGACCGCGCCAAGCTGGAGCTTCGCCGCGGGCTGCTGGACGGTGTGGCGATCAGCTGGAAGGACAACATCGACAGCGGCGGCACCGGGACCGAGGCCGGATCCCGGCTGCTGGAAGGCCGCGTGCCGCGCAAGGACGCCATCGTGCTGTCCCGGGCGGCGCGCCAGGGCACGATCTGCCTGGGCAAGACCCACATGACCGAACTGGCCTTTTCGGGGTTGGGCCTGAACCCGCGCACCGCCACGCCGCCCAATGCGCTGGATCCCGACCTTGCGCCGGGCGGCTCGTCCTCGGGGGCGGCGGTGTCCGTGGCGCTGGGGCTGGCGGCCGCGGCGATCGGCACCGATACCGGCGGATCGGTGCGGGTGCCGGCGGCCTGGAACGACCTCGTGGGCTTCATCCCGACGCGCGATTCTGGTGCCGGAAAAGGGCGTCGTCCCGCTGTGCCGGCGCTTCGACGTGCCCGGTCCCATCGCCCGGACGGTCGAGGACTGCGCCGAACTGTTCGCGCTGATGGCCTGCCGCAAGCCGGTCGATCTGCGCGGGGCCGACCTGTCGGGCCGCCGCCTGATGGTGCTGGAGGGCGTGCCCTTCGAGGATGCCGAGGAAGGCCCCGTCGCGGCCTTCGAGGATGCGGTTGACCGCCTGGCGCGGGCGGGCGCGCGGATCACCCGGCAGTCGTCGGACTGGCTGGCCCGCGCCATGCCGCTGTCGGTCCCGCTGTTCGCCCCCGAGGCCTATGGCATCTGGCGCGCCCAGATCGAGGACGCGCCGGAACTGATGTGGAAGCCGATCCTGGACCGGTTCCGCGGCGGAGCCGAGGTCAGCGCCCCCGATTACGTCGCGGCCTGGGAAAGCCTGGTGCGGATCCGGCGCAAATGGGTCAAGGAGGTGGCCTCGGGCTTCGACGCCATCCTGCTGCCCACCGTGCCGATCCTGCCCCCCAGGACCCAGGCCCTGATGGATGACGAGGCCGAGTTCGTGCGCGCCAACCTTCTGACCCTGCGCAACACCCGCATCGGCAACCTGCTGGGCCTGCCGGTCTGCACCCTGCCGACGGGGCATCCCGCCTGCGGGATCTCGGTCATGGGCCATGCGGGTCGCGACGGCCACCTGCTGCACCTGGCCGCGGCGGCCGAGGCGGCCCTGGCTGCCGCCTGATCCACCGGCGGGCCATGCATGGGCCCTGTGGCGGCCGGGTAGAACCGCCCGCACGCGGCGGTTGTGTCGGTCCCGGCTTTCCGGGCCGTCTTTTGCTGGACGCAAGCGGCCGATCACGCTAATGTTTCCAGGGACAAACGGGGCCAAAGACCCCGAGCGAGGCAGAGATGGCAATCCCCGAGCGGTTCTCGAACCTGCCGGAATACGCGTTCCCGCGTCTGCGCAGCCTGCTGTCCGGCATTCAGCCGGGGCTGGCCGCAGGCCAGGCGCCGGTGATTCTGACCATCGGCGAGCCGCGCCACCCCATGCCCGGTTTCGTGGCCGAGGTGATGGCCGCGAACATCGGGGGATTCGCGAAATACCCCGTCAACGAGGGGACACCCGGCCTTCTGGCCGCCATCGGCGACTGGCTGGGCAGCCGCTATGGTCTGGATGTCGCGCCCGACCGGATCATGGCCCTGAACGGCACGCGCGAGGGGCTGTTCAACGCCGCCTTGGCGCTGTGTCCCGAACGCAAGAACGGCCAGCGTCCCGCGATCCTGATCCCGAATCCCTTCTATCAGGTCTATGCGGTGGCCGCCGCCGCCGTTCAGGCCGAACCGGTCTTCGTGCCGGCGACGCCGGAAACCGGCAACCTGCCCGACTACGCCGCCCTGCCGCCCGACCTGCTGGACCGCACCGCCATCGCCTATCTCTGTTCGCCCGCGAACCCGCAGGGGGCGATCGCGGACCAGGACTATCTGGAGCGCCTGGTCGCCCTGGCGGACCGGCACGATTTCCTGATCTTCGCCGATGAATGCTATTCCGAGATCTGGCGCGACGCCCCCCGCCGGGCGCCCTGGCCGTGGCCACCGGGATGGGCCGGCCCGATCGCGTGGTGATCTTCAACTCGTTGTCCAAGCGGTCGAACCTGCCCGGGCTGCGGTCCGGCTTCGTGGCCGGCAGCGCCGCCAACATCGCCCAGATCCGGCGGCTGCGGTCCTATGCCGGCGCGCCCCTGTCGCTGCCCGCCCAGGCCGTCAGCGAGGCCGCCTGGCGCGACGAATCGCACGTGGCGGCCAGCCGGGCGCTGTATCAGCAGAAATACGCGACGGCAGACCGGGTGCTTGGCAATCTGCCGGGCTACCGGCCCATCCAGGGCGGCTTCTTCCTGTGGCTTCCGGTGCCCGATGGCGAACAGGCCGCCCGCAGGCTGTGGGCGCAGGCCGGCGTCCAGGTGCTGCCGGGGGCCTATCTGTCCCGAGAGGTGGACGGCCACAATCCGGGCAAGGGCTTCATCCGCGTGGCCCTTGTGGCGGATGCCGAGGAAACCGAACCGGCGCTGCAGCGGCTGCGCGCGGTGCTTTACGATGACATGACGGGCGGGGAAGGTTAGGACGATGGCAAGCTGGCAGGCAAAACACCGCGATCCGCTGTTCGACCAGTCCACGCAGGCGGCGCTTGAACGGCGGGGCAAGGAACTTCTGGGCGCGCTGCTGGTCATCGCCGGCCTTGTGATCGCGCTGATGCTGTCCAGCTGGTCGGCCGAGGATCCCAGCTTCCTGTCGGCCACCGACGAACCCGCCCAGAACATCCTGGGCAGCTTCGGGGCCTATGTCGCCTCGCCCCTGATGATGATCGCGGGCGGCGGATCCTGGATGCTGGTGGTGTCGGCCGTCGTCTGGGGCCTGCGCTTCATGCTGCACCGGGGCGAGGACCGCTTCATGCGGGCGCTGTTCACCCCCATCACCGTGGCGCTTGCATCCGTCTATTGCAGCACCCTGATCCCGGGCCAGGCCTGGGAACAGACCTATGGCCTGGGCGGGCATTTCGGCGACATGGTGATGGGCGCCATGCTGAACCTGCTGCCGGTCAAGGCGCAGATCGGCATCCGTCTGGCCGGGCTGGTGGTCGCGGTGGCGGTCTTGGCGATGGCCGCCTTTTCGCTGGGCTTCGAGCGTTCCGAACTGGTCGGCCTGTGGCGCCGCTTCGTGGCCGGGCTGCTGACCGCCTTCGATTTGGCGATGCGCGCGGCGGGGCAGGGGGCGGCGGCCTCGGCGGGGCTGAAGTCGCGTCTGGCGGCCCGGCGCCAGGCGCGCGCCCAGGATCCCGCGCCCCGCGCGCCGGTCCTGTCGCGCCGCAAGGCCTCCCGGCCCGATTTTCTGGACCTCGAGGAGGACCTGCCCGAGCCCGAACTGATCGAGCGCGACGCCGATTACGAGGGCGAGGCCCCCTCGGCCGAGGAGGTCAGCGGCCGCATCAACGACGCGATCCGCACGCGCTCGGGCAAGCCCTCGGTCCTGGCGGTGGTCGCGGCCCGCCTGACGCGCGAGGGCCTGCGCGACGGGCAGGCCGAGCCCGCCCCGGCCGGATCCGAAGCCGCCGACACGGCCCCGCGCATCAGTGTCCCGCCCGCCCGCAAGCCCGCGCCGGCCCGTCCCGCAGCCGCCGACCGGGAAGCCGCGCCGGATCTGGCGTTCGAGGATGCGCCGGACAGCTATGAACGCCCGCCGCTTGACCTTCTGGCCGCGCCCGCAGCCGGCGACCAGCCCACCGTCTCGGAAGAGGTGTTGATGGACAACGCCCGGATGCTCGAGGCGGTGCTGGACGACTATGGCGTGAAGGGGCAGATCACCGAGGTCCGTCCCGGCCCGGTGGTCACGCTCTACGAACTGGAACCCGCGCCGGGCCTCAAGGCCAGCCGGGTGATCGGCCTGTCGGACGACATCGCGCGGTCGATGTCGGCGCTGTCGGCCCGCGTCAGCACGGTGCCGGGCCGCACCGTGATCGGCATCGAACTGCCCAACGCCCGGCGCGAAAAGGTCTTGCTGCGCGAGATCCTGGCGTCCCGCGCCTTCGGCGACGGCACACAGCCCCTGCCCCTGGCGCTTGGCAAGGACATCGGCGGCGATCCGGTGGTGGCGAACCTGGCCAAGATGCCGCATCTGCTGATCGCCGGGACCACCGGTTCGGGCAAGTCCGTCGCCATCAACACCATGATCCTGTCGCTGCTGTACAAGCTGACGCCCGACGAATGCCGGCTGATCATGATCGACCCCAAGATGCTGGAACTGTCGGTCTATGACGGCATCCCGCATCTGCTGTCGCCGGTCGTCACCGACCCGAAAAAGGCCGTCGTCGCGCTGAAGTGGGTCGTGGGCGAGATGGAGGAGCGTTACCGCAAGATGTCCAAGATGGGCGTGCGCAACATCGAGGGCTACAACACCCGCGTCCGCGAGGCCCTGTCCCGGAACGAGATGTTCAAGCGCACCGTCCAGACCGGCTTCGACGAGGACACCGGGGAACCCATCTTCGAGACCGAGGAGTTCAAGCCCGAGACCTTCCCCTACATCGTCGTGATCGTCGATGAGATGGCTGACCTGATGATGGTCGCCGGCAAGGAGATCGAGGCCTGCATCCAGCGGCTGGCGCAGATGGCGCGGGCCTCGGGCATCCACCTGATCATGGCGACGCAGCGGCCTTCGGTCGATGTCATCACCGGCACCATCAAGGCGAACTTCCCGACGCGGATCAGTTTCCAGGTGACATCGAAGATCGACAGCCGCACCATCCTGGGCGAACAGGGGGCCGAACAACTGCTGGGCCAGGGCGACATGTTGTACATGGGCAACGGCGCCCGCATCACCCGCATCCACGGGCCGTTCGTGTCCGACGAGGAGGTGGAGGAGGTGGTGACGCACCTGAAGTCCTTCGGCCCGCCGTCCTACAAGTCGGGCGTCGTCGAGGGGGTCGAGGATGACGTGGCGTCCGACATCGACGCGGTGCTGGGCCTTGGCGGCGAGGGCGGGGACGACGCGCTTTACGACCAGGCGGTGATGATCGTCGCCAAGGACCGCAAGTGTTCGACCAGCTACATCCAGCGCAAGCTGGCCATCGGCTACAACAAGGCCGCGCGGCTGGTCGAGCAGATGGAGGAGCAGGGCGTGGTCTCGGCCGCCAACCACGTCGGCAAGCGCGAGGTGCTGGTGCCGGAGGTGTGATAAGCCTTGCCCACCACGCCCTGCCGTCAGACTGTCTCGCGGATCGGGGCTCCGGGTTCGGGAATCCTGCGGTTCAACGAAGCCTTTTGCGGAACGTGATCTTGTGGTCACCTTCTGCCCAAAAGTCGCGGATCGTCGCTTCCTGCCGGTATCCGTTCCGCCTGTAGAAGGCGCGGGCCGTCTTGAACGGCCCGGCGCTGGACGTATCGGCGATGACGATGCGCGCGCCTCTAGCCTGCAACTGTTCTTCCAGGGCAGCAACCAAGGCGGCGCCTATTCCCCGCCGCTGAAGTTCCGCTCCAACGCCAGGGCAAGCATGTTCCACGTGCCGTCAGTCAACTTTTCGCGCGGGCATAGCAGAGCGCCGACGGTTCTCCTGCCACGAGCCCGATCAGCCAAAGCTCCGTCGGATCACCGGCAAGGAACGGCGCCGCCAGTTCCGGCAACATCGCCGCAGGGAACAGGTCGATGCCCTCCAAGATCTTTCCCATTGAGTCCAGATCATCGGCAGAGCAGAGGCGAATTTCGAAACCACTCATGATACCTCTGGCAATGCAGGATCCCGGGCGACTGGCCCCGGCTGTTGCGCGGATCCGCAGCAGGCGCCGCCTGCCTTGGCCTCGACACCTGCGCTTGGCGTTGTCGTCTGCTGGCAGGCGCCCGGAAGACCCATTATATCCTACCCCATGACCCTCTGTCACATCCATCTGCTGAACGCGCGCCACGGCTTGACGCCCGTGCTGTCCGAGGTCCGGCAGGCCAGCCGGGAAGCGGTGGCGCGGGCCTTGGGGCACGCCGACCTGCCGGATTTCGACCTGGTGATCCGGGCGCAGGCGGACCGTTCCGCAGATGGCGCGGTCCAAGGCCATGCCCCCGCGCCCGGCGTGATCGAGATGGCGGTGCCGCCGGATCGGTTCGACCCCGCGCAGTTCGCCCGCGCGCTGGTCCGCCAGATGGCGCATCTGGCGCGCTGGGGCGGGCCTGGTCCGGGCAAATCGCTGGGCGAGGCGCTGGTCGGCGAGGGGCTGGCGGGGCATTTCGTGCTGCAGGTGATGGGCGGGCAGCCGGACGCGCTGGATACCGTCAGGGCCGCGCCGGGGACGATCCGGCAGGCGATGAACGAATGGGCGCGGCGCGACTTCGACCGGTCGCGCTGGTTCCTGGGCAAGGGCGACCTGCGCCGCGGCACCGGCAACGGCATCGGCCACCGCCTGATCGCCGAGCATCTGGCCCAGAATCCCGGCGACAGCGCCGCGCTGCTGGCCCTGGCGCCGGCCGATCCGTTCCGCCAGTCGCTGCGCCGGATCCTGACCGCCGAGGGCGGGGCCGAGGATGCCGCCGCCGACGCGCCGCCCTCAGAGGCCTGAATACCGCCGGCGGGCGCTGCGCGACATGGCCATCCAGCCGCCCATGGCCAAGCCCGCCAGGGCGCCGCCCAGATGCGCCTCCCAGGCGATGGCGGGCATCAGCACAGTCAGCGCCACGTTCAGCACCACCATCACGCCCACCGCGCGCCACAACTGGCCCAGCGGCCGGCGAAGCCGCCATCCGGTGACCACCGCATAGCCGACCAGGGCCCCCGCCAGGCCGAAGATCGCCCCGGAGGCCCCGACCATCGGCCCGCCATCGGGCGTCATCACCGCAAACAGCAGCGCCGCGGCGACCTGGCTGACGGCATAGACCAGGGCCATGCGCCCCGGCCCGATCAGCCGGTTCAGCTCCCGGGCCAAGGCCACCAGCGACAGCATGTTCATGGCCAGGTGCAGCAGCCCGCCGTGCAGGAAGCCATAGGTCACGAAGATCAGCGGCAGGTGGCCGGGAAAGATGCCGTGGCCGGCCCAGAAGACCGCCGACCAGAAGCCGCCCAGGATCACCAGAGCCTGCCGCAGCACCGGATAGCCCAAGAGATCGGCGCCCAGCGTCACGATCTGGATCGCGCAGCACAGGACGATGACCGCCTTGACCCACAGCGGCAGGCGCGCGGCCAGCGGGGGCGGCAGGTCGTCATGGACCGCGCCGAGGGGATTGCCCTGCGCCACCATCAGTCGGCCCTGATCTGGCGCGCCTCGGCCACCAGCATGATCGGGATGCCGGCCCGGATCGGAAAGGCAAGGCCCGCCGCCTGCGACACCAGTTCCTGCCGCGCCGCGTCGTAGGACAGGGGGGCGTGGGTGACGGGGCAGACAAGCGCTTCCAGCATGTGGCGGTCGAAGGCGGGCGGTTCGGTCTGGGTCATTGAAGTCGATCCTCGGTATCCCCGCCGTGCAGGGTGAATTCGATCAGGCCCTGCAGCAGTTCCCGCCGGTCCGCCAGGGTCGGGCTTTCCAGAAGCGCCTGCCGGTCGCCCGGGGTGAAGGGCAGGACCATCGACAGCGAATTGATCAGCGCCTCGTCCTGGGCCTCGGCGGCGGCGTCCCAGTCGGTGGACAGCTCGTGCGCGTCCATGTAGCGGCGCAGCAGCGGAAACAGCGTCCCGCGGTCAAGCCCCGGATCCTCCTCGGCGCCCTTGAGGTCGCGGGCGAAGCTGGACCAGTCCACCTCGGCCACCAGATAAGGGGTGAAGCCTTCCTGCAACGCCGTCAGGCGGAAGCGCGACACCGCCAGAAGCGAGATCATCTGCCGCCCGTCGTCGGTTTCGGAAAAGGCCACCACCCGGCCCGCGCAGCCGATCGCGGCCAGTCCCTCGCCCTCGGGCTGGATCAGCCCGATCAGGCGGTGTTCGGTCTTCAGGGCATCGTCCAGCATCTGCAGGTAGCGCGGTTCGAACACGTGCAGCGGGATCCGCGCCCGCGGCATCAGCACCGCCCCGGTCAGCGGGAACAGCGGGATGCGCGGGGGCAGATCGAAGCGGAACCGCATCGCGATCAGGCGAAGATCAGCGACGACAGGCGCCGCCGGCCCTTCTGAACCAGCGGGTCGTTGGGCTTGAGGCTGTCGAAGATGGTCAGAAGCTGCGCCTTGGCCGCCCCGTCGTTCCAGTCGCGGTCGCGGCGGAAGCTGTCCAGCAGGACGTCGATCGCCTCCTCGACCCGGCCCGCGCCGTGCAGGGCCTGGGCGTATTCCAGCCGGGTCTGCTGGTCGTCGGGATCGGCCTCGACGCGGGCCTGCAGATCGGCCAGCGGCCCGGCTTTCGCGGCCTGCCGGGCGAGGTGCAACTGGGCGCGGGCGGCCTCGACCGGGGCGCTGGCCGCGGCGGGGGCCGGGATGGCGTCAAGGGACGCCTGGGCCGCATCGGCATCGCCTGCGGCCAGATGCGCGCGGACCACCCCGGCCCAGGCCTCGCCGCTGGCGGGATCTTCCTCGGCGATGGCGGCGAAGGTCTCGGCGGCGTCGCCATAGGCGCCTTCGGCCAGCATCTGTTCGGCCGCGGCCAGCGCCTCGGCCAGCCCGCCGTCATCGCCCGACAGCGCCGCCAGCTTGTCCACGAACTGCCTGATCTGGCTTTGCGGGATCGCGCCCTGGAAGGCATCGACCGGCTGGCCCTGGAAGAAGGCATAGACGGTGGGGATAGACTGGACGCGCAGTTGCGCGGCGATCATCTGGTTCTCGTCCACGTTCACCTTGGCCATGCGGACGCGGCCCTTGTGGCGCGCGACCTCGGCCTCCAGCTGCGGGCCCAGGGTCTTGCAGGGGCCGCACCAGGGCGCCCAGAAGTCCACGATCACCGGCACCTGCATCGAGGCCTGCACGACCTCGGCCATGAAATTCGCCTCGGAGACGTCCTTGATGACGTCGGTTGGCCTGGGGGCGTCCTGTGCGCCGTCAAACAGCATGGTCATGGATTTTCCTGATCCGTCGATTCCGTGTCCAGAGTAATATGGTCATTGATCCCGTTGAACGAAAGGGCGGACCGAGCGTTGGCCCCCAAGCGCGGCGGAAGCGCGGCGGCAGACCTGTGGTCTTGCGCAGCGGCCGGGACCGGCCGCCCCCGGGACCGCCAGGGCGCCCTGCCCGTCGCCGCGGGACCACGCAACAGGAAGGAGGCCAGAGGATGACCGACACCGATGCCGAAACCGCACCCGACCGGCCCTTGCCGCCCCTGGGGCTGGCGCTGCTGCCGATCGTGCTGACGCTTGGACTGCTGGCGATCCAGCTGTTCTGGTATGGCGACTTCACGCCGCACATCCCGCTGATCCTGGGCCTGGCGATCACCAGCCTGCTGGGCGTCTTGCGCGGGCAGGGCTGGATGGACATCCGCGCGGGCATCTTTCACGTCATCCACGTGTCGATGCCGTCGCTGTCGGTGCTGATCGTGGTGGGCATGATCATCGGCGTCTGGATCGCGTCGGGCACGGTCCCCACGCTGATCTGGTACGGGCTGACGATGCTGAACCCGCAGATCTTCCTGGTGGCGGCCATGGTGCTGTGTTCGGTCGTGTCGCTGTCGCTGGGCACAAGCTGGGGAACCGTCGGCACGGTGGGCGTGGCGCTGATGGGGATCGGCGCGGGCTTCGGCATCCCGCCCTACTGGACGGCGGGGGCGGTGGTGTCGGGGGCGTTCTTCGGAGACAAGATCTCGCCCCTGTCGGACACCACCAACCTTGCCCCGGCGGTGACGGGGGTCAACATCTTCGATCACATCAGGAACATGCTGCCCACCACGGTCCCCGCCATGCTGATCGCCCTGGCGATCTACTGGCTGGCCGGCAGCTTCCTGATCGCCCCGGCCGAAACCAGCCTGGCGCGGATCGAGACGATCACCACCACGCTGGACGCCCAGTTCCGCCTGGGGCTGCTGCCGCTGCTGCCGCTGCTGCCGGCGCTGGTGGTCGTGGTGCTGGCCGTCACCCGCCAGCCGCCGCTGCCGTCGCTGTTCGCGGGTGTGCTTCTGGGCGGGCTGATCGCGATCTTCCTTCAGGGCGACGGCCTGCACGACGTCTTCACCTATGCCCAGTCCGGCTACAGCATCGACACCGGCATCGCCGACATCGACAGCCTGCTGAACGCGGGCGGCATCCAGTCGATGATGTGGACGATCTCGCTGATGCTGATCGCCCTGGGCTTCGGCGGCGCGCTGGAACGCACCGGCTGCCTCGAGGCGATCATCCAGGCGATCATCTCTCGGGTCAAAAGCTTCGCGGCGGTGCAGGGCAGCGCCATCGGCACCGCCTTCGCCACCAATGTCGTGGCGGGCGATCCGTATATCTCGATCGCGCTGCCGGGGCGGATGTATGCGCCGCTGTATCGCGGCATGGGCTATTCCACGCTGAACCTGTCGCGCGCGGTCGAGGAAGGCGGAACCCTGATGTCGCCGCTGATCCCCTGGAACGCCGGCGGCGCCTTCGTCATCACCGCCCTGGGCCTGGGGATCATGGAGGGCAACCTGACCAATCTTCTCTATATCCCGCTGGCCTTCGCCTGCTGGACGGCGCCGCTGATCGGCGTGTTCTACGCCGTCACCGGCCTGTTCTCGCCCCGCGCCACGGACAGCGAACGCCGCGACTGGGACCACCAGAACGAGGACGTGCTGGACCTGGGCGGGCACGCTCTGGCCGAGGATCCGAAATGACCGCCTACAGGTCGAAGCTTGCCAGCACCGGCACATGGTCGCTGGGCTGGTCCCACCCCCGGCAGGGGCGCAGGATGCGGCTGCCATGCGCGGCGCCGGCGATGTCGCGGCTGGCCCAGATGTGGTCCAGCCTGCGGCCCCGGTCGGCCACCTCCCAGTCCCGGGCGCGATAGCTCCACCATGAATAGAGCGGACCCGACGGGATGTCCTGGCGGGTCACGTCCACCCAGCGGCCCGCGTCCTGGGCCGACAGCAGGTGATCGACCTCGACGGGGGTGTGGCTGACGATCTTCAGCATCTGCCTGTGCGACCAGACGTCATCCTCGCGCGGGGCGATGTTCAGGTCGCCCACCAGAATCGACCTGTCTGGGCGGTCGGCGTGGAAGACGTCGCGCATCTCGGCCACGAAATCCAGCTTCTGGCCGAACTTCTCGTTTACCGTGCGGTCGGGCACGTCGCCGCCGGCGGGCACATAGATGTTGTGGATCGTCACGCCGTTTTCCAGCCTTGCGGCGACATGGCGGGCATGGCCCAGGCTGGCATAGTCGCGGTCGCCCGCATCCGCGATCGGCAGGCGCGACAGGATCGCCACGCCGTTGTAGCCCTTCTGGCCGCGTGCGACGACGTGGCGGTATCCCAGGGCGCGGAACTGTTCCAGCGGGATCTTGTCCACCGGGGACTTGCATTCCTGCAGGCACAGCACGTCCGGCGCCTCCTCGCGCAGGAAGCGGGCCACCAGCCCCTCGCGCAGGCGGACCGAGTTGATGTTCCAGGTGGCGATGGTGAACATTGGCAGGCTCCTTTGGCGGGCGGACCCTAGCGGGGGTGGCGCAAGCTGTCGAGTTGGGGGCGCGGCGGGCAAAATGCCGCAGGCGCGAAATCACGGCTTGGTGATCGCAAGGACAGCGGCTAAGCATCGCCATCCGTCATTCAGGGGGGCGACATGCGGGTGACCGTGGACGAGGCTTTGGCGCAGGGCGGGGCCGGGCGGTTCCAGAGGCGGCTTCTGGGGATCTTCGGCCTCGTTTGGGCCGCGGACGCGATGCAGGTGATCGCGGTGGGCTTTGCGGCGCCCTCGGTGGCGGCCAGCTTCGGGATCGAACGGGTGACGGCCTTCCAGATCGGCACCGTCTTCTTCGCGGGCATGTTCCTGGGCGCCTTCGCCTTCGGCCGCATCGCCGACCGCATCGGGCGGCGCAACATCCTGGTGCTGACGGTGGGGATGGACGCGATCTTCGGATTGGCTTCTGTCTTTGCGCAGGACTTCACGCTGCTGCTGGTCCTGCGCTTCCTGACCGGGGTGGCGGTGGGCGGCACGCTGCCCGTGGACTATGCCCTGATGGCCGAGTTCCTGCCGCCCCGCAACCGCGGCCGCTGGCTGGTCTGGCTGGAGGGCTTCTGGGCCCTGGGCACGATCGTGGTGGCCCTGACGGCCTGGATCGCCGTGGCGCAGGGCGCGGTGGCGCCCTGGCGGTGGATCTTTGCGGTGGCCGCGGTTCCCGCGCTGATCGGCGTCTTCCTGCGGCTGTGGGTGCCGGAATCGCCCATGTATCTGATCCGCAAGGGCGAGGGGGCGGCGGCCAAGGCGGTGATCGACCGGGTGCTGGTCACCAACGGGATGCAGCCGCTGCCGCGCGACGCGCAGGTGGTGGCCGCGCAGGCACCGGCGGGCGCCGAACGGTCGATCCTTTCCGGCCTGCTGCGGGCGCCCACCATCGGCGTGCTGGCGGTGTGGTTCCTGGTGTCGCTGTCCTATTACGGCGTTTTCGTCTGGGTGCCAGGGCAGCTGGCGACCGAGGGCTTCGGCTTCGTGCGGGGCTATGGCTTCCTGGTGGTGCTGGCGCTTGCGCAGGTGCCGGGCTATGCGCTGGCCGCCTGGGGGGTCGAGGCTGTGGGCCGGCGCGCGACGCTGCTGGGCTTCCTGCTGCTCAGCGCCGCGGGCTGCGCGCTGTTCGCGGTGGCCACGGGCACGGCCCTGGTCGCGGGCGCGCTGATCCTGATGAGCTTCGCGTTGCTGGGCACCTGGGGCGCGCTCTACGCCTTCACGCCGGAACTCTATCCCACCCATCTGCGCGGCACCGGCATGGGCACCGCCAGCGCCGTGGCCCGGCTGGGCGGGATCCTGGCGCCCAGCCTGCTGGCCTTCGTCTTTGCCCGGGGCTTCGGCTTCGCCATCGGCGTCTTCGCCGCGCTGCTGCTGCTGGGGGCGCTGGCGCTGCTGCTGGTCAGGACGGAAACCCGCGATCAGGCCATCGCCTGAAACCCGCTGCGGCTGCGGCCCGTTGCCCCCTGACATCGGGTGAAAGGATGCGGCGATGGGCCAGCTGGTCGAAGGCGTCTGGAAGGACGAATGGTACGACACCGGGTCAACCGGCGGAGAGTTCGTCCGCGACACGTCGAGGCACCGCAACTGGGTGACGGCGGACGGCAGTCCCGGCCCGACGGGCGAGGGCGGCTTCAGGGCGGAAAGCGGGCGATACCACCTGTACGTGTCCTATGCCTGCCCGTGGGCGCACCGGACGCTGATCTTCCGGGCGCTGAAGGGGCTCGAGGATCACATCGACATCTCGGCGGTCCATCCCGACATGCTGTGGAACGGCTGGGAGTTTCGCACCGATTTCGACGGCGCCACCGGCGACCGGCTGTTTGGTGAGTCCTACCTCTACCGGCTGTATCTGCGCGCCGATCCCGGGGCCTCGGGCCGGGTGACGGTGCCGGTGCTGTGGGACCGCGAGACCGGCCGGATCGTGTCGAACGAAAGCGCCGACATCATCCGCATGTTCAATTCGGCCTTCGACGCGGTGACGGGCAACGCCGACGACTACTGGCCGCAGGACCTGCGCGACAGGATCGGCCATCTGAACGACCGCATCTACGAGACGGTCAACAACGGCGTCTACAAGGCGGGCTTCGCCACCAGCCAGGACGCCTATGACAAGGCCGTGCATCCGCTGTTCGACAGCCTGGACTGGATCGAGGGCATCCTGGCCGGCAGCCGCTATCTGGCCGGCGACCGCCTGACCGAGGCCGACTGGCGCCTGTTCACCACCATCGCCCGCTTCGACGCCGTGTATCACACGCATTTCAAGTGCAACCGCCGCCGGATCGTCGATTACCCGAACCTGTGGGGCTGGGCGCGCGAGCTGTATCAGACGCCCGGGGTGGCCCAGACGGTGCGGCTCGACCATTTCATCCGCCATTACTATTTCAGCCACGACAAGGTGAACCCGCACCGGATCATCCCTATCGGCCCAGACGAGGACTGGACCGCGCCGCATAGCCGCGGATGAAGGAAGCCCCGGCGCGGGAAAACGCCGGGGCATCAGAGGAGGGAGGGAGGGAGATGTGGCCGCATCCGCCGGCCACTGGGCTTCGGGCAGACAACGCCGGCCTGCCGCCCGGGTTCCGCCCGGAACGCACGGAAATCGCCACGATCCTGCCGTTCAGGCGGCGACAGGATCGGCCCGTCAGGCCACCAGCCGATAGCCCCCCGATTCCGTCACCAGCAGGCGGGCATTGCCGGGATCGGGCTCGATCTTCTGGCGCAGGCGATAGATGTGGGTTTCCAGCGTGTGCGTGGTCACGCCGGCGTTGTATCCCCAGACCTCGTGCAGCAGCACGTCGCGGGCCACCACCCCGTCCTGCGCGCGATACAGGAACTTGAGGATGTTGGTCTCCTTCTCGGTCAGGCGGATCTTGCGGTCCTTCTGGTCGATCAGCATCTTCATCGCCGGCTTGAAGGTATAGGGCCCAAGCTGGAAGATCGCGTCCTCGGACTGTTCGTGGGTGCGCAGTTGCGCCCGCAGCCGGGCCAGCAGGACCGGGAACTTGAAGGGCTTGGTGATATAGTCGTTGGCGCCCGCGTCCAGCCCCAGGATCGTGTCGGCGTCGGTGTCGTGGCCGGTCAGCATGACGATGGGGCATTTGACGTTCAGCTTGCGCAGCTTCTTGCACAATTCGCGCCCGTCGGTGTCGGGCAGGCCCACGTCCAGGATCACCAGATCGAAGATCGCGCCCTTGGCGGCATCGACCGCCGCCGCGCCGGTGCCGGCCTCGGTCACGTCGAAGTCGTCGGTGGCGATCAGCTGTTCGGCCAGAGCCTCGCGCAGGTCTTCCTCGTCATCGACCAGCAGGATCTTTTTCAGTCCGGGCATGTTGCCTCCTCAGTCTTGTTGGGCGAGTAGGTGGCCTCGGCCCGGCCCTGCGTCCAGCTTCATGTCGGAAATCTCACATGGAGTTGTGGCCAAAGGCGCTTATGTTTCAATTTGTTTCAGTCCCGCAGGATCCCCGATGAGCCTGATCCCCACCCTGTCCGAAACCGTGTCCCGGGCCCGCAGCGACCTGCGCATGGGCCTGCCGGTGATGATCGGCGGCCATCTGGTCGCGGCGGTGGAGACCCTGGCGCCGGCGCGGCTGGAGGCCATTCGCGCGCTGGGCCGGCCGGTGCTGGCGCTGACCGAACGGCGGGCCGAGACGCTGAAGGCGCGGGCCTATGACGAGGGGCTGGCCAGGGTGGTGGTTCCGCCCGATGCCGACCATGCCTGGCTGCGGGCCCTGGCCGATCCCTCGGGCGATCTGATGACGCCGATGAAGGGGCCGCTGTTCACCGAACGCGGCGGCGACGCCACGCCGCATCTGGCCGGGCTGGCGCTTGCCAAGTCGGCGCAACTTCTGCCCGCCGTCCTGGTGGTCGCCGCCGACCCGCTGCCGGCGCTGACGCAGGTGGCGCCGGGGCCGCTGCTGGCGCAGCTTGCCCACGAGGCCGCCTTGGCCCCGGTGGCCGCCGCCAACCTGCCGCTGATCGCGGCGGAACGGGCGCGCCTGCACATCTTCCGGCCCGACGACGGCGGGGCCGAGCATTACGCCATCGAGATCGGCGATCCGCCCCGCGACACGCCGGTGCTGGCGCGGCTGCATTCGGCCTGCTTCACCGGCGACGTGCTGGGCAGCCTGAAATGCGACTGCGGCCCGCAGTTGCACGCCGCGCTGACGGCGATGGGGCAGGCGGGGCAGGGGGTGCTGCTGTATCTGAACCAGGAAGGGCGCGGCATCGGGCTGGCCAACAAGATGCGCGCCTATGCGCTGCAGAACCAGGGCTTCGACACCGTGCAGGCCAACCACCGCCTGGGCTTCGAGGATGACGAGCGCGATTTCCGCATCGGCGCGGCGCTGTTGCGGCGGATGGGATTTGCGCGGGCGCGGCTGATGACCAACAACCCGCGCAAGGTTTCGATGCTGGAAAGCCACGGCATCACCGTGACCGAGCGGGTGCCGCTGGTCGTCGGGCGCAACCGCTTCAACCAGGCCTATCTGGATACCAAGGCCGAAAAGTCGGGGCATCTGCTGTGACGCCGGGCGATCTGGTGCTGACGCCCCGCGGGGTGCGGTTCCGCGGCCGGGTGTTTCCCTGCAGCATCGGCAAGCGCGGCGTGACGCGCGACAAGCGCGAAGGCGACGGGGCCACGCCGGCCGGTGTCCTGCGGATCACCGGGCTGTGGTATCGGCCCGACCGGCTGGCGCGGCCCGCGCCCTGGGCAAGGCCCATCGGTCCGGGCGATCTGTGGTGCGACGCGCCGGATCATCCGGCCTACAACCGCCACGCCCGCGCGCCGCTGGCGGCCAGCCACGAACGGCTGCGGCGGGCCGATCCGCTTTACGACCTGATCCTGACGACCGACTGGAACTGGCCCGATGCGGTGCCGGGGCGGGGCTCGGCCATCTTCCTGCACCAGTGGCGCAGGCCGGGCTTCGGGACCGAGGGCTGCATCGCCGTCGCGCGGCCCGATCTGGTCTGGATCGCGGCCCGTGCGGCGCCGGGAACGCGGGTGATCGTGACCTAGGGCGCGTTCGGGGGCATCGGCAGGGCGCCCCGGTCATAGGGGCCCCAGTCCGTCACCTCGGGATAGAACTGCCTGCGCCAGGCGCGCACGCGCGGGTTCATCCGCCGCCGCCACCAGGGCGGAACCATCGCCAGGAAGGTCATCGCCGGATAGCCGAAGGGCAGTTGCGGAGCCTCGTCCCGGCCATAGGTCTGCAGCAGCGGAAAGCGCCGGTCGGGCCTGTAGTGGTGGTCCGAATGGCGCTGCAGGTTGATCAGCAGCCAGTTCGAGGCGGTGTGGCTGGCGTTCCAGCTGTGGCGCGGCAGGATATGCTCGTAGCGGCCATCCCCCAGATGCTTGCGGGTCAGGCCATAGTGTTCGACGTAATTCGTCAGCTCCAGTTGCCAGATGGCGACAAGGGCCTGGAAGACGAACAGCAGCAGGCCCTGGACGCCGCCCAGGACCAGGGCCAGCCCGACCATCCCCCCTTGCAGCGCCGCGTATCGCCAGAACGGGTTGCGCCGGTCCCAGGGACCGCGTCCCGCCCGCGCCAGCAGCCGCGCCTCGGCCCGCCAGGCGCTGCGCGGGCCTTGGCGCAGCACGCGCCCGAAGAAGCGGTAGAACCCTTCGTTGTAGCGCGCCGACACCGCGTCGCGGGGGGTGGACACCCAGGCGTGATGGACCAGCAGATGTTCCGTCCTGAAATGCGAATACAGCACCGAGGCCAGCAGCAGGTCGCCCATCCAGCGTTCAAGAGCCGTCTTCTGGTGCAGAAGCTCGTGGGCATAGACCATGCCGATGGTGCCCGACAGCACGCCCACGCCGAAGAACAGGCCCAGCTTCTCGGGCGCCGACAGGTGCCCCGCCCGGGCGGCATACCAGATGCAGCCGAAGATCGCCGCCACCTGCAGCGGAAACCAGACGATCGTCACCGCCCGGTGCCAGAACAGCCGGGCGGTTTCGGTCGCGGGGTCGGGGTTGGCCTCGTTCCGGCCCAGAACCCCGTCCAGGGCCGTGGTCAGATACCAGGCGTATCCGGGCAGCAGCATCCACCAGAGGCCGCCCCTGGCGGCGGCCCAGGCCACCAGCGGCAGCATGACGACGGACATCCAGAAGGGGGCGGCCGGGGGCAATCTGCCGGAAGTTGAATCGCTCATGCCGGCGATCTTATGCGGCGATCTCGGGGCGCGCCATATCCCAGACCTTGCGCATCAGCCCCGGCAGCGCCGCGCGATCGACATGCCGCAGGGGCACCAGGTGGCCGCGCGCGGGGGCATCGGCAAGATCGCCCACCATCACCTGCAGCGACAGGTTGAAATGGGTGAAGACGTGGCGGACATGGCCGATCTCTCGCCACTGCGCGGGGCCCGGAGGCGGCAGGTCGCGCCCGTCCCAGCGGGCCGAGGGGAAGGCCAGCACGCCCCCCAGAAGGCCCTTGGCGGGGCGTTCCTCGAACAGGACCGAATCACCCAGGCGGGCGACCCAGGCGACGCCGCTGCGGTCGGGCTTGGCGGGCTTGGGCGCCTTGCGGGGCAGGCTGGCGGCCATGCCCTGCGCGCGGGCCTCGCAGTCGTGGATCAGCGGGCAGATGCCGCAGGCAGGGCTGCGCGGGGTGCAGATCGTGGCGCCCAGATCCATCATCGCCTGCGCATAGTCGCCCGGCCGCCCGGTCGGCGTCAGCGTCGCGGCCAGGGACACCAGTTCGGGCTTGGCTGCGGGCAGCGGCGTCTGCACCGCGAACAGCCGCGCCACCACGCGTTCGACATTGCCATCGACCACGGTTTCCGGCGCGCCATAGGCGATCGCCGCGATCGCCGCCGAGGTATAGGCGCCGATGCCCGGCAGGTCGCGCAGCCCGTCGCGCGTCGCCGGAAATCCCCCCGCCGCGGCAACCGCGCGCGCGCAGGCCAGCAGGTTGCGGGCGCGCGCGTAATAGCCAAGCCCCGCCCATTCGGCCATCACCTGCGCGTCGGGCGCGGCCGCCAGATCCTGCACGGTCGGCCACAGCGCGGTGAAGCGTTCGAAATAGGCCTTCACCGCCGCCACCGTGGTCTGCTGCAGCATCACCTCGGACAGCCAGACGCGATAGGGATCGGGCGTCCCCCCGCCGGGGGGATCCGCCAGGGCAGGACGCGCGCGTGGCGGTCGTACCAGTCCAGAAGCCGCGGGGCGATCACCTTGGTGTCACGCAATTATCAGTCCCTTGTCCCGTCGCCGCGCTTTCATCCCGGCGCCGGCCTGATTAAGGATATGGGCGTGACACCGCATCAGGCAAAGATGGTCCCCCGGCAATGAAGACGCAGCCGCCCGACCGCACCCGTAATCCCACGGCCCGCCGCAGGCGCGGCTTCCAGCAGGCCGCGATCCTGCTGGCGGACCGGGTGCAGAAGGCGGCCGAGGGGCGGGGCTTCGCCGTGGCCCGCTTGCTGACCCACTGGCCCGAGATCGCCGGACCGCAGCTTGCCGCCATGACGCGGCCGGTGCGCATCAGCCATCAGCGGGGCGGCTTCGGGGCGACGCTGACGCTGCTGACCAGCGGCCCCGCCGCGCCCCTGGTGGAGATGCAGCTGCCGCAGCTGCGCGAACGGGTGAACGCCTGCTATGGCTATAACGCCGTGCAGCGCATCGTGCTGACCCAGACCGCCGCCACCGGCTTTGCCGAAGGCCGCGCCGTCTTCGCCCCCGCGCCCGCCCAGGCCGCCGCGCCCGATCCGCAGGTCCGCCAGCAGGCCGACCAGATCGCCCGCCAGTTCGACGATCCGGCCCTGGCCGATGCCATGGCCCGGCTGGCTCTCAACATCGCAACCAAACGTTCCCGGAACCACCGAAAGGATTTTCCATGCTGATCCGTTCTGCCGCCGCCGCCCTGGCGCTGGCCCTTGCCGCCCCCGCAGCCCTGGCCCAGGACGCCGCGCCCGCTGCAGCGGAAACCCTGCCCGACATCGCCCTTGGCGCCCAGGACGCCCCCCTGACCATCGTGGAATACGCCAGCTTCACCTGCGGGCACTGCGCCAATTTCCACGAGGAGAACTGGCCCCGGCTGAAGCAGGAATACGTCGATACCGGCAAGGTCAGGTTCATCCAGCGTGACGTCTATTTCGACCAGCCGGGCCTGTGGGCCGGGGTGCTGGCGCGCTGCGGCGGCGACGACAAGTATTACGCCGTCTCGGACATGCTGTTCGAGGAGCAGGAACAGTGGCTGGCCGGCGGCACCGGCGAGGAGATCGCCGCGAACCTGCGCAAGATCGGCCTGAAGGCCGGGATGACCGACGAACAGATGACCGCCTGCTGGGAAGACACCGCCAAGGCCGAACAGCTGATCGCCACCTTCCAGCAGAACGCCAGCGCCGACCAGATCGAGGCCACGCCCACCTTCATCATCGGCGGCGAGAAGGTCATGAACCAGCCCTGGGACGACATGAAGCAGATCATCGACGCCAAGCTGGACGAGGCTGCCCAATAACGACCATGGCCCGCCTGCCCGGCGGGCCATGAGGCCGGCTCATCCGGGAATTGCCTTTTGACCGGGCCGGTCGCATCCTTCTGCTGCGCCGGTGGGCGCCAGCCACAGGGATGACCGCCATGATAAGAGAGTTCCGGGAGTTCATCGCCCGCGGCAACGTGATCGACCTTGCCGTGGGCATCATCATTGGCGCTGCTTTCACGGCGATCGTGAATTCGCTGGTCCAGGATCTGATCAACCCGATCCTGGGCCTGCTGACGGGCGGCATCGACTTTACCAACAAGTACATCGTCCTGTCCGGCACCGTCCCCGAAGGGGCCAGCCTCCAGGCCGCCCGCGATTCCGGGGCGGCGATCTTCGCCTATGGATCCTTCCTGATGGCGGTCCTGAACTTCCTCATCATCGCCTGGGCGGTGTTCCTGCTGGTCAAGGTGGTGAACCGCCTGCAACGCGCCGCCCTGCGCCAGAAACCGGCCGAACCCGCCCCCGCAGGCCCCTCGCAGGAAGAACTGCTGGCCCAGATCCGCGACCTGCTGGCCGACCGCGCGACGATGGCGGATTACCCGCTGCCCCGGCGCTGACCGCGCGCGGGGTGCCCCCCAGGGGGCGACGCCTTCCCCCCTCGCGCCGCCCGGCCTTATCCCGCCAGAAGCTGATCGGGCGTGATCGCCTCGAGCCCTAGGGCCTCGCCCACCGGGGGCGAGGTCAGGCGGCCGTCATGCGTGGACAGGCCGGCCCGCAGATGCGGATCCTCCAGCACCGCCCGCCGCCAGCCCTTGTCGGCCAGCGCCAGCAGGAAGGGCAGGGTGGCGTTCCCCAGCGCCTGGGTCGAGGTCCGCGCCACCGCGCCCGGCATGTTGGCCACGCAGTAATGGACGATGCCATCGACCTCGTAGATGGGATCCTGGTGGGTCGTCGCGCGCGAGGTCTCGAAGCAGCCGCCCTGGTCGATGGCCACGTCCACCAGAACCGCGCCGGGCTGCATGGTCGAAAGCTGGTCCCGCCGCACCAGCTTGGGCGCGGCCGCCCCCGGGATCAGCACCGCGCCGATCACCATGTCCGCGCTGCGGATCAGATCCGCGGTGGCCGCCGCGCTGGAATGCTGCGTCGTCAGCCGTCCCATGAAGATATCGTCCAGCCAGGACAGCCGCGCGATGGAACGGTCGGTGACCGTGACATTGGCGCCCATCCCGACGGCCACGCGCGCCGCCGCCGTCCCCACCACGCCGCCGCCGATGATGACGACATTGGCGGGCCTGACGCCCGGCACGCCGCCCATCAGCACGCCGCGCCCGCCATTGGCCTTCTGCAGCGCCCAGGATCCGACCTGCGGGGCCAGCCGCCCGGCCACTTCGGACATGGGGGCCAGCAGGGGCAGGCCGCCGCGGGCGTCCGTCACGGTTTCGTAGGCGATCGCGGTGACGCCCGAGGCCAGAAGGTCGCGGGTCTGGTCGGGATCGGGGGCCAGGTGCAGGTAGGTGAACAGGACCTGCCCGCCGCGCAGCATCCCGCGTTCGGGGGCCTGGGGTTCCTTGACCTTCACGATCATCTCGGCGCCGTCGAAGACGGACCGCGCATCGGGCGCGATGCGGGCGCCTGCGGCGGCATAGTCGTCGTCCGCAAATCCCGCGCCCAGCCCCGCGCCCGTCTCGATCAGCACCTCGTGGCCATGCGCCACGGCCTCGGTCACGGCGGCGGGGGTCATGCCCACGCGGAACTCCTGCGGCTTGATTTCCTTCGGGCACCCGATCTTCATGCGTTCCTCCCTTGCGTTTGGGGAAGTCTTGCACCGATCGGCCGCAAGATGCTGCGAAGTTGCCGGGAAGGCCGCGGCCCGCGCGACAGAAATTGCTGGCAAGCGCCGCGCCGGGCGAAGAATATCCGGCCATGTCCGATCTTGATGCAACAGACCGCCGAATCCTGGCCCTTCTTCAGAAAGAGGGGCGAATCAGCAATGCCGAACTGGCGCTGCGCGTCCACCTGTCGCCCTCGGCCTGCCACCGCCGCGTCCAGCGGCTCGAGGAGACCGGCGTGATCCACGGCTATGTCGCCCTGCTGGACGCGCGCAAGCTGCGCCGCCAGACCACGGTCTTCGTGGAAATCACCCTGTCCGGCCAGGCGGACGAGGTGCTGGAGGCCTTCGAGAAGGGCGTGCGCGCGATCCCCGACGTGTTGGAATGCCACCTGATGGCGGGAACGGCGGATTACCTGCTGAAGATCGTGGTCGAGGATACCGACGACTTCGCCCGCATCCACCGCCAGCACCTGGCGCGGCTGCCCGGCGTCGCGCAGATGCATTCGTCCTTCGCGCTGCGCACCGTGTTCCGCACCACGGCGATCCCGGTCTGACATGGGCCTGGACCGCCGCCACATGCTGTCACTGCTGGGCGCGTCCCTGGCGGCGCCCGCCCTGGCCCAGCCCCGGCGCGAGCCGCCGCCCCGGATCGACGATCCGCGCGCCAGCCAGTTTGCCTTCGGCCCGGCCGGAGACCGCTGGCGCATCCTGGTCGGGCTGCCCGATGCCCCGCCCCCGCCGCAGGGCTATTCGGTGATCCTGTCGCTGGACGGGGACACGACCTTTCCCCATCTGTGGCACCACCGGGAAGCCCGCGCGCGCGGCCTGCCGGTGATGCTGGTCGGCATCGGCTATCAGGACGGCAACCGCCGCTGGCGCGACCTGACCTCGCGGGCGATGGCGCCGGTGACGCCGATCCTGTTCTACCGCGCCCCGCCCCGCGACCGTCCGACCGGCGGGCGCGAGGCGTTCCTGTCCATGATCGCCGACCGGTTGCTGCCCGAACTGGCGCGCCGGCATCCTCTGGACCTGCGCGACATGACGATCTACGGCCATTCGCTGGGCGGCCTGTTCGTGCTGCACGCGCTGTTCACCCGCCCGCATCTGTTCGCCCGCTACGTCGCCGCCGATCCTTCGGTGTGGTGGAACGCCGGCGAATCGCAGCGCGAGGCCGCGGCCTTCGCGGGCGGGGTCGCGGCGGCGGGCGGAGCGGTCGATCCGCCGATCCAGGTGATGATCGCGCAGGCCGGCCGGCCACGGCAGGACCACCCCCACGATCCCACGTCGCTGGTGCGGATCCTGCGAACGGTGCCGGGGGTCGAGGTTCTCTACCGCCCCGCCCCGCGCGAGGATCACGGATCCCTCATGGCGCCCTCGACGGGGGACGCGCTTGATCTGCACCTGTGGCGCTGAATGCAAACCCCCGCGGCTTGCGCTGCGGGGGCTTTTACTGAAACGCGGATCGCGTCGCCTTACAGTGCGCCTTCGCGCTGCGCCTTTTTACGGGCCAGCTTGCGGGCGCGGCGGACGGCCTCGGCCTGTTCCCGGGCCCTCTTGACCGACGGCTTCTCGAAATGCTGCCGAAGCTTCATTTCGCGGAACACGCCCTCGCGCTGAAGTTTCTTCTTCAGCGCACGGAGCGCCTGTTCGACGTTGTTATCGCGAACATTGACCTGCATGTGGTTGTCACCACCTTCCTAGGTTAGAGTTGCAAGATTGCAGGATGCGCCCCCCTATCAAAGCCGGGCGCGCTTGTCCAGACAGAGGAGGCCGCCCATGACCCGAACCGATCGCGATGCCCTGCTTGATGCCGCCCTGGCCCATGTCCCCTTCGACGGGATGAACGACCGCGCCCTGATCGCGGGGGCCCGCGACCTGGGCATGGCGCCGGATTTGGCGCGGGTGCATTTCCCCCAGGGCGGCGCGGGACTGGCCGCCGCCTATCACCGCCGCGCCGATGCGATGCTGAAGGACAGCCTGGCGCAGACGCCCCCGGGGGGCCGCTTCCGCGAGCGCGTGGCCGAGGCGATCTGGCGCCGGCTGATGCTGGTCGATCCCGAACTGGTGCGCGCCGGGGCGGCCACGCTGGCGCTGCCGCAGAACGCCGCCCTGGCCGCCCGCCTGGTCTGGGAGACGGCGGACGTGATCTGGACCGGCCTGGGGGACGGATCGCGCGACGTGAACTGGTATTCCAAGCGCGCCACCCTGTCGGCCGTCATCAGCGCCACCGTCCTGTTCTGGCTGGGCGACACCTCGCCCGATCACCAGGATACCCGCGCCTTCATCGACCGCCGCATCGACGGCGTGATGCGGTTCGAGCAGGTGAAATCGTCCTTGCGCAAGCTGCCCGGTGCGGAAAAGCTGTCGCGGATGGCCTTCGGCTGGATCCGCGCGCCCGAACCGCGGGACCTGCCGGGCCGAACCCGCCCCTGAGGAGAGACGATGTTTCCTGACGCCATGAAGGCCATCGAGATCGCCGGTCCCGGCGGTCCCGACATGCTGAAGCCCGCCAGCCGCCCGGTGCGGGTGCCGCGCCACGACCAGATCCTGATCCGCGTGGCCTATGCCGGCGTGAACCGCCCCGACGTGCTGCAACGCCAGGGCAGCTATGCCCCGCCGCCCGACGCCTCGGACCTGCCGGGCCTCGAGGCCTCGGGCGAGATCGTCGGCATGGGCGCCGGGGTGACCCGCTGGCGGAAGGGCGAACAGGTCTGCGCCCTGCTGCCGGGCGGCGGCTATGCGGAATACGCCGTCTGCCATGCCGATCACGCGCTGCGCATCCCCTATGGGCTGTCCCTGCGCGAGGGCGCCTGCCTGCCCGAAACCGCCTTCACCGTCTGGTCGAATGTCGTGACCCGCGGCGGCCTGACCGGCGGGGAACGCTTTCTGGTCCATGGCGGCACCTCGGGCATCGGCATGATGGCGATCCAGGTCGCCCGCGCCCTTGGCGCCCGGGTCTTCGCCACCGCCGGCAGCCCCGAGAAATGCGCCGCGATCGCCGCCCTTGGGGCGACGCCCATCAACTACCGCAGCGAGGATTTTACCAGGGTCATGGCGGCCGAGGACGGGGCCGACCTGATCCTCGACATGGTGGGGGGCAGCTACATCCCCCGCAACATCAAGGCGCTTGCCCCGGACGGGCGGCTGGTGATGATCGCCTTCCTGGAAGGTCCCAAGGTCGAACTGAACTTCGCGCAGATCATGACCAAGCGGCTGACCGTCACCGGATCCACCCTGCGCCCGCAGTCGGACACCGCCAAGGCCGAGATCGCCGACACGCTGCGCAAGAAGCTGTGGCCGCTGATCTCGGCAGGCTCGGTCCAGGTCGCCATCGACAGCGAGTTCGACCTGGACAGGGCCGCGGACGCGCATCGCCGGATGGAGAGCAGCCAGCATATCGGCAAGATCGTCCTGAAGGTGGCGGGCGAAGGCGCCTGAGGAACATGCGGGTGCCTCCGGCGGGGATATTTGCAGCACAGAAGATGGCAGCAGGCACACAGACCTTGCGGGCACCCGTCCCCAAGGTCTGTGGCATCTCCTGTGGCGGTCATCGGCGTCCCCGCCTGTACCGCCGGATCACCCTGCCAGAAGGCCGTTAAGGCAAGGTTAACGCCACATCTTCTGTGTTGAAATATCCCGGGGGAGGCCCGCAGGGCCGGGGGCAGCGCCCCCTCTGGTCTCAGCGAACCCGTTCCATCAGCACGCTACCGCGCGAACAGTCCCGCCGTGCATCCGGGGCGCAGGCGCGCGGCTGCAGGTCGCGGCTCAGGCAGATCCGCACCTCGGCCAGGGCGGCGCCCTTGCAGGTGACGGTGATACCGTCCCGATCCAGTCCGGGATTGGCGTCGATGAAGGCGTCCTCGATCACGTCGGGCGGCAGGGTGATGTCGCGGGACAGGTCCTCCAGCGGGGTGGGGATGCGGATCGCCTCCGCAGCCTGGCGCAGGGTGGCGAAATATCCGCCCGCAGACAGGCCGCTGCAGCGGCCATGCTTGCGCCACTGGTACAAGGCCAGCCCCGGCGCCATCAGGTCGCCCATCGCCTGGGTCTGCCGCCGCGATGGATCGCGTTCCCGGGTATCGCAATGCTCGGGCCAGCCGCGGTCGTGCTGCGGCCAAAGCCCGTGCACGGTGAAGTCATGGCCGCTGCCAGGCGCGCATTCCGGCGCCTGCCGGTCATCGCCGGTCATCCGGCACCAGCCCGGCTGCCAGCTGAGCGCGAGGATGTAATAGTCGAAGTCGCCCGCGACATCCTGCGCGGCCCCGGCAGGGGGGCACAGGGCCAGGACAAGGGCGGCAAGGCGCGCATGTTTCATCGCCCCATCATGCCGCCGCGGACCGGCGGCGTCCACGGGCCTGCGCGAATCCTCTTTTCCCCAGGCCCCAAGATCGCTATATCAGCCGTCAATTCCCCCCGAAGACGAGGAATGGCACCCGCCAAAGCCGTTTTTCCGGCCTGAGACCCGCTGTTCGGGGCAGACATGCGAAGGAGATCGACATGAGCAAGCCGCTGATGGCCAAGGCGACCGCCGTCTGGCTGGTGGACAATACCACGCTGAGCTTCAAGCAGATCGGCGATTTCTGCGGTCTGCACGAACTCGAGGTCCAGGGCATCGCCGACGGCGACGTGGCCGCGGGCGTCAAGGGCTATGACCCGGTGGCTTCGCACCAGCTTGACCCCGAGGAGATCCGCAAGGGCGAGGCCAGCCCCAGCTACAGGCTGCGCCTGAAGCACAATCCCGCCGCCGAAGGCGAGGAGAAGCGTCGCGGGCCCCGCTACACCCCCTTGTCCAAGCGCCAGGATCGTCCGAACGCTATCCTGTGGCTGGTAAAGTTCCACCCCGAGCTTCCCGACGCGGCCATCGCCAAGCTGGTCGGCACCACCAAGCCGACCATCGCCTCGATCCGCGAACGCACCCACTGGAACATCCAGAACATGCAGCCGATCGACCCGGTTGCCCTGGGCCTGTGCCGCCAGACCGAACTGGATGCCGCGGTCCAGAAGGCCGCCAAGAAGGCCGCCGCCAATGGCGAGGTGATGACCGACGACGAGCGCCGCAAGCTGGTCAGCACCGAAACCTCGCTGGCGATGGGCGACGAGCCGCGCCTGCCCTCGTCCATGGCGGGCCTGGAAAACTTTTCCCTGACCCGGCCCGAGCCGAAAAAGGCCGAGCCCGACCTGGATGCCGACAGCTTCTTCAACCTGCCCGACCGGGACGACGACGAGGAAGACGAGGGCCGCTGATCCTCCGGCCCCGTCCCATGAAAAAGGCCGGTGCGGATCGCCGCACCGGCCTTTTTGTCGTGTCCTGCGCCCGGCTCAGGCGCGGCCGCGCACCATGCGCACGATCCAGATCAGGATGCAGGCGCCGATGACGGCGACGATCAGCTGGCCGATGACGCTGCCTTCCCCGCTGGAACCCAGCAGCAAGTCGAACAGGAAGTTACCGATCAGCGCGCCGATGATGCCGACGATGATGTTCATCAACAGCCCGGTGTCGGTCTTCATGATCTTCTCGGCGATCCACCCGGCGATCGCGCCGAGGATGATCGACATAATCCAGCCAAAGCCTTCCATGCACTTCCCCTTTTCCCAAATCGCCCTGCCGGAACCAGGCGGGCAAGGTCTTCGCCTGTCAATGCGCGACAGCCCGTTTCTGTTCCCGCGCCGGGCCCTGATCGCCGTGATCCGTCACACCGACAGGCAGATGTATTTCATCTCCAGATAGTCCTCGATGCCGTGGCGGCTGCCCTCGCGGCCCAGGCCGGACTGCTTGACCCCGCCGAAGGGCGCCACCTCGGTCGAGATGATTCCGGTGTTCACGCCGACGATGCCGTATTCCAGGGCCTCCTGCACGCGGGTGATGCGGCCGATGTCGCGGGCATAGAAGTAGGACGCCAGCCCGAAGATCGTGTCGTTGGCCTTGGCGATCGCTTCCTCCTCGGTGTCGAAGCGGAACAGGGGGGCCAGGGGGCCGAAGGTTTCCTCGGTCGCGACCTTCATCCGCTCGGTGACGCCGGTGACGACCGTGGGCTTGAAGAACAGCCCCTCGATGCGCTCGCCGCCGGTGACGACCTGGCCGCCGCCGTCCAGCACGTCGCGGATATGCTCCTCGACCTTCTCGACGGCGTCCTTGTTGATGAGGGGGCCGGTGGTCACGCCCTCGTCCAGGCCGTCGCCGACGCGCAGCTTGTCCACCGCCGCCGCCAGCTTCTGGGCGAAGGCGTCATAGACCCCGGACTGGACATAGATGCGGTTGGCGCAGACGCAGGTCTGGCCGTTGTTGCGGAACTTCGAGGCCATCGCCCCTTCGACCGCCGCGTCCAGGTCGGCGTCGTCGAAGACGATGAAGGGCGCGTTGCCGCCCAGTTCCATGCTGCACTTCATCACCTGGTCGGCGGCCTGGCGCAGCAGGATGCGCCCCACCTCGGTGCTGCCCGTGAAGGTCAGCTTCCTGACCAGCGGGTTCTCGCAGAACTCCTTGCCGATGTCGCTGCTGCGCGACGAGGTGACGATCGACAGGATGCCCTTGGGCAGGCCCGCGCGTTCGCCCAGAACCGCCATCGCCAGCGCCGACAGCGGCGTTTCGGCCGCCGGGCGGGCCACGAAGCCGCAGCCCACGGCCAGGGCAGGCGCGACCTTGCGGGCGATCATGGCGTTGGGAAAGTTCCAGGGCGTGATCGATCCCACGACCCCGATCGGCTGGCGGATCACCGTCAGGCGCTTGTCGGGCAGATGGCCGGGGATCGTCTCGCCATAGACGCGCTTGGCTTCCTCGCCGAACCACTCGATGAAGCTGGCGCCATAGGCGATCTCGCCCTTGGCCTCGGGGAAGGGCTTGCCCATCTCGGCGGTGAGGATCCGGGCCAGGTCGTCCTGGTTCTGCATCATCAGGTCGAACCAGCGGCGCATCACCTGGGCGCGGTCCTTGGCGGTGCGGGCGGCCCAGTCCTTCATGGCCTGGGCCGCGGCGTCGATGGCGCGGGCAGCGTCCTGGCGGTCCATGTCGGCGACCCGGGCGATCACGTCGCCGCGGGCGGGGTTCATCACGTCGAAGGTGGCGCCGTCGCGCGCCTCGACCCATTCGCCGGCGACGAAGGCGCGCGTTTCCAGCAGCGAGGGATCGCGCAGAAGGGTCTTGAGATCGGTGGAATGCTTGGTCATGGCTGGCTCCGTGCTGTTCGGGCCCAAGATCAGCATGGGGGGCGGGGGATGTCAAAGCATGGCCGCGCGGGACCCGGCCTCGGAAAAAAGTCGTGCATAAGGCGAAATCGTGAAACCTGAGGCACGCGGCTGCGTTGGAAGGGCATCGCTAAGCCTTCCCTCTTGGCGACCCTCTCTCTGATGGGGCGGTGCGCCGGTCGCGCACCGCCTTTTTCATGGGGCGAGGCTGCTCCAGCAGGGCTGCAGGTCACCTGGGGCCGGCTTGGCCGAGTGGACGCCGCGCGCAATCGCCCGCGCCAGGCAGGATGCCGCGGCATGGCCCAGCAGGAAGGGGTCGGCCAGCGGATCGCCCAGCCGCCGCGCCCCGGTCGATATGGCGAAGACCAGATCGCCGTCGAAGGGCGTGTGGCTGGGCACCAGCGCCCGGGCCATGCCGTCATGGGCGGCGGTCGCCAGCCGATGCAGCCCGGCCTTGTCCAGCGCCGCGTCGGTCGCGACGATGGCGATGGTCGTGGCCTCGCCCATGCGCTTGGCCGGGGCAGGCTCCTGCGCGGCGGGAAAGATGGCCGGCAGGCCAAGGCCGCCGAATTCATCGTCCAGTTCCCAGGGCGCGGCCCAGAACTGCCGCGTGTTTCCGATGGTCGCCTGTCCCAGCGCATTGACCACCACAAGCGCACCCACCGTCGCCCCGTTCGACAGCCGCGCCGAGGCCGAGCCCAGCCCGCCCTTCAGGTTCCCTGTGCTGGCCCCGGTTCCCGCGCCCGCCGTGCCGATGTCGAAGCCCGCCGCCGCCCCGGCAAGGGCTTCGCGGCCAAGCGCCGGATAGGGATTGCCTGACCATCGCTTGTCACCGCCGTTCAGCAGATCGAAGGCGATCGCCCCCGGCACGATCGGCACGCGGGCAGCGCCCACCGCAAAGCCGCGGCCCGCGGCGTGCAGCCCCGCCATCACCCCGTCGCAGGCCGCCAGCCCGAAGGCCGACCCGCCCGACAGGACCAGCGCATCGACCTGGGACACCAGCTTGTCCGGCGCCAGCAGGTCGGTTTCGCGCGTTCCCGGCGCACCCCCATCACATGAACGGCCGCCGTGAAGGGCCGGTCCGCGGTCAGCACGGTGACGCCCGATTTCAGGCGCGGATCGGCGGCGTTGCCGACCCGCAGCCCGGCGATGTCGGTGATCAGATTCAGCGGCCCCGGTCTCATGCGCGGTCATTCGTGAAGGCGATCTGGCGGACGCGGATGTGGCGCAACGACTCGACCATCAGGGCCGTCATCAGGCCGAAGTTCATCAGGCCGTTTGCGGCCGCCAGTCCCCCTAGGATGCGCCATCGCTGCGGCATCAGCACATCGCCGTATCCAAGCGTGGTGAAGGTCACCAGCGTGAAATACATCGCCTCCTCGAAATCCGCGAAGACCCGCAGCAGGTGAAAGGCGACCGCCCACAACCAGACGGACATGGTGACCATGGCCAGCACCGCCAGGCTGGAGATCATCACCACCAGGATCAGCTTGGGCCGGTGCGGCGCCCGGACAAGCCACCCTGCCCAGCGCGCATAGGTCCACTCCAGCAGGCCGAAGCACAGGCTGGCGATCACCAGACTGCCCAGCATCAGCCCCGACCCGAACAGGATCTGTCCCAGCATCGCATCCTCCTTGCGGGCGCGCGTCTTTACAGAGCGCAGGCCCGGCCCTATCTGACTACACCATGGCAGCCGATCCCGACAGCAACTACAAGATCATCGCCGAAAACCGCAGGGCGCGCTTCGATTACTTCATCGAAAGCGACCTCGAGGTTGGCATCGTTCTGACCGGATCCGAGGTCAAGTCGCTGCGCACCGGCCAATCGAACATCGCCGAAAGCTATGCCTCGGTCGAGGATGGCGAATTGTGGCTCATCAACGGCTATATCGCTGCCTACAAGCAGGCCGGGGTCTTCGGCCACGAGGAACGGCGCAGGCGCAAGCTGCTGGTCAACCGCAAGGAACTGGCGCGGCTGTGGCAGGCCGTGGGCCGCGAGGGCATGACCCTGGTGCCGCTGGTGATGTATTTCAACCACCGCGGCATGGTGAAGCTGAAGATCGGCGTGGCCAAGGGCAAGAAGCTGGCCGACAAGCGCGAGACCAGCGCCAAGCGCGACTGGAACCGCCAGAAGCAGCGCCTGCTGAAGCAGGGGTAGGCCATTGCAAGGGGCAACCGCCCCCTGTAGATCAGGCCCGCACCAAGGCGGAGGGGGCCCATGACGGACGATCCGAAAACGCTGGTCTCGACGGACTGGCTGGCCAGGCATCTGAACGATCCCGACCTGCGCATCCTGGATGCAAGCTGGCACATGCCCGCCACGGGCCGCGACGCGCGGGCCGAATACGATGCCGGCCACATCCCCGGCGCCCGCTTCTTCGACATCGACGCGATCAGCGACACCCGCAGCGCCCTGCCGCACATGGCCCCGCCGGTCGAGATGTTCATTTCCCGGATGCGCGCGATGGGCGTGGGCGACGGGCATCAGGTGGTGATCTACGACAATTCCGACGTGCGCAGCGCCGCGCGGGTCTGGTGGACCTTCCGCCTGATGGGCAAGACCGATGTCGCGGTCCTGGACGGCGGCTTCGCCAAGTGGCAGGCCGAGGGCCGCCCGGTCGAGGACATGGCCCCGATCCTGCGCGACCGCCACATCACCGTGCAGCGCCAGGCGGGGCTGGTGCGCGACGTGACGCAGGTCGCGCTGGCCAGCAAGCTGGGCGACCACCAGATCGTCGATGCCCGCGCCCCCGGCCGCTTCCGCGGCGACACCCCCGAGCCGCGCCCCGGCCTGCGGTCCGGCCACATCCCGGGCGCGCGCAACGTCCCCTTCGGGCGGTTGCTGAACGCGGACGGCACGATGAAGGCCCCCGACGCCCTGCGCGCCGAGTTCGAGGCCGCGGGCGTCGATCTGAAAAGGCCGGTCATAACCAGCTGCGGCAGCGGCATCACCGCGGCGGTGCTGTCCCTGGCGCTGGAACGGATCGGGCACCGCAACCACTCGCTCTACGACGGAAGCTGGACCGAATGGGGCAGCTTCCCGGATCTGCCCATCGCAACCGGAGACGCCTGAATGCTGTCCAACCTTCGCCCCCAAGCCCCCGACTCGATCCTCAAGCTGATCGAGGAGTTCAAGGCCGATACCCGGCAGGGCAAGATCGACCTGGGGGTCGGCGTCTACAAGGACCCGCAGGGGGTGACGCCGGTCATGCGGGCGGTCAAGGCGGCCGAACGGCGAGATCTGGGAAACGCAGACGACCAAGGCCTATACCGGTCTGGCGGGCGAACCCGAATACCGCGACGCCATGGCGCGCATGGTGCTGAAGGACGTGCCGTCGGATCGGCTTGCCTCGCTGGCGACGGTGGGCGGCACCGGCGCGATCCGGCAGGCGCTGGAACTGGCGCGGCTTGCCAATCCGGGGGTGACGGTCCACGTGTCGGACCCGACCTGGCCCAACCACCTGTCGATCATGCGCTTCATGGGCCTGCCCTTCGTCGAGTATCGCTATTTCGACGCGGCGACGCGCGGCGTGGACTTCGAGGCGATGAAGGCGGACATCGCCCGGGCCGGCAGGGGCGACATCGTGCTGCTGCACGGCTGCTGCCACAACCCGACCGGCGCGAACCTGACCTCGGACCAGTGGGACGAGGTTGCGGCGATCCTGGGGAAATCCGGCGCGATCCCGCTGATCGACCTGGCCTATCAGGGCTTCGGCGACGGGCTCGAGGAAGACGCGGCCGCCACCCGCATGATCGCGCAGCGCCTGCCCGAGGTGCTGATCGCGGCCTCCTGCAGCAAGAACTTCGGCATCTACCGCGAACGCACCGGCATCCTGTTCGCCCTGACCGAAAACGCCGCCGCGCGCGATCTGGCGCAGGGCGCGATGGCCTTCCTGAACCGGCAGACCTATTCCTTCCCGCCCGATCACGGGGCGCGGATCGTCAGCACCATCCTGTCGGATGACGCCCTGCGCGCCGACTGGGCCGCGGAACTGGAGGAGGTGCGCAACACCATGCTGGGCCTGCGCGCGCAGCTGGCGTCCGAGCTGCGGGCGCTGTCGGGCAGCGACCGCTTCGACTTCATCGGCCGGCATCGCGGCATGTTCTCTCGGCTGGGGGCGACGCCGGAACAGGTCGCGGCGCTGAAATCGGACGCGGCGATCTACATGGTGGGCGATTCGCGGCTGAACATCGCCGGGCTGAACCGCCATACCGTGCCGGTTCTGGCGCGCGCGATCGTCGAGGCCGGGATCTGACGCAAGGCCTAGCCGGGGCTGCGCAGCATCTGGTTGACCCCCCGCAGGACCGGGCCGTTGCCGTCGAACTCGACCGTGACGGCGCCGGTTCTTCTCAGCCGCACCAGATCCAGCATCAGGCAGGGCCAGTCCGCGTCCTCGATCTTGGCTGCGACGACCACGATCCGGCGCGGCTTGCAGGCAGCGGGCGCGCGCGCTTCCGCGCCCTTGCCGGTGAAGTGCCAGACCTGCCAACCCTGCGGCAGGGCGGCCATGCGGTCGCGCTCGTCGCCCTGCCATGCGGGACGGGCGGCCGATTGCTGCTGGCTGACGACCTCGCCGTCTTCCTGCAGCCAGGTCTCGACGATGAAGGCCCCGCCCGTCGGCCGGGAGACGGCCCTGCCTGCGGGGGTCATCAGCCCCACGGCCTCGCCCTCGGGGGCGATCAGCAGCAGGGGCCGGCTGGCGGTCAGCCAGATCGCGGCCGAGGCCGCCAGCATCACCAGACCGGCCAGGAACCCGCCGCCCATCAGGCCGGGCCTGCGCGCAGTCAGGCCCTGGCGCCAGCACAGCACCGCCAGGGTCGCGCCGAAGCACATCAGCGGGATCACCGGCGCCGGCGGCAGGGGCAGCGCCACGACCGCGCCTCCCAGACCGGCCACCCAGTCGGCCACCCGCAGCATCCAGCCGGTGCCCAGGCCCATGACCCACAGCGCCGGTCCCTCCAGCCCGACCGGCGCCAGCAGCGCGCCGATGACGCCCGCGGGCATCACCAGGGCGCCCATCACGGGCACCACCAGCAGGTTGGCCAGCAATCCGTACTGCGCCATGCGGTTGAAATGCGCCGCCGCCAGGGGCGAGGTGGCGATGGAGGCCACCAGCGAGGACACGATCAGCATCGCCACCGGCCGCAGCCAGAAGGGCAGGTGCGGCGAAAGGCGCGACCACGGGCCATAGGACAGGATCAGCGCGACGGTGGCCGCGAAGCTCATCTGGAAGCCGGGATGGGTCACGGCTTCGGGGGAATAGATCAGGATGACGGTCGCCGCCAGGGCGATGGTGCGCAGCGAGATGGCGCGCCGGTCGGCCATCACCGCCAGCAGCATCACCGCGACCATGACGAAGGCGCGTTCCGTCGCGACCCCGCCGCCCGACAGCCACAGATAGGCCGCCGAGGCCAGCAGCGCGCCAAGCGCCGCGATCTTGTGGACGGCCTGGGGCAGGGGCGCGCCCAGGCCCTGCGCCAGCACCAGGGCCATGCGCAGGGCGGTGTAGACGAAGCCCGCCAGCATCGACATGTGCAGGCCCGAGATCGAGATGATGTGGTAGAGGTTCGAGGCCCGCATGACCTCGTTCGTGGCCTCCTCGATCCCCGAGCGGTCGCCCGTCATCAGGGCCGAGGCCACCGCGCCTTCCTGCCCGCCGATGCCGTCCTGGATCGCCCGGCTGATGGCCATGCGCGCCCGGTGCATGGCCCAAAGCCCGCCCTCGGCCGGTTCGACGGTCAGGATCGGCGTGCGGGTATAGCCCACCGCGCCCAGCCCCTCGAACCAGGCAAGCCAGCGGAAATCGAAGCTGCCCGGTGATGCCGGAGCAGGGGGCGGTCCCAGATGGCCGGTCAGCATCACCCGCTGGCCCAAGGGGGGCAGCGGATCGGTCTGGTCCATCAGCGACAGCCGCACCTTCCCGGGCGTGCGGCCGGGGGCAGTGTCGCGCAGCACCACCCGGTCCAGCGTCAGCCGGATCCGGTCGCGGGCGGAACGGTCGATCTCGACCAGCCGCCCCTCGACCGGGCCGTAGTAGCGCCATTCCATGACGGGCGCCGCGACCAGGGCCGACCGCAGGCCGATCAGCCCGAAGCCCGCAGCGACCAGCAGGGCCGCAGCCGACCCGATCCGCAGGGCGTCCGCCGCCTGCCAGCCGATGCGCCCCCGCTCGGCCCAGGGGACCGCCAGCCGCCCAGCGGCCAGGGCCGCCGCCGCCGCCAGGCCAAGGGCGAACCACAGCCCGGGGCCGGGCGCCGCGGGCAGCGCGAACCACAGCGTGATCCCGACCGCCAGGCACACCGGCACCCAGGCAAACAGCCCGGCGCGCAGCGTGGCCGCCATCCGGGCGGGCCGCAGCGTCGCGTGACGCGGGGCCGCGCGCGCGGCGGAAAAGCCCGGAAGTGCCGTGATGTCGCCCTGGGCGGCCATTCTTGTCCTTTTGCGCCGGCTTCTCTATTCCTTCGCCGAACACTGGCATCGACTGCTTACCAAAGCGTTAATGCCCGCCCCGATCCAGGAAGCCGCCATGCCCGATACGCCGGTCGTCACCCGCTTTGCCCCGTCGCCCACGGGGTATCTGCATATCGGCGGGGCGCGCACGGCGCTGTTCAACTGGCTTTACGCGCGCGGCCGCGGCGGCCGGTTCCTGCTGCGCATCGAAGATACCGACCGCGCCCGGTCCACCCCCGAGGCGACCGCCGCGATCCTCAAGGGCCTGACCTGGCTGGGACTGGACTGGGACGGCGAGCCGATCAGCCAGTTCGCGCGCCGCGACCGCCACGCCGAAGTCGCCCGCCGGATGCTGGCCGAGGGGACTGCCTACAGGTGCTTCTCGACCCCCGAGGAGATCGCCGCATGGCGCGAGGCCAACCCCCGCCAGCCGTTCCAGAGCCCCTGGCGCGACGCCACGGACCTGCCGGACGCGCCCCATGCCATCCGCCTGCGCGCGCCCCGCACCGGCGAGACGGTGATCGACGACGCGGTGCAGGGCACCGTCCGCGTGGGCAACGACCAGCTTGACGACATGATCCTGCTGCGGTCGGACGGCACGCCCACCTACATGCTGGCGGTGGTGGTGGACGATCACGACATGGGCGTGACCCATGTGATCCGCGGCGACGACCACCTGACCAATGCCTTCCGGCAGGTGCAGATCTTCGACGCGATGGGCTGGCCGCGCCCGGTCTTCGCCCATATCCCCCTGATCCACGGCGAGGACGGCAAGAAGCTGTCCAAACGGCACGGTGCGGTGGGCCTGCACGAATTCGCGGCGCTTGGCTATCCTCCGGCGGCGATGCGCAACTATCTGGCCCGCCTGGGCTGGAGCCACGGCGACGACGAGCTGTTCGACGACGCCCAGGCCCGCGACTGGTTCGACCTGTCCGGGATCAACCGCGCCCCCGCCCGGCTGGATTTCAGGAAGCTGGAACACGTCAGCGGCCACCATATCGGCACCATGCCCGACGCCGATCTGATGGCCGCCCTGGACCAGTTCCTGACCGAAACCGGCGCGGCCCCCCTGACGCCGCGCCAGAGGGAACGGCTTCTGCCTGCCCTTCCGGCGCTGAAGGAAAAGGCCAAAACCCTGCCGCAACTGCTGGAACAGGCCCGCTTCGCGCTGATCGAGCGGCCGGTGGATCTGGACGAAAAAGCCGCAAAGTCTCTGGATACGGTATCCCGTGGTATGCTGGCAAGATTGACTGCCGCGGTGCAGCATGCTAGCTGGACCCGAGACGAACTGGAGCAGGCGGCCAAGCGGGTTGCCGAGGAAAACGGCGTCGGGTTGGGCAAACTGGCGGCGCCGTTGCGCGCCGCCCTGGCTGGCCGGACGGCGACCCCCAGTGTGTTCGACATGATGACGGCGCTAGGCCGCGAGGAATCGTTGGCCCGGCTGCAAGACCAGACGGATTCGGCAGGCTAGGGCCTGCCCTCACTTGCCAGGGCCGCCCCGCGCGCAGTCGCCCCGCGAACGCAAGGGTCGGCCCGGCCCAGCCGGAAAGGACGCTTTGGATGGCCGACGCGAAGAACGCCACTCTCAGGATCAACGACGCCGAATACGAGCTGCCGATCCTTCATCCCACGCGGGGACCGGATGTTCTGGACATCCGCAAGCTGTACGGGCAGGCGGACGTGTTCACCTACGACCCCGGCTTCACCTCGACCGCAAGCTGCGATTCCACCATCACCTTCATCGACGGTGACAAGGGCGAGCTGTGGTATCGCGGCTATCCGATCGAGCAGCTGGCCGCCAGGTCGCATTACCTGGAGGTCTGCTACCTGTTGCTCTACGGCGAACTGCCCACCGCCGGGCAGATGGAGGATTTCGAGCGTCGCGTGACCCGTCACACGATGGTCCACGAGCAGATGCACAACTTCTTCCGCGGCTTCCGCCGCGACGCGCATCCGATGGCGACGATGGTGGGCGTGATCGGCGCGATGTCGGCCTTCTATCACGATTCCACCGACATCAACGATCCCTGGCAGCGCGAGGTCGCGGCGATCCGTCTGATCGCCAAGGTGCCGACGATCGCCGCCATGGCCTACAAGTATTCGATCGGGCAGCCCTTCGTCTATCCGCAGAACGAACTGGATTACGCCACCAACTTCCTGCACATGTGCTTTTCGGTTCCGGCCGAGAAATACCACGTCGATCCCGCCCTGGCCCGCGCCATGGACCGCATCTTCACGCTGCACGCGGATCACGAACAGAACGCCTCGACCTCGACCGTGCGCCTGGCGGGATCGTCGGGGGCCAATCCCTTCGCCTGCATCGCGGCGGGCATCGCCTGCCTGTGGGGTCCGGCGCATGGCGGCGCCAACCAGGCCTGCCTGGAGATGCTGCGCGAGATCGGCACGGTGGACCGCATCCCGGAATACATCGCCCGCGCCAAGGACAAGGACGATCCCTTCCGCCTGATGGGCTTCGGCCACCGGGTCTACAAGAACTTCGACCCGCGCGCCAAGGTGATGAAGGAATCCGCAGACGAGGTTCTGGATCTGCTGGGGGTGCATGACAACCCGACGCTGCAGGTCGCCAAGGAGCTCGAGAAGATCGCGCTCGAGGACGAGTATTTCGTCTCCAAGAAGCTGTATCCGAACGTCGATTTCTATTCGGGCATCATCCTCGAGGCGATGGGTTTCCCGACCTCGATGTTCACGCCGATCTTCGCGCTGTCGCGGACGGTGGGCTGGATCGCGCAGTGGAAGGAAATGATCGCCGATCCGCAGAACAAGATCGGCCGGCCGCGCCAGCTCTATGTCGGTTCGGACAAGCGCGACTACGTGGATCTCGCCTCTCGCTGATCCCCCGGAGGATCGCAACGGGGCCCCTTCGGGGGCCCCTTTTGCATGGTGGGTCTTGCAGAGCGGCGGGGCCGGTGGCAACAGGTCGGCCATGACAGAGACACGGAAAATCGCATTGGTGACGGGTGCCTCGCGCGGGCTTGGCGCGGCCTTGGCCGAGGATCTGGCCAGGCGGGGCTATCACGTCCTGGCGGTGGCGCGCAGCGTCGGCGGCCTCGAGGAACTGGACGACCGCATCCGCCGCGCCGGTGGCAGCGCCACGCTGGCGCCCATGGACGTGGCCGAGGCCGCCGCCATGCAGCAACTGGCCGAGGCCGTGCTGGGCCGCTGGGGCGGGCTGGATCTGTGGGCGCATTGTGCCATCCATGCCGCGCCCCTGGCGCCCGCGCCGCATGTGGACGGCAAGGACTGGGCGAAATCGGTGCTGGTCAACATGGACGTGACGCGCGGCCTGATCGCCCTGCTGGAGCCGCTACTGCGCGCGCGGCAGGGCACCGCGATGTTCTTCGACGATCCGCGCGGGGGAGAAGTTCTTCGGCGCCTATGGCGCGACCAAGGCGGGCCAGATCGCGCTTGCCCGCAGCTGGCAGGCCGAGACCGCGTCCATCGGCCCGCGCGTGGTCATCGCCCGGCCCGCGCCCATGCCCACCGCGGTTCGGGCACGGTTCTTCCCCGGCGAGGATCGCGGCGCGCTGACGTCCTGCCGGGACGAGGCCGCGCGCATCCTGGACGCGTTGTAGGGCGTCCCGCGGCGGCCGGGGGCGCTTCGCCCCCGGGCCCCCCGAGGATATTTTCACACAGAAGATGGGCCGAGCGGCCGGGTCGCCTGATCCAGCCAGGCGCGGGTCGTTGCGTCCAGGTGCGGCGACAGCGCCTCGCGCACCCGGGCGTGATAGGCGTCCAGCCAGGCGATCTCGTCCCGTGACAGCGCGGCGCGGTCCAGCAGGCGGGTGTCGATCGGGCACAGGGTCAGCGTCTCGAACCCCAGCAGGCTGCGGCCGGTTTTCGCTTCGGCGCGGGTGACGGCGATCAGGTTCTCGATGCGGATGCCGAAGGCGCCTTCGCGGTAGTAGCCCGGTTCGTTGGACAGGATCATGCCTTCTTCCAGGGGAAGGGTGCTGATCCGGCTGATGCGCACCGGGCCTTCGTGGACGCAGAGCGCCGCGCCGACGCCGTGGCCGGTGCCGTGGTCATAGTCGAGGCCTTGGGCCCACAGGTGCTGGCGCGCCAGCGCGTCCAGATGCGCCCCGGCCACGCCCTGGGGAAAGCGCGCCCGGCTGAGGGCGATCATGCCGCGAAGGACGGCGGTATAGGGGGCCACGGCATCGGGCGGCGGATCGCCCAGCGGCACCGTGCGGGTGATGTCGGTGGTGCCATCGTGGTATTGCCCGCCCGAATCGATCAGCAGCACCGCGTTCCGCGCCAGGCGGCGGTTGGTGGCGCGGGTGACGCGGTAATGGGGAAGGGCCGCGTTCGGACCGGCGCCGCAGATCGTGTCGAAGCTGATGTCGATGATGCCGGCGTCGCGGCGCAGGGATTCCAGCGTCTCGACCACGTCGATCTCGGTCAGGGCCGCGGGATCCTGCCCGTCCAGCCAGGCCAGCAGCCGCACCATCGCCAGCCCGTCGCGCAGATGGGCCGCCCGCATCCCGTCCAGTTCGGCGGCGTTCTTGCGGGCCTTGGGCAGGATCGCCGGATCGGGCGCCCGGGCGATCTGGGTGTTCGCGCTTTCCAGCAGGCGGAACGCGGCTTCGGGGGCCGTGGCGGGGTCGATGCGCACCGGGCCTTCCAGATCCAGCAGGGCGGCGGCCAGTCCCTCGGGGTGGAGGATCGCGACCTGGTTGCCCAGATGCCTGCGCAGGGCGTCGTCGAACTTGGCGGGGTCGGCGAACAGCGCCACCTGGCCGTCGTCGGACAGGACCGCGAAGGACTGCACGATCGGGTTCTTGGGCACGTCGCTGCCGCGGATGTTCAGCAGCCACGAGATCGAATCGGGCAGCGTCAGCAGCGCCGCCGCCTGGCCGTCCTGGCGCAGTTGCGCCGCCAGCCGGTCACGCTTCTGGGCCGAGGTTTCGCCGGCCAGGGCATCGTCATGGGCGCGCGCCCGGCCCACCGGCGGCGCGGGACGGTCCGTCCAGACCCGGTCCAGCGGGTTGCGATCCACCGCGATCAGGCCGATGCCGCTGTCGGCAAGCGCCTTTTCCAGCGTCTCGATTTCCTGGCGGGTGTGCAGCCAGGGGTCGAAGCCCAGGCGGCCGCCCGCGGGAAGCGCCTCGCGCAGCCAGTCCGAGGGCCTGGTGTCCGGCCAGGGGACCGGCGTGAAATGCCCGAGATCCACCTGCGCCTTGACCTGCACGCGATAGCGGCCGTCGATGAAGAGGCCGGCCCGGGCGGGCGTGACGATGGCAAAGCCTGCGCTGCCGGTGAACCCGGTCAGCCAGGCCAGCCGCGCATCGGCATCGGCCACGTATTCGCCCTGGTGGGCATCGGCGCGGGGGACAATGAAGCCGTCCAGCCCCTCGGCCGCCAGTTGCGCGCGCAGTTGCGCCAGCCGCGCGGGGTGATCGGCCCCCGCGGCCGGATCCTCGAAGGACTGGAGGCTCACAGGTCGATCGTCCCCATCACCTCGGGTTCGATCACCCGCACGCCCGGAAGCCCCTCGGTCAGCGCCCCAGCCGACTGTTCCAGCAGCGGGAAGGTCTTGTAGTGGCAGGGGATCACCGTCTTGAAATCGAAATACTTGCGCGCCGCCCAGGCCGCGCGCTTCATGTCCATGGTGAAGTGGCCGCCCGCGCAGAGGATGCCGATGTCGGGCTGGTGATATTCGCCCATCCAGGCCATGTCGGCCATGATGTCGGTGTCGCCCGACAGATAGATCACGTGCCCTTCGCCCGCGATCATGTAGCCCGATTCGTGGCCGGCATAGACCGGCCCGTCCGGCCCCTGAATGGAACTGGAATGAGAGGCGTTGACCATCGTGACCTTGGCGCCGCCCAGATCGACCGTGCCGCCCTTGTTGAAGCCCATGCCTTCGATGTCGTGGTGGGTGGTCCAGTTCCCGATCAGGTCGTAGATGCCGACGACGGGGATCCTCAGTTCCTTGGCGATGGCCAGGGCGTCGCCCGAGTGATCGCCATGACCATGGGTCAGAAGGACATGGGTCGCGCCCTGAATGGCCTTGTCGCGCTGATCTTCGGGAAAGACCGGATTGCCCGAGATCCAGGGGTCGATCAGGATCACCGCGTTCTCGATCTCGAGGCGAAAGCCGGAATGTCCAAGCCAGGTCAGTTTCATCTCGTTCTCCTGCCAGTGTGGCGGTCAGGTTAGCTTCGCCCCGGGGCGCTGACCAGACGCGATCACACCGGCGCGGCATCCTCGAGCCGCAGGCGCAGGCGTTCGCGCCCGCCCCAGGTGGACAGATCCAGCCTGCCCGCCAGATGGAAGCGCCGTCCCCGCGCGCCGATCAGCGCCGGTCCCAGCGGACCCTTCATCGCGCCCCAGGCCACGGCCTCCAGCACCGGTCCGCCGGCGCTGCGGAAGGACAGGCGCAGATGGCCGTCGCCCATTGTCGCGGCGCTGTCGATCAACTGGTCGGCAAAGGCGAAGCGCGGCGCGGGGGCCGCCTGGCCATAGGGGCCCGCGTCCTCGAGCTGGCGATAGATCCGCGGCGTGGCGGCCGCGCATTCCATCAGGCCCGAAATCCGCAGGTCGCGCGCCCCGGTCCGCTGGGCGAGATCCGGGGCGATCAGGTCCGCAAGCCGCGCCATGGCGGCCGGGATCATCTCCTCGGCCACCGTCAGCCCGGCGGCCATGCTGTGCCCGCCGCCTTTCATCAGCAGACCCTCATCCGCAAGGCGGTGGATCGCGCGGCCCAGATCGACGCCGGGGACCGACCGGGCGCTGCCCTTGCCGATGCCGCCCTCGATCCCGATCACGACCGAGGGCAGGTCGGTCGCCTCTTTCACCCGCGCGGCGACGATGCCGACGACGCCGGGATGCCAGCCGGTCCCCGCAGCCCATGACAGGCGCGCGCAGGCCCGCGCCTCGACCTGGGCCAGGGCCTGATCGCGGACGGCGGCCTCGATGGCGCGGCGGTCGCGGTTCAGCAGGTCCAGTTCGGCGGCAAGGCGGCCGGCTTCGCGGGGGTCGCGGCAGGACAGGCACAGCGCGCCCAGATCGGCGCGCCCGACCCTGCCGCCGGCATTGATGCGCGGGCCCAGCAGGAAGCCCAGGTGGAAGGCGCCGGGCGGCCCGTCGAGGCGGGCCACGTCGGACAGGGCGACAAGGCCGGGACGGCGGCGGCGGCCCATGATCGCCAGGCCCTGGCGCACGAAGGCCCGGTTCACGCCCACCAGCGGCGCCACGTCGGCCACCGTCGCCAGGGCCACCAGATCCAGCATCGCCATCAGGTCGGGCTCGGGGCGGCCCTGGGCGCGCAGCACCCGGCCCGCCTGGACCAGCGTCAGAAACACCACCCCCGCCGCGCAGAGATGGCCCAGCGTCCCGTCCTCGTCCGCGCGGTTGGGGTTGACCACCGCAAGCGCGGGCGGCAGGGTGTCGCCGCCCAGGTGATGGTCCAGAACGATGACGTCGGTGCCTGCGGCGGCGGCCAGGGCCTCGTGGCTCAGCGTGCCGCAATCCACGCAGACGATCAGATCGTGTTCCGCCGCAAGCGCCGCCATGGCGGGCGCGTTGGGGCCATAGCCCTCGTCGATGCGGTCGGGGACATAGAGCGTCGCGTCCCGCCCCTGACCGTGCAGCCAGTCCAGCAGCAGTGCCGCCGATGCGCCGCCATCGACATCGTAATCGGCAAAGATGGCGATGCGTTCGCCGCCGGTTGCGGCGGCGACCAGCCGTTCGGCGGCCCTTCCCATGTCGGCCAGCGACAGCGGATCGGGCAGCAGGTCGCGCAGCCGGGGCGTCAGGAAGCCCTCCGCCCCGTCGGGCTCGACCCCCTGTTCGGCCAGGACGCGCGCCACGGGCAGGGGCAGGCCCGTGCGCTGCGCCAGCCCCTGGGCCAAGCGATCCGCCGCCCCGTCCGGGCCGACCCATCGCCGATTCGTCAGCGACTGCTCGATTCCCAGAAACGTCACGGCGCCCCCTTCTTCCTTGTGCAGATGCCCCGGTCGGCCTTCGCCGCTACCTGATCGGGTTGCGATAGATCATGCGGCGCACCGAGCCGGTCTTGGACCGCATCAGGATCGTCTCGGTCTGCAGGTAGTTCGGCTCTCGCTTCACGCCCGCCACGATCGAGCCGTTGGTGACCCCGGTCGCGGCGAAGATCACGTCGCCTGTCACCAGTTCGTCGCGCGAATAGATGCGGTCCAGGTCGGTGATCCCGGCCTTGCGCGCGCGGCCGCGTTCGTCGTCGTTGCGAAACAGCAGCTTGCCCCACATCTGGCCGCCCATGCACTTGAGCGCCGAGGCCGCCAGGACCCCCTCGGGCGCGCCGCCCGATCCCATGTACATGTCGATGCCGGTCAGTTCCGCCTCGGCGCAGTGGATCACGCCCGCCACGTCGCCGTCGGTGATCAGCCGGATCGCCGCGCCGGTCGAGCGGACCTCTGCCACCAGATCCTCGTGGCGCGGCCGTTCCAGGATGCACACGGTGATGTCGGCGGCCTCGACTCCGCGGGCGCGGGCCAGGGCGCGCACCCGTTCCGAGGGCGACATGGCCAGGCTGACGACGTCGGTCGGATAGCCCGGCCCGATGGCCAGCTTTTCCATGTACACGTCGGGCGCGTGCAGCAGCGTGCCGCGCGGGGCCATGGCGATCACGGTCAGCGCGTTGGGCATGTCCTTGGCGGTCAGCGTGGTGCCCTCCAGCGGGTCCAGCGCGATGTCCACCTCGGGGCCGTCTCCGGTGCCGACCTCCTCGCCGATATACAGCATCGGCGCCTCGTCGCGCTCGCCCTCGCCGATCACCACGACGCCCTTGATGTCCAGCATGTTCAGCTGGTCGCGCATGGCGTTCACGGCGGCCTGGTCGGCGGCCTTCTCGTCGCCGCGCCCGATCAGCCGGGCCGAGGCATGGGCAGCAGCCTCGCTGACGCGGGCCAGGCCCAGCGAAAGCATCCGGTCGTTGAAATCCCTGGGCGCGGTCATGTCCATTCCTCGTTGACGCAGGCAGGCCGGTCTTACGCGGCGGCCTGCGCGGGGGCAAGACTGTCGGCGCTAACGCCTCATGCCTCGGCCAGATCCAGTGCCAGGGCGTGGATGCGGGGCACGATGTCGCCTAGGGTCTGGTGGACCAGGCGGTGCCGCTGCACGCGGCCAAGGCCGGCGAAGGCGGGGCTGGCCATGCGGATGCGGAAATGCGTCTGCCCCCCTCGCGGTATCCCGCATGGCCGCGATGGCTTTCGCTTTCGTCGATGACCTCGAGCCGGCTGGGATTCAGCGCGGCCAGCCTGTCGCGCATTTCATCGGCAATCATTCGTCGGACCTTTCATGTCGCGTCAGAACCTCTAAACTGCCGCCTCCGAGTCGCAAAGGTGCCCAGGATGAGCAGTAACGACCCCTTCGGCTTCGACATTTCGGCCGCCAAGGACAAGAAGCGCAAGAACAAGGGCCGTCGCGGGATGTCGGGCGCCTTCGAAACCTCGACCCGCGTCTGCGACAAGCAGGGCTGCGATCAGCCGGGGCAGTATCGCGCACCCAAGAACCCCCGGCATCTGGACGACTATTTCTGGTTCTGCAAGGACCATGTCCGCGAATACAACGCCAACTGGAACTATTTCCAGGGGCAGTCCGAGGAGGAGTTCCAGCAGTTCATCGACAACGCCACCGTCTGGGAACGCCCGACCAAGCCCTTCGGCCGGGCCGCGCACGAGGACAAGTGGGCCCGCCACGGCGTCAGCGACCCGCTGGAGATCCTGGGCGCCAACGGCACCGCCCCCGAGGCCCGCGCCAAGGCCAGCCGCAAGCTGCCCCCGACCGAGCGCAAGGCGCTGGACATCCTCGAGGCCAAGGACAGCTGGACCCGCGCCGAGATCCGCAAGCAGTACAAGTCGCTGGTCAAGGACCTGCATCCCGACATGAACGGCGGCGACCGGTCGGACGAGGATCGGCTGGCCGAGGTGGTCTGGGCCTGGGATCAGGTCAAGGACAGCCGGTTCATCAAGGACTGAGGGCGCTGCGCGGGCTGCCGCGGCGCGTGGGTATTTGTGCAAAGAAGAAGCGCTCAGGCGGTCCTGCGGCGGATCACGGCCGCGCCGAGCGCAAGGATCGCCAGAAGGACGGCGGGGCCGTCTCCCCAGCGCATCCAGGGCGTCGGGGGCAGCGCGGCCGGCAACGCCGCGTCGATCTTGCCCGCGACGCCCAGGCCCAGCGACTGGCGGATCCGGCCCTGCGGATCGATCACGGCGCTGACGCCGGTATTGGCCGCGCGGATCAGCGGCAGGCCGGATTCGATCGCGCGCAGCCGCGCCTGGGCCAGGTGCTGGTAGGGCCCTGAAAACTGCCCGAACCAGGCATCGTTCGTGGCCTGCAGCAGCCAGCCGGGCCGATCCCCAAGCCCGCGCAGGTGCCGGGAAAAGACCGCCTCATAGCAGATCAGCGGCTGGAAGTCAGCGACGCCGGGCGCGGACATGATCCTGGGGCCGGGACCTGCGGAATAGCCGTTGCCCTGCTGGGCCGCAAAGGCGGTGATGCCGACCCGCGCCAGCGCGTCGCCCCAGGGAATGTATTCGCCGAAGGGCACCAGGTGGAACTTGTCATAGACGGCACCGAGGGTTCCGTCGGTGTTCAGCGTCACGAGGCTGTTGTAGAAGCGGCCGCCGTCGCGCCGCTGGATGCCCATGACCAGGGGGGCGCCCGCGGCCTGCGCCATGGCCGGCAGGGCCGGGGCCGCATCCTCGAGCAGGAAGTTCACAGCCGTTTCCGGCCAGATCACCAGATCGCGCCGCCCCGGCGCGGCCGACAGATCCAGCAGACGGCGATAGAAGACCGCCGCCCATTCGGGATCCCATTTCAGGTCCTGCCGGGCGTCGGGCTGGACGATGCGCAGGACCGTGGCGGTATCGGGGGGCAGGGGCTGCGCAAGCCGCGCCGCGCCGGCCGCCCAAAGCCCGCCCAGCAGGGCCAGCGAAGCCAGGATGCCGGGCAGCGGGCGCGTCAGCGCCGGCAGGACGGCAAGCGTCATGGTCAGCAGGCCAAGGCCGATGGCGCCGGCCCAGGCCGCAAGCTGCGACAGCGGCGTGTCGATCCAGACATGGCCCACCAGCGCCCAGGGCAGGCCGGTGAAGATCCAGCCCCGCAGCCAGTCCGACAGCACCAGGGCTGCCGCGACGGCCAGGGCGCGGCGCGCGCCGGCGGGCGTCCACCGCGCGGCGAGGCCGGCGGGGATCGCCCAGAACAGCGCCCCGCCAAGCGACATCAGCACCAGGGCGAAGGGGGCCATCCAGCCATAGATGTCGGGCTCGACCAGGAAGGGCTCGACGATCCAGGACATCGACAGGGCGAACCAGCCGAAGCCCGCCGCCAGCACCGGCAGGAAGACCGGCCCGCCAGCGGCCACCAGCCGCAGCAGAAGGCCCAGCGCCACGGGGGTGGCGATCCACAGCCCGAAGGGCGCAAGGCCAAGAGCCGCGATCACGCCAAGCGCCAGCGGGATCCCGATCTGCCGCAGAAGCGCAGGGCCGGACATGGGGGCCGATCAGGCCTCGGCGTCGGCGTTGTCGGCGGGGGCGGTCGGTTCTGCGCCCTCGTCGGCCTTCTTGCGGCGGCTTCGCCTGGGCTTTGGCGCCGCCTCGGCTTCGGCCGCCTCTGCCGGCGCGGCTTCGGCCGCGGGCTCGGCCTTCTTGCGGCGGCTGCGCTTGGGCTTGGGCGCATCCTCGGCCGCAGGGGCTGGGGCGTCGATGGCCGGGCCTTCGGCGGCCGGGGCTTCGGTGACGGAATCATCCGGGCCAGCCGTTCCGGGGGCAGTCAGCTCCGGGGCCAGGGCGTCCTGCGGGGCGCCGGCCTCCACGGGCGCAGCGGCGGCATCGGCTTCGGCCGCTGCTGCCTCGGGCAAGGCCGGCGCTTCACCCTTCTTGCGGCGGTTGCGGCCACGGCGGGGCTTCTCGGCCTGGGCCTCGGCAGGATCGCGCTCGCGCTCGGGCTCGGCGGCCTTGCGGGACCGGTCGTCGCTTTCCTGCGATGTCGAGGCCAGCGCCCGGCGAAGTTCGACCAGCATGAACTCGGGCACATGATCGCCCATGCCCATCACGGCCGGACCCCGATCGCCGTCGCGGCGATTGCGGCGGTCGCGCGGCGGGTCGCGGCGATCCTCACGCCGGTCGTCCCTGCGGTCTTCCTTGCGCTCCTCGCGGCCAGGGCGCTCGGCCCGGTCTTCGCGCGCGGGTTCGCGGCGGGCTTCCTCGCGCGGGGCCTCGCGATCTTCGCGGGCGCCGCGGCGGTCGTCGTCGCGGCCTCTGGGCTTGTCGCGCCCGCGGCCCTTGTCGCGGCCGCCGCTGCGGCGCTCCTCGCGCCCGGGGCCGCTGCGGTCGCCTTCGACCAGCGTGAAGCCTTCCGGCAACGGCGCGCGGGGCAGGGTCTGCTTCACAAGGTTCTCGATGGCGGCCAAGTATTTCTCATCCGAAGGGGTGGCGATGCTGAAGGCGCTGCCCAGCCGCCCGGCGCGGCCGGTGCGGCCGATGCGGTGGACGTAATCCTCGGCATGGCTGGGCAGGTCGTAGTTGAAGACATGGCTGACCGCCGGAATGTCCAGCCCGCGCGCCGCCACGTCCGAAGCGATCAGGAACTTGAGCTTGCCCTCGCGGAAGCTTTCCAGCGTCCGGGTGCGGTGGCTCTGGTCCAGGTCGCCGTGGATCGGGGCCGCGTCGTAGCCGTGCTTGGCCAGCGACTTGGCCAGGATGTCCACGTCGGTCTTGCGGTTGCAGAAGATGATGGCGTTCTTCAGCCCTTCGCCCTCGGCGTCGATCAGGGCGCGCAGCAGGTCGCGCTTCTGCTTGGCGGCCATGTCGCGGCGGGTGGGGGCCAGTTCCACCAGCTTCTGGGTGATCGTCTCGCTGGTGGTGGCCTGGCGGGCGACCTCGATGCGTTCGGGGGCGTGCAGGAAGGTGTTGGTGATGCGCTCGATCTCGGGCGCCATGGTGGCGCTGAAGAACAGCGTCTGGCGGGTGAACGGCGTCAGCTGGAAGATCCGCTCGATATCCGGGATGAAGCCCATGTCCAGCATCCGGTCGGCCTCGTCCACGACCATGATCTGCACGCCGGTCAGCAGCAGCTTGCCGCGTTCGAAATGGTCCAGCAGACGCCCGGGCGTGGCGATCAGCACGTCCACGCCGCGGTCGATCAGCTTGTCCTGTTCGCCGAAGCTGACGCCGCCGATCAGCAGCGCCTTGGTCAGGCGGGTGTGCCTGGCATAGGTATCGAAGTTCTCGGCCACCTGCGCGGCCAGTTCGCGCGTCGGGCACAGCACCAGCGACCGCGGCATCCGCGCCCGCGCCCGGCCGCGGCCCAGCATGGTGATCATCGGCAGCACGAAGCTGGCGGTCTTGCCGGTGCCGGTCTGCGCGATGCCCAGCACGTCGCGTCCTTCCAGCGCGGGCGGGATGGCGCCCGCCTGGATCGGCGTCGGGGTTTCATAGCCGGCCTCGGCAACGGCTTTCAGCACATTGGGGTCCAGCTTCAGGTCAGAGAACTTCGTCATTCGGGGCTTTCCAAGGCTTGCGCGCCGGTTGCGCGTGGCGTTCCATTCGCCGCGCCGCCCGGATGGCTGCTGCGGCCTGCAATGGGACGCAAGATTTGCACGCCCCTTCAGTCGGTCCGCCGGATGCGGACCCTGCAGCGATGTAGAGCAACCGGGCCGCCACGTCAATGTTTTGGCCCGAAAACCTTGCGGAAAATGCCGGTTTTCCGGCTTTGTGTTGACCAGGCCCCGCCCCAGGCGGTAACCGGCGGGCGACAGTCAGGAAGGCGATGATGAACCTATTCACCGAACTGCGCGGGGTCGTTCTGGCCGCGCTGGGGCAAATGACGCAGGCGGGCGAACTGCCGGCGGGCCTGGATTTTTCGGCTGTCGCGGTGGAACCGCCGCGCGATCCGGCCCACGGCGACATGGCCACCAACGCCGCGATGGTGCTGGCCAAGCCCGCCGCCCTGAAGCCGCGCGAGATCGCCGAGAGGCTGGCCGCCCGCCTGACCGACCCGCGCATCGCCGCGGCCGAGGTGGCGGGACCGGGCTTTCTGAACCTGCGCCTGTCGCCGGCCGTCTGGCAGGGCGTCGTCGCCGCGGCCATCCGCGAGGGAGAGGGCTTCGGACGATCGGACATCGGCGGCGGGCAAAAGGTCAACGTCGAATTCGTCAGCGCGAACCCCACCGGGCCGATGCATGTGGGCCATGTGCGGGGCGCCGTCTTCGGCGACGCGCTGGCCAACCTGCTGGCCTTCGCCGGCCACGCGGTGACGCGTGAATACTATGTCAACGATGGCGGCGCGCAGGTCGATGTTCTGGCCCGCTCGGCCTATGAACGCTATCGCGAGGCCAACGGCCTCGAGCCCGAGATCCGCGAGGGGCTCTATCCCGGCGACTACCTGATCCCGGTGGGCGAGGCGCTGAAGGCGAAATACGGTACCAGCCTGCTGGAGCGCCCCGAGTCCGACTGGCTGGCCGAACTGCGCGACTTCGCGACCGACGCGATGATGGAGATGATCCGCGCCGACCTGGCCGCGCTGGGCGTGCGCATGGACGTCTATTCCAGCGAGAAGGCGCTCTACGGGACCGGCCAGATCGAGGCGGCGATCGAGCGGCTGCGGTCTCTGGGCCTGATCTATCGCGGTGTGCTGGAGCCGCCCAAGGGCAAGCTGCCCGAGGATTGGGAGGAACGCGAGCAGCTTCTGTTCCGGTCGACCGCGCATGGCGACGACGTGGACCGCCCGATCCAGAAGTCGGACGGCGGCTGGACCTATTTCGCGCCCGACATCGCCTATCACTTCGACAAGATCGACCGGGGCTTCGACGCGCTGATCGACGTCTTCGGCGCCGACCACGGCGGCTACGTCAAGCGGATGCAGGCTGCGGTCGCCGCGCTGTCGGGCGGCCGCGTGCCGCTGGACATCAAGCTGATCCAGCTGGTGAGGCTGTTCAGGAACGGCGAGCCCTTCAAGATGTCCAAGCGCGCGGGCACCTTTGTCACCCTGCGCGACGTGGTCGAGGAAGCGGGCGCCGACGTGACGCGCTTCATCATGCTGACGCGCAAGAACGACGCGCCGCTGGACTTCGACTTCGCGAAGGTGCTGGAACAGTCCAAGGACAACCCGGTGTGGTATGTCCAGTATGCCAGCGCGCGGGTCCATTCGGTGCTGCGCCGGGCGACCGAATCAGGCATCGAGGTGAGTGATTCGGCCTTGGCCGGCGCCGATCTGTCGATTTTGCGGCATCCGGCGGAACTGGATCTGGCGCGGAAAGTTGCCGAATGGCCTCGCCTTGTCGAACATGCGGCCCGCGCCCACGAGCCGCACCGGGTCGCGTTTTTCCTGTATGACATCGCCTCCGACCTGCATTCGCTGTGGAATCGCGGCAACGACGACGCGGCGTTGCGTTTCGTGCAGGATGGCGATCCGGCCACGTCGCAAGCAAAAATCGCGCTGGTGCGTGCAGTTGGCGTTGTTATTTCATGTGGCCTCGCTATCCTTGGTGTCACACCGGCTAAGGAAATGCGCTGAATCACAAGGCGTCCCTGCCGGGCGGAACGGGCAGCAAAGTTCAGGCCGGATCAACCGGCAGGCAGGCAGGCTATGGCAGTGATGGATTTTCGCGAAGGCGGCTACGTGTTCTCGCGTCACAAGGTGAAGCGCGAGTTTTCCTATGACCAGGGCGGCTGGGACGACCAGCCCCGGCGCGGCGCCGGGCAGACGGCCGCCGGCCCGGACGGCAATGACGGCCTGACGGCCCGATTCGCCCGGCTGACGCATTACCTTGGCGCGGTCGCCTCGGTGGCGCTGATGGTCGGGCTGATGGTCTGGGGCTGGCAGCTTGTGTCCCGCGACGTCTCGGGGGTGCCGGTGATCCGCGCCATCACCGGCGACGCCCGCACCACCCCCGCGGATCCGGGCGGGGAACTGACCAACTACACCGGCTATGCGGTCAATACCGTGGCCGAGGGGGTCGATCACCAGCCGACGCAGCAGGTGGCCATCGCCCCCGCCCCGACCGGCCTTTCCGACGAGGACGTGGCCATGGGCCAGCTGGGCGCGGCGCCGCGCCAGCCTTCCGTCGTGTCCGAAAGCCCGCTCAGCTTCGACGGCGAGCCGGTTCTGCCCCTGTCCGACAGCGAGGCCCGTGCCCTGGCGGAAGCCCAGGCCGAGGCGCAGCGGCTGGCCCTGGCCGACAGCGCCGTGCAGGATGCCACGATCATCGACACCCCCGCCAAGGAGGGCCCGGTGAACGAGGCGCTGACCGACGAGACCGGCGCACCCGCCCCGTCCGCCGCGATCACCCAAGCCCTGGCCCAGGCCCAGGCCGAAGCCAATCCGGGCGTGCTGACCGCCTCCAGCCGGCCCGCGCCGCGGCCCCGCAGCACCCGCCTGGCCTCGGCCGGCACCACCGCCACCGATGCCCGCCCCGTCGCCCCCGAGGCGCGTCCGGCCGAGCAGGCCGCTCCGGCGCCCGCTCCGGTTTCCTCGGCCAGCGGCCCGCAGGTCCAGCTTGGCGCCTTCGACAGCAGCGACATCGCTGCAAGCGAGTGGAACCGGCTGATGAACAAGCATGTCGTCTTCGGCGGCAAGCAGCAGGTGATCCAGCAGCACGAATCGAACGGCCGCACCTTCTGGCGGCTGCGCGTCGCGGGCTTCGATTCGCTGTCCGAGGCGCGCCAGTTCTGCGCCGCGCTGAAATCGGCGGGCACCGACTGCCTTGCCCTGAACTGATGGCGGCCAACGCCACGATCCTGGGCGGCATCGCCGGGACGGACCTGACCGCGGCCGAGCGGGATTTCTTCCGCGCGGCCGATCCCTGGGGCTTCATCCTGTTCGGCCGCAACGTCGAAAGCCCCGACCAGTTGCGCCGCCTGACGGGCGACCTGCGCGACGCCGTGGGCCGCGAGGCCGTCGTCACCGTCGATCAGGAAGGCGGCCGCGTGCAGCGGCTGCGGGGGCCGCACTGGGCCGACTGGCCGGCGCCCCTGGACCAGGCCGCGGCGGGGCCGCGCGCGATGTGGCTGCGCTATCACCTGATCGGCCGGGAACTGCGGGCGGTCGGCATCGACAGCAACTGCGCGCCGACCCTGGACGTGGCCCAGGCCGGCACCCATCCCTTCCTGCGAAACCGCTGCCTTGGGACCGATCCCGAAACCGTCGCCCTGCTGGGCCGGGCCGCCGCAGACGGCCTGCTGGCGGCCGGGATCCTGCCGGTGATGAAGCACATGCCGGGCCACGGCCGCGCGGTGGCCGACAGCCACCACCACCTGCCCGAGGTCTCGGCCTCGGCGGACGACCTTGACGCGCTGGACTTCGCCCCGTTCCGGTCGCTGCGCGACCTGCCGATGGGCATGACGGCGCATATCCGCTTCACCGCCCTGGATGACAGGCCCGCCACCGCATCCCCGACGATGATCGGCCTGATCCGCGACCGCATCGGCTTCGACGGGCTCTTGATGACCGACGACATCACCATGAACGCGCTGTCGGGATCGCAGGCCGAAAGGGCGGCGGCCTCGATCGCCGCGGGCTGCGACCTGGTCCTGCATTGCAACGGCACCATCGCTGAGATGGAACCCGTGGTGGCCGCCGCCGGGCCGATGTCGGCCGCGGCGCAGCGCCGCGCGGACGCGGCCCTGGCCCGGCGCCGGGCGCCGCAGGATCTGGATCCCGCTGCCCTGATGGCCGAATGGCGCGACCTGACGGCCGCCACCGCCTGACCTGTCTTGCGTCTGCAAATATCCTTGGGAAGTCCCGAAGGGACGGGCGCGGGCCTGCTTGACTTGGGCACGGTCCTGCCCGACCCTTGCGGCGGCTGACCGAAAGGACCCGCGTGGCCCCCGCCGCTGGTGACATTCCCCATCTTCGCGCCGTGTCCGATGCCGACGACGTCGCGCAGCGGCGCGCGGACGAGGCGCTGATCGTCGATCTCGAGGGCTACGAGGGCCCGCTGGATCTGCTGCTGACGCTGGCGCGGACGCAGAAGGTGGACCTGATGACGATCTCGGTGCTGGATCTGGCCGAGCAGTATCTGGCCTTCGTCGAACGGGCGCGCGCCCTGCGCATCGAACTTGCCGCCGATTATCTGGTCATGGCCGCCTGGCTGGCCTTCCTGAAGTCGCGCCTGCTGCTGCCGCCCGACCCTGAAGCCCAGGGCCCCTCGGCCGAGGACATGGCCGCGCATCTGGCCTTCCAGCTGGAACGGCTGGGGGCGATGCGGCAGGCGGCGGCGCAGCTGATGGCGCGCGACCGGCTGGGCATCAGCCGCTTCCCCCGCGGAACCCCGCAGGACGTGTCGCGCAGCCGGCGCACCCAGTGGCAGGCCGGGCTGATCGACCTGATGCGCGCCTATGCCCGGCTGAAGACGCGCGAGGATTTTCGCCCCTATGCCTTCGACCGGCGCGACGTGTTCACGATGGAACAGGCGCTTGAACGGCTGCGCGGCATGATCGGCCATGCGGGCGACTGGACGGAACTCTCGGCCTTCCTGCCCCAGGGATGGCAGACGCGGGGCGCGCGGCGCCGATCGGCCACGGCCGCCACCTTCGCGGCCTCGCTGGAGCTTGCGCGGCAGGGCCGGATCGAGATACGCCAGGCCGACGCCTTCGCCCCGATCCGGCTTCGCCGCCCATCCCGGACCCCCGACACCCCATGAGCCAGCCCGCCCCCCAGCCCGATCGGTCGCTGCCCGACATGGCAGAGCAGGAGCGCATGGTCGAGGCGATCCTGTTCGCCTCGGCCCGGCCGCTGACGCTGCGCGATCTGGCCGAGCGGCTGCCCCACGGCTGCGACCCGGTCGAGGCCCTGGCGGGGCTGCGCCGCGCCTATGCCGGGCGGGGCGTCGTGCTGGAAAGGATCGGCGACGGATACGCCTTCCGCACCGCCCCGGATCTGTCCTTCCTGATGCAGTCCGAGACGGTGGAACAGCGCCGCCTGTCGCGCGCCGCCATCGAGACGCTGGCGATCATCGCCTATCACCAGCCCGTCACCCGCGCCGAAATCGAGGAGATCCGCGGCGTCGCCGTGTCGCGCGGCACGCTGGACCAGCTGATCGAGATGGAATGGGTCCGCATCGGCCGCAGGCGGATGACCCCGGCCGCCCCGCGACCTTTGTGGTGACCGAGACGTTCCTGGATCATTTCGGCCTGGAATCCGCCCGCGATCTGCCGGGGCTGGCGGAATTGCGGGCGGCGGGGCTGCTGGAATCGCGCCCGTCCGCCGAAGGCATGATCCTGCCCCTTGCGCCGCGGGACGCGGATGATGATATCGGCGCCACCCCGCCCCCGGCGGCTTTCCCGAGGACGACCTGATCCCATGAGCCTGAACAAGATCATCGCCATGCTGACCCGCATAGTCACCCGCCGCGCCGTGAACCGGGGCATCAACAAGGGCATCGACCGCATCGCGAAGTCCGGCGGCAAGTCCGGCGCGGCCTCGGCCAGGCAGGCCAAAGACATGCGCGCGGCGGTCAAGCGCGCCCGGCAGGCGGCCCGCCTGACCCGCCGCATCGGCCGCTGACCCTCGCCTTCCCGGCGGGGCCGGGCTAGGGCTGCGCGATGGACGAGAGATTCGAGATTTTCCTGGTGGCCACGCCGGGCCTGGAAGCGCCTCTTGCCGCCGAGGCGGCGGCCCTGGGCTGGACGCCGGTCGTTCAGCCCGGCGGCGTCACCATCAGCGGCGGCTGGCGCGACGTCTGGCGGGCGAACCTGTGGCTGCGCGGCGCCACGCGCGTCTTGGCACGCCTGGGCAGCTTTCGCGCGCTGCATCTGGCGCAGCTGGACAAGCGGGCCCGCAGGTTTCCCTGGGCCGCGGTGCTGCGGCGCGATGTGCCGCTGCGGGTTGAAACAACGTGCAAGGCCAGCCGCATCTATCACGCCGGTGCCGCCACCCAGCGGATCGAGCGCGCCATCGCCGAGGAACTGGGCGCGCCGATCGCCCCGGATGCGGCGCTGGTGGTCAAGGCGCGGATCGAGGACGATCTTGTGACCATCAGCCTGGATACCACCGGCGAGTCGCTGCACAAGCGCGGCCACAAGGAAGCCGTCGCCAAGGCCCCCCTGCGCGAGACCATGGCCGCGATGTTCCTGCGCGAGATGGGCTTCGACGGCAGCCAGCCGGTGCTGGATCCGATGTGCGGGTCGGGCACCTTCGTGATCGAGGCGGCCGAGATCGCCGCCGGGCTTGCCCCCGGCCGCAGCCGCAGCTTCGCCTTCCAGCAGCTTGCCGGCTTCGATCCCGCCCTCTGGGACGCGATGCGGGCGGCTGCCGCGCCTCGCCCCGCCGCCGCGCAATTCTTCGGCAGCGACCGTGACGCCGGTGCCATCCGCATGAGCCGCGCCAATGCCGAGCGGGCGGGGGTGGCGGGGCTGACCCGCTTCGACTGCCGCGCGATCGGCGATCTGCAACGCCCCGACGGGCCGCCCGGCATCGTGATCGTGAACCCGCCCTATGGCGCGCGGATCGGCGCCAAGGGGCCGCTGTTCGGGCTGCACGCGGCGATGGGGCAGGTGTTCAGGGACCGCCTGCGGGCTGGCGCGTGGGGATCGTGACCAGCGATGCCGCGCTGGCCCGCGCCACCGGCCTGCCGGTGGACCCGGGGCCGGTCGTGGCGCATGGCGGGTTGAAGGTCCGGCTGTGGCAGGGGACCGCCTGAGCCGGGACGCGGCGCATCCGGGAACGGGGCGGAACGGCGGGCCTAGCGGAACTGCTTGGCCAGCTTGAGGCCCTGGCCCTGATAGTTCGACCTGATGCCCGCCCCATAGAGCCGGTCGGGCCGGGACGCCATGCGTTCATAGACCAGCCGCCCGACCACCTGGCCATGTTCCAGCACGAAGGGGGCCTCGTGGCAGCGCACCTCCAGCACGCCGCGCGCGCCTGCGCCGGTGTCGCCGATGCCGAAGCCGGGGTCGAAGAAGCCCGCGTAGTGGACCCTGAACTCGCCCGCCATCGCCAGATAGGGCGCCATCTCGGCCGCGCAATCGGCGGGGATCGCCACCGATTCGCGGCTGACGAGGATATAGAAGGCGCCGGGATCGAGGATCAGCCGGCCCTCGGTCGTGCGAAGGTCGTCCCAGAAGTCGCGGCTGTCATAGGCCGCGATCCGGTCGAGGTCGATCACGCCGCTGTGGGGCCGGGCGCGGTAGCCCACCAGATCGCCGTCGGCGGGCTTCAGATCGACGGAAAAGCCCAGGCCGTTGTCGATCAGCGCCCGGCCACCCACCAGGGATTCCCGTGCGTCCAGCTCGCGCAGTTCGGCATCGGACAGCACCGCCTGGCCGCGGCGCAGGCGAAGCTGGTTCAGGCGCATCCCCGGCCGCACCAGGACCGAAAAGCTGCGCGGGCAGATCTCGGCATAAAGCGGACCGTCATAGCCTTCGGGCAGGCGGTCGAATTCGGTCCCGCCATCCGTCACCAGCCGCGTCAGCAGATCCAGCCGCCCGGTCGAGGACTTGGCGTTGGCAACCGCGGTCAGGCCGGCCGGCAGGCGCAGCCGCTCCATCAGCGGGACAAGATAGACGCAGCCGCGTTCCAGCACCGCGCCCCGCGTCAGGTCCATCTGGTGCATCTGCAGGTCGTCCAGCCGGTCCATCACCCGCTGGCCCGGCCCCGCCAGGAAGCTGGCGCGCAGCCGATAGGCGACGGTGCCCAGCCGCAGGTCCAGCGAGGCGGGCTGGATCTGGTCTGCCGCAAGGTCCGGGTCCCCGATGATCGCGCCGGACCGGATCAGGCTGCGGATGCCGCTGTCGGGAAGAACGCCGTTCATGCCGGTCCCTTTCATGCGAAAACGCCCATCCCCGTCAGAGGATGGGCGTTTTCGGAATGGTCGGGCCGGCGAGATTCGAACTCGCGGCCTTCCGCCCCCCAGACGGACGCGCTAACCAGACTGCGCCACGGCCCGACGCGCACCGTATAGAGCGATCGGGCGGCGCTGCACAAGGGCCGCGAGGCGGAAATCTTTGCCTTGTCCCGCGCCCGCCTCAGCAAATCCGCGCCAGGGCCTCGTGAAGCCGGGCAAGGCTGGTGCGATGCCGGTCGGTGGCGGCGTCCAGGGGGTGCAGGTCGCGCAGCCGGGCGTTCAGCGACACCACCTCGCCCAACCATCCTTCGGGCGGCTTGCCCGCGGCAGGGCGCCGGCGGCGGTGGCGGGACCGCGGGCCATGAGAGGGCAGCATCGCCTCTGCCTCGTCGTCCGGGACCTCTGGGAAGGCGTCGGCGGCATCAAACCCCGGCGGCAGCGGCATCGGTTCCGCGTCCAGCAGCGATTCAAGCCGCGCCAGCCCCCGTTCGCGCACCGTCGCCCCCCTGTCGCGGGCCAGAAGCTTCTTCGCGCCGCGGATCGTCAGCCCCTCGTCGCGCAGGATCGTGCAGAGACCCGCGGCCAGACGCACGTCCTCGGGGCGGTAATAGCGCCGGCCGTCGGGCCGCTTCATCGGCCGCAGCAGGGGGAACTGGGTTTCCCAATAGCGCAGCACATGCGGGGCGACGCCCAGCAGCCGTGCGACCTCGCCGATCGAGCGGAATGCCTCTGCGCCCTTGGTCATCAGCCCCGAAGATCCCTCATTTCTTGTTTCCCGCCGCCACCCGGTCCTTCATCAGGTGCGAGGGGCGGAACGACAGGACGCGGCGGGGGGTGATGGGCACTTCCTCGCCCGTCTTGGGATTGCGGCCAATGCGTTCGTTCTTGTCGCGCAGGCTGAAGGTGCCGAACGAGGAAATCTTCACCTGTTCGCCCCGCACCAGCGCATCCGAAATATGTTCCAGAACCGATTCGACAAGCTGTGCCGATTCGTGGCGCGACAAGCCGACATCCCGGAAAACGGCTTCCGCAAGATCCATCCGGGTCAGCGTCTTCTCACCCATGAGTTTCCCCTTTGATTTCACAAGGATGGTTGGATTCATGCTGGCTGTCAACGACAAGCGGGCGTTTTTCGTTCCGATCCCGGGCCGATCCCGGGCCCAAGGACGGGGTCCGGTTGCAGGCGGGCGCGGCGCTTCTATCTATGAAGGGACAGCCACAAGCGGGGGCGGCAATGGCGGGTGGATGGGCGCGCGACGACGCGGTGAACGACCAGATCGAGATCAGCACGGCCGAAGCGGTGGCGCGCGCCCGGCGTGCCGCGGCCCGCGCGGCCGGGGCCGCAGAAAGCGCCAGCCGCTGCATCGACTGCGACGAGCCGATCCCCGAGGCACGGCGCCGGGCGGTTCCGGGCGTGCAACTGTGCGTGGAATGCCAGTCGGGGCAGGACCGGCGCTGGCGCCCGGCAGCGGGCATCAATCGGCGCGGCAGCAAGGATTCTCAGCTGAAATAACGGCTTACCAGCGCAGGACCACGGAACCCCAGCTCAGCCCGCCGCCGATCGCCTCGGTCACGATCACCTGGCCCTGCCGAAAGCGGCCCTGCCTGTCGGCCACCGAAAGCGCCAGCGGGATCGACGCGGCCGAGGTGTTGCCGTGGTCGGCCACCGTCAGGATCACCTTCTCCATCGGCAGGCCCATCTTCTGCGCCGTCGCGGTGATGATCCGCGCATTGGCCTGGTGCGGCACGAGCCAGTCCACCTGATCCGGCGTCAGCCCGGCCTTGTCCAGCGAGACATGGGCCGTCTTGGCCAGCTTCTCGACGGCGTGGCGGAAGACCAGGTTGCCCTGCATCCGCAGCTGGCCCGCCGTGCCGGTGGTGGACACGCCGCCATCGACATAAAGCAGGTCGCGATACTGGCCGTCGCTGTTCAGGTCGCTGGCCAGGATCCCGCGGTCGTCGCGGGTGCCCGCCCCCTCCTGCGCCTCGAGCACCACGGCGCCGGCGCCGTCGCCGAACAGCACGCAGGTGCCGCGGTCGGTCCAGTCCATGATGCGGGAAAAGGTTTCCGACCCGATCACCAGGATGCGCCTTGCCATGCCGCTGCGGATCATCGCGTCGGCATTGGCCAGCGCGAAGACGAAGCCCGCGCAGACCGCCTGCACGTCATAGGCGAAGCCATGCGTCATCCCCAGGCCGTGCTGGATCATCGTCGCCGAGGCCGGGAAGGTATGGTCGGGGGTCGAGGTCGCCAGCACGATCCCGTCGATGTCGTCGGGCCGCAGGCCGGCGCGGTCCAGGGCATCGCGGGCCGCGCGCAGGCCCATGTCGCTGGTGGCCTGGCCCTCGGCGGCGAAGTGACGGCGCTCGATCCCGGTGCGGCTGCGGATCCAGTCGTCGGTGGTGTCGAGCCGTTCCTCGAACCAGCTGTTCTCGACCACGCGCTCGGGCAGGTAGTGGCCGGTGCCACGGACGACGGAACGCAGGGTCATGACGATGCAGCCTCGGTGTCGGGGGCAGCGCTGGCGGCGGCCTGCGCGACGCGCGCGGCCAGCCGGTCCTGGAAGCCCGATCTGGACAGCGTGAAGGCCAGCTTGATCGCCGCCGACACGCCCGTCGCATCGGCCGAGCCGTGCGACTTCACGACGGTGCCGTTCAGGCCCAGGAAGATCCCGCCGTTCACGCGGCGCGGGTCGATGCGCTTTTGCAGGCGCTTGAGGGACGTCATCGCCAGCAGGGCGGCAAACTTGGACATGATGGATTTCGCGAAGGCGTCCTTCAGCAGCGTGCCGACCAGCTTGGCGGTGCCTTCGCCGGTCTTCAAGGCGATGTTGCCCGTGAAGCCGTCGGTGACGATCACATCCACGCGCGTCGAGGGCAGGTCGCCCCCTTCCACGAAGCCCACATAGCGGAACCTGCCGGCTTCGGCCGCGGCCAGGATCAGGTCCTGGGCCTGCTTCAGTTCGGCCCGGCCCTTGTGTTCCTCGGTCCCGACGTTCAGCAGCCCGACGCGCGGTTCGGCCAGCCCCAAGCCGTTGCGCGCATAGGACGCGCCCATCAGGGCGTATTGCAGCAGGTCGGGGGCATCGGCGCGGATGTCGGCGCCCACGTCCAGCATGATGTTGAACCCCTGCGGGTTCAGCGAGGGCCAGAGGCAGGCGATGGCCGGGCGGTTCACGCCGGGCAGCTTGCGCAGGCGCAGCATCGACAGCGCCATCAGCGCACCGGTGTTGCCGCAACTGACGGCCGCGCCGGCCTCGCCGGTCCGCACCGCCTCGATCGCCGACCACATCGAGGTTCCGTCGCCCTTGCGCACGATCTGGCTGGGCTTGTCGTCCATGGTGACGACGCCGCCGGCGTGGCGGATGTCGCAGCGCCCGGCAAGCGCCTTGCGACGCGCGACAAGGCGGCGAAGCTGGGCTTCGTCGCCGTGCAGGATGAAGCGGATGTCCGGGTTCTTCGCCGCGCTTTCGGCCATGCCGGCCACGACCGCCGCCGGGCCGCGATCGCCGCCCATGGCGTCCACCGATATGACCACGCTGCCCCCGTGGCCGGGGGCGTGCGCGGCAGTCTGGGTCACGTCACGGTCGGTCATCGGGCGCGGATGCCAAGCCCGATCAGGCTGCGTCGTCGTCCAGGTCGGTCGTGTTCGCCTGCGCGACAACCTCGCGGTCGGCATAGTGGCCGCAGGACGGGCAGACGTGGTGGGGGCGCTTCAGTTCGCCGCAGTTCGAGCATTCGTTGGGATTGCCGGCGACCAGGGCATCGTGGGCGCGGCGCATGTTCCGGCGGGACCGGGTTACGCGATTCTGAGGGACGGCCATGTCACAACCTCGGGTTTGTGGGGGGTGCAACGCGCAGGCGTCCTTAGCGCACCCTTGGGATTGAATTCGTAAATGAACCGCGCAGATACGCCATGACGGCCCCGCCCGCAACCCCCCGCGGCAGGGTGGGCGGGCCTTATTGCGCCGAAAGCCCCTGGCGGCGCCTCGTCCCGCAGGGCCGGCGCATCGCCGCCACGGTGGCCCCTGCGCCACGCGCGGCGGGGATTCACGGCTTGCCGGGGTCGCGGCTGCCCAGCAGCTTGTCCAGCCCCTCGAAGGGGCGGCGGGTGTCGGGGGCGTCGTCGGCGGGCGGGGCGGAAAGTTCCGCGCCCTCGGCCCGGGGATATTCCGGCAGCGCCAGGGCCAGTTCCTCGATCATCACGGCGGCCAGGTCGATGAACTGGCCCAAGGGTTCCAGCCGGTCGTCGGGCATTTCGACCTCGTCCCCCTCGGGGGGGCGATGTGGGGGGAATAGTGGCGCTCGATCGGTTCGTCGAGGCTGGTCCTGACCGGCTTCAGGGTGACGACGCAAGGCTGGGTCACGCGGGCGCGCAGCCGGCCCGTCAGGGTCCAGGCGTCGCCGCGCCCGGCCCGGATGTCGCCGCTGAAGCTCAGCCTCGACAGGTCCGGGATGCCAAGCTCGGCCGCGATGGCGGCGCAGCGCCCGGCGTCGGGCGTCAGGGAAAAGGCGTTGGGCGCGCGCGGGTTCAGATGCGCCACGCGCAGGCGGTCGGGCTGATGGGGAGGGGCGGTCATGGCGGGCCTTTGTCTGCTGTCGGTCGGGGCTTCCGCGTCGGCAGGCGGCGCCTAAGCCCCGGCGGGATTGTCATTCTTGAGCGCGGTCCCCGAGTTTGCTAAGCCGGGCGGGCCGCGTCAACAGCGCCTTCGCAAAGGAAAGACGGAATGACAGCCATCCGGCCTCTGGTGATCCTGGCCTTCATGGCCGTCCTTGGCCTGGCCGCCTGCGCGCCGGTGTATCGCAACCACGGCTTCATCCCCCCGCCCGAGGATCTGTCGCAGGTCGTCGTGGGCCAGACCACGGTGGACGAACTGCAGGGTCTGATCGGCCGGCCGTCGGCCCAGGGGCTGCTGACCGGATCGGCCTGGTATTACGTCGGTTCCCGCTGGCGCTATTTCGGCGCGCTCGAGCCGCGCGAGATCAGCCGCGAGGTCGTGGCGGTGTCGTTCGCGCCCAGCGGCGTCGTCACCAACGTGGAACGCTTCGGGCTGGAACGCGGCCGCGTCGTCACCCTGTCGCGGCGCGTGACCGACGGCAGCGTGACCGAGATCTCGCTGATCGGGCAGCTTCTGGGCAACCTGGGCAACTTCCAGGCCGGCGATTTCATCGACTGACGGGCAAGAATCCGGGGCGGGATGCGGCGCCGTCGCGCCCGCATCCCGCGCCTACAGCGTCTGGATGATCCGGTCGGCCAGCAGGTGCAGTTCGTTGCGATACCCGGTCCGGGCCGACGGCTGGTCGGGATCCGACGTCATGGCGATCGCCGCTGCGGGTTGGCGGCGCGTGGCGGGAAAGACATAGATCATCTGTCCCCCATAGCCCCAGCCATAGCGCACGGGGCGTCCGCTGGCCTCGCCGATGAACCAGCCGTAGCCATAGCCCTGGCCGCTGAAGATCGACGCGGTGCGCGACTGCCAGCTGTCCTCGATCCAGGCGGCGGGCACCACCTGCCTGCCGCCGGCGCGGCCGTTTTCGGCATACATCGCCCCGAATGCCAGCAGGGACCGCGTGCTCATCGCCATCTGGTTGCCGCCCAGATAGATGCCCTGCGGGTCGCGTTCCCAGCCGGTGATGCGGAAGCCGGGCACCGGCTCCAGCCAGTCGCGGGCCAGATCCAGCGTGGACCGCCCCGCCACCCGGGTCAGGATCGCCGACACCAGATGCGTCGAGGCGGTGGAATACTGCATCCGCCCGCCCGGTTCCTGCGTGAAGGGGGCGGCCAGGGCCGCGCGGACCCAGTTGCGGCTGCTGACCCAGGCGCCGTAGTTGGCGCCCGACTGGCGTTCCAGCCCTGCCTGCATCGACAGCAGGTTGCCCAGCGTCACGGCGGCAAGGCGCGGATCGGGGTCGGCCGGCAACTGGTCCTGCAGGATCGGGGCGATCGGCTGGTCGGTGCCTTCCAGAAGGCCCTTGTCGATCGCGATGCCGGCCAGGGCCGAGATCACCGACTTCGAGGCCGACTTGATGTTGGTGGGATCGTCCGGGGTGAAGCGGCCATAGCCGCGGGCGGCGATCTCGGATCCGCCGGACCAGATGGCCACGGCCCGCAGGTTTTCCAGCCGTGCGGCGTCATCGAGGATCGGGTTCAGGCCGGCCTGCGCCAGGGCGGGGGCGGCAAGCAGGGGCGACAGGCTGGCGGTCAGCAGAAGGGTGCGTCGGTTCATCGTCCCTATATGTGGCGGGCCGGAGCGCGGGCGGAATCACGCTTGCGTCAGCTTGGGCTTGTCCGCCCGGCGCGGCGCCATTAGAGGGCAGGGCCGTTCCCGTTCCCGCCGCGAAAGGCCCTGCCATGACCGCGCTTGACGATCTTGCCCCGGTTCCCTTCCACGACGCCGATGCCCCGCAGCGGGCGCGGATGCTGTCGCGGCTGGCCGACACCGAACTGGCCGTGGCCCTGGTGGCCGAACCTTCGGGCGATCAGGTGGAACTGCGCATCTTCCCGCTGGAGGGCGGCCCGGTGGCCCTGGCCTGCGACGGCGAGGATCGGCTGGCGGGCTTCTTCGGCGGGCCGGTGGCCTATGCGGCGATGCCGGGGCGCGTGCTGGCGGGCCTTCTGCGGTCCGAGGGCGCGGGCCTTCTGGTCAATCCCGGCCAGCCGTCCGAAATGCTGCTGGACGCCGCGATGCTGGACTGGCTGGCCGGGGCGCTGTCGGCCGCCCCCGAACCGGCCGATGCCCGGCTGCGCCTGGGCGCGCCTGCGCCCGCCGTCGTCGAGGCGCTGGCCCAGCCCCTGGCGGAACGGCTGGGCGACATGCGCGGCCTGATCGCGGGGGCCGCGCTGGCCCGTGCGGGGGCCGGCCATGTGGTCCTGATCGCGGGCGCGGATCCTGCCCACCAGCCCGCCATCGCCAAGGCCCTGGCCGAGACCCTGGCCTTCCTGCCCGAACAGCCCGGCGGCGTCGATGTCAGCTTCACCGACGCGGCGCTGCCCGCCTCGGTCCTGCGCTTCGATCTGTCCCCGCCCGAGGAGCCGCGCCAGCCGCCGCGTCCGAAAGGCCCGCCGATCCTGCGCTGAGCGGTGCTGCACGGTTGCGTGATCGGCGGCAAACTGACAGAACCGGGGCATGAAGACGCAACACAAAGCCTTGTCCGTCCACCTGCTGACCGCCACGGGCGCGGTCCTCTCGATGCTGGCGATGCTGGCCGCGGTCGAGGGCGAATGGTCGCTGATGTTCCTGTGGCTGGTCGTGGCCCTGGTGGTTGACGGCATCGACGGCCCGCTGGCGCGGCGGTACGACGTCAAGATCCATTCGCCGAACTATGACGGCGTGCTGATGGATCTGATCATCGACTATCTGACCTATGTGTTCATCCCGGCCTATGCGCTGTTCAAGTCGGGGCTGCTGTCGGGCTGGACCGGCTGGTTCGCGATCATCGTGATCGTCTATGGCAGCGTGATCTATTTCGCGGACACGCGGATGAAGACCATGGACAACTCGTTCTCGGGCTTTCCGGGCTGCTGGAACATGGTGGTGCTGGTGCTGTTCGCCACCGATCCGCACTGGTCGGTGATCCTGCTGATCGTGGTGGTCCTGACGGTCGCGATGTTCCTGCCCATCAAGTTCATCCACCCCGTCCGCACCGAACGCTGGCGGGCGGTTTCCCTGCCGGTGGCGGTCCTGTGGTGCGTGTTCGCCGCCCGCGCCGCCTGGGTCGAGTTCCACCCCGACAGCTGGGCCAACTGGGGGCTGGTCGTCACCTCGCTGTGGCTGCTGCTGGCCGGTCCCGCGCAGCAACTGATGCCGAAACGCCCGTGAAGGGGACCCCCTTGACCCATGTCCTGAAATCCCTGGCCGCGCTGATCCTGCTGGCCCTGCCCGCAAGCGCCCAGGACGCCATCACCCTGGGCATGGTGCTTGAACCCCCCAACCTCGATCCCACCGGCGGGGCGGCGGCGGCGACCGACGAGGTGGTCTATGCCAATGTCTTCGAGGGGCTGACCCGCTTCGGTCCCGACGGCAGCATCGGGCCGGCCCTGGCCGAACGCTGGGACGTGGAGCAGGAGGGCCGCGTCTATGTCTTCCACCTGCGGCGCGGCGTAAGCTTCCACGACGGCGCCGCCTTCGACGCCAGCGACGTGGTCTTCACCCTGGACCGTGCCCGCGCGCCCGATTCGACCAACGCGCAGAAGGTGCTGTTCACGGGCATCACCGCGGTCGAAGCGGTGGATCCGGCGACGGTCCGCGTGACGCTGTCTGCGCCGGACGGCAATTTCCCCTTCAAGATGGCCTGGGGCGACGCGGTGATGCTGGATCCGGCCAGCGTCGACCGGCTGGCGACCCAGCCCGTGGGCACCGGCCCGTTCCGCTTCCAGGAATGGGTGCAGGGCGACCGGATCGTGCTGGCCGCCTTCGACGGCTACTGGGGCCGGAAGCCCTTCCTGCGCAGCGCCACCTTCCGCTTCATCCCCGATCCCTCCGCGGCCTTCGCGGCGATGATGGCGGGGGATGTGGACGCCTTCCCGAACTTCCCCGCCCCCGAGACGCTGCCGCAACTGCAGGCCGATCCCCGGTTCAAGGTGATCGTCGGCACGACCGAGGGCGAGACGATCCTGGCCATGAACAACGCCCGCGCGCCCTTGGACGACATCCGGGTGCGACAGGCCATCGCGCACGCGATCAACCGCCAGGACATCATCGACGGGGCGATGTTCGGATACGGCACCCCCATCGGCAGCCACTTCGCCCCGCACCACCCGGACTACGTCGATCTGACCGGGCTTTCGCAATTCGACCCCGAACGGTCCAGGGCCCTTCTGGCCGAGGCGGGCACCGGTCCCGTCAGCCTGCGCCTGGCGCTGCCCCCCACCCCCTATGCCCGGCGCGGCGGAGAGATCGTGCAGGCCCAGCTTGCCGCCGTCGGCATCCAGACGCAGATCACCAACATGGAATGGGCGCAGTGGCTGGAAACCGTCTTCAAGGGCGGCGATTTCGACCTCACAATCGTCGCCCATACCGAGCCGATGGACATCGACATCTATGCCCGGCCGGACTACTACTTCCACTATGCCCGGCCGGACTTCGTGGCGCTGATGGACCGGCTGCAGGCCGCCGTGGCGCCCGCGCAACGCAGCGACCTGCTGAAGCAAGCGCAGACCATGATCGCCGGCGATTACGTCAACGGCTTCCTGTTCCAGCTGGCCAAGACCGGCGTGGCGGATGCCCGGATCGAGGGGCTGTGGGAAAACGCCCCCACCCAGGCCAATGACCTGACCCACGTGCGCTGGATCCCCTAGCATGTCCCGGCTGCGCTGGATCCTGTCGCGGCTGCGCCGGACGCTGTGGGTCCGCGTGTCGCTTTATGCGGTGATGGGGATCCTGGCGGCCGCTGCCGCTGCCCTGGCCTCGTGGCTGCCCTTGCCCCTGCCCATCGACATCAGCCTGGACGCGATCGACAGCCTGCTGAACGTCATCGCCACCTCGATGCTGGCGGTCACGACCTTCTCGGTCACGGCGCTGACCTCGGCCTATGGATCGGCCACCTCGAATGCCACGCCGCGCGCCACCCGCCTGCTGACCGAGGACGACTTCGTCCAGTCGGTGCTGGCGACCTTCATCGGGTCGTTCCTGTTCAGCATCGTCGGCCTGGTGGCGCTGCGGGTCAGCGTCTATGGCCCGCAGGGACGCGCGCTGCTGTTCGTGGTGACGGTGCTGGTCATCATCCTGATCGTGCTGGCGCTGCTGCGCTGGATCCACCAGCTGACCAAGCTGGGCCGGGTGGGCGACACCCTCGACCGGCTGGAGGACGCCACCTGCCGGTCGATGCAGGCGCGGCTGGACCTGCCCTTCCTGGGCGGCCGCCCGCTGCCCGGCGACGCACCCGCAGCGCCCGCCATCCCCGCCGACCAGGTGGGCTACATCGAGTTCATCGACACCGCCGCGCTGTCCGAACTGTGCGAGGATCGCGACATCCACCTGGACATCCGCGCGCTGCCCGGCGCCTTCGTCTATCATGGCGCCCCCCTTGCCGTGATCCGCGGCGCGGCGCCCACCGAGGATCTGGCGGCCGCCATCCGCGACGCCTTCACCGTCGCCCGGGCGCGGACCTTCGACCAGGATCCGCGCTTCGGCATCATCGCCCTGTCCGAGGTCGCGCTGCGCGCCCTGTCCCCCGCCGTCAACGACCCCGGCACCGCCATCGAGGTGATCGGCCGGCAGGTGCGGCTGCTGACGCTGTGGGCCGAAGGCTGGCACAAGGCGGAATTGCACAAGGCGGAATACCCGCGCCTGCGGGTGGCGCCGCTGCGCCATGACGATCTGCACGACGACGCCTTCCACCTGATCGCGCGCGACGCGGCAGGGCAGATCGACGTGCTGACCCGGCTGGTCAAGGGGCTGGACGCGCTGCGCCGGATCGGCCCGGCCCCGGCGCGGCGGGCGGCCGAACACCAGTTGCGCCTGGCCCGCGACCGCGGTCTGGCGGGCCTGCCCAGCGACCACGACCGCGACCGCCTGCGGCAGGTGCTGGACGGTCTGGAGGGGGGCTGGCAGGCCGCGTGATTTCCGCTTTTCATTTGCCGCCGCACGCGGCATAGTCCCGGCCATGACCCGGATGCTGGACATTCCCGCCGCCCCGACCGCGCCCTTCGGCGCGCGTCTGGCCGTGAACCTCCGCGGTCTGCTGCTTCTTACGCTGCGCTGAGCGGGTCTTCCCGGGCCGCCGCTCAGACAGGAAGCGCCCGGGCATCCCCCGAAGCAGCAAACGAAAGCATCCCCCATGTCCGACAAGAACCGCGTCGTCATCTTCGACACCACGCTGCGCGATGGCGAACAGTCGCCCGGCGCCACCATGTCCCACGAGGAAAAGCTGGAGATCGCCTCCATGCTGGACGAGATGGGCGTGGACATCATCGAGGCAGGCTTCCCGATCGCCTCGGAAGGCGATTTCGCCGCCGTCAGCGAGATCGCCCGGCAGGCGAAGAACGCCGTCATCTGCGGGCTGGCCCGCGCGCAGATCCCCGACATCGACCGCTGCTGGGAGGCCGTGCGCCACGCCAAGCGCCCGCGCATCCACACCTTCATCGGCACCTCGCCGCTGCACCGCGCCATCCCGAACCTGGACATGGACCAGATGGCCGACCGCATCCACGAAACCGTGACCCATGCCCGCAACCTGTGCGACAACGTGCAGTGGTCGCCCATGGACGCCACGCGCACAGAGCACGACTATCTGTGCCGGGTGGTGGAGATCGCCATCAAGGCCGGCGCCACCACCATCAACATCCCCGACACCGTGGGCTATACCGCGCCCCGCGAATCCGCCGCGCTGATCCGCATGCTGCTGGAACGCGTGCCGGGCGCCGAAAACGTGGTCTTCGCCACCCATTGCCACAACGACCTGGGCATGGCGACGGCCAATTCCCTGGCCGCGGTCGAGGCCGGGGCGCGGCAGATCGAATGCACCATCAACGGTCTGGGCGAACGCGCCGGCAACACCGCCCTGGAAGAGGTCGTGATGGCGCTGAAGGTGCGCCACGACATCATGCCCTTCACCACCGGCATCGACACCACGAAGATCATGGGCATCTCGCGCCGGGTGGCGCAGGTCTCGGGCTTTCCGGTGCAGTTCAACAAGGCGGTGGTGGGCAAGAACGCTTTCCTGCACGAATCGGGGATCCATCAGGACGGCGTGCTGAAGAACGTCGAGACCTTCGAGATCATGCGCCCCTCCGACATCGGCTTGAACGAGACCAACATCGCCATGGGCAAGCATTCCGGCCGCGCCGCCCTGCGCGCCAAGCTGTCGGATCTGGGCTACGAGGTGGGCGACAACCAGCTGAAGGACATCTTCGTGCGCTTCAAGGCCTTGGCCGATCGCAAGAAAGAGGTCTATGACGAGGACATCGTGGCGCTGGCCCAGGACGCCTCGGCCAATACCGACAACGACTTTCTCCAGGTCAAGCACCTGCGGGTGGTCTGCGGCAGCGACGGCCAGTCAGCCGACCTGACCATGATCGTGGACGGCGCCGAACGGACCGTCCATGCCACCGGAGACGGCCCGGTCGATGCCTGCTTCAACGCCGTCAAGCAGATCTTCCCGCACAATGCCACGCTGAAGCTGTACCAGGTCCACGCCGTGACCGAGGGCACCGACGCCCAAGCCACCGTCAGCGTGCGGATGGAGGAGGACGGCCGCATCGTCAACGGCCAGGCCGCCGATACCGACACGATCCTGGCATCGGTCAAGGCCTATGTCGGCGCGCTGAACCACCTGATCGTCCGCCGCCTGCGCGCCGGAAAGGACGCGCGCGAAATCAGCATGTATTCGCATTAGCAAAAGCCCCGGCCCCGATTCGGCGGGGCCGGTCACGACGCCGGCCGAAGGGCCGCGCCGCTGGCGCAATCTTGTCCAATTTGCCTGAACCGCAACCCCGGGATGTAGCAGCAATCGAACTGTAACGCCCTTGGGGTTGAAAATGGGCTTTGTAACGCTTCTGCCTGCCGAAAAGTTCAAATTTTCTTTTGTTGCGCAATCGTCCAGGGTAATCCCGAGGTCAGGACATCGGCGTGGGGCCGGTGCCGAACAAGGGGTGTAAAGATGAAGACGGTTATCATGGCGTCGGTCCTGGCGCTGACAGGCGGCGTCGCGCAGGCGGCGACCTGCGACGCAACCTTCTCTAACAACGGGAACGGGAACACGCAGACAGTTTCCTATCTGCTGGAGCAGGGCAGCGGCAATGTCACGGCAGCCTGCTATTCCGACAACGACACCAACACCATCGACGCGGACTTCACCATCGGCGGCGTCAGCGGCTGGGAACTGGCCGACAAGACCAACAATAGCAAGCCCTATGTCGATGGCGGTTTCGACGAGTTCGACACCGCCGGACCGGGCACCTGGTCGATCCTGAACCCCCTGGGCTATGAAAGCATCCTGCTGACCCTGAAGCAGGGAAGAACCTTCGCGGCCTTCCTGCTGGATTCCGACGAGCCGCTGCAGGGGATCTGGAATACCTTCGGCCCCGGCGTCAATGCCCAGGGCAGGCTGTCCCACGCCTCGGTCTATTTCTCCCAGCAACCGGCTCCGGTTCCGCTGCCGGCGGGCGCCGCGCTGCTGCCGGCCGGCCTGGCCGCGCTGGCCCTGCTGCGTCGGCGCCGCAAGGCCGCCTGAAACCGGCGGACGTCGTGCTGCGAAGGGCGCCCTGGTGATCCCGGGCGCCCGTTTCGTTGCCGCGGCCCGCTGCCTGGGCGACGCCGTCCGGCCCGTTTCGCCCATCACGGGAACGGGGCTTTCCCGACGCGGCCGAGGCTTCTATATGGAAGCACCGCCGGGCGCGCCGATTCCGCGCCGCGGCCATCCCGCGGGGCGGACAAGAACGGGGCAAAGCCGGTGAAACCGGCGCGAAAGGATACGGGCATGGCATTCGGCGGGTTGTTTTCGACCGACATCGCAATCGACCTGGGGACGGCGAACACGCTGATCTATGTCAAGGGCAAGGGGATCATCCTCAACGAGCCCTCGGTCGTGGCCTATCACGTCAAGGACGGCAAGCGGCAGGTGCTGGCGGTGGGCGAAGACGCCAAGCTGATGCTGGGCCGCACCCCGGGCAGCATCGAGGCGATCCGGCCCATGCGCGAAGGCGTCATCGCCGATTTCGACAGCGCCGAACAGATGATCAAGCACTTCATCAAGAAGGTGTTCAAGCGCAGCGGCTTTTCTAAGCCCAAGGTGATCGTCTGCGTCCCCCACGGCGCCACCCCGGTTGAAAAGCGCGCCATCCGGCAGTCGGTCCTGTCCGCCGGCGCCCGCAAGGCCGGCCTGATCGCCGAGCCGATCTCGGCCGCCATCGGCGCGGGAATGCCCATCACCGAACCGACCGGCAGCATGGTCGTGGACATCGGCGGCGGCACCACCGAGGTCGCGGTCCTGTCGCTGGGCGACGTGGTCTATGCCCGGTCGGTCCGCATTGGCGGCGACCGCATGGACGAGGCGATCATCAACTATCTGCGCCGCAACCAGAACATGCTGATCGGCGAAAGCACCGCCGAACGCGTCAAGACCAGCATCGGCACCGCGCGGATGCCCGACGACGGCCGCGGCGCCACCATCATGGTGCGCGGCCGCGATCTGCTGAACGGCATCCCCCGCGAAATCGAGATCAGCCAGGCAATGGTCGCCGAGGCCCTGGCTGAACCCATGCAGGCGATCTGCGAGGCGGTGATGGTCGCCCTCGAGGCGACGCCGCCCGATCTTGCCGCCGACATCGTGGACCGCGGCGTGATCCTGACCGGAGGCGGGGCGATGCTGGGCGATCTGGATCTGGCGCTGCGCGAGCAGACCGGGCTGTCGATCACGCTGGCGGACCAGCCGATGAACTGCGTGGCGCTGGGCACCGGCAAGGCGCTTGAATACGAAAAGCAGCTGCGCCACGTCATCGACTACGACAGCTGAGAAGACGGCCCGCAGAGGGGCTGCGTGGATGGCACGCAAGGGACCAGATTTCGCCACCCCCGTCCGGCGCGTCCTGATCGCGCTGATGGCGCTTGTGCTGATCGCGCTGTTCCTGTTCTGGCGCATCGACAGCCCGCGCGCCGAAGCGATGCGCATCGCCATCATCGACCGGGTTGTTCCCTCGCTCGACTGGGCGGTGGCGCCGGTCACGCGGGTCGGCCAGATGATCGGCGGCTTCCAGTCCTATGCCCGGATCTACGAACAGAACCAGGAACTGCGCCGCGAATTGCAGGCGATGCAGGCCTGGAAGGAAGCCGCCGTCCAGCTGGAGCAGGAAAACTCGAAGCTGATGGCGCTGAACAAGGTCCGCATCGACCCGGCCCTGACCAGCGTCACCGGCATGGTGATGGTGGACAGCGGATCGGCCTTCCGCCAGTCGGTGCTGCTGAACGTGGGCACCGATGACGGCATCGTCGAGGGCTGGGCCACGATGGACGGGCTGGGGCTGGTGGGCCGCATCGCCGGCCTGGGCCGGCGGACCAGCCGCGTGGTGCTGCTGACCGATCCCTCGTCGCGCGTTCCGGTGACGATCCTGCCGTCGGGCGAACGGGCGCTGCTGACGGGCGACAACACCCAGCTGCCCTTCCTGGATTTCATCGAGACGCCGGACAACGTCCGCCCCGGCGACCGGGTGGTGACCTCGGGCGATGGCGGGGTGTTCCCGCCCGGCCTGCTGGCGGGGCAGGTCGTCCAGGGCAGCGACGGCCGGATGCGGCTGCGCCTTGCCGCCGACTATGGCCGGCTGGAGTTCCTGCGCGTGCTGCGGTCCCATCCCGCCGAAACCGTGGTGGACGCCGGCGCGGTCATCACCCCGGGCGAGCAGGGCTTCATCGGTCCGCGGATGCCCGCCTCGCGGGTCGAGGCCGCCGCCGCCTCTGCCGCGATGCCGGGGGCCGGCGAATGAGGCGCCCGGTCGTGATCGGCGCGGCGCTGTTCTGCGCGGCGGTGGCGGTGCTGCTGTTCCTGCGGCTTCTGCCCCTGTCGGCGGGAACGGCGCGCCTGCCCGGTCCCGATCTGGCGCTGTGCCTGGTTCTGGCCTGGGTGCTGCGCCGCCCCGACCAGCTTGCCGCGCCGGTGATCGCCCTGGCCTTCGCGGTCCAGGACATCGTCCTCTTCCAGCCGCTCGGCCTCTGGGCGGTGATCGTCCTGGCCGCGACCGAGGCCCTGCGCCTGCGCGAGGGCCGTTGGCGCGATCAGCCGTTCGTGGTTGAATGGCTGCGGGTTTCCCTTCTGATCGGGATGATGATGCTGGGCTACCGGATCCTGCAGGTGCTGTTCATGCTGCCGGTTCCGGCCCTGGGCCAGGTCATCCTGCACTTCATCGCCACTGTCGCGGCCTATCCCGCCGTGGTCCTGGCCGCGCGCCTAGTCTTCGGGCTGCGCCGCGTCACCCCGGTCGAGGCCGAGCAGTTGAGGTTTGCCTGATGACCAAGCCGGTCAATCCCGCCGAAGCCGCCGGCCGCAGCATCACGCGGCGGGGCCTGATGCTGGCCGGGATCCAGCTGGGCGTGGTCACGACCCTGGCGCTGAAGCTGCGCTCGATGCAGGTCGAACAGGCCGAGCAGTACCGGATGCTGGCCGACGGCAACTCCATCAAGATCCGCCTGCTGGTGCCCGCGCGCGGGCTGATCCACGACCGTAACGGCATCGTGATCGCCGGAAACGAGCAGAACTACCGCGTCACCCTGACGCGCGAGGACGCGGGCGGCGACGTCGAGCCCGTGCTGCGCCGCCTGGCCCGGCTGATCCCCATCAGCGACGACCGCATGGCCGAGCTTCTGGACGAGTTCTCGCGCCGCAGCGCCGTGACGCCCATCGTGCTGGCCGACCGGCTGAGCTGGGAACAGTTCAGCTCCATCGCCGTCAATGCTCCGTCGCTGGCGGGCGTCACGCCCGAGGCGGGCCTGTCGCGGGTCTATCCCCGCGGCGGCGACATGGCGCATGTGCTGGGCTATGTGGGGCCGGTGTCCGACTACGACCTGTCCAAGATCGAGAACCCCGACCCCGTGCTGATGCTGCCCGAGTTCCAGTTGGGCAAGGTCGGCTTCGAGGCCCGGATGGAGGAGCATCTGCGCGGCAAGGCCGGTCAGCGCCGCGTCGAGGTGAACAGCGCCGGCCGCGAGATGCGCCAGTTGTCGCGTCAGGAGGGCGAGCAGGGCGCCACCATCCAGATGACCCTGGACGCGCGGCTGCAGAACTATGCTGCGCAGCGCATGGGCAGCGAAAGCGCCGCCGCGGTGGCCATCGACGTGCAGACCGGCGACATCCTGACCATCTGCTCGTCGCCCAGCTTCGATCCCAACAAGTTCGTGCGCGGCATATCCTCGGCGGACTACAGGGCGCTGATGGACCACGACCACCGCCCGCTGGCCGACAAGACGGTGCAGGGGGTCTATCCGCCCGGATCGACCTTCAAGATGGTCACGCTGCTGGCGGGGCTGGAATCGGGGGTCATCGACGCCGGCTCGCGCTTCTACTGCCCGGGCTACACCACGGCCGGCGGCCGCCGCTTCCACTGCTGGAGGAAAGGCGGCCACGGCACCGTCGATGCCGTGACCAGCCTCTCGCACAGCTGCGACGTCTATTACTATGAGCTGGCGCAGAAGGTCGGCATCGACCGCATCGCCGCGATGGCCCGCAGGCTGGGACTGGGGCAGCGCCACGACCTGCCAATGTCGGCGGTGGCGGAAGGCATCGCCCCCGACCGCGCCTGGAAGCAGGCCCGCTATGGCCAGTCATGGCAGGTGGGCGACAGTCTCAACGCTTCGATCGGGCAGGGCTATGTGCTGGCCTCGCCGCTGCAACTGGCGGTGATGACCGCGCGCATCGCCACCGGGCGCGAGATCAGGCCGCGGCTGGTGCGCGCCATCGACGGGGTGGCGCAGCCGGTCCCGGACTTTCCCGACCTGGGGCTGAACCCCGACTTCCTGAAGGTGGCCCGGCTGGGCATGGACGAGGTGATGAACTCGGGCTCGGGCACCGCGCGGCGGTCGCGCATCGCGCGCGAGGACTGGCGCATGGCGGGCAAGACCGGCACGAGCCAGGTCCGCAACATCACCGCCGCCGAACGCGCGCGCGGCGTCGTGTCGAACGACCAGCTGCCCTGGAACCGGCGCGACCACGCGCTGTTCGTCTGCTACGCGCCCGTTCAGGCGCCGCGCTATGCCGTGTCGGTGGTGGTCGAACATGGCGGCGGCGGCTCGGCGGTGGCCGCGCCCATCGCGCGCGACATCATGCTGTTCGCCCTGGCCGGCGGGCTGCCGCCCCTGGACGCGGTGCCCGACGACCAGCGCGAGGCGATGGAGGAGCGCCACAACGCCATGCACCTGTTCACCCCCGAGCCGCCCCGGCTGACGCGGGCCTGATCCATGTCCTATCTTGACTACAAGGTCGCCCAGACGCCCACCGGCATCCGCAAGATCCTGCATCTGAACTGGCCGCTGGTGTTCCTGATCGCCGCCGTCGCCTCGATCGGCTTTCTGATGCTGGTCTCGGTCGCGGGGGGCAGGCTGGACACCTGGGCCGAACCGCAGATGTACCGCTTCGCCGCGGGCATGGTCATCATGATCGCCCTGGCCTTCGTGCCGATGTGGTTCTGGCGCGGCATTTCCGTGCCGGCCTATGTCTGCTGCTTCCTCTTGCTGATCGCGGTGGAACTGGTGGGCGAGATCGGCATGGGCGCGCAACGCTGGATCGACCTGGGCCCGATCCGGCTGCAGCCGTCGGAACTGATGAAGATCGCGCTGGTGCTGCTGCTGGCGGCCTATTACGACTGGCTGCCCGCGCGCCGCGTGTCGCGGCCGCTGTGGGTGCTGATCCCGGTGGTGCTGATCCTGGCGCCGACCGGGCTGGTGCTGATCCAGCCCGACTTGGGGACCTCGATCATGCTGGTGGCGGGTGGCGGCATCGTGATGTTCGCGGCGGGCGTGTCGCTGTGGTATTTCGCCGCCGTGATCGCGGCCGCGGTGGGGCTGGTCGCGGCCGTTCTGGAAAGCCGCGGCACCGACTGGCAGTTGCTGAAGGATTACCAGTTCCGCCGCATCGACACCTTCCTGGACCCGACCGCCGATCCCCTGGGCGCGGGCTACAACATCATCCAGAGCCAGATCGCCCTTGGCTCGGGCGGCTGGTCGGGGCGGGGCTTCATGCAGGGCACCCAGTCGCGGCTGAACTTCCTGCCCGAAAAGCACACCGACTTCATCTTTACCGTCCTGGCCGAGGAGTTCGGCTTCGTGGGCGCGATGTCGCTGCTGGCCCTCTATACGCTCATCATCGGCTTCTGCCTCTATTCGGCGCTGACCAACCGCGACCGGTTCGCCGCGCTCATCACCGTGGGCATCAGCGGCACGTTCTTTCTGTATTTCTCGATCAACATGGCCACGGTCATGGGGATGCTGCCCGCCAAGGGGTCGCCCCTGCCCCTGGTCAGCTATGGGGGAACCTCGCTGATGATCCTGATGCTGGGCTTCGGGCTGGTGCAATCGGCCCATGTCCACAGGCCGCGATGACGATGCGGGTGCTGTTTGCCGCCCGCGACGGCCTGTGGCCGGGCTGGGCGCCCGTCCTGACCGGTCTGGCGCCCGAAATCGACCTGGTCCGCGCCGATGAGGCCGCGGCGGATCCGGCGCGCATCGACGCGATCATCTACGCCCCTGGCGGGCCGGTCGAGGATCTGTCGCCCTTCGTCAACGCCCGACTGGTCCAGAGCCTCTGGGCCGGGGTCGAACGCATCGTGACCAACCCTACCCTGACCCAGCCCCTGGCGCGCATGGTCGATCCGGGCCTGACGCGCGGCATGGCGGAATACTGCACCGGCTGGGCCCTGCGGGCGCATCTGGGCATGGACGCCTATGCCCAGGACGGCCTGTGGCGCCACGACCTGACGCCGCCCCTGGCCTGCGACCGGCAGGTGACGATCCTGGGCATGGGGGAACTGGGCCGCAGCGCCGCCGCCATGCTGGCGGGCATCGGCTTCCGGCTGTTGGGCTTCAGCGCCTCGGGGCGGGCGGTTCCGGGCGTCCGCGTGTTCGGGCCGGAGGGGCTGGATTGCGCCCTGGCCGGGGCCGAGATCCTGATCTGCCTTCTGCCCGACACCCCGGGCACGCGCGGCCTTCTGGACGCCCGGCGCCTGTCGCTGCTGCCGCAGGGCGCCTGGCTGGTCAATGCCGGTCGCAGCACGCTGCTGGAGGAGGGGGATCTGCTGGCGGCGCTGGAGGCCGGCCATCTGGGCCATGCGGTGCTGGACGTCCTGCGCACCGAGCCGCTGCCCCCGGACCATCCCTTCTGGTCCCATCCCCGCGTCACCGTCACGCCGCATATCGCCGCCCAGACGCGTCCCGAAACCGCGGCCCCCGTCGTGGTCGAGAACCTCCGCCGCGCCCGGGATGGCCGTCCCCTGCTGCATCTTGTGGACCGCGAACGGGGCTACTAGGCCGGAAAAGCGCTTCCCCAACGTCACTTTCCCGAACGCCCTATTGCGGCCGGTTCGCAAGCGCCGCTATGTCGGGCAAGACCGGGTTGCTGGATGGCGCACAAACATGACGCATGGATCGCTGCGTCGCGTCCTGATGACAGGGACGCGAGATCTGCATGATCGCCTGGACCGGGCGATCGGTGCCTTCGACGGGGCGCCGGCCTATTGCGCCTTCCTGTCCGGCAGCTACCGGTTTCGCGCGGCTCTCGAGCCCCGGCTGACGGACCAGGGCTGGCAGGTGCAGCGCCTCTTGCCGCTGATCGAACGGGACATGCGCGACCTGGGCCAGCCACGGCCCCCGATCCCCGACGCGCCGCTGCTGGCGGGGCCGGCGGCGCAGGCGGCGGCGTGCTATGTCCTCGAGGGCTCGGCGCTGGGGGCGCGGCTGCTGGCGCGGCGGGCTGCGGCGCAGGGGTTCACGGCCGATCACGGCGCGCGCCATCTGGCGGCCCAGACCGCGGCGCCGGAACGCTGGCGGCGCTTCCTGGTCTGGCTGGAACAGGCCGAGGTGCCGGTGGCGCAGGCCCTGGACGGCGCCCGCGACGTCTTTGGGCTTGCACTCTGTGCATATGGCGTGAAAGCTGCGGCATGAACGACAACGCTGCCTTCGACGCCGCCCTGGTCGGCCAGGCGATCGACCTGACGAACTGCGATCGCGAACCGATCCACATCCCCGGCAGCATCCAGCCGCACGGCTGCCTGCTGGCCTGCGACAACCTGGCGCGGGATGTGCTGTATTGCTCTGAAAACGCCATCGGGATGCTGGGCCTGCCCGGGCACCCGCTGGGGCAGCGGCTGGCCGAGGTGATCGGCGAGGATCCCACCCACCGGCTGCTGAACGCCCTGGCCGTGTCGGGCCGCAGGCCGCTCCCCGCCCTGGTCTTCGGCATCGAGGTGAACGGCCGCCCCTTCGACGCCACCATCCACCGCTTTCACGGCCACACGATCATCGAGTTCGAACCGGCCTCGGACCGGGTGGGCACCATCATCAGCCTGTCGCGCACGGTGATCGAGCGGCTGCGCGCCACCGACGACATCGAGACGCTGATCGCGCAGGCGGCGCTGCTGGCCCAAGCGCAACTGGGCTATGACCGGGTGATGATCTACCAGCTGGGCGAGGACGGCGCCGGCAAGGTCGTGGCCGAAGCCAAGCTGGACGAACAGGAAAGCTTCCGCGGCCAGTATTTCCCCGCCGGCGACATTCCCCGGCAGGCCCGCGCGCTGTATCTGCGCAATCCGATCCGGGTGATCGGCGACGCGTCCTTCGTGCCGGTGCCGATCCTGACCCGGGACGCGGGCGCCGACCCGCTGGATCTGTCCTATGCCCATCTGCGCAGCGTCTCGCCCATCCATTGCGAATACCTGCGAAACATGGGGGTGGCTGCGTCCATGTCGGTGTCGATCATCATCGACGGCGCGCTGTGGGGGCTGATCGCCTGCCACCATTATTCGCCCCGCGTCCTGACGATGGCCGACCGGGCCGCCGCCGAGATGATGGGCGAGTTCTTCTCGATGCACCTCGACACCCTGTCGCGCAAGGAGACACGGGCGGCCGAACTGGCGGCCCGCCGCGCCCTGGACGATCTGATGGCCGGCGCCCGCAAGGACCAGGACGCAATCGACACCCTGCACGACCGTCTGCCCCAGCTGGCAAGCCTGATCCAGGCGGACGGCATCGCCATGTGGCTGGACGGCTGCTGGACTGCCCTGGGCATCGCCCCCGACCGGGCGCAGGCCGCGCCGATCCTGGCCTGGGCCGAGGGCCTTCCCGAGGGGCAGGTGTTCTGCACCGACAGCCTGCAGCACATCCTGCCCGCCGAACCGGGGCTGACCGACCGGATCGCCGGAGTGATGACCGTGCCCCTGTCGCGGCGCCCGCGCGACTTCCTGTTCTATTTCCGCAAGGAAGCGGTGCAGACGCTGGACTGGGCGGGCGATCCGAACAAGACCTACACCACCGGCCGGTTCGGCGACCGCCTGACGCCGCGCACGAGCTTCGCGATCTGGAAGGAAACCGTCCGCGGCCGCAGCCATCCGTGGTCCGAAGGCGACCGCCGCTTCGCCGAGGCGCTGCGCATCGCCGTGGTCGAGGTGCTGCTGTTCAACAACGAACTGCTGGCCGACGAACGCAGCCGCGCCGCCAACCGCCAGCGGGTGCTGAACCAGGAACTGAACCACCGGGTCAAGAACATCCTGGCGGTGATCCAGTCGCTTGTCAGCCGCAAGCCCAAGGATGACGAGACGCTGACCGACTATGCCAACGCCCTGCGCGGCCGAATCCAGGCCTTGGCCTATGCCCATGACCAGGTGATTCGCGACGATCAGGGCGGGCTGCTGCGCGATCTGCTGGAAGCCGAACTGGGGCCCTATTCGGGCGACGGCAAGCCGATCCGCCTGACCGGTCCCGATCTGGGCCTGGACGCGCGGGCCTTTTCGGTCATGGCGCTGATCTTTCACGAGATGGCGACCAATGCGGCCAAATACGGCGCGCTGTCGCGCCCGGGCGGCCATCTGTCGGTGGATTGGCGTCTGGACGACCAGGGGGATTGCCATATCCACTGGTCCGAAGACGGCCTGCAGGGCCTGAGGCCGCCGCAGCGGTCTGGCTTCGGGACGGCGCTGATCGAACAGTCGCTGCCCTTCGATCTCGGCGGGCAAAGCCGCGTCGAATACCGTCCGCAGGGCATCGCCGCGGCCTTTCTGCTGCCGGCCGATTTCGTCCGCCCCGCCGCCGAGGCCGGCGCCCCCGCGCCCGCCCCTGTGCCCGCCCCTGCGGCTTCGCGATCCCCAGTGCCCGCCAGCCCGCTGGCCGGCCGCCGTGTCCTTCTGGTCGAGGATCAGGCCCTGATCGCCATGGCGCTGGAAGCCGAACTGGCCGATCACGGCCTGCGCGTGATCGGGCCCGCGGCGACGGTGGCAGGGGCTCTGGCGCTGATCGACAGCGATCCGCCCGAACTGGCGGTTCTGGACGTGAACCTGGCCGACGAGGATTCGCTGCCCGTGGCCGAGGCGCTGCGCGCCCGGGCCATTCCCTTCGTCTTCGCGACCGGCTATGGGGCGTCCATGTCGCTGCCCGAGGGGTTTGCAGAGGCGCCGGTCGTCAGCAAGCCCTATCAGATCGCCGACATCATGCAGAAGCTGGCCGAGGCCGAGATGCGGGGCCGCTGACGCAAGCCGGCGCCGCGGTGCCGGAACGCGCAAGGTCTGGATCTCAAGGTCGGGCGGGCAAAAGATGACGGGGGCAGGGACGGTGTTCAGGCAGCGGGCGCAGACGGTTCTGATCGGCCTGGCGGGCGTCGGGCTGTTCTGGCTGCTGCACCTGCCCTTGCCCTTCCTGTTCGGGCCGATGACGGCCTCGCTGGTCGCGGCCCTGGCCGGGATGCGGATGGCCGGTCCGGGACCGATCGGCGTGGCGGCGCGGTCGGTGCTGGGCGTGGCGGTCGGCGCCTCGGTGACGCCCGCGCTTGTGGCGCAACTGCCCTCGATGCTGGCGTCGCTGTCGATCATCCCCGCCTACATCGCCGCCATCGGCCTGATCGGCGTGCCCTTCTTCCGGCGCTTCTGCGGCTTCGACCGGGTCACCGCCTTCTATGCCGCGATGCCGGGCGGGGCGGCCGACATGACCATCTTCGCCGCCGAGGCCGGGGCCAACATCCGCCAGGTCTCGCTGATCCATGTGACCCGGCTGCTGGTCATCATGATCCTGGGTCCGCTGCTTCTGGTCTGGTTCTACGGCGTCGAACTGACCCATCCGGTCGGCGAGCCCGCGGCGCGGATGCCCTGGAGCCAGCTTGCCGTGATGGTGGTGGCAGCGATAACGGGCTGGGCCCTGGCCGCCCGGATCGGCCTTTTCGGGGCAGCCATTCTGGGGCCTCTGATCGTGGCGGCGGCGCTGTCGCTGACAGGTGTCCTGCATATGCGCCCACCGCAAGAGGCGCTTCTGGCCGCGCAGTTCCTCATCGGCATCGGCGTGGGCAGCAATTATGCCGGGGTGACGCTGCGGGAACTGCGCGAAACGGTGGCGGGCGGGGTGGTCTTCGTGCTGATCCTGGCCGCGCTGGCGGGGGCCGTCACCGAATTCGTCACCCTGACCGGCCTGGCCCCCCCGGTCGAGGGGCTTCTGGCCTTCATGCCCGGCGGGCAGGCCGAGATGTCGATGCTGGCGCTGGTCGCCGGCGCCGACCTGGGCTTCGTGGTGACCCATCACATCGTCCGGGTGATCCTGGTCCTGACGGGCGGGCCGGTCCTGTTCGCGCTGATCCGGCGGCGCGGGCGCGGCTAGGGGGGCATCAGGCCAGCGTCCGGCGCATCGCCGCCACCAGATCGTGGAACCGGTCGCCCTGCACGATCACGTGGTCGTGCAGCGCCCGCGCCGCCCGGTCCCCGTCGCCGTCCCGGATCGCCGCGATGATCGCGTCGTGTTCGGCGAAGGACCGGGCCATGCGGTTCCTGACCTGCAACTGCATCCGGCGATAGGGCTGCAGCATCGCGTGCAGGCGCGCCGCTTCCTGGGTCAGGAAGGCGTTGTGGGTGGCGCGGTAGATGCAGTGGTGGAAGTCCGAATTGCGGGCGTAATAGGCCTCGACCTCGCCCGCCCCGGCCAGGCGGCGGCAGTCGTCGTGGACAGCTTGGAAGATGTCCAGTTCGGCATGGCTGATGCGGCGGGCGGCCAGGCGGCCGCAGCTGGCCTCGATCTCGGCCATGACCTCGAAACGCTCGGCCAGTTCCTCGGGGGACCACTGGGTGACGAAGGTGCCGCGCTTGGGCATGACCCGGACCAGACCCGAGGCCTCGAGCTGCTGGAGCGCCTCGCGCACGGGGGTGCGCGAACAGGCGAACTCGCGCTCGATCGCCTCGGGGTCCAGGCGGGTGCCGGGCAGGTAGCGGCCGCGGACGATCGCATCCTCAAGCGCGCGGCGGATGCGCAAGGTGTTCGGAACGCTGGTCAATTCTTCCCCTCTGTTGCGGCCAGCATAGCCGAACCCGGCGGAAAAATCCAACAGCGACCGCGTTATATACATCAGAAGCGAAACCGGGTATGACACCCGCGGGAGGAGGATCCGTGCGGAGGCGGATCCCCGATGCCGTTCATGCAAGGGGAGAGCCGCATGACACCACATCTCGTTTCCATCTATGCGCTGGCCGCGATGTTCGTGATCGCCACCATCTGGCCCATCAACATGGGCGTGCTGGCCTTCGTCGGCGCCTTCCTGGTCGGGACGCTGCTGGCGGGGCAGACGACCGGCGACATCATCGGAGGCTTTCCCGGCGGGCTGTTCCTGACGCTGGTGGGCATCACCTGGCTGTTCGCCCTGGCGCAGAACAACGGCACCATCGACTGGCTGGTGCGCATGGCGGTGCGCGCGGTCAAGGGGCGCATCGCGGCGATCCCCTGGATCATGTTCGCCATCTCGGCCCTGCTGACGGCGGTGGGCGCGGTCAGCCCCGGCGCGGTCGCCATCGTCGCCCCGATCGCCCTGGGCTTTGCCTTCCGCTACCACATCAGCCCGCTGCTGATGGGCCTGATGGTGGTCCACGGCGCGCAGGCCGGGGGCTTCTCGCCCATCAGCATCTATGGCGGCATCACCAACGGCGTGGTCGAGCAGGCGGGACTGCCGTTGTCGGCGATGACCACATTCGCCGCCAGCTTCGTCGTCAACGCGACGGTGGCCGGCATCCTGTTCCTGCTGCTGGGCGGGCGCAGCCTGATGTCGGCGCGGCTGGGCGCGGTCGAACCCGTCAGCGTCCCCCATGTGGACATCGCCCGCGCCGCCACCGGCCCGCAGATCTTCGGCGACAGCGAGGCGCAGGCCCTGACCAGGCGCGTCAGCCAGGAAGGCGGCGGCGATTCGAACCGCCTCGTGGCCGAGGTCGAGGAAGGCCGCGAAGGCGACGGCACGCCCTATCAGATCTTCACGCTGGTGGGGCTTGTGCTGCTGGCGGTGCTGGTGCTGGCCTTCAACCTGGACATCGGCTTCGTCGCCCTGACCATCGGCCTGGCCCTGGCGCTGTGGAACCCGACCCTGCAGAAGCGCGCGATGGCGCAGGTCGCCTGGCCGGAAATCATGCTGATCACCGGCGTCAGCACCTATGTCGCGGTGCTGCAGGAGATGGGCACGATCGACTTCGTCGGCGATTCGGTGGCGGGCATGGCCTCGCCGCTGCTGGCGGCCCTGATGCTGTTCTTCATCGGCGCGGTGGTATCGGCCTTCGCGTCCTCGACGGCGGTGCTGGGCTCGCTGATCCCGCTGGCCGTGCCTTTCCTGCAGGGCGAAAACGGCGTCGGCGCGATCGGCTTCATCGCCGGGATGGCGGTCGCCTCGACCATCGTGGATGTCAGCCCCTTCTCGACCAACGGCGCCCTGGTGCTGGCCAACGCGCACGGGATCGACCGCCAGGCCTTCTTCCGCAAGCTGCTGAACTACGGGGCCATCGTGACCATCGTCGCGCCCGTGGTGCTGTGGCTGATCTTCGTCGTGCTGCCGGGTTGACCCCGGCGCCGTCCCACCCCCACCAGGAGAGTGCCGTGAGCCGGACCGCGCAGACCCCCAGGCAGACCCGCTTCGGCGACCTGTTCGACATGCTCTCGGACCGGGGCCGCGCCCTGCTGCGCTGGCGCGATCCGGCGGGGCGGGTCACCGCGCCGCCCGGCCTGGCCGAGATGGGCGAACTGCTGCTGTCGCGCCGGGGCGAGGCCTCGGGCGTCGCCCTGGCGCGCGCCCTGGTCGCCGCCTTCGAAGAGGCCGACGAGGCGCGGCGGCTGGAGTTTCTTCAGACCCTGGCCGACCGCTTCGGCCCCGACCCCGATGCCGTGGCCCGCGCGCTCGAGGCCGTGCGGCGCGACCCCGGCTCGGTCGAGGCGGTCGAGGCGCTGCATGTCGCGGCCGAGCCGCGCCGCCAGGAGCTGTTCCGCCGCCTGAACCTGGCCCCCGGCGGCACCGCGGCCCTGGTGCGGATGCGCGAGGAACTGCTGCGCCACCTGAAGGCCAACCCGGCGCTGCGGCGCGTGGACAGCGATTTCGCGCATCTTTTCGCCTCGTGGTTCAACCGCGGGTTCCTGGTGCTGCGCCATATCGACTGGAATACGCCCGCCGCGATCCTGGAAAAGATCATCCGCTACGAGGCGGTCCACGCCATCCGGAACTGGGACGACCTGAGGGGCCGCCTGCAGCCGACCGACCGGCGCTGCTATGGCTTCTTCCACCCGCAGCTGGTCGACGAACCGCTGATCTTCGTCGAGGTCGCCCTGACCCGGGACATCCCCGACACCGTGGCGCCGCTGCTGGATCTGGGCCGCCAGCCGATCGAGGCCGCCGAGGCCACGACGGCGGTCTTCTATTCGATCTCGAACACGCAGAAGGGGCTGGCCGGGGTCTCCTTCGGCCATTTCCTCATCAAGCAGGTGGTCGAGGAACTGCGATCCGAACTGCCCGACATCCAGACCTTCGTCACCCTGTCCCCGGTGCCGGGCTTCGCCGCCTGGCTGGCCCGCGCGCGGGCGGCGGGCGATCTGCTGCCCGCCGACCTTCTGGCCGCGCTGGCGCCCCTGGACCAGCCCGGCTGGCACCTGAACCGCGACGCGGCCCAGGCCCTGCGCGACCCGCTGCTGGCGGCGGCCGCCGTCTATTTCCTGCGCGCCCGCGACGCCAGGGGCCGGGCGGTCGATCCCGTCGCCCGTTTCCACCTGGGCAACGGCGCCTGTCTTGAACGGCTGGACTTCCTGGGCGATGTCTCGGCCAATGGACTGAAGCAATCGCACGGGCTGATGGTGAACTATCTCTATGATCCCGGCCGGATCGAGGCCAACCACGAGGCCTTCGCCGAACGCACCGAGATCGCCGCATCCGAGGCGGTCCGCCGCCACCTGCCCGCGCCAACCACCACGAAAGACAAGCCATGACCGCCAATCTGTTCGACATCCTGAAGGGCCGCATCACCGATCCTGCCGCGGTCGCGGTCGAGACGCTTGCGGGCGAACGCATCAGCTATGGCGATCTGGTCGCGCGCACGGGCCGGATGGCCAATGCCCTTGCCTCGATGGGCGTGGCGCCGGGGGACCGGGTGGCGGCGCAGGTGGAAAAGTCGGTCGAGGCGATCATCCTCTATCTGGCGACGGTCAGGGCAGGGGCGGTGTTCCTGCCGCTGAACACCGGCTACACGCCCGCCGAGATCGACTATTTCATCGGCGACGCCACGCCCGCTTTGCTGGTCTGCGACCCGGCCCGGGCCGGCGCGCTTGCCGATGCCGCGGGCCGGGCGGGCGCGCGGATCGCCACGCTGGACGCCGAGGGGCGCGGCAGCCTGGCCGATGCCGCCGCAACGCAGGGCGCCGATTTCGCCACCGTGGCGCGCGAGGCGGACGATCTGGCGGCGCTGCTCTACACCTCGGGGACGACGGGCCGGTCCAAGGGGGCGATGCTGACCCACCGCAACCTGGTCTCGAACACCGATGTCCTGCGCGAGGCGTGGCGTTACCGCGCCGACGACGTGCTGATCCATGCGCTGCCGATCTTTCACACGCATGGCCTGTTCGTGGCCACCAACGTGACGCTGTTCTCGGGCGCCTCGATGATCTTCCTGCCGAAGTTCGACCCCGACCGGATCCTGGGCCTGATGAGCCGGGCGACCGTGCTGATGGGGGTGCCGACCTTCTATGTCCGGCTGCTGCAGGACGACCGGCTGGACCGCGCCGCCGCCGCGCAGATGCGCCTGTTCGTGTCCGGTTCGGCACCACTTCTGGCGGAGACCCACCGCGAATGGCAGGCCCGCACCGGCCACGCGATCCTGGAACGATACGGCATGACCGAAACCAACATGAACAGCTCCAACCCCTATGACGGCGACCGCGTGGCCGGCACCGTGGGGATGCCGCTGCCGGGGGTCGAGATCATCGTGACGGATCCCGAAACCGGCGCGGAGCTGCCCCGCGGGCAGGTCGGCATGATCGAGGTGCGCGGCCCCAACGTCTTCAAGGGCTACTGGCGGATGCCCGAAAAGACCGCCGCCGAACTGCGGGCGAACGGCTTCTTCATCACCGGCGACCTGGGCAAGTTTGACGACCGGGGCTATCTGCACATCGTCGGGCGGGGCAAGGACCTCATCATCACCGGCGGCTACAACGTCTATCCCAAGGAGGTCGAGACCGAGATCGACGCCCTTCCCGGCGTGGTCGAATCCGCCGTGATCGGCGTCCCGCACCCCGACCTGGGCGAGGGGGTGACGGCTGTGGTGGTGCCGCAGGCACCCGATGCCACGACCGAACCCGAGGTGCTGGGCGCCTTGGAGGGGCGCTTGGCCCGGTTCAAGCAGCCCAAGCGCGTGCTGTTCGTGACGGAATTGCCACGCAACAGCATGGGCAAGGTCCAGAAGAACCTGCTGCGCGACCAGTACGCCGACCTGTATCGGCGCTAGCGCGCGGTTCTTTCGCAGGGGTCAGGGGGTGCGGGCCAGAAGCGCGCGCAGCTGCGACGGGAACAGCTGCAGGATCAGCGTCTCGGTCACGGCCCTGCCCTGGTGATCGACATAGGCGCGCAGGTCGATGGGCGCGTCGCCCGTGCCGGCAGGGGCCAGGTCGAACAGCGCGCGCCAGTAATCGGTGCCCACCACCGGATGGACGGCGGTGTTCGACACCCGCGCCTGGGCGGTGGTGACCCTGACAGACAGCCCGTCGTCGCGCGACAGGCCGACCAGGTTCGGCCCCGCGAAGTCGCAGACCACCTTGACCACCCCCTTGGGGCGCGGCTGGCCCGGCACGCCGCCGGCGCCCAGCCGGGTCGCTGTGAAGCGGGCGACGGGGCCGGGGGCAGGATTGTCGCGCACCCAGTCCAGCCGATAGGCAAGGTCGTATTGCTGGCCGCGCGCGGCGGGCCGGGCGGGTTGCCAGAAGGCCACGATGTTGTCGTGGATCTCGTCGTCGGTGCGCAGTTCGGTCAGGACCACGGCGCCCTCGCCCCAGTCGCCCTGCGGCGTGACCCAGGCGCTGGCGCGCCTGTCGTAGAACACCCCGTCGTCCTGGTATTGCGCGAAGTCGCGTTCCCGCTGCATCAGCCCGAAGCCCTTCACGGACGGCGCGGCGAAGCTGTTGACCATCGTTGCGGGCGGGTTGTTCAGCGGCCGCCAGATGCGTTCGCCATTGGCCGCCAGGATCTCCAGACCGTCCGAATCATGCACCTCGGGCCGCCAGTCGGGCGAGACATGGGGGGTGTTCTTGCCGAACCAGAACATCGAGGTCAGCGGCGCGATCCCCAGCCGGTCCACCGCGTCGCGCAGAAAGACCGTGGCGGTGATGTCCTGGCTGACGCCGTCGCCGCGCCGCGACGCGATCCGATAGGCGCCGGTCGCGCGCGGGCTGTCCAGCAAGGCATAGGTGGTCAGATCGCCGTTGTCGGCCGGTTCCAGCCAGAACTGCGTGAACATCGGGAACTCCTCGGGGCCGTGCGGGATCGCGGTGTCGATCGCCAGCCCGCGCGCCGACAGCCCGAACTGCCCGCTATAGCCCGAGGTGCGCCAGTAGGACGCGCCCAGGAAGGCCATCCAGTCCACCTGCGTCTGCGCGTCCTGCACGCGAAACCCCGCGAATCCCTGGGTGCGGGTCAGTTGCCGGGCCGGGTTGTCCGGCGGGATGTCGAACAGATCCAGCGAGAACGGCAGTTCGGTCGCGATGCCGCCGGCGACGGCATGGATGCGCACGGGGTTGCGGAAATAGCGCCCGGGAAAGAAGCCCTGCACCGTGGACCGCCTGCCCTGGTTGCGCCACAGGCTGCGCTCGGGGCGGAACCGGATCCGGTTGTGGTGGTCGTAATCCACCCGGTCCAGGATCTCGGGCTGGGCGATGCGGGGCGGCTGATGCGGACGGGCGGCCATGTGGCGGGCCAGTTCGCGCAGCCAGCCGAACGAGAAGGTCTGCCCCTCGCCCTGCGCCGCGGCAGAGGCGGCGGCCTGGGCCCGGGCAAGTCGGGGCAGCAGGAAGAAGCCGCCGCTTCCCAGAGCGGCCTGCAACAGAAGTCGGCGGCTGAACGGATCGCTGGGCATGAGATTCGGGCGGGGTGGGTTCGCCGGCATCAAATGTTAACTTCCGCTTGGATTGCAAGGGCGGGCGCGGGGCTCGGCAATCGCTTGCCGGCGGAACGCCGGCAGCAGGCAGCCTGCCCGGTCACCGGGCGATGCGCCGGCCCTGGTGATGGCGGGGGACGGCAGCTTGGCCCCCTTTGTTCTGGCGACCGGCCTTGGCAGGGCGGCAGGCCCGTGCCAAGACTGGCGGCATGGTGTCGGTCTTTCGCATGATCTGCTGTTGCCTGTGCCTGGCCGGCCCCGCCTGGGCCGAAACCCTGCGCATTGCCACTTGGGATCCCGGCCTGACTCGGGCCGGCCCCGGCCTTCTGCTGCGCGACATCCGCAAGCAGGACCCCCAGGTTCTGGCCGCGGCGCAGGTGATCGCGGCGGCGGCGCCCGACGTCATCCTGCTGACCGGGATCGACTGGGACCACGACGGGCTGGCGCTGCAAGCCTTCGCGGCGCTGCTGGCCGAACGGGGCCATCCGCTGCCCCATGCCTTCGCGGGCCGACCCAACAGCGGCCTGCAGACCGGACTGGATCTGGACGGTGACGGCCGCGCCGGGGGGCCGGGGACGCGCAGGGCTTCGGGCAGTTCACTGGCCAGAACGCGATGGCGGTGCTGTCGCGCCTGCCCCTGGGGCCCGTCGCCGATCACAGCGGCGCGCTGTGGCGCGATCTGCCGGGCACGCTGGCGCCCCCGGGCACGGACCCGGGTCAGCGGCTGTCCTCGACCGCGCATTGGGACGTGCCGGTGACGACCCCGGCGGGGCCGCTGCATCTGCTGGCCTGGTCGGCAACGCCTCCGGTCTTTGACGGCCGCGAGGACCGCAACGGCCGCCGCAACCACGACGAGGCCGCCTTCTGGCTGCACCACCTGCCCGATGCGCCCTTCGTCCTGCTGGGCAATCCGAACCTGGATTTGGCCGACGGCGACGGCCGGCCGCAGGCGTTGGCCGCGCTGCTGGAGCAGGCGCAGGATCCGCAGCCGCGGGGCGATTTCCAGCCCGACCAGGCCGGCGCCAATGCCGCGCAAAGGGGCGATCCGGCCCTGGATACGGCGGTCTATGACCCTGCGGGCCCGGGCAACCTGCGCGTCGATTACGTCCTGCCCGCCAAGGGTCTGAAGGTCATCGCAAGCGGCGTCCTCTGGCCTGCGCCGGACGATCCACTGGCCGCTGCGGTCGAGGCTGCGTCGAACCACCGGCTTGTCTGGGTGGACATCGACCTGCAACCCGCCGCGCCGCGGCGCGCGGGCGACTAGGGCCTCGGCCGCGGCGGGTTCAGGGCCCCGCGTGAGCCGCCCTATCCCGGTGTTAGCGATCGCCGCAGGCCTGCGCGCCGCTTCCGGCCTGCGTCGGGCGGCATCCCGGGGCGGGGGCCAAAAGGATCCAGATCGACCGGCGCGGCGGCTTTCCGCGCGCGCCTGCGTCGCCCGCGTCGGTGACCCCCCGCCCGGATCCTGGCCGGGCTCAGAACCGCGGCGCCTTTTCATCCGCCCGGCTCTGGGCAGCGAGGGTCAGCAGCACCTCGGCACGGCCGAACTCGCGGACCGCGTCGCGGCGGGCGGCCTCGAAACGGGGCTGCATCCTCGCCACCTCGGCTTCGGCCTGGTGCAGGTCGCGGGCGCTGCGCCCGGCCTGGGCGTTGGCGATCCGCGCCTCGGGGACCGTCAGGGGCGCGTCGCTGCGATAGCTTTGGTCAAGCGCGGTGCGCATGGCGGCGGCCTGGGTCTGGGCCTGCTTCATGTGCAGGTTGAAGGCCGCGAAGCGTTTGAGTTCGCGTTCCGCCTTGAGCCGCGCGATGCGTTCCAGTTGCGCCAGCCTGTCGCTTTGCCGGGTCATCGTCCCCTCACCACCCGGCCCGCGCCTTTTCGCGCATCTTCTCGGCAAAGCGGATCGCGGCGGCGACGGCGGCGAACTGCTCGCGGCGGATTTCCTGGCCGACCTCGACGGTGGCATGGATCGCCCGGGCGCAGGGGGTCGGAATAGATCGGCACCCGGTTCTCTCTGGCCCGCTCGCGGATCCGGGCGGCGACCTCGTCGGTGCCCTTGGCCAGGCACAGGGGCGCCCGCCCGCTGCCGCGCTTCCATTCCAGGGCGACGGCATAATGGGTGGGGTTTACGATCACCACATCGGCCTTGGCGACATCGGCCAGCATCTGCTTGGTGGCGATCTCGACGGCCCGCTGGCGGCGGACGGCCTTGAAATGCGGATCCCCCTCTGAATCCTTGTATTCGTCCTCCATCTCTTTGCGGGTCATGCGGTTCTTGCGGCGGTGGTCGAAGCGCTGCCAGCCCAGATCCAGCCCCGCGATCAGCACCGAGACCGCCAGCGCCAGCCCCAGCACGCGGCCCAGCATCACCCCCAGATCGGCGATCCACCTGTCCCCGGCCAGCGGGCTTGCCAGCAGGTGGCCCAGCAGGCTGCGGAACAGGAACCAGCCGCCCGCGCAGACCAGGCCCGCCTTGGCCAGCGAGATGCCGAAGGTGACCAGCCCGGACTTGCCGAACTTCTGCGCCGCGGTCTTGACGGGGTTGATGCGGTTCAGGTCGAAGGCCAGCTTCTGGGGCGCGAAGACCAGCCCGCGCCCGGCGATCAGCGCCACCAGGATCACTAGGCTTGGCACCGCGGCAAGCCCCAGCACCGCCCAGCCCGCGTACTGGCCAAGCGCCGCGGCGATCGCCCCGGTCGAACCGGGCGCCCATCCCTCCGAGCCGAGCGCGCGGGTCGCCATCGCCAGCCAGGCCTTGACGGCGAAGCCCGCGCCGACCGCGAAGGCCAGCCAGACGCCCAGATACATCGCCGCGACGTTCAGTTCGGCCGACCGCGGGATGTCGCCCTTTTCGCGGGCGCGGCGCAGCTTCTGGTCCGATGCCTCGAAGGGCTTGTCGTCGTTCTCCTCGCTCATGGGGTCGTCCTCAGCATGAAGCTCAGGACCGCGTCGGCCCAGAGCGCGACCAGCACCGGCGCCAGCAGCGCCAGGGCGCCCAGCGCCAGCAGGATCGCGGCGGGCGAGCCGATGAAGACCACCGGCAGGGCGGGCATCACCCGGTTGATCACCCCAGACAGGGCCTGGAACATGAAGCCGCCCAGCGTGAAGGGCGCGGCCAGAAGCATGGCGATCCAGAAGCTGCGGGCGACAAGGCGGATCGTCTCGGTGGCGATGCCGTCGATCTCGGGCCAGCCGCCCGGCGGCCAGATCGCCAGGCTGTCGGCCATCAGGTGGACCAGCATCACCGGCAGGCCCATCGCCATCAGCACGGCGATTCCCGCCAGGTGGATCATGTTGCCGATGGGGTGGGGCGCGGCCTCGTTCTGGCCCCCGACCAGTTGCGACAGCGAGGCCGTGGCCGCGATCACAGATGTGGCGACGTCCAGCGACAGGGCCAGCAGGCGCAGGCCCATCCCGGCGGCAAGGCCGATCAGCATCTCTGCCGCGGCCTGGCCGATGGTCGCCAGGATGTCGCCAGGCGGGGCGGCCTGTGGGGCAAGCCCGGCCAGCATCGGCGTGACCGCCATGGCCGCGGCGACGCGGACCCGCACCGGAAGGACGCGCTCCCCCAGACCCGGCAGCACCAGGACAAGGGCCTGGACCCGCAGATAGACCAGAACCCAGGTCCAGCCGAAGCCTGGCAGAAACTGGCCCAGCAGATCCGCCATCAGCCGACCTCGATCGTGCCGACCAGCCGCAGGTCGGCGCCGGGGTCGATTTCCTCGAGGCCCAGGACCGGCAGGGCGATGCCGTTCGATCCCAGGACCGCGCGCAGCATCCGGCGGCGGTGGTCGGGCGCGACCAGCACGGTCTGCAGGGCGGGCTCGACCGTGGCCAAGGTCCGGCGCGCGGCCTCCAGCAGCTTGCGCGACAGGGCAGGCGTCATCGCCCCGCCGCCCGCCCGGCCGGTTTCGCTGTCGGCGCGCACGAACTCGGCCTCCCAGGCCGGGTGCAGCTGCAGCGCCGAGATCCCCCCGAGGGGTCGCTGTACTGCTGGGTGATCTGGCCGCGCAGGCGCTTGCGCACCAGTTCGTAGACGGTCTCGATCGAGATCGATGCCGCGGAACTCGGCCATCGCATCGACGATCAGCGGCAGGTTGCGGATCGAAACCCTCTCGTCCAGAAGCGCCCGCAGCACCGCCAGAAGCGCCTCGGGCGACACCTTGTCGGGGATCATGCCGTCGAAATAGCGCCGGTTGCGTTCCGCGCGTCCGGTGTCGGACAGCGACTTCAGCTCCTCGATCTGGCGCTGCATCGCGCCCAGCGTCAGCAGCGAGGACAGGTTCGCCTTCACCACCTCCATCAGGTGCGTGGACAGGACCTCCATCGGGGTCACCACGGTTGCGCCCCGCGTGGCCGCGTCTTCCTGGCTGTCGCGGCCGATCCACCGCGCCGGGCTGAGATAGACCGGCTCGCGCACCGCATCGCCCCCAAGCCCCTGCAGGACGTGGTCGGGGCCCAGTGCGAGGATCGCGCCGGGCCGCAGGCTGCCGCGGCCGCGCACGACGCCGTGGATGCGAATCTGGTAGTCGCCGGGATGCAGCTCGTCCGTGTCGGTGATGCGCACGTCGGGCAGGATCAGGCCATAGGCGCGGGCGATGTGGATGCGCAGGTTGGTGATCCGGCTGCCCAGCCCGCGGGCCTGGTCCAGCGCGATCAGCACCAGGTCGGTGCCGATCTCGACGCTGATCTCGTCGGTGTCGAGGACGTCGCCGATGCGGGCCGCAGGCCGGGGGCCGCAGCCTCGGCCGGCAGGTCGGGCAGGGCGGCCGCGGCGTCCTGAGCCCTGCGGTGCAGCCGCCAGGCGCCAAGGACCAGGGCCGCGGCGAGCGCCAGAAACAGCATCCGCGGCATCCCCGGCACGAAGGCCATCAGCACCATGGCCGCCGCGACCACGATGGCGGGCTGCCACGTGCGGATCAGCTGGCTTGACAGCAGCCGGGTCGTCGTATCGGTCGCGCCCCCCGCGACAGCAGCAGCGCCGCCGCCATCGAAGTGATGACTGCGGGGATCTGGCCCACCAGGCCGTCGCCGACGGTCAGGTGCGAATAGGTGGCCATCGCCTCGCCCACGGGCATGCCGTGCGAGACGATGCCGATGCCCAGGCCGACCAGCAGGTTGATCAGGGTGATGACGATACCCGCCACCGCGTCGCCCTTGACGAATTTCGAGGCACCGTCCAGCGAGCCGAAGAAGTTTATCTCCTGCTGGTCGCGCTGGCGGCGGGCCTTGGCCTCCTGGTGGTCGATGGCGCCGGCGTTCAGGTCGGCGTCGATGGCCAGCTGCTTGCCCGGCAGCGAATCCAGGGCAAAGCGCGCGGCGACCTCGGCCATGCGCCCCGAGCCCTTGGTGATGACCACGAAGTTCACGATCGAGATCACCGCGAAGACCGTCAGCCCGACCATCAGCGATCCGCCCGCGACGAAGCTGGCGAAGCCGTTGATGATATGGCCGGCCGCATCCGTGCCGGTGTGGCCCTGGGTCAGGATCAGCCGGGTCGAGGAGACGTTCAGCGACAGCCGGATCACCAGCGTCATCAGCAGCAGCATCGGGAAGGCCTGGAAGTCGGTCGGCCGGTCCACCAGCGAGGCCATGACCAGGATCAGCACCGCCGCCGCGATAGACAGCGCGAAGCCGAAATCCAGGACCGCGGGCGGCAGCGGGATCACCATCGAGATGACGATCAGCACCAGCCCGCCCGTGACCAGAACCGAGGCGTCGATCTGCCGCCGGGGTTTCGCGCGGATCGCGGCAGTCATTCGGTGTCCTTTTCCGGCGTGGCGGGGACCGGCCCCAGGATGTCCGACAGCGGCCAGGCCTCGGCGGTCAGCAGGCCCGCGCGGCGCAGGAAGACCAGCGCCTGCAACCGCGCGTCGGGCGGCATCGCCAGAAGGCGGAGGCGATAGTCGGGGGAAGCGGCTCGCCCTCCAGAAGCCAGCGGGTCGCCTCGTCGGCCAGGGCGGCCGCATCGGGCAGAAGCGGGCCCTCGGCGGCGGCCGCGCCCGCCAGGCCCAGGACCGTCACCAGCGCGCCGATCATCATGCGGCCTTCTTCAGGTCGCGCAGCGCGGCCTCCAGCGTATCGAAGCTGGGGCGGACATGGTCGGGCACCGTCTGGCGCCCGACCTCGACGCAGAGGTTCGTGGCGTGCTGGTGCAGGCCCGCGATCAGCACCGACTTGATGACGTCGAAGAAGGCCAGATCCTGCTTGATGACGCCGCCGAGCCGGGCGGCCAGGGGCGCCACGAAGCCATAGGCCAGGAACACGCCCAGGAAGGTGCCGACCAGCGCGCCCCCAATCATGCCGCCCAGGACCGCGGGCGGCTGGTCGATCGCGCTCATGGTCTTGATGACGCCCAGGACCGCGGCGACGATTCCCAGCGCGGGCAGGGCGTCGGCCATGCTTTGCAGGGCGTGGGGAACATGCATCGAATCCTCGCGCAGGCCGGCCAGGCGGCGCGCCAGCATTTCCTCGACCTGGTAGGGGTCGTCGTAATTGAGGCTGGCCGAGCGCAGCGTGTCGGCGATCAGCGAGACGACCTCGTGATCGGCCAGTAGGCGCGGATAGGCGGCGAAGATCGGCGATTCCGTCGGGTTCTCGATGTGCTGTTCAAGGGCGACGGGGTTTTCGCGCGCGATCTTCAGCAGCTGGAACATCAGGCACAGCACGTCCTGGTGGTCGGCTTCCGTCCATTTCGTCCCCTTGAACGCCTGGAGGATCCCCTTGGGCGTGTGCTTCAGGGTGTGGCTGTCGTTGGACAGCAGATAGGATCCGATGGCCGCACCCCCGATCATCATCATCTCGAAGGGCAGCGAATGGGTGATGACCGCCATCTTTTCCCCCGCCAGGATGTAGCCGCCAAAGACCATCGCGAAGGTGACGACGATGCCAACGATGCCGAACATGGGATTCTCCTAGTCGTTCTGAAGGCTGCGCGCGCCCATCTGGGCGGTCAGCAGGGCGGCCTGGCGAGGCTCGACCGAGGCGATGATGCGGGCGCCGTTCTCGGGCTGGACGCGCATCAGGATTTCGGCGGCGAAGTCGGGAGGCAGGTTGGACAGCACCGCCGCAGCCTCGGCGGGCTTCATCTGGTCATAGACCGCCACCAGCCGGTCGATATCCTCGCGCACCGCCTGCGAAGCGTCGCCGCGGCTGGTCTGGATTCGCGATTTCTGCTGGCGCAGTTCGGTCGCGCGGGCCTTCAGGGCCGCCTCGGCGGTGGCGATCTCGGCCTCGCGGCGGTCAAGCGCCTCCATGTAGCGCTCGATCCTCAGGGCGCGGTCGCGCAGTTCGGTGGCAAGCGCCACGGCCTCGGGGACATCGGTGCAGCCTTGCAGAAGGTCCCCGAACTGGCCGAGGCCGCGAACAGCCGCGACAGATCCTGCGCCTGCCACAGCGCGGCGCCGGCGGGCAGGCCGAAGGCCAGGGTCAGCATCGTCAGGATCGACCTACGCATCGGCGTTGACCACGCGCTTGCGCAGCCGGCGCAGGGGAACCACCGGAGCGGGCGGATTGACCGGCGCCTGCGCCTGAGCCTGGGTGAGCTTCTGGCGCAGATCCCACAAGGCGCGTTCCTTGCGTGCCGCAGCGATCTCGGCCGACAGCGCCTGGCCCGCCGCCGTGGCCTCGTCCTTGGCCTCGCGGATGGCGCGGTCCAGGCGGTCCACTTCCGAGGCCATGACGGCGATCGCGCCGCCAAGGCCGGTTTCCAGGTCGTTGAGCCGCCGCAGCCTGCGCGACAGGATCAGGCAGAAGCTGCCCAGGCCCAGCGATGCCACCAGCAGCGCGGCTTGAAAGACATGGTCCAGGGTCATCGTCATTTGAAGCGAAACTCCGTGATCAGCAGGTCCTTGACGGCGGTTTCGCCCAGGACATAGCGGGTGCGCGCGAGAAGCTCGGCCCGGATGATTTCAAGAACGCCGCGCTTGTCGTAGGCGGCGGGGTCGATGTCGGCCAGAAAGCCGGTGAAGGTATCCAGGATGCGCGGCATCATCTGGTCGATGGCGGTCTTGTGGACGGCGTCGGTCTCGAGGCTGGCGCCCAGGACCAGGCTGCGGCCTGCGCCGCCGGGGATGTTCAGCTCGATGACGGGCAGCGTGACGAAGACGACCGCGGGAAGGTCCGGCGCCTCCTCCCGGGGGGCCAGCAGGGCGGCGGGCGACCACAGCCCCAGATAAGTCGAGGCAAAGCCGCCCCCCGCCAGAAGCACCGCCGCCAGAAGCGGGATCAGCTTCTTCCTGCCGGATGCCTTGGGCGGATCGACAGCCCCGTTGGTGGCCGCATCGGTCATGGTGATTCTCCGTCGTGACAAGACGGATTTAGCACCGCGCGACTAACCAATTCTTAATGACGACCGTGGCATCAACAACGGGACAAAGGAACCTGACGCTGATTCGAAAGGGCCGGTTTTGCAAAAACTGCAGGACTACTGGACAGAGCGAAGCTCTCAGCAGAAAGCCGTCCTGGTGGCGGCGTTTCTGACCACATTTCTGGCCATCGCGGGCTTTGCCTGGGTGGCGAACCGGCCGTCGATGAGCCTGCTTTACGGCGGGCTGGATGCCGCGCAGGCGGGCGAGGTGGTGGCGGGGATCGAACGCGCCGGCGTGCCCTACGAGGTGCGGGGCGATTCGATCTGGGTCGATGCCGCCAGCCGCGACAGGCTGCGCATGGAGCTGGCCTCGCAGGGGCTGCCCGCCGCGGGCGGGGCGGGATACGAGCTGCTGGACGGCATGTCGGGCTTTGGCACCACATCGCAGATGTTCGACGCCGCCTACTGGCGCGCCAAGGAGGGCGAACTGGCCCGCACCATCCTGGCCCTGCCCAACGTCAAGACGGCGCGGGTCCATCTGGCGATCGACAGCGGGCGCGGATACCGCCGCGACGGGCAGGCCAGCGCCTCGGTGACCATCGGCACCAACGGCCAGGGCGTAAGCCGTGACCAGGCGGCGGCGCTGAAATACCTGATCTCGTCGGGGGTGCCGGGGATGACGCCGGACGCCGTCACGGTGATCGACACCCGCAACGGCATCATCGCCTCGGGCGAGGAGGAGCCCGGCGCCGACCGCGCGGCCGAGATGAAGCGCAACGTCGAGCGCATCCTGGAGCCCCATGTGGGCATCGGCAACGCCATCGTCGAACTGAACCTGGACGTGGTGACGGAAACCGAGATGCTGACCGAGCAGCGCTTCGATCCCGACAGCCGCGCGCTGATTTCCCAGGTGACCGAGGAAACCACCGACCAGAGCAACTCCACGGGAAGCGGCGCGGTCACCGCGGCCTCGAACCTGCCCGACGGCGAACAGGCCCAGGGCGACCGCTCCGAGGCGAACCGGCAGGAGACGCGCCAGCAGGCCAATTACGAAGTCACCCGCGTCACCCGCGAGGTGTCCCGCCAGCCGGGATCGACCCGTCGGCTGACGGTCGCGGTCCTGGTCAACGGCGTGCCGCAGGAAAACGCCCAGGGCGAGGTCCAGATGGTGCCGCGAAACCAGGGCGAACTGGATGTCCTGCGCGATCTGGTCGCCTCGGCCGTGGGCTACGACGAGGCGCGCGGCGACCAGATCACCGTCAGGTCCCTGCCCTTCGCGGGGCTGGGCGATGCCGGAACCGCCGCAGCGCCCGGCTGGATGGACCGCCTGGAACTGAACGGCCTGGCCCGGATCCTGCTGATCGGGATCTTCGCGCTGGCGGTGGTCTTGCTGGTGCTGCGCCCGGTCCTGAAGGGCCGCGCCCGTCCCGCTCTGGACGACAGCCGCCCGATGCTGGACGGGCCGGCCCTGACCGGCACCATCCTGCCCGAGGCCGAGGTTCTGCCCGATGCCGCGCAGCCCCAGCCCGCCGCGGCCCCCGGGCGACCGAACAGCTGGCGCTGCCGCCCGGCGACCCGGTGGCGCGGCTGCGCAGCATGATGAAGGAACGCCATGACGAAAGCGTCAAGATCCTGACCGGCTGGATCGACAACAAGGAGAACGCGCATTGACCCTCGCCGCATTCAAACTCGAATCCTTCGGCGCCGCGGTGGCGGCGCAGGGCGCGGCCCTGTCCTTCACCCGCGAGGCCCTGGATCAGGCGTTTGCCGACGGCGTGGCCGAAGGCCGGGCGCGCCAGCACGAGGAACAGGTCCGCACCCTCAATGCCGGGCTTGACCGCCTGGCCGGCGCCCTGGCCGAGGACGAGGCCCGCCGTGCCGACCTGCGGCGCGAGGCGGTCGAGGCCCTGGCGCCCGTTCTGGCGCAGATCCTGGATTGCCTGGCGCCCGCCGCCGAATCCCGCCGGCTCGAGGCCGCATTGACCGAGGAACTTGTCCGGCTGTCGCGCCAAAGCCGGCCGTTGCGCGCCAGCATCGCCTGCGGGCCGTCGCTGCGCGCCATGGTCGATCGCTGCCTTGCCGAAACCGGCCTCGAGGGGATCGAGGTGACCGAGAGCGAGGCAGAGCGGATCTCGCTGTCGCTTCACGGCGGGCGGATCGAACTGGATCCGGCGCGCGTGGCCGATGACATCCGCGCGCTTGTGACTGAAATCAGCGAAAACGGGGCAGCATCATGGACGCATTGAACCACCTGATCGACACCGACGCCATCCAGGTCGAGGTGACGGTGCGGCTGGGCCGGACCCGCCAGACCGTGGCGCAGCTTTCCGCGCTGCGGGCCGACGACATCCTGTTGCTGGAGCAGTCCGTCGAGGAGGGCGTCGAGATCTGCGTGGGCGACAAGGTCATCGCCCGCGGAGAGCTGACCACCGATGCCACGGCCGAGGACCGGCTGTGCGTCCGCATCCTGCCCGCCGCCGGCGCCGCATGATCCGTCGCGCCGCCCTGGCCGCGGCGCTGGCGGTGCTGCCGGTCGCCGCCTCGGCCCAGGATGCCTTCGGCCCTTTGGCTGAGCAGGTGGGCCAGAGCCTCGGCCAGAACGCCGTGCTGCTGGTGGTGGCGCTGACGGCGCTTTCGCTGGCGCCGGGCATCGCGATCATGGTGACCTGCTTTCCCTTCATCGTCACCGTGCTGTCGATCCTGCGCCAGTCGATCGGCCTGCAGTCCTCGCCGCCGAACATGCTGATCGTCAGCCTGGCCCTGTTCCTGACCTGGTTCGTCATGGACCCGGTCCTGCGCGAGGCCTGGGCGGTCGCCGGCGCGCCGCTGCAGGACGGCTCCATCACCCTGGGCGAGGCGATCCGGCGCGGCATCGTGCCCTTTCAGGACTTCATGGCCGCCCGCACCGATCCCGACACGCTGGCGGGGCTGGCCGAGATCGCCCCCGGCACGGGCGACCGCAGCACGCAGCTGTCGGTCCTGATCCCCTCCTTCATGCTGTCCGAGGTCCAGCGGGCCTTCGAGATCGGCTTCCTGATCGCGCTGCCCTTCCTGATCATCGACCTGGTGGTGTCGGCGGTGCTGATGTCGATGGGCATGATGATGGTGCCTCCGGTCGTGGTGTCGCTGCCGTTCAAGCTGGCCTTCTTCGTCGCCGTGGATGGCTGGTCGATGATCGCCGGGGCCCTGGTGCGCAGCTATCAATAGGCGCTTCGGGCGTTGCGTCGCCCGCCCATCCGGGGCAGATCCGGGCTCGGGCGAAGGGGGCCTTGGCACATGGCATCACGATCGGGGCAGCATCCGGGGACCGCCGCGGGATGAGCGTGGAGTTGCGCGGCGTCGGCGTCAGCCTGGCAGGACGCCGCGTCCTGCAGGGTATCACGGCCAGCCTGCCTCAGGCGCGGCTGGGCATCGTCGGGCGCAACGGCTCGGGCAAGACGACGCTGGCGCGGGTGATCGCGGGGCTGGTCGAACCGGACGAGGGCCAGGCCCGGATCGGCGGCCTCGACATGGCCCGGGACCGCCGCGCGGCGCTCTCGACCGTCGGGATCATCTTCCAGAGCCCGGACCACCAGATCATCTTTCCCACCGTGATCGAGGAGGTGGCCTTCGGTCTGGCCCAGCAGGGGCGGCGCCCCGACGCGGCCCTGGACGAGGCGCGGGCGGTCCTGCAGCGGTTCGGCAAGGCGCATTGGGCAGGGGCCGCGACGCACAGCCTGTCGCAGGGACAGAAGCAGCTGGTGTGCCTGATCTCGGTCCTGGCGATGCGGCCGCGGGTGATCGTGATGGACGAGCCCTTCTCGGGCCTCGACATTCCGACGCGGATGCAGCTGATGCGCCATCTGGAAGGCATCGAGGCGCAGGTGGTCATGGTCACGCACGATCCCGCGCACCTGCGCGGCTTCGACCGGATCCTGTGGCTGGAAGGGGGGCGGCTGCTGGCGGATGGCCCGCCCGGCAGCGTGCTGCCCGACTTCGAGGCGCGGATGCTGGAATGGGGAGGGATGGATGATCTCGCTCACCTCGCCGGTTGAGACCTGGGCCCATCGGCTTCCGGCGGGCGCCAAGCTTCTGGCGCTGTCGGCGGCGACGGCCGGGCTGTTCCTGCTGGACCCGCCGATGCTGGCGGCTGCGGCGCTGGCGGCTGCGGCGCTGTATCTGTCGGCGGGCCCGGTCTTCGCGGCCCAGGGGCTGCGCCATCTGCGGATGCTGTGGCCCTTCCTGCTGCTGATCGCCGTCTGGCACGGGGCGACAGGACAACTCATGGCGGGGCTCGCGATCGCGCTGCGGCTTCTGGCCGCGCTTGCGCTGGCGAATTTCGTGACCATGACGACGCGGCTGACCGACATGATCGCGGTGCTGACCTGCCTGCTGGCGCCGCTGCGCCGCCTGGGCCTGTCCACGCGGGCGGTGGAACTGGCCATCGCGATGGTGCTGCGCTTCACCCCGATGCTGGTCGAGAACGGTCAGCGCCTGGCGATGTCCTGGCGGGCGCGGTCGCGCCGGCGGCCCGGCTGGCGGATCGTCATGCCGATGGCCGCCTTGGCACTGGACGACGCCGATCATGTGGCCGAAGCTCTGCGGGCGCGGGGCGGGATCGTGCCCCCTGTCGATGGGAGAGACTGACATGGAACGCAACATCACCCGGGTCGCGCTGTTCGCGGCCCTGATCGCCGCCCTGGGGCTGATCCCCAGCCTGACCCTGGCCTTCGGCGTGCCGATTACCGCGCAGAGCATGGGCGTGATGCTTGCAGGCGCGATCCTTGGCGCCCGGCGCGGGGCCCTTGCGGTGCTGCTGTTCATGGCCCTTGTGGCGCTGGGCCTGCCGCTGCTGGCGGGCGGGCGCGGCGGCCTTGGCGCCTTCGTCGCGCCGACCTCGGGCTTTTTCCTGGGCTGGCCCGTCGCGGCTTTCGTGATCGGGCTGATCGTGGAACGCTGGCGAGGCGCCCCCTTGGCGGTGACGGTGACGCTGGCCTCGGTGATCGGGGGCATCCTGGTGATGTATGCCTTCGGCATCGTCGGCATGTCGATCGCGCTGGACAAGACGCTGGCCGAATGCGCGGTCCTGGTCACGGCCTTCCTTCCGGGCGATCTGATCAAGGCGGTGCTGACGGGGCTCATCACGCAGGCCCTGGCCCGATCCCGCCCGTCCAGCCTGTTGTCCCGCCCCTAGGACGGCATTTTCCCAGCAGCATCAGAACGGTCTTTGACCTGTCATGCGGCATGGATATGCTTGCCGCCATGGATCATGCCGCCGCGGGCCAGACCCGGCCGGCTGCGCAACCGGGGGATGACATATGAACAGATTCGATCGCCGCGGGCTTCTGAAGGGGGCGGGTGCCGCCGCGGGGCTGGCGCTGGCCGCGCCGCTGGTGGCGCGGCCCGGCTTTGCGCAGGGCGCGGGCACGGTGAACATCTTCGCCTGGGCCGGCTATCTCAACGACGAGATCCTGGGCGCCTTCGAAAAGGCCACCGGCATCAGGCCGAACTACACGCCCTACGGCACCAATGACGAACTGCTGAACCAGCTGCGCGCCAACAACGGCGCGGGCTTCGACCTGATCTGGCCGACCGTGGACCGGGTGCCCAACTATGTCGAGTTCGGCCTGGTTCAGCCCCTGGACGAATCGAAGATCGAGGTGGCGAAGGTGCTGCCCTCGGCTTGGGAAAATTCGACCGGCCTGGGGGCGGTGGTGGATGGCAAGCGCTATCAGGTCCCGACCGACTGGGGCACCGAGGCGGTGGCCTTCGACCGCGACCAGATGCCGCTGGAATATGGCAGCGCCTCCTATGGCGACATCTGGGGCGAGGCTGCGGAGGGCAAGGCCACGGTGCGCGCCCATTCCGCGCTGGTGGGGCTGGGCCTGTGGCTGGAGGCCGAGGGCAAGCTGCCCCGCCCGCTGCGGGATGCCTTCGCCTCGCCCGAGGCGCAGACCGAGATCTTCGACGTGATCCTGGCCGAGGCGGTGGCCCGCAAGGGCAACATCATCCAGTTCTGGAACAACGAGAATGAGGCCCAGGGCGCCTTCCGCGTCAACGGCGCGGCCATCGGCCAGACCTGGGATTCGACCGCCGCCGCGCTGTCCAGGGAAGGGCTGCCGGTAGGCTTCATCGCCCCCCGGGAAGGCGCGCTGGCCTGGATGGAGGGCCTGTCGATCCCGGCGGGCGCCGAGAACCTGGACAACGCCTATGCCTTCATCAACTGGTTCCTGACCCCCGAGGCCGGGGCGATGTACACGAACGCGACCTCGATCAACTCGACCGCCGTGGGATCCGCCGACCTGCTGTCGGACGAGGCGAAGGCCTTCTTCGCCGCCGCCTATCCGGGCGACGCGCTGGAGAAGCTGTGGTGGTGGCCGATCCAGGAAAGCTGGTACATCACCAAGCGCAACGAATATCAGGACCGCTTCCTGTCGGCCTGATGAAACCGGGGGCAGGGGGGCAACCCCTGCCCATGACACGACGGGGGATGGATGTCGCATTCGGTCGAGCTTGACGGGATCGGGATGGTTTTCGGTTCGACACGCGCGGTCAGCGACGTGACCCTTGCCGTCCAGGCGGGCGAGTTCTTCTCGATCCTCGGGCCGTCGGGCTGCGGCAAGACCACCATCCTGCGCATGATCGCCGGCTTTCTGGAACCGACCGAGGGGCGCGTGCTGATCGGCGGGCGCGACATGCGCGGGCTGGGGCCGAACCAGCGGCCGACGGCGATGATCTTCCAGTCGCTGGCGCTGTTCCCGCTGATGCCGGTCTGGGAAAACATCGCCTTCGGACTTGAGGCGCGCGGCATGGGCAAGGCCCAGCGTCGCAAGCGCGCCGACGATCTGCTGCGCCTGATCGCGCTGGAGGGATACGGCGACCGGATGCCGGGCGAGTTGTCGGGCGGCCAGCGCCAGCGCGTCGCCATCGCCCGCGCGCTGGCCGTGGAACCCGGCGTCCTGCTGCTGGACGAGCCGCTGTCGGCGCTGGACCTGAAGCTGCGCCAGCACATGCGGGCGGAACTGCGCGCCCTTCAGAAGCGCACCGGCGTCACCTTCATCTACATCACCCACGACCAGTCCGAGGCCCTGGCCATGTCCGACCGCGTGGCGGTGATGTCCGAGGGCCTGTTGCAGCAGGTCGCCACCCCGCGCCAGCTTTACGACAACCCCGCCACCCCTTTCGTGGCCCGCTTCGTGGGGGAAACCAACGCCATCGCCGGCCGGATCGGCGCCATCGGCGACGGCATCGCCCGCGTGGATACCGCGCTTGGGCCGCTGCACGGCCGCGCCGGCCGCCGCCTGGCGATCGGGCAGGAGGCGACCCTGTATGTCCGGCCCGAGGCGCTGGTGCCGGGCACGGGCGCCAACACCCTGCGCGCCCATGTCAGCCGCATGGATTTCGAGGGGGCCTTCGCCCTGCTCCACGGCCGGTTCCCCGATGGCGCGTCGCTGGCCGCAGCGATCCCGTCGACCCGGCTGGCGGACGCGCCGGCGCCGGGAACCGAGGCCAGCTTCTTCTTCGCGCCGGAACATGCGGTGGTGCTGGCGGATGCGTGATCTTTACGCGCGCTTCGGGGGCGGGCTGGCAGCGGTCTTCCTGGCGCTGGTGCTGATCTGGCTGGCGGCGATGGTGCTGGCGCCGAACCTGATGATGATCGACTATGCCCTGCGCCCGAACCTGCCGCCGGCGGACCTGGGCGGGCCGCGGGACGCGCGGTCGCTGGACAACTTCCTGTATCTGGCGAACGAGGGCGTGCATCGGGCGATCTTCCTCAAGACCATCTGGGCCAGCGCGCTGGTCGCCGCGCTGACGCTGGTGGTCTGCTATCCCATCGCCTTCTGGATGGCGCAGCGCGCCACGCCCGGCCAGCTGTCGGTCGCGCTGATGCTGGTCATCATCCCCTTCTTCATCAACGAGGTGCTGCGCACGCTGGCCTGGTTCATCCTGCTGGCCTATCGCGGCCCGCTGAACGCGGTGCTGCTGAACCTCGGCCTGATCGAGGCGCCGGTCCGCTGGCAGGGCGATGGCGGGGTGCTGGCGGGCATGGTCTATGCCTATATCCTGTTCATGCTGCTGCCGATCTACAACGCCGTCGAATCCCTCGACCGGGCGCAGCTCGAGGCGGCACGGGATCTGGGCGCGGGGACCATCCGCACCCACCGCCGCGTCGTGATCCCGCACGCCAAGGCCGGCATCGCCACGGGCTGCGTCTTCACCTTCATGCTGGCCGCCGGATCCTATGTCGCGCCCGCACTTCTGGGCAGCCCCGGCAGCCGCTGGTTCACCGAGATCATCTACAACTGGTTCTTCGAGGGCGGCGACTGGAACCGGGGCGCGGCCTATGCGCTGACGCTGCTGGTGCTGTGCCTGGCGGTGGTGCTGGTCACGCTGCGGCTGTTCCGGGTGAACCTGACGGATGTGGCGAAATGACCGCGGAACGGATCTTTCGCGGCCTGTTCCTGCTATATCTGCTGGCCTTCGTCCTTTACCTGTTCGCGCCGCTGGTGGTCATGTCGGCCGCAGCCTTCAACGAAAGCCGCTTTCCCACCGTGATCCCCTGGCAGGGCACGACGCTGGACTGGTTTTCCGCGATGTGGGCGGATGGGGCGATGTGGCAGGCGCTGTGGACCTCGGCCGTCGTCGCGGTGCTGGTGGTGCTGGTGGCGCTGCCGGTGGGCACCGCCGCCGCCCTGGTGCTGACGACGCTGCACGCGCGGGCGCGCAGCCTGGCCTATGCGGTGATGGTCTCGCCGCTGCTGACGCCGGGGGTGGTGATCGGGATCTCCACGCTGATCCTGTGGCGGCAGGTGGGCGTCGGCGGCGGCATCGCGCTGATCGTGGTGGCGCAGACGACCTTCATCATCTGCTATGTCATGCTGATGGTGATGGCGCGGCTGCAGCGCTTCGACCGCACGCAAGAGGAAGCGGCCCTGGGCCTCGGCGCATCCCGGGTGATGGTGTTCCGCCGCGTCCTGCTGCCCTTCCTGCGGCCCGCGCTGCTGGCATCGGGGGGGCTTGCGATCCTGCAGTCGGTCGAGAACTACAACACCACCCTGTTCGTGCGCGGGTTCGAGACGCCGCTGACGGTGTTCATCGCCACCAAGGTCCGCACGGGGTTGACGCCCGCCGTCAACGCCCTGGCCCTGGTCATCATCGCCGCCACGGTGGTCGGCGCCGTCGCCTGGGAAATCGCCCGGCGCAGGCAGGTCACAGCACGGCCGCGTTCCTGATCGGGCTGCGCGACATCTGCGCCACCCGGTCGCGCAGCCGCTTGGCCAGCGGCGACAGGGGCCGGCGCTTCAGATCCAGCAGGAAATAGGGCGCCACGCGGATCGGCTGCGGGGTAGGAAGGATGGTGAAGGCCGCCTTCACCGGCGGGCCGATCAGCAGTTCGGCAACCTCGCGCGACACCGGCGTGACGGCATCCGACTGCGACAGATAGGCGATGGTCAGCAACAGCGACGGGCTGTTGAGGATGTTGTCGGGTTCCGACAGCCCGACCCCGGCAAAGGCCGCCAGCGTCGCCTCGCGGATGGGGGCGCCGCGCTGCTGCATGATCCATTCCTGTCCCACCAGTTCGGTAAGCGTGACCAGCCGCGCCCGGGCCAGCGGATGGCCGGCGCGCGCCATCAGCGCCACCTTCTCGTCGGCCATGGGCAGGATGTTGAAGCTGTCGCTGTCGAAATCCGGCAGGATCCGGCCCAGCACGAAGTCCATCTCTCCGGCCGCAAGGTGCAGCAGCAGATCGCGCGAGGGCATCACGTCCACGGTGATGTCGGCGCCCGGGCTTTCTTCCTTGATGCTGCGGATCGCGCTGACAAGATAGCTGATCGCAGGCCCCGTGACCGCCCCCACCCGCACCGACCCGGCATGGCCGCCCCGCAGCGCGCGCACGTCGGATTCGATGCTGGCCATCTCGCGCAGGATGACGCGGGCGCGGCGCAGCACGGTGGTTCCGATCTCGGTCGGCTCCATTCCCTTGGGCTGGCGCAAAAACAGCGCCGCGCCGATCTGGCGCTCGGCCTCGGCCAGCATCCGGGACGCGGCGGGCTGGGTCATGGCCAGCGATTCCGCCGCCCGCTGCAACTGCCCGTGCAGGGCGATCTCGTGGACCAGCCGAAGCTGGGCGGGCTTCAAGGCGCGGAAGGACATACCGGATTCGTTATGCGGCTTGCGGATTTTATCATTTTACCGGCATCCGCGGCCTGCGCTAGAGCTTTCTGACCTTTGAAGGATTCGCGGCCCGTGCGGCCGCGCGCAGGGAGGATAATGATGACGTTCAAAACCGCTGCGGTCGCGCTGGCGATCGGAGTCTCGTGGCTTGCGACCGGCGCCATGGCCGAGACCATCGGCATCGCCATGCCCACCAAATCGTCGGCCCGCTGGATCGACGACGGCAACAACATGGTCAAGCAGCTGCAGGAGGCCGGCTACGAGACCGACCTGCAATATGCCGAGGATGACATCCCGAACCAGCTGGCCCAGGTCGAGAACATGATCACCAAGGGCGTCGATGTCCTGGTGATCGCCGCCATCGACGGCACGACCCTGTCGAACGCCCTGGAAAACGCCGCCGCCTCGGACATCAAGGTGATCGCCTACGACCGCCTGATCCGCGGTTCGGAACACGTGGACTATTACGCGACCTTCGACAACTTCCAGGTCGGCGTGCAGCAGGCGAATACGCTGGTCGAGGGGCTGAAGGAACGCTTTCCCGACGTGAAGCCCTGGAACGTCGAACTCTTCGGCGGCAGCCCCGACGACAACAACGCCTTCTTCTTCTATGACGGGGCGATGTCGGTCCTGCAACCGCTGATCGACGACGGGTCGATCGTCATCGGGTCGGGCCAGACGGGAATGGAAACCGTGGGCACGCTGCGCTGGGATCCGGCGGTGGCGCAGGCGCGGATGGACAACCTTCTGTCCTCGAACTATGCCGACAAGCAGGTCCACGGGGTTCTGTCGCCCTATGACGGGCTGTCGATCGGGATCCTGTCGTCGCTGAAGGGCGTGGGCTACGGCTCGGGCGACCTTCCGATGCCGATCGTGACCGGCCAGGACGCCGAGGTCCAGTCGGTGAAGTCCATCGAGGCGGGCGAGCAGTATTCGACCATCTTCAAGGACACCCGCGAACTGGCCCGCGTCACCGTGGGCATGGTCGATGCCGTCCTGAAGGGCACCGAGCCCGAGATCAACGACACCGAGACCTACGACAACGGCGTGAAGGTCGTGCCCTCGTATCTGCTGGAGCCGGTGCCGGTGACCAAGGAGAACTGGCGCGAGGTGCTGATCGATTCGGGCTACTATACCGAAGACCAGCTGCAGTGACCCCTGCTGGCCCCGGCGCGTCCGGGGCCGCATCCCGCGGAGGAACGCGATGACCGCCATCCTGGAAATGCAGGGCATCACCAAGACCTTTCCCGGCGTCAAGGCCCTGAACAACGTGAACCTGTCGGTCCGCGAGGGCGAGATCCACGCCATCTGCGGCGAGAACGGCGCCGGCAAGTCCACGCTGATGAAGGTGCTGTCGGGCGTCTATCCCCACGGCAGCTACGAGGGCGAGATCCTCTATGACGGCAGGCCCGCCCGCTTCCGCGACATCCGCGACAGCGAACAGGCTGGCATCGTCATCATCCACCAGGAACTGGCGCTGGTGCCGCTGCTGTCGGTGGCCGAGAACCTGTTTCTGGGCAACGAGGTCGCCCGGGGCGGGGTCATCAACTGGCCCTTGGCCTACCAGAAGACCGAGGCGCTTCTGCGCAAGGTCGGCCTGACCGAGGCCCCCACCACCCGGGTCGAGAGCCTGGGCGTGGGCAAGCAGCAGCTTGTGGAAATCGCCAAGGCGCTGGCCAAGAACGTGCGCCTGCTGATCCTGGACGAACCGACCGCGGCGCTTCAGGAAAACGACAGTCAGAAGCTTCTGGACCTGATGCTGGAGCTGAAGTCCCAGGGCGTCACCCAGATCATCATCAGCCACAAGCTGAACGAGATCCGCCGCGTCGCCGACCGCGTGACGGTGATCCGCGACGGATCGACCGTCTCGACGCTGACCCGGGACGAGATCACCGAGGACCGGATCATCCGCGACATGGTCGGCCGCGACATGGCCCACCGCTATCCCGACCGGACCCCGCAGATCGGCGAGGTGCTGATGGAGGTGCGCAACTGGACGGTGATGCATCCCGACCAGCCGCGCCAGGTGATCCGCGACGTGTCCATGACCGTCCGCAAGGGCGAGATCGTCGGCATCGCCGGCCTGATGGGGTCGGGGCGCACCGAATTCGCCATGAGCCTGTTCGGCCGCAGCTATGGCCGCGACATCACCGGCGAGGTGACGCTGGCGGGCGCGAAGCCCGACCTGTCCACGGTGTCGCGGGCGATCGAGGCCGGGCTGGCCTATGTGACCGAGGACCGCAAGGGCCTGGGCCTGATCCTGGACGAGCCGATCCTGCGCAACATCTCGCTGGCCAATCTCGAGGGCATCTCCAAGGGCGCGGTGCTGTCGCGCGGGCGCGAGCAGCAGGTGGCGGAACGCTATCGCCAGGCCATGAACATCCGCACGCCAAGCGTGTTCCAGCGGGTCGTGAACCTGTCGGGCGGCAACCAGCAGAAGGTGGTGCTGTCCAAGTGGCTGTTCACCGACCCCAAGGTGCTGATCCTGGACGAGCCGACCCGCGGCATCGACGTGGGCGCCAAGTTCGAGATCTACAACATCATGAACGAGCTGGCGGCCCAGGGCCACGGCGTGGTCATGATCTCGTCGGAAATGCCCGAGCTGCTGGGCATGTGCGACCGCATCTACGTGATGAACGAGGGCCGGATCGCCGGCGAGCTGACCCGGGATCAGGCCAGCCAGGAACGGATCATGGCCCTGATCCTGCAAGACGGCATGAAGGGGAGGCCGCATGAGCACCGCCGAAACGAACAAGCCCGCAGCGTCGGGCATCGGCGCCCATCTGGGCAGCCACCTGCGCGAGAACGGCATGATGCTGGCGCTTGTCGCCATCGTGCTGTTCTTCTTCGTCATCGTCCGTGCCGTCCAGGGCGTGGATTTCCTGTCGGCGCAGAACATCACCAACCTGTTCCTGCAGAACTCCTACGTCATCATCATGGCGCTGGGGATGCTGCTGGTGATCGTGGCGGGCCATATCGACCTGTCGGTGGGATCGGTGGCGGCCTTCACCGGGGCGGTGGCCTCGATGCTTCTGGTGCAATACGAACTGCCGGTGCTGGTGGTGATCCCGATGGTGCTGGTCGTGGGCGGGCTGATCGGCGCCGCGCAGGGCTACTGGATCGCCTATTGGCGCATCCCGTCCTTCATCGTGACGCTGGCCGGGATGCTGGTCTTTCGCGGCCTGACCCTGTGGCTGCTGGGCGGCCAGAACATCGGCCCGTTCGAGCGGTCCTTCCAGGCGCTGTCCACCGGCTTCATCCCCGACCTGTTCGGGACCGAGAGGCCCAACTACACCGCGCTGATCCTGGTGGCGGTCGCCGCCGCCGCGATCGTCTGGGCCGGCATCCGGGGCCGGGCGCGGGACGCCGAATTCGGCATCACCCCCGAACCGGCGGGCTTCTTCTGGGCGCGCAACGCCGTGGTGGTGATCGCGCTGCTGTTCGTGGGCTGGAAGCTGGCCAGCTTCCGCGGCCTGCCCAACGTGCTGCTCATCATGTCGGTGCTGGTCGTGCTTTACGCCTTCTTCACCGAATCCACCACCACCGGGCGGCGCATCTATGCGCTGGGCGGGAACGAGAAGGCGGCGAAGCTGTCGGGCATCAAGACCGAACGGCTGGTCTTCTTCACCTTCGTGAACATGGGCGTGCTGGCCTCGCTGGCGGGGATGATCGTCACCGCCCGCCTGAACAGCGCCACCCCCAGGGCCGGCGTCGGCTTCGAACTGGACGTGATCGCCGCGGTCTTCATCGGCGGCGCCTCGATGACGGGAGGATCGGGCCGCATCATCGGCGTCGTGGTCGGCGCGCTCATCATGGGCGTGATGAACAACGGCATGTCGATCATGGGCATCGGCATCGACTACCAGCAGGTCATCAAGGGGCTGGTGCTGCTGGCCGCGGTGATCTTCGACGTCTACAACAAGACCAAGCAGGGCTAGACCATGTTCCTGTCGCAACTCAAAAGCCCCGGCGGGGACCGGGCTGTTGCCGCGCGCGACGGCGGCAGCGCCTGGATCGTGCCTGGGGCGGGGTCCACCCGCGACCTGGCCTTGGCCGCCATCGCGGCAGGCCGCGGGCTGGAGGCCGAGGTCCGGGCGCGCGGGCAGGGCGAGGCGGTCGATCTGGCCGCCGCCCTGGCGGAAGGGCGCCTGCTGCTGCCGCTGGATCACGACGACCCGGCGCATCTGCACCTGACCGGCACCGGCCTGACGCATCTGGGCAGCGCCGCCACGCGCAATGCCATGCACGCGAAAGCCGATGCCGAGGCGCTGACCGACAGCATGAAGATGTTCCGCATGGGCCTGGAGGGCGGCAAGCCGCAGGGCGGGGCGGTCGGCGTCCAGCCCGAATGGTTCTGGAAGGGCAACGGCGCCAACGCCGTTGCCCCCGGGGCGCCCCTGGTCTCGCCGGGCTTCGCCCTGGACGCCGGCGAAGAGCCCGAGATCGCGGCGCTGTATCTGATCGGCCCGGACGGCACGCCCTTCCGGCTGGGCTTTGCCCTGGCCAACGAGTTTTCCGACCATGTGACCGAACGCGGCAACTATCTGTGGCTGGCCCACTCCAAGCTGCGCCCCGCCAGCTTCGGCCCCGAGATGCTGCTGGGCGATCTGCCGCACCATGTCGAGGGGACCAGCCGGATCCTGCGCGGCGGCCGCGCCATCTGGGAAAAGCCCTTCCTGTCGGGCGAGGCGAACATGAGCCACAGCCTTGCCAACCTGGAACACCATCACTTCAAGTATGCGCTGTTCCGCCAGCCCGGCGACGTGCATGTGCATTTCCTGGGCACCGCCACCCTGTCCTTCGCGGACGGGGTCACGGCGCGGAACGGCGACGTGTTCCAGATCGACGCGCCGGCCTTCGGGCTGCCGCTGTCGAACCCGCTCGACCAGCAGAACGGCGAGGATCCTGTCGCCGTCGTCCCTCTCTAGAGATTGACATGACCTTCCAACCTGCCCCCTGGCCCCGCTCGCTTCGATCCCAGCACTGGTATGGCGGCACCTCGCGCGACACGATCTATCACCGCGGCTGGATGAAGAACCAGGGCTGGCCGCACGACCTGTTCGACGGCCGGCCGGTCATCGGCATCCTGAACACCTGGGCGGATCTGACGCCCTGCAACGGCCATCTGCGCGAACTGGCCGAAAAGGTGAAGGCCGGCGTCTGGGAGGCGGGCGGCTTTCCGGTCGAGGTGCCGGTGTTCTCGGCCTCGGAAAACACCTTCCGGCCGACCGCGATGATGTTTCGCAATCTGGCCGCCCTGGCGGTCGAGGAAACCATGCGCGGCCAGCCGATCGACGGGGCGGTGCTGCTGGTGGGCTGCGACAAGACCACGCCCTCGCTGCTGATGGGGGCAGCCTCGACCGACATTCCTTCGATCGTGGTCACCGGCGGGCCGATGCTGAACGGCTATTTCCGCGGCGAACGGGTGGGATCGGGCACCCATCTGTGGCGGTTCTCCGAAGCCGTGAAGGCCGGAGAGATGACCCGGGAGGAGTTCCTGGAAGCCGAGGCCTCGATGTCGCGGTCCACCGGCACCTGCAACACCATGGGAACGGCATCGACGATGGCCTCGATGGCCGAGGCGCTGGGCATGGCGCTGTCGGGCAATGCCGCCATCCCCGCCGTGGATTCGCGCCGCCGGGTGATGGCGCAGCTGTCGGGCCGGCGCATCGTGCAGATGGTCAAGGACGACCTCAAGCCCAGCGACATCATGACCCGCGCGGCCTTCGAGAACGCCATCCGCACCAACGGCGCCATCGGCGGATCGACCAACGCCGTCATCCACCTGCTGGCCATCGCCGGCCGGGTGGGCGTGGACATCACGCTGGACGACTGGGACCGCTGCGGCCGCGACGTGGCCACCATCGTCAACCTGATGCCATCCGGGCAATACCTGATGGAGGAGTTCTTCTATGCCGGCGGCCTGCCCGTCGTCCTGAAGCGGCTGGGCGAAGCCGGGCTGCTGCACAGGGACGCCCTGACCGTCAGCGGCAGCACCATCTGGGACGAGGTGCGCGACGTGGTGAACTGGAACGAGGAGGTGATCCTGCCCGCCGACCGCCCGCTGACCGCGCAGGGGGGCATCGCCGTGCTGCGCGGCAACCTGGCGCCGAACGGCGCGGTGCTGAAGCCCTCGGCGGCCAGCCCGCATCTGCTGGTCCATCGCGGCCGCGCGGTCGTGTTCGAGGACATCGACGACTACAAGGCCCGCATCGAGGACGAGTCGCTGGACATCGACGAAACCTGCGTGATGGTGATGAAGAACTGCGGCCCCAAGGGCTATCCCGGCATGGCCGAGGTGGGCAACATGGGCCTGCCGCCCAAGGTGCTGCGCAAGGGCATCACCGACATGGTGCGCATTTCCGACGCCCGCATGTCGGGCACGGCCTATGGCACGGTGGTCCTGCACACCAGCCCCGAGGCCGCGGCGGGCGGCCCGCTGGCCGTGGTCCGCGACGGCGACATGATCGAACTGGACGTGCCGAACCGGCGGCTGCACCTGGACATCGCCGACGCGGAACTTGCGGCGCGTCTGGCGGCTTGGCGGCCCACGCACGCGGTGCCCGCCAGCGGCTATGCCTGGCTGCACCAGGCCCATGTCGAGGGCGCAGATACCGGCGCGGATCTGGATTTCCTGAAAGGCTGCCGGGGCAGCCCGGTCGGAAGGGACAACCACTGATGAAGATCGCGCTCGTGGGCATCGGCAAGATCGCGCTCGACCAGCATGTGCCGGCGATCGCCGCCAGCCCGGACTGGGATCTGGCCGCGACCGTCAGCCGCCACGGCACCGTCGCCGGGGTCGAGGCCTTCACCGACATCGCCGCCATGCTGGAGGCGCGTCCCGATATCGGCGTCGTCAGCCTGTGCCTGCCCCCAGTGCCGCGCTTCGACGCGGCGCAGGCGGTGTTGCACGCGGGGCGCCACCTGATGCTGGAAAAGCCCCCCGGCGCCACCCTGGCCGAGGTTCACGCGCTGTGCGATCTGGCCGAACGGCAGGGGGTCACGATCTTTGCCACTTGGCATTCCCGCATGGCGCAGGCGGTAGCCGCCGCCCGCGACTGGCTGGCGGGCCGCAGGATCCTGGAAGGCCGCATCACCTGGCGCGAGGACGTGCGCAAATGGCATCCCGGCCAGGACTGGATCTTCGAGGCCGGCGGCATGGGCGTCTTCGATCCCGGCATCAACGCCCTGTCGATCCTGACCGAAATCCTGCCCGAACCGGTGCGGCTGCTGTCGGCCGACCTGGACTTTCCCGCGAACCGCCAAGCCCCGATCGCCGCGCGGCTGCGGTTCAGCCAACGGATCAGCGCCGATTTCGACTTCCGCCAGGAAGGCCCGCAGACCTGGGACATGGAGTTCGTGACCGACGGCGGGCGGATGGCGCTGCGCATGGGCGGCAACCGGCTGGAGATCGACGGCCGCCACGTCCAGGGCGCCGACGACATCATGGGCGAATACCCCGCGCTCTATGCACGCATGGCAAGGCTGGTATCCGGGGGAAACCGCTATGCGGACCTTGCGCCCATGGTGCTTGTGGCCGATGCCTTCACCCTGGGGCGGCGCAACACGGTCGCGGATTTTCACTTTCAAGGATGATGCAGTGACCTTCACTCCGCATGGCAGACATCTGGTCGCAGGCGAATGGCTGGCGGGCGAGGGGACGTTCCGGTCCTCTCCTGCGCAGGGGACTGCGCATGAATTCAGCGCCGGCTCGGTCGAGCTGGTGAACCGCGCCTGCGAGGCCGCCGAGGCGGCCTTCCCCGCCTATGCCGCCACCTCGCGCGAAGACCGCGCCCGCTTCCTTGAAGCCATCGCCGACCAGATCGAGGCTTGCGCGGACGCCATCACCGCCATCGGCACTGCCGAGACCGGCCTGCTCGAGGCGCGGCTTCAGGGCGAACGCGGCCGCACCACTGGCCAGTTGCGGCTGTTCGCGGACCACATCCGCAAGGGCGACTATCTGGACCGGCGCCGTGATCCCGCGCTGCCCGACCGCCAGCCCCTGCCGCGCCCCGACCTGCGGTTGATGCAGCGGCCGATCGGCCCGGTGGCGGTGTTCGGGGCCTCGAACTTTCCGCTGGCCTTTTCTACCGCCGGCGGCGACACCGCCTCGGCGCTGGCGGCGGGTTGCCCGGTGGTGGTCAAGGGCCATCCCGCCCATCCCGGCACCGCCGAGATCGTGGCCGAGGCGATCCACGCCGCCATCGGGGCGACCGGGATGCCGGCGGGCGTCTTCGGCTTCATCCACGGCGACAGCCATGCCGTGGGCGCCGCGCTTGTCCAACATCCGTTCATCAAGGCGGTGGGCTTCACCGGCAGCCTGCGCGGGGGACGCGCGCTGTTCGACCTTTGTGCCGCGCGCCCCGAGCCGATCCCCTTCTTCGGCGAACTGGGCAGCATCAACCCGGGCTTTGTCCTGCCGCAGGCGCTTGCCCGGCGCGGCGCGCGGATCGCCGAGGGCTGGGTGGGCAGCCTGACCATGGGCGCGGGCCAGTTCTGCACCAATCCGGGGCTGGTCGTGATGCCCAGGGGCGTTCTGGCCGATGCCTTCGCCAAGGCGGCCGCCGACGCGCTGGCCGGCGTGTCGCCGCAGGTCATGCTGACCGACGCCATCGCCCTGGCCTTCCGCGAAGGCGTCGGCCGCGCGGCCGGCGTGGCGACGCCCGTCTTCGAAGCCGCCAGCGAGGGCCGCAACGCCCTGCCCGCGGTCTATCGCATCACCGCCGAGGCGTTCCTGCGCGATCACAGCCTGGCCGAGGAGGTGTTCGGCCCGATGGGGATGATCGTCACCGTCCAGGACGAGGATCAGATGCTGGAGGTGGCCCAAGCCTTGGAAGGGCAGTTGACGGTGACCCTGCACATGGATGACGGCGACGCGGATCTGGCGCGGCGGCTGATGCCCGTGCTGGAACGCAAGGCGGGGCGGATCCTGGCCAATGGCTGGCCCACGGGGGTCGAGGTCGCGGATGCGATGGTCCACGGCGGCCCCTATCCGGCCTCGACGAATTTCGGCGCGACCAGCGTGGGAACCCTGGCGATCCGCCGGTTCCTGCGCCCGGTCAGCTACCAGAACATCCCCGAGGCGCTGCTGCCAGAGGATCTGCGCGGCGTCTGAGCCTTGGCCCGGGCTGCCCGCGCGGCGGGCCGTCACGGGTGTCTTGAAACGGCCGCAGGCGCGGCCTGCCACGGAGGCGTCATGATCCACGACAACCGCCAGTGCCGACTGGGCGAGGGGGCCTTCTGGCACCCCGCGCGCCGGCAGTTCTTCTGGTTCGACATCCTGGGACGGCGGCTTCTGTCGCAGGACGCGGACGGGTCGGCGCTGGAGTGGCGTCTGGAACGGATGGCCTCGGCCGCGGGCTGGATCGACCGTGACCGGCTGCTGGTCGCTACTGAGACCGGGCTGGCGATCCTGTCGCTGGCCGATGGCCGCCTGTCCGACCTGGCGCCGGTCGAGGCCGATAATCCCGCCACCCGATCCAACGATGGCCGCGCCGACCGCCAGGGCGGGTTCTGGTTCAGCACCATGGGCCGCGACGGCGAGCCCGGGATGGGCGCGATCTATCGCTTCTTCCGGGGCGAGGTCCGCAGGCTGGTGGCGCCGGTGACCATCCCGAACTCGATCTGCTTTTCGCCCGACGGGGCAAGGGTGCATTATTCCGACACCGACCGCGGCATCGTCTGGCGGCAGGGGCTGGACCCCCAGGGCTGGCCGGCGGGCGAGGCGCAGGTCTATCTCGACCTGTCGGATCGGGGCTGGTCCCCCGACGGCGCGGTGACGGACGCCGATGGCGGGTTCTGCTGCGCGATCTGGGGACAGGGCGCGGTCATCCGCTTCGACGCCGCCGGGCGGCAGACCCACCGCTTCGACGTTGAGGGCCGCCAGCCCTCGTGCCCGGCCTTCGGGGGACCGGACCTGTCCGACCTGCTGGTGACGACCGCCTTCGACGGGATCGAGGATCCCGATGCCGCGCAGGGCCGGACCTACCGCCTGCGCACCGACCTGACGGGGCTGCCCGAACCGCAGGTGATCCTGTGACCGGATGGACGCTGCCCGACGGGCGCAAGGTGGACCGCCTGACCCTGGCGGGGGGCGGGCTGACGGCGCAGGTGCTGACGCTGGGCGCCACCGTGCAGGATCTGCGGATGGACGGCGTCGATCATCCGCTGGTGCTGGGATGCCCCGATCCGGCGGATTATCTGGGCCGGGGGCTTTACATGGGGGCCATCGTCGGGCGCTTCGCCAACCGCATCGGCGGGGCGCGCTTTGCGCTGGACGGGCGGGACTATCGCACCGATCCGAACTTCAGGAACCGCCACACCCTGCATGGCGGGTCGCGGGGAACGCATTGGCACCTGTGGCAGGTCGACGCGCTTCACCAGGACCGTGCCACCCTGTCGCTGGTCCTGCCGGACGGCGAGATGGGCTTTCCGGGCAGGCTGAGGATCCGCGCCGGGATCGCGCTGCAGGACGGGGCGCTGGTCTTCGACCTTCACGCCGAAGCGGATGCCCCGACGCCCTGCAACCTGGCCCATCACGGCTACTTCAACCTTGATGGCGGCGGGGACGTGCGCGGTCACCGTCTGCGGGTCGCGGCCGGCCGCTACCTGCCCGTGGACGACGACCTGATTCCGCTGGACGGCCCGACGCCGGTGGGCGGCACGCGCTTCGATTTCCGGCAGGCGCGGGCGATCGCGCCGGGCGATTACGACCACAACTTCTGCCTGTCGGATGGTCCCGACGCCCCGCGCGTGGTGGCCGAACTGACCGGGCGATCCGGCATCCGGCTTGAGATCGAGACCGACCAGCCCGGCCTGCAGGTCTATGACGGCGGGCAACTGGACGGGGTGCCGGGCCCGGAGGGGCGGCGCCATGAGCGCTTTGGCGGGATCGCGCTCGAGACGCAGGGCTGGCCCGATGCGCCGAACCGGCCGGGCTTTCCCGACCCGATCCTGCGCCCCGGCGGGATCTACCGCCACCGGGTGGCCTACAGGTTCGGCCGCTGACGGCGCTGCCGGCACCATCGCGGGGCTGCAGTTGACGTTAGTTAACCGGCCCGGCCGGGCGGGAACATTGCCCGAAGGGCAGCGTTGCGGGATTGCGCCGCAGGCAGGCGTTCATGATCCGGGAGGATAAGATGAAGACCACGTTCACTTGGGTGGCTGGCAGCGCGTTCCTTGCGATGACGGCGGTCTCGGCACAGGCGGATTGCGCCGCGGAACTGGCGCGCCTGACAAGCGGAAGCGCCGCCTCGGAGGGGATTGCCAAGGATGGATCGCTGGCGCCGCTGGAAGGCGCCTCTGGCGGTTCGGGCACCGCGTCCAGCGGCAGCGCGACGGACACGGCCGCCGATGCCGGCATGACCAGCGCGGCGCCGACGGATGCCGCCAGCGGCGGTTCGGCAACCGGGACGACCGCTTCGGGCGGCGCGGCAACGGCCGGTTCGGGCGGCGCGACGGGGACGGGCGGAAGCGCGACCGGCATGGCGTCTTCGGGCGGTTCGGGCAGCGCCGCGACAGGGTCTGCCGGCAGCGGGTCGTCGGGCATGACGGCCACGGGCGGTTCGGGCACGGACATGGCTGCGGGCGGCGCCGCGGGCAGCGGCGCGACGGGTAGCGGCGCCTCCTCAGGCGCAGGGGCCGCCGGCACCGCCTCCACGGGCGGGGCCTCGACCGGCACCACGACCTCGGGCGGGGCAGGTGCCACGGCCTCGGCGGATGCCGGCGGGATCGCCAAGGACGGCTCGCATGTGCCGCTGGAGGGCGAAGGCGGACAGCAGGCAGGCGTCGCCATGTCGGGGGCGGATGCCGCAGCCCAGCAGAACGGCCAGCCCACCGCGGCCGAGCAGGCCGCAAGCGGCGGCACCGCGGGCGGTGCGACGGGCGCCGCTGCGACCGGCAGCGATGCAGGCGGCGCCTCGACCCGCGAGGCTCATATCCAGGCCGCGCGCGACGCGCTGGCCTCGGGCGACGAGGAGGCCTGCATGGCCGCCGTCCGCGCCGCCGAGACGATGTAAGGCCCGGCCGGCCGGAGCGTCCGCCCCGGCCGGCCCTTCCGCGTCCCCGCCGTCGCGCGAATAGGACTGGAATGACGCGCCGCTTTCTGGTGAGAGGGGCGCCATCACAGCCCTGGCCCGGACGGACGACGCGATGAGCATCCATCTCTACCCCAACGACCTTCCCGACGATCTGACGCTTGGCCCGGTGGTGGCCATCGACACCGAGACGATGGGGCTGGATCCCCGCCGCGACCGGCTGTGCCTGGTACAGCTTTCCTCGGGCGACGGCGACGCGCATCTGGTCCAGATCGACCGCGGCCAGACCGAGGCGCCGAACCTGTGCCGGATGCTGACCGATCCGAAGGTCCTGAAGCTGTTCCATTTCGGCCGCTTCGATATCGCCGCGCTGGAGAACGCCTTCGGCGTCGTCACCGCCCCCGTCTGGTGCACCAAGATCGCCTCGAAGCTGGTCAGGACCTATACCGACCGTCACGGGCTGAAATACCTGCTGAACGAACTGGTGGGCGTCGATGTCAGCAAGCAGCAGCAGACCAGCGACTGGGGCGCCGCGGATCTGACGGACGCGCAACTGGAATACGCGGCCTCGGACGTGCTGCACCTGCACCGGTTGAAGGAGGCGCTGGAAGAGCGGCTGCGGCGGGAGAACCGCCTGGGACTGGCGCAGGCCTGCTTCGACTTCCTGCCCGCGCGCGCCCATCTGGACCTGCTGGGCTGGGGGGATGAAAACGACATCTTCAGGCACTAGATGGTCAACGCCCGGGGGCTGTCTGCCCCCGGACCCCCGAGGATATTTCGGCACAGGAGACAGGGCAGAGGCGTGGCGGACTACATCGAGACGGCGCGGCGGGTGATCCGTTGCGAGATGACCGGCCTGGAGGCGCTGGCGGCAGGGCTGTCGGAGGATTTCACGCGCGCGGTCGACCTGATCCTGGGCGCGCGCGGCCGGGTGATCGTTTCGGGAATGGGCAAGTCGGGGCATGTCGGGCGCAAGATCGCCGCGACCTTCGCCTCGACCGGGACGCCCGCGCAGTTCGTCCATCCCGCCGAGGCCAGCCACGGCGACCTGGGCATGGTCACCAAGGACGACGTGGCCCTGGTGCTGTCCAACAGCGGCGAGACGCCCGAGCTTGCCGACCTGATCGCCCATACCCGCCGCTTCGCGATCCCCTTGATCGGCATCGCCTCGCGCCCGGGATCGACCCTGCTGCGGCAGTCGGACGTGGCGCTTGTGCTGCCCCTGGCGCCCGAGGCCTGCGGCAACGGCATCGTGCCCACGACATCGACGACCATGACGCTGGCGCTTGGCGATGCCCTGGCGGTCGCGCTGATGGAGCATCGCCGGTTCACGCCTGAACATTTCCGCACCTTCCATCCCGGCGGCAAGCTGGGCGCCCGCCTGGCCAAGGTGGCCGATCTGATGCATCGCGACATGCCCCTGGTGGCCGAGGATGCGCCGATGGCGGAGGCGCTGCTGGTCATCAGCCAGAAGGGCTTCGGCGTCACCGGCGTGACCGATGCCTCGGGCCGGCTGACCGGCATCATCACCGATGGCGACCTGCGCCGGCACATGGAGGGCCTGCTGGAGCGCCGGGCGTCCGAGGTGATGACGCCCGGCCCGCGGGTGATCGCGCCCGATGCCCTGGCCGAGGCCGCCCTGGCGCAGATGCAGGATCGCAAGATCACCTGCCTGTTCGCGGTGGCCGACGGGATGCCGCAGGGCATCCTGCATATCCACGACTGCCTTCGGGCCGGGATCGTCTAGGCGATGAACCGCACGCGTGTCGTTCGCTGGTTGCGCGTCCTGCTGCCCCTGGCGGCGCTTGTGCTGCTCTCGACGCTGTTCCTGTTCTCGCGCGGGGGGGACGGGGAATCGCGCATCCCCTATGCCGATGTGGACGCCGAGGCGATGGCCCGCGATCCGCGGCTGGTCGCGCCCGAATATTCGGGCGTCACCGACGACGGGGCCAGGCTGACCTTGCGCGCGACCGAGGCCGCGCCGGGTCCCGGCGGCGGCCGGGCGCAGGATCTGCGGCTGGACTGGCAGCGCCCGGACGGCTTGCGCGCGGATCTGGCCGCGCCCCGGGCCAGCCTGGCGGATGGGGTGATCCATCTGGATGGCGGGGTGCGCATGACGACATCCACCGGCTGGACGGTCGATGCCGCCAGCCTGGATGCCGCAACCGACCGGTCCCGCATCGCCGCCCAGGCGGGTGTCGAGGCCGAGGCGCCCTTCGGCACACTGTCGGCCCGCCGCATGGAGCTTGTACCCGCCCCCGGCGAGGATGCTTCCATCTTGAACTTTTCCGGCGATGTCCGTCTGATATACCAGCCCTGATCCACCGGAAGGACAAGCCGATGCTGCGCCCCCTGCTGACAGCCCTGATCCTTGCCGCCCCGCCGGCCCTGGCGCAGAACCTGGCCTTCGGGGGGATGCGCGCCGACATCCAGGCCCCGGTCGAGGTCGCCGCCGACAACCTGTCGGTCAACCAGGCGGACGGCAGCGCGGTCTTTACCGGCAACGTCGTGATCGGCCAGGGCGAGATGCGCCTCTCCGCCGACAGCGTCACCGTGGCCTATGCCGACGGCGACCAGACCCGCATCCGGTCCCTGGACGCCAAGGGCAACGTGACGCTGGTTTCTGGGCCCGACGCGGCCGAGGCCGAGGCCGCCACCTACGACGTCGAGACGGGCCATGTCACGCTGACGGGCAATGTGGTGCTGACGCAGGGGCAGAACGTGCTGACCGGGGACCGGATGCTGGTGAACCTGGAAACGGGCACCGCCCAGGTCGAGGGGCGGGTGCGGTCCGTCCTGCAGCCCGGCGGCAACTGATGCGGGGGGCGGCGGCGCGCAGCGGCGACGGCCTGAGGGTCCGGGGCTTGCGCAAGTCCTATCGCAACCGCCCGGTGATCCGCGACGTCGCCGTGGATTTGGCCCGCGGCGAGGTCGTGGCCCTGCTGGGGCCGAACGGTTCGGGCAAGACCACCTGTTTCTATTGCATCGCGGGTCTTGTGCCGCCCGACGCGGGGCAGGTGCTGATCGACGGGCAGGATGCGACGCGGCTGCCGATGTTCCGCCGGGCGCGCATGGGCATCGGCTACCTGCCGCAGGAGATGTCGATCTTTCGCGGCCTGACGGTCGAGCAGAACATCATGGCCGTCCTCGAGGTCGTCCACGAGGATCCCCGGCACCGCCGCGACCGGCTGGAGGAGCTGCTGGGCGACTTCTCGATCGCGCATCTGCGCGCCGCGCCCGCCCTGGCCCTTTCGGGCGGCGAGCGCCGCCGGACCGAGATCGCCCGCTGCCTGGCCTCGGATCCCAGCTTCCTGCTGCTGGACGAACCCTTTGCGGGCGTCGATCCGATCGCCGTGGGCGAGATCCGCGGCCTGGTCCATGACCTCAAGTCGCGCGGCATCGGCGTTCTGATTACCGATCACAACGTCCGCGAGACCCTGGGCATCGTGAACCGCGCCTATATCCTGCACGACGGCCATGTGCTGATGTCGGGATCGACCGAGGAGATCGTCGCCGATCCCCGCGTGCGCGAGGTTTATCTGGGCGAAGGGTTCCGCATGGCCTGACGGGGCGGGCGCGTGAAATTGCCGCGTCGTCCCCGCATACCGTTGACAGAACCGCGCGGCTGTCACCAGATTGTCTCATGCGGGCGCGGCAGGAACCGCGGCCGCCATCCCCGCTTCCGCCCCGTGCCGGCAGACGGGCCGGCGCATGCGGGAACGGGCAACCGAGAGGAGTGACGATGCGCTATACCATCAGCGGAAAACAGATCGACATCGGCGACGCGCTGTCCACCCATGTGAAGACGGAACTGGGCGAGACGGTCGGCAAGTATTCGCAGCGCCCCACCGATGCCACGGTTACCTTCTCGAAGGATGCCCACCAGTTCATGTGCGACGCGGTGGTGCATCTGTCCACCGGGCTGAACGTGACCGCGCGCGGCGCCGCGACCGAGATCTATGCCGCCTTCGAGGCCTGCCGCGAGAAGATGGACAAGCAGCTTCGCCGCTACAAGCGCCGCCTGAAGGATCACCACAAGGACAGGTCCGAGCCGGTTGAATTCGGGCAGGCGGGCATGTATGTGCTGGCCGCCGACGAGGATGAGTGGGAAACGCAGGACAGCGGCCTGCAGCCGATCATCATCGCCGAGATGGAGACCCGCGTGCCGACCCTGTCGGTTGGCGATGCGGTGATGCAGATGGAACTGTCGGGAACGCCGCTGCTGGTGTTCCGCAACGAGAAGCACGGGGGCGTCAATGTGGTTCACCGCCGCGACGACGGCAATGTGGGCTGGATCGACCCGCGCGGCAACGGCTGAAACCCGCTGCATGACGCCTCGCTGAACCGACGCGCCCCCGGCATCCTGCGCGGGGGCGCTTGAGCCTTGGGAAAGACGCAAGCCATGCAGTTGACCGAAATCCTCAAGCCCGGCGCGGTCCGGTCACTGGGCCAGTGCACCTCGAAGAAGCGCCTTTTTCAGGAGCTTGCCGAACTGGCCCATGCCGAATACGGGCTGAACGCCACCGAGGTGCTGGACGCGCTGCAGGAACGCGAAAGCCTGGGGCCGACCGGCGTGGGCCAGGGCGTGGCGCTGCCCCATGCGCGGCTGCACGGGCTGGACCGGGTGGTGGGCCTGTTCGTGCGGCTGGACAAGCCGCTGGATTTCGACGCGGTGGACCGCCAGCCGGTCGATCTGGCCTTCGGGCTGCTGGCCCCGGAAAGCAGCGGCGTCGATCACCTCAAGGCGCTTGCGCTGGTGTCGCGCACGCTGCGCGACCCTGACCTGCGCGCCAAGCTGCGCGCCAACGATGATCCGGTCAAGCTGCACGCGGTGCTGTCGGCCCAGGGCGCCAAGGCCGCCTGAAGGCTTTGGATCCGGGCCGATTCGGCCTATACAGGGTCCCGACCCGAGGAGGAGGCCGAAGATGACCAGAACGATCACGGACATGCCCCGCGACAAGGGGGCGATCACCCTGCGCGAGTTCGCCCGGCAAGAACGGGAATCGAGGACGCATCCCGCCATCGAGGCGCTGCGCTCGCGTCCTCAGACCCGGGGCGACACCAACCGCAAGGCGGTGGAATATGCCCGGATCGAACGCGGCCGGATGAGCTGAAGGCAACGCCCGGCCCCGGATGCGGCTGGACTGCCCCTGCCGAACCCCTGCGCCTTCCGCGTCCGCTCTGCTGATCCGGCCCGGGCTGCCGCATCAGCAGCCCTGCGGCCTTGGGCGGCACGGGGCAGGCGGCGTCAGGCCCGCACCAGCCGCTCGTAATCCTCGGCCACCTTCCGCGTGGTCTGCCCCACCTGGAAATGCCAGTCGCCGATCTGGCCCACCGGGGTCACCTCGGCCGCGGTGCCGGTCAGGAAGCATTCCTGGAAATCCTCCAGCTCCTCGGGCTTGATGCGGCGTTCGTGGACGGTGGTGCCGCCGTCCTTCAGCATCTGGATGACCGTCTGGCGGGTGATGCCGTTCAGGAAGCGGTCGGCCAGGGGGGTATGAACCTCGCCGTCGCGCACGAAGAAGATGTTGGCGCCGGTCGCCTCGGCCACGTAGCCTTCCCAGTCCATGAACAGCGCGTCCGAACAGCCCTTGGCCTCGGCGGCGTGCTTGGACATGGTGCAGATCATGTAGAGCCCGGCGGCCTTGGCGGCGGTGGGGATCGTCTCGGGCGAGGGACGCTTCCACTTGGCCACGTCCAGCTTGGCGCCTTGCCACTTGGCGTCGCCGTAATAGCTGCCCCATTCCCAGCAGGCCACCGCCATGCGGACCGGGTTGCGCGCCGCCGACACGCCCATGTCGGGGCCCGAACCGCGCCACATCACCGCCCGCACATAGGCATTGGTGAAGTTGTTGGCCTTCAGGACGGCCTCCTTGGCGGCGTCGATCTGCTCGGCGGAATAGGGGGACTGCATGTCCAGCAGGCGCGCCGATTCGATCAGCCGCACCGAATGTTCGTGGCCCTTGAAGATCTTGCCGTCATAGCACCGCTCGCCCTCGAAGACCGAGCTTGCATAATGCAGCGCATGGGTCAGGATGTGGACATTCGCCTCGCGCCAGTCGATCAGTTCGCCGTCCATCCAGATCTTGCCGTCGCGATCGTCATAAGCGCCCGTCATCGTTCTCTCCAAAAGCCAGTCCGGGTTTTGCGGATCTTGCGCAGGCCCACCCGGAATCGGCCCATTTGTTGCGCTAAGTCCTTGACGACTAGCAATCGAATCTTGGAAAGTCAACATGACTGCCCTATCAAGCCGGCATCAAGGAGAGAGCTTCATGGTCGAGACGCTTCGCGTTCATGCCCTGATGGGCGAGGATCTGCTGTTTCTGACCGACGAGCAGATCCGGCGCGGGATCGAGGCGATGTTCTTTGCCTATCGCGCCTTCACCGCCGATCCCGACATGATCCTGGCCGGGATGAACTACGGGCGCGCCCATCACCGGGCGCTGCATTTCATCAACCGCGACCCTGGCCTGACGGTGACGGCGCTTCTGGCGGTGCTGGGGGTGACCAAGCAATCGCTGAACCGCGTTCTGCGCACCCTGATCGAGGACGGACTGGTGGAAAACCGCGTCGGCCGCCGCGACCGCCGCGAGCGCCATCTCTACCTGACCGAGGAAGGCGCCGCGCTGGAACGCCGCCTGTCCGAGGCGCAGCGGGCGCGGATGCGCCAGGCCTATCGCGCCGCCGGTCCGCAGGCGGTGGCGGGCTTTCGTCAGGTGCTGGAAGCGATGATGGACCCCGAGACGCGGGCGCAGTATCAGTCTATGAAGGATCTGCCCGAATAAAGGCTGCGCCGTGAGCCAGACTGACGCCCATCTGCTGATCGTCGACGACGACGAACGCATCCGCGCGCTGCTGGGCCGGTTCCTGCGCAGGAACGGCTTTCTGGTGACGCTGGCCCGCGACGCGGCGCAGGCCCGGCGGCTGCTGGCAGGGCTGGACTTCGACCTGATCGTTCTGGACGTGATGATGCCGGGCGAGGACGGTTTCGCCCTGACCCGGTCCCTGCGCGAGACGCTGGCCACGCCGATCCTGCTGCTGACCGCCCGCGGCGAAACCGAGGATCGCATCACCGGCCTGGAAGTCGGCGCCGACGACTATCTGCCCAAGCCCTTCGAGCCGCGCGAACTGCTGCTGCGCATCAACGCCATCCTGCGCCGCGTCCCCGCCCCCGAGATGCGCCAGCCCAAGTTCCTGACGCTGGGCGCGCTGCGCTATGACATCGACAAGGGCGAATTGTGGCAGGGCGACAGCCACCTGCGCCTGACCGGCACCGAACAGGCGCTGCTGCGCCGGCTGGCCGCCAGCAAGGGCGAACCTGTCAGCCGCGCCGACCTGATCGAGGATCTCGGCCGCGGGGGCGGCGACGAAACCGAGAACTCGGAACGCGCCATCGACGTGCAGATCACCCGGTTGCGCCGCAAGATCGAACCCGACCCGCGCGAGCCGCGCTTTCTGCAGACCGTGCGCGGGACGGGATACATGCTGGTCGTGGACTAGGCATGGAACGGCTGATCTATCACGGCATCGACCTGGACGCCGAAACCGCCCTGGCGCTTCTGGAATGGCAGGCCGAGATGGGCGTGGACGAGGCCGTGGGCGACGCCCCCCTGGACCGCTTCGCCCTGCCGGCCCAGGCGCCGCAGCCGCCCCAGCAGGCGGCCCCGGCGCCCCCCGCCGCGCCGGCCCTGGCGCTGGAGGGTGGCGACGACGAGGATCTGCTCCGCCGCGTCGCTCAGGCCGAGGCGCTGGCGGCGGCCTCGGCCACGCTGGACGATCTGGCCGCGACGCAGGAGGGCTTCGACGGGATCGAGCTGAAGAAGGGCGCGCGCAACTTCTGCTTTGCCGATGGCCATGCCAAGGCCCGCGTGCTGATCCTGGGCGAGGCGCCGGGCGACGAGGAGGACCGGCAGGGCCGTCCCTTCGTGGGGCGCGCGGGTCAGTTGCTGGACCGGATGTTCGACGCCATCGGCCTGTCGCGCCGCGCGGTCGATGCGGAACGCGCGCTCTACATCACCAATGTCCTGACCTGGCGCCCGCCGGGCAACCGCGACCCCCAGCCCGACGAGATCGCCGTCAGCCTGCCCTTCGTGCGCCGCCACATCGACCTGGTGGCGCCGGAGGTGGTCGTCCTGATGGGCAACATGGCCTGCGAGGCCGCCATCGGCCGGCGCGGCATCCTGCGCCTGCGCGGCAGCTGGACCCAGGCCTTCGGCCGTCCCGCCCTGCCGATGACGCATCCGGCCTATCTGCTGCGCAACCCCGCCGCCAAGCGCGAGGCTTGGGCCGATCTTCTGTCGCTGTCGGCGCGGCTGGGGAACTAGCCCGCGCAGCCCCGCATTTCGACCGCCGCGCCGCCCTCGTCGATGAGGGTGAACACCAGCCGGTCCTGCGGCAGCGCGAAGGGCGCGGCCTCGGGCGGGACGAAGTCGGCGGACATGACCGTGACCCCGGCCCGGGTCGTCAGCTCCGTCCCCGAAATCCAGACGTCGCTGCCGGCCAGCTCCATCGCCGCCAGGGTCACCGGGCGGGGCAGGGTGGCGGTGACGCGCATCCCGTCCGCTATGGGTTCCAGGCGGCAGGCCGGGCGGTCGCCGGCGCGACGCGGCACCCGGTCCATCGCCGCCAGGATCGCCGGATCGGGTTCGGCCGCCGCGCCGTCGGCCTGCAGCGCCACATGGGCGGGAACGCAGATGTCCTTGCACAGGCCGAAATCCACCGTCACAGCCAGATCGACCGGACGGGCCGGATCGGCGGGACGGGCGGTGAAGGGCAGGATCAGCCGGTCGTGATAGCCAAGCGCCAGCCCGTCCTGGGACGGGATTGCCTGGGGGGCGGGCCAGTGAAGGTCAAGCCCCGCAAGGTTGGCCGATGCCGACCAGTCGAACCGGGGCGGCAGCCCGCTGTCGCCGGGATTGCGCCAGTAGGTCTTCCAGCCGGGCTCCAGCCGGAACTCGAGGGCGGCGACCCGACTTCCGTCAGGCAGGGTCCAGCCCGGCAGAAGGCGCGCCTCGACCAGTCCGGGGGCCGGGCTTTCGGCGGCCGAGGGCAGGGCGGCAAGGCACAGGAAGGCGAAAGGCAGGACGGATCGGGTCATGGGTCATGGGTAGCGGCGATCGGCGGCGGGATGAAGTCACGATTGCGCGCAGGTCTTGCAACCCGGCGGCCAAGAGCCGATCTTGAAGCGGAAGGAGAGCAGATGACCAGTTCCGGCACCCAAGGCATCCGTTTCGGCGGCGTTCCGCCCGCCGAGGACCGAACCAACCTGACAGGCAAGATCCTGATCGCCATGCCTGGCATGGCCGATCCGCGATTCGAGCGTTCGGTGGTCCTGATCTGCGCGCATACCGATGAAGGCGCGATGGGGCTGGTCCTGAACCGCCCCCTTCCCGACATCGACTTCGGCGATCTTCTGGAACAACTCGGCATCTCCAGCGACGGGGCCGCGCGGCGGATCGAGGTGCGCTTCGGCGGCCCGGTCGAGCCGGGGCGCGGCTTCGTGCTGCACAATGTCCCCGAACACGGCGACGATCCCGAAGGCCGCCTGCGGATCGGCCGGACCCTGGCGATGACCACCACCCGCGACATCCTCGAGGATCTGGCCCACGGCCAGGGCCCCGCCTCGGCGGTTCTGGCGCTTGGCTATGCGGGCTGGGGGCCGGGGCAACTGGAACACGAGATGCTGCACAACGGCTGGCTGACGGGTGACGGCGCCGAGGATCTGATCTTCAGCACCGCCCATGCCGACAAGTGGCAGACCGCGCTGCGCGCCCAGGGCATCGACCCGTCGCTGCTGTCGGCGGCGGCGGGCCATGCCTGATCTGCCCGCGCTTATTCGGCGGCGCGGGTGGTCTTGGGAAGGACCCAGTTCGGACGCGGGAAGTGGCAGGTATAGCCGTTCGGGTAGCGTTCCAGGTAATCCTGATGCTCGGGCTCGGCCTCCCAGAACTCGCCCACCGGCTCGACTTCGGTGACGACCCTGCCGGGCCATAGCCCCGAGGCATTGACATCGGCGATGGTATCCTCGGCCACGCGCCGCTGATCGTCGTTCACGTAGTAGATCGCCGACCGGTAGCTGGGGCCGATGTCGTTGCCCTGCCGGTTCGGCGTCGTGGGGTCGTGGATCTGGAAGAACACCTCGAGCAGGCGGCGATAGGTGATGATGCTGGGATCGAAGATGATCTCGATCGCCTCGGCATGGTTGCCGTGATTGCGATAGGTGGCGTTGGGGAAATCGTCGCCGCTATAGCCCACCCGCGTCGTGATGACGCCCGGCAGGCGGCGGATCAGATCCTGCATTCCCCAGAAGCAGCCGCCCGCAAGAACCGCCCGTTCGCTCATTGCGCGGCCTCCTCGACCTGGGACAGGTAGGCCCCGTAGCCTTCGGCTTCCATCCGGTCCTTGGGCACGAAGCGCAGCGCGGCCGAATTGATGCAATAGCGCAGCCCGCCCGCCTCGCGCGGGCCGTCGGGGAAGACGTGGCCCAGATGGCTGTCGCCGTGCTTCGAGCGGACCTCGACCCGGACCATGCCGTGCGACAGGTCGCGATGTTCGGTCACGTTTCCGTCGATGGGCTTGGTGAAGGCGGGCCAGCCGCAGCCCGAATCGTATTTCGTCGAGGATGCGAACAGCGGCTCGCCCGATACCACGTCCACATAGATGCCGGGTTCGAAATGGTGGTCGTATTCGCCGGTAAAGGGGCGTTCGGTGCCGCTTTGCTGGGTGACGCGATACTGCTCGGGCGTCAGCCGCGCCAGGGCGTCGGCGGTCTTCTCATAGGCCATGCTTGTCCTCCGCTGGTCCTTTTCGTGGTCCTTTTTGCAGGCTTCATATGGGAACGCGGCGCCGATCCGCAAAGGCTCAGCCGCAGATTGCCGCCCGGGCCGCCGCGTATTCCTCGGCCAGCCGGTCGATCCGGGTGGCGGCGGGCACGATGTCGCGCACCGCGCCGATACCCTGGCCGGACCCCCAGATCTCGCTCCAGGCCTTGACCTTCGGGCCGCCGCTGCCGAAGTTCATCGCCGAGGGATCGGACCCTTCCAGACGGTCGGGATCCAGCCCCGCGGCGCGGATCGACGGCCCCAGGTAGTTCCCCGAGATGCCCGTGAAGCGTGTCGAGGTGACGATGTCCATGGCGCCGCTTTCGACGATCATCCGCTTGTATTCGGGCTGGGCGTTCGCTTCCCGGGTGGCGATGAAGGGGCTGCCGATATAGGCCAGATCGGCTCCCATGACCTGCGCCGCCAGAACCGCCCGGCCGGTGGCGATGGCGCCCGACAGCAGCAGCGGGCCGTCGAACCAGTCGCGGATCTCCTGGATCAGGGCGAAGGGCGATTGCGGCCCGGCATGGCCGCCCGCGCCCGCCGCCACGGCGATCAGGCCGTCGGCGCCCTTCTCGATGGCCTTGCGGGCGAAGACATTGTTGATGACGTCGTGCAGCGCGATGCCGCCGCAGTCGTGGGCGGCCTGGTTGACCTCGACCCGCGCGCCCAGGCTGGTGATCCAGATCGGCACGCGGTGGCGGTGGCAGATCTCGATGTCGCGGTCCAGCCGGGCATTGCTGCGGTGGACGATCTGGTTGACGGCGAAGGGCGCCGCCGGCCGGTCGGGGTTGGCCTGGTTGTGACGGTCCAGTTCCTCGCGGATGCGGGTCAGCCAGGCGTCCAGCAGGGGCGGCTCGCCCTCGGCCTCGCGGGCGTTCAGGGCGGGAAAGCTGCCGACGATGCCCGCCTTGCATTGCGCGATCACCAGATCCGGCCCCGAGACGATGAACATGGGCGAGGCGACCACAGGGATGCGCAGGGTCTGCAGGATTGCGGGCAGCATGATGTCCTCCGTTTGCGGCACGATGGCGCGGCGGGCGGGGTAGGGCAACCTTGACGCGGCGGAATAACTCACGCGGCAGTGAACCCATCGCGGGGCTGAGGGGTTGACGGACTAGCTTTGTCGCAAGGAAGAACGCGCGCCGATGCAGCCGCTTGCCCGAAATGCCCCGATCCTGACCCCGGAGTCGGCCCTGTTCCTGGACTTCGACGGATGCCTGGTCGAGATCGCGCCCCGCCCCGACGCGGTGGTGATCCCGGCCGGTCTGCCGTCCCGTCTGGCGCGGCTGCATGACCGGCTTGGCGGGGCGGTGGCGCTGATCTCGGGGCGGGACGTGGCCGACCTACGGGCCTTTCTGCCGGACTTTCCGGGCGCGATCGCGGGCAGCCACGGCGCCGAACTGGCGATCGGCGGGCAGCGGATCCAGACGACCCACGACGTCGAGGTGGACATCGCCGCGCTGCACGAGGCGGCGGCAGGCGCCGTTGCCGCCCATCCCGCCATCCTGGTCGAGCGCAAGCCCCATGGCGTCGCGCTGCATTACCGCGCCGATCCGGCGCTGCGCCCGGTGGTCGAGACTGTGATGCAGCACCTGGCCGAGACGCATCCGGGCATGGTCCTGCAACCCGCCAAGATGGCGGTCGAACTGCGGCCGGGGGGCACCGGGAAGGACGCGGCGCTGGACCGGCTGATGGCGCGAAGCCCCTTTGCCGGCCGCGTTCCGGTCTATGCCGGCGACGACCTGACGGACGAGGCGGCAATGGCCCGCGCACAGGCGCTGGGCGGGCACGGCATCAAGATCGGCGAGGGCGAGACCGTGGCGCGGACGCGGCTGGCCGATCCCGCTGCCCTGGCCCGCTGGCTGGACGATGCTTTGGAAAGGCTGAACTGATGTCACGACTTGTCGCCATCTCGAACCGCATCCCCCTGGGCGACAACCCCTCGGGGGGCTCGTCGTCGCGCTCGAGGATGCGCTGAGCCGGTCGGGGGGCTGTGGATCGGCTTTTCCGGCGACACGGTCGAGCAGCCCGCCGAGGAGCTGGCCTTCCACGAAGGCGCGGCCTTCCTGCGCGCCTCCTTCGATCTGACGGCGCAGGATCACGACGATTATTACCTGGGCTATTCCAATTCGGTCCTCTGGCCCGTCTGCCACGGCCGCGCCGACCTGATCCGCATCCTGCCCGAATATCTGGACGGATACCGCCGGGTGAACGAACGCATCGCCCGGCTGATCGTCCCGCATCTGCGCCCCGACGACCGGATCTGGGTTCAGGATTACCAGCTGTTTCCGCTGGCGCAGGAACTGCGCAAGCTGGGCGTGAAAGGGCTGATCGGGCATTTCCTGCACATCCCCTTCCCCGGTCCCACCGACTGCGCGACGCTTCCCAACCCGGACGAGCTGTTCGCCTGGCTGTCCCATTACGACCTGCTGGGCTTCCAGGCGCAGCGCGACCTTGACCATTTCGCGACAAGTGCCCGCAGCCTGTGCGACTTCGATCAGGTGTCCGATACCGAGTTCCGCCTTGCGGGCCGCAGCGTCCGGGCGGGGGTCTTCCCTATCGGCATCGACGCCCAGGCCTTCATCACCCTGGCCCAGAGCGCCCGGGACGAGGACAAGATGCGCACCCTGACCGGGTCGCAGTCGATGATCGGCGTGGACCGGCTGGATTATTCCAAGGGCATCCCGCAGCGGTTCCGGGCCTTCCAGTATCTTCTGGAAAACGACCCCTCGCTGACGGAACGGGTGATGCTGCTGCAGATCGCCCCGCCGACGCGCGAATCCGTGGACGCCTATCAGCAGATCCGCGAGGAAACCGAACATCTGGCCGGCCGCATCAACGGCCAGTTCGCCACGGTGAACTGGACCCCGATCCGCTTCATCCACCGCCCGATCCCCCGCAACGAACTGGCGGGCCTTTACCGCCAGTCGCGGGTGGGACTGGTCACCCCGCTGGCAGACGGCATGAACCTGGTGGCCAAGGAATACGTCGCGGCCCAGGATCCCGCCGATCCCGGCGTCCTGATCCTGTCGCGCTTCGCCGGCGCGGCCGAGGCGATGACCGAGGCCCTTATCATCAACCCCCACGACCCCAACGAGCTTGCCCAGGCCATGCAGCAGGCCATCACCATGCCGCTTGAGGAACGCCAGGAACGCCACGCCGCCCTGCTGCGCGGCGTGGTCGAGCATGACGTTGAATGGTGGTCGGCGGCCTATCTGGCGGCACTGGATCAGGCGCGCGCCTAGGCCCTGGTCGTGGGGCGCCGCGGGCTCAGGATCCGTCCCGCCCCGACCGCGCGCGGACCCGCGCGATGCGCGCGGCCATGGCCCGGGCCTTCCGGCGGTGATAGCGCCGCACCAGCGGGATCGTCAGGTAATAGGTGATGATCGCCGCCACCAAGCCCAGGACCGCGCCCCCCGCCGCATAGGGCAGGAAGATCTCGTGCCAGAACTCGGAAAGCCCGCTCCAGCTGGTGGGGCCGGGGCCGACGGCGGACATGACGTTGTGCCAGGTCTCGGCCGTGGCATGGGCGAATTCCCGGAAGATGACCTGGGGCGACATGTCGCCCGGCAGTCCCAGGATGGTCCGTCCCAGCCCGACCGAGGCAAGCGCGATGAAGGGCGTGGTCAGCGGGTTGCCGGCGAAGGTGCCCACGAAGGCCGCCAGCACATTCCCCCGGATCGCCAGCGACACCAGCGCCGCGACGATGAAGTGAAAGCCGTGAAGCGGCGTGAAGGACAGGAACACCCCCGCGGCCATGCCCCGGGCGATGCGGTGGGGCTGGTCGGGCAGGCGGCGCAGGCGGTACCACAGATAGGTGGTGGACCGGCGGAAGCCGCCCGGCGGATAGATCAGTTCGCTTGCCAGTTGCCCGTAGCTGCGCGGCTTGCTGCGCTTGAACACGGTCTGCTTCCCCCAGTCCAGGCGGCGCCCGATCAGGGCTTCTTGGCGATGTCGCGGATCCGGGCAACCTGCGCAACGTCGCTTTCCGCCTCGAGCGCGGTCAGAAGGTTGTGCAGATGTTCCTGGTCGCGCAGCTCGATCTCGACCTCGATGCGATAGAAATCGGGCTTGCGGTCCTTGAATTCAAGGTTCGAGATATTCGCCCCCTGCGCGCCGATCAGGCTGCAGATGCGGCCCAGCACGCCGGCATCGTGGCGGATCGTCAGCGACAGCATGGTGGAATAGGCCGCCGGGTGGCGCCCTGCGCGCCATTGCACATCGACCCAGCGATCGGGGCTGTCCTCGAATTCGGCCAGAACCGGGCAGTCGATGGCGTGGATCACCACCCCCTTGCCGCGATAGGTGATGCCGACGATCCGTTCGCCGGGCAGCGGATCGCAGCAACGGGCGCGCTTGAAGTCGGCATCGGCCTCGACCCCGGCGAAGGGGCGGGTGCTGTCGATCTCGTCCTGCTGGACCCCCAGATGCGGATAAAGGACCTCAAGCACCTCGGTGGCCGAGGTTTCGGCGCTGCCGATCCGGGCCAGCAACTCGTCGCTGTCGGCAAGGCCCATCTGCCTGGCGGCGGTGCGCAGCGCCTTGTCGGTCACCTTGCGGCCGACATGTTCGAAGCTGACGCGCACCAGCTCGCGGCCCAGGCGGATGAAACGGTCGCGATCCTCCTCGCGCAGGGACCGGCGGATGGCGGACTTGGCGCGGCCGGTGGCGACGATGTCCAGCCAGGTCGATTGCGGGCGCTGCCCCGAGGCGGCGATGATGTCCACCGCCTGCCCGTTCTTGAGCCGCGTCCACAGGGGCACGCGGATGCCGTCCACCTTGGCGCCCACGCAGGAATTGCCCAGCCGGGTATGGATGGCATAGGCGAAGTCGATCGGCGTGGCGCCCTTGGGCAACTGGATCACGTCGCCCTTGGGCGTGAAGCAGAACACCTGGTCCTGGTACATCTCGAGCTTGACGGCCTCGAGGAACTCGTTGTGGTCCTCGCCCTCCAGGCGGTCGGTGAGGCTGTCGATCCATTCGGCCGGATTGACGGCGAACGGGTTCTTGGTCCTGACCCCGTCGCGATAGGCCCAGTGCGCGGCCACGCCCGCCTCGGCCACCTCGTGCATCTGGCGGGTGCGGATCTGCACCTCGACCCGCTTGCCGTCGCGCCCCGAGACGGTGGTGTGGATCGACCGGTAGCCGTTGGACTTGGGCTGGCTGATATAGTCCTTGAACCGCCCCGGCACCGCCCGCCAGCGCTGGTGGATCACCCCCAGCGCGCGATAGCAGTCCATTTCGGACCGGGTGATGATGCGAAAGCCGTAGATGTCGGACAGCCGGGAAAAGGCAAGCTGCTTTTCCTGCATCTTGCGCCAGACCGAGAAGGGCTTCTTGGCGCGGCCGAACACGTCGGCCTCGATCCCCTCGCGTTCCAGTTCGGTGCGGATGTCGGCGGTGATCTGGCCGATGATGTCGCCGCTGTCGCGCTGCAGGCTGACGAAGCGGCGGATGATGGAATTGCGCGCCTCGGGGTTGATGACCTTGAAGGCAAGGTCCTCGAGCTCCTCGCGCATCCATTGCATCCCCATGCGCCCGGCCAGGGGCGCGAAGATGTCCATGGTCTCGCGTGCCTTCTTGACCTGCTTCTCGGGGCGCATGGACCTGATGGTGCGCATGTTGTGCAGCCGGTCAGCCAGCTTGACCAGGATCACCCGCAGGTCGCGCGACATGGCCATGAACAGCTTGCGGAAGTTCTCGGCCTGCTTGGACTGGGCCGAGGACAGTTCCAGGTTGGTCAGCTTGGTGACGCCATCGACCAGTTCGGCGATCTCGGCCCCGAACATCCTGGCCAAGTCGTCCTTGGTGGACCGCGTGTCCTCGACCGTGTCGTGCAGCAGGGCGGTGACGATGGTGGCGTCGTCCAGCCGCATTTCCGTCAGGATCGCGGCGACCGCGATGGGGTGGGTGAAATAGGGTTCGCCGGAATGGCGGAACTGCCCTTCGTGCATCCGCATCCCGTATTCGTAGGCATCGCGGATCAGGGCGGCGTTGCTGCGCGGGTTGTAGTTGCGGACAAGCGCGATCAGGTCTTCGACGTCGATCATTTCCTGGCCGAAGACCTTTATCCCGTATCCTATCGCTGGTTCGCTTCCAGCATCATCCGCAGCATCCGTTCCTCGGATTCCTCGTCGGCGGGCCGGGGACGGTCCACTTCGGCGCCCAGCAGCAGCGCCATCGCGTCCTCCTCGGGCTCGTCAACCTCGATCTGCGTCTGCGTGGCCTCGATCATGCGTTCGCGCAGGTCGTCCACGGGCTGCGTTTCCTCGGCGATCTCGCGCAGGGCGACGACCGGGTTCTTGTCGTTGTCGCGGTCCACGGTGGGCTGGCTGCCGGCCGTGATTTCTCGGGCCCGATGCGCGGCCAGCATCACCAGATCAAAGCGGTTCGGGACCTTGTCGACGCAGTCTTCAACCGTTACGCGGGCCATGTCTCACCTGTGCAGTTGCGAATCGGAAATCCGGGGCGAAACCGAGGTTGTGACCATCGCGGCCGAAAATGTCAAGGCCAGGCCAGCCCGCCGCCCAAGGGCAGCGGTGTCATGCCCGTAAGGGCTTCCTCGCCAAGCGCTGCCAGCATCTGCGACACCGTCCGGTCCGTCAAGGGGTGGCGCCAGCCCGGCGCGATTTCCGCCAGCGGCGCCAGCACGAAGGCGCGGTCCTGCATCCGCGGATGGGGCAGGATCAGCCGGTCGGGGGCCAGAATCCGCTGGCTGGCGCCGTCCAGCCCGATCCAGCGGCGCAGCGTCGCGGCATCGGGCAGGATCAGGTCGGCCAAGGCCACCAGATCCAGATCCAGCACCCGCGCGGACCAGCGGCCGGTGCTGCGGTCGCGGCCGAAGCGCGCCTCGATCGCGTGCAGGCGGTCCAGCAGGTCGGGCGCGGCCAGACCGGTGCGGATCAGCGCGGCGGCATTGGCATAGTCCGGGCCGGATCCCGCCGGGACCGCGGGGGTGCGCCAGATGCGGCTGATCGCGGGTATTGAAATGCCCGGTTCGTCATGCAGAATGCCCAGGGCTTCGCGAAGGGACTGCCCGGGATCGCCTGCGGCGGATGGCAGGTTCGATCCCAGGGAAACGATACCGAAAGACAAGTTCTCCATGGCATCCGTCCGGTTTACGAAGTCCAGCGTCGGGGACGCATGTGCAAGGCTGCGGGCCCGTCGGGCCGCCGCGCAGTTCCATTGAAGGCAAGGACCATGTTTTACAAGGACGATCGCCTGGCGATCTTCATCGATGGAGCCAATCTCTATGCCTCGGCAAAGGCCTTGGGGTTCGACATCGACTACAAGCTGCTGCGGCAGGAGTTCGACCGCCGCGGCAAGCTGATGCGCGCCTACTACTACACCGCCCTGATGGACGGCGAGGACTACTCGCCGATTCGCCCGCTGGTGGACTGGCTGCACTACAACGGCTATTGCGTGGTGACGAAGCCCGCCAAGGAATACACCGACGCCTTGGGCCGCCGGAAGGTCAAGGGCAACATGGACATCGAACTGACCATCGACGCCATGCAGCTTGCCCCCCGGCTGGATCACGCGGTGCTGTTTTCGGGCGACGGCGACTTCAAGCCGCTGATCGAGGCGCTGCAGCGCCAGGGCGTGCGGGTCTCGGTGGTGTCCACCATCCGCAGCCAGCCGCCGATGATCGCCGACGACCTGCGCCGTCAGGCCGACAACTTCATCGAACTGGACGCGCTGCGCGACATCGTCGGCCGCCCGCCGCGTGAACAGCAGCCCGCGTCCGACGCGTGAGGCAAGGCGCGAGGCGCCCTGGGGGCGCCCCGCGGCCGCATCACACCAGCCGTCCCTCCTGCATCGCGGCCCTGACGAAGCCCGCGAACAGCGGCGCGGGGGCGAAGGGCTTCGACTTCAGCTCGGGGTGGGACTGCACGCCGATGAACCAGGGGTGGTCGGGATATTCGATCACCTCGGGCAGCTTGCCGTCGGGGGACATGCCCGAAAAGCACAGGCCGGCCTTTTCCAGCCGCTCGCGATAGGCGGCGTCCACCTCGTAGCGGTGGCGGTGGCGATCCTCGATCCGGGTGGCGCCGCCATAGACCTCGCTGATCTTCGAATCGGGCGCCAGCACGGCGGTATAGGCGCCCAGCCGCATGGTGCCGCCCTTGTCGTCCGTCACCTTGCGCTGCACGGTGTAGTTGCCCTGCACCCATTCCTTGAGGTGATAGACGACCGGCGTGAAGCGGGTCTTTCCGGCCTCGTGGTCGAACTCCTCGGAGCCGGCATCGGGCATCCCCGCCAAGTTGCGGGCGGCCTCGATCACGGCCATCTGCATTCCCAGGCAGATGCCCAGATAGGGCACCTTCTTCTCGCGCGCATAGCGCGCGGCGACCAGCATCCCTTCGGTGCCGCGCTCGCCGAAGCCGCCCGGCACGATGATGCCGTGGTATCCGTCCAGCAGATGCGCGCCTTCGCCTTCCAGCTTCTCGCTGTCCACCCAGTCGGCGCGCACGCGGACGCGGTTGGCCATGCCGCCGTGGGTCAGCGCCTCGGCGATGGACTTGTAGGCGTCCTCGAGCTGCGTGTACTTGCCGACCACGGCGATGCGGACCTCGCCCTCGGCATTCTCCAGCCGGTCGATCACGTCCTCCCATTTCGACAGGTCGGGCCGCGGGGCGGGGCTGATCTGGAAGGCGTCCAGCACGGCCCGGTCCAAGCCCGCGCGGTGATAGGCCAGCGGCGCCTCGTAGATGGACTTCAGGTCATAGGCGGGGATCACCGCGTCGGGGCGGACGTTGCAGAACAGCGCGATCTTGGCGCGCTCCTTTTCCGGGATCGGATGTTCGGACCGGCACACCAGCACGTCGGGGGCCAGGCCGATGGATTGCAGTTCCTTGACGCTGTGCTGGGTGGGCTTGGTCTTGAGTTCCCCGGACGCCGCCAGATAGGGCAGCAGCGTCAGGTGCATCAGGATGCACTGGCCGCGCGGGCGTTCGTGGATGAACTGGCGGATCGCCTCGAAGAAGGGCAGGCCCTCGATGTCGCCCACCGTGCCGCCGATCTCGCACAGCATGAAATCCACCTCGTCGGCGCCGATCGCAAGGAAGTCCTTGATCTCGTTAGTGACGTGCGGGATCACCTGGATGGTCTTGCCCAGGTATTCGCCCCGGCGTTCCTTTTCCAGCACGTTGGAATAGATCCGCCCCGAGGACACGCTGTCGGTGCGGCGCGCGGCCACGCCCGTGAAGCGTTCGTAATGGCCCAGGTCGAGGTCGGTTTCCGCGCCGTCGTCGGTCACGAAGACCTCGCCGTGTTCGAAGGGCGACATGGTGCCGGGATCGACGTTCAGATAGGGGTCCAGCTTGCGCAGCCGCACGGTGAAGCCCCGTGCCTGCAACAGCGCGCCCAGTGCCGCCGAGGCCAGGCCCTTGCCAAGCGAGGACACGACGCCGCCGGTGATGAAGATGTAACGCGCCATGAAGGCCCCCGTGAGTCTTGAAAGCGTGATTTCGCAAATTCTGGATGGCTGCGGGCCGTCCGGCGACCAGCATCACGGGACTTGGGATATAGCCGATTCGCCCCGAGGCCGCAAGGAACCGCAAGTTGATGTGGGGGCGGACGATACCGCCCCTAGCGGTGGTATGGCGTCAGTCCGCCGGCGCTTCCGCAGGGGTCTGGGCCGGCGCCGGGGCCGCGGGCGCGGCCTGTGCAGGAACCTGTGCAGGAGCAGGAGCGGCGGCTTCGGGTGCGGTGGCCGGCTGGGCGGGCGCCGGGGTCGGGGCTTCGGCTGCGGGCGGGGTCACCGGCTCGGCCGCGGGGGCCGCTGCCTCGGGCGTCGCCGTCTGGGGGGCCGCCGTTTCGGGCGCCGCGCTGATGGCGGCGGCCGGGGCGTCGGGCGCGGGCGGGGTCAGCGGATCGCCCGCCGTCCCGGTCGAGGGCGGCGGAACATAGGTCGGCGCCGCCGGCAGCGTCGATTCCTGACGGCCCGCGGGCACGCCAAGCTGGTCCATGATCGAACTGTTGGACACCTGCCGCGCCGCGATGATCGTCAGCGCGATCGAGGTCACGAACAGCGCGATGCCGAAGATCCAGGTCAGCCGGGTCAACGCGTTCGCCGCCTGTCGGCCGGTCATCACGCCGCCGCCGCCGCCCATGCCCAGCCCGCCACCCTCGGATCGTTGCAGCAGCACCACTCCGGTGAGCAGCACCGCGAGGATCAGATGGATGGTCAGGACGACGTTTTCCACGGCTTTCGGCCTTTCGCTTTCGGACGCGCCTATCTAGTCACCCGGGGGGATGATGGCAAGCAACAGAAACCCGCCCGCGGTGGATGCAGGGGAACGCCTGCACGGGGCGTCGGGTCGCGGGTCGCCGCTGGCCGGCTTGTGACCGGCTTGCCGCTGGACGAAGCGGCCCCGGCACGCTACCTCGGGGGCATGGAACAGGCCAAGCCCCCCTCATGCTGTATCTGGCCGCGCCGCGCGGCTTTTGCGCGGGCGTGGACCGCGCGATCAAGATCGTGGAAATGGCGCTGCAGAAATGGGGCGCCCCGGTCTATGTCCGCCACGAGATCGTCCACAACAAGTTCGTGGTGGACGGGCTGCGCGCGCAGGGCGCCATCTTCGTCGAGGAACTGGACCAGGTTCCCGACGACCGCCCGGTGATCTTCTCGGCCCACGGCGTGCCCAAGGCGGTCCCCGCCGAGGCACGGCGGCGCAACATGATCCATGTGGACGCCACCTGCCCGCTGGTGACCAAGGTTCATAACGAGGCCGCTCGCCATCATGGCGAGGGCTTGCAGATGGTGATGATCGGCCATGCCGGCCATCCCGAGGTGCTGGGCACCATGGGACAGTTGCCCGAGGGCGAGGTGATCCTGGTCGAGACGGTCGAGGATGTGGCGGCCGTCGCGCCCCGCGATCCCGAACGCCTGGCCTTCATCACCCAGACCACCCTGTCGGTCGATGACACCGCCGAGATCGTCGCGGCGCTGAAGGCGCGTTTCCCCGCCATCGCCGGTCCGGCGCGCGAGGACATCTGCTATGCCACCACCAACCGCCAGGCGGCGGTCAAGGCGGTTGCCCCCAGGATCGACGCGCTGCTGGTGATCGGGGCGCCCAACTCCTCGAACTCCAGGCGCCTGGTCGAGGTCGGCCGGGCCGCGGGCTGCGCCTATTCGCAGCTGGTGATGCGCGCCGACCAGATCGACTGGCGCGCGATCGACGGGGCCCGCGCGGTCGGCGTCACGGCGGGGGCAAGCGCCCCCGAGGTGCTGGTGAACGAGGTCATCGACGCCTTCCGCGCCCGCTACGAGGTGACGGTCGAGATCGTCGAGACGGCGCAGGAGAACGTCGAGTTCAAGGTGCCCAGGGTCCTGCGGGAAACCGCCTGAGGCCGGCGCCTTACCCCCGCCCCCCCGATATCAACCAAGGTCAAGGCAGATGCGGCTCTACTCGATGCCCTCCTCTGGCAACAGCTACAAGGTGCGGCTTCTGCTGGCGCTGCTGGGACGAACGGTCGAGACGGTCGATGTCGAGGACCGCTCCGATGCCCTGGAACGCGCCAGGGCCCTGGGGCGGCTGCCCTTCGGCAAGGCGCCGGTGCTGGAACTGGACGACGGGCGGCTGCTGCCCGAATCGAACGCGATCCTGTGCTGGCTGGGCGAGGGGACGGCCCTTGTTCCCGCCGATCCCTTCCGACGGGCCGAGATGCTGTCCTGGATGTTCTGGGAGCAGAACCAGCACGAGGGGGTCATCGCGGTCCGCGCCGCCTTGCGCAGCTATCCCCACCGCCGCGCCCAGGCCACGCCCGGACGCATGGCGGACCTTCTGGAACGCGGCCACGCCCTGCTGCAGGTGATCGAGGATCGGCTAGCGGGGCGGGACTGGCTGGTGGGCGACCGTCCCAGCCTGGCCGACATCTGTCTTTACGCCTATACGCATCAGGCCGGCGAGCGTGGCGGCTTCGACATGGCGCGGTTCACCGCCCTCCGGGGATGGCTGGGCCGCGTCGCGGCGCTTCCCAATCATGTGGGGCTGGATGACTGAGCTTTTCGCCTGGACCGACGGCGCCTGCAGCGGCAATCCCGGCCCCGGCGGCTGGGGCGTTCTGATGCGGGCGATGGATGGCGGCCGGATCGTCAAGGAGCGCGAACTTTCCGGCGGCGAGGCCCTGACCACCAACAACCGGATGGAGCTGATGGCCGCGATCGCGGCGCTCGAGGTGCTGGCGCGGCCAAGCGCGATCACCATCACCACCGACAGCGCCTATGTGAAGAACGGCGTGACCCAGTGGATCCACGGCTGGAAGAGGAACGGCTGGAAGACCGCCGACCGCAAGCCCGTGAAGAACGCCGAACTGTGGCAGCGCCTGGACGAGGCGCAGCGCCGCCACACCGTCACCTGGGCCTGGATCAAGGGCCATGCGGGCCATCCCGAAAACGAACGGGCCGACGAACTGGCGCGGGCCGGCATGGCGCCCTTCAAGCCCGCAAGGGTGGCGGGGTGACGCCCGGGCTTCTGGTTCCGGTCCTGGATTACGCGGCGGTGCTGGTCTTTGCGCTGACCGGCGCGCTGGTCGCCAGCCGGGCGCAGCTGGATCTGGTGGGCTTCATCTTCTTCGCCACCCTGACCGGGATCGGCGGCGGCACGGTGCGCGACCTGATCCTGAACCGCGACACGGTGTTCTGGGTGGGCCAGCCGGAACTGATCCTGCTGACCTCCTGCGCGGCGGTGCTGGTGTTCTTCACCGCACACCTGTTCGAGAGCCGCTATCGCCTGATCGTCTGGCTGGACGCCTTCGCCCTTGCCGTGGCGGTTCCGGCGGGCGTGGGGATCGCGGCGCAGGCCGGCGCCGGCCCGGTCATCGTGGTGGCGATGGGCGTCGTCACCGGCACCTTCGGCGGGCTGATCCGCGACGTGGTGGGCAACGAACTGCCCATGGTGCTGAAGCAGGGCGAACTCTATGTGACCGCGGCCTTCGGCGGGGCGGTGGTGGCGGTCGCGCTGATCGGCCTCGGGATGCCGCGCCCGGTGGCGCTGATCTGCGGCGGGCTGGTGGTTATCGCCCTGCGCGCAGGCAGCCTGCTGCTGGGGTGGAGCCTGCCCACCTACAAGGCGCGCCCGCCGCGCCGTTAGCGCAGCGCCGGCGGGCCCGCGCGGGGCTCGCGCAGATCCTCGACCCCCATGCGCAGCCCGGCGCCGATCCGGTGGGCCAGGGCCGCCCAGGCCCGCGCCGGTTCGGGCGGCAGGGTGCGGCGCAGGGTCTCGTCGAACAGCGCCAGCCAGACCGGGAAATGATCCGCGCGCACGTCCCCCGCCTGCCTGTGGACGCGCATCGGATTGCCGTCATAGCTGCGTTCGTAGAGGATCGCGTTGCGCCAGAAGGCGGCGATCCGCGCCTCGTGCGCGGGCCAGTCGGCGACGTGACGGGCAAAGACCGGTCCCAGCACCTCGTGCCGGCGCACCGCGCCGTAGAAGACGGCAACGACGCGGTCGATCTGGTCCGGGGTCACGTCGAAACGGGGCGGGATCATGGGGCGGTCCGTTACTGATCCCGATGTGGTCCGGCGCGGCGCCGGGCGCAAGGGGCGGTTTGACGCACCGCCCGGCGGCTGCTAGCCCGGGCACCGCGAAAGGAGGGCCGCGATGCCCCACTATACCGACGCGCTGACCCAGCTTGGCGCCAGGACCGACCTGCCCGAAAGCCCCGACCGGGCCGTGCTGGAGCGCGTGCCGAACCCCCAGCCCGGCGAGCTTTACGCCGTCCGCTTCACCCAGCCCGAGTTCACCAGCCTGTGCCCGATCACCGGCCAGCCGGATTTCGCGCATCTGGTCATCGACTATGTCCCCGGCGACTGGCTGGTGGAATCCAAGTCCCTGAAGCTCTACCTGGGCAGCTTCCGCAACCACGGCGCCTTCCACGAGGATTGCACCGTAGGCATCGGCAAGCGCCTGGTCCAGACCATCGCGCCGGCTTGGCTGCGGATCGGCGGCTACTGGTATCCGCGCGGCGGGATGCCCATCGACGTCTTCTGGCAGACCGGCGCCGCGCCCGCCGGGCTGTGGCTGCCCGATCAGGGGGTCGCGGGCTATCGCGGCCGCGGCTAGCGCAGGTTTCGCCAGATCATCATGGCGGCGTCCGACAGATCCCCCGCCCGCGCCAGCAGGTGTTCGCCTTCCAGGCCGGGACCCGGCCGGGCGCGGTCCAGCCGGTCCAGCAGGCGCAGGATCCGGCGGCGATGGGTGCCGGTCAGGACCTGCACCGGATCGGCCAGCAGGCCCGCGAAGGTCGTCACCAGCGATCCGATCACCGCAAGCGCCAGGCCGGTCAGCACCACCTCCCACGGCGAAAGCTCGACCGGGAAGGCCCAGTACCAGGCCTGGCCCAGCCGGTCGCCCAGCAGGAAGTCGTTCACGGCGGTCCCATGGGCGCGCATCTCGGCCAGCGGTCCGGCCAGCGAGATCACGCCGGGCGTGGCGCGGTCGAACAGCAGCCATCCCAGGACCAGCACGATGACCGAGGTGGTGATCTCGGACACGGCATTGCGGGTTTCGGCCAGGCTGGCTGCGCCGTGACGGGTGACTTCGGGCGGGGCTGCGGGGCCGATGCCCTGGGCGTCCAGATCGGCCACCAGGCGCACCAGGTCGGCCTGGATCACCCGGCCCATGTCCGAGGGCAGGAAGATCCTCCGCGCCGACAGCCAGCCGCCCGCCCGCCGCAGGCCCAGCCGCGACAGCGCCCAGCCCCCCAGCCGGGTCAGCAGAAACAGCGGAGACAGCATGACGTTGATCGGCGCGCGCAGCAGGTCGCGGCCCAAGGCCGCGCGATGCAGCCGCAGCGTTCCCCGCGGCCCGTAACGGTCGCGCACGAAGCGCGACACGGCGGCGCGGCGCCGGACCATGCGGTCGTCGGTCAGGGTTGCGGGCACGCGGGCGGCTTTCTATAGAGGTCGGCATGGAATTTCTGGCGTTCGGATCCCGAATTAGCAACCCGGTGGCGTGAGGTCTCGCGCCGCCGGGTCGCCGCCTGTCCGAACCCTCGCCCTCGAAGGATGCCCCGATGGCCGCCGATAGCCCCGCCGATACCGTCACCCCGGATGCCGCCGACTACCGCGACACCGTGTTCCTGCCCCAGACCCCGTTCCCGATGCGCGCGGGCCTGCCGCAGCGCGAGCCGGAATGGCTGGCCCGCTGGGACCGCATCGGCATCTATGACCGCCTGCGCGAACGCAGCGCAGGCCGCGCGCCCTTCATCCTGCACGACGGGCCGCCCTATGCCAACGGCCACCTGCATATCGGCCACGCGCTGAACAAGACCATCAAGGACATCATCGTGCGCAGCCACCAGATGATGGGCCGCGACGCGCGCTATGTCCCCGGCTGGGACTGCCACGGCCTGCCGATCGAGTGGAAGATCGAGGAGAAATACCGCGCCGAGGGCCGCGACAAGGACGCCGTGGACGTGGTGGAGTTCCGCCAGGAATGCCGCCGCTTCGCGGACGAATGGATCGGCATCCAGCGGTCCGAGTTCAAGCGCCTGGGCATCACCGGCAAGTGGGACGATCCCTACCTGACGATGGATTACCACGCCGAGGCGGTGATCGCGGCCGAGTTCATGAAGCTGGTGATGAACGGCGCGCTGTATCAGGGGTCGAAGCCTGTGATGTGGTCGCCGGTGGAAAAGACGGCGCTGGCCGAGGCGGAGGTCGAATACAAGGACCACACCAGCCATACCATCTGGGTGCGGTTCCCGGTGGAGACGTCGCAGGGTATTTGGGCAAAGAAGAAACCCGCGAGCGTGGTCATCTGGACGACCACGCCCTGGACCATTCCCCAGAACCGGGCCGTCGCCTTCAATCCGGCCATCGCCTACGGCCTCTATCACGTCGGTGCGGTGGCCGAGACTGCGACCGCCCGGGCGGGCGAGGTGCTGGTGCTGGCCGATGCCCTGGCCGACAGTGTCATGAAGGCCGCGAAGGTCGAGGATTTCAGCCGCGTCGGCGATGTGCCGGCAGCGGAACTGGAGGGGCTGGTGCTGAGCCACCCCTTCCGCGGCATCGAGGGCGGCAACGGCGAATGGGACTATGACGTGCCCCTGCTGCCCGGCGATCACGTGACCGACGACGCGGGCACGGGGTTTGTCCATACCGCCCCCAGCCACGGCGACGACGACTATCAGCTTGGCCTGCGCTTCAGGCTGCCGATGACCTACAACGTCGAACCCGACGGCAGCTATCGCACCGATCTGCCGCTGTTCGGCGGCCAGGCGATCATCGACGCGGACGGCAAGGACGGTCCGGCCAATGTCAGCGTCATCAAGCAACTGGCCTATGCGGGCGCGCTGCTGGCCAAGGGCAAGATCAAGCATTCCTACCCGCACAGCTGGCGGTCCAAGGCGCCGCTGATCTATCGCAACACCCCGCAATGGTTCGCCGCCATCGACAAGCCGCTGGACGACGGCATGGGCGCGCATGGTGACACGATCCGCACCCGCGCGCTGACCTCGATCGACAAGCTGGTGACCTGGTGGCCGCAGACCGGGCGGAACCGGATCCACGCAATGGTCGAAAACCGCCCCGACTGGGTGCTGTCGCGCCAGCGGGCCTGGGGCGTGCCGCTGACCTGCTTCGTGCGGCGCGGGGCGAAGCCCACCGACGACGACTTCCTGCTGCGCGACAGCCGTGTGAACGACCGCATCATCGCCGCCTTCGAGGCGGAAGGCGCCGATGCCTGGTATCGCGACGGCTTCAAGGCCCGGGTGCTGGACGGCATCGTGAACCCCGACGACTACGATCAGGTCATGGACGTGCTGGACGTGTGGTTCGATCCGGGCTCGACCCATGCCTTCGTGCTGCGTGACCGGCCCGATGGCGCGCCGGACGGCATCGCTGATGTCTATCTGGAAGGCACCGACCAGCATCGCGGCTGGTTCCAGTCGTCGCTGTTGCAGGGCTGCGCGACCAAGGGCCGGGCGCCCTATCGCAACGTGGTCACGCACGGCTTCACGCTGGACGAAAAGGGCATGAAGATGTCCAAGTCGCTGGGCAACACCATCGTGCCCGCCCAGGTGATCGAGCAATACGGCGCCGACATCCTGCGCCTGTGGGTGGCCCAGGCCGATTACACCGCCGACCAGCGGATCGGCCCCGAGATCCTGAAAGGGACCGCCGACAGCTATCGCCGGCTGCGCAACACGCTGCGCTTCCTGCTGGGCGCGCTGGACGGGTTCACGGATGCCGAAAGGATCGACCCCGCGCAGATGCCCGACCTGGAACGGTGGGTGCTGCACCGTCTGGCGCAACTGGATCGCGCCGTGCGCAGGGGCTACGATCAGTTCGACTTCCAGGGGGTGTTCCAGACGCTGTTCCAGTTCTGCACCGTCGATCTGTCGGCCTTCTACTTCGACATCCGCAAGGATTCGCTCTACTGCGACGCGGCGACGGATCCGCGCCGCCGGGCCGCGCGGACGGTTCTGGACATGCTGTTCCACCGGCTGGTGACCTGGCTGGCGCCGATCCTGCCCTTCACGACCGAGGACGTGTGGCTGTCGCGCTTCCCCTCCTATGACGACAGCGTGCATCTGCAGGACTTTCCCGAAACGCCCGCAGGCTGGCTGGACGACGGTCTGGCGACCCGGTGGGACCACATCCGCCGCGCCCGCCGGGTGGTGACCGCGGCCCTGGAAGTGAGGCGGTCCGACAAGACCATCGGCGCCAGCCTGGAGGCCGCGCCGGTCGTCCATGTCGAGGACGCCGACATGCTGGCCGCGCTGAAATCGGTGGATTTCGCGGATGTCTGCATCACCTCGGATCTGTCGCTGACCGCCGATCCGGCCCCGGCCGAGGCCTTCCGCATGGCCGAAACGCCGGGCATAGGCGTGGTCTTCGAACTGGCTGAGGGGCAGAAATGCCAGCGGTGCTGGAAGATCCTGCCCGATGTCGGCACGCACCGCCATCCCCATGTCTGCGCGCGCTGCGACGAGGTTCTGTTATGATCGACTACCGGCCCGCCGAGACTCGCTACGACCGGATGCCCTACCGCCGCTGCGGGCGGTCCGGGTTGCAATTGCCGGCGATCAGCCTGGGGCTGTGGCACAACTTCGGCCATGACACCCCGCATGACACCAAGCGGGACATCTGCCGCACCGCCTTCGACCTGGGGATCACGCATTTCGACCTGGCCAACAACTATGGCCCGCCGCCCGGCAGCGCCGAGGAAGCCTTTGGCGAGATCCTGCGCACCGACTTCGCCGGCCACCGGGATGAACTGGTCATCAGCAGCAAGGCGGGCTGGCGGATGTGGCCCGGCCCCTATGGCGAGTTCGGCAGCCGCAAATACCTGATCGCCTCGTGCGACCAGTCGCTGAAGCGGATGGGGCTGGACCATGTCGACATCTTCTATTCGCACCGCTTCGACCCCGACACGCCGCTCGAGGAAACCATGCGCGCGCTGGATTTCATCGTCCGGTCGGGGCGGGCGCTCTATGTGGGGATCTCCAGCTATAACAGCGCCCGCACCCGCGAAGCCGCGGCAATCCTGCGCGACCTGGGGACGCCCTGCCTGATCCACCAGCCCTCGTACAACATGCTGAACCGCTGGATCGAGCGCGACGGGCTGCTGGACACGCTGGAGGACGAGGGCATGGGCAGCATCGTCTTCACGCCCCTGGCGCAGGGGATGCTGACCGGCAAATACCTGAGGGGCATCCCCGCCGACAGCCGGGCGGCGCAGGGTAAGTCGCTGGCGCAGGACTGGCTGACGGACGACATGATCGCCCGCCTGAACGGGCTGAACGACATCGCCGCCGCGCGCGGACAGACGCTGGCGCAGATGGCGGTGGCCTGGACGCTGCGCGACAGCCGGGTGACAAGCGCGCTGATGGGCGCCTCGCGTCCGTCCCAGGTCGTCGATTGCGTCGGCGCGCTGGACCGGCTGGAGTTCACGGCCGACGAACTGGCGCGGATCGACGCCCTGTCGGCAGGTGACATGAACATCTGGCGCAACTCGACCGAGGGCGCCGGCGAGCGCTGATCGCGACAGCGGGGCCGGATCGTGCTAGGCTGGCGGCAACCATCAGCCGCGGGAACCGCCATGAGCGTCGTCAGTGCCAGCCTGGTGAACCTTCCCGGAACCGAGGCGGCCGTCGGCTGGGCGGGCAGCCACTGCATCGTCGCCGACCGGCCCGAGGGCAGGGCCGGCGGCATGGGGCTGGGCTTCAACGGTGCGCAACTGCTGGCGCTGGCGGTCGGCGGCTGCCTGTGCAACGACCTGCGCTACATCGCGCACCGGCGCGGGACGGTGATCGGATCCATCGCGGTCACGGTGCATCTGACGCTGGAGGGCGATCCCCCGATCGCGACGGAAGCCCAGGTCACGGTCCGCTGCACGACCCGTGACGGATCGGACCCGCAGCCCCTGATCGACGAGGCGCGGGGCAGTTCGCTGGTGGGCTGTTCCCTGCCGCGCGGGATCCCCGTGCGGATCCTGGCCGGGCAGGACGGCTAGTCCCACCACCAGCCGTTCTTCTTCAACGCCTGCCGGATCGGCTTTTCCCGGGACGGCAGCCCGGCCGAGAACAGCGGCCGGACCTTCTCGCGGCCCTTGCCCTGATAGATCAGCTTTCGCGCCGGCTCCCATTCCTTCAGCCGCTTCTTGATGCGGTTGGGCGCGGTCGCGGCCTCCAGCACCTCCAGAACCCTGTCGGGCTCGCGGGCGTAAAGCAGCGGCAGGTTGCGGTAATGGCAGGTCAGGCTTGCGTCCAAGGCCGCCAGTTCGGGACCGGGCCGCCCGCCGCCAAGGCTGTGGATCACCAGCGGCAGCACCACCTGGTCCAGCCAGGGGTCGAGGCTCTGGCAGGCCAGTTCCTCGGGCGGGTCGTCGCGCACCGACAGCGCCCAGTCCAGAAACCGGCGCGCGAAAACCGCAGGATCGGGGCCGAAGAACCAGCCGGCGTTGAAGTACAGATACCGCTCCCAATGCTCGTCGGGCTGCGACAGATCCAGCGAGGACGCAAAGTCCAGGCCAAAGCGGTCATAGAGCGATTTCCAGATCGCCGCGTAGCCGGGACCGTAGAGCGGCGGTTCCGGCCAGGTTCCCTCGCGCCGCATCGAGGCGGCCGGGCGGGCGGCGTCCAGGGCCAGCCGGTCCAGCGGACCGGTCACCAGCGTGTCGGTGTCGAAAAACACGAAGGGCTGGTCCGCGGGCAGCACCGACAGCGCCTCGATCTTGTTGCCATAGGGATAGGCGGCGCCGAAATGGCGGGCGGTGAAGGGGGCGATCTCGGCCCCCAGTTCCGCCAGAAGCGTGCGGCTGTCGCTGCCGATCAGGGTGTCGTGGCCGGACCAGGCGCCTTCGGGCCGGGGCTCGGCCAGGATCAGGCGACCGCCGAAATCGGGGGCCGCCTGGCGCAGGCTGGCCGCGAAGATGATCGCCTGATATTCCAGCCGCCCGGCCTGGGCCACGATCAGCAGGTTCGGCGCGGCCATCAGCAGGCCGCCGGGCGGCGACGGGAAACAGGGGCGCGGCACGGCGCCATGCCCGTGCGGCGACGCCTCGGGTCGCGCCCGACGACAGGGCCCGCCATCGCCATCCCCTAGCGCGGCCCGTCCGGGATGGGAAGCGCACTGGTGGCCTTGATCTCCTCCATCGACAGCAGGGCGGTCACGTTGTGGATCTTCACCTCGCCGATCAGCGACTGGTAGAAGCGGTCATAGGCCCGGGCGTTCCTGACCTGCACCTTCAGGATATAGTCGATGTCGCCGGCCAGCCGGTGCGCCTCGATCACCTCGGGACGCTCGCGCAGCGCCTTGAGGAAGCGCGCGGCCCAGGTCCGGTCATGTTCGCTGGTGCGGATCAGCACGAAGAAACAGGCCTCCAGCCCCAGGGCCTCGGGGTCCAGGATCGCCACCTGGCGGCGGATCACGCCGGCCTCGCGCAGCTTGCGGATCCGGTTCCATACCGGGGTCTTCGAGGCCCCGACCCGGTCGGCGATCTGGTCCAGGGACAGGCTCGCATCCTCCTGCAGCAGGGACAGGATCCTGCGATCCACGTCGTCCAGCCGGACATGCGTTCTGGTGTGGCCCGCGTTTTGTGGAAGCTGTTCCGTCATGCCCGCCCGTCTTGGCTGAATGTCCTTATTTTCCCCAGCCTATCGCAAAGATCCAGAACAAAATCCTATATTGATCAGACCAATCGAACAGGGTCCGCATCATGAGCAAAGCCTTCGTCCCGACGGCCGCCAAGCCCGGCGTCATCACCGCGAACGATCTGCGCGAGGGCCACAATGTCTGGATGTGCGAGGATGGCTGGACCGCCGATCCGTCGCGCGCGACCCTGTTCGAGGACGAGGCCATCGCCGATCTGGCGCTGCTGAAGGCGGTGGGCCAGTCGAACCTCGTGGTCGGCCCCTATCTGGTCGAGGCGCGGCGCGGCCCCCACGGCCCCGAGCCCACCCATTTCCGCGAGGCCTTCCGCCAGCGCGGCCCGTCCAACTATTTCCACGGCATCCAGACCCTGAAGCAAGCCCAGCAGTCCGAGGCCAGCAATGTTTGACGTCCGCCCCGTCGATACCGACTATGTGCGCCACCGCGCCGCGCAGTTCCGCGCCCAGGTGGAACGCCGCCTGGACGGCAGCCTGACGGAAGACGAATTCCGCCCCCTGCGCCTGATGAACGGCGTCTATCTGCAACTGCACGCCTATATGCTGCGGGTGGCGATTCCCTATGGCACGATCCGCCCCGACCAGATGCGGATGCTGGCGCACCTGGCCCAGACCTATGACAAGGGCTATGGCCACTGGACCACGCGGCAGAACATCCAGTTCAACTGGCCCAGGCTGGTGGACATCCCCGACATGCTGGACGACCTGGCCTCGGTCGGGATGCACGCGATCCAGACGTCGGGCAACACCATCCGCAACGTGACGACCGACGCCTTCGCCGGGGCGGCCGCGGACGAATACATGGACCCGCGCCCCTATGCGGAACTGCTGCGCAGCTGGTCCACCGACCACGCCGAGTTCCAGTTCCTGCCGCGCAAGTTCAAGATCGCCATCACCGGCGCCGCGCGCGACCGGGCGCTGGTGCAGGCCCACGACATCGGCCTGCGCCTGATCCAGAAGGACGGCCGCACCGGCTTCGAGGTCTGGGTCGGCGGGGGCCTGGGCCGCACGCCGATGCTGGGCAAGGTGATCCGCGACTTCCTGCCCGAAGCCGACCTGCTGGCCTATGTCGAGGCGATCATCGCCACCTACAACCTGTCCGGCCGGCGCGACAACAAGTACAAGGCCCGCATCAAGATCACCGTCCACGAACGCGGCCTGGACGTGTTCAAGGCCGAGGTCGAGGAGGAGTTCGCCCATCGCCGCCGCGACTTCCACGGCGCGGACCGCGAGGCGCTGGCGATCTTCCGCGACCGCTTCGCCGCCCCTGCGTTCCGCAACGCCCCGACCGACGGCTGTCAGGCCGAACGCGACCGCAACGGCGCCTTCCGCAGCTGGACCGACACCAACCTGCATCCCCACAAGGTGGACGGCTATGCCAGCGTCATCGTGACCTTCAAGACGCATGGCGCGACGCCGGGCGATGCCAGCGCCGACCAGATGCGCCTGCTGGCCGATCTGGCCGAGGAATACGGCCATGACGACCTGCGCATCAGCCACGATCAGAACGTGGTGCTGCCCCATGTCCACAAGTCGGACCTGCCCGCCGTCTATGCTGCGCTGAAGCAGGCCGGGCTGGCGACCGCCAATGCCGGACTGACCAGCGACATCATCGCCTGCCCTGGGATGGACTACTGCACGCTGGCCACCGCGCGCTCGATCCCGATCGCGCAAGAGATCGCGACCCATGTCAGGAATGCCGGCCTCGAGGATGAGATCGGCAAGCTGAACATCCGCATCTCGGGCTGCATCAACGCCTGCGGCCATCACCACCTGGGCCATATCGGCATCCTGGGGCTGGACCGGGCAGGGGTGGAGAACTACCAGATCACGCTGGGCGGCGACGGCTACGACGTCCCGGCCATCGGCGAACGCGCCGGCGCGGGCTTCCCCTATGACCAGGTCGTGCCCGCCATCGACCGGCTGCTGCGCGCCTATCTGGAGGTTCGGGCGGACGCCTCCGAACGCTTCATCGACGCCTATCGCCGGCTGGGTCCGGCGCCCTTCAAGGCCGCGCTCTATCCCGAGCCGGCCCATGCTTGACGGAACGCTCGACCAGCGGGCCGGGCGGCTGAACGACCGCTACCGCCACCATGCCGCGACCGAGGTCCTGCGCCGCGCCGTCACCGACCCGGACCTGGGGCGGGTGGCGCTGGTGTCGTCCTTCGGTGCGGAATCGGTGGTGCTGCTGCACATGGTCAGCCGGGCGGCGCCCGGCCTGCCGGTGCTGTTCATCGACACGCAGATGCTGTTTCCCGAAACGCTGGACTATCAGCGCGAGGTGTCGGCGAAGCTGGGCCTGACCAACGTGCAGGTGATCCGCGCCGATCCCGCCCGGGTCGCCCGGCAGGATCCCCACGGGACGCTGCACGGGTCCGATGCCGATGCCTGCTGCGACCTGCGCAAGACGGTGCCGCTGGAAGGGGCGCTGTCGGGCTATGACGCCTGGATCACCGGCCGCAAGCGGTTCCAGAACGGCGACCGCGCCGCGCTGGAATTCTTCGAGCCCGAGCCGCCCTCGCGCCTGCGCATCAACCCCCTGGCGCACTGGCGGGCCCAGGACGTCCAGGACTACATGATCGAAAACAACCTGCCGCGCCATCCGCTGGTGGCGAGGGGCTATCCCTCGATCGGCTGCGCGCCCTGCACCTCGCCGGTGCGCCCGGGCGAGGATCCGCGCGCCGGACGCTGGCGCGGGCAGGACAAGACCGAATGCGGCATCCACTTCATTGGCGGCAAGATCGTCCGCGGAAAGGTTCCGGCATGACCGACCAGTTGAACAGCGAACGCGTGCTGGCGCGCGACGACGGCTTCCATCCGCTGCTGGACGAGGCCGAGGTGACGCTGGCCCCCGACACGCCGCTGTCCGATCTGCCGGCCTATCTGGACCGCAGCCTTCTGGCGATCGATTTCCCCTCGCTGACCGACGGGCGCGGCTTCTCGCTGGCGCGGCGGCTGCGCGAACTGGGCTTCAAGGGCCGCCTGCGCGCCGCGGGCCGGCTGATCGCCGATCAATACGCCATGGCCCGCCGCGTGGGTTTCGACGAAGTCGAGGTCGCCCCCGACATCGCCGCGCGCCAGCCGCAGGACCAATGGATCGCGCGCGCCGACTGGAAGGCCTTCGACCACCGCGCCCAACTGGCGGGCTAGGGCTTCCGCCCCGCCGTCCCATCGACTAGAACACACAGGACGTTCCATGACCCTGGATATCCCCGTGGCCGAAGCCGCCAAGACCGCCCCGAAGACGCTTCCCGACGCGCAGACCGTGACCGCGGTCCGGCACTGGACCGACAGCCTGTTTTCTTTCCGGGTGACGCGCCCCGCGTCCCTGCGCTTCCGGTCGGGCGAATTCGTGATGATCGGGCTTCTGGGCGACAACGGCAAACCGCTGCTGCGCGCCTACTCCATCGCGTCGCCCAACTGGGACGAGGAACTGGAGTTCTATTCCATCAAGGTGCCGGACGGGCCGCTGACCTCGAAGCTGCAGCACATCCAGCCGGGGGACGAGATCATCCTGCGGCCCAAGCCCGTGGGAACGCTGGTCCTTGACGCGCTGCTGCCGGGCAAGCGGCTGTGGTTCCTGGCCACCGGCACCGGCATCGCGCCCTTCGCGTCGCTGATGCGCGACCCCGAAACCTACGAGCGTTACGAGCAGGTCATCATGATGCACACCTGCCGCACCGCGGACGAACTGGCCTACGGCCGCGATCTGGTCGAAAACCTGCGCCACGACCCCCTTCTGGGCGAGATCTACGGCGAGGATTTCGCCAACCGCCTGATCTACTACCCGACCACCACGCGCGAGGAATCGCCGCGGATGGGGCGGATCACCGACAACATGACATCGGGCAAGGTCTTCGCGGATCTGGGCCTGCCGCCGATCAGCCCGGAAACCGACCGCGCGATGGTCTGCGGCAGCCTGGCCTTCAACGTCGATGTGAAGGCGGTGCTGGAAGGCTTCGGGCTGCACGAGGGCGCGAATTCGGAACCGCGCGAATTCGTGGTGGAAAAGGCCTTCGTGGGCGAAGGCGTCTGAACCGCCGACGCCCTTCAGACCTAGATTTGCCTTGATGGCAGCCTCGGGTCTCCAGCCCCCTCAATCCGCCGCGGTTCCCACGGCTTAGCCGACCAGTTGCGTCCCCGGGCGACGTTCCTGCCGGGAGGTGAACAGCGGGGCAGGCGCCTTGGCAGAGCAGCGCCCCGGGCCCCGGCCGTCAGGCTGCGGCCCATGCCGCGGCCGCAGGGGCGCCTGCTCTGGCCGCCGGAGATCGCCTGAAGGGCCGTCGTCCAGAACAACGGCCATGAGGGCGCGGCAAGGGGGCCGGTTGGACCGGTCCTGGGCAGGTCGCGCAGACCATCCCGAAGATGCCGTTGAAGGGCGTTCTGCAGGCGCCGCCCGCGTGTCCCGCCCAACCGTCCCGAACCTGCCGACCCGCCTTGGGCAAGAAACCGGTCTGTCCGCAGGCCCGCGCGGGAGCATGGCGGCATCGGCCTGACGGCTGCAGGGGTTAGCGACAGCGGCCGGCAGGAGGTGATAGCATGGGGGTTGGCCCGCAAGCGGGGCCGTCTCACTGATACCCGATTGGCCCCGCATCGCCTGCGCAGCCGCGTTCCTGCAGAACGCCACAGGCGCACCCCAGCTTCCACCGTTCACCGGACTTGGGAAATCACCCTGCCGAAAACCCGACGCAGACCTCGGCCGCCCCCGGGCCGGCCCGGGCTTGCCGGGCCGCCACAGGTCCGGCGGTCGCTTCGTCCTGTCCCGCGGGGCAAAGGTGCTGTCCCGCGAGGCAAAGGTGCGATGCCCCGCGGCGTCAGCTTTCGCGGAACGCGCGGTTGAAATAGTCCGCCAGGGGCTTCAGCAGATAATCCATCGGGCTGCGCTCTCCGGTCTGGATGAAGACCTCGACCGGCATCCCCGGAACCAGGGCCAGATCGCCCAGCTTTTCAAGCTGCTCGGCGGGAATGGTAACCTCGGCGCGGTAATACGGCATCCGGGTCGCCTCGTCCATCAGCGCGTCCGCCGAGACCCGGCCCAGCACGCCGTCGATTTCCGGCGTGGTGCGCGAGGAAAAGGCCGAGAAGCGCAGCACAACCGGCTGGCCCACCTGGACCTCGTCCACGTTGATCGTCGCCAGCCGCGCGCTGACGACCAGCGGCCGGTCCTGCGGGATCACGTAGAGCACCGGGTCGGCGGGGCGGATCACCGAACGCGGCGTCGTGACCTGCAGGTTGTAGATGACGCCGGCGGCCGGGGCGCGGATGTCCAGGCGGTTGATCTGCTCGGTCAGGCCCCTGCGGCGTTCGGCCAGTTCCAGTTCCCGATAGCCGAGGTCGCGCAGTTCCGTCTCGGCTTCCTCGCGCCGTTCGGCGCCCAGGCGCAGGCGCTGGATGTCCAGTTCGGTCTGGCGCGTCTCGGCCGAGGCGCGGCTGGCTTTCAACTCACCCAGGCGGCCGTCGAGGCTTGCGGCTTCCCGTTCAAGCGCCAGAACGCGCGACGCCTGCGCCAGCCCGCGGTCCAGCAGCGATTGCTGGTCTTCCAGTTCTTCCTGGATCAGTTCGCGCTGCCGATCCAGCGCGACGATCTGCGCGTCGATCCCCTCGACCTGCTGGCGGACCTGCTCGGACTGCTTTTCAAGCTGCTCGATCGACTGGCGCAGCGTGTCGCGGCGCGTCTCGAACAGGCTGCGCTGCCCCTCGATCAGGTCCTGCAGTTCGGCGTCATCGCGGGCTGCGTCCAGAAGCTCCTGCGGAACCTCCATCGTCTCGGCATCGGCGCGCTCGGCCTCGAGCCGGCCGCGCCGGGCCAGGATTTCGTAATACTGGCCCTCGACGATGGCATGTTCGGTCCGCAGAAGGCTGCCGTCCAGCCGCAGAAGGGTCTGGCCTGCCTGCACCGACTGGCCGTCCTTGACCAGGATCTCCTCGACCACGCCGCCATCGGGATGCTGCACAACCTGGCGCTGCTGTTCGACCTCGACCTGGCCCGAGGCGACCACGGCCCCGGCGATGCGGCTCTGGATGGCCCAGACCGCGAAGCCCCCCAGCAGCACGGCGATGGCGATCAGGCCCGCGATCATGGCGCCGCGCACCGACCACCGCGAGGGGTCGGGCGGGGCGATGGGGCGCGGCGGGGCGGGGGGATGCGGCGGCTCGACCGGCGGGGCGGCCTGCGGCGGGGCAGCGACCCGCGGCTGCGACCCTGCGCCGGGTCCGGCGACGGGCGGGGCGATCCGGCTGGAGAGGATCCCGGTCTGCGGCCCGCCCTGGGGCTTCGTCTGGTCGTCGCTCATGATACGCCCCCTGTGCGCCCGGCTTCCTGGGATCTGAGGATCTGCGCCGAGTTCTGCACCATTTCCTGCAACACCTGATCGCGCGGCCCGAAGGCTCGGCGGATGCCCTGTTCCATCACCAGCAGCAGATCGCATTCGTTGATCGCCGCGGGACGGTGCGCCATGATGATGACGCAGCCTTTCTGCGCCTTGACCCGCCGGATCGCGGCGTTCAGCGCCATCGAGCCTTCGTTGTCGAGGTTCGAGTTCGGTTCGTCCAGGACCAGCATCACCGGGTCGGGATAAAGCGCCCGGGCCAGGCCGACCCGCTGGATCTGTCCGCCCGACAGCCGGCCCGCGGCCTGGCTGATCCGCGTGTCATAGCCCTGCGGCAGGTCCAGGATCATCTGGTGCGCCGCCGCCGCCTGGGCCGCGCGCACGACGCGCGCCGGGTCCATGTCGGGCGACAGCCGCGCGATGTTTTCGGCGATGGTGCCGTCGAACAGCGTCACCTGCTGCGGCAGATAGCCGATCATGTTGCCAAGGACGTCGGGGTCGTACTGGTCCAGCGTCGCCCCCCCAGCCGGATCGAGCCCGCGCCGACCGGCCAGGCCCCGATCAGCGCCTTGGCCAGGGTGGACTTGCCGGCGCCCGACGGCCCGATCACGCCCAATGCCTGACCGGGCGCGACGGCGAAGGACACGCCGCGCACGGTCGCCACGTTCTGGCCCGGAGGGGCCACGGACAGCTGCCGCACCTCGACCACGGCCTCGGGGCGGGGCAGGGGGTGTGCGTCACCTGCGCGGGCTGACGGCTCAGCAGCCGGGCCAGCCGCTCCCACGCGTCCTGGGCGGCCTGCACCATCGGCCAGCCGCCCACCAGCTGTTCCACCGGCGCCAGGGCGCGGCCCATCATGATCGAGCTGGCGATCATCGCCCCCGGCGTCACCGCCTGTTGCAGCACGAGCCAGGCGCCGGCCGCCAGCATCGCGCTTTGCAGAAACAGCCGGAAGCTTTTGGAAAAGACCGTAAAGCCCGACTGCAGGTCGGCCCCGCGCACCGACTGCTCCTGCGCCTCGGCGCGGGCCTTGCGCCAGCGGGCATAGGTCGCGCCGCGCATCCCCAGGGCGCCGATCACCTCGCCCTCGTCGCGATAAAGATCCGCCATGCGCTGCGCCTGGGCCGCGGCGACGCCGGACTGCTGCAGCGGCGTCTTGGTCAGCGACCGGTTGGCCAGGGTGGACACCACCAGGATCGCGCCGCCGATGGTCGCCACGATGCCCAGAAGCGGGTGGAAGATATAGACCGCCGCCAGAAACAGCGGCGCCCAGGGCAGGTCGAAGGCCGCCAGCAGCACCGGCGAGCCGATCAGCCGCTGCACCGTGTCCAGATCCCGCATCCCGCTGGCCGCCGCCGCCGATTCGTCGCCCGAGATCGCCCCCTCGCGCAGCGCGGCGGTGAAGACCCTCCCCTCCATCCGGTCCTGAAAGCGGGCGGCGATACGCTGCATCACGCGGGCGCGGACGAAGTCCACGAAGCCCATCAGCAGGAACAGGAACACCACCAGCACGAACAGCGCCGTCAGCGTCTCGACCGAGCGGGACGCCAGCACGCGGTCATAGACCTGCAGCATGAACAGCGGCCCCGTCAGCATCAGCAGGTTCACCACCGCCGAGAACAGCGCCACCGCCCCCAGCAGCGGCAGGCCGGCCGCGCGGGCCTTGCGCAGTTCCTTGGCGCCTTCCTGGAAAGCGGGCGACTTGCTCATTCAACCATCCTTCATCCTCCGGCCGGACGTGCCGGCCTTGCCGCAGGGCCTGCACACCAGTATGCCATGATCCTGGCCGGTCATGCCCCGTCTTATTCCGAAAAGGTTAGGAGATCCTTTGCGTCCCTTGTCCCTGATCGTCCCGCTGGCCCTTGGGGTGATTCTGGCGGGCTGCGCGTCGGAACCTGTGATGCAGGACGGCATTCGCGTCAACGACCCGTTCGAGGCGCAGAACCGTCGCGTCCACGCCTTCAACAAGGGCCTGGACCGGCAGGTGATCGGCCCGGTCTCGAACCTGCTGTCGTCGCCGGACAAGGCCCCGGGCCAGACCGGCGCGATGGATCTTGTCATCAATGCGGGCGCGAACCTCTCGCTGCCGGGGAAGGTGGTGAACAGCCTTCTCCAGGGCCGTCCCGAACCCGCGGTCAGGAACTTTTTCCGCTTTGCGGTCAATAGCACGCTGGGAATCGGCGGGTTGCTGGATCCGGCGGGACAGGACTTCGGCCTGCCCGAACGGGACACCGATTTCGGCGAAACGCTGGCCGTCTGGGGTGTGCCGGAAGGCGCCTATCTGGAGCTTCCGGTTCTTGGTCCTTCGACGCAGCGCGACGCGGCGGGCAAGGTCGTGGATCTGGTGATCGACCCGCTTCATCACCTGCTGCACCCGGATGCCGCATGGGCGGCTTTTGGCCTGCGGGCAGCCTCAAAAGCTGGTGAACGCGCCCGTTTCCGCGACACGGTGGATAGCGTTCTGCAGGACAGCGCGGATAGCTATGCGCAGGTGCGGCTGATCTATCTGATGCACCGCCGGCACGAACTGAACCAAGGAGGGGCCGAGATTGACCCATATGCCGATGCCGCCGCGACCGATGTCATCGACCCCTATGCCGAATGACCGGCGCGGCTTCCTGGCGCTGATCGGCGGGGCGGCGGCCCTGTCGCTGATGCCGGCGCGCGGCTGGTCGCTGGACGCCGGACAGGCCCATGCGCTGATCGACACCGCCCTGGGCGAGGTCTACCGGGTCATCAATTCCGGCGCCCAGCCTGCGCAGATGTACCGCGACTTCGAGGCGATCTTCGCGCGCTACGCCGATGTGGACGTGATCGCGCGATCGGCGCTTGGACCCGCCGCCCGGCAGGCCGATGCCCGGGCGCTGGCCGCCTATACCCAAGCGTTCCAGGGCTATATCGGCCGCAAATACGGAAAGCGGTTCCGCGAGTTCATCGGCTCGCGGATCGAGGTCACCGGCGCCCGGCCACTGAAAAGCTTCTACGCCGTGACCTCGGTCGCCTACCTCAACGGGCGCGCCCCGATGGAGGTCGAGTGGCATGTGTCCAACAAGTCCGGCCGGGACAAGTTCTTCAACATCATCATCGAGGGCGTGAACATGCTGGCCAGCGAACGCGCCGAGATCAGTGCCATGCTGACCGCCCGCCGCGGCGACATGGCGGCGCTGACGGCAGACCTGCAGGCGGCGGGATAGGGCTGGCATCCAAGGCGGCCGCGACGGGCGGCCGCAGGGCTGTCCTTCTGCCGGACCGCCCGGCGGGCCGGCCCTAGTTCCCCCCGAGGATCCCGTTCAGGGCCTGGCTCAGGGCGTCGTCCGAACTGGCGGTGCTGCTTTCGCCCGGGGTCCGCGGCGCCGCGGCCTGGGTCGGCACGGAGGGCGCGGGATTGGCCGCGTTCACCGCCCCCGCCAGCGCCGCCGCCAGCGGATCGTCGGCAGAGCCCGAGGTGACCACCCGCGGGGCCCCGTCGTTCGACAGCAGGATGCCGCTGCCGTCCGGCGAGACCGTGGACAGCGGCAACTCGGGCAGGCCCTCGTGGATGTCGGTCATCACCGCCTGCCAGATCTCGGCGGGCAGGCCGCCGCCGGTCACCCCCTTCAGCGGCGTGTTGTCGTCATAGCCCATCCAGACGCCGACCACGTATTGTTCGGAAAAGCCCACGAACCAGGCATCGCGATAGCTGCTGGTGGTGCCGGTCTTTCCGGCGACCGGGCGCGACCCCATCTTGGCGCGGGTGCCGGTGCCGCTGTCGATCACCTGCTGCATCATGTAGATCAACTGTCCTGCCGCGCGCTGGCTGATGACGCGCGCGCCCATGCCGCCCGACTGCCCCATCAGCGGCTGGTCGTCGCCGGCGATGCGCAGTTCCACAAGGCCGTAGGGCGCCACCGAGGTGCCGCCGTTGCGGATCCCCGCATAGGCGCCGGTCAGTTCCATCAGCGTGGCTTCCGACGCCCCCAGGCCCAGCGATGGGCTGGTGGTCAGGTTGCTGACGATGCCGAAGTCGTGGGCGATGCGGCGCACCAGATCGCGGCCCACGGCTTCCTGCAGCCGGATCGTCGCGGTGTTCAACGACTGCTTCAGGGCAGTGGTCAGCGTGACGTTGCCGTAATAGCGGCGGGTATAGTTCTGGGGCGACCAGGGGCGTCCGCCGGGGATGCGGATGGTCAGCGGCCCGTCCTCGACCCGGTCGCCCGGGCTGTAGCCCGCTTCCAGGGCGGCGGCATAAACGAAAGGCTTGAAGGCCGACCCCGTCTGCCGCTTGGCCTGGACGGCGCGGTTGAAGGCGCCGTTCACGGTCGTGTCGCGTCCGCCGATCATCGCGCGCACGGCGCCATCGGCGGACATCACCACCACCGCGGCCTCGGCCTTGCTGTCCTCGCTGACCTTTTCATCGAAGATCCGCTTCAGCGCGCGTTCGGCCGCGGTCTGGATGCGCGGATCGAAGGTGGTGCGGATCGTCACGTCCTCGGTCGTTTCGCTGGTCAGAAAGCCCGGCCCCGATTCCATCACCCAGTCCGCGAAATAGCCCCCTGCCCGCGCCTCGGCCGCCTGCGACAGCCGGGCCGGGTTGGCGCGGGCCTGTTCGGCCTCGGCCGGGGTCAGGTAGCCTTCCTCGGTCATCAGGCCCAGGACGACGCTGGCGCGGTTCTGGGCGCGCTCCAGGCTTGCGGTCGGCGCGAAATAGCTGGGCGCCTGCAGAAGACCCGCCAGCATCGCGGCCTCGGCGGCGTTCACGTCCGAGGCGGGCTTGTTGAAATAGCGCTGGCTGGCGGCCTCGAAGCCCCGCGCGCCGCCGCCCATGTACGAGCGGTTCATGTAGATGTTGAGGATGTCGTCCTTGGAATACTTGGCTTCCAGGGCGAAGGCATAGGGCACTTCCTTGATCTTGCGCCACAGGCTGGTCACGCGGCAGTCCGCCTCGAACTCGGCCTCGTTCTTCCAGCGGATCGGGTCGAAGCTGTCGCCCAGGCACAACAGTTTCGCCACCTGCTGGGTGATGGTCGAGCCGCCGTTCCCTTCCAGCGGGCCGCGCCCTGCGGCCAGGTTGATCTTGATGGCGCTGGCGATGCCGACCGGATCGACGCCGAAATGCCAGTTGAAGCGGCGATCCTCGGTCGCGATCACGGCTTCCTTCAGGACCGGCGCGATCCTGTCGCTGGTGACGGCGCCGTAGGTTTCCCCACGCCAGGCAAAGACCTTGCCGTTGGTGTCCAGCATGGTGACGGATCCGCGCGCGCGGGCGTCGAACAGGGCCTCGGGTTCGGGCAGGCTGGCATAGAAATAGGCGGTGGCGCCGCCGACGATCAGCACCAGGACCATCGCCAGCCGCCAGAGCGAGCCCCAGAGGATACGCCAGATCAGGCTGACCGTCCCGGCGACGGTGCGGAACACGATGTTGCCGCGCCGGGCCGGGGCCTTGTGGCGGCGCACCGTGGGTTTGTGGTCCGGTTCGGGCATGCGCTTGTCGGCAACAGGGCTGCGGCCCGTGCGCTTGGGGGTGCCGGTCGGTCGTTTCATGCGTCGCTGCCTGCGTAACTGCCCAGGGCCGTTCACCGGCCGAATTGCGCGGAACCCTACACGAAGAATCCCCGCAGGGGAATTGCCCGCACCGATCCGTGATTTGTCCATGGAAAAGGCCCGGCGGGACTGCGCCGGGCCGCCTGGGGGGTTCGCCGTCAGTTGTAGGCGTTCTCGCCGTGGGTGGTGATGTCGAGGCCCTGGCGTTCATCGGCATCGGCCACCCGCAGCCCGATCAGCGCCTTGACGATGTGGATCGCCACGAAGGACACCACGCCCGACCAGATGATCGCGATCACCACGCCCAGCGTCTGGTTATAGACCTGTCCGCCCATCGAGAACGGCGCCACCGCGTTCGCGCCGTAGTCGAAGACACCCGTGCCCCCCAGCGAAGGGGCCGCGAAGACCCCCGTCAGGATCGCCCCGACGATGCCGCCGATGCCGTGGATGCCGAAGACGTCCAGGCTGTCGTCGATGCCCATGCGCGGCTTCATGCTGATGACGAACCACATGCACAGCAGGCCGGCGATCAGGCCGATGGCGATGGCGCCCATCGGGCCCACGAAGCCCGCCGCCGGGGTGATGCCAACAAGGCCCGCGATCGCCCCCGAGATGCCGCCCAGCAGGCTGGGATGGCCGCGGAACGCCCATTCCCCGAAGGACCAGGCCAGCACGCCGGCGGCGGTCGCCACGGCGGTGTTGATCATCGCCAGCGCGGTCAGGCCGTTTGCCTCGAGGTTCGAGCCGGCGTTGAAGCCGAACCAGCCGATCCACAGCAGGCAGCCGCCCACCAGGGTGAAGGTCAGGTTGTGGGGCGCCAGCAGTTCCTTGCGATAGCCCAGGCGCGGACCCGCGACCATCGCGGCGACAAGGCCCGCGACGCCGGCATTGATGTGGATGACCGTGCCGCCCGCGAAATCCAGCGCGCCGTGCCCGAACAGCAGCCCCGAGGGCGCGTCATAGGCGCTGGGGCCGCCCCACCACCAGACCATGTGCGCCATCGGGATGTAGGACAGGAAGAACCAGATCACCACGAACAGCAGGATCGCGCTGAACTTCAGCCGCTCGGCCGTGGCGCCGACGATCAGCGCCGAGGCGATGCAGGCGAAGGCCATCTGGAAGATCACGAAGGACAGTTCCGGGATCACCACGCCCGCGGTGAAGCCTTCGACGTTCGAGGCCGTGGTCACGCCCCCCAGGAACATCTTCGACAGCCCGCCGACATAGGGGGTCAGGACCGTCGCCTCGTCGGCCGTGGCGGCGCCGGTGAAGGCCAGCGAATATCCGAAGGCCACCCAGAGGATCGCGATCAGGCTGAACACCGTCAGCACCTGCATCAGCACCGACAGCATGTTCTTGGCCCGGACCAGCCCGCCATAGAACAGCGCCAGCCCCGGCAGCGTCATCATCATCACCAGGATCGCCGAGACCAGCATCCAGGTGGTGTCGCCCTTGTCCGGCACCGGAGCGGCGGCCTCGACCGCCATGGCGGCATCCTGCGCGAACGAGGGCGCCGCAAGCAGCATCGCGGCGCCGGCAATAAAGGGAGCAGCCCTTGTCATCATCAAATCCCCTTCCATGCGGCACCGGACGCGCCGCCGTCGCCCTTTCATGGGGCGCGGCTTCGGGGCTGCACAGGCTTCGGGCAAGCCAGGGGCGGGTTCAGACAGGAATTGCCCGTTTGGGCGGCGCGGCAGGCGGCTTTCGCCCGAAACATGGGCAGCGCCGGTTCCGCCGATGCCCGCATCCCGTGCAGGACGCGTCATGACCCGCCCGAAGGGCGAACGGCGGCGGGACGCCCTCAGGCGACGCGGCTGACCACGAAATCCGCCAGATCGGACAGCATCTCGCGGATCGGATGCGCGGGCAGCCTGGACAGCGCGGCCTTGGCGGTGGCCGACCAGCGCAGCGCATCGGCGCGTGCCGCCTCCATCGCGCCGTGGCGCGCCAGCAGCGCCAGCGCCCGTTCCAGATCGCCGTCGCCCTGTTCGCCCTTCTCGATGGTGCGCGACCAGAAGGCGCGCTCCTCGGGGGTGGCCCGGGCGACCGCCTTGATGACGGGCAGGGTCAGCTTGCGTTCGCGGAAGTCGTCGCCGACGTTCTTGCCGATGGTCTCGGTCGCGCCGCCGTAATCCAGCAGGTCATCGACGATCTGGAAGGCGATGCCCAGCGCGTCGCCATAGTCGAACAGCGCCTGCACCTGGCCCGCCGAGGCGCCCGAGATCACGCCCCCCACCTCGGTCGCGGCGGAAAAGAGCGCCGCCGTCTTGCCCCGGACGACCTTCAGATAGATGCCCTCGTCCGTGCGCAGATCCTGGGCGGCGGTGAGTTGCAGCACCTCGCCCTCGGCGATGGTGGCGGCGGCGTTCGACAGGATCTCCAGCGTGCGCAGGTTGCCGGGTTCCACCATCAGCTGGAAGCTGCGCGCGAACAGGTAGTCGCCGACCAGCACGCTGGACTTGTTGTCCCACAGCAGGTTCGCCGTGGGGCGCCCGCGCCGCTGGCGGCTTTCGTCCACCACGTCGTCATGCAGCAGGGTGGCGGTATGGATGAACTCGACCGTGGCGGCCAGGTGGATGTGGAAGGGGCCGTCATAGCCCATCACCCGGGCCGCGGCCAGGGTCAGCATGGGACGCAGCCGCTTGCCGCCGGCCTCGATCAGATGCGCCGTCACCTCGGGGATGCGGGGGGCGTTCTCGCTGGCCATGCGGTCGCGGATCAGCGCGTTGACCGCCTCCATTTCGGCGCCAAGCGCCTCGGACAGCCGATCCAGCGGTTTCTGGACGTTCTCCTGCACACCCATCGCCTTATCCCCCTGCAGCGCCCGTCCCTTGCCATGCCCTCGACAATTGCGCAACCGCCGCCTAGCGTTCGGGCCATGAAAGAACTGTTCCGCAGCAACGATCCCATCCGCATGTCCCGTGCCATCGGCCTGCTGGAACACGAGGGAATCCCGGCCTTTCCCTTGGATCAGCACATGAGCGTGCTGGAGGGATCGCTGGGCATCCTGCCGCAGCGGCTGATGGTGGCGGACCGGGACGAGTTCATGGCCCGCGCCATCCTGCGCGACGCCGGTCTGGATGACTGAGCTTTCCGACGACGGCTTTCTGGGGGGACGGCTGCGCGTCCTGCAGCCCCGGCGGGGCTTCCGGTCGGGCGCCGATGCGGTGATGCTGGCCGCGGCCTGTCCGGCGCGGGCGGGGCAGGCGGTTCTGGAACTGGGCTGCGGGGCGGGCGTGGCCAGCCTGTGCCTGGCCTGGCGCGTGCCCGGGCTGCAGCTTCTGGGGCTTGAGCAGCAGGAGGACTATGCCCGGCTTGCGCGGCTGAACGCCGCTTCCAACGGCATCGCCATGCAGGTCCTGACGGGGGACGTGGCCCGTCCTCCGGACGGGCTTCGGGCGCAGGATTTCGACCACGTCATCGCCAACCCGCCCTATTTCCTGGGCGGCACGCCGGCGCCTGACGGCGGGCGCGCCCTGGCCCGGCGCGAGCAGACGCCGCTGGCCGCCTGGATCGACACCGCGCTGCGGCGCCTGAAGCCCCGCGGCATGGTGACGCTGATCCAGCGGGCCGACCGGCTGGACGCGATCCTGGAGGGCCTGCGGGGACGCGCCGGGTCGGTGGCGATCCTGCCCGTCGCCGGCCGGCCGGGGCGCGAGGCCGGGCGGGTGATCGTCCAGGCGCAGAAGGGCGCGCGGGGTCCGCTGCGCCTTCTGGCGCCCTTCGTCATGCACCCTGCGGCCGCCCATCCCGGCGATGGCGAGGATCTGACGCCCGCCGCCTCGGCCGTCCTGCGCGAGGGTTCGCCATTGACCGGGCTGTTGGCAAAACCCTCGTGACAGAATCACCAGTCTGTGCTGCAATTGCCCTGTTCTACTCAACCTATACAGGAGGACGCGATGTCGGTTGCTTCCCACGTCGAGGAACTGCGCAAGAAACACCAGATGCTTTCCGATGCCGTTGAAAGAGAACAGAGAAGCCCTGGATCCAGCGACACGCAGATCAAGGCCATGAAGCGCGAGAAACTTCGTCTCAAGGAAGAAATCTCCCGACTGTCCCACTGAACCCGCCCGAGGGGGCGACGGAATGGAAACGGCCCGCGCGATTGCGCGGGCCGCGTTCTTTTCGCGGCTTGGCGTCAGACGAAGAACTGGCCGCCGTTGGCGCTGACCGTCGATCCGGTGATGAAGCCTGCATCGTCAGAGGCCAGGAACACGACGATCCGGGCGATCTCCTCGGGTTCGCCCAGCCGGCCCACCGGGATCTGCGGGATGATCCTTTCGTTCAGCACCTTTTCGTCGATGGCCTTGACCATCTCGGTGCCGATATATCCCGGGCAGATCGCGTTGACGGTGATGCCGGCCCGTGCGCCTTCCTGGGCCAGGGCCTTGGTGAAGCCCAGGTCGCCCGCCTTGGCGGCGGAATAGTTCGCCTGCCCCGCTTGGCCCTTCTGCCCGTTGATCGAGCTGATGTTGATGATGCGGCCGAACTTGCGGTCGCGCATCCCCGTCCAGACCGGATGGGTCATGTTGAACAGGCCGGTCAGGTTGGTGTCGATGACCTCTTTCCACTGCTGCGGCGTCATCCTGTGAAACATGGCGTCGCGGGTGATTCCCGCGTTGTTGACCAGGACGTCGATGGGTCCGACCTCTTCCTCGATCCGCCTGATGCCGTCGGCGCAGGCGTCATAATCGGCGACGGACCATTTGTAGGTCCTGATGCCGGTTTCGTCCGTGAAGGCTTTCGCGGCGTCGTCATTGCCCGCATAGGTGGCGGCGACGGTATAGCCGGCCTCCTGAAGAGCCTTCGAGATCGCCGCGCCGATCCCGCGCGAGCCCCCGGTGACAAGAGCAACCCTGGACATGAATCTCCCCCTTAAATCTGTCGTTCCAGAAATATTGCTACAAGGCAAGATGGCGACGCGCAACATCGTTGCGCGTCCCTGCCAGCCTTAGCGTTCGATGCACATCGCCACGCCCATGCCCCCGCCGATGCACAGCGTGGCCAGACCCCTCTTCGCGTCGCGGCGCTTCATCTCGAACAGAAGGGTGTTCAGGACCCGGCAGCCCGAGGCGCCGATGGGGTGGCCGATGGCGATGGCGCCGCCGTTCACGTTGACGATGTCAGGATCCCAGCCCATGTCCTTGTTCACGGCGCAGGCCTGGGCGGCGAAAGCCTCGTTCGCCTCGACCAGGTCCAGATCGCCCACGGACCAGCCGGCCTTTTCCAGGGCCTTGCGGCTGGCGGGGATCGGCCCCGTGCCCATGATCGCCGGATCAAGCCCGGCGGTGGCCCAGGACGCGATGCGCGCCAGCGGCGTCAAGCCGCGGCGGCTGGCCTCGTCCTCGGTCATTACCATCACCGCCGCGGCCCCGTCGTTCAGCCCCGAGGCGTTGCCGGCCGTGACCGAGCCGTCCCTGGAGAATGCCGGGCGCAGCTTCTGCATGGCGTCGATGGTGGCGCCGTGGCGGATGTATTCGTCCTTGTCCACCACCGTGTCGCCCTTGCGCGTCTTGACGGTGAAGCCCACGATCTCGTCGTCGAAGCGGCCGGCCTTCTGCGCGGCCTCGGCCTTGTTCTGCGAGGCCAGCGCGAATTCGTCCTGCTGGTCGCGGCTGATCTGCCATTTCTGCGCCACGTTTTCCGCCGTGGTGCCCATGTGGTAATTGTTGAAGGCGTCCCACAGCCCGTCGCGGATCATGGTGTCGACCATCTGCATGTCGCCCATCTTCTGCCCCGCGCGCAGATAGGTCGCGTGCATCGACATCGACATGCTTTCCTGGCCGCCCGCCAGCACCACCTTGGCGTCGCCCAGAATCACGTGCTGCGCGGCAAGCGCCACGGCCCGCAGGCCGGATCCGCAGACCTGGTTGATCCCCCAGGCCGCCGATTCCTGCGGCAGGCCCGCCCGGATATGCGCCTGGCGGGCCGGGTTCTGGCCCTGGCCCGCCGTCAGGACCTGGCCCAGGATCGTCTCGCTGACCTCGGCCGGGTCGATCCCGGCCCGGGCCACGACCTCTTTCAGGACGGCAGCGCCCAGATCATGCGCCGGGACATTGGCGAACGATCCCATGAAGCTGCCGACCGGGGTGCGGGCGGCAGACACGATTACGGCTTTGGTCATGACGGGCTCCTTCCCTTGATGCCAGACAAGTGGCGAATCAGGGACAGGATGCGGGTTCATGCCTTGGCGTCAAGCAGATCGGCCGGAACCGGCCCGCCTCTAGCGCAGCGCGACCGAGGGCGGAGACTTCCAGGGGGGCGCGATGGTCGGCGCGCCGAAGTAGTATCCCTGCAGGCAGTCGATGCCGCTGTCGATCAGGAAGCTGGCGTCGTCGGCGGTTTCCACCATTTCGGCCACGGTGAACATGTCGAAGTGCTGTGCGATCGACATCAGCGCCCGCGTCAGCACCTGGTTGTCGGGGTGGGTCGAGATCTCGCGGATGAACTGCCCGTCGATCTTGATCATGTCGAAGCAGAAGTCGCGCAGATAGCGGAACGAGGTGTAGCCCGCGCCGAAATCGTCAAGCGCCAGCCCGATCCCGTATCGCTGCACCTCGCGCATGAAGGCCTTCACGTCGTCGGGCATGTCCATGGCCGAGCTTTCGGTGATCTCCAGGATCAGCCTTTCGGCGGCCTGGGGATTGGCCGACACGCCGCGGCGCAGGGTGTCCATCCAGGCCGGATAGCCGATCGAACGCGCCGACATGTTGATCGACAGGCGAAGCGACGGTTCTTCGGAAAGCGCCTTGAGGCCCAGCGACAGCGACAGGCAGTCGATCTGGCGCCCCAGTTCCGTGGTTTCGGCCGCCGGCATGAAGTCGCGCAGCGGCACCATCCGGCCCGATTCGTCGATGATGCGGATCAGCCCTTCGTAGAAGGCGGGACGGCTCGTGCGCTCCGCCTGCACGACGGGCTGGAAGGCCAGCACGCCATTGCCCCGTTCCACCGCCAGCCGCACCGCCGGCAGCGTCAGCCTGCTTTGCTGGTCCACGGCGAAGTCCAGCGGGGATCCCTTGCCGGGTTGGTTCGCGTTTGTCACGTCTGATCCCTTGTCACCCAATCACACCACAATCAGTTATGGCGATAATCGCCTAATATGCGGTAAACCGGCAGGGATTTTTGGATTGACGGTTAACGGCGCGGTCCCGACCCTAGTCGGCCAGCAGTTGGCGGATGACCTCCCTGGCCGGTCCGCTGTTCCAGTCCGCTTCGCCCAGCAGGCGGGCGACCTCGTGGCCGTCGCGGTCGATCAGGACCGTCACCGGCAGGCCCAGCACGCCCATGCCGCGCGCCAGCTGCTGGCGCGGATCCAGCAGGACGGGCAGGTTCCGAAGCCCGGTTTCCGCGTAGAACCTGTCGATGTTTTCGGGGTCGTTGCGCCCCGTCGCCACCGCCACGACCTGGAAATCCTCGCCGCCCATCTCGGCCTGAAGCGCGTCCAGCGAGGGCATCTCCTCTCGGCAGGGGGCGCACCAGGTGGCCCAGAAGTTCAGCAGAACGACCTTGCCGCGATAGTCGGCCAGGCTGTGCGCGCCGCCTTCGGGATCGGTGAATTCCGCGTCGGAGACCGGCAGGGGCTCTTCGGCCGGGACCAGCTTGACCAGGCCCGCGTCGCGCGCGGCCTGCCAGTCCACCGCGCCCGCGCAGGCGGCGTTTGCACCCAAAACCAGTGCCGTATAAAGCAGGGCGGAACGCAGCATGAAGACCTCCGAAGGACGCGCCTATGACCGACCGGCCGCAACAGGATTCCGCCAACAGCATGTGGGGCGGGCGGTTTGCCGCAGGTCCCGACGCGATCATGGAGGCGATCAACGCCTCGATCGGCTTCGACCGGCGGCTCTATGCCCAGGACATCCGGGGCAGCCGGGCCCATGCGGCGATGCTGGCCGCACAAGGCATCATCAGCGATAGCGATGCGCGGGCAATCAGGGAAGGGCTGCTCACCGTCTTGTCAGAGATCGAGGCGGGCGATTTCCCCTTCCGCACCGAACTGGAAGACATCCACATGAACGTGGAAGCCCGGCTGAAGGAGATCATCGGCGAACCTGCGGGCCGTCTGCATACCGGCCGGTCCAGGAACGACCAGGTGGCCACCGACTTCCGGCTGTGGGTGCGCGACCAGTGCGACGGCGTGACCGACGCGCTGCGCGCGCTGATCCGCGCCGCGCTGGCCCAGGCCGAGGCGGGCGCGGACTGGGTGATGCCCGGTTTCACCCATCTGCAGACCGCACAGCCGGTCACCTGGGGCCATCACATGATGGCCTATGTGGAAATGTTCGGCCGCGACCTGTCGCGCTTTCAGGATGCCCGCCGGCGGATGAACGAATCGCCCCTGGGCGCCGCCGCCCTGGCCGGCACCGGCTATCCCATCGACCGCCACGCCACCGCCGAGGCGCTGGGCTTCGAGGCGCCAATGGCCAACAGCCTGGACGCGGTGTCGGACCGCGACTTCGCCCTGGAGTTCCTGTCGGCGGCCAGCATCTGCGCGGTCCACCTGTCGCGGCTGGCCGAGGAGCTGGTGATCTGGTCATCGGCCCAGTTCCGCTTCGTGTCGATGTCGGACAAGTGGTCCACCGGCAGCTCGATCATGCCGCAGAAGCGCAACCCCGACGCGGCCGAACTGATCCGCGCCAAGATCGGCCGCATCCTGGGGGCGACGGTCGCTCTGTTCACGGTGATGAAGGGCCTGCCGCTGGCCTATTCGAAGGACATGCAGGAGGACAAGGAGCAGGTCTTCGACGCCGCCGACCACCTGATGCTGGCGCTTGCGGCGATGACCGGGATGCTGTCCGACCTGACCGCCCATCGCGACCGGATGGAGGCCGCGGCCTCGGCCGGGTTCTCGACCGCGACGGATCTGGCCGACTGGCTGGTGCGAGAGCTTGGCCTGCCGTTCCGGGACGCCCACCATGTCACCGGATCGCTGGTCGCCCTGGCCGAACGGAAGGGCTGCGACCTGCCCGACCTGACGCTGGACGACATGCAGTCCGTCCATGCTGGCATCACCGACAAGGTGTTCGGCGTTCTGGGCGTTCACAATTCGGTCGCCTCGCGGCAAAGCTATGGCGGCACGGCGCCCGATCAGGTGCGCGCGCAGATCACCCGCTGGAAAGGAAAACTGGCATGAAGTGGATCGCGATTCTGGCGGTGGCGGCGGTGGCGGCCTGCGGCGTGGACGGCCCCCCGAACGGCCGGCGGCGGCGCCCAGGAACGAGCCGAAGTCCAACGTCACGATCTCGGGGCACGCCACGATGGGCGTGATCACGGAGCTGTAGTGGACCACTTCAACTATCACGGCGGCCAGCTTTGCGCCGAGGACGTGCCGCTGGCGCGCATCGCGGCCGACGTGGGCACGCCCGTCTATGTCTATTCCGCGGCGACGCTGACGCGCCATTTCGGGCTGTTCCGCCAGGCGCTTGACTGGACCGACCACCTGGTCTGCTTTGCGGTGAAGTCGAACAGCAACCTGGCGGTTCTGAAGCTGCTGGGCGATCTGGGCGCGGGCATGGACGTGGTGTCGGGGGGAATACGCGCGGGCGCGGGCCGCGGGCGTCCCGGGCGAACGGATCGTGTTTTCCGGCGTCGGCAAGACCCTGCCCGAGATGCGCATGGCCATCGATGGCGGCATCCGCCAGTTCAACCTGGAATCCGAGCCCGAGATGCGGGCGCTGTCCGATCTTGCGGCGGGCATGGGCGCCACGGTTCCGGTGGCGGTGCGCGTCAATCCCGACGTCGACGCCAGGACCCACGAGAAGATCGCCACCGGCAAGTCCGAGAACAAGTTCGGCATTCCCATCGCCCGCGCGCGCCAGGTCTATGCCGAGGCGGCGTCGCTGCCGGGGCTGCAGGTGGTGGGCATCGACGTGCATATCGGCAGCCAGCTGACCGATCTCGAACCGTTCCGCGCCGCCTATGGAAAGGTCGCTGACCTGACCCGCGCGCTGCGCGCCGATGGCCACGCCATCAGCCGGCTGGATCTGGGCGGCGGGCTGGGGATCCCCTATCGGCGCGACAACAACGCGCCCCCGTTGCCGCTGGAATACGGGCAGGTGATCCGCGAGACGGTGGGCGATCTGGGCTGCGAGATCGAGATCGAGCCGGGCCGCAACATCGTCGGCAATGCCGGGGTGCTGCTGAGCCGGGTGATCTATGTGAAGGAGGGCGAGGGGCGCCGCTTCCTGATCGTGGACGCGGCCATGAACGACCTGCTGCGCCCGGCCATGTACGGCGCCCATCACGACGTCGTTCCGGTCGTCGAACCCGCCCCGGGCGCGCCGGTGCGGCCCTTCGATGTCGTGGGACCGGTCTGCGAGATCGGGCGACACCTTCCAGAAGGGGGCGGATCTGCCCGATCCGGCGGCGGGCGATCTGATCGCGTTCCGATCGGCGGGGGCTTATGGCGCGGTGATGGCGTCGGAATACAACTCGCGCCCGCTGGTCCCGGAGGTGCTGGTGCGCGGCGATCACTTCGCCGTCATCAGGGCAAGGCCGACGTTTGAGGAAATGCTGGCGCGGGATAGCATCCCGGAATGGCTTTGACGCGGCACCACGATGCGACGCCCCGGCCGGGGGCTGCCGGCCCCCGGACCCCCGGGGATATTTTCGCACAGAAGAACGGCCCGGTCGTCCGCGCCCTGCGCCTGACCCGCTGGGGGATGGTCTGGGAACGGGCGGCCCGCGCCTTCTGGCCGCTGGCGACCGTGCTGGCGCTTGTCTTCGCGGCCCTGTCGCTGGGCGTGGTGGCCGGGGTGCCGCAGCCCGTCCTGCCCTGGCTGGCAGGGGCGGCGGTTCTGCTGCTGATCTGGGTCGCGATCCGCGGCGGGATGCGGTTCCGCCGGGTGCGGATGGCCGAGGCGATGGCCCGGCTGGACCGGACCCTGCCGGACCGTCCGCTGGCCGCCCTGACCGACCGCGCCGCGATCGGCGGCGAGGGGGCGCTGTGGCAGGCGCATCTGGCGCAGATGCAGCAGCGGGCATCCCGTGCGCGCGCCGTGCGCCCCGATGCCGGCCTGACGCGGCGCGATCCCTATGCGCTGCGCCTTGCCGGGCTGGTGGCCCTTGTCATGGCGCTGATCTTCGGCGGCGCCGCGCAGATGGGGCAGGGGATCGAGGCGATCGCCGCGACCGTGTCCCGCCCGGTGGCGACCGACCAGACCCCGAGCGGCCCCAGCTGGGAGGGCTGGGCCGAGCCTCCCGCCTATACCCGCCGTCCGACGCTTTATCTGAACGCCCTTGCCGAAGGGCAGGTCCTGGAACTGCCCAAGGGCAGCGAGGTGACGTTCCGGCTGTACGGGCAGGGGATCGCCGTCGCCCAGGATGTCGGTCCCGCGACAGGCGATGATCCGCAGGCGCCGGGATTCCGCGCCGAAAGCTCGGGCAGCATCGAGGTTGCCGGGCGCCGCTTCGAGGTGACCGTGCTGCCCGACAGCGCACCGGTGATCCAGGCTGGCGCCGCGCCGGTCCGCCGCGCCGACGGCCGGATGGTGCAGGACTTCACCGCCCGCGACGACCACGGCATAGCCCTGGGACAGGCGGTGATCGCCCTTGACCTGGCCGCCGTCGATCGGCGCTACGGGCTGGCGATCGACCCCGAGCCGCGGCCCGCCGTCGAATTGGCGCTGCCGCTGCCGCGCGGCGACCGGCGCGAGGTGCAGGGCCAGCTGACCGAGGATCTGTCCCGCCATCCCTGGGCCAACCTTCCCGTCAGCGTCAGCCTGCGGGCCGTGGACGGCATCGAGCAGGTGGGCGAGGCCCAGCCGATGCGCACCGTCCTGCCGGGGCGGCGCTTCTTCAACCCGCTGGCCGCCGCGCTGATCGAGATGCGGCGCGACCTGTTGTGGTCGCGCGACAACGCCGGACGCAGCGCGGAAATCCTGCGCGCCGTGACCTGGCAGCCTCAGGGCTTCGTCGAACAGGCGCTTTACCGCGAACTGCGCGGCGCCGTCGCCCTGTTGGAAGGCGATCCGCTGACCGACAAGGCCCGCGACGATCTGGCCGAGGCGCTGTGGCAGGCGGCCGTGCTGCTTGAGGATGGCGGGCTGTCCGACGCGCTGGAACGGATGCGCCAGGCCCAGGAAAAGCTGTCCGAGGCGATCCGCAACGGGGCCAGCCCCGACGAGATCCAGCGGCTCATGGACGAATTGAAGGCCGCCACGGACGCCTATACCGAGATGCTGGCCCAGCAGGGCCAGCAGCAGGATCCCTCGGAGCGGTTCACGCAGGATCAGCCCGGCCAGCAGATCACCGGCGACCAGATCCAGCAGATGATGGACGAGATCCAGCGCCTGATGAACGAGGGCCGCATGGCCGAAGCCCAGGAGCTGCTGGAACAGTTCAACCGCATGATGGAGAACCTGCAGGTCCGTCAGGCGCAGGGCGGCGGCGAGGGCCAGGAGGGCAGCAGCGGCAACCAGCCGATGAACCGGCTGGCCGACACCCTGCGCGAACAGCAGCGCCTGTCGGACGACGCCTTCCGCGACATGCAGGAACAGTTCGGGCAAGGCCAGCCGGGCCAGCCCTCGCCCGATCTCGCAGGGGCTGGCGGACCGCCAGCGGCAACTGCGCGAGGAACTGGGCCAGCAGCAGGGCCTGCTGCCCGGCCAGGGATCCCCCGGCGGGGACGAGGCGCGGCGCCAGCTTGACGAGGCAGGCCGCGCCATGGAGGAGGCAGAACAGGCGCTGCGCAAAGGCGACACCGGCGGGGCGCTGCAGCGGCAGGCCGATGCGATCCAGTCGATGCGCGAGGGGATGCGCGCGCTGGGCGACATGCTGGCCCAGCAGGGGCAGCAAGGCCAGCAGGGACAGCAGGGACAGCAGCAGGGGCAGGACGGCCAGCAGCCGGGCGGCGGCGACCGCGCCGGACAGGGCCAGACGATGGGCCAGCGTCCCGCGCTGGATCCGCTGGGGCGTCAGCGCGACGGCAATGGCCATGTCATCGCCGGCGGCAATCCCCTGGCCGAAGGCGTGGATCCCGCCCAGCGCGCCCGTGACCTTCTGGACGAAATCCGCCGCCGCAGCGGCCAGGTCGAGCGCCCGCAGGACGAACGCGACTACCTGGGCCGCCTGCTGGACCGGTTCTGATCAGCCGACCAGATTGCCCAGGCTGTCCTGCAGCCACAACCGCGCCCCGTCCAGGATGTCGCGCAGGTTCGTCAGGACCGCCCCCAGGGCCCCCTGATCGGCCAGCCGGGGTGCCAGCAGATACAGCGCCACCAGGCCGGCCGCCAGGATCAGGGCCAGGCCGAAGCCCATGCCATAGGCGCTGCGGCCCGGTTGCGCCGCAGGGGCGGGCCGGTCGCGCCGGTCCTCGCGGATCGCGGGCTTCCTGATCGGGGCGACGACGGCTGCCGCCTGGGCGGGGACAAGCTGTGCAAGCCCCGGCGTCCGGGGCGCCGGCTGCGCGGCTTGCGGCCCGACCGGCGCTGGCATCGCGGGCTCGGGCTCCGCCGTCTCCGCCTCTGTTGTCCCCCTCTCTCCGGGACCCGCCTTTTCGGGCCGGACAGGGCGGCTGGTCGCGGCGATGGGGGGGTCCTCGTCCGGCGTGGGTGCCGGTGGCGTGGCGGCGGGGGCCGGGCGGGTTCCTGCGCCCTCGGCGGCACGGGCGCGGCGCTCGTGCTCGACCTCGCCGCGCAGGATGTCCAGCACGTTGTCGGGCAGGCTGCGGTTCAGCCGGGGAACGCCGCCGGTGGGCCGCTCGGCCGCCGGTTGGGGGTCGGGGCCGATGGCGCCAGGCTGGGGGGCCGCGTGCCAGACATGGCCGCAGGCGCTGCACTCGACCTCGCGCCCGCCGGGGGGAATGGCTGCGTCGGGGACGCGGTATTCCGCCGCGCAGCCGGGACAGATCAACCGTATTTCCGCCATGCCGGCCCTCGCATTCGCCTTTTGGCTGTTCTATCAAGCGCGGGGCCGGCTTCCAAGCGGGGCCAAGCCTGAAAGAACGGCAGGGACGGGACAAGGGGGTTGCGCTTGATCGAGATGCGGGATGTCGGCTTCGGCTATCACGGGGGGCCTGAGCTGCTGTCGAACATGACGCTGACCTTGCAGCCGGGCATGTTCCATTTCCTCACCGGCCCGTCGGGGTCGGGCAAGACCACGCTGCTGCGGCTGTGCTATGCCGACCTGCTGCCCACCTCGGGCGAGATGACGGCCTTCGGCGGCGACCTGCGCCAGCTGACGCGCGACGGCATCGCCGATCTGCGCCGCAGGGTCGGGGTCGTGCATCAGGACACGCAGTTCCTGGACCACCTGCCCGTGGCCGAGAACGTGGCCCTGCCGCTGTCGGTGGCGGGCGAGCCGGTGGATCTTGACGCGCTGCGCGATCTTCTGGGCTGGGTGGGGCTGACCCAGCACGCCCGCGCGCTGCCGCCCTCGCTCTCGGGCGGGGAACGCCAGCGGGCGGCGCTGGCGCGCGCGGTGATCCTGTCCCCGGATCTGGTGCTGGCGGACGAGCCGACCGGCAACCTGGACTGGGAGATGTCGGTCCGGCTGATGCAATTGCTGATCGAGCTGAACAGGTCGGGAAAGACCGTGCTGGTCGCAACCCATGACCTGAACCTGATCCGCGCGGCGAAGGCGCAGGTTGCGGCGCGCGTGCTGCGGATCGCCAACGGAACCTTGCAACTGGCGGGGGCGGATCTGTGAAACGGTCGGAACGGGGGGCGCTGAACCCCAGGGCGCTGTGGCAGGGGTTGATGCGCGACGGCGGATCGGGCGACCGGATCGTGCCGCCCACGGGCTTCACGGCGCAGCTGACGCTGTTCTCGGCCGGGGCGATGGCCTTCCTGGCGGTCTTCGCCCTGGCCCTGGCGCTGGCCACGGGGCGACTGGCGGACCGCTGGTCGGGCGAACTGGCCGGATCCGTCACCGTCCGCATCAGCGCGCCCGAAGGCGATCAGGACGCGGCGGCGCAGGCGGCGCTGCAGGTCTTGGCCACCACGCCCGGCGCCGGCCAGCCGCGCCTGCTTCCCCCCGAGGAGGTGGCTGACCTGCTGGCGCCCTGGTTCGGCCCCGACATGCCGGTGGACGCGCTGCCGGTGCCCGCGCTGATCGACCTGCCGATCACCGGCGAGGATTTCGACGCCCAGGGCCTGCGCCTGCGGCTCGAGGCCGAGGTGCCGGCCGCGGTTCTGGATGACCACACGGAATGGCGCCGTCCGCTGGTGACGGCGGCGAACCGGCTGCGGATGCTGGGCATCGTGTCGCTGCTGCTGATCGCGGCGGCCTCGGCCGCGATGATCACGCTGGCGGCCAAGGCGGCCCTGGCCGCCAACGGGCAGGTGATCCGGGTGCTGCGGCTGATCGGGGCCCGCGACATCACCATCGCCACCGCCTTCGTGCGCCGCTTCACCAAGCGCGCGGCGGTCGGCGCGGCCGTCGGCACGGCCTGCGGGATGGCCGGCATCGCCCTGCTGCCGCGCATGGATGCGGCGGGCGGGTTCCTGACCGGGCTGGGCTTCCAGGGCTGGGGCTGGCTGCTGCCGCTGCTGATTCCCGTGGTGGCGGGCATCGTGGGCTTTCTGGCGACGCGCTGGGCCGCGCTGAAGATGCTGGAGTCGGTGCGATGACCGACCGGGCGGCCTCGGCCGGTCCCGGCCCGCTGACGCCCTGGCAGCACCTGCAGAACGGGCTTTACTACCTGCATGTCGCGCTGGCCACCGTGGTGATCGGGCTGCTGGGCATCCCCGCCCTGCTGCGCGAGGGCCGCGCCGGCGCCAACCGCGTCGCGACCCGCTGGATCGGCTACATGCTGTGGGCGGCGCGCCTGCATCTGGGCGTCACCTGCGAGGTGCGCGGCACGCCCCCGACCGGTGACTGCATCATCGCCGCCAAGCACCAGTGCTTTCTGGATATCCTGGTCATCGCCCATGCCGTTCCGCGCCGAGCCTTCATCATGAAGCGCGAGGTGATGCGGGTGCCGATCATGGGCTGGTATGCCTGGAAGGTGGGCTGCATCCCCATCGACCGCACCCGCGGCCGCGACGCCATGCGCGCCATCTCGTCCGAGATCAACCGCCGCTTGGCCGGCGAGGGGCTGGGCCAGCTCATCATCTATCCCGAAGGCACGCGGACGCTGCCGGGCGAACGCCGGCCCTACAAGCACGGCGTCAGCACGATCCGGGCCGGCACCGGCCTGCCGGTGGTGCCGGTGGCGGTCAACACCGGCCTGTTCTGGCCGCGCAAGGGCTGGGGCATCCGGCCCGGCCGCGCGGTGGTCGAGTTCCTGCCGGCCATCCCGGCCGACCTGCCTGCCGAGGGCTTCATGCCCCGCCTGGAGGCCGAGATCGAAAGCCATTCCGACCGCCTGATGGCCGAAGGCGGCTTCAGGACCATCGCCGCCTGATCGCCGTGGCCGCCCCGCCGGGGGCGGCCTTCCTTGCCGGGGACGGTCGCTTCGTCACAGCCGTTGGGGCGGCTGGGGCCGGAGGGCGGCCTGACGCCGGGGCGGCGGGGCCCCGGACGCGGCGTCGGGGCTGCCGCCGTCGGGTCCGTCCTCATCCTCGTCCAGAAGCGCGCGGCGCATGTCGCCTAAGTCGGTGCTGTGGAAATGGTTCAGCCCCGTCTGCACATACAGATAACGCAAGAGCATCTGTCCCCCCGGTTCAGGATGCCTGCTGCCTGCCCGCCGTGCCCAGGCTGCGCAGCAGCCCGTCGAGGCGCGCGATCTGATCCTTGAGGGCCAGCCGCTGGCGCTTGAGGCGCTGCAGGATCAGGTTGCAGGGCGCGGGGCGGCGCAGTTCCTCGGCGATCATGGCCTTGATGACCTGATGACGGCGGCGCAGGGCGACAAGCCTGACGCCGATCGAGAATGACCGGACTGCGGGACTGGTCTTCATGGGTTTTTCCTCCTGTCGATCGCGGGAACCGGACGGCACCGCACCCGCCTGATATGGCGGTGGCAAGGCGTCGGAAAAGGCGGCCCAGCCTGAAAAGACAATCGGATATTCCGATCAGACGCGGATCGTGCTAGGCTGTGGCCATCCCCTGCGCCAAGGCCCCGCCGCCATGACCGGCCAACCGACCCTGAAGCAACTGGCCTATTTCACCGCCCTTGCCGAAACCCGCCACTATCGCCGCGCGGCCGAGCGGGTGGGGGTCAGCCAGTCGTCGCTGAGCCAGCAGATCCTGGGCCTGGAGGCCGCCCTGGGCCTGGAACTGGTCGAGCGCGGGCAGCGGGGCGCGGTGCTGACCCCGCAGGGGCGCGTGATGCTGGCTCAGGCCCGCAGGGTGCTGGACGAGGCCGAGGCGCTGCGCGGCCTGGCGCAAGAGGCGCGCGGCGGCATCAGCGGCACCATCCGGCTGGGTTCGACGCCCACCATCGGCCCCTATATCATGCCCCACGTGATGCGGCGGATCCGCCTGTCCTACCCCTTGCTCAAGGTGATCGTGCGGGACGCGGCGCCGCTTGTGCTGCGCGACGAACTGCTGGCGGGCCAGCACGACCTGATCCTGACGCAGCTGCCGGTCGGTTCCGCCGATGTCGAGGTGCTTCGCCTGTTCCGCGAGCCGCTGAAGCTGGTCGTGGCGCATGACCATCCGCTTGCCGGCCGGTCCGAGGTGCTGGACGACGACCTGGCCGGAGAGGACATCCTGGCCCTGTCCAGGACCTATGTCCTTCACAGCCAGATCGTCGCCCTCTGCGACGAGACGGGCGCCAACCTGCGGCAGGACTATGAAGGCACCAGCCTGGACGCGCTGAGGCAGATGACGGCGCTGAACATGGGGCTGAGCTTCCTGCCGGCGCTGTACATCCAGTCCGAGGTGTCGCCCGAAACCGGGGACGTGGCGGTGCTGGCGTTCCGGCGCAACCGCCTGACGCGCTCGATCGGGCTGGGCTGGCGGCGGCGTTCCGCCCACCGTCCCCTGATCGACCGGATGGCGGCAATGATCCGGGCCGTGGCGCAGGACCGCTTCGGCGGGCTGGTGGTGGTGGAATGATCCGCCGCGGGCTTTGGCCGTCTGAGGTCAGGCCACGAGGCTTTTCGACCCCATCTCGAGGAACTTCTGCCGGCGTTCGCGGACGAGGTCGGCGGGCGTCTTGCCCGCCAGGGCGGCCAGCATGGCGGCGATCTCCTCGCCCACGGTCTTGATCGCGGCGGCGGGGTCGCGCTGCGCACCGCCCACAGGTTCGGCGATGATGCAGTCGATCACGCCCAGCCTTTTCAGATCCTGCGCGGTCAGCCGCAGCGCCTCGGCCGCCTCGCGCATCCGGTCGGCGTCCTTCCACAGGATCGAGGCGCAGCCCTCGGGCGAGATCACCGAGTAGATCGAATGTTCCAGCATGGCCACGCGGTTGGCCGTGGCGAAGGCCACCGCGCCGCCCGACCCGCCCTCGCCGATGATGACGCTGACCAGGGGGACGCCGATTTCCAGGCATTTCTGAGTGCAGCGGGCGATGGCTTCGCTTTGGCCGCGTTCCTCGGCGCCCTTGCCGGGATAGGCGCCGGGCGTGTCCACCAGGGTGATGACCGGCAGGCCGAAGCGATGGGCCAGATCCATCAGCCGGATCGCCTTGCGATAGCCTTCCGGCCGGGCCATGCCGAAGTTGTGGTGGATGCGGGTCTTGGTGTCGGTGCCCTTTTCATGGCCGATCACCACACAGGGCGCGTCGTTGAACCGCGCCAGGCCGCCCATCACCGCGTGGTCGTCTCCGAAGGCGCGGTCGCCGGCCAGAGGGGTGTATTCCGTGAACAGCGCGCCGATGTAGTCGCGGCAGTGCGGGCGGTCGGGATGGCGGGCCACCTGGGTCTTGCGCCAGGGATCCAGCGACTTGTAGAGATCGCGCAGAAGTTCGGCGGATTTCCTGTCCAGCGCCGCCGCCTCCTTCTCGACATCCACGGTGTTGTCGGATTTGCGGGCGAGGGCGCGGAGTTCCTCGGCCTTGCCCTCGATGTCGGCAAGCGGCTTTTCGAAATCCAGATAGACCATTGCGGGATACGCCTTCGGGCTGTTCGGGTTGGGCACCTATATGATCGTGCCGGCGCGGGATTGCAACGCGCAGCCGGGGGCGCTTCGCCCCCGGACCCCCCGAGGATATTTGCGGCACAGAAGATGCCGCGGCGTCAGGGAAGGATCTCGACCGTCGTCCCGACCCTGACGGCGGCGTAGAGCTCGCGGATCTCGGCATCCGCGACGGCGATGCAGCCTGCCGTCCAGTCGCCGGGCAGGCTTTCACCGTCGGGGCGCTGGTTGGGCTGGCCGTGGATGAAGATGTCGCCGCCGGGATCGACGCCTTCGGCGGCAGCGCGGGCCCGATCCTGCGGGCGGGGATAGTCGATGCCCATCGACAGGTGGTAGGCGCTGTCCGGGTTCAGCCGGTCGATGGTGAAGCGACCCTCGGGCGTGCGTCCGTCGCCCTGGCGGCGCTTGTCGCCCTGGGGGGCGAAGCCCAGGGCGATGCGATAGGCTTTCAGCGGCCTGCCCTGGCGAAAGACCGTCATGCTTCGGGTGGACTTGCGGATCAGGATGTGATCGACCGGGCCATCCAGCGTAGCGGCCAGGGGCGGCACGCGCGGCAGGGGAACGGCCGGCGGACGCTGCAGCGGCGCCAGGATCGCCCAGGCCGCCGCAAGGATCGCCAGGGCCGTGAGGGCCGCGAAGAGCCGCGCCAGCCCCTTCATTGCAGGTCGGCGAACGCCTGCCGCAGGCGGCTCACCGCCTCGGCCACGCGGGCGCGGGGGGTGGCCAAGTTGAAGCGCAGGAACGGCTCGCCCCCGGTGCCGAAGGTCGCGCCGTGATTGGCGGCGATGCGGGCGGCCTGTTCGACCCGCGCGGTGAACTCGGCCGGCTCCATGCCGGTCCCCGAGAAATCCACCCAGGCGAGGTAGGTGGCCTCGAGGGGCATCGAGCGCAGGCCGGGAATGGCATTGATGCCCGCGTCGAAAAGCCTGCGGTTGCCGTCCAGATAACCGACCAGGGCATCCACCCAGGCGGCGCCTTCGGGCGAATAGGCCGCGGCCACCATGTCCATGCCGAAGAGGCCGGGCGAGATGCCGCGGGCCATCAGCGCGGTCCTGAAGCGGCTGCGCAAGGCCGGATCGGCGATGATCGCGTTGCCGATATGGGCGCCGGCGATGTTGAAGGTCTTGGTCGCCGCGTTCAGCGTCACCAGCCGGTCGGCGATGTCCGGGCAGGCCAGGGCGGTGACGCTGTGGCGGTGGCCCGGCATCACGAGGTCGCAGTGGATCTCGTCCGAGACGAGGACGAGGTCGTGGCGGATGCAGAAGTCGGCGATCTGGCGCAGTTCGGCCGGGGTCCAGACGCGGCCGCCGGGATTGTGCGGGGAACAGAGGATCAGCAGTTTCTCGTGTCCCGTCAGGCGGGCCTCCCAGGCGGGCCAGTCCAGGCGGTAAAGGCCGTCCTCCTGCACCAAGGGCAGTTCGACCAGTTCGCGCCGCGCGGCGCGGATCACGCGGCCGAAGGCATGGTAGACGGGCGACATCACGATCACGCCGTCGCCGGGTTCGGTGCAGGCGTCCAGCGCCATCGCCACGCCGTTGACCAGCCCCGCGCAGGTCAGGATCCAGTCGGGATCGACGGTCCAGCCGTGGCGGTGGTCCATCCACCAGCGGATCGCGTCCAGATAGGCGGGATTGGCCCCCGGATAGCCGTAGACGCCGTGGGCGGCCGTGGCCTCGACCGCGCGCTGCACGGCGGCAGGGGGCGGAAGTCCATGTCCGCCACCCACATCGCCAGCCCGCCGTCCTGCGGCGCGACGCCGTAGGCCGCCTGCATGTCGTCCCATTTGGAACAGCGGGTGCCGATGCGGTCGATGATCTCGTCGAAGTCGGGGGTCATGCTGCGGCCTGTCGTTGTTTCTGCCTGCATACGCGGCTTGTTGCTTATGGTGAAGCCTTGCCCTACATCGCGGATCATGAGCAGCCTGCGCCCCATCCTGATCCATCCCGATCCGCGCCTGAAGAAGGTCTGCGCGCCCGTGGCCCGCATCACGCCCGAGATCGAGGACCTGGCCGCCGACATGCTGGCGACCATGTATGACGCGCCGGGCGTCGGCCTAGCGGCGCCGCAGGTCGGGGTGCTGAGCCGGGTCTTCGTGATGGACGCGACCCGCGACCCCGAGGCCGAGCGACAGCCGATGGTCCTGGTGAACCCGGAACTGGCCTGGGCGTCCGAGGACATGAACACATACGAGGAAGGCTGCCTGTCGATCCCCGACCAGTATGCCGACGTCACCCGCCCCAGGCAGGTGAAGCTGCGGTGGCTGGGCCTGGACGGCAGGACCCATGAGCAGGAGTTCGACGGATTGTGGGCCACCTGCGCCCAGCACGAGCTGGACCACCTGAACGGTGTGCTGTTCATCGACCATCTGTCGGCCATCAAGCGGCAGATGATCACCCGCAAGATGGTCAAGCTGAAGCGGGAAAAGGGCCGTGCGTAGGGCCAGGGGCTGATGGCGGTCCGGCCCTTCCTGCCCTATGGCGACCGCCGCCTGCACATCCCGGCCCAGCCGGTCGGAGGGGTAACCGAGACGGTGCGCATGATCTGGGACGACATGGTGGACACGATGGAGGCGATGCCGGGGGTGGGGCTGGCGGCGCCGCAGATCGGCATCATGCTGCGGCTGGCGGTGGTGGACGCCTCGGACAGGCGGGGGCAGGCCGTCAGGATGGCCAACCCCGAGATCCTGCACGCCAGCGTCCAGATCCGCAGCCATGAGGAGGCCAGTCCGAACCTTCCCGGGGTAGCGGCCATGATCAGCCGCCCCCGGGCGGTGACGGTGCGGTTCCTGAACGACGCGGGCGAGGTCGAGGAGCGCGATTTCGTCGGGCTCTGGGCCACCAGCGTGCAGCACCAGATCGACCATCTGGAGGGGCGGATCTATGTCGATCACCTGTCGCCGTTGCGGCGCAAGATGCTGGTCGCGAAATCGGCGAAGCTGGCGCGTCGGTGAGCCCGCCAGGGGCCAGCCCCCGGACCCCCGGGATATTTCCGGTCCAAAGAGGAGGCAGGATGCGCGTGATCTTCATGGGAACGCCCGAGTTCTCTGTCCCCGCCTTGCGGACGATTGCCGCACGGCACCAGGTCGTCGCCGTCTATTCGCAGCCGCCGCGCGCGGCGGGGCGGGGGCAGAAGCCGCGCCCCTCGGCGGTTCATGCGGTGGCGGATGAACTGGGGATCGAGGTTCGCACACCGCTGCGGCTGCGCGAGCCCGCCGATCAGGATGCGTTTGCAGCGCTTCGGGCCGATGTGGCGGTGGTGGTGGCCTACGGCCTGATCCTGCCGCAGCCGGTTCTGGATGCGCCGCGCCTGGGCTGCCTGAACATCCACGCTTCGCTTCTGCCGCGGTGGCGGGGGCGGCGCCGATCCACCGCGCCATCATGGCGGGCGATGCCGAAACCGGCGTGGCGATCATGCAGATGGAGGCGGGGCTCGACACCGGGCCGGTGCTGGCCGAGGCGCGGACCCGGATCGGCGCCGAGGAGACGACCGGGGATCTGCACGACCGGCTGTCTAACATGGGGGCCGGGCTGATCGTCGATGTGCTGGACCGGCTGCCCCTGCCCGCCGCGCCGCAGGGAGAGGCGGGCGTGACCTACGCCGCCAAGATCGACAAGGCCGAGGCACGGCTGGACTGGTCGCGTCCCGCCGCCGAGGTGGACCGGCTGATCCGGGGGTTGTCACCTTTCCCGGGCGCCTGGTGCGACATTGCCGGAGAGCGCGTGAAGCTGTTGCGCAGCCGGATCGCCGAGGGGCAAGGGGCGCCGGGCCAGGTTCTGTCGGGCTTCACCGTCGCCTGCCGGGAAGGCGCGGTCGAGATCATGGAGGCGCAGCGGGCCGGCAAGAGGCCCATGGCCGCCGCCGAACTGCTGCGCGGCTGGACGCTGCCCGCTCGTCTGGGCTGAGGGCGCGGGCCGCGCTTCGCCCCGGCGCGGCGGGGTTCATCCCCGCCCGCCGGGGCGAAGGCCGGATCAGATGGCGCCGTGGCAGTGCTTGAACTTCCTGCCCGATCCGCAGGGGCAGGGGTCGTTGCGCGACGGGTTCCCCCAGGTGGCCGGGTTGCCTTCGTCGAAGCCCGGCACCAAGGGTCGGGGCTTTTCCGCATCCCCGTCGGACCGACGGTCCGCGCCGTGCTCCATCGTCAGATGTTCTTGGGCGGCCTGCTGCTGCTGGGCCATCTGGCGCAGCATCTCGTCGCGTTCGGCCTCGGTCAGGGGGCGGATCTGGGCCAGGCGCTGGGTCACGTCGAAGCGCAGGCCGTTCAGCATGGTCTCGAACAGCTGGAAGGCCTCGGTCTTGTATTCCGACAGCGGATCGCGCTGCGCATAGCCGCGGAAGCCCACCACCGATCGCAGGTGTTCCAGCGTCAGCAGGTGGTCGCGCCATTTCTGGTCGATCATCTGTAACAGCACCTGCTTTTCGATGTTGCGCATGTTTTCCGGCCCGAACGCCTGTGCCTTGTCGGCCATGTAGGTATCGGTCGCCTGTTCGATCCGTTCGCGGATGGTGTCCTGGTCCACGCCTTCCTCGGCCGCCCAGTCGGCGAGCGGCAGGTTCATGTTCAGCCGCTCGCGGATGGCGGCCTTCAGGCCGTCCAGATCCCACTGTTCGGGATAGGACTTCGGCGGCATGAATTCTTCGACCAGGTCGTCGATCACCTGGTGGCGCATGTCGGCGGCGATTTCCCCGACCTCGGTGCTGTCCATGATCTCGCGGCGCTGGCTGAAGATCGCCTTGCGCTGGTCGTTCATCACGTCGTCGAACTTCAGCAACTGCTTGCGGATGTCGAAGTTGCGGCCTTCGACCTTGGCCTGGGCGCGTTCCAGCGACTTGTTCACCCAAGGGTGGACGATCGCCTCGCCTTCCTTCATGCCCAGCGTGGACAGGACCTTGTCCAGCCGTTCCGACCCGAAGATCCGCATCAGGTCGTCGTCCAGCGACAGGAAGAACAACGAGCGGCCGGGATCGCCCTGCCGCCCCGACCGGCCGCGCAACTGGTTGTCGATGCGGCGGGATTCGTGGCGTTCGGTGCCCAGAACGAACAGGCCCCCGGCATCCAGCACCTTCTGCCGGTCGGCGGCGTGTTCGGCTTCGATCCGGGTGCGGATGTCGTCGGGGTTCGCCTCGGGGTCCGCCTTCAGCGCCTCCAGCACCTTCATTTCCACATTACCGCCCAGCTGGATGTCGGTGCCGCGACCGGCCATGTTGGTGGCGATGGTGACGGCGCCGGGCTTGCCGGCATCGGCGACGATCTGCGCCTCGGCCTCGTGCTGGCGGGCGTTCAGGACGTTGTGGGGGATGCCTTCCTTCTGCAGCAGGGCCGACAGCATCTCGGACTTCTCGATGCTGGTGGTGCCGACCAGCGTGGGCTGGCCCTTCGCGTGGGCTTCCTTGATCGCCTCGATCACGGCGGCGTATTTTTCCCCGGCCGTGCGATAGACGCGGTCGTGTTCGTCCACCCGCGCCACCGCCCGGTTGGTGGGAACCTCGACCACGCCCAGCTTGTAGATCTCGGCGAATTCGTCGGCCTCGGTCGCGGCCGTGCCGGTCATCCCGGCCAGCTTGGCGTAAAGGCGGAAATAGTTCTGGAAGGTGACGCTGGCCAGGGTCACGTTCTCGGGCTGGACGGCCACGCCCTCCTTGGCCTCAATGGCCTGGTGCAAGCCGTCCGACAGCCGGCGGCCCTTCATCATCCGGCCGGTGAATTCGTCGATCAGCACCACCTCGCCGTCGCGGACCATGTAGTGCTGGTCCTTGTTGAACAGCTTCCACGCCCGCAGCGCCTGGTTGGCGTGGTGGACGATGGTGGTCGATTCCGGATCATACAGCGTCTGGCCATCGGGCAGGATGCCGTCGGCCTGCAGGCGCTGTTCCAGAAACTCGTTGCCTTCCTCGGTGAAGGTGGCGTTGCGGGCCTTCTCGTCCAGCTTGTAGTGGTCCTCGGTCAGCAGCGGGATGTACTGGTTCAGCGTGACATACAACTCGCTTCGGTCCTGGCTGGGCCCCGAGATGATCAGCGGGGTGCGCGCCTCGTCGATCAGGATGCTGTCCACCTCGTCGACGATGGCGAAGTTGTGGCCGCGCTGGACCATCTCCTCGACGCTGCCCTTCATGTTGTCGCGCAGGTAGTCGAAGCCCAGCTCGTTGTTGGTGGCATAGGTCACGTCGGCGCCGTAGGCCGCGCGCTTTTCGGGTTCCGGCTGGAAGGGATAGACCACGCCCGTGGTCATGCCCAGCTGGCGGAAGACCTTGCCCATCCAGTCGGCGTCGCGCTTGGCCAGATAGTCGTTGACGGTGACGATGTGGACGCCCTTGCCGGTCAGCGCGTTCAGATAGGCGGGAAAGGTCGCCACAAGGGTCTTTCCCTCGCCCGTCTTCATCTCGGCGATGTTGCCCTGGTGCAGGAAGATGCCGCCCATCAGCTGCACGTCGAAGGCCCGCAGGCCCAGGGCGCGGCGCGCGCCCTCGCGGCAGTTGGCGAAGGCCTCGGGCAGGATGTCGTCAAGGCTTTCGCCGCCCGCCACCCGGGCCTGGAACTCGCGGGTCTTCTCGACCAGTTGCTGGTCGGTCAGCGGGCGGAACTGGTCCTCCAGCGCGTTGATGCGGGCCACCAGCCCGCGCGTCCCCTTGACCTTGCGGTCGTTGGGGCTTCCAAAGACCTTCTTCGCCAGATGTCCGATGCCGAGCATGTTACCTTCGCAATCACGTTGTTGGGAAAGGCGGGGTCTGCCGGGCTATTGCCGCGACCTGCCGCATTGCCGTATCAGGGGCCTGAACGAAAGCGGCGGCAGCGCCTTCCACGGAGTTGGACCGGGATCTATGCCTCGCCCGCCCCACTGTCAACGCTGGCCCCGACCGGGCAGAACACGCGAAGGAACCTCCATGCTGAAACCGTCGATCCTGGCCCTTGTTCTGGCCACGGCCCTGCCTTTCGCGACCCAGGCCCAGGCCCAGGACAAGGGCGCCGATACGGTCGTGGCGACCGTCAACGGCACCCCGATCACCCTGGGCGAGATGATCGTGATGAAGCAGGCCGCGTCCCAGGATCCGCAGATGGCCGAGATGGGCGACGGCGCGCTGTATCAGATCATGCTGGACCAGCTGATCCAGCAGACCGCGGTTGCCGGCGCGGGCAAGGAAAACGCCGGCGTGCGCGCGCAGCTGGAGATCCAGCGGCGCAACGCCCTGGCCGCCGCCGCCATCGCCGAGGTCGCGCAGGACCAGCCGACCGATCAGGACATCCAGGCGGCCTATGACGGGCTGTTCGCGTCCGAAGAGCCGGCGACCGAATACTCGGCCGCGCATATCCTGGTCGATACCGAGGAGAAGGCCAGGGACATCAAGGCGCAACTGGACGGCGGCGCGGATTTCGGCACCCTGGCCGAACAGAACTCGACCGGCCCCAGCGGGCCGAACAAGGGCGATCTTGGCTGGTTCAGCGCCGATCAGATGGTCAAGCCCTTCGCCGATGCCGTGAGCGCGATGGAAAAGGGCCAGATCTCGGACCCCGTCCAGACCGAGTTCGGCTGGCACGTCATCAAGCTGAACGACACCCGCCTGCGCGAGGCGCCCCCGCTGGACCAGGTGCGCGACCAGATCAGCCAGATGGTCCTGCGCGACAAGGTCCAGGCCGAGATCGCGCGCCTGACCGCCGAGGCCGAGGTCGAGAAGGTCGAGGGGATCGACCCTGCGCTGATGAACAGGACCGAGCTGCTGGAGGCCGAGTGATGGGCAAGGCCGGGCTTCCCCGTCCCCCCTTGCCCCGGCCCGCTTCCCCGACCTGCCGGTGATCGAGGGCGTCGCCTTCGCCAGCGGTGCCGCGGGTGTGAAATACCAGGGCCGGACCGACGTGACGCTGATCCGCGTGGCGCCCGGATCGACCCTGGCCGGCGCCTTCACCCGGTCGTCAACCCGCGCCGCCTGCATCCTGGACAACCAGGCCAAGCTGGCGGCCGGCGGCGACGCGCCCCAGGGCGCCGCCATCATCGTCAATTCCGGCAATGCCAATGCCTTCACCGGCGCCCGGGGCCGGCAGTCCGTCGCTGCCGTGACCGGTGCGGTGGCGCAGGCCGTGGGCGTGCCTGCGGACCGGGTCCTGTCCTGTTCGACCGGCGTGATCGGCGAGCCGCTGCCCCATGACCGGATCATCGCCATCGTGGATGACCTGGCGGCCTCGCTGGACGAGCGGGCCATCGCCGAGGCCGCCCGTGCCATCATGACCACCGACACCTTCCCGAAGGGGGCATCCGCCACCGTCGCCGCGGAGGGCGGCGAGATCCGCATCGCCGGGATCGCCAAGGGCTCGGGGATGATCGCGCCGGACATGGCGACGATGCTGGTCTATGTCTTCACCGACGCCACGATCGCGGCGCCGCTGCTGCAGCAGGCGCTGTCCTCGGGGCTGGAGACCACCTTCAACGCGATCACCGTGGACAGCGACACCTCGACATCCGACGCGCTGATCCTGGCGGCCACGGGACGCAGCCCGGCCGCGCCCATCGCCTCGCTCGATAGGGGCGCAGGCGCGGCCTTCGTGACCGCCCTGCACGGCGTCATGCGCGAACTGGCGCAGCTTGTGGTGCGCGACGGCGAAGGCGCCACGAAATTCGTCGAGGTGCAGGTGACCGGCGCTGAATCGGTGGCCGACGCCCACAAGGTGGCCATGTGCATCGCCAATTCACCCCTGGTCAAGACCGCCATCGCCGGCGAGGACGCGAACTGGGGCCGCATCGTCGCGGCGGTCGGCAAGTCGGGGGCGGCGGCGGACCGCGACCGCCTGACCATCCGCTTCGGCGACATGGTGGTGGCCCAGGACGGCTGGCGCTCGCCGTCCTATGACGAGAGCCGGGCCAGCGCCTACATGAAGCGGCAGGATCTGGTGATCGCGGTGGATCTGGGGCTGGGGCAGGGGGCGCGGACCGTGTGGACCTGCGACCTGACCCACGGCTATATCGACATCAACGCCGACTACCGGTCGTGACGACGGTCCTTGTCGCCGCGGTGGCCCTGATCGACGCCGACGGACGGGTGCTTCTGGCGCAGCGCCCGGAAGGCAAGTCGATGGCCGGCCTGTGGGAGTTTCCCGGCGGCAAGGTCGAGCCGGGCGAGACCCCCGAGGCCGCGCTGATCCGCGAGCTGCACGAGGAGCTGGGCATCGACACCTGGACCTCGTGCCTGGCGCCCCTGACCTTCGCCAGCCATGCCTATGCCGATTTCCACCTGCTGATGCCGGTCTTCGCCTGCCGCCGCTGGAACGGCATTCCCCAGCCGCGGGAAGGGCAGAGGCTTGCCTGGGTCCGCTCGGCCGATCTGCGCCGCTATCCGATGCCGCCCGCCGACGTGCCGCTGATCCCCGCCCTGCAGATGTGGCTTTGATGCCGCAATTCCGGGCATCGTGGCCGAAAGCTGCCTTGCAGATGGTCTGGTCGCGGTTTCGTTAAACTATAAGTAACCATTTCACGGCAGATTGGTTCCAGAGGAAAGAGAGGGCTGACATGATTCGTACGATTTCCATCGGTAGCCACGTTCTCGTTCAGGGGCTTTTCGAATGTCTGGCCCCCAACGGGAACATGATCGTCCGCATCGGGACGCGCACCTATGAGGGAAAGCCGGTTACCCGGTAACGCCGGGGCATTGCCGCACCACGACAGATGCGAAAGGGGCGGCCGCGACGGCCGCCCCTTTTGATTCGGTGACTTTGATCCGGTGACAGGGGGGCGCGCGGCCTTACAGGCTGCGCTCGACCTCTTCCCGCTCGAAGATCTCGATGACATCGCCCTGGCGGATGTCGTCGTAGTTCTCGAAAGCCATGCCGCATTCCTGGCCCGAGATGACTTCCTTCACCTCGTCCTTGAACCGCTTCAGGGTCTTCAGCGTGCCCTCGTGGATCACCACGTTGTCACGCAGCAGGCGCACGCCGGCCGACCGGCGCGCCACGCCTTCGGTGACCAGGCAGCCCGCGACCTTGCCGACGCCCGTGACCTTGAAGACCTCGCGGATTTCCGCGTAGCCGATGAAGTTCTCGCGAACCTCGTTGGACAGCAGGCCCGACGCCGCCGCCTTGATGTCGTCCACCAGGTCGTAGATGATCGAGTAGTAGCGGATCTCGACGCCCTTCTGGTTGGCGGCATTGCGGGCCGGGGCGTTGGCGCGGACGTTGAAGCCGATCACCGGGGCCCTGCTGGCTTCGGCCAGGCCGATGTCGGATTCGGTGATCGCGCCGACGCCGTAATGCAGCACGCGGACCCGGACTTCATCGTTGCCGATCTTTTCCAGGGCCTGGACGATCGCCTCGGCCGAACCCTGCACGTCGGCCTTCACGACCACCGGCAGTTCCGACACGTTCTGGTCCGCCTTGGCCTTGGCCATCAGCTGTTCCAGCGTCGTCGCGGCGCCGGCTGCGGCGCGCTTGTCCTTGGTCTGCTGGATGCGGTAGTCGGCGATTTCGCGGGCCTGGGCCTCGGTCTCGACCACGTTCAGCACGTCGCCGGCCTCGGGCGTGCCGTTGAGGCCCAGCACCTCGACCGGAACCGACGGTCCGGCCTCATCGACCCGCTCGCCCTTGTCGTTGATGAGGGCGCGGACCTTGCCCCACTGTTCGCCCACCACGAAGATGTCGCCGCGCCTCAGCGTGCCGTTCTGGACCAGGACGGTGGCGACGGGACCGCGGCCCACGTCAAGCTGCGCCTCGATCACGGCGCCTTGGGCGGCGCGGTCGGGATTGGCCCGAAGTTCCAGGATCTCGGCCTGAAGGGCGATGGCGTCCAGCAGTTCGTCCAGGCCCTGGCCGGTCTTGGCGGAAACCTCGACATCCTGCACGTCGCCCGACAGCTTCTCGACCACGACCTCGTGGTGCAGCAGGGCGGTGCGGACGCGGTCAGGATCGGCCGAGGGCTTGTCGATCTTGTTGATCGCCACGATCATCGGCACCTTGGCGGCCTTGGCGTGGTTGATCGCCTCGATCGTCTGCGGCATCACGGCGTCGTCGGCCGCGACCACCAGCACCACGATGTCGGTCACCTGCGCGCCGCGGGCCCGCATCGACGTGAAGGCGGCGTGGCCCGGCGTGTCCAGGAAGGTCAGGACGGCACCGGATTCGGTCGTCACCTGATAGGCGCCGATATGCTGGGTGATGCCGCCGGCTTCGCCCGACACGACGTTGGCGTGGCGGATCGCGTCCAGAAGCGAGGTCTTGCCGTGGTCCACGTGACCCATGATCGTCACGATCGGCGGGCGCGGCTGCAGATCCTCGGGACGGTCCTGGACGGTGTCGATGACCTGCTCCACATCGGCGTCCGAGACGCGCACGGCCCGGTGGCCGAATTCCTCGATCACGAGTTCGGCGGTGTCGGCGTCGATGGCCTGGTTCATGGACACCATCATGCCCATCTTCATCAGCGACTTGACGACATCGGCGGCCCGTTCCGCCATGCGGTTGGCCAGTTCCGACACCACGATGGTTTCCGGCAGCTGCACGTCGCGCACCTGCTTTTCGGCGCGCACGTTGCCCATCGCCTTCTGGCGGGCGCGGTCCTGCTTGCGCTTCATCGCGGCCAGCGACCGCTGGCGCCCGCCCTCGCCGTCAAGCGCCTGCGTCAGCGACAGGCGGCCGGTGCGGCGGTTGTCCTCGGCCTTGGCCTTGGCCTTGGCGTCGCTGTCGCCGCCGGCGTCGCGGCGGTCGCGGTCGGTGCGGCGCGGGCCGGTGGCGGTGCCGGGCTTCTCGGCGCGCGAGGCCGCGGCCTCGATGGCGGCGCGGTCGGGCGTGGCGGGACGCGCGCCTGCCGGGCGGGCGGCGGGCGCCGCGGCGCGGGCCGGGCGTTCGGCGGGTTTGGGTTCGTCCTTGCGCCGGGCGGCATCCGCGGCCTCGCGGGCCCGGCGCTCGTCTTCCTCGGCCTTCTGGCGCAGGGCGTCCTCGCGCTCGCGCTCTTCGCGGTCGCGGGCCTCGATCTCGGCGCGGCGGCGTTCGCGTTCCTCCTCGCGCGCCTTTTCGTCGGCGGCCCGCTGGGCGGCTTCCTCGACCTCGCGCGACTTGGCGGCGGCAAGCGCCTTGAGGCGGCGCTCCATCTCGGCATCCGAGATCCCGGCGGGACGCTTGGAGGGATCGCTGGCCACCCTGGCGGTCAGCGGTGTCTTTGCCTTGTCGGTCACGGCGGGCGCGGCGCCCGGCTTGGGAACCATGACGCGCTTGCGCTTGGTTTCCACGACGACGCTCTTGGTGCGGCCGTGGCTGAAGCTTTGCTTGACCTGGCCCGAGCGGCCGCTGCCGCCGAGTCCCAGGGTGGATTTTCCGTCTTTGTCGCTCATCTGCGTCTTCATTCCTTCTCGGCCGCCGTATTGCCGCCGTCATGCCCGCGCAGACCCGTCAGTCTGCCGGCTTCCAAGATCACCTTGTCCGTCAGGCCACCCGCCGCAAGCGCGCCGTGTATGACATGATCGCGCCCGAAGGACAAACCCAATTCTGACGCGGTCAGGCAGCCGAACCAGCGTCCGCCCGTCGGAGTCCAGAGCTTTCCCTTGCCGCGGTCCGATCCGTCGCTGGCCTGCAGCAGCACCTTGGCCCGCCCCTCGGCCAGCCAGCCCTTGACCTTCTCGAAGCCGGCCACCGCATGGCCGGACTTGCGCGCCAGCGACACCAGTTCGACCAGGCGTCTGGCCACGCCGGCCTCGACCATCTCGGCCAGGCCCTCGGGGGCGGTGATCGGCGCCTTGGCAGCGCGCGAGAAAAGCCCCTTCTTCGCCGCCTTCCGGATGGCCGCGCGGTCCGCGCTGACCCAGATGCCGCGCCCCGGCAGCTTTTCCGCCAGATCCGGCACGACCTGGCCATCCGGCCCGGCTACGAAACGGATCAGTCCAGCCTTGGGCTGGACCTCTCCGGTGACGATGCAGCGCCTTTCGGGCTGATCATGTTCCTTGATGCGACCACCGCGACTCAAGCGGGAAAATCCGGGGCGTCACGCCCCGGCCTCCTTGTCGGTGTCGTCGCCGGGTTCGGCGTCGCCACTGTTGTTCAGTTCCTCCGGATCGACCCAGCCCAGCATGACCCGGGCGGTCATGACCATGGACTGCGCGTCTTCAAGCGATACGTCGAAGGGCTCCAGCAAGCCCTCGTCCTTGACGCGCTGACCGTTCACCGTGGTCCAGCCGCCGGCCAGTTCCCAATCGGCGCAGGTGGCGAAATCTTCCAGCGTCTTCACGCCGTCCTTGGCCAGTGCCTCTACCATCTGGGGGGTCAGCCCCTCGAATTCAATGAGGCTGTCCTCGGCGCCCAGGGCGCGGGCGTTGTCGAGCGCGGCCTTGTTCCTGGCTTCCAGCACATCGCGGGCGCGGGCCTGCAGTTCGGACGCGGTGCCTTCGTCCACCCCGTCGATGGACAGAAGCTCGTCCAGATCGACATAGGCGACCTCTTCCAGGTCGGTGAAGCCTTCGGCCACCAGAAGCTGCGCGAAGAACTCGTCCAGATCCAGCGCGTCCATGAACAGCTGGGTGCGGGCGTTGAACTCGGCCTGGCGGCGCTTGGACTCCTCCTCCTCGGTCAGGATGTCGATGTCCATGCCGGTCAGCTGGCTGGCCAGCCGCACGTTCTGGCCGCGCCGTCCGATGGCCAGAGACAGCTGTTCGTCGGGGACCACGACCTCGATCTTGTTGGCCTCCTCGTCGAAGACCACCTTGCTGACCTCGGCGGGCTGCAGGGCGTTGACCAGGAAGGTCGCCTGATCCTCGTTCCAGGGGATGATGTCGATCTTTTCGCCCTGCAATTCGCCCACCACGGCCTGCACGCGGCTGCCGCGCATCCCCACGCAGGCGCCGACCGGGTCGATCGAGTTGTCATAGGAAATCACCGCGATCTTGGCGCGCGACCCGGGATCGCGGGCCACGGCCTTGATCTCGATGATGCCGTCGTAGATTTCCGGCACCTCCATCTTGAACAGTTCGGCCATGAACTGCGGATCGGTGCGCGACAGGAAGATCTGCGGCCCGCGCGCCTCGCGGCGCACGTCCTTGACATAGGCGCGGATGCGGTCGTTCGGGCGATAGCTTTCGCGGCCGATCTTTTCGTTGCGGCGCAGGATCGCCTCGCCGCGGCCGACATCGACGATGATGTTGCCGTATTCCTCGCGCTTGACGACGCCGTTGATGATGGTGCCGACGCGGTCCTTGAATTCCTCGTACTGGCGGTCGCGCTCGGCCTCGCGGACGCGCTGCAGGATCACCTGCTTGGCCGACTGCGCGGCGATGCGGCCCAGTTCCACGGGCGGCACCTGGTCCACGATCACGTCGCCCACCTTGGGATCGTCCAGATAGGGCCGCGCCTGATCGACCGTCACCTGCGCCTGATAGTTTTCCACCGCGTCGTCCTCGACCACGGTGCGCACGCGGGTGAAGGTCGCGTTGCCGGTCTTGCGGTCGATCTTCACGCGGATGTCCATCTCGGCGCCGTAGCGCGACTTGGCCGCGCGGGCGAGGCTGTCCTCCATCGCCTCGATGACCAGTTCGGGGTCGATCATCTTCTCGCGCGCGACGGCTTCGGCCGTCTGCAGCAGTTCAAGCTGGTTGGCAGAGGTGATTGCCATCACTCACTCCTTGGCATCGGCGTCACGTGCGCCGTCGTTGTCATCGGTTTCGCCGGCTTCGGCTTCGATCTCGTCAAAGGCGCTCTCGTCCAGGTTCTCGATCTGGACGCCGGCCTCCTTCTTCTGGCGCAGCATCTCGCGGATCAGTTCGTCCGTCAGGACCAGCTTGGCGTCCGACAGCCAGTCGAACAGCAGGCCGATGGTGTGGACCTCGCCGCCTTCCTCGATGTTCAGCAGGACCTCGTCGCCGCCCTCACCCTTCTCGACCCCGGCCAGCACGCCCTTGAAGCGCTTGCGCCCGTCGATGGGCTGGTTGGTTTCCAGCCGCGCCTCATAGCCCTCGAAGGTGGCGAAGTCCTTCAGGCGGGTCAGGGGGCGGTCGATGCCGGGGCTGGAGACCTCCAGGTGATAGGCGTCCTCCAGCGGGTCCTCGACATCCAGGGTCGCGCTGACGGCCACCGAGATGTCGCCGCAGTCGTCCACGTTGATGCCGCCCTCGGGGCGGTCGGCCATGATCTGCAGCGTGGCGGTCTTGCCGCCCTGCAGCCGCACGCGCACCAGCTCGAAGCCCAGATCCTCGATCACGGGGGCGATGATCTCGGCCAGACGCCGGTCGATGGCCGTCTTGGCGATCAGATCGTTCGACATGAGATCCCTTCGGATGTGAAAAAGGGCCCTCAGCGGGCCCATGCGAATGTGTCCGGTGGGCAGGTTTTGGACGCCTGCACCGCTGTTGAGGGCCATATAGGGCCATTTGCCCGGCGGCGCAATAGATCTTAGACCGCGACGCGATTTTCCGACAGCGCCAGCAGCCGGTCCACCATCGCCAGCACTTCGTCGGGGTCGATGGTGAAGCCGCCTTCGGCCGGCGTGCCGATGACAAGCCCGCTGTGCATGTCCAGGTTTCGCGCCCATTCATGCGTGGCCACATAGAAGCGGTCGGGCGGCGCCAGCGTCAGCATGGCGCCCCCGTCGCGCAGCGCATAGAGGGCGTGCCGATCCTGACTGCCCTCGATCGTGATGATGAGCGAGGCGTCCAGAAGCGCGCGGATGAACTGCTTGCCGCCTTCGGCGGTCACGATCATGACGCCGGCGGCGGAGAGGCTTTCTTCCAGTTCGACCGGGTTCGCGATCTCGCGCGGCGCACCCGAAGGACCGCGCTTGAGGAAGACCACCTTTCCGGCGCCGTCGCCGCGGTCCAGCCGGCTGCGCATCCGGTCGCGCAGGGCGCGGTAGCGCTGCGCCTTGCGGTGGCCGAAGCCCAGGTTCCGCACCAGGGTCAGGTCGCGGGTCCGCAGGGCCGGCTGCTGAGGCCAGTGCTGATCGAACAGGTCCAGATACGGCGCGACGTCCCCCCAGGCCGGCAGGGGCAGCGAGCGGACCCGCTCATCGTCGCGAAACATCTCGAACGCCGCGACGTCGTCGCTGAGCCAATGCCCGAAGTATCGAAGCCCTTGCTGCGAATTGATCAGAATAACTTCGTCCTGAACGGGCCCGACGGCAAGACTGTCGCTCAGGTCCGCGCGGACAAGATGCGACAGGCACATCCGGCTCTGCGGCATGAAGATCATCCCGCCCAGGACAGTTGCCGGGCCAAGGTGGTAAGTGGCCAGCGGCCCCTCGACATAAGAGCGTGCCGACAAGACCTCAACCAACTGGGGCACAGTCTTGCCGAAGCCGCATCTGGTCACGCGCGACAGATGCGCCGGATCGAAGATCGCCGGCCGGCAGGACAGGGTGCGAGGCTCGTTTTCCAGGACGGGTTCAGGCAGGCCCTGGAAGGGGACCGGCCGGCCCAGCACCCTGCGGATCGGATCAAGCTGCCCGGACAGCCAGGCCTGGGCGGGATGAGGCATTGGTGGCATGATCTCTCCGCAATGATCGGCAGACGGCGTAAGGCCCTGCCCCCTCTGTCACATATCGCGGTCCCCTAACGCGTCCATCACCTGCACCAGTTCCGCCGCGATGCGGGGCTCGGACAGTGCATGTCCCGAGGCGGGGATCAGCCGCAATTCGCAGCGCTTCCAGCCCTCGGCCAGCCGCCAGGCGGCAAGCGGCGGGCAGACCATGTCATAGCGGCCCTGGACGATCACGGCGGGCAGATGCTCGATCCGGTGGCGGTCGCGCAGAAGCTGGCCCTCGTCCAGAAAGCAGCGGTGCATGAAATAGTGATTCTCGAGCCGGGCGAAGGCGCGGGCATAGTCGGGTGGCGCGTGGCCCACGGCGGTGGACTGCAGGCCGGCCAGCGCGTTCTCCCAGGTCAGCCAGGGCTGGGCAAAGCGGCCCTGCCGGCCGATGTCGTCGCAAAACAGCCGCTTGTGATAGGCGGCGATCAGGTCGCCGCGCTCGGATTCGGGGATCGGCTCGCGGAACTGCGCCCAAAGGTCGGGAAAGAACCGTCCCGCGCCGCCGCCGTAGAACCAGTCAAGCTCGCCCTGCGTGCCCAGGAAGACGCCGCGCAGGACCAGCCCCGTCACCCGGTCGGGATGGGCCTGGGCATAGGCCAGCGCCAGCGTCGCCCCCCAGCTTCCGCCGAACAGCAGCATGGACTGCAGCCCCAGCCGGTCGCGGATCACTTCGATGTCGGCGATCAGGTGCCCGGTGGTGTTGGCCTCGACCGAGGCCTGGGGGCGCGATCGCCCGCAGCCGCGCTGGTCGAACAGGATCGCCCGGTACCGGGCGGGATCGAAGAAGCGGCGCATGAAGGGGCTGCAGCCGCCCCCGGGGCCGCCATGCAGCACGATCACCGGGCGGCCTTCGGGGTTGCCGCTCTCCTCGACATAGATCTGGTGGCCGTCGCCCACATCCAGCATGTGCCGGGCAAAGGGTTCGACAGCCGGATGAAGGCGGCCTTGCGGTGCGGCGATTTGTCCTGCCAATCGGTCCATCCCGTTACTATAAGCACAGTCTAGCCCGCCCGCCAGAAGGACAAGCCCATGACCCGCCCGACAACCAGCATCGACCCGGCCGAGATCGCCAAGTTCGAGGCGATGGCCGCCGAATGGTGGGATCCGAAGGGCAAGTTCCGCCCGCTGCACCTGATGAACCCGGTGCGCCTGGATTACATCGCCGCGCAGATCGCGGCCGAGTTCGGGCGCGACCGCCGCGACCTGCGGCCCTTTGGCGCATTGCGGGTGCTGGACATCGGCTGCGGCGGCGGGCTGGTGGCCGAGCCGATGGCGCGGCTGGGCGCCACCGTCCTGGGCGCCGACGCGGCTGCGGGCAACATTGCCGTGGCGCGGCTTCACGCGCAGCAGCAGGGGCTGGCCATCGACTATCGCGCCACCACGGCCGAGGATCTGGCGGCCGAGGGGGAACGCTTCGACGTGGTGCTCGCGCTCGAGATCGTCGAGCATGTGGCCGACCCCGCCGCCTTCACGGCCACCTGCCGCGATCTGCTGCGGCCGGGCGGGCTGGTGATCCTGTCCACGCTGAACCGCACCGCCCGAAGCTTCGGCGCGGCGATCATCGGGGCGGAATGGCTGCTGCGCTGGCTGCCGCGCGGCACCCACGACTGGGCGCGCTTCATCACCCCCGCCGAGTTGGCCGTCATGGCCGAGGGCGCCGGGCTTTCGGTGGTGGACCGGCGCGGGATGGTGTTCAATCCGATCAGCTTCGGCTGGTCGCTGTCGGATCGCGATCTGTCGGTCAACTACATCATGACCGCGCGCCGGGACGCCTAGTCCTCGTCCCCCTCCAGGCGGATGCGCAGACCGCGCAGGACCGGCAGGGCGGTGCGGACGCGGTCGGCGCCGATGTCGCGCACCACATCCGCGATCAGCGGCATGAAGGCCGCAAGCGCGGCATCGCGCGCGGCCCGGCCCGCCGGGCTGATCGAGACGAACTTGCGCCGCGCGTCGTCCCAGTCGGGGCGGATATGGACGTGACCGGCCCATTCCAGGCGCGACAGGGTGTTGGTCATGGCCCCCCGCGTGACATGGAAGGCCCGCGCCAGCTGGGCCGGGGTGCGTTCCTCGTTCACATGGGCCAGCAGGTTCAGCACCGAGAAATGCGAGATCTGCATCCCCCGGGGCAGCGCCTTGCTGATGAGGTTGCGCGACAGCTGCTCGGCGATCAGGACTTCCGCAAAGAGGCTGGCGGCAAGCCGGTCGGTGGCCGGGGAACGGTCTGAGGTCGCGGATGCGGGCATTTTTCCTGTCAGGACAACGGGTCGGGCCGAAGCCGGGGTGGCGGGGCGAAGCCGGAACCGTGCCCCGCAAGACGGTCGCAGGTCAAGCCTGACCTTCGGCTCAGGCGGCAGAGCCGGTCAGCAACCCGTCCAGCTTGCCCTGGCGCTCCAGGTCGAACAGGTCGTCGCAGCCGCCGACGTGGCGTTCGCCGATGAAGATCTGCGGCACGGTGCGGCGGCCGTGGGCGCGCTGCGTCATCTGCGCCCGCAGAGAGGGATCGGCGCCCACGTCGATTTCCTCGAAGCTGGCGTTCTTCTGCTGCAGAAGGCCCTTGGCGCGGATGCAGAAGGGGCAGGTGCGGGTGGTGTAGATGGTGATGCTGGGCTGGGTCATGGGCGTGTTCCTTTCCGTGTGGCCATAACCTAGTCATCCTTGACCGCCCTTGCCAGAACCGCGACGCAGACCGGCCCCGACCCCGCCGCCAGCAGCGCCTCGGCCGCCGCCGCCATCGTCGCGCCCGAGGCCATCACGTCGTCGATCAGCAGGACCGGCCGCCCCGCCACGGCCGCCGCATGGCGCGGGTTCACCGCCAGCGCGCCCGAGATGTTGGCAAAGCGGTCGCTGACGCCGCGGTGGTCCTGCGCCGGGGTGTGGCGGCGCCGGATCAGCAGGCCGGGCAGATGCGCCGCCCCATGCGCCCGCGCCACCCGCCCCGAGATCAGCGCCGACTGGTTGTAGCGCCGCTTCAGCAGCCGCCGCAGATGCAGGGGGATGGGCGCGACGATGGTGCCGGCCTCGATGAGCGGGGATGCGGCGCGGGCCAGCCAGGCGGCAAGGGCGGGCGCCAGATCCGGCCGGTCGCCGTGCTTCAGCGCCAGCACCAGCCGCCGCCCGGTGCCCGAATAGACCATCGCCGCCCGGCCGCGCTGCCAGGGCCGTGCGATCGACAGGCAGTCGTCGCAGGCCAGCGCCGGATCGGCGGTCCCGGTTCCGTCATCGGGCAGCGGCACGCCGCAGCGTGTGCAGGCGGCGCCGGTGATGAAGCGCGTGTCGGGAAAGCAGACGGGGCAGAGTTGCCCCGGATCGTCGCCCCCGCCCGCGACCGGCGCCCCGCAGGCCACGCATTGCGGGGGATAAAGCAGACGCAACGCGCCTTTCATCGCCTTGTGAAGCACCCTATGTTCCACCCCCATGACCACGCCCGCGCCAGACCGCCCCGCCCTGACCGACCGTCCCGCGCTGCTGCGCCAGCGGGACCGGGCGGTTCGGCAGGGATTCGTCGATGTCCTGCACCGCCTTGCCGCCGACGAGATCAAGGATAGGCTGTCCGAGATTAACAGAGCGTTTACGGCCCCCGCCCTGGTCACGGGCTTTCCCGATTTCTGGGCCGGCGCCTTTCCCGGGGCGCGCGTCGTTGCCGATGATCCGGTGCTGGATCTGGAAGCCCGCGCGCACGACCTGGTGATCCACGCCCTGGCGCTGCACTGGGCCGAGGATCCGGTGGGCCAGATCGTGCAATGCGCCCGCGCCCTGCGCGAGGACGGGCTGTTCATCGCCGTCAGCTTCGGCGGCCAGACGCTGCAGGAACTGCGGGCCGCCCTGGGCCAGGCTGAGGTCGAACTGACCGGCGGCCTGTCCCCGCGCGTCCTGCCGATGGGCGACATCCGCGACATGGGCGCGCTGATAACTCGCGCCGGGCTGGCCCTGCCGGTGGCCGACCTGCTGCCGCAGAGGGCCAGCTATCGCGACCTGTTCCACCTGGCGCACGACCTGCGCGGCATGGGCGAGGGCAACGCCATGGCCGCCCGGCGTCGCCGCCCGACGCCGCGCGCGGTGCTGGCACGCGCCGCCGCCCTGATGGCCGAACACCACGCCGACCGCGACGATCCGTCCCGTATCGCTGCCACCTTCGATCTGGTCTTTCTTACCGGGTGGTCGCCCTCGGACACGCAGCAGAAGGCCCTGCGGCCGGGATCGGCCACGACACGACTTGAAGCCGCGCTGAAAGACATCAGGACAGGAAAGACATGAAGCCAGCCCATGCGCCCGCCGACCATCCCGCCCTCCCCAGGAAGAAGACCGGGATCCTGATCGCCAACCTGGGCACGCCGGACGGCTATGACTACTGGTCGATGCGCCGCTATCTGAACGAGTTCCTGTCGGACAGGCGCGTGATCGACTATCCGGCTTGGAAATGGCAGCCCCTGTTGCAGGGCATCATCCTGACCAAGCGGCCCTTCACCTCGGGCAGGAACTACAAGCTGATCTGGAACGAGGAGAAGAACGAAAGCCCGCTGATGACCATCACCCGGTCCCAGACCCAGGCGCTGCGCGACCGTGCCACCGCGGAATGGGGCGACAGCGTGATGGTCGAGTTCTGCATGCGCTATGGCAACCCCTCGACGCAGGACGTGCTGGAGCGGATGGTCAAGGCCGGCTGCCAGCGGATCGTGTTCCTGCCGCTGTATCCGCAATACGCGGGCGCGACCTCGGCCACGGCGAACGACCAGCTGTTCCGCGCGCTGATGGCGCAGAAGTGGCAGCCCGCGGTCCGCACCTGCGAGCCCTATTTCGACCGGCCCGATTACATCGCCGCCCTGGCCGCATCCGTCCGCCGCGCCCTGGGCGACAAGGTGCCGGCGAAACTGGTGGCCAGCTATCACGGGATGCCGAAACGCTATCTGCTGGAGGGCGATCCCTATCACTGCCAGTGCCAGAAGACCTCGCGCCTGCTGAAAGAGGCCCTGGGCTGGCCCGACGGGGTGATCGACACGACCTTCCAATCCGTCTTCGGGACCGAGGAATGGCTGCGGCCCTACACGGTCGAACACGTGGCGGACCTGGCCAGGCGCGGCATCACCGACATCGCCGTGATCTCGCCCGCCTTCGCCGCCGACTGCATCGAGACGCTGGAGGAGATCAACGGCGAGATCCGCGAAAGCTTCGAACACGCGGGCGGCAGGGACTTCACCTACATCCCCTGCCTGAACGACGACCCCGCCCATGTCGATGTGATGCTGAACGTCGTGCGCGACAACATCGCCGGCTGGGCCTGAACCCGCGCAGCGACAGGGGGCCGGAAGGCCCCCGGGCTCAGATCACCAGCACCTGCGTGCCGATCTTGGTCAGGCCGAACAGTTCCTTGATGTGTTCGTTGTAAAGCCCGATGCAGCCGTTCGAGGACTTGCGCCCGATCTTGCGCGTGTCGTGCGTGCCGTGGATGCGGTAATACTGCCATGACAGCCACAGCGCATGGGTGCCCAGCGGGTTGTCCGGCCCCGGCGGCACGAAGTCCGGCCATTCGGGGTTGCGGGCCTTCATCTCGGGGGTGGGGGACCAGCTCGGGCCCTCGACCTTCTTGATGATCTCGGTGCGGCCGGTGCGGGTCAGATCCTGGCTGACCGGGATCGACGAGGGATAGACGCGGTAGGTGCTGCCGTCCTCGGACCAGAAATGGACTGCGCGCGAGGTCAGGTCGCACAGGATCGCGCCGTTGGTGAGGTTGGCGAAATGCGGCTGCCAGTCCTGTCCCTGGAAGCTCGAGATGTTGTGGCGCGGATCGGCGTTCGGATCGTATTGCACCGCCCCCGCGTCCGGGGTGGCGCCGGGGATCGCGCCCTGGATGGGCTGGCCCGTGTAGGGGTCGAATTGCTGCGCAAGCGACGGCAACGCCAGACCGGCGGCACCAAGCGCGGCGGCCGAACCCAGGAAGGTCCGGCGGTTGATCGCAGATGACTTGCTCATCATCAGATGTCCTTCGAAGGATGGCCGTTCTTGCTGGACGGCCTTGACCACTCCGCCTCATGCGGCAGGAAACGGGTATAATCCTGCGCGGCGATTCCGGCAATTCAAAGCGCCGTGGACGCCAGGATGCCACAGCGGCGGATTTCACGAATTCGTGGGTTTGATCGGCTTGGCGTCATTCGATAGATCTGCGGTCAACAAGAAACGAGGGATGGCGAAAAGATGCCGTATTTCAAGGTTCTCGCGGCGCTGTCGCTGATGGCTCTGGCGGCGTGCCAGCCGCGCAGCCTGCCTCCGGTGGCGCCGGACGGGCAGGGGATGCCCACCGGCCGGCAGATCAGCGCCGCCGAGGAACAGCAGATTCCGATCCGCGTGTTGCAGCAAATCAACACGCTGCGCGCAAACATCGCCGTGCCGCCCCTGACGCTGAACCCGCAGCTGTCGGCCGCGGCCCTGGCCCATTCGCGCGACATGTCGGCGCAGAACCGCGCCTGGCACTGGGGGTCGGACGGATCCTCGCCCCTGGATCGGGCGCGGCGGGCGGGCTATTTCGGGACCATCATCGGCGAGAACATCTCGGAATCCTACGAAAACGACATGCAGACCCTGTCGGCTTGGATGGGCAGCCGGGACACGCGGGACGTCATCATGGACCCGGCCGCCACCTCTCTGGGCTTTGCCTGGTACCAGGAGCCCTCGGGCAAGCTGTGGTGGACGCTGCTGACGGGCAGTTGACAAGGCGCAAGGCCCCGGATGTCCGGGGCCCTGTGCGTTCTGGCGGGTCCGTTCCGGCGTTGCGGCGCGGATCAGGGATTGATGACGATGGGAACGCCGGGGCGCAGCATCGCATAGACCTCCTCGATCTCTTCGTCCTTGACGGCGATGCAGCCCGCGGTCCAGTCGCGGTTCGACTGGGCGAAGCGGTTGCCGTCGGGGCCGCGGCCGTGGATGAAGATGTCGCCGCCCGGTTCCCGGCCCAGGGCGCGGGCCAGGGCCGCGTCCTGTTCGTTGGGATAGGACACCCCGATCGACAGGTGATAGCGGCTGCGGGGGTTGAAGCGATCGACGTAATAGACCCCCTCGGGGGTCTTGCCGTCGCCTTCGAACTGCTTGTGGCCCACCGGCACGTTGCCCAGGCCAACGTCATAGGACTTCAGCACGGTCCTGCCGTTCAGAAGATACATCTTGCGGTCGCCCTTGTTCACAACGACCTGCGTCACGGCCGGGCCGTTGTAGGCCCGGAACTTGCTGGGGGTTTGCCACATGCCGCCAGGAAGGCGAGCATCGAAAATGCGACGGCGCGGCGCGTTGGCTTGAACATCACTGCCTCTGACGTTTCTGGTTTTTTATGCGGGTTTGATAGCACAAAGCATCGTGATCTGACTAGGTTCTGACGAACTCGGCCGCCGTTTCCAAATGCGGCGACCAGCGGAACTGATCGACCACGCGCAGCCGCTGCAGCACGAAGCCGCCATCGGCAAGAACCCGCGCATCCTTGGCGAAATTGACCGGATCGCAGGCCATGAAGGCCACGCGGCGCAGGTTGGACCGGGCGATCTCGCGGGTCTGCGCCTCGGCCCCCGCCCGCGGGGGGTCGATCACAATCGCGTCAAAGCGGTTCAGCTCCTCGGCCAGCAGCGGGCGGCGCGCCAGATCGCGAATCTCGGTCGTCACGCGGTTCAGGCCCGTCGCGCCACGCCAGCCCGCGTCCAGCGCCGCAAGGGGCGCGGCCAGCCCCTCGACCGCGTGGACGGCTGCCGTCGCCGCCAGCGGCAGCGCGAAGGTCCCGCAGCCCGAGAACAGGTCGGCGATCCGGGCGGCGCCGGCCGTGAAGTCGCGCACCGCCGCCAGCAGCGCGGCCTCGCCGTCGGCCGTGGCCTGCAGGAAGGCCCCTGGCGGCGGGACGACCTGCGCGCGGCCCATCGGCAGGGCCGGGGGGCGGCGGGTGATCGACTGGCCGCCCGCCGCGTCCTGCCAGGTCAGGCGCGCCAGGTCGCCTTCCTCGGCCAGGGCGGCCAGGGTTTGGAACAGGCTCGGGTCCAGCGGCTTGCCGCCCGAGACCGTCAGATCCAGCCCCGCGGGGCCGTGGATGACGGTCATGGACAACCCGCCCGCGCGCGATGCGCCAGCCAGCGTGATCCGGCGCAGCAGGGGCAGGGCCGCCGTGATCGGCGGCCGCATCACGTGACATTCCGCCAGATCCACGATCACGTCAGAGGCGCGGGCGTGAAAGCCCACAAGCGCCCCCTTCTTCGTGCGCCTGCCCGAAAGCACCGCCCGGCGCCGCGACAGCGGCGGAGAGACATGCACCGCCTCGACCGGGGCGGGCAGGCCGTGGGCGGCCAGGGCGGCGGCCACCACCTGCTGCTTCCAGGCAGTCGTGAAGGCCTCGCTGGCGTGCATCAGCGAACAGCCCCCGCAGGCGCGGTAATGGGCGCAGACCGGCCGCACCCGGTCGGGCGACGGGGTCAGGATGCGCGGCGCGGCGATGCGACCGTCCTGGGCCTCGCCCTCGATCTCCTCTCCGGGAAGGGTCAGCGGCGCCAGCGCGCGCTGCCCCTCGGCCAAGGCCACGCCGTCGCCGCGCCGGCCCAGACGCTGGACGTGCCATAGGCTCATTCGGCGGCTTCCTCGGTCCCCAGAAAGCCCCCCGACTGCCGGTTCCAGTAGCGCGCATAAAGCCCGCCGCGGGCCAGAAGCTGGGCGTGGCTGCCCTGTTCGACGATCCGGCCCGCGTCCATGACCACGATCCGGTCCAGCTGGGCGATGGTGGACAGGCGGTGCGCGATGGCCAGCACGGTCTTGCCCTGCATGGCGCGGACCAGGGCATCCTGGACCTGGGCCTCCACCTCGCTGTCCAGCGCGCTCGTCGCCTCGTCCAGGACCAGGATCGGCGCGTCCTTCAGGAAGGCGCGGGCCAGGGCGATCCGCTGGCGCTGGCCGCCCGACAGCTTGACCCCGCGTTCGCCCAGATGCGCGTCGTATCCCTGGCGGCCGTGATGGTCCCGAAGCGTCAGGATGAAGTCATGCGCCTCGGCGGCCCTGGCGGCAGCCTCGATGTCAGCCTGCGAGGCGCCGGGGCGGCCATAGACGATGTTGTCGCGGGCCGAGCGGTTGAACATCGCGGTCTCCTGCGTGACCATGCCGATGTTCCGGCGCAGGCTTTCCTGGGTGATCTGGCGCAGGTCGTGCCCGTCGATGCGGATGGCGCCCTTTTCCACGTCGTAAAGCCGCAGCAGCAGCGCCACCATCGTGGACTTGCCAGCGCCGGATGCGCCGACGATGCCGACCTTCTCGCCCGCGCGGATGTGCAGGTCCACGTCGCGCAGCCCGCCCTGGTCCCGGCCATAGGCGAAGCCCACATGGTCGAAGTCGATGCGCCCGGTGACCCGGTCCAGCGGCACGGCGCCCGGAGCGTCGGTCAGCGCATGGGGCGGAGAGAGGGTCTTCATGCCGTCCTCGACCTCGCCCACGCTGCCCCAGATGCCCATCAGCGCCATGCTGACCCAGCCGGTCATCTGCGACAGGCGCATGGCGATGGCCCCGGCTGCGGCCACGTCGCCAGGGGTCGCCTGGCCCTGCCGCCACAGCATGATCGAGCCGCCGACCAGGATCACCGGCAGGATGCCCGCGATCACCATCAGCGACATCCGGAAGGCGCTGCTGACGACGCCGAAATCAAGCGCGCGTTCGCGAAACCCCGCCATGGCGCCCAGGGCGGCGCGGTCCTCGTGTTCGGCATGGGCGAACAGCTTGACGGTCTTGATGTTGGTGATGGTATCGACGACCTGCCCGGTGATCATCGCCCGGGCCGAGGCCCGCGCCCCGGATTTCGCCCGGATGCGCGGCAGGAAGAAGCGGATCAGCCCCAGATAGGCCAGCAGCCACAGGATCAGCGCGATGGCCCCCCAGGCATCGACCGATACCAGGAAGGCCGCCGAGCCCAGCACCGAGGCCAGCGCGAAGGCCACCACGTTGACCATTTCCGAGGCGACATCGGTCACGGCGCGGGCGGTCTGCATCTGCTTCTGCGCCAGCCGCCCGGCGAAGTCGTTGTCGAAGAAGGACACCGAATGGCCCATGGTCCAGCGGTGGATCCGCGACAGGACCAGCGGCAGCACGTTCGGGCCGATGATGACGCTGCTGGTGGCCGTCGAGAAGCCGAAGATCAGCGGCCGCACCAGCAGGAAGAACCCCACGAAGGCGGCGATCAGCAGGCCGTTCTGGCCCCAGAAGGCCGCCGGATCCCCGCCGGCGATGGCGTCCACAACCCAGCCCAGCAGCACCGCGGCGACTACATCGGCGACGCCGCCCAGGGCCGAGGCGATGCCCGCCAGCCCCAGCCCGCCCCAGGCGCCGGCCAGGCACCAGCGGAAGAAGGCCAGCAGGGTGGCGGGCGGCGGGCCCTCGGCCGGGCGAAAGGCGTCGATCAGGCGGCCGAGGCGGCGGTGAAGGGTCATGCGGTTTCTCCGGCCAGCAGGGCGATGTCGATCAGGGCAGGGGCAGGCAGCGTGAAGCCCGCGTCGATCCAGGCGTCCTCGGCGGCCTTCAGGGCGCGGCCCAGGGCGGGGCCTTGCAGATGCGGTTGCAGATCGGCCGCGCCGATCGGCAGGGGGCGGGCGGCGGCGCGGGCCGCTTCCCAGGCCCCGGGCGGGACCGGCGCCCGGGTCTGCACCAGCAGCGCCGCGGCCTCGGCCAGATCGCCCTTGAGGCGATAGGCGATACGGTTGAGGGACCAGCCTTCGGTCAGCGCGGCCACAAGGATGCGGTGGTCGCGCGCCTCCGCGCGCGACAGGCGCAGCGATCCGGCCAGGTCGGCCTGCGACAGCGCCGCCAGCCGGGCCAGCCAGGGGGCGGGCGTCCCCAGCGCGGCCAGCCGCTCGGGACTGGCGCCGGGCAGCACCTTGGCCAGCACGCCGGCATCCTCCATCAGCCGGATCGCGGGCAGCGGATCGCGGGCCATCAGCAGCTTGCGCAGTTCCTGCCCGATGCGTTCGCGGGAAATGCCGTCCAGCCCGTCGCGCCCCTTGCGGCAGGCGGCCACCGCCACCGGATCGGCCTCGCGGCCATACCAGGCCAGGAAGCGGAAGAAGCGCAGGATGCGCAGGTAATCCTCGGCGATGCGCTGCGCGGGATCGCCGACAAAGCGCAGGCGCCGGGCCAGCAGGTCGTCCAGACCGCCCAGCGGGTCGATCACCGCTCCGTCGCGGTCGGCATAAAGCGCGTTCATGGTGAAATCGCGGCGCCGGGCGTCCTGCGCCAGATCGTCCGAGAACGCCACCACCGCGCGGCGGCCGTCGGTCTGCACGTCGCGGCGCAGGGTGGTGACCTCGAAGCCGCGGCCGCCGGCCACGACCGTGACGGTGCCGTGGTCGATGCCGGTCGGCACCGGCTTCAGCCCTGCGTCCCGGGTCAGGCGCGTCACCGCATCGGGCGGCGCGTCGGTCGCCAGGTCCAGATCGCCCACCGGCTCGGCCAGCAGGGCGTTGCGGACCGCGCCGCCCACCAGCCAGGCGCGGTAACCCCCCGCCTCGATCGCGGCGAACACCGACTGCAGCGCAGGATCCTGAAGGATCGTGGCGGGAAGCCTGGTCACACCGCGATCCTTCCGGCCAGCCCCATCAGGATGCGCGCCGTCGCCCCCCACAGGTAATAGGGGCCGAACGGGGCCGCATAATAGTTGCGCCAGCCCCCGCGCCAGCGGCGCCGTTCGACGCGGTAGCGCGACAGATCCGCGACATGCGAAAAGGGCAGCGTGAAGACCTCCTCGACCTCGCCGGGCTCGGGGCGGGGGGCGAAGGGGCCGTGGATGATGGCGATGACGGGGGTGACGGCAAAGCCGGTGACAGTCCGGTGCGGCGGCAGCGTTCCCAGCAGTTCGACCTGGGCGGGGTCGAGGCCCACCTCCTCCTGCGCCTCGCGCAGGGCGGCGGCGACCTCGTCCGCGTCGTCGGGATCGACCTTGCCGCCGGGCAGGGCGATCTGGCCGGGATGATGGCGCAGGCCCGACGCCCGCTTGGTCAGCACCAAGCGGCCGTCGTCGTGGTGAAAGGCCGCCAGCACCCCCGCCGAACGCAACTGCGCCGCCGGAGGCGCGATCCCCGGGTTCAGGTCGTAATCCGATGTCGACCCCGCCTGGGCGGTCAGGGCCTTGCGCAGGACGGCATCGGACCAGTCGGGTATCACTCGGCCGCCCTGTCGGACAGGGGCTGGCCCTCGGCGTCCACGGTGGCCTCGAAGCCCAGGCTCTGGGGGTCGAACTCGTAATGGGCGCCGCAGAACTGGCAGTCGGCGGTGACGACGCCTTCAGGAGTGGTCATGTGGGCGATGTCCTTGGCCGAATAGATCGACAGCGTGTCGCGCACCCGGTCCGAGGTGCAGGAGCAGCCGAACTCGACCCGCTGGGTCTCGAAGACGCGGGGTTCTTCCTCGTGGAACAGGCGCAGCAGCAGATCCGTCGGGCCGACCGAAGGGCCGATCAGTTCCAGCACCTCGACCGTGTCCAGCAGCAGGTTGGCGCGGTTCCAGTTCTCGGACGCGGCGCCCTGCAGGATGTCGGCCGCCTCGATCAGGCCGCCCTCGCCGCTGCCGCCCGCGCCCGACTGCATGGGCTGCGCCGGAAGCGTCTGCAGCATCACCCCGCCCGCGCGCCAGTGGCCGGTTTCGCCCGACAGGCGGGAATAGCCGCTGGCCAGCTGGAAGCGGGTCGGAAGCTGCTCGGACTGCGCGAAGTAGGTCTGTGCGCAAGCCGACAGCGATCCGCCCGCCAGCGGCGTGATCCCCTGATAGGGCAGCGTGCCCTGGCCCTGGTCGATCAGGATGGCGAAATAGCCCTCGCCCACCTGCTCGAAGGGGGTGCGGTCGTCCAGCCGGTCGGCGTCGAAGCTGGCCCAGGCGCGGATCCGCGCCGGCGCGCCGTCCTGTTCGGGCGCGTAATAGTCCGCCGCCAGCGTGCGCACCGCGCCATTGCCGCGGACCTGCAGGCTCAGCTTCCAGCGCAGCTTCACCGTCGGCCCGATCAGCGAGGCCAGAAGCGCCAGTTCCGCGACCAGCGCACCCACCGCAGCCGGATAGTCGTGGCGCGACAGGATGTGGTCCAGCACGCCGTCCAGCCGCGCGACGCGGCCGCGAATGTCGGAACGGTCCAGCTGGAACGGCAAAACCGTGTCGTCCCACGCGATCTGGTTGATCTTGCTCATGCGGTGATTCCTGAATCGATGCAGGCCCGCCAGGGGCAGGCCGGGTCGCGACCAATATAGGAGGTTTGCCGGCGATCCCAAGGGGCCGCTTTCCCGCCGGGCCGCCCTGCGCTAGAGATGCGGCGAACAAGCCGAGGTGCCCATGATCCGCCGATACGGCAATCCCCCGCAGCCGGGCCAGCGCCACCACCTGCGGGCCGGCGCCTATGGCTTGCTGGTGCGCGACGGCCATCTGCTGCTGACGCACCAGGCCCTGCCCGACCCCGAGTTCCAGTTGCCCGGCGGCGGCATAGACCCCGGCGAAACCGGGCTTCGCGCCCTGCACCGCGAGGTTTACGAGGAAACCGGCTGGTCGATCGGCATGGCCCGGCGCCTGGGCTGCTATCGCCGCTTCGCCTTCATGCCCGACTATGGCCGTTTCGCCGAAAAGCTGTGCCATGTCTGGATCGCGCGGCCGGTGCTGCGCCGCTCTGCCCCGACCGAGCCGCATCACAGCGCCCGCTGGGTCCGCCCCGAGGTCGCGATGGCGCTTCTGGCGGATCCGGGGGCGCGGGCCTTCCTCGCGCGCTTTCGCCGCCTGATCTAGCGGCGAGGGGGCAGGGGGACCGTCTGGGCGGGGGCGAGATATTCGATGAGGACGGCCGAGATGTCGTCCTGGCGGTCGCCCCGGCAGAACTCGGACACCGACCAAGCCATCGACTCCAGGAACACGTGCCCGCCGAGGAAGGCATTGGTGCGCAGGATCGCCTCGACCCCGTCATCGCCCAGAAGGGCGCCGGCGGGGTTGGTGGCCTCGCTGATGCCGTCCGAGCAGATCAGCAGGCGGTCGCCGGGCTCGAGGACCAGGTCGATCTCGTCGAAGATCGGATTCTCGAAGACGCCGATGGGCATTCCGCCATTGCCGACGGGGCGCACGGATCCGTCGGCGCGCTGCAGGAAGGGGTGAGGATGGCCGGCCTGGACCATCCGCAACCGCCCGGTCACGTGGTTCAGGTCGGCGTAGATCATCGTGTAGTAGGTGTCGGTCGCCATTTCCTCGAGCATCATGTTGTTGAAGAAATGGGCCAGGTCCGCAGGGCTGACGGCGTCGGATCCCATCTGGGCGGCGCGCAGGGCCACGTTCTGGTCGGCGGTACCCGACAGATGCACCGACAGCTGCGCGGTCAGAAGCGCCGCGGTGACCCCGTGGCCCGACACGTCCAGGGCATAGAGGCCCACGCGATCCTCGCCGATGGGAAAGAAGCCCACCAGATCGCCGCCGATATGACCCGCCGGGCGAAGCAGCAGCGAGATCTGCATCGGCCCGAACCGGCCGGACCGCTGCTTGACCAGTCCCTGCTGCAGCTTGCGGGCCTCGGCCAGGTCGCGTTCGATGGCGGCCTGGGTGTCGCGCAGCCGCTCGAGCGCGGCGCGAAGCTGGGCGTTGCTGGCGCGCAGGTCCTCCTCGACCCGCAGGATGCGTTCGCCCGCGGCAAGGCGCACCAGCAGATCCTGCTTGCTCACGGGCTTGGTCAGGAAGTCGTCGGCCCCCGCCTCGAGGCCGCGGGCAATGTCCGCCTCGTCCTCGGCCGAGGCCAGCAGCACGAAGTAGCCGTGGCTGCGCCGCGATCCCGTCCGAAACGCTCGGCACAGATCCAGTCCGGATTCCAGCCGGGTGCGCCCCGGGATGGACCAGTCCGACAGCACGATGTCGGGTTCGTTCCGCTGGCACATCTGCAGCGCTTCCGAAACCGAGCTTGCCTCCATCACCTCATAATGCGCGCGGCTGAGCTGGATCGAGAAGAGGCGCCGCTGCGCGACATCGGCACTGACGACCAGAACGCGCCGCACCAGCCCCGAGGCGGCGGGCTGGACAAGATTTTGGGTCTGGCGATTCGGGCGCTTCATGCATCCGTGATACGCCCTGGCGGTAAAGGGCGCGTAAACGGCCCTCGTCAACGCATCCTGTCAAACCAGAAGTTCGGCCAGGATCTCGTCATTGGTGATGTCGCGATAGACGAAACCCGCGTGGTCCAGCCGCGTCTTGAGCGTGGTCAGGTTCTGCGGGGCCGAGGTTTCGATGCCGATCAGGATCGAGCCGAAGTTGCGGGCCGATTTCTTCAGATACTCGAACCGCGCCACGTCGTCGTCGGGTCCCAGCAGTTCCAGAAAGTCGCGCAGCGCGCCGGGGCGTTGCGGCAGGCGCAGGACGAAATACTTCTTCACCCCCGCAAAGCGCTGCGCGCGTTCCTTGACTTCGGGCAGGCGCTCGAAGTCGAAATTGCCGCCCGAACAGACGCAGACCACCCGCTTGCCCGACAGATCGCCCAGATCGCCCAGCACGTCCAGCGCCAGCGCGCCCGCCGGCTCCAGCACCACGCCTTCCGTGTTCAGCATCTCCAGCATGGTGATGCAGATCCGGTCCTCGGGCGCCAGACGCACGTCGGCGGGGGAAAAGCGGCGCAGCGCCTCGAAGGGCAGGGCGCCGATGCGGGCCACGGCGGCGCCGTCCACGAAGTTGTCCACCGCCGGCAGCGCGACCGGCGCGCCGTGCCCCAGGGCGGCCTGCAGGCTGGCGCCGCCCAGCGGTTCGGCAAAGACGAAGCGGCTGGCCGGGGCGCTGTCGGCAAAATACTGCGTCACGCCGGCCGCCAGACCGCCTCCGCCCACCGGCAGCACCACCAGATCGGGCGCCCCGTCAAGCTGTTCCAGGATCTCCAGGCCCACCGTCGCCTGCCCCTCGATCACGTCGGCCGAATCGAAGGGCGGCAGGAACTGCGCGTCCTGTTCGGCAGCGAAGGCCTGCGAGGCCGCCAGCGTCTGGTCGAAGTAGTCGCCGGTCAGGACGATCTCGATGGCGTCGCCGCCGAACACCTTGGTCTTGTCGATCTTCTGCCGGGGCGTGGTCACCGGCATGAAGATCGTGCCCCTGGCGCCGAAGTGGCGGCAGGCGTAGGCCATGCCCTGCGCGTGGTTGCCGGCGCTGGCGCAGACGAAGTGCGCGTTGCCCGCCGCCCCCGGCGTCACCCGCTTGCGCATCGCGTTGAAGGCGCCGCGCAGCTTGTAGCTGCGCACGGGCGTCAGATCCTCGCGCTTGAGCCAGATCTCGGCCCCGAACTTGGCGGACAGATGGTCGTTGCGCTGAAGCGGCGTGGGCTCGAACAGGTCGCGGATCGCGGCTTCGGCGCTGCGGACGCGGGCGGCAAAGGAGGGGGCGTTTTCCATGCGCCTGCGCATGACGCGAAAGCGGGCGCTTGGCAAGGGGAAGGGCACCCCGGCCCTTGTTAGGCGGGGCGAATGGCCGTATTGCGCCGGAAACGTTGCCGAAGGGTTACCCGCATGTCTGACGCGCCGAAGAAAGTCGTCCTTGCCTATTCGGGCGGGCTGGACACCTCGATCATCCTGAAATGGCTGCAGACCGAATACGGCTGCGAGGTCATCACCTTCACCGCCGACCTGGGCCAGGGCGAGGAACTGGAACCCGCGCGCGCCAAGGCCGAACTGCTGGGCATCCGCCCCGAGAACATCCATATCGAGGACCTGCGCGAGGAATTCGTGCGCGACTTCGTGTTTCCGATGTTCCGCGCCAACGCGGTCTATGAGGGGCTGTATCTGCTGGGCACGTCGATCGCGCGGCCGCTGATTTCCAAGCGGCTGGTGGAACTGGCTCACCAGCACGGCGCGGATGCGGTGGCGCACGGCGCGACCGGCAAGGGCAACGACCAGGTGCGGTTCGAGCTGTCAGCCTATGCGCTGGATCCGTCGATCAAGGTCATCGCGCCCTGGCGGCTGTGGGATCTGACCTCGCGCACCAAGCTGATCGAGTTCGCCGAGGCCAACCAGATTCCCATTGCCCGCGACAAGCGCGGCGAGGCGCCCTTCAGCGTGGATGCGAACCTGCTGCACACCTCGTCCGAGGGGAAGGCGCTGGAAAACCCGGCCGAACCCGCGCCCGACTATGTCTATCAGCGGACCGTGAACCCCGAGGATGCGCCGGATACCCCGGAATTCGTGGAGATCACCTTCGAGCGGGGCGACGCGGTCGCGATCAATGGCGAGGCGCTGTCGCCCGCCACGATCCTGACCCGGCTGAACGAGCTGGGCGGCCGGCACGGCATCGGCCGGCTGGACTTCGTGGAAAACCGCTTCGTCGGCATGAAGTCGCGCGGCATCTACGAGACGCCCGGCGGCACGATCCTGCTGGAGGCCCATCGCGGCATCGAGCAGATCACGCTGGACTCGGGGTCGGGCCATCTCAAGGACAGCCTGATGCCGCGCTATGCCGAACTGATCTACAACGGCTTCTGGTTCAGCCCGGAACGCGAGATGCTGCAGGCGCTGATCGACAAGTCGCAAGAGCATGTCAGCGGCACGGTGCGGCTGAAGCTCTACAAGGGGCTGGCAAGCTGCATCGGCCGCTGGTCCGAGCAGTCGCTCTACTCCGAGGCCCATGTCACCTTCGAGGACGACGCCGGCGCCTATGACCAGAAGGACGCCGCGGGCTTCATTCGCCTGAATGCGCTGCGCCTGAAGCTGGTCGCCAACCGCAACGCGCGCGCGAAGTAGGCGCCGCGGATCCCGGGCCGCGGCCTTTTCTTTTGCGCGGGCCTGGCCCACAGTGGCCCGGTCCAGCAGAAGGCCCGCCCCATGACCGACCGCCCCGCCCGCATCAGCATCCTGACCGTCAGCGACCGCGCCGCGCGCGGCGACTACGAGGACAGGGGCGGCCCCGGCGCCGAGGCCTGGCTGCGCGACGTCGTGACCTCGGCCATGCAGATCGACCGGGTGATCGTCCCCGACGGGCGCGAGGGGGTGGCCGCGACGCTGCGCGAGATGGTGGAGGGCGGGGCGGACCTGATCCTCGTGACCGGGGGCACCGGCCCCGCGCCGCGCGACCAGACGCCCGAGGCGGTGATGGACGTGGCCGAAAAGGAACTGGCGGGCTTCGGCGAGGAGATGCGCCGCGCCTCGCTGGCCGAGGTTCCGACCGCCATCCTGTCGCGCCAGACGGCGGTGATCCGGGCCGCCACGCTGATCATCACCCTGCCCGGCAAGCCCGCGGCGATCGTGACCTGCCTGAACGCGGTCTTCGCGGCGGTGCCCTATTGCCTGGACCTGATCGGCGCGGCACGGCTGGAGACCAATCCCGCGAAGGTGAAGGCGTTCCGGCCGGCGAACGGCTGAGGCGCGGGGCGCGCGGCCCGGCAACGCCGGGCTTGAACCGCAGGGCCGGGGCCGCTACATGGGCGCTCGACTTGTGCAAGGAGCCTGCCGTGGCCACCAATCCCGTCCAGTTCATCAACCAGGTCCGTGCCGAGGCCGCCAAGATCTCGTGGCCGACGCGGCGCGAGGTGGTCACCACGACCATCATGGTGCTGATCCTGGCCGCGCTGTTCGCGGTGTTCTTCTCGCTGGTGGACCTGGCGATCCGCTTCGGCATCACCGAGGGGCTGCGGCTCATCAGCGGCTGATCGGGCTTGCAATTGCGGGCACGGGGCGGTATTTGCCCCCGACTGTCCGGCAAACGGCGCGCATCGAAATCCGGTTGCGCGCCCGTTTCGATTTTGACGGACGAACAGGAATTCAAGGGGTTGCCCGTCAGTCCGGGTGATTCCCTTCAGACGAGCAGGGGTCGATCGAAAACATGGCAAAGCGTTGGTATTCGGTCAGCGTCCTGTCGAACTTCGAAAAGAAGGTCGCCGAGGCGATTCGGCAGGCCGTCGCCGAGAAGGGTCTGGAAGATCAGATCGACGAGGTGCTGGTCCCCACCGAGGAGGTGATCGAGATCCGCCGCGGCAAGAAGGTGACCTCGGAGCGCCGCTTCATGCCGGGCTACGTGCTGGTCCACATGGAGATGTCGGACCGGACCTATCACCTGGTGAACTCGATCAACCGCGTCACGGGCTTTCTGGGCGCGCAGGGCAAGCCCATGCCGATGCGCGATGACGAGGTCAACGCGATGCTGAACCGCAGCGGCGAGGGCGAGAAGGCCGCGCCGCGCAACCTGATCCGCTTCGAGATCGGCGAGAAGGTGAACGTCACCGACGGTCCCTTCGACGGCTTCTCGGGGATGGTCGAGGAGGTGGACGAGATCTCGTCGCGCCTCAAGGTCACGGTGTCGATCTTCGGCCGGCCCACGCCGGTCGAACTGGAATTCACGCAGGTGTCCAAAGCCTCGTGATCGTGCGCGGGAGGCTGTGACGCCGCACCGCTAAGTCGGCCTGCATCGCAGGCGTGATGATAAGGAGAAGGCCCTATGGCCAAGAAAGTCGTCGGCAGCCTCAAGCTGCAAATCAAGGCGGGTCAGGCGAACCCGTCGCCCCCCGTCGGCCCGGCCCTGGGCCAGCGCGGCATCAACATCATGGCGTTCTGCAAGGAATTCAACGCCAAGACCCAGGACATGGAGCAGGGCTCTCCGGTGCCGGTGGTCATCACCTATTACGCCGACAAGTCGTTCAGCTTCGAGACCAAGACGCCGCCCGCGTCCTTCCTGCTGAAGAAGGCCGCCGGCCTCAAGCCGGTCGGCAAGCGCAACCGCGCCAAGGGATCGGACAAGCCCGGCCGCGCGGTGGCCGGAACCGTGACCGTCAAGCAGGTCCGCGAGATCGCCGAAGCCAAGATGAAGGACCTGTCGGCCAATGACGTCGATCAGGCGATGAAGATCATCCTCGGCTCGGCCCGGTCGATCGGCATCGAGGTGAGAGGCTAAATCATGGCGAAGATTTCCAAGAAGAAGGCCGCCGCCCGCGCGCAGTTCGAGGGCAAGGCCAACCTGACCGTCGAGGACGCGATCAGCCTGGTCAAGACCGCCGCCTCGGCCAAGTTCGACGAGACGGTCGAGATCGCGCTGAACCTGGGCGTCGATCCGCGCCATGCCGACCAGATGGTGCGCGGCGTCGTGACGCTGCCCGCCGGCACCGGCAAGGATGTCCGCGTCGCCGTCTTCGCCCGCGGCCCCAAGGCCGACGAGGCCCGCGCCGCCGGTGCCGACATCGTCGGTGCCGAGGATCTGATGGAAACCATCCAGTCCGGCAAGATCGAGTTCGACCGCTGCATCGCGACGCCGGACATGATGCCGCTCGTGGGCCGCCTGGGCAAGATCCTGGGTCCGCGCAACCTGATGCCGAACCCCAAGGTCGGCACGGTCACGGTTGACGTGAAGTCCGCGGTCGAAGCCGCCAAGGGCGGCGAGGTCCAGTTCAAGGCCGAGAAGGCGGGCGTCGTCCATGCCGGCATCGGCAAGGTCAGCTTCGATGCCGACAAGCTGGCCCAGAACCTGCGCGCCTTCGTGGACGCGGTCAGCCGGGCCAAGCCCTCGGGCGCGAAGGGGACCTACATGAAGAAGGTCTCGATCAGCTCGACCATGGGGCCGGGCGTGTCGGTGGACGTGGCCTCGGCGACGGCCCATTGAGGAATTTCCGGCCTTCGGGCCGGGATGGCGGGGCAGCGTTGCCCCGTCCTGTCCGAGACGGAGGGTGCCGGGGTAACCTGGCTTAATGTCCTTCCCGAGATGGGGAAGCATTTTTCCGAAGGTTTCCTTCGGGTGATCTTGCCCTAGACGGACCCGACCTGCCCTTCGGGCGGGAAAAGTGAGAGCCGGGGGAAACCCCCAACTTGGAGTGAAACCGTGGATAGAGCGCAAAAAGAACAGGTGGTCGAAGAACTCGGCCAGATCTTTGAAAGCTCTGGCGTCGTGGTGGTTGCCCACTACGAGGGGATGACGGTTGCCCATATGCAGGACCTCCGCTCGCGCATGCGCGAAGCCGGCGGTTCGGTTCGCGTGGCCAAGAACAAGCTCGCCAAGATCGCCCTGGAAGGTAAGCCTTGCGCAAGCATCGCCGACTACCTGACGGGCATGACCGTGATCACCTATTCGGAGGATCCGACCGCTGCCGCGCGGATCGCCGACCAATACGCCAAGGACAACGATCGTTTCGTGATCCTGGGCGGTGCGATGGGTGACACGGCCCTGGACCCGGCCGGTGTGAAAGCCGTCGCCTCGATGCCGTCGCGTGAAGAGCTGATCGCTCAGATCGTGTCCTGCCTCGGTGCGCCTGCCTCGAGCATCGCCGGCGCCATTGGCGCGCCTGCCAGCACCATCGCGAGCATCCTCACGACCCTCGAGGAACGTGAGGCTGCGTAAGCAACCGACATCCCGCGCGTGGTTGAAAACCCGACGTTGGACCCTTAACTGAAAGAACGGAAAAATGGCTGATCTGAACCAACTCGCCGAACAAATCGTGGGCCTGACCCTGCTGGAAGCCCAGGAACTGAAGACCATCCTGAAGGACAAGTACGGCATCGAGCCCGCCGCCGGCGGCGCCGTCATGATGGCCGGCCCGGCCGCCGGCCCGGCCGAAGCCGCCGAGGAAAAGACCGAATTCGACGTCGTCCTGGTCGAAGCCGGCGCCAACAAGATCAACGTGATCAAGGAAGTGCGCGCGATCACCGGCCTGGGCCTGAAAGAGGCCAAGGATCTGGTTGAAGCCGGCGGCAAGGTCAAGGAAGGCGCTTCCAAGGCCGATGGCGAGGAAATGAAGAAGAAGCTCGAGGCGGCTGGCGCCAAGGTCGAGCTGAAGTAATCGGCCCTCGGGCCGAGGCGACAGGGCAGGGTCCGGGGTTTTCCCGGTCCCTGCCGAACCTGTCTTGAAGGACGGTCTGATCCAGACATTCCTTCAGGGCATGTTCAAGGTTCGGGAGCCGGGCGGTGGGACGCACGGCACGAATGGAACCTTACCCCCTGCATTCGTAGGCCCGTGTCCTGGGTGCCCCGACCAGGACCGCGCGCGAAGACGAAAGGTGACAAGACCCCATGGCGCAATCCTATGTCGGCCAGAAGCGTATCCGGCGCTATTACGGCAACATCCGCGAAGTGCTGGAGATGCCGAACCTGATCGAGGTCCAGAAGTCCTCCTACGACCTGTTCCTGAACTCGGGCGAGGGCGAGGGCCATCACGACGGCGAAGGCATCCAGGGCGTTTTCCAGTCGGTCTTCCCGATCAAGGACTTCAACGAGACCGCGACGCTGGAGTTCGTGAAATACGAACTGGAGCGGCCGAAATACGACGTGGACGAATGCCAGCAGCGCGACATGACCTATGCGGCGCCGCTGAAGGTGACGCTGCGCCTGATCGTGTTCGACGTCGATGAGAACACCGGCGCGAAGTCGGTCAAGGACATCAAGGAACAGGACGTCTTCATGGGCGACATGCCCCTGATGACGCAGAACGGCACGTTCATCGTGAACGGCACCGAACGCGTGGTGGTGTCGCAGATGCACCGCAGCCCCGGCGTGTTCTTCGACCACGACCGCGGCAAGACCCATTCCTCGGGCAAGCTGCTGTTCGCCTGCCGCATCATTCCCTATCGCGGGTCCTGGCTGGACTTCGAGTTCGACGCCAAGGATCTGGTGTTCGCGCGCATCGACCGCCGCCGCAAGCTGCCGGTGACGACGCTGCTCTATGCGCTTGGCATGGACCAGGAAGGCATCATGGATGCCTTCTACCAGACCGTGCACTATACCCTGCGCCGCGAGGGCCGGTCGCAGGGCTGGGTCACGCGCTTCTTCCCCGAACGCGTGCGCGGCACCCGTCCGTCCTACGACCTCGTCAATGCCGACACCGGCGAGGTGATCGCCAAGGCCGGCGACAAGGTCACCCCGCGGCTGGTCAAGAAGCTGCAGGAATCGGGCGAGGCCCTGAACCTGCTGGTCCCGTTCGAACGCATCGTCGGCCGCTTCGTCGCCAAGGACATCGTCAACGACACCACGGGCTTCATCTATGCCGAGGCCGGTGACGAGATCACCGCCGAATACAACCGCGACGGCGAATTGTCGGGCGGGCTGCTCAAGGTGCTGCTGGACAACGACATCACCGAGATCCCGGTGCTGGACATCGACCATGTGAACGTCGGACCCTATATCCGCAACACCATGGCCGCCGACAAGAACCTGGGCCGCGAAGGCGCGCTCATGGACATCTACCGCGTCATGCGCCCGGGCGAGCCCCCCACCGTCGAGGCCGCGCAGACCCTGTTCAACAGCCTGTTCTTCGACAGCGAGCGGTACGACCTGTCGGCCGTGGGCCGGGTCAAGATGAACATGCGCCTGGATCTGGACGCGCCCGACACCCAGCGGACGCTGCGCCCCGAGGATATCGTCGCCTGCGTGCGCGGTCTTGTGGAACTGCGCGACGGCAAGGGCGAGATCGACGACATCGACCATCTGGGCAACCGCCGGGTGCGTTCGGTGGGCGAGCTGATGGAGAACCAGTATCGCGTCGGACTGCTGCGCATGGAACGCGCCATCCGCGAGCGCATGTCGGGCGTCGAGATCGACACCGTGATGCCGCAGGATCTGATCAACGCCAAGCCGGCCGCGGCTGCCGTTCGTGAATTCTTCGGCAGCTCGCAGCTGTCGCAGTTCATGGACCAGACCAACCCGCTGTCCGAGGTGACGCACAAGCGGCGCCTGTCGGCGCTTGGGCCGGGCGGTCTGACGCGCGAACGCGCAGGCTTCGAGGTGCGCGACGTTCACCCGACCCATTACGGGCGGATGTGCCCGATCGAGACGCCCGAAGGCCAGAACATCGGCCTCATCAACAGCCTGGCGACCTTTGCCCGGGTGAACAAGTACGGCTTCATCGAGACCCCCTATCGTAAGGTGGTGGACGGCCGCGTGACCGATGACGTGGTCTACATGTCCGCGACCGAGGAGATGCGCCACACCGTGGCCCAGGCCAACGCGACGCTGGACGCCGAAGGCCGCTTCGTCGATGAACTGGTCAGCACCCGCCAGGCGGGCGACTTCATGCTGAACCCGGTCGATGCCGTCGATCTGATCGACGTGTCGCCCAAGCAGCTTGTGTCGGTCGCGGCCGCGCTGATCCCGTTCCTGGAAAACGACGACGCCAACCGCGCGCTGATGGGTTCCAACATGCAGCGCCAGGCGGTGCCTCTGCTGCGCGCCGAGGCGCCCTTCGTCGGCACCGGCATGGAAGCAACGGTGGCGCGTGACAGTGGCGCCGCCATCATGGCGCGGCGCGGCGGCGTCATCGACCAGGTCGATGCGCAGCGCATCGTCGTGCGCGCCACCGAAGGGCTGGGCGCGGGCGATGCGGGCGTGGACATCTATCGCCTGCGCAAGTTCAAGCGGTCCAACCAGTCCTCGACCATCAACCAGCGGCCGCTGGTCAAGGTGGGCGAGAAGGTGGTGGGCGGCCAGGTCATCGCCGACGGTCCCTCGACAGATCAGGGCGAACTGGCGATCGGCCGCAACGTGGTCGTCGCCTTCATGCCCTGGAACGGCTACAACTACGAGGACTCGATCCTGATCTCGGAACGGATCCACCGCGACGACGTGTTCACCTCGATCCATATCGACGAATACGAGGTTGCGGCCCGCGACACCAAGCTGGGGCCCGAGGAAATCACCCGCGACATCCCCAACGTGGGCGAGGAAGCCCTGCGCAACCTGGATGAAGCCGGCATCGTCTATATCGGCGCCGAGGTCGGACCGGGCGACATCCTGGTGGGCAAGATCACCCCCAAGGGCGAAAGCCCCATGACCCCGGAAGAAAAGCTGCTGCGCGCCATCTTCGGCGAAAAGGCCAGCGACGTGCGCGACACCTCGCTGCGGCTGCCGCCGGGGGCCTACGGGACGATCGTGGAAGTCCGGGTCTTCAACCGCCACGGCGTGGACAAGGACGAACGCGCCCTGCAGATCGAGCGCGAGGAAGTCGAGCGTCTGGCCCGCGACCGCGACGACGAACAGGCGATCCTGGACCGCAACATCTATGCGCGCCTGAAGTCGCTGATCCTTGGCAGGACCGCTGTCAAGGGTCCGAAGGGCATCAAGGCCAACAGCGAGATCACCGAGGATCTGCTGGCCACGGTGTCGCGCGGCCAGTGGTGGCAGCTTGCCGTCAGCGACGAGGACACCGCCAAGGAAATCGAGGCGCTGAACCATCAGTACGACGCCCAGAAGAAGGCGCTTGAAGCCCGCTTCGAGGACAAGGTCGAGAAGGTCCGTCAGGGCGACGACCTGCCGCCGGGCGTGATGAAGATGGTCAAGGTCTTTGTCGCCGTGAAGCGCAAGCTGCAGGCGGGCGACAAGATGGCCGGGCGTCACGGCAACAAGGGCGTGGTGTCCAAGGTCGTGCCGATCGAGGACATGCCGTTCCTCGCGGACGGCACCCCGGTCGATCTGGTGCTGAACCCGCTGGGCGTGCCGTCGCGCATGAACGTGGGCCAGATCCTGGAAACCCACATGGGCTGGGCATCGCGCGGTCTTGGCATCAAGATCGACGAGGCGCTGGAGGAATACCGCCGCAACGGCGACATGGCTCCGGTCCGCGAGGCGATGCGCATCGGCTATGGCGACGACATGTATGCCGAAACCTTCGAGGGCATGGATGACGACCTGCTGGTGGAACATGCCAACACCGTCCGCACCGGCGTTCCCATCGCCACGCCGGTCTTCGACGGCGCCAAGGAGGCCGACGTGAACGACGCGCTGACGCGCGCGGGCTTCGACACCTCGGGGCAGTCCGTGGTTTTCGACGGCCGCACGGGCGAGCAGTTCTCGCGCAAGGTGACGGTGGGGATGAAGTATGTCCTGAAGCTGCACCACCTTGTCGACGACAAGATGCACGCGCGGTCCACCGGGCCCTACAGCCTGGTCACCCAGCAACCGCTGGGCGGCAAGGCGCAGTTCGGCGGCCAGCGTCTGGGTGAGATGGAGGTCTGGGCGCTGGAAGCCTATGGCGCCGCCTACACCCTGCAGGAGATGCTCACGGTCAAGTCGGACGACGTGGCGGGCCGGACCAAGGTCTATGAATCCATCGTCAAGGGCGACGACAACTTCGAGGCCGGCGTGCCGGAATCGTTCAACGTGCTGGTCAAGGAGGTCCGGGGTCTGGGCCTCAACATGGAACTCCTGGATGCGGAGGAGGAGGAGTGAGGGCCGCGCGCCCTCACACCCTTCCCCCCGTGCCCTTCATTAGGAATTGAGAATGAACCAGGAACTCGCCACCAATCCCCTGAACCCGCTGGCGCCGCCGCGGCAGTTCGACGAAATCAAGATCTCGCTGGCCTCGCCCGAGGAAATCCTCGCCTGGTCCTATGGCGAGGTGAAGAAGCCCGAAACCATCAACTACCGCACGTTCAAGCCGGAACGCGACGGGCTGTTCTGCGCGCGCATCTTCGGTCCGATCAAGGACTATGAATGCCTCTGCGGCAAGTACAAGCGGATGAAGTATCGCGGCCTCGTCTGCGAGAAATGCGGTGTGGAAGTGACCTTGCAGAAGGTCCGCCGCGAACGCATGGGCCATATCGAACTGGCCGCGCCGGTGGCCCATATCTGGTTCCTGAAGTCGCTGCCGTCCCGCATCGGCCTGATGCTGGACATGACGCTGCGCGATCTGGAACGGATCCTGTACTTTGAAAACTATGTCGTCATCGAGCCGGGCCTGACCGACCTGACCTATGGCCAGCTGCTGACCGAGGAGGAATTCCTCGATGCGCAGGACCAGTATGGCGCCGACGCCTTCAGCGCCGATATCGGCGCCGAGGCGATTCGGGCGATGCTGGCCAATATCGACCTGCAGGCGACCGCCGACCAGCTGCGCGAGGATCTGAAGGAAGCCACGGGCGAGCTGAAGCCCAAGAAGATCATCAAGCGGCTGAAGATCGTCGAATCCTTCCTGGAATCGGGCAACCGTCCCGAATGGATGGTGCTGACGGTGATCCCGGTCATTCCGCCGGAACTGCGCCCGCTGGTGCCGCTGGACGGCGGTCGCTTCGCCACGTCCGACCTCAACGACCTCTATCGCCGGGTCATCAACCGCAACAACCGCCTCAAGCGCCTGATCGAGCTGCGCGCGCCCGACATCATCGTGCGCAACGAAAAGCGGATGCTGCAGGAATCGGTCGATGCGCTGTTCGACAACGGCCGCCGCGGCCGCGTCATCACCGGCAACAACCGCCGTCCGCTGAAGTCGCTGTCCGACATGCTGAAGGGCAAGCAGGGCCGGTTCCGCCAGAACCTGCTGGGCAAGCGCGTGGACTTCTCGGGGCGTTCGGTGATCGTGACCGGGCCGGAACTGAAGCTGCACCAGTGCGGGCTGCCCAAGAAGATGGCCTTGGAACTGTTCAAGCCGTTCATCTATTCGCGGCTGGAAGCAAAGGGGCTGTCGTCCACCGTCAAGCAGGCCAAGAAGCTGGTCGAGAAGGAACGCCCCGAGGTCTGGGACATCCTGGACGAGGTGATCCGCGAGCATCCGGTCCTGCTGAACCGCGCGCCGACGCTGCACCGCCTGGGCATCCAGGCGTTCGAACCCATCCTGATCGAGGGCAAGGCGATCCAGCTGCACCCGCTGGTCTGTTCGGCCTTCAACGCCGACTTCGACGGCGACCAGATGGCCGTGCACGTTCCGCTGTCGCTGGAAGCGCAGCTGGAAGCCCGCGTCCTGATGATGTCCACGAACAACGTGCTGTCGCCCGCCAACGGCGCGCCGATCATCGTGCCGTCGCAGGACATGGTTCTGGGGCTGTACTACGTCTCGATGCAGCGCGACGGCATGAAGGGCGAGGGCATGGCCTTCGCCAACGTGAACGAGGTCGAGCACGCCCTTGCCGCCGGCGAGGTGCATCTGCACGCCAGGATCACCGCGCGCATCAAGCAGATCGACGAGAACGGCAACGAGGTCGTCAAGCGGTACGAGACCACGCCGGGCCGCGTCCGGCTGGGCGCGCTGCTGCCGATGAACGCCAAGGCGCCCTTCGAGCTGGTCAACCGCCTGCTGCGCAAGAAGGACGTGCAGCACGTCATCGACACCGTCTATCGCTACTGCGGTCAGAAGGAATCGGTGATCTTCTGCGACCAGATCATGGGCCTGGGCTTCCGCGAGGCCTTCCGCGCCGGCATCAGCTTCGGCAAGGACGACATGGTGGTGCCCGACAACAAGTGGACCATCGTCGAGGAAGTCCAGGAGCAGGTGAAGGAGTTCGAGCAGCAGTATCTCGACGGCCTCATCACCCAGGGCGAGAAGTACAACAAGGTCGTGGACGCTTGGTCGAAATGCAACGACCGCGTGACCGAGGCGATGATGGCCACCATCTCGGCCGTCAAGAAGGACGAGAACGGCGCCGAGATGGAGCCGAACAGCGTCTACATGATGGCCCATTCGGGCGCCCGCGGTTCGACCAACCAGATGAAGCAGCTGGGCGGGATGCGCGGGCTGATGGCCAAGCCCTCGGGCGAGATCATCGAGACGCCGATCATCTCGAACTTCAAGGAAGGCCTGACCGTTCTTGAATACTTCAACTCGACCCACGGCGCCCGGAAGGGTCTGTCGGACACCGCGCTGAAGACGGCGAACTCGGGCTATCTGACGCGGCGTCTGGTGGACGTGGCGCAGGACTGCATCATCCGCGAACACGACTGCGGGACCGAGCAGGCGATCACCGCTTCGGCGGCGGTCAACGATGGCGAGGTCATCAGCCCGCTGTCCGAACGCGTGCTGGGCCGCACCGCGGCCGAGGACGTGCTGGTTCCGGGCCAGGACGAGATCATCGTCCGCAAGAACGAGGTGATCGACGAGCGCAAGGCCGACGCCATCGAGCAGGCGGGCGTCCAGGCGGTCCGCATCCGTTCGGCCCTGACCTGCGAATCCGAGGACGGGATCTGCGCGCTGTGCTATGGCCGCGACCTGGCCCGCGGCACGCTGGTCAACATCGGCGAGGCGGTCGGCATCATCGCCGCCCAGTCGATCGGCGAACCCGGCACGCAGCTGACGATGCGGACCTTCCACATCGGCGGCATCGCCCAGGGCGGCCAGCAGTCCTTCCAAGCGGCCTCGCACGAAGGCACGGTCCAGTTCCGCAACGAGAACATCCTGACCAACGCCAATGGCGAACAGGTCGTGATGTCGCGCAACATGCAGTTGCTGATCCTGGACGATCAGGGCCAGGAACGCGCCAGCCACAAGCTGTTCTACGGCAGCAAGCTGTTCGTGAAGGAAGGCGAACGGGTGATCCGCGGCGCCAAGCTGTTCGAGTGGGATCCCTATACCCTGCCGATCATCGCCGAAAAGGGCGGTGTGACGAAGTTCGTCGACCTGCTCTCGGGGATCTCGGTCCGCGACGAGACGGACGATGCGACCGGCATGACGCAGAAGATCGTCACCGACTGGCGTTCCGCGCCGAAAGGCAACGACCTGAAGCCCGAGATCATCATCATGGATGAGAACGGCGAACCGGTGCGCAACGAACAGGGCAACCCGATCAGCTATCCGATGTCGGTGGACGCGATCCTGTCGGTCGAGGACCAGCAGGAGATCCGCGCGGGCGACGTGGTGGCGCGGATCCCGCGGGAAGGCGCCCGGACCAAGGACATCACCGGGGGTCTGCCCCGCGTGGCCGAACTGTTCGAGGCCCGGCGTCCCAAGGACCACGCGATCATCGCCGAGATCGACGGCTATGTCCGCTTCGGCAAGGACTACAAGAACAAGCGCCGCATCACCATCGAGCCGTCGGAAGACGGGGTGGCGCCGGTTGAATACATGGTGCCGAAAGGCAAGCACATTCCGGTGCAGGAAGGCGACTTCGTGCAGCGGGGCGACTACATCATGGACGGCAACCCGGCGCCCCACGACATCCTGCGGATCATGGGGATCGAGGCGCTTGCGGATTACCTGATCGACGAGGTGCAGGACGTCTATCGGCTGCAGGGCGTGAAGATCAACGACAAGCACATCGAGGTGATCGTCCGCCAGATGCTGCAGAAGATCGAGATCACCGACAGCGGCGACACCACGCTGCTGAAGGGCGAGCATGTCGAGCGCGACGAGTTCGAGGAGGAGAACGCCAAGATCGAGGCCCGCGGTGGCCGTCCGGCGCAGGGGGAACCCGTGCTGCTGGGCATCACCAAGGCGTCGCTGCAGACCCGCAGCTTCATCTCGGCCGCGTCCTTCCAGGAAACGACCCGGGTTCTGACCGAGGCGGCCGTTCAGGGCAAGCGCGACAAGCTGCTGGGCCTGAAGGAGAACGTCATCGTCGGCCGGCTGATCCCGGCGGGAACGGGCGGTGCCACCGCCCGCATCCGCCGCATCGCCACCGAACGCGACAACCAGGTGATCGAGGCGCGCCGCGCCGAGGCCGAAGCCGCCGCCGCCCTGATGGCGCCCGCGGCAGAGGAGACTGCCTCGGACGGCTCTGGCCAGTGATCGAAGGCCCGCGACAGGCAAAGGCCCGGCAGCAATGCCGGGCCTTTCGCCGTTCGGGGGTCCCGAGCCGATGGGCCGGGGAAAGCAGACCGCCTGGCCCCGCCAAGGCCGCGGCCGGGCAGCGACCCCGCCATCGGGCGGTCTTGGCCGGTTGCGCATCCCGCACAATCCGCTTGCCGGACCGTCGGGCAATGCCTTACCCGAAGGCAGCGATCCTCTGGCGAATCCTGACATGCGCACTCCTCTCCTGTCCCCGATCCGGCGCGTCCGGCCCGCCTCGGTCCGCCCGCTGACGCATCGGCCGGGCGACAACCTGCGGGGCGCGCTGATCATGACGCTGTGCATGGTCGCCTTCGGGTTGAACGACACGGTGATGAAGTTCGTGGCGCAGGACATGCCCCTGTATCAGGCGATCACCCTGCGCGGGATCTTCGTGATGGGCTTCATCGCCGCCGTCGCCCCGCGCCTGGGGGGCTGCGCCTGCGCATCCCCTTGCGCGCCCGCGGCCCGATGATGTGGCGGACCATCGGGGAAATCGCCTCGACCATGCTGTTTCTCAACGCGCTGCAGCACATGGCCATGGGCGATCTGTCGGCGATCATGCAGGCGCTGCCGCTGGTGGTGATGGTCGCGGCCGCGCTGTTCTTTGGCGAGACGCTGGGCTGGCGCCGCATCGGCGCGGTGATCGCGGGCTTTCTGGGCGTCCTTCTGATCCTGCGCCCGGGGGGCGAGGTCTTGGGCCCCTGGGCCATCGTGGCGGTGGGGGCGATGGCGATGGTCGCGCTGCGCGACCTGGCGACGCGCAATTTCGGCGGCGACATCACCTCGGCAACGATCGCCTTCTACGCGGCGGCGGGGGTGACGCTGGTCGGGCTGGTCATCAGCCTGGGGCAGGGCTGGATCCTGCCCCATGCCTCGCAGGTGATGCTGCTGGCGATGGGCAGCGCCTTCCTCACGGTGGGCTATGTCAGCGCCGTGGCCTCGATGCGCGTGGGAGAGATGTCCTATGTGGCGCCCTTCCGCTATACCTCGCTGCTGGTGGCGATCGCGATGGGGCTGATCGTCTTCGGCGAATGGCCCGACCCCTGGACCTGGACGGGATCGGCCCTGGTGGTGGCCGCCGGGATCTATACCATCTGGCGCGAGGCGCGGCTGGGCAGGGCGCGCTGATGCGGGTTCAGATGCTGGGCCTGTGCCGGTTTTCCTATCTGGGACTGCGCGGCTACCAGAAGGATCATCCCAGCATCGAGGCGCGGCGCGCCTTCCTGTACGATCCCGCCCGGCTGGCACGCCGCTGGCTGTGGTTCAGGACCGTGGCCTTGCCGGGCTGGCTGGCGCAGACGGATGGCGATTTCACCCTTGTCATCCTGACCGGCCCGGACCTGCCGCAGCCCTGGCTGTCGGAACTGCGCCAGCTGGTCGCCGGCCATCCGCAGCTGCGCCTTGAGCTGGTCCCGCCGATGGAGCGCCACCTCGAGGCCTGCCGCGCCGCCGTCGCGCCTCATGTCGATGCCGCAGCCGATGTCATCGGCCATTTCCGGCACGACGACGACGATGCCGTGGCCATCGACTATGTCGCCCGCGCCCGGGCGGATTTCGCGCGGGTTCGCGATCTGTGGCAGGCCGAGGGGCGGCTGTCGTTGGACCATGCGCGCGGGCTGATGATGCAGGTCGAAGCAGGGGGCGCCCGCTTCGTGCCGCGCATCGCCCACAACATGGGGGTCGCGCTGACGATCTTCCTGCGACCGGACGAAGGCAAGACCGCCCTGCATTTCGACCACACGAAGCTGCCGCTGTGGATGCCCGGCGTGACCGTCACGCGGCCGCTGATGTTCCTGCGCGGCATCCACGGCGACAGCGACTCGGGCGACATGGGGCCGGGGATCCCCTGGGAGATCGCCCCGGAAGCGCTTGACCGGCAGCTTGTGAGCCGCTTCAATCTGACCCGTGCCGGGCTTTCGGACCTGGCGCGGCGGCTGGCTGCGGCCTGACCGGCCCCCGCGGTCATGTTGACAGTCGGGCCAATTCCGCCTATACGCCGCAGACCCGACGGGAAACCGGACGGGGGCCAGAACCTCTCGTGGTCACGATCCGGGCCGTTAACTGCCTCGATCCTCTGGAATTTTCCCCTCCACCCCGGAGCCCGGGGAAGGATGGGTTTGGCATTTCGCGATTCGCGCGGGATGCCGTCGAGAAGCGGCGCAACCGGCCGGTTGCGAGTATTGACAGAGCAAGACGGGGAACCGAATGCCGACGATCCAACAGCTGATCCGCAAACCGCGGCAGCCCAAGGTGCAGCGCTCGAAGTCGCAGCACCTGCAGGGCTGCCCGCAGAAGCGCGGCGTCTGCACGCGCGTCTATACCACGACGCCGAAGAAACCGAACTCCGCCATGCGGAAGGTCGCCAAGGTGCGCCTGACGAATGGCTTCGAGGTGATCTCCTACATTCCGGGCGAAAAGCACAACCTGCAGGAACACAGCGTCGTGCTGATCCGCGGCGGCCGCGTCAAGGACCTTCCGGGTGTCCGCTATCACATCCTGCGCGGTGTGCTGGATACCCAGGGCGTCAAGGATCGTCGCCAGCGTCGTTCGAAATACGGCGCCAAGCGTCCGAAATAAGGAGAGGCATCCATGTCCCGTCGTCACGCCGCTGAAAAGCGCGAAGTCCTGCCCGACGCCAAGTATGGCGATCGCGTGCTGACCAAATTCATGAACAACCTTATGGTTGACGGCAAGAAGTCCGTGGCCGAGCGGATCGTCTATTCGGCGCTCGACCGCGTGCAGACCCGTCTCAAGCGCGAGCCGATCGAGGTGTTCCACGAGGCCCTCGACAACGTGAAGCCCTCGGTCGAGGTGCGTTCGCGCCGCGTCGGCGGCGCCACCTACCAGGTCCCGGTCGAGGTCCGTCCGACCCGCCGCGAGGCCCTGGCGATCCGCTGGCTGATCGACGCGTCCAAGAAGCGCAACGAGAACACGATGGAAGAACGCCTTGCGGGCGAGCTGGCCGATGCCGTGAACGGCCGCGGCACCGCCGTCAAGAAGCGCGAAGACACGCATAAGATGGCCGACGCCAACAAGGCGTTCAGCCACTACCGCTGGTAAGGCGAAAGGATCCCCACCATGGCACGCGAATATCCGCTGCAGCGTTACCGCAACTTCGGCATCATGGCCCATATCGACGCCGGCAAGACGACGACGACCGAGCGTATCCTCTACTACACCGGCAAGTCGCACAAGATCGGCGAAGTGCATGACGGCGCCGCGACCATGGACTGGATGGAGCAGGAACAGGAGCGCGGCATCACCATCACGTCTGCCGCGACCACCACGTTCTGGCAGCGCCAGGAGGATCCGACGACCGAAGGCACCTCGGACACCAAGTACCGCTTCAACATCATCGACACCCCGGGCCACGTGGACTTCACCATCGAGGTGGAACGCTCGCTGGCCGTTCTGGACGGCGCGATCTGCCTGCTGGACGCCAATGCCGGCGTCGAGCCGCAGACCGAGACCGTCTGGCGCCAGGCCGACCGCTACAAGGTGCCGCGGATCGTCTTCGTCAACAAGATGGACAAGATCGGCGCCGACTTCTTCAACTGCGTGCGCATGATCAAGGACCGCACCGGCGGCACCCCCTGCCCGATCGCCCTGCCGATCGGCGCCGAGGACAAGCTGGAAGGCATCATCGACCTGGTGAAGATGGAGGAGTGGGTCTGGAAGGGCGAGGATTTGGGCGCAAGCTGGATCCGCCAGCCGATCCGCGACGACCTGAAGGACCTGGCCGAGGAATGGCGCTCGAACCTGATCGAACTGGCCGTCGAACAGGACGACACCGCCATGGAGGCCTATCTCGAGGGCAACGAGCCCGACGAGGCGACCCTGCGCGGCCTGATCCGCAAGGGCACGCTGTCGCTGTCCTTCTTCCCGGTGACCGCCGGCTCGTCGTTCAAGAACAAGGGCGTGCAGCCGCTTCTGAACGCCGTCATCGACTATCTGCCGTCGCCGCTGGACGTGCCCCCCTATCTGGGCTTCGCGCCGGGCGACGAGACGGAAACCCGCAACATCGAGCGGCGCGCCGATGACGAGCAGCCCTTCTCGGGCCTGGCGTTCAAGATCATGAACGACCCCTTCGTGGGTTCGCTGACCTTCACGCGGATCTATTCTGGCCAGCTCAAGAAGGGCGACCAGATGCTGAACGCGACGAAGGGCAAGCGCGAGCGCGTGGGCCGCATGATGATGATGCATTCGATCAACCGCGAGGAGATCGAGGAAGCCTTCGCCGGCGACATCATCGCGCTTGCGGGTCTCAAGGAAACCACCACGGGCGACACGCTCTGCGATCCCGCCAAGCCGGTGGTGCTGGAGACGATGACCTTCCCCGAGCCGGTGATCGAGATCGCCGTGGAACCCAAGTCCAAGGCCGACCAGGAGAAGATGGGCCTTGCCCTGCAGCGTCTGGCCGCCGAGGATCCGTCCTTCCGGGTCGAGACCGATCTGGAATCGGGCCAGACCATCATGAAGGGCATGGGCGAACTGCATCTCGACATCCTGGTGGACCGCATGAAGCGCGAGTTCAAGGTCGAGGCCAACATCGGCGCCCCCCAGGTGGCCTATCGCGAGACGATCAGCCAGCCGGCCGAGATCGACTACACCCACAAGAAGCAGACCGGCGGCACGGGCCAGTTCGCCCGCGTCAAGCTGGCGATCACCCCGACCGAGCCGGGCGAAGGCTATTCCTTCGAATCCAAGATCGTCGGCGGCGCGGTGCCGAAGGAATACATCCCGGGCGTCGAGAAGGGCATCAAGTCGGTGATGGATTCCGGTCCGCTGGCGGGCTTCCCCGTGATCGACTTCAAGGTGGCCCTGCTGGACGGCGCCTTCCACGACGTCGACTCCTCGGTCCTGGCCTTCGAGATCGCGGCGCGTGCGGCGATGCGGGAAGGCCTGAAGAAGGCCGGCGCCAAGCTGCTGGAACCGATCATGAAGGTCGAGGTGGTCACCCCCGAGGAATACACGGGTTCGATCATCGGCGACCTGACCAGCCGCCGCGGCATGGTCCGCGGGCAGGATCCGCGCGGGAACGCGAACGTCATCGACGCCTTCGTGCCGCTGGCCAACATGTTCGGCTACATCAACAACCTGCGCTCGATGTCCTCGGGCCGCGCGGTGTTCACGATGCAGTTCGACCATTACGAGGCCGTGCCGCAGAACATCTCGGACGAGATCCAGAAGAAATACGCCTGATCGGCGGGGCGGGGCGCAGGCCCCGCCCGTATCACGACAACGATGAATCCAAGGAGCCCTGCTTATGGCAAAGGCAAAGTTTGAACGGACGAAACCGCACGTCAACATTGGCACGATCGGTCACGTTGACCACGGCAAGACGACGCTGACGGCTGCGATCACGAAGTATTTCGGTGAATTCAAGGCCTATGACCAGATCGACGGGGCGCCGGAAGAACGCGCCCGGGGGATCACCATCTCGACGGCGCATGTGGAATACGAATCGGAAGCGCGCCACTATGCGCATGTGGACTGCCCGGGCCACGCCGACTACGTCAAGAACATGATCACCGGCGCGGCGCAGATGGACGGGGCGATCCTGGTGGTCAACGCCGCCGACGGCCCGATGCCGCAGACGCGCGAGCACATCCTGCTGGGCCGCCAGGTGGGCATCCCCTACATGGTCGTCTATCTCAACAAGGTCGACCAGGTCGATGACGAGGAACTGCTGGAGCTGGTCGAGATGGAGGTGCGCGAGCTGCTGAGCAGCTACGACTATCCGGGCGACGAGATCCCGATCATCAAGGGCTCGGCGCTGGCGGCGATGGAAGGCCGCGACCCCGAGATCGGCGAGAACTCGATCCGGGCGCTGATCAAGGCGGTGGACGACTACATCCCGACGCCCGAGCGCGCCATCGACCAGCCCTTCCTGATGCCGATCGAGGACGTGTTCTCGATCTCGGGCCGCGGCACGGTCGTCACCGGCCGGGTCGAGCGCGGCGCCGTCAACGTCGGCGACGAGCTTGAGATCGTGGGCATCCGCGACACCCGCAAGACCACCTGCACGGGCGTCGAGATGTTCCGCAAGCTGCTGGACCGCGGGGAAGCGGGCGACAACATCGGCGCGCTGCTGCGCGGCGTGGACCGCGACGGCGTGGAGCGCGGGCAGGTGCTGTGCAAGCCCGGCTCGGTCAAGCCGCACACCACCTTCGAGGCCGAGGCCTACATCCTGACCAAGGAGGAAGGCGGCCGGCACACGCCGTTCTTCGCCAACTACCGCCCGCAGTTCTACTTCCGCACCACGGACGTGACCGGCACGGTGAAGCTGCCCGAGGGCACCGAGATGGTGATGCCGGGCGACAACCTGAAGTTCGAGGTCGAGCTGATCGCCCCGATCGCCATGGAGGAAAAGCTGCGCTTCGCCATCCGCGAAGGCGGCCGCACCGTCGGCGCCGGCGTCGTGTCGAAGATCATCAAGTGATCCCAGGGCGGCCCGGCCGCCCGCAGCCCCAGAACCAACCCGAAGGCCGCGCCCCCAAAGCGCGGCCTTCGCCGTGAGGGCGCCCAAAGGTGCATTGACCCAGCCCCCGTCCTGCCGCAGGATCGGGCTATCGGACCTTTCGGATCAAGCCCATGTGCCAGATCTTCGCGGGGCAAGACCCCGACCGCTATGAGACCGTGACCCGCAGGCTGCGGCTGAACGGGCAATCGACCTCGATCCGGCTGGAGCGCGCCTTCTGGCGCATCCTGGACCAGATCGCCGCCCGGCAGGGGGTCACGACGCCGGCCTTCATCTCGAAGCTGCACGCCGAGGTGCTTGAGCTGCATGGCGAGGCGCGCAACTTCACCTCGCTGCTGCGCTGCGCCTGCACGATCCATCTTGGCGAGGATCAGCACATCGCCGCCGCAATCGCCGCCGAATAAAAGCGGCGCTGTAGTAATCCGTTACTACCCGCACGGATCCGCGCCCGCCTAGACTGGTTCCCGGACTGACAAGAAGGGAACCTTATGGCGAAGTACGTCCATTCCATGATCCGTGTCCTGGACGAGGCGCGCTCGGTCGATTTCTACGACCGCTGCTTCGGTCTGACGGTGGCGGAACGCCTTGATTTTCCGGACTTCACGCTGGTCTATCTGGCGAATGGCGAAAGCGAGACCGAGCTGGAGCTGACCGTCAACAAGGGCCGCACGGAACCCTATGCCCTGGGTGACGGCTATGGCCATATCGCCTTCACCGTGGATGACGTCGATGCGCTGCACGCGCGTCTGGAGGCCGAGGGGCTGGCGCCGCGCAAGCTGGTCGACTTCGCCCCGGGCGGCGAGGTGATCGCCCGGTTCTTCTTCATTGCCGACCCCGATGGATATCAGATCGAGGTGATCCAGCGGGGCGGCCGTTACAAATAGCGCGCCCGCGGGGAGGGGAGACCCCCGGCGCAGCACAAGGGGAGGAGAGACATGACCCGATTGAACAAGCAGGGGCTGACCCGTCGCGCGCTTCTGTCGCGCGCGGTGGCGGCCGGGGCTCTGGCCGTCGCGGGGCCGGGCTTCATCGCGGCGACCGACGCCGCCTGGGCCGTCGAGGTGACGGCCATCAGCGAACACCAGATGGCCACGCTGCTGCAGATGGCCCGCGACATCTACCCCCACGACCGGGTGGGCGACCGCCATTATGCCGTGGCGATCAAGTCCTACGATTCGCCCGAGCAGAAGGACATGGTGGCGGAAGGCATCGCCGCCCTGGACGAGGCGGCGAAGGCTGCGGGCTTCGACAGCTACCTGGCCACCGGATGGGAGGATGATCGCGTGGCGATCCTGCGCCAGATCCAGGACACGCCCTTCTTCCAGACCGTCCGGGGCGGGCTGGTGACGGGCCTGTACAACCAGAAGGAAATCTGGCCGATCTTCGGCTACGAGGGCGAGTCCTTCTCGCAGGGCGGTTACATCAACCGCGGCTTTGACGACATCGACTGGTTGTAAGGGGGGCAGCTATCATGGCCAAGGCAGCCAAATTCGAACTGACCGACGACAGCGTGGTGGTCATCGTGGGCACCGGCGCGGGCGGCGGGGTGCTGGCCAACGAACTGGCGCAGAAGGGCGTCAAGGTCGTGGCGCTGGAGGCGGGCGGGCGCTACATGCCCGAGGATTACATCAACGACGAATGGGAAAGCTTCGGCCAACTGGCCTGGACCGACCCACGCACGACCAGCGGCGACTGGCGGGTGGCCAAGGACTTCAGCGGCCTGCCTGCCTGGATCGTCAAGGCGGTCGGCGGCACCAGCATCCACTGGGCCGGCGCGTCGCTCCGCTTCCAGGACCACGAATGGAAGGCCTTGTCCACCTATGGCGCGGTCGAGGGGGCGAACCTGCTGGACTGGCCGCTGGACCCGGCCGAGATGGCGCCCTGGTACGACAAGGCCGAGGCCAAGCTGGGCGTCACCGGCGTCGGCGGGCGGCCGCGCCTGCCGGGCAGCAACAACTACAAGGTCTTCGAGAAGGGCGCCCTAGCCGTCGGCTACAAGGAAGTCCATACCGGCAACATGGCCATCAACAGCGCCGACTATGACGACCGGATGGCCTGCCAGCAGACCGGCTTCTGCTTCCAGGGCTGCAAATGGGGCGCCAAGTGGTCCAGCGCCTATACCGACATCCCGCGGGGCGAGGCGACCGGCAACCTGGAGGTGCGCGACCACGCCCATGTCGCGCGGATCCTGCACGACGACAGCGGCAAGGTGACCGGGGTCGAATATTTCGACAAGGACGGCAACCTGCAGATGCAGAAGGCGCGGCTGGTGGCCGTCGCCGGCAACAGCTTCGAAAGCCCGCGCCTGCTGCTCAATTCGCACAGCAGCATGTTCCCGGACGGGCTTGCCAACGGGTCCGGCCAGGTGGGACGCAACTACATGCGCCACACTACGGGATCGGTCTATGCGACCTTCGAGAAGCCGGTGAAGATGTGGCGCGGCACGACCATGGCCGGCATCATCCGCGACGAGGCGCGGCACGATCCCTCGCGCGGGTTCGTCGGCGGGTACGAACTGGAAACCCTGTCGCTGGGCCTGCCCTTCATGGCAGCCTTCCTGGATCCGGGCGGCTGGGGCCGCGAATTCGCCACCGCGCTTGACAGCTATGCCAACATGGCGGGCATGTGGATCGTGGGCGAGGACATGCCCCAGGCCGACAACCGTGTCACCCTGTCCGATACCGAGGACAAGTTCGGCCTGAAGGTCGCCAACGTCAACTTCAGCGACCATCCGAACGACGTGGCGATGCGCAACCACGCTTACGCGCAGGGGCAGGCGATCTACAAGGCGGTGGGCGCGACGCGCACGCTGCCGACGCCGCCCTATCCCTCGACGCACAATCTGGGCACCAACCGGATGTCCGAACGCCCCGAGGACGGCGTGGTGAACCGCAACGGGCAGGCCCATGAGGTGCCCAACCTGTTCGTGTCGGACGGCAGCCAGTTCACGACCGGCGCGGCGGAAAACCCGACGCTGACCATCGTGGCCCTGGCCATCCGCCAGGCTGACCACATCGCCAGGGAGATGGCGGCAGGCAACGTCTGAGGCAACCACGACCAGGCCCGGCGGCAGGGTATGCCAAGGGGCTTCTGCCTGCAGGACAGCCTTCGCAGGCCCCGCGCCCCTGTAGCGGGCGGCACGGGTCCGGGGCGGCCGATGGCCGCCTGCCGAAGGCCGAACCGGAAGGACATGCCCGGGCCGCCGACCGGCGCCGCAAGCTGGTTGCGGCGCCGGTTCCTTCGTTACTGGCCGTCCACGGCGGCCTGGTTGACGCCGCCCTCGGCGATGCGGGTCATGTGTTCGTCGCCCTGGCGGGTGCTGTCCAGGCATTCCTGAAGGGCCGCGCCGTCGTCGTCATGGCCCAGACGGTTGGCGAAGGTCCGCACGCAGCCATAGCCGGCGATGGCATAGTGGGTCAGCCGCTGGTACTGGGTGATGATGGCCGCGTCCTGCGTGTCCTCGTCGCCGAAGTCGGTCTCGATGGCGTGGCGGCGCGCCTCGACCGCCAGCCCCTCCATGCCGCGGCAATGCTCTCCCGTCGGGTCGGTGTCGTGGCGGGCACAGATGCTGGCCAGCGTCTCCATTCCCCGGGCGATGCCCTGGTTGCCGGCGATCAGCGCCTCGGCCAGTTCGCGCGACTTGGCGACGCGGCCCATTTCGGTCACGACCGTCATCGACTGTTTGCAGGCCGAGTACAGATCCTTCAACTGGTGCAGGTAGAGGTCGTTCAGATTCTTGATCGCCATGATGATGTCCTTTCGGCTGGCAGCCTTTTCCTGGTTGCAACGTGCATCCCGTTCCATCGTTCCCGCCCGCCGGCTTGACATCGCCCCGGCAAGGGTCCAGCAAGCGCCCCCTGCCTGATCCCGTTCACGACATTTCGGTGGCCCATGTTCTCGTGGTTCGAGCGACGCATCGACCCCTACCCGACCGAGACGCCCGGGATGCCGCCCCGGTCGCTGGTCCGCTTCGTGCTGTATTACAGCCGCGGCGCCTTGCCCTGGCTGGTGCTGCTGGCCGTCACATCGTCGCTGATCGCGCTGGTCGAGGTGGTGCTGTTCGGCTGGCTGGGCGAACTGATCGACCAGCTTGCCCAGACCCCGCGCGACCGGTTCTGGGATCTGCACGGCGCGCGGCTGGGCTTCATGGCGCTGGTGCTGCTGCTGGTGCTGCCGGGGCTGAACCTGCTGGGCTCGCTGGTGCTGCATCAGGGGCTGATGGGCAACTTCCCCCAGCGGATCCGCTGGCGCGCGCACCGCTATCTGCTGCGCCAGTCGGTGGGCTATTTCCAGGACGAATTCGCCGGGCGGATCGCCCAGCGGCTGATGCAGACCGCCCTTGCCGTGCGCGAGGTGACGATGAAGGTGATGGATGTCGGCAGCTATGTCGTGATCTATTTCCTGGGCGCGCTGATCCTGGCGGCAAGCCAGGACTGGCGGCTGGCGCTGCCCTTCGTAGCCTGGGTGGCGGCCTATGCCATCCTGCTGTGGCAGATCGTCCCGCGCCTGGCCCGGGTGGCCGAGGCGCAGGCCGATGCGCGATCGGCCATGACCGGGCGGGTGGTGGACAGCTATACCAACATCGCGACGGTCAAGCTGTTCTCGCATTCCTCGCGCGAGGAGGCCTGGATGCGCGATGGCATGGACGCCTTCCTGCAGACCGTCTATCGGCAGATGCGGCTGTCCAGCGTGCAGGACATCGCGCTGAACACGATCAACGTGGCGCTGCTCGGCTCGGTCGCCGGGGTGGGGCTGTGGCTCTGGACCGGCGGGCAGATCGAGGTCGGCGCGGTCGCGGTGGCGGTGCCGCTGGCGATGCGGCTGAACAACATGGCCCACTGGATCATGTGGGAATTCGCCGCGCTGTTCGAAAACATCGGCACCGTCCGGGACGGCATCGCCAGCCTCGCCCTGCCGCGCGAGGTGAAGGACACGCCGGGCGCGCGCCCGCTGGTGCCCGGCCCCGGCGCCGTCAGCTTTGAGGGGGTGACCTTCCGCTATCGCGCCATCCAGGGCGCGCGGCCGATGGCGGTCCTGGACGACCTGACGCTGCATGTCGCGCCCGGCGAACGGGTGGGTCTCGTCGGCCGGTCGGGGGCGGGGAAATCCACGCTCATCAACCTGCTGCTGCGCTTTCACGACATCGAACGGGGCCGCATCACCATCGACGGGCAGGACGTGTCGCAGGTCACGCAGGACAGCCTGCGCGCCGCCATCGGCGTGGTGACGCAGGACAGTTCGCTCCTGCACCGCTCGGTGCGCGACAACATCGCCTATGGCCGCCCCGACGCGACCGAGGAGGAGATCGCCGCCGCCCTGCGAATGGCCGAGGCGCAGGATTTCGTGCCGCTGCTGTCGGACAGCCAGGGCCGGCGCGGCCTGGATGCCCATGTCGGCGAACGCGGCGTCAAGCTGTCGGGCGGCCAGCGCCAGCGCATCGCCATCGCCCGGGTGGCGCTGAAGGACGCGCCGATCCTGATCCTGGACGAGGCGACCAGCGCGCTGGACAGCGAGGCCGAGGCCGCGATCCAGTCGCGGCTCGAGGCGCTGATGGCGGGCAAGACGGTGATCGCCATCGCGCACCGCCTGTCCACCATCGCGGCGATGGACCGGCTGGTGGTGATGGACGCCGGCCGGATCATCGAACAGGGCAGCCATGCCGATCTGCTGGCGCGCGGCGGGCTTTACGCGCGGCTCTGGGCGCGGCAATCGGGCGGCTTCCTGGCCGCCGATGCCGAGGCGGAGGGGCGTTTCATCGCTTGACGCGCCCCGCGCCAGATCCTATCTGTCGCGCACCGCAGGGGTTTAGCTCAGTTGGTAGAGCATCGGTCTCCAAAACCGAGGGTCGTGGGTTCGAGTCCCCCAACCCCTGCCAGATCCGTCGCGATCGTCAGCCTTCAGGGCGCAGGATGTCGCCTTGCGGCGGGCCGTGCGGGACTGCACCTCGCGAGCCTGCGGGCCCGCGCCTAGCCCAGCCATCCCACCACCCAGGGCGCGATCACCGCCGTCAGCACGGCATTCAGCCCCATGCCGATCCCCGCAAAGGCCCCTGCCGTCTGGTTCACCTGAAGCGCCCGCGCGGTGCCGATCCCGTGTGCGGCGACCCCCACGGCAAAGCCGCGCGCCCGCCAGTCCCGGACCCGCAGCGCGTTCAGCAGCGGCGTCACCACGATCGCCCCGAAGATCCCCGTCAGCAGCACCAGGGCCGCGGTCAGCGTGGGCTGGCCGCCGATGCGTTCGGCGATGCCGATGGCCACGGGGGCGGTCGTGGACTTGGGCGCCAGCGAGGCCAGCACCGGGCCCGCGACGCCGAACCCCCGGGCGATGGCCAGGGCAGACACCACCGCCACGCCCGACCCCACGCACAGCCCGGCCAGCATCGGCCACAGCGCGCGGCGGACGCGGGACAGGTTGTCGTAAAGCGGCAGCGCCAGGCAGACCGTGGCGGGGCCCAGCATGAAGTGGACGAACTGCGCGCCCTCGAAATAGGTGGCGTAATCGGTGCCGGTCGCGCCCAGCAGCGTCGCCAGCACGATCACCGCGATCAGCACCGGATTGGCCCAGCTTTGCCGGCCCGCCGCGCGCGACAGCGCGTCGCCTACCACATAGGCCGCCAGCGTCGCCGTCAGCCACAGCAGCGGGCCCTGCGCCAGATAGGACCAGATCAAGGCCGCATCAGTCATCGCCGCGCCCCTTCAAGGCCGAGGGATCGACCTTGCCCGTCCACCGCGCCACCGCCTGGAACGTCAGCGCCCCCGCCGCGATCGCCAGCACCGTCGAGCCCATGATCGCAAGCGCCAGACCGATACCGTGGTCGCGCAACACCGGCCAGTGGGCCACCACGCCCACGCCCGCCGGCACGAAGAACAGCGACAGATGCGACAGCAGGCCCTGGGCGACCGGCCTCAGCCGGCCGGCCAGCGCGGGACGCAGGATGCAGGCGCCCACCAGCAGGCACAGGCCCGCCACGGGGCCGGGCAAGGGCAGGTCCAGGGCGCGCGACAGGATCTCTCCGGTCAGCTGGAAGGCCAGAATCAGCGACAGCGCGGCAATCATGCCCGGATGCTAGCAACATTGCGCCGCCGGATCATGCTCATCTTGTGGAAAGTGTCTTGCGCCGGGCAAGATATAGCACGCGGCGGTTGACTCGGGTGGCGGCGATGTGACAATCCCGCGGGAACGAGAGGGGATCGCGCTTGCGCTTCGACCGGCTTCGCCTGAACGGCTTCAAAAGCTTCGTGGATCCGACCGACCTGGTCATCCGCGAGGGGCTGACCGGCGTCGTCGGGCCCAACGGCTGCGGCAAGTCCAACCTGCTCGAGGCGCTGCGCTGGGTCATGGGCGAGAACCGTCCCACCGCCATGCGCGGCGAGGGGATGGAGGACGTGATCTTCGCGGGCACCGCGCGCCGCCCGGCCCGCGCCCATGCCGAGGTGGTGCTGACGGTGGACAACCGCGATCGCCTGGCGCCTGCGGGTTTCAACGACGACGACCAGTTCGACATCGCGCGGCGGATCACCCGCGACGCCGGCAGCGCCTACAGGATCGCCGGCAAGGAGGCGCGGGCGCGCGACGTGCAGATGCTGTTCGCGGACGCCTCGACCGGGGCGCATTCCCCAGCCCTGGTGCGGCAGGGCCAGATCAGCGAACTGATCGGCGCCAAGCCGCGCGCGCGCCGCCGGATCCTCGAGGAAGCGGCTGGGATCAGCGGGCTCTACCAGCGGCGCCACGAGGCCGAGTTGAAGCTGAACGGCGCCGAGGCGAACCTGACCCGGGTCGAGGATACGCTGGACCAGCTTTCGGCGCAGGCGGCCAGCCTTGCGCGGCAGGCCCGGACCGCCGCCCGCTATCGCGAGATCGGCGCGGCGCTGCGGCTGGCCGAAGGCGCGCTGCTGTACCGCCGCTGGTCCGAGGCCGAGGCTGCCCGCCTGGCCGCCGACCAGGCGCTGGGCGCCGCGACCCGCGATGCCGGTGCCGCCGAGGCCGCGTCCCGCGAAGCCGCGGCGCGCCGCGAGGATGCCGAGGCCGCGCTGCCCGCGCTGCGCGAGGAGGAACAGATCGCGGCCGCGATCCTGTCCCGCATCGGCATCGAGCGCGAGGCCCTGGACGATGCGGATGCCCGCGCCGCGGCGGCCATTGCCGGCCTTCAGGCCCGCGTCGCGCAACTGACCCGCGACCTGGACCGCGAGGAATCCCTGAACCGCGACGCCGGCGAGGTGGTCGAGCGGCTGGCGCGCGAAAGGGTCGATCTGGAAGGCGCGGGGCAGGGGCAGGAGGCCCGGCAAGACGACGCGGCGCAGGCCGCCACGGACGCGGCCGAGGCGCTGCGCGAGATCGAGGCGCGGCTGGCGGACCTGACCGACGAGGCCGCGCGGCTGGCCGCCCGCCACCAGTCCGCCGAGCGGCTGGTCGCCGATCTGGGCGCCATGCTGGCCCGGTCCGGGCGCGCGGCGGCCGAGGCCGAAGCCCGTGCCGCCCGCGCCGCCGAGGCCGGGGCCCTGGCCGCCGACGCGCTGGCCGAGGCCGAGGCCGCGCAGGACATGGCCGCCGCGCGCGCCGAGGCTGCCGAGGCCGCCCTTGCCGCAGCCGAAGCCCTGCGGGCCGAAGCCGAGGCGGCGGAAACCGCCACCCGCATCGCCCGCGCCGAGGCCGAGGGCGAGACGAGCGCCCTCTCGGCCGAGACAGCCGCCCTGCGCCGGCTGACCCGGCGGGACGATCCTGACGCTAGGACGATCCTGGATCAGGTGGCGGTCGCCGCGGGCTTCGAACCCGCCTTCGGCGCGGCGTTCGGCGACGATCTGCGGGCGGGACTGGCGGCAGACGGGGACAGCGGCTGGCATCTGCTGCCGGGCTGGAAGGCGCCGCAGGCCTTGCCGGCAGCCGCGGAACCGCTTGCGCCGCGGGTCACCGCCCCGGGGGCCTTGGCGCGGCGGCTGTCCCAGGTGGGTGTCGTGGCGGACACGGCCACCGCCGCCGCCCTGCAGCCCGCATTGATGCCCGGTCAGCGGCTGGTCACGCCGGCGGGCGACCTGTTCCGCTGGGACGGGATGCGGGTGATGGCCGGCGACGGGCCCTCGACGGCCGCCTTGCACCTGCAGAACGTGAACCGCCTTTCGGAACTGGCCGAACAGACCGCCGAAGCCGAGGCCCGCGCCGCCGTCGCCGCGGCGCGTCACGAGGATGCCCGCGCGGCCCTGGCCGAGGCCGCCGACACCGAGAAATCCGCCCGCACCGCCCGCCGCGAGGCCGAGCGCAGCCTGTCGGAGGCGGCCCGCGCCCTGACCCGCGCTGAATCCGACCTGTCGCTGGCCCGCGGCCAGGCCGAGGCCGCGGGTGCCGAACTGGCCCGCCATCAGGCCGACGCCGCCGATGCGCGCGGCCGACTTGCCCAGGCGGAAGCGGCGCTGGCCGAATTGCCTGACCGGGCCCAGGCGGTCGCCGTGCTGGAACAGCTGCGCATCGGCGTCGAGGCCGCCCGCATCACCTTGATGACGCGGCGCGCCCTTCTGGACGACCTGACGCGCGAAGCCCGGACGCGGAGCAGGCGCCTGCAAGAGATTGCGCGCGAGGAAGCCGGCTGGACGCAGCGGCTGCAGCAGGCCGGAGGCCGCGCCGGTGAACTGGCCGCCCGCCGCGACGCCGCCCGCGCCGAACTGGCCGATGCCGAGGCCCAGCCCGCCGTCCTGGCCGGGCGCCGGGCCAGCCTTCAGGCCCGCGCGGCCGAGGCCGGCGACCGCCTGACCGCCGCCCGCGACGCGCTGTCGCGGGCCGAGGACGCCGCCCGCGCCGCTGCCCATGCCGAACGCGAGGCCGAGCGCGCCGCCTCGGAGGCGCGCGAGATCCGCGCCACGCGCGAGGCCCGGGCCGAGGCCGCCCGTGACGCCGAAGCCGCCGCCCGCGCGCGCATCCTCGACGAGGCCGAGGCGACGCCGCAGGCGCTGCTGGCGATGCTGGGGCCGACGCCGCCGGACCTTCCCGCCGCCCAGCTCGAGGACCGGATCGCCCGGCTGCGCGCGCAGCGCGACGCGCTGGGCGCCGTCAACCTGCGCGCCGACGAGGACAAGCGCGACCTTGAGGCGGAACGCGACCGCCTTGCCGCGCAGAAGAACGACCTCGAGGAAGCCATCCGCAAGCTGCGCGCCGGCATCGCCAGCCTGAACCGCGAGGGTCGCGAACGGCTGCTGGCGGCCTTCGACGCGGTGAACGCCAGCTTCTCGGCCCTGTTCACCACGCTGTTCGGCGGCGGAGAGGCGCGGCTGGTGCTGGTCGAATCCGACGATCCGCTGGATGCGGGGCTGGAAATCCTGTGCCAGCCGCCGGGCAAGAAGCTGTCCACCCTGTCGCTGCTGTCGGGGGGCGAACAGACACTGACCGCGCTGGCGCTGATCTTCGCGGTGTTCCTGGCCAATCCCGCGCCGATCTGCGTGCTGGACGAGGTGGACGCGCCGCTGGACGATGCCAATGTCGGCCGCTTCTGCGACCTCTTGGACGAGATGACGCGCCGCACCGACACGCGGTTCCTGATCATCACCCACCACGCCGTCACCATGTCGCGCATGGACCGGCTGTTCGGGGTGACGATGGTGGAACAGGGCGTCAGCCAGCTTGTCAGCGTGGATCTGAAGCGCGCCGAGGCTCTGGTCGCCTGACGGTGGGCTTGCTAGGCTGCACGTGACGCCGGAACCTGAAGGGACATCATGAGCATCGAAGCCACCCTGGCCCGGAAGGGCATCACCCTTCCCGCGGCGCCCGCGCCCGCGGCGAACTATGTGCCCTTCGTGCAGACCGGCAACCTGGTCTTCGTGTCGGGCCAGATCAGCCAGGACGACAGCGGCCTGATCAGGGGCCGCCTGGGCGATGGCATGTCGATCGAGGAAGGCGCCGCCGCCGCCCGCTGCTGCGGGCTGTCGCTGATCGCGCAACTCAAGGCCGCGCTGGGGGATCTGGACCGCGTGCGGCGCGTGGTGAAGCTGACCGGCTTCGTGAACTCGACCCCCGATTTCACCGACCAGCCCAAGGTGGTCAACGGCTGCTCGGATCTGATGGTCGAGGTGTTCGGCGACGCCGGACGCCATGCGCGCGCCGCCGTTTCCGCCGCCGCCCTGCCCCTGGGCGTCGCGGTCGAGATCGAAGCCATCTTCGAGGTCGCGTGATGACCCTGCCAGAGGCCTTCCTGACCACGCCCATCGCCCATCGCGGCCTGCACGGCGCGGGCGTTCCCGAAAACAGTCTCGCGGCCGCGCAGGCCGCCATCGACGCCGGCTACGGCATCGAGCTGGACATCCAGCCCGCCCGCGACGGCACGCCGATGGTGTTCCATGACTATGACCTGAAGCGCCTGGTGGGCAGTCCGGGCATGATCGCCGATTTCGAACCCCGCGCCCTGGGCGCCATGCGGCTGCTGGGCACCGAAGAACCGGTGCCGACGCTGCGCCAGTTCCTGGACCTGGTAGCGGGCCGGGTGCCCCTGCTCATCGAGATCAAGGACCAGGACCTGTCGCTGGGCCCCGACATCGGGCTGCTGCACAAGGCGGTGGCCGATGTCCTGCAGGGCTATGCCGGGCCGGTGGCGGTGATGTCCTTCAACCCCCATGTCGTCGCCGCCTTCCACGCCGCGGCGCCCGCGATCCCGGTGGGCCTGACCACCTGCGCCTATGACGAGGCAGACTGGCCCGGCATCTCCGAGGACCGCCGCAGCCATCTGGCAGGGATCAACGATTTCGACCAGACCCGGTCCTGCTTCGTGTCCCACGACAAGCGCGACCTGGGCAATGCGCGGCTGGACGCGCTGAAGGCGCAGGGCGTGCCGATCCTCTGCTGGACGATCCGCAGCCCCGAGGAGGAAGCCCTGGCCCGCCGCGTCGCCGACAACATCACCTTCGAGGGCTATCGCGCGGCGATCTGATCGCGGGCAGGGGGCACCCGCCCTGCGGCTTTCCCCCTGCGCGACATTCCCCCGGGCAGGAAGCCCCGTCACGATTGTGACGCGCCGGACGCTGACAAACCGCCCGCGGCACCCTAGCTTGGCTGGCATGAGCACGCTGACCCTCTCCACCCATTCCGGCATCGCGTCGATCCCCGCCCAGATCTGGGACGGGCTGGGCGACGCCAATCCCTTCACCAGCCACCGCTTCCTGCTGGCGCTCGAGGCATCGGGATCGGTCGGGCGGGGGACGGGCTGGCAGCCCTTGCACGTGACGCTGGAGGAGGACGGCAAGGTGGTCGCCGCCGCGCCGCTTTACGCCAAGTCGCACAGCCAGGGCGAATACATCTTCGACCACGCCTGGGCCGAGGCCTATCAGCGCGCGGGCGGGCGCTACTATCCGAAGCTGCAGGCGGCGGTGCCCTTTACGCCGGCCACGGGCGCGCGGCTGCTGGCCCCCGACCCGGCCCTGCGCCAGGCGCTGCTGGCGGGGATGACGCGGCTTGCCGAACGCACCGGCGCATCGGGGGTGCATGTCACCTTCTGCACCGAAACCGAGGCGCAACTGGGCGAGGCGGCAGGCTTCCTGCCCCGCGTGACCCAGCAGTTCCACTGGCTGAACCGGGGCTACGCCAGCTTCGACGATTTCCTGGGGGCGCTGTCCTCGCGCAAGCGCAAGGATCTGCGCAAGGAACGTGCCCGCGCGCAGGGCTTCGGCGGCACCATCCGGCACCTGACGGGCGACGACCTGAAGCCGCATCACTGGGACGCCTTCTGGGCCTTCTACCAGGACACCGGCAGCCGCAAATGGGGGCGCCCCTACCTGACGCGGGCCTTCTTCGACTGCCTTCAGCAGACCATGCGCGACGACATCCTGCTGGTGCTGGCCGAACGCGATGGCCGGCCCGTCGCCGGGGCGCTGAACTTCCTGGGGCCGGACGCGATCTACGGCCGCTACTGGGGCTGCCTGGAAGATCATCCCTTCCTGCATTTCGAACTGTGCTATCACCAGGCCATCGACCATGCCATCGCCCGTGGCCTGTCCCGGGTCGAGGCCGGCGCGCAGGGCGAACACAAGCTGGCCCGCGGATACGAACCCGTCGCCACCCATTCCCTGCACTGGGTCGCCGACGGCGGCTTCCGGCGCGCCCTGGCCGATTACCTTGACCGCGAGCGCGACGCGATGGGCGAGGAAATCGAGGCGCTTGCCGATTTCACGCCGTTCCGCCGGGGCTAGGACCGGCAGGCCATGGCCCGCCGGTCGGATCCTCAGACTTTTTCCAGCAGCGCCTCGCCGGCGCTGACGCCGCACTGGCCGGGGCTGTCCTCGACGTCGATCGCCTCGAAGGTGCCGTCGTTCAGCAAGGCCGCATAGCGTCTGGAGCGGCCGAAGAACCCCGCGCCCGGCGCGTCGAAGTTCAGGCCAAGCGCGCGGGTCAGGCGGCCGTCGGCATCGGCCATGACCTCGATCCCCGCGTCCTTGGCGCCGGTGGACTTGGCCCAGGCATCGGCCACGAAGGGGTCGTTCACGGTCACGCAGACGATGCGGCTGACGCCCTTTTGCCGGAACGCGTCGGCGTTGCGCACGAAGCTGGGCATGTGGGCGTTGGTGCAGGTGCCGGTGAAGGCGCCGGGCACCCCGAACAGGGCGACGCGGCCCTGGGACAGTTCGGTGGTATCGACGGCTTCGGGGCCATTGGCGCCCACGCGCAGCAGCTTGCCCTGGGGCAGCTTGTCTCCGACGGCGATGGTCATGCGGTCCTCCTGAATTGCAACGGATTCGCGGCGACTATAGGCTGCGCGGCAACGACAGGCCAGCGGGCCGCAGCAGGCGGGAATGACGATGAGGATCGTGATCGTGGGGGCAGGGCAGGCGGCCGCGTCGGCCGCGGCGCGGCTGCGGGCGGGGGGCCACCGCGGCCCGATCACCCTGGTCGGCGCGGAACCCGTGGCCCCCTATCAGCGCCCGCCGCTGTCCAAGGCCTATCTTCTGGGGCAGATGGGCCTGGACCGCCTGACGCTGCGCGCGCCCGAATGGTGGGTGGACCAGGACATCGCCCTGCGCCTGAACGAGACGGTGACCGTCCTGGACCCCCAGGCGCGGATCCTCTCCACCACCGGGGGCCGGCTGTCCTACGACGCGCTGATCCTGGCCACCGGCGCCCGGGCCCGGCGCCTGCCCGCCGCGATGGGGGGCGACCTGCCGGGCGTCCACGCCATCCGCACCCTGGCGGATGTGGATGCCCTGGCGCCCGGGATGCAGCCGGGCCGGCGCCTGATCGTGATCGGCGGCGGCTATATCGGGCTCGAGGCCGCGGCGGTCGCCCGCAAGCTGGACCTGTCCGTCACGCTGATCGAATCCGCGCCGCGCATCCTGGGCCGGGTCGCCGCCCCTGAGACCGCCGACATGATCCGCGACCTGCACCGCGCCCACGGGGTCGAGATCCTGGAGGCCACCGGCATTTCCCGCATCACCGGCGCGGACCGCGCCGGCGGCGTGGCGCTGACCGACGGGCGCCACCTGCCCGCCGACCTGATCGTGACGGGCATCGGGGTTCTGCCCGAAACCGGCCTGGCGCAGGCCGCGGGGCTGGTGCTGGACAACGGCGTCGCCACCGACGCGACGGGCCGGACCTCGGACCCGGCGATCTGGGCCGCGGGCGACTGCGCAAGCTTTCCCTGGGCGGGCGAACGCCTGCGGCTGGAAAGCGTCGGCAACGCCATCGACATGGCCGAGGCGGTGGCGGACAACATCCTGGAGGCGGGCCGGCCCTATCACCCGAGGCCCTGGTTCTGGTCGGACCAGTTCGACGCCAAGCTGCAGATAGCCGGCCTGGGCGCGGGCCATGACCGCATCGTGACGCGGCCGGGCGACGGCCGCCACGGCGGCTCGGTCTGGTATTTCCGCCAGGACCGCCTGATCGCCGTGGACGCGCTGAACGACGCGCGCGCCTACATGATCGGCAAGCGCCTGATCGAGGCCGGCCGCAGCCCCGATCCCGCCGCCATCCCCGCCGCGGCCGACCTCAGGGCGCTGCTCGCATGAGGCTTCTTCTTTGTCCCAATACCCTGGGGGGTCCGGGGGCGACGCCCCCGCCGCCGCGGGACGCAATCATGAGGATCGTCGGCGGCACCCTGCGCGGCCTGAAACTGGCCGAGATCGGCGCGGGCGACAGGGCCGCGCATCTGCGCCCGACCACCGACCGGGTGCGCGAATCGATCTTCAACCTGCTCGTCAACGGCACCCACGGCAACCCGGTCCCCGGCGCGCGCGTGCTGGACCTGTTCGCTGGCACCGGGGCCCTGGGGCTCGAGGCGCTGTCGCGGGGCGCCTCTGCCGTGACCTTCGTCGAGGACGGCGCCACGGCGCAGGCGCTGATCCGCGGCAACATCGCCAGGGCCCGGGCCGAGGCCGCGGCGCGACTGCTGCGCCAGGACGCCACGCGGCTGGGGGCCTGCCGGGAGGGCGGCCACGACCTGGTGTTTCTCGATCCGCCCTATGCGAAAGGGCTGGGGGAACAGGCCATCCGCGCGGCGCTGGCGGGGGGCTGGATCGCCCCCGGCGCCGTCATCGTCTGGGAGGAAGGCCGCCCGCCCCTGATACCGGCGCCGCTGGTCCCCCTCGACCAGCGGCGCTACGGCGACACGCTGGTGACGCTGGCCCGGCTGCCCGCCGGCTGAAGCGCCGGGTACCGGGGATGTGACGACAGGCGCGCTTCCCCTCGACGCGCGGCCGCGGCATCCTGCACCGGCAATCGTGACAGCGAGGTCTTCATGAACAAGAACATCCGCAGGGGCCTGGCCCTCACCCCGATCCTGTTCGCCCTGGCCTTCGGCGCGCAGGCCCAGGACAGCGCCCATGGCGGCCACGCCGGGCACGACGCCCCGGGCGAGGCCGCGCAAGCCTATCAGGGCGCGATGGACAGGATGCACGCAGACATGCCGACGGAACTGACCGGCGATGCCGATGTCGATTTCGTCCGCGGCATGATCCCCCATCACCAGGGCGCGATCGACATGGCCAGGGTCGTCCTGGACCACGGCCAGGACCCCGAGATCCGCAAGCTGGCCCAGGAGGTCATCGCCGCCCAGGAGGCCGAAATAGCCATGATGCGCGACTGGCTGGCCCGGCACGGTCACGCGGAATAAAGCCCGCCGCCGGCCGGACCCGCCCTAGGCGGGCTCGGCCAGCGCCCGGGCGGCGGCATCCAGGCCGCCCGCGCCATGCGCGATGCCAAGCGCCGCCATGCCCGCCTGCATCGCGCCAAGCGCGGCCAGGATCATCGCCGCGTTGGCGTGGCCCATATGGGCCACGCGCAGCGCGTTCTCGGGCTGTTCCGCGCCCAGCCCGACGCCCAGGGTGACGCCGCAATGGGCGGCGGTCCAGGCGCGCAGACCATCCGCGCCGGGCAGCAGCATCGCCGTGACCGACGAGGCCCGCGCCGCCGGATCCGCGACCGACAGGCGGATGGCGGGATTGCCCTGGCCCCATTCCTCGGCCGCGGCCCAGGTCGCCCGGGCAAGCGCCGCGTGCCGCGCCCAGACCGCGAACAGCCCTTCCTCGTCCAGGATCATCCGCATCGCCTCGTCCAGGGCGAAGATCTGCTGGACCGGCGGCGTGCCGCCCCAGAAGCGCCACAGCGCCTCCGCATGGGCGCGGGCGTGCCAGTCCCAGTAGGGCGTGGTCAACTGCGTGCGCCCGCGCGCCGCCGCCTTGTCGGAATACCACACGAAGCAGGTCCCGGGCGGACACATCATGCCCTTCTGGCTGGCCGAGATCAGCACGTCCACGCCCCAGTCGTCCATCATCATCGGCGCGCAGCCCAGCGAGGCGATCGCATCGACCACCAGCAGCGCCGGGTGATCGCCCATCGCATCCTGCAGGGCCGGGATGTCGGCCATCACGCCGGTCGCGGTGTCGATCTGGCAGACCATCACCGCCTTGATCGCGCCGGCCTTGTCCTCGGCCAGGCGGCGGGCCAGCATGTCGGGGTCGGCGGGCAGGCTGCCGAAGTCCAGCCGTTCGACCGCGACGCCCATCTGTTCCATCTGCTGGGCCCAGGACCGCCCGAAATGGCCCGAGGTCAGCGCCAGCGCCCGGTCCCCGGAACTGAAGATGTTGGCGCCCGCGGCCTCCCAGGCGGCGTGGCCGTTGCCGATATAGGGCGCCAGGTTCGCCTGCGTGCCCGCCAGCCGCTTCAACTGCGCCATGACCGACAGGTTCAGTTCGGCCAGTTCCTCGCCGTAGATGTCGGGCGAGGCGCGGTGGGCGGCGCGCAGAACCCTGTCGGGGACGGGCGAGGGTCCGGGAATGGCGATCACGGGGCGGCCGGCGGCAAGGCTCATGGCGTTCATCTTCCCTTCACATGCTGCAAGATCGCTAGTCCCCGGCTGGACGAAGGTCAACGCCCTGCCGCGTGCCCTGCCGCGTGCCCTGCCGCGCGCCTTGCCGCGCGCCTTGCCGCGGCGGGCCGGGTCGGGCTAAGGCTCTGGCAGACCGGACAGGACCGAAGGACGCAGCCGCCCGTGACATCGTCGTCCCCAGCGCATCCCAGCGCCACCCGCCTGCTGCGCCGCTTCTGGGGCGATTATCTGCGCATCCATCGCGGCCGCATGGCCGGCGCCTTCATCCTGATGACGCTCGAGGGCTCCACGCTGGCGCTGATCTCGTGGATGCTGAAGCCGCTGTTCGACCGGGTCTTCGTGGGCGGCGACCAGGACGCGATCTGGTGGGTCGGCGGGGCGATCATGGGGATCTTCCTGCTGCGCGCCGTCACCCTGATCGCCAGCCGGTCGCTGCTGTCGCGCATCTCGCTGGGGATTTCCACCACCATGCAGCGCGACCTGCTGGCCCATATCATGACGCTGGACGGCCGCTTCTTCCAGCAGAACCCCCCGGCGCGATGATCGAACGGATCCAGGGCGACACCATCGCGGTCCAGGGCGTCTGGGCCACCCTCATCACGGGCGCGACGCGGGACGCCATCTCGCTGGTGATGCTGTTCGCGGTGGCGGTCAGCATCGACCCCACCTGGACCCTGGCCGCGCTGATCGGCGCGCCGATCCTGATCCTGCCGGCCGCGATGGTGCAGCGATACATCCGCCGCAAGGTGCGCCAGAACCGCGCCAACGCCAGTGCCCGCGCCACCCGCCTGGACGAGGTGATGCACGGCATCGTCTCGATCAAGCTGAACCGGGCCGAGGACGCCCAGACCCGCCGCTTCGCCGCCATCGTCGCCCGCATCCGCCAGGCCGAGGTGAAGGTCGCGGCGATGGGCAGCCTGGTCCCGGCGCTGACCGACATCGTCACCGGCATCGGCTTCGTGGCCGTCCTGGCGCTGGGCGGGCGCGAGGTGATGGAAGGCACGCGCAGCGTCGGCGACTTCATGTCCTTCTTCACCGCGCTGGCCCTGGCCTTCCAGCCAATGCGGCGGCTGGGCGGGCTGGCAGGCAGTTGGCAGATGGCCGCGGCCAGTCTGGAGCGGGTCTATCAGGTCCTGGACACGCGCTCGCGCATCCGGTCGGGCACGCGCAGGCAGCCGCCCCCCGACACCGCCATCCGGCTGGAGGATGTCTGGCTGTCCTATGACGACAAGCCGGTATTGCAGGGCCTGACCTTCGTGGCCGAGGCCGGGCGGACGACCGCGCTTGTCGGGCCGTCGGGGGCGGGAAAGTCCACGGTGTTCAACCTGCTGACCCGCATGGTCGATGCCGACCGGGGGCGGGTCACGCTGGGGGGCGTTCCGGTCCAGGACTTCGACCTGGGGGTGCTGCGCGACCAGTTCTCGACCGTGGCGCAGGATTCGGCGCTGTTCGACGAAACCCTGCGCGACAACATCCTGATGGGGCGCCCCGATGCGGACGAGGCCGCCCTGCGCCGCGCGATGGAGGCGGCCCATGTCAGCGATTTCGTGGACGCCATGCCGATGGGGCTGGACAGCCGGGCGGGGCCGCGCGGCTCGGCCCTGTCGGGCGGGCAGCGCCAGCGCATCGGCATCGCCCGCGCCATCCTGCGCGACGCGCCCGTGCTGCTTCTGGACGAGGCGACGAGCGCGCTGGATACCGCCAGCGAACGGCTGGTGCAGGCGGCCCTGGAGGCGCTGTCCGAAGGGCGCACCACCCTGGTGATCGCGCACCGCCTGTCCACCATCCGCAACGCCGACAAGATCGTGGTGATGGAACAGGGCAGGGTTGTCGAGGAAGGCAGCCATGCACACCTGATGGCCCGGGGCGGCGCCTATGCCCGCCTTGTCGCCCTGCAATTCGGAGAAGCCCCATGACCCGCCAGATCATCCGCGTCACCGGCGAGGATCGCCTGTCCTTCCTGCAGGGCCTGGTCAGCAACGACGTGACCCGGGCGCCCTGCTGGGCCGCGCTGCTGACGCCGCAGGGCAAGTATCTGGCGGATTTCCTGATCCTGCCCGGCGACGACGCGCTGCTGATCGACGTGGACGCGCGCCTGGCCCCGGACCTGCTGCGCCGGCTGACGATGTACAGGCTGCGGTCCCGCGTCGGGATCGAGCCCGTGGCGATGACGGTGGCGCGCGGCACCGGCCCCGCGCCCCAGGGCGCCATCGCAGATCCGCGCCACCCGGCGCTGGGCTGGCGGCTTTACGGCGGGACGGGCGGCGGCGACGGCACGGATTTCGACGCGATCCGCGTCGAGCATGTCATTCCCGAAACGCTGGTCGAACTGATCCCGAACGAGACCTTCATCCTGGAGGCAGGCTTCGAGCGCCTGCACGGCGTCGATTTCCGCAAGGGCTGCTATGTCGGGCAGGAGGTGACGGCCCGCATGAAGCACAAGACCGACCTGCGCAAGGGCCTGACCCGGCTGCGGATCGACGGCCATGCGCCCATCGGCACGCCGATCACCGGCAGCGACGGCAAGGAGGTGGGCACCCTGTTCACCCAGTCCGGCGGCCGCGCCTTGGCCCATGTCCGCTTCGACCGCATCGGTCCCGACATGCTGGCGGCCGAGGCGCGCCTGGCCGCCGACTAGGTCAGCGCAGCTTGCGGATGGGGTCGCCCAGGGCGATCTCGCCGTCGCGTTCGATGGAACACAGGATGCCCCTCAGGCGCAGGTCCGGGTGGCCCGGCGCGGTGATCCAGTCCTTGGCGGCCGTGCCGTAGCGGACCTTCCACTTGACGCAGGCGTCGTTGAAGACATCCGACACCCGCAGCACCGCCGTCCCGGCCTGCAGCAGGCTGCCCGCGGGCAGGTTCGCGTGGCTGGTGTCCAGGTCGCAGACGATCGTGTCGCCGGGATGGGGGCTGTTCTCGCGGTCCAGCCAGACGGCATCCATCACCCGGCTGGGCAGGATCGAGACCTGGATGCGCGGATCGGGCGATCCGTCGGCCAGCCGCAGCCAGGGCGCGGTGCGCCAGCGTTCGCCGGGGATGCCCTGGTCGCGGGTCAGGGTCAGCCGGCCGGGAAAGCGGCGCTGGTTGAAGCCCGGCCGGAAGCAGAGGATCAGCGCCGGCGCATCGTCCTTGGGCGCTGCCAGCACATGGGGCAGGGCGCGGGCCAGATCGTCGGCGGTGGCTTGTCGGGGCGTCATGGCGGACCGGTCCTGCGGCGGGGACGCGCGCCCCGGGCGGGCCGGGGCGCGGGATGGCTGACGCGATCAGGCGCGTTCGCTGTATTCGAAGACCTCGGTGTTGACGACGATCTTCTCGCCCTCGCCGACGAAGGGCGGGATCATGATGCGCACGCCGTTGTCCAGGATCGCCGGCTTGTAGCTGTTGGCGGCCGTCTGGCCCTTCACCACCGGCTCGGTCTCGGCGACGGTGCAGGTGACCTTCTGCGGGATCGAGACCGACAGCGCCTCGTCGCCGTAATATTCGATGGTCGCGGTCATGCCGTCCTGCAGGAAGGGGCGGCGGTCGCCCAGCAGGTCCGCGTCCAGTTCGGTCTGCTCGAAGGTCTCGCTGTCCATGAAGACCAGCTTGCCGTCGGATTCGTACAGGAACTGCTGGTCCTTCTGTTCCAGCCGGACCTGCTCGACCTTGTCCTCGCTGCGGAAGCGTTCGTTCAGCTTGCGGCCGTCGCGCAGGTTCTTCAGCTCGACTTGGGCGAAGGCGCCGCCCTTGCCGGGCTTGACGTGGCTGACCTTCACGGCGGCCCACAGGCCTCCGTCATGCTCCAGCACGTTGCCGGGGCGGATTTCGTTGCCGTTGATCTTGGGCATGGGAAACCTTTTGGGGTTCTTCGGGTTCTGGGAATAACTGCTGTTCGTCGTTGAACGGCGCTGTGGCGCCCCTATATCGGGGCCTTGTGGCCGAGGCAACCAAAAGGCTTTTGCGGTGTTGTCAAGGCGCAGGCCGGTGTCGTGCGACATGAAAAGCAGGGCGTAATTGAAGATTTCACCTGTTTTTTACACGACATGCCCAGGTTGCATGGCTGATATGCGGCCTGGGGAATAACGAATCGGCGGGCATCTGGGCTAAGCAGCAGAACCGTCATGGAAACGGAAACAATAACGATGGGTTGGCATCACGCCTCCCACACGGCCGCCTTGACCTTGCGGCCCAAGAAGATGGACGAACGATATGCGCGATTTTGTCGACGGATCGGCTTTCAATTTCGAACAGGGTCAGCGGGCCCGCAAGCTGTTTGCAGCCGTGGTGCTGGCCGCGCTGGACGATGCGATTGCAGATGACAAGAAATACGGCAACGGCCCCGAACAGATCGCCCGCTGGGCGCGGTCGCGCGATGGCCGCGAGGTGCTGTCCTGCGCGGGCATCGACCCCAACGAGCGGGTGGTGAAGGGCCTGATGGAGTTCGTCTCGAAGGGTGTGCGCACCTCGGTCGCGCTGTCGCGCGAGGAAAGCGAGCGCCGCATGGCCGCCGAGGCCGAGGAAGCCGAAGCCGCCTGATCCCGGACCCCTGATGCCGGAAGCAAGCCGCCTTTCGGGGCGGCTTTTTCCTGCCGCCTAGAGGCGGGTGATGACCCGTCCCGCATAGAAGCGTTCCACGTCCGCCGCGTGGCACAGTTCGGTGGCGGGCGTCATCACCGCGGCCGAGGCGGCGGCCGCGCCGAGCGCCAGCGCTTCCTCGACCGGCCAGTTGCGCGCCATGGCCAGCACGAAGCCTGCCACGAAGCTGTCGCCGGCGCCGACCGCGCTGACCACCTTGACCCGTGTCGCCGCCGCGTGCCAGGCGCCCTCCGGCCCTGCGATCACCGAACCGTCCGCGCCGCGCGCCACGATCACCGACCGCGCCGCGCCGTCCTTGACCAGCCCCGCCGCGAAAGCCGCACTGTCCTCTCGGGCGGGCAGGGGGCGGCCCGCCAGTTCCTCGGCCTCGTGGCTGTCCATGCGCAGCACGTCCACAGGGGTCGACGACCCGGCCAGCACCCGCAGCGCCTCGCCCGAGGTGTCCACCAGCAGCCTTGCCCCGCTGTTCTTCAGCCGCACCGTCAGCATCTGTTCGAACCCGGCGGGCACGCCGGGCGGGTTCGACCCCGACACCACCACCCAGCCGCCGGGCGGCGCGCGCTCGGCGATGGCCTGGGTCATGTCGGCCACATGCGTCTTGTGCCATTCCGGGCCGGGCAGGACGAAGCGGTACTGCCCGCCGGTCGAACGGTCGGTGACCGCCAGAGACTGCCGGGTTTCGCCGGGGGCCGTCAGGCGCACGACCGACAGCCCGTCGGCCTTCAGCATCTCGGCGATGCGGGTTCCGGTGGCGCCGCCAAGCGCCACCATGGCGATCGACTGGCCGCCCATGTTCTTGATGGCGCGGCTGACATTGATGCCTCCGCCGCCCGGATCGGCCACCGGCTTGTCGCAGCGCAGCTTCAGTTCGGGCCGCACCTCGTCCGCCGCGGTGGACAGGTCCAGCGCCGGGTTCAGCGTGACCGTCAGGATCGGCGCCTGGTCCGCCGCGGCGGGGGCGGTCATTCCCACCACCTGTCGATGCTGGCGATGTCGTCGTCGGACCAGCCGAAATGATGCGCCATCTCGTGCGTGACGACATGGGCCACCAGTTCCCCCAGCGTGACATTCCCGCGCGAGGCCCATTCGTCCAGCAGCGGCCGGCGGTACAGCCAGATGATGTCGGGCTGCGCGGGCTGGTCGGACACCGATTTCTCGGTCAGAGGTATGCCGTCGTAGATGCCGGTCAGGTCGAACGGATCGTCGATCTGCAATTCGTCCAGCACCTCCTCGGGGGCGAATTCGGCCACGTGGATGGTGATGCCCTGGGCATGGGCGGCGAACTCGGGGGGCAGGGCCGCCAGAGCCTCGCGCGCCATCGCCTCGATCCGGGCGGCGTCTGGCGCGGTCATGTCTTTCCAGTCGGTCATCCGCTTCTCCTGCATACCGGCCCTGATATGGACAAGAATCGCCGTCTGTGAAAGAGCAAGGCGAACAGGAGACAGGCCATGACCACCACCCGCTTCGCGCCCTCGCCAACGGGCCACATCCATGTCGGCAACCTGCGCACCGCGCTGTTCAACCACCTGATCGCAAGGAAGGCGGGTGGCACCTTCATCCTGCGGCTGGACGATACCGACCGGGAACGGTCGAAGGAAGAATATGCCGACGGCATCAAGCGCGACCTGGAATGGCTGGGCCTGCACTGGGACCGCGTCGAACGGCAGTCGCTGCGCCTCGACCGCTATGCCGAGGCCGCCGACCGGCTGCGCGCCGGCGGACGCCTCTACGAGGTCTTCGAGACGCCCACCGAACTGGATCTGAAGCGCAAGAAGCAGCTGAACATGGGCAGGCCGCCCGTCTATGACCGCGCCGGGCTGGCCCTGTCCGAGGCGGACCGCGACCGCCTGCGGGCCGAGGGACGCGAGGGCTACTGGCGCTTCAAGCTGGACCAGGAACGGATCGAATGGACCGACGGCATCCTGGGCGCCATCTCGATCGACGCGGCCAGCCTGTCCGACCCGGTGCTGATCCGCGCCGACGGGCAGGTGCTGTACACCTTCGCCTCGTCGGTGGACGACATCGACATGGGCGTGACCGACATCGTGCGCGGCGCCGATCACGTCACCAACACCGCGACCCAGATCCAGATCATCCGCGCCCTGGGGGGCACTCCGCCGTCCTTCGCCCATCACAGCCTGCTGACCGGCGCCCAGGGCGAGGAGCTGTCCAAGCGCATCGGCGCGCTGTCGATCCGCGACCTGCGCGAAGCGGGCGTCGCCCCCGAGGCCTTGCTGTCGATGATGGCGCGCCTGGGATCCAGCCAGCCGGTCGAGCTGAAGATGACCCTGGACGAACTGGCCGAGGGCTTCGACCTGTCGCAGTTCGGCGCCTCGCCCACCAGGTTCGATGCCGCGGATCTGTGGCCCCTGACCCGCGAACGCAACCAGGCGCTGCCCTTCGCGACGGTGCGCGACCGCATTGCCGCCCTGGGCGTGCCGGACGGCCTGGCGGAACGGTTCTGGGCCGTGGCCTCGCAGAACATCACGACGCTGGACGACCTGGCCGACTGGTGGACGATCTTCTCGCAGGGGGCCGAGCCGCAGATCGACCCCGAGGACGCCGATTTCGTCGCCCAGGCCATGCCGCTGCTGCCGCCGCCGCCCTATACCGACGCGACCTGGGGCGAATGGACCGCCGCCGTGAAGGAGGCCACCGGCCGCAAGGGCAAGGCCCTGTTCATGCCGCTGCGCAAGGCCGTCACGGGCCAGGCGCACGGCCCCGACATGGCGCAGGTGATGCCGCTGCTGCAGGTCGTCAAGGCACGCGGCTGACGCGCGATCCGACGCGCCGGCAGACGCCGCCCCGCCCCGGGCGGCGTTTTCGTTTCCGCGTCGAAAACCGCTTGACGCCCCCGGCGCCACCCCGTAAATCGCCCCCACCCGTGGCGGAGTAGCTCAGCTGGTTAGAGCAGAGGAATCATAATCCTTGTGTCGGGGGTTCAAATCCCTCCTCCGCTACCATCGCCTTCCTGAAAAACCGACCTCTCCTGCGGTCATCGGCCGGATCAGGCTTGGCCCGGCGCGTCTTCCCCTGGGCCGGTGGCGTCGCCATCCGGCGCAAGACGCCGCGACGGCGCCTTACTGCAGGCAATCCCGAGAGCCTGCCGCGATCATGCTGGCGATCTGCTGGGCGTCATAGGGCTTCTGCAGGACCGGGATGCCGGCATAGGCGGCGGTCAGGCCCGCCCTGCCATAACCGCTGGCGAAGATGAAGGGGATGCCCCGCCGCATCAGCCTGTCTGCCACGGGAAAGGACTGCTGGCCCGCCAGGTTGACGTCGAGGATGGCGAAGTCGAAGTCCATGCCTTCGGCCGCGGCCAGGGCGGGTTGCAGGCGCATCATCGGGCCGACGGGCTCGTGGCCCAGATCGGTGACGATGTCCTCGAGCAGCATGGCCACCAGGATTTCGTCCTCGACGATCAGGATGCGTGCCATGATGTCCCTCAGGCCGGCTGGTCGCCGACCACTTCGACCGGGGCCGTCAGGGTGAACGCGATGCCGCCGGGCCGATACTCCATGTCCGCCTTGCCTTGCAGTTGCGCCGGAAGAACCTGCAGGATTAGCCGAGAGCCGAATCCGCGATGGTCACTCTTGTTAACGACCGGGCCGCCGGTTTCGATCCACTCCAGCACGAAAAGCCTGTCCGGGGTGACCGACCAGCGGATGCGGACGATGCCCTGGGGCGCGGACAGGGCGCCGTATTTCACGGCATTGGTGCCCAGTTCGTGCAGCGCCAGCGCGATCGAGATCGAGGCATAGGGCCCCACCCGCATATCCGGCCCCTGCAGATCGAAGGCCCCGGCGTCGCCGCTGCGGAAGGGGCGGATCGCGCTGTCGATCAGCGTCCGCAGCTCGGCGCTGCCCCAGCTTTCTTGGGTTAGGACGTTATGGGCCGCCGACAGCGCCATGATCCGGGCGGTGATGGCCCGCGAGGCGCCCTCGGTGCTGGTGGCGTGGCGCAGGGTCTGCGTCACGATCGACTGAACCGCGGCCAGGCTGTTCTTGACGCGGTGGTTCAGTTCGTTGATCAGCAGCCGCTGGTGGTGTTCCGCCCGCACCCGTTCGGTCACGTCGGACCCCTGGACGAAGATATGGGCGACCGCCCCGCCATCGTCGCGGATCGGCTGATAGACGAAATCCAGGAAGCGTTCTTCCAGCGGACCCTGCTTGCGCCATCGCAGCAGGATCCGCTGCGCGGTCCGCGTCACAGCCTCGCCCGTGGTCAGGACGTGGTCCAGCAGGTCTAAGATGCCCTGGTCGGTGACCTCGGGCAGGGCCTCGCGGACGGGCAGGCCGATCACGTCGCGGTCGCCGATCAGCTTGCGGTATTCGGGGTTCACCATGGTGAAGCGGTGGTCGGGACCGCTGAGCATGGCCATGAAGGTCGGGGCCTGGGCGAACAGGCTTTGCAGCCGCTGGAATTCCTCGGCGTTGCGGCGCTCGGCCAGGACGCGCTCGGTGGTCTCGACCACGACGGCGATGACCCCCGCGGGCCTGCCGCTTTCGTCCGAGACCGGCGAGTAGTAGAGGTTCATCCACACCTGTTCGGGATAGCCCTTGCGGTGCAGCGTCAGTTCCTGGTCCTGATAGGCCAGCGTGCGTCCGGCCAGGCCGACCTTCATGACGTTGTCGTTGAAGTCGGCCACCTCTGGCCAGCCCTCGCGGACGTTGGACCCCAGCAGCGCGGGATGGCGATGACCGGCAAAGCCCGAATAGGCGTCGTTATAGATCATCACCCCCTTTTCGCCCCACAGCAGCACCATCGGCACCGGCGAGTGGATCAGCAGGGCCGTCGCGGTCTTGAGCGATTGCGGCCAGGTCTCGACCCGGCCCAGGTCGGTCTTCCCCCAGGGAAACTCTTTCACCAGGCGGGCCACCGGACCGTCATGGCCCAGGAAGTGGAAGGGATCCATTCCGGGTTCGGCAGGAGACGTCATGCTGGTCCTCGGGATTCTCGTTCACGGAAAATAGCTGCAAAAGACGGGCGGGCGTCAATCCGCCGGCGACGATAATTGGCGCAAAGGCCTGAGGGTGATGCCTTTCGGGCCACAGGATCAGGGTCGCCTGCCATGCCCCGGACCGAAAGCGGGCGCGCCCGCCGCCGGTGGGCAGCCCGTGGCGGACGATCCCGCGGTTCTTGCAGGGGCGCGTCCGGGGTTGTAGACCCGCCGCCAAGGAAAGGAAACTGCCCATGTCGATCACCGAGGATCAGGCCCGCAAGGTCGCGCATCTGGCGCGTATCGCCGTCGATGACGCCGCCCTGCCGGCGCTTGCGCGCGAACTGAACGGCATCCTGCATTTCATGGAACAGTTGAACGAGGTGGACGTGACTGGCGTCGAGCCGATGACCGGTGTCACCCCGATGCGCCTGAAGCGGCGACCGGACGTGGTGACGACCGGCGACATGGCCGACCGGATCCTGTCCAACGCCCCCGACGCGCGCGAGGGGTTCTTTGCCGTGCCGAAGGTGGTGGAATGAGCGACCTGAACAGGCTGACCATCGCCGAGGCCCGCGATGCGCTGCGCAAGGGCGACACCACCGCGGCCGAACTGACCGAGGCCTGCCTGTCGGCGATCGACGCGGCGGGCGCGCTGAACGCCTTCGTCCACCGCACGCCGGACATGGCCCGCGAGATGGCCCGGGCCGCGGATGCCCGGATCCGGTCGGGCGAGGCTGCCCCGATGACCGGCATCCCGCTGGGCATCAAGGACGTCTTCTGCGTGCGGGGCGTGCCCAGCCAGGCCGCCAGCCGGATCCTGCAGGGCTTCCGGCCGGAATACGAATCCACCGTCACCCAGAACCTGTGGAACGCCGGCGCGGTGATGCTGGGCAAGCTGAACCAAGACGAATTCGCCATGGGTTCGGCCAACGAATCCAGCGTCTATGGCCCGGCGGTGAACCCCTGGAAGGTCGATGACCGGCAACTGACGCCGGGCGGCAGTTCCGGCGGGTCGGCGGCCGCGGTGGCGGCGGATCTGTGCCTGGCCGCGACCGGGACCGATACCGGCGGGTCGATCCGCCAGCCCGCTGCCTTCACCGGCATCGTCGGCCTGAAGCCCACCTATGGCCGGGTCAGCCGCTGGGGGTGATCGCCTATGCCTCGAGCCTGGATCAGGCCGGGCCGATGACCAAGACGGTGCGCGACGCGGCGATCATGCTGGGCGCGATGGCATCGGTCGATCCGCAGGATCTCGACCAGCGCGGACCACCCGGTTCCCGATTACGAATCCCTGCTGACCGGCGACATCCGCGGCAAGCGCATCGGCATCCCGCGCGAATACCGCGTCGAGGGGATGCCCGAGGAGATCGACGCGCTGTGGCACGAAGGCGTCCGGATGCTGCGCGACGCGGGTGCCGAGATCGTCGACATCAGCCTGCCGCACACCAAATACGCGCTGCCCGCCTATTACGTGATCGCCCCGGCCGAGGCGTCGTCGAACCTCGCCCGCTATGACGGCGTGCGCTATGGCCACCGCGCCCGGCTGGCCCAGGGCGACGGCATCGTCGAGATGTACGAGAAGACCCGCGCCGAAGGCTTCGGCCCCGAGGTTCAGCGCCGGGTGATGATCGGCACCTATGTGCTGTCGGCGGGCTTCTATGACGCCTATTACAACCGCGCCCGCAAGGTCCGCGCGCTGATCAAGCGCGACTTCGACGAGGCCTTCGCCCGGGGCATCGACGCGATCCTGGCGCCCACCACGCCCTCGGCCGCCTTCGGCATCGGCGCCCTGGACAGCAGCGACCCGGTGCAGATGTATCTGAACGACGTCTTCACCGTCACGCTGAACCTGGCGGGCCTGCCGGGGGTCGCCCTGCCGGTGGGGCTGGACCGGCAGGGCCTGCCCTTGGGCCTGCAGCTGTTCGGCAAGCCCTTCGAGGAAGGCGAGCTTCTGAACCACGCGCTTGTCCTGGAACGGGCTGCCGGATTTGTGGCCAAGCCGGATCGCTGGTGGTAGGGTCGCCCCAATGACATATCCAGGAGGCGTGATGCGCGGCTGTGTGATCCTTTCGGTGCTGGCGCTGGCCGGCTGTGGCGAACATCTGGGCTGGAACCCGAACTACAATTTCGGCCCGACCCGCTACGGGCAATACCTTCTCAAGCGCGAGGTTGCGCTTGTGACCGCCACCGAACCGCCGCAGACCATCCCGGTCGCCCGCCCCTTCTATGCACCCACGGGGGCCGAGATCGCGGGCCAAAGCCCGGTGCCGATCCCGCCAACGATGGGCATCAAGCGCGTCCGCGTCGTGAAGCAGGTGCCCGTCGTCCCCGTGGTCCCTGTCGTCCCCGTGGTCCCGCCGCGCGCCAACGACCCCGTCATCGCCCCCCGCGTCAACGCCCCCCGCGTCAACGCCCCCGTGGTCATCGTGCCCGACTCCATGCGCCCGGGCAATCAGCCCCCGCTGTGAGCGCGGGCTTTCCCAGTCCCAACCACGGAGACCGGCGGGGCCAGCGTCCCGAACTGATCGTGCTGCATTACACCGGGATGGCCGACACGGCCGCGGCCCGTGCCCGGCTGTGCGACCCCCTGGCCGAGGTCAGCGCCCACTGGCTGGTCCACGAGGACGGCCGGGCCGAGCCCCTGGTCCCCGAAGACCGGCGCGCCTGGCACGCCGGCGCGGGATCCTGGCAGGGGCGGGACGACGTCAACTCGCGCTCGATCGGGGTCGAGATCGCCAACCCTGGCGAGCGGCCCTTTCCCTTGCGGCAGATGAACGCGGTCGCGGACCTGCTGCGCGGGATCATGGCCCGCTGGCGGATCGGCGCCGACGGCGTGATCGGCCATTCCGACATGGCGCCGGGCCGCAAGATCGACCCCGGCCCGCGCTTCGACTGGACCCGGCTTGCGCGCGAGGGGCTGGCGCTGCCGGCGGGGCAGGGGCCGGATCTGCCGCTGGCCCCCAGCCTCGACCGGATCGGCTATCCGGCGGTGGATTACGCCATCCGCCTGGCTGCCTTCCGCCTGCGCTTCCGCCCCTGGGCCAGTGGTCCCGAAGACCAGGGCGACCGCCGCATCGCGGCCTTTGTCGCGGCCCTGGCGCGCCACGCGCCATCCCATCACGCCTGAACAGGGCCAGCCCGGCCGGCCGTCCAAAGCTCGCGCATTTTTTTCCGCAGCCCCCGAAATTTCCGCTTGCGCGTTTCTGCCGCTTTGCCTAAACACCGCCCACGCCACCCGGATCGACAGGGTGACGCGGAAACGTGGCCCGTTCGTCTATCGGTTAGGACGTCAGGTTTTCAACCTGAAAAGAGGGGTTCGACTCCCCTACGGGCTGCCACTATTCAAAAATTATATTGGCTTTCCACCGGCTTATCTCTTTTGTGGACCACGCTGTCAAAGCCGTGGTCTGTTCACTTGACCTTCTTTCCGTGCTGATTTGGGAAGGAAGAGGTGGCCATGGATCAGTCAACGAAGGCTCCGAAGGCTCGCAGGCGCGATCCGGAGACGAAGCTGGCACAGCACCGCCTGAGCGTGCTGGAACGGACGAAGGAGCTTTGCAATGTCGCGGAGGCCTGTCGTCAGCGCGGGCTTGACCGGACCAGCTTCCACGAATGGAAGCGTCGGTTCCAGACGCAGGGGTTTGAAGGGTTGAAGGACCTGCCGCCGATCCACAAGAGCCATTCACAGACCACACCGCCCGAGACAGTGGAGCGGATCAGGGCATTGGCACTGGCGCATCCAGCCTATGGCTGCAACCGGTTCGAGGCGATGCTGGCCTTGGAGGGCGTTCGTGTCTCCTCGATCACGATCCAGAAGATCTCAACGAGAAGGGCCTGGGCAAGAAGTCCGACCGCTGGCTGGCGCTGGAACAGGCCAATGCCGAAACAGCTATCGAACTGACGGCTGAACAGGCTGCCTTCATCGAGAAGTTGAACCCCTGCTTTCGCGAGCGCCACGTCGAGAGCGGACCTGCCCCGGTTTCGTTCCGGTCTTCTGAGAGCGATGCTCTCACCAAAGGAGACAGGATATGGCAGCGACACACGGCGACGAGTTCAAGCGGGATGCGGTTCGCGTTGCGCTCACCAGCGGTCTGACGAGACGTCAGGTTGCGTCTGATCTTGGGGTTGGGCTTTCGACGCTCGGCAAGTGGATACGGACGATGTCCAATGAGGCGAAGGTGCCTGACCGGGACGCCGATCTTCTGCGCGAGAATGAACGGCTGCGGAAAGAGAACCGTATATTGCGCGAGGAGAGGGAAGGATTAAAAAAGGCGGCTCAATTCTTCGCGGCTCCAAAGCCGTGAAGTTTCAGTTCATTGCCAGCTATCGGGGCAGCCTTTCGCGCAGCCATCTCTGTCGCATGATGGGGCTGTGTCCCATGTGGTGGTGTAGGAGGCCGCGCGCGGAGCCTTTGGCGTAGCGCAGCGCGCGGCCGTAGGTAACGCTGGCGGTCATCGCCGATCTTCGGAGTAGGTTTGGGTTGCAAGACCTGAAACCTGGAATGGAGACGACGATGACCAATGACAGAATGGCGCTAATCGAGCTGGTTGAGAAGCAGGCTGATGGCGATCTCGTGCGCGAGATGCTGGCCTTTGCGGCCGAGCGGATCATGGAAGCCGAAGTTGAGGCGCGGACAGGGGCTGCCAAGGGGGCGCGAACGCCCCTGCGGGAGGTTCAGCGCAACGGATACCGTGACCGCGATTGGGACACCCGTGCCGGGCGGATCACGCTGGAGATCCCGAAGCTCCGGAAGGGCAGCTACTTTCCCAGCTTTCTGGAACCGCGCCGCACAGCCGAGAAGGCCTTGGTGGCGGTGATCCAGGAAGCCTATGTTCACGGTGTCTCAACCCGCTCGGTCGACGACCTGGGGCTGTGTCCCATGTGGTGGTGTAGGAGGCCGCGCGCGGAGCCTTTGGCGTAGCGCAGCGCGCGGCCGTAGGTAACGCTGGCGGTCATCGCCGATCTTCGGAGTAGGTTTGGGTTGCAAGACCTGAAACCTGGAATGGAGACGACGATGACCAATGACAGAATGGCGCTAATCGAGCTGGTTGAGAAGCAGGCTGATGGCGATCTCGTGCGCGAGATGCTGGCCTTTGCGGCCGAGCGGATCATGGAAGCCGAAGTTGAGGCGCGGACAGGGGCTGCCAAGGGGGCGCGAACGCCCCTGCGGGAGGTTCAGCGCAACGGATACCGTGACCGCGATTGGGACACCCGTGCCGGGCGGATCACGCTGGAGATCCCGAAGCTCCGGAAGGGCAGCTACTTTCCCAGCTTTCTGGAACCGCGCCGCACAGCCGAGAAGGCCTTGGTGGCGGTGATCCAGGAAGCCTATGTTCACGGTGTCTCAACCCGCTCGGTCGACGACCTGGTCAAGGCCATGGGCGCAGGCGGCATGTCCAAAAGCCAGGTCAGCCGCCTCTGCGCCGAGATCGACGAGCGGGTGAATGCGTTCCTGAGCCGTCCGTTGGAGGGCGCTTGGCCCTACCTGTGGCTCGACGCGACCTACCTGAAGGTGCGCGAAGGCGGGCGGATTGTCAGCCATGCCGTGATAATCGCTGTCGCCGTGAACGAGGATGGCAAGCGCGAGGTGCTGGGGGTCGCGACTGGCCTCTCTGAGGCCGAGGCGTTCTGGATGAAGTTCCTGCGCTCCTTAGCCGACCGCGGTTTGCGCGGCGTGAAGCTGGTAATCGCCGACGACCACAAGGGTCTGCGGGCCGCCGCGCGCCGGGTCTTCAACGCAACCCACCAGAGATGCCGGGTTCATTGGATGCGCAACGCCTTGGCCCATGCTCCAGCCAAGAGCCGCACCGCCATGGCGGCGATGCTGAAGACGATCTTCGCTCGAGGCAAACCAAGGCCGAGGCGGAAAAGCAGTGGGATATCGTCGCGGATGCGTTGCGTGAGAAGCAGTCGAAGCTGGGCGCCCTGATGGACGCCTCCCGTGACGACGTGCTGGCCTACATGTCCTTCCCCCGCGAACACTGGGCTCAGATCGCCAGCACAAATCCACTGGAACGGGTGAACCGCGAGGTGAAGCGACGCGCTGACGTGATCGGCATCTTTCCGAACGATGATGCAGTCATTCGTCTCGTCGGCGCGCTGATGCTCGAGACAAACGACGAGTGGACCGTCGCCCGGCGCTATATGAGCCTTGAAACGCTCGCCCGCGTCACCGACAATCCCAACGTCAGGCTGCCCGCCGTGGCATCCTGATCGAACCCTAATCTTTCCGGGGGTCGGCGCTCATACACCATGCCCTGGGGCACTATCCTCGGCGGCCTCGGCACGGGCTTGCGACGCCGCAAGTGCGGCACGCAGTCGGGCAATCTCGGAAGCGGTATCGGACATGCCCGAAGCATACCTCGAGCTGGCGAAACGCCCAACAAAATATGGGCTTTCGCAAACTATTATCCCGCCTTTGTCGGGCGTTGTGTCCACCGCGGATTGCGCCAGTCCATCCCTTCCAGAAGATAGCCGAGTTGCGCCGCCGAGATCTGCACGGCCTCGCCGGTGCCGCTGCTCGGCCAGATGAACTTCCCGGCCTCCAGCCGCTTGGTATAGAGCGACATGCCGACGCCGTCGTGCCAGAGCAGCTTGACCAGGTCGCCCTTGCGACCGCGAAAGCAGAATATCTCGCCCGCATGTGGATCGCGCCCCAGACCCTGCTGCACCGTCAACGCCAAGGTGTTCATGCCGCGCCGCATGTCGGTGACCCCGCCAGCGATCCACACGCGCACCCCCGCCGGGAAGGCGATCATCGGCCCTCGATAACCAGCAGGAGCCGGGCTAATGCGTCCGGGTCCACCGACGAGGACACGAGCAGGCGCCGTCCGTTCCGCAGAACGATCTCGAGCTGGACGTCGGGGGCCGGCTGCCGCGGCGACTGCGCATCAATGTCCGGCGCCATCTTCACCGGCACGAAAGCAGGACCGCTTGCGATCGCAAGTTCGCCGTTCCGATACTGTCGCCGCCAGACGGTCAGCAGTGAACGCGAGATACCATGCCGCCGCGCCGTCGCGGTGACCTGGCGAGACCCCCGATGGCTTTCCTCGACCACCCGGATCTTGTCCGCGTCGCTCCAGTGCCGCCGCCGCGGCGCGTCCTCGGCGGACAGGATCTCGATCTGGGGTGTGAACGTAAGGTCGACCATAAGGTCGGACTTATCATCCCCCACAGCGCCCCGTCAGACGGCCCCCGCCGAAGGGTTACGGCCTTTGACGTAGCCGTGCCGATCCTGTCTCAGCTGCTGAAAGCCGAACTGGCCGAGCGCGAGGTCCGCTCCATCGCCTATCACATGAAGGCCACACGCTTCCCGGCCTACAAGGACCTCTCAGGCTTCGACTTCTCGGCCAGCGAGATCAACGAAGCTACGGTGCGACAACTGCATCGTTGCGAGTTCATGGACGGGGCACAGAACGTGGTTCTGATCGGCGGTCCGGGCACGGGGAAGACTCACGCGGCGACCGCACTCGGCGTCCAGGCTATCGAGCACCACCGCCGCAAGGTCCGCTTCTTCTCCACCATCGAACTGGTCAATGGTCTGGAACAGGAAAAGGCCAAGGGCAAGGCCGGGCAGATTGCCGAAAGCCTGACCCGCCTCGATCTCGTGATCCTCGATGAACTGGGCTATCTGCCATTCAGCGCATCAGGCGGGGCGCTGTGTCGTCGGGGAAACAGTCCCCCGGACTGTTTCCTGATCCTCCTCCATCCATCTGCTGAGCAAACTCCATGAGCGGACCAGCGTCGTGATCACCACCAACCTCAGCTTCAGCGAATGGGCTACGGTCTTCGGCGATGCCAAGATGACTACCGCGCTGCTCGACCGGCTCACCCATCGCTGCCACATCCTGGAAACTGGGAACGACAGCTTCCGCTTCAAGGCCAGTTCAGCCGCCGCAGCGCGCCAAAAGAAGGAGAACAATCACGACTTGACCCTAACCTGAGCCGACATCCATACTCAGAGGTGGCTCACTTCTCGATGGAAATACCGGCTCAGTTCTGGGTGGAAATCAACATGGAGGCCAAATAATCCAGTCGGTTGCTGCAGGAAATGTCGTTTCAGAATGGCCTCTGACGAAGCAGGATCAGCTGGCACGCCTTGGACCAGCCTGAAGCAACATGTCCTTGGCGTTGGCTTGCGCTTCTGCCAGGCAAAGCGCCGATCATCTGCCGCGAAAGACTGGCGGACGCTTCTCCATGAAACTTCGTGGACCCTCGCGCGCGTCCTCGCTGTCAAAGACCGGCGCGGCAAATTCCAGCTCCATTGCCAGTGCCTTGGCCTCTGGAAGTCCAACGCAGGAGCGTGCCGAGCGCCGGATCGCCTGCACCGCGATAGGTCCTTTACCGGCAATGCGTTCGGCCAGGTCGATTGCCACCGCCATGACCTCGGACGCCGGTACAACGCGGTTGAGGAAGCCCCACTGATAGGCGGTGGGCGCGTCGATGAGATCGCCCGTCAGAAGAAGTTCCATCGCCCGCGGCATGGTCAGCTGTTGCGGCAATCTTACGGTCGAGCCTCCGGCCGGGAAGATAGCCCAATTGACTTCCTGGACACCAAGCATCGCCGTGTCGGCCGCAACGCGCAGATCCGTGCCCTGCACCAACTCCATGCCCCCCGCGATGGCAAAGCCGTTGATGGCGGCGATGACCGGCTTGCCCACGTCATAGCCGCGCAGGATGGCCTGGTGCAAGATGCTGGGGTCAGCCTTGAAGCGGTGATCCCACTCGTCCTCGGGCTCGCGGGCACCGGTGATCAACGGGATCAACCGCCCCAAGTCAGCGCCTGCGCTGAAAGCCCTGTCTCCGGCCCCCGTCACGACGATCACACGGATCATCTGGTCGTGGCGAAGGTCTTCAAAGGCATCGGCCATGAGACAGAGCGTTTCTGGATCCAAGGCATTGCGAACATGTGGCCTGTTGATCGTCACCAGGCCGACATGGCCGGTCTTTTCAAGAAGCAGCTTGTTCATCTACTTGTCCCGGCAATGCGTTGTTCGATGTCGTGACGCTTGATCTTGCCGGTCGTGCTGCGGGGAAGATCTGCCTCATCAACAAAATGAATTTCTTTCGGTATCTTGTAGCGTGCAATCTTGGCAGCACAGCGTGCACGCAAAGCATCGGCTGTCAAACTCTCTTCCCGTCGCACGACAAGGGCGATTGGGACTTCGCCCCACTGCGGGTCCGCTTTTCTGACGACCACCGCATCGGCCACCATCGGTTCGGCCAACAGCACGCGCTCGATCTCGGCCGGATAGATGTTCTCACCGCCGGACTTGATGAGATACTTGCTTCGATCCACGAAGGAGAGTGTGCCGTCGGCATTGCGCGTGAAGACATCTCCCATGTGGAACCAGCCGCCGCGAAAATCCTTTCGATTGGCCTGGGGGTTGTTCCAGTAACCCGAAAACAGCGCCGGACTGCGGATTGCAAGTTCACCTGGCTCGCCATCGGGAACCTCGACGCCGTCGGGACCGACAAGCCGGATGCAGCAGAACGAACTCTGCAGCTTGTCGAGCTTTTCGGGCACGACGCCGACCTCGAGGACGCCAAGCGAGGCTGGCGGCAGGCCGGTCTCGGTCGATCCGAAGCTGTTGAGGTAAGGAGCGCCCACCAGGCGCGTGACGGCTGCAATCTGTTCCCGCGGCACCAGATCCGCCATCGCACCGGCCCATTTGACCCCGGCGGCCGGCTTGCCCGAAGCTTCCATTGCAGCGATGAACGGCGCGATCATGCCCGGCATCAGGACCAGCCATGCAAGACGCTCCTGAGAGACGATCGAAGCAAGCTCGACGGCGTTGAAGCCGTTTGTCACGATCACCTTGCCCCCCTGGATCAGCTTCATGAAGACGGCGTCGACCGAGGCCATGTGAAAGAGCGGAGCCCAGGCAACAAAGGCGTCGGAGGCGGTGGAAGGGGTATCGATCAACTGGATCATCGCCCGCGCGATCTCGGCGCGCTGGCTGATCAGCGCGCCTTTCGGCATGCCCGTGGTACCGCTTGTATACAGGATAACTATCCCGTCCTCAGGGTCGCAATCATCTTCAATTGGAGCTTGGCTGGCCGCGCCAAGCGCCATCTCGTATTCAGGGCCAAACACCAGGCCGGGTGCGATATCCTCGAACCGGTCCGCCGTTTCCTGATGCAGCGGCGAGGCGATCAGCAGTTTAGGAGCTACCAGTTCCAGGCAATGGCGCAACTCGTGATCCGAAAGCCGCCAGTTCTGGCAGGCCGCGATCACACCCATCTTGCCAGCCGCGACGAGGAGTTCGACATATTCGAGGCGGTTCTCCGACAGGATCGCAATCCGGTCGCCCCTGAGTATGCCGCGTCCCTTCAGGTAGTTGCAAAGCCTGTCGGTACGCTGGTGGAGCTCTGCATAGGTGACTTGCACGTCTCCCGCCTGCAAAGCCACCCGATCCGGCCACCTACGAGCGGTCTGCACGAAGAGCGAACCGATTGTCAGCCCAGAGGCCGCGCGTGCAAGCTGAAACTCCCCGGGCACGCCCTCAGCAGCAATCCCGTCATCCATTCAGGCCTCCCCCCAAGATCCGAACGCGGGGGCCAGAAGGCCACCCGCGATGGCAGTCTCACTCGGCGCAACTGCGAATTCTTTCCAGGTCGGGAAAGTCGGCAATGTTGCGGCCCATGGCGAACTCGCCCTGCATCTCGCGCCAGGTTGAATAGTCCTGGAGATATTCAAGCTGGGAAACGGCGACCTTTGCAAACAGGGGATTGGCGCATGCCTCGTCGACAAGGATCCGGTTGGAGAGGCTTTGCAACTGCGCCATGTCCTCGCTGTCCAAACGATGAACGGTGGTTCCCGTTTCGGCAAACTTGGCGACGGCTTCGGTCGAGTTCTTTTCGTAATGGCCGATGGACCACGACATCGTTGCAGCGGCGGCCGTCTCGAGGATGAGTTTCGCGCGGTCCGACAACTCGTTCCACGTATCCATGTTGATCATAACGCCGGTTGTGGAGGCCGGCTGATGCCAGCCCGGAGACATGTTGTGCTCTGTCACCTCAGCAAGGCCCATGCCCAGATCGGTGCTGGGCATAGAGAATTCCGCAGCGTCGATCACATTGCGCTCCAACGACTGATAGACGTCGGCTCCCGGCAGCATGACTTGAGCGGCCCCATATTCGCTCAGGATGGCCCCTTGGGGACGACCTGACATGCGTATCCGTTTGCCGTTGAGTTCTTCCAGGGATGCAATGGGAACGGTCGATCGCAGCCCGGATTCCATACCCAGGATGGCGTATGGTATATATTTTATATTGTATTTGCCGTAAATTTCGTCGAAGAGTTCCGCCCCGCCCCAGTTGTTGATCCACAGCAGATAGTCCTGGGTCGTGAACAGCATCGGAAAGGATCCGATAAGCGCGAACGCGGTGTCGGTTCCCGCCCAGTATCCCGGCCAGTCGCCAGACGCCTGGATCGACCCGGACTGGACGGCGTCGAAGACCTGCGTCGATGGAACCAGGCTTTCTCCGGGGAAGAATTCGATCTGGATCGACCCTTCGCCGAGCCGGTTGACAAGCTCCACGAAATGGTTGTCGGCATCGATGATGTCGATGCCGGGGGCCAGGTCGAGGTCATCTGGATGGTGACTTCTTCCTCTTGCGCAACGGCTGACGCGGTGCCCAAGGCAAGAATGGCCGCAATGCCTGAAAATGTGCGGACTAGATTTTTCATGGTGATTCCTTTCCTCCCCTCGCCTCGTCAACTCGGCCGGGACTGGCACGAGAGGATCACTTCGGCGGCCAAGTGATAATCTGCAGAAACGTTAGCAGAGAGCGAAGCCTGGTCAACTCTGAACGCAGTTGGAGAATTAGGCCTGCGTTGCATCCGCGAGCCCTTGCGGGGGCAGCCTGACTCACTCGACAAACAGACCCTCTGGCCGTAATCGGCCGGTTTGGTACACCCGCCACACGTCGATCGACATCCTGAACGGCCCCAGGGCCTTACTGGTAGCGTGAGAAGATCACCGTCGGAAGCCAGGTGATGATCTGCGGAAAAACGATGCACAGTGCAGACCCGATGATGATGAGGATGATGAACGGTATCACACCGCGGTAGATGTGACCCAGTGTGACCCCGGGCGGCGCCACTCCTTCAAGATAGAACAGCGCATATCCGAAAGGGGGCGTCAGGAAAGAGGACTGCAGGACCACGGCGATCATCGTCACGAACCACAGGGGTTCGAAGCCATTCGCAGTGGCGATCGGCAGAAAGATCGGCAGGCAGATAAGCACGATGCCAAGCCAGTCCAGGAACATGCCAAGGACGAAAACTATCAGCATCATGACGAAGAAGATGCCCCACGGACCAAGGCCCATTCCGTCAAGAAACTCGGTGACGATGCGGCTTCCGCCGATCGCCACGAACACACCGGTGAATGCCGTTGCGCCAACGATGACGAAGAGCACCATGCTGGTGGTACGGGCGGTTGCCGAAACAGCCTCCTGAAGCATCGACCATGAAAACTTCCCGTAGGCGATGACCATCAGGAAAGTCAGGAAAGCACCGACGGAAGCGGCCTCGGTGGTCGTGGCCCAGCCAGCGAAGATCGAGCCCAACACGCCTATGATGAGCAGGATCGGCGGAACGGCCATCTTCACAAGCAGCTTGAGGATCTCGGCACGGTTTGTCTGCCCTAGCTCCTCCTCGGAGACGGGTGGACCCAAATCCGGCCGAAAGAAGGTGATGACACCGCAGTAAAGCGCGTAAAGACCCGCAAGCAGAAGTCCGGGTCCCACGGCGGCGGCAAAGAGTTGACCCACGGAAATCTGCGCGTAGCTGCCCATGATGACAAGCATGATGCTGGGCGGGATAAGGATGCCCAGACTGCCACCGGCCGCGATGGCGCCTGTGCTCAGCTCCTTCTGGTAGCCATATTTGACCATCGAGGGCAGCGCCAGAACCCCCATGACCGTCATCGACGCCCCGATGATGCCGGTAGTCGCAGCAAGCACCACCGAAATCGCGATCGTTGCAAGCAGAAGACCGCCACGCACCCGCCCCAACATCAACCGCAACGCGTGGAACATGTTCTCGGTGACGCCCGAGTCACTCAAAAGCCGCGCCATCAGGATGAACATCGGCACCGCAATCAGGATGTAGTTGTCCATCTGGCTGTAGATGCGGTTGACGACGATGCTGAACATCTGTGGGCCCGGCCCAAGATAGGCGAAGATCAGCGCCAGCCCGCCGAGGACGAAGGCCAGCGGGTGGCCCATAAAGAGCCCGACGAGCAGGCCTGCGAACATCAGGACGGTCAGGAGTTCGCTGCTCATTTCGCCACTCCTGTACGGGCTGTTTCAATCAGGCGGATGACGGTTGCGATGCCCTGCAGGATGAGAAGGAGCGCCGTCAGGGGAATGACCGTTTTGATATAATAGACCGGCAGGGCGATGATGCCCCAGCTTGTCTCGCGCGTCTCCCAGGAGCGTATGGCAAAGTCCCAACCATAGATGAGAAGCGCGATTGCGAAGGGAAAGAAGAAGACGATGAAGGACACGATGTCGAGGATCGCCTGGGCGCGCACAGACAGACGGTCCTTGAAGATGTTGATCGAGACGTGCTCCTTGTAAAGAAGCGCATAGGCGGCCGTGATCATGAAGTGCAGCGCAAAGAGCTGCACCGATACATCGAATGCCCACACCACAGGCGCGCTGAACAGCTTGCGGGCGACCACATCATAAACCGTCACGATCATGATGAAGATCATGACCCAGCCGACCGTCCGGCCGATAAATATGTTGAGGCTGTCCACCAGTCTGAGAAACAGTCTCATCAAGGCACTCCACATGCAATAACTGGTCGCGGTGCAGGTGTGTGCAGTACTCTGCGCACTAGCACCATCGATTTAGCGAACCTGAAGCTCGCCACAGCGCAGCATCCTTCATCCACGGATATTCTAACAAGTGTTCGAATGTCAAGCGACTTGAGGACAGGTGCTGACCTGCCCCCGGAAGTTCCCTTGCTGTGATGGAGAGTCTGCTCAGCCCTGCGTTGCTCCCCAACCTTGGACCGCCGGATGCTGGAGTTTTCCGGCTTGGTCATGGCGACGGGCTGGCTGCGCCGCCGGATAATGCGGGGCCATCGGGACGTTATGTCCGATCGCGCTATGGGTTCGGTCCGCGTTGTAGTGCCTACGCCAATCCCCCAGCTTTTCCTGCGCGTCCGCAAGGCTCATGAACCAATGGGCGTTCAGGCATTCCGCCCGCAGCTTGCTGTTGAACGCTTCGATGAAGCCGTTGTCGGTCGGCCTGCCGGGCCTGGAGACGTCCAGCGTGACGTCATTGGCATAGGCCCAGAGATCCAGGTCGCGGGAGATGAACGCGCTGCCGTTGTCGCCCTGATCGAAAGTGTCCGATCTTCTGTGTATCGCTGATCTGGTCCATGCTTCCTGAGAGGAGCAAGGACGATGACGATTTCCAACGAACTGCTGGATGAGTTGCTGAAGGGCTGCAAGCGGCCTGAGGATCTGCTCGGCGATGCCGGGTTGATGAAGGAGCTGAAGGTTCGGCTGATGGAGCGGATGCTGGGCGCCGAACTGACTGCGCATCTGGGCTATGAGGCTGGCGCCGAGCCGCCGCCGGAACAATCCAACCGGCGCAACGGGACCGCGACCAAGCGGGTAAAAGGCTCCGACGGCGAGGTGCCGCTTTCTGTGCCGCGCGACCGCGACGGCAGCTTTGAGCCGGAGTTGGTGAAGAAGGGCCAGACCCGGATCGACGGCATCGACGACAAGAGTTCGCCATGGAAGCCGCCACTGGTCCGAGGCCCATGGCGGACGGGCTCTATGCCGCCGGTCTGTCGGTGCGCGACATCCAGGCCCATCTGGAGGATCTTTACGGCCTGCGGGTCTCGCCCGAACTGATCAGCCGCGTCACCGATGCCGTGCTGGACGAGGTCCGGGAATGGCAGCACCGGGCGCTGGACCGGATGTATCCGATCGTCATTTTTGACGCGCTCAGGGTCAAGATCCGTGATGCCGACAGCCGGATGGTGAAGAACAAGGCGGTCTATATTGCCTTGGGCGTCACTCGCGATGGTGAGCGCGAAGTCCTGGGCCTTTGGATCGCTGACAATGAAGGCGCCAAATTCTGGCTGTCGGTGATGAACGAGCTGCGCAACCGTGGGGTGCAGGACATCCTGATCGCGGTTGTGGATGGGTTGAAGCCTGCGGCAGCTTACGCGGCCCCACTGGGGCCACGGTCTGCCTCCGATCCCAGAGGCCATCACCGCGGCCTTCCCAGAGACCATGGTCCAGACCTGCATCGTTCACCTGATCCGGCATCCGATGAACCTCTGCAGCTGGAAGGACCGCAAGGCCGTGGCGGCCGACCTGCGCCCGATTTACGAGGCCCCGACCGCCGGGGAGGCTGAACGCCAGCTGGATGCCCTCGAGGAAAAGTGGGGCGGGAAATACCCCTCGATCGCCCCGGCCTGGCGCCGGGCGTGGGCCGAGGTGATCCCGTTCTTTGCCTTCAGCGCCGCGATCCGGAAGATCATCTACACCACAAATGCCGTAGAATCCTTGAACCGGGTGCTGCGGAAAACGCTGAAGACCAAGGGCTCATTCCCGACCGAGGAGGCCGCGACCAAGCTGATCTTCCTGGCCATCCGCAACTTCGAAAAGGGCGGTCGCGCAGTCCGCGAATGGGTTGCGGCCCGCAATCAGCTGGCCATAATGTTCGCCGGGCGCTTTGACGCCTGACCGTATCTGAAAACCGCATGGACCCGCTCAGATACACAGGGTTTCAGACACTCCCGGGCGTTCCGGCGCCACACGCTTCTGCCGCTGGACGACTGCCTCCATGCCCTGCAGCCCTCGATTCCCCACCTGACACGGTCGGCGCTCCATCGGGGTCTGCAGCGTCATGGCATCTCGCGCCTGCCGGATGTCGAAGGCGACAAGCCAAAGCGCCAGAAGTTCAAGCGCTACCCCATCGGGTTCTTTCACATCGACATTGCGGAAGTTCAGACCGCCGGGGGAAAGCTCTATCTGTTCGTCGGCATCGACCGAACTTCCAAGTTTGCTGTCGCCCAACTCGTGGCAACTTCTGACAGAAAGACGGCCTGGGAGTTCCGCAGCACATGCTCGAAGCCGTGCCCTGCCAGGTCCACACGGTTCTTGCCGATAATGGCATCCAGTTCGCCGAGCAGCCTCGAAACCGGAATGCCATCCACTCTCGGCCAATGCGCTTCGACATGATCTGCGAGGCCAACGGGATCGAGCATCGCCTGACCAGACCCAACCATCCGTGGACAAACGGTCAGGTTGAGCGGATGAACCGGATGATCAAGGACGCCACGGCAAGGCGCTTCCACTCCGACAGCCACGATCAGCTGCGAACCCATCTCGCAGACTTCATGGCTGCCTACAACTTTGCCCGCCGACTCAAGACGCTCGGCGGCCTCACATCTTACGAATACATCTGCAAGGTCCGGATCTCGGAACCAGATCGATCCATCCTAAACCCGATCCACAAGATGCCGGGACTGAACAGCTAGTCGAAGAAGGGCACGATCACCCGGCAGAAACTTCCGACCGCCATCGAGGCAGGGATGGACCCGTCCCGCGGTCCGCTGCCGAACTGCGACAGGCCCGCCCCCTCGGCGGCGTTCGCAGGATCGACCGTAAAGACGATCCCTTCGCCCGCGCCCCGGGGCTTGGGCGAGGCGCGCCACAGCCGCGTGCTGCCAGGCAATCCCCAGGCGCGCTGCACGAAATCGCCGGCCGCGCACCAGTAATCCGTGTCACCGCGGCGGACCTCGTGGATCACGCTGATCTCGGACGGGCCGGACTGCACCGCCGTCATGCCGTTTTGCGCGACGAAGCCCGCCGCCGGAAGGGGCAGCATCATCGCAGCCAGAAACACCAGTCGCATCCTTCCTCCCTTCTTGCTGTCGCCCTGACCGCTGACGACGACCAAGGCCCTGCATGCTGCCGCACGAAACAGGGTCACGCGCCCACCTCGGCGGCCTTGGCAGGCGACCTCTAGTCCATCCCTGGCGCGGACGGGATGGCAGCCTCCCCCGACAAGAGCAAAGGCGGCCCCGCGGGGCCGCCTTCGAGCCGTTCTACATCACCTCGGCGGTTTCCTCCTGGATGACCTGGCCTGCCGTGGAAACGTCCTGTCCGAAGCCTTGGGCCGTCTGGCAGCCGGCCAGCGTCAACATGGCAAGAATGGCGCCAAGCCCGATCAAGGTCTTTTGCATCCGTCCAACTCCTTTGCATGATCTGCGAGGGAACGCGGATGCCAGCGCCGGGTTCCGCCGCGTCAGGGGCAAGGTCCGGCCAAAAGCAAAGATCGGCATGGGCTTGACTGCGGGGTGAACGCCCCATGCCAATGGCTGCCTGGCTCAGGTCTCGGGCAGGGTCTCGTTCAGGAAGCGGATCATGTTACCCCCCATCACCTTGGCGATCTGGTCGTCGGACAGTCCCTCGTCCAGCAGCGCCTGGGTCAGCGCGGCCAGATTGGCGGCATCGAAGGGCACGCCCACCGACCCGTCGTAATCCGACCCCAGCGAGACGTGATCCTCGCCCACCAGCCGGATGGCCGCGACAATGCTTTCGGCGATATGGGCCGGGGTGCCTCCGCAGACCACGTCGGCCCAGAAGCCGATGCCGATGACGCCGCCCTTCGCCGCAATCCGTCGCACCAGATCGTCGTCGAGGTTTCGGGCGCTGCCGCAATGGCCCCGGATGCCGGTATGGGACAGGATCGGCCGCGCCTGGGGGATCGCCAGCACGTCCTGCACCATCAGCGGCGAGGCATGGGCCAGGTCGATCACCATGCCGCGGTCGATCATGGCCTCCACCACCTGCCGTCCGAAATCCGTCAGGCCCGCGCCGCTGCCGCCTTCGCCGTGCAGGCTGCCGCCCAGTTCGTTGTCGAAGAAATGCGTCATCCCCATCAGCCGGAAGCCCGCATCGTAAAGGACATCCAGGTTGGCGAGGTCGCCTTCCAGCGGATGGGCCCCTTCGGACCCCAGCAGGGCACCCAGCACGGGCTGCCCGCCCGCCCGCGCGTCCAGCACGGCTTGCAAGTCGGCCCGGGTGCGGATCAGGCGCAGCCGGTCGGGCGCCTCCTCGGCCGCCCGAACCAGGGCCTCGGCCTGCACCAGGGCCCGTTCGCGCAGCGAGAACCAGGACCGCACGGGGCGCAGCTGCCCCATGAACAGCGGCGTGATGTTGTCGGGGGCATCGGCGCTGTTCTGGTCATAGTTCTGGCCGCGCGGGCTTTTGGTGACGGTGGTGAAGACCTGCACCGCCACGTTGCCTTCCAGCAGGCGCGGCACGTCGGTGTGGCCGCGATCGGCCCGTTCCAGGATGTCGCGATCCCACAGCAGCGCGTCGGAATGCCAGTCGCCGATCACCAGCCTCTCGTGCAAGGCCTGCGCCCTTTCGGAAACCGGCCATCCCTGGGCAGGCATGCGCAGCGGGTTCAGCGCCCGTTCCACATAACCCGGGGCCAGACTGAAGAACGCGACCGCGGCCAGAACCGCAAGCACCGCCACCGCCAGAAGGACCCGTTTCAGCATCGCCACCATCTTCTGTGCAAAAATATCCGCGGGGGGATCCGCGCAGCGGATGGGGGCGGCAGCCCCCTAGTCCTCAAGCGCTTCAAGCTCGTCGATGAAGCCCTCGATCATCGACAGCCCCTTGTCCCAGAACGTCGGATCCGAGGCGTCCAGACCGAAGGGCGCCAGCAGGTCCTTGTGATGCTTCGATCCGCCCGCGGCCAGCAGGTCGAAATACTTCTGCTGGAAGTCCGGCAGACCCGCCTCGTAGGTGGCATAGAGCGCGTTCACCAACCCGTCGCCGAAGGCATAGGCATAGACGTAGAAGGGCGAATGCACGAAATGCGGCACATAGGTCCAGAACGTCTCGTATCCCGGCATGAACTCGAAGACCGGGCCAAGGCTTTCGGCCTGCACCGACATCCACAGGGCGTTGATGTCGTCGGGGGTCAGTTCGCCTTCTGCCCGGGCGGCGTGCAGCTTGCATTCGAAGTCGTAGAAGGCGATCTGGCGGACGACGGTGTTGATCATGTCCTCGACCTTGCCGGCCAGCAGGGCCTTCTTCTCGGCGGGATCCGAGGTTCTGGCCAGCAGCGCCCGGAAGGTCAGCATCTCGCCGAAGACGGACGCCGTCTCGGCCAGCGTCAGGGGCGTCGAGGCCAGCAGTTCCCCCTGTCCCGCCGCCAGCCGTTGGTGGACGCCGTGGCCCAGTTCATGAGCCAGCGTCATCACGTCGCGCGGCTTGCCCAGATAGTTCAGCAGCACATAGGGATGGACCGTGGTCACGGTCGGATGGGCAAAGGCGCCCGGCGCCTTGCCCGGCGTCACGGCGGCGTCGATCCAGCCCTTGTCGAAGAAGGGCCGGGCCAGATCCGCAAGGCGCGGCGAAAAGCCCGCATAGGCGTCCAGAACGGTCCGGCGTGCCTCGTCCCAGCCGATGGCGCGGGCGGGGGCGGTGGGCAGCGGCGCGTTGCGGTCCCAGACCTGCAGCTTGTCCAGACCCAGCCACCGGGCCTTCAGCGCATAATAGCGGTGCGACAGGCGGGGATAGGCGGCGGTCACGGCGTTGCGCAGCGCCTCGACGACCTCGGGTTCGACATGGTTCGACAGATGGCGGCCGTATTGCGGCGTGGGCATCTTGCGCCACTTGTCCTCGATGGCCTTTTCCTTGGCCAGCGTGTTGTGGATGCGGGAAAACAGCTTCACGTGGCGGCCGAAGACCTCGGCCAGGGCCCGCGCCGCAGCCTCGCGCCGCGACCGGTCGTGGTCGGTCAGCAGGTTCAGCGTGGCCTCCAGGCCCAGGGTCTCGCCCGAGACCGAAAATTCCAGCGCCGCGGTGGTCTCGTCGAACAGCCGGTTCCAGGCGGCGGCGCCCACCACCGAGGTGTCGTGAAGGAACTGTTCCAGCTCGTCCGACAGCTGGTGCGGGCGCATGGCCCGCATCCGGTCGAACACCGGCTTGTAGCGGGCGGGCCCGTCGGCGGCGGCAAAGACCGCCTGATAGGTCTCGTCGGGGATGCGGTTGAACTCCAGGCTGAAGAAGACCAGCGGCGTGGTGATGTCGGTGATGCGGCCCTGGAGGTCGCCCATCATCTTCGCCCGCGCCGGATCGGTGGTGTTCTGGTAATAGCGCAGCCCGGCATAGGACATGATGCGGCCGGCGGTGATGTCGATCTTCTGATAGGTCTCGATGCAGGCCAGCATCTCGGCCGGGGACAGGTCGGCCAGCCGGCCCTGATAGCGGGCCGCGAAATCCCGCACCTCGGCGTCCAGAAGATCGATGTCGGCGGCCAGTTCCGGCGCGTCGGGCGCGGGATAGAGGTCGGTCAGATCCCATGCGGGAAGATTGCCGAAGTCGCTGCCGGTTGCCGGCTCGCGCGCGTCGAAGGTCGGTTGTCCTGCCATGTGCATCCCTTTCCTGCCTTGACCAGATGTAACCCGCCGGGGCCGATCCGCAAGCCTCGGACCCGTTACAGGCCGGCGAAAGCCGGGGCGTGGCGGATGCTGCTGCCCTTGGGCAGGTCGCCGATCATCTGCAAGCCGGGCCCGGCATGGCGAGAGTCCAGCACTGCCGGCCTGAAGCCCAGGGGGCCGTAATAGCCGGGATCGCCCAGCACCACCACCGCCGCGGTATCGGCCCAGGCGACGGCCGCGTCGATCAGCGCCCCGCCCAGGCCAAGACGCTGGGCCTTGGGGGCCACCGCAACGGGGGCCAGGGCATAGGCCGGGCCCTCGGCCTGCAGCGGGGACAGGGCAAGATGGCCCAGAACGGCGCCCGCCGCATCGGCGACCAGCGACAGGGCCAGGTCGCCCTGCTCGCGCAGCGTGCGGACCAGCCGCGCCTCGTCGTCGCCGCCGAAGGCTGCGCGCAGGACGGCGTCGATGGCCTGCGGATCGCGGCGGGTCTCGTGGCGGATCACGGGGGTCACGTCATGGCGGTGGACGTCGCGCCCGATCCCGGCGCTTTCGCGGCCCCAGGCGCTGTCCCGGGTCCGCGCGCCGTGCGCCGCGACGGCATCGGCGTCGACGAACAGTTCGGACAGGTGCCAGACCAGCGGATCATCGTCCTGCCACAGGTCGAAGCGCAGGCAGCCCGGTTCCGCGCGGCTCAGCGCGATGTGGTCGGGCAGCAGCGACAGCGCCGTCATCATCTGCCCCGCATCCGCGCAGACCAGCCGCCCGGTCAGCGCGACCATGGGCTGCTTCAGCGCAACGGGCGTGCCGCTGGCGGCATCAGGATGGCGATGAGGGTGATGGTGGCCGCAGGCGCAGGTCATGGCGGTCCTTGCAAAGGCGTCAGGGGGTCATTCCCACTCGATCGTGCCGGGCGGCTTCGAGGTGATGTCGTAGGTGCAGCGGTTGATGCCCTTGACCTCGTTGATGATGCGGGTGGCGGTCTCGCCCAGGAAGTCGTGGGTGAAGGGATAGTAATCCGCCGTCATCCCGTCCACCGAGGTCACCGCCCGCAGGGCACAGGCATAGTCGTAGGTCCGGCCGTCGCCCATCACCCCCACGGTGCGGACCGGCAGGATCGCCACGAAGGCCTGCCAGATGTCGTCGTAAAGCCCGTGCCTGCGGATCTGGTCGATGAAGACGGCGTCGGCCTTGCGCAGGATGTCCAGCTTCTCGCGCGTGATCTCTCCGGGGCAGCGGATCGCCAGGCCGGGGCCGGGGAAGGGGTGGCGGCCGATGAACGTCTCGGGCAGGCCCAATTCGCGGCCCAGGGCGCGCACCTCGTCCTTGAACAGCTCGCGCAGGGGTTCCACCAGCTTCAGGCCCATCTTTTCGGGCAGGCCGCCGACATTGTGGTGGGACTTGATGGTGACCGACGGCCCGCCCGAGAAGCTGACGCTTTCGATCACGTCGGGATAGAGCGTGCCCTGCGCCAGGAACTCGGCCCCCTCGATGCCGCTGGCGTAGCGCTGGAACACGTCGATGAACAGCCGGCCGATGGTCTTGCGCTTGACCTCGGGATCGCTGACGCCGTCCAGGGCGCCCAGGAACAGTTCGGATTCGTCGGCGTGGATCAGCGGGATGTTGTAGTGGTCGCGGAACATGGTCACGACTTCCTCGGCTTCATTCAGCCGCAGCAGGCCGTGGTCCACGAAGACGCAGGTCAGCTGGTCGCCGATCGCCTCGTGGATCAGGACGGCGGCAACCGAACTGTCCACCCCGCCCGACAGGCCGCAGATCACCCGCTTGTCACCCACCTGTTCGCGGATCCTGCGGATCGCCTTGTCGCGATAGCCGGCCATCGTCCAGTCGCCGGTGAAGCCCGCCAGCCGGACGAAGTTTTCCAGCATCCTGCGGCCGTTCGGGGTGTGATGCACCTCGGGGTGGAACTGCACGCCATAGAAGCGGCGCGCTTCATCGGCGATCATCGCGAAGGGGGCGTTGGGGGATGTGCCGATGACCTCGAAGCCGGGGGCCAGCGCGGTCACGCGGTCGCCGTGGCTCATCCAGACCTCCTCGCGCCCGGTCTGGAACAGGCCCGCGAAGATGCCGTCGTCCCGGTGGCCGGGGGCAGGGGCCATGAAGGCGCGGCCGTATTCGGCGTGGTGCCCGCCCTCGACCGCGCCGCCCAGCTGCTGCGTCATCACCTGCTGGCCGTAGCAGATGCCGAAGATCGGCACGCCCATGTCGAACAGCCCCTGCGGCGCCCGGGGGCTGCCCGCCCGCGTCACGCTGTCCGGACCGCCCGACAGGATCACCGCCTGGGGGGCAAGCCTGCGCAGGATGTCGTCGGTCAGCAGGTTGTAGGGGTGGATTTCGCAAAAGACGTTCAGTTCCCGCAGGCGGCGCGCGATCAGCTGCGTCACCTGGGATCCGAAGTCGATGATGAGAAGGCGCTGATGCTGGGTCATGGATGCGCTTTAAGGGTGCCCCTGCCGTCGCGCAAGGGATCTGCGGCCGGAACTGCCCGCCTTGGGGCGGCGTTGGCCGGGACCGCAGACAAGGTTTTTCATGCCCCCCTTCCGTTTCGTCACCGTGATCGCCAGCCTGTCCGGGCTGGCCGCCTGCCAGCCGGATCTGCAGGTCCCCTGGAGCGCCGGCACCGCCCCGGCCGAACAGTCGCTGGCCGCGCAGTGCCCGGTGAACCCGACGATCGCCGCCCGACTGGATGGCGCGGTCAATGCCGCCCGCCAGGCCGAGGGCAAGACGCTTCTGGACAGCGCGCCGCTGCTGGCGCAGGCCGCGCAAAGCCATGCCTGCGACATGGCGCGGACCGGGCGGATCGACGTCGAAGGGTCGAACGGATCGAATGTCGTGGACCGGGTTCGGGCGGTCGGCTATCCGGCCTGCGGCGTCGTCCAGCTGGTCAGCCGGGGCGGCAGCCCGGCCGATGCCGTGGCCGGCTGGCTGAGGGCCGAGGCCCAGCGGACCGAGCTTCTGGGACAGCCCAGCCGCCAGGTCGGAAGCGGTCTTGCCGTCGGCGCCGACGGCCAGCCCTATTACAGCGTCGTGCTGGGCGACAACTGCGCCTGACCGCGCCGGGGCTTTGCCTACTTCTCGGGGACCAGCCCGCGCGGCGCGAAGCGCAGCACCAGCAGCAGCACCAGGCCCATCGCGATGAAGCGCATGTGCGGGGCGCTTGCCAGAAGATGCGCCTTGATGTCGCCATCGGGCAGGGGGCCGACCAGCACGCCGATCAGGTTCGGGCCCCAGACCTCGGCCTTGATCCACAGGAACCAGATCAGCACCGCGCCCAGGACCGAGCCCCAGTTGTTGCCCGACCCGCCGACGATCACCATCACCCAGATCAGGAAGGTATAGCGCAACGGGTTGTAGCTGGTGGGCGCCATCAGCCCGTCCAGGGTTATCATCATCGCGCCCGCCACGCCGATCACCGCCGAGCCCAGCACGAAGACCTGCAGGTGCCGGGCGGTCACGTCCTTGCCCATCGCCTCGGCGGCGGTCTCGTTGTCGCGGATGGCCCGCATCATCCGGCCCCAGGGCGACTTCAGCGCCAGTTCCGCCAGAAGGATGACCGTCAGCAGGACGACCAGAAACAGCGACATGTAGCACAGCTTGACCCAGATGGCCGAAGCCTCGGCGGTGCTGAAGCCCCAGCTTGCGGCGAAGTCGGCGAAGGCCGGGTTCTGCTGGAGGTCCGTCTCGTAGGGGACGGGGCGGGGAATGGCGGTGATGTTCTTGACGCCGCGGGCCAGCCAGTCCTCGTTGCGCAGGACGGCCACGATGATCTCGCCGATGCCCAGGGTGGCAATGGCCAGATAGTCCGACCGCAGCCCGAGCGCGACCTTGCCCACCGCCCAGGCGGCGGCGGCGGCGAAGGCGCCGCCCACCAGCCAGGACAGCAGGACCGGCAGGCCCAGCCCGCCGATGTTGCCGGTGCGCGCGCTGTCATTGGCCTCGATCGCGGTCACGGCGGGGTCGAACAGCCAGCGATAGGCGACAAAGCCCGCCAGCAGCACCAGCGCCACGACCCAGGCCCGGCCTGTCCGGCCATAGACGATGCGCGCCAGGGCCAGCGTCCCCAGGCCCACCAGCAGCGACAGGATCAGGCGCGGCCCGCCGGCCTCCCAGGCGCCCTCGACGGGGGGCAGCGACACCAGCACCGGGGCCAGCCCGCCCAGGGCCAGGAAGCCCACGACGCCGGTGTTGAACAGCCCCGCATAGCCCCACTGCATGTTCACCCCCAGGGCGGTGATGGCCGAGATCAGGCCCATGTTCAGGATCGCCAGAGAGGTGTTCCACGATCCCGAGAACATGCCGTTCCTGACCGTGCCCTCCAGCACGAACAGGACGGCCAGGACCGCGAACAGGACGGGGGCGCGCCAGGGGCTGGCCTGGGCGGCTTGACGGCTGGATGACATGGCGGACCCCCTTTTACACCGACTTGCCGCGGAACAGCCCGGTCGGGCGGAACAGCAGCACCACGATCAGGATGACGAAGCTGACGGCGAACTTGTATTCCGTCCCCAGCAGTTGCAGCAGCCCGTCGGGCTGCCAGGCCGGGAACAGATAGCCCGAGACCTTGACCCAGGGATAGGTGACCGCGACCTCGGAAAAGGCCACCAGGAACCCTCCGGCGATGGCGCCGACCGGATTGCCCAGGCCGCCGACGATGGCGGCGGCGAAGATCGGCAGCAGGATCTGGAAATAGTTGAAGGGCCGGAAGGACTTGTCCAGGCCATAGAGGACCCCGGCGATGGTCATCAGCGCGGCCGCGATGATCCAGGTCAGGCGCACCACGCGTTCGGGGTCGATGCCCGACAGCAGCGCCAGATCCTCGTTGTCGGAATAGGCGCGCATCGCCTTGCCGGACTTGGTGCGGTTCAGGAACCAGAACAGCAGGGCGCAGACGATCACCGTCACGATCACCGTCAGCGCCTGGGTGGACCGCAGGGCCAGGCCCTCGGCCAGGCCGCTCCACTCGCGGAAGTCGCGCACGTTGATGATGAAGCGCGCGCCGTCGTCGAAGCGCTGTTCGTCCACGCCGATCAGCAGGCGGGTCAGCCCGTTCATCACGAACATCACCCCCACCGAGGCCATGACGAAGACGATCGGGGCGGCTTTCTGCGCCCGGTAGAAGCGATACACCGCCCGGTCGGTGGCCAGCACCAGAACCGCCGTGGCGGCGATGCCCACCGGCAGCGCCAGCAGCGCCGTGGGCAGCACGCCCAGCGACACCCCCAGCGCCTGCAGTCCCCAGGTCACCAGGATGGTGACGGCGGTGCCGAAGGCCATGGTGTCGCCGTGGGCGAAGTTGGAAAAGCGCAGGATCGCATAGATCAGCGTCACCCCCAGCGCGCCCAGCGCAAGCTGCGCGCCATAGGCGGCGGCGGGGATGAAGACGAAGTTCAGGAAGGCCACCAGGGCGTTGAGGATGTCCAAGGCTCAGCCCCCCAGGAAGGTGCGGCGCACCTCGTCGTTCTGCATCAGTTCCTGGCCGGTGCCGGTATGGGCGTTGGCGCCCTGGACCAGCACATAGGCCTTGTCGGCGATCATCATGGCCTGCTTGGCGTTCTGTTCGACCATCAGCACCGGCAGGCCGCCGCGGGCGATGGCGATGATGCGGTCGAACAATTCGTCCATGACGATGGGGCTGACGCCCGCGGTCGGTTCGTCCAGCATCAGCACCGATGGCCGGGTCATCAGCGCCCGGCCCACCGCGACCTGCTGGCGCTGGCCGCCGGACAGTTCGCCCGCGGCCTGCCGGCGCTTGGCGGCGACGGCGGGAAACAGGTCATAGACCTGCTCCAGCGTGTCGCGGATGTCGTCCTTGCGGATGAAGGCGCCCATCTCGAGGTTTTCCTCGACCGTCATGGACGGGAAGATGTTGTTGACCTGCGGCACGAAACCCATGCCCGCCTTGACGCGGTCCTGCGGGTTCAGCGCGGTGATGTCGCGCCCGTCCAGGCGCACGCTGCCCTTGCGCAGGGTCAGCATCCCGAAGATCGCCTTCATGGCCGTGGACTTGCCCGCGCCGTTGGGGCCGACGATGACGGCGATCTGGCCGCGTTCCACGGCGATGGTGCAGTCGTGCAGGATGTCGGCACCCTTGCCGTAACCGCCGGTCATGCCCTCGCCGATCAGGAAGGGATCGCCGGCATGGCCCGGCCCCACCGGGCCCGACCGGCGTGTGCCGTCGATGCTGCCGCGCCCGCCGGGGTTGACGACCGTCAGATCGCGGTTGCCGCGATGACCGAAGACTGCGTCCTGATCGCTCATGCGCCCACCATGTCCTTGTTCTTGAGGCCGGTGCCCAGATAGGCCTCGATCACGGCCTCGTTCTGCATGATGTCCTGGGCGCTGCCCTGGGCCAGCACCTTGCCCTCGGCCATGACGATCACCGGGTCGCACAGCTTGCCGATGAAATCCATGTCGTGTTCGATCACGCAGAAGGTATAGCCGCGTTCCCTGTTCAGCCGGATGATCGCGTCGGCGATGGTCATCAGCAGCGTGCGGTTCACGCCGGCGCCGACCTCGTCCAGAAAGACCACCTTGGCATCGACCATCATGGTGCGGCCCAGTTCCAGAAGCTTCTTCTGCCCGCCCGAAAGGTTTCCGGCCTTCTCGTGGGCCAGGTGCCGGATGGTCAGGAAATCCAGAACCTCGTCGGCGCGCCGGCGCAGCGCGGCCTCCTCGCGCTCGATGCGGCCGCGCTGGAACCAGGTCTTCCAGATCGTCTCGCCCGACTGGCCGCCCGGCACCATCATCAGGTTCTCGCGCACGGTCATGGAACTGAACTCGTGCGCCAGCTGGAAGGTGCGCAGCAGGCCCTTGTGGAACAGCGCGTGCGGCGGCAGGCCGGTGATGTCCTCGCCGTCCATGAAGACGCGGCCCGAGGTCGGCGGCAGCACGCCGGCGATGACGTTGAACAGCGTGGACTTGCCCGCGCCGTTCGGGCCGATCAGGCCGGTGATCGACCCGGTCTCGATGGTCAGGCTGGCGCCATCGACGGCGCGGAAGCCGCCGAAATGCCGGTGAAGGTCCTCGACCCGTATCATTTCCTTAACCCCGTCTTCACGCCATTGGTGAAGTGTGACCGCATTCGGCGGCTTTTGTCATGAAAAATGGCCCGGCAGCCGTGCGGCTGCCGGGCCGGAACAGTCCTTACACGTCAGCGATAGCCGACGACAGTCATTTCTCCGTTCTCGAAGCTGACCTCGCGATAGACGCCGGCGCTTTCGCCCGCGCCCACCAACTCGATCGAGGAAGCCCCGACATAGTCGATGTCGCCGCCGTCCTTCAGGATCTCCAGCCCCTTGGCCAGTTCGCCCGGCAGGATCTTCTCTCCGGGGGCGTTGGCCACGTCCATGACGTTGTTCTTCCAGACGTTGGGATCGCTGGACTTGGCGGCGGCCATTGCCAGCAGCATCAGCGCGGCGGCGTCATAGGCTTCGGCCGCGTAGGCGCTGGTGCCGTCGAAGCCGGCTTGCTCGGCCAGGGTCAGGAACGTCTCGCGGCCCTCGCCCTCGGCGGCGGGGTTCTGGCCGAAGCTGCCGTCGATTTCCGACCCGAAGTTGTCCACCAGGGCCTGTCCCACCATCCCGTCGGGAAAGACGAAGGTATCGAAGGCGCCGGTGTCCAGCGCGGCGCGCACCACGCCCGAACCGCCCTGGTCCACATAGCCCACGACCACCAGGGCATCGCCCCCGGCCGCCGCAAGGGCCGCGACCTCGGCGGAATAGTCCGCCTTGCCGTCGTCATGGGCGGTGTTCACCGTCACGGTGCCGCCCTTTTCCTGGAAGGCGGCCGCGAAGGCGTCCGCCAAGCCCTTGCCGTAGTCGTTGTTGGTATAGGTGACGGCGGCGTTCTGGATGCCCCTTTCCATCATGATCTCGGCCATCACCTCGCCCTGCCGGGCATCCGAGGGCGAGGTGCGGAAGAACAGCCCGTTATCCTCGAGCGTGGAGAGCGCCGGAGAGGTCGCGGAGGGCGAGATCATCACCACGCCGTTCGGCACCGCCACGTTCTGCAAGGAGGCGATCGCCTCGCCCGAACACATGCCGCCGACGATGCCCTTGACCCCTTCGGCGGTGATCAGGCGTTCGACGGTCGCGGTGGCGGCGGCGGCGTCGATGCAGGTCGAATCGCCGCGCACCGGAACCACCGTCGATCCGTCCAGCAGAAGCCCCGAATCGCTGACCTCTTTCATGGCCATTTCAGCGCCCGCGGCCATGCCCGGCGCCATGGATTCCAGCGGCCCGGTAAAGCCCAGCGACATGCCAAGCTTGATCTCCTCGGCAGAGGCGGCACCGGCCAGAAGGGCACCGGCAGCGGTGGCCAGAAGAAGTTTTTTCATTGATTGTCTCCCAGTTGGAACAATGTCCTGCGCCGCACGTTAAAAGCGCCCTGCCCAAAAGGAAAGCGGGATATCATCAACAATCCTTGCCTTTTCAGGCTGGTCACGCTTGGTCAAGGCCGGGCGTCCGGCGGGCTGCGGGCCACCCGCGGCCGCCCCTTGGACGGGACGGGCCGCAAGTGTCGGGGCGGACGCCGGACGCTTGCCGCGCAAGGCCGGTCAGCGGGCCGCCACCGGACCCGGCGCCGCCGCGGCCAGCACCGGCGCATAGGCCTGTTCCAGCCTTGCGATGGCGTCCTTGGGCGACATCTCCTCGGTCTCGCCCGAACGGCGGTTGGTCAGTTCCACCTTGTTCGCGGCCAGCCCGCGCGGCCCGACGGTGATGCGCCAGGGCAGGCCGATCAGGTCCATCGTCGCGAACTTGGCCCCGGCCCGCTCGTCGCGGTCGTCATACAGCGGATCCAGCCCGCGCGCCCGCAATTCGGCATAGATCGCGTCGCAGGCGGCGTCGGTGGAGTTGTCGCCCTGTTTGAGGTTGACGATGCCGGCGTGGAAGGGCGTCACGCCCTCGGGCCAGATGATGCCGCGGTCGTCGTGGCTGGCCTCGATGATGGCCCCCAGAAGGCGGCTGACGCCGATGCCGTGGCTGCCCATCTCGACGGGCACGCGGGCGCCGTCGGGGCCGACGACGGTGGCGCCCATCGCCTGCGAATACTTGGTGCCGAAATAGAAGATCTGGCCCACCTCGATCCCGCGCGCGCTCCGCCTGCGTTCTTCGGGGACCTGGGCGAAGATCGCCTCGTCATGGGTCTCGTCGGTGCGGGCATAGCGGCTGGTGAACTCCTCCAGCACGGCCTGGCACTGTTCGGCGCTGTCATAGTCGATCTGGCGGTCGCCGAAGGTCAGGTCGGTGATCTGGCTGTCATAGAACACCTCGGATTCCCCGGTCTCGGCCAGCACCAGGAACTCGTGGGTATAGTCCCCGCCGATCGGCCCGCCGTCGGCGCGCATGGGGATGGCCTGCAGCCCCATGCGCTCGTAGGTGCGCAGATAGCTGACCAGGTGCCGGTTATAGGCGTGCAGCGCGGCTTCCTTGGTCAGGTCGAAGGTGTAGCCGTCCTTCATCAGGAACTCGCGTCCCCGCATCACGCCGAAGCGCGGGCGGATCTCGTCGCGGAACTTCCACTGGACGTGATAGAGCGTCAGCGGCAGGTCCTTGTAGCTGTTGACATGGCTGCGGAAGATGTCGGTGATCATCTCCTCGTTGGTGGGACCATAGAGAAGATCGCGCTTGTGGCGGTCCCTGATGCGCAGCATCTCCTCGCCATAGTCGTCATAGCGGCCGGACTCGCGCCACAGATCCGCCGGTTGCAGCGTCGGCATCAGCAGCGGGATGTGGCCGGCGCGCTGCTGTTCCTCGTGGACGATCTGCTCGATCCGGCGCAGCACCTTGAAGCCCAGCGGCAGCCAGGAATAGATGCCCGCGGCCTGCTGCTTGATCATGCCCGCGCGCAGCATCAGCCGGTGGCTGACGATCTGCGCCTCTTTGGGGTCTTCCTTCAGCACCGGCAGGAAATAGCGCGACAGACGCATGGGGATACCTTCCTTCGTTTGCCCGTCGTGTAGGTCAAAGCGGGCAGGCGGGGCAAGATGGCTGATGGACAGCGGCCCCTCTGGTGCCTAGGGTGCCCGGCCGAAGAGGATCCGCCCATGTCCAAGCCCGTCTTCCTGCCCGGATGGCTTGCGCAGCACGATTGCGCCGTCATCATCGCCTGCGACGCCAACTATCTTCCCTATGGCGCCGTCGTGGCGCGGCAACTGGCGGCCGGCGGTCCGGCCTGCGACGTGCTGATCGGATCGCCCGACCCGCTGGATCTGCCGCCGGTGCTGCGCGGGGCAGGGGTGGGCCACGTCGCGGCGCGCCTGCCCCTGATCGAGGCGGTCCTGCCGCTGGACGACCGGCGCAGCCTTGCCGCCTACATGAGCGTGTTCCTCGGCTCGGCGCTGCGGGGGATCTATCGCCGGATCCTGGTGCTGGACGCCGACATCCTCTACGAGAGGGGGATCCGGCCCGCCTGCTGTCGGCGGACATGCGCGGCCGCGCGGTCGCCGCGGTCCGCGACAACCGCCAATGGCGCAACCCCGCCAAGCGCGTGCCCGACTTCCGCCGGCTGGGCCGTCCGGCCGCGCCCTATTTCAATTCCGGCGTGGTGATGATCGACCCCGAGGCCTGGGCAGAGCAGGATCTGCCGGCGCGGTGCGCGGCGTTTGCCCGCCAGGACCTGCAGGGCCTGGGGCGCGATCAGGCCCTGCTGAACGGGACCCTGCACGGCGACTGGTCCGAGATCAGCCCGCTGTGGAACTGGCAGTTCACCTGGGCCTCGAGCCATCTGTCGGCGATGGCGGATCCCTGCCTGGTCCATTTCATCGGCCCCGCCAAGCCGTGGCTGGACCGGTCACAGGGGATCGTGCCGATGCGGTGGCGGATGCCCTATGGCGCGTTTCTGGCAGAGCATTTTCCCCAGGCCCCGCGCCCCGCGCAACCGGACCGGCGCCACTGGCCGGAACGGCGCCAATTGGGCCGCAGCCTTCTGCGGCAATGGCGCGCGGCCGGGGCCATGCTGGACTACCTGGGGCGCTTCGCCGACGAATACACGCTGGTCGATCCGCGCTGAGCCCGGTCCGGGCGACGGTCCTTGCAAGTTGCAACGCGACCCTTCACAGAAGAAGGTGAACCTGCCCGGAGTCATCATGCGCATACCGATACACAAGCAGTTGATGTGGTGGGGGGTCGCGGCGGTGGCCCTGCTGCTGGCGATGTGGCTGCTGGGCCAGGCAATCCTGCCCTTCATCCTGGGGGCGGGCGTGGCCTATCTGCTGGACCCGGTGGCCGACCGGCTGGAACGCGCGGGCCTGTCGCGGGTGATGTCGGTGGTGGTCATCACCGCCGCCGCCGTGGTGGCCTTCGTGGGCGTGGTGCTGCTGGTCGTGCCGCTGATGCTGCGGCAGGCGACCTCGCTGATCCAGACCGCGCCCGAAATGATCGAGCAGGGCCGGCTGTTCCTGTCCTCGCGCTTTCCCCAGCTTCTGCCGGCCGACGGCAGCATCGGCACGGCGCTGACCGACCTGGGGGCGGCGCTGGGCGAACAGATGGGCACGGTGGCCTCGGGCCTGCTGTCGTCGGTGGGCGGCATCATCAGCGCCATCGCGATCCTGGTCATCGTGCCGGTGGTGGCATTCTACCTGCTGCTGGACTGGGACCGCCTGGTGGACCGGGTGGATACGCTGCTGCCGCGCGAACACGCCCCCACGCTGCGCCGCCTGTCGCGCGAGATCGACGAGGCGCTGTCGGGCTTCGTGCGCGGGCAGGGGCTGGTGATCCTGATCCTGGGCACCTGGTATTCCTTCGGCCTGATGATCGTCGGCCTGCCGTTCGGCTTCTTCATCGGCATCATGGCGGCGCTGCTGTCCTTCATCCCCTATGTCGGCGTGCTGATCGGCGGGGCCACGGCCATCGGCGTGGCGCTGTTCAGCTTCTGGGGCGATCCGTTGTGGATCGGGCTGGTCATCGCCATCTTCGCCATCGGCCAGATCGTCGAGGGCAACTATCTGCAGCCCAAGATCGTCGGCCAGCATGTCGGGCTGCATCCGGTCTGGCTGCTGCTGGCGCTGTCGGTCTTCGGCGCGCTGTTCGGCTTTGTCGGCATGGTCATGGCGGTGCCGCTGGCCGCCGCGCTGGGGGTCATCGGGCGGTTCCTGACGCAACGCTACCAGGACAGCGCGCTGTTCACCGGGCAGGCGCTGCCCCCGATCCCGGCCAGCCCATGCTGATCGAGATCGTCCCGCGCGGCACCGTCGCCAACACCATCCGCGAGGCGCGCATCCGCGCCGACCAGAACCGCGCGCAGGGACAGATCGAGATGATGCGCGAGGAAATGTCGCGCAGGCGGACCGAACCGGAATAGCGATGACCGCCGCCTCGCGCCAGCTTACCCTGGATCTGACCACGCCGCCTGCCCATTCGCGTGCCGACTTCCTGCCCGCGCCCTCGAACCGCGCCGCGCTTGCCGCGCTGGATGCGCCGCAGGACTGGCCGCAGGGGCGGATGCTGCTGATCGGGCCTGAAGGCGCCGGCAAATCGCATCTGGCCGCCTTCTGGGCCGCCGAGAACGGCGCCCGGCGCGTGAAGGCCTCGGCGCTGCGGCCGGATGCGGCAGACCAGCTTGCGGTCGAGGGCGGCGCGCTTGTGGTCGAGGATGCCGACCGCGCGGGCCGCGCCGCGGGGGCCGAACAGGCGCTGTTCCACCTGTGGAACCTGTGCGCGCCGCGCGACTGCCTGCTGCTGCTGACGGCGCGCACCCCGCCGCGGGACTGGGGGCTGGTGCTGCCCGACCTGCGGTCGCGGATGGACGCGATGCCCCAGGTCCGCGTGATGCCGCCCGACGAATCCCTGCTGGCCGCGGTCCTGGTCAAGCTGTTCGCCGACCGCCAGCAGGCGGTGCCCGCGGACCTGATCGACTGGCTGGTTCTGCACATGCCGCGCGACCTGGGGCTTGCCCGCCGCCTTGTCGCCGCGATGGACCGGGCCGCCATGGCCGACAAGCGCCCGATCACCCGCCGCATCGCCGCCGAACTGCTGGGCCGTCTCTCTGAAACAGACGGCTGAACCGTCCCTCTGAAGGTCTGGATCATGACCCAAGCCGATTTCCTTCGGACCCCCTTTCCCGAACCCCAGGAACTGCCCGAGGGCGTGCCCGAGAACGGCGCGCGCTTCTTCAACCGCGAGATCAGCTGGCTGTCCTTCAACTGGCGCGTCCTGGACGAGGCGCGCAACCCGCGCGTGCCCCTGCTGGAACGGCTGCGCTTCGTGTCGATCAGTGCCACCAACCTGGACGAATTCTACACCGTCCGCGTGGCGGGCCTGCGCGAACTGGTGCGCGAAGGAAACACCACCCCCTCTGACGACGGGCTGACGCCGGCCGAACAGCTGGCCATGATCAACGCCGATGCGCGCCGCCTGATGGGCGCGCAGCAGGGCGTCTGGAACCGCATCCGCCGCGAGATGGAGGAGGCGGGCATCGTCATCCTGTCCCGGTCCCGCCTGAGCCGCGCCGAAGAGGAATTCCTGCACGATCATTTCCAGCGCCAGGTGTTTCCGGTCCTCTCGCCCTTGGCCATTGACCCGGCGCATCCCTTCCCCTTCATCCCCAATGCGGGATTCTCGCTGGCGCTGGAACTTGCGCGGGAAGCCGACGGTCGGCGGATGCAGGCCCTGCTGCCGATCCCCGCGCAGTTGAACCGCTTCATCGCGCTGCCGGGCGGAGAGCGGTTCTTCCGGCTGGAAGACCTGCTGCTGATGCACCTGTCGTCGCTGTTCCCGGGCTATCGCGACACCGGCCATTGCGCCTTCCGCGTGCTGCGCGACAGCGATCTGGAGGTCGAGGAGGAGGCCGAGGATCTGGTGCGCGAATTCGAGACGGCGCTGAAACGGCGCCGCCGCGGCAGCGTGATCCGGCTCAAGATCACCCGCGGCGCCCCCGACCGCCTGCGCCGTCTCATCATGGAGGAGCTTGAGGTCGGCCCCGACGAGGTGATCGAGGTCGAGGGGCTTCTGGGCGTGGCCGACCTGCGCGAACTGGTGCTGGACAGCCGCCGCGACCTGCTGTGGCCGCCGTTCACGCCGCGCGTCCCCGAACGGGTGCAGGACCACGACGGCGACATGTTCGCCGCCATCAAGCACAAGGACATGCTGCTGCACCACCCCTACGAGACCTTCGACATGGTGGTGCGCTTCCTGGCCCAGGCGGCGCGCGATCCCAACGTTCTGGCGATCAAGCAGACGCTCTATCGCACCAGCCGCGACAGCCCGATCGTCGACGCGCTGTGCGAGGCCGCCGAATCCGGCAAGTCGGTCACCGCGCTGGTGGAACTGAAGGCGCGTTTCGACGAGGCCGCCAACATCCGCCAGTCGCGCCGCCTGGAACGCGCCGGCGCGCATGTCGTCTATGGCTTCGTGAACTACAAGACCCACGCGAAGATCAGCACCGTGGTGCGGCGCGAGGGCGACAGCCTGGTGACCTATACCCATTACGGGACCGGCAACTATCACCCGATCACCGCGCGCATCTATACCGACCTGTCGCTGTTCACCTGCGATCCCGCCCTTGGCCGCGACGCGACCAAGGTGTTCAACTACCTGTCGGGCTATGTGCAGCCTGCCGGGCTGGAGAACCTGTCCATCTCTCCCATCGACCTCAAGGACCGGCTGCTGTCGCTGATCGCGCGCGAGGCGGAACTGGCCCGGCAGGGGCGTCCGGCGGCGATCTGGGCCAAGATGAACTCGCTGATCGAGAAGGACGTGATCGAGGCTTTGTATGCCGCCAGCGGCGCGGGCGTCCGGATCAGCCTTGTCGTGCGCGGCATCTGCGGCCTGCGGCCCGCCATCCGCGGCCTGTCCGACAACATCCGCGTCAAGTCGATCGTCGGCCGCTATCTGGAGCATTCGCGCATCGTCTGCTTCGGCAACGGCCACGGGCTGCCGTCCAAGCGGGCGCGCGTCTTCATCAGCTCGGCCGACTGGATGGACCGCAACCTGAACCGGCGGGTGGAAACCCTGGTCGAATGCGTGAACGACACCGTCAAGGCGCAGATCGTCAGCCAGATCATGGCCGCCAACATGGCGGACGAGGCGCAAAGCTGGCTGTTGCAACCAGATGGGCGCTTCGTGCGCTATCTCCCCGAGGGGCGCGACGACCTGTTCAACTGTCACCGCTTCTTCATGGACCACCCGTCCCTGTCGGGCCGGGGCACGGCGGGCGCCGGGGACGTTCCGGCACTGACCCATTCGACCGATTGACCGCGGGCCCCGGGCCGGGTCATTAACATCCACGATGCTAGGCAAGCAGGAGAAGCAACCATGAACGGCCTGCGCACCACGACCGGAAAGAAGGTCGAGCCCTTCGGCAAGATGTTCGGGACCCTTCCCAAGCGCGCCCTGTCGCGGGTGGGTGTGGTCGATGTGGGGTCGAACTCGATCCGGCTGGTGGTCTTCGACGGCGCGGCGCGCTCGCCTGCCTATTTCTACAACGAAAAGGTCATGGCCGGCCTGGGCGCCCGGATGGCGCAGACCGGCCGGCTGAACCCCGAGGGCGTCGAGCGCGGCTTTGCCGCCCTGCAGCGCTTCGCCGCCCTGGCCAAGGGCATGGACATCGACCCGCTGACCTGCGTGGCGACCGCCGCCGTGCGCGAGGCCGCCGACGGCCCCGAGTTCCAGGCCCGCGTCGAACGCGAGACCGGCATCAGGATGCACGTCATCGACGGCGAGGAGGAAGCCCGCCTGTCCGCCCAGGGGGTGCTGCTGGGCTGGCCCGACGCCCGGGGGCTGGTCTGCGACATCGGCGGCAACTCGATGGAACTGGCCGAGGTGGCCGATGGGAAGGTCGGCAACCGGATCTCGTCCCAGCTTGGCCCATTCCGGCTGCAGCAGGTTCCGGGCGGCAAGGCCGGCCTGCGCCGGCACGTCATGAAGGTGATGGCCGGCCTGGCCGAGGTGATGGGGACCCATCACGAACGCATCTATCTGGTGGGCGGATCCTGGCGGGCCATCGCGCGGCTGGACATGGAGCGGGTGGCCTATCCCATGACGGTCCTGCACGAATATCGCATGACGCCCTCGGCGGTGGCCGAGACGGTGGCCTGGATCGCCGCCGGCGACCTGGGCGACCTGCGGGCGCGCACCGGCATTTCGGCCTCGCGGATGGAACTGGTGCCGCTGGCCGCGCAGGTGCTGTCGCAACTGGCCGAAACCTTCGCGCCCAAGGAACTGGCCGTCAGCAGCTATGGCATCCGCGAGGGGCTGCTTTACGAACAGATGCCCGACAGCCTGCGCAAGCGCGACCCGCTGATCGAGGCGGCGCGCTTCACCGAACGCCAGATGGCCCGGACGCCGGGAACCGGCAAGAAGCTGTACCATTTCCTGCTGCCGCTGTTCCAGGGCCTTCCGCCCGAACACGACCGGCTGGTTCGCGCCGCCTGCCTTCTGCACGACACCAGCTGGCGCGCCCATCCCGACTATCGCGCGGAAGCCTGCTTCGACAACGTGACCCGCGCCAACATGGCGGCCCTGTCCCACCCCGAACGGGTCTTCCTGGGCCTGGCGCTGCTGCACCGTTACAAGAACAGCCGCGCCAATTCGCCGATGGCGCCGCTGTTCAGGCTGCTGGACGCGGCCGAGGTCAGGAAGGCCGAGATCCTGGGCAAAGCCATGCGCTTCGGCGCCATGCTGGCGGTGGATGATCCGGCGGATGCGGGAAAGCTGGTCCTGAAGGACAGGCAGTTGCGCCTGCACCTGACCCCCACCGGCCGCAAGCTGATGGGAGAGGTCGCGCAGTCCCGCTTCCGGTCGCTGTGCAGCGCCCTGGATGTGGAACCGGTGATCGCCTGAGGGCGGGGGCGCCGCCCGCGGGTGGGGCGGCGGCCGGGTTGGCGGGCTACAGCGCCTCGCTGGTGCGGACCATCCATTCGCGGTGGCGCTGCTCGTCGGCCAGGGCCTTCTGGAAGAAGCTGCGCGACTGCGGGATCGCGTCGGGATGGGCCGAGGCCCGTTCATAGGCGGTGACGGTGTCGTTTTCGTTCGTGGCCATCGCCTTCAGGATCGCCCCGTCCCCGAAAAGATCGGCCATGGCGATCTTTCCGGTGGTCAGAAGCTGCTTCATGTCGCCTTCCTGGGGCGCCTCGGCCCCGGTTTCGGCGGCAATGGCCTGCAGAGCCTCGAGGTGCTGCAGGTGATCCCTGCGGAAGGCCTCGACCTGCTGGGACAGGCTGGCGTCCGACAGGCGCTCGATGGTGGATTCGTAGGCCGCGATCGCGTCCCGCTCCAGCAGGATCAGGTTGCGGACCAGGTCGCGGATGTTGTCCTCGGTGCCGACGGTGGTGGCCATGATTGCCTCGTCATGATTGGGTTTCTCGGACTGAACCTTTGCGGGCTGCGGTTTGTTCCGCCCGGGCGGCCGCGCCGGCGGTCGCGGCGCCGTCGAACTGCCACCTGCAAGGATCACCCTCATGACGACCTTCTCGCTTTCGGATCATCTGGGACCCGTGACCGCCCTGTTCGAATGGGCGGTGGTCATCATCGAGCTTCTGGCGATCGCCGTCCTGCTTCTGGGGCTGCTGAAGTTCGCGCGCGCCTTCGCCTCGAGCGAGATGATGGCGCGCGACGGCCATCGCCGCAGCCACCGCCTGAACCTGGGCCGCCTGACCCTGGGCCGGCACATCCTGTCGGGGCTCGAGGTGCTGATCGTCGCCGACCTGATCCGCACCATGCTGCACCTGAACGCCGAAAACATGCTGCTGCTGGGGGGACTCGTGGCGATCCGGTCGCTGATCTCGTTCTTCCTGGAACGGGAACTGACCCATCTGAAAGAGGACGAGGCTTCCTGAGGCGCCGCCGCCCCCGCAGGCAGGCCGGTTCCCCACGCCCCGCGTGGTCTGGCGGTCGACCCGCTGCCGGGGACTAGAGGTCTTCGTCAGGACCGGGCGGCGGGTCGTCCAGGACGACGGCGCCCTCGACATACAGATCCTCCTCGGAATAGCCCGCCTCGAACCCGGCTCCGCCCGGATCGCCATAGGGGGCTGCGGGATCCCGGGCCGCGGGAACGCGCCGCGCCTCGATCGGTCGGGCGACCCATCCATCGGCGCAGAAGGTGCTGCTGGCGCTGGTGCTGCAGGCCGCGGCGGGGCCGGCCGCGGACAGGGCGGCCGCAAGGGCTGCGAAGGCCAGGGCAGTGGCGACGCGGATCATGAACCTCTCCTGCAGGACCGTCGTTCCCCTTCTCCTTACCGCGCAGGTCTGAAGGGATGGTTAGCGGGCAAGGAAAAGGGCGCCTTTCGGGGGCGCCCTTCGGGAGTGTGTGGTGTGGGGGCGGCTTACATCATGCCGCCCATGCCGCCCATGTCGGGCATGCCGCCGGCGGCGGCCTTGGGCTCGGGCTTCTCGGCGATCATCGCCTCGGTGGTGATCAAGAGGCCCGCGACCGAAGCCGCGTCCTCGAGCGCGGTGCGCACCACCTTGGCCGGGTCGATCACGCCGAACTTGAACATGTCGCCGTATTCCTCGGTCTGGGCGTTGAAGCCGAAGGCCTTGTCGCTGGATTCGCGCACCTTGCCCGCGACCACCGCGCCGTCCACGCCGGCGTTCTCGGCGATCTGGCGCATCGGCGCTTCCAGGGCGCGGCGCACGATGGCGATGCCGGCTTCCTGGTCGCTGTTGGCCGCCGTCAGCCCGTCCAGCACCTTGCCGCCCTGCACCAGGGCCACGCCGCCGCCCACGACCACGCCTTCCTGCACGGCCGCGCGGGTGGCGTTCAGCGCGTCGTCCACGCGGTCCTTGCGCTCCTTGACCTCGACCTCGGTCATGCCGCCGACGCGGATGACGGCCACGCCGCCGGCCAGCTTGGCCACCCGCTCCTGCAGCTTCTCGCGGTCGTAGTCCGAGGTGGTCTCCTCGATCTGCTGGCGGATCTGGCTGACGCGGGCCTCGATCTCGGCCTTGTCGCCGGCGCCGTCGACGATGGTGGTGTTGTCCTTGTTGATCGACACCTTCTTGGCGCGGCCCAGCATGTCGATGCCGACATTCTCCAGCTTCATGCCCAGGTCCTCGCTGATGACCTGGCCGCCGGTCAGGATGGCGATGTCCTGCAGCATGGCCTTGCGCCGATCCCCGAAGCCCGGGGCCTTGACGGCGGCGATCTTCAGCCCGCCGCGCAGCTTGTTGACGACCAGCGTGGCCAGGGCCTCGCCCTCGACGTCCTCGGCCACGATCACCAGCGGCTTGCCCGACTGGATCACCGCCTCCAGCAGCGGCACCATCGGCTGCAGCGACGACAGCTTCTTCTCGTGCAGCAGGATGTAGGCGTCCTCGAGCTCGGCCACCATCTTGTCGGGGTTGGTCACGAAATAGGGCGACAGATAGCCGCGGTCGAACTGCATCCCCTCGACCACCTCGACCTCGGTCTCCATGCCCTTGTTTTCCTCGACGGTGATGACACCCTCGTTGCCGACCTTCTGCATCGCGTCGGCGATGAAGCGGCCGATCTGGGCCTCGCCGTTGGCCGAGATGGTGCCCACCTGCGCCACCTCGTCGCTGTCGCTGACCGGGCGGGCGGCGGCCTTGATCGCCTCGACCACCTTCGAGGTCGCCAGGTCGATGCCGCGCTTCAGATCCATCGGGTTCATGCCGGCGGCCACCGCCTTCATGCCTTCCTTGACGATCGCCTGGGCCAGAACCGTGGCGGTGGTGGTGCCGTCGCCGGCCTCGTCATTGGTGCGCGAGGCCACTTCGCGCACCATCTGCGCGCCCATGTTCTCGAACTTGTCGGCCAGCTCGATCTCCTTGGCGACCGAAACCCCGTCCTTGGTGATCCGCGGCGCCCCGAAGGACTTGTCGATCACCACGTTGCGGCCCTTCGGCCCCAGCGTCACCTTCACCGCATCCGCAAGAATGTTCACGCCCCGAAGCATCCGGTCGCGCGCATCCGTGTTGAACTTCACTTCTTTCGCAGCCATTTGACTCTCCTGAATTTGTTATGGAAGGACGCGGATCAGGCGATGACGCCCAGGATGTCGCTTTCCTTCATGATCAGCAGCTCCTCGCCGTCGATCGTGACCTCGGTGCCCGACCACTTGCCGAACAGGACGCGGTCGCCCGCCTGGACCGAAGGCGCGATCAGTTCGCCCGAATCCTTGCGCGCGCCCTCGCCGACCGCGATGATCTCGCCCTCGGCGGGTTTTTCCTTGGCGCTGTCGGGGATGATCAGCCCGCCCTTGGTCTTTTCGTCCGACTGGACGCGGCGGACCAGAACGCGGTCATGCAGCGGTTTGAATGCCATTGGTGAACACTCCGTGTCTCAGGTTGCAGTGTCGCTGTTGGCACTCGATGCTGGTGAGTGCCAATGGCGGTCAGATAGGCCAAAGCGCCGGGGCTGTCAACGCCGCGATGTCGCCGAAATGTGTCCGCCTGCCGCTGGCCAGTTGGCCCCCGCTGTGCCAGCCTGCCTGCCGTAACCAGTCGATCGGAGGTTCGATGCGGGCAATTCTGGCGGGTGCCGCGATGCTATGGGCAGCGCTTGCGCCGGCCCATGCGGATTGCGTGGGAAGGAATCTGTTCGACACCATGACCCCGGCGCAGCGGGCCGAGATCGAGGCTGCGGTCGAGGGGGTTCCCTACCACCAAGGCATCCTGTGGCGGGCGACCAAGGGCGACCAGGCGATGACGCTGGTCGGCACCTATCACTTTGGCGATCCGCGCCACGATCCGATGCTGGCGCGGCTGGAGCCGCTGATCGCGCAGGCCGACGCCGTCTTCGTGGAGGCGGGCCCCGAGGAGGAGCGCCGCCTGACGCGCGCGCTCTCCTCGGACCCGGGGCTGATGGTGGTTCCCACCGGACCGACCCTGCCCGAGCGGCTGGACGATGCCGACTGGCAGGCGCTGTCGGCGGCGATGGCGGATCGCGGGGTGCCTGCGGTCATGACCGCGAAGCTGCGCCCGTGGTACGTGGCGATGATGCTGGGCATCAGCCCCTGCATGATGAAGCAGGCGGGGAAGGAAAGCGCGCAGGGACTGGACCATCGGATCATCGGGCGGGCCGAGGCGCAGGGGGTTCCGGTGCGCGCGCTCGAGCCCTGGGACACCGTCTTCACCCTGTTCGGCCACCTCACCCCCGAGCAGGAGATCGAGATGATCCGCGCCAGCCTGCCCGCAGCCGCCTATGCCGACGACTATGCCGTGACCCTGACCGAGGCCTATTTCGCCGGGGACGTCTGGGCGATCTGGGAATTCGGCCGTCTTGACGCCTATCGCAACTCCGGGCTGAGCCGGGCGCAGGTCGATGCCCAGATGGATCTGGCGCAGGAACATCTGATGGAGCGGCGCAACAGGGCGTGGATCGCCCCCCTGACCGCAGGGGCCAGGGATGCCGCGGCGCGGGGCAAGGCCATCGTCGCGGCCTTCGGCGCCCTGCACCTGCCCGGAGAGAAGGGCGTCCTGAGCCTGCTGGAGCGGGACGGCTGGACCATCGAGAGGCTGGACGGCTAGCTAGCGTCCGCCCAGCACCGACAGCGCCTGCTGCTGGCCGCCCTTCACGAAGGTGATGCGGCTGTCGCCGATGTCGGTGATCGTGCCGCCGTTGATCCGGTCGCCCAGCCGCAGGGTCAGCACGCGGCCGTTGGACAGGCGCACCAGGGCGCGGCTGGCCTTGCCGGCGCCGAAGGTGCCGATGATCTGCGTGCGGTTGATCTGGATGCCGTCCTTCACAGTGGCCGCGTTGCCCGCGGTCGTGGGCGTGCGGCCGTCGGGAATGTTCGCCGCGACCTCGGGTTCTTCCTCGGCCTCGGGCGGAGCATAGCGCTGCTGGCGGGCGGCGGCGGCGCGGGCCTCGGCCTCGGCCTGGGCGCGGGCGCGGGCTTCGGCCTGGGCGCGGGCCTGGGCTTCGGCCTGGGCGTCGGCCGCGGCGCGGGACCGGGCGCGGGCCTCGGCCTGGGCCTGCAGTTCCGCGTCCATGCGGCGCTGTTCGGCCAGGGCCGCTTCCTCGGCCTGGGCCTGGGCCGCGGCGCGCAGATCCCCGGGCGAGGGCGCCAGCGCGGCTATGGCCAGCGTGGCGGTGCCTGCCGCGCCGGCGGCGGCGGCCGCACCGCCCACGGCTCCGGCTGCGCGGCGTGGCGGAAGGGCAGATGAACGAAGCGCCGTCAAAGCGACGGCGCCTGCGGGAGGAGAGCTTTCCGAAACGGCTTCGGCGACGGCTTGGTTGATGGCCGCGCCCGAAAGGCTGGCGCTGCCCGGCCCGGGATCGCCGCGGGCGACGGTTCTTGCCCCGCCGGGCCGCGCGGCCGGCCGCGCCGATCGGCCCAGACCCGCCGACGAGGGCCGGCTGCCGGGCGCTTCGGCCACCGCGGCGGCAAGCGCATCCTGCACGGCGCGCTGCGACGGGCCGCCCACCGCCAGCGGCTTGCGGGTGGGGCGGGCCTCGGCCAGCTGGATCAGGGCCGCGCGTTCCGCCGCGCCAAGGCCGCTGGCGCCCGCCTGCGCGGTGCGCAGGTCGCGCAGAAGATCGGTGAGTGCTTCCCGCTCGGCCCGGGTCAGCCGGGTGGGCTGGCCATCCTCGGCCCGGCTGCCTTCCTCGAGGCTGCTCTGCTGGTCGGGGCGTGCGGGCGGACGGTCCGATGGGGTGGCCGCGGGCACCGCGCGGGCCGGGGCCGGGGCGGGGCTGCTGGCCGGGGCGACCCTGGCGGGCCGTTCCGGCGGGCGCGCGGCCGTGACCCGGGGCGGCTGTGGACGCGCCGCCGCCGGTGGGACTGCAGACCGGGCGGGCCCGGCGAAGGGCTGGGGATCGGCCGGGACATCGGGGCGGGCATCGGTCTGCGGCGGCGGGACGGCGCGCACCGGGGCCACGCGCGGCGGACGCGCCGAACTGGCCAGGCGCGGCTGGGCGGGCGCCGTTGCGGCCGGGGCGGTCGCGGTGGGGGCCGTCTCGGCGGGCAGGGGGGCCGCCGGATCGGCAGCGGTGGCCGCCGAGGGCGTCGCAGAAGGCTGTGCCGGTGCGGGGGCTGGGGCAGGTGGTTGCGCCGCGTCCTCTGCCAGCGAGACGGCCAGCGTCGCCGCGCTGACCGGCGTCTGCGAAACCGTCGCTGCAGGGGCGGTCATGGCCTCGGCCAGCGCCTGGGTCAGGGCATCGTTCCCCTGGCCAAGGGGCGCCGCCACGGGCTGCTGCGGCGCTGGCAGGAGCCGGGCGGCGGGCGTTGCGGCGGCAGTCTCGGCCGGCGCGGGCTCCAGATCGACCGGTGCCGCCGGCACGGGCGGCGGCGCGGCCGGATCCGGGCCGGTTGCAGTTGCGGGGGCAGGGGACGCGGGCAGGGGGGATGCCAGGGCGGCCAAGGCGGTCTCTTGCGGCACGGTCGCGGCTGGTGCGGTCTCGGGTTCCGGTTCCGGCGCGACGGCGGCCTGGGGCGCCGGGTCCGTCGCGGCGGCTTGTGCCGGGTCGGTGGCGTCGCCCGACGGCGTGCCGAAGAAGAACAGCACCGCCACAAGCGCCAGGACCAGCACGCCCATCATCACCGGCAGGCGGCCGGGATCCAGACGCCGCAGCCAGGCCAGAGCGGATTCCCCCTCCCCTTCATGCTGCGGCGGGGCGGCGCGCAGGGCGCGGGCGGTCCGGGCGCGGTCGTGGACGGCCTGCGCGCGCGGCGACAGGCCGCCGGGCGCGGCGGCGGGGGCCCTGACCTCGCCGTGGCGGATCACGCCGGAGCCGGCTTCCGCGCCGGTGTCAAGCGCCGGGGCGTCCAGGGAAGCCGAGGCGACGGGCTGGGCACCGGCGGCCGCCGCGACATGGGGCACGATACGGCTGACCGGAGAGGGCGCGGCGGCCGGGGCCGCCCCCGCCGTGTCGTCCGGCACCGGATCGGCCAGGACCGGGTCGGTCACGCGCGCCTGCGCCAGGTCGGGCCGGCTGAAGGGGGCGGGCAGAGCCCTGGGCCGCCAGGCGGCTGGGGCCGAAGTCGGGCTGGCCGTCGAAGCGGTCGTCGCCGGGCCGGGCCACGAAGCCCGCCGGGCGGAAGCCCTGGGCGCGGGCGAAATCCTCGGCCTCCTCCAGGGTGCGGCGGGCGACGGCGGCCACGCGCAGCGTCTCGATGTCGCCGTTGGCCGACGGGCACCAGTCATAGGCCAGTTCGGATGCCGCATAGGGCGTCATCGACTCGAGCGCGCGGGCCACGGCGGCGGGCGTGTCCGATCCCATCGGAACGGTCAGCGTGGTGTACAGGATCTGGTCGTCGGGAATGACCAGCACCGTGTCCAGGTCGCCCGGCTGCACACCCGCCTGATCGCGCAGCGCGGCCAGCCTCTCCGTCATTTCCCGGCCCGCGAAGGGCGCCTGTCCCAAGGGCCGCCAGCCGAAGCCGTCGCGGCGTTCAAGCAGCACCGCCTCGGGCGTGAAGCTCATGGCGAAATCGGGCGGGGCGATGTGTCTGTTCATGGTGGATCACTGCTCGATGACGATCGCGTGTTTTCTAGGGCCGCGATTTGTTTCATTGGCCCAGATCTAGCGGATTTCACGTCTTGGGGAAAGCCAAACCGCAGCCCACAGAATGCAATTGCCGTGACCTTCGCCGCGTCGGATGCTGGCAGGCGCAAAAGCGATTCCCGCAGAAAGGACACCGACATGACCAGGCTTCCACGACGGCTGAGGCGGGCCGCGCTTGCGGCCTCGACGGCGCTTGCGCTTGGCGCCCCGGCGATGGCCGCGCCGGGCGGGGGCGGCGGCGCGATGTGCCCCCCGCCCATGTCGCGGCTGACCGTCACCGGCCAGGGCGAGATCCCGCGTCGCGCCGGATCTGGCGATGATCCAGCTTGGCGTCACAACCCAGGCGCCAAGCGCGGCCGAGGCGATGCGCCAGAACGCCGCGCAGCAGGCGGCGGTGATCGAGGCGCTGACCGGCGCGGGGATCGGCCAGGCCGAGATCCAGACCTCGGGGCTGAACCTGAACCCGATGGTGGACTATGGCGAGGGGCGCGCCCCTGCCGTGACCGGCTATCAGGCCACCAACATGGTGGCGGTGCGGGTGAGGGAGGTGGCCCGGCTGGGCGAGGTCCTGGATGCGATCGTCGGCGCCGGCGCCAACGAGATCAGCGGCATCAGCTTCACCCGCGACGACAGCGCCTCCGCCGAGGACGAGGCGCGCCGCGCCGCCGTCGAGGACGCGCGCCACAAGGCCGAGGTTCTGGCCGAGGCTGCGGGCCTGACGCTGGGCCCGGTGCTGGTGCTGCGCGACGCCCCCGGCGTCGAGGGGCCGCGGCCGCTGATGATGGAGGCGCGCGCGGCCTCTGACGCGGCCAAGGTGCCGGTCGCCCCCGGCGAGGTGGCCCTGTCCGCGACCGTCGAGATGCAGTTCGCGCTGAGGGGCGAGGATTGCGGGACGATGGGCGGCATGGGCGGCGGCCATCACGGCAGGGGCAGCGGCCACCACCCCCACCATGGCATGGGCGGCGGCCACCAGGGCATGGGCGGCATGGAGGGCATGGGCGGCATGGACGGGGGCATGGGCCAGGGCCGTCACGGTGACGAAGGCCGTCACGGCGGCGCCGGCGCCCTGCCCGAGGGGCATCCGCCGGTCCCGGGCCTCGATCCCGCACCGGCCCCCCAACCCAATCGCGCAACCGGTCCCGCGACCGATCCGGCAACCGATCCCGCGCCCGATCCGGCGGCCGAACCGGCGCCGGCTGCCGATCCGGCCAGGCCCCCCGCGGGCGATCTGCCGCCGCCCCTGGGCACCGACACCGGCGCGCCCGGCCCCGGAGAGCCCCTGGTGCCGATGGGCGAAACCCCGCCGGATGCCCCGGCCGCAGGGCAGACCCCCGCGAACTGACGGCGGAAAGGGGGCCTCTGCCCCTTCCTTACCCGACCGCGGCCGACAGCGCCTGGTCGAGATCGGCGATCAGGTCGGTCGGATCCTCGATGCCGATGGACAGGCGCAGCAGGTCGGGGGCGGCGCCCGCGGCGCGCTGCTGTTCCTCGGTCAGTTGCCGGTGCGTGGTCGAGGCCGAATGGATCACCAGCGACCGCGCATCGCCCAGATTGGCCACATGGCTGAACAGCTTCAGCGCGCCGACGACCTTGACCGCCGCATCGTAGCCCCCCTTGACCGAGAAGGTGAACAGCGCGCCCGCCCCCTTGGGGTAAAGCCGCCTTGCCGTCGCGTTCCAGGGCGACGAAGCCAGCCCCGCATAGCTTACCGCGGTCACCCGCGGATCGCTTTCCAGCCATTCCGCGACCTTCTGGGCATTGTCCACATGCCGGGCCATGCGCAGTCCCAGGGTCTCGATCCCCATCAGGGTGTAATGCGCGCCCTGGGGGTTCATGGTCATGCCCAGGTCGCGCAACCCGATGGCAATGGAATGGAAGGTGAAGGCCAGGTTGCCGAAGGTCTCGTGGAACCTCAGCCCGTGATAGGCGGGTTCGGGGTCGGACAGGCCGGGGAACTTGCCCGAGGCCGACCAGTCGAAGGTCCCGCTGTCCACGATGGCGCCGCCCGTGACCGTGCCGTTGCCGGTCATGTACTTGGTCAGGCTGTGGACGACCAGCGTCGCGCCCATCTCGATCGGGCGGCACAGATAGGGCGTGGCCAGCGTGTTGTCCACGATCAGCGGGATGCCGGCGGCGCGGGTGATCTCGGCCACGGCGGGGATGTCGGTGACATAGCCGCCCGGATTGCTGATCGATTCGCAGAACACCGCCCGCGTGTCTGCGTCGATGGCGGCGGCCACACCGTCGAGGTCGTCGAAATCGACGAAGCGGGCCGACCAGCCGAAGCGTTTGATGGTCTGGCTGAACTGCGTCACCGTGCCGCCGTAGAGCCGGGTCGAGGCGACGATGTTCAACCCCGGCCCCATCAGCGGGAACAGCGCCATGATCTGCGCGGCATGGCCCGAGGAACAGCAGACCGCCCCCGCGCCCCCTTCCAGCGCCGCCACCCGGTTCTGCAGGGCGCCGACCGTCGGGTTGGTCAGGCGGGAATAGATGTAGCCCACCTCTTGCAGGCCGAACAGGCGCGCGGCGTGGTCGGCGTCGCGGAACACATAGGAGGTGGTCTGGTAGATCGGCACCTGCCGCGCCCCCGTCGCGGGGTCCGCTTCGGTCCCCGCATGGATCGCGGTCGTGTCAAAGCCCTGGGTCATGTCTCTCTCTCCTTGGCGTGGCGTCGCGGAAAGGAGGTCACGACGCTGCCCCGGTTTCAATCGGCAATTATCGGCTTGTCGCGGCGCGGCCCCGCGCCGATCATGGCCCCTCACCGGCAAGAACCGTCACCGGCAAGACCCACCACCGGCAGGGACCGCCCATGCGCATGATCGACTTCGGCAGCTGGAACAGCATCCTCTCGACGGTCATCGGGATCGCGCTGGTTGCGCTGATCGGCATCGGCATCCGCGTCCTGGTGATGTTCACCGTCCAGCAGCGGCGCGAACGGATGAACCGGCAGATCAACGAAAGGCTGCGGGTGCTGGTCGCCGCATACAAGGTGCTGGGCGGCTCTTTCACCGGGGATCTGAGCGTCGATCCCACCCACAGGCGCGACCTGCGCCAGCGGCTGGCCGAGGATCCGGCCGATCCCGCGGAAGGATCGGACCGCCGCCGCCGCATCCGCGACGCGGTGGAGGCGGCCCTGTCCGACATCCTGCTTCTGGGCACCGAAACCCATGTGCGCCTGGCCGAACGCGCGGCGCGCGACCTGGTCGCGGGGCGGCCGGTGCACACCGACGAGCTGGTGCGGTCCCTGCGCGACTTCATCCGCACCGCCCTGGACCTTGAGCCCGTCCCGGTCGGCCTCGCCATCCCGCCCCAGGGCCCGACCCGCCCCGCCCCCGCATCCAAGGGCCGCGGCGGAGAGGAGAGGCAGTCCCGCGGCGGCGGCGGCGGAGGCGGCGGCGGGGGCATGGGCGGCGGTGGCGGCATGGGCCTGGGCATCGGCCCGGGCCGGCAGGCCGACGATCCCGCCGCCGGCGCCTGAACGCCTAGCGCTGGCGGCGGGCCATGAAGGCCAGCTTCTCGAACAGGGCCACGTCCTGTTCGTTCTTCAGCAGCGCCCCGTGCAGCTTCGGCAGCATCGTGTGGGGATCGCGCTTCAGATCCTCGGGCGCCAGATCCTCGGCCAGGATCAGCTTCAGCCAGTCCAGCAACTCGCTGGTCGAGGGCTTCTTCTTCAGCCCCGGCGTCTCGCGCAGCTCGAAGAACTGCGTCAGCGCCTGGTCCAGCAGCCCGCGCTTCAGGCCGGGGTAATGCACGTCGACGATGGCGCGCAGCGTGTCGGCATCGGGAAAGCGGATGTAATGGAAGAAGCAGCGGCGCAGGAAGGCGTCGGGCAGTTCCTTCTCGTTGTTCGAGGTGATGATGACCACCGGCCGGTGCGCGGCGCGGATCGTCTCGCCCGTCTCGTAAACGTGAAACTCCATCCGGTCGAGCTCCTGCAGCAGGTCGTTGGGAAACTCGATGTCGGCCTTGTCGATCTCGTCGATCAGCAGGACCACCTTCCCGGGCGCGGTGAAGGCCTGCCACAGCTTGCCCTGGCGGATGTAATTCGCCACGTCATGGACCCGCGCATCGCCCAGCTGGCTGTCGCGCAGCCGCGAGACGGCGTCGTATTCGTACAATCCCTGCTGGGCCTTGGTCGTTGATTTCACATGCCATTCGATGATCGGCAGGCCCAGGCTCTCGGCCACCTGGCGGGCCAGTTCGGTCTTGCCGGTGCCCGGTTCGCCCTTGACCAGAAGCGGCCGTTCCAGCGTCACGGCGGCATTGACGGCAATCGCCAGTTCGGGCGGGGCGACGTAACGGCCGGTGCCGGTGAACTGCATGAAACTCTCCTTTCAAGTGAATTACTTGGGCCGCAAGCCAGGTAACGGCGATTGTCATTGCCGGTTTTCGTTTCGCCTAGTGACAAGCAGGACGTCATACTTTAAGGGGGCGCGCAAGGTGCCGGTTTCGCGATCCAGCCCGGCGCCGCCGGAGAGGAATATGAAAGCCCAGACCTTCCTGCCTCAGGACTATCGTCCCGCCGAGGACGAGCCGTTCATGAACGAACGGCAACTGGAATATTTCCGGCGCAAGCTGGAGGCCTGGAAGCAGGAACTGCTGGAACAGTCGGCCGAGACGCTGGAGGGTCTGCAGGACAGCGCCCGTTCCGTCCCCGACCTGGCCGACCGCGCCAGCGAGGAAACCGACCGGGCCCTGGAACTGCGCACCCGCGACCGCCAGCGCAAGCTGGTCAGCAAGATCGACGCCGCCCTGCGCCGGATCGAGACCGGCGAATACGGCTATTGCGAGATGACCGGCGAGCCGATCAGCCTGAAGCGCCTGGATGCCCGCCCCATCGCCACCATGACCCTGGAAGCCCAGGAACGCCATGAGCGGCGAGAGCGGGTCCACCGCGACGACTGACGATGCCCGGCGCCCTGCACGCGCGGCCCGTCACGGTCGTCGGCGGCGGCGTCGCGGGCCTGACGGCCGCCATCGCCCTGCGCCGCCGCGGCGCCGCGGTCACCGTGCTGGAACGCGCCCCGGCCATCGCCGAGGTCGGCGCGGGCCTGCAGCTTTCCCCCAATGCCCTGCGGGTGCTGGATGCGCTTGACCTGCTGCCGGCCATCGACGCGATGTCGCTGCCCAGCCGGGCGGTGCGGCTGCGCGATGCATCGGGCCGGGATGTGGTGCGGCTGGATCTGGCCGACCGCCCGCAGTCCCGGTTCCGGCTGATCCATCGCGCCCGCCTGATCGAGGTCCTGGAACAGGCGGCGCGCGGGGCAGGGGTGCGGATCGACCTGGGCCGCCAGGTGGAGGCCCCGCCCGACGCGCCGCTGGTGATCGGCGCGGACGGGCTGCACAGCCGCATCCGCGCCGTCCTCAACGGGCGCGAGGTGCCCTTCTTCACCGGCCAGACCGCCTGGCGCGCCGTCATCGCCGACCGGACCGCCACGGCCGAGGCGCAGATCTTCATGGGCCCGGGCCGGCATCTGGTCAGCTATCCCCTGGCGGGCGGGCTGCGCAACATCGTCGCCGTGCTGGAAACCCGCGACTGGCAGGACGAGGGCTGGTCCCATCCCGACGATCCCGCCCATCTGCGCGCGGCCTTCGCCCGTTTCGGCGGCCCCGTGCCGGGCTGGCTGGCGCAGGTGGAACAGGTTCACGTCTGGGGCCTGTTCCGACACGAGGTCGCGGCCCGCTGGCAGGACGGCCGCCTGGCCATCCTGGGTGATGCGGCGCATCCGACGCTGCCCTTCATGGCGCAGGGGGCCTGCCTCGCGATCGAGGACGCCTGGACGCTGGCCGCGTGCCTCGACGCCCAGCCGGACCAGGCCGCCGCCTTGGACCGCTACGAGGCGCTGCGCAAGCCGCGCGCCGCGCGGGTGGTCGAGGCGGCCAACGCCAATGCCCGCAACTATCACCTGACGGGGCTGACGCGGCTGGCCGCCCATGCGGCGCTGCGCCTGGGCGGCAAGGTCGCGCCCGGCGCGATCCTGTCGCGGTTCGACTGGATCTACGACTTCGATCCTGTTGCAGAAACCGCCTGAAATCTTCTGTGCGGAAATATCCCACGGGGGTCCGGGGGTGTGAAACCCCCGGCCTTTCGTCTCAGGCCGCCTTTTCCACCGCCGCGACGATCCCCTCGACCACCTCGCGCAGGACGGTCTCGTTCTCGGCCTCGGCCATGACGCGGATCAGCGGTTCGGTTCCCGACTTGCGGATCAGCACGCGACCCTTGCCCGCCAGCCGCGCCTCGGCATCGGCGATGACGGCGCGCACTTCGGCCACGGACAGCGGGTCTGCCCCGGCGGCGTAGCGGACGTTCTTCAGCATCTGCGGCACCGGGTCGAACTGCGCGGCCAGCGTGCTTGCGCTCTGGCCGGTCTCGGCCATGGCGGCCAGGAACTGCATCGCCGCGATCAGTCCGTCGCCGGTCGTGGCATAGTCGGTCATCACGATGTGGCCCGACTGCTCGCCCCCCAGGTTGAAGCCGCCGTCGCGCATCCGTTCGACCACGTAGCGGTCGCCGACCTTGGTGCGTTCCAGGCGCAGCCCGCGCCCCTGCAGGAAATGTTCCAGCCCCAGGTTCGACATGACCGTGGCGACCAGGGCGCCGCCCGCCAGCCGGCCCTGATCGGCCCAGCGGGCGGCCATCAGCGCCATGATCTGGTCGCCGTCGGCCACCTGGCCCTTCTCGTCGATGATGAGGACGCGGTCGGCGTCGCCGTCCAGGCTGATGCCCAGATTAGCGCCGTGGGTCAGCACCGCCGCCGCGCAGGTGTTGGGATGGGTCGAACCGACGCCCAGGTTGATGTTGCGCCCGTCGGGATCGACCCCGATGGGGATCACCTCGGCGCCCAGTTCCCACAGCACGTCGGGGGCGGCGCGATAAGCGGCGCCGTTGGCGCAGTCCACCACCACCCGCAGGCCGTCCAGCCGGCGGCCGGCCGGGAAGGTGGTCTTGGCGTATTCGACATAGCGTCCGCGGCCGTCCTCGATCTGCTTGGCGCGGCCGATGTTGCCGGGCTGGGCAGGGGCGATCTCGCCGGCGACGATGCGCTCGATCTCGGCCTCGGCCTCGTCGGACAGCTTGAAGCCGTCGGGGCCGAAGAACTTGATGCCGTTGTCCTCGGCCGGGTTGTGGCTGGCCGAGATCATGATGCCCACGTCCGCCCGCATCGACCGGGTCAGAAAGCCCACGGCCGGCGTCGGCACCGGCCCCAGCAGCAGCACGTTCATGCCGGTGCTGGTCAGCCCCGCCGTCAGGGCGTTTTCCAGCATGTAGCCCGACAGCCGCGTGTCCTTGCCGATCACCACGCGATGCACGCTGTCCTTGCTGTCGCGGCGGAAGTACCGCCCTGCCGCCGCCCCCAGGCGCAAGGCCATCTCGGCGGTCATGGGGTGGGTGTTGGCGCGTCCGCGCACGCCGTCTGTCCCGAACAAGCCTCTGCTCATCGTTCTGCCTTTTCGTTGTTGACGGCCTGCCACAGCCGCAGTCCCTGAACCACCCCGGCCACGTCGTGGACCCGGTGAACCTGCACCCCCTGCGCCACCGCCGCCAGCGTCACCGCCAGCGTGCCGGGCATCCGGTCGGCCGGATCCTCGGCCCCGCCCAGGGCGCCGATGAAGCGCTTGCGCGAGACGCCCAGCAGGATCGGGCAGCCCAGCCCATGATACAGCGAAATCCGCCGCAGGATGGCAAGATTGTGCGCCTGGGTCTTGCCGAAGCCGATGCCGGGATCGACGATGATCCGGTCGCGCCTGATGCCCGCGGCCTCGGCCCGCCGGATGCGGGCGTCAAGCGCGTCATGCACGTCCAGCAGCACGTCGTCATAGCGCGGATCGTCCTGCATCGTCGCGGGCAGGCCCTGCGCGTGCATCAGGCAGACCGGAACCCCGGCCCCGGCCAGCAGCGCCGGCATGGCCGGATCGAAGTCGAAGCCCGACACGTCGTTGATGATCGCGGCCCCGGCCCCCAGCGCGGCCCGCGCCACCGCAGCCTTGCGGGTGTCCACCGAAACCGGCGCCAGATCGGCCAGCGCGCGGACCGGCGGCAGGATGCGGTCGATCTCGATGGCGACGGGCACCTCGGCCGCGCCGGGGCGGGTCGATTCGCCGCCGATGTCGAGAATATCCGCCCCTTCCCCGACCAGCCGCCGGCCGTGGCGGGCCGGGTCATAGCTGCCGCCGTCCGAGAAGCTGTCGGGCGTGGCGTTGACGACCCCCATAACACGGGGCCGGTTCAGCGACAGCCCCGCCAGATCGGCCCGCGGCGCGGTCAGGCGGTCCAGCACGTCGTCGGGGATGTCGTCGCTGATCCGGGGCTGCCGGCCGCGTTCCAGGATCTCGACCTGCGAAAAGCGCGTCCAGCCGCCAGCCAGGACGTGCCGGCCATGCGGGATCGGCAAGGGCCGGTAGTAAAGCGTCACGGCTGGCCCCCGATGCGGCCCAGCGGGATCGGGAAACCCAGGGGCGGGGCGGGTGGCGGTGCGGTCCCCGCGAAATCGACGCGCGTGGCGGACAGACGCGGGGCCAGCCAGAAGGCCAGCGAGGCGCCGTCGGGCGGGACATCCGGGGCCTCGACGGCAAGACGGGCCGGGGCCCAGACGACGGCGCGCCCGGCGCGAATCGCGGCCTCAAGCTCGGTCCGCGTCTCGGCGACCTCGATCCCCAGGGTGGCGGCCAGGATCCAGGCGAACTGGTCCAGGCCCAGCAGCGCCAGCCGGCGGCTGTCGCCGCCCCGGGGCAGGGGCCGGACCGGCGCCGCGGGCACGACCACCACCGCCCCGGCGGGCAGGGGGGCCGGCTGGCCCACCACCACGCGCACCGGCAGATGCGCCGGCGTCACCGCCATCCGCCCCGCTTCCCGGCTGAGCGTGATGCCCAGCGCGCCGGGACCGCGGTCCAGCTTCTCGACCGTCACCTCGATCCGGGCGGCGCGGGGGTCTGCCAGAACCTCGGCGGCGATCCGTTCAGCCAGGGTTTCGACCAGGTTGTAGCGCTGATCGGCCAGGGCCGCGTCGATCGCCTGGACCAGCACGTCATAGGACAGGATCCGGTCCACGTGATCCTGGGCCCCGTCCACCGGATCGCGCAGATCCACGCTCAGCGCGAAGCGCAGGCGCTGGGTGCGGCCCCGTTCGGACTGGAAGGCGCCGATCTCGGCGGTCACGACGTGGTCGCGAAGGTGGATGCGGTCGGGCTGGCTCATGCCCGCCATTCACAGGAAATCGGCGCGGCAGGCAAGCCTGCCGTCAGTTCGAGGCGACCCGCTGCCCGCCCGGGCGATAGAAGATGTGCTGGCCGATCCGCACGGTCTGCTGGAAGCGCTGCGACCAGGCGGGGCGGACGGCGGGGGTGTGGAAATAGGTGGCGCCGCCGGTCAGCACGCGGGGCGCCCCGGCCAGGGCGTTGCGGGCGATGTCGCGGGCGCGCAGGTAGGCGGCCTTGTTGCCGATCGGTTTCCTGCCGCCGATGGTATAGCTGAACTGGCTGGGCTGGTTGACCACCCCGCAGACCGAGGACGGGAACTTGCGGCTGTCCACCCGGTTCAGGATCACCTCGGCCACGGCGGCCTGACCGCGCGTGCTTTCGCCGCGGGCCTCGTGATAGATGGCCTCGGCCAGGCAGTTCAGGTCGCGTTCGTCATAGCGGCCCCGGCTGCTGGCCAGAAACACCTTGGCCGAAGGAATGTCCTCGGCCACCCGGCTTTCGGCCTGCACGGGTTCCACATCCGTGTACAGAAGCGGCGTCGGACGGGCCGTTTCGCCCATCGCGGCGCCCGCCCCGGCGCCCGAGAAGAGCCCCCCGTCAGAGGAGAACAGCGATCCGTTTCCCGCCGAGGCGACCGTGGCCGTAAGGGTCAGCGCAGAGGCGCACAGGCAAAGCCGCGCCATCCGCCGTAGCAGCGTTTTCATAAGCATTCCTATAACCTTGCCGGATGGACAGGGTGTTAACGCCGCCTTCCTGGACCCCGGCAAGGGGCCCGGCGGCGACAGAGGAATGATTACGGTTTTACGGATCGGCCGGGCTACACCCCATCTCTGCAAGTCCTGCGGAAGGGGGAAAATCGGCACTTTCCGGCAGCTTCCTGCCGACCCCGGAAAGCCGAACCGGCAGGATTCAGCACGATAGGGTGCGAATAGGTCCGATTCGGACCGAGATTCAGGTGCTTAGGACGCTGCCCTTGTGATTCGCGAGGCGCGGCGCGGCGTTCAGCCGTCGTCGTGGCGCAGCCGCGCGCGCAGGGCCGACTGCGCCGCCGCCAGCCGGGCCACCGGCACCCGGAAGGGGGAACAGGACACGTAGTCGAAGCCCGCGTCGTGGCAGAAGGCGATCGATTCGGGATTGCCGCCATGTTCGCCGCAGACCGAGATGGTGATCCCCGGCTGCTGGCGCCGCGCCCGCTGCGCGCCGGTCAGCAGCAGTTCCCCGACGCCGTCCTGGTCCAGGCAGTGGAAGGGATCTTCGGAATAGACCCCCTGACCCACATAGGTGGCCATGAAGCGCCCGGCGTCGTCGCGCGACAGCCCATAGGTCATCTGCGTCAGGTCGTTGGTGCCGAAGGACAGGAAGGCCGAATGCGCGGCGATGTCGCCTGCCCGCAGACAGGCGCGCGGGGTCTCGACCATCACCCCCAGACGATAGTCGAAGTCCGTGCGCCGGTCGTTGCGCACCGAGGCCGCGGCGGCGTCGATGCGGTTCTTGACCAGTTCCACCTCGCGCATGGCGCTGACCAGCGGGATCATGATCTCGGGGACCACGGGTTCGCCCTTGCGGCTGGCCTCGACCGTGGCCTCGAAGATGGCGCGGGCCTGCATGTCGTAGATCTCGGGGATGGTGATCCCCAGGCGGACGCCGCGCATCCCCAGCATCGGGTTGAACTCGGACAGGGCCTCGACCCGGCGGGTGACGTCGGACAGGGGCAGATCCAGCGAATCGGCCAGCTCGCGCAGCCCTTCCCGGTCCTGGGGCAGGAATTCGTGCAGGGGCGGGTCGAACAGGCGGATGGTGACGGGCAGGCCGGCCATGATCTCGAACAGGGCGATGAAGTCCTGCCGCTGCATGGGCAGGATCCGGTCCAGGGCCAGGCGGCGGCCTTCGGGCTTGTCGGCGAAGATCATCTCTCGCATGGCGGGCAGACGCTCGGCGTCGAAGAACATGTGTTCGGTCCGGCACAGGCCGATGCCCTGCGCCTTGAAGCGCCGGGCGACGCGCGCATCCTCGGGGGTGTCGGCATTGGCCCGCACACCGATGCCGCCCGCCGCGTCCGCCCAATCCAGAAGCTGCGTGAAATTGTCGTCAAGCGCCGGCTCCAGAAGCGGCACGCAGCCTGCCAGAACCTCGCCGCTGGAGCCGTCGATGGTGATCTCGTCGCCCTCGCGCAGGGTGACGGCGCCGGCGCGCAGCAGCCGTTGCCGGGCGTCGATGCTGATCCCCGAGGCGCCGACGATGCAGGGCAGGCCCATGCCGCGCGCGATCACCGCCGCGTGGCTGGTGGTGCCGCCCCGTTCCGTCAGCACCCCCACCGAGGCGTGCATCCCGCGCACATCCTCGGGGACCGTCTCGCGGCGGACCAGGATGCAGGCCTCGCCCCGGGCGGCGGCAGCCTGGGCTGCGGCCGAGGTAAAGACGATCCGGCCAGTGGCCGCGCCGGGGCTGGCGTTGATGCCGCGGGCGATCACCTCGCGCGGGGCCTGCGGATCGACCTGCTGGTGCAGCAGGTCCGCAAGCGCCCGGGGCTCGACGCGCATCACCGCCTCGGATCTCGGGGATGATGCCGTCGCGGGCCAGGGCCACCGCGATGCGGACCCCCGCGCGCGACGTCCGCTGCACCCGCGTCGCGTCGATGATCGAGATCTGGCCGTCCATCACCACGAACTCGATCTGCATCTCCTCGCGCAGACGCTCTCGGGCGGCGACGCCGAAGCGGATCAGGTCCGCATAGACCTCGGGCGCCGCCTCCTCGAGCGAGGGGCCGCGGTCGTCGCGGTTCAGGAACTGCGTCTGCGCGCCGGCGCCGTCGGCGCCGCCGTGATGCTGGCGCCGGAAGCGGCCGATGACGCGCGGCGCACCGGTCACGGCATCGACGAACTGGATGCTGCCCGTTCCGCACAGACCCGGCCCCTGACCAAGCGCCATCTGCTGCACGACCAGCCCCAGGGGCGCATTTGCGGGCGCGCCCTTGGCCTGGCGCAGCAGCCGCGCCGTCGGCCCTTCCCAGGCGCGCGCCATCGAGCGCAGCACCTCGGACAGCTGGATGGCCGGATCCTGCGGGAAGTCCTCGTCGGTTTCGTCCCGATAGGTGCGCAGCGCCTCGGCCAGGGCGCTGTCGCCGTCCTGCGCGAACATGTCCGGATCAAGGCGGGCGATGTGGATCGCATAGCTCTGGACGAAGCGAAGATACAGGGTGGCGGCATTGGTCCTGCCGATGCGGTGGGCCAGGCGGTCGTGGGTCTGGTCGTTGATGCCGACGTTCAGCACCGTCCCCGGCCCGCCCCATTCCGGCATCAGCGCCGAGGGGCGCACGCTCACCAGCCCGTCGCCCTCGCTGAACAGGTCGGCCAGCGCCCCCAGATCCACCCGCCGCCCGGCGGCGATGGACTGCACGGCATCCGAGGAAATGGCGAAGCTGCGCGGCACCGGCAGGCGCATCCGGATCAGCCGCTGCAAGCACTTGGCGCGCCAGCCGTGATGCGCGCGTTCGACCCCGGCCGAGGGGGTGATCTCCGTGACGTCGGGCAGGCTGCGCGGTTCCATCTCGCGCAGACCATAGGCCCGGCGATGCCGATGCTGCAAGTGCGAAAAGAGGGGGCGGCCCCCTCGATCCCGGCTTATTCGACGATGGTGACCCGCGCCATGTAGTCGGGTTCCTCGACCGCGCCATTGGCGTTCGCGTCGCCCTTCTTGATCTGGTTCAGGACGTCCCAGCCGTCGATCAACTGGCCCACCACGGTGTATTCCCCGTCCAGGAAGGTCGCCGGGGCCAGGTCGATGAAGAACTGGCTGTTGGCGCTGTTGGGATCCTGGGCGCGGGCCATGCCGACGGTGCCGGCCTGGAACGAGACGTCGTTGAACTCGGCTTCCAGGTCGGGCAGGTCGGATCCGCCCATGCCGGCCATGCCGGTGCTGTCGCCGTCGTGCTTGCCGTGTTCCACGTCGCCGGTCTGGGCCATGAAGCCGTCGATCACGCGGTGGAAGACGACGCCGTCATAGGCCCCCGACCTCGCCAGCTCGACCAGGCGCGCGACGTGGTTGGGCGCCTTGTCGGCCAGCAGGTCCAGCGTGATGGTGCCCTTGGGCGTGCCGTCGGCGGCCGCGACCTCGATCACCATGTTCGGACCCGGCCCGTCCTCGTGGGCGGGGGCCTGGGCGGGCGCCTGCGCATGGGCGGCAGCGGCCGCCAGGACGAAGGCGGGGATCAGGAACTTATGCATCGGCGGCCACCTTGACGGAAATCATGCGGTCGGGATTGGCGGGCGGCTCGCCCCGCGCGATCTTGTCCACATGCTCCATCCCCGAGATCACGCGGCCATAGACGGTGTACTGGCCGTTCAGGAAATGGTTGTCCTTGAAGTTGATGAAGAACTGGCTGTTGGCGCTGTCGGGGTTCTGCGACCGCGCCGCGCCCAGGGTGCCGCGATCATGGGGCAGCCTGGAAAATTCGGCCGGAAGGTCGGGCAGATCCGATCCGCCGGTGCCCGCGCGGCCGGGGTTGTAGTTGTTTTCCATGTTCGCGTGCTCCACGTCGCCGGTCTGGGCCATGAAGCCGTCGATCACGCGGTGGAAGGCCACGTTGTCGTATTTTCCGGCGCGGGCCAGTTCCTTCATCCGCTCGACATGCTTGGGGGCGACATCGGACAAAAGCTCGATGACGACCGGGCCATCCTTCAACTCGATGATGATGGTGTTCTCGGGATCGGTGATCTCGGCCATGCGGGCCCTCCTTTGCCAGGTTCGCCCTTGGTCTAGGGCTTTGCCGGTCCAAGGGCAACGCGCAAAGACCCTCACGCAACCATCACCCTTGCGCGAGAGTTGACGCGGATGCCCCCATGCGGGACAAGCCAGCAAGCCCAGCTGCCCGGAAGGACAAGGAAATGGCCGACTTCAAGACGATCGACGATCTGGACATGGACGGCAAGGTCGTGCTGACCCGCGTGGACGTGAACGTGCCGGTGGAAGACGGCCGCGTGACCGACGCCACGAGGATCGAGAAGATCGTGCCCACCGTCAAGGACATCCAGGCCAGGGGCGGCATCCCGGTCCTTCTGGCGCATTTCGACCGGCCCAAGGGCAAGCGCGTCGATGCCATGAGCCTGAAGCAGATCGTCCCTGCGCTGGAGGCTGCCTTGGGCCAGCCGGTTGTCTTCGCCGACGACTGCATCGGCGGCCCGGCCAAGCGGGTGGTGGCCGCCCTGAAGCCCGGCGACGTGGCGCTGCTGGAAAACACCCGCTTCCACGAGGGCGAGGAGGCCAACGACCCGACCTTCGCCGCCTCGATCGCGGCGCTGGGCAAGGTCTATGTCAACGACGCCTTTTCGGCGGCGCATCGGGCGCATGGCTCGACCGAGGGTCTGGCGCGGTTGCTGCCGTCGGGGGCGGGGCGCCTGATGGAGGCCGAGCTGAAGGCGCTCGACGCGGCGCTGGGCAATCCGCAGCGGCCGGTGATGGCGGTGGTGGGCGGGGCCAAGGTCTCGACCAAGCTGGACCTGCTGATGAACCTGGTGGACAAGGTCGATCACCTGGTGATCGGCGGCGGCATGGCCAACACCTTCCTGGTGGCCCAGGGGGTCGAGGTCGGCAAGTCGCTGGCCGAACGCGACATGGCCGACACCGCGCGCCAGATCCTCGAAAAGGCCGACCAGGGCGGCTGCGTGATCCATCTGCCCTTGGATGTCGTGGTGGCGCGGGAATTCCGGGCAGGCGCGGAGTCGCAGGTGCTGCCGGTCGACCAGTGCCCGGTCGACGCCATGATCCTGGACGCGGGCCCGGCCACGGTGGATGCCCTGCGCGAGGCGATGGGCCGCTGCCGGACGCTGATCTGGAACGGCCCCCTGGGCGCCTTCGAGATCGAGCCCTTCGACCGCGCGACCAATGCCCTGGCGCAGGCGGCGGCGGGGCAGACGCGCAACGGCAGCCTCATCTCGGTCGCGGGCGGCGGCGACACCGTCGCTGCGCTGAACAAGGCCGGCGTCGCGCAGGACTTCACCTTCATCTCGACGGCGGGCGGGGCCTTCCTGGAATGGATGGAGGGCAAGGAACTGCCCGGCGTGGCGGCGTTGAAGGCCTCGAGGGACTGACCGCGGCCCGTGGACACCGGCCGCGGGCGTTCAGCCCCGCAGGCCGGTCCTCTTCAGCAGGCCCTTGCGCTTGGCTTCGTGGTAATAGCCGCGCGAATACCACATCACCGTCCTGTCGGGATTGCCTTCCGCCACCATCCAGGCCCCCCGCAGATACCTGACGCCATAGCGCAGGTTGGTGTCGGCATCCAGCAGCGCCTCGGCCGGGCCGCGATGGCCCATGCTCCGCGCGGTCTGCGGGTTCAGCTGCATCAGCCCGTAATGCGATCCGTTCCGCGCCTGGGGCCGGTGCTGCGATTCGCGCAGGATGATCCGCTGCACGATCGCCGGCGGCACCTCGTAATGGCGCGACCAATAATTGATGCGCGCGCGCAGCTGCGGCGTCTCATTGGGGTAAAGCCCGTTGCGACCCAGCCCGGCCGGCATCTCGGGCCCGCCCCCGCCGCCGCAGGCGGCAAGCGCCAGGACCGCCAGGACCAGCCCGCGCCGCCCCATCTTCTGTGCGGAAATATCCCGGGGGGTGAGACGCGCCAGCGTCGAGGGGGCAGCGCCCCCCTGGCCGGTTCAGACATGGATCGCACCGTCGCCGCAGGCCAGCGCGGCTTCCCGCACCGCTTCCGAGGTGGTGGGATGGGCGTGGCAGGTCAGCGCCAGATCCTGCGCGGCGGCGCCGAACTCCATCGCCACGCAGACCTCGTGGATCATCTCGCCGGCATTGGGGCCGATGATGTGGCAGCCCAGGATCCGGTCGGTCTCGGCATCCGCGATCAGCTTGACGAAGCCGTCCGCCTGCATCACCGCCTTGGCGCGGGCATTGCCCATGAAGGGGAACTTGCCGACCCTGATCTTGCGGCCGCCTTCCTTGGCGGCCTCCTCGGTCAGGCCGACGCTGGCGACCTCGGGCATGGTGTAGATGACGCCGGGGATCACGTCATAGTTGACGTGGCCGTGCCGGCCGGCGATCACCTCGGCGACCGCCATGCCCTCGTCCTCGGCCTTGTGCGCCAGCATCGGGCCGGGCACCGCGTCGCCGATGGCGTAGATGCCGGGCACCGAGGTGGCCCAGTGGCCGTCCACCCTGACATAGCCGCGGTCGGTCATCTGCACGCCGAGGGCGTCAAGGCCCAGGCCATCGACATGGGGGCGGCGGCCGGTGGCGACCAGCACCACCTCGGCCTCGATCGCCTGCTCGCTGTCGTCCTTGCGCAGCGTATAGCTGACCCTGGCCTGGCCCTCGGCCGCCTCGACGCCCGACACCGCGGCGCCCAGCACGAACTTCAGCCCCTGCTTGGTCAGGATCTTCTGGAACTGCTTCTGCACCTCGGCGTCCATGCCCGGGGTGATGGCGTCCAGGTATTCGATGACCGTCACCTCCGTGCCAAGCCGCGCATAGACCGAGCCCAGCTCCAGCCCGATCACCCCCGCGCCGATCACCACCATCGAGGCCGGGATCTTCGGCAGCGCCAGCGCACCGGTCGAATCCACCACCACGCCGGCCTCGTTGTCCACCGTCACGCCCTTCAGCGCCGAGGCGACCGACCCGGTGGCGATCACGATGTTCTTCGTCTCGTGCGTGGTGTCGCCGACCCGGACCTTGCCCGGCGCCTCGATCACCGCCCAGCCCTTCAGCCAGTCGATCTTGTTCTTCTTGAACAGGAACTCGATGCCCTTGGTGTTTCCGGCGACGGTTTCCGCCTTGTAGCCCTGCATCTTCTGCCAATCCACATCGACATGGCCCACGTTCAGCCCCATCCGGGCGAAATTCTCGTGCGCCTCGTGGGCCATGTGGCTGGCGTGCAGCAGCGCCTTGGACGGGATGCAGCCGACATTCAGGCAGGTGCCGCCCAGGGCTTCGCGTCCCTCGACGCAGGCGACCTTCAGGCCCAGTTGCGCCGCCCGGATCGCGCAGACATAGCCGCCCGGTCCCGCCCCGATCACGATCAGGTCATAGGTGGACATCAGTTTCTCCTTCATCGTCCCTCGAGGCCGGGTCCAGGGCGGTGCCTAGAACAGCGCGGCCAGTATCATCACCATCGTCGCGGCAAATCCCACCATCCAGATCACCGAACGCCAGGGCACCCAGCCGAACACATAGGCCGGCACATAGAGGATCCGCGCGACAAGATAAATCCAGGCGCAGGCCGCCGTCACGCCGCTGGCCTGCCCGCCAAGCGTCACCACCAGGACGGCGATGGTGAACAGGATCAGCCCCTCGAAATGGTTGTTCAGCGCCCGCTGCAGGCGCCCGGCGGTGCCGGTCAGCGCCGGGGCGTGGTCGCGCGGACCCACGGCCACCTTGGGCCCGACCTGGCGATTGGCGGCAACGGAAAAGGCCACGAACTGGACCGCCTGCAGAAGGGCCGCCAGCGCCAGGACCGTCAGTTCGGTGGTCATCGTCATGCCGTCTCCAGGAAATGGAAATCGCAGTCGCTCACGCCCGCCTGCGCGTTGAAGACGGCCGCGCCCCCGGACAGATACGCCCGCGCCGCCTTGGCGTCGTTGACCTGAAACAGCGCCCAGGCGTGGCGGTCGTCCTCGCGCCACAGTTGCAGCAGCGACAGCCCGTTCCGGCCGCGATCCTCGGCGTCGGCGTTAAAGGCGCGGCGAAACAGGGCCGGATCGGAAAGGGTATAGCGGGCGATCAGTTGCATAGCCTGTCCTTGATGCAGAAAAGGCACCGCCGCGGGGGCAGCGGTGCGGCAATCTTACAGATCCATCAGCAGGCGGCGGGGATCCTCCAGCGCTTCCTTGACGCGGACCAGGAAGGTCACGGCGCCCTTGCCGTCAACGATGCGGTGGTCATAGGACAGCGCCAGATACATCATCGGCCGGATGACGATCTGCCCGCCGACCACCACCGGGCGGTCCTGGATCTTGTGCATCCCCAGGATCCCCGACTGCGGCGGGTTCAGGATGGGCGAGGACATCAGCGAGCCATAGACCCCGCCGTTCGAGATGGTGAAGGTGCCGCCCTGCATCTCCTGCATGGTCAGCTTGCCGTCGCGGCCCTTGGCGCCCAGGTCGGCGATCTCCTTTTCGATCGCCGCAAAGCCCTTCTGGTCGGCGTCGCGCACCACCGGCACCACCAGCCCCGAGGGCGTGCCCACCGCGACGCCCATGTTGACGTAGTTCTTGTAGACCACGTCGGTGCCGTCGATCTCGGCATTGACCTCGGGGACTTCCTTCAGGGCGTGGCAGCAGGCCTTCACGAAGAAGGACATGAAGCCCAGCTTGACCTTGTGCTTCTTCTCGAAGGCGTCCTTGTATTCGTTGCGCAGACCCATGATGCCGGACATGTCGGCCTCGTTGTAGGTGGTCAGCATCGCGGCGGTGTTCTGCGCGTCCTTCAGGCGGCGCGCGATGGTCTGGCGCAGCCGGGTCATCTTGACCCGCTCCTCGCGGGCGGCGTCCTGCGCGGGCCGCGGGGCGGCGGGGGCGGCAGGGGCGGGGGCTGCGGGCCTGGCCGCCGGCTGCGCGCGGGCCACGTCCTCCTTCATCACCCGGCCGTCGCGGCCCGAACCCGTCACCTGGTCGCGGCTGAGGCCCTTCTCGGCCATCGCCTTCCTGGCCGAGGGGGCATCCTCGACATCGGTGCGGGGCTGCATCTGTTCGGGTCCGGCGCCGGGGGAGCCGACCTCGCCCGCCGTCACGCCGTCCTCGCCGCCCGAGGCCGGTCCGACCGGGGGCTGCCCGGCAGGCCCGGCATTGCCGTAGGCGCCCTTGTTGTCCGAGGCCCCGCCCGCCGGTCTGGCGGCACCGGCGTTGCCCGACGCCCCTTCGGTGATGATCGCCAGCCGCGCCTTGGCGTCCACGGTCGTGCCTTCCTCGGCCAGGATGTCGGCCAGGATGCCGGCCGCCGGACTGGGCACCTCGACCGACACCTTGTCGGTTTCCAGCTCGCACAGCATCTCGTCCACCGCCACGCTGTCGCCCGGCTTCTTGAACCAGGTGGCCACGGTCGCCTCGGTCACGCTTTCGCCAAGCGCGGGCACCATCACGTCCACGGATTTGCCGCTCATCTGTTGTCCTTCCGGGGTCTTCCGGGCCGTTTCGGCCTTGGGTTGTTCTTCTTTCGGGGTCTCGCCGCCGGCCTCGCCGATCTGGGCCAGCAGCGCGTCGGGGCCGACGGTTTCGCCTTCGGCCGCGACGATTTCGGCCAGGGTTCCTGCGGCCGGGCTGGGCACCTCGACCGTCACCTTGTCGGTTTCCAGCTCGCACAGCATCTCGTCCACCGCGACCGCGTCACCCGGCTTCTTGAACCAGGTGGCGACGGTCGCCTCGGTGACGGATTCGCCCAGGGCGGGCACGCGGACTTCGATGGTCATCGGCTCATCCTTCCAGCGACAGCGCCTCGGCGACGAGGGCCTCCTGCTCGGCCTTGTGGCGCGAGGCCAAGCCCGTGGCCACCGATGCCGCCGCGTTGCGGCCGACATAGCGGGCGCGGTTGTGGCGCGCGCCCAACCGGTCCAGCGACCATTCCAGATAGGGCTCGACGAAGGTCCAGCCGCCCTGGTTCTTGGGTTCTTCCTGGCACCAGACGATCTCGGCGTCCTTGAAGCGGCTCAGTTCCCTGACCATCGACTGCGCGGGGAAGGGATAGAACTGTTCAAGCCGCAGCAGATAGATGTCGTCGATCCCGGCCTCGTCCCGCGCCTTCAGCAGGTCGTAATAGACCTTGCCCGAACAGATCACCACGCGGCGGATGCGGTGATCGGGGACCAGGGTGATGTCGGAACTGCCCTGCTGGGCGTCGTCCCACAGCACGCGGTGGAAGGTCGATCCGGTCTGGAAATCCGCCGCCTTGCTGGTGGCCTTGGGATGGCGCAGCAGCGATTTCGGCGTCATCAGCACCAGCGGCTTGCGGAACCGGCGGTGCATCTGGCGGCGCAGGATGTGGAAATAGTTGGCCGGCGTGGTGCAGTTGGCGACGATCCAGTTGTCCTCGGCCGACATCTGCAGGAAACGTTCCAGGCGGGCCGAACTGTGTTCGGGGCCCTGACCCTCGAAGCCGTGCGGCAGCAGCATCACCAGGCCGGACATGCGCAGCCACTTCTTCTCGCCCGAGGAGATGAACTGGTCGAACATGATCTGCGCGCCGTTGGCGAAGTCGCCGAACTGCGCCTCCCACATCACCAGGGCGTTGGGTTCGGCCAGCGAATAGCCGTATTCGAAGCCCAGCACCGCGTATTCCGACAGCATCGAGTCGATGACCTCGTAGGGCGCCTGGCCGTCCGCGATGTGGTTCAGCGGATAATAGCGTTCTTCGGTCTTCTGGTCGATGATGGCCGAATGACGCTGGCTGAAGGTGCCGCGCGTGCTGTCCTGGCCGGCCAGGCGCACCTTCTTGCCTTCCAGCAGCAGCGACCCGAAGGCCAGCGCCTCGCCGGTGGCCCAGTCGAAGCCTTCGCCGGTCTCGAACATCTGGCGCTTGGCGTCCAGCAGGCGCCCCACGGTCTTGTGCAGGGTCAGGCCTTCGGGAACGGTGGTCAGCGCGCGGCCGATCTGCGCCATGGCCGAGGGGTCGATGCCGGTCTCGCCCGAGACGTATTCCGCGCCCTCGCGGTCGAGGCCCGACCACTTGCCGTCCAGCCAGTCGGCCTTGTTCGGCTTGAAGGCCTTGCCCACCTCGAACTCCTCGTTGAGGTGGTTCTGGAAGGCGGCCTTCATGTCCTCGATCTCGCCCTCGGGGATCAGGCCGTCGGCCACCAGGCGTTCGGTGTACAGCTGCAGGGTGGTCTTGTGGCCCTTGATCTTGTTGTACATCGCCGGGTTGGTGAACATCGGCTCGTCGCCTTCGTTGTGACCGAAGCGGCGATAGCAGAAGATGTCGATGACCACGTCCTTGTGGAACTTCTGGCGGAACTCGGTGGCGACCTTGGCGGCGTGGACGACCGCCTCGGGGTCGTCGCCGTTAACGTGGAAGATCGGCGCCTCGACCATCAGGGCGATGTCGGTCGGATAGGGCGAGGTGCGGCTGAAATGCGGGGCGGTCGTGAAGCCGATCTGGTTGTTCACGACGATATGGATGCAGCCGCCGGTCCGGTGGCCCTTGATGCCCGACAGCTGCAGGCATTCGGCCACGACGCCCTGGCCCGCGAAGGCCGCGTCGCCGTGCAGCAGGATCGGCAGGACCGCGGTGCGGTCATGGGTGTCGGCCAGCTGGTCGCCCTTGGCCCGCGCCTTGCCCAGAACGACCGGGTTCACCGCCTCGAGATGCGAGGGGTTCGCCGTCAGCGACAGATGGACCGAATTGCCGTCAAATTCGCGGTCGCTGGACGCGCCGAGGTGGTATTTCACGTCGCCCGAACCGTCAACGTCGTCGGGCTTGAAGCTGCCGCCCTGGAATTCGTGGAAGATCGCCCGGAAGGGCTTCGACATGACATTGGCCAGCACCGACAGGCGGCCGCGATGCGGCATCCCGATGACGATCTCCTTCACGCCCAGGGCGCCGCCGCGCTTGATGATCTGCTCCATCGCCGGGATCAGCGCCTCGCCCCCGTCCAGGCCGAAGCGCTTGGTGCCCATGTACTTGACGTGCAGGAACTTCTCGAAGCCCTCTGCCTCGACCAGCTTGTTCAGGATCGCGCGGCGGCCTTCCTGGGTGAACTGGATTTCCTTGCCATAGCCCTCGATCCGCTCCTTCAGCCAGCCGGCCTCCTCGGGGTTCGAGATGTGCATGAACTGGATCGCGAAGGTACCGCAATAGGTGCGCTTCATCAGGTCGGTGATCTGGCGGATCGAGGCGATCTCCAGACCCAGCACGTTGTCGATGAAGATCGGCCGGTCCATGTCGCCAGGCCCGAAGCCGTAGGTCTCGGGGTTCAGCTCGCCGTGGTCGGGCACGTCGCGCAGTCCCAAGGGGTCCAGGTCGGCGTGCAGGTGGCCGCGGATCCGATAGGCGCGGATCAGCATCAGCGCGCGGATCGAATCCAGCACCGCCTGCCGCATCTGGTCCTCGGTCAGGGTCAGGCCCTTCTCCTCGGCCTTGGCGGCGATCTTCTTCATCGCGGCATTGGCCTCGGCCCTGCTGGCCATCGGCCATTCGCCGGTCAGTGCCGCGGTGGTTTCGTCGGTGGGCATCGGCGGCCAGTCGGGGCGCTTCCAGCTGGGTCCCCCCGCCTCGCGCGCGGCATCCTCTCCGCTGTCGCCCAGGCCGCGGAAGAAGGCGTCCCAGGCCGCATCCACGGTCTGCGGGCTTTGCGCCCACTGGCCGTAAAGCTGTTCGATATAGGCGGCGTTGTGTCCTTGCAGGAAGGACGAATCGTGGAAGTCGGCGTTCTTGGGTTGGTCGGTCATCGGGTCTCGCGTCCTTGACGCAATGGAGGATACAGGGCGGAAAGATGCGGCGTCAGGAGGCGCTGCAGGTGACGATCATCATCTGGACGCCGGGCATCGCGCTGCCGGCGCCGGGCGTGTTGGTGCGGCTGTCCGCAAGGTCGCGGCCCGCCTGGCGGCAAAGCTGGGCAGGCGCGGCGGCGATCTTGCCGGGGTCGGTCTGGGCCGGGCGGAACAGGACGGTATAGCGGCTGTCGGCGTCGCCCGTCACCGCGATGACCGAGGCCTGGTGCAGGCCGGTGCGGCTGTCCACGGGGCCGGCCGGCAGCGCGGGGGCGGCGGGTGCCGCGACGGGCGGGGCGGCCGGCACGGCCGGCACGACGACGCGCGGGGCCGCCGGCGCGGCGGGGGCCGCGGGCGCCGGGGCTGGCGCCTGGACAGGCGCCATGCAGCCGGCCAGGGCGCAGACCGCCATCAGCACCCCCAGCCGGGAAAGGTCGGAAAAACGGGCCGTTGCTGCTGTGGGTGTCATGACCGCCTCAGGCACAATAAACGTCGATGATGGCCGCACCGGGATCGGCATAGGGATCCAGCCGCGGGATGCGTTCGATCCGCGCCACCGCGCGGCGTTCCAGCCCGCACAGGGCGCGGGCCGTGCCCTGTGCGGCGCCCAGGGGCGCGCGGGCAGGGTGATAGATCAGCCGCCAGCCGAAGTCGCGCCGCGCCACCGTGCGCACCGCCTCGGGCGGCAGGGTGCTGGCCTGGTGCAGGTTGGTCATGGCGGGAATGCCGCCCGGCAGGACGTCGTCGGTCGGCGCGCGGCCGCAGGCCGTCATCGCCACAAGCGCGGCCAGCGACACGGGCGCAATGCGGCGGACCGTCCGGGTACTGGCCCGTTGCGGCGCGATCGCTGTCCCGCTTGGCGGCTGGTCGTCCACATCATCCCCCTGTGTTGCCAGTGCCCCCATACTTATGTCGGGGGCACGGCTTTGCAAATCGTCACGAACAGGTGACGGTCATGCGCTGCACGCCGCTGCCGAACTGCGGAGCGGTGGTATCCACCGGCGTCGCGGTGAACACCGTCGAGGCCGTGTTGGCGCAGATCGTGCGCGGCGCGTCGGCCAACTGCTCGGCGGTCACGCCTTCTTCACGATAGAACACGACATACTGATTGTCGCTCCGGGTCACGCCCAGGACGGCATCGGCGGGCAGGCCGGTCGCCACCGCCAGTGCCTCGGTATCGACCGGGGTGGTGGTCACGGTCGTCTCGACCCGCGTGATCGGTTCGGGCGCGCAGGCCCCCAGAGCGACAGTCGAGGCGATGAGGGCGGCAGAAAGCATCTTCATCCTGATTCTCCTGTTGATATCCGAGCGAAGCAGCTCGTCCGGGGAACGCCCGCGCGGCGGGCGGGGTTCAGTTTCAGCCCTTGATGGCCTTCAGGACCGCCTCGCCCAGGCCGGCAGGGCTGTCGGCCACGACGATGCCCGCGCGCTTCATCGCCTCGATCTTCGATTCCGCGTCGCCCTTGCCGCCCGAGACGATGGCCCCGGCATGGCCCATCCGCCGGCCCGGAGGCGCGGTGCGCCCGGCAATGAAGCCCGCGGTGGGCTTCCACTTGCCCTTCTTCTTCTGGTCGGCCAGGAACTCGGCCGCTTCCTCCTCGGCCGAGCCGCCGATCTCGCCGATCATGATGATCGATTGGGTTTCCGGGTCGTCCAGGAACATCGCCAGCACGTCGATATGCTCCATCCCCTTGATGGGATCGCCGCCGATGCCCACCGCCGAGGACTGGCCCAGGCCCACGTCCGATGTCTGCTTCACCGCCTCGTAGGTCAGGGTGCCCGAACGCGACACGACGCCGACGCTGCCGCGCCGGAAGATCGACCCCGGCATGATGCCGATCTTGCATTCGTCCGGCGTCATGATCCCGGGGCAGTTCGGCCCGATCAGGCGCGAGTTCGACCCCTGCAGGGCGCGCTTGACGCGCATCATGTCCAGCACCGGGATGCCTTCGGTGATGCAGACGATCAGCGGGATCTGCGCGTCGATGGCTTCCAGGATCGAATCCGCCGCGAAGGGGGCGGCACATAGATCGCGGTCGCGTTGGCGCCGGTCCTGGCCACGGCTTCATGCACGCTGTTGAACACCGGCAGGCCCAGATGTTCCGAGCCGCCCTTGCCGGGCGTCACGCCGCCGACCATCTGCGTGCCATAGGCGATCGCCTGTTCGGTGTGGAAGGTGCCCTGGGACCCGGTGATCCCCTGGCAGATGACTTTGGTATCTTTGTTGACGAGAACGGCCATTACGGCTTTCCTTGACGTAGGGTGCGGGATCCCACGCACCATTATTCAGGGGAAGGTGCGTGAAATCACGCACCCTGCGGTTCAACCTTTAACGGCTTTCACGATCTTCTCGGCCGCGTCCGACAGATCGTCCGCCGCGATCACGTTCAGGCCGGACTTGGCGATGATGTCCTTGCCCAGATCGACGTTCGTGCCTTCCAGCCGCACGACCAGCGGGACTTGCAGGCCGACCTCCTTCACGGCGGCGATGATGCCTTCCGCGATGATGTCGCAGCGCATGATGCCGCCGAAGATGTTGACCAGGATGCCCTTCACGTTCGGGTCGGAGGTGATGATCTTGAAGGCTTCCGTCACCTTTTCCTTGGTGGCGCCGCCGCCCACGTCCAGGAAGTTCGCCGGTTCCGCGCCGTAAAGCTTGATGATGTCCATCGTGGCCATCGCCAGGCCGGCGCCGTTCACCATGCAGCCGATCTCCCCGTCCAGCGCGATGTAGTTCAGGTCGAACTTGCTGGCCGCCAGCTCCTTGGGGTCTTCCTCGGTCTCGTCGCGCAGCGCCATGATGTCGGGCTGGCGGTAGAGGGCGTTGTTGTCGAAGCCCATCTTCGCGTCCAGGCAGTTGAGGTTGCCCTCGGTGGTGACGATCAGCGGGTTGATCTCCAGCATCTCCATGTCGCGCTCGATGAACAGGCGATAGAGGTTCCTGACCAGCGCCACGCACTGCTTGACCTGGTTGCCGGTCAGGCCCAGGGCGAAGGCCACGCGGCGGCCGTGGAAGTCCGACAGGCCCGAGGCCGGATCGACGCTGAAGCTGACGATCTTTTCCGGGGTGTGGGCGGCCACTTCCTCGATGTCCATGCCGCCCTCGGTGGACGCCACGAAGCTGACGCGCGAGGTGCCGCGGTCCACCAGCAGCGCCAGATACAGCTCGCGCGCGATGTCCGAACCGTCTTCGATGTAGATGCGGTTGACCTGCTTTCCGGCGGGTCCGGTCTGGTGCGTGACCAGCGTGCGGCCCAGCATCTGCCGGGTCAGTTCCTCGGCCTCCTCGACCGACCGGGCCAGGCGGACGCCGCCCTTTTCACCCGCCTCGGCCTCCTTGAAGCTGCCCTTGCCGCGGCCGCCCGCGTGGATCTGCGCCTTCACGACCCAGAGGGGGCCGTCCATCTCGCTGGCGGCGGTCTTGGCCTCGTCGGCCTTGGTCACGATCCGGCCGTCGCTGACCGGCGCGCCGTATTGACGCAGCAGCGCCTTGGCCTGGTATTCGTGGATGTTCATCCTGACCCCCTTCATCGGTTCGACAGATTTGCGGGGGTATTGCCACAGGCGCGGCGGGCCGGGAAACGGTTTTGGCGGAAAAACCCGGAAAGGCGCAAGAAGCCGCCGATTGTGATCACGGCCAGAAAAGCCGTGATCACAAACACCGGAAAAGCAGGATTCGCTTAACGATTCCGACTGCCCCGGTGGTGGGCGACCACCAAGTGATGCGCCACGCGACGCCTGTCGCTGCGCCGCCCGGCGGCGTCACGGTCGCGTCACAGTTCCGGGTGGGGACTGGGTGATGCGGATTGGCCGGATACCCGAAGGGTGAACATCGTCACATGCAAAAGGCGCGCCCCGGCGGGGGACGCGCCCTGTTCCTGCCGGCCGATCAGGCCAGCGAGCCGTCGATGCCCTTGCAGGCCTCGACCAGGCCCTTCACCGCATCGACCGACTTGGTGAACATCGCCTGTTCGTCGCCGTCCAGCGCGATGTCGATGACCTTTTCCACGCCGCCCGCGCCGATTACGGTCGGCACGCCCACATACATGCCGTTCAGGCCATAGGCGCCGTCCACATAGGCCGCGCAGGGCAGGACGCGCTTCTGGTCCTTCAGGTAGGCTTCCGCCATCTCGATCGCCGAGGTCGCGGGCGCATAGAAGGCGCTGCCGGTCTTCAGCAGGCCGACGATTTCCGCGCCGCCGTCGCGGGTGCGCTGCACGATGGCATCCAGCTTCTCTTGCGTGGTCCAGCCCATCTTGACCAGATCCGGCAGCGGGATGCCCGCCACGGTGGAATAACGGGTCAGCGGCACCATCGTGTCGCCGTGGCCGCCCAGCACGAAGGCGGTGACGTCCTTCATGGACACGCCGAACTCCAGCGACAGGAAGTGGCGGAAGCGCGCGGAATCCAGCACGCCGGCCATGCCGCAGACCTTTTCATGCGGCAGGCCGCTGAACTCGCGCAGCGCCCAGACCATCGCGTCCAGCGGGTTGGTGATGCAGATCACGAAGGCGTCCGGCGCGTGGCGGGCGATGCCCTCGCCCACCGACTTCATGACCTTGAGGTTGATGCCCAGCAGGTCGTCGCGGCTCATCCCCGGCTTGCGCGGCACGCCCGCGGTGACGATGCAGACATCGGCGCCGGCGATGTCGGCATAGTCGTTCGTGCCCTTCAGGACCGCGTCGAAGCCTTCGGACGGACCCGATTCCGCGATGTCCAGAGCCTTGCCCTGCGGCGTGCCCTCGGCGATGTCGAACAGCACGACGTCGCCCAGTTCCTTCATCGCGGCCAGATGCGCCAGCGTGCCGCCGATCTGCCCCGCACCGATCAGTGCGATTTTGGGTCGGGCCATGGATAACCTCCGATCAATGGGATGATTGTTGCGCGGTGGTTACGGGGTCGCGCATGAAACCGCAAGCCCGCGCCGATGCCGGGCGGCGCTGTTGGCGCTGACACTTGCCATTCCGCACGCCGGGACGCATGGCTGCGCCAGGGCAAGGGGGCGGGGATGCTGGATCTGACGGCCTGGGGCTGGGTGCTGGCCTTCATCGCGGCGATCTCGGTCGGGCTGGCCAAGGGCGGGCTGGCGATGGTGGGGATGATCTCGGTCCCGGTGCTGTCGCTGGTCATGTCGCCGGTGCAGGCGGCGGGGCTGATGCTGCCCATCTATGTCGTGTCCGACATCGGCGGCCTGATCGCCTTCCGCCGCGAGTTCGACCTGCGGGTGCTGGCCACCGCGCTGCCCGGCGCCATCGCCGGCATCGGCATCGGCTGGGCAGGCGCGCATGTGGTGCCCGTCGATGGCGTCACCTTCATCGTGGGCGCGGTGGGGCTGATCTTCGCCCTGAACGCGCTAATCCGGCCGCGGCTGGCGGACCAGCCACGGCGCCCGTCGGCGGGGCGGGGGACGTTCTGGGGGCTGCTGTCGGGCTATACCAGCTTCATCAGCCATGCCGGCGCGCCGCCCTGGCAGATCTATGTCCAGCCGCTGCGCCTGCCCGCGCTGATCTATGCGGGAACGACGACCTGGTTCTTCGCGGTGTGCAACTGGATCAAGCTGATCCCCTATGCCGCGCTGGGGCAGCTGTCGCCCGCCACGCTGAAGGCCGCCGTGGTGCTGATGCCGGCGGCGCTGCTGGCGGTCTGGGCGGGGCTGCGGCTGGTCAAGGTCATCCCCGAGGCGCTGTTCTACAAGCTCATCACCTGGGGCCTGCTGGCGGTGTCGCTGCGGCTGATCTGGCAGGCCGTGGCCTGATGCCGCAGCGCAGCACGAAGGCCCTTGCCAAAACCGGCAGCGCAAGGCAGCGTCGCGCAAGATTGTTGCGAGGAGGATCTGATGGCGCGCCCCTATCGTTCGGTTCTGTACATTCCCGCCGCCAACGCCCGGGCGATGGAAAAGGCGCGGACGCTGCCCGCCGATGCCATCATCTTCGACCTCGAGGATGCCGTGGCCCCCGCCGAAAAGCCTGCCGCTCGCGCGGCCCTGGCGGCGGCGCTGGCGGATGATTACGGCCCGCGCGCGCGGATCGTGCGGATCAACGGCCTGGCGACGGAATGGGGGCAGGAGGACGCGCGCTTCTGCGCCGGCCTGCCCGCGGACGCGGTGCTGATTCCCAAGGTGGACGGCCCCGCCGACCTGGACCGCGTGGCCGCCCTGGTTCCCGGGCTTCCCCTGTGGGCGATGATGGAAACGCCGCTGGGGATGCTGAACGCCGCCGCCATCGCCGCCCATCCCCGGCTTGAAGGCATGGTGATGGGCACCAACGACCTTGCCAAGGAGCTGAACAGCCGCTTCCGCCCCGACCGGCTGCCGATGCAGACGGGGCTGGGCCTCTGCCTGCTGGCGGCCAAGGCGCATGGCAAGGTGATCGTGGACGGCGTGTTCAACGCCTTCAAGGACGACGAGGGGCTGCGCGCCGAATGCGCGCAGGGCCGCGACATGGGCTTTGACGGCAAGACGCTGATCCACCCCGCCCAGCTTGCCATCGCCAACGATGCCTTCGCCCCCACCGAGGCCGAGATCGACCTGGCCCGCCGCCAGATCGAGGCGTTCCAGGCGGCATCGGCCGAAGGCAAGGGCGTCGCCGTCGTGGACGGCAAGATCGTCGAGAACCTGCACGTCGAAACCGCGCGCAAGACGCTGGACCGGGCCAAGGCGATTGCGGCGATGGCCGGATAGGGGCAGGGTGCGGCGCATGACATCCAGCAAGGGGAAAGCCAGATGGTTCTGCTGATTTCGGGCGTGGCCCTGTGGTGGGCGGCGCATCTGTTCAAGCGCGTGGCCCCCGAACGCCGCGCCGCGCTGGGCGACAAGGGCAAGGCGGTCATCGCCGTCCTGCTGGTGCTGTCGGTCTTCCTGATGGCCCGGGGCTATGGCCAGGCCGACGGGCCGGTCTGGTGGGGCCGGTCGCCCGCCACGACCGGGATCAACAACCTGCTGATGCTGGTGGCCTTCTATCTGTATGCCGCCGACGGGATGGGCACCCGCGTCACCGCCTGGATCCGCCATCCGCAACTGACGGGATTCTCGCTCTGGGCGGCCGCGCATCTGCTGGTGAACGGCGACCTGCCCTCGCTGATCCTGTTCGGCGGGCTGCTGGCCTGGGCGCTGCTGGAGATCGTGTTGCTGAACCGCGCCGGCGCCTGGAAGCGGCGCAGCGGGCCGTTCCCGGCGCGCAAGGAGATCATGGCGGCCGCGGGCGCGGTCGTCGTCATGCTGGTCGTGGGCCTGATCCACGGCTGGATCGGACCCTGGCCGTTCGGAGGCTGACGTGACGACCCTTTACCGCTGCATCACCGAAGACGACAGCTCGCGCTTCTGCCACCGCGTCAGCGAGGCGCTGTCCCTGGGCTGGTCCCTGCATGGCGGCCCGACGATGGCCTTTGATCCCGTCAAGGGCGTGATGCGGATGGGCCAGGCCGTCACCAAGCAGGTTCAGGCCGACTATCATCCCGACATGAAGCTGGGGCAGCAATGACCAAGACCAATCCGGGCCGCTTCTTCGAGGATTACCAGTTGGGCCAGGTGATCCGCCATGCCGTCCCCCGCACCGTGGCCGAGGGGGAACGCGCGCTTTACCACGCGCTCTATCCCGCGCGCCATGCGCTCTATTCCAGCGACGAGTTCGCGGCGACGTGCGGGCTGGAGGGCAGCCCGATGGACGACCTGCTGGCCTTCCACATCGTCTTCGGCAAGACGGTGCCCGATGTCAGCCTGAACGCGGTGGCGAACCTGGGCTATGCGCAGGGCCGCTGGCTGGCGCCGGTCTGGCCGGGCGACACGCTGCGGTCGGAATCGCAGGTGATCGGCTTGAAGCAGAACTCGAACGGCAAGTCGGGCGTGGTCTGGGTCAGGACGCGCGGCCTGAACCAGATGGACGAGCCGGTGCTGGACTATGTCCGCTGGGTGATGGTGCGCAAGCGGGACGCGGATGCGCCCGCGCCCGACACCGTGGTGCCCGACCTGCCGCCGGCGGTCGCGCCCGGCGATCTGGCGATCCCCGGGGGGCTGGACTTCTCGGGCTACGACTTCGACCTGGCGGGCGAGCCGCATCGCTGGGGCGACTACACCGTGGGCGAGCGGATCGACCACGTGGACGGCGTTACCATCGAGGAAGCCGAACACATGCTGGCCACCCGGCTGTGGCAGAACACCGCCAAGGTGCATTTCGACGCCACGAACCGCGACGACGGGCGGCGGCTGATCTATGGCGGCCATGTCATCAGCATGGCGCGCGCGCTGTCCTTCAACGGCCTGGCCAATGCCCAGATGATCGTGGCGCTGAACGCCGGCGCCCATGCCAACCCCTGCTTTGCCGGCGACACGATCCGTGCCTGGTCCGAGGTTCTGGACAAGGCAGGCACCGCCGCGCCGGGCGTGGGTGCCATCCGCCTGCGGCTGGTCGCGACCAAGGGCGACAGCGGCGGCTTCGCGCTGAAGGACGGCGAGGGCCGCTACCTGCCCGAGGTGCTGCTGGATCTGGACTACTGGGCGCTGATGCCCACCTGAACCACCGCCGCCGGGCGGTGGCATCCGCGCCGCCGCGCCCGGCCCTTGTGATCACGGCCCTGCCGGTCGTGATCACAAAGCCCGCGCAGATCTTGAAATCCGCTTGAAGTCCGGCATCGTCCGGTGACAGATCACGGGGATACCGACAGGAACGCATCAATCGCCAGCCCTCCAGGCCAGCCGCAAGCCTCTGGTGGGACCGCGAACCGACAAAGGAGCGCCGCATCATGGCCGACGTGAACCGGGGCAACCGGCCGCTTTCCCCCATCTTCAGGTCTATCGCCTGCCCATGGCGGCCGTGACCTCGATCATGACGCGCATCACCGGGCACGCGCTTGTCGCGGGCATCGTGCTGCTGGTGTGGTGGCTGGTGGCCGCCGTCAGCGGCCCGCGCGCCTTCGCCGCCGCCGACTGGGTGGTGCGGTCCTGGATCGGCTTCATCGTGCTGACCGGATCGGCCTGGGCGCTGTGGTTCCACGCGCTGGCCGGCATCCGCCACCTGTTCTACGATTCCGGCAAGCTGCTGCGGATGGACGAGGCCGAGCAGGCAAGCTGGGCCATCATCATCGGGTCGGTGGTGCTGACGCTGATCTCGCTTCTTCTGTTCTTCTTCGCCTGAGGTAGGGACCCATGCGCTACATCACCCCCCGAAAGGCAGCCCAGGGCCTGGGCTCCGCCCACAGCGGCACGGCCGACCACTGGTTCCTGACGGTCAGTTCCTGCGCGCTTGTGCTGCTGGTGCCGGCCTTCATGCTGGTGATCGGCAACGCCATCGGCCTGCCGCATCCCGAACTGGTGGCCTATTTCGGCCGCCCCTATCCGGCGCTGATCACCGCGCTGTTCATCGTCGTGGGCATGGCGCACTTCATCAAGGGCACCCGCCTCATGATCGACGATTACTTCCAACACACCGCGCGCAAGGTGGCGATCATCGTCTCGGTGGTCTTTTCCTGGGCGGTCATCGCGGCGGCGGTCTTTGCCCTGGCCAAGATGACGCTGGTCACCATCGCGATCTGAGGACATCATGGCTGCTTACGATATCCATACGCATGATTACGACGTGGTCGTGGTGGGCGCGGGCGGCGCCGGCCTGCGCGCCACGCTGGGCATGGCCGAACAGGGGCTGCGCACGGCCTGCGTGACGAAGGTTTTCCCGACCCGGTCCCACACCGTCGCCGCACAGGGCGGCATCGCCGCGTCGCTGTCGAACATGGGGCCGGACAACTGGCAGTGGCACATGTACGACACCGTCAAGGGGTCGGACTGGCTGGGCGACACCGACGCGATGGAATACCTCGCGCGCGAGGCGCCCAAAGCCGTCTATGAACTGGAGCATTACGGCGTGCCCTTTTCCCGCACCGAGGAGGGCAAGATCTACCAGCGTCCCTTCGGCGGCCACACCACCGAATTCGGCGAAGGCCCCCCGGTGCAGCGCACCTGCGCGGCCGCCGACCGCACCGGCCACGCGATCCTGCACACGCTCTATGGCCAGTCGCTGAAGAACAACGCCGAATTCTTCGTCGAATACTTCGCCATCGACCTGATCGTGACCGGCGGCGTCTGCACCGGCGTAGTCTGCTGGAAGCTGGACGACGGATCGCTGCACGTCTTCAACGCCAAGATGGTGGTGCTGGCGACCGGCGGCTATGGCCGCGCCTATTTCAGCGCCACAAGCGCCCATACCTGCACCGGCGACGGCGGCGGGATGGTGGCCCGCGCGGGTCTGCCGCTTCAGGACATGGAGTTCGTGCAGTTCCATCCGACGGGGATCTATGGGTCGGGCTGTCTCATCACCGAAGGCGCGCGGGGCGAGGGCGGCTACCTGACCAACAGCGAGGGCGAGCGGTTCATGGAGCGCTATGCGCCGACCTACAAGGACCTGGCCTCGCGCGACGTGGTGTCCCGCTGCATCACCATCGAGATCCGCGAGGGTCGCGGGGTGGGTCCCGACAAGGACCACATGCACCTGAACCTGATGCACCTGCCGCCCGAGGCGCTGGCCGAACGGCTGCCCGGCATCAGTGAATCGGCCAAGATCTTCGCCGGCGTCGATGTCACCAAGGAGCCGATCCCGATCCTGCCCACGGTCCACTACAACATGGGCGGCATCCCCACGAACTACTGGGGAGAGGTCCTGGCCCCCACCGCCGACGACCCGGACGCCGTCTTCCCCGGCCTGATGGCCGTGGGCGAGGCAGGCTGCGCCTCGGTCCACGGGGCGAACCGGCTGGGGTCGAACTCGCTGATCGACCTTGTGGTGTTCGGCCGGGCTGCGGCGATCCGCGCCGGCCAGGTGATCGACCGCGCCGGCCACATCCCGCCCACCAACCAGGCCGAGGTGGACCGGGCGATCGCGCGCTTCGACGCTCTGCGCCACGCCACGGGCGCGGTGCCCACGGCCGAACTGCGGCTGGAGATGCAGCGCACCATGCAGGCCGACGCGGCGGTGTTCCGCACCGACAAGACGCTGGCCGAGGGCGTCGAGAAGATGACGGCGATCGCGGGCAGGATGGACGACATCAAGGTCACCGACCGCGGGCTGATCTGGAACACCGACCTGATGGAGACGCTGGAGCTGACCAACCTGATGCCGAACGCGCTGGCCACCATCGTCGCGGCCGAGGCGCGCAAGGAAAGCCGGGGCGCCCATGCCCACGAGGACTGGCCCGAGCGGGACGACGCCAACTGGCGCAAGCACTCGCTTGCATGGGTGGATGGAAACGCGGTTAGACTGGATTACCGCCCCGTCCACCTGGACCCCTTGACCAAGGAAGAGGATGGCGGGATCGACCTCAAGAAGATTGCTCCCAAGAAAAGGGTTTACTGATGCGCTTCCAAGATCTTGCCGCCCTGGGCCTGGCGGCCGCCACGCTGGCGGGCTGCGTCGCCCCCATCCCGCCCGCGACCACTGTCACCGTGCCGCCCCCGATCGTGACCACGCCGACCGTGCTTGACGCGGGCTCGCGGCAGGCGGCCCGGGCCGCCATCAACGTCCAGATGGCGCAGCGCCTGCAGGGCGTCGATGTCACGCCCTATACCGATTGCGTCGTCAACAACGCCACCACGGCGGAGCTGATCGACATCGCCCAGGCCTCGAACGCCGGGCTGCCGACGGCCGACAGCGTGGCCGCGATCGTCTCGCGTCCGGCCACCACGCAGTGCATCGCCGCGGCTGCCGGCACGGCCTGAGGGGATGCGCGCGCGGGCGGGACATGGGGCCCTGGCCCTGGTCGGGATGCTGGCCGCCTGCGGCCCGGTCCCGGTCGAGCAGGCCGAACTGACCTGCCTGCGCGACGCCGAACTGGCGGTTCGCCCGCAGACCAACGTGGCGGTGGGCATCGGCACCGATTTCGACGGCGACACCAGCGGCTTCGGCAGCCTGTCGGTGGATCTGTCGGGCGACTACCTGATGGGCCGCGACCCCTCGCTGGTCTATGACCGCTGCGTGCGCCGCCGTTCGGGCCAGCCGCCCCGGGCGCCGCTGACCCAGCAGCCGGGATGGACGGGCTAGGCATGGCCGAGGCAGGGCAAGCGGGGCAGGGGGCGCGGCGGCTGATCGTTCATCTGGGCGTCCAGAAGACCGGCAGCACGGCGATCCAGCGGCACCTGCGCCGCAACGCGCAGGCGCTTGCCGGGCATCTTGTCGTGCGCACGCCCGAGGAAGGCTCGCCCATGCGGCCGCTGGGACGCGCGGCGATCGCCTACAGCCTCGCCCCGTCCGAGGACCGCGCCCTGGCGCTGAGGCTGGCCTTCCGCGCCCTGCTGGACACGCTGCCGGCCGGCGATGTCCCCGTGCTTGTCAGCCACGAGAACCTGGCCGGGGCCATGCCCGGCAACGGCGGCGAGACGCGTCTTTACCCGCATCTGCCGCGGATCGCCGCGCTTCTGGCGCAGGAAGCGCAGGGGCTTGCCGCCGATTTCGTGATCTATACGCGCAACCAGAGGGCCTGGCGTCCCTCGGTCTGGGCGCAGGCGGTGCGCACCGACGGCTATACCCGCAGCCTGCTTGAATTCGAGGCCGAGACTGCCGATCTTCCACGCTGGGGCGACCTGATCCGGCGCATGACGGCCGAACTGGGCGACCGCGTCACCCGTTTCCGGCTGGAGGACGAGACCGATCCCCTGCGGCCCGGCCGCCAGCTTCTGCGCCATGCCGGGCTTGACGAGGCGACGATCGACCGGCTGCCCCGGCTGGAGGGGCCGACCAACAGCCGCCTGAACGACGGCGCGACCGAATTCCTGCGCAGGCTGAACGGCCTGTCGCTGAACCCCCACGCGCATGGCCGGATCGTCGATCTGGTCGCGCGCGCGCAGCATCTTTTCGCGGCGGATCCGTCGTCGCAAGGCACTTCCTGAGAGGAGCACCCCATGGTCCAGTTCACCCTGCCCAAGAACAGCCAGATCCGCGTCGGCAAGACCTGGCCCGCGCCCGCGGACGCCACCAATGTCCGCAAGTTCAAGATCTATCGCTGGGATCCCAATACCGGGGAAAACCCGCGCCTGGACACCTATTTCGTCGATCTGGACAAGTGCGGGCCGATGATCCTGGACGCGCTCATCAAGATCAAGAACGAGATCGACCCGACGCTGTCCTTCCGCCGGTCCTGCCGCGAGGGGATCTGCGGGTCCTGCGCGATGAACATCGACGGCGGCAACCATCTGGCCTGCATCTATGGCATCGACGAGGTGAAGGGCGACATCAGCATCTATCCGCTGCCGCATATGCCGGTGGTCAAGGATCTGGTGCCGGATCTGACGCATTTCTTCGCCCAGCACGCTTCGGTGAACCCCTACCTGATCACCAAGTCGCCCACGCCGGGCAAGGAATGGAAGCAGTCGATCGAGGACCGCAAGAAGCTGGACGGGCTTTACGAGTGCATCCTGTGCGCATCCTGTTCCACGGCCTGCCCGTCCTACTGGTGGAACGGCGATCGTTATCTTGGGCCGGCGGCGCTGCTGCACGCCTATCGCTGGATCATCGATTCGCGCGACGAGGCCACCGGCGAGCGGCTGGACGAGCTGGAGGATCCCTTCAAGCTGTATCGCTGCCACACGATCATGAACTGCACCAATACCTGCCCCAAGGGGCTGAACCCGGCCCAGGCGATCGCGGCCATCAAGCACATGATGGTCGACCGGATGGTGTGACGGCGACGCCGGGGGACTTCACGTCCCCCGGACCCCCTGTGGGGTATTTCGGCAAAGAAGAAGGGCCAGAGGTTTCTGCCTCTGGCCCGTTTTGCTGCGCCTCGCCCTCGTGGATGAACAGGGCCGATGGACCTTGTTCGGGGGCCTCATCCTTCGATCTTCGTGAAATCCGCGATCTGCTGGCCCGCGGCGCGGATGCGGTGCAGCAGGTTCAGGCGGTTGCGGCGGAGGATCTGGTTGTCGGTGTTGACCTGGACCGCCTCGAAGAAGGCGTCGATGGGCGCGCGCAAGGCGGCGATGGCGGTCATGGCGGCGGGGAAATCCTCGGCCGCGATGGCCTGTCTGATCGCCGGTTCGGCGGTGTCGAGCGCGGCGAAGAGGGCGCGTTCCTCATCGGTTTCGGCGAACTTCACGTCGGCGCCGAAGCTGTATTCGACGCCGTCCCTTTCCTCGGCCTGCGCCAGGATGTTGCCCGCGCGCTTGAGGCCCTGGGTGAGGTTTTTCCCGTCATCGGTTTGCAGCATGGCGTTCAGCGCGGTGGCGCGGTTCACCACCAGCACGAGGTCGTCATTGCCGGGCTGCGCCAGCACGGCGTCGATGATGTCGTGGCGGATGCCCTGGTCGCGGAGATGGACCTTGAGGCGGTCGTGGAGGAAAGGGACAAGTTCGTGAGGCGGAATCGGAATTCCACTCTCGATAGTAAATGTTTTTCCTTCAAGGGCAGGATCTGTTACTTTTTTTATTCTCAAACCTGTCTTCTGCTGAAAGTCATCAACGGCTTTTTTCTCCTCTCGGACATATGCATCATCAAGCTGATCCCAAATTTGCATGTCAGAAAACCGAAGAATTGTACCATCCAATGAAGTTCGCACTTCATTTGTTAGTACTAGACGAATAACCCCCAACGCCGCCCGCCGCAGCGCAAAGGGATCCTTCGATCCCGTGGGCTTTTCATCAATCGCCCAGAACCCGGTCAGCGTGTCGATCTTGTCAGCTAGTGCAACCGCCACTGACACCGGCGCGGTCGGCACGGCGTCCGACGGACCCAGCGGCGAATAGTGGTCGCGGGCGGCGTCGGCTATGGCCTCGGGCTCACCCGCCGCAAGCGCGTAGTAGCGGCCCATGGTGCCTTGCAGTTCGGGGAACTCTCCGACCATGGCGCTGCGCAGGTCCAGTTTCGCCAGGCGTGCGGCGCGTTCGGCCTGGTCCGGGTCGGCGCCGACCAGGGGGGCGATCTCGCGGGCCAGGGCGGCGATGCGCTGAATCCGGTCGAACTGCGAGCCCAGCTTGTTGTGGAAGGTGACCGACTTCAGACCCTCGGCCCAAGCGGCCATAGGTTCTTCGGCCTTCGCCTCGCGCAGGTCGTTTTCCCAGAAGAACGCCGCGTCCGACAGGCGGGCGGCCAGCACGCGCTGGTTCCCGGCCAGGATGGTGGCGCCGTCGTCCGGGGTCTCGATGTTGGCGACGGTGACGAAGCCCTCGATCCGGTCGGTCCTGGGGTTTCTGGCCGAGAAGAACTTCTGGTGTTCCTTCATCGAGGTTTGCAGCACCTCGGGGGAGGTCCAGGAAACGCTCCTCGATCACGCCCATCAGGGGGACGGGCCATTCGACGAGGCCCGCGACCTCGGACAGCAGGGCGGCGTCGGGGACGATCTGCCAGCCGCGCGCGAAGGCCAGGTTCTCGGCCCCCTGGCGGATGGCGGCCTCGCGTTCGGCATGGTCCAGGATCACATGGGCGCGGCGCAGTTTGGCGGCATAGTCGTCAAAGCCCGTGACGGTGAAGGCGTCGGGGGACAGGAAGCGGTGGCCGCGGGTGGTGTTGCCCGCGGCGATCCCCTCGACGGTCAGGGGGACGACGGTGGCGCCGGATTCGTCGGACAGCAGGCAGAGGATGGAGTGCAGCGGGCGCACCCAGCGCAGGCTGCCCGAGCCCCACCGCATCGACTTGGGCCAGGGAAAGTTGCGGATGGTGGCGTCCAGAACCTCGGCCACGATCTCGGAGGCCGGTCGGCCGGCACGTTCGAGGACGGCGAACCAGACCTGGCCCTTCTTGTCGTCGCGCGCCTGAAGCTGGTCGCGCGTCAGGCCCGTCGAGCGCAGGAAGCCTTCCAGAGCGGCCTCGGGCGCGTCGGTGCGGGGGCCCTTGCGTTCCTCGCGCGTGGTGGGGCTGTTCGCGGTCAGCCCCTCGACCGCCAGGGTCAGGCGGCGCGGCGTGGAAAATGCCCCGGCCGAGGCATAGGTCAGCCCGGCATTCACCAGACCGTCGGTGACCAGCTTCCTCAGATCCTCGCGGGCGCGGGCCTGCATCCGGGCGGGGATTTCCTCGGAGAACAGTTCGATCAGCAGGTCGGGCATCAGTCCATCACTCCGCGTTCCGGGGTCTTGTCGTTGTATTGGTGCCAGCCATAGACGCGGCCATCGGGATAGATCGCCAGCACGCGGTCCACGTCGGGGCGGATCTCGGGCTGGGACAGGACGGCCGTGGCCGCGCCGGCTTCAAGATCGGCGGTGATCCGGCCGTGGTCGAAGCAGTCGAACCAGCCGGGCGCGCCCAGCGGGGTGGCGCCCGGGAAGGGCACCGGATCGACGGGCTGTTCGGCCAGCACCGCGCAGGCCCGCCAGCGCAGGGGCGAGCTGTCGGCGTCGATGCCCTGGAAGTCGGTGACCGGCAGCACGGCGGGGCCGGCTGCCGTCTGCACGGTAATCGCATCGGCGGCCGGAATGCGGTCGTAGAAGTGGTATTCCTGCAGATACCACATCCCGCCCCCGGCGATCACCGCGACGCCCAGCAGGCCGATGCCGACGATCTTGCCGTTCATGACGGGACCGGCTGCCCGGCTGCGTCGGTGGTCAGGAACAGGTCGGCGCAGGCCTTGGCCAGCGCGCGGACCCGGCCGATATAGGCTTGCCGTTCCGTGACCGAGATCACGCCGCGCGCGTCCAGCAGGTTGAAGATGTGGCTGGCCTTGATAGCCTGGTCATAAGCGGGGTGCGCCATCGGGATGGTGCGTCCCGCACCGTCCACGGGATCGGCGGCCAGGATGCGGGCGCATTCGGCCTCGGCGTCCTTGAAGTGCTGGAACAGCGTGTCGGTGTCGGCGACCTCGAAGTTCCAGCGGGAATATTCGCGTTCCGTCTGCCGGAAGACGTCGCCATAGCTGAGCGGGATCGGCGCGTCAGGGTCGTTGAAGGGCATGTCCATCACGTGTTCCACGCCCAGCACATACATCGCCAGCCGTTCCAGCCCATAGGTCAGTTCGCCCGACACCGGGCGGCAGTCGTGGCCGCCGACCTGCTGGAAATAGGTGAACTGGCTGACTTCCATGCCGTCGCACCAGACTTCCCATCCCAGGCCCCAGGCGCCCAGCGTGGGGATTCCCAGTCGTCCTCGACGAAGCGGACATCATGGGCCAGCGGATCCAGGCCGATGGCGCGCAGGCTGCCCAGATACAGATCCTGCATGGCCGCGGGCGACGGCTTGATGATGACCTGATACTGGTAATAGTGCTGAAGGCGGTTCGGGTTCTCGCCATAGCGGCCGTCGGTGGGGCGGCGCGAGGGCTGGACATAGGCCGCGGCCCAGGGCCGTGCGCCCAGCGCGCGCAGGGTGGTCGCCGGGTGGAAGGTGCCGGCCCCCACCTCCATGTCGTAGGGCTGCAGGATCGCGCAGCCCTGCGCCGCCCAGTAGTTCTGCAGGCGCAGGATGACATCCTGAAAGCTGCGGGGTCGGTTGGGGCTGGTCATCGGGGCCGTCCTTTGCGTAGATCAGCACATGCTTGCGCGCCTTCTAGGCGGGGCGGGGAACAGGGTCAATAAAGGCCACGAAAGGGAACGGGATGCGGCGCTTGGCGTGCTTGGTGGTGGCGGCGGGACTGCCGGTGGCGGCATGGGCGCAGGAGGCGGTGATCCGCATCGAGGCCCGGCGCGACGGCGACGCGGCCCTCTCCGCCGCCCTCTGGGCCGAGCGGCTGGACGACGTGGTGACCTTTCCGCTGCCGGGCGGCTGGACCGCCATCGCCATCGGCCCCCTGCCGCCCGATGAGGCGCGCGAGAGGATCGGCGAATTGAAACGGGCACGGCGGATCCCGCGCGACAGTTTCGTGGTCGTGCCGGGCGCGGACGTGGTGCTGACGCAGGTGACCGGCGGGGCCTTGGCCGAACCCGCCCTTCAGGCCGCGGAACCCGCCGCGCCGCAGCCCGATGCGCCCGCGCCGGGGGTCTATATGCGCCTGCAATCGGTGCCAGCCCGGGCCGAGGCCGATGCCGCCCTGGCCCAGTGGCGCCAGACCTTCCCCGAGGCCGGGCTGGTAAGCCTGCCCGACGACCGGTTCGGGGTGGTGCTGGGTCCGCTGGATCGCGCTGCCGCCGAAGCCTGGTTGCGAGCCTTCAGGCAGGGCGGCCTGATCCCCGAGGACGCCTTTCTGTCCGACGCCGCCGACCTGGGCCGCGTGGTCGAGCCGGGCGAGGCGCCGGATCTGCCCCCGCCCCCCGCCACCCCCGCCGAGATGCCGCCGCTGGAGGAGGTGCAGCGCGCCCTGCGCTGGGCCGGGTTCTATGACGGCCAAATCGACGGCAAGACGGGCCCGCGGACGCGCGAGGCCATCGCCGCCGAGATCGCCGCCAGCCGCCGCTCGACCGATCCCGGCACGGCGATGCGCGCGCTGATCGCGCGGCGCGACGCCTGGCGATCCGAGATGGGGCTGACCGCCCTGCAGGACGAGGCGACGGGCCTTTCGGTGCTGGCGCCGATGGACCGGCTGGAGTTCGACCGGGCGGAACGCGCGCTGTCGATCTATGGCCCGAAGGATGGCTCGGGCGCGGCGCTGATCCTGTTCAGCCAGCCGGGCGGGCAGCAGGAACTGCTGGATCTGTCGGGTCTTGTCACCGCGCTTGGCTGGGTGCCGCAGCCCAGCCGCAGCATCAGGCGCGGCCATGTCCTGCTGGAGGGCGCCAACGACACCCATATCGGCCGCGCCGAGGGCTGGGTCCGCGACGGCCGGGCCGAGGGCTTCGTGCTGATCTGGCCCGCCTCGGACGCCGAGGGTCAGGCGCGGCTTGCGGCCGAGATGTCGGACAGCTTCGCGCGCCACGCCCCGGCCGCCAACGACGCGCCCGCCCAGCCCGCCGCAGACCCGCTGGCCAACCCCTAGCCCCGCCAGAAGCGCGGCAGCAGCAGCACCAGGACCGACACCAGTTCCAGCCGGCCCAGATACATGCCCAGGGTCATCAGCCACTTGGCGCTGTCGGGAAATTCGGCGACCGAGCCGTTGGCGGTGATCTCGGGGCCCCAGACGGGGCCGATATTGGCGATGGCGGTCCAGGCGCCGGTCAGCGCGGTGCGGGGATGCAGCCCGGTCAGCGACAGGCCCACGATCAGCAGGCCGAAGGTCAGCATGAACAGCGTGAAGAAGGCCATGACGGAATCGATCACGTCCTGGTTCAGCGGCCGCCCCTCGTAGCGAAGGGCATAGACGCGGTGCGGCGAATGCATCCGCCGCAGCTGCGCGCGCACCGCCTGGAACAGCACCAGATAGCGGAACACCTTGACCGAACAGCCGGTCGATCCGGTGCAGCCGCCGATCAGGCCGCAGATGATCAGGATCGCCAGCGGCAGATGGCCCCATTCCAGGACGTTGGCCGAGGCGAGATCCCGTGCCCGAAAAGGTGGAAATGACGTTGAAGACGGTCTCGCGGGCGATCTCGGCGAAGGAACCCTGGTGCTGCAGGAACACGATCCGGTAGATCAGGATGATCCCGCAGGCATAGCCGATCCAGCGCAGATAGGCGCGGATCTGCACGTCGCGCCAGATCGGCGTCAGGTTGCCGTGCATCGCCTGCACCAGCCGGATGAAGGGGACCGAGGCCAGGATCATGAAGACCGACGCGGCCCATTCCAGCGGGCCCAGGAAGGCGGCGAAGCTGGCGTCATAGTTCGAGAAGCCGCCCGTCGAGACGGTCCCGAACGCCTGGACGATCGCGTCGAAGCCGTTCATTCCCAGCAGAAGATAGGTGATCGTGCAAAGCGCCGTCAGCATGATGTAGATGCGCGTCATCTCGGCCGCGATCTCGGCCGCGCGGGGCATGATCTTGCCCAGCGTGTCGAAGCCCTCGGACCGGAAGAACTGCATCCCCCCGACCTTCATGATCGGCAGAAAGACCATCGCGACGACGACGATCCCCAGGCCGCCCGTCCAGTGCAGGATGGCGCGCCACAGATGGGTGCCGCGCGGAAGGTCGTCCAGCAGCGGAAAGACCGTCGTGCCGGTCGTCGTGACGCCCGACATCGCCTCGAAATAGGCATCGACGAAGCGCGCATCTGGCTGGCCCAGCATGAAGGGCAGGGCGCCGAAGACCGGCAGCGCCGCCCACAGGCCCGAGGTCAGCAGGAAGGCCTGCTGGATCGACAGGCTGCGGTAATCGCCCCAGGTCGCGAGCGACACCAGGCTGCCCGCCACGACCGTCAGCGCCGCGCATTGCAGGAACACCATCCAGTGCGGATCGCCGTGCCACCAGTCCACCAGCATCGGCGCCAGCATCGAGACCCCCAGGGTCACGATGATCTTGCCGATCGGATGGGCCACGGGGCGCAGGTCAACCATCCCGCCTGCTTGCCCCCTGTCCGTTCAGGCGTCAAGCGCCCTGCCGGCGGCGCCGGCTAGCTGTTGGGATCCTGATAGACGCCGGTTTCCTTCAGCGTGTCCACGACCTCTTTGGGCATGTAGGTTTCGTCGTGCTTGGCCAGCAGGTCCCGGGCCTCGAACCGGCCGTCGCGGTAATAGCCCTTGGCGATGGTGCCCTGGCCTTCGGTGAACAGGTCGGGGCGCGGGTCGCGGCCGACATAGCTGACGGGGATCTCGGCCGCGCCGTCGGTGATGACGAAGTCGAACTCGACCCCGTCCCGGTTCACGATCGAGCCGTCCTTCACCAGCCCGCCCAACTGGAAATATTCGTCGGGATCGGGGGCGGCCTGGGCCACCTGCGTGGGCGAGCGGTAGAGGTTGATGCCGTCGCGAAAGCCATAGCCGATCAGCGCCACGGCGATCAGCAGGGCGGCCGAGGCGGCCAGGATCACCTGGATCCGGCGGCGTTTCTTCAGGGATTTCATGCCCGCCATGACCTTGACCTCATGCTGCCTCGAAATGGATCGGACGCCGCAGGAACTGCGTCGCCTTGCCCGACACCCGCACCGGATCGCCGGTGGTCAGGTTCCGCGACACCGTGCCCGGGCCCACGAATTCCGGCCGGCGCTGCAGATAGTCTGCCAGGCTTTCCGCGACCAGCCCGGCCTGGCTGAAGACCTTGACGTTCGGGCCAAGCGCCTTCTGGAAGGCGTGCTGGACCAGCGGATAATGCGTGCAGCCCAGCACCGCGGCCTCGGGGTGGGGCATCCGGCGCAGCAGCGCCTCGACATGGCTGGCCACAAGCGCCTCGGCCAGGATTTCGTCGCCCATCTCGATGGCATCGACAACGCCGCCGCAGGGCTGGGCCTCGACATCGACGCCCACGGCGCGGAAGGCCAGTTCCCGCTGGAAGGCGCGGCTGGCCACGGTCGCGGGGGTGGCGAACAGCGCCACATGCTTGACCGCGACCTCGCGCGGGGGAATTGTCGCCCCAGCGGCGTTCGGTCAGCGCCTCGATCAGCGGGACGAAGACGCCCAGCACGCGCTTGTCCCGGGGCAGCCAGGTTTCCTGCATCCGCCTCAGCGCGGCGGCCGAGGCGGTGTTGCAGGCCAGGATCACCAGATCGCAGCCTTCCTGCCACAGCCGCTCGACCCCCGCGCAGGTCAGGTTGAAGATGTCCTCGGCGGTGCGGGTGCCATAGGGGGTGTGCTTGTTGTCGCCCAGATAGACCAGCGGAAGGTCGGGCAGGCGCGCGGCGATGGCCTGATGAACGGTCAGCCCGCCCAGTCCCGAGTCGAAAACGCCTACTGCCATGCTGCTGTCCTTGTCCGCCGTGACGCGCCTTTTACGGCGCATCGCGGATCTTGGAAATGACCTGGATCAGATCCCTCACCCAAAGGTGGTCATTCGGCCGCCTGCTGCAAGGGCGCCTGGCCGCTGCGGAACTGCGCCAGAAGTTCGGCGCGCCGCGCCGCGGCCTCGGCCTCGGCCCGGGCCTTAACGGGGCCGAAGCCGCGCACGGTCAGGGGCAGTTCGGCCAGTTCGATGGCGACGGGCATGGTCGCGTCCGTCACCTTCGCCAGAACCTCGCGCATGTCCGCTTCGTATTCGCGGATGGCGGCGCGTTCGCGGCGCCGGTCGGCCATGTAGCCGAACGGATCGAAGGGCGTGCCGCGCAGGAACTTCATGCGGGCCAGCACCTTGAAGCCGGTCAGCATCCACGGGCCGAACTCGCGCTTCTTGGGACGGCCCTCGGCGTCCCGGCCAGGCAGCATCGGCGGGGCCATGTGCAGCGTCAGCCGGGTGTCGCCGTCCCATTGCTCGGCGATCTGCCGGGCGGTGGACAGATGCAGCCGCGCGACCTCGTATTCGTCCTTGTAGGCCAGCAGCTTGTAGTATCCGCGCGCGACGCTTTCGCGCAGCGGCGCGGGGGCCGCATCGACCAGGTCGCGGAATCGCTTGGCCAGCCGCCGGTTCTGGTACCCGACCAGCCGCGCCTCGCGGTAGGCGATGGGGTCGGGGGGAAGCTGCGCCACCTCGGCGGGCTTGCGGGTCTGGTCGGGGAAGGCCATCGCCCAGCGGCCGATCTGGAAGGCGCGCTGGTTCTCGGCGACCTTGGCGCCGTTCAGTTCGATCGCCTGCATGATCGCCTCGAGCGTCAGCGGGATCAGCCCCTGCTGCCAGGCGGCGCCCAGCACCAGCATGTTGGAATAGATCGAGTCCCCCAGCATCCGCAGCGCCAGGTCGTTGGCGTCGAAGAAGGCCACCCGGTCGCGCAGCCGCGCCTGGAGCGAGACCTTGAGCTGGTCCGCGGGCACCCGGAAGTCGCGCTGCCGCGTGAAGGTGCCGGTGATGATCTCGTGGTCGTTCACCACCGCGCCGGTGCGGCCGGTGGTCATCAGGCCGATGGTCTTGGCGCCCGCGGTGACGACCAGATCGCCGCCGATGATGCAGTCGGCCTCGCCCACGGCGACGCGGATGGCGCTGATGTCCTCGGGACGGTTGGCCAGGCGCAGGTGGATATGGACCGCGCCGCCCTTCTGGGCCAGACCCGCCATCTCCATCATGCCGGCGCCCTTGCCGTCGATATGGGCGGCCTGGGCCAGCACCGCGCCCAGCGTCACCACCCCGGTGCCGCCGACCCCGGTGATGACGAGGTTGTGGGTGCCGTCGATGGCGGGCAGGGCGGGCAGGGGCAGGTCGGGGATGTCCAGGGCCTCGGCCTGGGGCTTTTTCAGCTTGCCGCCCTGGACGGTCACGAAGCTGGGGCAGAAGCCCTTGAGGCAGCTGTAGTCCTTGTTGCACGAGGACTGGTCGATCTGGCGCTTGCGGCCCAGTTCGGTGTCCAGCGGCACGATCGACACGCAGTTCGACTGCACGCCGCAATCGCCGCAGCCCTCGCAGACCTCAGGGTTGATCCAGACGCGGCGATCGGGGTCGGGGAACTGGCCCTTCTTGCGGCGGCGGCGCTTTTCGGCGGCGCAGGTCTGGATATAGAGGATCGCGCTGACGCCGCTGGTCTGCGCCAGGTCGCGCTGGACGGCCATCATCTCGGCCCGCTCCTCGAAGCGCAGGCCGGCGGGGAACTGCTTCTGGTCCACGTCTTCCTTTTCGTCATAGACCACGACCAGGGGATTGACGCCCATCGCCACCAGTTCGCGGGCGATCTGCGGGGCGGTCAGGCCGCCTTCGTTCGGCTGGCCGCCGGTCATGGCGACGGCGTCGTTGAACAGGACCTTGTAGGTGATCGTGGTGCCCGCCGCGATGGCCGCGCGGATCGCCAGCGACCCGGAATGGTTGTAGGTGCCGTCGCCCAGGTTCTGGAAGACGTGCTTGCGCTTGCTGAAGGGGGCCTCGCCCACCCAGTTCGCGCCTTCGCCGCCCATCTGGGTGAAGCCGGTGGTGTCGCGGTCCATCCACTGCACCATGTAGTGACAGCCGATGCCGGCATAGGCGCGGCTGCCCTCGGGCAGCTTGGTCGAGCTGTTGTGCGGGCAGCCCGAGCAGAACCACGGCGTCCTGACCGCGATCTCGGGAGCGTTGTCGGCGCGGCGCACCTCGGACAGCTTGGACAGGGCGGCCTGCAGCCGGTCGGTGCGGCGGCCTTCCTCGATCAGGATGTCGCCCAGGCGCTGCGCGATCAGCACCGGGTCCAGGGCATAGCGGGTCGGGAACAGTTCGACCTGGCGGCCGTTTTCCCAGGTGTCGCCCTTGTGCCAGCCATAGACGCGGCGGCCGCGGCGGTCGTCGAAGATCGCCTCCTTGACCTGCACCTCGATCAGCTTGCGCTTTTCCTCGACCACGATGATCAGATCCAGCCCCTCGGCCCATTCGTGGAAACTGGTCATGTCAAGCGGCCAGGTCTGGCCGATCTTGTAGGTGGTGATGCCCAGGCGTTCGGCTTCGGCCTGGTCCAGACCCAGCAGCGACAGGGCGTGGACCACGTCCAGCCAGTTCTTTCCGGCGGCGCAGATGCCGATCCTGGCGCCCGGCTGGCCCCAGATCCGGCGGTCGATGCGGTTCGCGCGGGCAAAGGCCTCGGCGGCGAAGCGCTTGTAGTCGATCATCCGCGCTTCCTGCGCGATGGGCGTGTCGCCCAGGCGGATGTTCAGCCCGCCCTCGGGCATCACGAAATCCTCGGGGGTCACGAAGCTGAGCCGGAAGGGATCGCCGTCCACGACGCTGGTCGCCTCGACGGTGTCCTTCATGGTCTTGAGCCCGGTCCAGACGCCCGCGAAGCGGCTGAGCGCCCAGCCATACAGGCCATAGTCCAGGATTTCCTGCACCCCGGCGGGTGACAGGACGGGGATATAGGCGTCCACCATCGCCCAGTCGGACTGGTGCAGCACGGTCGAGGATTCGCCGGTATGGTCGTCGCCCATCGCCATGACCACACCGCCATGCCGCGAGGTGCCGGCCATGTTGGCGTGGCGCATCACGTCGCCCGAACGATCGACGCCCGGACCCTTGCCGTACCACAGGGCGAAGACCCCGTCATGCTTGCCCTCGCCGCGCAGTTCGGCCTGCTGGCTGCCCCAGATGGCGGTGGCGGCCAGATCCTCGTTCAGGCCGGGCTGGAACAGGATGTTCGCGGCGCTCAGCCGCTTGGCCTCGCGCATCATCTGAAGATCGACGCCCCCCAGAGGAGAGCCCCGATAGCCGGTCGCAAGCCCCGCCGTGTTCAGCCCGGCCGCCCTGTCGCGCGCCGCCTGCATCAGCATCATCCGCACAAGGGCCTGGGTGCCGTTCAGCAGCACCTGCGGCTTGCTCAGGTCGAACCGGTCGGCCAGCGAAAATTCCTGCTTGCTCATGGTAGGGTCTCCTCCGCATCAGGGCCATCATAGGTCAGCTTTGCTGACCGACCAAGAAGAAACTTCGCATTTGCCTTTCGCTTGCTGAAAATCAACAGACGGGTTAGGTCTGCAAAAAACGCATGGCGGCCATTGACGGATTGTAACAGCATGGACTGGGACAAGCTTCGAATCTTTCATGCCGTGGCCGATGCGGGCAGCCTGACCCATGCCGGGGACACGCTGCACCTGTCGCAATCCGCCGTCAGCCGCCAGATCCGCGCCCTGGAAGAGGCCTTGGGAACCACCCTGTTCCACCGCCACGCCCGCGGCCTGATTCTGACCGAGCAGGGCGAACTGCTGTTCGAGGCCACATCGGCCATGGCCCGCAAGCTGGACACCGCCGCCGCCCGCATCCGCGACAGCGAGGAACACGTCTTCGGCGAACTGAAGGTGACCGCGACGGTCGGCTTCGGGACGTTGTGGCTGGCCCCGAAGCTGGTCAAGCTCTATGAAAAATACCCCGACCTCAAGATCGACCTGATGCTCGAGGAACGGGTTCTGGACCTGCCCATGCGCGAGGCGGACGTGGCCATCCGCATGAAGGAACCCAGCCAGTCCGACCTGATCCGGCGTCGGCTGCTGAACATCCGGATGCGGCTTTACGCCACGCAGGAATACCTGGACCGCGCGGGCGTGCCGGCCACCATGGCCGACCTGTCGCCCTATCGCCTGATCTGCCAGCGGCCCGACCAGCCGCAGGTCGCCGCCGGGGCGCGTCTGGTCCAGGAAATCATGGCCCAGAACATCGGCTCTACCCTGACGGTGAACAACTATTTCGGGGTCCTGCAGGCCGTGCTGGCCAATCTGGGCATCGGCGTTCTGCCCGACTACCTGACCGCCGACCACCACCGGCTGGTGCGCGTGCTGCCCGACATCCAGTCCGGCGAGGTGCCGGTGTTCCTGGCCTATCCCGAGGAACTGCGCCAGACCCGCCGGGTGGCCGTTTTCCGCGATTTCGTGCTGGAGGAAATCCAGGCCTTTCGCCGCCGCCAGAGCGAGGCGCTGCTGCAGGAAGCCATCAACGGCGCCTGACGGGCGGGGCATCTGCGGGGCTCGGCGCACGCAACCCGGGCAGGCAGCCATTCCCTGATCGCATGGCGGGTATGCTGATGATGCAGCGTCACCAGCCTTGATCAGTTTGCAGCCTGCCCATAAATCAGGCCGTGAAGGCGATGGTCAGCGTAACGGCGCATCACCTTCTACCTCCCTGTTGGACTTGGGCCGGGCCTTGTGCCCGGCTTTTTTTGGGCCCCCGTTCCGGCCGGGCGGGGCGCGGGCCTTCCCATGCGCGGCGACTGGCCATAATAAGCGCCAGACCCCACGCGCAGGAAGGCCACGCCATGCAGGACCCGACGATCACCCCCGCCCTGATCGCCGCGCACGGGCTGAAGCCCGACGAATACGACCGCATCCTGCAGATCATCGGTCGCGAACCCAGCTTCACCGAACTGGGCATCTTCTCGGCCATGTGGAATGAACACTGCTCCTACAAGTCCTCGAAGAAATGGCTGCGCACCCTGCCCACCAGCGGCCCCCAGGTGATCTGCGGCCCCGGCGAGAACGCGGGCGTGGTGGACATCGGCGACGGGCAGGCGGTGGTGTTCAAGATGGAAAGCCACAACCACCCCAGCTATATCGAGCCCCACCAAGGCGCGGCGACGGGCGTAGGCGGCATCCTGCGCGACGTCTTCACGATGGGCGCGCGCCCGATCGCGGCAATGGACGCGCTGTCCTTCGGCCGGCCGGAGCATCCCAAGACGCCGCATCTGGTCAAGGGCGTGGTGGAAGGCATCGGCGCCTATGGCAACGCCTTCGGCGTCCCGAATGTCGGCGGAGAGGTACGCTTCCACCGCAGCTATGACGGCAACTGCCTGGTCAACGCCTTTGCCGCCGGGCTGGCCGATGCCGACCGGATCTTCTATTCGGCCGCCTCGGGCGTGGGGATGCCGGTGGTCTATCTGGGCGCCAAGACCGGCCGCGACGGGGTGGGCGGCGCCACCATGGCATCGGCCGAATTCGACGACAGCATCGAGGAAAAGCGCCCCACCGTGCAGGTGGGCGACCCCTTCACCGAGAAATGCCTGCTGGAAGCCTGCCTCGAACTGATGCAGACCGATGCGGTGATCTCGATCCAGGACATGGGCGCGGCGGGGCTGACCTGTTCCGCCGTCGAGATGGGCGACAAGGGCGGCCTGGGGATCAGGCTGGTCCTGGACGCCGTGCCGCAGCGCGAGACCGGCATGACCGCCTACGAGATGATGCTGTCGGAATCCCAGGAGCGGATGCTGATGGTGCTGCGCCCCGAGAAGGAGGCCGAGGCCCGCGCCATCTTCGAGAAATGGGATCTGGATTTCGCCATCGTCGGCGAGACGATCGCCGAGGACCGCTTCCTGATCCTGCACGGCAACGAGGTCAAGGCCGACCTGCCGCTGTCGAAACTGTCGTCGTCGGCGCCGGAATACGACCGCCCCTGGGTCGAAACCCCGCCCGCCGGGCCCGAACCCGACCTTCCGGCGATCACGCCGATCCGGGCGCTGCGCGCGCTGATCGGCTCGCCCAATTACGCGCACAAGGCCTGGGTCTGGGAACAGTACGACACGCAGGTGGGCGCCGACACGGTCCGCCGCCCCGGCCTGGGGGCGGGGGTGGTGCGCGTCCACGGCACCAGCAAGGCGCTGGCCTTCACCAGCGACGTGACGCCGCGCTATGTGAAGGCCAATCCCTTCGAAGGCGGCAAGCAGGCCGTGGCCGAGGCCTGGCGCAACCTGATCGCCGTGGGCGCCCAGCCCCTGGCCGCCACCGACAACCTGAACTTCGGCAACCCCGAAAAGCCCGAGATCATGGGCCAGTTCGTCGGCGCGATCAAAGGGATCGCCGCCGCCTGCACGGCGCTGGATTTCCCGATCGTGTCGGGCAACGTCTCGCTTTACAACGAGACCGACGGCAAGGGCATCCTGCCCACCCCCACCATCGGCGGCGTGGGCCTGATCGACACCCTGTCGAACCTGATCGCGGGCCTGCCGTCCGAAGGCGACGTGGCCATCGTCATCGGTGAAACGCGCGGCCATCTGGGCCAGTCGGCCCTTGCCGCCGAGGCCTTCGGGATCGAGGAGGGCGACGCCCCGCCCGTCGATCTGGCCGCCGAGCGCAGGCATGGCGAGTTCCTGCGCGCCAACCGCGCCCATGTGGCCTCGGCCACCGACCTGTCGGACGGCGGGCTGGCGCTGGCCGCCTTCGAGATGGCCGAGGCGGCAGGCATCGGCATCCGCCTGGACAGCGGCGACATCGCCCAGCTGTTCGGCGAGGATCAGGCCCGCTATCTGCTGGCCTGCGACGCGGCCGGGGCCGAGGCGCTGCTGAAGGCCGCCGATGCCGCGGGCGTTCCCGCAGCCCAGGTCGGCGTCTTCGGGGGCCTTGCGGTGCAGATGGGCGACGACGCCGGCGATCTGGCCGACCTGTCGCAGCTTTACCGCACGGCCTTCGCCAAGGCGATCCGGGGCGACATGCCGGATCACGCATGACCGTCAGGGCGCCTTCGGGTTATGCCGCGATCATCACCGCGGCGGGGCGCGGCACCCGCGCGGGCGGGCCGCCGAAGCAATGGCGCGACCTGGGCGGGCACAGCGTCCTGGCCCGGTCGCTGGCCGCCTTCGCGGGCTTCGACCGCGTGGTGCTGGTGGTCCACCCCGACGACATGGCCCGCGCCATCCGCGACTTCGCGGGCGGCGTGACTATCGTGACCGGGGGCGAGACGCGCGCGGCCAGCGTCATGGCCGGGCTGCAGGCCCTGGACGGCCAGGCAAGCCACGTCCTGATCCACGACGGCGCGCGGCCTCTGGTCGGGGATGACGTGATCCAGGGCGTCATCGACGCCCTGCAGGCCGGCGCGCAGGCCGCCGCCCCGGCCCTGCCGGTCAGCGACGCCTTGTGGACCGGCGCCGACGGGATGGTCACGGGCACCACCTCCCGAGCGGGGCTTTTCCGCGCGCAGACCCCGCAGGGCTTTGTCCTGGACCGGATATCCCGGGCGCACCGCCTTGGCGCGGATGATGCCGCCGACGACGTGGAACTGGCCCTGAAGGCGGGGATGGCGGTTGCCATCACGCCGGGGTCCGAGGACAATCTGAAGATCACCTTTCCCGCCGACTTCGCGCGGGCCGAACGGATACTGGGGACCGCCATGGATATTCGCCTGGGCAACGGCTACGACGTCCACGCCTTCGGGCCGGGCGATCACGTCTGGCTTTGCGGGGTGCGGATCGCGCACGACGCCGGGCTTGTGGGCCATTCCGACGCCGATGTGGGGATGCACGCCCTGACCGACGCCATCTACGGCGCCCTGGCCGAGGGCGACATCGGCCGCCACTTCCCGCCCGCGGACCCGCAATGGAAGGGCGCCGACAGCGCCATCTTCCTGCGCCATGCCGCCGATCTGGCGCGCGGACGCGGCTTCGGCTTCGGCAATGCCGACGTGACGCTGATCTGCGAGGCGCCCAAGATCGGCCCCCACGCCGCCGCCATGCAGGACCGTCTGGCCGCGATCATGGGCGTCGAGGCCGGCCGCGTCAGCGTCAAGGCCACCACCTCGGAACGGCTGGGCTTCACCGGCCGGCGCGAGGGGATCGCCGCCATCGCCACCGCCACGCTGATGAAGGTGCAGGGCTCATGATCGCGATCGTCACCACGTTCTTCGGCATCGGCAGGCTTCGACCCGCGCCCGGCACCTGGGCCTCGCTGGCGGCGGTGGTGCTGGCGGTGCTGCTGTATCAGGCGGGCGGGGCCCTGCTGCTGCCGCTGGCCTTCCTGCTGGCGGCGGGCCTGGGCTTCTGGGCGGTGCCGCAGGCCCTGGCCGTCTCCGCCGACCCAGACCCCTCGTTCATCGTCATCGACGAGGTGGCGGGCCAGTGGCTGGCGCTGTGCTTCACCTTCATCCCGCTGGCGCGCCACGGGGTGCCGATCCTTGCCGCCTGGCCGGCCTTCGTGGTGCCCTTCCTGCTGTTTCGGCTGTTCGACATCTGGAAGCCCTGGCTGGTCGGCCGCGCCGACCGCCGCCACGACGCCCTGGGGCTGATGCTGGACGACCTGTGGGCGGGGCTGTTCGCGGGCATCACGGCGGTCGTCCTGGCCGGGATCTATCACGGGATGATCCAGCAATGAGCCTTGCCGCCGACGTTCTGGACGCTGCCCGCGCCCGCGGCGTGATGATCGCCACCGCCGAAAGCTGCACCGGCGGCCTGATCGCCGGCGCGCTGACCGAGGTTCCGGGATCGTCCGACGCCGTGGACCGGGGCTTCGTCACCTATTCCAACGCCGCCAAGCTGCAGATGCTGGGGGTCCGCCCCGAGACGCTGGAGGCCCACGGTGCCGTCAGCGAACAGGTCGCGGCGGAAATGGCCTTCGGGGCGCTGCGCCACTCTGCCGCGGGCATCGCGATTGCGGTGACGGGTATCGCAGGACCGGGCGGGTCCGAACACAAGCCCGAAGGGCGCGTCTGCTTCGGCATCGCCGAACCCTTCGGCACCCGCACCGAAACCGTCGAGTTCGGCGCCATCGGCCGCCGTCAGGTCCGCGCCGCGACCGTGGACCACGCGCTGCAGATGCTGCTGGACGCGCTGCGCGGGCAACGCGCGGTCGGTTAACGGCCGGTTAACGCGCCCCCGCCACCCTTGTGCCTCATCTGCAGGACGGGGGTGTTCCATGCCAAGCGTTGAGGAAGTCGCGGCCCAGATCGTCGCGCGCGAAGGCGGTTACGTCAACGATCCCGACGATCCGGGCGGGGCCACCAATTTCGGCGTCACTGTCGGGACCATGCAATCGCTGGGGCTGGATCTCGACAGGGACGGCCGCGTCGACGCCGCCGATGTGCGGATGCTGACCCGCGCCCAGGCGCAGCAGATCTTCGTGGAACATTATTTCCGCCGCCCGCGCCTGGCCGAACTGCCCGACCCCGTGCAGGCCAGCGTCTTCGACATGTATGTGAACGCGGGCGCCAACGCGGTGAAGATCCTGCAACGGCTGGTCGCGCGCATGGGCTTTGCGGCGACGGCGGACGGCGTGATCGGCCCGCAGACCCTGGCCGCGGCGCAGGACGCGGCGGCGGCGGCGCCCGACCACTTCGCCGATGCCTACGGCATCGCCCGGCGCAACTACTATTACGCCCTGGCCGATCAGCGCCCCGCCAGCCGCAAATACGCCCGCAGCAAGGCCGGCGGCAAGGGCGGCTGGATCACCCGGGCCGAGGAGTTCATCAGCCCCCGCTATCACCTGACCGAGGCCGAACACCGCGAAAGGACCGCCAGATGGGCATGATCGACCGATTCATTGGCGTCAGCCAGGGGGTGACCGCCTTGGGCAGCGCCGCCACCGGCGTGGCCGAGGTGTTCACCCGCAACGCCACCCGCAAGATGGAGCTCGAGGAAGAAGCCTATGCCCGCGCCATCGACCAGCACGGGCAAGAGTTCCAGACCGTCCGTCCGGGCTTCTTCGACAGCTTCGTGAACGGCCTGAACCGCCTTCCGCGTCCGCTTCTGGCCCTGGGGACGATGGCGCTGTTCGTCTATGCCATGATCGAACCCGAAGGTTTCGGCCTGCGCATGGTTGGCCTGCAGCAGGTTCCCGAACCCCTGTGGTGGCTGCTGGGGGCGATCGTCGGCTTCTATTTCGGCGCGCGCGAGGCGCATCATTTCCGCCATCGCGTCTGGCCCGCCCAGCAGGTCAAGACCAGCGTCACCACCACGCAGCAGGTGGCGGTCAGCAAGCCCGACGACGAATTCGCCGACAACGCCGCCTTGCGCGACTGGGTGGCCAGCCTGCGCGAATAGGCCGCGATCCCGGCCACGCAAAACTGATGACGGCGGCCAAGGGGGGACTTTTCCCCCTTTGCCATGGGCCTATGCTGGTGGGGCACCAGAGGATCCCGTCATGACAGCAGAACTTGGCCATTTCGCCCTGATCCTTGCCTTCGCGGTGTCGCTGTATCAGGCGGTCGTGCCGATGGTCGGCGCCTCGAAGGGCTGGGGACCCTGGATGGACAGCGCCCGCCCCGCCGCGGTGGCGCAGTTCCTGCTGGTCGGCCTGTCCTTCGCGTCGCTGACGGTGGGCTTCGTCACCTCGGACTTCTCGCTGGAACTGGTCTACGAGAACTCGCACACCGCCAAGCCCCTGCTCTACAAGATCAGCGGCGTCTGGGGGAACCACGAGGGTTCGATGCTGCTGTGGGTGCTGATCCTGGCGCTGTTCGGGGCGGCGGCCGCAACCTTCGGCGACAACCTGCCCCCGGCGCTGCGGGCGCGCGTCCTGGCGGTGCAGGCGGCCATCGGCGCGGCCTTCTATGCCTTCATCATCTTCACCTCGAACCCGTTCCTGCGGCTGGAAAGCCCGCCCTTCGACGGGCGCGACCTGAACCCGCTGCTGCAAGATCCGGGCCTCGCCTTCCATCCGCCGTTCCTCTATCTGGGCTATGTGGGCCTATCCATGGCGTTTTCCTTTGCCGTCGCCGCCCTGATCGAGGGCCGCGTGGACGCCGCCTGGGCGCGGTGGGTGCGGCCCTGGACGCTGGCTGCCTGGATGTTTCTGACCATCGGCATCGCGCTGGGTTCGTGGTGGGCCTATTACGAACTGGGCTGGGGCGGCTTCTGGTTCTGGGATCCGGTGGAAAACGCCAGCTTCATGCCCTGGCTGCTGGCCGCGGCCCTGCTGCATTCCGCCATCGTCGTCGAAAAGCGCGAGGCGCTGAAAAGCTGGACGATCCTGCTGGCGATCATGGCCTTCGGCTTTTCCATGATCGGCACCTTCATCGTGCGCTCCGGGGTCATCACCTCGGTCCACAGCTTCGCCAGCGATCCCGCGCGCGGCGTGTTCATCCTGGGGATCCTGGTGGTCTTCACCGGCGGGGCGCTGACGCTTTATGCCGCGCGGGCCGGGCAGATGACCGCCAAGGGGGTCTTTGCCCCGGTGTCGCGCGAAGGCGCGCTGGTGCTGAACAACGTGCTGCTGGCGGTGTCGGCCTTCGTGGTCTTCATCGGCACCATGTGGCCGCTGATCGCCGAGATGCTGTGGGACCGCAAGCTGTCGGTCGGGCCGCCCTTCTTCAACCAGGCCTTCACCCCGTTCATGATCGTGCTGGCGATCGTGCTGCCGCTGGGGTCGATCCTGCCCTGGAAGCGCGCCGCCCTGCCGCGCGCCCTGCGCCCGCTGCGCGGCGCGGCGGTGCTGGCGGGGGCGGTGATGGCGCTTGTCTTCGCGGTTTCGACCGGGCGTTCGGCCATCGCCGTGATCGGCGCGGGGCTGGGCGCCTGGATCATCTTCGGGGCGCTTGCCGAACTGGTCCACCGCACCGGCCAGTCGGGCCTGTCGCGCCTGCTGCGGCTGCCGCGCGCGGACTGGGGCAAGGCCACAGCGCATGCCGGCATGGGCGTGACCTTCATCGGCGTGGCCCTGCTGACCGCCTGGCAGGTCGAGGACATCCGCGTGGCGCAACCGGGCCAGCCCTTCCGGGTCGGCGGCTATGACATCATCCTTGCCGACGTGGACGAGATCGAGGGCCCGAACTACGTCTCGACCACCGCGACCATGCAGGTATCGCGCAACGGCCGCGCGGTGGCGGTGCTGCATCCCGAAAAGCGCGTCTATCCCGTCCAGGCGATGCCCACGACCGAGGCCGCGATCGACAACGGCATCTTCCGCGACATCTATCTGGTGATCGGTGACGAACAGGCCGACGGCGGCGGATGGGCGGTCCGGACCTATATCAAGCCCTTCGCCAACTGGATCTGGGCGGGCGCGCTGCTGATGGCGCTGGGCGGCGTCATCAGCCTGTCGGACCGCCGCTACCGGGTCGCCGCGGGGGCCCGGCGTGCGCCCGCGGGGACGGTGGCCGCGGAATGAGGCGGCTTCTGATCCTGCTGGCCCTGCTGCTGCCTGTGGCCGCCTTCGCCGTCCAGCCCGACGAGGTTCTGCCCGACCCTGGACAAGAGGCGCGGGCGCGCGAGATCTCGCAAAAGCTGCGCTGCCCGGTCTGCCAGGGCGAGAACATCGACGAATCCAACGCCCCCATCAGCCGCGACCTGCGGCTGTATGTCCGGGAACGGATCGTCGCGGGCGACAGCGACGACGCGGTGATCGACGCGGTGGTGGACCGCTTCGGCGAATTCGTGCTGTTCGAGCCGCGGGCCCGGGGCGGCAATCTGGTGCTGTGGCTGGCCGGTCCCGTGATGGCGCTGCTGGCGCTGCTGATGGCATGGCGGTTCCTGCGGTCGCGCGCCGCTGCCCGCCCCGACGAGGCGCCGGCGCTGACCCAGGCCGAGCGCGAGCGGCTGGACCAGATCATGCGCGACTGACGCGGGGTCGCGCTTTTCCCCGGCGCGTTTGCGTCATGATGCCCGCAAAGAGGGGGACCGACATGAGCCTTGAGACCATCGACCTCGTCAGCCGCGACGGCGTGGCGACCCTGACGCTGAACCGGCCGCAGGTGATGAACGCCCTGAACAGCCGGATGCGGGCCGAGATCACCGAGACGGTGGGAAACCTGCCCGGCGGCACGCGCTGTCTGGTCATCACCGGGGCCGGGCGGGGCTTCTGCTCGGGCCAGGATCTGACCGACCGGGTGGCCGCGGCCGATCTTGAGGCCACGCTGCGGGATGAATACGAACCGATGCTGCGGGCGATCCGGGCCTGCCGCGCGCCGGTCATCGCCGCGGTCAACGGCGTGGCGGCGGGCGCGGGGGCCAATCTTGCGCTGGCGGCGGATGTGGTGATCGCGGCCGAAAGCGCCAGCTTCGTCCAGGCCTTCACGCGCATCGGCCTGGTGCCCGACGCAGGCGGGACCTTCGTCATTCCCCGCGCCGTGGGCATGGCGCGGGCCCTGGGCATGATGCTGTTCGCGCAACCCCTCGGCGCCCGCCAGGCCGCCGACTGGGGGCTGATCTGGGAGGCCCTGCCGGATGCGGACTTCGCCGAGGGCGTCGCGGCGCGGGCCCGGCACCTGGCGCAGGGCCCGACCGGCGCCTATCTTGCCATCCGCGAGGCAGTCGAGGCCTCGACCCAGAACGACCTCGAGGCGCAGCTTGCCCTCGAGGCGCGGCTGCAGGGCGCGGCGGGCCGCAGCGCCGATTTCGTCGAAGGCGTCACGGCCTTCCTGGAAAAGCGCGCGGCGCGGTTCACCGGACGCTGATCAGGCGATCTGGGCGAAACGCGGCACGGCCGTGCGGTTGTCGAAGAAGGGCACCGTGTCGGGGACCGGCAGGGGGGCGTCCGGCGCAAGGCCCGCGACAAGATCGGTAACCTCGGCCAGCACGACCTCGGTGATGAAGGGCAAATCGAGCGCGCGGGCCTGCGACAGGGGCACCCAGTGCAGGTGCGAAAGCTCGTCGCAGGCGCGGGTGAAATCGTCGGGATCGGTGGCAAGCGCCGCGGCGTCGGCCAGGAAGAAATGCGCGTCGAAGCGGCGCGGCCGGCCCGCCGGCGTGATGGCCCGGAACAGATAGGTCAGCGCCGAGGCGTCCGGCTGAAGCCCCGCCGCGTCGAAACCCGGCAGCGGGCTGGATCCGGGCCGGCCGATCAGTTGTCCGGTTTCCTCGGCCAGTTCGCGCAGGGCGGCCGCAGCGACCGCATCGGCATCGGCGGCCGAGCCTGCCCGGGGCTCCTGCACAAGACGGCTCCGATGGGGTTCGGCCAGGGGGGCGGCAAGCGCCACCCCGGCATCCGCCGGATCGACGGCGCCGCCGGGAAAGACGTATTTCGACGGCATGAAGGCGGCGCCGGCGCCCCGCATCCCCATCAGGACCGACACGCCCGCGCGTTTTCGGCGCAGCAGGATGACGGTCGCGGCGTCGCGGACGGGCGGGGCGGGATCGCTCATGAGGCCAGGGGCTCGGCGCCGAAGCCGTGCATCCGCCGTGCCCATTGCAGGCCGACGAACGCCCCCTTGATGCGGGGCAGCAGCAGCAGCGACAGCAGGGCGGCGCCCAGGCCGAAGGTCCAGATCATCGTCATGGCCGAGGGACGCCAGGCGATGTAGCAGGCCAGCAGCAAGGGCGCGCCCAGATGCGACACCAGCAGGATCGTCAGATAGGCCGGGCCGTCATCGGCGCGCTGATGATGCAGCGGCTCGTTGCAGGCGGGGCAATGGTCGGCGACCTTCAGGAACGACCGGAACAGCCGGCCTTCCCCGCAGGCCGGGCAGCGCCCCAGGGCGCCGCGCAGCATCGCCTGCCCGGTCGGGCGTTCGGACGGATCGGGGATGGGGGCAGGTGGCGGCATGGCATTCTCCGGCAGGCTTTGTCGCTGCCAATGTAGGTTCTGCCGGCCGCCGCCGCCAGTCCCTGCAAGCTGTCTTTCCTGCCTCAGCAGACCGGCTGCGCAGGGGCCATCAGCACCCGGTTCCGGCCCAGCGACTTGGCCGCGATCATCGCCCGGTCGGCCCGTTCCAGGGCGATCTCGGCCAGGATGTCGGGCCGGCTGATGCAGAAGGGCGCCTGCTCGAACGCGACCCCGATCGACAGCGTGGCCTGGACCTGGCCCCCGCCCGACAGCGGCGGCAGCACGGTGGGATGGGTCTCGACCTCCTGGCGGATCTCCTCGGCCAGTCGGAAGGCCTCGGCCTCGGTCGCCTGGGGCAGGACCACCAGGAACTCCTCGCCGCCCAGCCGCGCGGTCATGCCCTGGTCGGCGACGATCGCCTCGACCCGGCGGGCGATGTCGCACAGCACCGCGTCGCCCGCGGCATGGCCGAAATTGTCGTTGATCGCCTTGAAGCGGTCCAGGTCAAGCGCCATCACTGCAAAGCCGTCATGCCGGCGCATGGCGCTACGGACGATCTCGGCCAGGCGGGGCATGGCATAGCGCCGGTTGTGCAGCCCGGTCAGCGGGTCGGACATGGCCCAGGCCATGTTGCGCTTCATCTCCCGGCGCCGGCTGTCGGCCCGGCGCTTGCGGTCCAGCTGGTTGCGCAGCGCCAGAACCGCGATCTCAGCATTGTTGTCCTCGGCCGGGTCCAGGGGCAGGACCTCGCCCGCGCCCAAATCCAGGGCAATGGCGCAAAGCTCCTCGCGCTCGGGGGCCACCAGGACGGCGAAGCCCGCCTCTTTCGAGCCGTTGCGCGACCGCAGTTCCGACAGCAGCCGCAGCCCGTCGCCCTTCTGCTCGATATCGGCGGCGATGATGTACAGGTCCGCCCCGTCGCCATGCGCCGCGGCGCTGAGCGTCTCGTCGGGGCTGGCGATGGCCAGGCGGCAGTTCAGGCGGCGCTGCAGGATGTGGCGCCAGCGCTGCGCCCGGGCCGGCTGGTCCGCCACCAGAACCACATTGCCCGACGGCGCGTGAACAAAGCCGCCCGCATCCTCGGCCAGGGCGAAGTCGGGGGCGTCGTCGGCCTCGGCATCGCGCAGCAACCCGCGGATCCGGGCCAGCAGCATCTGTTCGGCCACCCGCGGATCCAGCACGGCCGCGGCCCCGGCCTCCAGCGCCTCGACCCGGCGCTCGCCGTCGGCCAGCACCAGGACGGGGGTGCGGGGCCGTTCCACCGAGACCATCTGGAAGGCGTCGGCTAGCCGAAGGCAGCCGAAGCCCGGCCCCAGCAGGATCAGGTCCGGCCGCCCCTGGCGCAGCTGCGACAGCAGATCCTCGGCCGTCGCCGCGGTCAGGACATCGTAGCAGGCGCCCGACAACCTGACCTTCAGGCTGATCCGGTTGGTCGCACTGGCTTCCGCGATAAGGATACGCGCAGTCACGGATAACGCCTCCTTTTCGACGACAGGGGCAGAATTGCATTGATTCATTAACAAAGGGTTTCCACACAAGCGGCAGGACCGCCCCAGCAAAGGACCGGCGATGACATATACGCGAGAATCCGCCCGCGACCTGGCCACCTCGGCCCTTCTCTACATGGCCGAGCGGCCCGACCTGATGGCCGGCTTCCTGCAGGCGTCCGGCCTCGATCCGCAGGATCTGCGGCAGGTGGCCTCCGATTCTTCCACGGCGCTGCATGTGCTGGACTACCTGCTCGAGGATGACCGGCGGGTGCTGGACGCGGCGGCGGACCTGAACGTTCCGCCCGGCGATCTGATGCAAGCCCGGACCGCGCTGGCCGGACCGGGCAGCTACGGCTGGGACGTCTGAATTTGCGGTTTGTTCACTTCTTTGCCCTATCAGGGGCGACGGAGGTGACGCATGTACGATCTTGTCAGCCGCGCGGTCGAGAAGTTTCTGGCCGGGGGACCAGCGGAATCGGGCTATCAGGCCGCCCCTGGCCAATCCGCAAGCGGAATGCTGGAGGATGCGGCCCAGCAGTTGCGCAAGTCCGTGGACGATCTGCTCGAGGATCTGGGGGCCTGGCTGGTGCGTCAGGACGACATCTGGCGCCTGCTGCGCTTTTGCGGGCGGGATTTCCTGGATTTCCTTCTGCGGCTCGAGGAACTGCCCGACCGGATCCGTCTGATGACGGACGACCTGGATATTCCCCAGATCAGCCTGTCGCGCAGCGAGGATGGCCTGATCTGGATCGCCTTTTCGCACCGTCAGCAGGTCTGGACGGCGCTGATGGGCGGGCTTCTGCGGGCGATGGCCGATGATTACGGCGCGCTTTGCGTCATTACCGCCCAGGACGGGGGATTGTGCGTGGACATCTCTGATTCGGCCTTCGCCGCGGCCCGCACCTTCCACCTGTCGCCGCGGGCTTCGGTGCAATGAGCGCGGCGCTGACCCTGGGGCGGGATGCGCTGGACCGGCTGATGCCGATGCATCTCTGCGTGGCGGACTGCGGCCTGATCCGCTTCGCGGGTCCGACGATGCGCAAGCTGATGCCCCCGGATGCCCGCGAGGTCGGGGATATCTTCGTCGAGGCGCGGGGCGCCGCCTCGGGGCAGGTGATCGGCGCGATCCGCACCGCCACGGCGGGGGACCGGCTGGCGCTGCGGCTGCGCCACCATCGCCGCCTGATGCTGCGCGGCCATGCCGTGGCGCCGGGGCCCGAAGGGCTGTTGCTGAACTTCGGCTTCGGCGTGTCGCTGTCCGAGGCGGTGGCCACCTTCGGCCTGACCGAGGCCGATTTCGCCCCCTCGGAACTGGCGCTTGAGCTGATGTTCCTGCAAGAGGCCAATCGCGCCATCCAGCAGGAACTGGCCCGCTTCAACCGTCACCTGATGCTGGCCCGCGAGAATGCCGAGCGCGACGCGCATACCGATGCCCTGACCGGCCTTCTGAACCGGCGCGGCCTGCAGGCGGCGATGCGCAGCGCCTTCGATCCGCACGCAGGTTCACAGGGGTTCGCCCTGGTGCACCTGGACCTGGACCGCTTCAAGCAGGTCAACGACCGGCTGGGCCACGCCGCCGGCGACCGGCTTCTGGTCGATGTGGCGAAGGTTCTGGGCCGGGCCGTCAGGGCGCGCGATCACGTGGCGCGGATCGGCGGCGACGAATTCGTGCTGATCCTGGGCGGGACATGGAGCTGCCAGGCGCTGAACGATCTTGGCGCCCGCATCATCAAGGGGATCGAGGACGCCTCGCCCCCCGGCTGCCCGGTGTCCGCCAGCCTGGGGGTGGTGCTGTCGGCGGGCTATGGCATCGACGCCATCGACCGGATGCTGGACGATGCCGACGTGGCGCTGTACCGCTCGAAGCGCAACGGCCGGGGCCGCGTCTCGATCGCGCCCCTGCCGGTCGCCAACGGCTAGGAGGCGGCGAGGGCGGCGACGATCGGGCCGAAATCCGCGGCTTTCAGGCTTGCGCCGCCGACCAGGGCGCCGTCCACATGGGGGATGGCGAAGATCGCGGCGGCATTGTCCGGCTTGACGCTGCCGCCATAGAGCAGGCGCACCTGCGCCGCATCCGCCAGCCGGTCCGCCAGGCGCTTGCGCATCAGCGCATGGACCTCGGCGATCTGGTCCGGGGTGGGGGTGCGGCCCGAGCCGATGGCCCAGACCGGCTCGTAGGCGATGACGGTGTTCGCGGCCGTGGCTCCGGCGGGGACCGACCCTTCCAGCTGCGAGGCGATGACGGCCAGCGTCTCGCCGGCGTCGCGCTGCGCCTCGGTCTCGCCCACGCAGATGATCGCGGTCAGCCCCGCGGCATGGGCGGCGGCGGCCTTGGCCGAGACGGCCGCATCGGTCTCTCCATGATCGGCGCGGCGTTCCGAATGGCCCAGGATCACGTGGCTTGCACCAACATCGCGCAACTGCCCCGCGGCGATGTCGCCGGTATGCGCGCCCGAGGGCCTGGCATGGCAGTCCTGCCCGCCGACCACGATGGCCTGGCCCGCCCGCGCCGCCATCGCCTGGATCAGCACCGCGGGCGGGCAGATCACCACTTCGCAGCCCGGGGCAGGGTGGTTGGCCACAAGGGTGTCGATCTCGGCCAGGGCGGCCAGATCGCCGTTCATCTTCCAGTTGCCAGCGGCCATTTTGCGCGGTGCCATGCCATTCCTCCGAAGCCCTTGCAGCGGCTTAGGGGCAGGGCACCCGTTTCGCAATGATGATAGCGCCGAAACCCGGCCACAACCCGCCGCGTCAGGCGGTGCGCGACCCCTCGAGAGGCTCGAACCGGACCGATTCGCCGCAGCCGCAGGCGTCGGTGACATTGGGGTTGCGGAAACGGAAGCCCGATTCCAGCAGGCCATTCTCGTAGTCGATCTCGGTCCCGAACAGGAACATCTGCGCGCGGGGCGCGATCAGCACGCGCGCCGCGCCCTGTTCCACGACCTCCTCGTTCGGTTCGGCGGCCTCGACCAGATCCATGGTGTATTCCATGCCCGCGCAGCCGCCCTTCTTCAGCCCGATGCGCAGGCCGAAGGCGTTCTTGCCCGACATCAGCCGGGCGATCTGGCGTTCTGCGGCCGGCGTGATCCTGACCGGGGCCGTTCCGGGAATGGCAAACATGGGCGCGTTCCTTCTGTTCCCCCGAAAGATAATCCCGCGCCCCCCGCCCATCAAGACGGGGCCGCCCTCCTGGCCGAAATGTCCCAAGGGATTCGGGAGGCGGGTATCCGGGCCGGCCTACATGAAGCCCAGTTCCAGCCGGGCCTCCTCGGACATCATGTCCATGCCCCACTGGGGCTGGAAGGTCATCTCGACATCGACCTGCCTGATGCCGGGGATCGCCTCGATCGCGTCGGCGACCCAGCCCGGCATGTCGCCGGCGACGGGACAGCCGGGGGCGGTCAGGGTCATCACCACCCGCACATCGTTCTGCTGGCTGATGTCGATGGTGTAGATCAGCCCCAGATCGAAGATGTTGACGGGAATTTCCGGGTCGTAGACCGTCTTGCAGGCCTCGACGACGCTTTCGTACAGCGGATGGTCGGTGGATGACGGCGAGATCAGCGGCGCGCCTTCCTGCGGTTCGGTCATGGCGTGTTCCTGTGGGCTTTGCCATGATATAGGCGCCCCGCCCCCGCAGGTCCAGAGATGCGCCGCATTGGGTAGTGCCTCAGTTTGAATCCTCGGCTCCGCGCTTGCGGTAGGTCTTAGGCCGGTTGGGCTTGGGGGCCAGCACGTCGATGTGAGTCACGACCTCTTCCATGTCCCAGATGTGGTCGGTTAGTCCCGCCTGGATGGCGGGCGTGACCTTGAGCGTCTTGTGGACGCGGCAGAAGTTGTAGAACACCGTGTAGAGCGCGACCATCGCCGCGTGGCTCTCCACCTTCTTGCTGAACCCGTTGGTGAGGCGGGTGAAGCGCCGCATCCCCATCCTCATGTTGAGGTTCTGGCGCTCGACGTGGGACGTGCTGATCTTCGCCGGGTCGGGCTTGCCGAACACCTCTTCCTTGATGATCCCCGTGCAGACGCCGGGGCTGTATTTCCGCTCGGGCGAGGTGACGCCCTTGGGCTCGCCAAAGAGCTTGATGAGCCGGGCATAGTCCACGTCGCCCGAGAAGGCGTCGGTGACGGCCTTGAGGTAGGCCCCAAAGCCGTCCGTGGTGAGCTGGACACGGCCCCGGAGCCGGTCGGCCAGATCAAACATGAACACGCGCGCCAACTCGGCCGAGCGGTCGCCTACGGCGTAGCCGATCATCAGCTTGGTGTCGGGGTCCAGCGCCGTCCACGTCCACACGTCGCCCGCGCCCTCAGGAGCGGCCTTGGCGGTCGGGACATTCTTCTCCTTGGCGTAGCAGAAGGCCCAAATCTCATCACACTGGACGCGCTCGGAGGGCACGTCCACCACCCACTCGTCATGGAGGTCCGCGCAGGCCGCGCCAGCGTCCGCGAGGAGCTTGGCAACAGTATTGAAGGACACGTCCGCAAGCCGCGCGGTGGCCCGCATGGACTGCCCTTCGCAGAGCATCTTGAGGATCATCGCGCGGGTTTTGAGAGGCAGCTTGTTCATGCCCCTGATATATGATGCGATATGCTTAGCGTCAAGCATCAAGAGGAGGCAACTAGCCTAAGCTTGGGCCGGTCGCGCGGGATCTGGTAAAACTCCTGCACGTAGTCAGGCAGCAAGCCGAACATCTCTGATATCTCGTTTATCGTCATACCGAGGTCGGCCAGATGAGCCTTGAGGACGCCCTTCAACGTTGTGGGTTCCTCCCGCAAATGACTAGCCTGAACGGGCTCATTCTTCTTAAAGCCTCGCTTGCTCATTTCGATGTTGAAGTGCTTGAACAACCCGTCGCTCAGCGCACCGATCTGCCAAGCCTTGTAGATCAGCGCTTGCATGGACGTGCCCCAGTAAAGTTTGAGGTCCATGAACCTTGTCAAAGACAAATCAAAGAAATCCGCTCGAATGTCTTTGGTCGGCATCAAGAATTCCGACGCGAACCGATTGGCTTCGACCTCTTGCTCGGGATTTGGCGTTTGATGAAGCACAAGATGTCCAATCTCATGTGCCAAGCTGAACCTGAACCTGTCCTTCGGCTGACGTGAGTTAATGAACACGACCGGAGGCAGATCATCGTGTGCCGTCTGGCAGAACCCGTCCACCAGATCGTGCCCGAAGTCGAATGACACCACGACGATACCAGCGGCTTCCGCTAGCCGGGTGAGGTCCGCGACGGGGCCACGGGGCAACTTCCATCGCTGCCGGAGCATCCGTGCAATGTCCTCTATGTCCCGCCCATACTGGTCAGGGTCGATAGCGGGCGGAGGTGGTAAGGTCGGTTCGATCTCGGCGGACTGAAGGAGCTTGCGGAGGTTCAGTCGGTGCAGCTCCGCCAGCCCATGCAGTTGATCCAGATCCCGTGCAGGCATCTTCGCGCGCTTGCGGTGATAGCTCACCAACGGCTCCCGCAGATACCCATCCTGATAGAAAAATGCCGGGCGCACTTGCAGAGCCTCTGCAAGCTTGTTCACCAACTCCTGATGCGGCTGAAGTCTACCATGCTCGATCTTGGACAGCGTGCCCTGAGCGACGGAGCCGGCCAACTCCTCAGCCAACTCCTTCTGGCTCTTCCGCCTGAATTGCCGAGCCAGCATGAGAAGCTGGCCATTGAAGGGCCTATCCATTTGCCTTCTTCACGTCAGCGCTCTTGATGCGGATGCGAGCGGGCGCGTCACCCGAGCCGCCCTCCATTGGCAGTTGTTCCTCGGTTGGGACAGGCGGCTTGCCTTCGTCTAGCGGGATCGCCCATAGGAAATCGCGATTGGAATCATTGCACACCAGATACCGGGCGATCTGATCGGGCGCGTTCTCCGGGATCGTCCACCCGAGATACAAAAGCGTGCACTCGTCGCAACCGGCGAACAGGTCCGCCGCATACTCAGGCAACCTCTGCCCGTCGTAATGCTCGGCCGCCAAGGTGGGGCTAACGGCCACGGTGAACCCTTGCCGCAGCTTCTTCACGCGCAGGAGATACTTGCCCTCCAGGCCGAGCAGAATGAGTTGGTTCTTCTTATGCAGGTGCGCGCCGTTCTTCCCCTCGTCGGCGTAGGAGCGCGCTTGCTTCCAGATCAAGTCGCGATAGACCATGGCGCGCGTTGTGATGTTCATGGCCGGGGCCAGCGCGCGGGCGTTCTCACGGAAGTCCTGGTGCGCCGCCTCAAAGAGGTCATTCAGCGGCCCCAGATGGCGGGCCAAGTCCGCCCGCGCTTCAGCTTCCGTCCGTATGGCCATTGGCCTGCCTCCATGTTGCTGGGGTGAGCCTAACCTATCTCGGCAGGAAGTCCAGAAAATATTCCAAAACTATTCCGATGCGCGGCCCCACCGCTTTGCAGCCGCCTTCTTGGCGATCTCTGCCCTCCGCTCCGGCGTCATGCTCGCCGCCCTTGCCGCGCCCCCCTTGCGCCCGAGTGCCTGGGCGGCCTTGTCCTTGCCGTCGTCGGTCTCGAACTCTTCCTTGGCCTCGCCCGTGGCGATCTGCATGACGCGGACGGCGTTGGCGATCACGTCGGCCGGGCGCTTCTCGCCCTTCGGTCCCTTAGGCATGACCAGCCTCCGCCAAGAGCACGGCCTTGGCTTGCTCGATCTTGTCGGCCCCTTGAGCGCGATAGCCCACCGCAGGCTCTCTCGTCGTGCCTTCGTCGGCGGCAGACCCGATCTTGTAGGCGTTCATGTGGTGCCATTCGTGCTCGACGTAGAACTCTCGGGTGTCAGTGTCGTAGCAGAGTCGCCACCAGTCCTCTCGCTCTTGGAGTGAACCCTTGATGCGCTTCGCGATCTCTCTCGTCAGTACTGCCATGCCGCCTCCAATGCTTTCCGCCAAGCATATAGGAGGCGCGGGGCGGAAGCGACAGCCTCGCACGCCGGGCGGTCAAGGCCGCCGAATTTCAAACTGAGGCACTACCCCGCATTGCGGACCCCGCCGGGCTTCGCTAGACACGCCCGGTTCCAGCGACAGGCAGCCCGATGAGCCAGCGTTTCTCGTTCCAGCTTCACGCGACCGACGGCCGTGCCCGCACCGGCACCATCCGCACCCCGAGGGGAGAGATCCGCACCCCCGCCTTCATGCCGGTGGGCACCGCCGCCACCGTCAAGGCGATGCTGCCGGAATCGGTGCGCGCGACGGGGGCCGACATCCTGCTGGGCAACACCTATCACCTGATGCTGCGCCCCGGCGCCGAACGCATCGCCCGGTTGGGCGGCCTGCACCGGTTCATGAACTGGGACCGGCCGATCCTGACCGACTCGGGCGGGTTCCAGGTCATGTCGCTGGCGGCGCTGCGCAAGCTGACCGAGGACGGGGTGACCTTTTCCTCGCATATCGACGGCAGCAAGCACATGCTTTCGCCCGAAACCAGCATGGAGATCCAGCGGCTGCTGGGCAGCGACATCGTGATGTGCTTCGACGAATGCCCCGCGCTTCCGGCGACCGAACAGGCCGTGGCGCAGTCCATGCGCCTGTCGATGCGATGGGCGCGGCGGTCGCGCGATGCCTTCGGCGACCGTCCCGGCCACGCGCTGTTCGGGATCATGCAGGGCGGCGTGACCCCCGACCTGCGCGCGGAATCGGCCGAGGCGCTGAAAGCCATCGGCTTCGACGGCTACGCCATCGGCGGCTTGGCCGTGGGCGAGGGGCAGGAGGCGATGTTCGGGGTGCTGGACTATGCGCCCGGCCTGCTGCCCGCCGACAGGCCGCGCTACCTGATGGGCGTGGGCAAGCCCGACGACATCGTGGGGGCGGTGCAGCGCGGGGTGGACATGATGGACTGCGTGCTGCCGTCGCGGTCCGGCCGCACCGGGCAGGCCTGGACGCGGCGGGGGCCGGTCGCCATCAAGAACGCCCGCCATGCCGACGACCCGCGCCCGCTGGACGAACATTGCACCTGCCCGGCCTGCACCGGCTATTCCCGCGCCTATCTGCATCATGTCTTCCGGGCGGGCGAAATGATCAGCGGGATGCTGCTGACCTGGCACAACCTGCATTACTTCCAGGAGCTTATGGCCGGCCTGCGCGCGGCCATCGCGGGCGGGGTGCTGGACGCCTTCGTGGCCGATTTCCACGCGCAGCGCGCGCAGGGCGACATCGAGCCGCTCTAGGCGGCGGCCCCGGCCGGGCGGCTGGGGATCCGTCAGCGCCCTTGACCAAAAGTGCTTTCCTTCGGACAGGCCCGGGCTTATCCGTGTCCGGGTGGCGGACGAACCGCCCCGACGAAAGACTTCCATGAGCGACGACATCATCACCATCACCCGCACCGATGACCTGGCGCTGTTTTGCGAAGCGGCGAAATCCGCGCCCTATGTCACGGTGGATACCGAGTTCCTGCGGGAACGGACCTACTGGTCCAAGCTGTGCCTGATCCAGCTTGCGCTGCCCCCCGCCTCGACCCCGAAGGACGCCGGAGGCGAGGCGGTGCTGGTCGATCCCCTGGCCGAAGGCCTGTCGCTGGAGCCGCTTTACGACCTGTTCCGCCATCCGGGCACGGTGAAGGTCTTTCACGCCGCCCGCCAGGATCTGGAAATCTTCTTCCACGATGCGGGCCTGTTCCCGCAGCCGCTGTTCGACACGCAGATCGCCGCCATGGTCTGCGGCTTCGGCGAGCAGGTCGGCTACGAGACGCTGGTGCGCAAGATCGCCAAGGCGAATCTCGACAAGTCGTCGCGCTTCACCGACTGGTCCCGCCGCCCGCTGTCGGACGCGCAGAAGGCCTATGCGCTGGCGGACGTGACGCATCTGCGCGTGATCTACGAATTCCTGTCCGACGAATTGCGCAAGAACAACCGCGAAAGCTGGCTGGCCGAGGAGATCGCGGTCCTCGAGGATCCCGAGACCTATATCACCCGCCCCGAGGAAGCCTGGCTCAAGGTGCGCACGCGCACGAACTCTCCGCGCTTCCTGGCGATCCTGCGCGAACTGGCCCGCTTCCGCGAGGCCTATGCCCAGGAACGCGACATTCCGCGGTCGCGGGTGTTCAAGGACGATGCGATGATCGAGATCGCCTCGACCAAGCCGCAGACCGAGGCCGACCTGGCGCGGTCGCGCCTGCTGCTGCGCGAGGCGCGCAAGGCCGACATCGCCAGCGGCATCCTGGCCGCGGTGAAGGCCGGTCTGGAGGCCAGGGAACTGCCCCAGGCCAAGCCCGAGGAACCCGGCAGGCCCGGCAATGCCGCGCTGTCCGACCTGCTGCGCGTGCTGCTGAAGGCCAAGGCCGACGCGGCGGGGGTGGCCCCCAAGCTGATCGCCTCGGCCGCGGAACTGGATGCCATCGCCCAGGGCGAACGCGACCTGCCCGCGCTGAAGGGCTGGCGGGCCGAGGTGTTCGGCAAGGACGCGCTGCGCCTGGCCTGCGGCGAGATCGCCCTGTCGGCCAAGGGCGGCGCGGTCAGGGTCGTGCCGGCGGGCTGACCCGCAAGCCGCAGCCTCTCAGCGCCCCGCGGTCCCCGAGGGCAGCGTGCCGGCGGGTTCCAAGGTGATCAGCCTGAACCGGGCGCGCCGCGATCTCGGGGCTGTCGGTCGGTCTGGCCGGGGCGCCGGCAGGGGCACTGGCCGAAGCACTGGCCGGTGCGCTGGCGGGTGCGGGCAGCAGGGCCTTTTCGGGGCGGGGGGTCTTCCAGTCCTGGGCCATCTCGGAGGGCGAGGGGGCGATGGTCTTTCCGCCTTCGATGATGGGCATGACCTGATCGGATACCAGGTCGAACCGCCGGGGCGCGACGCCGATCTGGCCTTCGGCGATGATGCAGCCCAAGGCCCGCGTGACATCGCCCAGATCCGATGACAGCGGCAGCAGCAGCAGCCGCGCCGTCAGTTCGGGCCGGGCGTATTCGGCCTTGGCGTGCAGGGTCATCTCGGCGATCTGGGGGGCGCGGAAGACCGACTCCAGCACGTCCGACCAGCGGCCGCGCGATCCGGGATTGGCCAGCGAACAGAAGGCCATGCCCCGCACCTCCATGCCCATCAGGTCGATCAGCTGCTGGCCCGCCAGACGGAAGCGCGCGGCGCCCGGGGCGATCCGTTCTAGGATGAAGGCGTGATCCAGCGCGCGCTGGATGCCCTGGGGCTGGATGTCCGACCGCGCCGGGACCGCGCGCCCCTTGCGCAGGCTGTCCCAATAGGCGCGCATGTCGGCCATGATCTCGCGCCGGATGGGTCGGGTTGAAGTCGGCAAGCCGCAGCACCTGGCCCGCTTCATCCGCCCTGAACGGATGCGACGCATTGTCGTCCTGCCTATCGGACACTGTCTGAACCCTCGTTACCGGTGCGTGCCCGGCAACACGGGCACACGATACACTCCAAGGACATGATAAACATTAGTCCGACCCATGCCGAGTCGTTTTCCTAACGAATGGTTAAGGCCTTTGGTTCAGTGTCCCGGGCGCCGCGGGACTTGACCCCTTCCGGCCGGTGGTTCATCCCGCAGCCAAAGCAAGGAAGAATGACATCCATGGACAGAACCGGCCTGCTGATCATCCTGTCGTCGCCCTCGGGCGCGGGGAAGTCCACGCTGGCCCGGCGGCTGATGGACTGGGATCCCAGCTTGCGCTTCTCGGTCTCGGCCACCACCCGTCCGCCCCGCCCCGGAGAGGTGGACGGCCGCGACTATCACTTCATCAGCGCCGGCGCCTTCCACCGGATGGTCGAACAGGGGCAGATGCTGGAACATGCCGAGGTGTTCGGGAACCTGTACGGCAGCCCACGAGCCCCGGTCGAGGCGGCGATGCGCGACGGCCGCGACACGCTGTTCGACGTGGACTGGCAGGGCGGCCAGCAGATCCGCGCCTCGGTGCTGGGCGGGCACGTGGTGTCGATCTTCGTGCTGCCGCCGTCGCTGCCCGAACTGGAACGGCGGCTGCGGTCGCGCGGGCAGGACAGCGACGCGGTGATCGCCGGCCGGATGGAAAAGAGCCGGGCCGAGATCAGCCACTGGGCGGAATACGACTACGTCCTCATCAACGACGATCTGGACGAGACAGAGGCCCGGCTGCGCGCCATCCTGACGGCGGAACGCCTGCGCCGGGAACGCCAGGGCGGGCTGGGCCGCTTCGTGAAGGCCTTGATGGAGGAACATGCATGATCTGGGAACTGGACGGTCTTTCCCCTCGCATCGCCGCCGATGCCTGGGTGGCGCCGGACGCGCAGCTGATGGGCCGCGTGGTGGTCGAGGAAGGCGCCTCGGTCTGGTGGGGCGCGGTCCTGCGCGGCGACAACGAGGAGATCCGTGTGGGGCGCGGCAGCAACGTCCAGGATCTGTGCGTGCTGCACACCGATCCCGACTGCCCGCTGGTCATCGGCGCCGACTGCACCATCGGCCACCGCGCGATCCTGCACGGCTGCATCATCGGCGAGGGCGCCCTGATCGGCATGGGCGCCACGATCCTGAACCGCGCCCGGATCGGCGCGGGGGCGCTGATCGGCGCCGGCGCCCTGGTCGCCGAGGGCAAGGACATCCCGCCCGGCGCCCTGGTGATGGGATCGCCCGGCAAGGTCGTGCGGATGATGGACGATGCCGCGCGCGACGGGCTGCGGCAGTCGGCGGCGCGCTATCGCGCCAATGCGGCGCGGTTCCGCGCGGGGTTGCGGCAGGTCGGATGACGCAAGAGGCGCGGCACCCGGCCTCGGACCTGCTGGAGGGCGTGCCGGTGCCCATGCTGGCCGTGGACGGCCGCGCCCGCACCATCGGCGCCAACCGCGCGGCCCTGGCCCTGTTCGGCGGCGGCGATCTGCTGAACCGGCCCTTCGTCACGATCCTGCGCCATCCCGCCGTGGTGGCGGCGGTGGACTGGGTGCTGGACCCGGGCCGCCATCCCGCGCCGGCGCCCGACCCCTCGCTGCCGCCGGCGGCCGAGGGCGTGGTGCGGCTGAACGCGGTGATCGTGGCCGACGGGCGCGACATCGCGGCCGAGATCACCGTGGCGCGCCTGCCCCCGGCCCTGGGGACAGGGGCCACGGTCGCGATCCTGGACCGTTCGGCCGCCGACGAGGCCGAGCAGATGCGCCGCGACTTCGTGGCCAATGTCAGCCACGAGCTGAAGACCCCGCTGACGGCAATGATCGGCTTCATCGAGACCTTGCGCGGCCCGGCCCGCGACGACGCCCGCGCCCGCGCCCGCTTCCTCGACATCATGGAGCGCGAGGCCGCGCGGATGAACCGCCTGGTCAGCGACCTGCTGTCGCTGAGCCGCGTCCAGGGCGAGGAGCGGCGCCGTCCGCTGGCCCGGGTCGATCTGCCCCGGCTGCTGCGCACCGTGCTGGCGACGATGGATCCGGTGGCCCGGGCCGCCGGGGTTACGGTCGATGCGCAGGGGATCGACGGCAGCCAGATTGTTCCCGGCGATCCCGACCAGCTGGTCCAGGTGTTCCAGAACCTGATCGAGAACGCCCTGAAATACGGCGGGTCGGGCGGCTATCTGGGCGTCTCGATGCGCCGCATCGACCACGAGCCCCTGCTGCGCGGCCCCGCCTGGGCGGTCGAGATCCGCGACCGCGGCGAGGGGATCGAGGGGATGCACCTGCCGCGCCTGACCGAACGCTTCTACCGGGTGGACACGCACCGGTCCCGCGCCCAGGGTGGCACCGGGCTGGGCCTGGCCATCGTCAAGCACATCGTGAACCGCCACCGCGGCCGGCTGCGGATCGACAGCCTGCGCGGGCAGGGCAGCACCTTCACCGTGATCCTGCCCGAAAGCGCCAGCCGGGGCTGAGGTTGGCGGTGGCGGGCGGCCCGCCGCTGGCCTATAACGGCCCCAGCCACCAACGGAGCCGCCCATGACCCAGACCCCGCAGACCGACCCCGCCAAGCTGGCGGCCGCGCGCGCCGCCGTGGCGCTTGTCAAGGACGGCATGAAGCTGGGCCTGGGCACGGGATCGACCGCCTCGATCATGGTGCGCGAACTGGCCGCGCGCGCGCAGGCCGAGCGGCTGTCGCTGCGCTGCGCGGCGACGTCCCGGGCCACCTGCGATCTGGCCGAAAGCCTGGGCCTGTCCATCGAGAGCCTGGACGAGATCGGCTGGCTGGACCTGACCATCGACGGCGCCGACGAGGTCGATCCCGACCTGCATCTCATCAAGGGGGGCGGGGGCGCGCATCTGCGCGAGAAGATCGTCGCGGCGGCCAGCCACCGCATGGTGGTGATCGCCGATCCCGGCAAGGTGGTCGAACAGCTTGGCGCCTTCCCCCTGCCGGTCGAGGTGATCCGGTTCGGGTTCGAGACCACCCGGACGCTGATCCGCCGCGCGCTCGAGGATCTGGATCTGGGCGGCCACGACGTCCTGCACCGCCTCAGGGGCAGCGAGGCCTGGGTCACGGACGAGGGGAACTGGATCCTGGATCTGCATCTGGACTGCATCCCCGATCCGGTGGCGCTGGCCCACGCGCTGTCGGCCATTCCGGGCGTGGTGGAACACGGTCTGTTCCTGGGCATGTGCCATATCGCGATCATCGGCAAGCCGGACGGCACGGTGGTCCGGCTGGACCGCAACGCGGATCTCGACGCCGACCTGCTTGCGGGCGAGGGGGCCGGCCATGAGCTTCGACTATGACCTGTTCGTGATCGGCGGCGGGTCGGGCGGCGTCCGCGCCGCCCGTGTCGCGGCGGGCGAACACGGCGCCCGCGTCGCCCTGGCCGAGGAAAGCCGCATGGGCGGCACCTGCGTCATCCGCGGCTGCGTGCCCAAGAAGCTGATGATCTTCGCCTCTCAGGCCGGGTTGATGGCCCAGGAGATGCGCGGCTATGGCTGGGAAGGCGCGCAGGCGGGCCGCTTCGACTGGGCGGTGTTCAGGCGCAAGCTGGACGCCGAACTGACCCGGCTGGAACTGATCTACACCGCCAATCTGGAACGCTCGGGCGTCGAGATCTTCCACCAGCGGGCGACCGTCCTGGACGATCACACCGTGGCCCTGGCCGACGGCAGCCGCAAGACCGCCAAGCACATCCTGATCGCCGTGGGCGGTCGCCCCGCGCTGCCGGGCATCCCCGGCGAGGAACTGGGGCTGATCTCGGACGACCTGTTCCTGCTGGACAGCCTGCCGCGCCGGGTGCTGGTGGTGGGCGGGGGCTATATCGCCTGCGAATTCGCCACCATCCTGGCGGGCCTGGGCTGCGAGACGGTGCAGACCTATCGCGGCGAGGCGGTGCTGCGCGGCTTCGACCGCGAGATCCGCGACCTGGCGACCCTGCAGCTGAGCCAAGTGGGCATCGACCTGCGGCTGAACCTGAACCCGACCGGCTTGGAACGCGCGGGCCAGGGGATCGGCGTGACCTTCACCGACGGCAGCAGCGACCGCTTCGACGCGGTCTTCTGGGCCACCGGGCGCGACCCCTATACCGGCGGTCTGGGGCTCGAGAACACCGGCGTCCATCTGCGCGCCAACGGCGCGGTGCAGGTGGACGAATGGTCCCAGACCTCGGTCCCGTCGATCTTCGCCGTGGGCGACGTCACGGACCGGGTGAACCTGACGCCGGTGGCGATCCGCGAGGGCCATGCCCTGGCCGACACTGTCTTCGGCGGGCGGGCGCGCAAGGTCATCCATCACAACATCGCAAGCGCCGTCTATCTGCGCCCGCACGAGGCCGCCTCCATCGGCCTGACCGAGGAACAGGCCTGCGCGCGCGGCGATGTCGATGTCTATGCGACCACCTTCCGGCCGATGCGGTCCATGTTCGCGGGCAGCGACGCCCGGGTGATGATGAAGCTTCTGGTCGATCCCGGAACCGACGTGGTCATCGGCTGCCACATCTTCGGCCCCGAGGCGGGCGAGATGATCCAGCTTGCCGCGATCCCCGTCACCATGGGCGCGACCAAGGCCGATTTCGATGCCACCGTGGCCGTGCATCCCACCGCCGCCGAGGAACTGGTGACGATGCGCCAGCCGGTCCGCCGTCACCGGCTCGACGTTTCTGCACAGGCTGCAAGCGCCTGACAATTGCGACAGATCGGCGCAAGCGGGGGTGTCCGGGTTGACTTTTCCCCCTGCCGGCCCAGTTTCAGGTAACGGATTTTCGATGAGGAAAGAAGGACCACGGATGGCAAGTCAGGGCCCTTGGGGCGGCGGCAGCGGCGGAGGAGACGACCAGGATCGCGACAAGCGTCCGGCGAACCGCCCTTGGGGACAGCAGCAACCACCCAGGGGACCGCAGCGCCCCGGTGGCCCCCAGCAGATGCCCGAGATCGAAGAGCTGATGAAGAAGGGCCAGGAACGCCTGCGGGTGCTGATGGGCGGCCGCGGCAGCGGCGGCGGACCCACCGGCGGCGGCGGCGGGCAGCGCGGGCCGGGCGGCACCGGCCTGCAGATGAACCGGTCCACCCTGACGATCGGGGCGCTGATCCTGCTGGCGCTGTGGGCCTTTGCCAGCTTCTACCGCGTCCAGACCAACGAACGCAGCGTCGAGTTCCTGTTCGGCCGCGCCGTGGCCGTGGGCACCGAGGGCCTGAACTTCGCGCCCTGGCCGATCGTCACCGCCGAGGTCATCCCCGTGACCAACGAACGCGTGACCGAGATCGGCACCGGCGCCCAGGGCGAGATGGACAACGGCCTGATGCTGACCCGCGACCAGAACATCGTGGACATGGAATACCAGGTCGTCTGGAACATCTCGGATCCCGAAAAGTTCCTGTTCAATCTGGCCGATCCGGCCGACACCATGCGCGCGGTGGCCGAATCCTCGATGCGTGACATCATCGCGCGCAGCGAACTGGCACCGATCCTGAACCGCGACCGGGGCACCATCGCCAGCGACCTGCAGGAATCCGTGCAGCAGACGCTGGACGCCTATGAATCGGGGATCAACGTGGTGCGGGTGAACCTCGACCGCGCCGACCCGCCGGCCGAGGTGATCGACGCCTTCCGCGAGGTTCAGGCCGCCCAGCAGGAACGCGACCGGCTTGAAAAGGAAGCCGACGCCTATGCCAACCGGGTGCTGGCCCAGGCCCGCGGCGACGCCGCCGCGGCGATGGAACAGGCCGAGGCCTATCGCGCCCAGTCGGTCAACACCGCCCAGGGCGAGGCCGCGCGCTTCAATTCGATCTACGAAGAATATGTGAAGGCTCCTGACGTGACCCGCCGCCGGATGTATCTTGAAACGATGGAAAACGTCCTGGGCCGGGTGGACAAGGTGATCCTGGGCGACGGGATGGACGGGCAGGGATCGGGCGTCGTGCCCTATCTGCCGCTGGACCAGCTGCGCCCGCAGGGAACCGATACGCCGGACGCCGCCCAGACCGGGCGGGGCTTCCAGAACAGCGGACAGCCGACCGTCCTGCAGCCTGGCGCGATCCTTCAGGACCAGGGCGCGGCGCGCGTGAACACCGTGACCACCGGGGGTAGCAACTGATGGCAAACGCTCGCAGAATAACGGCCGCGACGCTGGCCATTCCCGCGCTGATCGTGGTGGCGGTGCTTGTCGCCGCGTCGCTGTTCATCGTGGACGAACGCGAAAAGGCGCTGGTGCTGCGCCTGGGCCGCGTGGTCGATGTGAAGGAGGAGCCCGGCCTGGGCTTCAAGCTGCCCTTCCTCGACAACGTCGAGAAATACGACGGTCGCATCCTGGGGTTGCCGACCGTCCCGCTCGAGGTCACGCCGCTGGACGACCGCCGGCTGATCGTGGATGCCTTCGCCCGCTGGCGCATCACCGACGTGGTGCGGTTCCGCCAGGCGGTCGGCGCGGGCGGCATCCAGGGCGCCCAGGGCCGGCTGGAGCCGATCGTGCGCAACGCCATCCGCGAGGTTCTGGGCACCGTGCCCTCTACCAGCGTGCTGTCGGACGACCGCACCGCGCTGATGAACCAGATCCGCGACGAGGCGCGGGCCAATTCGGAGGGGCTGGGGATCGAGATCATCGACGTGCGCCTGACCCGCACCGACCTGCCCGAGCAGAACCTGAACGCCACCTACGCCCGGATGCGGGCCGAGCGTCAGCGCGAGGCTGCCGACGAGATCGCCCGGGGCGGCGAGGCCGCGCAGCGCGTCCGCGCCGCCGCGGACCGGACCGTGACCGAACTGACCTCCGAGGCGCAGAAGCGGGCCGAGATCATCCGCGGCGAGGCGGACGCCCAGCGCAACGCCATCTATGCCGACGCCTTCGGCCGCGACCCGGAATTCTTTGCCTTCACCCGGTCGATGACCTCGTATGAACGGGCGCTGCAGGCCGACAACAGCACCATGGTGCTGCAGCCGGACGGCGAGTTCTTCAGCTATCTGCGCGACGACGGCTCCAGCCGCGCCGATCCTCCGGCGATCCCGGTGCCGGCGGGCAATTCGGCGGCCGAGGCGCTGACCCCCGCATCGGACGAGGACGAGGAGGAACTGGTCACCCCCACCGTCACCGACCGCGAGGGCAATCCACTTGGCGAAAGCGCCGGCGTCAAGCTGACCCCGGTCCCCGAGATGCTGACGACCCCGCCCCAGGAAACCGACGGCGTCGTGGCGCCGCCCGCCGCTGCGGCAGCGCCCGCCGACCCGCAGGACAGCGCCCCGGAAGACACTGCCCCACCGCCCGCGGGCGCGGTGGCGCCCGAGGCCGCCGCTCCGGCGGATGACGGCACGGCGGCCGCCGATGCCGCAGGGACCGGAGCGACCGGCGGGGACGGCGCAGGCGACGAAGAGGCGGCCCTTGAACGGGATCCGCAAGCGGCCCCGGAATCCGCCCTGGTGCGCGACTGAACGGCAGGGCCAAGGGGCGGGTGGCAAGACCCGCCCCTTGTGCAATAATAGTCACGATCAGTTCACTGTCGGAGAGCGTGGTTTATTTGCAACGCTGCCCTATTTGTCTTCGTATGACCAGCAGTCCCCGGCCCCGTTGCAGGACCGACGACTTGGGAAAGATAAGGACATCCGCATGAAGACGTTTTCACCCCGGCACCTGCTGACCGCCTCGGCCCTGGCCGTGACCGTCGGCCTTGGATACGCGGCCGCGCAGGACGCGCAGCCCGACATCACGCCCGAAGCCAGCCAGCAGGCGCAAGAGGCGGCCAACAACAACGAACCGCTGACGGCAGAGCCGAGCGAAGGCGCCTCCCAGGTCATGCCCGACAGCTTCGCCGATCTGGTCCAGCAGGTCGCGCCGGCCGTCGTCAACATCACCACCAGCGCGGTCGTGGCCCAGCCCGCCGGCGGCGAGGGCGGGCCGATGTTCCCCGAAGGCAGCCCGTTTTCCGACCTGTTCCGCGAATTCGGCTTTCCGGGCGGACCCGGGCAGCCCGGGCAGCCCGGCCCCGGCGGCCCCCGGATGCCCCAGCGGTCGAACGCGCTGGGCTCGGGCTTCGTGATCTCGGCCGACGGCTTCATCGTCACGAACAACCACGTGATCGAGGGCGCCGACGAGATCGAGGTCGAGTTCTATTCGGGCGAGACCCTGGCCGCGACGGTGGTGGGCACCGATCCCAACACCGACGTGGCCCTGCTGAAGGTCGAGAGCGAGGAGCCGCTGCCCTTCGTCGAGTTCGGCAATTCCGACGAGGCCCGGGTGGGCGACTGGGTGCTGGCGCTGGGCAACCCGCTGGGCCAAGGCTTCTCGGCCAGTTCGGGGATCGTCTCGGCCCGCAACCGCGAACTGTCGGGCACCTATGACGACTATCTGCAGACCGACGCCGCCATCAACCGCGGCAATTCGGGCGGCCCGCTGTTCAACCTCCAGGGCGAGGTCATCGGCGTGAACACCGCGATCTTGTCGCCCAACGGCGGCTCCATCGGCATCGGCTTCTCGATGGCGTCCAATGTGGTGTCCAGCGTCGTGGAGCAGCTGCGCGAGTTCGGCGAGACCCGGCGCGGCTGGCTGGGCGTCAAGATCCAGGACGTCACCCCCGACATGGCCGAGGCGCTGGGCCTGGCCGCGGATGCGGGCGCGATGGTCACCGATGTCCCCGAAGGCCCCGCGCGCGAGGCCGGGATGCAGGTGGGCGATGTCATCACCAGCTTCGACGGCTCGCCGGTCGAGGATACCCGCAGCCTGGTCCGCCGCGTCGCCGAAGCCCCCGCCGGCGAGCCCGTCGATGTGGTCGTGCAGCGCGAGGATGGCCCGGTGACCCTGTCGGTGACGCTGGGCCGCCGCGAAACCGCCGAGGGTGCCGAGGCCGGCGCGTCCGGCAACGACGACAGCGGTCCCGCGCAGCAGGACGTCCTGGGCCTGTCGCTGTCGGTCCTGACGCCGGACATGGCGCGGGACATGGGCCTGCCCGACGACTCGCAGGGGCTGCTGATCCAGGAGGTCGATCCCGAAAGCGAGGCGGCCGAGAAGGGACTTGCCCCGGGCGACATCATCACCGAGGCCGGCCAGCAGCCGGTTGCCACCATCGCCGACCTGAACGCCCGCATCGACGAGGCGCGCGAGGCCGGGCGCAAGTCCGTGCTCGTCCTGGTGCGCCGCGACGGAGAGCCGCGCTTCGTGGCCCTGCCGGTCAGCGAAAGCTGATCGGGGCGGATTGCACCGACACCAGACGCCGGGGGCGGCTCGCACAGCGGGCCGCCCCTTTTCGCAGGGCGGCCGCCGGGGCATGGGGTATGGCGGCGGGCGTTCCCTGCGCATCGCCTTGGCCGATGCCTTTCCGACCATGCGGCCACACCCCTTCCCATTGCGGGACCGATGCCCTATTTGCCCCCTGCACAGCAAAGGACACCGACGCCATGGCCCGCATCACCTATATCGAGCATAACGGAACCCGCCACGAGGTTGACGTGAAGCCCGGCATGACGGTGATGGAAGGCGCCCGCGACAACGGCGTTCCGGGCATCGACGCCGATTGCGGCGGCGCCTGCGCCTGTTCCACCTGCCATGTCTATGTCGATCCCGCCTGGCTGGACCGGCTGCCCCCCGCGACCCGATGGAGCAGGACATGCTGGACTTCGCCTGGCAGCCCGATCCCGAACGGTCCCGGCTGACCTGCCAGATCAAGGTGACCGAGGCGCTTGACGGATTGGTGGTGCAGTTGCCCGAACGCCAGATCTGACGCTAGGCCAGCAGCCTCAGCGCCTGCGCCAGGTCGATGGCGCCGTCATAGAGCGCCCGGCCCGAAATGGCCCCGGCGATGACGCCGGTCGCAGCAAGGGCGCGCAGGTCGTCCAGCGACGACACCCCGCCCGAGGCGATCACCGGAACGCCCACCGCCCGCGCCAGGGCCTCGGTCGCGGCGATGTTGGGGCCTTCCATCGCGCCGTCGCGGTCGATGTCGGTATAGATGATCGCGGCAACGCCGGCATCCTCGAAGCGGCGGGCCAGATCGGTCGCCGTCACCTCGGTCTCGGTCGCCCAGCCGCGGGTCGCCACGCGCCCGCCGCGCGCGTCGATGCCGACGGCGATCCGGCCCGGAAAGGCCGCCGCCGCCTGCCGCACCAGGTCGGGATCCTCGACCGCCACGGTTCCCAGGATCACCCGCGACAGGCCCTTGGACAGCCATGCTTCGATGGTCGCCATGTCGCGGATGCCGCCGCCAAGCTGGGCGGGGATCCGGATCGCGGCCAGGATCGCCTCGACCGCGGCGGCGTTCACGGGGTGGCCTGCGAAGGCGCCGTTCAGGTCCACCAGATGCAGCCATGCGGCGCCCGCGTCCTGAAAGGCCCGCGCCTGCGCCGCCGGATCGGTGCCGAACACCGTCGCGGCCTCCATCTCTCCGCGCAGCAGGCGCACGCATTGGCCGTCTTTCAGGTCGATGGCGGGGTAAAGGATCATGGCAGCCTCATGGGATCGCGGGACTGCGCTTCCTTTGCCACGCGTCCGGCCGGAACGGAAGGCGCGCCACGACCTGACGTCACGCTTGCCGCCGGCGGCCCGCCTTGCGCAGCATCCCCCCATCCCGAGGAGGAGGGGACCATCATGCGCCACATCATCGCCGCCGCAGCCATCGCTTTCGCCGCGGCCACCGCCGCCGTCGCCGCCGACCCGATCGAGGGGGTCTGGCAGACCCAGCCCGACGAGGGCGCCGTCGCCCATGTTTCCATCGCGCCCTGCGGGCCGGCCTTCTGCGGCACGATCACCCGCGCCTTCAAGGATCAGGCCCCGTTCCAGTCGCCCAATGTCGGCCGCCAGATCGTCATCGACATGGCCCCCCAGGGCGGCGGCGCCTACGCCGGCAAGGTGTGGCGGCCGGCCAACGACAAGATCTACAACGGCAAGGCCCGCGTCGAAGGCGACAGAATGAGCCTGTCGGGCTGCGTCGCCGGCGGGCTGATCTGCAAGAGCCAGACCTGGGCGCGGGTGCAGTAGCACCCGGGCCGCGGGTGCTCACCAAGCCGGCGGCGAGGTATCCCGCGCCGGGACCAGGGCGGTCGACAGGACGCGGTTGATGTGGTTCACTGTCACGAAAGTGTCATGAAGGTTAAGGGTTCATGGTCAGTGTTCGTGATGACGCCCCCTGGCGGCTGGCCCCAGGCTGCATGCCTGGTCCGTGATCCGCCGCGACAGGCCCGTTCGGGCGACGGCCCTGCTGCTGCTGTCGGTCGTCGCCTGCTTTGGCGTTGTTGATGTGCTGCTGAGGCTCTTGCACAATGACGATGGCAGCGCATCGCAGCTTGTCGCTCGGCTCTACGTCAACCTCAGTGTCGGCCGCGACGACTCGATCGCCGAGATGTTTAACCACGGGCTGGCCTTTTCCGCGGCGCTTCTGTTCTTCGCGACCGCGGTCGCTGCCCGGTCCCGGGTCTGCCTGTCGCTGGCAGTGTTCCTGGCCATCGCCTGGATCGACGATTCGGCGCAGTTCCATGAACGGGTGGGCAGGGCCTTCGGCGGGCGCTTCCCGGAGGCCGAGTTTCTGGGCGTCGGAGCGATCCATTTGGGAGAGTTGGTGGCCTGGACGCCGATCGGGGTCGTGCTGCTGGCGTTGATCGCGTGGGCGTCGCGCAACGTCCTGCCCGGAGACAGGACCGTGATGCGGCTGGTGCTTCTCCCCGTCCTGCTGCTGATCGCCTGCGCCGTGCTCGTCGATGTCGTTCACGTGCCTTTCGCGGGAACCGAACTGGACGCGGCCTTCATGTACCTGGAGGACGGCGGCGAAATGGTGGCCATGGCCCTGATCGCCGCCATCGCCCTCTATCTGGTCCGCAACGCCGAGGCCGTTTTCCGCACGGCGTGATCAGGCCGTGGAACTGCTTTTCCACTGCGACAGGCAGGGGATCTTGGCGCGGTCGCAGCGGTCGGAATATTTGCGGGCGATCTCCTGCACTTCGGCCAGCAACCCGTCCTCCAGCTTGATGGGGTCGAGGCCAAGCCCCAGGAAGCGGTCGTTGGCGACGTGCAGGTCGTTCTCGTCGGCCTCGTTGCGGGGGTTCTTGAGGAAGGCCACCTCGACCCCGGTCTGGTCGGCGATCATCCGGGCCAGGTCGCGGACCCGGTGGGTTTCGGTCATCTGGTTCAGGATGCTGACACGGTCGCCCTTCGCGGGAGGGTTCATCAGCGCCAGTTCGATGCAGCGGCAGGTGTCCTGGATGTGGATGAAGGCGCGGGTCTGGCCGCCGGTGCCATGCACCGTCAGCGGATAGCCGACCGCCGCCTGCATCAGGAAGCGGTTCAGCACCGTGCCGTAGTCGCCGTCATAGTCGAAGCGGTTGATCAGCCGGTCGTCCATCCGCGTCTCGGCGGTCTGGGTGCCCCAGACGATGCCCTGGTGCAGGTCGGTGATCCTGACACCGTCGTTCTTGTTGTAATAGAAGAAGAACAGCTGATCCTGCGTCTTGGTCATGTGATAGATCGACCCGGGATTGGCGGGATAGAGGATCTCCTGCCGGTGGGGGCCGTTCTCGGTCTCGATCACCACGTCCAGATAGCCCTCGGGGATCTTCATGCCCGCGGTGCCGTAACCATAGACGCCCATCGTTCCCAGATGCACCAGGTGGATGTCCTGGCCGCTTTCGACGATGGCGGCCAGCACGTCGTTGGTGGCGTTGAGGTTGTTGTTGACGGTGTAGCGCTTGTGCCAGCTGGATTTCATCGAATAGGGCGCGGCGCGCTGTTCGGCGAAATGGATCACCGCGTCGGGGCGTTCGTCGCGCAGCAGGGTCAGCAGGCGGTGATAGTGCTTGCCGACGGTGAAGTTCTCGACGCGGATGGTGTGGTTGGTCAGCTCGTGCCAAGCGCGGACCCGCTCGCCCAGCGGGCGGATCGGGGTCAGGCTGTTCACCTCCAGCTCGACGTCGATCTTGCGGCGCGACAGGTTGTCCACCACGATGACGTCATGGCCCCGCGCCGAAAGATGCAGCGCCGTCGGCCATCCGCAGAAGCCGTCTCCGCCCAGAACGATGATCTTCATGAACCTGCCTATTTCGGACCGTGTTTCGGCGCCTTGTAGAATGGCCGCAGGACGGATGCCATAGCCGCCATGCGACGGACATCGCGCCGGCGCGACCGGCCGCCAAGCGGCGTCAGCCGCGCGGGTCGATCAGCCGGGCCAGCACCGCGTCCCGGGTGATGCAGCCGCCGCCCTGGACGGGCAGGGCGGGCTTGTCCGACAGCAGGCCCATGACCTTGCGCACCGGCATGTCGCGCGGCACCGGCTCGCCCGGGGCATCGCCCGGCTGGGCCACGTCGGCGGCGGTCAGCACGCCCAGGGGGTTCATGTGCGCCACGAAATCGGCCACGTAGTCGCTGACCGGATCGGCGATGATCTGGCGCGCGGTGCCGGTCTGGACGATGCGGCCGCCTTCCATCAGGGCGATGCGGTTGCCCAGCTTGAAGGCCTCGTCCAGGTCGTGGCTGACGAAGATGATGGTGCGGCGGGTCTTGGCCTGCAGTTCCAGCAGCTCGTCCTGAAGCCGCGACCGGATCAGCGGGTCCAGCGCGCTGAAGGGCTCGTCCATCAGCAGGATCGGGGCCTCGGTGGCGAAGGCGCGCGCCAAGCCCACCCGCTGCTGCATCCCGCCCGACAGATCGCCCACCTTCCGGTCGGCCCAGTCGGTCAGCCCCACGGTTTCAAGCTGCCGGTCCACCTGCGCCCTGCGCTGGGCGGGCTTCATCCCCGCCAGTTCCAGGCCCAGCCCGACGTTTTCGCGGACCGTCCGCCAAGGCAGAAGGCCGAATTGCTGGAACACCATCGCCACGTGGCGCAGCCGGATGTCGCGCAGCGCGCGCCTGCCCGCCCCGCTGACCGAGATCATCCCCGAGCCGTCCCAGACCCGGACCTCGCCCCGGCAGACATGGTTCAGGGCGTTGACGGCGCGCAGCAGGGTGGACTTGCCGGACCCCGACAGGCCCATCAGCACCACGATCTCGCCCTGGCGGACGTTCAGGCTGCAGTCGTGCACGCCCAGGATCTGCCCGGTGGACGACCGGATCTCGGCCCGGTCCAGGCCCTGGTCCATCAGCGGCAGGGCGGTTTCCGGGCGGTCGCCGAAGACGATGCTGACGCGGTCGAATTCGACGGCATTGGGTGCGGCGTTCATTTCCGGCCCTCCAGCCGAAGCATCCGGTCCAGAAGGATCGCCACCACGACGATCACGAAGCCCGATTCGAAGCCCAGCGCGGTGTTCACGCTGTTCAGCGCGCGCACCACCGGCACCCCCAGCCCCGAGGCGCCGACAAGCGCGGCGATCACCACCATCGACAGCGACAGCATGATGGTCTGGTTCAGCCCCGCCATGATCTGCGGCAGGGCGCTGGGCAGTTCCACCTTCCACAGAAGCTGGCGCGGCGTGGCGCCGAAGGCGGTCGCGGCCTCGATCAGCGATGCGGGGGTCGAACTGATGCCAAGCTGCGTCAGCCGGATCGGCGCGGGCAGCACGAAGATCACCGTGGCCAGCAGGCCGGGCACCATGCCGATGCCGAAGAACACGATGGCGGGGATCAGATAGACGAAGGTCGGCAGCGTCTGCATCAGATCCAGCACCGGCCGCATCCAGGCGTAAAGCCGGGGCCGGTGCGCGGCGGCGATGCCCACCGGCACGCCGATGGCCATGCAGACCAGGCAGGCCGCCAGGACCAGGGTCAGGGATTGCTGCATCTCCTCCCAGTAGCCCTGGTTCAGCACGAACAGCAGCCCCAGGGCGACCAGCAGGCAGACCTTCCAGCGGCGCTGCAGGATCCAGGCCAGCGCCACCGCCAGAAGGATGAACACGAAGGGGTGGGGCGCCTCGAGGGCGGCAAGGATGCGGGCGATCAGCCAGTCGAGCCCGGTCGAGATGGCGTTGAACAGCCCCGCCGCATTGGCGTTGAGCCAGTCGAAGACCCTGCTGGCGGTTTCGCCTATGGGGATCTTGTTGTCCGTGACCAACGCCGTCAGCTGCTCCATGCGGACATCCTTGCCTGGTTGTTGTGGCGGGTTCGGTGCGGCGCCCGGCCGGCGGTCAGCCGGACAGGGCTTCTGTCAGGGCGGCGACCGCGTCGTTGCCGTCGAAGGTCGTCACGCCCTCCAGCCAGGCGGCCGCGGCGTCGGGATTGGCCGCCAGCCAGGCCTTCGCGGCCTCCATCGGATCCTGGCCGTCGTTCAGGATCATGTCCATCACCTCGTTTTCCATCGCCAGCGTGAATTCGAGGTTCTGCAGGAACCGCCCGACGTTCGGGCATTCCTGGACATAGCCCTGTCGGGTGTTGGTGCGCACCTCGGCGCCGCCCAGGTCGGGGCCAAAGATGTCGTCGCCGCCGGTCAGGTAGGTCATCTCGAACCGGGCGTTCATCGGATGGGGTTCCCAGCCCAGGAACACGATCGGCTTGCCCGCGGCATCGGCGCGCGCGACCTGCGCCAGCATCCCCTGTTCGCTGGATTCCACCACCTCGAAGGTGCCCAGGCCGAACTTGTCCTCGGCCACCATCTCCAGCAGCAGGCGGTTGCCGTCATTGCCGGGTTCGATCCCGTAGATCTGGCCCGACAGCGCGTCTTTGTGTTCGGCGATGTCGGCGAAATCGGCGATGCCCAGATCCGCACCCGCCTTGTTGGTGGCCAGCGTGTATTTCGCGCCCGTCAGGTTGGTGCGCACCGTGTCCACGGTGCCCGCCTCGCGATAGGGGGCGATGTCGGCCTCCATCGTGGGCATCCAGTTGCCCAGGAAGATGTCCACGTCGTCGGTGGACAGGGCGGTGTAGGTGACCGGCACCGACAGCAGCTTCGTCTCGGTCTCGTAGCCCAGGGCCTGCAGCACGGTCGAGGCCAGGGCGGTGGTGGCGGTGATGTCGGACCAGCCCACGTCGGACAGGACCACCTGACGGCATTCCTCGGGTTCGGCGGCCAGCGCGGGTCCGGCAAGCGCGGCACCCATCACCGCCAGAAGGGCAAGGCTTTTGCAGTTCATGCGGGGCTCCCTGTTCTTGATTGGCCAGTCAATTAAAGTTACACGGGACCTCGATAGCAACCTCATTTTCCACGAAGGTGCCGGATTGCCCAAGATCGGGGTCGAGCCTATCCGAAAAGCCGCGCTTATCAATGCCACGATCTTCGAGATCGGGCGCGCCGGTTCGCTGGATGTCACCGTGGCGCAGATCGCCCGGCGCGCGGGCATGTCCGCTGCGCTGGCGCATCACTATTTCGGATCGAAAGAGCAGATCTTTCTGGCCGCCATGCGCTATATCCTGCGCGTCTACGGGCTGTCGGTGGCCGAACGGCTGCCCGGGCACGGCCGGCGCGGGCGGCTGGACGCGATCATCCATGCCAGCTTCGCGCCCCAGAACTTCCAGCGCGAGACCGTCAGCGCCTGGGTGAACTTCTATGCCCTGGCGCTGATCAACGACGAGGCTGGGCGCCTGCTTCGTGTCTATCACAGCCGGCTGCGGTCGAACCTGGTGCTGGCGCTGCGGCCGCTGACGGGCGAACCGGCGCGGGTCGCGGCGACCTTGGGCGCGCTGATCGACGGGCTTTACCTGCGCGCGACCCTGACCCCGGGCGGCATCGACGCCGCGACCGCCGAAAAGCTGATCTTCGCCTATCTGGATGAAACCCTGCCATGACCCACGACGCCCAACCCCAGGCCAGCCTGTTCATCGACGGCGCCTTCCACGAGGGCGAGGGCGCGGCCCTGCCCGTCCTCTATCCCCATACCGGCGAGGAAATCGCCCTGCTGCGCGAGGCTTCGGCGGATCAGGTGGCGCAAGCCTGCCGGTCGGCCGCCCAAGCCCAGCCGGCATGGGCCGCGATGGCCCCCGCCGATCGCGGCCGGGTGCTGTCGCGCGCGGCCCGGATCATCCGCGACCGCAACCCCGAACTGTCCCGGCTGGAGACGCTGGACACCGGCAAGCCGATCCAGGAAACGCTGGTGGCCGACTGGGCGTCCGGGGCGGCGGCGCTGGAATATTTCGGCGGCCTGGCCGCGACCGTCACCGGGCAGATGATCCCGCTGGGCCGCGACTGGGCCTATACCCGGCGCGAGGCGCTTGGCGTCTGCGCGGGCATCGGCGCCTGGAACTATCCCAGCCAGATCGCCTGCTGGAAGGCCGCCCCGGCCTTGGCGATGGGCAACGCGATGGTCTTCAAGCCCTCCGAGGAAACCCCCTGGGGGCGCTGAAGCTGGCCGAGATTTTGCTGGAAGCAGGCGCGCCGCCGGGCATCTTCAACGTCGTGCAGGGCCGGGGCCAGGTGGGCGCGGCGCTTGTCGGCGACCCGAACGTGGCCAAGGTCTCGCTGACCGGATCGGTGCCGACGGGGCGGCGGGTCTATGCCGCCGCCGCGGAAGGGATGCGCCACGTCACGATGGAACTGGGCGGCAAGTCGCCGCTGATCGTCTTCGACGACGCCAGCCTCGAGGACGCGGTGGGCGCGGCGATCCTGGCGAACTTCTATTCGTCGGGGCAGATCTGTTCCAACGGCACGCGGGTGTTCCTGCAGCAGGGCATCGCGCAGCGCTTCCTGGACCGGCTGGCCGAACGGCTGGCCACGATCCGCATCGGCGATCCCCTGGACCCCGACACGCAGTTCGGCCCGATCATCAGCGCCGCTCAGGCGGCCCGGATCCGCGCGGCCATCACCGCGGGCCTGGACGCCGGGGCGCGCCTGGTCTGCGGCGGCCTGGGCGAGGGGGCCTTCATCCCGCCCACCGTCTTTGCCGGCGCCACCGACGACATGGCCATCACCCGCGACGAGATCTTCGGCCCGGTGATGACCACCCTGACCTTCGCCGACGAGGCCGAGGCCGTGGCGCGTGCCAACGCCACGGGATTCGGCCTGGCGGCCGGGGTCTTCACCCGGGATCTGACCCGCGCCCATCGCGTCGTGGCGGCGCTGGAGGCAGGCACCTGCTGGATCAACGCCTACAACCTGACGCCCGTGGAAATGCCCTTCGGCGGCGTCAAGATGTCCGGCCTGGGGCGCGAGAACGGCACCGCCGCGATCGAGCATTATTCGCAACTCAAGACTGTCTATGTCGGCATGGGTGCCGTCGAGGCTCCCTACTAGGAGGATCGCCATGACCGCGGATTACGTCATCATCGGCGCCGGTTCCGCCGGCTGCACCCTGGCCTATCGCCTGACCGAGGCCGGCCACCGCGTCACCCTGGTCGAATACGGCGGCAGCGACATCAGCATCTTCATCCAGATGCCCGGCGCGCTGTCATACCCCATGAACATGCCGCGATACGACTGGGGCTTCGCCACCCAGCCCGAACCGCATCTGGGCGGGCGCAGGCTGGCCACGCCGCGCGGCAAGGTGCTGGGCGGATCGTCGTCGATCAACGGCATGGTCTTCGTGCGCGGCCACCGCAAGGACTACGACCACTGGCGCGACAGCGGCGCCGCCGGCTGGGGCTATGACGACGTGCTGCCCTACTTCAAGCGGATGGAGACATGGCACGGCGGCGCGTCGGAATGGCGCGGCAGCGACGGCCCGCTGCACGTCACCCGCGGCAAGCGCCGCAATCCGCTGTTCAACGCATTCATCCAGGCCGGACAGCAGGCCGGCTGGCCCTATACCCCCGACTACAACGGCGAAAACCAGGAGGGCTTCGGGCCGATGGAGGCGACCATCTGGAAGGGCCGCCGCTGGTCCGCCGCCAACGCCTATCTGCGCCCGGCGCTGAAGACGGGCCGGCTGACCGTGATCCGCGCCCTCGCGCGCCGCATCCTGTTCCAGGACCGGCGCGCCACCGGCGTCGAGGTCGAGCGGCAGGGCCGGATCGACCGGATCCACGCCCGCCGCGAGGTCATCGTCTCGGCCAGTTCCATCAACACGCCGAAACTTCTGATGCTGTCGGGCATCGGGCCTGCCGATCATCTGCAAGGCCACGGCATCGCGCCCCTGGCCGACCGCCCGGGGGTGGGCGCGAACCTGCAGGACCATCTCGAGATCTACATGCAGTACAAGGCGCTGAAGCCCATCACGCTCTACACCTATTACAACCTTCTGGGCAAAAGCCGGGTGGGCGTGGAATGGCTGCTGCAAAAGACCGGGCTGGGGGCGTCGAACCAGTTCGAAAGCTGCGGCTTCATCCGGTCGTCGGACGCGGTGGATTACCCCGACATCCAGTATCACTTCCTGCCGCTTGCCGTGCGCTACGACGGCAAGGCGGCGGCCAAGGGGCATGGCTTCCAGGCCCATGTCGGCCCGATGCGGTCGAAGTCGCGCGGCACGGTGCGCCTCGTCTCGGCCGATCCGGCGGCGCCACCCGAGATCCGCTTCAACTACATGTCCCACCCCGACGACTGGGCCGAGTTCCGCGCCTGCGTGCGCCTGACGCGCAAGATCTTCAACCAGCCCGCCTTTGCCGAATACCGCGGCGACGAGATCCAGCCCGGCGCGCATGTCCAGACCGACGACCAGATCGACGCCTTCATCCGCGACCACGCCGAATCGGCCTATCACCCCTGCGGCACCGCCCGCATGGGCGCCGCCGATGATCCGATGGCGGTGGTCGATCCCGACCTGAGGGTGATCGGCGTCGAGGGGCTGCGGGTGGCGGACAGTTCGATCTTTCCGCGCATCACCAACGGCAACCTCAACGGCCCCTCGATCATGGTCGGCGAAAAGGCCTCCGATCACATCCTGGGCCGCGCGGCGCGGTCCGACGACAGCCGCCTGGCTGCCGAATAGCCATCTTCTGTGCTGCAAATATCCCCGCCGGAGGCACCTGCGACCGCCGCGGGCGCCATCGGCGGTGGGGGCTCAGCCGTTCGCCTCGCGCGCGGCCGACACGGCGCCTTCCAGGCCGTCTGCGGGCATCCCGCGCAGCAGTTGCTCACCGATGACGAAGGTGGGCGTGCCCATGATCGCCATCCGCTCGGCCAGCTGGCGGTTCTCGCGCAGCACCGCGGACACGGATTCGGTGTTCATGGTGTTCAGCACCTCGGTCGCGTCCAGGCCGATGTCGCCGGCGATCCTCTGCAGCGCCTCGGGCGAGGGGGCGCCGCGCAGCTCCATCAGCGCCTCGTGGGCCTTCGCATAGGCGTCGTCACCGGCAAGCTGCTTCACGGCAACGGCGAAGCGGGCCGAGGTCTCGCTGTCCGGCCCCAGGATCGGGAATTCCTTCAGGATGAGCCTGATGTTGCCGTCGCCCTCGACGATGTCGCGGACCTGCTGGTTGAACTTGCGGCAGTAGCTGCAGCGATAGTCGATGAATTCGACCATCGTCACGTCGCCCTGGGGATTGCCGCCGACCCAGCTGTGCCCGTCCTCGAAGATCGCGTCGCGATTGGCCTGGACCAGGGCCACGTCATTCTGCGCCTCGGATGCGGCGCGGCGTTCCTCCAGCACGGTGATGGATTCCACCAGCACCTCGGGATTGGCCATCAGATATTCCCGCACGGCCTCGCCGAAGGCGGCCTTTTCTGCGTCGGTCATGGCGGAAAGGTCGAAGGCCACTGCAGGGGTCGCGGTCAGCAGCAGCGCGGCGATCAGGCGTTTCATCGGCTTCCTCGGGGTTGGCTTGCCCCGACCTTGGCGCGCACCGCCGGGCTTGGCAAGCAAGCCGTTCACAAAGCTGCGTGACCGCCGGGGGGCATGGACCTTTTCCAAGGCGCCGCCAGGGCGTAAGACAGACAAAAAGGCAGAAGGCACCGAGCATGAAGAAATCCCTCCGCGGTCAGGTCGATCCCTTCATCGTCATGGACGTGATGGAGGCCGCCTCGCGCGCCGAGGCGCAAGGCCGCCACATCATCCACATGGAGGTGGGCCAGCCCGGCACCCCCGCCCCCGAAGGCGCGCGGCGCGCGCTTGGCGCCGCCCTGCAGCAGCCTTTGGGCTATACCGTGGCGCTGGGACTGCCCGCGCTGCGCCAGGGTATCGCGGATCTCTATCGCCGCTGGTACGGGGTCGATCTGGATCCGGCGCGGGTGGTGGTGACGCCGGGCAGCAGCGGCGCCTTCATCCTGGCCTTCTCGGCGCTGTTCGACGCGGGCGACCGGGTGGCGATGGGCTATCCGGGCTATCCCAGCTATCGCCAGATCCTGCGGGCCATGTCGCTGGAACCGGTCGGCATCCCGACGCGGCCCGAAGACCGCTATCAGCCGCGCCCCGACGACCTGCCCGACGGCTGCGCGGGGCTGATCCTGGCCTCTCCCGGCAATCCGTCCGGCACCGTGCTGCGCACCGACGAGCTGCGCGCCCTCTCGGATGGCGCGCGCGCCCGGGGCATGGCGCTGATTTCCGACGAGATCTATCACGGCCTGTCCTATGGCGACCGCTGCCATTCGGCGCTCGAGGTGACGGACGATGTCTTCGTCATCAATTCCTTCAGCAAGTATTTCTCGATGACCGGCTGGCGCGTGGGCTGGATGGTCGTCCCCGAAGACCACGTCCGCACCGTCGAACGGCTGGCGCAGAACATGTTCATCTGCCCGCCCCATGCCAGCCAGGTCGCGGCCCTGGCCGCGCTGGACTGCACCGCCGAGGCGGACGCGAACCTGGCCGTCTATGCCGAAAACCGCCGGCTGATGCTGGAAGGCCTGCCGCGGGCCGGCTTCGACCGCATCGCCCCGCCGGAAGGGGCCTTCTACATCTATGCCGACGTGTCCCACCTGACCGGCGATTCCGTGCGCTTTGCCGCCGAGATCCTGGAAAAGGCGGGGGTGGCGGTGACGCCGGGCCTGGACTTCGACCCCGACCGCGGCGCGCGGACGCTGCGCTTTTCCTATGCCCGCGCGACCGCCGACATCGCCGAGGGGCTGCGCCGCCTGACGGAGTTCATGGCCCGGCGATGACGTGGCTGGCCCTGGTCCTGTCGCTCTTGATGGCGCTGCCCGCCCGGGCCGAGGATCCGGCGCGGCTGGATCTGGGCGGGTCGGCGCTGGTGGCGACGGGGCGCGGCTGGGGCGGGCCGAAGCCGCTTGAACTGCGGCTGTCGCTGACCAGGCCGGTGCCCTACCGGACCTTCCTGGTCGATGAACCGCCGCGCCTGATCGTCGATCTGCAGGGCGCCGATCTGGGCCTGGCCCGGCCGCAGGACCTGTTCGGCGCCGATCTGGCGCCCGCGATCCGCTGGGGAACCCCCCGGCCGGGTTGGGCGCGGGTGGTGGTCGAACTGCCGGGGCCCTACCGCATCGACCGCGCCGGCCAGCAGGCGCGCGCGGCGCTGTCGCAGATCACCGTGGTCCTTGCCCCCGTCTCGGCCGGCGACTTCGCCCCCCGCCCCTCGGCCACCGCCGCCCTGCGCGACCTGCCCGAACCGGCCGACCTGCCCGACCCCCCGGCCGATGCGGGCCTGACGGTGGTCCTGGACCCGGGCCACGGCGGCTTCGACCCCGGCGCCCTGGCCGAAGGCGAAAGCGAGGCGAACCTGGTCCTGGTCTTCTCGCTGGAACTGCGCGCGGCCCTGCAGGCGCGCGGCATCAGGGTCGAGATGACGCGCGAGGACGACAGCTTCGTGACCCTGGAAGGGCGCATGACCGCCGCCCGGCAGGCGGGGGGCGATCTGTTCGTCTCGCTTCATGCGGATGCCCTGCCGCAGGGGCAGGCGGCGGGGGCGTCGGTCTATGTCTGGAACCCCTCGGGCGACGCCCGCGCGGCCGAACAGCTGGCCCTGCGCCATCGGCGCGACGACCTGCTGGCGGGGATGGACCTGGCCGGGCAGGACGACGCCCTCGTGGGGGTGCTGATGGACTTTGCCCGCACCGACACCCAGCCCCGGGCGGAAAGCTTTGCCCGCTGGCTGACCTCGCGCATGTCGCTTCTGGGGATCGGGATGCACGACCGCCCGGTGCAGCGGGCCGGCTATTCGGTGCTGAAGTCGCCCGACATGCCCTCGGTCCTGCTGGAACTGGGCTTCATCTCGGACCACGACGACCGGGCGAACCTTCTGAACCCGCACTGGCGCGAACGCATGGTCCGGGCCGTGGCCGATGCCGTGGTCGGCTGGGCCCGCGACGAGGCCGCGCGCGCCGCGATGCTGCGCCAATAGGCGTCCGATCAGCCAGTGTTGTTTTGACCGGCGCCCGGGGCGGGGCTATAGACGGAACCAAGTCCACGGAAAGGCCCTTCCTTGCTGCGCAGCATCCTGTCCTTTTTCGGCGCCATCTTCTCGTGGTTCGTCACCGCGAGCTTCTTCATCGCGCTGACCCTGGGCGCGATCTTCTGGATCTATTCGCGCGACCTGCCCAGCCACGAGACCCTGGCCCAGTACACGCCCAAGACCATCAGCCGGATCTATTCGGGCGAAGGCCGCCTGATCGACGAGTTCGCCGAGGAACGCCGCCTGTTCGTCCCGGTCGAGGAAATCCCCGACCTGGTCAAGCACGCCTTCATCAGCGCCGAGGACAAGAACTTCTACAACCACCCCGGCTATGACGTGCGCGGCATCATCGGCGCCGCCGTCGAGGCGGTCGCCTCGGGCGGGGCGTCGGTGCGCGGCGCGTCCACGATCACCCAGCAGGTGATGAAGAACTTCCTGCTGTCGTCGGATCGCAGCGTCGAACGCAAGGTCAAGGAACTGATCCTGGCGTCCCGGCTGGAACGCACGCTGTCCAAGGACCAGATCCTGGAGTTGTATCTGAACGAGATCTTCCTGGGCCAGAACAGCTTCGGCGTGGCCGCCGCGGCGCAGACCTATTTCAACAAGTCCCTGGCCGAACTGGCCCCGCACGAGGCCGCGATGCTGGCCGCCATGCCCCAGGCGCCGGGCCGCTATCACCCCGTCACCGCCAAGGACCGCGTGACCGAACGGCGAAACTACGTGCTGCGGGAAATGTGGCAGAACGGCTATATCGACCAGGCCACCTACGAGGCCGAGGCGAAGCTGCCGCTGAAATCGGTGCAGAACGGCGACTATCCGTCGTTCCGCCAGCAACTGCCGCCGCGCGACTATTTCACCGACGAGATCCGCCGCCAGCTGTCCGCGCAGTTCGGCAACGAGGAGTTCTTCGGCGGCGGGCTGACCATCCGCGCCACCGTGGATCCCGACCTGCAATCGGCGGCCGCCGACGCCCTGCGCCAGGCGCTCGAGGATTACGACCGCGGCACCGGCGTCTGGCGCGGCACCCGGCAGACCATCCCGGCCGACCAGCTGGCCGACGAGGCCGCCTGGCGCGGCGCGCTGTGGCAGGCGCAAGTGCCGCGCGACATCCCCGGCTGGCATCCCGCCGTGGTTCTGGAAATCGGCGATCGGGATGCCCGCATCGGCATCGAGGGGATCGAGGAGGACGCCGACGGCCACTGGATCCCGGCCGAGGACGTGCAGTGGGCGCGCAAGCGCGGCGCCGACGGCCGGCTGGGGCCGCGCGCGCAGGTGGCGGGCGATCTGGTCGCGGTGGGCGATGTGGTGCTGGTCCGGGCGCTGATGCGCGAGGGCGGCGACGGCTTCATCCGCTGGAGCCTGCGCCAGATCCCCGAGGTTCAGGGCGGCTTCATGGCCATGGACGTGAACACCGGCCGGGTGATGGCGATGCAGGGGGGTTCAGCTACCAGTCCTCGGTGTTCAACCGCGCGACGCAGGCGCAGCGCCAGCCGGGATCCAGCTTCAAGCCCTTCGTCTATGCCGCGGCCCTGGACAACAACTATACCCCCGCGACCATCGTCGTGGACGAGCCGATCACCGTGAACACCCCTTTCGGGCTGTGGGAGCCCAAGAACTCGACCGGCAAGACCTATGGCCCGACCCCCCTGCGCACCGGCATCGAGATGTCGCGCAACCTGATGACCATCCGCATCGCCCAGGACATCGGCATGGAGCGGGTGGCGGAATACGCCGAACGCTTCGGCGTCTATGACGACCTCAAGCCGTTTCTGGCCAACGCCCTGGGCGCGCAGGAAACCACGCTGTTCAAGATGGTCGCGGCCTATGCGATGTTCGCCAACGGCGGCGAACGGGTGGAACCCACGCTGGTGGACCGGGTGCAGGACCGGCGCGGGCGCACCATCTACCGCCACGATCAGCGGGTCTGCGAGACCTGCGGCCAGCAGGCGCTGCCGGCGGGGCAGGGGCCGGTGATCGACACCAACCGCGAACGGGTGATGGATGCGGTGACGGCCTATCAGCTGACCTCGATGCTCGAGGGTGCGGTCGAACGCGGGTCGGGCAGCGGGGTCGATCTGCCGGTGCCGATCGCCGGCAAGACGGGCACCACCAACGACGCCAAGGACGTGTGGTTCATCGGCTATTCCAGCAACATCGTCGCCGGCTGCTATCTGGGCTATGACCAGCCGCGCAGCCTGGGCGAGAACGCCTATGGCGGGACGCTGTGCGTGCCGGTCTTCAACGCCTTCATGCGCAAGGCGGTCGCGGAATTCGGCGGCACGGAATTCGCGGTCCCGCCGGGCGGCTACTGGGTCAAGATCGACCGCACCACCGGGCAGCGGTTGCCGGACGACGCGACCGGGCCGAATGTGGTGGCGGAATATTTCCGCAACGGCACCGACCCGGACTGGGGCTCTCCGCTGATCGTGTCGGGCTTCGGCGACGGCGCCGTGATCCTGCCCTGGGAGGCGGGCGGGGGCGGCGCGGGCACCGCCGTCACCACCTCGACCGGGGAACGCAGGGTGATCCCCAGCCGCACGGATTTCGGCACCATGTCCTCGGGCGGGCTTTACTGAGCGGGACGCGCCGCGGCCTTGCCGCCTCGGGTCCGGCGCGCTATCACCCCTGACCTGACGCCCGTCCGCCCGAACCCCAAGGAAACCCCATGCGCGCCGAGACGCAGTCCACCATCGAAGCCATCCGCAAGTCGCTGACCCTGCTGGGGCAGCGGATGGACTGGCAGACCGCGCCCCACCGGCTGGAGGAGATGAACGCCATGATCGAGGCGGGCGACCTGTGGTCCGACCCCGCCCGCGCGCAGAAGCTGATGCGCGAACGCCAGGCGCTTCTGGACGCGCTGGAAACCTATCGCCGCATCGAGGGCGACCTGTCCGCCAACGCCGAGATGGTCGAACTGGCCGAGGAGGAAGGCGACGCCGACCTGGTGGCCGAGGCCGAGGCGAACCTGAAGGCCCTGGCCGAACTGGCCGCGCAGAAGGAACTGGAAGCCCTGCTGAACGGCGAGGCCGACGGCAACGACACCTTCCTGGAAATCAACGCCGGCGCCGGCGGCACCGAAAGCTGCGACTGGGCGGCGATGCTGGCGCGCATGTATGTCCGCTGGGCCGAGAAAAAGGGCTACGAGGTCGAACTGCTGTCGGAAACCTCGGGCGACGAGGCCGGCATCCGCAGCGCCGCCTACAAGGTCAGCGGCCACAACGCCTATGGCTGGCTGAAATCGGAATCGGGCGTGCATCGGCTGGTCCGCATCAGTCCCTACGACAGCGCCGCGCGGCGCCACACCAGCTTCAGTTCGGTCTGGGTCTATCCGGTGGTGGACGACAACATCGAGATCGATATTCCCGACCGCGACATCCGCATCGACACCTACCGGTCGTCGGGCGCGGGCGGGCAGCACGTCAACACCACGGATTCGGCCGTGCGGATCACCCACCTGCCGACCGGGATCGTCGTCACGTCGTCGGAAAAATCGCAGCACCAGAACCGCGCCAACGCCATGGCGGCGCTGAAGGCGCGGCTGTACCAGCTGGAACTGGACAAGCGCAACGCCGAGATCAACGCCCAGCACGCGGCCAAGGGCGACGCGGGCTGGGGCAACCAGATCCGCTCCTACGTTCTGCACCCCTATCAGATGGTCAAGGACCTGCGCACCGGGGTCGAAACCAGCGACACCCAGGGCGTGCTGGACGGCGACCTCGACGCGTTCATGGCCGCCACCCTGGCCCTGGATGTGGCCGGCAAAAGCCGCGCCGAAGCCAACGCCGAGGACTGATCGCGCCGGCACGGACTGGCCACGGACCGGGGATGGACCGGCCCGCCCGACACGCTATGCTGCACCTGCGACAAAGGGGGCGGCGATGGACGAACGGCGGATCAACCTGGCCCTGCAGGGCGGCGGCGCGCATGGCGCCTTCTGCTGGGGCGTGCTGGACCGGCTTCTGGACGAGGACTGGCTGACCATCTCGGCGATCAGCGGCACATCGGCCGGGGCGCTGAACGGCGCCGCGCTGAAGGCGGGCCTGGCGCGCCATCCCGGCCGGGCCGGACGACGCGCCGCGCGCGAGAACCTGGACTTTCTCTGGGCGCAGGTCGGCAAGCGCAGCGACAGCCGCCTGGCGCGGTGGATGTATTCGATCCTGCCCGTTCCGCAGGGGTTCGAGAGGGTGGCCGAACTGGTGTCCCCGGTCGCCTGGCTGGAAAGCGTGGCGCGCATCTTCAGCCCCTATGACTATGGCCCGTTCTACGTGAACCCGCTGGGGTCCGTGCTGCGCAGCCTGCCGCATCCCGACTTTGGCAACGACCGCGGCCCGCGGCTGTTCGTCGCCGCGACCAACGTCCGCACCGGCCGGATCCGCGTCTTCACCGGCGCCGCCGCCACGCCCGATGCGGTCATGGCCTCGGCCTGCCTGCCGGACCTGTTCCGGGCCGTCGAGATCCCCGACCCCGAGACGGGCCGGGTCGAGGCGTTCTGGGACGGCGGCTTCACCGGCAATCCGGCGATGTTTCCGCTGTATGACCAGCGGCTTCCCCGCGACATCGTCATCGTGAACATCAACCCGCTGCTGCGCGACGGCGTCCCGCGCACCCCCGCCGAGATCGCCGACCGCGTCAACGAGATCAGCTTCAACGCCTCGCTGATGGCCGACCTGCGCGCGATCAACTTCGTCAAGCGCCTGTTCGACGAAAATCGCCTGCAGAACCGCCCCATGAAGAACCCGCTGATCCACATGATCTGGGACGACGTGCTGATGAACGACCTGACCGCCCGATCCAAGCTGATGCCCGCGCCGGGCCTTCTGGCCCGCATGAAAGAGGCCGGCCGGGTTGCCGCGGACAGCTTTCTGGCCAACCACGCCGACGCGCTGAACCGCCGCGACACGGTGGACCTGTCGGCCCTGTTCGCGGGATCCGGCGTGATCGGCGCCTGACGGCCCGGCCTGCGCTTGCCAAGCCCGGCCGACATGGCTAGAACGCGCCCGGCGGGCGGTTAGCTCAGCTGGTAGAGCGCTTCGTTTACACCGAAGATGCCGGGGGTTCGAATCCCTCACCGCCCACCATGTCCCCTCCCAGGCCCCTGCCAGTCCGCGCCGGACCGAAGGCGGGCCGGTCCTGCGGCTTCGGCGCTGTCCCCAGGTCATTCCCCCCGATCCGGCGCGGCTTCATACCCGGGTGGATCCGCGGCATCGACCCTGCCCGCAGGGGAACCTGCGCCGCCGCGTCCTGTAAAACATTTACCGATATGTTTCCGGTTCAGTAAAGATTTTAACCCTGAAAGAAAATGCTTTTCCAAGGGTTCCCGGCTGTGGTTTAGAATCCTTTACATGCCGGGTCGCCGCTGGCCCCAGCCTGCAAGGCGCCGCGACGGTCCATGAACGAACCAGCGAGGGAGGTTCCATGAGCGCCGACATCATTCAGAAACGCCCCATTCCCGCGGGTTTTTCGGCGGCCCATGTCGGGCCCGAGGATTACCGACGCCTTTATGCCGAATCCATTGACGATCCCGAAGCCTTCTGGGGCCGGGAAGGACGGCGGCTGGACTGGATCCATCCCTACAGCATCGTCAAGAACACCGACTTCACCTTCGGCCGGGTCAACATCCGCTGGTACGAGGACGGCATCCTCAACGCCGCGGTCAACTGCGTGGACCGGCACCTGCCCGCCCGGGCCGACCAGACCGCCATCATCTTCGAGCCCGACGATCCCGCGACCCCCGCGCAGCACATCACCTATGCGGAGCTTTCGGAAAAGGTGAACCGCTTCGCCAACGTGCTTCTGTCGCAGGGCATCATGCGCGGCGACCGGGTGGTGATCTATCTGCCGATGATCCCCGAGGCGGCCTATGCGATGCTGGCCTGCGCGCGGATCGGCGCGGTCCATTCCATCGTCTTCGCGGGCTTCTCGCCCGATGCGCTGGCCAACCGCATCAACGACTGCGGCGCCAAGGTGGTCATCACCGCCGATACCGCGCCGCGCGGCGGGCGCAAGACGAACCTCAAGGCCAATACGGATGCGGCGCTGCTGCATTGCTCGGACCGGGTGCGCTGCCTGGTGGTCAAGCACACCGGCGACCAGACCACCTGGATCGACGGGCGCGACGTGGACGTGAAGGCGCTGATGGACACCGCCGCGCCGGACTGCCCGCCGCGGCCGATGAGCGCCGAGGATCCGCTGTTCATCCTCTATACCTCGGGATCGACCGGCAAGCCCAAGGGGGTGGTCCATACCACCGGCGGCTATCTGGTCTATGCCGCGATGACGCACCAGTACACCTTCGACTATCGCGACGGCGACGTGTTCTGGTGCACGGCCGATGTCGGCTGGGTGACCGGCCACAGCTATATCGTCTATGGCCCGCTGGCCAACGGCGCGACCACCGTGATGTTCGAGGGCGTGCCCACCTGGCCCGACGCCGGACGCTTCTGGCAGGTCTGCGCCAAGCACAAGGTGACGCAGTTCTATACCGCGCCGACGGCGATCCGGTCGCTGATGGCCAAGGGCACCGATCCGATCCAGGGCCACGACCTGTCGTCCCTGCGCATCCTGGGCACGGTGGGCGAGCCGATCAACCCGGAGGCCTGGAACTGGTACAACGACAACATCGGCAAGGGCCGCTGCCCGATCGTCGATACCTGGTGGCAGACCGAGACCGGCGGCCACCTGATAACGCCCCTGCCGGGCGCCATCGAGACCAAGCCCGGCTCGGCCACGCTGCCCTTCTTCGGCATCAGGCCCGTCGTCCTGGAACCCGAATCCGCCAAGGTCATCGACGGCAACCCGGCCGAGGGCGTGCTGTGCATCGCCGACAGCTGGCCCGGCCAGATGCGCACCGTCTGGGGCGACCACCAGCGGTTCATGGAAACCTATTTCCAGCAGTATCCCGGCTATTACTTCACCGGGGACGGCTGCCGGCGCGACGAGGACGGATACTACTGGATCACCGGACGCGTGGACGACGTCATCAACGTCAGCGGCCACCGCCTGGGCACGGCCGAGGTCGAATCGGCGCTGGTGGCCCACGAGAAGGTCGCCGAGGCCGCGGTGGTGGGCTATCCCCATCCGCTCAAGGGCCAGGGCATCTATGCCTATGTGACGCTGATGAACGGCGTCGAGCCGTCCGAGGAGTTGCGCGCCGAGCTGGAACGGTGGGTCCGCACCGAGATCGGCCCGATCGCCAAGCCCGACCTGATCCAGTGGGCGCCGGGGATGCCCAAGACCCGTTCGGGCAAGATCATGCGCCGCATCCTGCGCAAGATCGCCGAGAACGACTATGGCAGCCTCGGCGACATCTCGACCCTGGCAGAGCCCGAGGTGGTCGATGACCTCATCGCCAACCGCATGAACAGGGGCTGAGGCCAGGGGCGCGCCCCGCGCGCCCCTGACGACAGGGCGGCCTCCGGCGGGGAAGGCCGGGTGCCGCCAGACCGACCCGAAGGGACAGACGCCGCACGCGTTTCCGGTGGGAACGCGGCCGAAGGCGGCTTGACCCTGGGGATGCTTGCCAGCGACCGGCTGGTTCAACAGGAGGAGGAATGATGGCTTACGCATCGCCCGACGCGACGAACCGTTCGCGTCCCATGACGTCCGAGGAGAAGAAGGTCATTCTGGCCTCGTCCGCGGGCACGATCTTCGAATGGTACGACTTCTATCTCTATGGTTCGCTGGCGGCGATCATCGGGGCGCAGTTCTTCACCGCCTTTCCCGAAGCCACCCGCAACGTCTTCGCGCTGCTGGCCTTTGCCGCGGGCTTCCTGGTGCGTCCCTTCGGCGCGCTGGTCTTCGGCGCCCTGGGCGACCTGATCGGCCGGAAATACACCTTCCTGGCCACCATCCTCATCATGGGCTTCTCGACCTTCCTGGTCGGCCTGCTGCCCGGCTACGCCAGCTGGGGCATCGCCGCGCCGATCATCCTGATCCTGCTGCGGATGCTGCAGGGCCTGGCGCTGGGCGGGGAATACGGCGGCGCCGCCGTCTATGTGGCCGAACACGCGCCGCAGCGGCAGCGCGGCTACTTCACCGCCTTCATCCAGACCACGGCGACGCTGGGCCTGCTCTTGTCGCTGGTGGTGATCCTGCTGGTGACGGCCTATGTCAACGGCAACTATCCGCCCGTGCCGCAGCTGGGCCTTGACGGTCAGCCGCTGCTGGACGCCGCCGGCCAGCAGGTCATGCTGGAGCCGTTCCGCGCCTGGGGCTGGCGGATCCCCTTCCTGGGGTCGATCTTCCTGCTGCTTATCTCGCTCTATATCCGCCTGCAGATGAACGAATCGCCGGCCTTCAAGAAGATGAAGGAAGAGGGCGCGCAGTCCAAGGCGCCGCTGAAGGAGGCCTTCGGCAACTGGAAGAACGGCAAGATCGCGCTGATCGCGCTGCTGGGCCTGACGGCTGGGCAGGCCGTGGTCTGGTATTCGGGCCAGTTCTACGCGCTGTTCTTCATCCAGAACGTCGTGAAGGTCGATCAGTTCAGCGCCAACGTCTTCGTGGCCTGGTCGCTGATCCTGGGCACCGCGGGCTTCATCTTCTTCGGTTCGCTGTCGGACCGTATCGGCCGCAAGCCGATCATCCTGGGCGGCTGCGCCCTGGCCGCGGCGACCTACATGTGGGTCTTCCCGATGCTGACCAGCGTCGCGAACCCGGCACTGGCTGCGGCGCAGGAGACCCCTGTCGTCGTCACCGCTGCGCCCGACGACTGTTCGTTCCAGTTCAACCCGGTGGGCACGGCGCAGTTCAACAGCAGCTGCGACATCCTCAAGGCGGCGCTGTCGCGGTCGTCGGTGAACGTGCAGGAAACGGTCGATGCGCCGGCCGGAACCGTCGCCTCGGTCCAGATCGGCGACACGGTGGTGCAGGCCTATGACGGCAATGCCCTGACGGGCGAGGCCCTGGCCGCCGAACGCGCCCGCTTCACCGCCGAGATCAACGAGGCCCTGACCGCCGCCGGCTATCCCCTGACCGCGGCCGACAACACCACCGTCGCCAAGGCCGACCACTTCTTCGACATCTTCAACGCCCAGAACATCAAGATCGTCCTGATCCTGACCTATCTGATCGTGCTGGTGACGATGGTCTATGGCCCGATCGCGGCGCAGCTGGTGGAACTCTATCCGACCCGGATCCGCTATTCGGGCCTGTCGCTGCCCTATCACATCGGCAACGGCTGGTTCGGCGGCCTGCTGCCCGCGACCGCCTTCGCGATCTCGGCCCAGACCGGCAACATCTATGCGGGCCTGTGGTATGCCATCGTGATCGCGGTGATGACGGTCATCATCGGCACCCTGTTCGTGCCGAACGACAGCCACAAGAAGGACATCTTCGCGGACGACAACGTCTGATCGACAGACACCGGGGCCGGGGAAAACCCCGGCCCCGGTGCGTTCCGACCTGACTTCGACGACAGGGCCGCAGGCCCGGACGCGCGGCCCGTGCCGCAGTCCGCGCAGGAGAGGGGTGACATGGCCAACATCCTGATCATCGAGGACGAGGACAACATCGCCTGCGCGCTCGATTTCCTGCTGACCCGAGAGGGATACACCCACAGGCGGCTGGCGACGGGGCAGGGCGCGCTGTCCTGCATCCGCCAGACCCGGCCCGACCTGGTGCTGCTGGACGTGATGCTGCCCGATGTCTCGGGCTATCAGGTGCTGCACGACATGCGCGCATCGCCGGATCTGGCCGGGGTCCGGGTGCTGCTGATGACCGCGCGCGGCTCGGTCGTCGAACACCGCAAGGGCATGGCCCTGGGCGCCGACGGCTTCATCGCCAAGCCCTTCAACCTCGCGGAACTGCGGGCCGAGGTGATCCGCCTTCTCGACACGCCATGAAGCATCAGCGGCCCGCGGGGTTCCGCGGGCCGCCATCCTGCGGTCCCGGCCCTTGCGCCGGCCGATGCGATGCTCAGCTGCAGCCGCTGGTGCCGCCGCAGGTGTTGCACTTCATGCAGGTGCCGTTGCGCACCAGCGTGTAGTTGCCGCATTCGCCGCAGGGATCGCCCTCATAGCCCTGCAGCCGCGCCTGGGTACGGGCGTCCAGGGCGGCCGGCTCGGTCGCCAGGATCGCCGTGGCCGAACTTGTCGCCTGCAGCACCATCAGATCCTGCGGCAGGCGCTTGCGCAGATAGCCCGCGCTGCTGATCTGCTTCAGCATGGTCAGGGACTTCAGTTCCGACTGCTCGCTGACGGGGGCCAGGTTCGTCCCCTCGCGCTCGCCGCCGCCCAGGTCGTCGAAGCGCGCGCCCTCGGGTTTGACATGCGCCAGATCGGTGCGGTCCAGATAGGAAATCGCCAGTTCGCGGAACACGTAGTCCAGGATCGAGGTGGCGTTCTTGATGCTGTCGTTGCCCTGCACCATGCCCGCCGGTTCGAACCGGGTGAAGGTGAAGGCGTCCACGAATTCTTCCAGCGGCACGCCGTATTGCAGGCCGACGGACACGGCGATGGCGAAGTTGTTCATCATCGCCCGGAAGCCCGCGCCTTCCTTGTGCATGTCGATGAAGATCTCGCCCAGGCTGCCGTCGTCGTATTCGCCGGTGCGCAGATAGACCTTGTGGCCGCCGACGATGGCCTTCTGGGTGTATCCCTTGCGGCGCTGCGGCAGCTTCTCGCGGTGGCTGCGCACGGCCTCCTTGACGATGATCCGCTCGACGATCTTCTCGGCGATGACGCCGGCCTTTTCCTGCGCGCTGCCCGTGGCGAGGATCTCCTCGGCCTCCTCGTCGTCCTCGACCAGGGCCGAGGCCAGCGGCTGGGACAGCTTCGATCCGTCGCGATAGAGCGCGTTGGCCTTGATGCCCAGCGACCAGGACAGCTCATAGGCCGCAAGCGCGTCGGCGATAGTGGCGCTGTTGGGCATGTTGATCGTCTTGCTGATCGCGCCCGAGATGAAGGACTGCGCCGCGGCCATCATGCGGATGTGGCTTTCCACCGACAGATACCGCGTCCCGCGCTTGCCGCAGGCATTGGCGCAGTCGAAGACCGGCAGGTGTTCGGGCTTCAGGTGCGGCGCGCCCTCCAGCGTCATGGTGCCGCAGACATGGTCGTTGGCGGCGTCGATCTGGGCGCGGGTAAAGCCCAGGTGGCGCAGCAGGTCGAAGCCGGGATCGGCCAGCTTGTCGGCGGGAATGCCCAGCGTGCCCTTGCAGAAATCCTCGCCCAGCGTCCACTGGTTGAAGACGAAGCGGATGTCGAAGGCGGTGGCAAGCGCCGCCTCGATCTTCTCGATCTCGGCCAGGCCGAAGCCGTGGCCCGCAAGTGCGGTGTGGTTGATGCCCGGGCAGTTGCCCAAGGTGGCGTGACCCACGGCGTAAGCCACGATCTCCTCGATCTGGGCGCGGGCATAGCCCAGGATCGCCAGGGCGGCCGGAACCGACTGGTTGATGATCTTGAAGTAGCCGCCGCCGGCCAGCTTCTTGAACTTGATCAAGGCGAAGTCGGGCTCGATCCCGGTGGTGTCGCAGTCCATGACCAGGCCGATGGTGCCGGTGGGCGCGATCACCGTGACCTGGGCGTTGCGGAAGCCGTGATCCTCGCCCCCGGTCAGCGCCTCGTCCCAAGCCTGGCGGGCGATGGCCACCAGCCGCGGGTCGGGGCAGTTCTCGGCGTCCAGTTCCACGGGGGCGACATTGACGCCCAGATAGGCGCCGGTGCCGTGGGCCGCGGCGCGGTGGTTGCGGATCACCCGCAGCATGTGGCGGGCGTTCTTCGCATAGCCGGGGAAGGCGCCCAGTTCGGCGGCCATCTCGGCGCTTGTCGCATAGGCCACGCCGGTCATGATCGCGGTCAAGGCCCCGCACAGCGCCCGGCCCCGGTCGCTGTCGTAGCCCAGGCCCATGTTCATCAAGAGCCCGCCGATGTTGGCGTATCCCAGCCCCAGCGTGCGGAAGTCATAGCTGCGCTGCGCGATCTCCTTCGACGGGAACTGCGCCATCAGCACGCTGATTTCCAGCGTCAGGGTCCACAGCCGCGTGGCATGGACATAGGCATCCGCGTCGAACCGGCCGTCCGCGAAGAAGGTCAGCAGGTTCATGGATGCCAGGTTGCAGGCCGTGTCATCGAGGAACATGTATTCGCTGCACGGGTTGGACCCGCGGATCGGCCCGTCCTCGGGGCAGGTGTGCCAGGCGTTGACGGTGTCGTGGAACTGGATGCCGGGGTCGGCGCAGGCCCAGGCGGCATGACCGATCTGGTCCCACAACTGGCGCGCGCTGACGGTCTTCGAAACCCTGCCGTCGGTGCGCCGCAGCAATTCCCACGGCGCGTCGTCGCGCACCGCCTGCAGGAAGGCGTCCGTCACCCGGACCGAGTTGTTCGAGTTCTGCCCCGAGACGCTGACATAGGCCTCGGAGTCCCAGTCGGTGTCATAGGTCGGAAACTCGATGCTGTCGAAGCCCTGGCGGGCGTATTGCAGCACGCGGTTGATGTAGGTTTCCGGGATCATCGCGCGCTTGGCGGCGCGGATGGCCGCTTTCAGGCCGTCGTTCTTCGCCGGATCGGTTTCGCCGTCGCCCGCGCGGATTGCCGCGAAGATGTCGTTCAGCCGCGCCTCGTGCGCCTTCGAGCCGGCGACAAGCGATGCCACCTTCTGCTCCTCGATGACCTTCCAGTTGATGAAGGCCTCGATGTCGGGGTGATCCATGTCGCAGATCACCATCTTGGCCGCGCGGCGCGTGGTGCCGCCCGACTTGATGGCGCCCGCCGCCCGGTCGCCGATCTTCAGGAAGCCCATCAGCCCGCTGGACCGGCCGCCGCCCGACAGCGGCTCGCCCTCGCCCCGCAGGGACGAGAAGTTGGTGCCGGTGCCAGAGCCGTACTTGAACAGCCGCGCCTCGCGAACCCACAGGTCCATGATGCCGCCCTCGTTCACCAGATCGTCGCTGACCGACTGGATGAAGCAGGCGTGCGGCTGGGGATGTTCGTAGGCGCTGTCGGACTTGACCAGCTTTCCGGTCTTGTGGTCGACGTAGTAATGCCCCTGCGACGGGCCGTCGATGCCATAGGCCCAGTGCAGCCCGGTGTTGAACCATTGCGGGCTGTTCGGCGCGGCCATCTGCCGGGCCAGCATGAAGCGCATCTCGTCGTGATAGGCGCGGGCGTCTTCTTCTTTGGAAAAATACCCGCCTTTCCAGCCCCAGTAGGCCCAGGCACCGGCCAGCCGGTCGAAGACCTGCCGGGCGCTCGTCTCGCCGCCATAGCGCTGCTCGGCGGGCATCTGCGCCAGGGCTTCCTCATCCGCGACGCTGCGCCACAGGAACTCGGGGACGCCCTTTTCCTTGACGCGCTTCAGCGCCGCGGGGACGCCGGCCCGGCGGAAGTATTTCTGGGCGATCACGTCGCTGGCGACCTGGCTCCAGCCCTCGGGGATCTCGACCCGGTCGTTGCGGAAGACGATCTTGCCGTCGGGGTTGCGGATCTCGCTGATGGTGGTGGTGAAGCCGATGGCGCCATAGGCGCCGCCTTGGGGGGTGGTGAAACGCCGTTCGATCTTCATGCCCATAGCCTTTCATGTCGTCGTCCCTGGTCCGCGACCTGCGCCACGCGGCAAGCAGCCGCCCCCGGGGCCGCAGCCTCGGACCGGGCGGCAGGACCGCCCGACAGGTTCACGTCACGAAGCGACGGGGTCTGGGTGATTATGGCTCACCTTCCACCACATCTGGTATGACCAACGCCGCAGGCCACAAGATTGATCCTCTCCCACCCCCGATGCAACGACTTTTATCTGTGGATAAATGGTCGAATCGGATTGACTCGGGGCCGGCGCCGGGGCGCGGCGCTTTACGCACAGCAGCCAGTCCGGAAGACCCTTCAACATGGCGCCGAGGCCGGAATCCGCAGCCGGGGCGGGGGTTTGGCAGGGCCGGTCCCGCGGTTGTCCACAGACTTGTCCCGGGATGATCCCGGGGTTTTGCACAACCGATGCAAACTTGTCACAACGGCCCCAGGATCAGGGCAGGGGGCGGATGATCCCCGCATCGGTGACGATCAGATCCAGCGGCTGATCGAAGGGCTCGGCCGGGATGTCGGGCAGTTCCTGCACGGCAAAAGCCAGTCCGATGGCGGTCGCCGGGCCCGTTTCGCGCAGCAATTGCAGGGTCCGGTCGTAATACCCGCCGCCATAGCCGATGCGGTTGCCCCGCCGGTCGAAGCCCGCCAGCGGCACGATCAGCACCTGCGGCGTCACGAGCGGCTGCGAATCGGCAGGATGCGAGGTGCCGAAGGCACCGGGCACCAAGGTCTCCCCCTGCCAGAGCCGAAACAGCAGCGGCACGGCCTTGCCGGGCACCACCGGCAGGCACAGCGGGCCGTCATGCACGCTCATGGCGGGCCGGGGATCGGCTTCGCCGCGCATCGGCCAGTAGCCCGACAGCACCTTCCCGCGATGCGGCGCCAGGGCGGCGGTCAGGTTGCGGGTCAGCGCCCCCTGGTCGCCCCCTTGGCGCGGGCGGCAAGCGCCCGGGCGCGCATCGCGGCCTTGTCGGCAGCGGTCATAGCAGGATCACCGTGGCCAGCCCCAGGAAGGCGAAGAAGCCCACCACGTCGGTGACGGTCGTCACGAAGGTGGGCGAGGCAAGCGCCGGGTCGGCGCCCATCTTCTCCAGCGTCAGCGGCACCAGGATGCCGGCAAGCGCCGCGATGGTCAGGTTGATGATCATCGCCAGCCCGATCACCGCCCCCAGGCCGAAATTGCCGAACCACAGATAGGTGACCGAGCCGATGACGACGCCGAAGATGGCGCCGTTCAGGATGCCGACCAGAACCTCGCGCCGGATCACCCGCAGCGAATTGTCCTTGGTCAGGCCCTTGGTGGCGAGCCCGCGCACTGCCACGGTCAGCGTCTGCGTCCCCGCATTGCCGCCCATCGAGGCGACGATCGGCATCAGCACGGCAAGCGCCACCAGCTGCGCGATCGAACTTTCGAACAGCCCGATCACCGAGGCCGCCGCCACCGCCGTCAGGATGTTGGTGGCCAGCCACGGCACCCGCTGCCGGGCCGTCTGCATCACGCTGTCGTTCAGGCTGGATTCCTCGCCCACGCCGGCCAGCCGCAGGATGTCCTCCTCGTGTTCCTCGTCCAGCACCGACATGGCGTCGTCGATGGTGATGATGCCCACCAGCCGGTCGTCGCGGTCCACCACCGGGGCCGAGATCAGGTGATACTGGTTGAACACATAGGCCACGTCGCCTTCGTCTGCGAAGGCGCTGATGGTGCGGAAGCTGTCCTCGGTGATGTCGCGCAGCGCCGTGGAATGGTCCGAGGCCAGCAGCCGCCCCAGCGTGACATAGCCGGTCGGATGGCGGCGCGGATCGACCAGGACGATGTGGTAGAACTGCTCGGGCAGCCAGTCCTCGGATTGCAGAAAGGCCACCGCCTCGCCCACGGTCCAGTGTTCGGGCGCGGTCACCACCTCGGACTGCATCAGGCGGCCGGCAGAATGTTCGGGATAGGCCAGCGACTGCTGGACGGCGGCGCGGTCGGTGGCGTCGAGCGCGGCCAGGATCTCGGCCCGCTCGGGCTCGGCCATGTCCTCGATCAGGTCCACGACGTCGTCGCTGTCCATCTCGCGGACGGCTTCGGCCACGACCTCCGGGGGAAGCTGCTCGATCACCTCGTCGCGGATCGAATCGTCGATCTCGGACAGGATCTCGCCGTCGATCTCGCCGGAATACAGCGCCAGGAAGGCGCGGCGCTCGGCCGGGGTCAGGCGCTCGATGATGTCGGCGATGTCGGCGCCGTGCATCGGCTCCAGCAGGCTGTTCAGAAGCGCAGCATCGCCCGAGGCGATGGCGGCGTCGATCCGGTCCAGAAGCTCGCGGCGGGGCAGGAACTCGTCGTGGTCGTCGGGCTGGCCGTCCGGAAGGGGGGTCTGGTCGTTCATGCCGCCCCCGCCGTTCAGCAGCGCCAGGGCCGCGCTGTGCAGGGCGGGCGTGGCCGCCGCGATCACCTGCCCGCCGCCCTGGGCCGGGCCGCCCCGCCAGTCGGTGACGATGCCGCCCGCCGCCCGCACCACGGCCAGGGGGCCGGCGATGTCGTAGGGCTGCAGCCCGGCCTCGATCACCAGATCCACCTGTCCCAGGGCCAGCAGCGCATAGCCGTAGCAGTCCAGCCCATAGCGCGTCAGCCGCACCTGCCCCGCGACCCGGCGAAAGGCCGCGGCCTCGTCGGGGGTTCCCACTTCGGGAAAGGTGGTCAGCAGCGTCGCCCCAGCCAGATCGGCGGTCTGCCGCGCGGCCAGCGTGCGGGTGCCGGCATCGGTCACAAGCCGCGCCTGGCCCAGCCCGCCCTCGAACCGCTCGCGCAGATGGGGCTGGTCGATCAGGCCATAGATGATGTCACTGCCGTCCGACAGGCCGATCAGCACGCCCCAGGTGGGCGCGCCGCACAGGAAGGCGCGGGTGCCGTCGATGGGGTCGAGGATCCAGGTCAGGCCGCTGGTGCCGGGGGTGGCGCCGTATTCCTCGCCCAGGATGGCGTCGTCGGGGCGGCGGCGGGCCAGAACCTCGCGCATGGCGCGTTCGGCGGCGCGGTCGGCTTCGGTTACGGGGTCGAAACCGGTCTGCCACTTGTTGTCGGCGCCCAGGTCTGTGCGGAACAGGGGAAGAATGGCCGCGCGCGCCGCGTCGGCCATCCGGTGCGCCGTGTCGATGATGTCCTGCGCGTCCCGCATGGCTGCCCCCTGATCCGTTCCGCCACCGGCAGGACTAACCCGAACGGCACCGTCCTGCCAGTGCCGCCGAAGCGGATCGGGCGGCAAGGCCGCGGCGGGCGCCGCCCGCAAGGGGTGGCGACGGCGCAGGGGGCCCGCGCCGCCGCGGTCGTCAGGCGGCGTCCGACAGGACGCGGGCCAGTTCGAAGATCTGGCGGCGCTGCGCGACCGGCATCGTGTAATAGGCGCGCACCAGTTGCAGCGCCTCCTTGTCGGCCAGGATGTCGCCGGCGACCGCTTCGGGGGCGTCGCCCTCGTGCAGTCCCTCGAAGAAGAAGCTGACGGGGACATCCACGGCCCGCGCGATGTCCCACAGGCGGGACGCCGAGACGCGGTTCATGCCGGTTTCGTATTTCTGGATCTGCTGGAACTTGATACCGACCTTGTCAGCCAGCTGCTGCTGCGTCATGCCGATCATCCAGCGACGATGGCGGATACGCTTGCCAACGTGAACATCAACACCGTGCTTCATCGTTACCACCCTAACTTCGTGCAATCTAAGGAAGCAGTATCTTAACATTTCTCAATTTTCGAGTGTCAACCTGGTTAACGGCGTCGGTTCTGACCAAAAAGACAGGTTTCTGCCGGGCGCCGGCGGCCTTCTGGTAAAGGAATGAGTGCATTGGCGAAAACTTTTCCGTCCGGTGGATCGGGGCTGATCCGAACCGCGATGATCGAACAACTGGGGGGCGAGCCGGTCCTTCGGCAGCGGCCCGCGCCGCAGGCCGGCCCGGACCGGGTCCTGGTGCGGATGCGCGCGGCGGCGCTGAACTTTGCCGACCTGCTGAAGGCGAAGGGGCAGTATCAGGAACGCCAGGATCCGCCCTTCGCCCCGGGCCTCGAGGGCGCGGGCGAGGTTCTCTCCGCGCCCGCGGACAGCGGCCTTCGGCCCGGCGACCGGGTCGCGGTGCTGGCCCCCGGAACCCTGGCCGAGGTCGTCGCCGTCCCGCCCTCCGCCTGCACCCCCATCCCCGCGGCGATGTCCTTCGCGCAGGCCGCGGGCTTCCAGATCGCCTACGGGACCAGCCATCTGGCGCTGACCTACCGCGCCGGCCTGCGCCCGGGCGAGACGCTGGCGGTGCTGGGGGCCGCGGGCGGCGTGGGTCTGACCGCGGTCGAGATCGGGGCCGCCATCGGCGCCCGGGTGATCGGCGTCGCGCGCGGCCGGGACCGGCTGGAGGTGGTGCGGGCGGCCGGCGCGGGCGACGTCATCGACAGCGCGGACTGTCCCGACCTGAAGGCCGCGCTGCGCGACCTGGGCGGCGTGGATGTGGTCTATGACGCCGTGGGCGACAGCGCGGGCGAGGCGGCCTTCGGCGCCCTGCGGCCCGGCGGCAGGTTCCTGGCGATCGGCTTCGCGGGCGGAAAGCCGCCGGTGCTTCCGCTGAACCACGCCCTGGTCAAGAACATCGCTATCCACGGCGTCTATTGGGGCGGCTATGCGAAGCTGGACCCCGGGGCCCTGGCGGCCAGCACCGCAGCGCTCATGAGGATGTTCGAGGAGGGCCGGCTGTCCCCCGTCCTGGGCGAGGAGATGCCCATCGGGCAGGTCGCCCGCGCCTTCGAGTTGCTGCGCAGCCGCAGGTCCGTGGGCAAGATCGTCCTGACCTTGTAACATCTGCGTAAAAGTGGGCCGGTCGCGGCCCTTATCGGCATTGAATCCGGGCCGTGTCATGCCAATATGGTGCGATAATCCGGCCACTTGCCGGTAAGTCTCATGGGAGAGGTTGATGGCAGATTACAACACTTACCGCACCACGCAGAGCGTCGGCGCCCGCCAGGGGCTGATCGACGAAGGGCTGCGGGCCTACATGAACAAGGTTTATGGGCTGATGGCGGTCGGCATGGGTGTAACCGCCGTCGCGGCCTATGGCATCAGCACTGCCGCCGTCGACGCGTCCGGGCAGCTGACCCAGCTGGGAACGGCGCTCTACGCCTCGCCCCTGAAATGGGTCGTCATGTTCGCCCCGCTGCTGGTGGTGTTCGCCTTCGGGGCCGCGCTCAACCGCTTGTCCGTGCAGGCGGCGACGATGCTGTTCTACGGGTTCGCGGCGCTGATGGGCGTCTCGATCAGCTCGATCTTCCTGGTCTTCACCGGGACCTCGATCGTGCAGACCTTCCTGGTGACGGCCATCGCCTTCGCGGGCCTTTCGCTGTGGGGCTATACCACGAAGAAGGACATCTCGGGCTGGGGCAGCTTCCTTATCATGGGGGTGATCGGCCTGATCGTGGCCTCGATCGTGAACATCTTCCTGCAGTCGTCGGGGATGCAGTTTGCGATCTCGGTCCTGGGCGTGCTGATCTTCGCGGGCCTGACCGCCTATGACACCCAGAACATCAAGAACACCTACCTGCAACTGGCGGGGTCCGACCGCGACTTCCTGGGCAAGTCCGCCATCATGGGTGCGCTGCAGCTGTATCTGGACTTCCTGAACCTGTTCATGTTCCTGCTGCAGTTCATGGGCAACCGGGAATAAGCACCCCGTTCCGCCTTCAGCACCACGGAAAAACCCGCCAGGTCGCCCCTGGCGGGTTTTTTCACCTGCGATTCGCGCGGTCCTAGGGTCCAGACTCATTGATCTTCAAAGCCAGAACATGATGGTTGCCGCGAGTGCGACAGCGGACAGGAAGGTCTTGGCGCATCTGTCATAGCGGGTTGCGACCCTGCGCCAGTCTTTCAGGCGACCGAACATGATCTCGATGCGGTTGCGGCGGCGATAGCGCCGCTTGTCGTAGCGGACCGCCTTGCCGCGCGACTTCCGCCCCGGGATGCAAGGGCGTATCCCCTTGTCTTTCAACGCTTCCCGGAACCAGTCGGCGTCGTAACCGCGATCCGCGATCATCCACTCGGCAGCGGGCAAGCTGCCCAGCAGGGCGGCGGCTCCGGTGTAGTCACTCACTTGGCCCGCGGTCATGAAGAACTTCAGGGGCCGTCCCTTGGCGTCGGTAACGGCATGTAGCTTGGTATTGAGCCCGCCCTTCGTTCTGCCAATCAAACGTCCGCGCTGGTCGTCGGGCCCCCTTTTTCGCCCGCAGGCTCGAAGCCGTGCGGTGCGCTTTCAGGTAGGTCGCATCGATCATGATGGTCTTCTGCTCGGCACCCTCGGAGGCCAGTCCTTCCATCATCCTGGCGAAGACTCCCATGTCGCCCCACCGCTTCCATCGGTTGTAGAGCGTCTTCGGAGGTCCATATTCACGCGGCGCATCGCACCATCTCAACCCATTACGATTGATGAAGATTATGCCGCTCAAGACCCGACGATCATCAACCCGCGGCTTGCCATGACTCCTCGGAAAGAACGGCTTCAAACGCTCCATCTGCTCGTCGGTCAGCCAGAAAAGATTGCTCATCATTGCCCCCATCAGTTCGGGAGCGTGAATCACGCAGCCAAGGCGACCGCAAGCCGATTAATGGGTCCTGACCCTAGGCGCCGGCGTCCCAGGCGGCGACGATGGCCGCGGCCTTGGCGGCCACGGTCCCGGCGCCGTCGCCCGGTGCATAGAGGCTGGAGCCGATGCCGAAGCCAGCCGCCCCGGCCTTGCGCCAGGCGGCCATGTTGTCGGCCGAGACGCCGCCGACGGCCCAGCAGTCCGTGCCCGCAGGCAGCACCGCGCGCATCGCCCGCAGGCCCGCAGGACCGATCAGTTCGCCCGGAAACAGCTTCAGCCCCGTCGCGCCTGCGGCCAGCGCGGTGAAGGCCTCGGTCGGCGTCATCACGCCGGGATAACTGGCCATGCCGGCCGCGACCGTGGCGCGGATCACCTCGGCGTCGCAATTGGGCGACAGCACCATCCGCGCCCCGGCCCGGGCCACCTGCGCGACCTGACCGGCAGTCAGCACCGTCCCCGCGCCGATCTGCGCCGCGCCGCCGAAGTCGCGCGACAGGGTGGCGATGCTGTCCAGCGGATCGGGCGAGTTCAGCGGCACCTCCAGCCGGGTGATGCCGGCCTGGATCAGCGCCTGGGCGATGGCGGGTGCGTCCTGCGGCGTCAGGCCGCGCAGGATGGCGATCAGGGGGCGGGACATGGCTTATCCTTCCAGGAAACGAAGATGGGCGGCGCGCAGGCCCGCCAAAGTGGCGTCCTCGGCCGAGAGGCGCGCGGCGGGCACGCCCTGGGCGTCCAGCGCATCGGCATAAAGCCCGACCAGCGCATCGGCGCCGATCAGCGTCACCTGCGATCCCAGCCACCAGGGGCGGGCGGCGGCCAGTTCCCAGCCGATCAGCGTGCCCGACAGCCGCGCCCGCGCGGCGGCGGGATCCAGCCCCGACAGCAGCGATTCGGCGCGCAGCTGGAACAGCCCCGCATAGCCGCGTTCGGGGCGGCTCAGGGCATCGGAGACGGCTTCGCGGAACAGGTCCGGGTCGCTGTCGCCCTTGCCCACCGAATGGCGCAGGACCGACTGCCCGGCCAGCAGGCCGAACAGTTCGCCGGTCATGAAGCTCTTGAAGTTGCAGATTTCGCCGGCCGAGACGCGGACCCATTTGGTATGCGTGCCGGGCAGGCAGGCGATGCCGTCGAGAACCGGGGTCAAGCGCCAGCAGGCCGGCGATCTGGGTTTCCTCGCCGCGCATGACGTCGGGCGGGCTGTCCTGGCGGACCCCGCAGACGATGCGCACGGGCCGCCCGCCCGGATCGCCCGGCACCGCGACCAGGCGCGGCGCGGCGGGGCAGGGAACCGGGGCATAGGGCGCCTCGGCCCAGCCCTGGCGCGAACCGACCATGCCGCAGGCGATGACCGGCACGGCGGGCCAGCCTGCGGTGGCTTCGGCCAGCACCGGGGCAAAGCGGTCCGGCGTCAGGCTGGCCATGCCCCGGCCGTTGTGGCGGGCCTCGACCGGGGTGCTTCCCGCCATCGCCCAGAGCCGCAGGTTGGTGGTGCCCCAGTCGGCGGCGATCCAGTCTATCGTCACAAGCGCGTCCCTTCGATCACCGCCACGGTTTGCGGGAAGGCGGGCGGCAGGGCAAGCCCCTGCGACATCAGCGCGGCGCCGGGCAGGGTGAGGGGCCCGCGCGACAAGGCGGTGGCGCCGCGGGCAAGACCGGCCGGATGGTCCAGCATCGTCAGCCGATAGGCCGCAGCGGGATCCAGCCCGGTCAGCCGCAGGGGCGGCGGCTGCACCGCCACCGGCGCGTCGATCTGGGCGGCAAAGACCACCAGCCGGCTGCCGTCGGCGGCAAGCTGCATCTCGGCCGGGCTGCCCGCCGGGCGGTCCAGCCGCCAGATGTCGCCCGCCATCATCCAGTCGCGGTTGGCCTTCCACCAGCCGGTGACGCGAGCCAGGGTCGCTGCCTCCTTGGGGGTCAGTTCGCGCGGATCCATCTCGAACCCCATGTGGCGCTGGGCGGCGGTCCAGGCGCGCAGGGCCATCGGCAGAACCCGCCCCGAGGTGTGGCATTCGCGCGGCCCCACATGGCTGCCCGTGGCGCAGGCCGGCAGCAGCATGGCGGCGTGATGCTGGATACGCAGCCGTTCCAGGGCGTCGTTGCTGTCGGACAGCCAGACGCGGGCGCAGCGCGTCAGGATGCCCGCGTCGATGCGCCCCCCGCCCGAGGCGCAGCTTTCGAACTCGACCGCCGGATGGGCCGCCCGCAGCCGGTCCAGCAGGTCATAGACCCCCCGGGTCTGGGCCGCATCGGGAAAGGGCGGCAGGCGGTTGTGGTCCCATTTCACATAGTCGATGTCCCAGCCGCCCAGGATGGCGTCGATGCGGTCGAACAGGTAATCGCGCACGTCCTGCCGCGCCAGATCCAGGTGCAGCTGGTTGCGGCCCCGGATCTGGTCGGCCGGCCCCAGCACCCAATCGGGGTGGGCGCGATAGAGGTCGCTGTTCTCGTTGACCATCTCGGGCTCGAACCACAGGCCGAAGCGCATGTTCAGCGACCGGACCTTGTCGATCAGCGGCCAGAAACCCTGCGGATGCTTGCGCGGGTCGATGATCCAGTCGCCCAGCGACGAGGTGTCGTCGTCGCGCCGTCCGAACCAGCCGTCGTCCAGCACGAAGCGTTCCGCGCCCAGCGCCGCGGCGCGTTCGGCGATCTGGGCCAGTTCGGCGGGATCGTGCCGGAAGTAGATCGCCTCCCAGCCGTTGTAGTGGACCGGGCGCGGCTGGCGTGCCGGGGGCAGGGCGTCGCGGATCGCCCGCTGGAAGGGGATCGCCACGCTGTTCAGCCCGCCATCGCCGCGGCCAAGCCAGATTTCGGCTGTCTCGAACAGCGTGCCGGGCGCGCGTTCCGACCCCGAGGCATGGCCCAGTTGGATCTGGCGCCGCCCCTCGGGCAGGGCCTCGACCAGCATCCGGTGCCCGCCGGACCAGCCGTAATGCAGCGCCGCGGCCTCGCCCGTGGTGTTCGTGGTGCCGGGGGCGGTCAGCCACAGATGCGGCGGGTGTTCGTGCCCGGATCGCCCGGTGCGGGCGTCGCGCAGCCGCGCGCCCTGGTCCAGCCTGGTGGTCACGGGCTGGAACTCGCGCGTCCAGCGGCCGGCCAGTTCGGTCAGGTCCGACAGATGCGCGGGCACCGGCAGGGCGAGTGCCAGATGGTGCAGCGTCAGGGGCGCGTCCGACGACAGCCGCGCCCGCAGGCCGATCAGCCCGTGATCCAGGGCGCGAACCCGGATGTCCAGCCGAAGCCCCGCCGCGGCGTGGCGCAGGATCAGCGCGCCGTCCCGGTCCGTCGCGTCTGCGAGGCGCCAGTCGGGTTCCAGGGGCAGGCCGTTCCGGAAGGCGATCAGCCCGGGCTGGCCCGGAAAGCTGCGCCGCGCCTCGGGGATCAGCGACAGGGGCGGCAGGCTGTCCAGCATCCCCCCAGACGCCGCCCGCGCCCGCCGCCACCAGCGCCGCAAGGTCGGTCCCTTCGGGCAGCAGCGCGCCCCAGTAATGGCAGCAGGCCATGCCGCCGTCGCTGCCCAGCACCATCGTCTGCGCCGGGGTGTCGATGCGCCAGAGCCTCATTTCACCGCGCCCAGCGTCAGGCCGGCGATGAAGTGCCGCTGCATCAGGAAGAACATCAGCACCGGCGGCAGCGCCGCCGGGATCGACCCCGCGCTGACCAGGTGCCATGCCGCGACCCACTGGCCGTTGAGGCTGTTCAGCCCCGCGGTGGCTGGCTGGGTGTCGGCCCCGGTGGTCAGCACCATCGCCCAGAAGTAATCGTTCCAGATGAAGGTGAAGACTAGGACCGACAGGGCGGCGATGGCGGGGCGCACCAGGGGCAGCACGATATGCCAGAAGATCTGCCATTCGCTGACGCCCTCGACGCGGGCGGCCTCGATCAGCTCGCGCGGCAGGGCCTTGATGAAGTTGCGCATGAACAGCGTGCAGAACCCGGTCTGGAAGGCGATGTGGAACAGCGCCAGTCCGGTGATGGTGTTGTACAGCCCCATGTCCACCGTCAGGTCGCGCACCGGCACCATCAGGATCTGGAAGGGCACGAAGTTGCCCGCCACGAACATGAAGAACACCACCAGCGACAGGCGGAACCTGTAGACCGCCAAGGCGAAGCCGGTCAGGCAGGACAGCGCCACCGCGCCGATCATCACCGGGATGGTGATGCGGAAGCTGTTCCACAGGTATTGCGCCAGGGGCGAATTGCGGAACACGTCGGCATAGTTTTCCCAGGCTAGGCGCGAGGGGATGCCGAAGTAGTTGCCCGCGGCCAGATCCCCGGAAGGACGGACCGAGGTCATGGCCACCCCCAGCAGCGGCAGCAGCCACAGGACCAGCATGATCGGCAGCGCGATGCGGTAGGCGCGCTGCGCAGCCGGGGACAGGGTCTGGATGGGACGGGGAAACACGGGCTCAGACCCCTTTCTCGTCGCGCCACATCTTCCAGATGAAGCCCGAGATGAAGATCATCATGATCGCGAACAGCACCACGGCGATCGCGGCGCCGTAGCCCATGCGATAGCCGTATTCCGACAGCGCCTGTTCGTACATGTAGTAGGACAGCACGCGGCTGGACCCGAACGGCCCGCCCGCGGTCATGATGCTGACCAGGTCGAAGCTGCGCAGCGCCCCGATGACGGTCACCACCACGGCGATGAAGGTCGCCGGGCGCAGCTGCGGCAGCACCACGTGCCACAGCATCCGCCAGCCCCGGGCGCCGTCCAGCCGCGCGGCCTCGATCTGGTCGGGTGCGACCGCGTTCAGGCCGGTCAGGTACAGGATCATGCAATAGGCGATCTGCGGCCACAGCCCGGCCGCGATGATGCCATAGGTGACATAGCGTTCGTCGGCCAGGATCGCGACGCCCTCGCCGGTGGCCCATTCGATCAGCGCGTAAAGCAGCCCGAAGCCCGGCGCGTAGAACCACGAGAAGATCAGCCCCACGACCACCTGGCTGATGACGAAGGGAAAGAAGAACAGCGACTTGTAGATGCGGATGCCGCGCACGGTCTGGTTCAGGAACAGCGCGATCAGCAGGCCCGCGGGCACCGCCAGCAGATACAGCGCCAGCCAGATGATGTTGTTCCTGAGGCTGACATAGAAGGCCTCGTCCCACCACAGTTCGTCATAGTTGGCCAGCCCGATCCAGGTCATCGCGCCCAGCCCGTCCCAGTCGTGGAGCGAGACCCAGATCGACTGGAAGATCGGGATCAGCACATAGACCGAGAACATCAGCAGACCGGGGGCCAGAAACAGCCAGGGCGTCAGCCTGCGGCGCGTGCTGCGCCGGCGCGCGGGGCGGGACGGATGGGTGTCGGGCAGGGCGGTCATGGGCCGGCTTCCTGTTCGGGTCACGTGGCGCGGGCGGCAGGGGGCCGCCCGCGGCAAGGTCGCGTCGGGGTCACTGGGGCTGGACGCGCTGGCGCATCCGTTCCAGCCGCTCGAGGATCGCGTCCAGACGGTCGGGGCGGACCATGAACTCCTGGAAGCCCTCCATCCCGGCCTTGGCCATCTCGGGCGGGGCGTCGCGGTCGAAGAACTGGGCGATGCCGCCTTCGGCCGTGGACAGCATCTCGAACCCGGCGCGCAGGAAGGGATCGTCGCCCACGGTGGCCTCGGCATTGACGGGAAGCTGGCCCAGCGTGGCGTTCAGCTTGGTCTGCACGTCCGGGCGGGCGGCGAAGGCCAGAAACAGCTTCGCGTCCTCGGGGTTGCTGGCGCCCGAGGGGATGTGCAGCGTGTCCGTCGGCGCGTCCTCGGCCCGGGGAATCTCGGGGTTGATCGTCGGGAAGGGCATGAAGCCCAGGTTCTCGTCCGTCATGCCGCCGTCCTTGAAGGTGGCGACCGCGAAGTTGCCCATGACGTAATTGGCGGCCTTGCCCTGGACCAGGTTCGACACCGCGTCCTGCCAGTCGATCGCGGCGTGGTTGGCCGAGACATAGGGCAGCAGCTTCGCGAATTCGGCAAAGACCGCGCGTACGCTGTCGTCGGTCCAGGGGATCTCGCCGTTGGTCAGGCGCATGTGCCAGTCATAGCCGTTGGTGCGCAGCGACAGATAGTCGAAGATTCCCGCCACCGGCCACAGCGCCTTCGATCCGGTCGTCAGGCAGTCGATGCCGGCGGCCTTGAACTTCTCGCAATTGGCAAGGAAGCCTTCCCAGGTGTCGGCGGGCTCGACCCCGACCTGGGCATAGACGTCCTTGTTCATGTAGACGCCCCACTGGTAATAGGTGAAGGGCACACCCCATTGCTTGTCGTCGATGGTCATCGACGACAGGGTCGAGGACAGGCTTTCGGTCAGGCCGTTTTCCGCCCAGACATCCGACACGTCCATGAACTGGCCGCCCTCGACGAAGGGGCGCATCCGGTTGCCGGCGAACCAGACGGCGATGTCGGGCGGATCGGCCGTCAGGAAGTTGCGGATCGCGGTCTTGTAGCCCTCGTGATCGAAGGTGTTCACCTGCACGTCGATCTCGGGGTTCTCGGCCTCGAAATCCGCGATCAGCTGTTCGAAGGCGGCCTTGGGCGTCGGATCCGAGGCGTTGCTGTTGAACACCAGAACGCGATCCTGCGCCAAGGCGGGGGTGGCGGCGGACATCAGCAGCGCCAGCACCATCCCGCGTTTCAGTCGGACCATGGTCTCCCTCCCATGTAGTTCCAAATGTTGGAACTTTGTTTTGAATGTTGAAACTATGCTGCGAGATCGCTTAGCCTGTCAACAACAAGGGGGAACGATGACGTGACCGTGCAGGGACGGGAGACGAGCGATGGCACCGTGGGCCGGACGCTGGCGGTGCTGGATCTGGTGGCCGCCTTCGGCCGCCCGGTGCGCTTTGCCGAAATCCTGCCCCGGTCGGGCCTGCCCAAGGCGACGCTGTATCGCTTCTTGCAGGCGCTGACCCATCAGGAGATGCTGGCCTATGACGAGGATCGCCAGACCTATGCGCCGGGAATGCGCCTGGTGCGGCTGGCCCATTCCGCCTGGGCGCAGTCCAGCCTGGCGCCTCTGGCGCAGGAGGTGCTGAACCGCCTGGCCGAGGCTTCCGGCCAGACCGTCCATCTGGCGCAGCTTGACAACGGCGCGGTGCTATATGTGGACAAGCGCAACGCCAAACAGCCGGTCGAGATGTTCGCCCAGTCCGGCAAGGTCGGCCCCGCCTATTGCACCGGCGTCGGCAAGGCGATGCTGGCCCACCTGCCCGAGGACCGGCTGGCCGCCGCGCTGGCGCGCCAGTCCTTTCACCCGCACACGCCCAACACGCTGACCACGCCCGCCGCGCTGCGCGCCGAACTGGCCCGCATTCGCAGCCGCGGCTACGCTCTCGACGACGAGGAGCACGAACTGGGCATCGCCTGCGTCGCCGCCCCCATCCTGTCGGGGTCCGGCCGGGTGCTGGGGGCGATTTCCGTGACCACGACGACCGCCACGACCTCTCGCGATCAGCTTCTGGCGCTGGCGGATCCGGTGCGCGAGGCCGCGGCGCAGATCGCCGTCACCGCCCAGGCCTGGCGGTTCCCCGAACACAAGCCATGAGGTTCCCATGTCCGGCGTCCAGCTGAGCCGCGTCACCAAGGAGTTCGGCCCCGTGCGGGTCATTCACGGCGTCGATCTTCAGGTTGAGCGGGGCGAGTTCTGCGTCTTCGTCGGCCCCTCGGGCTGCGGGAAATCCACCCTGCTGCGGATGATCGCCGGCCTCGAGGAGACCACCGCCGGAGAGATCCGCATCGAGGGCAGCGACGTCACCCATGCCGAGCCCGCCGACCGCGGGGTGGCGATGGTGTTTCAGACCTACGCGCTCTACCCGCACATGACGGTCGCGCAGAACATGGGCTTCGGGCTGAAGATGAACGGCCATCCCAAACCCGAGATCGCCGCCAAGGTGGCCGAGGCCGCCCGCATCCTGAAGCTGGATCCGCTGCTGGACCGCGAGCCCGCCAACCTGTCGGGCGGCCAGCGTCAGCGGGTGGCCATCGGGCGCGCCATCGTGCGCGGCCCCAAGGTGTTCCTGTTCGACGAGCCGCTGTCGAACCTCGACGCCGAACTGCGCGTCGAGATGCGGGCCGAGATCGCGCGCCTGCACCGCGAACTGGGCGCCACGATGATCTACGTCACCCACGACCAGGTCGAGGCGATGACCATGGCCGACAAGATCGTGGTGCTGCGCGCGGGCCGGATCGAGCAGGTCGGCCGGCCGATGGATCTGTATGACGACCCCGACAACCGCTTCGTCGCCGGCTTCATCGGCAGCCCGGCGATGAATTTCCTGGCCGGGCGCGTCCGGGGCGGGCAGATCGTGACCCCGGCCTTCGCGCAGCCCCTTCCCGCCGACAGCCCCGCCCTGACCGAAGGCCGCGCGGTCGAGATCGGCCTGCGTCCCGACGCCCTGCGGCTGGAGGGCGAGGGACCGTTCCAGGTGGAGCTGGCCGAAAACCTGGGCGGCACGACCTTTGCGCATCTGCGCGCGCCGTCGGGCGAGAAGCTGGTCGTGCAGACCGCGCGGCGCCTTGACCCGGCCGGGGGCGGCAGCGTCGGGCTGGCCTTCGACCCCGGCCATGCCTTCTTCTTCGACGCCGAAACCGGCCAGCGCCTGCGATGACCCCGGTCTGGCCGCCGGCGGAAGCCCCGCGCTGGCCCGCACCCGGCCATCCCGCCCGCACTGCCGACCCCACCGCCACCTTGCCGCCCGGTTCCGAGGGAAGCCCATGAAGATCACCGCCATCGAAACCTTCATCGTCCCGCCGCGCTGGTGCTTCGTGAAGATCAGCACGGACAGCGGCCTGGCCGGCTGGGGCGAACCCGTGCTGGAAGGCCGCGCCGCCACGGTCGCCGCCTGCGTCGAGGAGTTGTCGGACTACCTGATCGGCCGCGACCCGCGCCTGATCCAGGACCACTGGACGGTGATGTATCGTGCCGGGTTCTATCGCGGCGGCGGCATCCACATGTCGGCCATTGCCGGGATCGACCAGGCGCTGTGGGACATCAAGGGCAAGGATCTGGGCGTGCCGGTCCATGCCCTGCTGGGCGGGCAGCAGCGCGACCGCATCCGCGTCTATTCCTGGATCGGCGGCGACCGCCCCGCCGATACGGCCCGCATGGCGCGCGCCTGCGGGGACCGGGGCTTCAGCGCCGTCAAGATGAACGGCACCGAGGAGATGCAGTTCGTGGACAGCCACGCCAAGCTGGACCAGCTGCTGGCGCGCGTGCAGGCCATCCGCGACGCGATGGGCCCCGACTTCGGCATCGGCATCGACTTCCACGGCCGCGTGCATCGCCCGATGGCCAAGGTGCTGGCGAAGGAGCTGGAGCCGTTCCGCCTGATGTTCATCGAGGAGCCGGTGCTGTCCGAACACGCCGAGGCGCTGCGCGAGATCGCCAACCATTGCTCGACCCCGATCGCGCTGGGCGAACGGCTGTATTCGCGGTGGGACTTCAAGGCGATCCTGCAGGGCGGCTTCGTGGACATCATCCAGCCCGATCCCAGCCACGCGGGCGGCATAACCGAAACCTACCGCATCGCCGCGATGGCCGAGGCGCATGACGTGGCGCTGGCGCTGCACTGCCCGCTGGGGCCGATCGCGCTGGCCGCGAACCTGCAACTGGACGCGGTCTGCTATAACGCCTTCATCCAGGAACAGTCGCTGGGCATCCATTACAATCAGGGCAGCGACCTGCTGGACTACCTGACCGATCCCTCGGTCTTCGCCTATGACGGCGGCTTCGTGGCGATCCCGCAGGGGCCGGGCCTGGGCATCGAGGTCAACGAGGACAGGGTCCGCGAGATGGCGGCCCAGGGTCATCGCTGGCGCAACCCCGTCTGGCGCCACGCCGACGGCAGCTTTGCGGAATGGTGATCATGCGCGACATCCGGAAACTGAACCACGGCTGGACCTTCGCGCCGGGCGCGGCCGATTCTGCCGCGCCGCTGGCCGGCGAGGCCGTCACCCTGCCGCACAACGCGGTGGACCTGCCGCTGAGCTATTTCGACGAGACCGCCTATCAGCGCCCCTTCACCTATCAGCGCGTGATCGCCTGGGATGATGCCTGGCGGGGCCGCCGGGTCCATCTGCGCTTCGACGGGGCGATGGCCGACAGCGTGGTGTGGGTGAACGGCACGCAGGTCGCGGCCCATCCCGACGGCTATACGCCCTTCACGGCCGACCTGACCGACCACCTGCGCCCGGGCGACAATCTGGTGACGGTCAGGATCGACGGATCGGAAAACCCCGCCATCCCGCCCTTCGGCGCGCAGATCGACTATCTGACCTATGCGGGGATCTATCGCGATGTCTGGCTGATGGTGCTGCCCGAACGGCACCTGACGAATGCCCGAATCCTGACGCCCGACGCGCTGGCTGATGCCAAGACCGTCGTGATCCGCCCGCAGGCCACCGCGCCGGGACCGGTCCTCGCCCGGCTGCTGGACGGCGACCGGGAAATCGCCGCCGCGGAAGGGGAGGGGGAACTGATCCTGCCCGACCTGCGGGGCCTGTCGCTGTGGTCGCCCGAATCGCCGCGGCTTTATACCGTGGAACTGGTCCTGCCCGACAGCGGCGACGCGACCACGCACCGCTTCGGCTTCCGCACCGCGGAATGGACGGCGCAGGGCTTCTTGCTGAACGGCCGGCCCCTGAAGCTGCGCGGCCTGAACCGGCATCAAAGCTGGCCGCATCGCGGCTATGCCGCGGGCCGTCACGCGCAGGAACGCGACGCCGAGATCCTGCGCTTCGACCTGGGCTGCAACATCGTGCGCACCTCGCACTACCCGCAGAGCCCCTGGTTCCTTGACCGCTGCGACGAGATCGGCCTGCTGGTCTTCGAGGAAATCCCTGGCTGGCAGCATATCGGCGACAGGGCTTGGCAGGACCGCAGCCTGGACAATCTGCGCGCCATGATCCTGCGCGACTGGAACCACCCCAGCATCGTGATCTGGGGCGTCAGGATCAACGAAAGCCAGGACGATCACGACTTCTACACCCGCACCAACGCCTTGGCGCGCGACCTGGACCCGACGCGGGCCACGGGCGGCGTGCGCTATATCACCGACAGCGAGTTGCTGGAGGACGTCTATACGATGAACGACTTCATCCTGGACGAATCCGAACTGCCGCTGGTCAACCGCCCCCGCACCGCCCTGCGCGCGCCGTCGGAAGTGACCGGATCGCCCCGGCCGGTGCCCTATCTGGTCACCGAATATAACGGCCACATGTTCCCCACCAAGGCGCAGGATCCCGAACTGCGGCAGATGGAACACGTGATCCGGCACCTGGAGGTGCTGAACGCCGCGCATGGCGATCCGGGCGTGTCGGGCTGCATCGGCTGGTGCATGTTCGACTACAACACGCACAAGGACTTCGGCGCGGGCGACCGCATCTGCCACCACGGCGTCATGGACATCTGGCGCGAGCCGAAATTCGCGGCCTTCGCCTATGCCAGCCAGAAGCCGCCGTCCGAGGGGGTGGTGATGCAGCCCGTCACCTTCTGGGCGCGGGGCGAGCGCAACATCGGCGGCGTCCTGCCGCTTATCGTGCTGACCAACTGCGACGAGATCGAGTTCGACTGCGCGGGCGTCAGGCGCCGCGTCGGCCCCGACCGCGCGCGCTTCCCGCATCTGCCGCATCCCCCGGTCATCATCGACCACCGCCATATCAGCGCCGAGGAACTGGGCTGCTGGGGCATGAGCTGGCATCCCGGCCGCATCACCGGATACCTCGACGGCCGGGCGGTGGCGGTGCGCGACTATGTGGCGGACCCGCTGCCGACGCTGTTGCAGATCGACCCCGACCGCGACGCGCTGCCGGCGGATGCCGACATCGACCTGCGGGTGATGCTGCGCGCCCTGGATCAGGCGGGCAACCGGCTGCCCTTCCTGGATGCGGCGGTCGCCGTCGCGGTCGATGGTCCCGCCCGGCTGATCGGCCCGGATCTGCGGATGCTGCAGGGCGGCACCACCGGCCTGTGGCTGCGCCTGACCGGCGATGCCGGAACGGTGCGCATCACCGCGCGCCATCCGCAATTCCCGGATGCCGAGGCGACCGTCGCGGTGGGCTGACGCCCTCCGGTCCCCTCGAGCGCCGCCCGACCTTCGCCCGCGCCTGCGGCTCAGGCTTCGGCAAGCTGCGAAACCAGCAGCTTGTCGATCCGCCGGCCATCAAGGTCCACGACCTCGATGCGCCAGTTCGCCAGGGTGATCTGCGCGCCGACGTCGGGCAGGACGCCCGCCCGGTCCAGCACCAGGCCCGCCACCGATTCATAGCCGCGGTCCTCGGGCAGGGTGATGCCGATCATCTCGGCGAATTCGTCGGCGGGCATCCATCCGGCCACCAGCCAGCTTCCGTCCTCGCGCTGCACGGCCTTGGGCTCGTCGTCGCCCGGCTCGGGGAAATCGCCGGCGATCGCCTCGAGCAGGTCCATCGCCGTCACCACCCCCTCGAAATGGCCGTATTCGTCATAGACCAGCAGCATGTGCGCGGGGCTGGCCTTCAGTTCCTCGATCACGTTCAGCGCCGGCAGACCCTCGCGGATGACGGGCACCTCCTGGACCAGCGGGCGCAGGTCGGTCGCGTCCCCGGCCAGCAGCTCGCGCAGGGTGATGACGCCGATGATGTCGTCGTCGCTGCCGTCGCGCACCAGCAGGCGAGACCGGCGGCTGTCGCGGAACCGCTGCAGCACCTCGGCCGGGGGGTCGGACACGTCCACGCTCTCGACCTCGTGGCGGGGGGTCATCAGGCCGCGGGCCGTGCGGTCCGCGATCCGCATGACGCCGGCGATCATCTCGGTCTCGGCGGGTTCGATGACGCCGGCGCTGCGGGCGTCCGACAGCATCACCCGGATCTCCTCGTCCGAGATGCCGCGGTCGGATTCGCCCGACTGGCCCAGCAGGCGCAGCACCAGCCTGCCCGACACGTCCAGCAGCCAGACGATCGGCGCGGCGATGCGCGAGATGAACAGGATCAGCGGCGCGATGCGGCTGGCGACCCCTTCGGGCGACCGCAGCGCGATCTGCTTGGGCACCAGTTCGCCGATGATCAGCGACAGATAGGTGATCAGCACCACCACGCCGCCCACGCCCAGCGCCTGCGCCAGGGCCGGGGTAAGCCCCGCGCCGGTCAGTGCCGCGGTCAGCCGCGTTCCCAGCGTGGCGCCGGAAAAGGCGCCCGACAGCACGCCCACCAGCGTGATGCCGATCTGGACGCTGGACAGGAAGCGGCCGGGATCGGCGCCCAGTTCCAGCGCCGTCTGCGCCCCGCCGCTGCCTTCGGCGGCCATGACCTTCAGCCGGGCCGGCCGAGCCGAGACGATGGCCAGTTCGGACATGGCCAGAACGCCGTTGAACATCGTCAGCAGCAGGACGACGAGGATTTCCAGAAGCATCGGTTCACTTTGTCCAGCGTGGCAAGCTTCTGGCAATCTGCACGAAGCGCAGGCCGGTGCAAAGGCACGACGGCCGCTTTCTGGACGGAATCGGCAGACAAGGCGCCCGGGCGGGCGCCTTGCCGGTGTCTTCGGTCACTTCGACGAGGGGCCCGACGGCAGCGGTTCAGGCTTGGCCCCGTTGGTCTTCCACAACGAGAAGACGATGCCCGCGGCCAGGATCGCGAAGGTGATGCCCAGCGACCAGCTTGCCGGGAACTTTTCCCAACCCATCAGGTCCGCGATGAAGATCTTGGATCCGATGAAGACCAGCAGGATCGACAGCGCGTATTTCAGGTAATGGAAGCGGTGGATGATCGCAGCCAAGGCGAAGTACAGCGCCCGCAGGCCCAGGATGGCGAAGATGTTCGAGGTATAGACGATGTAGGGATCCGAGGTGATGGCGAACACCGCCGGCACCGAATCCACCGCGAAGATCACGTCGACGATCTCGACCATGACCAGGGCCAGGAACAGCGGCGTCGCATAGCGCGTCAGCTTGCCCGTCACGAGGTCGGGCTTTTTGACCCAGAAGTCGTGGCCGTGGATTTCCTCGGTCACGTTCAGGCGGCGCTTTATGAACCGCAGGACCGGGTTCTGGGAAATGTCCATCGGCTTGTCGCCGACCAGCATCATCTTGATCCCGGTGAAGATCAGGAACAGCGCGAAGATGTACAGCACCCAGGAATACTGGCTGACCAGCGTCGCGCCCAGGCCGATCATCAGGCCGCGCAGCACGATCACGCCCAGGATGCCCCAGAACAGCACGCGATGCTGGTACTTGGGCGGGATCGCGAAGTAGGTGAAGATCATCGCGATGACGAACACGTTGTCCATCGCAAGCGTCTTTTCGACGACAAAGGCCGTCAGGTAGAGCTTGCTTTCCTCGGCGCCGACCTGCCACCAGACGAAGCCCGAGAACAGCACGCCCATTGTCAGGTACATGGCCGACAGCTTGAGGCTTTCGGCCACGCCGATCGCGTGGTCATCCTTGTGCAACACGCCCAGGTCGAAGACCAGCAACGCGATCACGATCGCAATGAACAAAAGCCACATCCACAGCGGCTTTGCCAGAAAAGTCAGAAACAACAGTTCCATTTGCCCTCATCGTTGCTGTTGCGCTTCGATGCCAAAGGGCTTGGAAAGGGGCCACTTGCACCGAGCGCGCTCGATGCGGTCCGACATCACGACATCGCTGTCGCCAGAGGGGCCCGGTCCGCTGCCGGGGAAGGTGGAACAATTCGCCGCAGGTTGCAAGGGGGTAATCACGAAATCGTTTGCAAGCCCGCTCGGTCATCGGCACCTTCGGCGCGGGCGGCAAGGGGGCGGCGCATGGAACGGGCGGCATTGGCGGGCGGAAACGACGGGGCGTGGCTGGATGATTCGGTCCACCGCGCCTTTCTGGCCCGGGACGCGGCCCGGGCGCTGGATTTCTTCAACGCAAGCGCGGGGGCGGGCCTTGTCCCGCTTGATGCGACAAGACGGCCTTTGCCGGACGCCCCCCAGGAGCTGCACGCGACGACGCGGCTGGTCCATTCCTTTGCCCTGGGCCATCTGGCCGGGCGCCCCGACCGCGCGGGGATCATCGACCGGGGGATGGACCTGCTGTGGCGCGGGCATCGCGACGACTGGCACGGCGGCTATGTGTGGTCGCTGCGGGACGGGGCCGTGGCGGACGGGACCAAGCTCGCCTATGGCCATGTCTTCGTGCTGTTGGCCGCGTCCACGGCCAAGCTGGCGGGCCATCCCGACGCCGACCGCCTGCTGGCGGACATCGCGCAGGTTCTGGAGGATCGGTTCTGGGACGCCGGTGCCGGGCTTTTCCGCGACGAACTCACCCGCGACTGGCAGCCCTTCTCCGCCTATCGCGGCATGAACGCCAACATGCACGGGGTCGAGGCGCTGCTGGCCGCCTTCGAGGCCACGGGCGACGGAGAATACCTGCGCCGCGCCCAAGGCATCCTGGATTTCTTCATCGCAGGTCAGGCGGCGGCGCATGGCTGGCGCATCCCCGAACATTACGACGCCGACTGGCGGCCCGACCCGGGATACGAGGGCAACCCGATGTTCCGGCCCGCCGGAACCACCCCCGGCCATTCCTTCGAGATGGCGCGCCTGCTGCTGCAGGCCTGGGATCTGGCCGGGCGCCCGCCGACCGACGCCCCCGCCCAGGCGCGGCTGCTGGTCGAAACGGCGCTGCGCGACGCCTGGATGCCCCAGGGCGGGCTGGCCTATACGCTGGACCAGGCCGGACGGATCGCGCGCGCCGACCGGTACTGGTGGCCCGTGACCGAGGCGATCGGCGCGCTGGCGGCGCTTGTCAAGCTGGACCCGCGCCCCGAGGACGAGGATTGGTATCGCCGGCTGTGGCGCTTTGCCGATGACCGGCTGATCGACCACGACCGCGGCGGCTGGTTCCCGGAACCCGGCGGTCCGGCACCCGGTGCGCAGTTCCAGGGCAAGCCCGACATCTACCACGCCCTGCAGGCGGATCTGTTTCCCCTGGTTCCCGAACTGTCGCGGCTTTCCGCCGCGCTGGCGCGCGACAGGCCGTTGCGGCGCGGCGGCGGGGATGAAATCGTCGTTCCCATGCCTATCTAAGGCCCTTACGGTGCAGACAGGGACACGACGCAGCGCATGGTTCAGAACGGGGGTTTCGCGGGTCCGATCCTGCATTTTCGGGGCTGCGACGCCAGGGGCCTGCATCTTGCGGCGATCACGGTCACGCCAGAGGATGCCGCCGGGCCGGGTCCGGTCGGGACGCGTGCGGGCGACTGTCCGGTAAGGCTTCTGGACCGCGTGGCCGGTCTGGCGGTCTGGCGCCACGACTTCACGCTGGCCCCGGACGAGGGCGGCTATCGCCTGGACGGGCGCGACCGTGCCGTTGCCACGCGGCTGGACGGCGACATCCGCATCGCCTTCGTGTCCTGCAACGGCGAGGAACACGGCGATCTGGACCGCGATGCCGCCGAACGCGACCTGATGTGGGCGCGGCTTCAGGCCGACCACGACCGCGCGCCCTTCGCGCTGCTGCTGCAGGGGGGCGACCAGATCTATGCCGACGAGGCGACCCACGGCCATCCCCTGTCCCGGAACTGGCCCGACGATGTTCCCGACAACCCCTCGGCCGCGGAACTGGACGACCTGACCCGCCACCTGCAACGCCGGTTCGCGGAACGCTACATGATGGTGCTGGGGGCGCCGGCCTGCGCGGGGGTGTTCGCCAGCGTGCCGTCGCTGTCGGTGTGGGACGACCACGACATCTGCGACGGCTGGGGCTCGCTGCCGGAAAGCCGCACGGATTCGGCGGTGGGGCAGGCGCTGTTCCGGGTCGCGCGGCGGATGTATCTGCTGTTCCAGCACGGCGCGACCGAGGACGACGTGCCCGCGCTGTTCATGGACCCCACGGGCCGCAGCCTGGGCTGGCGGCGCGACCTGCCGGGGGTGACGCTGTTCGCGCCGGACCTGCGGTCCGAGCGCCGCCGCCACCGCATCCTGGGCGAGGCGGGCTGGGACGCGCTGGACGCGCTTGATCCCGCGGGCGGGCACGTCTTCATGGTCTCCAGCGTGCCGCTGCTGGGGCCGCGCCTGTCGCTGCTGGAAAGCGCGCTGACCGTCGTGCCGCGGATGCAGCATTACGAGGACGACCTTCGCGACCAGTGGCAAAGCCGCGCCCATCGCGACGAATGGCGGCGGATGCTGTCGGCGGTCCTGCGGATGCGCAAGGCCGCCCCCGTCACCGTCCTGTCGGGCGAGATCCACCTGGCCACCCGGGCCGAGATGGGACCCGCGCGGACGCTGATCCACCAGCTTGTCGCCTCGGGGATCTCGCACCGGGCGCCGCCGCGGGCCTATGCGCGCGCGCTGGGCCTGTTCGCCGGGCTGGGGGACGCGCCCCTGCCGGGACATCCTGTCCGCATCAAGCCGCTGCCCGGCCAAAGGCACCGCTATGTCGCGGAGCGCAACTATCTGGCGCTGGACCGCCGCGCGGGGCGCTGGCAAGCCCGCTGGCATCTCGAGGAGAGCGGCGTGACCTCGCCCCTGGATCTGGGCTAGACCGCGATGCCGTGCCGGCCGGCAAGGTCGGTGAAGAACTGCCAAGCCACGCGGCCCGACCGTCCGCCGCGCGTCGCCTGCCATTCGATCGCTTGGGCCCGCAGGGTCTCGGCGGCGATGTCCAGACCGAAGGCGTCGCAATAGGCACGCACCATCGCCAGGTAATCGTCCTGCGAACAGGGATGGAAGCCCAGCCACAGCCCGAAGCGGTCCGACAGCGACACCTTTTCCTCGACCGCCTCGCCGGGATGGATGGCGGTGGCGCGTTCGTTGTCGATCATGTCGCGGGGCATCAGGTGGCGCCGGTTCGAGGTGGCATAGAGGATCACGTTGGCGGGACGCCCGCTGATCCCGCCGTCCAGGACGGCCTTCAGGGACTTGTACTGGCTGTCGTCGTGGCTGAAGGACAGATCGTCGGAAAACAGCAGGAAACGCTGGTCCGACGCCCGGCCCAGGATGGCCAGCAGGCGGCCGACCGACGCCAGGTCGTCACGGGCGATCTCGACCAGCACCAGCGGCAGGCCCTGGGCCACGGCCTCGGCATGGACGGCCTTGACCAGCGACGACTTGCCCATCCCGCGCGCGCCCCACAGCAGGGCGTTGTTGGCCCCGAAGCCGCGCGCGAATTGCAGGGTGTTGTCCAGCAGCGTCTGCTTGGCCCGGTCGATGCCGATCAGCTGCACCAGATCGACGCGGCTGACCCTGTCCACGGCTTCCAGCCGGTCGGGGTCGGGATGCCAGACATAGGCCGTGGCTTCGGTGAAGCTGGGCGCGGGAACGGGGGGCGGGGCGAGGCGTTCCAGGGCCGCGGCGATGCGGGCCAGGGCATCGGCGTCGGCCATGTCCCGCATCACTCGTCCTCGACCCACAGTCCCTGGGCGCGCAGTTCCTTTTCGCGCCGCTTCTCGATCTGGCGGACGATCTGGATCGAGATCTCGTAAAGCCCGTAGATGACCGAGAACAGCACAAGCTGGCTGCCCACATCCGGCGGCGTCAGGCAGGCGGCCAGCGTCAGGATGATGATGATGGCATAGCGGCGCGTGGCGGCCAGCGTCTCGGCCGAGACCAGCCCGGCCCGGCCCATCAGCGCCAGGGCCACCGGAAGCTGGAAGGACAGGCCGAAGGCCAGGATGAATCGCGTCGTCAGGTTCAGGTATTCGCTGACCGAGCCCTGAAAGACGATCCCGGCCAGATTATTGCCCTCGACCGGGGCGGCGACGTCGTCTGGCAGCGTCAGCGGCCCCTGCTGGAAGCCCAGGAAGAACGAGAACACCATCGGCAGGATGATGTAATAGGCGAAGGCCGCCCCCAGGGCGAACATCAGCGGCGAGGCGACCAGGAAGGGCAGGAAGGCCCGCTTCTCGCTGCGGTAGAGGCCCGGGGCCACGAACCGCCACAGCTGGTAGGCGATGATCGGAAAGGCGAGGATGAAGCCGCCAAAGAACGAGATGCGCAGCGCGACCGTGAAGCCTTCCTGCAGCTTCAGCAGGATCAGCCCGCATTCCTGCCCGCGCTCCTCGAGGGCCGCGCAGATCGGGATCGTCAGGAAGTTGTAGATCGGATTCCAGATCAGATAGCACAGGACCATCGCCACCACGAAGGCCAGGGCCGACCAGACCAGGCGGGTGCGCAGTTCCTTGAGATGCTCGATCAGCGGGGCCGAACTGTCGTCCAGTTCATCGACGTCCTGGGATGCCACTTAATGGTCCTTCATGTCCGAACGGCGGACCCCGGCGATGCGGCGCGGGCCGTCCGCGACGGCCGTCCCAGCAGGGGCGGGGGATGGCACCGGCGCCGGCTGGTTGGCGGCCTGCACTGCGGGCGCATCCGCGGGGCGGCTGTCCAGGGGGGCGGGCGCGGGCGCGGCGGGATCGGGCGTGGCGCGGGTGGCGGTGTTCAGGCTGGTCTTGGGATCCCACTGCTCGAACCGGGTGGCGGCCCGGTCCAGGGCGTCCAGCCCCAACGACTTCTTCGATGTCAGGGTCCTGAGGTCCTTGGTCACGTCATTGATGCCGCTGCCCTTGGCCGCATCCTCCATCGCGCTCGTGAACTCTCGCGCCATGGACCGGGCCCGGGCCGTGATGCGGCCCAGGGTATGAAACAGCTTCGGCAAATCCTCGGGGCCGATGACGATCAGCGCGATGACGCCGATCAGCAGCAGTTCGCTCCACCCGACATCCAGCATTCTGGAACCCCTGTCCCGGTTTCGGGATCAGACGCGGGTATCGTTGTGCGGCGTCACGTCGCGGGCCTCGGTGCCGGGCAGGGGCTGCGTCTGGTGCAGCGGCTGGACGGTGGGCGCCGGCTGCACGGGCTGCACCGAGGGAACCGGCTGATCCAGGGCGGCATTGCGGTCGGCCGCGTTTTCCGCGTTGCCGTCGTTGATGCCCTTCTTGAAGGCGGTGATGCCCTTGCCGACTTCGCCCATCAGCGAGGAAACCTTGCCGCGGCCGAACAGGACCAGGACCACGACGGCGATGACGAGCAGGGCCATGGGGGAGGGCATGTGCATGTGAGTTCTCCAGTTCCAGAGTCAGGCCAATGACCTGGGTTCAACCTCTTTGCCGGAATATAGAGCCTCCCATCCCGCAGCGAAACCCCACTTGCCGCGATTCGTCGCCGCGCCGGCCGTTCTGGAGGAAACTGACGCGATTTTGACGGCCCGGCGGCTTTGTTGCGCAAAGTCTCAAGGGGGATCCAGCTGTCGACTCCAGCGTGGTAACCGTGCTGCATGAGCAGACCCACCCCGCCGAGCTACAAGACCAAGAACTGGCCAGCGTATAACGAGGCCCTCAAGCAGCGCGGCTCTCTGACCATCTGGTTCGACCCGGACATGGCGTGGGTGCCGCCACCGACCGGCAAGCAAGGCGGCAGCCGCAGTATAGCGATGCCGCGATCCAGACGTGCCTGACGATGAAGGTGCTCTTCGGCATGGCGCTCCGTCAGACGAGCGGCTTCGTCGAGAGCCTGCTGCGCCTGGCCGGCCTCGATTGGACGGTGCCGGATTTCAGCTCGCTGAGCAGGCGCCAGAAGACGTTGGCCGTGTCCATTCCCTACCGGGGCTCGCAGGGGCCGCTGAACCTGCTGATCGACAGCACCGGCATCAAGGCGGAGGGCGAAGGCGAGTGGAATGCCCGCAAGCACGGCGGCGCGAAACGCCGCCTCTGGCGCAAGATCCACATCGGCGTCGATGAACAGACGCTGGAAATTCGAGCCATCGAGGTTACCGGTAGCAGCGTCGGCGATACGCCCATGCTGCCTGAACTGCTCCGCCAGATCCCCGCCGGTGTGGAGCTCGGCACGGTCACCGCGGATGGCGCCTACGACACGCGCAAATGCCATGACGCCGTCGCCGACCGAGGCGCCCATGCGATCATTCCGCCGCGCAGGAACGCCAGGCCCTGGAAGCCATCGACAGCGGGCGCGATCGCCCGGAACGAAGCACTGCGCGCATCCAAATACCTCGGCCGCGCGATTTGGCGAAAGTGGAGCGGTTACCACCGCCGAAGCCGCGCCGAGACGAAGATGCATTGCGTGAAGCTGCTCGGGCAGAGCCTCATGGCACGCGGCTTCGACCGTCAGGTCGCCGAACTCCAAATCCGCGCCGCCGTGCTCAACGGCTACACCGCGCTCGGCATACCTGCCACAGAACTCGTGGGATAAGTCCGCCAGGGGAAAGGGGAAGCCCGGCCTTCAAGCTCTTTGCGCAACAAAGCCCGGCCCGGCCGCCCGCTTGCGCCGCCCGGCGCCGGCATCCGGCTTGGCAGCGCGCGACGGGCGGGCGATAAGCGCCCATGGATCCGTCGCTGTATCTTACCGCCTTCGTCACCCTGTTCGTGGTGATCGACCCCGTGGGCCTGGCGCCGGTCTTCATCGCCCTGACCCCGGGCATGAGCGCGGCCCAGCGCCGGCGCATCGGGTTCCGGTCGCTGGTGATCGCGGCGGTGCTGATGATGATCTTCGGTTTCGCGGGCGAATCGATCCTGACGGCCATCGGCATCTCGATCCCCGCCTTCCGCATCGCCGGCGGGCTGCTGCTGTTTCTGACCGCGCTCGACATGCTGTTCGAGCGGCGCACCGAGCGGCGCGAGAACCAGGGCGAGGCCGATCCCCTGCACCACGATCCCTCGGTCTTTCCGCTGGCCATGCCGCTGCTGGCGGGGCCGGGGGCGCTTGCGACGATGATCCTGCTGATGGGCGAGGCGCCGGGCCTGCTGCACATGGCGATGGTCAACCTGGTGATGCTGGCGGTGCTGGCCATCGCCATGGCGCTGTTCGTGATCGCCACCCCGCTGGCCCATGCGCTGGGCCGGACCGGCGTGATGGTCGTCACGCGCCTGCTGGGGATGCTGCTGGCCGCGCTGTCGGTGCAGTTCGTCATCGACGGGCTGAAGGGATCGGGGCTGGTGCCGTGATGACCGGAGACGACAGGATGCAGCTTGTCTATTACGGCGTCCTGCTGCTGGTGATCGGCGGTGCCATGATCTTCGAGCTGGCCGGCCGGGGCGGGCAGGTGCTGCGCCAGCTGGTGCTGTGGGCGGTGATCTTCGCGGGGGCGGCGCTGGCCGCCGAATGGTGGCTTACCGGCCATGCGCCGCGCCAGCAGGTGCTGGACGGCGGCCGCATCCAGATCCCGGTGGGGCGCGACGGCCATTTCCACCTGACCGCCCTGGTCAACGGGCAGGAGGTGCGCTTCATGGTCGATACCGGCGCGTCATCCATCGCCCTTGGCCCGGCGGATGCCCGCCGGGTCGGGCTGGACCCCGACGACCTGGCCTATGTCGGCACCGCGATGACCGCGAACGGGCAGGTGCAGACCGCCCCCGTCACCATCGACGAGATCGCCATCGGCGACATCGTGGACCGCAACGTGCGCGCCTGGGTGATCGGCGGCGACCTGGACGGCTCGCTTCTGGGCATGTCCTACCTGCGCACCTTCGCGCGCGTCAGCTTCGAGGGCGACCTGCTGATCCTGGAACGCTAGGGCCTGTCCGTCCGCGGCCCGCGACAGCGCCGCCTGCCGCATCTGGCTCAGCGTCTGGCGCGGGGTCAGCGCCTCGGGCGAGATGTCCAGGTCCAGCAGGGCGCCGGTCCGCGACGCCATCGCCCGTTCGAACGCGGCCGGAAAGTCGGCGGTGGCGCCGACGCGTTCGGCGTGGAACCCATAGGCGCGGGCCAGCGCCACGAAGTCGGGGTTCTGCATGGTCGTGCCGGACACGCGGGCCGGATAATGGCGTTCCTGATGCGCGCGGATCGTGCCGTAGATGCCGTTGTTCAGGACCAGCACGATCGGCTGCGCCCCCGCCTGGGCCGCCGTCGCAAGTTCCGCGCAGGTCATCTGGAAGTCGCCGTCGCCCGCGAAGCACACGACGGTGCGGCCGGGATGGGCGATCCGGGCCGCGATGGCGGCGGGCAGCCCGTATCCCATCGCCCCCGATTGCGGCGCCAGCAGCCGCGCGCGCGGGCCGAAGGCGAAGAACTTGTTGGGCCAGACGGCGAAGTTGCCCGCGCCGTTGGTCAGGACCGCGTCCTCGGGCAGGACGCCGCGCAGGTGGTCCATCACCGCCACCATGTCCACCGGCGAGGGCTGGGCGGGAGCCTGCATCGAGGCCAGGAAGCCCGCGCGCGCCGCCTTGCGCCAGTCCGCCCAGGCGCCCGCGACGGGACGCAGGGCGGCCGCGAAGGCGTTCGGCCCGGCCTGGATGCCAAGGCGCGGCTGATAGACCTTGCCCAGCTCGTCGTCCGAGGCGTGGACATGGATCAGCGCCTGTTCGGGCAGCGGCACCCGCAGCAGGCTGTAGGCGTCGGTGGTCATCTCGCCCAGGCGGACGTTCACCGCCAGCAGCAGGTCGCATTCCGCGATGAGGCGCCGCACATGCGGCGGCATCCCCACCCCCGCCTCGCCGGCATAGACGGGGGCGGTGTTGTCGATGCAGTCCTGGAACCGGAAGGCGGCGACGACCGGGATGTCGGATGCCTCGGCAAAGGCCTGCAGTGCGGCCTTGCCCGGGGGCGTCCACAGGCAGCCGCCCGCCAGGATCAGCGGCCGCCGCGCCTCCGCCAGCAGGCTCAGCGCCTCCTCGAGGGCGGCGGGCAGCGGGGCGGGTTCGGCGATGTCCGAGGGGCCGGTCAGCGGCGGCGCGTCGGTCAGGCTGGTCAGCATGTCCTCGGGCAGGGCGACGACGACGGGACCGGGACGGCCGGTCAGGGCGGTCTTCCAGGCGCGGGCCAGGATTTCGGGGATGCGGTCGGCGCGGTCGATCTGGACGGCCCATTTCGCCAGGCTGCCGAACACGGCGGCGCAGTCGATTTCCTGGAAGGCCTCGCGCCCGGTCATGTCGGTGCCGACCTGCCCCACCAGGACCAGCATCGGCGCGCTGTCCTGCATGGCGGTGTGGATGCCGATGGCGGCATTGGTCACGCCGGGGCCGCGGGTGACCATGCAGATGCCGGGCTGGCCGGTCAGCTTGCCCCAGGCCGCGGCCATGAAGGACGCGCCGCCCTCGTGCCGGCACAGCACGAAGTCCAGCCGGCCGCGGGTGTCGTGCAGCGCGTCCAGCACCGCCAGATAGCTTTCGCCGGGAATCCCGAAGGCCCGCGTGGCGCCAAGCGCCATCAGGCAGTCCACCACCAAAGCCCCGCCCGTGCGCGTCATGTCGTCATGCCCCATCGCTGCCGTTTCGGAGAGCCTAGCGGCGGGGCGGGGCGGCTGCCAGTGTCAGTTCCACGCACAGTCCCGGGCGGGTGTTGGTCAGGGTCAGCCCGCCGCCCGCCGCCTCGGCGATGTCGCTGACGATGGCCAGGCCGATGCCCTGCCCGTCGCCGCTTTCGTCCAGCCGCGTCCCGCGCTGCGGCAGGCTGGCCAGGGCGGCTTCGGGAACCCCGGGGCCGTCGTCGCGGATGGCGATGGACAGGCGGTCGTCATGGCGCGTCACCGATGCCGCGACCACCCCATCGGCGTGCTGCATGGCGTTTTCCAGCAGGGCGCCCAGCGCCTCGGTCAGGTCGTCGGGGTCGATGCGGGCCAGCGGGGTGGGGTCGGGGACGCGGATCCGCCAGTCGATCATGCCGCCCCTGGGCGTGCGGCGCAGCACCTTGACCAGGCGCGACAGGACGGCGGCCGGGTCGGCCTCGGCCAGGTGGCGGCCGGACTGGATGCGGGCGCGGGCCAGTTCGCGGTCCACCAGCCGCCGCATCGAGGCCACCACCGTCTCGATGCTGCCGGCGATTTCCGGCTGTCCGGCGCGCCGCAGGGTGCCCGCGTCGCCCAGCAGGGCCTGAAGCGGGGTCTTGAACCCGTGGGCCAGATCGCCCGCCCGGTGCCGCGCCCGCAGCAGTTCGGCGTCGCGCGCATCCAGCAGCGCGTCCAGCTGGCGCGACAGGGGCAGCATCTCGTCGGGCAGGTCGGTGCCGATCCGCGACCGCTGCCCCTGGGCCAGGGCCTGCACGCGTTCGGCCACCTGCGCCAGCGGGGCCAGACCAATGCGGACCTGAAGCCAAGATCCGATGCCCAGCAGCAGGCCCAGAAACGCCAGATAGGGCATCAGATCCGCCAGGAAGTCCCGCCGCGCCGCCGTCAGCCCGGCCCGGTCCGAGGCGACGATGATGCGCAGCGGCAGCGCCTGCGGGCCGCGCCCGACCAGAAGGCTCTGCTCGACCGCGAGCAGGCGTTCGCCCTGCGGCCCCGGCAGGTCCAGAACCGCGGTCTGGCCGGGCGGCGGGGCGGGGCGGTCCATCGGCAGGCTGTAATCCCACAGCGACCGCGACCGCTGCACGTCCGATCCCAGCGCCACCTGCCAGTAATAGCCCGAGAAGGGCCGGCGATACAGCCGGTCCGGCGGCGGCGCGGTCAGCCGCGGGACACCCGCCGCGTCCAGTTCGACGATCCCCGCCAGGGTCAGGGCGCGGGCCTCGAGGCCGCTGACCGCCACGCGTTCGACATGGCGTTCGAACAAGAGCGCCAGCCCCAGCGCCGCCCCCCACAGCGTCACCAGGATGGCGATGCCGTCCACGACCAGCAGCCGCAGCCGCAGCGACCGGCGCATCATCCCGTCTGGCCCAGGTCATAGCCGAAGCCGCGCCGGGTGTGGATCACCCCCGGCCCCAGCTTGCGGCGCAGCCGGGCGATCACCGCCTCGAGCGCGTTGGCATCGCGCGCGTCGTCATCGCCGTAAAGATGCTCGAGCAGTTCCCAAGGCGGCACCGTCCGGTCGCGGTGCAGCGTCAGATAGGCCAGCAGCCGGTATTCCAGCGGCGTCACCGGCAGCGGCACCCCCGCCAGCGACACCGACATGCGGTTGAGGTCCACCGACAGCCGGCCGACCCGCTGGAGCGAGGTCGCGCGACCCCCCGACCGGCGCACCAGGGCGCGCGCGCGGGCGATCAGTTCCTCCATGCGGAAGGGCTTGGGCAGATAGTCGTCGGCGCCGGCGTCGATCCCCTCGACCCGCTCGGTCCAGGCGCCGCGGGCGGTCAGGATCAGCACCGGGCTTTCGCAGCCCTCGGCCCGCCAGCGTTTCAGCACCGTCAGCCCGTCCAGGCGCGGCAGGCCCAGATCCAGCACGATCAGGTCATAGCTTTCGGTCCCGCCGCGGAACCAGGCGGCCTCGCCGTCCTCGACATGCTCGACCCGGAAACCCGCCGAACCCAGCGCCCGGATCAGGTCGGCGGCGATGCGGCGGTCGTCCTCGACCACAAGGGCGCGCATCAGGCGTCGTCTTCCTCCTCGACCTGAAGGATCGCGCCGGTGGCGGCGTCCATCTCGACCTCGATCAACCGGCCCTCGCGCGTGACCAGTTCCACTGCATAGACGCGGGTTCCGTGCGAATATTCAAGCTCGACCTCGACCACGGTGCCGGGATGTTCGTCGTCCAGCCGCCGCAGGATCTGCGCCAGGGGCAGGATCTCGCCCCGCTCGACCGCGCCCTGGGCCAGTTCGAAATCGGGAAGCGCGTCCTGCTGGCCGCCTCCGGTCGAGGGAAGAACCAGCGCAAGGACGATGATGATGGGAAGGCGGTGTCTCATGTCGCTCAACCTAAGGGGAGCGTCCTGACAAATGCCTGACGGGATGCGTCAGGCTGCTGTCAGCGCGCCCGGGGTAACCCGGATTCGCGCCAACCGGGGCCGCGCCTTCCGGGCGGCCCCCTGAACGGAAAGGACATCACATGGCACGCAAGACCGGAACCGACGGCAACAACACGATCGAAGGCACCTCGCTGGCCGACTGGCTGGCCGGGCTGGGCGGCAACGACATCCTCCGCGGCTTCGGCGGCGACGACGACCTGCACGGCGGCTGGGGCAACGATTCGCTCTATGGCGGCTTTGGCCGCGACGACCTGGAAGGCGGGCGCGGCAGCGACCGGCTGTTCGGCGGGGCGGGCAACGACGACCTCGAGGGCAACGACGGCTCCGACCGGCTGTCGGGCGAGGCGGGCAACGACGAACTGGAAGGCGGGCGCGGCTTCGACTGGCTGTCGGGCGGCACCGGCAGCGACGAACTGGAAGGCGACCGCGGCAATGACACGCTGCTGGGCGGCGCGGGCCGCGACACGCTGGAAGGCGGGTCCGGCAACGACATCCTGACCGGCGGCGCTGGCGTGGATGTCTTCGAGTTCCAGCGCGGCGACGCGCGCGACCGCATCACCGACTTCCAGAACGGCGTGGACCGGATCGACCTGGACGACTTCAGCCGCGCCCAGGTCAGCCAGATCATCGGCAACGCCCGCCAGCAGGGGGCCGACCTGGTGCTGGTCCTGGACGCCGACACCTCGGTCACCATCGAGGACATGCAGCGCAGCCAATTGGACATAAGCGATTTCACCTTCTGAGGGTGCCGGGCGGGCGGGTCCCCGGCCCGCCCGATTGATTTTCGTTCATCCGCCGGCCGGCCGCATCGGCACGGCTTGCAGGAAGCGGGCCGGGGCCCTAGGGTCCGGCGCCGAACCTGCCCTTCCCGGTGAATGATGACGACGGATCAGACCCTGTCCCCTTGGCCTGTCGGCGGCGGTCTCTGCGGAGAGATCGTGCGGAGATTCGACTGGTCGCGCACCTCTCTGGGGCCGATCGACGGCTGGCCCCAGCACCTGCGGATCAAGGTCAATTCGCTGGTGAACTCGCCCATCCCGCAGGTGCTGATGTGGGGGCCGGATCACGTGATGATCTACAACGACACCTATGCCGAGATCATCGGCAACCATCACCCCGACGCGCTGGGCCGCACCGTCGCCGAGGTCTGGCCCGAGTTCTGGGACTGGAACCGCCAGATCCTTGATCGCTGCCAGCGCGGCGAGGTCCAGAGCCACCGCGAGCAGCCGCTGGTCGTGAACCGCAACGGCGCGCCCGAGGAAGTCGTGCTGGACCTGTTCTTCATCCCCATCTACAGCGGCGACGCCCGCCGGGTGGACGGCGTGCTGTGCACGGTCCTGGACGTCACCCGCGCGGTCCGCGCCCGCGAGGCGCTGGCCGAAAGCCGCGCCGAACTCTATCACCTGTCGGACGCCCTGCCGATCCTGGTGGCGTTCCTGGACAACACGCTGACCTTCCGCTTTGCCAACCAGTGCTATCTAGAGGTCTTTGACCTGACGGCCGAACAGGTGATCGGCAAGCCCGTCGCGGAAATCATGGGCGATGCGCATGTCGCGCTGACCCCCGTGATGCTGACCCGGGTCCTGGCGGGCGAGACGGTGACCGTGGACGCGGTCCTGCGGCTGCCGGACGACCGCCTGCGCGCCTTCGAGATCCGCTGCCTGCCGCGCAGGATGCGCGACGACCGGATCGACGGGGTCTACATGATCCTGATCGACATCGAGGACCGCAAGCAGACCGAGATCCAGTTGCGCGCCTCCAACGACCGCTTCCAGGCCGCCGTCCAGGCGATCCACAGCATCCTGTGGACCAACTCGGCCGATGGGCGGATGACCGGGGAACAGCGCGGCTGGGCGGCGCTGACCGGGCAGAGCTTCGAGGAATACCAGGGATACGGCTGGTCCGCGGCCGTCCACCCCGACGACCGCGCCCCCACCATCGACGCCTGGCACCGCGCCCTTGCGACGCGGGCCACCTTCGAATGGGAACACCGGCTGCGCTGCGCGGACGGCCGGTACCGCATCTTCGCGATCCGCGCCGTGCCCACCCTGAACAGCCGGGGCGAGATCCGCGAATGGGTCGGCGTCCACACCGACATCACCGAACATCGCCTGGGCGAGGCCCAGCTTCAGGCCCAGGCCGAGAACCTGCAGCGCGAGATCCTGCACCGCGAGCAGGCCGAGGAGCAGTTGCGCCGTCTCAACGAGACGCTCGAGGCGCGCGTCGCCGAGGAGATCGAGCAGCACCGCAAGACCGAACAGGCCCTGCACCGGGCGCAGAAGATGGAATCCATGGGCCAGCTGACCGGCGGGGTGGCCCACGACTTCAACAACCTTCTTCAGGTGATCAACGGCAACCTGCAGATGCTGGCCCGGGATGTCGAGGGCGATCCCCGGGCCAGCCAGCGGGTCGAGAACGCGCTGTCGGCCGTCTCGCGCGGGGCCAAGCTGGCCAGCCAGCTTCTGTCCTTCGGCCGGCGTCAGCCGCTCGAGCCGCGGGTGATCCAGCCGTGGCGGCTGATCTCGGAGATGGACGAATTGCTGCGCCGGTCCCTGGGCGAGGCGATCGAGGTGCAGGTGAGCGTGCCGGACGGGCTGTGGAACATCTGCGTGGACCGTGCGCAACTGGAAAGCGCGCTGCTGAACCTGGCGATCAACGCCCGCGACGCGATGGACGGCCCGGGCCTGCTGACCATCGAGGTGGCCAACACCCGGCTGGACGACGCCTATGCCCGGGCCGTGGGCGACATCGCGGCGGGCGATTACGTGATGCTGGCGGTGACCGACACGGGCTGCGGCATGACCCCCGAGGTGCTTGAACGGATCTTCGACCCGTTCTATTCCACCAAGCCCGAAGGACGCGGCACGGGCCTTGGCATGTCCATGGTCTATGGCTTCGTCAAGCAGTCGGGGGGTCACGTGTCCGTCTATAGCGAACCCGGTCAGGGAACCACCGTGCGGATCTATCTGCCGCGCTCGGAAGCCGAGGAGGAGGACGATGCGCCGCTGTTCGACGGCCCGGTTGCCGGCGGCGACGAGACGATCCTGGTGGTCGAGGACGACGACGCCGTGCGCGGCACCGTGGTCGATCTGCTGACCTCGCTGGGCTACAAGGTGCTGACCGCCCGCGACGCGCAGTCCGGGCTGGCGGTGATCGAAAGCGGGCTGCACATCGACGTGCTGTTCACCGACGTGGTGATGCCCGGCGGGCTGTCCAGCCGCGACATGGCGCGCCGCGCGCAAGAGATCCTTCCGGGGCTGGGGGTGCTGTTCACCTCGGGCTATACGGAAAACTCGATCGTCCACGGCGGGCGGCTGGATCCGGGGGTCGAACTGCTCTCGAAACCCTATCCGCGCGAGGCCCTGGCCCGCCGCCTGCGCCACGTCATCGCCAACGCCCGGCAGGCCGCGGCGGGGGACGGCCCGGTGCCCGCGCAAGACGACCTGCCAGCGGCGGCCGGTGAACTGCGGGCCGGGGAAGGCGAAGCCGGGGAACAGGCCGCTGAACGGCGGCCCGGGGAACGGGCTTCCGGCGCCGACGACGGATCCCCGGCCGCGGCAGGCCGCCCCGCCTCGATCCTGCTGGTCGAGGACAATGTCCTGATCCGCGCCGATACCGCCTTCATGCTGGAGGAGATGGGCCATGCCGTCGCCCAGGCGGGCAAGGCCGCCCCGGCCCTGAGCAGGCTGGGAGAGGAATCCTTCGACCTTCTGCTGACCGACCTGGGGCTGCCCGACATGAACGGCAACGACCTGGCGCGCAAGGCCGTCGAGATGCAGCCGGGGCTGGCGGTCGTCTATGCCACGGGCGACAGCGATCTGCCCGCGGGCTGCCCCGGCCAGACGGTTCTGCTGTGCAAGCCCTATGGCGAGGATCAGTTGCGCGCCGCGGTGGAACAGGCCCTGGCGCGGGTCGGCTGACCCCTCTTGGCGGGCGGGGCGCCCTGTGCTATGGGGCGGGTGTTCTCAGGGCGGGGTGCAATTCCCCACCGGCGGTCACAGCCCGCGAGCGCCCTTCGGCAAGGAAGGGGTCAGCAGATCCGGTGGAACTCCGGGGCCGACAGTCACAGTCTGGATGAAAGAGAACCGTGGCCGCGTCCCTGTGCCGGGGGCATGGTCATGGCTCGTGTCCTGGGACCGTACGCATCGCAACGTAAGGTTCCCGAAAGATGACCCACAAGACCCCCCGCAGCACCCCCCGCATCGCCTTCATCAAGGCCCGCTGGCACTCCGATGTCGTCGACCGCGCCCATGACGGCTTCCTGGCCGAACAGCGGCGGCTGATGCCCGGCGCCGATGTCGTGGCCTATGACGTCCCCGGCGCCTTCGAGATGCCGCTGCTGGCCAAGAAGCTGGCCCGGACAGGGCGGTTCGATGCCGTGGTCGCCGCCGCCCTGGTGGTGGACGGCGGCATCTACCGCCACGATTTCGTGGCCAGCGCCGTCGTGACCGGCTTGATGAATGTCGGGCTGGAAACGGGCGTGCCGTGCTTCTCGGTGTCGCTGACGCCGCACAACTATCAGGAAACCAACCTGCTGACGGGCTTTTACCGCGACCACTTCGTCAAGAAGGGCGCCGAGGCCGCGCAGGCCGTGCATCAGATCCTGGAACTGGACGCCCGGATCGCCGCCGAAAGCCGCGCCGACGCCGCCTGAGGGGGACGGGCGCGCGGGTTCGGCCCGCGCGCCGTCCGGTCATTCCACCGTGACCGATTTCGCCAGGTTGCGCGGCTGGTCCACGTCCGTGCCCTTCGCGACCGCGGTGTGATAGGCCAGATACTGCATCGGGATCGCATAGAGGATCGGCTGGAACGCGCCGCCGCCCGACGGCATCCGCAGAACCGCCTGCGCGCCGTGGCTGGCCTGGGACAGGCCCGCCTCGTCCGAGACCAGCAGGATCGGCCCGTGGCGGGCCATCACCTCCTGCATGTTCGACACCGTCTTGTCGAACAGCGCGTCGTGCGGGGCCAGCACCACCACCGGCACGTCGCGGTCGATCAGCGCGATCGGCCCGTGCTTCAGTTCGCCCGAGGCATAGCCCTCGGCGTGGATGTAGCTCAGTTCCTTCAGCTTCAGCGCGCCTTCAAGGGCCACGGGATAAAGCCCGCCCCGGCCCAGGAACAGCACGTCGCGGGCCTGCGACAGCCATTCGGCCTGCTCGCGGCAGTCGTCCGACAGGTTCAGCGCCTGCTGCATCAGCGCCGGGATCGACCGCAGATCCGCCAGATGCCGGCCAAGCGCCGCGTCGTCGATGCGGCCGCGGTCATGGGCCGCCTTCAGCGCCAGGATCGCCAGCACCGTCAACTGGCAGGTGAAGGCCTTGCTGGATGCCACGCTGACCTCGATCCCCGCCAGGGTGGGCAGCGCGATGTCCGCGTCCCGCGCGATGGCCGAGGTGCCGACGTTGACGAGACCCAGGGTGCGGGCGACGTGGTGGCGGGCGTAATGCAGCGCGGCCAGGGTGTCGGCGGTCTCGCCGGACTGGCTGACGGCGATGAACCAGCTTGCCGGCGACAGCGGCGGCTCGCGATAGCGGAACTCGGACGCCACGTCGATGTCGCAGGGCAGGCCCGCGATCTGCTCGAACCAGTATTTGGCCACATGGCCGGCCAGATGGGCGGTGCCGCAGCCGACCAGGCTGATCCGGTCGACGCCGTGGAAGTCCATCCCCTCGGGCAGCACGATGCGGTCGCCCTTGAGATAGTGGGCCAGCACGTCGCCGATGACCACCGGCTGCTCGGCGATCTCCTTGGCCATGAAGTGCCGGTAGCCGCCCTTGTCGATGCTGGCGGCGCCCGCGTCGATGCGGGTTTCAAGGCGGTGGGTCTGGTTGCCCTGCGCGTCGAAGATCCGCGCGCCCGCGCGCGTCAGGATGGCGTGGTCGCCGTCCTCGAGATAGGTGATCCGGTCGGTGAAGGGCGCCAGGGCAACCGCGTCCGATCCCAGGAACATCTCGCCCTCGCCGTGGCCGATCGCCAGCGGGCTGCCCCTGCGCGCGGCAACCATCAGGTCCTGCTGGCCGTCGAAGATGAAGGCCAGGGCAAAGGCGCCCCGCAGCCGCGCCAGCGTCCGGCGCGCCGCCTCGACGGGCGAGGCGCCGCCGTCCATGTAATGCGCCGTCCACAGCGCCACGGCTTCGGTATCGGTCTGCGATTGCGCCTGGATGCCCAGCCCGCGCAGTTCGTCGCGCAGTTCCCGGAAATTCTCGATGATGCCGTTGTGGACGACGGCCACCGGGCCGGACTGGTGGGGATGGGCGTTCACCTCGGTCGCGGCGCCGTGGGTGGCCCAGCGGGTGTGGCCGATGCCGATATGACCGGGCAGGGGCTCGTGAACCAGCCGGTCGGACAGGTTCACCAGCTTGCCCACCGCGCGGCGGCGGTCCAGCCGGCCGCTGGCGTCCACCGTCGCCACGCCGGCGCTGTCATAGCCGCGGTATTCCAGCCGGCGCAGCGCATCGACCAGTTGCGGGGAAACCTCGTGCGACCCCAGGATGCCGATGATGCCGCACATCAGCGGGCCTCCTTCCGGGCGCGCAGGGCGGCCATCAGGCGCGTGGCAAGGCCGGGCTTGGTGACCTGGCGCGCGCGCCCCAGCGCCAGGGCGCCGCCGGGCACGTCCTCGGTGATGACCGAGCCCGACCCGGTCATCGCATCGGCGCCCACGCGCACGGGGGCGACCAGCATGGTGTCGCTGCCGATGAAGGCGCGGGCGCCGATCTCGGTGCGGTGCTTCATCACGCCGTCATAGTTGCAGGTGACGGTGCCCGCGCCGATATTGGCGCGTTCGCCCACATGGGCGTCGCCCAGATAGGTCAGGTGGCCGACCTTGGCGCCTTCGTCCAGAACGGCGTTCTTGATTTCCACGAAGTTGCCGACATGGACATCGCCGCCCAGTTCCGCGCCGGACCGCAACCGGGCGAAGGGCCCGACGGTCGCCCCGGCCGAGACGTGGCAGCCTTCCAGGTGGCAGAAGGGCAGGATCTCGGCGCCCGATTCGATGGTCACGCCGGGGCCGAAGACGACATTCTGGCCGATCACCGCGTCGCGCCCGATCACCGTGTCCAGGGCGAACCACACGGTCGAGGGGTCGCACAGCGTCACCCCGTCTTCCAGCGCGCGGCGGCGGGCGCGCGCCTGGAAGGCCGCCTCGGCCGCGGCCAGTTCGGTGCGGGTGTTGATGCCCAGCGTCTCGGATTCGTCGCAGGTCACGACATGGGCGCTGCGGCCTTCGGCGCGGGCCAGCGCCACCAGGTCGGTCAGGTAGTATTCCCCCGAGGCGTTTTCGTTCGTCAGCCGGACGATCAGCTGCCGCAGCAGCGCCGCGTCCAGCGCCATGACGCCCGAATTGCACAGCGCGATGCCGCGGGTGGCGGCGTCGGCGTCCTTGAACTCGACGATCCGCTCCAGCCCCCGGGCGGTGACGATCAGCCGGCCATAGCGGCCCGGATCCTCGGCCTCGAAGCCCAGCACCACCAGATCCGAGGGATGCGCGGCCAGGGCCGCCAGCGTTTCTTCGGCGATGAAGGGGGTATCGCCGTAAAGCACGATCACCTTGCCCTCGAAGCCCTCAAGCTCGGGCAGGGCCTGGCGGACGGCATGGCCGGTGCCAAGCTGTTCGGTCTGCAGCACGATCCGGGCGTCAGGATCGATCCTGCCCACGGCCCTGGTGACCTGGTCGGCGCCGTGGCCTGCCACGACGATCACCTGTTCGGGATCCAGCGTGCGGGCGATTGCCAGCGCGTGACCGACCAGCGGCACCCCCGCCAGCCGGTGCAGCACCTTGGGCAGGTCCGACTGCATCCGGCTGCCCTGTCCGGCCGCCAGAACGATGATTGCCACGGGATGATCCGCCATGCCTGCCCCGATGCCTGTTCACATTCTTTGCCGCGCGTTCTAATCGGGGCGCGGCGCGGGGGAAGGCCCCGGCGTTCACCTTTGATGTCCAATCGTTGCGGAGGGGCCGGCAGGATGGCGGGAACGGTGGTGTTCGATCTGGACGGCACGCTGGCCGATACCTCGGCCGACCTGATCGCGGCGGCCAATGCCTGCTTTGCCGCGCGCGGCATGGCGGTGGCCCTGGATCCGGTCGCGGACGCGCTGACGGCCTTCCACGGGGGACGGGCCATGCTGCGGGCCGGCTATGGCCGGCTGGGCGCGGACCTGCTGTTGCCGCCCGGGGCCGAGGACGAGGATTATCCCCGCCTGCTGAAGCACTACGAGGACAACATCGCCGTCCATACGAAGCTGTATCCCGGGGTCGAGGACGTGCTGGACCGGCTGCAGGCGGACGGGCATATCCTGGCGGTCTGCACCAACAAGCCCGGCTCGCTGGCCGAGACGCTGCTGGACGTTCTGGGGGTCAGGGGCCGCTTCGCCGCGATGATCGCCGCCGACACGCTGCCGGTCCGAAAGCCCGACCCGCGCCCCTATCGTGCCGCGGTCGAGCGGGCAGGGGGCCGGGTCGAGGCGTCCTTCCTGGTGGGCGACACGGAAACCGACCGCAAGACGGCCGCGGCCGCCGGCGTCAGGGTGGCGCTGGTGTCCTTCGGCCCCGAGGGCGAGGCGATCCGCAGGCTGGCCCCGGACGCCCTGATCGGTCATTTCGACGAGTTGCCGGATCTGGCCCGCCGCTGGCTGGGATGACGCGCCAGCACCAAGGCTGACCATTTAGACATATTCTATTCCGCGCGATCCCGGAATATGAACGACTTGTTAACAAGTGTTTACGGTGATGTGCCCTATGCGGCCCGCGGCAGCGGGCCGCGCCCTGGCCTTCGCCGCAAGGGGTCCAGGGTGACAAGATGCCGCCGCTTTGCTCGGTCGACGATCAGTGCCTGTATTTCTTTCCCGGCATGGGCTTCCGTCCCGCCGTTCATGCCGTCCAGCGTGACCAGTACGGGGACCACCTGACGCTGGTGGTGGGCGACGACAGCCCGCTGGAGGGCAAGGTTCCGCCCGGATACGACTACTACATCCCGGCCCAGCAGATCTATCCCGGCGGCGCCGCGGCGGGACCGGTCATGGCCGCACTGACATCGGCGACGACGGGGGGCGGATCGGGTGTTCTCGGCGTGCCGTTCTTCTGGGGCGGCACCAGTTCATCGACCGGCGACGGGCCCGCGCGTCCGCCCGGGGAAACCCTGTTGGTCCCGCCCGACGGCGGCCTGCCGCCGATCGTGCCCCCGATTACCCTGCCGCCTTTCGCGCCGCCCGCGACGCCGCCTGCGCCCGGCACGCACCTGCCGCCCGCCACCCCCTGGCCGCCCACAACTGAAGTGCCGGTCGAGCCGTTCCTGCCGCCGCTGCACCCGGTCCCCTTGCCGGATGCGGCGCCGCTGCTGGTCGCGGCGCTTCTGGCCTTCGCCGTCCTGCGCCGCGCCCTGCAATAGCAGCGCCGTCCCCGCGACGGGACGGCACCCGCGTCATTCGGCTTCGTCGGCCGGCTTGGCGTTCAACTGGCCATAGTTCTGCGCGCCGATCGTGTCGAACAGCTGCAACTGCGTCTCGAGGAAGTCGATATGGCCCTCCTCGTCCTCGATCAGGTCGTCGAACAGCGCCTTGGACACCTGGTCGTTGACGCTCGAGCAGTATTCCCGCGCCTCGAGATACAGGGTGCGGGCGTCGTGTTCCGCAGCCAGGTCCGATTCCAGCGTTTCCCGCAGGGTCTGGCCGATCCGCAGCGGATCCAGCCTCTGAAGATTCGGATGGCCTTCCAGGAAGATGATTCGCTGGATCAGGCGGTCCGCATGGTGCATCTCTTCGATGGATTCGGCCCGCGACTTGCCGGCGATGCGGCCGAAGCCCCAGTCCTCCTGCAGGCGGTAATGCAGCCAGTACTGGCTGACCGCGGTCAGTTCAGACCGCAGCGCCGCGTTGAGATACTCGATGACCTTTGCGTCGCCCTTCATGGTGGCTTCCCTTTGCGATCCCTGATTTTGCCCGCAAAATCGGCGGGGCTATGCCCAGATTATCGCAGTGACGCATGGTGTCCAGAAAGAGCGGCATACACCCGCCGCAATCGGCGCGCTTGCCCAGGGCGTGATAGATCTTTCCCGGCGTGATGATGGTCTGGGGGTCTGCGGCCCGCATCCAGTCGATGGCGGCCTTGATCTCGTGATCCGAGATTTGCGTGCAGTGGCAGACGATCATCGCAAGGCTCCTGTTTGGCGGAAACTTAGCAATTCGGTTGGAAAAGTAAAGACGACAAATCCAGTGGGTCTTGTCCCCGATCCTGACGGTCGTCTTGACGGTCGGGGCGGGGTCGGCGCAGAAGGGCGGCCATGAAACTGTCCGATTTCGACTTCGACCTGCCGCCCTCGCTGATCGCCACGCGCCCCGCGCGGCCGCGCAGTTCGGCCCGGCTGCTGCTGGCCGAAGGCGGCGCCATCGCGGATCGCCGGGTCAGCGACCTGCCGGACATCCTGCGCCCGGGCGACGTTCTGGTGCTGAACGACACCAAGGTGATCCCGGCCCGGCTGACGGGCACCCGCAGCCGCGCGAACCCCGCCGATCCCGGAACCGAGGCCGTGGCCCGGATCGAGGTGACGCTGCTGGAGCCCGCCGCCGACGGCTGGCGGGCCCTGGCCAAGCCCCTGCGCAAGCTGCGCGAGGGAGAGGTGATCCGGTTCGGAGACGCCCTTTCGGCGGAAGTGGCCGAGATCGCCGGGGGCGAGTTGCGCCTGCGCTTCGACGCGCAGGGCGAGGCCTTCGACGCCGCCCTGCAGACCGTGGGCGCGATGCCGCTGCCGCCCTACATCGCCGCGCTGCGTCCGCCCGACGACCAGGACCGGCAGGATTACCAGACCGTCTGGGCGGCGCGTCGGGGGGCCGTCGCGGCCCCGACCGCCAGCCTGCATTTCGACGACGACCTGCTGGCGGCCCTGACCGCGCGGGGGGTCCAGTTCGTCCATGTCACCCTGCATGTGGGCGCAGGCACCTTCCTGCCGGTCAAGGTCGATGACGTGACCACCCACCGGATGCACGCCGAATGGGGCGAACTGGGCGCCGAGGCCGCCCAGGCGATCAACCGCGCCAAGGCCGAGGGCCGGCGCGTGATCCCGGTCGGCACCACGCCGCTGCGGCTGATCGAATCGGCCGCGCAGGAGGACGGCACCGTGCTGCCCTTCCGGGGAACCACCGACATCTTCATCTATCCGGGCTTCCGCTTCCGAGTGACGGACGGGCTGATGACCAACTTCCATCTGCCGAAGTCCACGCTGATGATGCTGGTCTCGGCGCTGATGGGCCGGGACCGGATCCGCGAGATCTATGCCCACGCGGTCGCCACGGGCTATCGCTTCTTCAGCTATGGCGATTCGTCGCTGCTGATCCCATAGGGTCGCTTTCCGGGTGGCCCCTGCGTGCGGAATGGGCGAGACAGCCATCATCCGCGCAACCTGACCTTGGGACGACCGATGCTTTCCGCGCTGCGAACCACATGGCCGCTGTTCCTGGGCATCCTGCTGCTGATGGTCGGCAACGGGATGCAGGGCACGCTGCTGGGCATCCGCGGCGGCATCGAGGGTATCCCGACCTTCCAGATGTCGGTGGCCATGTCGGGCTATTTCGCGGGCTTCCTGCTGGGCAGCCTGACGGTGCCGCGGCTGATCAAGAATGTCGGCCATGTGCGGGTGTTCGCGGCGCTGGGATCCATGATCTCGTCGGTGCTGGTGCTGTATTCGGTCGAGCCGAACTGGATCTGGTGGACGGCGTTGCGCATCGTCATCGGCTACTGCTTCTGCGGGGTCTACATCACCTCGGAAAGCTGGCTGAACGCCGGATCCACCAACGAGAACCGCGGCCAGACGCTGTCGGCCTACATGATCGTGCAGCTTCTGGGCATCGTCGCGGCGCAGGCGCTGCTGAACACCGGCGATCCCGGCGGCTACACGCTGTTCATCGTCGCATCGGTGCTGGTGTCCTTCGCCTTCATGCCGATCCTGCTGTCCGCGCGGCCCGCGCCGCAGTTCCAGACCATCAAGCGCATGAGCTTTCGCCGCCTGTATCAGGCATCCCCGCTGGGCTGCGTGGGGATATTCCTGATGGGCGGGGTCTTCGCGGTGCTGTCGGGGATGTCGTCCGTCTGGGGCGCCAGCATCGGCCTGTCGGTGGCGCAGATCTCGCTGTTCGTGGCGGCCAGCTACGCGGGCGGGCTGGTGCTGCAATATCCGCTGGGCTGGATCTCGGACCGCTACGACCGGCGCCGGCTGGTGCTGATGCTGGCGGCGGTGGGCGCGGCGACCGGGCTTGCGGTGATCGTGGCCCAGCCGGGAACGCTGGGGCTGGTGATCGCCGGGGCGCTGATGGGCGGCGTCGCCAACCCGATCTACGCGCTGCTGCTGGCCTATACCAACGACTACCTGGACCAGTCCGACATGGCCTCGGCCTCGGCGGGGCTGCTGTTCATCTATGGCATCGGCTCGATGGGCGGGCCGATCATCACCGGCTGGCTGATGGAGGTCATCGGCCCGGACGGGTTCTGGGTCTATATGGGGGTGCTGCTGGCGCTGCTGACCGTCTATGCCGGCTGGCGCACGACGCGGCGCCGCGCCCTGACGCCCGAGGAGCAGGGCAGCTTCGCCGTCATCACCCCCAACGCCACCCCCATCGCCGTCGAGGCCGCCCTGGACGAAAAGCAGTCCGATCCGTCCGAACGGCGGTCGGCCAACGCGGCGTGACCGGGCTGCTTGTTCGCCTGGGCCGAATGATTTAACGCTGAACCATCGTGACCTGACGGGGGAAGCTATGGCCCAGAATTTCGACATGGTGGTGATCGGCGCCGGTCCCGGCGGCTATGTCGCCGCGATCCGGGGCGCTCAGTTGGGCCTGAAGGTGGCCTGCATCGAGCGCGAGCATCTGGGTGGCATCTGCCTCAACTGGGGCTGCATCCCGACCAAGGCGCTGCTGCGGTCGGCCGAGGTGTTCCACCTGATGCACCGCGCCAAGGACTTCGGGCTGAAGGCCGAGGGCATCGGCTTCGACCTCGAGAAGGTCGTGCAGCGGTCGCGCGGGGTAGCCAAGCAGCTGACCGGCGGCATCGGGCACCTGTTCAAGAAGAACAAGGTCACCACCATCATGGGCGAGGCGCGGCTGACGGCCCCCGGCACCGTCAGCGTCAGGACCGACAAGGGCACCGAGGAGGTCACCGCGAAGAACATCGTCCTGGCCACCGGCGCGCGCGCCCGCGAACTGCCGGGGCTGGAGCCGGACGGCAAGCTGGTCTGGAACTACAAGCACGCGCTTATGCCGCCGCACATGCCCAGGAAGCTGCTGGTCATCGGCTCGGGCGCCATCGGCATCGAGTTCGCCAGCTTCTTCAACACGCTGGGCGCCGAGACCACGGTGGTCGAGGTGATGGACCGCGTGCTGCCCGTCGAGGATGCCGAGATCAGCGCCTTCGCCAAGAAGCAGTTCGTCAAGCAGGGCATGACGATCCTGGAAAAGGCCACGGTCAAGGCCCTGGACCGCAAGGGCGGCACGGTGACCGCGCATATCGAGACCGGCGGCAAGACCCGGATGCAGGACTTCGACACGGTGATTTCCGCCGTGGGCATCGTCGGCAACGTCGAGGATCTGGGGCTCGAGGATCTGGGCGTCAAGATCGACCGCACCCATGTCCTGACCGACGAATACTGCCGCACCGGGGTCGAGGGGCTTTTTGCCATCGGCGACGTGGCGGGCGCGCCGTGGCTGGCGCACAAGGCCAGCCATGAAGGGGTGATGGTGGCCGAACTGATCGCCGGCGGGCATCCCCATCCGGTGAAGCCCAGCAGCATCGCGGGCTGCACCTATTGCCACCCGCAGGTGGCCTCCGTCGGCCTGACCGAGGCCAAGGCCAAGGAACTGGGCCATCAGGTGAAGGTCGGCCGCTTCCCCTTCGTGGGCAACGGCAAGGCCATCGCCCTGGGCGAGCCCGAGGGCATGATCAAGACCGTCTTCGATGCCGAGACCGGCGAATTGCTGGGCGCGCACATGGTGGGCGCCGAGGTGACGGAACTGATCCAGGGCTATGTCATCGGCCGCCAGCTCGAGACGACCGAGCAGGATCTGATGGAGACCGTCTTCCCCCATCCCACCCTGTCCGAGATGATGCACGAATCCGTCCTGGACGCCTATGGCCGGGCGATCCATTTCTGAAAGCGTTGCGCGGGGCGTGGCCGCAACGCCCGCCCCGTCAAGACGGCGTTAACCGTTCGGTAACTATCCCTTCACCCATGCGCCTGCCGCGGCTGAGGGAGATAGGTCATGAACATCGCGATCACCAACGGGCTTTTGCTGATGCCGCCCGCCTTCCGGGGCGGCCTGGGCGCCTGGTCGCGCAGCGACGGCACGCCCGGCAGCCCCAGCTGGGCGTCGGCCGACAACGCAGCGCTTGTTCCCGCCGACCAGGACTTCGGCACCTGCCTCGAGGTGATGAAGCAGCAGACCACCACCAGCGTCCGCTTCATGGGCGAGACGCCGATGATCCCGGGCGTCTATCTGCGCGTCTCGGCCCGCGTCAAGGCGGTGGCCGGGGCGCTGTGTTCGGCGCGGATCGCCGGCTGGGCGGGCAACGGCTCGCGCGCGCATGTGACCGGCCTGGTCGAGGTCGGGCCGACCGTGCCCCTGACCGCCTATGGCGAGGTGGTCGAGATCAGCGCCATCGTCGGCGTCGGATCGCGGCGCGGCGTGGACATGGCCTGGGGCACGGTGCCCGTCTATGGCCACTTCGGGCTGGATCTGGTGGGCGCGAACGGCGGCGCCTTCCGCATCGAATCGGTGCGCATCGAGGACGTGACCGCGGCCTTCATCCCGTCGCTGATCGACTGGGTGGACGTGCGCGACTTCGGGGCGCGGGGCGACAACGCCACCAACGACCGCGCGGCCTTCGTCGCCGCCGACCAGGCCGCCAAGGGCGGCTCGATCCTGGTGCCCGAGGGGACCTTCTTCATCAGCGGCGATCTGGGCATCAACAGCCCCATCCGCTTCAAGGGCACCATCCGCACGCCGGTGGACACGCGGGTGTCCTTCCTGCAAGGCTTCGACTTCCCGACCTATGCCGCCGCCTTCGGGGACGAGACCCTGGGCATGAAGAAGGCCCTTCAGGCGCTGTTCGGCTATACCGACCACGTGTCGCTGGACCTGTGCGGGCGGCGCGTCGATCTGCTGGAACCGCTGGTCGTGGACGCCTTCGCGCCGGATCTGGCGGGCTTTGCCAACCGCCGCGTGATCTGCAACGGCTCGATCAGCGCCAAGGCCGGGCCCGCCTGGGACACCGGCCGCTGGACCAGCACCGCCAGCTATGACCCCGACCGGCCGCTGCTGCTGACCAACGTCGCCAACGTCGCCGCGATCGAGGTCGGCAGCCGCGTCATCGGCCCGGGCGTCGGGCGCGAGGTCTATGTCGGCGCCCGCGACATCGCCGCCCGCAGCCTGACCCTGTCGCAGCCGCTCTATGGCGGGGCGGGGACGCGCAGCTACAGCTTCGAGCGCTATCGCTATCTGTTCGATTTCTCGGGGGCCGAACTGTCGCGGCTGAACTTCGTCGATCTGGACCTGAACTGCGAGGGCGTCGCCAGCGGCATCATGCTGCCGCCCAAGGGCGAGATGATCGCGCTGCGCGACTGCTATGTGACCAGGCCCAGGGACCGCGGCATCACCTCGATCGGGCGGGGCTGCCAGGATCTGCTGGTGGACCGGTGCCAGTTCCTGTCCAACGAGATGGACCTGCCCGCCCAGAGCCGCACCACCATCGCCCTGAACGTCAACGCCAACGACGTGAAGATCCGCGACAACCGCTTCGTCCGCTTCGCGCATTTCCTGGTGGCCGATGGCGGCGGGCACATCATTTCGGGCAACCACTGGTTCCAGGGCGACGGATCGGGCGACGGGCTGCGCTATGCGGGGCTGGTGCTGACGCAGCCCAACGTGCAGACCACGATCAACGGCAACTACATCGACAACGCCTCGATCGAATGGACCAACGAACACAGCGCCCGGCCCGACTTCACCGGCAACGAGTTCAGCTTCGGCGGGCTGACCATCACCGGCAACACCTGCCTGTGTTCCAACACCGCGGCCTGGTTCACCTGGCTGACGGTCAAGCCCTATGGCAGCGGCCATTTCATCCACGGCCTGACGGTGACCAGCAACGTCTTCAAGGCGCTCTACGGCGAGGTCGAGCGGATCGAGCGCGTCGATACCGCCATCGCCGATCTGGACTACAACAACATGCGCAACCTGCAGTTCGAGGGGAACACCTTCAACGGCGTGAAAACCTACGTCTCGAACCCGCTGATGGTGCAGCATAACCAGGCCTCAGCCTCGGCGGCGTGGACGCTGCCGGTGATCGAGGGGCTGCCCTTCAAGGGATGGGCGAAGTCGGTGCAGTCGGTGGTGGCGGAAAGCGCCATCGTCAACGGCTCGGGCGCGCAGGTCGATGCCGCGCCCTGGGTGCAGACCGAGATCGGCACGACCCGCCGCCAGATCCGTCTGAACTGGCCCATGGCGGTGCGGGGCAGGGTCACGGTCTATGCGCGGATGGACCGCCCGCAATAGCGTGCCCCTTCCCGCCGGGCCACAGGCCGCCGCGATCCGTCGCGGCGGTCTTGTGCGTGACGGGGCCCGGCCGGTCAGCGGGCGCGGGCCTTCCAGGCCGACCACAGGCCCAGCCCGATGGCGACATAGGCCCGCGTTGACCAGCAGGCCCGCGACGATCTGCCGGGCCAGCGGCTCGGGCCGGGGGGTGGTGCCGGTCAGCGGAATGATGACGGCGACGAAAACCGCGCCTGCGGCCAGGGGCAGCGCCATGCCGGTGATCGGCCGGTTGCGCAGCGTCGTCAGCAGCAGCGCGATCAGCAGCCCGATGCGAAAGACGTCCCCCGCCTGCGCCGCCAGCAAGTCACCCATGCGCCCCGTTCCCCTGCCTTTTCCGCAGCCTAGCGCGGGCGTCGGGTCCAGGTCCAGATCCTAGAGCGAGATTTCCGGTTGATCGGGATCCACCGGCACGGCGGGAGCCGGGTCGTCCTGCCGCGGCGCCAGATCGTCCAGCGGCGGGGCGGGCGGCGCATCGGCCTTGCGCCGGATCAGGATGTCGCCGTTCTCCAGCCGCTGCGGCCGGTCGTAATTGGCGAGGTCGTCCACCAGCACCGCCAGATCCTCCAGCACCGGTGCCAGTTCCCCCAACGCGCCGCCCATGTCCTGGCCCAGCCGGTCAAGCTGGGGGCCAAGTTCGGTCCACAGGTTCCGGCCGATGATGCCAAGCCCCCGTTCGATGAGGCCGAGGCCCTCCTGCGTGTCGGATTGCGCCAGGGCCGCCGGGGGAAAGGCCAGCAGGCCCAGGATCAGAAACCGGCGCATGATGATCCCCCCAGCCCGCCCGTTGGATGCGGGTCATGCTACGCCCGCGCCGCGGCCCTGTCGAGCCGCGCAAAGAAAAAGGGCCGGCCCAAGGCCAGCCCTTTGTATCCTGAACGGAACCCGGGTTCCGTCTGGACATCAGCTGTCGTCGTCGTCCGAAGCAACGGCGGCGATGACGCCCAGCAGCAGCAGGGCGGGGACAACCAGGCCGGCGTTGGTCGAAGCGGGTTGCTCTTCCACAACGACGGGCTCGACGTCGACGACGGGGGCGACATAGCCACCGGCCAGAGCCGAGGAGGCGGTCAGGCCGAGAGCGGCAGCGAAGGTAGCGAATTTGGTCATGATCATGCTCCGTTTCGTTGAAGGCTGCCGTCACCGGCAACATCGAGGCGACAGTTACACAATCCCTAGACGTTTGAAAGCTGCATTGGTTCAAATCCGTCGCGGGTTCATGCCGACTGTTGCATATTGGCCAACCCCTCTGCGCAACCTTGGTTCCGGGGCCCGAAAGGGTGCCGCCAGAGGTGTTGCAATCCTGCACTAGCTGCGCCGAACCGCTTGGGAAACCATGAAAAAGCCCGCCGCCGCCGCGATGATCGACGGCCCCGCCGGCGTGTCCAGATGCAGGCTTGCCCACAGGCCCGCCATCACCGACAGCGCGGCCACCAGGATGGCCGTTCCGGCCATGCCTTCAGGGCTGCGCGACAATCCGCGGGCGGCTGCCGCGGGGACGATCAGCATGGCCGAAATCAGCAGGGATCCGACCACTCGAATCGACAGCGCGACCATGATCGCCAGGGCGACCGACAGGACCAGCCGTTCCACCCGGGGGCTGATGCCCGCAGCCATCGCCAGCTCCTCGTTCAGGGATGCCGTCAGCAGCCGCTGCCAGCGCCAGGCCAGCAGCGCCAGGACGCCCGCCGCCCCCGCCCAGATCAGGGCTAGGTCGCCCCGGCCCACCGCCAGGATGTCGCCGAAGAGATAGGCCGACAGGTCCGACCGCGCCGAGGGCACGAAGCTGATCGCCACCAGCCCGACCGCCAGCGCCGAATGGGACAGCACCCCCAGCATCGTGTCCATCGCCTGTCCCCGCGACACCAGGGCCGAGATCGCCGCGGCCATCGCCGTCGCCACCAGGATGGTGCCCGCATAGATCGAGATCTGGAAGGCCAGGCTGATCGCCACCCCCAGGATCGCCGCATGGGCGGTGGCGTCGCCGAAATAGGCCATGCGCCGCCAGACGACCAGGCTGCCCAGTGGGCCCGCCACCGCCGCGATGCCCAGCCCCGCCAGCATCGCCCGCACGAAGAAGTCGTCCAGCATCAATGGGTTCCGGCGTGAAGGTAGCGGTGGTGGTCGTGGTCGTGGTCGTGGTGGTGCCGGTAGAGGGCCAGCGTCCCCTCGGCCTCGGCCTCGAACAGGGCGCGGTATTCGGGGGCGCTGCTGACATGCTGGGGCGTGCCCTCGCAGCAGACATGGCCGTTGAGGCAGATCACCCGGTCGGACGCGCGCATCACCACCAGAAGATCGTGGCTGACCATCAGCACGGCGGCGCCGGTCTGGCGGCGCACCTCCTCGATCAGCTTGTAGAAGGCGACGATGCCGGGCTGGTCAAGCCCCTGCGTCGGCTCGTCCAGGACCAGCAGCGCGGGGTCGTGCAGCAGGGCGCGGGCCAGCAGCACCCGCTGGAACTGGCCGCCTGACAACTGCGACAGTGGCCGCGACTCCAGCCCCTCGACGCCGGTGCGCGCCAGGGCCAGGCTTGCCTCGGGGTCGCCCACGCGGCGGGGCAGGGACAGGAAGCGCCGCACGGTCATCGGGATCGTCGGCTCCACCTGCACGCGCTGCGGGACATAGCCGATGCGCAGCCCCGGCTGGCGCGTCACGCGCCCTGCGGCAAGCGGCATGTGCCCCAGAAGCGCGCGCACCAGCGACGACTTGCCCGAGCCGTTGGGCCCGACGACGGTGACGATCTCGCCGGCGCGGATCCGGAAATCGACGCCCTCGAGGACGGTCTCGGTCCCGCCGGGGCGCAGGATGGTCAGGCCCTCGGCCCGGATCAGCGCGGTCATGGCCGCGCCGCCCGCGCGCAGGCCGGGCACAGTCCCAGCGCCTCGATCGTGACGCGTTCGACCAGAAAGCCGGTTTCCGTGGCAAGGCCCGTCAGGGCATCGCGCACCGGCGCGGCGGGCAGTTCGGCCAGCGTGCCGCAGGCCCGGCAGATCAGGAAGGCGGGGGCGTGATCCTGGCCGGGATGCAGGCAGGCGGCGAAGGCGTTCAGCCGCTGCAGCCGGTGCGCCAGCCCCTGTTCCACCAGGAAATCCAGCGCCCGATAGGCGACCGGCGGCTGGCGGCCGAAACCTTCGGCGGCCAGCCGGTCCAGCACCTCGTAGGCGCCCATCGCGCGGTGCGATTCCAGCAGGATCTCCAGCGTGCGCCGCCGCACCGGGGTCAGCCGGGCGCCGTTCTCGGCCAAGCGCCCGTGGGCCTGGTCAAGGGCGCGGGCCTCGCAGGCGCGGTGGTCGTGGGGCGCGAAGGCCGAGAGGGGATCGGGATCGGGCAAGGCTGTTACTTTATCACATTCCAGTTGACTTGTTATCTTGTAACATGAAAGGAAGCCCACCACAACGAACCGACCGAACGAGGTGATCCGATGCGCATGACGCTTTTTGCCCTTGGCCTTCTGGCCGCCGGCCCGGTCCTGGCCGCGCCGCCGCAGGTGGTCGCGGACACGCCGGTGACGGCGTCCCTGGTGCAGCAGGTGCTGGGCGATCTGGGACAGGTGCAGGTGCTGCTGCCCAAGGGGTCAAGCGCGCATCATCACCAGATGCGGGCGTCGGATGCGCGGGCGCTGCAAGAGGCCGGGTTGCTGGTCTGGACCGGACCCGGCCTGACGCCGTGGCTGGAACGCGCGGCCTCCTCGGTCGCGGGGGACGTGGCGCAGCTGCGCCTGCTGGAGGTGCCGGGCACGCATCTGCGGGAATACGGCGCGGGCCATGAGGGCCACGCGGAGGGGGACCACGACCACGCGCCGGACGGGGAACCGGATCCCGGCCATGCCGATGTCGATCCCCATGCCTGGCTGGACCCGGCGAACGCGCGGGTCTGGGTGACGGCCATCGCCGATGCGCTGGCAGAGGCGGATCCGGGCAATGCCGAGGCCTACAGGCGCAACGCGGCGGCGGCTGCGGGCGGGATCGACAGCTTGGATCGCGATCTGCGCGCCCGCCTTCAGCCCCACGCCAAGCAGGGCTTCGTCGTCTTTCACGATGCCTATGGCTATTTCACCGACCACTTCGGCCTGACGCCGGCGGTCGCGGTGACGCTGGGGGATGCGACCGCGCCCTCGGCCGCGCGGCTGGACGAGATCCGGGCGCGCATCGCCGGTTCCGGGGCGGCCTGCGCCTTCCCCGAACAGGGCAGCGACCCGAAACTGGTCGAGGCCGCGATCGAGGGCAGCCCGGTGCGGATCGGACAGCCGCTGTCCCCGGAAGGCAGCGACCTCGAGGCGGGTCCGCAGCTTTACGGCCAGGTCATGACCCGGATGGCGGATGCCATCGCGGACTGCCTGGCAGGCTGACGCCGGGGGCTTCGGGAAACCCGACTCATTTAGTTTGACATTCCCAACTGAACTTGTCAGGTTTGTGGACAGACCCATCCCCAGGAGGCGATCATGACCGCAGCCCGTCCCGCAGACTTCACCCAGCCGGCCACCAGCGTCCTGGCGCGGCTTCCGCAGCACGACGCCACCCAGCTGACCCGCGGCGGCAACCAGGCGCTGATCGTCCTGGACGACCAGATCTATCAGCTGCGCATCACGCGGGCCGGCAAGCTGATCCTGACGAAGTAAATCCCCCGCCGGCGGCGGGGCAGGCCGTCAGGCGCGCGGCTTTCCGGCGCCCGGACGGCCGCCCGGCTTGCCCGAAAAGCGCGGCCGGTCGCCGCCGGCCGCGCCGCCGCGCGCCGGCTTGGGACCGCCGGGCTTGCCGAAGGGCTTGCGGTCGCCGCCCGGCTTGCCGCCCGGACGCGGTCCGTCGCCCCGGGGCTTGAAGCCGCCCTCGGCCCGGTCGGTGCGCGGCTTGAACCCCTTGGCGCCGGGTTTTCCCTCGCCCCGGGGCTTGAAGCCCGCCTTGGCATCCTCGCCGTCGCCCCGGGGCTTGAAGCCGCCTTCAGGCCGGTCGCTCCGGGGCTTGAAGCCCTCTTCCGTGCGGTCGCCGCGCCGCTTGAACCCGCCTTCCGCACGGTCGCCACGGGGTTTGAAACCCCGTTCTCCCTCGGGGCGGTCGCCGCGGGGCTTGAAGCTGCCTTCGGGGCGGTCGCCGCGCGGCTTGTGGCCGGGCTTGTCAGCCTGAGCGTGGCGAGCGGGCTTGCCGGGGCGCGGGCGATCCTCGGCGCCGTCGCGGTCGGCGCGCGGCCTGTCGGACCAGGTCCGCGCGGGGCGGTCGTCGCCGTCGTGGGGGCGGTCCTTGCCGCCGGCGCTGCGGAAGCTGCGGGGGCGGGCCTCGGCGTCGTCGCGGCGCGGGCCGCGCGCGCCTTCGGCGCCGCGGGGCCGCATCTGGCGTTCCTTGGGGGCGCTGTCCTCGCCGGTCAGCAGCCCGCCTAGCTGGTCGCGCAGCACGCGGCGCTTGACCTCGACCACCTGGTTCTTTTCCATCCCGGTCAGCTTGAACGGGCCATAGCCGATGCGGATCAACCGGTTCACCTGCAGCCCGACATGGGCCATGGCGCGGCGGATCTCTCGGTTCCTGCCCTCGCGGATGCCGACGGTCAGCCAGGCGTTGGCGCCCTGCTGGCTGTCCAGCTTGATCTCCATCGGGGCGAAATCCTCGCCGTCGATGGTGGCGCCGCGGCGCAGCGGGGCGAAGGTCATGTCGCTGGGCGTGCCGTTCACCCGCACCCGATAGCGCCGCAGCCAGCCGGTCGAGGGCAGTTCCAGCCGCCGCTTCAATTCGCCGTCGTTGGTCAGCAGCAGCAGCCCTTCCGAGTTGAGGTCCAGCCGCCCCACCGTCATCACGCGCGGCAGGTCGCGGGGCAGGGCGTCGAAGACCGTCTGCCGGCCCTTCTCGTCGGATTCGGTGGTCACCAGGCCCAGCGGCTTGTAATACAGCCACAGCCGGGTTTCCTGCGGCTCTTCCAGCTTCTTGCCGTCCACCAGGATGCGGTCGCCGGGCAGCACGTCAAGCGCCGGGCTGTCGATGGTCCGGCCGTTGACCGACACGCGGCCTTCCAGGATCATCCGCTCGGCCTCGCGGCGGCTGGCGACGCCGGCGCGGGCCATCACCTTGGCGATGCGGTCCGCAGAGCGATCGGCGGATGCCGGGCGGCTGTCGTCGGGGGTGTCGGTCATGGCGATCTCTCCTGCGCATCGCTGCGGTGGCAAAGCCGCGCTTCTACCGGGCGCGGACGGGCAAGGAAAGGGCGACTTGCATGGCTGCCGCGCCCTTGCGACAAGCGGGCATGAGCCGCTTCACCTCTCATATGGGCCTGGCGCTGGATCAGGCAAGGGCCGCGGCCCGGCGGGGCGAGGTGCCGGTGGGCGCGGTGGTGGTCGCGCCGGACGGGCAGGTGGTCGCCGCTGCGGGCAACCGGACGCGCGAACTGTCCGATCCCACCGCCCATGCCGAGATCCTGGCGATCCGTGAGGCCTGCCGGGCCGCAGGGTCCCAGCGCCTGCCCGACCACGACCTGTGGGTGACGCTGGAGCCCTGTCCGATGTGCGCCGCAGCCATCGCCGCGGCGCGGATCGGGCGGCTGTATTACGGGGCGGGCGACGCGCGCATGGGCGGGGTCCGGCACGGCGCCCGGGTCTTCGACCATCCCCAGTGCCATCACCGTCCGCAGGTCTATGACGGGATCGGCGCCGAGCAGGCGCGGGCGCTGCTGCAGGGGTTCTTCCAGACGCGCCGATGACGGTTGCGCGGCCTGCCGGCTTTGCCTATACGAGTGCCATGCGGGTGTAGCTCAATGGTAGAGCAGCAGCCTTCCAAGCTGAATACGTGGGTTCGATTCCCATCACCCGCTCCAGCCCCCACCGTCTTCCGAACGACCCCTTGGGGAGGCGGGCTTCAGGGATGCGCGGCCAGGCTGTCGTCGGCCAGGCTGTTCCGGCGCAGGATCGACTGCAATTCCATTGTCTCGGAACTGACGCGGACCAGGTGCCCGTTGACGATCGCATAGCGGCTGCCGGGCAGTTCGGACCCCAGGCCGTAGCGGCCGGGCTTTTCGATGAAGCGGACGGAATCGGCGGGCAGGACCATCCCCGGCACCAGGGGTTCGGCCGCGTCCAGAGCGGGCTGCGCCTGGACGGAACTCTGGTCCAGATACAGCGCGCCTGCCGAAACCGTCAGGCCGATCGCCGCTGCCGCGGCCATTGCGACCATCATCACCCTGTCCATCACCGTCGCGCCACTTCGCCTGTCCGTGTGATGGAAAACCGGGATGGAAGCCTTACGGTTCCGTCGAAGGCGTCACGGAACCGTCACCAAGCCGATTTTTCGCGACGAAGCGTGGCAACATTGCCGAAAAGTCGCGCCCGCGCCCGTCCTCGTGTTCGACGAACTGGTGATACAGCTGCCGCGCAAGCGCGCCCATCGGCGTGTCCGCCCCGGCCGACGACGCCGCCGCCTGCGCCAGGTTCAGGTCCTTGAGCATCAGTTCCGCCGCGAAGCCCGGCTTGTAGTCGTTATCCGCGGGCGAGGTCGGCCCGACCCCGGGGGCGGGGCAATAGGCGTTCATCGACCAGCTGTAGCCCGACGAGGTGGAAACCACGTCGAACATCTTCTGCCGGTCGAGGCCCAGCCGGTCGGCAAGGGCGAAGGCCTCGCAGGTGACGATCATGGTCACGCCCAGGATCATGTTGTTGCAGATCTTGGCGGCCTGCCCGGCCCCCGAGGCGCCGCAATGGACGGCTTTCTGGCCCATGATGTCGAACAGCGGCCGCACCGTGGCGAAGGCCGCGTCCGATCCGCCCACCATGAAGGTCAGCGTGCCGGCCTGCGCGCCGCCGATCCCGCCCGATACCGGCGCATCCAGCGCCTCGAGGCCGGCCGCGCGGGCCTGATCGGCCACCGCGCGGGCGCTGTCCACGTCCACCGTCGAACAGTCGCACAGCACCGCGCCCGGCTTCATCGCCGGGATCACCTGATCGGCTACGCTCCGCAGGATCTGGCCGTTGGGCAGCATGGTGATGACCACGTCCGCGTCCCCTGCCGCGGCGGCGGCGCTGTCGGCCAGGGTCAGGCCCTCGGGGCGGGCGACGGTGTCGAAGCCCGTCACCCGGTGCCCGGCCTTCGCCAGGTTCAGCGCCATCGGCGCGCCCATGTTGCCAAGTCCGATGAAGGCGATGTTCATGCCCGTTCCTCCCATGTCAGTTCGTTCGGCCCCAGGGGCGCCAGCAGCGCGGCGACATGGCCGGGGCTGGCATCGGCCGTCCACCGGGGCTTGCGGTCCTTGTCGATGATCTGCGCCCGGACGCCTTCAAGAAAGTCGGTCTCCTGCGTCGCGCGCCAGGTGAAGCGGTATTCGCGCGCCAGCGAATCCTGCATCCGGTCGTCGTCCCGCGCCGCCCGGACCATCGCCAGCCCCGCCGCCATCGACAGGGGAGAGTTGGCCGCGAGGATCTTCAGCGTCTGCGCGTCCCCGTCCTGTTCAAGCGCGTCGATGATGTCGGCCACGCCGTCCTTCGCGAAGGCCGACAGGTCCATCGTCCGCAGCGGGGCGCTGGGCGCGTCCTGGCCCTCGATCAGCGAGACGTCGCCGCTGTCCTCGAGCCGGGCGATCAGGTCGGGCCAGTCGGCCTCGGGCAGGTAGATGTCGGCAAAGCCCGCATGGATCGCGTCGCCCGCGCCCATCCGCGCGCCCGTCAGCGCCAGGTATTCGCCGATCCGCCCCGGCGCGCGCGACAAAAGCCAGGTTCCCCCGACGTCCGGGATCAGGCCGATGCCGGATTCGGGCATGGCGATCTGCGTGCTGTCGCCGACGATGCGGTGGCTGGCGTGCCCGCCCACGCCGACACCGCCGCCCATCACGAAGCCCTGCATGAAGGCGACGACGGGTTTCGGATAATCCGCGATCGCCGCGTTCATGCGGTATTCGTCGGAAAAGAACCGCCGCCCGGTGTCGTGGTCGCCCGCCAGCGCCGCGCGATAGACCGCGGCGATGTCTCCGCCCGCGCAGAAGGCCCGCTCGCCCTCGGCGTCGATGATGACAAGCGCCACCTCGGGGTCGTCGCGCCAGGCGTCCAGGGCGCGGTGGATCGCCACCGCCATGTCGTGGCTCAGCGCGTTCAGCGCCTTGGGGCGGGTGAAGGTGATGCGCCCGGCGCGGCCGCGCTTGCGGATGTTCAGGTCTTCCACGTCGTTACCCCGTTCCGCCAGCATCGCCCGGGCGACGATCAGGCGCATGATCTCGTTGGTGCCTTCCAGGATCTGGTGAACGCGCAGGTCGCGCACGATCTTCTCGATCCCGTAGTCGGCCAGATAGCCATAGCCGCCGTGCAGCTGCAGGCACTGGTTGGCGACCTCGAAGGCGTGGTCGGTGACGTGCAGCTTGGCCATCGCGCAGAAGCGGGTGGCGTCCCGCGCCCCGCTGTCCAGCTTCCAGGCCGCCTGGCGCAGGAAGATCCGCGCCGATTGCAGCGCGGTTTCCATCTCGGCCAGGCGGAACTGCAGCGCCTGGAACTGGTCCAGGCTTTGCCCGAAGGCGCGGCGTTCGCCCATATAGGCCAGCGTCGCGTCAAGCGCCGCCTGCGCGCCCCCCAGCGCCGCCGCCGAGATGTTCAGCCGCCCCCCGTCCAGCCCGGCCATCGCATAGGCGAAGCCGCGGCCTTCCTCGCCCAGCAGGTTGTCGGCGGGAATGTCGCAGTCGTCGAACTGCACCTGCGCGGTGGGCTGGGCGCGCCAGCCCATCTTGTCCTCGGGGGCGCCGAAGGACAGGCCCGGCGTGCCGTCGGGCACGATCACCGCGCTGATGCCCCGCGGGCCGTCGCCGCCGGTGCGGACCATCGCCACATAGGCATCCGAATAGCCCCCGCCCGAGATGAAGGCCTTGGTCCCGTTCAGCCGCCAGCCGGCATCGGTCCGTTCCGCCCGCGTCCGCAGCGCGGCGGCGTCCGATCCGCTGCCGGGTTCGGTCAGGGCATAGCTGAAGACCGTCTCCATGCTGCACAGGCCCGGCAGCCAGCGGGCCTTCGTGGCGTCCGATCCGAACTTGTCGATCATGCCGCCGCACATGTTGTGGATCGACAGGAAGGCCGCGACCGAGGGGCAGGCCATCGCCAGCGCCTCGAAGACCAGCGTCGCGTCAAGCCGCGACAGGCCCGCGCCGCCGTAATCCTCGGACACGTAGAGCCCGCCGAAGCCCAGCTGGGCCACGTCGGCCCAAAGGTCGCGGGGGATGGTGCCCAGGGCCTCCCATTGCCGGGCATGGGGGGCGATGCGGTCCTGGCCGAACGCGCGCGCCATCTCGAAGATGGCCTGTTGTTCCTCAGTCAGCGCGAAGTCCATGATGTCATCCCCGGCGTCGTTGAACATGCGTTTGATTGCCTCAGGTCGTGGCCGCTGGCAAGGGTTCCAGACCAAGGTGGAACTCGGCCACAAGATGGCGCACCACCTCGACCATCGCCTCATTGCGGGTGGCGCCTGCGGCCATGGCGCGCGCCAGCACGGCGCGCTGGCGCGCGGCCGACCCGCCCTCGGCGACGATCTGGCGGGTCCGGGCGATCTGGGGCTGGCTGCCCAGGGCGTCGGCATCGGGGCCGACAAGGGCCAGCCAGTCCTCGGCCGCGCGGGCGAAAGGCAGGATCCGTCCGGCGCCGAAGTCGATGGGCCCTTCGGCAAGGCCGTGGCGCGCGGCGCGCCAGCGGTTCTCGGCCAGCAGGAATGGATCGTATTGCCGCCACTGCTGGTTCTGCCGCGACAGGCGCCACAGCATCCGCAGCGTGGCCTGGATCAGCGCGGCCAGGGTGATGGTGTCGTCCAGCCGGGGCGAGGCGTCGCAGATCCGCGTCTCCAGCGTCGGGAACCGCGACGAGGGGCGCAGGTCCCACCAGATCTTGCTGCTGTCCTCGATCACGCCCAGATCGGCCAGCACCCGGACCGACCGTTCGAAGTCGTCCCAGCTTGCGAATTGCGGGGGCAGCCCGGTCCGCGGCATCCCGCCGAAGACCGTGGTGCGATAGGAGGCAAGCCCGGTATCGCTGCCCTGCCAGAACGGGCTGGAGGCCGACAGCGCCAGCAGATGCGGCAGGAAATAGGCCATCTGGTTCATCAGGTCGATGCGCTGCGCGCGCGACGGGATACCCACGTGCACGTGCATCCCGCAGACCAGCATCCGCCGCGACACCGCCCCCAGGGTGCGCGACAGGTCGTGATAGCGGTCCTTGTCGGTGTGGAACTGGTCGCGCCAGCTTGCGAAGGGGTGGCACGATGCGGAAATCGGCGCCAGCCCGTGATCGCCCGCGATTCGCGCCACCGTGCGGCGCAGATGGGCCAGGTGGGCGCGCGCCCCGGCGATGCCGGCGCAAACGGGGGTGCCGACCTCGATCTGGCAGCGCAGGAATTCGGGGCTGACGCTGTCGCCCAGGGCCTCGCGGCAGGCGGCCATCAGCCCGTCCGGGGCCGGAGCCAGATCGCCCGAGCGGGGATCGACGAGAAGGTATTCCTCCTCGATGCCAAGGGTGAAGTCGGGATCGTCGGGCATGGGCTTCCTCTGCTGGCCGCGCGGATGGGACCGCAGACCGGCCGGCGATGCAAGGGACCGGATGACGAAGGGCGGGGATCGTCCCCGCCCCCGGTGCCTCGTCAGTCCATGGCGCGGAAGTTGAACTCCCCGCCTTCCTTGATGCCGGACGGCCAGCGGGCCGTGACGGTCTTGGTGCGCGTGTAGAAGCGGAAGGCGTCGGGGCCGTGCTGGTTCAGGTCGCCGAAGCCCGACTTCTTCCAGCCGCCGAAGGTGTGGTAGGCCAGCGGCACCGGGATCGGCACGTTGATGCCCACCATGCCGATGTTGATGCGGCTGGCGAAATCGCGCGCCGTGTCGCCGTCGCGGGTATAGATCGCGGTGCCGTTGCCGTATTCGTGGCTCATCGCCAGGCCGATGGCTTCCTCGTAGGAGCCGGCGCGGACGGTGGACAGGACGGGGCCGAAGATTTCCTTGCGGTAGATGTCCATGTCGGGCGTCACGCGGTCGAACAGGTGCGGGCCGACGAAGAAGCCGTTCTCGTAGCCCTGCAGGCTGAAGTCGCGGCCGTCCACGACCAGTTCCGCGCCCTGGTCGATGCCCGACTGCACCAGGCGCAGGATGTTTTCCTTGGCGGCGGCAGTCACCACCGGGCCATAGTCCACGTCGTTGCCGGCGGTATAGGGGCCGACCTTCAGCTTCTCGATCCGCGGGACCAGCCGTTCGATCAGCGCGTCGGCGGTCTTTTCGCCCACCGGAACGGCGACCGAGATCGCCATGCAGCGTTCGCCCGCCGCCCCGTAGCCCGCGCCCACCAGGGCGTCGGCGGCCTGGTCCATGTCGGCGTCCGGCATGATGATCATGTGGTTCTTGGCGCCGCCGAAGCACTGCGCGCGCTTGCCCGTCGCCGCCGCGCGTTCATAGATGTATTGCGCGATCGGCGTCGAGCCGACGAAGCCCACGGCCTGGATCACCGGGTTGTCCAGGATCGCGTCCACGCTTTCCTTGTCGCCGTTCACGACCTGCAGCACGCCGTCGGGCAGGCCGGCCTCTTGCAGCAGCGCGGCCAGCATCAGCGGAACCGAGGGGTCGCGTTCGGACGGCTTGAGGATCATCGCGTTGCCGGCGGCAAGCGCGGGGCCCATCTTCCACAGGGGGATCATGGCCGGGAAGTTGAAGGGGGTGATGCCCGCCACCACGCCCAGCGGCTGGCGCATGGAATACATGTCGATGCCGGGACCGGCGCTGTCGGTGAATTCGCCCTTCAGCAGATGCGGCGCGCCGATGCAGAACTCGATCACCTCGAGCCCGCGCTGCACGTCGCCCCGGGCGTCGGGCAGGGTCTTGCCGTGTTCGCTGGACAGGGCCTCGGCCAGCTTGTCCATGTCGCGGTTGATGAGGCGCACGAACTCCATCATCACGCGGGCGCGGCGCTGCGGGTTGGTGGCGCCCCAGCCGACCTGCGCCTGGGCGGCGCGGTCCACGGCGTGGTCAAGCTCGGCCCGGGTGGCCAGCGACAGCTTCGCCTGAACCTCGCCGGTGGCGGGGTTGAAGACATCGCTGAAGCGGCCCGAGGTTCCCCGGTATTCCTTGCCGTCGATCCAGTGGTGAATCTCTCTCATCGCATCCTCCTTGGTTGGGGGCAGCCTAGCCTTGCGGATTTGCCGGATAAAGAGGAAGGATGGCAAAGACGTTTTGCGGATCTGCAAAGGGGGCGGCGCGATGGACTGGGACGACCTGCGCATCTTCCTGGCGGTGGCGCGCACCGAAAGCCTGTCGGGGGCGGGCCGCAGGCTGGGGATGGACGCCTCGACCATCGGCAGGCGGATCGCCCGGCTGGAACGGGCGGTGGGGGCGGCGCTGTTTGCCAAGACCCCGCAGGGCTATGTCCTGACCGCCGAGGGCGCGCGGCTGGTCGCCCCGGCCGAGGCGGCCGAGCAGGGCGCCAACGCCGCCGCCGAGGCGGTCGGCCGCGAGGCGGGGCTTGCCGGGCAGTTCCGCATCGGCGCGCCGGACGGCTGCGCCAACTACCTGCTGCCGCAGGTCGCGCGCGATCTCTGCGCCGCCCATCCGGGGCTGGAGATCCAGATCGTCGCCCTGCCGCGCGTCGTGAACCTGACCAAGCGCGAGGCCGACATGGCGGTGGCCGTGTCCCCGCCGGACACGGGGCGGCTGACGGTGCAGCGGCTGACCGATTACCACCTGCACCTGGCCGCGCATGGCGATTACCTGCGGGCCGCCCCGCCGATCCGCGACCTGCCCGACCTGCGCGGGCACCGGATGATCGGCTATATCCCCGACATGATCTTCGACCGGGAACTGGACTATCTGTCCGAAACCGGGGTGCAGGTCGCGGCGATCACCTCGAACTCGGTCTCGGTGCAGATGCAGGCGATCCGGGCGGGGGCGGGCCTGGGGATCGTCCACGACTTCGCCATCCCCTTCGCGCCGGGGGTGCGGCTGGTCCTGCCCGACCGGATCGCCCTGAAGCGCAGCTTCTGGTTGATCCGCCACGCCGACGACCGCGCCTCGCGCCGGCTGTCGCTGTTGGCCGACCTGTTGGCCCAGGGGCTGCGGGCCGAGGTCGCGCGCCTGGAATCGCAGCTTTCCGCCCCGCGCCTTCGTCGGGCTTGACGGAACCCGATTCCGGGAAAAGGATGGATCCAGCGCGTCGCCACCGGAGGGAATGCACCATGCTTGTCAATCAGCTGCTGTCGATGAAATCGGGGTCGGGCAAGCCGGGAATCGAGGCGCGGACCATCGTGACCATCCGTCCCGACGCAACCCTTGCGGATGCAGCCAGGATACTGTCCGAACAGCGCATCGGCGCGGTGGTGGTATCCGAGGACGGCCGCAAGCCGCAGGGGATCCTGTCGGAACGAGACATCGTGCGCCAGCTTGGCGCGCGCGGCCCCGGCATCCTCGGGACCCCCATCTCGCAGGTCATGACGCGCGAGGTGCAGACCTGCGAGATGAGCGACGACGCCCTGGTGATCCTTGAGCGCATGACCCAGGGCCGCTTCCGCCACATGCCGGTGGTGGATCGCGACGGCAACATGCTGGGCGTGGTGTCCATCGGCGACGCGGTCAGCGGGCGGCTGAAGGAGCTCGCGGCCGAAAAGGATGCGCTGACCGGGATGATCATGGGCGCCTGACGCCCGGTCCTGCAAGTGCTTGCAATTTGACGGGCGATCGGCTTTTCCTGCGGGGGCAGGCAAGCACAAGGACGCCCGTCGATGCGCATCGGTCTTTATCCCGGCACCTTCGATCCGATCACGCTGGGCCATGTCGACATCATCCAGCGGGCGATGGCGCTGGTGGACCGGCTGGTGATCGGCGTCGCCATCAATCGCGACAAGAAGCCGCTGTTCGACCTGGAGGAGCGGGTGTCGATGGTGCAGGCGGAATGCGACCAGATCGCCAGCCGCACCGGCGGGCAGATCGTCGTCCACCCGTTCGAGAACCTGCTGATCGACTGCGCCCGCGATGTCGGCGCGCAGGTCATCGTGCGCGGCCTGCGCGCGGTCGCGGATTTCGAATACGAATTCCAGATGGTCGGCATGAACCGCGCCCTGGATGCCAGCATCGAGACGGTGTTCATGATGGCCGATGCCCGCCGGCAGGCCATCGCCTCGAAGCTGGTCAAGGAAATCGCCCGCCTGGGCGGGGACGTGTCGAAATTCGTCACCCCTCCGGTCCGCCAGGCGCTGGACGACCGCTTCCGCGGCTAGGGTTCCGAAGACCCTGCGCGCGTGGCCCGGCGGCGCGGGGATCAGCCGCGCCCGATGAAGGGCATGTTGGTCGCCATGACGGTCATGAACTGGACATTGGCGCCCTTGGGCAGGCTGGCCATGTGCAGCACGGCATCGGCGACCACCGCCACATCCATCTGCGGTTCCGGGTCCGGCGCCTGGGTGCTGACCTGCGCCAGAAGAGCGGTGGCGGCGTTGCCGATGTCGATCTGTCCGCAGGCGATGTCGAAGGGCCGGCCATCCAGCGACAGGGATTTCGTCAGCCCGGTCACGGCGTGCTTCGAGGCCGTATAGGCGATCGAGCCGGGCCGCGGCGCATGGGCGGCGATCGAGCCGTTGTTGATGATCCGCCCGCCCTGCGGCTGCTGCGCGCGCATCAGCCGGAAAGCCGCGCGGGCGCACAGGAACATCCCGGTCACGTTGGTGGCGATCACCGCGCGGAAGATGCCGGGGTCCAGCTGGTCCGGGGTGGCGGGGTCGGCGCCGCGCCCGGCATTGTTGAACAGGACGTCGATCCGCCCCCATTCGGCATGGACCCGGTCGAAGGCGGCATCCACGGCAGCCTCGTCGGTGACGTCGCAGGGCAGGATCAGGGCGGGGTTGCCGGCGGCGGCCTCGCGCAGCGCCTCGGGCCGGCGCCCCAGAAGCGCGACCCGCCAGCCCTCCGCCAGGAAGCGCCGCGCCGTGGCCCGGCCGATGCCGCTGCCGGCGCCGGTGACGACGATGGTCCGCGTCCCGGTCACGTCAGATCACCCTCTGGCGCTGCTGGCCCAACCCCTCGATGCCCAGGCGCATGACCTGCCCGCGCCGCAGGAAGACCGGCGGCTTCTGCCCCATGCCGACGCCCGGCGGCGTGCCGGTGGCGATCACGTCGCCGGGATGCAGGGTGGCAAAGCGGGACGCATAGGCCACGATCTCCTCGGGTCCGAAGACCATCGTCGCGGTGCTGCCGTCCTGGAAGCGGCGGCCGTCCACCTCGAGCCACAGGGGCAGGGCGCGCGGATCGGGGATCTCGTCGGCGGTGACAAGCCAGGGGCCGATCGGGCCGAAGCCGTCATAGCCCTTGCCCTTGTCCCAGCTTCCCCCGCGCCGCAACTGCCAGTCGCGTTCGCTGATGTCGTTGACCACGCAGTAGCCGGCGATATGGGCCGCGGCGCGGTCCGGGCCGATCTGGCGGCCGCCGTCGCCGATGACGATGCCCAGTTCCACCTCCCAGTCGGTGGCGGCTGAATCGGGGGGCAGGGCCAGATCGTCGTCCGGCCCGGCGATGCAGCTGGTCCACTTGGTGAACAGGATCGGCTCGGTCGGGACATCCATGCCGGACTCGGCGGCATGATCGGCATAGTTCAGCCCCACGGCCAGGAACTTGCCGACGCCGCCCACGCAGGCGCCAAGACGCAGATCCTGCTGCGGCACACCGGGGACCAAGGGCAGCGAGGCCGGGTCGATGGCGCGCAGCGCGTCCAGGCCGCGGGCCGTCAGGCAGGCGCCGTCGATGTCGCCCAGATGGCCCGACAGGTCGCGCACCCGCCCCTCGCCGTCCAGAAGCCCAGGCCGTTCGGCGCCCTTCGCGCCGTATCTGACAAGTTTCATGCATCCCCCTGATCGAAAGCCTGCCGACAGCCGGCGCGGCACACGCCGGGCGTTCCGGCGGCGCCGGTGCCGCCGTCTCGGGCCGGCCCGGGCATTTGGGCCTGTCCGCGCCCCGGGGTCAAGCCGGCGGCCGTGACGCCACCGCGGCGCAGGGCGGAACGGCGCGTCGAAGCGGCCCTATTCCGTGGCGGGCGGGGCCAGCTTCCGGGTCGGGCCGTTGGCCAGAGGGTCTTCCTGCCGCTGGACCGAGCCTTCGAAATGCGCGCCGGATTCGATCGCGATGGTCTTGTGGATGATGTCGCCCTCGACCCGCGCGCTGGCCGACAGGCGCACCTTGAGGCCGCGGACGCGCCCCACCACCCGGCCGTTCACCACCACCTCGTCGCCCACGATTTCGCCGCGGATGGTGGCGCTTTCGCCGATCACCAGCTGATGGGCGCGGATGTCGCCTTCAAGCGTGCCCTCGATCTGGATGTCGCCGTCGGTGCGGATGTTGCCCACCACCGTCAGATCCGAGGACAGGATGGACGGCGTCGTGCGCCGCGCGACCGGGGCCGCGGGGTTGTCCGTGCGCTCTGGCTGATGGGGTGCGGGGGCGGGGGCGGCGGCGGCTTCGGATCCCGGCGCCGCGGGCGCGGGGGGCGTTTGCGGTTTTTCGGTGACGCGGGTCTTACTGAACATTGCTTGCAGCCTTGATGAAGCTCATCGGGTCAACCGCCCGACCCTTCATGCGCACCTCGTAATGCAGATGCGGCCCGGTCGAGCGTCCGGTATTGCCCATATCACCGATCAGCTCGCCTTGCGACACCCTTTGGCCGGTCTTCACGCAGAATCCGCGACAGGTGGCCATAGCGCGTCTCGACGCCCAGTTCGTGCCGGATCTTGATGAGATTGCCGTAGGCGCCCATCCGGCCGGCGAAGATCACCACCCCGTCGCCCGTCGCGTGGATCGGCGTGCCGACCGGTGCGGCCATGTCGACCCCCTCGTGCGAGCGGCCCCAGCGGCGCCCGAAGCCCGAGGAATAGCGGAACGACTGCTTGACCGGCATCGCCAGCGGCAGCTTCTCCATGGCGATGCGGTAGGTGTTCATCTGGTCCAGCGTGACGATGATCTGGTTGGCCTTGGTCTCGGAATTGGCCAGCGCCGCGTCGCCGCGGGTCGAATAGGCCATCGGCGTCAGCGGGCCGCCCTGGCCGGAATAGCCTTCGCGGATGGTTTCCAGAACGTCGTCGGGATCCATGCCCACCGACCGGAACACCTGGTCCAGCGGCTCGACCGAGATCGTCACGGCGTTTTCCAGCTGGGTCAGGATTTCGTCGTTGCGCGCCAGGATCTGCTCGCGCTCGATCGCGAGTTCGTCGGCGGTGCGGCGGGCCTCGCGGGCCTGCTGGACGGCGTCGGCACGCTCGTCGGCGGTCTGGCGCAGCTCGCCGGTCAGGATGTCCAGCGCGGCGGTCACGTCCGCCTCGTGGGCCGGGGATCCGGCGCCGGTGGCCTGGGCCAGGGCGCTGTCGCGGTCGTCGATGGCGCCGCGCAGGGTGGACTGCAGGGCGGTCAGCCCCGTCTCCAGCTCGCGCCGCCGCTCCTCGGAGGCCAGAAGCTGGCTCTGCATCTGCGACACCTGGTCGAGCGCCAGTGCAAAGCGGTTCTGCGCCGCCAGGGCCTCGGCCGCGCGGGCGTCGCGTTCCCGGGACAGTTCGCTCAGCCGCTGTTCGAAGGCGGCCTGGGTGCGAGTGATCTGGTCGCGGGGCGAGGTGCCCGCGCTCAGCGCGTCGATCGCCAGCACCGAACTGGCCACCAGCGTCCAGGCGAAGGCCAGGGTGACGCCGCACAACCCGATCAGCTGGGTCAGGGGCCGCAGGCGGACATACCGGCTGTCGTCGTCCGATCGCAGGAACAGCCGTTTTTCGGGCAGGATGCGTTCAAGCGAGGCGTTCAGGCGGTTTGTCAGCATCGGCAAGTCAGGTCCCCCGTCGGCGCGCCCGATCCGAGTCGAGCGATCTTGTTCCGGTCGGCCTTGGGTAAATCGGATGTGTGCCTTCCTGGCAACAAGCCCTCTGATTGTGGTTCCCTTCATGCGCGGAACCTTGCCCCGGCGGGCAGAAATCCGCCGAGAGGCACCAGATGCAGCAGGCCGGCGTCAACCGATCTCATAGGGTAGGGGTCCATTGCGATCCTGCGGAATGTGCAGCGGCCGGTCGATCGGCGGAACCGACCGCTGGTGGCAATCGGGCCGCGGGCAGATGCGGCAGGAAATGCCGATCGGCTCGAAGGCCCGGGGCTTGGTCAGATCCAGCCCGTCGGCATAGACGACGCTGCCGGCATGGGAAATCTCGCAGCCCAGGCCGATGGCGAAGCGGCGGACCGGGGCGTTGAAGGCGCCGGCGTGCTTGGACACGTCGCGCGACATCAGCAGATAGCGGATCCCGTCGGGGGTTTCGGCCAGCTGGCGCAGGAAGCGGCCCGGCTGCTCGAAGGCCTGGTGGACGTTCCACAGCGGGCAGGCGCCGCCGAAGCGGGCGAATTGCAGGCGCGTGGCGGAATGGCGCTTGGTGATCGTGCCGGCCTGATCGACGCGCACGAAGAAGAACGGCACCCCCTTGGCCCCCGGCCTTTGCAGCGTGGACAGCCGGTGCGCCACCTGTTCCAGCGAGGCGTCGAACAGATGCGCCAGCCGTTCCAGGTCGTGCCGTTCGGCCTGCGCCGCGGCCAGGAAGGCGCGGTAGGGCATCAGCGCCGCCCCGGCGAAGTAGTTGGCAAGCCCCACCCGCGCCACCTCGCGGGCGGTCTGGCTGCGGAACCGCGCCAGATCCAGCGTCGCGTCCAGCAGGTCGGCCTGCCGTTCCAGGGCCACCAGATGCAGCAGCTGGAACAGCTGCGTGGGCCGTTCGGCGGCGGCGTTGACCTGCACCTCGGTCCCGGTGCGGCGGAAGACGGCGTTGGCGGGCAGTTCGGCGCGCGTCACGCGGATGCCGCGCTGCGCCAGGGCCGCGACGCCCGCCTGCCACGGGTCGAGGCGCTGGCCCGCGGGGCAGGCAAAGCGTTCGGCCGCCCGGTCCACCGCGTCGATGTAGTTGTCGCAATAGTGGAAGAAGTCGCGCACTTCCTCCCACGGGGTGGAGAGCGCGTTCTGGCCCGCCGCGCCGATCGCCTCGTCCAGGGCGGCCAGGCGTTCCTGGCCCTGGCGGTGGGCGCGATACAGATCCAGGAAGGCGCGGGCCAGGACCGGCGCGTTGGTGGCGGCAAGGCGCAGGTCGGCCAGCGGCGGGGCGGCGTCGAACAGCGGATCGGCCAGCGCCTCCTGCATGTCGATGACCATGCGTTCGGCGTCGCCGGCGGCAAGCGTCGTCAGATCGACGCCGAATTCCTGGGCCAGCCGCAGCAGCACCCCGGCCGAGATCGGCCTGTGGTTGTTTTCCATCTGCGACAGATAGGGCAGCGACACCCCCAGCCGTTCGGCGAAGCGCCGCTGGGTCAGCCCGCTGCGGGCCCGCGTCTCGCGCAGCGACGTGCCGGCATAGATCTTCTGCATGGCCATGATCGGATCCCCCTTTTGCAAAAGCTGCATTAGCTTTTGCAAAGCGGCCAGGACAAGGGCCGCGAGAGGCGGGACGGGGGCAGGCCGGGTCAGGATCATCGGGTCATCGTGGCGCAAAATCCCTAAGATATGGTTGCGGCTTGCGCGGCGCCGCGCGGCGCTGTTTCATCCCGGCCATGAAGCAGCGCCCCGAAGGCCGCATCCTGACTGGAACCCGGATCCGCGAACGGCGGCTGGCGCTGTCGCGGCGGCAGGCGGACGTGGCGCGCGCGGCCGGAATCTCGGCCGCCTATCTGAACCTGATCGAACACAACCGCCGCCCGGTGGGCGATCGTCTGGTGCTGCGCCTTGCCGCCGCGCTCGACGTGTCGGCGGCGGAACTGGCCGAGGGCCGCGAGGAGGCGCAGATGGCCGCCCTGCGCGAGGCCGCGGTGCGCCTTCCGGGCGATGTCGGCCCGGAACTGGACCAGGCGCCCGAACTGCTGGCGCGCTTTCCGGGCTGGGCTGCGGCGCTGATCGCCACCGCGCGGCGGGCGGACGCGCTGGAGCGCCAGCTTGTCACGCTGTCCGACCGGATGCGGCAGGACCCCTATCTGCTGACCACGCTGCACGAGGTGCTGTCGGCGGTGACCTCGGTGCGCTCGACGGCCTCGATCCTGGCCGAAGAGGGCGAGATCCCCCCCGACTGGCGCGCGCGCTTCCACGCCAATCTGGACCAGGACAGCCTGCGCCTTTCCACCACCGCCCAGGCGCTTGTCGCCTATCTCGACAGCTTCGAGGCCCAGGACGCGATCTTCACCCCGCAGGAGGAGGTCGAGGCCTGGCTCGCGGCGGGCGCCCCGCCCGTGGCCGAGGCGGGGCAGCTGGCCTCGGACGCCGCCCGCGCCCTGGCCCGCGCCCATCTGCTGCGCATGGAGGAGGAGCGCGCGGCCCTGCCCGACGCCGCCCTGGCGGCGGCCGCGGACGAAGAGCCCGATCCCCTGCGCATGGCCGACCGGCTGCGCCAGCCGCTGGATCTGGTGATGCGGCGGCTGGCGGAACTGCGGCCCGCGGGCTTCGCCACCGCCGGCCTTCTGGTCTGCGACGGATCGGGGGCGCTGACGCTGCGCCGGCCGGCGCCGGGCTTTCCCCTGCCGCGGCCCGGCGACGCCTGCCCCCTGTGGCCGCTGTTCCAGGCCCTTGCCGCCCCGCAGACCGCCATCGCCCGGCTGGTCGAGGCGCCGTCGGGGCGTCGGTTCCGCACCCTGTCGCTGGCCACCCGCCACCAGCCCCTGGGCGTGGACGGGCCGGTTCTGACGCGCGCGCAGATGCTGATCCTGCCCGAGGATCCGGGCCTGCCGCAGGGGCCGGATCTGCTGATCGGCCCCGCCTGCCGGATCTGCCCGCGGTCCCGCTGCGTCGCGCGGCGCGAGCCGTCGATCCTGGCCCTGTCGGAAGACAGGCTTTGACAGGCGCCGCCGGCTGGCCCCATTATCGCCCAAACGCTTGGGGAGAGGGGGCCTCGGCGCCGAATGCTTGACATCCTGATGATCGAGGATGAGCCCAACATCGCCGAGGCGGTGCATTTCATCCTGTCCCGCGAGGGCTGGCGGGTCGCGCTTCACGCCGACGGCCAGGGCGGGATCGAGGCGATCCGCGGGACCAAGCCGCGGCTGGTGATCCTGGACGTGATGCTGCCGCACCGGTCCGGGACCGAGATCCTGGCGGAACTGCGCGGCGACAGCGACCGGGGGCTTGCGGCGACGCCGGTGCTGATGCTGACGGCGCGCGGGCAGGATCCGCTGTCCCTGCCGCAGGCGGATGCGGTTCTGGCCAAGCCTTTCGCCAACGACGACCTGCGCGCGATGGTGCGCCGGATGCTGAACTGACCGTGATGCCCGACCGGCCGCTGTTTCTCGAACGCGCCTCGTTCCGCCGCCGGCGGCTGGGCGACGCGGCGCGGGTCCTGCCGGTGCTGGCGGCGCTGCTGCTGCTGGTGCCGGTGTGGTGGGTTCCCGCCGAGGTCAGCTTCGCGGCCGGCGCGGTCTGGCTGTTCGCGCTGTGGGCGGGCCTGATCCTGGCGGTCTGGGCGCTGCACCGGGCCTTGCGCGGCGCCGATGCCGGTGGCCCGGGCGCGGCCGCGGTCATCGCGCCGGACGACGACGATGCCCTTTGAGGCGCTTGTCGCGGGCTGCCTGGCCTATGTCGCGCTGATGTTCGGCGTGGCCTTCGCCGCCGACCGCGCCGCGTCCCGGGGCCGGGTGCGGTGGCTGGACCACCCCGCCGTCTATACCCTGTCGCTGTCGGTCTATTGCTCGGCCTGGACCTTCTATGGGGCGGTCGGCTATGCCAGCCGCTCGGGGCTGGAATTCGCGACGATCTATCTGGGGCCGACGGTGGTGTTCTGCGGCGCCTGGTGGGGGCTGCGGCGGCTGGTGCGGGTGGCGCGGATGCACCATGTCACCTCGATCGCCGACCTGATCTCGGCGCGGTTCGGCAAGTCGAACCGGCTGGCCGCCCTGGTCACGCTGATCGCGGTGATCGCGGCCACCCCCTATGTCGCGCTGCAGTTGCAATCGGTCAGCCTGTCCTTTGAGGTCTTCGCCACCGACAGCCTGACCGACATCCCGATGGCCGGAAGCGGGGGGACGGCGCTGTGGGTGGCGGCGGGGCTGGCGCTGTTCACCATCGTCTTCGGCACCCGCAACCTGGCCGCCGACGAACGCCACCACGGCGTCGTCACCGCCATCGCGCTCGAGGCGGTGGTGAAGCTGATGGCCTTTCTGGCGCTTGGCGTCTTCGTCGTCTGGGGGCTGGCCGATGGCCCCGCCGACATGCTGGACCGGATCGGCCGGGCGGCCGAGGACCATCGGGGCTGGCTTCTGAAGCCCGACCGCTGGACCGCCCTGATCGTCGTGTCGGGCGCCGCCATCGTCGCCCTGCCGCGCATGTTCCAGGTGCTGGTGGTCGAGGCCGCCGACGAAGATCGGCTGGCCACCGCCGGCTGGGCCTTTCCCGCCTACCTCTTGGCGATGTCGCTGTTCGTGCTGCCGATCGCGGTGATGGGACAGGAACTTCTGCCCGCCGACGCCAACCCCGATCTCTACGTCCTGACGCTGCCCGCCGCGGCGGGGCAGAACTGGCTGGCCTTCCTGGTCTTTCTGGGCGGATTCTCGGCGGCGACCTCGATGGTGGTGGTCTGCACCATCGCGCTGGCGACCATGATCTCGAACCACTGGCTGGTGCCGCTGTGGCTGATCCTGCGCCGCAAGCCGCAGACGGGCGACCCCGAGGATCTGCGCGGCTTCGTGCTGAACGCCCGGCGGCTGGCGATCCTGGCGGTCATGGCGGTGGGCTGGGTCTATTACCGCGCCACGGGCGGCACGGCGGCGCTGGCGTCGATGGGGCTGGTGGCCTTCACCGGCGTGGCGCAGGTGCTGCCCGCGATGATCGGCGGGATGGTGTGGCGCGGGGCCAACCGGCAGGGCGCCTATGCGGGGGTGGGGGCGGGGTTCGCGCTGTGGCTGGCGCTGATCTTCCTGCCGTCGCTGGGCATCGGCCGGACGCCGGCGCTGCCCCCGGGCGTCGATCCGCTGGCCTTCGCGATCTGCCTGTCGCTGGCGCTGAACACCCTGGCCTTCATCGGCTTCTCGATCTTCGGGATGCCCGACCCGGTCGAACGCCTGCAGGGCCTGTCCTTCGTCAGCGCCGTCGATCCCGTGCGCCACGGCCGGATGCCGCGCGGCGCCGACCAGGTCGAGCCGCTGCTGGTCATGGCCCGCCGCGTCTGGGGGTCCGAGGACGCGCTGCGCTTCTTCCGGTCCGAGGCGGCGGCGCAGGGCAGGTCGGGCTATCTGCCCGACATGACGCCGCGGTTCCTGACCCGGCTTGAGCGGCGGCTGGCGGGATCCATCGGCGCGGCCGCCGCCCATGCCATGATCGACAGCGTGGCCGGCGGATCGGAACTGACCGTCTCGGACCTGATGCAGGTCGCGACCGAGGCGCAGCGCGCCAAGGAGGAGACGCAGCGGCTGGAAACCGCCCGCGCCGAGCTGGCCCGCACCGCCACCCAGCTGCGCGAGGCGAACGAGAAGCTGACCGCCCTTTCGATCCAGAAGGACGCCTTCCTGGGCCAGATCAGCCACGAGCTGCGCACGCCCATGACCTCGGTCCGCGCCTTTTCCGAGATCCTGCGCTCGCCCGATCTGTCGGACGCGGACCGGGCGCGCTTCGCCGGGATCATCTACGACGAATCCGGCCGGCTGACGCGGCTGCTGGACGACCTGCTGGACCTGTCGGTGCTGGAAAGCGGGCAGGCGCAGCTGTCGGTCGCGCCGGCCAACCTGCACGACCTGATCGACCGGGCGCTGTCGGCCGCCTCGGCCACCCGCCCCGAGCGGGCCTTCCGCATCGACCGCGAGCCGCTGGCCGAATATGTCGGCATCATCACCGATGCCGACCGGCTGCTGCAGGTGCTCATCAACGTCATCAGCAACGCCCGCAAATACTGCGACGCCGAGCCTCCGGTCCTGTCGATCCGCGTCCGCCGCAGCCTGCGCGGCGGGGCGCAGATCGACATCATCGACAACGGATCGGGGATCGACGCCGCCCGCCAGTCGCTGATCTTCGAGAAGTTCTCGCGCCTGAACGACCCGGCGCGCGCGGGCGGCGCGGGGCTGGGGCTGGCGATCTGCAAGCAGATCATGGCCAACCTGGGGGGCGAGATCACCTATCTGCCCGGGCAGGGCGGCGCGGCCTTCCGCATCGTCTTGCCGCGCCGGCCGCCGGTTCCGCTCAGGTCGGATCTGCGCCGCGCATAAACCCTTTATCAACCGCTTCTTGGCAGATTGCGGATCAGGCGGTTTCGATTCGGGGCGAACATGGCGCAGACTGGTCAGGCGGAACTGTTGCGGACGCTGCTTCGGGCGCGTGGCGGCGATGCCGGCAGGCCCGCCCGCCTGCCGCAGCCGCAACCCCTGTCGCCGGCCCGCGCCGCCGCGAACGCCGTCGCGCGCGCCGCCGAACGGCTGTACCGGCTGCCCGTCCTGCCGGTCCGCGTCGATCCGGGCACCGTGACGCTGGCCGAACTTCCCGAACTGCTGCCCGAACAGGCGCTGCTGGCGATCCTGCAGGGTCCGGGCGACCAGATCGGCGTCATGGCGCTGAGCTTCGAGACGGTGACCGCGCTGATCGAGGTGCAGGCCCTGGGCCGCGTCACCGCGCGCCCCAGCGAAAGGCGCCGGCTGACCCGCAGCGACGCGGCGATCTGCGTCGATTTCGTCAACGCCCTGATGGCCGAACTGGCGACCGAGATGGCCTCGGTCGAAGGGTTCGGCGCCGTGCAGGGCTATCGCTATGCCACCTTTCTGGACGATCCCCGGCCGATGATCCTGATGCTCGAGGATCGTCCCTATCGCAGCCTGTCCTGCGACCTGCGCTTCGGGGCCGGCGAAACCCGCGACGGCCAGATCCTTCTCGCCCTGCCGGCCAAGGCCGAGGCGCGCGCCGCGCAAGCCACCCAGCCCCAGCTGGCGGCGCCCGCCCCGCCCTCGGCCGGGGCCGAGACGCTGGCGTCCGCGGTCGCGGCCGCCCCGGTCGATGTGGTCGGGGTCCTCTGTCGCCGCACGATGACGCTGGGCGAACTGCGCGGCCTGGTCCCGGGCAGGCTGATGCCGCTGCCCCGGGTCTCGCTGGCCGAGGCGCGGCTGGAAACCCGCGACGGCCAGCTGCTGGCCACCGGCAAGCTGGGCGAGGCCGAAGGCTGCCACGCCCTGCGCCTGCACGATCCCGCGCAACCCGCAGCCAGCCAGCGGATGGATCCGATCGTGCCCGCGGCCGGGGTGCCGCCGCCCGATCTGGCCGCGGCCGATCCCTTCCGCGCCGCGCCCGCCGCGCAGGACGATGGGTCCAGGGGCACTATGCGCCAGGGTGCCGGGGCACGGGCCGCCGGCGCGTGAAATGCTCTTTGCCCTTGAAATCCCGGCGGTGGGGTTCCATTTAACCCCGGTCCCGAATCAGGCGGGTCGATCACGATGGAGTCGTCATGGCCAAGGAAGAAATGCTCGAATTCCCCGGCGTCGTGAAGGAACTCCTGCCGAATGCGACGTTCAGGGTCGAGCTGGAAAACGGCCATGAGATCATCGCGCATATGGCAGGAAAGATGCGAAAGAACCGCATCCGCGTTCTTGCCGGGGACAAGGTGCAGGTCGAGATGAACACCTACGACCTGTCCAAGGGACGGATCAATTACCGCTTCAAGTGACGGGGACGCCGCGATGGCCGCGCCCCCTCCGCCTTTGCCGCGCCCGCGTCTGATCCTGGGATCGGCCAGTCCGCGGCGCCTGGATCTGCTGGCGCAGATCGGCATCGTCCCCGACGAGGTCCGCAGCGCCGACATCGACGAAACCCCTCTCAGGAACGAACCGGCCCGCGATTACGTCCGGCGTATCGCGCTTGCCAAGGCGCAGGCCTTCGACCTGGCCGGCTCTGACGTGCTTCTATGCGCTGACACCACCGTGGCGGTGGGCCGCCGGATCCTGGGCAAACCCGCCTCGCGGGCCGAGGCGGCGGGCTTCATGCGCCTGATGTCGGGCCGGCGCCACCGCGTGCTGACGGCCGTGGTGCTGCGCGAGCGCGCCCGCCTGCGCCACCGCCTGGTCGAGACGACCGTGCGGATGCGGCCGATCGCTGCGGCCGAACTGGAAGCCTATCTGGACATGAACGACTGGCAGGGCAAGGCGGGCGGATACGCCATCCAGGGCGCGGCCGCGGCCTTCATCCCGTGGATCCAGGGCTCGTTCTCGTCGGTGGTGGGCCTGCCGCTGTCGGAAACCGCCGCCATGCTGTCGGCCAGCGGCATCACCATGAAGGAGCCCCGATCATGAAGGGACGTCAGGTCGTTCTGGGCCAGCTTTTCGGAGCCGAGGCCGCCGCCCTCCTGCAGGACGGGATGCTGATCGACCTGCTGGTGGATGCCGGCGCCCTGGCCCCGCTGGTGCCGGGCGACATTTGCCGGGGCGTGGTCGAACGCCTGATGAAGGGGCAGGGCGGGGTGTTCCTGCGCCTGCCCGACGGTCAGCGCGGCTACCTGCGCGAAAGGTCCGGCTTGCGCGAGGGGCAGTCGCTGCTGGTGCAGGTGACGGGCGTGGCCGAGCCGGGCAAGGCCATCCCGGTGACCTCGCGCATCCTGTTGCGGGGCCGGCACGTGCTGGTGACGCCGGGCGCCCCCGGCATCAACGTCTCGCGCCGCATCCGCGATGGCGATGCCCGCGCCCGCCTGACGGATCTGGGCGCTGCCGCATCGCCACCGGCGGACACCGGCATCATCCTCCGCAGCGCCGCCGAACAGGCCGGGGATGACCGCGTCGCCGAGGAACTGCGGGACCTTCTGGACCTGTCGGCGCGCCTCGCCGGCGAGGTGTCGGGCGGTCCCGAACTGCTGCTGGCCGCGGCCTCTCCCCACGAGCAGGCCTGGATGGACTGGGCCGATCCCGAACCCGACGCCGTCGAGGAAGGCCCCGGCAGCTTCGAGCGCTGCGGTGTCCTCGAGGCGGTGGACGCGCTTCTGTCGCCCGAGGTGGCGCTGCCCGGCGGCGCCCATGCCGCGATCGAACCCACCCGCGCCCTTCTGGCCATCGACGTGAACACCGGCCAGGACGCCAGCCCCGCCGCCGCGCTGAAGGCCAATATCGCGCTGGCCCGCGACCTGCCGCGGCAACTGCGCCTGCGGGGCCTGGGCGGACAGGTGGTGGTCGACTTCGCGCCGGTCCCCAAGCGCGACCGCGCCACCCTGGACCAGGTGCTTCGGGCCGCCTTCAAGGGCGAAAGCGCGGAAACCTCGCTGATCGGCTGGACGGTGATGGGCCTTTACGAGATCAACCGCAAGCGCGACCGCATCCCGTTGCAGCGCCTGGCGCAGGAGGCCGGCTGATGGCCTGTCCGATCTGCAACAGGCCGGGCGTGCCGGCCTACCGGCCCTTCTGTTCGAAACGCTGCGCCGACATTGACCTGGGCCGCTGGCTGCGGGGCGATTACGTGATCCCGGGCCAGCCGCAGGACGATCTGTCGTCCGACCCTGACCCGGAAGGCGAAAAAAACCCCGGCGGGGGTCTGGACAGCGGCCCCAAGCGTCCGTAAACACCGCCTCACGCCCCGCGCCGCAAGGCCGCGTCAGGTTGCCCGGATAGCTCAGTTGGTAGAGCAGCGGATTGAAAATCCGCGTGTCGGTGGTTCGAATCCGCCTCCGGGCACCAAAAAATTCAAGCGTTTGCTGGTAGAGGCTGGGTAGGCTCGTGATAATGCAGGGATGCGTTACTTCAGGGCTGCTTCCGCGCTACTGTTGTGGCCGCGCACGAGCTTCTGTGTGGCCGCGCACTAGCTTCTGGACAAACGTGCACTAGCTTCTGGACGAAAATTTTTCACGCCAGGAATTTTTTCTCGTCAGGATCGGACGACTGACAGGGAGCCTGATCGAAATCCTGACAGCCGGAAGGGGGCCAGCCGGCCCCCTTCGATGTTGCGCTCTCATCGGGTCAACTGATCACCACCGTGACGGCGGTCGCGGTCTTGTTGACGACGGCTGACCGCCCGGTGCCAAGGCCGGTGATCTGCTGGCTGGCGAAGCTCCCGTTGATCGTGTTCGCCTCGATCAGGGGATAGGTTCCAACCGCGACGCCGGTCAGATCCAGCGCCAGGGGACCGGCCAGCGTCACGGTCACCGCGACGGTCGGATCGGGGTTGTCGCCGCGCCGCTTGAACTTGCGGAGCCGGGGCAGCTTGCCGGCTACCGCGGCCATCGACAGGGTGCCGTTCAGCGTCAGGCTGGCGCTGCCCGTGCCGTCCCAGCCCGCCCAGCACTTGTCGCCCGCCACATGCAGGCGCTTGCCGGCCGGGATGGTCAGGGCCGGTCCGAACAGGGCCTCGGCATCCCCGGAGACTTCGACGCCGCCGGTGGCTGCGGCGGTCAGGGCCAGGCGCCCGCCCTGGGCCATGTAGTCGATGCCGGTCGCCGCCGGGGCGTAGAACTGCCCCGACGTGCGCACCCGGACCTGGCCGGTATCGCCGGCCGCATAGGCCGTGGCGGTCAGCTTGCCCGAGGTGACGTCCAGGATGCCGCCCCGCAGGCGCAGGCTGGCCACCGAGACGGTCTCCTCGCCGAAGCGCACGAAGTTGCCGTGCAGGTCCACGGTATCCCCGTTGATCGGCAGATCGCCGGTGGACCAGTTCAGGCGGTTGGCCCACAGCATCCCCTCGCCGCGCAGATCCGGCTTGAAGATCAGGAAGCTGTCGTCGTCCGAGGCGGGACGTGGAAGCCGAAGGCGGTGCGGAAATATGCCAGCAGCGAGGCCATCTCGGCGCGGTATTGCGTGGGCGTCAGCGACCGCCAGAAATTCATGTAGTCGGCGATGGTGGCGCCCGGCTTGTTCAGGCGGCTGGCGGCATAGGCTTGGATCGTCGTCTGATCCAGCGTCGCCGGGTTCAGGCCGCCCAGGTTGCGGTCCTGGCTGTTCCAGCCCCGAACCCGCGTGTTGTCGAACATGTGCGGACGCCCTGGATCGACCGTAAGCGACACACCGCCCTTCGGCTTGGCCGCCTGCTCGGCAGCATCGGCGGGGTTCGCCCGGTGACACACGATGTTGTCCACCGCCGCGCTCTCCACCCCTGTCAGGTCGTAGCCCCAGTTGTAGCCCCCGGTCTGCCACGCGGACAGCCGGTAGCCGGCCGAGGTGACGAGGTTGCCCATGAACAGCATGTGTTCGCCGACCCAGCCCGCGTCCTTGTAGTTGCCGCCCAGGTGGTTTCCGGCGATGTTGTTGTCGAGCATCACGCAGTCGATGACCTGTCCGCCCGGACGGATCATCAGGCCCATCGAGGCAGAGCGCGCGGACATGGTGCGCCGCACCTTCACGTCGCGGGCGCTGGACTGCACATAGAGGTTGTGGCTGTACATGTTGGGGGGCTGCGGCTTGGTCGGGTCGCCCGCGATCGGGTCATAGCCGTCCTGCCAGCCATTGTGGTCGAACAGCGCGTCCATGATCAGCACATGCTTCGTCTGGTGGACGAACATGCCGCTGACCCGCGTGGCGCTGTTGTGCCAGGTGGGCCCATTGGTGCCCTGATAGGGCTCGTCATGGGCATCCAGGTGCTTGGTGCGGTAGAAGGTGACGTATTCCGGCCCCTGCACGTTCGGCTCGCCCACCGTCTGGCCGTCCGCGATCAGCACGCGCTTGCCGGAGATCAGGTCAACGCCATTGACATCGAGGCCCAGGACGACGAAATGCCCGCCGCTGTCGGAGGCCCGGATCGCGGTGGTCTTGGGGTTGGCGCCGGTGCCGTAGGCCGTCGCCACGCAGGGGTGAATGAAGCTCTCGCCCGTCACATACCGCTGCATCACGGCGTTCGTCATGTCCCGATAGTCGTATCCGCGCTCCAGCAGCAGCCAGTGCGACTGCGGGGTGGAGTTTCGCGTCAGGTGTTCCCAAAACGGAAAACCGACCGTCTTTGCAAAGGCCTTCGCGGGCGTGCTGCCATAGACCGGATTGGCGGCCAGCCAGGTATTCGTGACGGTGGCTTCCGTCACCCCAGCCTCGGCCGCGATCATCGCGACGGTGTAGCCCTGCGCGCCCGCCGTCACATGGACCTTGCGGTGGTTGCGTCCCGGCTCGATGACCAGGGTGCCGTTGGCGTCGGTCTCCAGCATGAAGAACTCGCCGTCACCCCAGCCCGCGGCCTGGCTGCGCGGCTCGACGGAATAGCCCTCCAGAATACCCGATGCGTTCACCTGCGAGACAATGGCACGCCCGGGCACCGCCACGCTGTTCAAGAGCAGCGTCCGGGTGCCGTCGTGCTGCACCACGGGGGCGACGCCCTCGTAGGACGCCCCTACCGTGACAGGGTTGACGCGACCCGCCCTGACGCGATCGGCGTATTGGGCGATGCCCCACAGGCCCACCGTCCGGGTGTCCTGCCGGGTGCCCTGGGTGGCCTTCACGGCCACGCCGGGCTGGGCGTTTCGGGTGGTGATGGTGATGGTCATACCAGGTTGCCTTCTGCAAAGTTGTCCAGCTCGTAGCCGATGGTGTTCGAGTAAACGGCCTTGGCAATGCCGCCCCGGCCGGTGCGGGCAGCGACGGTCTTCTGGCCGACCAGTTCCTCGTTGACGGTGATCCGGGCGGTGGTGCCGTCCAGCTCGAGCCGCAGACGCCGCACCTCGTCATTCTCCTCGACGTGCAGGTGGCTCGGCAGCGCCCAGGATCCCAGAACCGTGCGCGTCCAGGTGCTTGTCAGCGCCGTGACTTCGAACAGAACCGCGCTTTGGGCAGGAACGAACACCTCTCCAAGGGTGTAATCCTGGGTGGAGATGGCGGCGTAGTAGCTTTTCTTGTCGGTGGCGCTGATACCGACGGCGACACCCAGACCCATGTGGAAATCGGCCAGCGCGACATCCTTGAACAGGATGTCGGACACGGCGAAATGCCGCTGGCTGGGGGCGTTGCCGCGCGCCTGCAGGCTGTAGCGGTTCATAGCGTCGAGAGTATCCCAAGGACCAATTCGGGCACCATTAGCCGTGCTGGTGCCCGAATTGGCGATGACCTCCCAGGCCCTGCCGCTCTCGCCAACATAGGTGCCGATGTTCTGCGTCTGTGCGCCGTTGGTCTTGTTGAAGGCGTCGATCAGCTCGATGGGCATCCGCGCCGACCGGGACTGCGCCTGCCGCCCTGCCTGGGTGGCAGTCTCGCGCACGGACACGTCGCTGGTCAGCCCCGCGACCGTGTAGGTTATGCCGGTCTGCCCGGCGATCACCGTGCCTGTGCCATGCAGCCATTCGCGCTGGATCGTGACCGGGCCGTGCTCGGCCTTCGAGAGCCAGAACTCCGGGAGGGCCGTCAGGACGTTGCCCTCCGAAGGCGTCCCGGAGGCCCGGATGCCGTTCATCGGCACAGGTGCGGCATCGAGTGCGGCATCAAGCGCCGCGTAGGACGGCCAGCTCCGCGTCAGCGTGCCATGGTCGGGCGAGGACACCTCGACCGCCACCGCCCCCGAAGCCGCTTCGTCGAAATGCAGCGAGATCGTGGCGCCCGGCTCGTTGACCGCCAGTTCGCCGGTGCCCGGCTGAACAGCCGCCGCAACGCCATAGGTGATGGCCACTTCGATGCTGCTGTCCCCGGCCCCGCGGGCGATGAGCGGGATCTGGGTGATCGCCCGCACCGCGTCGGCGCTGAAGATGGCTCCCCGGGTGCCTTTCGTCACCCCGGGAATGGCCTCAGGCGGCAGATCGTAGGACAGGGCATGGTCGAAGAAGTCGTCGAACTCGACGACCACAAGGGCGCAAACGCTCCCCGATTGCGCTTGTCCACCTTCCACAAGCCGGACCGGTCCCTGAAGAACCCGTCCGAGATCGGGACGCGCATGCCCGTCGGATCCTCCCAGAGGACCGCCCGGCCGATATCGGCGCCGAAGGGTTCCAGGAAGGCCCGGACGCAGTCCTCCGGGGGCAGATCGTCGGCCAGCGGCTTGGCCGTGAAGGACCGCGCCGAGGCCACCAGGTCGGCCAGGGGCGATGGCTGGTCGATGATCACCGCATGGCGGCCTTCGTGGATCAGGCCGCCGCCTTCCTCCACCAGGGCGGACGGGACCAGCCCCCGCTCCCACAAGTCGCCGGGCATGTGGTCCCAGCCGTAGCCGGTCCCCTCGGGGAGCTGGACGGTGGTGCCGGTGGCCTGGTGGGTATAGGGTCGCCTGACGATCTCGGGTGACGGGTCCGGCCTGGTCTTGCCCATGCGGCGCAGATCGCCCCGTGACAGGCTGTGGACGCCGCAGCTGCACACCCAGTCGTTCGGCGGGTAATAGACGTCCCACCACGGATCGTCCCAGGCCAGGACAAGCCCGTCGAGATCCCACATGCTGCGGGCGCGGGTTCCTGGGCACCCGAATGTCGGCGTGCCGGTACATCCAGAAGGGCCGCAGCTTGACCATGTCGGGATCGCGCATCTGCTTCAACCGGCCGGCCATGTAGCTGGTGCGGATGTTGGTCTCGAAGATCGTGCGGATGCGCCATTGCCGCCCGCCGTTGTAGGACCAGCCGTAGGTCTCGACCAGGCGGTCGAACTCCGCCGCGAAGGCCTTGATGTCGTAAGTCCGCGCGCCCTCGATCACCGCCGCATGGAATTCCTCGAGCATGGCCATGTCGGTCACGCCTGCCACGACGAAGGCGCGGTCGTGATCGCCGTGCATGGCGTCCGTCCAGGCGCGGGTCGGCTTGCCGCGCTTCTGTGTCAGATACGCGATCTGTTCGGCGAATTCCTGACGGAACAGGTCCGGCTCCGCAAAGGCAGCCCGGTCGTCGGCATCGGCCAAGGCCGCCTCGCGCCCCTCCAGCCCGGCTACCTGCAGTGTCTGGTCCAGCAGGCGCGCCAGGGCGTCGGGGCTCCAGCGCGCCGCCAGTTCCAGCAGGTTCCGGCCCGCCTGCACGAAGTCCTCGGCCTCGGTGACGGCCTTGCGCACCGCAGCAATCCGGCGTTCGAACTGACCGCGGGCCGCCGCGACGGCCGCGTCCGTCAGCCTTTCGACGGCCCCGCCCGGTTCAGCGAAGCAGACGTGCCGATGCGCCAGGCTTTTTTTAGGCCCGCCCACCGAGAACGACGCCCGGCCCTCGACGGCCAGCGGATCGGCCTGCTCGACCTCTCCCAACGCGTGGCGCGCGGCCAGCAATGCCTCGATCGTGCGGTCCGACAGCTGGTCGGTGATCTCGAAGGACAAGATGTAGTCGCGCGCGACCTCCTCGTCCTCGAAGCCGGCAGAGGCCGCGACGATGGTGCGGATGGCCCGGCTGACCGCCTCGGCCGCGACAGCCTTCGTCTGGCGGGTGGCCGCCAGGGCGTCCTCGTTCTTGGGGCGCGGACGCCAGACGGTGGGCAGGGCGGCGCCCGGCAGGTTGTAATCGACGATCCACCGGATCAGCTGGTCGCGCAGCGTCTCCGAGAGCAGGTCGGCATCGCTGTCGACCAGCATCTCCTGGTGGACCTCGCCCAGGGCGCGGTTGCCCCCGGACTCGCCCACCTGGGTGGTCAGCGTCTCGCCGGTGACGCAGATCGAGATCTGCCGGTCCCAGTAGGCCAGCCACTGCTCGTAGGTCACGCTGCCCGAGCGCGAGGCCTCCAGGAACTCGAGGTCGGTGCCGATCGGCACGGTGATCGCCGAGGAGGTCCGGGCACTGGCCAGGGTGTTGAGGAGCCGGTTCTGCTCGTCGCTCAGCGTGCCGTAGGGGGTCTTGCCGACCAGGGTCGGCCCGGCGAACTTCTCGAGGAAATGTGCCCAGAAGGCCACGCCCTCGCGCTTGAACAGCACCGCCCAGAACAGCCGGGTGCCGAGGCCCAGGCCATAGGGGTTGTTGCCCTTCACGCCATGGCGGTGGACCAGGAACTTGCGGGGCGGCAGGGCGATGACCGAAGCGCTGGCGAACCTGTCCACGGTGTTGCGCGAACGCAGGAAGATGCGCGGCAAGATCAAGGCCATGAGCGCAGAGGCTAAGGCTTCCGCCGGGATCATCGGGTCCCTGCCGCCCGTTGTGGCCGGCGTGCTTTACCTCACCAGCCCGCAATACATCTCGCTGTTGTTCACGACGCCGCTGGGACAGGTGGTGCTGGGGGTCTGCGCGCTGTGGATGGCGATCGGGGTTCTGGTGATGCGCGCCATGATCAACTTCGACTTCTGACCGAGGCTCCGATGATTTCCGAGTCCATCCCGTTCCCGCAAGAGGTCGTCGCGGCGCTCATGACCGGCCTTGCCGTGTTCTGCGGGACAATCAGCCTGGCCTGGCCCTATCTGTCGCCGGACCTGCGCGGCCGGCGCATGCGTCAGCTTGCCCAGGCTTGGCAGAGAAGCCAGCGCAGCGGGCTGGTCCAGCCGGCTGGAAAACCAAAACGCTCCCTTCTCAGCAGCGAACCGAGGCGGATCTACGCGATCATCGTCCGCCGTCTCAACTTGGCCCGTCATCTCAAGGACGGGCCCACGGTGCAGATGCTGCAGATGGCCGGATTTCGTGGGCGTGCGCCGGTCATCACCTTCCTGGCTATGCGGGTCCTGATGCCGCTGACCATGCTGGGGATCAGCGCCTTCTATAAAGGCACGCGCTTCCACATCAATCCTTTGCGCTGATGAACATGATCCCGCTCCGCCGGTCAAAGAGCCCGCGCGCCGCAAGGGGAGACTGCGCGGCTCGTGGCCTGCGGCAGCCGGGCGAACGGCCCCGGACGCCGCGACAAATCGCCACCGGACGACCGCCGCGATATCAGGTCAGCGCCCTGAGCTGGTCGATGTCCAGCTTCGGCGTACGATGCAGCAACGAGGCCGGATAGCTCTTGTCCTTTACCAGCCGGACAATTTCGAAGTCAGGTTCCAGAGTCTTCAGGGAGCGGAATGCCTCCCATGCCTTGTCGAACCTTTTCTGGTGGGCGTAAAGGCCGATCAGATATGGGAAGGCATCCTTCCCCTAACTCTCGCCAACTTGTCCTGGGTTGTCCGGCTGCTTCGCGATTTCGCTGGAGAAAGGGGACAAAGCTATATGTTCGGTCTTGCCACTACCTGTTCCGGTGGCATGGCAGGAGGTCATTAACCGTGGCGGGATGCGTGCAATGAGGTCAGTGAGCGGCACGGGTGGATCCACGCGGTTGAGTTTGGCCGTTTCCATCAGGTGGAAGCAATGGCCGCGGTCATCCGCGTGCCTCAAAGTTCTTGAAGGGGCGGTCCTTCCGCTCCAGGGGGTTTCGGCGGCAGCCATATAATGCCGCCGCCGGAAGCAGCATCAACAGGTCATCAGGCGAGTGTCTAGTGCCAGTAGTTTGCCCTTGGAAGCTCCCAGATTGCCTGCCTTGTCGCCGCCAAATACTGAACTTGCCGGAACTCCAATCAGGAAGACACCCAGAGCGTCGCCGGTCGCTGCGTTGTTTTGGGCTTGGGAGAGTGCCTGCACTTCGGCAGCAATGCCCACGCGTTCGGCGCGAGCCTGCTTGCAGTCGAGGTGCGCAAACATGTTTGCCGGCATAGGCACGGGGGCGACGCTATCAGCGCGGGGCGCACAAGCAGTGATAGCGAGCGCAGAGGCGGCAAGAGCCGCAAAGGCAGTAAAACGGTTCAATGAGTTTCTCCAAGGATCGAACCAGCTATTAGCTGGAGTGGGTGCGAAGTTTCGCGGATCGCGGTTTCACCAGTGGCTTATCGCAAGAAACTTGTACGGCTTTAACTTGTACCCCCGCCTTAACAGCGATGGGGAAAATTCCTCCAATTTTAGCGGCCTCCGGAAAAAAGCGTAACCTGAAGACGCCGCGCAGCCTGTCCTATATTCAGCGGTCTTGGAAGTGCTTGCCGAAGTAGGGTTCAGACATACTGCAGAAGGGTTTGCGTCGGCTGCACCGACACGGTTAATAAGCTCGGATTTTGATGTCAGAGCAGGTTCCAGCAGGAACAGAGATGACAGGACGCCGACAAGACCAGCCGTTATGGCTTTTCAATCAAGATTCCCCGACCACACCTGACCATTTATACATATAGACTGCCGGCTACTACTCGGCCTTTTATGGAAGTTGCCCATAGCCCCTCCTGAGGGATGCGGGTAGAATATTGGCATGATTTATTGCAGCGCGGCATGTGTCAGCGTCGGCTGGTTTTAAAGAGGGCATGGTGGAAGATTACAAGTTTTCCGATAATAATTTATTTTCCCTGTCCTCGGTCCAATCCCTTCCAGCCCAGAACAGCCTGAGCTTCCTGAAATCGGTCTTCAACTGTTGGGCTGAAGGGCAGCCGTTCGCGATCACCCGCGACCCCCTTGCCCTGGAGAGACTGGGACTTCATGTCAGGAAGGCTCCGGATCTTGAACCGCAACTGACAGGTTGGGGGCGCTTTCAGCATATACCCCGATTTGAAGACCATCCGGCGCAAATCACTTTCAGCTCGGGCACGGAAGGACGGGCCAAGGCGATCCTGCTGAGTCATCGCAATTTGGCTGATGTGGTTTTCCGCCTCAACAGCATCATGAAAGTCACGGGAGAGATCCGTGAGTATATCGGCGTGCCGGTTTCCTACTCTTTCGGCCTTGGCCGTGCGCGGGCAGTGGCTGCAGCGGGGGGTGCCTTTTTCCTGCCGGAGCGGTTTGATCCCCTGCAGATCCGCGACATGCTTGCAGCGGACGAGATCAACGCGATCTCGGCGGTTCCCAGTCTGTGGCGGACTATCCTGACGGATCCGGAGGTGATCGGGTCCGAAGGCGCGAAGATCCGCTGGATCGAGATCGGCAGCCAATACATGGCGGCGGCTGACAAGCTGGCAATGCGCCGGCTCTTTCCGAATGCCCGGATCGTACAGCATTACGGACTGACAGAAGCGTCCCGCACCAGCTTTCTGGACATCACCGATGCCCCCGAATCTGCCTTGGAATCAGTCGGAACGGTGACGGGCGGAACCGAACTGCGCATCGCCGACGAAGGGGCGATCGCGATCCGCGGCGACCATGTTGCCTTGGGTCAAGTCACCGAGGGAGGCGTGATCCAGCCCCTGACGGACGGCGACGGGTGGCTGGTCACCCGCGATCGGGGTGAAATCCGGGACGGGTGGCTTTACTACCTGGGCCGGCTGGACGACCAGATCAACCTGGCCGGCATCAAGATAGGGGCCGAGGCGATCGAAGCCGAGGTTCGGGCCTTGCTGCCTGCGGCACGAGACCACTTCGCCATCGCCCCGGTGGCCGACCCGGCCCGGGGTGAAGCCGTGCTGCTGGCCATCGAGAGCGAGGCGGACGATCATGCGCTGCTGATCGAGGAAGCCGCGCGGCTCGCCATGCGCCGGCGCGGGGTGCAGGTGGGACAGGGGGCAGGCGCGGCCCTGAAAGTCCTCCGGGTCGAGCGATTGCCGCGCACTGCCACCAACAAGATCCAGCGACGCGAGATTGCGCAACGCTGGCAGGCCGATGACGCTGCGGGGTTTTCCCAGGCATCCGCCATCAACCCGGTCGATCCGTCCATGGAACTGACCGCGGACGAGGCCCGTCTGGCAGGCGTCTGGGCCCGCGTCATCGGGTCCGAGAATCTGCTGCCACAAGCCAGCTTCTACGACGCGGGCGGGGACTCCCTCAGTTCGGTCCAGATCGGTTTGGTGATGGAGCGCGAGAAGCTGCCTCGGGCCGTCGTCCGCGCCACCTTGGAGGGCCGCAGCCTCCGCGAAACTGCCAGGCTGATGTCCGTTCAGGACGAAATGGCGGCCGGGATGGTGGCCTCTGCCGCGCCGCAGGTCGGGGCACTGCCCGATGCGGTTCGGCGCAGCTGGGCCATCACCATGACCCGCGCACTCATGGCTGTGTCGGTGGTGATCTCGCACTGGGGGCCAGGCCTGTTCGAACGTCTCGGGTCAGGCCAGAGAGCCGAAAGCGTGCTGGCCATGATCTATCGTGCCGGAACCCCGGGCTTCGCTGCCGTTTTCGGAATTGGAATCGGCTACTTCATGCTCCCGGATTTCGCGCGCAAGCGAGCCTCGGTGTTGCAGCGCCTTGGGGCATCGTTCCGGCTGGTCATGATGGGCATGGTGCTGATCGCCCTCGTCAAGCTGGCCAACCTGGCAGTACGCGGTGACGATATCGAAGGGCTTCCGATCGCCCACGCCTTCTACGGGGTGCTGGGGTATTACGCGCTCATGTTGGGCACGGCGCGTTGGTGGCTGCCCGCTTTGGCCCGCTTGCGTCATCCCGTGCTGTGGCTTTTGACGGGCCTGCCGATCCTGTGGCTGCTGTGGCAGATCGTGCCCGGGTTCCTGCCCGGGGACCAGTTGCAATCCGTTCTGGAATGGCCGCGCCTGATGCTGGTGGCCGGTTACAACGTCTTCAAGCTGACGTCGGTCGCCGCGGCAGGCATGGCCGTCGGGGTCTGGCTGTACTGGCGCAAGGATAGCGCAAAGGCTGCCCGTCTCCTGGCGGTGGCAGGTATCCTGGGTGCCGCGCTGACCGTGATGGCCTCTCTCGAGGCCTACGGGCCCGACGTGTTCCTGCTGCGGGAAGGCGTCTTCTTCACCTCGCTGCCGGGGCTGGTCTTTTATCTGTCGGCCGCAGTGGCTTCGGTCGGAATGTTCTTGGCGCTGCTTCTGGCATGGGAGAGCCTGGGCGCAGCCTTGCGCCTGCCGCTGAAGCTTCTTGTGGTTGTAGGTGGGCTGGCGCTGCCGATCTATGTCTTTCACGGATTGGTCATTCCCGGACGCGACCTTCTGGTGGCTTTCGGTGTGCCCGGTTCTGCTGCCTTGATGACAACCATGGGCGCGTTCGTGGGCGTCATGGGTTACGCAGGTCGCCGGCTTTGGCGAATGTATTCTGGCTGACGATAGGGGCTCTGTTGCACAGATCGGGCAACGCTCGGAGCCCGTATGGACCTATCCTGCGACCTGTGGAACGGCTGTGCCAAGGGCGGCCGGTCCAGGCCGATCGACCGCAGCAGGCTCTCGGCGACCCGGTCGTCTGTTGCGGCTCCAGGCCCAAGACGATCGTCATGGTCAGGCAGGTCTGGAACGCAGCGCCACTGCAAGCTGGCTGGCGCTCGCGCTTGCGGGCTGTGTCCCATGTGGTGGTGTAGGAGGCCGCGCGCGGAGCCTTTGGCGTAGCGCAGCGCGCGGCCGTAGGTAACGCTGGCGGTCATCGCCGATCTTCGGAGTAGGTTTGGGTTGCAAGACCTGAAACCTGGAATGGAGACGACGATGACCAATGACAGAATGGCGCTAATCGAGCTGGTTGAGAAGCAGGCTGATGGCGATCTCGTGCGCGAGATGCTGGCCTTTGCGGCCGAGCGGATCATGGAAGCCGAAGTTGAGGCGCGGACAGGGGCTGCCAAGGGGGCGCGAACGCCCCTGCGGGAGGTTCAGCGCAACGGATACCGTGACCGCGATTGGGACACCCGTGCCGGGCGGATCACGCTGGAGATCCCGAAGCTCCGGAAGGGCAGCTACTTTCCCAGCTTTCTGGAACCGCGCCGCACAGCCGAGAAGGCCTTGGTGGCGGTGATCCAGGAAGCCTATGTTCACGGTGTCTCAACCCGCTCGGTCGACGACCTGGTCAAGGCCATGGGCGCAGGCGGCATGTCCAAAAGCCAGGTCAGCCGCCTCTGCGCCGAGATCGACGAGCGGGTGAATGCGTTCCTGAGCCGTCCGTTGGAGGGCGCTTGGCCCTACCTGTGGCTCGACGCGACCTACCTGAAGGTGCGCGAAGGCGGGCGGATTGTCAGCCATGCCGTGATAATCGCTGTCGCCGTGAACGAGGATGGCAAGCGCGAGGTGCTGGGGGTCGCGACTGGCCTCTCTGAGGCCGAGGCGTTCTGGATGAAGTTCCTGCGCTCCTTAGCCGACCGCGGTTTGCGCGGCGTGAAGCTGGTAATCGCCGACGACCACAAGGGTCTGCGGGCCGCCGCGCGCCGGGTCTTCAACGCAACCCACCAGAGATGCCGGGTTCATTGGATGCGCAACGCCTTGGCCCATGCTCCAGCCAAGAGCCGCACCGCCATGGCGGCGATGCTGAAGACGATCTTCGCTCGAGGCAAACCAAGGCCGAGGCGGAAAAGCAGTGGGATATCGTCGCGGATGCGTTGCGTGAGAAGCAGTCGAAGCTGGGCGCCCTGATGGACGCCTCCCGTGACGACGTGCTGGCCTACATGTCCTTCCCCCGCGAACACTGGGCTCAGATCGCCAGCACAAATCCACTGGAACGGGTGAACCGCGAGGTGAAGCGACGCGCTGACGTGATCGGCATCTTTCCGAACGATGATGCAGTCATTCGTCTCGTCGGCGCGCTGATGCTCGAGACAAACGACGAGTGGACCGTCGCCCGGCGCTATATGAGCCTTGAAACGCTCGCCCGCGTCACCGACAATCCCAACGTCAGGCTGCCCGCCGTGGCATCCTGATCGAACCCTAATCTTTCCGGGGGTCGGCGCTCATACACCATGCCCTGGGGCACTATCCGCTTGCGGGTGGGGGCGGCTTTCCAAGTGATGGGAAGACCGAACCAGATCGTCAGCGCAATTTAATGGGAATATCTGGTGGAGCCAAGGGGAGGCGAACCTGAGCAGGCGTAACCCTCTAAAGCACTTGAATAATTGCATTTTGCGATGCATTTGTGTGGGGTAAGCGTGTGGGGGACGGCCTGTGGCAGACTATGTCAATCAACGAAGACGGGGGCTGTGTCCCATGTGGTGGTGTAGGAGGCCGCGCGCGGAGCCTTTGGCGTAGCGCAGCGCGCGGCCGTAGGTAACGCTGGCGGTCATCGCCGATCTTCGGAGTAGGTTTGGGTTGCAAGACCTGAAACCTGGAATGGAGACGACGATGACCAATGACAGAATGGCGCTAATCGAGCTGGTTGAGAAGCAGGCTGATGGCGATCTCGTGCGCGAGATGCTGGCCTTTGCGGCCGAGCGGATCATGGAAGCCGAAGTTGAGGCGCGGACAGGGGCTGCCAAGGGGGCGCGAACGCCCCTGCGGGAGGTTCAGCGCAACGGATACCGTGACCGCGATTGGGACACCCGTGCCGGGCGGATCACGCTGGAGATCCCGAAGCTCCGGAAGGGCAGCTACTTTCCCAGCTTTCTGGAACCGCGCCGCACAGCCGAGAAGGCCTTGGTGGCGGTGATCCAGGAAGCCTATGTTCACGGTGTCTCAACCCGCTCGGTCGACGACCTGGGGCTGTGTCCCATGTGGTGGTGTAGGAGGCCGCGCGCGGAGCCTTTGGCGTAGCGCAGCGCGCGGCCGTAGGTAACGCTGGCGGTCATCGCCGATCTTCGGAGTAGGTTTGGGTTGCAAGACCTGAAACCTGGAATGGAGACGACGATGACCAATGACAGAATGGCGCTAATCGAGCTGGTTGAGAAGCAGGCTGATGGCGATCTCGTGCGCGAGATGCTGGCCTTTGCGGCCGAGCGGATCATGGAAGCCGAAGTTGAGGCGCGGACAGGGGCTGCCAAGGGGGCGCGAACGCCCCTGCGGGAGGTTCAGCGCAACGGATACCGTGACCGCGATTGGGACACCCGTGCCGGGCGGATCACGCTGGAGATCCCGAAGCTCCGGAAGGGCAGCTACTTTCCCAGCTTTCTGGAACCGCGCCGCACAGCCGAGAAGGCCTTGGTGGCGGTGATCCAGGAAGCCTATGTTCACGGTGTCTCAACCCGCTCGGTCGACGACCTGGTCAAGGCCATGGGCGCAGGCGGCATGTCCAAAAGCCAGGTCAGCCGCCTCTGCGCCGAGATCGACGAGCGGGTGAATGCGTTCCTGAGCCGTCCGTTGGAGGGCGCTTGGCCCTACCTGTGGCTCGACGCGACCTACCTGAAGGTGCGCGAAGGCGGGCGGATTGTCAGCCATGCCGTGATAATCGCTGTCGCCGTGAACGAGGATGGCAAGCGCGAGGTGCTGGGGGTCGCGACTGGCCTCTCTGAGGCCGAGGCGTTCTGGATGAAGTTCCTGCGCTCCTTAGCCGACCGCGGTTTGCGCGGCGTGAAGCTGGTAATCGCCGACGACCACAAGGGTCTGCGGGCCGCCGCGCGCCGGGTCTTCAACGCAACCCACCAGAGATGCCGGGTTCATTGGATGCGCAACGCCTTGGCCCATGCTCCAGCCAAGAGCCGCACCGCCATGGCGGCGATGCTGAAGACGATCTTCGCTCGAGGCAAACCAAGGCCGAGGCGGAAAAGCAGTGGGATATCGTCGCGGATGCGTTGCGTGAGAAGCAGTCGAAGCTGGGCGCCCTGATGGACGCCTCCCGTGACGACGTGCTGGCCTACATGTCCTTCCCCCGCGAACACTGGGCTCAGATCGCCAGCACAAATCCACTGGAACGGGTGAACCGCGAGGTGAAGCGACGCGCTGACGTGATCGGCATCTTTCCGAACGATGATGCAGTCATTCGTCTCGTCGGCGCGCTGATGCTCGAGACAAACGACGAGTGGACCGTCGCCCGGCGCTATATGAGCCTTGAAACGCTCGCCCGCGTCACCGACAATCCCAACGTCAGGCTGCCCGCCGTGGCATCCTGATCGAACCCTAATCTTTCCGGGGGTCGGCGCTCATACACCATGCCCTGGGGCACTATCAACTGTGCCGACAGCGAAGACTTCGACTTCAACAAAGGCGGTCGTCTTTATGGTGACTTCCAGGACATGAGCCGTGAGGCACGGCGGAGCATCCTAATCGACGGTCAGACTGTTGTTGAGCTAGACCTTAAGGCATCGCAGCTAACCATCCTCTATGGCATCACCAAGACACCGATGCCGGAGGGCGATCCTTACCACATAGACGGGATACCGCGATCAATCGTGAAGGCCATTGTGACTGCCATGATTGGTCTTGGGCATACCCGTATCATGGTAAGCATCCGGCGTAGGCGGCGGTCATGCAGCGAGTTGGCGCTCCGATGGCTGCCACGTCCATGGCAGAAGGTCCTGCACGCGTGAAGCCGTTGTGTTGGGGAGCTTGGCAAGGACGTCGGCGAGCCAAGCCTGCGGGTCGATGCCGTTCATCTTGGCGGTGACGATCAGAGAATACATGAAGGCGGCGCGGTCTGGGCCGCGCTCGGATCCAGCGAAGAGCCAGGACTTCCGTCCCAGCGCGATACCGCGCAGTGCGCGCTCGGCCGCGTTGTTTGTCAGGCAGACGCGCCCATCCTCGAGGAAGAGCGTGAAGGCGTCCCATCGGTTCTTCTTGAACATGTAGGCGATCGCCTTGGCGACGGGGTTGTGCTTCGACATGGTTCCCTGTTCGGCCCGCATCCAGTCGTGCAGCTCCTCGACCAGGGGGCGGACCAGCCGGTGCCGGGCGTCGAGCCGGCTGGCGATGTCCAGACCGTTGATCTGACGCTCGATATCGAAGATGGCGTCGATCTTCCTCACGGCTTCCAGCGCGACAGGCGATATGTCGTGCGCGGGCTTCTTCTGACGGGCATTTTCCTTGATGTCGGCGAGCTCGAAGAGCTTCCGTCGGGCATGGCTCCAGCACAGGGCGCTCAGCACGGCCCCCGGATCACGATCACCGCGATAGAGGTCGTTGTAGCCACCATAGGCATCGGCCTGGAGAACGCCCTGCCACCCCGCAAGATGCCGGTTCGGATGCGCCATCTCCCTGTCGCGCGAGAAGTGGAACAGCGCGGCCGGTGGCGCGCCGCCGCCAAAGGGCCGGTCGTCGCGGACATAGGTCCAGAGCCGCGCTGTCTGCGTCCCTCCCTTCGCGAGGAGGGGGACCGTTGTGTCGTCGCCGTGGAGGCGCTCGGCCGCCAGAACATGGTTCCGGATCAGGGCGTGGATAGGTGCCAGAGCCGCGGTGCAGGCCCCGACCTGGTCGGCCAGCGTCGAGAGGCTGAGATCGACGCCTTCCTTTGCATAGCGTTCTGCCTGTCGGTTGAGCGGCTGATGCTGACCGAACTTCTCGAACAGAACCATCGCCAGCAGGTTCGGTCCAGCCCATCCCCGCGGCGCGGGATGGAAGGGCGCCGGCGGCTGGCTGATCTTCTCGCAGGCCCGGCAGGTGAACTTCTCACGCACCGTCTGGATCACCTTCCACTGACGCGGGATGACCTCGAGCGTCTCGGTAATGTCCTCACCCATCTTCACGATACGGTCCGAGCCACAGCAGGAGCACGCTGTCGGTGCCTCGATCACCACCCGCTCGCGCGGCAGATGGTCCGGGAACGGCTTGCGCACCGGGCGGCGACGCTCGAACCCGGCGACCGCCGTGGTCTTCGCCTTCCCGGCGGCAATCTCGTCCTCGGTGGCGGCGGCCTCGAGTTCCTCGAGCTGCAGCTCCATCTGGTCGATCAGGCGGGCGCGGCGCTCGGCGCTATGGCCGTAGTGGTCGCGCCGGAGCCTGGCGATCTCCAGCTTGAGGTGTTTGATCATCGCTTCCGAGGTGGAGACCACCGCCCGGGCCTGCGCCAGTTCGCTCTCGGCGGCCTCGGCACGGGCTTGCGACGCCGCAAGTGCGGCACGCAGTCGGGCAATCTCGGAAGCGGTATCGGACATGCCCGAAGCATACCTCGAGCTGGCGAAACGCCCAACAAAATATGGGCTTTCGCAAACTATTATCCCGCCTTTGTCGGGCGTTGTGTCCACCGCGGATTGCGCCAGTCCATCCCTTCCAGAAGATAGCCGAGTTGCGCCGCCGAGATCTGCACGGCCTCGCCGGTGCCGCTGCTCGGCCAGATGAACTTCCCGGCCTCCAGCCGCTTGGTATAGAGCGACATGCCGACGCCGTCGTGCCAGAGCAGCTTGACCAGGTCGCCCTTGCGACCGCGAAAGCAGAATATCTCGCCCGCATGTGGATCGCGCCCCAGACCCTGCTGCACCGTCAACGCCAAGGTGTTCATGCCGCGCCGCATGTCGGTGACCCCGCCAGCGATCCACACGCGCACCCCCGCCGGGAAGGCGATCATCGGCCCTCGATAACCAGCAGGAGCCGGGCTAATGCGTCCGGGTCCACCGACGAGGACACGAGCAGGCGCCGTCCGTTCCGCAGAACGATCTCGAGCTGGACGTCGGGGGCCGGCTGCCGCGGCGACTGCGCATCAATGTCCGGCGCCATCTTCACCGGCACGAAAGCAGGACCGCTTGCGATCGCAAGTTCGCCGTTCCGATACTGTCGCCGCCAGACGGTCAGCAGTGAACGCGAGATACCATGCCGCCGCGCCGTCGCGGTGACCTGGCGAGACCCCCGATGGCTTTCCTCGACCACCCGGATCTTGTCCGCGTCGCTCCAGTGCCGCCGCCGCGGCGCGTCCTCGGCGGACAGGATCTCGATCTGGGGTGTGAACGTAAGGTCGACCATAAGGTCGGACTTATCATCCCCCACAGCGCCCCGTCAGACGGCCCCCGCCGAAGGGTTACGTATCATGCGCTGGCCGACGGAGAGCAAGAGACGCCTCATGGATGAACTTGGGAGCGAACAGCCAATGACCTCCAGGACTTTCGGCAAACTCTACCCGATCAAGGCCACAGCAGCGGTGGTGTTGAAGCGGCATCCGGTCCTGTATCACCTGTCGCCTGGCAAGTTAGACTGGGCAGACCTTCAGTTCATTGAAAGCGAGGTGCTGATTTCAGCCATTCTTCAGCTTGGAGAAGACTGCGGCATCCCGGCTCTGCCGATCCATGACAGCATCATCGTTCCAGAGAAGGACGTGGTCATTGGGCGCATGTGCCTGTCTGGGGCATTCAACCGGAAGGTAAGGCGCACCCCGGTTATCGAGATGAAGGAGTGAAGGGGGGAGGGCACGGGCCCTGGAGGGATAGGGTGGGTTTGTTGATGAATTGCAGCAGCCAACCCATGACCCCTAGAGGAGCTTAGAGGAACCTAGGGTCAGGACCCATTAATCGGCTTGCGGTCGCCTTGGCTGCGTGATTCACGCTCCCGAACTGATGGGGGCAATGATGAGCAATCTTTTCTGGCTGACCGACGAGCAGATGGAGCGTTTGAAGCCGTTCTTTCCGAGGAGTCATGGCAAGCCGCGGGTTGATGATCGTCGGGTCTTGAGCGGCATAATCTTCATCAATCGTAATGGGTTGAGATGGTGCGATGCGCCGCGTGAATATGGACCTCCGAAGACGCTCTACAACCGATGGAAGCGGTGGGGCGACATGGGAGTCTTCGCCAGGATGATGGAAGGACTGGCCTCCGAGGGTGCCGAGCAGAAGACCATCATGATCGATGCGACCTACCTGAAAGCGCACCGCACGGCTTCGAGCCTGCGGGCGAAAAAGGGGGGCCCGACGACCAGCGCGGACGTTTGATTGGCAGAACGAAGGGCGGGCTCAATACCAAGCTACATGCCGTTACCGACGCCAAGGGACGGCCCCTGAAGTTCTTCATGACCGCGGGCCAAGTGAGTGACTACACCGGAGCCGCCGCCCTGCTGGGCAGCTTGCCCGCTGCCGAGTGGATGATCGCGGATCGCGGTTACGACGCCGACTGGTTCCGGGAAGCGTTGAAAGACAAGGGGATACGCCCTTGCATCCCGGGGCGGAAGTCGCGCGGCAAGGCGGTCCGCTACGACAAGCGGCGCTATCGCCGCCGCAACCGCATCGAGATCATGTTCGGTCGCCTGAAAGACTGGCGCAGGGTCGCAACCCGCTATGACAGATGCGCCAAGACCTTCCTGTCCGCTGTCGCACTCGCGGCAACCATCATGTTCTGGCTTTGAAGATCAATGAGTCTGGACCCTAGGGCATTACCGTGAACGCTAATCCGCTAACCCCTCAAGGGTCTTTTAAAGCTTGTAGGACATCTGTAAGCGGACAAACGAACGCTAGACTTGGCAGTAATCCCATTTGCCTGCCATGCTAAGAGCCTTAGTTGATCCCGCCGGGACTAATCCACGGCGGGGGTCCGTTCAAGAAGCTAGCGCTTGGCGTTGGAGATCACGCTTCGCGACGATATTGTGAAGATTTGCCCAATGGGGTCTGCTCTTTCCAACAGACTGCGGGTTGCGACCCAATTGGTTGCTCATTTCATGTGTAGACTTAAGTAGGGTGAAGGCATCATCCTGCCATGCCTCGAGAACCTCACTGAAGCCATCACGCCACCGCATAACACCAACTTCGTCGTCATATTTAACGAACCAGCGGAAGGCTGCAAGGATTGGATAAAGAGCCCCATTGACCATCCGATACTCAGCTCTCTGGCCCGTAAAGGGGAAATCCCACATACCTTTCGACTTCTTTTCCGAGAAAGCAAGGCCTCCGGCTTTGCCCCCTTCGCTCTTGTCATTCCAGATGTGGTAATAGTCACGGCGTATGATATCGTGAAGCCTCAAGATATCCTTAAGGATGGGGCGCATTCCTTCGAAGCTCTCCGCTTTCTGTTCGAACGCCTTCAGAGCAACTGACTTCTTCTCATACCCGTATACTGGATGGTCATCACCCTCATTGGGGTGAAGGCTAACGTTGAACATCGCAAGTAGACTTACCAAGTCCCGTGCGTCGTATTCACCAGGATCATTCTCCGACCAGGCAATCTTGCCATAGTAAGGGGCTGTCCGAATTTCGTCTTTGATCCACTGAAACGCATTCGCCAAGTTGTCTAGGCTCATATCCTGAACCTGAACGGATGTATTCAATCCGCCCGCAATCTCTGGTATCCACATGTCAGGAACCCCAACGCGCACTTCAACTGTGACGTATTGATCTTCAGGCAGATCGGGGCTGGCTTGCGCCTCAGTTATTAGCGTGTATGTGTGACCCCCATCCAGGATGCCGTGCACGCCATCGACCATAGCAATCTCGTAAGTGTCCTTCGCTAGAACATTCACGCTCTGTGCAACGATCGTAATTCCTTTATTCTTCAGGTGAAATGTGCCGGGTTCGCAGTCTTGATTGAACAGGCTCGCCTTAACCCGCTGATAGACTCGTTTGCTAGTTTTGGGACGACGAGCATTGGGATCAAGGGGAATGCCAGAAGGCAATGACTTCACGGGAACTACAAAGATGTGTCGTTCTAAGCCGTGCGTGTCCTTGAAATTAGGGTCCGGAATACGACGCGAAAGCGGCGCGACGATTGTCGCGCTGTTGATGCTGGCCATGCCAACTCTCCTAAGTGATGCAGTCTCCGACTGCTCATGGGTGTTACCGCCGTGCCGCCATCCAGCGACCGACTCATCAACGCTGCCATACTGCCGTAAGACTAGCAAGAGCGTTTTCTGCGCGATTATCGAAGAACATGCGGGGCTTGGGCAGCGTTCACGACCCATTCCGTTGTTTACAGTGCTAAGAGCGGACGAGAGCCGTATTCTAAGCAGACGTGATTGTAGAACATTGAGGCTGTGGCCTCGTCCACATCCATGTCCGACACTCTGCCTTGCCTAGCGACCGATTGCCTCGGCAACATCTGGGTGCTCCGACGTCTCTAAGCCGGCCCCTCATGGCATGGCGGAAGCTGTGAAGGGTCTTAACTTCGCTGACTAGCTTGTTGTCCTTGAGCCACTTGTTGATAGCCGCTGACGCCGACGCCGCATTGACCGGGGTGTCAGGCTTGCTCGGAGCGAAAGCCGGAAAGAGCAGATCGCCTTTTGTCTTCGTGCCCAGTTGGCTGCCCACGACGCCTCACCCACCAGAGGGACCTTGCGTTCGGAGGCGCTGGTCTTCACCCGCCGAAGGTCATGAGGCTTGATGATGGCGTGGGGAATGGCAGCGTCTAGAACAACGTCTGACTTCCGGAGGGCGATGATTTCTGCGAGCCGAGCCCCCGTGTCTGAGATCATGGCTATCTCCAAACGCAAAGGATGTTGAACGGCTATACCTGATCACCCCCGCCTCACATTGACCGCCCAATATGCCCAGTATGTGGAGCATGTGTGGGGTAAACGTGTGGGGGAACAGCGGACGGTCCTCCAATTAATCCAATAGCCTCAATCGTTTACGAGAGTTATTGAATTTGGTGGAGCCAAGGGGAGTCGAACCCCTGACCTCTTGAATGCCATTCAAGCGCTCTACCAACTGAGCTATGGCCCCACCGGAGGTCTGCAGGGTCTGCCGACCTTGCGTGAGCGGTCTATAGGGTCGGGCGAAACGGCGCGCAAGCGGAAAATGTGCCCGTTTTGGAAGTTTGCCGGCGGTGCCGCAGGGCGCGCCGTGGGCTCTGGTCCCCCTGATCTTGTCCCAGCGTCGCGGGTCTTCCCGGGTCGCTGGACGGCTCATGTCTGGCGGCCCGTTCTTGACAGACGGGCCGCGGCGCCAATCTTTTTCATGCGTGTAACGGGATCTTTCGGGCGTGCTGCCGCGGGGGTAGGGGATCGGGAACCGGACCTTCCCCGGCAGGCGTTCCTGCGGCGGGGCCAAGAGATCCCGGGCGGCCCGTCCGCCGCCGGCACCAAGGAAAGGAGGATGATACCATGACCGATCGCGTTCTTGGGGCAGACATGATCTGCTCACTGTCGCGCAACTGGTGGGCCTTCGTCCTGCGAGGCGTGGTTGCGCTGATCATCGCCGTGCTGGCCTGGCTGATGCCGGCCGGGGCGGTGATTGCCCTGACACTGGTCTTCGGCGCTTTCGCCTTCGCCGATGGGGTCTTCGGCCTGATTTCGGCGGTTCGCAACATGCGCAAGGGCGAACGGTGGGGCTGGCTTGCGCTTGGCGGGGTGCTGGGAATCCTGACGGGCCTCGTGGTGCTGGTGGCGCCTCTGGTGGCGACCATCGGGCTTGCGGTGTTCCTGTGGGTCAGCATCGCCTTCTGGTCGATTGCGTCCGGCATTGTGCAGATCGCGACGGCGATCCGGCTGCGCAAGGAGATCGAGGGCGAGGTCTGGCTGGGCCTGGGTGGGGCGCTGTCGGTGCTGCTGGGGATCGTGGTGCTGTGGTTCCTGATGGCCCGTCCCGTCGAAAGCCTGCTGGCCCTGGGCTGGCTGCTGGGGATCTATGCCGCGATCTTCGGCATCGCCATGATCCTGCTGGGGCTGAAGCTGCGCGGCCGCGCGGACAGCCGCACCGGCCTTCCGGCCTGATGTTCAGGAGGTGATGCCATGTCCCTGCAACGGACCCATAACCGCCCGCCGTTCCGGCCCCGGATCCCCGGCACCGGGCTGAGGTCGGATGACGTGCCGCAGGCGGTGATCTATCGCCCCGCGCGCCCGGTCAAGCAGAGCGGTCCGCGCCCGCGGCCCTGGGTCGTCGAGTTCGACGCCAGGCTGGCCCCCGAAATCGAGCCGCTGATGGGCTGGACCGCCAGTGCCGATCCCTACCGGCCGATCCGGCTGGGCTTCCCGGACCGCGAAAGCGCGGTGGCCTTTGCCGAGCAGAACGATTGGCCTTACCTGGTGCGCGACGACGCCCCCGTGCAACGCAGCGCCACTCCGAAGCCGTTCTGGTGGGAACAGACCGTCGCCAGGAAGTCTGCCGCCCCGCGGGGTGCCCGCCACGGCGATATCGCGCGCCCTGCGGCAGGCAGGCCGGTGTCGCAGGACGGCGCGGACGCTTCGGGGCGACAGGACGACCCGGACGATCCGCACGGCGATCTTGACGATCCGGTGTTCCTGGCGGGTCTTGAATCCTTTCCCGCCTCGGATCCGCCCGCTTGGACGGGCTCTGCCCTGCCGTCGCGCAGCAGGTGCTGATGCGGCAGGCTGACATCCCCCTCGGGGCAGGGGCGCGCCGTCTTCGGCCGGCTGCGGGTTGCCGATGAGCCGGCAGATCGACATCGCCATCATCGGCGCCGGCCTGTCGGGACTGGCGCTTGCCCGGGCGCTGCAGGCCGATGGACGCGACGTGACCCTGTTCGAGGCGCGCGACCGCCCGGGCGGCCGGATCCTGACGCAGCACGGCTTTGACCTGGGGCCGGCCTGGATCTGGCCCCACAACCGCCGGGCGCTGGGGCTGGCGCGGGCCCTGGGGCTGGAAACCTTTCCGCAATATGCCGAGGGGCGGCTGGTATTCGAGGATGCGGCCGGCGCCATCCGCCGGGATCTGGCCCTTGCCACGATGGGCGGTGCGCTGCGTCTTGCGGGCGGTTTGTCCCGCCTGACCGACGCCCTGGCCCAAGGGCTTGGCGCGGCGCTGCGCCTTGGTCATCCGGTTCAGCGCGTGGTTGAGGAGGACAGCCGCATCACCCTGATCGACGGCGGCGGTGCCGCCTGGCACGCGGACCGGGCGGTCTTGGCGCTGCCGCCGCGGGTGGCGGGGCCATTGGGGGTTTCCGTCCCGGACGTGCCGACCTGGATGGCGGGTCAGGCCAAGCTGGTCGCGGTCTATGACCGGCCGTTCTGGCGGGCGATGGGGCTGAACGGCGACGCCATCTCGCACCGGGGGCCGCTGGCGGAAATCCACGATGCCTCGCCTCTGGATCTGGCGCGGGGCGCGCTGTTCGGCTTTGTCCTGCCGGGCGCCGCGCGGCAGCCTGGCTTTCAGGCGCAGGCCCTGGCGCAGCTTGGACGGCTTTTCGGCCCCGAGGCGGCCCGCCCAAGCCAGGTTCTGATCAAGGACTGGAGCGTGGATCCCGCGACGGCCACGCCCGCCGACGCCAGGCCGCTTCCCGCCCATCCCGCCTATCGGCCGATCGCGCCGCGGCACCGCCTGGTCTTCGCAGGAACCGAGACGGCTGCCACCGAAGGCGGCTTTCTGGAAGGCGCGCTCGAGGCGGCCGAGGCCGCGCATCTGCACCTGTCCAGCGTCTCGGCCTGATCGCCACCGGGCGGGCAGGGCGCCGCCCGGGTCTTGCTGGCTCAGTTCTCGGTGGGCGCCGTCGCCTTGAAGGTGTCGTCGGCGGACAGGCTGTCCCACCAGTCCTGCATTCCCGGAACCGACAGAAGCCGCGGGCCGTCCGGGGTCATCGCCGCATAGGCGACCAGCGGCCCCAGCAGATAGTCGGGATAGCCCGGCGTCTCGCCGCCCAGGAACCGCGCGCGGCCCCTGATCTCCATCACCGCCTTTGCCAGCGTCACGGCTTGGTCCAGGCCTGACTGCCGGGCCTGGTCGTTCTTGCCGCCGACCAGATCGGGAAACAGGTGATAGGCGACGAAGCCGATGATCGCGCCATAGCCATAGCTGTTGATCATCGACGCCGCCTCGTCGGCCTTGGCCCGCGCCTTGGGATCGGCCGGCAGGACCGCCGGATCGGGGTTGCGCGCGTCGAGATAGCGCACGATGGCGTCCGTCTCGCGCAGGCGCATCCCGTCGATGTCCAGGACCGGCACCTTGCCGAAGGGGTGGCGGGCCAGATGATCCGGCGTGCGCGTCTCGCCCGCCAGCACGTTGACCGGCACCTGGTCGTAGCCGATGCCCTTGAGGGCCAGCACGCAGCGCACCGTGCGCACATAGGTCGAGCCGCTGAAGCCGTAGAGCGTCGCATCCGTCATGTGAAACCTCGCTTGTGGAAGGGTTGAAGCGTCCCGCCGGGGCAGGGGCGCGCGCGCCCCGCAGACCCCTGGCGGCACCGGCTTGACCGCCCCGGCGGCCTTGCCGGGGCGCGGCAGGCTACATCCAGGTCGCCGGGACATAGCGGAAGGCGTCGCCTTCGGGCAGGATGCGGCCGATGCCTGGGAAGTGGATGTGGCTGCCCGCGACCAGCATCCTGTCCGCCGCCACCATGTCGAAGATGCGCCGCCGCGACGCCGCCGCCTGGGCGGGATCGCTGTCGAAGCCGAAGCCCACATCCGGCAGCGCCGTGTGCACATCCGCCGAATGCAGCGTGTCGGCGATCATCAGCAGCTGCCTGTCGCCGCCGTCGATGCGCAGGACGGAGTGTCCCGGCGTATGGCCCGGCGACAGCATCAGGGTGATGCCGGGCGCGACCTCGGCCCCGTCCGCGATGCGCGTCATGCGATCGCCATAGGCGGCAAAGACCGCCTGCGCCAGCTGGAATGTCGGCTGCGCCTCGGCGGGGGCGCGGGCCATCATCGCGGCATCCGTCCAGAAGCCGGCCTCGACCTCTCCGACCGCAAGCTGGGCGTTTCCGAACACTGCGGTGTCGCCCTGGATCAGGCCGCCCATGTGATCGACATGGGCATGGGTCAGCACCACCAGATCGACATCGTCCGGCGCGACGCCTGCCGCCGCAAGGCCGGGCATCACCCGGCCGAAGCCCGGCCCGAAAGGGGCCTGCTCGCCCATGCCAGCGTCGATCAGGATGGTGCGGTCCGCCGATTGCAGAAGGAAGGCAGACACCGGCGCGGGCGCGGCATCGGGGCCGATGCCGGCCTCGGCCAGGACCCTGTCCACCTCCTCTCCACCCAGGAAGAAGTCCCGTCCCAGCGGAACGATGCCGTCCAGCAGGGCCGTGATGCGGTAATCGCCCAGAGAGGCGCCATAGAGCGCGGCGCCCGCGGGCGCGGCATGGCCCGCGGCCAGGGCCGGCCCGGAACCCGCCCCGACGGCGCCAGCGACCGGCAGCGCGGCGGCAGCTTTCAGCAACGTGCGGCGGTTCATTCGGTCCATCCGGTTTCCTTTCGTGCAAGAACAGTTCGTGTACGCACAGAATGAGACAAAAGGTTTGATTCGGCAACAGGCTTTGCTAGATGCACAGAAATGGAAAACGCGCTCGCCCTTGATGAGATGGTCTGCTTTCAGGCCTACAGGCTTCACCACGCCTTCGGGCGCCATTACCAGGCCGCCTTTGCGGGGATCGGGCTGACCTATGCGAAATACGTCGTGCTCAAGGCCCTGCAGGAACGCGAGAAGATGTCGCTGACCGAACTTTCCGCGCGGCTGGGGGTCGAGCCCAACACCCTGTCGCCCTTGTCCAGGAAGATGGCGGGCTGCGGAACCATCGAACGGGTGCGCGATCTCGAGGATGAGCGGCGCATCGTCCTGCGGCTGACGCCGCGCGGCCTTGACCTGCTGAAAGAGGCCGACGTGATCGCGTCGGACAAGTTCGCCGCCCTGGGCATTTCCGCCGAGGAGACGGCGCAGGCGGTCGCGCTGATGTCCCGCCTGCGGACGGCGCTTGAAGGTTCCGTCCCCTGACCGGAGGCCGCGGCCGCGCTAGGCTGCCAGCCAGCGGCGGGTGCGCCCGTTCCGGGACCGCGGAAGGCTGGCAGCCACCGGGCGGTTCATGCTGTCCGCCAGTGCGATGGCACTGGCGGTTCACTCACTTTTCGGGGGGCAGCAGCCGCAACCGGAGAGCAGCGGGTTTTCAGCTTGGCTGCGGGGTCATTCCGCAGGGCAGGCGGCGCCCGTCTCGATCCAGGCGAGGGTCAACTCGCCGAAGATCTCTTGCGTGCCGGGGGCCGGTTCGCGTCCGGTTCCGGGTTCCCAGCCCCAGCCCACCAAGCCATCCTCGGCGTTGTGTTCGTGCAGTTCCGCCAGGGTTCGCCCGCCGTTCCGCTCGGGGTCCTTGAGCTGCGTGCGGATCTCGGCCACCGTCTTGCCGATCCAGGCCTGCTCGATGGGTGCCAGCATCCAGGGCGAGTGGCCCGGGATCGAGCCTTCCCCGGAGGCGTAGTCCACGTTCCTTTCGCTGTGGCACACGTTGCAGGTCATCCCCGGCGCGCCGAAGTCGCTGTCGCCCCGGACGACCGGCGGTTCATGGATGTGCATGTCCATGCCCTGCCGGGGGGTGTTGTCGGCCGGATGGCAGTTCAGGCAGCGGGGGTGCTGGATGACCTTGGCCATTTCCTGAAACAGCGCCTGCGACCGGGCGGTCTCGTCCGCGACGCTGTCGAACTCGTCAACGGTGCGCAGGCCGTTGACCTCCTCGCTCCAGCCGGCCGATGCGGCGGACAGGGCCAGGATCAGCGCCACGGCCGAGGTTTGCCAGGATCTCATGCGTTCACTCCGGTAATGAAAGGCAGCCGCGTCACGACCTGCCCGGTCAGCGCCCTCCAGGCGTTTCCGACGGCAGGGCCGATGGGCGGCGTTCCCGGCTCGCCGACGCCGGTCGGATCATAGCCGCTGTCCAGGACCTCGACCTCGATCTCGGGCATCTCGGAGATGCGCAACATGCGGTAGCCGTCGAAGTTGTTTTCGGCCACGCGGCCGCCGGGCAGCAGCGTGATCTGGCTGTAGAGCAGCGCCGACAGGCCATAGCCGATGCCGCCCTCCATCTGGGCCCGGATCACGTCCGGGTTCACCGCCACGCCGCAATCGACGGCGCACCAGACCCGGTGGACCCGCGGCATCCCCCCTGGTTCGAGACCTCGGCGATCTGCGCGACATAGGTGTTGAAGCTCTCGTGCAGCGCGATGCCATAGCCGCGATCGCCCTTGACCTTCTGCCCGTCCCAGCCGGCCATCGCGGCCACCCGTTCCAGAACCGCCCGGTCGCGGGCCGCGTCGCCCCGCAGCAGATCCAGCCGTCCCTGCAGCGGATCCTTGCCCGCCGCCTCGAGCAGCATGTCCAGAAACACCTCGGTTGCATAGCCGGTATGGGTATGGCCGACCGACCGCCACCACAGCACCGGAACCCGGCTTTCCATCCGCACCCAAGCGGTGCGGAAGTTGGGAAGCGTGTAGGGCATCTTGGTCGCGCCTTCGTAGGCCGAGGGATCAAGCCCCTTGTCCATCATCTGCTCCATCGGGCCGCCAGCCATGATGGACTGGTTGGCCAGCACGTCCAGCCAGCCGACGATGTTGCCGTCCGCGTCGATCCCGCCGCGCATCCTGTGCACGGTCATCGGGCGGTAATATCCGCCGTGCAGGTCGTCCTCGCGCGTCCACAGCAGCTTCCACGCGCCGTCCCGGCCCGCGGCCTTGGCGATGGCCGCGATTTCCGCGGCCAGATGCGCGTCGGGCTGCGCCCTGCGCCCGAAGCTGCCGCCAGCGAACATGACGTTGATGGACACCTGCGCCAGGTCGATGCCCAGCGTCTTGGCGACGGTCGGCCGGTCGAGCCCCGGGAACTGCGACCCCATCCACAACTCGGCCGCGCCCTCGCGGACCTCGATCACCGCGTCCAGCGGCTCGAGCGGGGCATGGGCCAGGTAGGGGAAGCGGAACTCGGCCTCGATCACCTGCGCGGCGCCCTCGAGGGCGGCGTTGACGTCGCCCGCCTCCTCGGCCACCAGGCCCTCGGTCGCGGCCGCCTCGGCGAAGGCCTGCAACATTTTCTCGGATGACCGGGTCTCGGCCTCGCTATCGTCCCATTCGACCTGAAGGGCCTGCCGCCCCTTCAGCGCCGCCGCCGTCGAGGTGGCATAGACCGCTACGCCGAAGGGGATTTCGCGCACGGCGACGACGCCGGGCACCGCCATCGCCGGGGCCGGGTCGAAGCGCGCCACCCGCGCGCCGAAGACGGGGGGATGGCGGACGACGACGGTTTCCATGCCCTCGCGATAGACGTCCAGCGTGAACATCGCCTGGCCGGTGGACTTGGGCCGGCTGTCCAGCTTGGTGACCTTGGTCCCGATCAGGTTGAACTGCGCCGGATCCTTCAGCACCGGATCCTCGGGCGCGGTCATGGCCGCGGCGCGTTCGGCAAGCTGGCCGAACCGGGCGCTGCGGTCGCTCGCGGCGTGCCGCACGGTGCCCTTCGACACCTCGATCTCGGCCGCGGGGACGCCCCATTCCTCGGCCGCGGCAGCGACCAGCATCGCCCGCGCCGCAGCGCCGGCCTTGCGCATCTGCGAATAGGAATTGGCCATCGCGGTCGAGCCGCCGGTCCCCTGCATCCCGAAGAACAGGTTGGCGTAAAGCTGGTCGTTGGCCGGCGCCGCCTCGGCGCGCATCTGCGCCCAGTCGGCGTCCATTTCCTCGGCCACCAGCGTCGCCAGACCGGTATAGGGCCCTTGGCCGAACTCGATATGCTTGATGAGCACCGTCACCGTGTCGTCTGGCGCGACCCGGATGAAGGCATTGGGGGCGAAGGCGCCCTCGGACGGGGTGTCCTGTCCCAGGATGGCTGCGGCGCCCGATTGCGCCCGCAGCGGCACCGGCAGCGCCACGGCGATCACGAGCCCGGCCGAGGCGGAGAGGAACTGGCGGCGGCTTTGTCTGGTCATCGGATCATGCCTTCAATGCGCGGGCGGCTTCGTGGATCGCCTGCCGGATGCGGACATAGGTGGCGCAGCGGCAGATGTTGCCGGCCATCGCCCTGTCGATGTCCTCGTCCGTCGGCTCGGGGATCTGCATCAGCAGGGCGGTGGCGCTGACCACCTGGCCCGACTGGCACCAGCCACACTGCGGCACGTCGATGGCCGTCCAGGCCGCCTGCACCGCCTGCGATTCCGGCGTGTCCAGCCCCTCGACCGTCTCGACCGAGGCGCCGTCGGCCATCTCGATCGGGGTGACGCAGCTGCGCCGGGTCGTGCCGTCCACCATCACCGTGCAGGCGCCGCATTGCGCGACACCGCAGCCGAACTTGGTGCCGGTCAGCCGCAACTCGTCGCGCAGGACCCACAGAAGGGGCGTATCGCCCGGAACATCGACGGAAACCTCTCGGCCGTTCACGGTAAGGCTGAACATGTTGCTTATCCTTTCCCTTGTGGCAGGCACCCTGTGCCCCGGGGATTGTGAATCGATGCTAGCCCTCTGCCTGGGCGTGGGCAATCCCCGAAAACTGCGGGCCGGAGGGTCCGAAACTTTTTCGCCCTCCGCCTTGTTGTCCCGCGACAGCGAATAAGGAGAGACGCGGATGCAGACGCGCAAACTGGGGTCGCAGGGCCTCGAGGTGTCGGCCTTGGGCCTTGGGTGCATGGGGATGTCGGATTTCTACGGCGGCCGCGACGAGGCCGAGGCGACCGCCACAATCCACCGGGCGACGGAACTGGGGGTGACGTTCCTGGACACCGCCGACATGTACGGCCCCTTCACCAACGAGGTGCTGGTCGGCAAGGCGATCGCCGATCGCCGCGACCGCGTCGTGCTGGCCACCAAGTTCGCCAATGTGCGGGGCGAGAACGGCGAATATCTGGGCATCCGCGGCGACGCGGAATACGTCCGCCAGGCCTGCGACGCGTCGCTGAAGCGTCTGGGGGTGGATCACATCGACCTGTATTACCAGCACCGCGTCGATCCCAACACGCCGATCGAGGAAACCGTCGGCGCGATGGCCGATCTGGTGAAGGCCGGCAAGGTCCGTTACCTGGGCCTGTCCGAGGCCGGCCCCGCCACGATCCGCCGCGCCCATGCCGTCCATCCCATCACCGCCCTGCAGACCGAATATTCGCTGTGGAGCCGCGAGCCCGAGGACGAGATCCTGCCCACGGTGCGCGAACTGGGCATCGGCTATGTCGCCTACAGCCCGCTGGGGCGCGGCTTCCTGTCGGGGCAGATCCGCAGCCTCGACGATCTCGAGCCGGACGACTACCGCCGCTTCAGCCCGCGCTTCCAGGGCGAGAACTTCCAGAAGAACCTGGATCTGGTGGCCGAGATCGAGGGCATGGCCCGCGAAAAGGGCTGCACCCCGCGCAGCTTGCGCTGGCCTGGCTGCTGGCGCAGGGCGACGACATCGTGCCCATCCCCGGCACCAAGAAGCGCGCCCGGCTTGAGGAAAACGTGGGTGCCGTCGACGTGCGGATCTCGCCCGAGGATCTTGCCCGGATCGACCGCATCCTGCCGCCGGGCGCCGCAGCCGGGACGCGCTATGCCGAGCCGCAGATGCAGGCGCTGAACCGATGAGCGCGCCGACCCTGGAAGGCCGGGTCGCGATCGTCACCGGGGGCGGGCGCGGCCTTGGGCTGGCGATGGCGCGGGGCCTGCTGGACGCCGGCGCGCGCGTGGTGGCCACCGCGTCGCGAGAGGGCGCGGAACTGGACGCGCTTGCCGCCCAGGCCGGGTCCGACCGGCTGCGCACCGTCCAGGCCGACGTCACGCGCGAGGCCGACTGCGCGCGGGTGGTGGACCTTGCGATCGACGCCTTCGGGTCCGTCGATATCCTGGTCAACAACGCCGGTCGCGGGATGAAATACGTCAGCGACGACTTCCTGACCCGGCCGACGCGGTTCTGGGAAACCGCGCCCGATGTCTGGCGCATGGTCATCGACACGAATGTGAACGGCCCGTTCCTGATGGCGCGGGCAGCCGTCCCGCACATGATACGGGCGGGGCGGGGACGGATCGTCAACATCACGATGAACCATGCCACCATGCGGCGGCGCGGCTTTTCGCCCTATGGTCCGTCCAAGGCGGCGCTGGAATCCGAAACCGTGATCTGGGCGCAGGATCTGGACGGGACGGGCGTCACCGTGAACGGGCTGCTGCCCGGCGGGGCGACGGCCACCGGCATGATCCCGGCCGGCTTCCCGCAGGCCGAACGCGACAAGCTTCTGGATCCGCAGGTGATCGTGGCGCCGCTGATCTGGCTGGCCTCCGACGCCTCGGACGGGGTGACGGGCCGGCGGATCGACGCCTCTCGCTGGCGGACGGATCTGCCCGATGCCCAGGCCGCCGAGGCGGCGATGGACGATGCCGGATGGACCGCAGCCTAGCGTGCCTGACGCCTGCATGAGGCTGCCCGACCGGGGATCCGCCGAAGGCGACGGCCATGCTATCATCCGGGGGATTCGCCGTGAATCGGGGCCGCGATGGACGAGATCGAGTTGAAGCTGGACCTGCCGCCCGCGGCGGTCGCAGCGCTGAAGACGGCGGGCCTGCTTCCGGGAACGCCCCCGGCTGTCCGCCAGCGGTCCATCTACTTCGACACGCCCAATCACGACCTGGCCGCGGCGGGGCTGACGCTGCGCATCCGCCAGACGGCCGAGACGCGCGTCCAGACAGTCAAGGAGGCAACCACCAGGGCGGCCGGCCTGTTCGCGCGCCCCGAATGGGAAAAGCCCGTCGCCGCCGACCGCCCGAATCTTGACGGCACGCCCTTGCCTGCCCGGCTTGGCGCCAGGGCGCGCGCCTTGGCGCCGGCCTTCACGGTGTCGGTCAGGCGGCGGACCTGGCTGATCGACGAGGCCGGCGCGCGCATCGAACTGGTCATCGACCAGGGCGCGATTCTTGCTGCGGGCCGGCGGATCTCCGTCAGCGAATGCGAGCTTGAATTGAAGGCGGGGCCGCCCGAGGCCCTGTTTTCCCTGGCGCGCCGGCTGAACGACGCGGCCCCCCTGGCGCTTGGGGTGACGACCAAGGCGGAACGCGGCTATCGGCTGCTTGCGGCGGCGGCCGCGGCACACAAGGCCGAGCCGGTGGCGCTGGATGAGGGCATGACGGCGGGGCAGGCGTTCCAGGCCATCGCCCTGTCCTGCATCCGTCAGTTCCGCCTGAACGAGGATCTGGTCCTGGCCACGCGCGGGCCGGAACCTCTGCATCAGGCCCGGGTGGCGCTGCGGCGGTTGCGCTCGGCCTTCTCGATCCATCGGGCCCTGCTGGATGGGGACGCCGCCGCGCTGCGGGACGGCCTGCAATGGCTTGCCGCCACCCTGGGCGAGGTACGCGATCTGGACGTGCTTCTTGAGCGCGCGCCGGACGGCCCGCTGCTGGCGCAGATCCGCGCCGCCCGCGAGGCGGCCCACGACCGCGCCGCCGCCGCGCTTGGATCGCCGCGCGCCCGCACGCTGATGCTGGATCTGGCGGCCTGGCTGCATCACGGGGACTGGCTGACCGATCCGCGGACCCGGGCCGCCCGCGAGGCCCCGGGGCGGCTCTTTGCCTCGTCGGCGCTGGCGCGCTATCGCCGCAAGGTCGTCCGGGCCGGAAGCGGGCTTACCGCGATGGAGGACGAGGCGCGCCACGCCTTGCGCAAGGACGCCAAGAAGCTGCGCTACGCGGCGGATTTCTTTGCCCCCCTGTTCGCCGAGGAGGCGGTCTTCAAGCGGCGCAGGCGCTTTGCCGCGGCGCTTGAGGATCTGCAGGACCAGCTTGGCCGGCTCAACGACCTGTCGGCCGCCCCGGCGCTTCTGGACCGCATCGGCATCGACGCCGCCCCCGCCCGCGCGGCGCTGGTCCCCCAGCACGCCCGAGAGCCGTTGCTGAAGGCCGCAGGCCGCGCCTACCGGAACCTGGCAGCGGCCAAGCGGTTCTGGGACAAGCCTGCCTGATCCCTGCCCATGCCGCCACCCTGCCGGACCGGCGCGGGCGCGTCAGTCGCCCAGGGTGAAGGTCTGCTCGACCACCGCCTCCATCGACACATAGCTCGAGGTGTTGCTGATATGGGGAAGGCCCGACAGCTTCTCGGCCATGATGCGCCGGAAATCGGCCATGTCGCGCGAGCGGACCTTGATGAGATAGTCGAAGCCGCCGGCGATCATGTAGCATTCCTCGATCTCGGGGATGGCGCGGACGGCGGCGTTGAACTGTTGCAGCGCCGCCTCTCGGGTGTCGCTCATGCTGACCTCGACATAGGTGACATGGGTCAGGCCCAGCTTCAGCGGCGACAGGATCGCCCGATAGCCGGTGATAAGGCCGATCTGTTCCAGATGCCGGATGCGCAGTGCCACCGGGGTCTTGGACAGGCCGACCTTGCGGGCCAGTTCGGCCACGGGGATCCGCGCATTGCGGGTCAGTTCGGCCAGGATCCTGCGGTCATGCGCATCCAGCTTCACGGTCATCCCAGGCAGCCCTGCTATATTGTTCCATTCGGCCAGAAACCGTGGCATCTTCAGGCGCACAGCCTAGATCATCTCTGATAACTCCGGCGGATCAGTCAAGGAGTCAGGCATGTCCTCGTCCGTCAGCCCCAGCGTCTTTTCCACCCAGGCCAAGTTCGCGGACGAGGGCGCGCTTCTGCCGAACCTTGTGGCCGGGGCCGCCCTGTCCCCCCAGGCGCGCGCCGCCATCAGCGCCCGCGCCGCCGATCTGGTCCGCCGCATCCGCGCCGAGGCGCGGCCCAGCCTGATGGAGCATTTCCTGTCGGAATACGGGCTGTCCACCCGCGAAGGCGTCGCCCTGATGTGCCTGGCCGAGGCGATGCTGCGCGTGCCCGACAAGACTACCATCGACGCCCTGATCGAGGACAAGATCGCCCCGTCCGACTGGGGCAGGCACCTGGGCGAGGCCTCGTCGCCGCTGGTCAACGCCTCGACCTGGGCGCTGATGCTGACGGGCCGGGTGCTGGACGACGACCAGGCGGGCACCCTGCGCCGCATGGTGCGGCGGCTGGGGGAACCGGTGATCCGCACCGCGGTGGGCCGCGCCATGAAGGAAATGGGCCGGCAGTTCGTGCTGGGCCAGACCATCGCCGACGCCCTGGACCGGGCCAGGACGCGCGAAGCGCAGGGCTTCACCTACAGCTACGACATGCTGGGCGAGGCGGCGATGACCGCCGCCGATGCCGCGCGCTATGACCGTGCCTACGCCGACGCCATCGCCGCCATCGCCGGGGCCTGCGACAAGGGGTCGGTGGAACAGAACCCCGGCATCTCGATCAAGCTGTCGGCGCTGCATCCGCGATACGAGGTCGCGCAGGAGGGGCGCGTGATGCGCGAACTGGTGCCCGTGGTGCTGCGCCTGGCGCGGCAGGCCAAGGCCGCCGGAATGGGCATGAACATCGACGCCGAGGAACAGGACCGGCTGGTGCTGTCGCTGAAGGTGATCGAGGCGGTGCTGTCCGATCCCTCGCTGGCGGGCTGGGACGGCTTCGGCGTCGTCGTGCAGGCCTATGGCAAGCGCGCCGGCCAGACCATCGACTGGCTGCACGACCTGGCCGCCCGGCTGGACCGGCGCATCATGGTCAGGCTGGTCAAGGGCGCCTATTGGGACACCGAGATGAAGCGCGCCCAGGTCGAGGGGCATCCGGGCTTTCCGCTGTTCACCAGCAAGGCCGCCACCGACGTCAGCTATATCGCCAATGCCCGCAAGCTGATCGGCTACGCCGACCGCATCTATCCGCAATTCGCCACCCACAACGCCCATACCGTCGCGGCGATCCTGGAGATGGCCGGCGACATCCGCTTCGAGTTCCAGCGGCTGCACGGCATGGGCGAGCGGCTGCACGACATCGTGCTGCGCGAGACGGGCGGCCGCTGCCGCATCTATGCGCCGGTCGGCGCGCATCGCGACCTGCTGGCCTATCTGGTGCGGCGCCTGCTGGAAAACGGCGCCAACAGCAGCTTCGTGAACCAGATCGTCGATGAAAGCGTGACGCCCGAGGAGGTCGCGCGCGATCCGTTCGACGCTTTGGCGACGGCAAAGGCACCGGCGTCCCTGCTGGCGCCTGCGGATCTGTTCGGCGCCGGGCGCCGCAACTCGGCCGGGTTCGACCTGTCGGACGAACAGACGCTGGCGCGGATCCAGGCCGCCCGCGATGTGGCGCTGTCGGACGTGGCGCCGCTGACCGTCTCGCCCCCCACGGGCGAGACGCATGACGTGGTGAACCCGGCGACGGGGGTGCGGCTGGCCTCGGTCCTGATGGCGGATGCGGCGACCGCGCGCCGCGCCATCGGCGACGCCCGCCCCTGGGCCGTGCCCGCCGCCGAACGCGCCGCCGTCCTGCGCCGCGCCGCCGACCTCTACGAGGCAAGCTTCGGGCCGGTCTTCGCCCTTCTGGGGCGCGAGGCCGGCAAGACCCTGGCCGACGCGGTGGCCGAACTGCGCGAGGCGGTGGATTTCCTGCGCTACTACGCCGCCGAAGGCGAGGCCGATGCCGGCGCCCCGCGCGGCATCGTCGCCGCGATCAGCCCCTGGAACTTCCCGCTGGCGATCTTCACCGGCCAGATCGCGGCCGCCCTGATGGCAGGCAACGCCGTCATCGCCAAGCCCGCCGAGGCCACGCCCCTTGTTGCGGCCCTGGGTGTCGGGCTGATGCATCGGGCCGGCGTGCCGCTGTCGGCGCTGCAACTGCTGCCGGGCCAGGGCAGCGTGGTCGGCGCCGCCCTGTCGGCCGATCCGCGCGTGGCGGGGCTGGTCTTCACCGGCTCTACCGCGACCGCCCAGGGCATCGCGCGCAGCATGGCCGGCCATCTGGCCCCGGGCGCGCCCCTGATCGCCGAGACCGGCGGACTGAACGCGATGATCGTGGATTCGACCGCGCTGCCGGAACAGGCCGTCCGCGACATCGTCACCAGCGCCTTCCGGTCGGCCGGCCAGCGGTGTTCGGCGCTGCGGTGCCTCTACGTGCAGCAGGACATCGCCCCCCATCTGATCGAGATGATCCGGGGCGCGATGGACGAACTGGTGGTGGGCGATCCCTGGAACCTGTCCACCGATGTGGGTCCGGTGATCGACGCCCGCGCCCGCGACGGCATCGCCGATTACGTGGCCGCCAACGGCAACCGCGTGATCCACAGGCTGCACGCCCCCGCGCAAGGCACCTTCATCGGTCCCGTCATGCTGCGGGTAGAGGGGATCGGCGACCTGGAACGCGAGATCTTCGGCCCGGTCCTGCATGTCGCCACCTTCCGCGGGGATCAGCTGGACCGGGTCGTGGCCGACATCAACGCGCGCGGCTTCGGCCTGACCTTCGGATTGCACACCCGCATCGATTCCCGCGTGCAGGAGGTCAGCGAGGCCCTGCGGGTCGGCAACATCTATGTCAACCGCAACCAGATCGGCGCCGTGGTGGGCAGCCAGCCCTTTGGCGGAGAGGGCCTTTCGGGCACCGGACCCAAGGCGGGTGGTCCGCGCTACGTCCCGCGGTTCTTCGCGCCCCAGCCGCCGACCGCGCCGGGCGGCGCCTGGTCGGGGCAGGCGGACGAAGCCCGCCTCCGCGACCGGCTTGCGGGGCACGTCTCCCGCCGGATCGAGGAGCGCCTGATGCCCGGCCCGACCGGCGAACTGAACCGCCTGTCCGCCCACACCCGCCCGCCGGTGCTGTGCTTGGGTCCCGGCGCGGATGCGGTGGCGGCGCAGATGGCGGCCGTCGCGGCGCTGGGCGGCGACGCCCTGGGCGCGGACGGCGCCCTTCCGGCCCAGGCGCTGGCCCGCCTGCCGCCGATGGGCGCCGTGCTGTGGTGGGGGGACGAGGCTTCGGGCCGCGCCTATGCCCAGGCGCTGGCCGCGCGCGAGGGGCCGATCGTGCCGCTGGTCACCGGAATGCCCGACCTGGCCCATGTCGCGCACGAGCGGCATCTGTGCGTGGACACCACGGCGGCGGGCGGCAACGCCGCGCTGCTGGCCGGATAGACGAAACCCGCAGCCTCCGCGCCCTTTCCGGCGCCGGGTTGCGGGCGCTCTCCGGCACCTTCGCCCGGCCGGGGCTTCAGAGGCCCCAGCGCCGCCTGAGGGCGATCAGGTGCAGGGCCGCGGCCGCGGCGCCGCCGCCCTTGTTCTGGCCCTGCGGATCGGCCCGGACCTGGGCCTGGGTCATGTTTTCCACGGTCAGGATGCCGTTGCCGATGCAATGGCCCTGAAGGCCCAGCAGCGTCAGCCCCCGGGAACTGTCGCTGCAGACGGTATCGTAATGGGTCGTCTCGCCCCGGATCACGCAGCCCAGCGCAACATAGCCGTCGAAGCGGTCGCTGGCGGCGGCAAGCGCGATGGCGGTGGGGATTTCCAGGGCGCCGGGAACCTCGGCCAGTTCCACGGTGGCGCCGGCCTGGGCGGCGACGGCGCCTGCGCCCGCGACAAGATCGTTGGCGATGTCGCGGTAATAGGGCGCGACCACGACCAGCAGGCGCAGGCTGCCGTCGATCCGGGGCAGCGGCAGGTGGTGATGTTCGATGCTGGCGGCCATGACGTCACTCCTTGATCGGGCGGGTGGAATGGATCGACAGGCCATAGGCGTCCAGGCCGATCACCCGGACCGGGGCGGAATTGGTCAGCAGGATCAGTTCCGACAGCCCCAGCGCCGACAGGATCTGCGCGCCCAGCCCATAGTGGCGGATCACGTGCGACGACACCTCGTCCTGGCGGGGCAGGCGCGGCTCGATGTCGCGGAACAGCACCACGACGCCGGTGCCCTCGGCGGCGATCTGGCGCATCGCCTGGTCCAGGGTGCCGGCGCTTTCGCGGCCGACGCCCAGCACGTCGTGCAGCGGATCCAGGACGTGCATCCTGACCAGGACCGGGCCGGGCCGGGTCGGATCGCCCTTGGTCAGCACGATATGTTCAGCCCCGGTGGTCTGGTCGCCGAAGATCCGCATCGTCCAGTCGCCGCCGTGGACCGAATGCACCGGCATCCGGGCACGCTCGGTGATCAGGTTGTCGTGGCGGCGGCGATAGGCGATCAACTGGCTGATGGTGCCGATCTTCAGCCCGTGCCTGCGCGCGAAGCGCACAAGATCGGGCAGGCGCGCCATGGTGCCGTCGTCGTTCATGATCTCGCAGATCACGCCGGACGGGTTCAGCCCCGCCAGCCGCGCGACATCGACGGCGGCCTCGGTATGGCCGGCGCGCACCAGAACGCCGCCGTCCCGGGCGCGCAGCGGGAAGATGTGGCCCGGCGTGGCGATGTCGGCCGGCCCCTTGGCGGGGTCGATGGCCACCGCGATCGTGTGTGCCCGATCCTGGGCCGAGATGCCGGTGGTCACGCCCTCGCGGGCCTCGATCGACAGGGTGAAGGCGGTTTCGTGGCGGCTGGAGTTCTTGGCCGACATCAGCGGCAGGCCAAGCGCGTCGATGCGCGCGCCGGTCAGGGACAGGCAGATCAGCCCCCGCCCGTGGGTGGCCATGAAGTTGATCGCCTCGGGCGTGGCCATCTGCGCGGGGATGACCAGATCGCCCTCGTTTTCCCGATCCTCGTGATCGACCAGGATGAACATGCGGCCGTTGCGCGCCTCCTCGATGATGTCCTCGATGGGGGAAATCGCGGCGGACCAGTCGCGCTCGGCCGGGCCGGGGTCGCTGTCAGACATGCGCCGCTCCTGCAAGGGATTGCTTGGGTGACAAAAACCTTCCTCCAGCGTCGATCAGGATGTTCCCCCGGGCCGGTGTTCGGGGCTGCCTGCATCTGCACCGTCAGACCCGCCCAGCGCAAGCCCTGACCGCGACGAGGCCCGCAACGGGCCACGCCTGCAGGCCCCGAAGGGGAACTTGAAGCTGGGTCGGTTCGCGAACGGGGGCGGATCAGCCGCGGCGCGGGCCGGGGCAGGGGGCAGGGCCGATTCTGCCGCACCCGCCGGTTCCGGCGGCGCCAGCCGGGGTCGCGGGGGATTCCCGCATCAGGTCGCGGCCTGCGGGCGGGACGGATCGCGCAGCGCAAGTTCGGTCCTGTTGCGCACCTCGAGCTTGCGGAAGATCGTCGTCATGTAGTGCTTGACGGTCTTTTCCCCGATCTCCAGCCGCTTCGCGATTTCCTTGTTGCAGCAGCCCCGGCGGACAAGCTGGACGATCTCGGTCTCGCGCTTGCTCAGGCAGTCGTCGCGCCGGACGGGGTTGCGGCTGAGATCCGACAGAAGGCGCGCGCCCAGTTCGGGCGAGATGTAGCCTTCCGAGCGGTGGACGCGGCGCACCACGTCCTTGAGGTCCGAGCCGCTGATGCCCTTGAGGACATAGCCGCTTGCGCCCCGGCGCAGGGCCTCGAGGACATCGCTGCTGTCCTCGGAGACGGTGAGGACGATCACCTTCGTGGGGGACCGCATGGCCGTCATCTCGCCCAGGGCGGTCAGGCCGAGGCCGGGGATGCTCAGATCCAGCAGAAGGACGTCCGGCACCCGTTCGCGGACAAGGGCGACCGCCTCGGTGGCGGTGGCGCCTTCGCCCACCACTTCCATGTCGTCCGCCGCAGCGGCGATCACGTGAACGATGCCCTCCCGCACCAGCGGATGGTCATCGACGACGGCGACCCTGATTGACTGTAGCATCGCATACCTCAGAGATCTGTTGGGAAATATCCGGTCAGGGTCACGCCCCGACCGGCCGCACTGTCGATGTTGAGCTTGCCGCCAAGGCTGATGATCCGGTTGCGCAGACCGGTCAGCCCCAGTTGCTGCACGCCCTTGCCGGGGGCATCGGGCCGGATGCCGGGGCCTTCGTCGCTGACGCTGACCACGACGAACTGCCCCTCGCGGCGGATGGTGACCGACTGTCCCTTTCCGCCCGCGTGCTTGAAGGCGTTGTTCAGGCCTTCCTGCACCATCCGGCAGATGGCCAGCTTCACGGGGTTGCCGACCTCGTCCATGTCCGGCTGGATGGTGCAGTCCACCGCGGTCGAGGTCCGGTGGCGGTGCTTCAGGACGACCATGTGGACCGCATCGGCCAGGCCCTTTTCCAGGATGTGCGGCAAGGTCAGGCCCGACACCATGGCGCGGACCTCGGTCATGGCCTCCTCCAGCATCTCGCGCAGGATGCCGTAGTCGCGCGGCCGGTGGTCCTCGCAGGGGAACAGCTCCTCCAGCTTCAGCAGCGAGATCGTCAGCAGCTGCCCGATGCCGTCGTGAAGATCCGCCCCGATCCGACGCAGGTGAAGCTCGGCGTTCTCTGCGCTGAGCGACGAGGCGTGCTGGATGCCAAGGCGCAAGGCGCGGTTGTGTTCCAGCAGCCGCGTCAGCTTGTCCACCTTGGCGCGCAGTTCGGCCTTCTGGCGTTCGATCACGACATCGCCCTGCGAGACGATGACATGGATGCCGGCGACGATCGCCACCAGGATGACCGCCACGACGATCCAGGTCAGGCGCCGGGTCCACTGGAACATCGCCAGGATGGACGTGGTGTCGTAATACAGTTCCCCGACCGCAAGCACGGGTCCCGCCGCGCCGGCCCGAAGCGGCACGTAAACCTCCAGCACCTTCTGGCCGGGATAGGCCGAATGGCCGCCGGACCCGCTGTCGAATTCGACGGCGACGGTCCCGTCGACGGCGCGGGCAAGACCCTCGGTGACCGAAAAGCGGCTGGAGGGGGCGTGCGGGCCGGTGTCCAGCAGGATGCGCCCGTCCGGACCCCAGATCTTCGCGGCCAGAAGGTTCAATTCCGCAGCCGAGTCCGCGACCGCCTGGCCGATGGCCGCTATCGTCGCCTCCGAAAGGCGGCCGTCCTGTTCGAGATCCGGCAGATAGGGCGCGAAAAGCTGCCTGAAATAGGCGCTGGAGCGGTGCCCGATGTCCTGCTTTACGGCCGCTTCGACCCTGAGCGACGTCCATTGCCCCAGAAAGCCGACGCCGGGAATAAGAAGGAACACGCACAGCACATAGAATTGCCGCGACAGACTTAAAGATGTCCACCAAAGGGCCGCGCCAGAAACGCCCATCTTCAACCCGAACCAAAACTCGCAAAAGCCGGGGCCGAAGAACAGGTTCCGGCAAACTTATTCAGCCATGCTATCCGGGTTTTTCAGCAAAACAACGTCTTGTTTCAGGGCAGCTAATTTTTTATAGCTGGCCGGATCTCCTTTTAGTTGATTAATGCAGATTTTCTCTTATTATGATTGCATCTGTTATGTATATATTTTTATAAAAGATCATAGTCTTCCTAGGCTTGTCCGCGGGCCGGTCGTGCGGGCCTGAAACGGCGGCCAAGGTCTTAAGACCAAAGTCCGGTGTTCACCTGGCCTTTTGTCGTCATTGTCACCCGACCTTAATCATTCTTAACCTGCCCCATCAGGGAGAGCATTCCTCCAGACATCGCTGAAACGGACCCGGAACGGGCCATCCAACAGGGCGCCTGTCAGGCGCCGTGATCGCCTGCACCCGGCCGCCAGGACAACGTTGAACGGTTGCCGGAAGTTCCTCCCTGTTTGGTTCCAAGGAAGGGCTCCGCCATGTCAACGAGTTTCCATGTCAATGTTCACGACCTTCAATTCATCCTCAAGCAGATCGAGGTAGCCGAGCTTCATGCAGGCGGCATGACCACGATCGAGGCCATCCAGCAGGTCTACGGGGTTTCGGCCCAGGACGCAGCGCTGATGCCCGTGGGCTTGCGGACGGTGGACGGAAGCGACAACAACCTGCTGCCCGGGCAAGAGAATCTGGGGGCCGGCGGCACCCCGTTTCCGCGACTGACCGATCCGTTCTATCTGAACGATCAGGATGGCGACAGCATTCCGCTGGGACCTAACGCGCCCGAGTTGACGAACACCAATTACGGACTGCCCGGCAACGTGGTGGACGCCGATCCGCGCACGATTTCGAACCTGATCGTGGACCAGACCGCCGGCAACCCGGCGGCCCTTTATGCGGCCCTGAAGGTGCTTGGCACCACCGGGGAAGACGCAACGAAGGCCGTCAACGCCATCACCTCGGCCTATCAGGCGACGCTGGATGCGGCGTCCAGCAACAACGCTGCCACATCGGCTGTCGTCACGGCGCAGGGCAATCTCAATACCGCGGTGCTGGCCCAGAACGCCGCGGTGCAGGCCGATACCAGCGCGGATGCCGCCGTGGCGATGCTGACGAATGCAGCCGCCCAGGCGGATGAGGCAGCCGACGCCGCCCAGGCCGCGCAGGCCGCGGTGGACGCCCTGGCCGTGACCATCCTGGGCGCTCCGCAGGATCCGCAGATCCAGACGCTGTTCGAGACGGCCCGGGATGCGGCAAGCACCGCCGTCCTGCAGGCAGCCGAGGTCATCGACGTGCTGGGCAGCAATGCCTCGCAAGACGCGCTTGCCACCCACACGGCGGCGGTCGATCTGCTGGCGGCGCTTGACGGGCTGTTGGCGGATGATGGAACGGTGGACGGGCAGGACCTGTCTGCCGTCACCCAGGCAGCCAGCGCCTACAGACCCGTTTCGGCAAGCGACGGCACCGCCCGGGACAGCGCCGAGGCCCTGGAACAGGCCAAGACCGAAGCCCAGGCCCATGCCGCCGTGACCGAAGCCGCGCTGTCGCAGGCCAATGCCAATCTCGGCGCCGCCACCGAAGCCTACGACGATGCCCTGGCCGATGCCGGTGCAGCGACTGGCGGCTATCAGCAGGCGCAGGCTTTCCTGGAAACGCTTCTGGACGCCAACGGCCTTGAGGTCGGTCCCGAAGGCGGCATCCGCATCGAGAACGTGTCGCCGGATATCGGGCTGACGCCCTCGTTCAACAACCTGTTCACCATCTTCGGGCAGTTCTTCGATCACGGCCTGGATCTGGTCACCAAGGGCGGCAATGGAACCGTTTACATCCCGCTTGAGGACGACGATCCGCTGATCGCGGGCGCCGACAAGGTCTTCGGCACCGCGGACGATCTTCCATTGCAGCTTCGCTTCATGGCGATGACCCGGGCGACGCCCGACGGCACGTCGCACACCAACATGACCACGGCCTACGTGGACCAGAACCAGACCTATACCTCTCATGCCTCGCACCAGGTGTTCCTGCGCGAACAGGTCCGCGTGAACATCGACGCCGACGGCGACGGCGTCCTTGACGGCTTCAAGGCCTATTCCACCGGGCGCCTGATGGACGGGCAGATGCACGGCACCATCGGAACCTGGGCCGACGTGAAGAAGCAGGCCCTCGAGGTGCTGGGCATCCGGCTTGAGGACAGCGATGTCCACCGCGTGCCGCTGCTTGCCACCGACGCCTATGGCAACCTGCTGCTGGGGCCGAACGGCTATGCCCAGATGGTCATGGCGCCGGTGGGCGACATGACGACCACGTGGCTCAAGGAAGGCACGGCCGAAGGCATCACCACCCAGGGCAGCCTGGCCGCGGGGCCGGCTTTCCTGGACGACATCGCCCACAACGCCGTGCCGGTGGCCGTCGGGGGCGTCCTGCGGCCGGACGGTGACGATGCGGTAGGTTACAAGAACGAGGACGGAACGGCTGGCCCGACCAACTCCCGCGGCCAGAACACGGCCTATGACGACGAGATGCTGGATTCGCATTTCATCACCGGCGACGGGCGCGGAAACGAGAACCTGGCCCTGTCGGCGGTCCATTCGGTCTTCCATGCCGAACACAACCGCATCGTCGAGGAAAACAAGCACACGATACTGGACAGCGGCGACCTGGCCTTCATCAACGAATGGCTGCTGAAGGACATCGACAGGCTTCCCCAGACCCCGGCCGAGATCGATGCCCTGATCTGGGACGGCGCCAGGATGTTCCAGGCGGCGCGCTTCTCGACCGAGATGCAGTATCAGCACATGGTGTTCGAGGAATTCGCCCGGCGCATCCAGCCCGCCGTCGATCCCTTCGTGTTCACCAACACCGCCGACATCGACCCCTCGATCGTGGCCGAGTTCGCCCATGCCATCTACCGCTTCGGGCATTCGATGCTGACCGACACGGTTGACCGGATCGACAGCGACCTGCAGCCGATCAACGGCCCGGACGGCAAGCAGCTGTCGCTGATCGACGCCTTCCTGAACCCCCAGGGCTACATGGCCACGGCGGACAATTTCGACGACATCCAGGGCGCCATCCTGCGCGGCCTGTCGATGGACGTCGGGTCGGAAATCGACGAATTCATCGTCCCGGCGCTGCGCAGCAACCTGCTGGGCCTGCCGCTGGATCTTGCCGCCCTGAACCTGGCGCGGGCGCGCGAAGACCGGCGTCAAGACCCTGAACCAGGCGCGCGACGAACTTTACAACGACTTCGGCGTCGCCGACCTGAAGCCCTATGACAGCTGGAGCCACTTTGCCCAGCATCTGAAGAACCCCATCTCGCTCATCAACTTCGTGGCGGCCTACGGCACGCACGAGACGATCACCGAAGCCGACACGCTGGAAGCCAAGCGCGAGGCGGCCACCCTGCTGGTGCTGGGCGGCGCGGGGGCGCCCGCGGACCGGGTTGCCTTCCTGAACGCCACCGGCGCCTATGCCGGGTCGGCCAGCGATATCACGAAACGGGGCGGCCTGAACGCCGTCGATCTGTGGATCGGCGGCCTGGCCGAAAAACTGAACGAGTTCGGCGGGATGCTGGGATCGACGTTCAACTTCATCTTCGAATACCAGATGGAGCAGCTTCAGAACGGCGACCGCTTCTATTACCTGTCCCGTGTTCAGGGCCTGAACCTTCTGGACGCGCTGGAGGCCAACACCTTCGCCGACATCATGATGCGCAATTCGTCGTTGGGCGACAAATATGCCCCGCACATGTACGGCCACGCCTTCCTGACGCCGGACATGATCCTGGAACTGGATCGGGCCATCGCGCAGCGCGACTATGACGACGAAAGCGACGGCAAGGATCCGGTCTGGGCCGATCCGCTGCTTCAGACCATCGATCCCAAGGTCATCCGCCACTATGACGGCGCGACGCAGGTGCAGGACCGGGGCCGGATGCACGACGTGGGCGGCACCCTGATCTTCCGGGGCGGCGAGCATGTGGTGCTTGGCGGGACCGAAGGCAACGACACCCTCAAGGGCGACCTGGGCATCGATGCCCTGTGGGGCGACGGCGGTGACGACTATCTGAACGCCGGGCAGGAATCGGACCAGGTCTTCGGCGGCGACGGCGACGACATCATCGAGGATCCCTTCGGCGACAACTTCCTGCGCGGCGAACGCGGCAATGACGTGGTCTCGGCGGCGCGCGGCATCAACCTGCTGTTCGGCGGCGAGGGCAAGGACGCGCTCCTGATCGGGCAGGACGCCTCCGAGGCCTTCGGTGGCGAAGGCAACGACTTCATCCTGGGCGGCTCGGGACCCGACAACCTTCTGGGCAACGAGGGGAACGACTGGATCGAGGGCGGCGAGGGCTTCGACGTCATTTCCGGCGACAATTCCGAACTGTTCTTCAACTCGACGATCATCGGGCACGACGTGGCCTGGGGTCAGGGCAACGACCAGGACTATGACTTGGAATCGGGGGACGACATCGCCTTCTCGGGGATCGGCGTCCAGCGGTTCGAGGGGATGTTCGGGTTCGACTGGGCGATCGCCAAGTTCGACGTGGCCGGTGTGAACTGGGATGCGAACATCCCGATCTTCACCTCGGTCCCCGCCGACATCCTGCGCGACCGCTTCGACCTGATGGAAGGCTTCTCGGGGTGGAAGTTCAACGACACCATCCGGGGCGACAACCGCGGCACCGCCGGGGGTGACCTGGATGCCGGCCTGGACTTCGGCGAGCATGTCCTGGACGCCGAGGGACTGGCGCGGATCGCCGGCATGACCGACTGGTTCGGGTCGATGCGCGACACGCTGGCCGCGCTCAGCCCGGATGTCTATGGCGGGGCGGCCAACGCCGGGGTGATGTTCCGCGACGGCAACATCCTGATGGGCGGGGGCGGATCCGACCTGATCCAGGGCCGCGGCGGCTTCGACCTGATCGACGGCGACGCCTGGCTGAACGTGCGCATCAAGATCGTCGTGGACGGCCAGACCTATTCGGCCGAGTCGATGAACGGCTCGACCGCGGCGGCCGGGCCCTTCGCGGGCAAGGTGCTGCACACGGACGCAGAGGGCAAGCCCCGCTTCGACCTCGACCCGGCTTTCGGCGGCCGGTCGCTGCTGTCGCTGCTGCTGGACCGCACCATCAACCCCGGCGACATGTCCATCGTCCGCGAACTGCTTCACGACCAGGCTTCCACCTCGGTGGATACCGCCCTGTTCAGCGGCAGCCGCACCGACTACGTGATCGAGGGCCGCGGCCAGCGGATCGACCTGAATGAGGACGGCGACCTGAACGACGCGGGCGAGAACGTCATCCAGGCCGCCTACGACCTGAACGACGACGGCTTCATCTCGGTCACGGACACGCTCGCGACGCGGGGGGCGCTGTTCGACGACACCGACTTCCTGAAGAACATCGAGCGGCTTCAGTTCGCCGACCGCACCATCGACCTGACCACGCCGATGGGCGTGTTCCTGAACGCCAACCTGTCGCTGCGTCCCCTGACGCTGCCGGCCGCGTCCGGCCTGCCGGGCAACGGCGCGGTGATCGGCCAGTTGACCAGCGACACGGGCGCCGGGACCTTCTCGCTCCAGCCGTCCAGCAGCACCCTGCTGGCCGTCAGCAGCGACGGCCTCATCACGCTGACTGGCGCGCTGGGGCAGAACCAGACCCAGACGATGAACCTGCGCTTCACGGCAGCGGGCGGCGCCTTCCAGGACGAGATCCATCGTGCTGCGGTCGGGCACGACCGGGTCGAACACCATCCTGGGCGGCAGCCTGGACGACATCGTCTATGCCAATTCCGGCAATGACAGCGTCACCGGGGGCGATGGCGAGGACGTGCTCTACGGGCAGGCCGGGACCGATACCTTGGTCGGCGGCGCGGGGGCCGACTTCCTGGCCGGCGGCACCGGCCGCGACAACATCCAGGGCGGGGCGGGGGCCGACCTGATCCGCTTCGCCTGGGGCGACGGCACCGACACGGTGGATGGCGGCGCGGATGCCGACGTGATCCGCTATGACGGCAACGCGGCGGCCAATTCGGTCAGCGCCACCTGGAACGGCACGGTCATCACCTCGATGACCGGGTTCGCCGCCATCGCCGGCGTCGAAAGCATCATGCTGGACCTGGGCGACGGCGCCGACAGGCTGAACTATGGCAGCAGTACCGCCGGCGCGGTCGTGGATCTGACGGCCGGGACGGCTTCGGGCTTCACCTCGGTTCTGGGGGTGGACGACGTGACCGGCGGCAACGGCGGGGACATCCTGCGCGGCAACGGCGGGGCCAACAGCCTGTCGGGCAGTGGCGGCGCGGACCTGCTGATCGCAACCGTTGACGATGTGCGCGACGTCTATACCGGCGGAGGAGGCGTGGACACCATCGACTTCAGCGCCTATTCGACCGGCCTGACGATCGACCTGGCCGTGGCCACTGCCGTCGTCGCCGGCAGCGGCGGAACGAACGCGACCTCGGATACCGTGACGTCGATCGAGAACGTCACCGGAAGCCTCGCCAACGACCTGATCTACGGCAGCGGCGCCGTCAACCGCCTTGCCGGCGGCGAGGGCAGCGACACGATCAGCGGCAATGGCGGCAACGACATCCTGTTCGGCGACGCCGGCAACGATGTCCTGATCGGCGGAACCGGGGCCGATCAGCTTTCCGGCAACGATGGCGAGGATACCTTCGTCTTCGCCGCCCTGAACGCAAGTTCGGTCGCCGCCAGCGACACCATCCTGGACTTCCAGGGCGGCGGCGTCACCGGAGGCGACCTGATCGATCTCCGCGGTCTTGCCGCCTTGTCCTTCGACTTCCTGGGCACGTCGAACTTCACCACCGGTTCGTCGAACCAGCTCCGCTACTCCTTCGACGGGGTCGATACCTATGTCTTCATCGACACCGACAACGACACCGGGGCGGAAGCCCGCATCCGGATCAGCGGCCAGGTCAATCTTGTGGACAGCGACTTCCTGATCTGACGCCCGCCGGTCTTTGCCACAGGGATGCGCCCCCCGGCGGGGCGCATCCTTTCCCTTTGTGGGATCATTGCCGCAGCCCCGGCCTTCGTCGAACCCTCGGCCCAGCGACGGCAGGATGGTGCCCTTGCCGGCCGGCGAAAGACAACAGAAGGGCCATTTCCGACCGGGCATCCCGCCACAGGGCCGGAGGGGACGACAACCCTTCCGGCCGCCGCGGGCGGTGGCCGCGTCACATCGCCTCGTCGCCGGTGACCCGGTTTCTGCCGCGGCTCTTGCTGCGGTAGAGCATCAGGTCCGCCTTAGACAACCATTCCTCGGCCGGCATGTCGGCCTGAACCGGGCCGGCCGCCATGCCGATGCTGACCGTGACCACCGAACTGACCGAGGACCCGGAATGCGGGATCGCCAGGGCCTCGATCTGCCTGCGGATCGCCTCGGCAACCGTCATGGCACCGGCATGGCCCGTGCCGGGAAGGATGCAGGCGAACTCCTCGCCGCCGTAACGTGCGGCGAAATCGCGCCCGCGGCCCATCCGCATTGCCAGGACATCGGCCACCTTCTGCAGGCAGCGGTCGCCTTCCGAATGGCCGTAGATGTCGTTGAACTGCTTGAAATGGTCCACGTCCAGCAGCATCACCGCCAGATTGCCGCCGTCGCGCATGGCCTGGCGCATCGCCTTGCCCAGGTTCTCCTCGAGCATCCTGCGGTTGCCAAGGCCGGTCAGGTGATCCTGCATGGCCAGGCTGGCAAGCTGGTCACGCATCCGCTTCATCTCGACGTGGTTGCCCACCCGGCGCCGCAGCGCCGCCGGCTGGAACGGCTTGGTCACGTAATCGATCGCCCCCGCGGACAGACCCTGAAGCTCGGCCTCGGGGGCGTGAAGGCTGGTGGTGAAGATCACCGGCACGTCCGACAGCGCCTCGTCCGATTTCAGTTTCCGGCAGACCTCGTAGCCGTTCAGGCCGGGCATCAGCACATCGAGAAGGATCAGATCCGGTCCTGCGGCCCGCGCCGCCTCGACGGCATGATCGCCCGACAGGGCAAAGCTGATCTCGTAGTCCCCTTCGAGAGCCGCGCAGGCGATCTCGATATTGGCGATCTCGTCGTCCACCACCAGAATGACGGGCCTGTTGTTCATGCAAGGCTTTCCCCGCCGGCGCCGCATCCCGGTCCATCAGCGCCAGGGCCGCGGCATAATCCAGCCGCTGCAACGCCAGGTGAAGGGGGTGGGACATCCGCGCCGCGTCGTCCAGTTGCATTGCGTCGGCCAGCCGGGCGAATCCCTGACGGGCGGACAGGCTGCGGCGCCTGATCTGGTCGTGCAGGCTGGCCCGCGCGTCGGCCAGGACGCCGGCATCCACCGGTTGCCGCGGCGCCGGGACCACAGGTTCCGCGGCAACGCGATCCTTCAGCGTCTGCGCCGCAGCGATGGCCTGGTCCAGATGGGGGGCCAGTTCGGCCAGCAGACCGGGCACGGGTCCGTCATCGCCACCCGCAAGCGACTGCTCGATCCGTCCGGCGATTTCCGCCACCCGGGCAAGTTCCAGCGATGCGGCGACGCCCTTCAGGCTGTGGGCCAGCCGGTGCGCGTCGTCGTGCCGGCCGCTGCCCGTCATGCGCTTCAGGTCTGATGGGAAAGAGGCGTAGCTGTCCGAGAAGGAGAGGATGAGACGCAGCAACAGCATCTCCTTGCCGTTGACCCTTCCGAGGGCCGCGGCAATGTCGAACGGCGGCAGGACGCCGGGCAGGATCCGCAGGTCCGAAGCTGCCGCCACGGGGGCATCGCTCGCCGCTGGCTGCATCCACCGCGCCAGGGTGGCCAGCAGCCGGGCAGGATCGATGGGCTTTGTCAGGTGGTCGTTCATGCCCGCGACCAGGCAATTCTTCCGTTCCTCGGCAAAGGCGTGGGCGGTCATGGCGATCACGGGCAAGCGGTCCGCGGGCCAGGACTGGCGGATGATCCGCGTCGCCGTGATCCCGTCCATCTCGGGCATCTGGATGTCCATGAGGACGGCGGCATAACCCCCGTCCGCATCCTCGATCATCCGGCAGGCAACCGCGCCGTCGCCCGCGCAATCGACTGCAAGGCCCGCGTCGCTCAGGATCTCGACGGCGATCTGGCGGTTGATCTCGTTGTCCTCGACCAGAAGGATGCGTTGGCCATTGAACCGGGGCGCCGCCGCCGGGTCGGGGCCTGCCGCAATCCCCTGGTTCCCCTCGGATACCAGCTGGTTCAGGGCATCCAGAAGGCTGTCCGCATGGATCGGCTTGCCGAGGAAGCGGCTGATCCCCTTGCCGATGGTCTGCTGCCGCAGGTCGTCGATGTCGTAGGACGTCATCATGAAGACCGTCGGGGTCCGGGCTTCCCCCATGATCGACTGGATCGCCTGAAGGGTCTGAAGCCCGTCCATCCCGGGCATCTTCCAGTCCATGATGATCAGGTCGTGGGGGCGTCCGCCCTGCACCGCGCGCCGGATCAGGGACAGCGCGGGGCTGCCGGAATCGGCCATGTCGATCGTCATTCCCCAGCGCGAGAAAATCTCCTGCATGATCTGCCGGACGATGGGATTGTCGTCCACCAGCAGGATCCGCAGGTTCCGGATCCGGCTGTTCGGGACCGACGGCGCGCGGCCGTGCTGGCTGGCGATCCTGAGGGGGTCGTCACCGTGAAGGTCGAGCCCCGGCCCGGCGCGCTTTCGGCGCCGATCGAGCCGCCCATCTGCTCGACGATCTGGCGGCAGATGGCAAGGCCCAGTCCCGTGCCGCCGAAGCGGCGCGTGATGGAACTGTCGGCCTGCGTGAAGGGCGTGAACATCCGCGACAGCTGTTCCTGGGTCATGCCGATGCCGTCGTCGCTGATGGTGGTCTCGATCGAGGCGATGTCGCCGGTGCGGCCGGTCATCCGCATGGCGATCATGATCGTGCCCTGATCCGTGAACTTGATCGCGTTGCCCAGCAGGTTGACGAGGATCTGGTTGAGCCTCGTGGCATCGCCCACCAGCAGCGCCGGCAGGTCCGGGTCGATCTGCGTCACGATCCGCAGGTTTTTCCTGTGCAGCGGCTCGGACAGCATCTCGACCTGGCGCGACAGCTCCAGGCGCGGATCGAAGACGATTTCCTCGAGGATCAGTTGCCCGGCTTCGTTCTTGGACAGATCCAGGATGTCGTTCACCAGCCGCAGCAAGGTCGTGCCCGCCGCGTTGATCTTGGCGATCCGGTCGCGCTGCCGCGGCTCCAGCGTCTCTTTCTGAAGCAGGTGGCAGAACCCGATGATGGCGTTGATCGGGGTACGGATCTCGTGGCTCATGTTGGCCAGGAACATGCCCTTGGCGCGATTGGCCTGCTCGGCTTCGAGGGTGCGTTCTTTCAGCGTCTCGCCCTTGGCGATCAGTTCCGCCCTCATCCCCTCGATCCTGCGGAACGAGCCGATGACCTTCCCGCTGACCCAGACCAGCACCAGCGTCTGGAACACGACGATCACCGCGTGCAGGGCCACGCGGGCAAGGTTGCCTTCCGTTGCGAACACCGCGAAAGGAAGGAAATAAAACAGCACCAGATGATGCAGGGCGGTCGTCGTCGCGGCGACAACCAGGGCCATGCGGTCGAACCAGGCGATGTTCAACGCAATCATGGCGAAGAAATACATGTGCATGTCCATCTGCCACGGATGGCCTTGCAGCAGCATCACGAACAGCGAGGGCTGGAAGACCAGCAGGACGGCGCTGAGATGGCGCGTGGCCGGTGCGGGCCCGTTTCGCCGCCACGTCAGGTGGTAAATGACCGCCATCGTCACGCCAAGCGCAAGGGCCGTCGCAACCGGCATCGTCCCCGTCAGGGCGGCAACGCCGCCGAACAGGGGGACGTGAAGCCAGAACACATACCTCAACAGAAAGCCGAAGCGCCGCCGGAGGTAGGTCAACGAATCGGTCATGGCGCGGCTCCTTCGCTGGCAGGACCGCATCCTGCAAAGCCCGAGGTCGGAAAGACCAGCCAGGCGCCGTTTTGCCGGGCAAGGGCGGAAAAGCCCGGATCATCCGACCAGGCGACCATGAGGCCCGGGACCATTCCCTGCACGACGATCCCGCCGCCCGAACGGAAGATCGTCTGGATGACGCGCGAAGGCGCCGACACCACCAGATACTGCCCCGACCCTTGCGGCCCCGAGGTCAGGCTCAGGCAGGCCATGACCATCAAACCGGCCACCAGGACCAGACCCGCAGGCCACAGGCAGAGGATGGCCGACACCCGACCGGACGCGGATCCGGCAGAGCGGCGAAGATCGAATGGCTTGGACAAGCTGGCACGCCCGTTGAGAAAGCTTTGCTGATGCGTCCGACCATATCCCGGGACCGCCCCGCACGGGCGGGCAAAGCGTTTTCAATTTTAGCAAGAGGATGCCGTGCCGGACGCGGGTGCCGGGTTCAGGGGGCGCGGTGCTGCAGCCGATCAGCCCGATCGCCGCGGCAGAATTGCTAAAAAGCCGGGATCGGGATCGGCACGGGCTGCGGCTGAGGACACCGCCTCGGGCCGATGAAAAAGGCCGTGCGCAAGGGTTCAGCGCGCCCGGGTGGCATCATCTTCTGGATTTTGTCGTAGCAACTTCAACGCTGGGCGGAAGTCTTGGCTCCGGCGGTAGGGATCGAACCTACGACCAATTGATTAACAGTCAACTGCTCTACCGCTGAGCTACGCCGGAACACGGGGGCCATATAGCAAGGGTCTTGAAGGGCGTCCAGAGGGGAGCGGCGATTTTCCTAAGATGCCGCGAATCTTGCGCCCGGCCCCAGGGGATCCAGGGCCGAGACCGCGCCCAGCTCTGCAAGAGCCAGCAGATGGGCCAGCACGTTGCGTGTCGCGGCCGGCAGAAGGTGGGCGGGGACCTCGTAGATCCGTGCGGCTAGGGTGGCGGCGTCCGCGGGGCCGTCGCGCAGCGCGGCAAGGATCTGGCCGCTGCGCTGGCGGCGGTGGGCGGCAAGTTCGGACAGGCGGGCCTGCGGATCCTCGATCGGCGCGCCGTGGGTGGGCAACAGGCGCCGCGCGCCCGTCTGCGCAAGCCGGTCCAGCGAGCGCAGGTAGTCCCCGAGATCTCCGTCAGGGGGCGAGATGATGGTCGAGGACCAGCCCATCACCAGATCCCCGCAGAACACCTGATCGCCCCAGAGCAGGCTGAGGTGGCCCCCAGAATGGCCCGGCGTGTGCAGCGCTGTAAGGGTCCAGCCGGCGCCCCTGATCACGTCGCCGTCGCGCAGCCTGATGTCGGGGGCAAAGCCCAGGTCCAGCCCCTCACCCCCGCCGACGCCCTGATCGGCAAGCCGCTGCATCAGCGGCGACCGCCCCGACAGCGCATCGCCGAAGGCCAGCACCGGGGCGCCCGTCTCCCGGGACAGCCGCCGCGCGCCGGCGCTGTGGTCCAGATGGGCGTGGGTCACGACGATGTGGCTGATCCGCCCCGGCGCCGCCTGCCTGATCGCTGCAAGATGGTCGGCATCGTCGGGGCCGGGGTCGATGACGGCGACCTCGTCCTGGCCCAGCAGGAAGGTGGTCGTCCCCGGCCCGGTCAGGGGCGAGGGGTTCGGGGCCAGGATGCGCAGCAGGTCTTTCGTCGATCCGTCCATGCCGCTAGCCTTAGCACGACAGGAAAGGGTTGCCATGGCAAATCAGGCCGACGACGGCTGGCTCAGAAGCGTTTTGCCGCGCGGGCTCTACGGCCGGGCGGCGCTGATCCTGTTCCTGCCGGTGGTCGTGGTCACGATGGTCGTCGGCGTCACCTTCCTGCAGCGCCATTTCGAGGACGTCACCCGGCAGATGACGTCCAGCATGGCCCGAGAGCTTGCCTTCATCGCCTCCCGGATCGAGCAGGCGGGCGGCCGGCCCGAGGCGGGCCAGGACATCGCGGTGCCGCTGGACGTGACCATCCGCGAAGCCCCGGAAGGCGGGGCGGGCGACAGCCGGCTGTTCTATGACCTGTCGGGCCGGGTCGTCATCGCGGTGCTGCGCGAAAGCCTGGACGACATCCGCGCCATCGATCTTGCCGGCGACGACAAGCGGGTGGTCGTGACCATCGACGGGCCTGCCGGGCCCTATGCGCTGGCCTTCGACCGCCGGCGTGTCAGCGCCTCGAACCCGCATCAGCTTCTGGTGCTGATGGTCCTGACATCGCTGCTGATGACCGCCATCGCCACGGTCTTCCTGCGCAACCAGCTGCGCCCGATCCGCCGCCTGGCCGAGGCGGCCGAGGAATACGGCAAGGGCCGGATCGTGCCCTATCGCCCGACCGGCGCGACCGAGGTGCGCAGCGCTGGAACCGCCTTCCTGGACATGCGCAACCGGCTGGAGCGCCAGAACGAGCAGCGCAAGATGATGCTGTCGGGGATCAGCCACGACCTGCGCACGCCCCTGACACGGCTGCGGCTGGGTCTGTCCATGATGTCGCCCGACACGCCGCCCGACGACGAGGATCTGCGCGCGATGGAGGCCGACATCGCCGAGATGAACCGGATGGTGGACGCCTTCCTGGACTATGCCCGGGACGACGCCCAGGAAACCCCGGCCAGGCCGGTCCGGGTGGCCGACTTCCTGAACGGCATCGTCGCCGACGCGCAGCGCGCGGGCCAACGCGTCATCCTGCGTGGCCTGGACGGAGAGCCGGACGGCCGGGCCACCTTCCGGTCCGACATGCTGCGCCGCGCGCTCGAGAACCTGCTGGGCAACGCCGCGCGTCACGGAATCCGCGCCGAACTGGACGCGACGCTTGGCCCGCGCAGCCTGCGCATCGGCGTCGAGGATGACGGCCCCGGGATCCCCGACGACAGCCTGGACGCCGCGATGCGGCCCTTCACCCGGCTGGATCCGGCGCGGGGCCGCACCAGCGGGGGCGCAGCCGGGCTGGGCCTTGCCATCGCGGCGGATGTGGCGCGCGCGCATGGCGGGCAGTTGCGGCTGGGGCGGGGCCCGCGCCTGGGCGGGCTGCGGGCCGAGATCGTCATTCCGCGCTGACGCCCGACGCCAAGTCGCGGGCATTTTCCGCGTCATATTGAACGCACGGGGCCACCGCCCTAGATTGACGGGACGCAGGGGCCGTGTGTCGCCATCACGGGGCCACGGTCTCGGGCAGAAAGGAACGCCTATGAACGAATTCGCAACTTCGACCTATCCGGTGCTGCCGCTGCGCGACATCGTGGTGTTTCCGCACATGATCGTTCCCCTGTTCGTGGGCCGCGAGAAATCGGTCCGCGCCCTAGAGGCGGTGATGGAGTCGGACAGCCCGATCCTGCTGGCCGCGCAGAAGGATGCATCGGTCGATGAACCCACGGAAGACGGCATCTTCCGGGCCGGCGTGCTGGCCAATGTGCTGCAACTGCTGAAGCTGCCCGATGGCACCGTGAAAGTGCTGGTGGAAGGGCGCGAGCGCGTCCAGATCACCGACTTCGTGCCCAACGAGGACCACTTCGAGGCCACGGCCATCGTGCTGGCCGAGACGGCGGGCGACCCGGCGACGGTGACCGCCCTGATCCGCACCGTGGCCGAGGAGTTCGAGCGCTACGTCAAGGTCCGCAAGAACATCCCCGAAGAAGTCGTGACCGCCGTGGCCGCGGCCAAGGAACCCGGCAAGCTGGCCGATCTTGTCGCCGGCCACATGGGCATCGCCATCGACAAGAAGCAGGATCTGCTGGACACGCTGGACGTGGCCGAGCGGCTGGAGAAGGTCTATTCGCTGATGCAGGGCGAGATGTCGGTCCTGCAGGTCGAGAAGAAGATCAAGTCGCGCGTCAAGACCCAGATGGAGAAGACGCAGCGCGAATACTATCTGAATGAGCAGATGAAGGCCATTCAGAAGGAGCTGGGCGACGGCGAGGACGGCCAGAACGAGATCGCCGAGCTTGAGGAAAAGATCGCCAAGACCAAGTTCAGCAAGGAGGCCCGCGACAAGGCGGAATCCGAACTGAAGAAGCTGAAGTCGATGTCGCCGATGTCGGCCGAGGCCACGGTCAGCCGCAACTACCTCGACTGGCTGCTGTCGCTGCCCTGGGGCGTGAAGTCGCGCACCCGCAAGGATCTGGTCGCGGCCGAGAAGATCCTCGACGCCGACCACTATGGCCTGGAAAAGGTCAAGGAACGGATCGTCGAATACCTGGCTGTGCAGACCCGCAGCCAGAAGCTGAAAGGCCCGATCCTGTGCCTCGTCGGCCCTCCGGGCGTCGGCAAGACCTCGCTGGGGCGCAGCGTGGCCAAGGCCACGGGGCGCGAGTTCATCCGCATCAGCCTGGGCGGCGTGCGTGACGAATCCGAAATCCGCGGCCACCGCCGGACCTATATCGGCTCGATGCCGGGCAAGATCATTCAGGCCCTGAAGAAGGCCAAGACCACGAACCCGCTGATCCTGCTGGACGAGATCGACAAGATGGGCCAGGACTTCCGGGGCGATCCGGCAAGCGCGATGCTCGAGGTGCTGGATCCCGAACAGAACGCGACCTTCGTGGACCACTATCTTGAGGTGGAATATGACCTGTCCAACGTGATGTTCGTGACCACGGCCAACAGCTACAACATGCCCGGGCCGCTGCTGGACCGGATGGAGATCATCAGCCTGTCCGGCTATACCGAGGACGAGAAGCGCGAGATCGCGCGCCAGCACCTGCTGCCCAAGCAGATCGCGGCGAACGGCCTGCGCAAGAACGAGTTCGAGGTGACGGACGAGGCGCTGACCCATGTGATCCGCTACTATACGCGGGAAGCCGGGGTCCGGGCGCTGGAACGCGAGATCGCCAAGCTGGCCCGCAAGGCCGTGACCGAGATCCTCAAGGGCAAGGTCAAGTCCGTGACGGTGGATGCTGCCAAGGCCGAGGAATACCTGGGTGTGCGCCGCCACCGCTATGGCCTGGCCGAGAAAGAGGATCAGGTCGGCGTGGTGACGGGTCTGGCCTGGACCTCGGTCGGGGGCGACCTGCTGCAGATCGAGGCGCTGCGCCTGCCGGGCAAGGGCCGGATGAAGACCACCGGGAAGCTGGGCGACGTGATGAAGGAATCGATCGACGCGGCCTCCAGCTTCGTGCGCTCGATCGCGCCCGAGATCGGGGTCAGGCCGCCCGAGTTCGACAAGCGCGACATCCACGTTCACGTCCCCGAGGGGGCGACCCCGAAGGACGGCCCGTCCGCGGGCATCGCCATGGTCACCAGCGTGGTGTCGGTGATGACCGGCATCCCGGTCCGCAAGGACGTCGCCATGACCGGCGAGGTGACGCTGCGCGGCAACGTGCTGGCCATCGGCGGCCTGAAGGAGAAGCTGCTGGCCGCGCTGCGCGGCGGCATCAAGACGGTCCTGATCCCGGCCGACAACGAAAAGGATCTGGCCGACATCCCGGACAACGTGAAGACCGGCCTGACCATCATCCCGGTCACCAACGTCCGCGAGGTGCTGAAGCACGCCCTGGTGCGGATGCCCGAGCCGGTGGAATGGGACGAGGCGGCCGAGGAAGCCGCCGCCCGGGTCGCGGCCGGGCGCGACGACCGCCTGTCGGGCAGCGCCGTCGCCCACTGACCGGCTTGCGGCGAGGCGATTGGACAGGGCCGGTTTCCGCTGGCCCTGTTTTCCTATGCTGCAGGCGCGTTGCGGCCATCTTCCCCCCGGCGGAAAGCCGGGCTAGGATCGCGGCATGAAACCTGCATCCGTTCTTCTTCCGCTTGCCCTTCTGGCCGCCCAGCCCGCCCTGGCAGCCGATCCCCTGGTGGGGATATGGCAGACCCAGCCCGGACGGGACGGGGGCTTCGGCCATGTCCAGATCCAGTCCTGCGGCAGCGGGCTGTGCGGGACCGTGGTGCGGACCTTCGATGCCGCGGGGCGGGCCGTGCAGGCCGACGACCTGGGCGCGGCGATCCTGGACAACGTGCGCGCCACCGGGGACGGCGGCTATGGCGAAGGGCGGATCATCAACCCCGAAAGCGGCCGCAGCTACACCGCCCGGCTGACGCTGCGCGGCGATCGGCTGGACGTGGGCGGCTGCATCCTGATGATCTGCCGCAACGCGGGAACCTGGCAGCGGGTCGAATAGCGCCGGCGGGAACCGCCGCGACCCTTGTGCATTCCCCTGGCGCGATGCCGACCCTGACCCCCGACAGCCGGTATATCGTCGTCCGCGGCCGATTGTGGCGGGCGGCCAATCGGCATCTGCCGCCGGCCGATCGGGCCCTGCGGGTCAAGGCGCTGATGCAGGCGCGCCGGGCGGTGAAGGCCGCAAGAGCCGCAGGCGACGACGCGGCCGAGGATGCCGCCCATCGTGCCGTCAACGACGCCAAGATCGCCCTGGGCGAACGGGGACCGGTCTGGTGGACGGACGGCGCCCCGGACATGAACCGCCGGATGGTGCGCAACACGCCCTATGCCGACTGGTTCGCCGCGCTGGACCGGGGCTAGGACAGATCCTCGATGATGTAGTCGTCCCATTCTTCCTCGGTCACCTCAAGCTCGCTGACGGTCCAGCCGCGGACGCTGGCCCCCGCCCGGTGAACCGAATCGCGATCGCCCGAGATCAGGTGGTGCCACCTGTAGAGCGGCCGGCCTTCGTGGCGCAGGCGATAGGCGCAGGTCGAGGGCAGCCACCAGGCGATTTCCGCCAGCTTCCGCGGGGTCAGGACGACGCAATCGGGCACGAAGTCGTGGCGGTTGGCATAGCTGCTGCACTGGCATCTCTCGCCGTCCAGCAGCTTGCAGGCGACGCGGGTGAAGGCAAGCTCGTTGGTGTCCTCGTATTCGATCTTGTTCAGGCAGCACTTGCCGCAGCCATCGCACAGCGCTTCCCATTCGTCGGGCTGCAACTGCGGCAGGGGCAGTTCCCAGAAGCGGTCGCGCATCACGCGCCCGCCAGGACCGCGCGCGCCTGATCCGCGTCGGCGGCGATCTGGTCGATCAGGACCTGCACGCTGTCGAAGCTGGCCTCGTCGCGCAGGAACTCGACCAGGCCCACGGAGAGGTGCTGGCCGTAGAGGTCGCCGTCGAAGTCGAACAGGTGGACCTCCAGGTTCGGCGCGTTGCGGCCGAACATCGGCCGCACGCCCAGGCTGGCGACGCCCTGGCAGGACAGCTTGTCGGGGCCGGTCAGCACGTCCACCACCACCGCATAGACCCCCAGCCGGGGCAGGTGCAGGTCCTGGATCTGCATGTTGGCGGTCGGCCAGCCGAACTGGCGGCCGCGCTTGTTGCCGTGGACCACCTCTCCCTCGATCCGGTGCAGGTGTCCCAGCATCCGTTCCGCGTCGCGGGGGCGCCCCTCGCTCAGCGCGCAGCGGATCGCGGTCGAGCTGTAGTCCTGCCCCCCTGGCCCACCAGCGGCACCGCCGTGACGCCGAAACCCAGCGTCTCGCCTAGGTGGCGCAGGGTGGCGACACTGCCCGCCCGGTCCTTGCCGAAGACGAAATCCGCGCCCACCGTCACATGGCTGATGCCCAGCCCGCCCACCAGCACGTCGCGGGCGAAAGCCTCGGGCGACAGGCCCGCCAGCACGGGGCCGAAGGGCAGTTCGTAAAGCTGTTCGACGCCCAGCCGTGCCAGACGGTTGGCGCGGGATTCGGAATTCATCAGCCGGAAGGGCGGGGCGTCGGGGGCGAAGAACTGGCGCGGATGCGGCTCGAAGGTGACGACGCCCAACGGCGCGCCCGCCTGACGCGCGGCCTCGATCACGGCGCGGTGGCCCAGGTGGACGCCATCGAAGTTGCCCAAGGCGACAGAGGCGCCGCGGGCGCCTGCCGGAAGTCCTGTCCAGTCGCGATGGATCTGCAAAGGGCGCCCCCTGGGACGCCGGGCGCCCCGTCAGTCGAACTTGCGGCTTGGCGCCAGAACGACCGCCTCGCCTTTCAGGACGACCGTATCGCCCACGAGGCAGCGGGTTGCAAGCGTGACACGGCGTTTCGCATGGTCGATGCTGTCCACCGTCACCTCGGCCCGGACCACGTCGCCGGGGCGGACGGGGGCCAAGAACTTCAGCGTCTGGCCCAGATAGACGGTGCCGTGGCCCGGAAGCTGTTCGCCGATCACCGCGGAGACCAGCCCGGCCGTCAGCATCCCGTGCGCGATTCGCCCCTGGAAGATGGTGTCGCGGGCATAGTCGTCGTCCAGATGGACGGGATTGCGATCGGTCGATACCTCGGCGAACAGGTCGATGTCGCGGTCGGTCACCTGCTTTAGCAGATGCCGGGTCATGCCCACCTCGAGATCCTCGATGACGATGGTGCCGCGGGGAAGGTTGTCCAGCATGTTGCATCCCATAGCCAGGGCCGGTCGTTCGCCCTTCTGCATAGCAGGGAAGCGATAGGCCGGCAACAATAATGCCCGGAAAGTGCCTTAAGTATAATTTAATTGCTGTGCAACCTCTGCGGCCTGAAGGCCGCAACTTGGGTCAGCGCAGCCGGCCGATGCTGTATCGCGGCGCCTGGGCGCGGCTGCCCAGCCAGTCCAGCAGCAAGGCGTTGTCCGGGTTCTCGACATCGGGGCCCAGTTCGTCGGCGGCAAGCCCGCCCGTCACGAACAGCGCGTCGATGCCCTGGTCGATGGCACCCTTCACGTCGGTGAAGATGCCGTCGCCCACGGCCAGGATCCGCGCCTCGGGGCTCAGGTCCAGCAACCGCCGCGCCCGGTCATAGATGGGGGCGTGGGGCTTGCCGAAATAGAGCGCGGTGCCCCCCAGCCCCTCGTAGTATTCGGCCAGGGCGCCCGCGCAGTAGATGCGCGTCTCGCCCATGTCCACGATCACGTCGGGATTGGCGCACAGCATCGGCAGGCCACGGTCGCGCGCCTGCATCAGCCGGTCGTGGTAATCGGCCGGGGTTTCGGTCAACTCGTCAAAGGGGCCGGTGGCGACGATCCCCTCGGCCTCGGACAGGGGCACGCGGGCGATCGGCGGGGCGTCGGCGAATTCGGGGGGAATGTCGTTGAAGAAGCCGTCGTCCTTTTCCGTGCCGATGTGCCAGACCTGGCGGCCGACCGCCCCCGAGAACATCGCCTCTTGCGCGGCGTCGCCCGAACTGACCACGCGGTCCCACGCGTCGCGGGGCACGCCCATCCGGTCCAGTTGCGCGATCACGAACTGGTTGGGGCGCGGCGCGTTGGTCATCAGCACGACCCTGCCGCCCTTCCGCCTGAAAGCCTGCAGCGCCTCGACGGCGGCGGGATAGGGCTGCCTGCCGTTGTGCAGGCATCCCCACAGGTCGCAGAACAGGACGTCGTAATCGTCGCTGATCTGCGACAGGGACCGGATGATGCGCGTCATCAGACGGCAAGCACCGGGATGATCTGCTTCTTGCGGCTCATCACGCCGGGCAGAACGACGGAATCGCCCGTCACGGTGACGCCGAAGCTGCGTTCGGCGATCTGGCGCACGAAGTCGTTGGGCACCAGCAGGGTCGATTGCTCGCGCAGGATGTCCACGATGAACAGGAGCACCTGATCGGCGCCATCGGCGGCGGCGACGCGGGGCATGGCCGCCAGCAGCGCGTCCTTGCGCGCCAGCAGCACCTGCGGGGCCGTGGTCTCCAGGACCGAGATGCGAAGCTGCTTGCCGCCCAGTTCGTATTCCTTGCTGTCCATGCGCAGCAGCGCGTCGTCGGAAAAGGCGCTGACATCGGACTTGGCGGCGAACATCTCGGTCGCGAAGTCGGCGATGTTGACGCCCAGATCGGCGGCCAGTTTCTCGGCCACGGCGCGGTCGTGGGGGGTGGTGGTGGGGCTGCGGAACTCCAGCGTGTCCGACAGGATGCAGGTCAGCATGGCGCCCTTGATGCCCTCGGGCGCGTGCGACAGATCATCGCCGATCAGGTCATGCATGATGGTGGCGGTGCTGGCCAGCGGGCGGATGGTGATGTTGATAGGCGCGCGGGTCTTGATGCCGCCCGCCAGCAGGTGGTGGTCGATGATCTCGATCACCTCGGCCTTCTCGAGGCTGGGGGGAAGTTCGGCGGGGTTGTTGGTATCGACCACGACGCATTGATCGCCCTCGGCCACGTCGGCGGCGATCAGGGGCTTTTCCAGGTTCCAGCGCGACAGCATCCACTGCGCTTCGGTGTTGGGTTCGCCTTGCAGGATCGCCTGGGCGGGGGTCTTGCGGATCTGGTTCAGATACCAGGCCCAGATGATGGGAGAGCCGGTCGAATCCGTGTCGGGGGCGGTGTGGCCGAAGACCTTGATCATGATGCACCTTCGCAGCGTCTGGATGTCGCGCGCGTTATAGGTCGGCCCGGCGGCGATGTCCAACGGCGAGGGGCGGGGAAGGATGCGGGGATGGTGCCGGTTGCAGGAATCGAACCCGCGACCTTCTGATTACAAATCAGCTGCTCTACCTGCTGAGCTAAACCGGCATCGCGCACAGCGCACGGTCCGGCGATACCGCGAAGCCGCACGTTCTGCAAGCGCCGCCAAGGCCGCCGAAGCGGTTTGACTGGAGGGACAACTGGGCTAGGTTGCAGGCACACGCCCGGGTTGAGGCGGCGAAAGGGACGGTTCCGACATGCAGATGGTCTTTCACCTGGGGGTTCACGCCACCGATGGGGACAGGTTGCTCAAGACCCTGCTGAACAACCGCGACCGGCTGATGCAGCACGGCACCGACGTCATCACCCCGAACCGCCATCGCGGCCTGTTCGAAGAGGCGCTGATGTCGCTGAGCGGGGGCCCGGCAACGGCCGAGATGCAGCAGATCATGCTGGACGCCGTGCTGAACGCCGACAGTCCCCGGCGCGCGGTTTTTTCCACGCCCACCTTCATGGGGGCGCCCGGCCGGGTCGTGGGCAAGGCGGGCCTTTACCCGCAGATGGGGGCAAGGGCTGCGGCGCTTGCCAACCTGTTTCCCGACCACGAGGCCGAGTTCTTCCTGGCGATGCGCAACCCCGCCTCGCTTCTGGCCGAGGTGCTGCCGATCTTCACGGGGGGCGATTATCACGTGCTGATGCAGGGGCGCCAGCCGCTGGATCTGCGCTGGCGCGAGGCGATCCAGGGCCTGCTGCGCGCCGTGCCCGGGCGGCGGGTGGTGATCTGGTGCCACGAGGACGTGCCACTGATCTGGCCCGAGGTGGCGCGGCTGGCCGGCGACATTCCCCCCGGGGCGCCGCTGAAGGGTACCATGACCTATCTCGAGGAGATCCTGACCCCGGCCGGGCTGGCCGAACTGAAGGATGCGCTGGCGGGGCAGGACCAACTGACCGTCGCCGGGCGCCGCGCCCTGTCCGCGCGGATCATCCGCGATCACGGCCTGCCGGCTGTCCTGGACCTGGACATCGACCTGCCGGGCTGGACGCAGGATCTGGTGGACCGGGTGACGGCGCAGTACCGCGCCGATGCGGCCGAGATCGCCGTCCTGCCCGGCGTAGAGTTCGTGCTGCCCTAGGGCGCCACCAGCCGGTCGTATTGCGCGGCCGTCAGATAGCCCGTGGCCTCGAGGTCGTTGGCCCGCTGCCAGGCGGCGATGGCGTTGCGCGTGCCGGGGCCGAAGACGCCGTCCACGCCGCCGGTGTCAAAGCCCCGCCGCGTCAGCCCCGCCTGCACCGCCTGGCGCTGCGCGACGCCAAGGCCCAGGTCGGCCTCGCTGCCGGCCGGACCCACCGAGGCCGACAGGGCCGCAGGCGCCGTGGCCGTCGCGCCACCGCCGCCGCCGTTCAGGATCTCGTTGGCCTGCGCCGCGGTCAGCGACCCGGTCTGGGCATAGTTGCGGTCGCGCTGCCACAGGCCGATGGCGCGGCGGGTGCCCGGCCCGAAATTGCCGTCCGCGCCGTTAGTGCTGTAGCCGAGGCTGTTCAGCTGCCGCTGGATCTCTTGCCGCTGCTGGCGGGTCAGGCCCAGAGTATCGGCGGACTGGGCGTCGGCCGCCTGGCTGCGCAGGGTGGGCACGGTGCCGCCCAGGCTCTGGATGCGGTCGCGCGCCTGCGCGGCATAGGCGCCGTTCGGGAACTGGCGCAGATAGGTCTGGTAGGCCTCGGCCGTGTCGGCGCTCTGCGCCTGGGCATAGGCGGCGCGGTCCTGTTCCTGCTGCAGATACTGGCGGGCGATCCCGCCCACGATCTCGCCCACGTCCTGCGCATGGACAGGCGTCAGCCCGACTGCGGCGGCGAAGGCTGCGGTAAGCATCTTTCCGACCATCGTAAGGTCCTTTCGCGTTCAGGCCCCGCAGGGGGCGCTGTTGCTATAGCGCAGAGGACGGCTTCGGGTTCCGGCGGCAGGCCCGGGCGACCGGCAAAGAAGAAGGGCGCCCGAAGGCGCCCCCAAGTCCTGACAGGCCCGGAAGGCCCGCCCTGTCCGGCAGGATCCTACTTGATCTTGCCTTCCTTGTATTCGACGTGCTGGCGAACCACCGGGTCGAACTTGCGAACGGTCATCTTCTCGGTCATGGTGCGGGCGTTCTTCTTGGTCACGTAGAAGTGGCCGGTGCCGGCGGTCGAGTTCAGCCGGATCTTGATGGTGGTCGGCTTCGCCATGTCAGTGCTCCTGCTTCGGGGCAATCGCGCGGCGCAGACCCCGGGGAATTCGTTTGAAGCCCGGCTTTTACCCGCACGCGCGGCGAAGTCAACCCGAATCGCGGGAAAATCGCGGGCAGGCGCCGGTTTGCGCGGAGGGCCTGTAAGCCGGATTCTGTCCACCGCCTTCGCGGCTGGATGACCATTCCTCTGGCCCGGCGGTTGCCCGCCGGATCAAGCTGCCTACCCGGACCTGCTGGGGCAAGGCGGCCCTGCGGGGTTGCCCCCGCGCGCGGTCCCTATTCGGCATTGCTCCCGGTGGGGCTTGCCGTGCGGGGCCTGTTGCCAAGCCCCCGGTGGGCTCTTACCCCACCGTTTCACCCTTGCCTGCACGGATGCAGGCGGTCTGTTCTCTGTGGCGCTTTCCCTGGGGTTGCCCCCGCCGGGCGTTACCCGGCACCGTCGCCTCATGGAGTCCGGACTTTCCTCGACGGCGCACCGCCGCGGTCATCCAGCCCTCCGCGCCAGGCGGATATGGCGGGGAAGGGGCCCGGGGTCAATGAAAAACCCCCGCTGGCTGGCAGCGGGGGTTCTCCTGTCGGGGTGCTGGATCAGCTTCTGGCCAGGTTGCGCAGCACGTAATGCAGCACGCCGCCGTTCTTGAGGTATTCGATCTCGACCTCGGTATCGACGCGGGCCTTCAGCTGGATTTCCTTCACCGTGCCGTCGGCATAGGTGATGGTGCAGGGCACCAGCGACAGCGGCTTGAAGTCGCCGGCAAGGCCTTCGATCGACACCACCTCGTCGCCCTTCAGGCCCAGGGTCTTGCGGTTCTCGCCCGGCAGGAATTCCAGGGGCACGACGCCCATGCCGACCAGGTTGGACCGGTGGATGCGTTCAAAGGACTCCGCGATCACCGCCTTGACGCCCAGCAGGTTGGTGCCCTTGGCCGCCCAGTCGCGGCTGGAGCCCGCGCCGTATTCCACGCCGCCGAAGATTACCAGCGGCGTGCCGGCGGCCTGATAGGCCATCGACGCGTCGAAGATGGTCGTCTGCTGCCCGTCCGGACCCTTGGTAAAGCCGCCCTCGACGCCGTCCAGCATCTCGTTCTTGATGCGGATGTTGGCGAAGGTGCCGCGCATCATGACTTCGTGGTTGCCGCGACGAGAGCCGTAGCTGTTGAAGTCTTTGGGTGCCACCTGCCGTTCGATCAGATAGCGGCCGGCCGGCGTGTCAGGCTTGAAGGATCCCGCCGGGCTGATGTGGTCGGTGGTGATCATGTCGCCCAGGATGGCCAGCACCCGCGCGCCGCCGATATCGCTGATGACGCCCGGCCGAGGCGACATGCCGCGGAAATAGGGCGGGTTCTGGATATAGGTCGAACTGGGCGGCCAGTCATAGGTCTCGCTGTCGGTGACCTTGACCGCCTGCCAGCGGGCGTCGCCCTTGAACACGTCGGCGTATTTGGCCTGGAACGCCTCGCGCGTCACGGTCGCGTGGACCAGTTCGGCGATCTCCTGGTTGCTGGGCCAGATGTCCTTCAGATAGACGTCGCGGCCTTCCGGCGTCTGGCCGATCGGGTCGCGGGTCAGGTCGATGTTCAGGTCGCCCGCGATGGCATAGGCCACCACCAGCGGCGGCGAGGCCAGGAAGTTCGCGCGCACGTCGGGGCTGATGCGGCCCTCGAAGTTGCGGTTGCCCGACAGCACGGCGGTCGCGACCAGATCGTTGTCGTGGATCGCCTTGCTGATCGCCGGATCGCCCAGCGGACCCGAGTTGCCGATGCAGGTCGTGCAGCCATAGCCCACCAGGTTGAAGCCCAGGGCGTCCAGGTCCTCTTGCAGCCCGGCGGCTTCCAGGTATTGCCCGACGACCTGCGAACCGGGCGCCAGCGAGGTCTTGACCCAGGGCTTGCGGTTCAGGCCCAGCTGGCGCGCCTTGCGGGCGACCAGGCCGGCCCCGATCATCACATAGGGGTTCGAGGTGTTGGTGCAGGAGGTGATCGCCGCGATCACCACCGACCCGTCGCGGATGCTGTAGTCGGTGCCTTCGACGGGGACGGTCCGCAGCACGTCGCGGACCATCACCTCGCCATCGTCCTGCGCGCCGCCGCGGTAGTCGGCGACCACCTTGCGGAAGGTCGCGGCCGAATCGGTCAGCGGCAGATAGTCCTGCGGCCGCTTCGGACCCGAGATGGCCGGGACGATGGTGCCCATGTCCAGTTCCAGCGTCGAGGAATAGACCGGCGCATAGTCCGCGCCACGCCAGAAGCCGTTCTCCTTGGCATAGGCTTCCACCAGGGCGATGCGGTCCTCGTCCCGGCCGGTGTTGCGCAGATAGCGCAGGGTTTCGTCGTCAATGGGGAAGAAGCCGCAGGTGGCGCCGTATTCGGGCGCCATGTTGGCGATGGTCGCGCGGTCGGCCAGCGGCAGGTTGTCCAGCCCCTCGCCGTAGAACTCGACGAACTTGCCGACGACGCCGTGCTTGCGCAGCATCTGCACGACCTTCAGCACCAGGTCGGTGGCGGTGGTGCCCTCGACCATGCGCCCGGTCAGCTTGAAGCCGACGACCTCGGGGATCAGCATGGACACGGGCTGGCCCAGCATGGCGGCCTCGGCCTCGATGCCGCCCACGCCCCAGCCCAGGACGGCCAGGCCGTTGACCATGGTGGTGTGGCTGTCGGTGCCCACCAGCGTGTCGGGATAGGCGACCAGATCGCCGTTCTGGTCGGTGTCGGTCCAGACCGTCTGGGCCAGGTATTCCAGGTTCACCTGGTGGCAGATGCCGGTTCCCGGCGGGACGACGCGGAAGTTCTTGAACGCGTTCTGCCCCCATTTCAGGAACTGGTAGCGTTCGATGTTGCGTTCGTATTCAAGATCGACGTTGCGCTGGAAGGCGCGCGGATTGCCGAATTCGTCGATCATCACCGAATGGTCGATCACCAGATCGACGGGGTTCAGCGGGTTGATCTTCTGCGCGTCCCCGCCCAGCCCGATGATGCCGTCGCGCATCGCCGCCAGGTCCACGACGGCGGGAACGCCGGTGAAGTCCTGCATCAGCACGCGCGCCGGGCGATAGTTGATCTCGCGCGGGTTCTTGCCGCCCTGCGCCGCCCATTCGCCAAAGGCCTTGATGTCGTCCACAGACACCGAAAAGCCGCCATCCTCGAAGCGCAGCAGGTTCTCCAGCACCACCTTGAGCGAGGCGGGCAGCCTCGAGAAATCGCCAAGCCCCGCCTCGGTGGCGGCGGCGATCGAATAATAGGCATAGTCCTGGCCGCCGGCCGTCAGCGTGCGGCGCGTCCTGGCAGTGTCGGTTCCGATCTGGATGGGCATTGGGGGCCTCCCTGTCTGCGAGATGGATGGGTCGGGCTTGCGTGGCCTTGATTTGCCCGATGGCGCCGGACTGCGCAAGATGCCACACCATAATTTGTATGCAATCGCATACCATACCGGTCGTTGTTGCTCAAGAGGCACGGAGCAAGGGCCGCGCCCGCCTTAACGAAGCCTTGATTTGGCTCTCGTCGAAGCCGGGGGCTATGCAGGGGAACACGTCAACCGCGCATCGGATCCCGAATGCTGACCGAAACGGCAGCCAGACAGGCAAGAACTTTCCTCCACGCGGCCCTCTGCGGGCTGGCCCTGGTTCTGGGCGGCGGGGCAGCCTCGGCTCAGGCCCCGGAACCGCAGGGGACGGGGGCGGCGGGTCTTGTGGCGGCCGCGCCCGAAGCCGATGCGGCGCCGGTCATCGCCGCGCCCAAGGATCCCGCGCGGATGGCGCCCTCGGCGCTGCCCGATGTCCCGGCCGAGACGGGCGGCTTCAACAGCTTCGCCGCCGGCGATCCGGCTGCCGCGCCGCCGCCTCTCAAGGATTACGGCCTCCAGAACGACGCGACGCCGGTGGTGGTCGAGCTGTTCACATCTCAGGGCTGTTCGTCCTGCCCGCCCGCCGATGCGATGCTGGCGGGCCTGTCCGAGGCCCCCGACATCCTGCCGCTGTCCTTCCACGTCGATTACTGGGACTATCTGGGCTGGACCGACAGCTTCGCGCGGCCCGAATTCACGCTGCGCCAGGAACGCTATGCCCGGGCGGCGGGCGAGCGGTCGGTCTATACGCCGCAGATCATCGTCGATGGCCAGGACACCGCCGTGTCGCTGGGGCCGGTGCAGCTGATGGCGCTGATCGACGCCAGCCGCCTGTCGCCCGCCATGATCAGCGTTCACCGCGACACCACGCCCGGGGGCGAGGTGATCGAGCTGATGCCCCTGTCCGACCTGGGCGGCACGGTCCAGATCCTGCTGGTCCGCTATGCCCCCCGGCGCGAGGTCCGCATGACCGCGGGCGAGAACCGCGGCAAGGTCATCACCTATACCAATGTGGTCCTGGGGCTGGACCGGCTGGCCAAGTGGGACGGCGCGGGCGCGCTGCGGATCACCGTCAATCCCGGCGGCTTTGCCGATGACAGCTTCCCCGCCGATACCCGGCACGCCCTGCTGGTCCAGAAAGAGCGCGACAAGGACATGCCCGGTCCGATCCTGGCGGCGATCCGGCTGGACTGACCGCGCCGGGCTTGCCTGCGGCCCCGCGATGCGGGACAAGGACGCCAACCACGCCAACCACGCCAACCACGCCAACGGACAAGGATGATGCGATGAAGGAGCCCAAGGCCTGGGTGCTGCAAGTGCTGGAATGGGGGCCGCTGCTGCTGTTCTTCGGGGTCTTCATGCTGAACCGCGGCGCCCCGGTGGCGCTGTGGGGGCAGGACTACACGCCGCTGGTCTTCGCCACGCTGGTCTTCATCCCGGCGCTTGCCCTCACGACGCTGGTCCGCTGGCGGCTGACGGGAAAGCTGTCGCCCATGCAGATTGCCACGCTGGTTCTGGTGGTGGTCTTCGGGGGCCTGTCGGTCTGGCTGAACGACCCGCGCTTCTTCAAGATCAAGCCGACGATCATCTATCTGCTGTTCGCGGGCCTGCTGGGCTACAGCTTCCTTTCGGGGCGCAACTGGCTGCAGGCCATCCTGTCCGAGGCCCTGCCGATGGACGCGCAGGGCTGGCGCAAGCTGACCGCGCGCATGGCGCTGCTGTTTCTGGGGCTGGCCGTCGCCAATGAGATCGTCTGGCGCGGCATGTCGGAGACCGCCTGGGTCTATTTCAAGACCTTCGGGATGCCGCTGGTGATCTTCGTGTTCCTGCTGGCCAATGCCGGCCTCTATCGCGCCCACGCGATCGAGGTTCCTACCGACGACGCGACGAAATAGCTCACGCGCTGGCGCTGCCCGACGGCGCCGGCCCCGCCAGCAGACGCGACCATCGCGGCTGCGTCCGATCCGGCAGCCGCGTGCGCAGCAGCGACAGGGGCAGAGCCCAGGGCTGCGCCATCGCCGTGCGATAGAAATCGAACAGCCCTTGGCGCAGGTAGGGCGACCAGTGCGACAGGCGCTGCACCGGCCGGTCCGTGGGAAAGCCCATCGCCTCCAAGGCCGACAGGGTGGCGGGATCGTCGATCTGCACGTCCAGCCAGTTCCCCGCGGGCCGGTCCAGCCCCAAGCCGAGAGCCTGCCTGCGGCCGCGATCCAGCCAAAGCTCCATGGCGAAATCGAACAGGTCGTTCTCGCGCGATGTGATGTTCAGGACCTCGGCGGCGCGTCCGGTCGGGCTGTCCAGGGCCACGGCCGCCGTGTCGCGAAATTCCGCCCCCGCCAGCAGCACGACCCGGCCGATGCTGCCCGGCGCCGCGTGGCGCAGCGCCTGCAGGGCCACCCGCGCGCCCAGCGAATGGCCGATCAGCGCCACGGGCCGCCCCGCCAGATCCGCCAGACCGGAAACCAGCGCCCCGGCGGCCCGTCCCGCCTCGCCCGCGCGGGCATAGGCCTGTCCCAGGCTGCCGCGCGCTTCCCAGCCCAGGGCCAGGGCCAGCCCCTCGTCGGGGTCGTCGCCGCCGAAACCCAGGGCGCGGGGCCAGGACAGCACCCGGCGGTGGGCGGGGACGGGGTTCAGCGCCAGGATCAGCCGGTGCGGATCGCAACGGGGCAGGGTGGGGGAATAGCGATAGCCGTGGATCATCACAATCAGCGGCGCGTGGTCGGGCAGGGCGCGGACGGCCTGTGCCAGTTCCCCCGGCTGCGTGCGATCGGCATCGACCTTGACCACCGGCATGACCGCCTCCTGTTGGTGCCGCTTGGGGATGGAGGAAGGATGCAACAGCGGCATGAAAGAACCGTTAAGGCACCGTCACGACGGCGGCCTGCCTGTTGCATGGGCAGGCCGAAAGCGGCCTATTCCGGCGCAGGCCTTTTTCACCATTGAATTTTCCTGCCCTCAGCCTCTATGTTGCCCTCATGCGCCACGCGACCTTCAATTGCGGGTTGTGGACGCTTCCAGTTTCGCAGCGCGGCACCTCTGGCACCGGATCGACGGACGGCGGCATGTGTCACGCGGAAAGACCGCCCGTGGCGCATGATCGTGCGACCGGGTGAAAACCAGACAGCGGCGCGCCCCGGCCTGACGGCCGACGCGCCAACCGTAAGGAACAGACGCGATGACGCGCGCAAGGGACGGCCAGGATCGGAACGGGGGGCATGCCGCCTTTCCCGCCCCCGGGCCGTCGCCCCGGCCGCGCCCGCGTCCCCATCACATCGCAGCCTGCGCCCGGGGGTGCCGACGGCACCGCCCGGTCCCGGCCTGCGCGAAAGATTTGAACATGGCAAAGAAAATGCTGATCGACGCCACCCACCCCGAGGAAACGCGGGTGGTCGTGGTGGACGGAACCAAGGTCGAAGAGTTTGACTTCGAGACCGTAAACAAGCGCCAGATTTCGGGCAACATCTACCTGGCCAAGATCACCCGGGTCGAACCCTCGCTGCAGGCGGCCTTCGTGGATTACGGCGGAAACCGCCACGGCTTCCTGGCCTTTGCGGAAATCCACCCCGATTACTACCAGATCCCGGCCGCCGACCGCGAGGCGCTGATCGCCGAGGAACGCGCCCATGCCGAGGCCCAGGAGGCCGAGGACGCCGCCCGCGCCGGGCGCCGCCGCCCCCGCGCCGAACGCGCCGAGCCGGGCGACGAGGTGGCCAGCGCAGAGGCCGACGGGGGCGAGGCCGCTGGTCCTGCCTCTGACCCAGGCGGGGATGAGCAGGGCGATGCTGCGGCCGGCGACAGGCTGCCCGATGACGAGGGCGAGGGCGAGGAAGCTGCCTCGGCGTCCACGGCCGCCGACAAGGACGAGGAGATCGAATCGGTCGCCGACGAGGATGTGGCCGAGGAGGTGCGCGCGCCCCGCAAGCCCCGCGCCCGGCGCTACAAGATCCAGGAGGTCATCAAGGTCCGGCAGATCATGCTGGTCCAGGTCGTCAAGGAAGAGCGCGGCAACAAGGGCGCCGCGCTGACCACCTATCTGTCGCTGCCCGGCCGCTATTGCGTGCTGATGCCCAACACCGCCCGCGGCGGCGGCATCAGCCGCAAGATCACCAACGTCGCCGACCGCAAGAAGCTGAAGGACATCGCCTCGGAACTGGACGTGCCCAAGGGCGCGGGCCTCATCATCCGCACGGCCGGCAGCCAGCGCACCCGGACCGAGATCCGGCGCGACTACGAATACCTGCTGCGCCTGTGGGAACAGATCCGCGACCTGACCTTCAAGTCGGTCGCCCCGGCGCCGATCTACGAGGAAGGCGACCTCATCAAGCGGACCATCCGCGACCTGTACAATTCCGAGATCGACGAGGTCCTGGTCGAGGGCGAGCGCGGCTACCGCGTCGCCAAGGACTTCATGAAGATGATCATGCCGACCCACGTCAAGGCGGTCCAGCAATACACCGACCAGATGCCGCTGTTCGCGCGCTATCAGGTGGAAAGCTATCTGGCGGGCATGTTCAACCCCGTGGTCCAGCTGAAGTCCGGGGGCTATATCGTCATCGGCATCACCGAGGCGCTGGTGGCCATCGACGTGAACTCGGGCCGCTCGACCCGCGAGGGCTCGATCGAGGAGACGGCGCTCAAGACCAACCTCGAGGCCGCCGACGAGGTGGCGCGCCAGTTGCGGCTGCGCGACCTGGCCGGGCTGATCGTCATCGACTTCATCGACATGGAGGAACGGCGCAACAACGCCGCGGTCGAGAAGCGCCTGAAGGACAAGCTGAAATCGGATCGCGCGCGGATCCAGATGGGCCGCATCTCGGGCTTCGGCCTGATGGAGATGTCGCGCCAGCGGCTGCGCCCGGGGATGCTGGAATCGACCACGCAGCCCTGCGCCCACTGCCACGGCACCGGCCTGATCCGGTCCGACGACAGCCTGGCGCTGACCATCCTGCGCGCCATCGAGGAAGAGGGCACGCGCAAGCGGTCGCGCGAGGTGCTGGTCAAGGCGCCGGTCGCGGTCATCAACTATCTCATCAACCAGAAGCGCGAACATATCGCCCGCATCGAGGCGCGCTATGGCCTGTCCGTCCGTCTCGAGGCCGATCCATCGCTGATCTCGCCCGATTTCGCGATCGAGAAGTTCAAGACCGCCACCCGTCCCGTGGCCGAAACCTCGGGGGCGGTCCTGTCGGTCGATGCCGATCTGATGGCGCAGATCGACGACGAGGACGAGGATCTGCCCGAGGACGGTGAGGCCGAGGCCGAAATCGAGACCGAGGATACGGCCGAGACAGAGGCCGGGGCGGCATCCGCGGAGGATGAGGGCGAAGGCCGCCGCCGCCGCCGCCGCCGCCGCCGCCGCAAGCCGGGCGACCGCCCCGAGGGGGAGGCCGCCGAGGCGGGCGACGAGGGCGAGGACGCATCTGCGGACGCCGAAGCGGTGTCTGCCGAGGCATCGCCGGACACCGAGGACGAGGCCGAGGGCGAGGAGGCCGACACCGGCCAGAACGGCCGCCGCCGCCGCTCGCGCTCGCGCGGCCGCCGGCGCGGTGGCGATCTGCCCCCGGCCGAGGGTCTGCCCGAAGTCGTGGATCTGCGCGACCGCCCCGACGAGCCGGTCGAGCCGCTGCCCGGCCTGAACGCCCGCCGCAAGACGGTCGAGGAAGGCGAGATCGTCCCGCTGTCCGAGATCGCCTCCGAACCGAAACCCGCCCAGCCGCAGCCCGTGGAGTCGCCGGCAGCCGAACCGCAGCCCGAAGCCCTCCAGCCGGCCGAGCCAGTGGCTGAGGAAACAGCGTCGCCCGAACCCGAGGCGCCAGAGGCGGCCGAAGCCGGGCCGGCGGACCAGCCCGAACCCGAAGCCCGTCCCGAACCAGCGCCAGCCCCGCTGGCCGCTGCCGCCGAACAGCAGCCCGGACAGCCCACCGGACGCGAGCCTGCGATGGCGGATGCGGATGCGGGCCGGCCCAAGCGGCGCGGCTGGTGGTCCAGCAAAAGCTGATCCGATGGCATCAGGGGGCGCGGGACACCGCGCCCCTTGCACAAAGGCGTGACGCGATGACCGGTGGCCCCTGCCGCCGCAGACGCTAGACTGCGCGCCATGCTGGGAATCGAACTCGCCACCGCCGCCTTCCTGCCCGCCGCCCTCGTGGCGCTGCTGGCCGGCATCCTGTCGTTCCTGTCGCCCTGCGTTCTGCCGATCGTGCCGCCCTATCTGGCCTACATGACCGGGGTGGGGGTGAACGGCCTGAAGGCCCAGGACCGCAGCGCCGTGCTGCCCGCGCTGTTCTTCGTGCTGGGCCTGTCCACGGTGTTTCTGGTCATGGGCTTCGCCGCCTCGGCCCTGGGGCGGGCCTTCCTGCAGTACCAGGGCTATCTGGCCAAGACCGCGGGCGTCATGGTGATCGTGATGGGACTGCACTTCCTGCACGTGATCCGCATCCCGATCCTGGACCACGAGGCGCGGGTAAACGCGGGCAGGCAGGACGGCGGAGCCTTCGGCGCGTACGTCCTGGGCCTTGCCTTCGCCTTCGGCTGGACCCCCTGCATCGGACCGCAACTGGGCATGATCCTGTCGCTGGCCGCGACCGCGGGCGAACTGTCGCGCGGCACCGCGCTGCTGGCCGTCTATGCCCTGGGCCTCGGCATCCCCTTCCTGCTGGCGGCGATCTTCATCAACCGCGCCATCGGCGTGATGAACCGGATCAAGCCCTGGCTGGGCGTGATCGAGCGGACAATGGGCGTCTTGCTGCTGGTCGTCGGCGTGATGCTGCTGACCGGCGCCTTCTCGGCCTTTTCCTACTGGTTGCTGGAAACCTTTCCCGGCCTTGCCACGCTGGGTTGAAAGGCCCCTGCATTCGCCAGTAGCGCCCGGCGGATTTTCGCGCTATGCTGACCGGCAGACCCGGATCAACCGGGCATATTCTCTGAGGCAGTGACGGCGGTTTTCCCATGACCGAGATGGTCTTCGGCACCACGCCCCTTCGGGCGGGCGACCCTATTCTTCCGCGCTGGTGGCGCACCCTGGACAAGTGGTCGCTGGCCTGCGTCCTGGGCCTGTTCGCCATCGGCATCCTTCTGGGGCTGGCGGCATCTGTGCCCTTGGCGGAAAAGAACGACCTGCCGCGCTTCTACTATGTCCAGCGGCAGGCGGTCTTTGGCGGCATGGCGCTGGTCATCATGCTGGTGATTTCCATGATGTCGCCGCGCCAGATCCGGCGCATCGGCGTCATGGGCTTTGCCGCCGCATTCCTGCTGATCCTGCTGCTGCCCTTCATCGGCGAGGACCACGGCAAGGGCGCGACCCGCTGGCTGTCGGTGGCCGGGATCTCGATGCAGCCGTCCGAGTTCCTCAAGCCCGGCTTCGTGGCGATCTGCGCCTGGTTCATGGCGGCCGCGCAGATGGTGGGCGGCCCGCCGGGCCGGTTCTATTCCTTCGTCACCGCCATGACCGTGGTGGTGCTGCTGGCCCTTCAGCCCGATTTCGGACAGGCCTCGCTGGTGCTGTTTTCCTGGCTGGTGATGTATTTCGTCGCCGGCGCGCCGATGGTGCTGCTGCTGGGCGTCGCCGGGCTGGCGATCGGCGGGGGCATCTTCGCCTACAACGCCTCGGAACACTTCGCCCGCCGCATCAACGGCTTCCTGTCGCCCGAGATCGACCCCCGCACCCAGATCGGCTATGCCACCAAGGCCATCCAGGACGGCGGCTTCTTCGGCGTCGGCGTGGGCGAGGGCAGCGTGAAATGGTCGCTGCCCGACGCGCATACCGACTTCATCATCGCCGTCGCCGCCGAGGAATACGGCACCGTCATGGTGCTGCTCGTGATCGCGCTCTACTGCACCATCGTGGTGCGGTCGCTGCTGCGGCTGCTGCGCGAACGCGATCCCTTCGCGCGCATCGCCGGCGCCGGCCTTGCCTGCGCCTTCGGCGTGCAGGCGCTGATCAACATGGGCGTGGCGGTGCGCCTGCTGCCCGCCAAGGGGATGACGCTGCCCTTCGTCAGCTACGGCGGATCCTCGGTCATCGCATCCGGCATCGCGGCGGGGATGCTGCTGGCCCTGACCCGCACCCGGCCCCAGGGCGAACTGGCCGAGATCCTGCGGCGGGGGCGATGATGCCCCGCGATCCGCAGGGGCGCCGTCTTGCCCTTCTTGCTGCGGGCGGGACCGGCGGCCACATGTTTCCCGCCCAGGCCCTGGCCGAACTGATGCTGGCCGAGGGCTGGCGCGTCCGGCTGTCCACCGACGACCGGGGCGCGCGCTATGCAGGCGGCTTCCCCGACGGGGTGGAACGCAGCATCGTGCGATCCGCCACGACGGCGCGCGGCGGCGTGCTGGGCAAGCTGACCGCGCCGCTGAAGATCGCCGCCGGCGTCGCCTCGGCACGCGGCACGTTGCGCCGCGACCGGCCGGCGGTGGTGATCGGCTTTGGCGGCTATCCGACCATCCCGGCGCTGTCGGCGGCGCTGGCGCTGGGCCTGCCACGCATGATCCACGAACAGAACGGCATCATGGGGCGCGTGAACAGCATCTTCGCCCCGCGCGTGCATCGCGTCGCCTGCGGCACCTGGCCCACCGCCCTGCCGGCGGGCGTCGATGCCCGCCACACCGGCAACCCCGTGCGCCAGGCGGTGCTGGACCGCGCGGCGGCCGCTTATGTCCCGCCCGGCGATGGGCCGCTGCACCTTCTGGTGATGGGCGGCAGCCAGGGGGCGCGGGTGCTGTCGGACGTGGTTCCCGCCGCCATCGCCGCGCTGCCCGACGACATGCGCGCGCGTCTGCGCGTCAGCCATCAGGCCCGGGACGAGGACGCCGCCCGCGTCACCGCCGCCTATGCCGATGCCGGCGTCCAGGCCGAGGTGCAGCCGTTCTTCGCCGACGTTCCCGAACGCCTGGCACGGGCGCAGCTGGTCGTCAGCCGGTCGGGTGCATCGTCGCTGGCCGACATCACGGTGATCGGGCGCCCCTCGATCCTGATCCCCTACGCCGCGGCGGCGGGCGATCACCAGACCGCCAATGCCCAGGCCCTGGCCGAGGCCGGGGGCGCGCTGATCCATCCCGAATCGGTGCTTGACGTGCCCGGCCTCACGCGCGACATCCGCGCGATCCTGAATGACCCCCAGCGCGCCAGCCAGATGGCCGCCGCCGCGCTGTCCCTGGCCCGTCCCGATGCGGCGCGGCGCCTGTATGATCTTGTCACGGAGATTGCCCGATGAACGCCGCCACCAAACTGCCCCATGAACTGGGGCCGATCCACTTCATCGGCATCGGCGGCATCGGCATGTCGGGCATCGCCGAGGTGCTGCTGACGCTGGGCTATGACGTCCAGGGCAGCGACGCGAAGAAGTCCAGGATCACCGACCGCCTGGAGACCCTGGGCGCCCGCGTCTTCGAAGGCCAGCGGCCCGAGAACATCGGGGCGGCGGGCGTCGTGGTGATCTCGACCGCCATCAAGAAGGGCAACCCCGAGCTTGAGGAGGCGCGCCGCCGCGGCCTTCCCGTGGTCCGCCGGGCCGAGATGCTGGCCGAGTTGATGCGGATGAAATCCAACATCGCCATCGCCGGCACCCACGGCAAGACGACCACCACGACGATGGTGGCGACGCTGCTGGACGCGGGCGGCCTGGATCCGACGGTCATCAACGGGGGGTGATCCACGCCTATGGATCCAACGCGCGGGCCGGGGCGGGCGAATGGATGGTGGTCGAGGCCGACGAATCGGACGGCAGCTTCAACCGCCTGCCCGCCGACATTGCTATCGTCACCAACATCGACCCCGAACACATGGAACACTGGGGCAGCTTCGACGCGCTGCGGCAGGGGTTTCTGAACTTCGCGTCAGGGATTCCCTTCTACGGGCTGGCGGTCTGCTGCACCGACCACCCCGAGGTGCAGGCCCTGGTGGGCCGGCTGACCGACCGGCGCGTGGTGACCTTCGGCTTCAATGCCCAAGCCGACGTGCGGGCGATGAACCTGCGCTATGAAGACGGCATCGCGCATTTCGACATCGCGCTGCAGGGCGAAGGGCCCACCGAGACCGGCGATGTCGAGATGATCGAGGGCTGCACCCTGCCCATGCCCGGCGATCACAACGTCTCGAACTGCCTGGCCGCGGTGGCCGTGGCCCGCCACCTGGGCATCAAGAAGGCCGAGATCCGCGAGGCGCTGGCGAAATTCGGCGGTGTCGGCCGCCGCTTCACCCGCGTGGGCGAGGTCAACGGCGTCACCATCATCGACGACTACGGCCATCATCCGGTGGAAATCGCGGCGGTGCTGAAGGCCGCGCGGCAGGCCAGCAGGGGCCGCGTGATCGCCGTCCACCAGCCGCATCGCTTCAGCCGCCTGTCGAACCTGTTCGAGGATTTCTGCACCTGCTTCAACGAGGCCGACGTGGTGGCCATCGCCGAAGTCTATGCGGCAGGCGAGGATCCGATCCCCGGCGCCACCCGCGATGACCTGGTGGCGGGCCTGATCGCCCACGGCCACCGCCACGCCCGGGCCATCCTGGACGAGAACGACCTGGAACGGCTGGTCCGCGAACAGGCCCGGCCCGGCGACATGGTGGTGTGTCTCGGCGCGGGCACCATCTCGGCCTGGGCGAACGGCTTGCCCCAGCGTCTGCAGGGGCGTGCGGCGTGACACAGGTCGGCTGGGTCACGCTGGCGGTGGTGCTGGGCTGGGTGGTCCTGGCGGCCATGCAGCGCCGCCTGCAGCCGCGTCACCGCAACCGCGCCTTCTGGGCGCTGGTCCTGATCGGCATTCCGGTCCTGGGCTGGCTGACCCTGAACGGCGGCCCGATGGCGGGCGTCGCCAGCCTGGCCATCGGCATCGCCGTACTGCTGCGCGCCCCGGGCCGCAGGCCAGGCAGGCGGACCGCGCCACCGGCCGAGTGACGGGGGAACTCGGCAAACAGGTTGCCGGTTAGCCTTTGGCGATCAACCGGGGGGCCGTTTTGGATCAGCCGATCTTCTTTGATACCTGGACCAGTTTTGGCCGCGTGATCCTGGTCGGAACCCTGGCCTATGTCGGACTGGTGGTGATGCTGCGCGTATCGGGCAAGCGCACGCTCAGCAAGATGAACGCGTTCGATCTGGTCGTGACGGTTGCTCTCGGCTCAACCTTGGCGACCGTCCTGCTGAACCGGTCGGTCCCGCTGGCCGAGGGGCTGGCAGCATTCGCCCTGCTGGTCGGCCTGCAATTCGTCATCACTTGGCTGTCGGTGCGCTCTCATCAGGTCCAGGATCTGGTCAAGGCCGAGCCGACCGTGCTGGTCAGCAATGGCAGACCGATGCCCGATGCCCTGAAGCGCCAGCGAGTCACGATGGAGGAGATTCGCGCCGCCTTGCGCCAGTCCGGGCGCGCCGAACTCGCCGACGACGTCACGGTGGTTCTGGAGACGGACGGCTCTCTCAGCGTCCTGACGACAGGCGGCCCCGGTTGACCCGGGACTGTCCTCTGGCTACCAGACCGCGATGATCCATGACCTTCCCGCCCCCCGTGGCACGCTGACCCCCGACCGTCCCCTGGACAGCCTGACCTGGCTGCGCGTGGGCGGCCCCGCCGACTGGCTGTTCCAGCCCGCCGACGAGGACGACCTGGCCGGTTTCCTGCGCGATCTGGATCCTGCCATGCCGGTCTTTCCCATCGGCGTCGGCAGCAACCTGATCGTGCGCGACGGCGGCATCCGCGGCGTGGTGATCCGCCTGGGCCGGGGCTTCAACGGCATCACCGTGGACGGCGATCTCGTGACCGCCGGCGCTGCCGCGCTGGATGCCCATGTCGCGCGGCGCGCGGCGGACATGGGGCTGGACCTGACCTTCCTGCGCACCATTCCCGGCAGCATCGGCGGCGCGGTCCGCATGAACGCCGGCTGCTATGGCAGCTATGTCGCCGATCACCTGGTCAAGGCCCGCGCCGTCACCCGCCACGGCGACCGCATCACCCTGACGCCGCAGGACCTGCGCTTTGCCTATCGCCATGCGGACCTGCCCCCGGGCTGCGTGCTGACCGAGGCGGTCTTTCGCGCCCCGTCCGGCAGGCCCGACGCGCTGCACCAGAAGATGGCCGACCAGCTGGCCCGGCGCGACGAGACGCAGCCGACCCGCGAACGCAGCGCGGGATCGACCTTCCGCAACCCGGCGGGCTTCAGTTCGACGGGGCGGGCCGACGATGTCCACGACCTCAAGGCCTGGTCGCTGATCGACCGCGCGGGGCTGCGCGGCCACAGCTGGGGCGGCGCGCAGATGTCGGAAAAGCACCCGAATTTCCTGCTGAACACCGGCGGGGCCACGGCCGCCGAGCTGGAAGCCCTGGGCGAACTGGTCCGCCGCCGTGTGCTGGAGGACAGCGGCCACGACCTGCAATGGGAAGTCATCCGCGTGGGCGACCCGCTGCCCGGCTCAACCGGCGATTGATTAACGATTCTGGCAACAATCTTTGGCGGATAGCTAAAATTGTCCTTTTGTGATTTCCGCGCATCAGGTATCTTGATTCCATAAGCGCAGATCGGGGCGAACCCGGCAGCGCGGGGACAGGAAAATCCCGGGATCAACCGGGTCGAAAGGCGAAACGTGGCGGGCAGGTCGAGCAGGACAGCCCATACCGTAGCCGTTCTGATGGGCGGACCCTCGGCTGAACGCGAGGTGTCGCTGTCGTCGGGGCGCGAATGCGCGAATGCGCTGCGGGTGGCGGGCTATGACGTGATCGAGGTCGAACTGGGACCGGATCGCGGCGGCGACCTGGTCGCGCGCCTGACGGATCTGCGCTGCGACGTGGTCTTCAACGCGCTGCACGGCCGCTGGGGCGAGGATGGCTGCGTCCAGGGGATCCTGGAATGGCTGGGCCTGCCCTACACCCATTCCGGCGTGCTGGCTTCGGCCCTGGCGATGGACAAGACCCGCGCCAAGGAGGCGCTGCGGGTCGCAGGCCTGCCGGTGGCGCCAAGCGTCATCGCCTGCGCCGACGAGGTCCGGTCCCGCCATGTCCTGCCGCCGCCCTATGTGGTCAAGCCCAACGACGAAGGCTCCTCGGTCGGCGTCTATATCGTCCATGACGGCGCCAACCAGCCGCCGCAGCTGGCCGACACCATGCCCGCCCGGGTCATGGTCGAAGCCTATGCCCCGGGGCGGGAGCTGACCACGGCGGTGCTGGGCGACCGCGCCCTGGGCGTGACCGAGATCGTCACCGAAGGCTGGTACGACTATGCCGCCAAGTATTCCGCTGGCGGATCGCGCCACGTCGTGCCCGCCGACATTCCGGCCGAAATCGGCCGGGCCTGCCTGGAATACGCGGTCCGCGCGCATGACGCGCTTGGCTGCCGGGGCCTGTCGCGCACCGATTTCCGCTGGGACGACCGGCGCGGGCTGGACGGCCTCATCATCCTCGAGGTGAACACCCAGCCCGGCATGACCCCGACATCGCTGGCGCCCGAACAGGCGGCCCATGCCGGGATCGGGTTTCCCGACCTGATGCGCTGGATGGTCGAGGACGCGCTGTGCCAGAAGTGATCGACCATCGCCCGAACCGCCCGCAGCCGCCCGTGGTCCGGCGCGACCCGGCGCCGTCGCGCCTGCAATACCGGCTTGAACGCATGTGGCTGCGCCCGATCTGGCGGCGCACGCTGCGGATCGGCCTGCCGGCCTTCCTGGTTGCCATGACCGCCTGGCTGTGGCTGTCGGACGAGGATCGCCGCGCCATGCTGTCGGACGGCGTGCAGCAGGTCATGGACAAGGTGCAGAGCCGCGAGGAGTTCCTGGTCAGGACGATGGTGGTCGAGGGCGCCTCGCCGGTCGTGGACAGGGCGCTGCGGGCGATGCTGCCGGTCGAACTGCCTGCCTCGAGCTTCGACATCGACCTGACGGCGCTGCGCCTGCAGGTGATGCAGCTGGACGTGATCGAATCGGTGGATCTGCGCGTCAGGCCGGGCGGCATCCTGTCGGCGGTGGTCAAGGAACGCGAACCGGCGATCCTGTGGCGCCATGCCCGGGGGATCGAGATCCTGGACGGGACCGGCCATCGCGTCGCATCCGTCACCGCCCGCGAGGTCCGGCCTGACCTGCCCCTGATCGCCGGCGAGGGCGCCGATCTGGCGGTCCCCGAGGCCCTGGCCCTGATGGACGCGGCCGGGCCGATCCTGCCGCGGGTGCGGGGGCTGGTGCGTCGCGGCGAACGTCGATGGGATCTGGTGCTGGATCACGGCCAGCGGATCATGCTGCCCGCCCACGGCGCGCGCATCGCGCTGGAAGCCGCGATCGCCCTGGACCGCGCCCAGGACATGCTGGGCCGCGACATCAGCGTCGTCGATCTGCGCGATCCGTCGCGCCCGGTGATGCGGCTGGGGATCGACGCACGCAACAGCCTGCGCCAGGCGCGCGGAGAGCCGCTGCTGGGGCCGGACGGCAAGATCGTTCAAGACGAAGAGACGGGGGGCTAGGCGATGGCGGAACTTTACCAGACGCAGCGGGCGATGCGGAACATCCGCAGGGCGGCCCTGCAGCGCGGCGTGATCGGCATCCTGGACATCGGCACGTCCAAGATCGCCTGCCTGGTGCTGCGCTTCGACGGCACCGGCACCTTCCGCGAAACCGACGGCGTGGGGCCGATGGCGGGGCAGGTGAACTTCCGGGTGATCGGCGCGGCCTCGACCCGGTCCCGCGGGATGCGGCGCGGCGAGATCGACGTGATGGCCGAAACGGAACGCGCCATCCGCACCGTCGTCGCCGCCGCGCAGAAGGTCGCGGGCGTGCGCGTCGATCACGTCATCGCCTGCCTGTCGGGCGGGCGCCCGTCCTCTTACGGTCTGGCCGGAGAGATCACGCTCGAGGCCGGGCGGGTCCAGGATCATGACGTCGCCTCGGTGCTGGCGGCCTGCGACGCCCCCGATTTCGGCCGCGGTCGCGAGGTGCTGCACGCCCAGCCGGTGAACTTCGCCGTGGACAACCGCACCGGGTTGGGCGACCCGCGCGACCATGTCGGCAACCGGCTGTCCTGCGACATGCACGTGCTGACGGTGGACGGCGACGTGATCGGCAACCTGACCCAGTGCATCCGTCGCTGCGACCTGGAACTGGCGGGGGTCGCCTCGGCCTCGTATGCCGCGGCGCGCGCCGCCTTGGTCGAGGACGAGCAGGAACTGGGCGCCGCCTGCATCGACTTCGGCGGCGGCGGCACGGGCGTTTCGATTTTCCTCAAGAAACACATGATCTTCGCGGACAATGTTCACATCGGTGGCCAGCTTGTCACGCAGGACATCGCGCAGGGTCTGCGGGTTCCCCTGCCGGTGGCCGAGCGGCTGAAGACCCTGAACGGCGGCGTCGAGGCGACCGGCCGCGACGACCGCGACATCCTGGACCTGGGCCAGGGGGGCGGCGACTGGGACGGCGAGCGCCGCCCGGTCAGCCGCGCCGACCTGATCGGCATCATGCGCCCGCGGGTCGAGGAAATCCTGGAGGGCGTGCGCGAGGTGCTTGATGCGGCGGGCTTCGACGCAATGCCCAGCCAGCAGATCGTGCTGACGGGCGGGGGCAGCCAGATCCCCGGTCTGGACGGCTTGGCCGCGCGCATCCTGGGCCCGAACATCCGCTGCGGGCGGCCGTTGCGCATCGACGGCTTGGCCCACCAGTTCACCGATCCGGGCTTTTCGAGCGCCGTGGGTCTGGCGCTGTTCGCCGCGCATCCCCAGGACGAATGGTGGGACTTCGAGATGCCGGCCAGCAGCTATCCCACCCGCAGCCTGCGCCGCGCCTATCGGTGGTTCAGGAACAACTGGTAGGCGACGAGGCATCGCGATGATCCGATTGAAGCCGCGGCGCGGGATTCAACCGAATGGGCAAGATACCGCCGAAACCCCAGCAAATACCACCATATTTTGGGGAAGGCGGGCTCTTTTTAAGTGACGCAGCGGCGGGTCGCCGCTAGGATTGCACGTGATACGAGGGATTCGACGGGCGGCAGGACAGGACCCGGCGACATAGCAAAAACAGGCGGAACCATGAACCTCAATCTGATGATGAACGACGAAGACGAGCTGAAGCCCCGTATCACCGTCTTCGGTGTTGGCGGCGCGGGCGGAAACGCGGTCAACAACATGATCGAGAAGAAGCTCGACGGGGTCGAGTTCGTGGTCGCCAACACCGACGCGCAGGCTCTTGCCAGCTCGCGGGCGGCCAACCGCATCCAGATGGGCCCCAAGGTGACCGAGGGGCTGGGCGCCGGCGCCAAGCCCGTGATCGGCGCCAAGGCCGCCGAGGAAACCATCGAGGACATCGTCGATCACCTGATGGGCGCGCATATGTGCTTCATCACGGCCGGCATGGGCGGCGGCACCGGCACCGGCGCCGCCCCGATCATCGCCCAGGCCGCGCGCGAGATGGGCATCCTGACCGTCGGCGTCGTCACCAAGCCGTTCCAATTCGAGGGCACCAAGCGGATGCGCCAGGCCGACGAGGGCATCGAGGCGCTGCACAAGGTGGTGGACACGCTGCTGATCATCCCCAACCAGAACCTGTTCCGCATCGCCAACGAAAAGACCACTTTCACCGAAGCCTTCGCGATGGCCGACGACGTGCTGTATCAGGGCGTCAAGGGCGTGACCGACCTGATGGTGAAGCCGGGCCTCATCAACCTGGACTTCGCCGACGTCCGTTCGGTCATGGACGAGATGGGCAAGGCGATGATGGGCACCGGCGAGGCCTCGGGCGAGAACCGCGCCCAGGAAGCCGCCGAACGCGCCATCGCCAACCCGCTTCTGGACGAGGTCAGCCTGAACGGCGCCAAGGGCGTGCTGATCAACATCACCGGCGGCTACGACATGACCCTGTTCGAACTGGACGAGGCCGCGAACGTCATCCGCGACAAGGTCGATGCCGATGCCAACATCATCGTCGGCTCGACGCTGGACCCGGACATGGACGGCTCGATCCGCGTTTCGGTGGTGGCGACCGGCATCGACGCGGCCGCCAGCATGGCCGATGTTCCCGCGCCCCGCCGCAGCATGGCGGAACCGCTGACCCAGAGCCCCGCGCTGTCCCCCAAGACCGACAGCGCGCCGCAGCAGGACGACCTGCCGCCGCGGCGCGTGGCCGCGCCGCTGGTCCAGCCCGCGGCGTCGGCCACTCTCCGGCCCGAAGAAGACATGCCGGCCCCGGCCTATCAGCGCCGCGAACCCGCGCAGACGGCAGCGATGCTGAACGTCAAGGAGGACGCGGGCTTCATCGCGCCCCGTGCCCCGCAGGGTGCCGCGCGCGGCCAGGCCACCCCGGAGACGCTGGAGCGTCTGCGCCGCGCCGTCGAACACAAGGGCGAACGCCAGCAGCCTGCCCCCCAGCCGCAGGAACCCGCGCGCCCGCAAAGCCGCATGGCCGGACTGGGCCGGATGCTGGAACGCATGGCCGGCCATTCCGACCACGGCGCCTCCAAGCCCGCCGCCTCCTCGATCTCGGAACGGGTGAACGAACGGGTGGCGGTTCGGGCCCGCCAGCAGGACACCGATTTCGACGACCTGGCCAGCCCCGACTCGGGTCAGGACAACGTCGAGATCCCGGCATTCCTGCGCCGCCAGGCCAACTAGGCCAGCTGTCGCCGCACCCCTTGGAAAGGCCGCCCAAGGCGGCCTTTTTTCATGGCCGGATCACGGTTTCCGGGCCCCCGCACAAGGCCGCGCTGGACGGCGGCCGGCAATGTTTCACGCCGTTACAATTCGTTAATTGAAGGCCCGCTGTGCTGGCCCTAGGTCATCATCAAGGCGGCAGACGACTGTGCCGCGACGGGATCAAGGCAGGCGGTCATGCAGGCGACGTTGAAAAAGATGGTGGCGTTCCAGGGCGTGGGCCTTCATTCCGGCGCCCCCGCCCGGCTGGAGATCCATCCTGCCCCGGCCGGCCACGGCATCGTCTTCCGCCGCATCGACCTGTCGCCCGCCATCGACATTCGTGCCCGCTGGGACCGGGTGACCCCGTCGAAGCTGTGCACCCTGCTGGACGACGGCGCGGGCACCACGCTGTCCACGGTGGAACATGTCATGGCCGCGCTGGCCGGCACCGGCATCCACAACGCCCTGGTCAAGGTGGACGGCCCCGAGGTCCCGATCCTGGACGGATCGGCCGCCCCCTTCGCCCGCGGCATCCTGCGCGCCGGGATCGCGATGCAGCAGGCCGATCTGCCCGTCATCCGCGTCCTGCGCCCCGTCGAGGTCCGCGAGGGCGAGGCCTTCGCCCGGCTGAGCCCGGCCGATCACCTCGAGATCGACTTCCAGATCGATTTCACCGACGCCGCCATCGGGCACCAGGAAAAGCGCCTGGACATGGCCAACGGCGCCTTCCTGCGCGAACTGGCCGACAGCCGCACCTTCTGCCGTCAGGCGGATGTGGACGCCATGCGCCGCAACGGCCTGGCCCTGGGCGGGACCTATCTGAACGCGGTCGTCGTCGACGGGGCGCGGGTGCTGTCGCCTGGCGGCCTGCGCCACGCCGACGAGGCCGTGCGCCACAAGATGCTGGACGCGATGGGCGATCTGGCCTTGGCCGGGGCGCCGCTTCTGGCGCGCTATACCGGCCATCGCGCGGGCCACGCCATGACCAACAGGCTGCTGCGCGCGCTGTTTGCCGATCCGGCCGCCTGGCGCCGGGAACCCTGTTCGCCGGCGCTGGAACACCGGCTGCCGGGCGCGGGGATTGCCGCCTACGACCTGGCCGCGACCGCCTGGGCTGCCGCCTGACGGGGGCGTTCTTCCGCCCCTTCGGCCTGCCGGTAAAACCCGCGTCAATGTCAACGGATTGCCATTTTGCGCCCCCTGATGTTCTGTGCTAGAGGGTCCGGGCAACCCTGCCGCACAGGGTCGGTTGCAAGGAAGAAGTCTTAGGCAGGGTGAAGATGGCGCGCTCGAAATTCTCGGCTTCCACGATGGCGGCGGCTCTTTGTCTGGTGCTTGCGGGTTGTTCGGGTTCTGAATCCTCGTCCGGCGACAGGGAGAACCTGGATCGTTTCACGGCTGAGGAAATCTACAAGCGCGGCGAGTTCGAGCTTGAGAACAGCCGCCGTCCCGAAGATGCGGTCTTCTATTTCTCCGAGGTCGAACGGCTGTATCCCTATTCCGAATGGGCCAAGCGCGCGCTGATCATGCAGGCCTATTCCAACCACCGCGCCGAGAACTACGAGGAAGCGCGCGGCGCCGCGCAGCGGTTCATCGACACCTATCCGGGCGACGAGGACGCGGCCTATGCCCAATACCTGCTGGCGCTGTCCTATTACGACCAGATCGACGAGGTCGGCCGCGACCAGGGCCTGACCTTCCAGGCGCTGCAGGCGCTTCGCACCGTGATCGAGCAGTATCCCGACAGCGAATACGCCCGCAGCGCGATCCTGAAGTTCGACCTGGCCTTCGATCACCTTGCCGCCAAGGAAATGGAGATCGGGCGCTATTACCTCAAGCGCGGGCATTACGCCGCCGCGATCAACCGGTTCCGCGTCGTGGTCGAGGAGTTCCAGACCACCTCGCAGACGCCCGAGGCCCTGCTGCGTCTGGTCGAGGCCTATCTGGCCCTGGGCCTGACGGACGAGGCGCAGACGGCGGGCGCGATCCTGGGCTACAACTTCCAGTCCTCGCCCTTCTATCAGGACGCCTATCGCCAGCTTCGCGGACGCGGCCTGGAACCCGAGGCGCGCGGCGACAATTGGCTGAACAACGTCTATCGCCAGATGATCCAGGGGCGGTGGCTGTAAGGGCGGGCAGCGCCTGCCCGACCCCCTGAAGGATGACCCATGCTGCGATCGCTCGACATTCGGAACATGTTGCTGATCGACAGGCTGGGCCTTTCCTTCGGGCCCGGCCTGAACGTCCTGACGGGCGAGACAGGCGCCGGCAAGTCGATCCTGCTGGACTGCCTGGGCTTCGTGCTGGGCTGGCGCGGCCGCGCCGATCTGGTCCGGCAGGGCGCCTCGCAAGGCGAGGTGACGGCGGTGTTCGACCTGCCCGCCGGTCATCCCGCCCGCGCGGTCCTGGCGGATGCGGGGATCCAGCTCGAGGATGACGAACTGATCCTGCGCCGGGTGAACGGGGCCGACGGGCGCAAGACCGGCTATGTCAACGACCGCCGCGTGTCGGGGGACGTGCTGCGCCACCTGTCCGAGACGCTGGTGGAACTGCACGGACAGCACGACGACCGGGGGCTGCTGAACCCGCGCGGCCACCGGGCCCTGCTGGACACCTTCGGCGCCATCGACCTGGCCCCGGTCCGAGAGGCATGGGCCGCCCGCCGCGCGGCGCGGCGCGACCTGGAACAGGCCGAGGCCCGCCTGACCGCCGCCCGGGCCGAGGAGGATTTCCTGCGCCACGCCGTCGCCGAGCTGGGCGAGCTGATGCCCCAGGCGGGCGAGGAGGCGGTGCTGGACACCCGCCGCCGCGCCATGCAGGGGGCCATCCGCATCCGCGAGGATGTCGCCCGCGCCCTGAAGATGCTGGGCGGCGAGGGGGCCGAGGGAGCCATGCTGGACGCGACGCGCTGGCTGGAAGGCGCGGCCGACCGGGCCGAGGGGCGGCTGGACGAACCGCTGGCCGCGCTGTCGCGCGCGCTTGTCGAACTGGGCGAGGCGCATCGTGGGGTCGAGGACGCGCTGTCCGCGCTCGACGTGGATCCCGCGCAGCTCGAGGCGGCCGAGGAACGGCTGTTCGCCCTGCGCGCGCTGGCCCGCAAGCACAACGTCCTGGCCGACGATCTGGCCGGGCTGGCCGACGAGTTGCGCGCCCGCCTGGGCCAGATCGACGCCGGCGAGGCGCAGATCGCCGCGCTGCGCCGGCAGGTCGAGGACGCCGAGGCCCGCTATGACGCCGAAGCCGGCGAAGTCACGCGGGCGCGGACCGAAGCCGCCACGGCCCTCGATCGCGCCGTCACCGCCGAACTGGCGCCCTTGAAGATGGAGCGCGCGGTCTTTCGCACCTTGGTCACGGCGGGCGAGCCGGGACCCGAGGGGCGCGACGATGTGGCCTTCACCGTCGCCACCAATCCCGGCGCGCCGGCGGGGGCCCTGGACAAGATCGCCTCGGGGGGCGAACTGTCGCGCTTCCTGCTGGCGCTGAAGGTCTGCCTGGCGCGCGGCAACGACGCGCTTGTGCTGATCTTCGACGAGATCGACCGGGGCGTGGGCGGGGCCACGGCGGATGCGGTGGGGCGGCGGCTCAAGCGGCTGTCCGAGGATGCGCAGGTTCTGGTGGTGACCCATTCGCCGCAGGTGGCGGCGCTTGGCGCCAACCATTTCCGCGTGTCGAAGTCGATCCACGACGACATGACGACCTCGACCGTGGCGGCCCTGTCCCCGGCGGAACGGGTCGAGGAGATCGCCCGGATGCTGTCGGGCGACCGGATCACCGACGCCGCGGCAGGGGCGGCGCGGGCGCTGCTGGGCGTCTGACGGCGCCGCCGCGGCGGATCAGGCGGGGATCACCTTGTCCACCACCGCGCGCAGACGCGCCACGGTGCCGTCCACGTCCTTCAGCTTGTCCAGACCGAACAGCCCCAGCCGGAAGGTCGAGAAGCCTTCACTCTCTTGCACGGCCAGCGGCACGCCGGCTGCGATCTGCATTCCCTCGGCGGCAAACTTCCTGCCCGACCTGATCTCGGGGTCGTCGGTATAGCTGACGACAACGCCCGGGGCGGCGAAATCGGGGGCCGCCACCGATCGCAGCCCGCGTTCGGCCAGCAGGGCGCGAACTGCGCGGCCCAGCCGCCATTGCGCGTCGCGCGCGGCCTCGAAGCCCATCGCGCGGGTCTCCTCCATCGCGTCGCGCAGCCCCAGCAGCGCATCGGTCGGCATCGTCGCGTGATAGGCGTGGCCGCCATCCTCGTAGGCGGCCATGATCGCCCGCCATTTCTTCAGGTCCAGGGCAAAGCTGTTGCTGTCGGTCGCGGCCAGCCGATCAGCGCCGCGTTCCGACAGCATCACCAGCCCCGCGGCCGGCGAGGCCGACCAGCCCTTCTGCGGGGCCGAGATCAGCACGTCCACCCCGGTCGCGGCCATGTCCACCCAGACCGCGCCCGAGGCGATGCAATCCAGCACCATCAGCGCGCCGACCTCGTGGGCGGCATCCGCCAGCGCGGTGATGTAGCCGTCGGGCAGGATCAGCCCGGCCGAGGTTTCGACATGGGGGGCAAAGACCGCATCGGGGCGCGCCTCGCGGATTTTGGCCACCACCTCCTCGACCGGCGGGGGGCGTAGGCGGGCTGGGGCTCGTTTCCGGCGGGGCGGGCCATGACCACGGTGGCCTGCCGTGAAAAGCCGCCCATCTCGAAGATCTGGCTCCAGCGATAGCTGAACCAGCCGTTGCGGACGATCAGCGCGTGCCCGGTGCCGAACTGGCGCGCGACGGACTCCATGGCATAGGTGCCGCCGCCGGGAACGATGGCGACCTGATGGGCGCCATAGACCTCGCGCAGGGTGGCGGACAGGTCGCGCATCACCTGCTGGAACCGCTGCGACATGTGGTTCAGCGACCGGTCGGTGAAGACGACCGAGAATTCGTCCAGACCCTCGGGGTCGATCTCGGGGTGAAGATGGGGCATCGCGCTTTCTCCTGTCCAGTTGGGCGCAGCCTAACGCGTGCCGGGGGCGGCTGCCAGACGGCCAGCGCCGGCAGGATCAGCGGGTCGGGCGGATGCGCTGCCCCCTTGCGGCCCCCCGTCCGGGCGACTACCTTCCCGGCTGCAGCAACATCGCAGGCTTTCCATGCGCATCGGCATCCTTCAATGCGGCCAGGCCCCCGCCGAATTGAAGCGGGACTTGGGCGATTACCCCGACCTCTTCGTGCGGCTTCTGGACGGGCGCGGCTTTCAGTTCCGCACCTGGCATGTCGAGGAGATGGAGTTTCCGCAATCCGTCCACGACGCCGAGGGCTGGCTTCTGACCGGCTCGCGCCACGGCGCATACGAGGATCACGCCTTCATCCCGCCGCTGGAAGGCTTCATCCGGGACGCCTACGACGCCGCCGTTCCGATGGTGGGCATCTGCTTTGGCCACCAGATCATCGCGCAGGCCCTGGGCGGGACCGTGACGAAGCACCCCGGCGGCTGGGCGGTGGGCACGCAGGATTACGACTTCGGCGGCCGGACGGTCCGGCTGAACGCCTGGCATCAGGATCAGGTGGTGGCGCTGCCCCGCGACGCCCAGGTCGCCGCGCGCAACCGGTTCTGCGAGAACGCCGCCCTGATCTATGGCGACCGCGCCTTCACCGTGCAGGCCCATCCCGAGTTTTCCGACGACTTCATCCGCGGGCTGATGGAGGGCCGCGGCAAGGGCCGGGTGCCTCAGGATCTGCTGGACGGCGCCGCCGCCCGCATGGGCGAGGCAAACGGGGCGCAGGTCGTGGCCGACCAGATCGAAGCCTTCTTCAAGCAGCCGCGCGCGGTCAGCAGGGGCGCGGCATGAGCGACTGGATCGACAGGCTGCCCCAGGCCGCCCGCGACTTCGTGGCCGGCCGCAGGCTGGACGAGGTCGAATGCATCCTGGCCGACATCGCCGGGGTGGCGCGCGGCAAGGCGATGCCGGCGTCGAAATTCGCCCGGCAGGACAAGTTCTATCTGCCGAACTCGATCTTCCTGCAGACCATCACCGGGGAATGGGCGGACAATCCGGCGGGCGCCTTTACCGAGCCCGACATGATCCTGACCCCCGATTTCAGCACCGCAACCGCCGCGCCCTGGACCGCCGACTGGACGCTTCAGGTCATCCACGACGCCCACGACCAGCAGGGCAACCCGGTTCCCATCGCGCCGCGCAACGTGCTGAAGCGGGTGGTGGGGCTTTACGCCGAACGGGGCTGGAAGCCGGTGGTGGCCCCGGAGATGGAGTTCTTCCTGGTCGCCCGCAACATCGACCCCAACCAGCCGATCATCCCGCCGATGGGCCGCACCGGCAGGCGGGCCGCCGCAAAGCAGGCCTATTCCATGTCGGCGGTGGACGAATACGGCAAGGTCATCGACGACATCTACGACTTTGCCGAGGCCCAGGGATTCGAGATCGACGGCATCCTGCAGGAAGGCGGCGCGGGGCAGGTGGAAATCAACCTCAACCACGGCGATCCGGTGGCCCTTGCCGACGAGATCTTCTATTTCAAGCGCCTGATCCGCGAGGCCGCGCTGCGCCACGACTGCTTCGCCACCTTCATGGCCAAGCCGATCGAGGGCGAGCCGGGCAGCGCCATGCACATCCACCATTCGGTGATCGACCTGGCGACCGGCCGCAACATCTTTTCCGACGCCAGGGGGGCCGAAACGCCCGAGTTCCTGCATTTCATCGCCGGGATGCAGAAGCACCTGCCGGCGGCGGTGGCGCTGCTGGCGCCTTACGTGAACAGCTATCGCCGCTATGTCCCGGACTTCGCCGCGCCCATCAACCTGGAATGGGGCCGCGACAACCGCACCACCGGGCTCAGGGTGCCGATCTCGTCGCCCGACGCGCGGCGGGTGGAAAACCGGCTGGCGGGCATGGACTGCAACCCCTATCTGGGCATCGCCGCCAGCCTGGCCTGCGGATACCTGGGCCTGATCGAGGGCGAGAATCCGCGTGGCGAATGCCTGGGCGACGCCTACATGTCGTCGCAGGACGAACTGCCCTACAATCTGGGTGACGCACTGGACATCATGGCCGAAAGCGCCGCGATGCGCGGCGTTCTGGGCGAGGATTTCACCGCCGTCTATGAATCGGTCAAGCGCAACGAATACAAGGAGTTCCTGCAGGTCATCAGCCCCTGGGAACGCGAACACCTGCTGCTGAACGTATGAAGCTGCTGTATGCCAACGACCGGCGCGGGGAATATCCGCCCAGCCTCTACGCCCAGACCTGCACGCCGCTCGACCGCTTCCCGCCCCTGAAGGGAGAGGTGCGGGCAGATGTCGCGGTGGTCGGCGGCGGCTACACCGGCCTGTCGGCGGCGCTGCATCTGGCGCGGGCGGGCCGCGACGTGGTGCTGGTCGATGCGCAGCGGGTGGGCTTTGGCGCGTCCGGGCGCAATGGCGGGCAGATCGGATCGGGCCAGCGGCAAGAGGTGGCCTGGCTGGAACGCCAGTTCGGCGCGCCCGCCGCCCGCCGCCTGTGGGACCTGGCCGAGGAGGCCAAGGCCCTGGTGCGGTCACTGGCGGACGAGGCGGGCGTGCCGATCCGCGACGGCGTGGCCCATGCCTGCCGCAACGCCTCCGAAGTCCGCCACAGCGCGTGGATGGCCGCGCATCTGGCGGAACGCTATGGCTATGACAAGGTGCAGGTGCTGGATCGCGAGGCGCTGGCGGCGGAGCTGGGAAGCGCGGCCTATGCCGGCGGGGATCTGGACTGGGGGGCGGGGCATGTCCATCCGCTGAACCTGGCCTTGGGCATGGCGCGGCTGGCCGTGGCCGCGGGGCTGCGCATCTTCGAACAAAGCCATGTCCACCGCATCGAACACGGCAGCGCCACGACCAGAAGCCGGGTCCTGTGCGACACGGGCAGGATCGTCTGCGACCATGTGATCCTGGCGGGGAACGGCTACCAGGGTCGGCTTGACGCCCGGGTGGCCGCCCGGGTCATGCCGATCAACAACTTTATCGTCGCGACCGAGCCTCTGGGCCGCGACTTTCCCGAAGTCCTGCCCCGCCGCATCGCCGTGGCCGACACCAAGTTCGTGGTGAACTACTGGCGGCTGGACGACGAGCGCCGGCTGATCTTTGGCGGGGGCGAAACGGCCACCTATCGCTTTCCGGACGACATCGCCGCGCTGGTTCGCCCGCATCTGCTGTCGGTCTATCCGCAATTGCGCCATGTGCCGATCACCCATGCCTGGGGCGGCACGCTGGCGATCACCATGAACCGGATGCCGCATTTCGCCCGACCGGCGCCGAACTGCCTGTCGGCAGGCGGCTATTCCGGGCATGGGGTCGCGATCGCGACGCTTGCGGGCAAGCTGATGGCGGATGCGGTGGCCGGGCAGTCCGAGGGCTTCGACGTCATGGCCGCCATTCCGGCCCGGCCCTTTCCAGGCGGCGCGATGCTGCGAAGCCCGCTGCTGGTCGCCGGGATGGCCTGGTACGGGCTGCGGGACCGGCTGGGCTTCTAGCGCCCGCCCACGACGCGGCGGCGCTGCAGCGCGGAATCGCGATCCGTCACCCCCAGAAGCGACGAGACCAGCCGGATCGCGGCGTCCTCGTTGGCGCTGCGATGGGCGTCCGCAAGCGAAACCTCCCACATCGCGCCGACGATCGCCGCGCGATCTTCCAGCGACACCCGATCCTTGATGAGACGGGTGAAGCGCACCGTGTCGGGGGCCTCGGCCTCGATCATCTCGGCCACGGCGCGGCGTTCGGCGGCGTCCGCCAGGCCCAGTCCGTGCCGTTCAGCCAGCACTTCGTCGATGCGGCGCTTTTCGGCGGTGCGGTAGTGATCGTCCGCCCGCGCCACCCGGACCAGCAGGGCCGCGATCGCCACTTCGGCATCCTCCGTGGCCAGAGGCTGCGGATCGGAAGCGTCCGTGAAAAGGCGGTCAAGGAGATTGCGGAACATCTGTCAACCTTACGCTCATGAAGTCACCGTTCAAGGACTAACCGAAAGGATAGACTTTTGTTAAACCGGACGTTGACCGGTCATCCGGCCGGTGGAACGCGGCCCTAGTATATCTGGGGAACATACAGGTCGCGCGACAGCACGTCGCGTTCGTAGTCGGGGTTGAACACCCGGTCGGGCAGCGTCACTTCCTCGTGCGGGACCTCCTCGTAGGGGATGAGGCTCAGCAGGTGGCTCATGCAGTTCAGGCGGGCGCGCTTCTTGTCGTTGGCGGGAACGATGTACCAGGGCGCCTCGGGGATGTTGGTGCGTTCCAGCATGTCCTCCTTGGCCTTGGTATAGGCTTCCCAGCGGACGCGGGATTCCAAGTCCATCGGCGACAGCTTCCACTGTTTCAGCGGGTCGTGGATGCGCATCAGGAAGCGGAGCTGCTGTTCCTCGTCGCTGATCGAGAACCAGTACTTCACCAGGGTGATGCCCGACCTGACCAGCATCCGCTCGAACTCGGGGACGTCCTGGAAGAACTGTTCCACCTGGTCCTCGGTGGCAAAGCCCATCACCCGTTCGACGCCGGCGCGGTTGTACCAGCTTCGGTCGAACAGCACGATCTCGCCGCCCGCCGGCAGGTGGGGGACGTAGCGCTGGAAATACCATTGTGTCTTTTCGCGGTCGGACGGGGCGGGCAGGGCCACCGTGCGCACCACGCGGGGGTTCAGCCGCTGGGTGATGCGCTTGATCGCGCCGCCCTTGCCGGCGCTGTCGCGGCCCTCGAAGATGACGACGACCTTCTTGCCGGTATGGGCCACCCAGTCCTGCAGCTTGATGAGTTCGGTCTGCAGCCGCAGCAGTTCGCGGAAATACAGCTTGCGGTCCATCTGCTCGGGCCGGCTTTCACGATAGATCCGGCGGATCTCCTGGGACAGGACGGCGTCTTCCAGCTCGATCTCGCAATCCTCGTCCAGGGTTTCCTGAAGCTCGGCTTCCAGCCAGTCCTTCGGTTCGTCGGTCATGGTGTTCCCCCTTGTCGATGAAGGCCCCTCGTCCAGGGCAGAATGCCGGTGCAGGGGCGGCAGGTTCCCCGCGTTCAGCGGTCAAACCGCGCCGCGCAGGCAGGCGTGACGGCCAGGACGAAATCGCCCTGGCCTCCGTCCACCGTCCCGCACCACTGCCCCGTCACCGTGAACAGGCTGCGCGTGCCGCCGGCGGGCCGATAGGCGATGCGGCGGCCGTCCACGTCGAACAGGTTCAGCACGCCGCCCGGGTTGGTCGCGTAATAGCCCAGCACGCCGCCCCCGGCGGTGATGATGAGCCGCCTTGCGTTGTCGGGGTTCGAGGGGCGGTTCTGCCAGGCGGTCGCCGCATTGGCGGTGTTGCCGGACGAGTTCCAGGCCGCGTTCGGCGAGTTGGCGGGGCTGGCGGGACTGTTCGCCGGATGGCCGGGCCCCAAGTCGAAGGGCAGCCGGGTCTGGTCCAGCACGATCAGCGGCGCGTCCGCCCCGGCCGGCAGGGCCAGGGCAGTTAGGGCGGCGGCCAGGGAGGCGCGTCCCATCCTAGTCGCCGGCAGGCAGGTCGCCGCCGGGGTCATGCCCAAGCCGCATATCCTCGGGCAGGAGGCCCGATCCTTCGGCCCGGTCCCGCATCAGCGCGGCGCGGCCCAGCATCATCAGCGTGACCGGCGTCGTCAGGACGATGCAGAAGGCGATCACGAATTCGTGGAGGATGGCGCGCCCCTCGATGAAGCTGAACATCAGCGCCGAGGCGATGACCGTGGCCAGCGTCCCCCAGCTGGTCGCCAGGGTCGGCGCGTGCAGACGGTCATAGAACGACTCCAGCCGCGCAAAGCCAAGCGCGCCGATCAGCGTCAGCGTCGCGCCCAGCACCACCAGGACGGCCACCGGGATCGCCACGGCCAGCGGAAGGGTTTCCAGCGGCGTCATTCGATCACCTCGCCGCGGAACAGGAACTTGGCCAGGGCGACCGAGGACACGAAGCCGATGATCGAGATGATCATGGCGGCCTCGAAGAAGAAGGCGGTGCCAAGCTGCATCCCCGTCACCAGGAACAGCAGCATGATCGAGACGTAGAGCGAATCGAGCGCCAGCACCCGGTCCTGCGCGCGCGGCCCGCGCAGGATCCGCGTGCCGACAAGACAGGCCGCAAGCGCAAGCGCGATCTGCGCGTAGCCCAGGGCAAGGGTCAGGATCGTCCCGCTCATTCGAATATCTCCATCAGCATCGGTTCATAGGTGTTCTGGATCATGTCGAAGTAGTGATCCGTTTCCGACCCGTCGAAGATGTGCAGGGTCAGCATACCGGTCCCGGTCTCGTATTCCAGCCAGGCCGTGCCGGGGGTGGCGGTCAGGATGATCGCCAGCACCGCCAGGGCGTTGGCGCTGGTGATCTTCAGCGGCACGCGGATGAAGGCGCTCTGCCGTCCGCTGCGGCCCTCGGTCAGCAGAAGCCGTGCTATCGCGACGTTCGACCGGATGACGTCCAGAAACAGGATCCAGGCCAGCCTGGGGATCACCGACCACCGCCGCACCCGCGGCTTGGCCGAATGCAGCGCCGAATAGGCCCAGCCCGCTACAAGCGACAGCGCCGTTCCCAGGATCAGATAGCCCAGCGAGAAGCGCGTCAGCATCAGCCACAGGAAGATCAGGGCGACCGACAGGACCGGATGGGGGAGAAGCCGGGTCATGGCTGAGCCTCGTCGTCAGCAGGGCGGTCGGCCGCGCGCGGCGTGGCAAAGACCCCGTAGGCATAGGCGGCGGTGTCGTGCAGCGCGGTGGCCGTCCCGCCGGTATAGCGCAGCATCGGCTCGGCCCTGAAGCCGATCAGCGCCAGGACCACCAGAAGCGCGATGATCGGGGCGATTTCCAGCGCCAGCACGCGGGGCAGGGGCAGGTCGTTGGCCCAGAAGGTCTGGATGCCGATGCGCGCCATGCCGATCAGCGTCGCGAAGCCCGACAGCATCAGCAGCGCGATGAAGGCCCAGGCGAAGCCCGCGGGCAGCGCCGTCTGTCCGATCAGCGGCTGGATCATGGCGATCTTGCCGATGAAGCCGGGCAGGGGCGGCAGGCCCGCCAGCATCAGCACGCACAGCGCAAAGCAGATGCCCAGCACCGTCATCGCCCCCGGGATCGCCAGGCCGGTATCGGGCACCTCGTCCAGGTCGGTCGCGTCGATGCCGTAGGCGTCGGCGGTCAGGGCCAGCATGGCGGCGATGCCGCCGTCCTCGCGGTTCATCGGCTCGATCAGCAGGAACAGCGCGCCGCTGGCCAGCACCGAGCCGACCATGTAGTACAGCGCGCCCGACAGCATGGCCGGCCCGCCGCCCGCAAGCGCGAAGCCGGTGATGCCCAGCACCGTCCCCGAGGAGATCAGCACCGCATGGGCCGCCATGCGCCCCAGCCCCTGCGAGGCGAGGATCCCCAGCAGCCCGAACAGGACCGTGGCCATGCCCAGGACGATCAGCACCTGGGCTCCGAAGCCCGCCGACGCACCGCCGGTTTCCCCGAACAGCAGCATGGCCAGCCGCAGGATGGCATAGACGCCGACCTTGGTCATGATCGCGAACATCGCGCCCACCGGGGCGGCGGCGGCCATGTAGGTGGTGGGCAGCCAGAAGTTCAGCGGCCAGCTTCCCGCCTTGACCAGGAAGGCCACCGCCAGGATCGCCACGCCCGCGTGCAGCAGGGGCCGGTCCTCGCCCGGCATGGCCGAGACGAGGTTGGCCAGATGCGCCATGTTCAGCGTGCCGGTGACGCCATAGATCAGGGCGACGCCGATCAGGAACAGCAGCGAGGCCGCCAGGTTGATGGCGATGTAGTGCAGCCCCGCCCGGATGCGCAACTGCCCCGATCCGTGCAGCAGCAACCCATAGGATGCCGCCAGCAGGATCTCGAAGAACACGAACAGGTTGAAGATGTCGCCCGTCAGGAAGGCGCCGTTCAGGCCGACCAGCAGGAACTGGAACAGCGAGTAGTAATGCGGCCCCTGCCGGGCCCAGGCCGCCGCCGAATAGACCAGCGACGGGATCGCCAGCAGCGCGGTCAGCACCAGCATCATGGCCGCCAGACGGTCCAGCACCAGCACGATCCCGAAGGGCGCGGCCCAGTCGCCCAGCAGATAGAAGCTGATGCCTTCGGCGTCGCTGATGTCGCCGCCGGTCTTGGCGCGGACCACCAGTTCCGCCGCGATCAGCAGTTGCGCGGCGACTGAGATCAGGCTCAGCCAGAACTTCGCCTGCCGCTGCCGGTCGTCATAGAGCAGCATCAGCGCGCCGGTGACGAAGGGGATCAGGATCGGCGCGATAATCAGATGGTCGCTGATCACTGGCTGCGCTCCTTCCCGTCCACATGGTCGGTTCCCGTCACCCCGCGCGAGGCGATCATCAGCACCAGAAACAGCGCCGTGGTCGCGAAGCTGATGACGATGGCGGTCAGCACCAGGGCCTGCGGCACCGGATCGGCGTAAAGCGTGGGATCGACGAAGCCGCCCTTGGGCATGATCGGCGGCGCGCCGGGCGTCAGGCGGCCCATCGCGAAGATGAACAGGTTGACCGCATAGGACAGAAGGCACAGCCCGATGATGACCTGGAAGCTGCGCGGCCGCAGCAGCAGCCAGATCCCCGAGGCCGACAGGATGCCGATGGCGGCGGAGAGGATGATTTCCATCAGGCGACCTCTTTCTGGGCGGCGATCTCGTCCTGCTCTCGCATCCGGCTGGCGCGCAGCGACTGGTGGGCGATGGCGACCAGCATCAGCACGACCGCGCCCATCACCGTGGCAAAGACGCCCACATCGAACAGCATCGCGGTGGCGGCGGGAACCTGGCCCACGAAGGGCACATCGACGTAGCGCGCATGGGCCGTCAGGAAGGGATAGCCGAACAGCCAGGCCCCCATGCCGGTGGCGGCCGCGCCCAGCAGGCCGAAGCCCATCCAGCGGATCGGCAGGACGGTGATCCGCGCCTCGACCCAGCGGACATTGGTCGCGATGTACTGGATCAGGAAGGCGATCGCCAGCGTCACCCCGGCGGCGAAGCCGCCGCCCGGCAGGTCGTGGCCGCGGAAGAAGAAATAACCCGCGACCATCACCAGGATCGGGAACATCCAGATCATGATGACCGACGGCACATGGAGGTAGTCGGCTAGCGACGGGCTGTCGCCGGTCTGCTGATCGGGCGCCTCGACGCTTTCCGGGGCGGGCCGGAAGCGGCGTAGCAGGCCATAGACGGTCAGGCCCACGATCGCCAGGACGGAGATCTCGCCGAAGGTGTCGAAGGCGCGGAAGTCCACCAGGATCACGTTGACGACGTTGGTGCCGCCGCCTTCGTAATAGGCGTTGCCCAGGAACCAGTCGCCGACATTGCTGATGAGGGGGCGCGTCATCACCGCAAAGGCGATGGCCGCGATCCCGGCGCCGCCGACCACGGCGATCACCAGGTCGCGGGCGCGGCGGAAGCGGGCGGGCAGCAGCCTGTCGCCGGGGATCTCGGACCGGCGCTTGGGCAGCCACCGCAGGCCCAGAAGCAGCAAGACGGTGGTCACGACCTCGACCAGAAGCTGCGTCAGCGCCAGGTCGGGCGACGAGAACCAGGCGAAGGTCAGGCAGGTCACGACCCCCGCCCCGCCCAGCAGCACCAGGGCTGCGAAGCGGTGGTACTTGGCCTGCCAGGCAGCGCCGATCGCGCAGGCGGCGCCGACGATCCACAGCAGCGCGAAGGCCGGGTTGACAGGGTGAAGCCGCAGGTCCTGCGCCAGGGTCAGGGCCGACCACAGCGCGGCCACCGCAGCCGAGATGGCCGCCAGCACCAGCAGCCGCAGCTGCGGCTGCAGCGCCTCGGTGGACATCAGCGCCAGGGTCATGCGCGGCAGGCGCCACGACAGGCGGAACAGCAGCCAGTCATAGATCCGCTGGCCGCGGATGCGGTGCAGCAGGAAGGGGCCCTCGGGGCCGGTGGGAATGGATTTCGCGCTGAAGACATAGATCAGGCTGCCCACCGCCAGGGCAATCATGCTCAGCATCAGGGGGGCGTTGACACCGTGCCAGATGGCGATCTCGTAATAGGGCAGGTCGGATCCCGCCACCGACCGGGCGGCGGCGTTGACCGCCCCGCCCAGAGTCGCGGCCGGCAGGATGCCCACGACCAGGCAGATCAGGACCAGCAGTTCGACCGGGCGGCGCATCCAGGCGGGCGGCTCGTGCGGGGTCTTGGGCAGGTTGGTGGCCTGCGGGCCGAAGAACACCGTGGCGATGAAGCGCAGGGAATAGGCCACCGACAGGGTGCTGCCGACGATGGCGAAATAGGGCAGGGCGTTGTCCAGCCAGGTGCCGTTGTGCCAGTCCACGGCTTCGGCCAGGAACATCTCCTTGGACAGGAAGCCGTTCAGCAGCGGCACGCCCGCCATGGCGCCGGCGGCGACGATGGCCAGGGTCGCGGTGAAGGGCATCGGCCGGAACAGGCCGGACAGGCGGCGCATGTCGCGCGTGCCGGTTTCGTGGTCGATGATGCCCGCCGCCATGAACAGCGACGCCTTGAAGACCGCGTGGTTGCAGATGTGGAAGATCGCGGCCAGGATCGCGCCCGGCCCGCCGATCCCCGCCAGCGCGGCGATCAGCCCCAGGTGGCTGATGGTCGAATAGGCCAGCAGGCCCTTGAGGTCGTGGCGGTATAGCGCGATCGCCGCGCCCAGGATCAGCGTCGCCATGCCGATCCCGGTGACGATGTAGAACCAGGCCGCGGTGCCGCCCAGCACGGGCGAAAAGCGCACCAGCAGAAAGACCCCTGCCTTCACCATGGTCGCGGAATGCAGGAAGGCCGAAACCGGCGTCGGGGCGGACATGGCGCCGGGCAGCCAGAAGTGGAACGGGAACTGCGCCGACTTGGTGAAGGCGCCCAGCAGGAACAGCGCCAGGATGGTGCCGTACCAGGGATGCGCCCGGATCGCCTCGCCCGACCGCAGGATGATCCCCAGGTCATGGCTGCCCGCCGCATGGCCCAGCATCAGCATCGCGGTCAGCAGGCACAGCCCGCCGAAGGCCGTGATGATCAGCGCCGTCCGCGCCCCGTCGCGCGCCGCCGCCCCCTGGTGCCAGAAGCCGATCAGCAGGAACGACATGAACGAGGTCAGTTCCCAGAAGACCACCAGCCCCAGGACATTGCCCGAAATCAGGATGCCCTGCATGGCCCCGGTGAAGGCCATCAGCAGCGCGTAGAAGCGCGGCAGGTTGTCGCTGGCCGACATGTAGTAGCGCGCATAGATCACCACCAGGACGCCGATCGACAGCACCAGCGTCGCGAACAGCCAGGCAGAGGCGTCCAGGCGCAGCGCCAGGTTCATGCCCAGCGAGGGCACCCATTCCAGGCTGGCCCGCATCACCCCGCCGGCGCGCATCTGCGGGACGAAGCCCGCCAGGATCACCAGCCCCGCCGCCATCGCGCCGCTGGACAGCAGCGCCGAGGCGCGGCGCGAGGTTGCGGGCAGGGTCAGCAGGATCAGCGAGGTCGCGAAGGGAAGGCAGGCCAGCAGCAGAAACAGATTGTTCTCGGCCATCTTCGCGTCGCCCTCGCCCTGGTGAAACGGTCATCCTTCCCGGCGCGTGACAGCGGTCCCTGTGCCTCGATAGGGTGAAGACAAGCCTTGCCTGCGATCCGGGGGTTGGGACAGGAATGGCGTCCGGCCCGGACAAGATCAAGACCTGACGGACGCTAATCGCAGGAAAATCACACGTTTTTCGGCAAGCGCGCGGGTTCCGCAAAACGTGATCCGCAAGGTCGCCCAGATGCCGAACCCTGCCGCGCGCACCGGCGTTGGGGGACGGTCCACGCGAATGTCAGACCTGCACCTCGACCTCGCCCATCGGATGCGAGCAGCAGGCCAGGATGTAGCCTTCGGCGATGTCCTCATCGCTGATGCCGCCGTTGTGGACCATGTGGACCTCGCCCGACAGCTTGCGGATCTTGCAGGTGCCGCACAGACCGAAGGTGCAGCCTGACGGGATGTTCAGCCCCGACCGCCGGGCCACCGCCAGCACCGTGTCGGTTTCCGCGCAGGCCGTGGTGACGCCGCTGGCGGCGAAGGTGATCCGGGCCCGGGCGCCTTCCTCGGGGGCGACATCCTCGATCACCGGGGCCTCGGCCTCGGTCCTGACGGGGGCGCCGAAGCTTTCCTGGTGGTAATGGTCCATGTCGAAGCCCAGGGCGATCAGCATGTCGCGCACCGCCTGCATGAAGGGCTCGGGTCCGCAGCAGAACACCTCTCGCTCCAGATAGTCGGGGGCCATCAGGCCCAGCATGATCTGGTTCAGCCGTCCGCGATAGCCGTACCAGGGACCGAAGGTGTCGGGCTCCTCGACCGTGAAATGCAGCTGCAGGTTCGTGGTGCGGTTCACGAACTGCTCCAGCCGGTTGCGGAAGATGATGTCCGAGGGACGCCGCGCCGCATGGACGAAGACGATGTCCGAGGTCTCGCCCGAGTCCCAGGCCCAGGTGGTCATCGACATCATCGGCGTGATGCCCGACCCGGCCGAGATGAACAGGTATTTCAGGGCCGGATGCCTGTGGAAGCTGAAGATCCCCGAGGGGCCGTAGGCCTTGATCCGCATCCCGGGCCTCAGGGTATCCAGCATCCAGCGGGTGCCCACCGACAGGGGCTGGGCCTTCACCGTCACCGAGATCGACAGCGGCCGCGACGGCGAGGACGAGATGGTGTAGGTCCGCTGCACGTTGCCCGCCGCGCCGCGCGCCGGACCGACGGGCAGATCCAGCGTGATGAACTGCCCCGGCTGATAGTCGAACCACGCCCCCGAGGGCGCCCGGAAGGTGAAGGTGGCGGTGTCGGGCGTTTCCGGCACCACCATCGTGCATTCCAGCGGCTCGTCGTCGGACCACGGCTCGGCGGCCCAGTTCAGACGGGGCTTCTTCATGGGCGGGCTACTCGGCCGCGACCGCGTTGGGCGACAGGCGGCGGCCCATCAGCCCGCAATACCAGTCGATCAGGTGGATGACGCCCGCTTCCTGCGTGGGCGAATAGGGGCCGGGCTGATAGGCGGGCGACAGGATCCCCTTCTGGTTTTCCTCGACCACCTGCCGGTCCTCGTCATTGGTGGCCAGCCACACCTCGGTCAGCGTCTGAAGGTCGTAATCGACGCCTTCCACCGCGTCCTTGTGGACCAGCCATTTCGTCGTGACCTCGGTCTCGGTGGGGCTGATGGGCAGGATGCGGAAGACGATGGCGTGGTCGGGCAGGAAGTGGTTCCAGCTGGACGGGAAGTGATAGAACATCAGGCTGCCCGCGTCGTTCCAGGGGATCGTGCCCATCCGGCGCGACACGGCGGCCTTGCCCGACATGGTGAAGCTTTCCTGGTTGTCCATCAATGGCACGCGGGCCATGCGCCACTGCATGTCGGGCGCGTTGGTGAAGCGCGCGGGCAGGCCCGCCGCATCGCAGCGCGCCCAATGGTCGAGGATCTCGGGGCTGGCCGAGTTCGGCCCCTCCATCACCGTCATCAGCGGGTCGTCCGAATAGGTCCGGCACAGCGACGGATGCGAGCCGCCGCAGTGATAGCATTCGCGGTTGTTCTCCATCACCAGCTTCCAGTTGCCCTTTTCGACGATGGTCGAACTGAAGGCGATCTTGCTGTCGGCGATGCCCGAGGGGGCGACATAGCGCATCAGGTTCGCCGCCAGGTCGTTGATCGCCGGCGGGATCTGGGCCAGGCAGATGAAGACCATGCCGCCCAGGTCGATGCAATGGACCGGCTTCAGCCCGTATTTGCCGGCGTCGAAGCCCTCGCCCATGTCGCGGGCATAGAGCAGCTTGCCATCTAGGTCATAGGTCCACTGGTGATAGGGGCAGACCAGCTTGGGGTTGGATCCGTTCGTCTTGGCGCAAAGCCGCTGGCCGCGATGGCGGCAGACGTTGTGGAAGGCCCGCACGCGCCCGTCGCCGCCGCGCACCACGATCACCGGATAGGCGCCGACGTTCAGCGTGACGAAGTTGCCGGTCTTGGGGATCTCGCACGACGGCAGCGCGAACAGCCATTCGCGATACCAGATCTGTTCCAGGTCGTCCTGAAAGGCCTGCTCGCCGCAATACAACTCGCGGGGCAGGGAAAAGCCGGGGGTGCGTCCGGCGATCAGGCTGGCGGTCGAGGTCGTGTTCATGTCTGGACCCATGAGGTGCTGGCGGCTATCGGGGCAGATTACCCTTCGCGGGAAGCAACGCTGGCCGGATTGCGACCTGACGTCGCGCGATTCAGACATCCGGCGCCGGCCGGCGCCTTGCCCGAAGCTGCCCCTGCCAAAAGGGCGCGGGTCGGGGGCCACGGGCGGCACGCTGCGGCAAATAGGCGACAGGCCGCACGAATCGCCTGTCAAGCTTTATCCATATGTTGACGGCTTTGGGCTGTTCATGTCTATATCCTGTGGTCGGAACGCGATTTCGGGACTTTTCGGGACGGGTGGTGGTTGACCATCCCATTCCTTGAAGAACCCCGCCGTTGCACCCGGCTGGCGCGCCCGGCAAGCTGTAGAGCAAGGGGCCAGAGCAGGCCAAGACAGACAACGACACCGGACGGGATTCGGCGAACCGGCCCGCAGGGCGTTCCTGCGGCCTCTCGCCTCTTGTCCCGAAGACAGGAGCATTGGGCATGACCATCATCGTTTATTCCAAACCCGCCTGCGTGCAATGCACCGCGACGACTCGCGCCCTGGATGCGCGCGGGCTTTCCTATGACGTGATCGACCTGACCGAGGATGCCGCGGCGATGGAGCGGGTGACCGCGCTGGGCTATCGCCAGGCGCCGGTGGTGATCGCCGGGGACGCGCATTGGGCGGGCTTCCGGCCCGACATGATCGGCCGCCTGGGCTGAGCGGCGATGGAGGGGGACCTGCGCGGCGACGGCTTGTCCTGCGGGGTGGTCTATTTCTCGTCTGCCTCGGGCAACACGGCGCGCTTCGTGGCGCGTCTTGGCCTGCCCGCGCTGCGGATCCCGATCCGGCCCGCCGATGCGATGCCGCGCCCCGGCGCGCCCTTCGTCCTGATCTGCCCGACCTTCGCCGACGGCCAGGGGCGGGGCGCGGTGCCGAAGCCGGTGATCCGGTTCCTCAACGATCCCGGCCGCCGCGCCCTGCTGCGCGGTGTGATCGGCGCGGGCAACCGCAACTTCGGCGCCACCTATGCGCTGGCGGCCCGCGTCATCGCGGAAAAATGCAATGTCCCCGTCCTGTGGCGGTTCGAGCTGGCGGGGACGGATACCGATATTCAAGAGGTCCGCGCGGGCCTTCATCAATTCCGGGGGATGGAATGCTTGACGGCTTGAAGCCTGAACTGGACTATCACGCGCTGAACGCGATGCTGAACCTGTATGACGCCGACGGGCGCATCCGGTTCGAGGCCGACCGCATGGCCGCCCGGCAGTATTTCCTGCAGCACGTCAACCAGAACACCGTCTTCTTCCACAACCTGGACGAAAAGCTGCGCTACCTGGTGGACGAGGGCTATTACGAAGCCGATGTCCTGGACCAGTATTCGCGCAACTTCCACCGCGCCATCTGGGACGCGGCCTATGCGCGCAAGTTCCGCTTTCCGACCTTCCTGGGGGCCTTCAAGTATTACACCAGCTATACGCTGAAGACCCGCGACGGGCAGCGTTACCTGGAACGCTACGAGGACCGCGTGGTGATGGTGGCCCTGACGCTGGCGCGCGGCGACGAGGCGCTGGCGATGCGCTTCATGGAGGAGATGCTGTCGGGCCGCTTTCAGCCCGCCACGCCGACCTTCCTGAACGCCGGCAAGAAGTCGCGGGGCGAATTGATCTCGTGCTTCCTGCTGCGGGTCGAGGACAACATGGAATCGATCGGGCGGTCCATCAACTCGGCCCTGCAACTGTCCAAGCGCGGCGGCGGCGTGGCCCTGATGCTGACCAACCTGCGCGAGGCCGGGGCGCCCATCAAGGGGATCGAGAACCAGTCATCGGGCGTGATCCCGGTGATGAAGCTGCTGGAGGACAGCTTCAGCTATGCCAACCAGCTTGGCGCTCGGCAGGGGGCGGGGGCGGTTTACCTTAATGCCCACCACCCCGACATCATGCGCTTCCTGGACACCAAGCGCGAGAACGCGGACGAGAAGATCCGCATCAAGACGCTGTCGCTGGGCGTGGTGATCCCCGACATCACGTTTGAGTTGGCGAAAAAGAACGCCGACATGTACCTGTTTTCGCCTCATGACGTGCAGAAGGTCTATGGGGTGCCGTTCTCGGAGATTTCCGTCACCGAGAAATACGCCGAAATGGTCGACGACAAGCGCATCAGGAAGCGCAAGATCAACGCCCGCGCCTTCTTCCAGACCATCGCGGAAATCCAGTTCGAAAGCGGCTATCCCTACATCATGTTCGAAGACACGGTGAACCGCGCCAACCCGGTGCATGGCCGCATCACCATGTCGAACCTGTGCAGCGAGATCCTGCAGGTCAACGAAGCCTCCGAGTTCAACGAGGATCTGAGCTATTCGCACCTTGGGACTGATATTTCGTGCAATCTGGGGTCGCTGAACATCGCCGCGACGATGGACGGCCCCGATTTCGGCGGCACGGTCGAAGCCGCGATCCGCGCGCTGACCGCCGTGTCGGAAATGTCGGCCATCGACGCGGTCCCCTCGATCCGGCGCGGCAACGACGAGGCCCGAGCCGTGGGCCTCGGCCAGATGAACCTGCACGGCTTCCTGGCGCGCGAGCGGATCCACTATGGCAGCCCCGAGGGGGTCGAGTTCACCTCGGTCTATTTCGCGGCCGTGGCCTTCCATGCGATCCGCGCGTCGAACCTGCTGGCGCAGGAGCGGGGGCAGACCTTCAAGGACTTCGAGAAGTCGAAATACGCGGACGGGTCGTTCTTCGACAGATACACCGACCGCGACTGGCTGCCCACGCTGCCGGACGTGGCGCGGGTGTTCCAGGGCGTGAGCCTGCCCACGCGCGACGACTGGGCCGCCCTGAAGGCCGACGTGATGCGGCACGGGCTTTACAACCGCAACCTGCAGGCGGTGCCGCCGACCGGGTCGATCAGCTATATCAACAACTCGACCAGTTCGATCCACCCGATCGTGTCCAAGATCGAGATCCGCAAGGAGGGCAAGATCGGCCGCGTCTATTATCCGGCCGCCTTCATGTCCAACGACAACCTGGAATACTATCGCGACGCCTATGAGATCGGTCCCGAAGCGATCATTGACACCTATGCCGCCGCAACGGAGCACGTGGACCAGGGCCTGTCGCTGACGCTGTTCTTCCCCGCCGAGGCCACGACGCGGGACATCAACCGCGCGCAGATCCACGCCTGGAAGAAGGGCATCAAGACCATCTACTACATCCGCCTGCGACAGACCGCGCTGGAAGGGACCGAGGTCCAGGGCTGCGTGTCCTGCACCTTGTGACGGCTGTCGCACCGGGGGTTTCACACCCCCGGACCCCCGTGGGATATTTTTACACAGAAGATGAGAGGGGTTCTTCGCGATGAAGGATCATGTGATGCAGACCGCCGCGCGCGCGATCAACTGGAACCGGCTCGAGGACGAGAAGGATCTGGAGGTGTGGAACCGCCTGACGGTGAACTTCTGGCTGCCGGAAAAGGTGCCGCTGTCCAATGACGTGCCAAGCTGGGCCACGCTGCGTCCGGCGGAACGCGAACTGACCATCCGCGTCTTCACCGGGCTGACGCTTCTGGACACGGTGCAGAACACGGTGGGTGCGCCCTCGATGATGCCCGACGCGATCACCGCGCACGAGGAAGCGGTGCTGTCGAACATCGCTTTCATGGAGGCGGTCCATGCGCGGTCCTATTCCTCGATCTTCTCGACCCTGTGCCTGACGAGGGAAGTGGACGAGGCTTTCCGCTGGGCCGAGGAAAATCCGCATCTGCAGGCCAAGGCGCGGCTGATCCTGGAGGAATACAAGCCGGGTTCCGACCCGTTGAAGCGCAAGATCGCGTCGGTGTTTCTGGAAAGCTTCCTGTTCTATTCGGGCTTCTACCTGCCGATGTACTGGTCCAGCCGCGCCAAGCTGACCAACACCGCCGACCTGATCCGCCTGATCATCCGCGACGAGGCGGTGCATGGCTATTACATCGGCTACAAGTTCCAGCGGGGGCTTGAGCGCGAGACCGAGGCGCGGCGGGCCGAACTGAAGGACTTCGCCTTCTCGCTGATGTTCGATCTTTACGAGATCGAGGGGCGCTACACGGCCGAGCTTTACGACGGCATCGGGCTGACCGAGGATGTGAAGGCCTTCCTGCATTACAATGCCAACAAGGCCTTGCAGAACCTGGGCTACGAGGCGCTGTTTCCGCCCCAGGTCTGCGAGGTGAACCCGGCGATCCTGGCCGCGCTGTCGCCCGACAGCGAGAACCACGATTTCTTCAGCGGATCGGGGTCGTCCTATGTCATCGGCAAGGCGGTCGCGACCGAGGACGAGGACTGGGATTTCTGAAGATCGCGCAGGACGGCCGGGATCATGTCCGGCAGGTCGTCCGCGATCAGGCCGGTGCCAAAGGTGCGGGCTGCCTTGGCGTGGATCAGCGCGCCCAGGCTGGCAGCGTCCAGCGGCGGCAGGCCGCGCGCCAGAAGGCCGGTGATGATGCCCGCCAACACGTCGCCCGCGCCTGCGGTGGCAAGCCAGGGGATGTCGAAGGCGGAATGGATGCGGGCGCGGCCGTCCGGGGCAGCGATCACCGTGTCGGGGCCTTTCAGCAGGACCACGGACCCGCAGCGGGCGGCCGCCTGGCGCGCGGCATCCAGCTTGGAATAGGCGGGGCCTTGGGCCGGCGTGGCGTCCAGCCGTTCGGCAAGGTCGGGGAACAGGCGGGCGAACTCGCCCATGTGGGGGGTGAGGACGCAGTTGCGGTGAAGCGCCCCCACAAGGTCGGGGTGTTGCGAGAGGGCCGTCAGGGCATCGGCGTCCAGCACCATGGTGCGTCGGGCGGGCAGGGTGGCCGCCAGCAGGGCCGCGGCGCGGTCGATGCCGCAGCCGGGGCCGATGCAGATTGCATTGATGCGTCTGTCCGCCAAGATCTGGCGCAGGCCGTCGCCGCCGTCGATGGCCCGGCGCATCAGCGCATCGGGCTGGCCCGCATGTTCGGCCAAGGCTTCCGCAGGGGGGCAAGCGTGACAAGGCCAGCCCCAATCCGCAGCGCCGCGCGCGCGGAGAGGCGTGCGGCACCCCCTTGGCGGGGCCTCCGGCCAGGATCAGCGCATGGCCGTGGCTGTACTTGTGCAGACTTGCAGAGGAATGTTTCGCGATCCGGTTCGGCAGCAAGGGGCCGATCCGCCGCCCGTCGGGGATGTCGAATCTTGGCCAGATCGCCTGCAGCCGGGCGGGCCGCTGGCCCAAGATGCCAGGATCGCCCTCTCTCCATGGCCGCAGGCCGATGTCCGCCACGACCAATTCGCCGCACAGATCTGCGCCAAGGCCGATCAGGTGGCCGGGCTTGGGGCTGTCGAAGGCCAGGGTCAGCCGGGCGTGGGGTGCAAATTCGCGGTCATCGGGCCTGTCGCCCAGCATCATGCCGCTGTCCAGGCACAGGCCGCTGGGGCAGTCCACAGCCACCAGCCGTTCGCGGAAAAAGCCCGAGTCTCCGCCCGATCCGCCCAGATAGGCGACCAGTGCGGCAATCTCGCCCTCGGGCGGACGGGTCAGGCCAGTGCCGAAGATGGCATCGACACAGATATCGAAACTGCGCGCTGACCGCAGCGCGTCCTCGGTCAGCGGCTCGATCCCATCGATCTCCAGCCACCGCCGCTTCATCTCGGCCGCATCCGGGCTGGGCGTGTTGTCCATCCCCAAGACCCGCGCCCGCCAGCCCGCGCGGTGCAGCAGCCGCGCCGTCACGTAGCCGTCGCCGCCGTTGTTGCCCGGTCCGCACAGCACCGCCGCGCGACCGGCCTTGGGCCAGCGCAGGCGGATCTGGCCGGCGACGGCGCGGCCCGCCCGCTCTATCAACTCCAGCCCCGTGACCTCTCCGCTGGCCATCGCCGCGGATTCGATGGCGCGCATTTGGGCGGTCGTCAGGACTTCGGTGCCTTCCAACATGACGTCTGCCCTTTTATTCATCATCACGCCCAAAAAACGGGCATTAGGCCCTTGCCTCTCGGGTTGCCGGGAAGATCCGGATCATGGGCCGTTTACCCACGCTATGAAACCCGCCAATCAGGCGTCAGGCAAGCCGCGAGGAAGGATCATTGCGATGAAGAAGGTCGAGGCGATCATCAAGCCGTTCAAGCTGGACGACGTGAAGGAAGCGTTGCAGGAAGTGGGCGTGCAGGGTCTTTCCGTCACCGAGGTCAAGGGCTTTGGCCGCCAGAAGGGTCACACCGAACTGTATCGCGGCGCGGAATACGTGGTCGATTTCCTGCCCAAGGTGAAGATCGAGATGGTGCTGCCCGACGACCAGGTTGACGCCGCCATCGACGCCATCATCAACGCTGCCCGGACCGAGAAGATCGGCGACGGCAAGATCTTCGTCTCGCCCGTCGAGCAGGCCATCCGCATCCGCACCGGCGAAACCGGCGAGGACGCGGTCTGAACACAACAAGAACGACATCCCAACAGGATTATCGCGCCCGGCTGGATGACCGGGCCGCATCGACGCAGAAAGGGAAGAAATGACCGTCAACGACGTTTTGAAGCTGCTGAAGGATGAGGAGGTCGCCTATGTCGATGTCCGCTTCACCGATCCCAAGGGCAAGCTTCAGCATGTGACGCTGGATGTCGATCTGATCGACGAGGACTTCTTCGAGGAAGGCTTCATGTTCGACGGCAGCTCGATCGCCGGCTGGAAGTCGATCGACCAGTCCGACATGAAGCTGATGCCGGACCCGGCCTCGGCCTATCTGGATCCGTTCTATGCCGAAAAGACCCTCTGCGTGCATTGCAACGTGGTCGAGCCCGACACCGGCGAGGCCTATGCCCGCGACCCCCGCGGCACCGCGGTCAAGGCCGAGGCCTATCTGAAATCCTCGGGCATCGGCGATGCGGCCTATTTCGGCCCCGAGGCCGAGTTCTTCATCTTCGACGATGTGCGCTATCAGGTGACGCCGCAGAAGGTGTCCTACCAGATCGACTCGGTCGATGCGGCCTGGAACACCGACACCGAATACGAGATGGGCAACCAGGGCCACCGGGCGGCGCACAAGGGCGGCTATTTCCCGGTCAACCCGATCGACGCCGGCCAGGACATCCGCGGCGAGATGCTGTCCACCATGAAGCGCATGGGCATGAGGGTGGACAAGCACCACCACGAGGTCGCCAGCGGCCAGCACGAACTGGGGCTGATCTTCGGCGGGCTGACCGAGCAGGCCGACAACATCCAGAAATACAAGTACGTCATCCATAACGTGGCCCATGCCTATGGCAAGTCCGTGACCTTCATGCCCAAGCCCATGAAGGGCGACAACGGGTCGGGGATGCACGTGAACATGTCGATCTGGAAGGACGGCAAACCGCTGTTTTCCGGCGACAAATACGCCGATCTCAGCCAAGAGGCGCTGTATTTCATCGGCGGCATCCTGAAGCACGCCAAGGCGCTGAACGCGCTGACCAACCCCTCGACCAACAGCTACAAGCGGCTGATCCCCGGCTTCGAGGCCCCCGTGCTGCGGGCCTATTCGGCCCGCAACCGGTCGGGCTGCGTGCGGATTCCGTGGACGGAATCGCCCAAGGCCAAGCGGGTCGAGGCGCGGTTCCCCGATCCCTCGGCCAACCCCTATCTGGCCTTCGCGGCGCTGCTGATGGCGGGCCTGGACGGCATCAAGAACCGGATCGACCCGGGCCCCGCCTCGGACAAGGATCTCTATGACCTGCCGCCCGAGGAACTTGCCGAGATCCCGACCGTCTGCGGCAGCCTGCGCGAGGCGCTGGAGGAGCTTGAGAAGGACATGGACTTCCTGCTGCAGGGCGATGTCTTCACCCGCGACCAGCTTGACGCCTACATCAAGCTGAAGTGGGAAGAGGTCTATGCCTACGAGCATACCCCCCACCCCATCGAATACGCGATGTATTACAGCTGCTGAGGCGTCGCGCCCGTCAGCCGGAAGGCGCCCATCGGGCGCCTTTCCTTCATCCAAGCCGCAGCTTGACCGCGAAATCCAGGAAGCTGCGCATCGCCCCCGTCATCAGCTTGCCCGACGGATAGACCAGGTTCACCGGCAGGTCCGGCAGGGCGTATTCGCCCATCACCACCTCAAGCCGCCCGGTCTCGATGCCGTCGCGGACGACGAATTCCGGCAGCAGCGCAAGACCCCTGCCGTTCAGCGCCATGGAGTGCAGCAGCTCGGTGTTGTTGCTGAAGAAGACCGGCCGCACCGGCTGGCGGATGGTCCGGCTGCCCCGGCGCAGCGGCCAGGTCAGGTTGCCGGGCAGGTTGGTGTAATGCAGGCAGTCGTGGCGCAGAAGATCGGCCGGGACCTCCGGGCGGCCGTTGCGCGCCAGATAGTCGGGCGCGGCCACCAGCATGATGCGGACCGCGTGCAGACGCCGGGCGTGCAGCGTCGAATCCTTGAGATTGCCGATGCGGATCACCGCGTCGAAACCCTCGGCCACGATGTCGTTGGTGCCGTCGTCCAGCACGATCTGCAGATGCACGTCGCGGTGGCGTTCCATGAAGTCCAGAAGATGCGGCTGCAGCACCTTCAGCGTGTACAGGATCGGGCTGCCGATCTTGAGGCTGCCCGACAGGTTCCCCGAGGTGGCCTTGACTGCCTCGGTCGCCTCGTCCAGACGCGCCAGCACATCGCGCAGCGCCTGGCAGTAGGACAGGCCGACGGCCGTCGGCGTGACCTTGCGGGTGGTCCGGGTCAGCAGCCGGACGCCGACCTCGGCCTCGAGATCGGCGATATGCTTGCTGCACAGGCTGCGGGAAATGCCCATGCGCTGCGCCGCGGCCGAGAAGCTGCCCTCGTCGATGACGCTGACAAAGGTGCGGAAGACGTTGATATCCATGCCCACCACCTTGCCCTGCGCCATGCAAAGGAAAACCGCCCCGATGAGGGGGCGGTTCGGGTCGCGACTGTCGCGGATCAGCGGGTATAGGTCGAACGGGGACCGGGCGCCGTGAAGTCGCTGACGACCAGTTCGGCGTCGGGGGCAATGCCCGCGCGCTCGAGTTCCTTGGAGGACAGCACCTCGGCCGCGGGCACGGTCACGGTGCGTTCGGCCTTGACAGGGGCGGTCGGCATGTCCGCATCGGCGTTGCCCGCGTTGTAGCTGGCGGCCTGGGCGGCGCCGGTGGCAAGGATCAGGGCGGTCATGACAGTTGCAATACGTTTCATGGTAATCTCTCAGTTCTTCTGTCGTTTCGATGTCACAGATATAAGCCCCTGAAATGCCGGGATTAGGCCATGAATGCTGTCTTCAGTGTTCAATAATGCTGCACAATCGCAGGTGGTGGCTCACTTCAGCCCCAGCAACCGCACCGCCGCCCGCACCTGTTCGGACACCGGCAGGGCCAGATCGACCACGGCGCCGTCCTCGTCGGGTGCCAAGGGTTCCAGCGTGGCCAGTTGCGACTCCAGCAGCTTCGGCGGGAAGAAATGGCCCGCCCGGTGGGTCAGGCGTTCCGCCAGCAGGTCGCGCGGGCCGTGGATATGCAGGAACCGGACGCGCGGCGCGCCGCTGCGCAGGATGTCGCGATAGGCGCGCTTGAGCGCCGAGCAGCCCAGCACCGAGGATTGCCCGCGAGCCTCGCTGGCGGCGATCTGGTCGGCCAGGGCGTGCAGCCAGGGGTGGCGGTCCTGGTCGTTCAGCGCGATCCCCTCGGCCATCTTGCGGACGTTCTCGGGGGTGGAAGCTGTCGCCCTCGACGAAGGGCCAGCCCATCTGCGCGGCCAGGGCGGTGCCGGTGGTGGTCTTGCCACTGCCCGACACGCCCATGACGACGACGTGCTGGAGCGGGCTCACAGAAGCCACCACCCCAGCAGGGCAAAGCCGAAGCCGATGCTGCCCAGCAGCGTCTCCATCACGGTCCAGGTCTTCAGCGTGGTCTTTTCGTCCATGTTCAGGAAGCGGCCGACCAGCCAGAACCCCGAATCGTTGAAGTGGCTGAGAACGGTCGCGCCGCCGGCGATGGCGATGACCAGAAAGCAGCGGTCCAGTTCCGAAAGACCCGTGGTCGCCGCCACCGTCGGCGCGATCAGGCCGGCGGTGGTGGTCAGCGCGACCGTGGCCGAGCCCTGCGCCACGCGCAGCGCGGTCGAGATGACGAAGGCCGCGACGATCAGCGGCAGGCCCACCGCCTCGAGGCTGCCGGCAAGCGCCTGGCCCATGCCGCTGGCGCGCAGCACGCCGCCGAACATGCCGCCCGCGCCCGTCACCAGGATGATCGCGCAGATCGGGCCCAGGGCGCGGTCCACGATCTTTTCGATCTCGCTGCGGGTGCGGCCGCGGCCCAGGATCGACATGGCAACCAGCAGCGTAATCAGCAGCGCCACGGGCGTCTGGCCCACCAGGCGCAGGACCGCCACCCAACCGGCTTCGCCGTCCACAATCCCCGTGGTGGCAAGCGTGTTCAGCCCGGTGTTGAGAAAGATCAGCCCCAGCGGCAACAGCAGGATCAGCATGACTTGGCCGAAGGCCGGCACCGGCCCGCCCGCCTCGGTCGAGGTCTCGGCCCCCAGGATCGCGGGCACCGGAATGACGAACCGCTTGCCGGCCCACAGCCCGAACAGGTAGCTGCCCAGATACCAGGTCGGGATCGCGACGATCACGCCCACGATCAGCAGCAGCCCGATGTCCGCCCCCAGCAGGTCGCCCGCCGCGACCGGCCCGGGATGAGGCGGCACGAAGGCGTGCATGACCGCGAAGGCGCCGGCCGCGGGCAGCGCGTAAAGCAGCACCGATCCGCCGAAGCGCAGGGCGACGCTGAATATGATGGGCAGCATCACCACAAGGCCCGCGTCGAAGAAGATCGGAAAGCCGAACAGCAGCGACGCGACCCCCAGCGCCAGCGGCGCCCGCTTTTCGCCGAACCGCGCGATCAGGCGGTCGGCCAGCACCTGCGCGCCGCCCGTCACCTCGAGCAGGCGGCCGATCATCGCGCCAAAGCCCACCAGCAGCGCGACCGAGGCCAGCGTGCTGCCGAAGCCCTGCAGAAGGACGTTCATCACCTCGCCCATGGGGATCCCGGAAACCAGGGCGGTGGCAAGGCTGACCAGCACCAGGGCGATGAAGGCGTGCATCTTCAGCCGCATGATGAGGAACAGCAGCAGAAGGATCGCCGCGACCGCGATCAGCAGCAGCGTGGCGGTTCCGAAAACGGGTTCGATGGGTGTCATGGTCTCTCCTCCGAAGGGCGTTAGCGCCATCAAGCGCGCGCCTTGCAAGGATGCCGCCCTGTGTGAAAGCCGCCTTGGGCCGGCTGGGGCAAACTTGTGCAGGCATAAGCATGGCACGGCTTGCCCTTCGGGTCATCCCTGTTTGTGCCTGGCGAGGATCGGCCGGGGTGCCGCGGCGGCATCGTGAAGGCCGGAATGCCAAGCCGTTGCCGCGGCCAGTTCGTGATCCAGTCGGGATCGGCGCCGTGTTCCTGCCACGGGTTGGGGAACCAAAACCGGACGGTAACTGTTTCAACAGATTGTGCTTTACAGAAGCCGGAATCCGACCGACGATGGGTTGTCGGACAGTCGGGCCAACAACCCGCCTGTTGGGGCACGACCAAGGGTAAGCGGCGGCAGAATCGCTCCCGACTGAGGAAGCAGGCATGGCACAAGCGGAAGCGTTGATTCCGAACGATGAGATTCATCCCATCGACATTGTCGAGGCGGTGGCGTCCCACCACGACTGGCAGTTCGACCGCCTGGCCGACGACCAGATCGTGATGTCGGTGGACGGCCAGTGGCGGCGCTATGCGCTGACCCTTGCCTGGTCCGGCCACGAGGAGGTGCTGCGCCTGATCTGCTCGTTCGACCTCGATCCGCCTGCGGACCGGCTGCCGATGATCTACGAGACGTTGAACCTGGCCAACGACCAGGTCTGGGATGGCGGCTTCACCTACTGGTCCAAGCAACGGCTGATGGTCTGGCGCTATGGGCTGGTGCTGGGCGGCGATGTCCTTGCCTCGGCCCGGCAGGTGGACCAGATGATCGGCAACGCGCTGATGGGCTGCGAACGGTTCTATCCGTCCTTCCAGCTGGTTGCCTGGGGCAACAGCAGCCCTGCCGCCGCTCTGGACATCGCCATGGGCGAGGCCTACGGACGGGCATGAGGGGCACAGGCCCCGGCGGGGATGGGGGGCCGGATGGGCGATTTCGACAGGATCAACAGACGCGGCCTGGTGCTGGTCGGCTGCGGGCGGATGGGCGGCGCAATGCTGCGGGGCTGGCTGGCGCGGGGGCTGGAACCCGCTTCGATCACCGTGATCGACCCGCGGATCCAGCCTGAATGGCAGGACAAGGGCCTGCGCCTGAACGCGCAGCCGCCCGCAGATCCCGCCGTCCTGGTTCTGGCCGTCAAGCCGCAGATGATGGCCGAGGCCCTGGGCCATGTGCCGACGCTGTCGGACACGCTGGTGCTGTCGGTCGCGGCGGGCACCACGATCGCCACCTTCGAGGCCGCCTTTCCCGGCGCGCCCGTCATCCGCGTGATGCCGAACACGCCCGCCGCCATCGGGCAGGGCGTCAGCGCGATGATCGGCAACCGCCTGGCGACCGGGGCGCATCTGGATCTGGCCCAGGCGCTGATGGCCGCCGTGGGCCGGGTGGTGCGGCTGGACCACGAGGGGCAGATGGACGCCGTCACGGCGCTGTCGGGCAGCGGCCCCGCCTATGTCTTCCACATGATCGAGGCCATGGCGCAAGCCGGCGAGGCGCAGGGCCTGCCGGCGGCGCTGTCCCTGGAACTGGCGCGCGCGACCGTGGCAGGGGCAGGGGCCCTGGCCATCCACGCCGACGAGGATCCGGCGGTCCTGCGGGAAAACGTCACCTCTCCGGGCGGGACGACCGCCGCGGGTCTGAGGGTGCTGATGGACCCCGACACCGGCCTGCCGCCGCTGATGGCGCGAACGATCGCCGCCGCTGCAGAACGGGGCCGCGAACTGGGGCGGGGACAATGACCATCGGCTTTGACGATTTCCTGAAGGTGGATATCCGCGTGGCCACCATCACCCGCGCCGAACCCTTCCCCGAGGCGCGCAAGCCGGCGATCAAGCTGTGGCTGGACGTGGGGGATCTGGGGGAACGCAAGTCCTCGGCCCAGATCACCCGGCATTACGACCCGGACCGCCTGGTGGGCCGGCAGGTGCTGTGCGTGGTGAACTTTCCGCCCCGCCAGATCGGCCCCTTCCGGTCCGAGGTTCTGGTCCTGGGCGTTCCCGATCGGGACGGAGAGGTGGTGCTGGTCCGTCCCGACCTGGATGTGCCCGATGGTGGAAGGCTTTACTGATGCGCCTGCTTGTGACCCGCCCGATGACCCAGCGCGCCACCCGCGCCATCCGCGACCGCTTCGACGCCACCTTCCGCGAGAACAGCGCCCTGTCCCCGGCCGAGGCCGCCGCCGCCCTGCGCGACTACGACGCGATCATCCCCACATTGGGCGACGCCTTCACCGCCGCCGCCTTCGCCGAGGCGCCGCGCTGCCGGATCCTGGCCAATTTCGGTGCCGGCTATAACCATATCGACGTGCAGGCCGCTGCCGGGGCCGGCGTCATCGTCACCAACACCCCCGAGGTGGTGACCGACGCCACCGCCGACATCGCGCTGATGCTGATGCTGATGACGATGCGCCGCGCCAGCGAGGGCGAACGGATCCTGCGCGCGGGCGGATGGTCAGGCTGGAACCCCACGCAGTTCCTGGGCGGGCACATGACCGGGCGCACGGTCGGCATCGTCGGCATGGGCCGGATTGGCAAGGCCATCGCCCGGCGCTGTCACTTCGGCTTCGGGATGCAGGTGGCGTTCTTCAACCGCTCGGCCGTCGCGGGCCTGGATTTTCCCGCCCGCCAGATCCCCGCGCTGGAAACCCTGCTGGAACAGGCCGACATCGCCGTGCTGGCCGTTCCGGGCGGCCCGGCGACGCGCCACCTGATCGGGGCGGCGCAGCTGGCGGCGCTTGGGCCGCAGGGCTATCTGGTCAACATCGCGCGCGGCGATGTCGTGGACGAGGCCGCCTTGGCCCAGGCGCTGACCACCGGCGCCATCGCCGGCGCGGGCCTTGACGTCTATGAACGCGAGCCGCTGGTTTCCCAGGCCCTGCTGGAGGCCCCCAACGCCACGCTGATGCCGCATCTGGGCACCGCCACCGACGACACCCGCACCGCCATGGGGCTGCGCGCGCTTGAGAACCTGGTGGCCTTCGCCGAGGGCCGCGAGCCTCACGACCGGGTGAACTGAGGTCGCCGGGGTGGAACCCCTCCGGGTCGGGGCCGTTGGTCCCCCGACTGTGGCTTCAAGGAGGCAGACATGAACTGGGATATCATCAAGGGCCAGTGGAAGCAGGCCAAGGGCTCGCTGAAGGAAAAGTGGGGCGACCTGACCGACGACGACCTGGACCGGATCGACGGCAACAAGGACCAGCTGGTGGGCAGGATGCAGGAAAAATACGGCTGGACCAAGGAGGAGGCCGAGCGCAACATCGACGACCACTTCCGCGGCAGGACCTTCTGACCGGCCATCCGTCATCGCAGGACAGGGGTGCCCCTACGGGCGCCCTTTTTCTTTGCCCGCCGGCAGGCTACCACGGCGTCATGCAAAGGGTCAGCTAGCATGATGTATTCCTATATCGTCCGCGATGGCCGCATCCTCCGCCAGGACCGGGGCGCACCGCTGTCCGAGGCGATCTGGATCGACCTGATCGCCCCGGACGAGGCCGAGATGACGCGGATGCGCGGCCTGGGCATCGAGGTTCCGACCCTGGCGGACATGGAGGAAATCGAGATCTCCAACCGGCTTTATCGCGAAGCGGGCGTGGATTACATGACCGCGGTTCTGCCGGGCGAACGCGGCGACGGCAACCGCGTCACCATGCCGGTCAGCTTCATCCTGTCCCCGCAGCGCCTGGTGACGGTGCGCCACCATTCCCCGCGTCCCTTCCTGACCTACCCCGAACGGGGCGAACGGTCGACGCTGGGATGCGGCACCTCGCACCGTCTGTTCATCGGCCTGATCGAGGAGATCGTCGCCCGGCTGGCCGACATCCTGGAAGGCTCCGGGCGGCTTCTGGACGATACCACCCTTGCCGTCTTCGAGACGCCTTCGGCGCGGGGGCAGGGCGACCGGCTGCAGGCCGCGCTGCGCCGCGTCGGCCGCGAGGCCGAGGCCCTGGCCCAGGTGCGCCTGTCGCTGCTGACGATCCAGCGGATGCTGGCCTTCTATGTCTCGACGGCCGATCAGCAGCCGGAATCGGGCCGCCTGCGCCCCGTCGTCAAGGGCCAGATCCGCGATGTTCAGGCGCTGGAGGTCCATGCGGATTTCCTGGGATCGCGCGTCAGCTTGGCCGTGGACACGACGCTGGGCCTCATCAACCTGGAACAGAACAGCACCGTGCGCATCCTGTCGGTCGTCGCGGCCCTGTTCCTGCCCCCACCCTGATCGCCAGCATCTATGGCATGAACTTCGAGTTCATGCCGGAACTGGACGAATGGTGGGGTTATCCGCTGGCGCTGGCACTGATGGCGGCGACGGCCGTGGGGACCTGGCTGGTCCTGCGCTGGAAGCGGTGGCTTTGAGGGGCGCGCGCCGCCCCGTGGGGATAAGGGAATGTCGGGAATACCCTTGCCCGGGTCCCGTCATGCCACTAAGGGGACACGTTCATATCGGGAGGATTTCATGCGCTCGTCCTTGTCCTATCTGCGCTGGCCGCTGATCGTCACCGTTCTTGGGGTGGTTCTGGCTGCCTGGCTGGGCTATCGGTTCACGGGGACCACGGGCGGGATGCTGTCCTTTCTGATGATCGCGGTGGTTCTGGCGATCCTGGAAATCTCGCTGTCCTTCGACAACGCCATCGTCAACGCCAACAAGCTCAAGGAGATGACGCCCGCTTGGCAGCGTCGCTTCCTGACCTGGGGCATCCTGATCGCCGTCTTCGGGATGCGGATCATCTTTCCGCTGCTGATCGTCGTCATCGCCGCCCGGATCGGCCCCTGGGCCGCCATCCAGCTGGCCGCGACCGACCCCGAGGAATATTCCCGCCTGATCACCGAGGCGCATCTGCCCATCGCGGCCTTCGGCGGCGCCTTCCTGATGCTGGTGGCGCTGACCTTCTTCTTCGACCAGTCCAAGGAAGTGGACTGGATCGCCAAGGTCGAGAGGGCGCTGCGGGCCGCAGGCTCGGTCCGGGGGATGGAGGTCGGGTTCGTCCTGGCCATCATCCTGCTGTTCGTCTGGCTGCTGCCGGTGCGCGACGAGCAGGTGTTCATGTTCAGCGCCATGTGGGGGATCGTGACCTTCCTGGCGGTGGACGCGCTGGGCCATGTCATCGACCGCTGGGGCAAGGCGCAAGAGGCGTCGCACACCGCCGCGCAGGCGGGCCTGGGCGGGTTCCTCTATCTCGAGGTGCTGGATGCGTCCTTCAGTTTCGACGGCGTGATCGGCGCCTTCGCGCTGACCCAGAACCTGTTCCTGATCGCCATCGGCCTCGGCATCGGCGCGATGTATGTGCGGTCGATGACCGTCATGCTGGTCGAACGCGGCACCCTGGCCGAGTTCCGCTATCTTGAACACGGCGCCTTCTGGTCGATCCTGATCCTGTCGATCATCATGTTCGGCCAGACCATGTGGCACCTGCCCGAAGTCGTGACGGGCCTGCTGGGCGCGGTCTTCATCGCCACGGCCTTTGCCCATTCGGTCATGTGGAACCGCCGCCACCGGGCCCACGCGCAACACTGAGGGGCGGGCGTCCGCCGGATGCGAAGGCGATCCGGCGGCGCCGCCTTTCTACATCTGGTCGATCAGATCCAGCATGTCGGGCGGGATCTGCTGTTCCTGCAGGGTGAAGCTGCGGCTTTCGCGGTCCTCGGTCACGGTGATGCGATAGATCATCCGGTCGGCGCAGTCGCCGCAGGGCTGGCTGGCAAGCCGGGCAAGTTCGTCGGGCCCGAAGGCCTGGCACAGTTCCTGACGCATCTGTTCGGGCTGGTCCGAGACGTCGATGGTCTTGTGCAGACGCGCGGCGGTGATGCCGCCAAAGCCGCCCTGCGCCGCGATTTCGATGATCATGGCCTAGGTCCCCCGCTGCTGCGGGGAATCTAGGCCTAGATCGCGATTCCGACAAGTTTCCAGGCGCGGCGCAGCATGACCGTCTGGATGCTGCCGCGCCCCGCCAGTTCGATGGCCGCGTCCATCGTCTGATCCGCCCAGTCCGAAAAGCTGGCCATCGGGTTGTTCAGCGTCTGCAGCGCGCGGTACCAGATCCGGCCCGGCAACTCCCACGCCCTGCCCCCCAGATAGGCGCAGAACAGATAGAAGGCGTGGTTGGGGATGCCCGAATTGATGTGAACCCCGCCATTGTCGTCGGGCGTGGTCACGAAGTGATCCATGTGCCAGGGCTGCGGATCCTGGCCCAGCAGGTCGTCGGCATAGGCGGTGCCCGGCGCCTTCATGCTGCGCAGCCCGGCGCCGTTGATGCCGGGGCCCAGGATGCCGCGGCCCACCAGCCAGTCGGCCTGATGCACCTCCTGGCCCAGGGCGCGCTGCAGCGCCAGCGAGCCGAAGACATCGGCGATGCTTTCGTTCAGCGCGCCGGACTGGTTTTCGTAGATCAGCCCGCCGGAATGCTGGATCACGCCATGCGCCATCTCGTGCCCGATTACCGACAATTCCAGGAAGGTGCGGAAGATCTTGCCGTCGCCGGTGCCGTAGGCCATCTGTTCGCCGTTCCAGAAGGCGTTGTTGTAGTTGCGCCGGTGATGGACCGTGGCGACCAGCGGCATCCCCTCTCCGTCCAGGGAATTGCGGCCGTATTCCTCCGCGAACAGCGAAAAGACCCGGCCCGCGGCGTCATAGGCGGTGTCGGCGTCGGCGATGCCGGTGGGGCCGTCGCCTTCCGACCTGACCAGCCTGCCGGGCAAGGCAGCGCGGAACTGGCCGTCATGGATGCGGCGATCGGGGCAGCACAGATCCGTGGCCGGGCTGACCGGAGAGGCAGCGAAAGGCCCGCCCAGCGGCTGCGCCGGGGGCAGGCCGGCACGCGTCAGTTCGGCCCGTTCGTCGCGCAGCTTCTCGGTCTGCTTCAGCAGGGTCCGGGCCATCTCGGCCGTGCCGGGATCGCCGCGCAGGGCCAGCACCCGCAGCATGTAGGGCGGCACGATGCAGGCAAGGGGATGGTGCTGCGAGCCGTTCAGCGAAAAGCACATGAGGCGAATCCCTTTCTGGAAACTCGCCTCATGCTACCATGCGAAGCACCGGAACAAAACTAGAACATCAGGCGATGCGGCGCCCGGTATCGGCGTGGAACAGGTGCAGCGATCCCGGCCGGTAGGCCAGGCGGAGGTTGTCCGACAGTTCGGCGCCCGAGGGCATCGTCACCGTCAGCCGCTCGCCGCCGGTCTGGCCGTGGACCAGCCGTTGCGCCCCCAGTTCCTCGACCGCCAGAACCTCCATCTGGATCGGGCCGTCGGGGCTGACCGCCAGATCCTCGGGGCGGATGCCGACGGTGCCGGCATGGGCGATGCCCGGCAGATAGGGCACGGCGCGGCTGCTGATGAGGTTCATCGCCGGGCTGCCGATGAAGCTGGCCACGAAGGTCGAGGCGGGCTTCCGATACACCTCCAGCGGCGTGCCGATCTGTTCGATCCGCCCGCCGTTCAGGACCACCAGGCGGTCGGCCAGCGTCATCGCCTCGAGCTGGTCGTGCGTCACGTAGATCGAGGTGGTGCCCAGCCGCCGCTGCAGCTCCTTGATCTCGAGCCGCATGGTCACGCGCAGCTTGGCGTCCAGGTTCGACAGCGGCTCGTCGAACAGGAAGGCGGCCGGTTCGCGCACGATCGCCCGGCCCATCGCTACGCGCTGGCGCTGCCCGCCCGACAGGGCGCGCGGCTTGCGGTCCAGATAGGGGCCGATCTGCAGGATCGCCGCGGCCTCGGCCACGCGGCGGTCGATTTCCGCGCGCGGCGTGCGGCGGTTCTTCAGGCCGTAGGCAAGGTTCTGGCGCACCGACATGTGCGGATACAGCGCATAGTTCTGGAACACCATGGCGATGTCGCGATCGGCGGGCTCGACCTGGTTCACCACGCGGTCGCCGATGCGCACGGTGCCTTCGGTGATGGATTCCAGCCCCGCCACCATGCGCAGCAGCGTGGACTTGCCGCAGCCTGATGGGCCGACCAGCACGATGAATTCGCCGTCGGCGATGTCGATGTCCACGTCGCCCACGGCGCGCGTGCCGCCGGCATAGATCTTGCCGACCTTGTCGAGCATGATTGAGGCCATCTGCTGTTATTTCTCCGTCTCGACAAGACCTTTGACGAACAGGCGCTGCATCCCGATCACCACCGCGACCGGCGGCACCATCGCCAGCATCGCCGTGGCCATCACCAGATGCCATTGCGGCAGCCCGTCCACGGCATCCGCCATGCGCTTGATGCCCGCGACGATGGTGTAATAGTCGCTGCTGGTGGTGATGAGCAGCGGCCACAGATACTGGTTCCAGCCATAGATGAACAGGATCACGAACAGCGCGGCGATATTGGTGCGCGACAGGGGCAGCAGGATGTCGCGGAAGAACTTCATGGGTCCGGCGCCGTCGATGCGCGCGGCCTCGGTCAGTTCGTCGGGGATGGTCAGGAAGACCTGGCGGAACAGGAAGGTCGCCGTGGCCGAGGCGATCAGCGGGATCGACAGGCCGGCATAGCTGTTCAGCATCCCCAGGTCGGCCACCACCTGGAAGGTCGGCACGATCCGCACCTCGACCGGCAGCATCAGGGTGATGAAGATGCACCAGAAGGCCAGGTTGCGCAGCGGAAAGCGGAAATAGACGATGGCGAAGGCCGAGGTGATGGAAATGGCGATCTTGCCGCAGGCGATGAGCAGCGCCATGATGAGGCTGTTCAGCATCATCGTGCCGACCGGGGGCGTGCCGCTGGTCGATACGCCGGCGCCCAGCATCTGGCCATAGTTTTCCAGCAGATGCGGCCCCGGCCATAGCGGGATCGTGCCCGACATGAAGTCGGTCGCGCCGTGGGTCGAGGCCACGAAGGCCACCCAGACGGGCAGGGCGACGATGACGACGCCCAGCATCAGCACCAGATGCGCCAGAAGGTTCAGGCCGGGGCGGTTCTCGATCATCAGTAGGCCACCTTCTTTTCCACGTAGCGGAACTGGACCACCGTCAGCGCGATGACGATCAGCATCAGGATCACCGATTGCGCGGCCGAACTTCCCATGTTCTGGCCCACGAAGCCGTCGAAATAGACTTTGTAGACCAGGATGTTGGTGGCCTGGGCGGGGCCGCCCTCGGTGGTGGCGTCGATGACGCCGAAGGTGTCGAACATGGCATAGACGATGTTGACCACCAGCAGGAAGAAGGTCGTCGGCGACAAGAGCGGCAGGGTGATGTCGAAGAAGCGGCGCACCGGGCCCGCGCCGTCGATGGCGGCCGCCTCGCGCAGCGATGCCGGCACCGATTGCAGGCCCGCCACGAAGAACAGGAAGTTGTAGCTGATCTGCTTCCAGGCCGAGGCGATCACCACCAGGGTCATGGCGTCGGTCTTGGAACTGATGTGGTTCCAGTCATAGCCGATCATCTCCAGGAAATAGGGCATCACGCCGATGGTCGGGTTGAAGATGAACCACCACAGGATCCCCGCCACCGCCGGGGCCACCGCATAGGGCCAGACCAGCAGCGTGGTATAGACGCTGGTGGACCGGATCATCCGGTCCACGGCCACCGCCAGCAGCAGCGCCGTGGCCATCGACAGCACCGTGACCAGCACGGCAAAGACCGCCGTGACCTGCAGCGAGTTCAGGTATTCCGGGCTGTTCCACAGCGCCTCGAAATTCGCCAGGCCCACGAAGGTGGTGTTGATGCCAAAGGCGTCCTGGCGCAGGAAGCTTTGCCGCACCGCCTGCGCGGCAGGCCACAGGAAGAAGATGAAGGTGATCGCCAGCTGCGGGCCCAGCAGCAGCCAGGGCAGCAACTGGTTACGAAATAGGGTGCGCTTCATCCGGCCCGCCTTGTCCAATGGCCCGGGGCCGCGCCCGCGCGCGGCCCCGGTGATCTTTACTGGTTCTGGGCCTCGAACTCGGCAAGCAGGGCGTTGCCGCGTTCCACCACGCTGTCAAGCGCGGCCTGGGCGTCCTTGGACCCCGACAGAAGCTGCTCGAACTCCTCGTCGATGATGCCGCGGATCTGGACATAGTTGCCGAAGCGCAGCCCTTTCGAGTTCTCGGTCGGCTCGTTCAGCGTGATCTGCCTGATGCCGGTATCGGCGCCGGGGTTTTCGGCATAGAAGTCGGCCATCTGGTCCATCGCCGCCTGCGTGATCGGCAGATAGCCCGAGAAGGACGCCCAGTCGGCCTGAACCTCGGGCGAGGACAGGTATTCGAAGAACCTGGCGACGCCTGCATATTCTTCCTCGGGGCGGCCCGACAGCACCCAGAGCGAGGCCCCGCCGATGATCGAGTTCTGCGGCGCGCCCTCGACATCGTCGTAATAGGGCAGCATCCCGTAGCCCACCTCGAAGTCGGTGGCGTTGGCGATCACGCCCGCGCGGCTGGCGGAGCTGGCCATGAACATCGCGCAGTCCTGGGAATAGAACATCGGCGCCGCGTTGTCGCCGCCCACCGGGCCGCCATACTTGAAGATGCCCTCGTCGGACAGGCGCTTGAGGTTTTCCCAGTGCTTGACCTGGACCGGCCCGTTCAGCGTCAGGCGGGCGGATGGCCCGCCGAAGCCGTTCTGTTCGGTGCCGATGGGCTGGTTGTGCCAGGCCGACAGGTTCTCGGTCTGGATCCAGCTGATCCACTGGGTCGTGAAGCCGCAGTCGGCCGCGCCGGATTCGCGGATCGTGTTGCTGAACTCCTCAAGCTCGGCCCAGGTCTTGGGCGGGCTTTCGGGGTCCAGGCCGGCTTTTTCGAACAGGGTCTTGTTGTAATAGACGATGGGTGTGGAGCTGTTGAAGGGCAGCGACAGCATGTTGCCGTCGGTGTCGGTGTAATAGCCGACCACAGCCGGCAGATAGGCCTGCGGATCGAAGCTGGCGCCGTAGCTCTGCATCATTTCGTGGACGGGAACGATGGCGCCCTTGGCGGCCATCATGGTGCCGGTGCCGACCTCGAACACCTGGACGATGGCGGGCTGTTCGCCGGCGCGAAAGGCCGCGATGGCCGCCGTCATCGTTTCGGGATAGGTGCCCTTGTAGGACGGCACGATCCGGTATTCGTCCTGGCTGTCGTTGAAGCCCTGGGTGATCTCCTCGAGCTTCGCGCCCAGTTCCCCGCCCATGGCGTGCCACCACTGGATTTCGGTCTGGGCCTGCGCGGCAGACAACGAGGCGATCAGCGCCACGGTGGACGTTGCGAACAGTCTTTTCACGATTTTCCTCCCCTTGTGGAGTTGCGGTTCGCGCCGGGCCTAGCGGACCCGGATGACGCGTCCGCGACATCCTGATGACGGGAAGGTGACACCCTTTGATCGAATGGTCAATCTTGCCGGAAGACCGCCGCGGCAACGACATTTCATGCCGTTGCCGTGAAGGGATTGCGTCAGGCTCCGCGCAGGCGGGCCATCAGCAGGGCCACGGTCGCCTGCAGCAGCGGGTTGACGACGTACTGGGCGACCGGGATCAGGATCATGCCCAGGACCAGCCCGAAGATGCCGTCGAAGAAGGCGGTGACCAGCCAGGCCACGGCGCCCGTCGCCTGCGGCACGGCATGGGCCGCGGCCTCGGCCTGGTGGTGGATCCAGTCATAGGGCCCGGACCAGCCCAGTTCCGCGAACCCGTGCAGCACGATCTGGCCGCCCACCCAGATCATCGCCGCGGTGCCGACGATGGTCAGCACCCTCATGAAGCCCGGCATCACCTTGACGATCCCGCGCCCCAGCGCCGAGGACAGCCCGTTCTGCCGCCTGGCCAGCGACACGCCCACGTCATCGGCCTTCACGATCAGCGCCACGAAGCCATAGACGGCGCCGGTGATGACCACCGCCACCATCGCCAGGATCAGCGCGCGCATCCACAGCGAGTCATCGGCCGGAATGGTGGACAGGGCAATGGTCATGATCTCGGCCGACAGGATGAAGTCGGTCTTGATCGCACCGGCGACCCGGGCTTCCTCGAGCGCGGCGCCATCGCTGTCGGGGTGGACATGGTGTTCGCTGTCGTGCTTGTCGCCATAACCCAGCGCGTGAGCGACCTTTTCCGCCCCCTCGAAGCACAGATAGGCCCCGCCCAGCATCAGCAGCGGCGAGATGGCCCAGGGCGCGAAGGCGGACAGCAGCAGCGCCACCGGCAGCAGGATCACCAGCTTGTTGAACAGCGAACCCCGCGCGATCTTCCAGACGATGGGGATCTCCCGGCTGGCATCGAAGCCGTGGACGTATTTCGGCGTCACGGCAGCGTCGTCGATCACCGCGCCGGCGGCCTTGGCCCCGGCCTTGACGGCCTGCCCGGTCACGTCGTCGATGGATGCCGCAGCGACCTTCGAGATGGATGCCACATCGTCCAGAAGTGCCAGAAGTCCGCTCATCCATCCCTCATCGGCCATGTCGCGCGCGGCCCGTCCCTGGGGCCGCGCCATTCGGTTGTCCGCCAGTCAAACACCCGTGGGCGCAGTTGGTTCAATCCAGGGCGACGTTGGCATCGCGGACCACGGGTTCCCACTTGGCCATCTCGGCCGTGACGTGATCGGCCAGTTCCTCGGGGGTCGAGGCGACGATCGTGGCCGAGAACTTCGCCATCCGGTCGGCCACGGCCGGATCGGCCATGGCGGTCCGGGCGGCTGCGGCCAGCGCCTCGATCGCCTCGGGCGGGGTGCCTGCGGGGGCGAACAGCGCGTTCCAGCTGTAGGTCTCGTAGCCGGGCAGGGTTTCGGCGATGGCGGGCACGTCGGGGAAGCTGGGCGCGCGTTCCGCCGTGGTCACCCCCAGGGCGCGCAGCTTGCCGCTGGAGATATGGCCCGAGGCCGAGGGCAGGTTGTCGAAGATGATCGGCACCTGGTTGCCCAGCACGTCCGTCAGCGCCGGGCCCGATCCCTGATAGGGGATGTGGTCGATCTCGACCCCGGCCATGGCCTTGAACAGCTCGCCCGACAGGTGCAGCGGCGTGCCGTTGCCGGACGATGCATAGGCCAGCGGTTCCTGCTTCGCCAGGTCGATCAGTTCCTGAACGGTCTGGGCGGGCACGTCGGGATGGACCGCCAGCACGTTCGGCACCAGCACCAGCAGCGACACCGGCGCGAAGTCGGCCACCGGGTCATAGGGCTTCTGCTTCAGGATCAGCGGGTTCAGCGCGTGGGTTGCGACCGTCCCCATCAGGATCGTGTAGCCGTCGGGCTCCGCCTGCGCGACCTGCTGCGCGCCCAGCGAACCGCCGGCGCCGCCGACGTTCTGGACGACGATCTGCTGGCCCAGTTCCTGGCTCATCCGTTCGGCGACGATGCGGCCCACGACATCGGTGGAGCCTCCGGCGGCGAAGGGGATCACCAGGGTGATCTGGCGTTCCGGGAACTCGGCCGCGGCGGCCCCGGCAAGGCCAAGCGCCAGGGCAGAGCCCAGCAGGATCCGGCGGGTCAGGGTGGGCATGGTCGTGTCCTCCTTGTTGGGTCAGGCATCGCTTTCGGTGAAGACCTCGTCCCGGCGACGGCGGATCTGGGGCAGAAAGACCAGCACCAGGATCGCCAGCGACAGGATCAGCAGGCCCGCACTGATCGGGCGGGTGACGAAGGTTGTCGGGTCGCCGCGTGACAGGATCATCGCCCGTCGCAGGTTTTCTTCCAGCAGCGGGCCCAGCACGAAGCCCAGCAGCAGCGGCGCGGGTTCGCAGCGCAGCTTGGACAGGACATAGCCCAGCAGTCCGAAGAAGGCGACCGCGAACAGGTCGTAGGGGTTCGAGTTGACCGAATAGACGCCGATCGAACACATCGCCATGATGATCGGGAACAGCACGTAATAGGGCACGGTCAGCAGCTTCACCCACAGCCCGATCAGGGGCAGGTTCAGCACTACCAGCATCAGGTTGCCGATCCACATGGACGCGATGATGCCCCAGAACAGCTGCGGCTGTTCGCTGACCACGTTCGGCCCCGGCACGATGCCTTGGATGATCATGGCCCCGATCATCAGCGCCATCACCGGGTTGGCGGGGATGCCCAGCGTCAGAAGCGGGATGAAGCTGGTCTGCGCCCCCGCATTGTTGGCGGATTCGGGACCCGCCACCCCGGCAAGCGCACCCTGTCCGAATTCCTCGGGGGTCTTCGAGACCTTCTTCTCGATCGTGTAGGAGGCGAACGAGGCCAGGATCGCCCCGCCCCCCGGCAGGATCCCCAGGACCGAGCCGATGCCGGTGCCGCGCAGGACGGGACCGACCATCTGGCGGAACTCGTCGCGGGTGGGGAACAGACGGCTGATGTTCTTGGTCATCACCTGCCGGTCGTGTTCGTCTTCGAGGTTGCGCAGGATCTCGGCGATGCCGAAGACGCCGACGGCGACGGCCACGAAGTTCAGCCCGTCCGCGAACTGGGTCATGCCCATCGTGAAGCGGGGCGCGCCGGTATAGACGTCGGTGCCGACCATGCCCAGAAGCAGGCCCAGCACCACCATCGCAAGGGCCTTCAGCACCGATCCGTGGGCAAGCGCCACCGACATCACCAGGCCCATGACCATCAGGCTGAAATATTCGGCCGCGCCGAACTTCAGGGCGATGGTGGTCAGGGGCGGGGCGAAGATCGCCACCAGGAAGGTCGCCACGCTGCCCGCGAAGAACGACCCCAGCGCGGCGGTGGCAAGGGCGGTGCCCGCGCGCCCCTTGCGCGCCATCTGATAGCCGTCGATGGCGGTCACGGCGGAACTGCTTTCGCCGGGCATGTTGATGAGGATGGCGGTGGTCGAGCCGCCGTATTGCGCGCCGTAATAGATGCCCGCCAGCATGATCAGCGACGATACCGGTTCAAGCTGGAAGGTGATGGGCAGCAGCATGGCGATGGTGGCGGTGGCGCCGATGCCCGGCAGCACGCCGATCAGCGTGCCCAGCAGCACCCCGATCAGGCAGAACCCCAGGTTCGCCAGCGACGAAGCCACGCCGAAGCCCATCGCCAGGTTCGAGATCAGATCCATGCGCGCGCCCCTACCACGGCAGCCAGGGGCCGAAGCGCCGGAAGGGCAGGCCCAGGCCATAGGAAAACACCAGCGTCGCCAGGATCGTGACCGTGACGGCCAGGATCAGCGCCGGCAGCGGGCGCATCCGCACCGAGGCCTGCGACGCGATCAGCGTGGTGACGAACAGCGCGGGCACGAAGCCCAGGCCGCGGACGGTGAGGCCGAAGAAGATCGGCGCGGGCAGGATGAACAGGATGCCCCGCCAGGCGAAGCGGGTGATGGGTTCGTCATCCGCGCGCCCGAAGGCCTTGAACAGGGTCACCGCGCCCAGGATGAACAGCAGGCCGGACAGGACCATCGGGAAATAGCCCGGCCCCATCCGCAGCGAGGTTCCCATCTCCAGGCCCCATCCCTGCCAGGCGAAGAAGGCCGCGATGGCCATGAACAGCAGGCCCGCGGCGATATCCGTGCCGTCTTTCGGTTTCGTGGACATGGTCCCCCGCGTGTCAGATGGCCCGCCGCCGCCGCACGGAGCGGCGGCGGGCACATGGGTCAGTCGGCATAGACGCCCGCGGCCTCGATCACCGGCTTCCAGCGGGCGATCTCGGATTCCAGCTTGGCCTTCAGCGCCTCGGGGGTGGCATCCTCGGCCGGCGAGGGCGCGGTGCCCAGGTCGGCCATGGCCTTGATCACGCCCTCGTCGGCAAGGGCCTTCTGCAGCGATTCCGACAGGCGCTGGTTGATCTCGGCCGGGGTGCCCTTGGGGGTGTAGATGCCGTGCCAGATGCCGAACTGCATCGTATCCAGCCCGCTTTCGGTGGCGGTGGGCAGGTCGGGGAACAGCTCCAGACGTTCCGGCGTGGTCACGGCATAGGCCTTGATCGTGCCGGCCTTGATCTGCTGGGTGGTGTTGGTGGTCTGGTCGCACATGATGTCGACCTGGCCGCCCAGCAGGTCGGTCATCGCCGGCCCGGTGCCCTTGTAGGGGACGGTGACCAGCTGCGCCTCGAGCGCCTGCATCAGCAGCATCCCGCACAGGTGGCTGGCCGCGCCGATGCCGGCATTGGCCAGCGTCAGGCCGTCGGCATTGGCCTTGACGTATTCGATGAAGGCCGGAAAGTCCTCGGGCTCGAAATCCTGGCGGGCGGTGACCACCATCGGCACCTCGGTCACGAGGCCCACATATTCGAATGCGTCCAGCGTCTCGTAGGGCAGGTTGCGATACAGCGTGTCCGAGGTCGCCATGCCGATGTGGTGCAGCAGCACCGTGTATCCGTCGGGTTCCGCCTTGGCGACATTGGCCGCGCCCAGCGTGCCGCCGGCGCCGCCGATGTTCTCGATCACGATCTGCGGGCCCAGGTCCGCCGACATCCGTTCGGCGACCAGCCGCGCCACGGTGTCGGTGGGTCCGCCGGCCGAGAATGGCACGACCATCGTGATCTGGCGTTCGGGATAGTCCTGCGCCCAGGCTGGCGCAGACAGGATCGTGGCGGCGAAAAGCCCCGCCATCATCTTCGTCAGGTTCATGTGTCCTCCCAGACTGCTGCGGCGCCTCGGGGCGCCGTCGTGGTGCAGACGCATTTGTGCAGTTTGGACCGGGCGACACAACGGTTTTCTGCCCGAAACCCTTCCGATACGAAGATTTTACGTCCCCCGCCGCATGACGCGGCGTCACCCCCGAGAGAGCGCCGCAACCGGGTCCAGCCGCGACGCGTTGCGCGCGGGCAGAAAGCCGAAGGTGACGCCGATCAGCGTCGAACTGACCAGGGCTGCGATCATCGCGCCCGGCGACTGGATCATCGTGAAGCTGGTGGACAGCCGGTCGAACAGCAGGTTGAAGCCCAGCGCCGCGGCGATCCCCAGCACGCCGCCGATCATGCAGACCAGCACCGCCTCGATCAGGAACTGGCGCAGGATGTCGCCGCGCCGCGCGCCCACGGCCATGCGAAGCCCGATTTCGGACACCCGTTCCGTCACCGACACCAGCATGATGTTCATCACCCCGATGCCCCCCACCACCAGCGAGATGACGGCAATGGCCGAGATCAGCAGGGTCAGCGCCCCGGTCGTGCTGGTGATGGTCTGGCGGATCTGGTCGGTGTTGACGATGAAGAAGTCCCTGGTGCCGTGCCGCTGGGTCAGGAACCGGGTGACGGCAGCCTCGGCGGCGGCCATGTCGGCGTCGTCGGCGATCCGCAGCGTCAGGCTGGACAGCGTCGTGGTGCCCAGATAGCGCGCCTGGACCGTCGTATAGGGGGCATAGAGCCGCAGCGTCTGGCTGGCGCCTGGCCCGCGCGAGGCGATCTCGGCCACGCCGATCACACGCATCATGGCGTTGCCGGCGTAGATGACCTGGCCCACGCCGCCGTCCTCGCGGCCGGGGAACAGGCTGTCGCGGGTGTTGGTGTCGATCACCACTTCTTGCGCCATGCGGTCGATGGCCCGGGCGTCGAAGCCGCGCCCGGCGACGATGGCCGATCCGGTGACGGTGAAGTAGTCGTCGCCCACGCCGCTGATCTGGGCATTGGCCTCGGTCGCGCCGAAGCGGACGGTGGCGGTGGTCGCGGTGCCGGGCGTGGCCGCCGCCACGAAGGGCAGCCGGGCCAGCGCCTCGGCGTCCGAGGCCACCAGCGTCTTGATCCGGCCCGACCGCATGTCCCCGAAGTCGCGCCCGGGAAACACCTCGAGCGTGTTCGTCCCCAAGGACGAGATGTTGGCCAGAACCTGCTGGCGAGAGCCTTCGCCCAACGCCACCACCGACACGACCGAGGCGATGCCGATGATGATGCCCAGCATGGTCAGGAAGCTGCGCAGCTTGTGGGCGCGCATCGACACAAGCGCCATGCGCAGCGCCTCGCGGAAGGCGCTGCCGGGCAGGGCGGGGACGGGGCGGGGCGCCGGTTCGCGCCGGGCGGGCGCGGGGTCGGGCTGGTTGCGGCGGTCGGCGATGATGCGGCCGTCGCTGATCTCGATGATGCGGCGGGCGCGGGCGGCGACCTTGGGATCGTGGGTGACGACGATGATCGTGCGCCCGTCGCCGTTCAGTTCGTCCAGGATGGACAGAACCTCCTCGCCGCTGCGGCTGTCCAGGGCGCCGGTCGGTTCGTCGGCCAGGATCACGCTGGCGTCGTTGATCAGCGCCCGCGCGATCGACACCCGCTGCTGCTGGCCCCCCGACAGCGCCGAGGGCCGGTGGCCCAGCCGCGCGCCCATGCCCAGCCGGTCCAGAAGCCGCGCCGCCCGCGCCCGGCGTTCGGCGGCCGCTTCGCCGCGATAGACGGCCGGGATCTCGACATTGCCCAGCGCGGTCAGTTCCGGCAGCAGGTGGTAGCGCTGGAAGATGAAGCCGAAGCGTTCGCGGCGCAGCGCCGCCAGGGCGGTGTTGTCGAAGCCGCCGATGTCTTGGCCGGCGAAGCGGTAGCTGCCGGTGCTGGGCCGGTCCAAGCAGCCCAGGATGTTCATCAGCGTGGTCTTGCCCGATCCCGAGGCGCCCACGATCGCCACGTATTCCCCCGGCATGATCGACAGGTCCACGCCGCGCAGGACGGTCAGGCTGCCTTCGCCCTGGACATAGCTGCGGCCGATGCCCGACAGCTGGATGATCGGCTGCCCGTCCACGGATCAGCCCCGCATCCCGCGCATCCCGCTCAGCGGGTTGCGCCCCGACGGCCCGCCGTCCCCGTCGCTGCTGCCCGTCACGATCCTCTCGCCCTCCTGCAGGCCGGCGGTGATCTCGGCCATGACCTTGTCGTTCAGCCCGACGCTGACCGCCCGTTCCTGAAGCGATCCGTCGCTGCCCTGCACCTGCAGCCGGTACTGCCCGTCGGCGTCCGGCGCGCCAAGCGCGATCGAGGGCACCGTCAGCACGTCTTGCGCCTGTCCCAGGACGATGTGGACCTCGGCCGTCATGTAGGTGCGCAGCAGCCCGTCGGAGTTGGGCACCGTGAAGCGGCCGTTGTAGTAGATCGCCTCGGACGTGGCGCTGCCCGACCCGGTGGCGCCGCCCAGGCTGGGGTCGTTGACGATGGATTCCGGCGCCGGGGCCACCGCCTCCAGCACGGCCTCGTAGCGGCGGTCGGGGGCGCCCAGGGTGGTGAACCAGACCTTCTGGCCGGGCCGGACCTGGCCGATGTCGGCCTCGGAGATCTCGGCATGGACCTCCATCTGCGTCAGGTCGCCCAGCACGACGATGGTGGGGGCGGATTGCGCCGCGTTGACGGTCTGGCCCTGCTGGGCGGTGATCGCCAGGACGGTGCCATCGCCGGGGGCGGTGATGCGGGTATAGGCCAGGTTCGCCTCGGCCGTCTCGATGGCGACCTGGGCCTGGGCGATCTGGGCGTCAAGCGCCTCGATCTGCGCGCGCGCCACCGCCACGTCCGAGGTGGCCGTGTCGAAGTCGTTCTGCAGCGTCAGGTTGGACCGCTGCAGCTTTTCCAGCCGGTCCAGCGTGCGCAGCGCCAGATCCAGCGTCGCCTCGCGTTCGACACGCTGGGCCCGGGCCACGGCCAGATCGGACTGCGCCGACTTCAGCGCGTTCTGCTGGTTGACGGAGTCGATCTCGGCGATCAGGTCGCCCTGCTTCACCGTCTGGCCCAGTTCCACCGCGATGTTGGTGATCCGCCCCGAGGCCTGGGCGCCCACCGCCACCAGGTTGCGCGGCTTGAGCGTCCCCTGGGCCAGCACCGTCACCTCGATGTCGCCGCGCGCGACCGGCGCGGTCAGCACCTGCGCGTCGTCGCCATCCTGGCCCTGGCCCACGCCCAGCGCCGCCCCGGCGGCAAGCGCCGCGCAGACCGCCAAAGCCGCCACGCCGTGACGAAACCCAGAAGCGCATGTCCCTGATCCCCGATCCTGCCCGCGGATGAACCCCCAGCCCTAGATAGCGCGGCCCGCGCCGGATCCAACGCCAAAGCCCGCCCCGCCCCCGCAGATGTGATGCGGGGCAGGGCGACCGGCCGGCGGCGGGCGCGGCCCTACTGCACGCCGCGGATGGCCGGGTAGGCGGCCCGGAACGCGCGGTAGGCGGTCTCGAAGCTGTCGCGCAGGGCGGGATCGGGTGCGATTTCCTCGACCACCTCGGGCGGCGCCATGATGTCGTCCAGCCGGCCCCCGCCCGCCGCGGCCATGCCCAGCCGCGCCGCGCCCAGGGCCGCGCCGAACTCTCCGTCCGCGGGCAGGGTCAGGGTCGCGTCCAGCGTCGTGGCGATCACTCGCAGCCAGTAGCGCGACCGCGCGCCGCCGCCGATCGCCATCAGCCGGTCCAACCGCGCGCCGGTCTCCCTCAGGGCCTGATGGCTGTCTCGCAGCCCGAAGGCCACGCCCTCCAGGACCGCGCGGGTCAGGTCGTCGCGGCTCGTCCCCGATCCCAGGCCGGTGAAGGCCCCCCGGATCGTCGCGTCGTTGTGGGGCGTCCGTTCGCCCGACAGATAGGGCAGGAAACGGACCGGGCCCGGGGCCTGCAGCGCATCGCCCAGGCCCGCCGTCAGGTCCGCCGGCCGCACCCCGGCGATCCGCGACAGCCAGTTGAGGCTGTCCGTCGCCGACAGCATCACCCCCATCTGGTACCAGGTGGCGGGCACCGCATGGCAGAAGGTGTGCAGCGCGGTTTCCGGCGCCGGATGGTATCGGTCGCGCGCCGCCATCAGCACCCCCGAGGTGCCCAGGGACACGAAGCCCTGGCCCTCGCGCAGGGCGCCGATGCCGCAAGCGGCGGCGGCATTGTCGCCCGCGCCCCCGGCCACCACAACCCCCGGCGCCAGCCCCCAGGCCCGCGCAAGATCCGCGCGCAGATGGCCCGCCGGGGCCGAACCCTCGACCAGCCGGGGCATCTGGTCGCGCCGCATGTGGCCGGCCGCCAGCAGCGCGTCCGACCAGTCGCGCGCCCCGGTATCCAGCCACGAGGTTCCCGCCGCGTCCGACATGTCGGTGACATGCTCGCCCGTCAGGTACAGGTTCAGATAGGCCGCCGGCAGCAGGACCCGGGCGATGCGGGCGAAGGCCTCGGGCTCATGCGCGCGGACCCATTCCAGCTTTGGGGCGGTGAAGCCGGGAAAGACGATGTTGCCCGACAGTTCCCGCACGCCGGGGGTCGCGTCCAGGACCGCGGCTTCGGCGTGGCTGCGGGTGTCGTTCCACAGGATGCAGGGGCGGATCACCCGGTCGCCCGCGTCCAGCAGCGTCGCGCCGTGCATGTGGCCCGCGACGCCGATGCCGCGCAGGCCGGCGAAGTCGGGGTGGCGGTCGCGCAGTTCCGCGACGGCGCCCGTCAGCGCGGCGATCCAGTCGGCGGGGTCCTGTTCGGACCAGCCGGACTGCGGATGGCTGACGGGATAATGCCGTTCGGTGGCGCCAAGGGGCCTGCCGCCGTCGTCCACCAGAAGCGCCCGCAGACCGGACGTGCCAAGGTCGATACCCAGAAAGCTCATGTTCCCCCCATGCGGTTGCCCCGCTCTTGTGGCTGACCGGCCGGGCTGCGTCAAATTTCTGCCGGGCGGTCCAGAAGCGCGGCGGTCATGCCGTCCAGGCGGGGCAGCACGGCTGCGGCCCCGGCCTGCGCCAGGCGCCGGGCGTGGTCGTCCCGCATCCCGGCCAGATGGCTTCCGCCGGTGAACCCCACGCCCGCATCCCGGCGGCGCGGGCGCCCGCCATGCCATGCGGCGAATCCTCCATCACCGCGCAGGTTTCGGGCGAAAGCCCAGGTCGGCCAGGATCTGCAGCGACATCGGCGCGCTGTCCACCGGGCAGCCGTCCATGTCGAAGATGACGGCGCGGATCTTGGTCATGGGGCCCCCGGGCGGCGCTGATGGTCTGCTGCCTACACCGATCGCGCCGGGATGACAAACCGCGGCGCTTGCGCTAGGCCGGGCGGCATGACCCGGCTTGCCCCCTGCCAGAGCTTTACCTGTCGCCCGACGCCGCCGCCGCGATGCTGGCCGAGGCCGAAGGGCTGCCCGCCTGGGATCTGGACGCGCGGCAGGCGGTCGAACTGGACCTGCTGCTGGGGGGCGGATTTGCGCCGCTGCGCGGCTACATGACCGAACAGGACCATCGCGCCGCGCGCGAGGGGCAGGACGGGCCCTGGCCGCTGCCTTTCGCCCTGCAGGTCGGGTCCGGCTTCGCCGCCGGGATCGAGCCCGGCCAGGACATCGCCCTGCGGGACGGGTCGGGCGTGGTGGCGGTGCTGTCCGTCACCGACCGCTGGGGCCAGCCGGCGCTGCTGGGGGGCAAGGTCAAGGGGCTGCGCCGCCCCGGAAGCGGACCCACCCCGAACGCCCTGCGCGCCCTGTTCCGGGGCCGGGGCACGGGCGCCGTGCTGGCCGTCCAGCCCCTGGCCCAGCCCGAGGTGGACATGGCCGTGCCGCTGGCCGCGCGGCTGGGGGCCGCGCTGCTGGTCCAGCCGCCCGCCGGCGTGGTCGTCGATGCGCCCCGCGAGGCCGTGCTGGCGCCCTTGCGCCTGCCCTTGCCCCAGGGACCGCGCGCCGCGCTGTGGCAGGCGCTTGTCGCGCGCAATCACGGCGCCACGCATCTGCTGCGGCCCGATCCCGCCGCACAGGAAGTTTACCGGCCCCATCAGGACCGGATCGGGCTGGCGATGGTCCTGCCCGACCGAAGCGGCTAGATCGGCCGCGGCATTCACCCGATTCAGGAAAGGCAGTCCATGTCCCCCTCGCCCGCAAGCGACGCCGGCTTCAACCCGTGGCTTGCGACGGTGCTGCTGCTGCTGGCCAACTACATGAACCTGATCGACGTCAGCATCGTGAACGTGGCGCTGCCGTCGATCCGCGAAAACCTGCAGGCGACGGCGGCCCAGATCGAATGGGTCTCGGCCGCCTATGTGCTGGCCTTCGCGGCCGGCCTTCTGCCTTTCGGCCGCTTTGGCGACAAGTTCGGGCGCAAGCGGCTGTTCCTGCTGGGGATCGGGCTGTTCACGCTGGCCTCGGCGCTGTGCGGCTTTGCGCAGTCGATGCCGATGCTGATCTGGTCGCGCGCGCTGCAGGGCGTGGGCGGGGCGATGATGGTGCCGCAGGTCATGGCGATCATGCACGTGATCTTCCCGCCCGACCAGAAGGCCCGCGCCTTCGCGCTGGCCGGGGTGGTGGCAAGCCTAGGCGGCGTCACCGGGCCGCTGCTGGGGGGCGCGCTGATCACCTGGGACATCGCGGGCCTGGACTGGCGGCCGATCTTCCTGGTGAACCTGCCCATCGGGCTGTTCGTGATCGCGGCGGGGCGCCGCTGGATCCCCGCGCTGTCGTCGAACCGGCGCCTGCGGATCGACTGGATCGGGATGGCGCTGTTCACGCTGGCGGTGGTGCTGGTGGTGCTGCCGGTGATCGAGGGCGCTCTGCTGGGCTGGCCCTGGTGGTGCATCGCCATGATCGTCGCGGCGGTGCCGGCGGGCGGCCTGTTCGTGTGGCGGCAGGTGCTGCTGGCGCGTCAGGGGCGCGAGCAGCTGCTGCCGGTCGCGCTGATGCGCAACGCGGGCTATGTCACCGGCGTGCTGATGGTGATGCTGCATTTCTCGGCCATTCCGGGGATGTTCCTGGTGCTGGCGATCTATCTGCAGACGGGCTTCGGGCTGGACCCGATGCAGTCCGGCCTGGCCACCGCGCCGTTCCCCCTGGGCATCATGCTGGGCAGCTACGTCACCGGCCAGTTCGGCACGAGATGGATGTCCGGCCGGATGGCGGCGGGCATGGTGGCCCTGCTGGGGGGCATGGTGTTCCTGCGCCATCTGACCGGCAACCCGCCGCAGGATCTGTCGGCCGCGACGCTGATCCCGCCGCTGGCCGTCTGCGGCTTCGGGGCGGGGCTGGCGATCTCGCCGCTGTTCCAGTCGGTGCTGCAGGCGGTGCCGGCGCGGGACGCGGGTGCGGGATCGGGGGGGATGCAGGCCTTCCAGCAGGTGGGCGTGGCAATCGGTGTCGCAGCCGTGTCCAGCCTGTTCTTCGTCCGCCTGAACGGGGCGGGGGGCAGGGACTACCCGGCCGCCCTGTCCCATGCGCTGACCTATCAGGTCTGCATCTTCGCCGCGATCCTGGCGGTGCTGGCGCTGCGCACGGGACTTCGCGGCAAGGCGGACGTTCCGCCCCGCCGCGAAGGGGTCAGTGGGCGCTGACAGGCGTCAGTTCGTTCTGGCGGGCCAGCACGAAGGCCAGCTGCCGGTCCCGGACAAGGGCCAGCCGTTCCCCGTCTGCGTCATGCACCGCGTACATGCTGTCGATGCCGCCAAGCTGCTGGCGCAGTTCGTGCGGCAGGGTGCGGGTCTCGACCTGCCGGATATAGACGGTCTTTTCGGCGTCGATGCCGCCGAAGTCGAATTTGGTATCCATGATGATCCCCTTTTACTTGCGGCTGATCGGAATGGTCTGGACGACCTGCTGAGGCTGGACCCGTCTCAGGTCCACGTGAAGCAGGCCGTTCTCCATCTGGGCGCGCTCGACCTCGACCCCGTCGGCCAGCACGAAGCTGCGCTGGAAGGCGCGGGCTGCGATGCCGCGGTGCAGGAACACGCGGTCCGCTTCGGGATCGGCCATCCGGCCGCGGATGACAAGCTGCCGGTCCTCGGTCGTGACCGACAGATCCTGTTCGGCGAAACCGGCGACGGCCAGCGTGATGCGGAACCCGTCGGGGGCGACATGTTCGATGTTGTAGGGCGGATAGCCCTCGGCGCCTTTGGCGGCTCGTTCGGCCAACCGTTCAAGCTGGTCGAAGCCCAGAAGATACGGATGCGCCCCCAGCGAGATCTTGGTCATGTTCAGCCCCGTTTCGATCAAGCGACTGTTCTGCAGACCCCGTGGCGGCGATCCGCTTGCCGTCAATATGTGGGCCGGGCCAGCGGCTTGCAAGGCCGCTCAGGGGCGGATTCCGCAGGCGGCCGCGGTTCGGGCGATGGCGGCGCGCGAACCGGCCAGAGAGAACGTGCCGCTGCGGCCGCCCGAGACGACCTCGACCCCGCTGCCCGTCATCAGCGCCGCGACCAGGGGCGATCCGGCATCGGCGGCGGTGTAAAGGATGCCGTTGCGGGCCACGAAGGGCAGGGCGAAGGCCCGCCCGTCCACGCTGATGCGCGTGCCGTCCGCCGCCCCGCCCAGGCCCGAGACGCCGATCAGCGCCGGCCCGCCCTGCTGGCACATGTAGTTCAGCGACCGCCCGCCCATGTCGATCACCGCCGCATGGGCCCCAGGCACGCTTTCGGTCCGCCAGCGGGACGGGGCGGGTTCTTCGCGCGGCGCAGCCTCGGCGGGATCGCTGCTGCACATCCGTTCGACGCAGGCATGATAGGCGGGGTTCGACGCGGGACCGTTGTGGTAGAGGCACTGGTTGACGCAGATCTGCGGATCATCCACCTGCGCCGGGGCCGGACCGCCCAAGACCATCGCCCATCCCATGACAGCCGCCGCCACATACTGAAAACCCTGCACCACCAGACCCTTTCCTGAACCGGCTTCCAGACCCCGATACGCGGCAAAAATGCCAGCGCGTTCCACGCTCTGCGAAGCATCCTGTTAACATGCGCCGTGCAAGAGATTATAATCCACGCAAAGACACGCGTCGAGCCAAGCGAAGCCAGATGACCATGCACCACGAGATGTCCCACGACGAAATCATCCGCGCCAGGCTGGCGGCGCTGCGGTGCGAACACCGCGACCTGGACGAGGCGATCGCGGCGCTGTCGGCCCAGCAACTGACATCCTCGCTGGCGCTGCAGCGGCTGAAGAAGCAGAAGCTGATGCTCAAGGATCAGATCGCCCGGCTGGAGGACGAGATTACCCCCGACATCATCGCCTGATTGCGGCAGGACGCCCGGCGCGCTATGGCCTGCGCAGGAAACCGCGGCCAGGATCGGCAGGAATGACGCAAAACCCTGTGGGCATCATCATGGGCAGCCAGTCCGACTGGCCGACGATGAAGGAGGCCGCGGCGATCCTGGACGACCTGGGCATCGGCTACGACGCCCGCATCGTCAGCGCCCACCGCACGCCGGACCGCCTGTGGGACTATGGCAGCACGGCCGTGGAACGCGGGCTGAAGGTGATCATCGCGGGCGCCGGGGGGGCGGCGCATCTGCCGGGCATGATGGCCTCGAAGACCCGCCTGCCGGTGATCGGCGTGCCGGTGCAGACCCGGGCGCTGTCCGGGGTCGATCTCGCTCTACTCGATCCTGCAGATGCCCAAGGGCTATCCGGTGGCGACCATGGCCATCGGCGCCGCCGGGGCGGCCAATGCGGGGCTGATGGCGGCGGGGATCCTGGCGCTGTCCGATCCCGCCCTGGCCCGGCGCCTCGACGACTGGCGCCAGGCCCTGTCCGATCTCGATCCCGCAGGCCCCGCGCGATGAGTGAGGTGCGCAGCATCGGCATCCTGGGCGGCGGCCAGCTGGGCCGGATGCTGTCGGTCGCCGCCAGCCGCCTGGGTCTGCGCTGCCACATCTACGAGCCCGGCACCGCGCCGGCGGGCGACGTGGCCTGGCGCGTGACGAACGCCCCCTACGAGGACCAAACCGCCCTGCGCGACTTCGCCGCCAGCGTGGATGTCATCACCTACGAATTCGAGAACGTGCCGACCTCGGCGCTCGACCTGCTCGAGGCGCTGCGCCCGATCCGGCCCGGCCGCCGCGCCCTGGCCGTGTCGCAGGACCGGCTGGCCGAAAAGACCTTCCTGAACGGGCTCGGGCTTGCGACCGCCCCCTTTGCCGATGTCCCGGCCGAAGCCAACCTGCCCGCGGCGATACGCGCCATCGGCCGCCCCTCGATCCTCAAGACCCGCCGCCTGGGCTATGACGGCAAGGGCCAGTTGCGCATCGCCGACGGCCCCGCCGGATGGACCGGCGCGCCCTCGATCCTCGAGGGCTTCGTCGATTTCTCGGCCGAGATCAGCGTCATCATCGCGCGCGGCGCCGACGGCCAGACGGCCGCCTTCGATCCCGGCCTGAACGTCCACGAGGGCGGCATCCTGCGCAGCACCTCGGTGCCCTGCGGTCTGCCTGCCAGGGTGACCACCGATGCCGTGCTGATCGCCGCGCGGATCGTCCATGCGCTTGACTATGTGGGCGTCATGGGGGTGGAGCTGTTCGTGACCCCGCAGGGCCTGGTCGTGAACGAGATCGCCCCCAGGGTCCACAACAGCGGCCACTGGACACAGGCGGGATGTGCGGTGGACCAGTTCGAACAGCATGTCCGCGCCGTGGCCGGGCTGCCCCTGGGCGACGGCAGGCGCTATGCCGATGTCACGATGGAAAACCTGATCGGCGACGACCTGGCCCGCGTTCCTGACCTGCTCGGGGCGCCGATGACCCAGGTCCATCTCTACGGCAAGGGCGCCCCCCGCCCGGGTCGCAAGATGGGCCATGTCAACCGCATCACCCGATGAGCCCGGCGCCGCCCCGCCTGGCGGTGCGTGCCGCGATCCTGCGCGACGACCGGCTGCTGCTGGTCAACGCCTATCCGGGCCGGCAGTCCGACCTGTGGTGCCTGCCCGGCGGCGGGGCCGAGGCCGGCCGCTCCCTGCCCGAGAACCTGATCCGCGAGGTCGCCGAGGAAACCGGCCTTGCCGTCACCATCGGCCCGCCCATCCTGGTCAACGAATTCCACGACCCCGCAACCGGCTTCCACCAGGTCGATATCATCTTCCGGGCGGCCCTGTCGGACGACGGCCCGATCATCCTGAAGGATCCCGAAGGCATCGTGAACCGCTTCCGCTGGGCAAGCCGCATCGACCTGACCGGGCTGCGCCACAAGCCCGACAGGCTGGCCCAGGCCGTATGGGGACAGGATGCCGCCTGCTACGACCCGCTGGAGCGGATCGTCGGCTGAGGCTTCTTCTTTGCCGGAAATACCCCACAGGGGGTCTGGGGGACGTGAAGTCCCCCAGCCGCCGCGGGACGCAGCTACTCGGCCGCCTGGCTCAGCGCCGTCTCGGAGCCGGACTTCATGCGGAAGCCGCGTTCCAGCTGGTCGAACGGCGCAACCGGATAATCGCCCGAAAAACAGGCGTCGCAATACTGCGGCAGCGCGTTGTTGCGGCCCTGCGCCTCGCCCACGGCCCGGTACAGGCCGTCCAGCGACACGAAGGCCAGCGAATCCACGCCGATCCAGTCGCGCATCTCCTCGGGTGTCATGTTCGCGGCCAGCAGCTTGTCGCGGTCGGGCGTGTCCACGCCATAGAAGCACGGCCAGGCGGTCGGGGGCGAGGCGATGCGGAAATGCACCTCGGCCGCGCCCGCATCCAGGATCATGTCCTTGATCTTGCGGCTGGTCGTGCCGCGCACCACCGAATCGTCCACCAGCACCACGCGCTTGCCCGCGATCAGCGACCGGTTCACGTTCAGCTTCAACCGCACGCCCATGTTGCGGATCTGTTCGGTCGGCTCGATGAAGGTGCGGCCCATGTACTGGTTGCGGATGATCCCCATGCCATAGGGGATGCCCGATTCCTGCGCATAGCCGATCGCCGCGGGGGTGCCGCTGTCGGGGACGGGGCAGACCAGATCCGCCTCGATCGGCGCCTCGCGCGCCAGTTCGACGCCGATCTGGCGGCGCGTCTCATAGACGGACCGGCCGCCGATGATCGAATCGGGACGCGAGAAATAGACATGCTCGAAGATGCAGAACCGGCCGCGCGACGGCCCGAATGGGCGCGATGTCTCGACCGCCCCCTTCGAAATCACCACCATCTCGCCCGGCTCGATCTCTCGCAGGAACTCGGCGCCGATGATGTCCAGGGCGCAGGTCTCGGAGGCCAGCACGAAGCCGTCGTCGCCCAGCCTGCCCAGCACCAGCGGGCGCACGCCCAGCGGGTCGCGCACGCCGATCAGCTTGGTGCGGGTCATGGCGATCACCGAAAACGCCCCCTCGACCCGGCGCAGGGCGTCCTTCATCCGTTCGGGGATATTGCGCTGGATGGACCGCGCCATCAGGTGGATGATGCATTCGCTGTCGCTGCTGGACTGGAAGATCGAGCCGCGCTCGATCAGTTCGCGGCGCAGGGCGGCGGCATTGGTGATGTTGCCGTTGTGGGCGATGGCGCAGCCGCCCATGTGGAATTCGCCGAAGAAGGGCTGCACGTCGCGGATCGCGGTGGCGGCCTTGGTGCCGGCGGTGGAATAGCGCACATGGCCGATCGCCAGCGGGCCGGGCAGGGTGGCCATCACCTCGGGCTTGGTGAAGTTGTCGCGCACATAGCCGAAGCGGTGGGCGCTGTTGAAGCCGCTTTCGGGGTCATGGGCGACGATGCCGCCGGCTTCTTGGCCGCGATGCTGCAGGGCGTGCAGCCCCAGGGCCACGAAGTTGGAAGCGTCCGCGACCCCGATGACGCCGAAGATGCCGCATTCTTCGTGCAGGCGGTCCGAATCGAACGGATGGGCCAGGAATGGTTGCATCGCGGCTGTCCTGAATGGCGTCGGGCTGTCCGCTCCATGTAGTGCGGGCAGGCCGCGAAGTCACGCCCCCGCAAGCCCGAGGGGCGGTTTTTCGTCGCCGCGCCGTCACATCGGGCAGTCTTGCCGCCCGCGCCTCAGTCCGCGGCGGGGGGCGTCTGCTGGGCCGAGGGGGTGGCCGCGGCGGTGCAGCCGGCCACCATCTGTTCGTAGCGGCTGACGATCCAGCCCGGCGCGTCGTCGGGGATCTGCTGGTCCATCTGGCTGCGCATCCGTTCGAACACCTGGGCCGATCGGCTGTTTTCCACCACCTCGACCTGCTGGCTGGTCATCACCCGGTCATAGACGATGAAGGCGATGGCGACCAGCAGGATGCCGCGCGCCACCCCGAACAGAAAGCCCATCCCCTGATCGACGCCGCCCAGGGCGGAACGCTGCACCACCGTCGAGAAAAGCGGCGTGATGATCGAGAACACCACGAGCGCCAGGGCGAAGACCACCGCGAAGCCGGCGATGGTGGCCAGTTCGCAGCTGTCGCCCAGGAAGCGGTCCAGGACCGGCAGCTGCGCGATCAGCGGGCGCATCGCGGCTGCGAAGATGAAGGCCAGGACGGCCGCGCCGATCCACCCCAGGATCGCCAGCGATTCGCGCACGAAGCCACGGGACCACGCCAGGATGGCCGATAGGATGATGACCGCAGCCACCACCGCGTCGATTACCGTAAATCCGTCCATGCCCTGTCCCTTGCGCCGGTCATGTTGTCGTTTCAGGGACTTCAGCCGGCGCCGAAGACCTCTCCTGCAAATCCGGTCAGGTCGGCGATGCGCTGCACGCTCATGCCGCCCGCGCCCTCGACCTTCTGGCTGTCGGGCAGGATCGCCTGTGAAAAACCAAGTTTCTGCGCTTCTTTCAACCTGTTTTCCGCCTGCGCGACGGGGCGCAGCGCGCCCGACAGGCTGATTTCGCCGAAAAGCACCGCCTCGGGGGGCAGGGCGCTGTCCTCGCGCGCCGACAGAAGCGCGCCGGCGATGGCCAGGTCGGCCGCGGGTTCGCTGACCCGCATCCCGCCCGCCACGTTCAGGAACACGTCCAGCCCTGCGAAGGGGATGCCGCAGCGGGCCTCCAGCACGGCCAGGATGGTGCTCACGCGCCCGCTGTCCAGGCCCACGACGGTGCGGCGGGGCGAGGCCAGGGTTGATGGCGCCACAAGCGCCTGAACCTCGGTCAGGACGGGGCGGGTGCCCTCGATCCCGGCAAAGACGGCGCTTCCCGGGACCGGCTGGCCCCGTTCGGACAGGAACAGGGCCGAGGGGTTGGCGACCTCGGCCAGCCCGCTGCCGGTCATCTCGAAGACGCCGATCTCGTCGGCGGGGCCGAAGCGGTTCTTGACCGACCGCAGGATGCGGAACTGGTGGCCGCGCTCGCCCTCGAAATAGATCACCGTATCGACCATGTGTTCCACCACGCGGGGACCGGCGATCTGGCCTTCCTTCGTGACATGGCCCACCAGGAAGACCGCCACGCCCTTGCGCTTGGCAAAGGTCACCAGCTCGTGCGCGGCCGCCCGGACCTGCGCCACGCTGCCGGGCGCGGCCTCGACTTGGTCGGACCAGAGGGTCTGCACGGAATCGATGATGGCAAGATCCGGGCGTTCGTTGTCCAGCGTCGTCAGGATGTCGCGCAGGTTGGTCTCTGCCCCCAGGCGCACCGGCGCGTCGGCCAGCCCCAGCCGTTGCGCGCGCATCCTGACCTGGGCGCTGGCTTCCTCGCCGCTGATATAGACGGCGTTCAGGCCCCGGCGGGCGAAGGCCGCGGCGCCCTGCAGCAGCAGGGTGGACTTGCCGATGCCGGGATCGCCGCCGACCAGCACGGCGCTGCCCGGCACCAGCCCGCCGCCCAGGACGCGGTCCAGTTCCTCCATCCCGGCCAGGTGGCGCGGGGGCGGGGCCTCGGTCGTGGCGAGGATGCTGAGGGGGACCGCGCGGCCCTTCGCGGCGCCCAGGCCCCGGCCCGGCCCCTGCGAGAGGGGCGCTTCCTCGACGATGGTGTTCCAGGCGCCGCAGGCGTCGCAGCGCCCGGCCCATTTCTTGTGGGACGCACCGCAGGCGGTGCAGGTGAAAGCAGGGGTGGATTTTGCCATGCCCCTGATGTGGCACCTGGCGGCGGCCGTCGCAAGTTGGGTATTTGAAGCAAAGAAGAAGCCCTCACGCCTTTGTCGGCTTGATCTTTGCAGGCCCTGCCGTCAGGTTCCCCCGCGCAAGATCAAGGCCTCCCGCATGTCCCCCGCGCCGTTTTCCCGATACGAGTTCATGATCGCTTGGCGGTACCTGCGCGCCCGCCGCGCCGAAGGCGGGGTCAGCGTGATGACCTGGATCAGCCTGATCGGCATCGCCCTGGGGGTGATGGCGCTGATCGCCACGCTGGCCGTGCGCGCGGGCTTTCGGGCCGAATTCGTGGATACGATCCTGGGGGCCAATGCCCACACCACCGTCTACATGGCCCCGCAGCGCATCACCAACGAGTTCACCGAGGATGTCTATGTCGTTCCCGGCCGCATCGCCGATTACGACGCGATGGCCGCCAGGCTGGCGCAGGTTCCGGGCGTCACGCGCACCGCGCCGGTCATCCGCGGGCAGGTGATGGCCACGGCCAACGACAGTTCGAACGTGGCCGAGGTTTACGGCGTAAGCCTTGACGACCTGCGCGCGATGCCGCGCATCGTGGACCCCGGGACATCCGTGGGCAGCCTGGACGATTTCGACCGCGGCATCGCCATCGGCGCGGGCATCGCCCGCGAACTGGCGGTGGGCCTGGGCGACAAGGTCCGCCTGATCGCGCCGGAAGGGGCGCGCACCGCCATCGGCACCACCCCGCGCGTCAAGGCCTACGAGGTCACCTACATCTTCAGCGCCGGGCGCTATGACATCGACCGCACGCGCATCTACATGCCGATGGCCGAGGCGCAATCCTATTTCAACCGCGAAGGCGTCGCCGACGAGATCGAGGTCTTCGTCAGCGACCCCGAACGGGTGGACGACTGGACGCTGCCGCTGATGCGGGCCGCGGGCGAGGGGGCGCAGGTCTGGAACTGGCGCGACTCCTCGGGGTCGTTCCTGGCGGCGCTGGACATGGAGGACGACGTGATGTTCGTGATCCTGTCGGTGCTGGTGCTGATCGCCTCGATGAACATCACCTCGGGGCTCATCATGCTGGTCAAGAACAAGGGCCGCGACATCGGCATCCTGCGGACCATGGGCCTGACCGAGGGGGCGGTGCTGCGGGTGTTCTTTCTGTGCGGCGCGTTCACCGGGATCATCGGCACCCTGGCCGGGGTGATCCTGGGCGTGGCCCTGGCGCTGAACGTGGACAGCATCATGGCGGCGCTGAACGCGCTGACCGGCGGCGGCGCCTGGCAGCCCGAGGTGCGCGGCATCTATCGGCTGCCCGCGGAACTGCGCGCCTGGGACATCTTCCGCGCCGTCGCCCTGTCGCTGGCGCTGTCCTTCGTCGTCACCATCTTCCCCGCGCGCCGCGCCGCGCGCCTGAACCCGGTCGAGGCGCTGCGCTATGAATGAGGTGTTGCGCCTGGAGGGGGTGGGCAAGACCTATGGCAAGGACGGGCCGACGCCGGTGCCGGTGCTGCGCGGCCTGGATCTGTCGGTCGCGCGCGGCGAGGTCGTGGCCCTGGTGGCGCCCTCGGGCGCGGGCAAATCGACGCTGCTGCATATCGCCGGGCTGCTGGACACGCCCGACAGGGGCCGGGTGATCCTGCAGGGGCGCGACATGACCGGCCTGCCCGACCGCGCCCGGACCGAGGCGCGTCGGGCAGAGCTGGGCTTCGTCTATCAGTTCCACCATCTTCTGCCCGAGTTCAGCGCGGCCGAGAACATCGTCCTGCCGCAGCTTGCCAACGGCGTGCCCCGCCACGAGGCGGCAGCCCGGGCTGCCGATCTGCTGTCCCGCGTCGGGCTGACCGGCCGCGCGGATCATCGCCCGGCGGCCCTGTCGGGGGGCGAGCAGCAGCGGGTGGCCTTCTGCCGGGCGCTGGCGAACCGGCCCGCGCTGCTGCTGGCGGATGAACCCACCGGGAACCTGGACCCCGAGACATCCGAGCGGGTTTTCGACATGCTGATGGCGCTTGTGCGCGACACCGGCCTGTCGGCGCTGATCGCCACCCACAACCACGACCTGGCCCGGCGCATGGACCGCGTGATCCGGCTGAACCAGACCGTTGCGTGACCCGTCCCGCCGGGGCAAGATCGCGCCAAGCAACCAGAAGGGGACAGCGATGAAGGCAACATGCGGGGCGGCCCTGGCCGGGTTGACCGTGGCGGGTCTGATCGCGGCCTGCGCGCCGCAGATGACCGACCAAAAGCAGGCGCGCAACGACTTCAACGCGCTGTGCGTCGATTGCCACGGTCCGGACGGCCGGGGCGGTGGGCCGGCGGCCCAAGGCATGATCCCGCATCCGGTCGATCTGACCCGGGTGGCTGCGAACAACGGCGGGGTGTTTCCGCGCCTGCAGGTGATGGGCCACATCTATGGCTTCACGCCCGGCCGCAGCGAATCGCCGATGCCGGAATTTGGCGACCTGCTGGACGGGCCGACCATTCCCTATGACGCGGGCGACGGCATTCCGACCCCCACGCCCGCGCGCCTGGTCGCCCTGGTGGACTATGTCGAGGCGATGCAGCGCTGATGCTGCGCCGTCCCCTGCTGGCTGCCGCCACTGCGGCGGCCCTGGCCCAGCCCGCACCGGCAGAGCCCTTCGACGATTTCGGCACGGCCATGAAATACGGCCTGCCGCTGGCGGCCGCGGTCTGCGCCGCGCGCGACGACCGGCTGGAGGATTTCGCGGTCCGGGGCGCGCTGCAGGCGGCGGTCGTTCTGGGCCTGAAGACCTGGCTGGACGGCAGGCCCATCTCGATCCGGCCGTCGGGCGAGGGGAAGGGCTTTCCCTCGGGCCATTCTGCCGCGGCGGCCTTCGGGGCGGCCGATCTGGCGGGCAAGTGCTTTCCCGACGACCGGGCCGCCGGCCTCGGCCTCTACGGGGCCGCGGGACTGGCAGCGGCCAGCCGCGTCCATGCGGGCGAACATACGGTTCAGCAGGCCCTGACCGGGGCGCTGATCGGCTTCAGCTTCGGCGCGGCCGACTTCGGCATCGGCACCGACGGCGCCAGCTTCAGCGTCGGTCTGCGCTTCTAGGCCCCGCAGCGGTCCAGCCAGGCCTTGATCACGGCCAGCGATTCCGGCTCGTCCAGCCAGGGAATATGCGCGCGGTTCGGGACGCTGGCGAAGATCGTGTCGGGGCGGCGGCGGATCATCTCGGCCGCGGCATCGGCCGAAAGCAGATCCGAATTGGCGCCCCGGATCAGCGCCACCGGCAGGCCGGCGGTGGCATCCCACAGCGGCCACAGGTCGGCCGCCTCGCCCTCGAAGGCGGACAGAAAGGCCTCGCGCAGGGCCGGGTCGTAGCGGATGCGCAGGCCCTCCGGCGTCTCGTCGTAATGGCGCCGGGCGTCCGCAAGCCAGCGTCCCTCGGGAACATCGGAAAATCCCGTCATCATGTCCGGCAGGCGCGCGGCAAGCGCCTCATGCGTCGGCGCCACGGGGTTGCGCCCCACATAGTCGAAGATCCGCTCCAGCCCCCGGCGCTCGAGCGCGGGGCCGACGTCGTTCAGGCACAGGCCCAGCATCCGATCATGCGCGACCGCCGCCAGCAGCAGCCCGATCAGGCCGCCCCGCGATGTGCCCAGCACGGCCGCCCTGCCGACCCCCAGATGATCCAGCAGCGCCAGCGCGTCCTTGCCTTCCCGCGGCACGGTGTAGGTGGCGGGGCCCGTCCATTCGGAAAGGCCCCGCCCGCGGTAGTCCATGCGGATCAGCCGCACGCCGGACAGATGCGGGGCAAGATGGTCGAAATCGCCCATGTTACGCGTCAGTCCGGCAAGGCACAGCACCGGCAGGCCTTCGCCTTCATCCGAATAGGCCAGCCGCGCCCCGTCATCCGCCGTGAAGAAATCGATCATGACCTGCCTTGGACCTCAAATATCCCACGGGGGTCCGGGGGTGTGAAACCCCCGGCGCCGCCTCACAAGTTCTCGCTCTGCGGCATCCCCAGGACGTGATAGCCGCCATCGACCAGGACGATTTCGCCCGTGGTGCAGGCGCCCCAGTCCGACAGCATCCAGACGGCGGTGCCGCCGATCGCCTCGAGCGTGGCGTTCCTGCGCAGGGGCGCATTGGCCTCGGTGTGGCGGAAGGTCTTTCGCGCCCCGCCGATGGCCGCGCCGGCCAGCGTCTTCATCGGGCCGGGGCTGATCGCGTTGACGCGGATCCCGTCGGGCCCCAGGTCATTGGCCAGGTAACGCACCGCCGATTCAAGCGCCGCCTTGGCAACCCCCATGACGTTGTAGAAGGGCGTGACCCGGTTCGAACCGCCATAGGTCAGCGTGACGATCGACCCGCCGCCGGTCATCAGCGGGTGGGCGCGGCGCGCTACCTCGATCAACGAATAGCACGAGATTTCGAGGCTGTGCTTGAAGTTCGCGCGGCTGGTGTTCATGAACCGGCCGGTCAGCTCGTTCTTGCTGGAAAAAGCGATCGCGTGGATCAGGAAGTCCAGCCTGCCCCAGCGTTCGGCGATGGCCGCGAAGGCCCCATCCAGCGACGCGTCATCGGTCACGTCCACGTCCAGCAGGAAATCCGACCCGACCGAGGCCGCCAGCGGCTGCACCCGCTTGCCGAAGGCCTCGCCCTGGTAGGAAAAGGCAAGCTCGGCGCCCTGGTCCGCCAATGCCCTGGCGATGCCCCAGGCGATGGAATGGTCATTGGCGACCCCCATCACAAGCCCGCGCTTGCCTTGAAGAAGATCGCCCATGTTGACCCCACCTATTCCAGGTATCTCGACATCAGCAGGGTGGCGTTGGTTCCCCCGAAGCCGAAGCTGTTGGACAGCACGGAATCGAGGCCGGCATTGTCCACCCGGCTCGTCACAATCTCGCTTGGCGAAAGCTCGGGGTCCAGAGTAACGACATTTGCAGATGCTGCAATGAAGTCATTTTGCAACATCAGCAGGCTGTAGATGGCCTCGTGCACGCCGGTGGCGCCCAGCGAATGGCCGGTCAGCGACTTGGTGGAACTGATCGGCGGCGTGTCGCCCTCGCCGAAGATGCGCCGGACCGCCTTGACCTCGCCCACGTCGCCCACCTGGGTCGAGGTGCCGTGCGCGTTGATATAGCTGACCTTGCGGCCTTCGGGCAGGGTCTGCAGGGCGACGCGCATCGCCCGCTCGCCGCCCTCGCCCGAGGGGGCCACCATGTCAAATCCGTCGCTGGTCGCCCCGTAGCCGGTGACCTCGGCATAGATCTTCGCGCCGCGCGCCAGGGCGTGGGACAACTCCTCCAGCACCACGACGCCGCCGCCGCCCGCGATCACGAAGCCGTCGCGGCTCGCGTCATAGGGGCGGGACGCGGTTTCGGGCGTGTCGTTGTATTTCGACGACATGGCGCCCATCGCGTCGAACAGGCAGGACAGGGTCCAGTCCAGCTCCTCGCCGCCGCCGGCGAAGACGATGTCCTGCTTGCCCATCTGGATCTGTTCGACGCCGTTGCCGATGCAATGCGCCGAGGTCGCGCAGGCCGATGTGATCGAATAGTTCACGCCCTTGATCTTGAAGGGGGTGGCCAGCGTGGCGGAATTGGTGGACGACATGCAGCGCGTCACCATGAAGGGGCCCATCCGCTTGGGGCTGCCCTTCTCGATCACCGTCTGGTGGGCCTGGAAGAAGTTGCTGGTGGACGGACCGCCCGACCCCATGATCAGCCCCGTGCGCGGGTTCGAGACGTCGCTTTCCTCAAGCCCCGAATCCCGGATCGCCTGTTCCATGGCCAGGAAGTTGTAGGCGGCCCCCGGTCCCATGAAGCGCAGGTTGCGCTTGTCGATATGGTCCTCCAGCACGATCTGCGGCATCCCGTGGACCTGGCTGCGAAAGCCGTGTTCGGCGTATTCGGGGGCGAAGACGATTCCCGACCGGCCGGCCTTCAGGCTTTCCGTGACCTCCTGGGCGTTGTTGCCGATGGGCGAGACGATGCCAAGCCCGGTGATGACGACGCGCCGCATGGGCCTCCCTCCTTCTCATGTGTCCGATCCGCCGCCGTCAGCTGGACGACAGCGCAACCTTCATGTCCTTGACCTGATAGATGGTCTCGCCATCCGCCTCGACCCGGCCATCGGCCACGCCCATGGTCAGGCGCCGCGTCTGCACGGCCTTGGTGAAGTCGACGGTATAGCGCAGCAGCTTGCGGTCGGGGCGCACCATCCCGGTCAGCTTCACCTCGCCCACGCCCAGGGCATAGCCGCGCCCCTGCCAGCCGCGCCAGCCCAGGTTGAAGCCGGTCAGCTGCCACAGCCCGTCCAGGCCAAGGCAGCCCGGCATGATCGGATTGCCGGGAAAGTGGCAGGCGAAGAACCACAGGTCCGGGGTGATGTCGAATTCCGCAACCACATGCCCCTTGCCGTGTTCGCCGCCATCCTCCGAGATGTCGGTGATGCGGTCCATCATCAGCATCGGCGGTTCGGGCAGCTGCGCATTGCCGGGGCCGAACAGCTCGCCCCGGGCGCAGGCCAGCAGGTCGCCCTTGTCGAAGCGTGTCTTGTCCATCGCCATGCGGTCTTGCCCTTCCGTCAGGCCTTCCGGCCGGCCTTTTCAAGTTGACGCCCCGTCTATCACTTGGGGCCGAGCGCGTGCAAGTCAATGCGCGGCGCCGCTTGCATCCCGCGGGACGGCGGGCGACAAGCACCCCAACCGCCAAGGAGGATCGCCATGAGCCTGTATGTCGCCCTGCAGATGGACCCGATCGAGAACGTCTCAATCACCGCCGACAGCACCTTCCGCATCGGGCTCGAGGCCCAGGCGCGCGGCCACCGGCTGTTCCAGTACACCGTGGACCGGCTGCGCTACGACGAGGGCCGCGTGATCGCCCGCGGACGCCCCGTGACGCTGCGCCGCGAGCCGGGCAACCACGTCACCTTCGGCGACTGGGCCGAGGTCGATCTCTCCGACTTCGACGTGGTCTGGCTGCGCCAAGATCCGCCCTTCGACATGGCCTATGTCACCTCGACGCATCTTTTGGACCGGGTGCATCCGAAGACGCTGGTGGTCAACGACCCGTTCTGGGTCAGGAACTGCCCCGAGAAGCTGATGGTGCTGGACTTCCCCGACCTGACGCCGCCGACCATGATCGCGCGGGACCCCGCCGCGATCCGCCGCTTCCGCGACCGGCACGGCGACATCATCGTGAAGCCGCTCTATGGCAATGGCGGGGCAGGCGTGTTCCACCTGGACCCCGAGGATCGCAACTTGTCCTCGTTGCTGGAACTGTTCGCTGGCATCAACCGCGAGCCGATGATCGCGCAGAAATACATCCACGCCGTCAGCAAGGGCGACAAGCGCATCATCCTGGTCGATGGCGACCCCGTCGGCGCCATCAACCGCGTGCCGCAGACAGGCGAGGCGCGGTCGAACATGCATGTCGGCGGACGGGCCGAAAAGATCGGCCTGACGGACCGCGAATACGAGATCTGCAAGCGCATCGGCCCGGTACTGCGCGAAAAGGGCCTGATCTTCACCGGCATCGACGTGATCGACGGCTGGCTGACCGAAATCAACGTGACCTCGCCCACGGGGATCCAGGAGCTTGAGCGGTTCGACGGGATCAACGCGGCGGAGAAGATCTGGGAGTCGATCGAACGGCGGGTGTCGGGGATGGATTGATCTCCTGTTGCAGAACTTGTCAAAGCGGGGCGTAGCAATCATCTTAGGCGCATAAAAAATATTCGGGAACTACTCCTTCCGCTGACTCGGTTTCTTCAGGTGAGGAAAGCAGTGGCCATAGAATATTGGGACGAAGGCCGACAGCGCTGGATTCTTTACCGCACTGAGGCTGAACACAGTGCCGACTGCAGAGCTTACCCATATGATGCTATGCCCTGTCGAGTTTTCCTCGACACAAATATTGTGAATCTTCTGGTTAATTATTTAGATCAAATATTTGAACCCCAGCCCCTTACTAAATTTGCCGACGCTACCCTGGAAGAGGATGTAGAAGCGTTGATGCACATCTTCTACGTAGGAAGACGCGCAAATTGGGCTATCATGACGTCGCGCAAGAATCTCGATGAAATCGGCAATACGCCTGACAGTACACTTCGAGAACAGTTGCGGGATTTTGCAGTGGAACTGATTGTCTCCGACGATGAGGCAAACGCCTATGCCTCGGTTGTTGGTAGAAGAATGATTGATGCCCCTTTTACTAGGGGCTTGCCTGATGAGGCGGATCGCGAACTGATTGGGAACGCCGTCGGCCTTGAATGTGACGTGTTTTGCACCAGAGACAGACGGACTATCATTAAGAAGCGCAGTTCCTTAAATCAATTACCGATCCGGGTCTTAACCCCTCTGGAGTGGTGGCGTCATGTGAAGCCTTGGGCTGGGCTCTTCTACTAACGCCTGAACCGCCTATGCACGCATTCCCTCACCCCGCCTCGCGCACCCGCTCCTCCACCACCTCGAAGGGCACTCCCGGCTGGTCCTTCGCGGCGCGGATCACTAGGGATGTCTTGACGCTGGCTACGTTCGGCGCCGCCGTCAGCGATTGCGTCAGGAAGCGCTGGAAGGTGGACAGATCCGGCGACACGCATTTCAGGATGAAGTCGATCTCGCCGTTCAGCATGTGGCATTCGCGGACCAGCGGCCAGCCCTGGACCAGCGTCTCGAAGGCCGAGAGATCCCGTTCGGACTGGCTGGCCAGGCGGACCATCGCGAAGACCTGCACCTCGAAGCCCAGTTCGCGCGCGTCGATGTCGGCGTGATAGCCGCGGATGAAGCCGGTTTCCTCAAGCGCCCGGACCCGGCGCAGGCAGGGCGGCGCGGATATGCCGACGCGGCGGGCCAGTTCGACATTGGTCATCCGGCCGTCGGCCTGAAGTTCGGCCAGGATCTTGCGATCGATATCGTCCAGTTTCGCGCCGGCCATGCTGCTCTTTCTTGATCGGTCCTGAAGGTTGGCGGAAACTACAATGGGGGGCCGTCGCGCGCAACATTCTTTCCGGGGACTTGCTTCGTTGCGATTTGCGGCGGGAACGACTAGGTCATGTACAAACACCGGATGGGGCGCAAGATGACCGAAAGCACGCATGTCAAACTTCTGATCGTGGGGTCCGGTCCGGCGGGCTATACCGCCGCCGTCTATGCCGCGCGCGCCATGCTGAAGCCCATGCTGATCCAGGGGATGCAGCCCGGCGGGCAGCTGACCATCACCACCGAGGTCGAGAACTGGCCGGGCGAGACCGAGATCCAGGGCCCCGCACTGATGGTCAAGATGGAGGAACACGCCCGCGCCATGGGCGCCGACATCGTCGTGGACATGGTGACCTCGCTGGACCTGCAGAAACGCCCCTTCACCGCCACCTGCGACAGCGGGCGGGTCGTGACGGCGGATGCGGTGATCCTGGCCACCGGCGCGCAGGCCCGCTGGCTGGGGCTTCCCTCGGAGGAGAGGTTCAAGGGCTTCGGCGTGTCGGCCTGCGCCACCTGCGACGGCTTTTTCTATCGCAACCGCGAGGTCGTGGTGATCGGCGGCGGCAACACCGCGGTCGAGGAGGCGCTGTTTCTGACCAAGTTCGCCAGCAAGGTGACGCTGGTCCACCGCCGCGACAGCCTGCGGGCCGAGAAGATCCTGCAGCAGCGCCTGTTCAGGAACCCCAGGATCGAGGTGATCTGGAACCACGAGCTGACCGAGATCCAGGGCACCGACGCCCCCCTGGGAGTGACCGGCGTGGTGCTGACCTCGACCGCGGACGGCAGCACCCGCACGATCCCCGCGGACGGCGTGTTCGTGGCCATCGGCCATGCGCCCGCCAGCGAGCTGGTCAGGGACCAGCTTGAACTGCACCACGGCGGCTATGTGAAGGTAGAACCGGGCAGCACCCGGACCTCGATCCCCGGGGTCTTCGCGGCCGGCGACCTGACCGACCACGTCTATCGCCAGGCGGTGACAAGCGCCGGAATGGGCTGCATGGCGGCCCTCGATGCCGAGACCTGGCTGGCCGAGCATGACGAGGCCGGCCCCCCCGATCCCGACCACGCCTGGCGGGAAGACGCGATGGCGGGCTGACCGGACAGGGCACCGATTGCCGCGCCTATGCAGGCAGGCTAGCCCGTCCGAAGGCCGACCCGCCGCCCGGGCCGGAACCCGTCCCGGGCCGTGAGGCGTTGTCTGCCACCCCGTGCCGCGTCGGTGCGGGCCCTGCCGCCCGCACCGGACGCGCCAGCCGCAGCCCCAGGCCGAAAGGACACCGACCATGACCCGTGACATCATCGACCTGTTCGTGATCGGCGGCGGCATCAACGGCGCGGGCGTCGCGCGCGATGCCGCAGGCCGGGGTCTCAGCGTCGTGCTGTGCGAAAAGGACGACCTGGGGCAGGGCACTTCCTCGCGGTCGGGCAAGATGGTCCACGGGGGGCTGCGCTATCTGGAATACCGCGAGTTCCGGCTGGTCCGCGAGGCGCTGATCGAGCGCGAGGTGCTACTGGCTGCCGCGCCCCACATCATCTGGCCGATGCGCTTCGTGCTGCCCCATTCCCCGCAGGACCGCCCTGCCTGGCTGGTCCGCCTGGGGCTGTTTCTCTATGACAACCTGGGAGGACGCAGGAGGCTGCCGGGCACGCGCAGCCTTGACCTGCGCCGCGCCCCCGAAGGTGCGCCGCTGCTGGATCAGTATCACAGGGGCTTCGAATACAGCGACTGCTGGGTGGACGACGCCCGGCTTGTGGTGCTGAACGCCCTGGGCGCCGCCGAAAAGGGCGCGACGGTGCTGACGCGCAGCCCCTGCATCTCGGCCCGGCGCGAGGACGGCGCCTGGACCGTCCAGACCCGCAGCGAATCCACCGGCGAGATCCGCACCTTCCGGGCGCGCTGCCTGGTCAACTGCGCGGGGCCCTGGGTGTCCCAGGTCATCGCCGATGTCGCGCAGTCGCGTTCGACCCGCAAGGTCAGGCTGGTGAAGGGCAGCCATGTGATCGTCCCGAAATGGTGGTCGGGAAGCCAGGCCTATCTGATTCAGAACCACGACAGGCGCGTGATCTTCGTCGTTCCCTATGAAGGCGACAAGGCGCTGATCGGCACCACCGACGTGCCTTACGAGGGCCGCCCCGAGGATGTGGCCGTCTCGGAGGACGAGATCGGCTATCTGCCGGCCGCGGTGAACCGCTATTTCAAGGAAAAGCTGCGGCCGTCCGACGTGCTGCACGCCTATTCCGGGGTGCGGCCGCTGTTCGACGACGGCGCGGGAAACCCCTCGGCGGTGACGCGGGACTACGTCTTCGATCTCGATGCCGCGGGCGGCGCGCCGCTGCTCAACGTGTTCGGGGGCAAGATCACCACCTATCGCGAACTGGCCGAACGCGGGATGCACAAGCTGCGGGACGTCTTTCCCGCAATGGGGCCGGACTGGACGGCCGAGGCGCCCCTGCCGGGCGGCGAGATCGCCAATGCCGACATGGAGTCCTTCATCCAGTTGCAGCGCGAACTGCACCCCTGGATGCCCCGGCCGCTGGTCGTCCACTACGCCCGGCTTTACGGCGCGCGGATCCGGCAGGTGGTGGCCGGCGCCATGAACATGGCGGATCTGGGCCGTCACTTCGGCGGCACCCTCTACGAGGCCGAGGTGCGTTATCTGGTGTCGCGCGAATGGGCGCGCACGCCCGAGGACATCCTGACCCGCCGCACCAAGCATCACCTGCATCTGACCCCCGCCCAGCAGGCGGCCTTCGCGGACTGGTTCAGCGGCGCGGGCGTGGCGGGGGCCTGATGATCGCGCCCTTCGCCTTCGCCGCGCCGGCCGGGATCCTGTTCGGCAGGGGGCAGGCCGACCGGGCGGCCCCGCGGGTGGCGGGGCTGGGACAGCGGGTGCTGCTGGTGCATGGCCGCGACGGCGCGCGGGCGGCATGGCTGGCCGATGCGCTGGCGGCGCAGGGCTGCGCTGTCGCGGCTTTCCCCGCCCCGCGAGAGCCTGACATCGGCCTTGTGCAGGATGGCATCGCCGCGGCCCGGGGCGCGCAGGTGGTCGTGGCGCTGGGCGGCGGGTCGGTGATCGACACCGGCAAGGCCATCGCCGCGCTTGTTCCCGCCATGCGCCCGCTGCTGGATCACCTCGAGGCGGTGGGGCGGGGCCTGCCGCTGGACCATCCCCCTTGCCCTTCGTGGCCATCCCCACCACCGCCGGCACCGGGGCCGAGGCCACGCGCAACGCCGTGATCGGCGTGCCCGACCACCGCCGCAAGGTCAGCCTGCGCGACCACCGGATGCTGCCGCGCCTGGCCATCGTCGATCCCCGCCTGTCCGAGGGCTGCCCTCGCGCGGTGACGCTGGCCTCGGGGCTGGACGCGCTGACCCAGGTGATCGAGCCCTTCGTCTGCACCCGGGCCAACCCCTGGACCGACGCGCTGTGCCGCGACGCGATCCCGCGCGGTCTGGCGGCGATCCGGCGGCTGATGGAGGCCGAGGACGGCGGTGCCCGCGACGACATGGCCTGGGTCAGCCACTGCGGCGGGGTGGCGCTGGCCAATGCCGGCCTGGGCGCGGTCCACGGGCTGGCCGGACCGCTGGGCGGGCTGAGCGGTGCCCCGCACGGCGCGATCTGCGGGGCGCTGCTGCCGCACGTGCTGGACGCGAACCGCCGCGCCGCCCGCGACCCCGACATCGTCGAACGGCTGGATCAGGTCGCCCGCTGGATCGGCGCGGCCTTCGGCAGGCCCTTCGCCTCGATGCCCGAGGCGGCGCGGGGGCTGGGCGACTGGTCCCATGCGGCGGGACTTCCCGCCCTGTCGGCCCTGGGCGCCGGTCCCGAGGCTCAGGCCGCCGCAGCCCTGGCCGCGGCGCAATCGCCGTCGATGGCGGCCAATCCGGCGGTTCTGACCGAAAACCAGTTGCGCCGCATCATGGAGGAGGCCGGCTGAAGGGCGCGGGGGCTGCGGGCGGCGCCGTTGCCGGCGCAGCCCGGTCGGGTCACCGGCCGGTCAGGGCCTTTGCCCGCGCGACGATGGCATCCGCGGTGATGCCGAACTCCTGATACAGCCGGTCGATGGGGGCCGAGGCGCCGAAGCCCGTCATGCCGATCACGTCGTCCTCGGACGCGACGTAGCGCGTCCAGCCGAACTTGCCCGCGGCCTCGACCGCGATGCGCGGCGCCTGGCCCAGGGTCGCCTTGCGGTATTCCTCGGGCTGGGCCTCGAACAGTTCCCAGGACGGCATCGACACCACGGCGACCGACAGGCCGTCGGCGTGCAGGGCCTCGGCGGCCTGGACGGCGATGGCGACCTCGGTGCCGGTGGCGATCAGGGTCAGGTCGCGGCCCTGGCCGTACTGGCGGATCACATAGGCGCCCCTGGCGGTCAGGTTCTCGTCCCCCGCATCCAGCCGCAGTTGCGGCACGTCCTGGCGCGACAGGGCCAGCAGCGAGGGCACATGGCGGTTGCGGATCGCGATGTCCCAGGCTTCCAGCGTTTCCACCGTGTCGGCCGGGCGCAGCACCGTCAGGTTGGGGATGGCGCGCAAGGATGCCAGATGCTCGATCGGCTGGTGGGTCGGGCCGTCCTCGCCCAACCCGATGCTGTCATGGGTCATCACGAAGATCGTGCCGACCCCCATCAGCGCCGACAGGCGGATGGCGTTGCGGGCATAGTCGGAAAACACCAGGAACGTCCCGCCATAGGCGATGAAGCCGCCATGCAGGTTGATCCCGTTCATTGCGGCGCACATGCCGAATTCGCGCACGCCATAGCCGATATAGCGGCCCGGCGCCTGCCGCGTGTACTGGCTGTCCACGGCCTTGACGCGGGTCAGGTTGGAACCGGTCAGGTCCGCGGACCCGCCGATCATCTCGGGCAGGGCGGCGGTCAGGGGTTCCAGCGCCATCTGGCTGGCCTTGCGGGTCGCGGCCTTCTTCGGTTCCGCGAACAGGGCGGCGCGGGCGGCCTTCAGCGCGTCCTCGTAGGCCTCGGGCAGGGTCCCGGTCAGGCGGCGCTGGAACTCGGCCCGGACATCGGCGCTGCGGTCCTTCAGCCGCGCCTCCCAGGCCTCGCGGTCGGCGGCCCCGCGCGTGCCGATCCGGCGCCATTCCGACAGCAGCTCCTCGGGGATCACGAAGGGCTCATGCGGCCAGCCGATCGCCTCGCGGGTCAGCGCGGCCTCGTCGCGGCCAAGCGGGGATCCGTGGGCCGAATAGGTGCCCGCCTTGTTGGGCGAGCCGAAGCCGATCACCGTATTCATGGCGATCAGCGAGGGCTTGCCGGTTTCCGCCTTCGCCGCCGCGATCGCCGCATCAAGCGCCCTGGCGTCATGGCCGTCGCATTTCTGGACGTGCCAGCCGCAGGCCTGGAACCGCGCGGCCACGTCCTCGGAAAAGCTGATCGAGGTCGGGCCGTCGATGGTGATGTCGTTGTCGTCGTAAAGCACGATCATCTTGCCCAGGCCCAGATGCCCGGCCAGGCTGATCGCTTCCTGCCCGATGCCTTCCTGCAGGCAGCCGTCGCCGACAAAGACATAGGTGCGGTGATCCACCAGATCGTCGCCGAATTCGGCGGCCAGACGCCGTTCCGCCAAGGCCATGCCGACGGCGGTGGCGATGCCCTGGCCCAGCGGGCCGGTCGTCGTCTCAATCCCCTTGGCGTGTCCATATTCGGGATGGCCCGCAGTGATCGAGCCCCACTGGCGGAAGTTCCTGACCTGATCCAGGGTCATGTCCTCGTAGCCGGTCAGGTGCAGCAGGCTGTAGAGCAGCATCGAGGCATGGCCGTTCGACAGCACGAAGCGGTCCCGGTCCGGCCAGTCGGGGTTCTTCGCGTCGAACTTCAGGTGGTTGCGAAACAGCACGGTGGCCGCGTCCGCCATGCCCATCGGCGCGCCCGGATGCCCGGAATTGGCCGCGTTCACCGCGTCGATGGACAGGGCGCGGATGCAGTTGGCAAGCGCGAAGTTCTGCGGATCCAGATCGGCCTTGGCGGCGATCCGGGGGTCCTTGGGCGAATCTAGGGGCATGTGGTCCTCCGGCGGTTTGCGGGTCAATACCGTGGCCCGGACCCGATCACAACGATCATAACAAACTGGCCGCTCATGGTAACAAGATCGATGTTGATAAACCCGCAGGCGGTGTTACAAGCCCCCGACCGGGGAGGATCAAGGTGAAGCGCGACGAACGCAGGCGGGCGATCGTGGATCTGCTGCCGGGGGCGCGGATCCTGGGACTGGACGATCTGGCCCGCCGCTTTGGCGTGTCGCGCATGACCATCCACCGCGATCTCGACGACCTCGAACAGGCGGGCCTGCTGCGCAAGGTGCGCGGCGGGGCCACCGTCGAGGCGGGTGCCCAAGCGGAAAGCGACTTCCGCATCCGCGCGCTGCAGGACGGCGAGGCGAAGGCCCGCATGGCCCGCGCCGCGCTGGACCTGGTAGAGCCGGGGATGGCGGTGATGGTCAATGACGGGTCGATGGCCGCGCTGCTGGGGGCCGGGCTGGCGGACAAGGCCCCGCTGACGGTCATCACCAACAACGCCGCGGTGATCGACCGGCTGAAGAAGGCGCCGCGCGTCACGCTGATCGCGCTGGGCGGCACCTACAGCGCCAGGTTCAACGGCTTCTTCGGCATCGGGACCGAGGACGCGCTGTCGCGGCTGCGCGCCGATCTGGCCTTCGTCTCAAGCCCCGCCGTCTCGGGCCTGCGGGCCTTCCACGGGGACGAAGCGGTGATGCGCGCCAAGCGGGCGATGATCCGGGCCGCGGACCGCGCGGTGCTGCTGGTCAACCATGCACGCTTCGGGCGGTCTGCCCTGCACGCAGTGGCGGATCTGGAAGTCTTCGACGCCATCATCACCGACGCCCCGCCGCCGCCCGAAGGTCGCGCCGCCATCGACCGGGCCGGGTTGCCGCTGATCATCGCCCGGGACTGACGGGGCAGGCGCCTGACGCCGACCCTGCGCCCGGCCGCCTGCGCCGCGGGCCAGATCGCGCCCAGGCGGTCGGTTATCGCAAACTGTTAGCGGTACATGACATGACGCCCCGGACTTTCGGCGCTAAGCACGGGTTCGAGACGATCCTCGGCTCTCTGGCCGAAGAACCCACGGAAGGATAACGACATGGCTATGATTACCCTGCGCCAGCTTCTCGACCACGCGGCCGAGAACGGCTATGCGGTCCCCGCCTTCAACATCAACAACATGGAGCAGGGTCTGGCGATCATGACCGCAGCGGCCGAGACGCGCTCGCCGGTGATCATGCAGGCCAGCCGGGGCGCGCGGGCCTATGCCAACGACCTGGTGCTGGCCGGGCTGATCCAGGGCTTTGCCCGGGCCTTCCCCGACATCCCGCTGTGCATGCACCTGGACCACGGCAACGGGCTTGCGACCTGCGCCACGGCGATCCAGAACGGCTTTACCAGCGTGATGATGGACGGCTCGCTGAAGGCCGACGGCAAGACCCCCGCCGATTACGCCTACAACCGCGACATCACCGCCAAGGTGGTCGAGATGGCCCATGCCTGCGGCGTCTCGGTCGAGGGGGAACTGGGCGTGCTGGGGTCGCTGGAAACCGGCACCGGCGATCAGGAGGATGGCCACGGTGCCACCGAACAACTGGGCCACGACCAGCTTCTGACCAACCCGGACGAGGCCGTGCGCTTCGTGGGCGACACCCATGTGGACGCGCTGGCCATCGCCATGGGCACCTCGCACGGCGCCTACAAGTTCTCGCGCAAGCCCGACGGCGACATCCTGGCCATGCACGTGATCGAGGAAATCCACACTCGCCTGCCCAACACCCACCTGGTGATGCACGGATCATCCTCGGTCCCCGAGGATCTGCAGCAACTCATCAACAACTACGGCGGCGACATCAAGCCCACCTGGGGCGTCCCGGTCGAGGAGATCCAGCGCGGCATCAAGCACGGCGTGCGCAAGGTCAACATCGACACCGACAACCGCCTGGCCATGACCGCCGCGATCCGCAAGGTCTTCGCCGAAGAGCCGTCCGAGTTCGACCCGCGCAAATACCTCAAGCCCGCGATGCAGATGATGAGCCAGGTCTGCAAGGACCGGTTCGAGGCCTTCGGGACGGCGGGCAATGCCGACAGGATCGTGGCGCTGCCGCTGTCGGCGATGGCCGCGCGATATTGATGCGGCGGGACCAGTGAAGAAAACGGGCCTCGCCGGGCGGCGGCGGGGCCAATCCCTATCCCGGGATGATCTCGAAGCGCGTCACGTCGATCATGCCGCGGTCGGTGATCTTCAGCGCCGGGATCACGGGCAGGGCCAGGAAGGCCATCTGCAGGAACGGCTCGTCCAGCGTCACGCCCAGCGAGGCCGCGGCCCGGCGCAACCCGCCCAGCAGGTCGCGGACGGTCTCGAAGGGCTCCAGGCTCATCAGGCCGGCGACGGGCAGGGCCAGTTCGGCCAGGATGCGGCCCCCGTCCGCCACCACGAAGCCGCCCTCGATCTGGCTCAGGCGGTTCGCGGCCAGGGCCATGTCCTGATAATCCGCGCCCACGGCGATGATGTTGTGGTGGTCGTGGCAGACGGTCGAGGCGATGGCCCCGCGCCGGATGCCGAAGCCCTGCACGAAGCCGGTGGCGATGTTGCCGTTCCGGCCGTGCCGCTCGATCACGGCGACGCGCATCAGGTCGCGGTCGGGGTCGGGGCGCTTGTCGCCGTCCAGCGGGGGGATATCCTCGGACAGGTGGCGGGTGATGATCTTGCCTTCGATGATGCCGATCACCGGGGTTTCGCTGCGGTTTCCCGCGCAGCGGAAATCGGCGGCCGCGACGCGCGGCGCCTTGACCGAGGCGCGGCCCACCGCGGCCAAGGGCCGGCGCGCGGCGAAGGCTGCATCGTCCACCACCCGCCCCCCCGCCAGCACCAGCCGGGCGTGGCACCCTTCCAGGCTGTCGATCGCCACGATGTCGGCCCGCAGGCCCGGCGCGATCAGGCCGCGGTCCTTCAGGCCGAAGGCCTCGGCCGCGGACAGGGAAGCCGCGCGATAGACCGCCAGCGGGGGGCTGCCGCGCCGGATCAGGTCGCGGATCATGAAGTCAAGATGCCCGTGTTCGGCGATGTCCAGCGGATTGCGGTCGTCGGTGCACAGGCACATGTAGGGCGCCGTCACCTCTGTCAGGACCGGTTGCAGCGCGGCCAGATCCTTGCTGACCGAACCCTCGCGGATCAGCACGCGCATCCCCTTGCGCAGCTTTTCCAGGGCCTCCTCGGCCGTCGTGGCCTCGTGTTCGGTGCGGATGCCCGCGGCGACATAGGCCGACAGGTCGCGCCCGGTCAGCTGCGGGCAATGGCCGTCGATGTGGCCGCCCGAAAACAGCCGCAGCTTCGCCATCGCGTCCAGATCGCGGTGGATGACGCCCGGATAGTTCATGAACTCGGCCAGCCCGATGCCCGAGGGATGGCCCATCAGCGGCGCCAGATCCCCCGCCTCGATCCTTGCGCCCGAGGTTTCCATCGCCGTCGAGGGCACGCAGGACGACAGTTGCACCCGAAGGTCCATCAGCAGGCATTCGCTGGCCTTCTGGAACCAGGCGATCCCTTCGGGGCCGACGACATTGGCGATCTCGTGGGGGTCGCAGATGGCGGTGGTGATGCCGCGCGGGGTCACGCAGCGGTCGAACTCGTGCGGGGTGACAAGGCTGCTTTCGACGTGCAGATGCGTGTCGATGAAGCCCGGCACCAGGGTCAGGCCGGCCACGTCGATGACCCGGCGCCCGTCATAGTCGCCCAGCCCGGCGATGCGGTCGCCGCAGATCGCGACATCGCCCGTCATCATCGTGCCGGTGACAAGGTCGAAGACGCGCCCGCCCCGCAGGACCAGATCGGCGGGTTCATCGCCGCGCGCCTGCGCAATGCGCCGTTCAAGATCGTCCATGTGGCCTCCGTCTTTGGCGACAGAAGACCCGACGGGAGGCGCGGCGTCCAGAGATGATGCAGGGCAAGATGGCGCACCCGAAGGGATTCGAACCCCTGGCCTCTGCCTTCGGAGGGCAGCGCTCTATCCAGCTGAGCTACGGGTGCCTGCGGCCGTGAATAGCGGCAGTCAGGCCAGGGCGCAACGGCGAAAACGATCCGGCGGGATCAGCCTGCGCAAATCTGCTGCAGCGCCAGCCACTGTTCGTCGGTCAGAAGCGGGCGTGCGGGGGGCGTTGCGGAACGCGTCGCCCTCGATCAGCGGCAGGACGGTCTGGCCGGTGGGGTCGATGGTGCGCGCATAGGGTTCGGCCGGGATGCCGCGTTCCGCCAGGGCCCCCAGCAGGTCGGCATCCGCGGGCCGGGGCGCGGGGTTCATCAGCATCGCCGCGCCGAAGCCCGCCATCGCGTCCTGGGGCAGGTGGCCCAGCGTCATCAACCGCAACGACGCCAGCAGCCCGGCATGTTCGACCGCAGCCTGACGCAGGGCCGCGTCGGTCGTGGCAAGGCTGGCCGCCACCAGATGGGCCGCCGCGGCCTCGGGGCCGGGGGCGGTCTGCAACAGGTCGCTTCCGATCACGTAGATCTCGCCCGGAAGGCGGCGCGCCCCGCCCAGGGGGCCGGGCACCACGCGGATGTCCGCCTCTGGCCCCAGCAGCCGGGGGGCCAGCCAGTCCAGCACAGCCTGCCCGGATTCGCGGCGGCAGACCGCGCCGGAACCCCGTTCCAGATCGGCCAGGATCGCCTCGCCCAGATCGCGGGCTTGGGCAGGGGGCGCGATGCGCGCGGCGTGGACGATCAGCGCGTCCGGCAGCCACAGGACCAGCCATCCGAGAACCGCCAGGATCGCCAGCACCAGAAGCCCGCTGCGCAGCCTGCCGGTATGGGCGCGGTGGGTGGCGATCGCGCCCTGCACGCGGGCGATCGCCTCGATCATCAGCGGATCGTCCAGCGTCAGGGTCTCGTCCTCGCCGGTGGGGGTCGGGGCATAGAGGGCCGGGGTGGCGCCCGGGTTCAGCCGGACCACGGCGGGCAGCGACCAGTGGGACAGCGGCCGGTCCGTCGCGGGATCGAACAGGACCAGCGTCGCGTCCCCGACCGACACGATCACCTCGCGTTCGGGCACATCGGGCGCCGCGCGCCACGAGCCCTGGGCTTCGAGCCGTTGAAATTTCGTGAGCGCGGTCATGTTGTCTGATCTGCCAGCCTGAACCCGGACCATAGCGTTCAGGCCCGGCAGGTCAATCGCGACCCTCCGGAACGACGGCGGGCGGCGGCGCGGTCACATCGCCGGATCGGGCACCCTCATCCCCTTGTCGCGGGCCAGGACGCGCATCCGGTCCTGAAGCTTCTCGAAGGCGCGCACCTCGATCTGGCGGATGCGTTCGCGCGACACGTCATAGCGTGCCGACAGATCCTCGAGCGTCAGGGGGTCGTCGCGCAGACGGCGTTCGATCAGGATGTCCTTCTCGCGCTCGTTCAGCACGTCCATCGCCTGCATCAGCATCTGGCGGCGGGTGTCCAGTTCCTCGGATTCGGCGAAGGCCTCGGCCTGGTTGGCGTCCTCGTCTTCCAGCCAGTCCTGCCACTGAGAGGCGGAATCCCCCTCTCCGCTGCCGACGGTCGCGTTCAGCGAGGCATCGCCCCCGGACAGGCGGCGGTTCATCTCGATCACCTCCTGCTCGGTCACGTTCAGGTCGTTGGCGATCTGGGCGACGTTTTCGGGACGCAGGTCGCCTTCCTCGAGCGCGCCGATCCGGGACTTGGCCTTGCGCAGGTTGAAGAACAGCTTCTTCTGCGCGCTTGTGGTCCCCATCTTCACCAGCGACCAGGACCGCAGGATGTATTCCTGGATCGAGGCGCGGATCCACCACATCGCATAGGTCGCCAGCCTGAAGCCGCGGTCCGGGTCGAACCGCTTGACGGCCTGCATCAGCCCGACATTCGCCTCCGAGATCACCTCGGCCTGCGGTAGTCCATAGCCGCGATAGCCCATGGCGATCTTGGCGGCCAGCCGCAGGTGCGAGGTGACCAGCTTGTGCGCGGCCTCGCTGTCCTGGTGGTCGGCCCAGGCCTTGGCCAGCATGTATTCCTCTTCGGGCTGCAAAAGCGGAAACTTGCGGATTTCCTGCAGATAGCGGTTGAGTCCCTGTTCCGGGCTCGGGGCGGGAAGATTTCCGTAATTCGCCATGATTTCGGCCTTTCGCAGAGTCCAGATCGCAGAAGACAGGTCGCGGAATGCGGGAACGCCTCGTGCTTGGGCGGGGTTCCGGCCTGGTGGCGGCCCCGGGCGGCGCAATCCGGCGACAGTGTGCAGGACACAACCGGGCCGGCCAGCCACGGTGCCTTCACGTTTGCGTCAGCACGGCCCGCGCAGGACGTCCAGAAGCGCCTGCATGTCCGGGGGCAGGGGGCTGTCGAAGGCCAGCGGCCGGCCGGTCACCGGGTGGTCGAACCCCAGATGGGCCGCGTGCAGCGCCTGGCGCGGAAAGGCCGCCACCGCCGCCGCCGCAGGACCAAGCGCCCGGGCCGATGCCTTGCGCGACCCGCCATAGACCGGGTCGCCGATCAGTCCCAGCCCGGCATGGGCCATGTGGACGCGGATCTGGTGGGTCCGCCCCGTCTCCAGCCGGCATTCGACCAGCATCGCCGACGGCGGCTGGCCGAACCGCTCCAGCATCCTGGCGCGGGTGACCGCGTGGCGACCCTTGTCGAAATGGACCGCCTGCCGCTGCCGATCCGTGGCGTGCCGCCCCAGCCGGGTCGCGATCTTCAACGTGGCCCCCTCCTCGAAGGTGACGCCGGGGACGCCGCGCAGCCGCGCATCGGCCCCGTCGATCACCCCATGCGCCAGGGCCAGATAACGCCGCTGCGCGGTGTGGGCTTCGAACTGGGCCGCCAGCCCGTGATGGGCGCGGTCGGATTTCGCCACCACCAGAAGCCCCGAGGTGTCCTTGTCGATGCGATGCACGATGCCCGGTCGCCGTTCGCCGCCGATGCCCGACAGGCTGTCGCCGCAATGGGCCAGAAGCGCGTTCACCAGCGTGCCGTCGGGCGATCCGGGGGCAGGGTGGACCACCATCCCCGCGGGCTTGTCGATGACGACCAGATCCTCGTCCTCGAAGGCGATGGCCAGCGGGATCGCCTGCGGGCGGGTCTCGACCGGCTCGGGGTCGGGGATGGCGATGCGGTAGTCCTGCCCTTCCGCCACCCGGGCCTTGCCGTCGCGGACCACGCCGCCGGGCCCGCTGACGGCGCCCTCGGCGATCAGGCGCGCCAGGCGGGACCGCGACAGGGCCGCCGCCTCTGGCACCGCCAGGGCAAGCGCCTTATCAAGCCGGTCAGGCGGATTGGCCGGAATGGTGACGACAAGGTTCGACATGGGCGGGGATGATAGCGACTGGAAGACGGCGGCGAAAGCGGTGCCCGAACTGCGGCTGCTGCGGTGGCTGGTGACGGGGCTGGCGCTGGTGATGGCGCTGGGCATGATCGCCATCGTGGCGCTGCTGTGGGTGCGTCTGGGCCAGCCGGCGCTGCCCGACCTGCCGGACGCGGTGTCCCTGCCCGACGGCGCCACGGCCCAGGCCGTGACCTTCGCCCGCGACTGGATCGTTGTCGTCACCGATGCAGGCGAGGTGCTGCTTTACGACCGCGCAGGCGCGCTGCGCGACCGGGTTCAGCCCTGACGGCCGGCCTGCATCGCGTCCAGCCGGGCCTTCAGTTCGGCGTTCTCGGTCCGGGCCTTGATCGCCATGTCGCGCACGGCCTCGAACTCCTCGCGGGTCACGAAGTCGCGATCCGCCAGCCAGCGGTCGATCCAGCCCTTCATCGCCGTCTCGGCCTCGGCCTTGGCGCCGTGGGCCACGCCCATGGCATTGGTCATCAGCTTCGAGATGTCGTCGAAGAACTTGTTTTGCGTGGTCATCTGGTCCTTGTCCCCTCTAGGTGGTTGCCCGCCTATATGGGCCGGGCCGCCGCCGGGTTCAATGCGACCGCCGCCGCCGGGACGCGCGGGGCCGCGCCCGGACTGCGTGTTGACACCGCGCCGCCGGCGGCTAGCGTGCGCCGCACAGGACCCGAGGCCCCATGATCCCCTTTCCCGACATCGCACCCGAGATCTTCACCATCAACCTGGGCGGGCTGTCGCTGTCGCTGCGGTGGTACGCGCTGGCCTATCTGGCGGGGCTGCTGCTGGGCTGGCGGATCATCGTCGCGATGATGCGGCGCCACCGGCTGTGGGGCGACCGCGCGCCGATGGCGCCGGACCGGGTGGACGACCTGCTGACCTGGGTGATCCTGGGGGTGATCCTGGGCGGCCGGCTGGGCTTCGTGCTGTTCTACGAACCGGCCTACTACCTGGCCAACCCGGCCGAGATCATCAAGGTCTGGCAGGGCGGGATGAGCTTCCACGGCGGCTTCGCGGGCGTCATCGTCGCCGCTTGGGCCTTCTGCCGCGCCAACGCCATCCCGCCGCTGCGGCTGGCCGACGCGATGGCGGTGGTGGCCCCCATCGGCATCTTCTTCGGCCGCATCGCGAACTTCATCAACGCCGAATTGTGGGGGCGCCCGACCACGCTGCCCTGGGGGGTGATCTTTCCGGGCCAGGCCGCGCAGACCTGCCCCGGGGTTGCCGGCCCCTGCGCCCGCCATCCCAGCCAGCTTTACGAGGCGGGGCTGGAGGGACTGCTTCTGGGGCTGGTCCTGTTCGCCCTGGTCCGCGCGGGCGGGCTGCGCCGCCCGGGCCTGGCCTTTGGCCTGTTCCTGGCCGGCTACGGGCTGGCGCGGATGTTCGTGGAACTGTTCCGCGTCGCCGATGCCCAGTTCATCACTCCGGACAACCCGCTGGGCCATGTCATCGGCGGGCCGGTGATCGGGCTGACGATGGGCCAGCTTCTGTCGCTGCCGATGGTGCTGCTGGGGCTGTTCCTGATCCTGCGCGCGCGCCGCAGGCCGGCGGTGACTGCCGCCGCATGACGACGCCGCTGACCCGCACCATCGTGCAGCGGATCCGCGCGACCGGCCCGATCACGCTGGCCGATTACATGCAGATCTGCCTGCTGGATCCGCGCCACGGCTACTACGCGACGCGCGATCCCTTCGGCGCGAAGGGCGACTTCACCACCGCCCCCGAGATCCACCAGATGTTCGGAGAGCTTTGCGGCCTGGCCCTGGCCCAGACCTGGATCGACCAGGGCCGCCCCTCGCCCTTCACCCTGGCGGAACTGGGGCCGGGACGGGGCACCCTGATGGCCGACATGCTGCGCGCGATGCGGCAGGCACCCGGCATGACCGACGCGGCGCGGGTGACCCTGATCGAGGCCTCGGCCCATCTGCGGCAGGTGCAGCGGGACCGGCTGGGGGCTGCGGCAAGGCATCTCGACGGGGTCGAGGAATTGCCCGACAAGCCCCTGCTCCTGATCGCGAACGAGTTCTTCGATGCCCTGCCGGTCCGGCAGTATCAGCGCGGCCCGGACGGCTGGTGCGAACGGCTGGTCGGGCTGTCGGACGACGGGTCGCTGCGCCTTGGCCTTGGCCCCGTGGTGGATCTGCCGCGACCCGGACGGCCCGGCGACGTTGTCGAGGAATGTCCCGCCGCGCCCGCCATCGTCGAGGCCCTGGCCCGGCGGATCGCCGCGCGGGGCGGGGCTGCCATCCTGATCGACTATGGCGGCTGGAACGGCTACGGCGATACGGTCCAGGCGCTGCGCAACCACCGGCCCGAGGATCCGCTGGCCCATCCGGGCGAGGCCGACCTGACCGCCCATGTCGATTTCGCGCCGCTGGCCGCGGCCGCGATGCGCGCGGGCGCCGTCGCCTCGCGGCCGATCCGTCAGGGCGACTGGCTGTTGTCGCTGGGCGCGGCGCAGCGCGCGGAACGGCTGGCGGCGGCGGGGGACGCGCAGGCGATGACGGCGCTTCGGCGCTTGACCCACCCCGACGAAATGGGTCACCTGTTCAAGGCCATCGCCATCTGGCCGAAAGGGGCGCCGCCGGTGCCCGGATTTGACGCGCTGAGGCTTCATGCAGACCACGCTTGAGATCCTGACACACCCCCTTCTCCGCGATGTCCGCCACGGGTTCTTCACCCGCAAGGGCGGGGCGTCCTCGGGCCTGTTCTCGGGGCTGAACTGCGGGCGCCGTTCGACCGACCAGAGGGAGATGGTGGCCCTGAACCGGGCCCGCGCCGCCACCGCGATGGGCGTGGATTCGGGGTGCCTTGCGACCGTGAAGCAGGTTCATTCCGCCGACGTCGTCACCCTGACCGACGCTCAGGACATCGCCGCCGTCGCCGGGACTGAGGCCGATGGCATCGTCACCGCCCGCCGCGACGTGGCGCTTGCGGTGCTGACGGCGGATTGCCAGCCGATCCTGCTGGCCGACACGCGTGCTGGCGTGATCGGCGCCTGCCATGCGGGCTGGCGCGGCGCCCTGAGCGGCATCATCGAGGCGACCGTGGAGGCGATGCGCGCGCTGGGCGCGGACCGCATCCGCGCCGTCATCGGCCCCACCATCAGCCAACGCGCCTACGAGGTCGGCCCCGACTTCATGGACAGCTTCCTGGCCGAGGATCCGGGCAACGACCGCTTTTTCAGCGGCGGCCCCAACGGCCGGCCGATGTTCGACCTTCCGTCCTTCGGCCTGATGCGGCTGCGCGATGCCGGCGTCGAGGCCGAGTGGTCCGGCCATTGCACCTATTCGGACCCCGACCGGTTCTTCAGCTACCGCCGCGCCACCCACGAGGGCAAGGCCGATTACGGCCGGCTGATCTCAGCGATCAGGCTTTGACCCGCGCCGGCCTTCCCCTTGCCCTGCCGGGGATGCGGATCGGCCTTCTGGGCGGCTCGTTCGATCCCGCGCATGAAGGCCATGTCGCCATCACCCGCGCGGCGCTGCGCCAGTTCCGGCTGGACCGCGTCTGGTGGCTTGTTTCGCCCGGCAACCCGCTGAAGACCCGGCGCCCGGCGCCCCTGTCCCGGCGGATCGAGGACGCGCGGTGCCTTGTCAGCGACCCGCGCATCCGGATCACCGACATCGAGAGCCGCCTGGGCACCCGGATGACGGCCGACACGGTCGCGGCGCTGCGCCGGGTCTATCCCGGGGTGCGCTTCGTCTGGCTGATGGGCTCGGACAACCTGGCGCAGTTCCACCGCTGGGACCGCTGGCGCCGGATCGCGGCGGCGCTGCCCCTGGGGGTGCTGGCCCGGCCGGGATCGCGGCTGGCGGCGCGGCGGTCGGTGGCCGCGCATGTCCTGGAACCCTGGCGGCTGCCGCTGTCGCAGGCGGGCAGCCTGGCGCTGCGGCGCCCGCCCGCCTGGGTTCAGGTGAACCTGCCGATGTCGCCGCAATCCTCGACCGCGCTGCGCCTGGCAGCGGAGGCGCGGCGATGATGTTGTCCCGCCGCCAACTGCTGGGCGGGCTGGCCGCGGCTCCACTGGCGCCGGCCTTGCCGCTGGCGCAGGGGCTGGAACTGGGGCGAGGGCTGGACAGGCGGCCGCCGGCCCGGCCGGCGCTGTCGGCGGCCCGCGTCATCGCCGCCGCTGGCCTGCCAGGCCGGGTCGCCTGCGCGCTGCTGGACGGTCCCGGGGGGCCGCTGGCGGACGGCGTGCTGGCCGACGCGCCGATGATGCCCGCCAGCACGCTGAAGGCGCTGACCGCGCTTTACGCACTGGCGCGCCTGGGGCCCGGATACCGCTTCCATACCCGCATCGTCCTGGCGGGCGACATGCTGATCCTGGCGGGCGGGGGCGATCCGGTGCTTTCCACCGATGATCTGGCGGCACTGGCCGCCGATCTTGCGGCGACCGGCCGGCCGCCGCCCGGCCGCTTCGCCGTCTGGGGCGGCGCGCTGCCGCAGCGCGAGGAGATCGCGCCGGGACAGGCGGACCACTTGGCCTACAACCCGGCGCTGTCGGGGATGATCCTGAACTTCAACCGCGTCCACCTGGGCTGGCGGCGCGGCAGCGGCGGGGTCGAGTTGTCGCTCGAGGCGCGGGGATCGGTCCAGTCGCCGCGCGCCTATACGATCACCGCGGCGCCGGGCGACCAGTCCGACCTGTTTTCCTACAGTCAGGCGGGAAACCGCGAAAGCTGGACGGTCGCGCGCAGCGCCATGAACCGGCCCGGCAGCCGCTGGCTACCCGTCCGCAAGCCCGAACTTTACGCCGGCGACGTGTTCCAGACCCTGTGCCGCGCCAAGGGGCTGGCGCTGCCTGCGCCCGAGGTGATCCGCACGCTGCCGCAGGGACAGGTGCTGGCCAGCCACGCCAGCCCGCCGCTGGACCGGATCCTGCGCGACATGCTGTCCTTCTCGACCAACCTGACGGCCGAGGTGGTGGGCCTGCAGGCCAGCGGCGCGCGCGATCCGGCGGCCTCGGCCCAGGCGATGCGGGCCTGGCTGGTGGCGCAGGGGCAGGGGCTGGATTTCACGCTGGCCGATCATTCGGGTCTCTCCGCCGCCAGCCGGGTGACGGCGCAGGGCATGGCGCGGCTGCTGGCGGGCCCGGGGCTTGCGGCCGGCCTGCCGGCGCTGCTGAAGCCCGATCCTCTGGGCCAGGATCCGGCCTTGGGCGCGGCGGACGCGGGGCGGATCCGCGCCAAGACCGGGACGCTGAACTTCGTGTCGAACCTGGCGGGCTATGTCGCCAGCGGGGACGGCCGGCAACGGGCCTTCGCGATCCTGTGCGCGGACGCGCCGCGCCAGATGGCGACGGCGGGGCAGGAACTGCCTTCGGGCGTGCGATCCTGGACGCGCGACGCCAGGCAGCTTCAGCGCGACATCCTGAACGCCTGGGCCTGACTACAGCACCCGGTGGCGCACCTGGGCCGACAGTTCGATGGCGGCGGCGTGCAGGCGGGGGATGTCCAGCTGGTGGCGGATCTCGGCCAGCATCGCGATCTCGCCCTCGTAGAGCCGCCCGTCGGCCGCGCCCACGTCGCAGGCCAGGGCATAGGCGGTTTCATACAGCCGTTCCGGCAGCGCGTCGCGGACCAGGCCGAACAGGGCGTCGATGCCGTCCTCGTGTTCGAACAGCGTCATCACGGTCTGGCTCACGGCGCGGATGCGGTCGGCGTCGTAGGCGGCAAAGACCGGGGCGTGATCGACGCTGCGCTGGATCGCCACCAGTTCCGAGGTCCGGTAGGTCTGGTCGGACGCCGACACGGCCACCATCACCGCCACCAGGGCGTCGCAGGGCGAAAACGAGGGCAGGTCGATGGTCATGGCGGGTCCTGTGGCAAGCGGCACAGGGCGCAAATTATTGACGATCGGGGGCCTTTTCAATAAGGCGTCAAGGTCTTGGAACAGGAGAAGACGCGATGACCACCCTGCGCGACGCCGCGATGCAATCGAAGGCCTGGCCGTTCGAGGAGGCGCGCCGGGTGCTGAAACGCTATGAGAAGAAGGATCCCGACAAGGGCTATGTGCTGTTCGAGACGGGCTATGGCCCATCCGGCCTGCCGCATATCGGGACGTTCGGGGAAGTGGCGCGCACCACCATGATCCGCCGCGCCTTCCAGATCATCAGCGACATCCCGACCCGCCTGGTCTGCTTTTCCGACGACATGGACGGGATGCGCAAGATCCCCGAGAACGTCCCCAACCAGGAGATGCTGCGCCAGCACCTGCAGGAACCGCTGACCACGGTGCCCGATCCCTTCGGCGAATACGACAGCTTCGGCGGCCACAACAACGCCATGCTGCGGCGCTTCCTGGACACCTTCGGCTTCGACTACGAATTCATCAGCGCGACCGAGTTCTACAAGTCGGGCCGCTTCGACGACACGCTGCGGCTGGCCGCCGAACGCTATGACGCCATCATGGAGGTGATGCTGGCCAGCCTGCGCGAGGAACGCCAGCAGACCTATTCCTGCTTCCTGCCGATCAGCCCCAGGACCGGCAAGGTCCTGTACGTGCCGATCAAGCATGTGGACGCGAAGAACGCCACCATCACCTTCGACGACGAGGACGGCGTGGAAACCACGCTGCCCGTCACCGGCGGGCAGGTGAAGCTGCAATGGAAGCCCGATTTCGGCGCCCGCTGGGCCGCGCTGGACGTGGACTTCGAGATGTACGGCAAGGACCATTCCACCAACACGCCCATCTATGACGGCATCTGCCGGATCCTGGGGGGACGCCCGCCCGAGCATTTCACCTACGAGCTGTTCCTGGACCAGCACGGCCAGAAGATCAGCAAGTCGAAGGGCAACGGGCTGTCGATCGACGAATGGCTGACCTATGCGGCCACCGAAAGCCTGTCCTATTTCATGTACCAGAAGCCCAAGACGGCCAAGCGGATGTATTTCGACGTCATCCCCAAGGCCGTCGATGAATACCACCAGCAGTTGCGCGCCTATCCCGAACAGACGCTGGACCAGCAACTGGCCAATCCGGTCTGGCACATCCACGGTGGCGAGGTGCCCGCCTCGGACATGGTGGTGCCGTTCCAGATGCTGCTGAACCTGGCATCCGTGGCGGGCGCCAAGGACAAGGAGGGGCTGTGGGGCTTCATTCGCCGCTATGCGCCCGAAGCCTCGCCCGAGACGCATCCCGGGCTGGACCAGGCGGCGGGTTTCGCGGTGCGCTATTTCACCGACTTCGTGGCCCCGACGCGGCAGTTCCGCGCCCCCAGCCAGGTCGAACGCCGCGCGCTGGAGGATCTGGCCGGGCGCCTTGCGGCCTGGGACCAGCCCGCCGACCCCGAGGCGCTGCAGTCGATGGTGTTCGCCATCGGCAAGGACCACGGCTTCGAGCCGCTGCGCGACTGGTTCGCGGCGCTGTATCAGGTGCTGCTGGGCGCCGATCAGGGGCCGCGCTTCGGCGGCTTCATCGCGCTTTACGGCATCGACGAGACCCGCGCCCTGATCGAGAAGGCGCTGGCCGGCGAACTGGCCGAGGCCTAGAGCCGGCGCCGCGCCCGCAGCGCCGCGCTGATCGTGCCGTCGTCGAGATAATCCAGCTCGCCGCCGATCGGCACGCCCTGCGCAAGCCCTGTCACCGTCGCGCCCGAATCCGCCAGGGCGTCGGCGATGTAATGGGCGGTAGTCTGGCCGTCCACGGTGGCGTTCAGCGCCAGGATCACCTCGCGGATTTTCTCGCGTTCCACGCGGTCGATCAGGGCGGGGATGCCCAGGTCGTCGGGGCCGATCTCGTCCAGGGCGGACAGGGTGCCGCCCAGGACGTGATAGCGGCCGCCGAAGGCGCGGCCCCGCTCCAGGGCCCACAGGTCGGCCACGTCCTGGACCACGCAGATCTCTCCGGTCGCGCGGGCAGAGTCGGCGCAGATTGCGCATTCGTCGCGGTCGGTGATGTTGCCGCAGGTGATGCATTCGCGCGAATTGACGGCCACGCGGTCCAACAGGCCGGCAAGCTGCGACATCTGCCCGCTTCGCTTGCGGATCAGATGCAGCACGATGCGGCGGGCCGACCGCGGCCCCAGCCCCGGCAGCCGGGCCATCAGCCCGACAAGCGCCTGGATGTCGTCGCTGCCTTCGGCCATGCCTAGAAGGGCAGCTTCATGTCGGCGGGCAGGCCTAGTTCCTGCGTCACGCGCGCCAGTTCCGACTGCATCCTGTCCTGGGCCTTGCGCTGCACGTCCTTGATCGCCGCGAGGATCAGATCCTCGACCACTTCCTTTTCCGAGGGCACGAAGATCGACGGGTCGATGTCAAGTGCGGTCAGTTCGCCCTTGGCGGTGGCGGTGGCCTTGACCAGGCCGGCGCCGGATTCGCCCGTCACGGTGATCGTGTCCAGGCTGGCCTGCACTTGGGCCATCCGATCCTGCATGTCCTTCGCGGCCTTCATCATCTTAGCCATGTCGCCAAAGCCGCCCAAACCCTTGATCATGTTCTAGTCCTCATCCTCGAAGGGATCCCATTCCTCGACCTCGGCCACGGGACCCTGGGTCAGTTCGTGCGGATTGGCCGCACCCTCGGCCAGATCCTCGGCCTGCGGTTCGGGGGCCGAGCGCGTCACGCGCCGCAGCGTCGCCCCGGGAAAGCTTGCCAGCACCTGCTGCACGATGGGCAGTTGCAGTGCGCGTTCCTCTCGGGCACGGCGTTCCGCGGCCTGCTGTTCGGCGATGGTCGGGGCGCCGCCTTCGCCGGTGACGATGACCGACCAGCGCTGCCCGCCCGTCCAGCCGCGCAGGCGTTCCGCCAGCCTGGGCGCAAGGTCGCGGGTGGCGTTGGCCTTCGGCTCGAACTCGATCCGGCCGGGGCTGTAGCGGACAAGGCCCACATGCCGTTCCACCTGCACCAGCAGAAGCATGTCCCCCATCCGCCGGATCAGCTCCAGGACCGAGGCGAAGTCGGGCCAGGCGGCGAAGGCATCCGGGCTGACCGCCAGCGCGGTCGCCGTGCCCGACCGCTGCGCGATCACCGGCGCCGGACGGGCGGCGGCGCGCGGAGCCTGGGCGGGGGCGGCGGGCGCGGCCTGGCGCGCGAAATCGCCCGCCGCCTGCGCCTGCTGGACCCTGCGGATCAGCGATTCCGGGTCGGGCAGGTCGGCCACATGGGTCAGCCGGATCACCGCCATTTCCGCGGCCATCATCGCGTTCGGGGCGGCGGACACTTCCTCCAGCGCCTTCAGCAGCATCTGCCACAGCCGCGTCAGCACCCGCATCGCCAGCCTGCCGGCCAAGTCCTTGCCGCGCACCCGTTCGTCGGGGGCGACGGTCGGATCCTCGGCCGCGTCCGGGGTGATCTTCACGACCGAGATCCAGTGCGTGATCTCGGCCAGGTCGCGCAGCACGGCGACCGGGTCGGCACCGTCGGCGTATTGGGACTGCAACTCGTTCAGGGCGGCTGCCGCGTCACCGCGCAGGATCATCTCGAACAGGTCGATGACCCGGCCCCGGTCGGCCAGGCCCAGCATGGCGCGGACCTGCTCGGCCGTGGTTTCCCCGGCGCCGTGGCTGATCGCCTGGTCCAGCAGGCTGGTCGCGTCGCGGGCCGATCCTTCCGCCGCGCGGGTGATCAGCGCCAGAGCGTCGTCGGTGATCCGGGCGCCCTCGGCCGCGGCGATGCGGCGCAGCAGGGCGATCATCACCTCGGGCTCGATCCGGCGCAGGTCGAAGCGCTGGCAGCGCGACAGGACGGTGACAGGAACCTTGCGGATCTCGGTGGTGGCGAAGATGAACTTCACATGCGGGGGCGGTTCTTCCAGCGTCTTGAGCAGCGCGTTGAAGGCGCTGGTGGACAGCATGTGCACTTCGTCGATGATATAGATCTTGTAGCGCGCGCTGGCCGCCCGGTAATGGACCGAATCGATGATCTCGCGGATGTCGTTCACGCCTGTGCGCGAGGCCGCGTCCATTTCCAGCACATCGACGTGGCGGCCCTCGGTGATCGCCACGCAATGGTCGCAGACGCCGCAGGGCTGGGTGGTCGGGCCGCCCTGGCCGTCGGGGCCGACGCAGTTCATGCCCTTGGCGATGATCCGCGCCGTGGTGGTCTTTCCGGTGCCGCGGATGCCGGTCATGATGAAGGCTTGCGCGATCCGGTCGGCGGCAAAGGCGTTCTTCAGCGTGCGCACCATCGCGTCCTGACCGACCAGGTCGGCAAAGGTCTCGGGCCGGTACTTGCGGGCCAGGACCTGATAGGCAGGTGCTGCGTCTTGGGGCATCGTGGGGTCCGTCACAGGGTCATGGCGAACCTAGTGGCTGGCCCATCCCGCGGCAAGGGCCGGGGCCTATTCGGCCGGTTCCGGCACCCTGCCGCGGCGCATCTTGCGGAACGCGTCCCAGGCCTCGTTCAGGCGTCGAGTGCGGGCTTCGGCCAGGCGGACGGCCTCGGGCGGCAGGCCGCGGGCGATGGCGCGGTCGGGATGGGCTTCCAGGATCAGCGCGCGGAACCGCTTGCGCGCCTCGGGCATGGGCGTGTCCAGCGGGATGCCCAGCACGTCGCAGGGCGGGCAGTCGGACTGCCGGTCGTGGCGCAGGCGGATCGCCGCCACGCGTTCGGCGGGCAGGCCGAAGATGCGGCCGACCTCGTCGATGAACAGGATTTCGTTCTCGTGCATCCCGCCATCGGCCACGGCGATGATGCACAGACCCTCGATCACGTCGGCCAGGACCGGATCTCCGGCGGGGAACATGGCGGCGATGCGGCGCGCCCAGGCGTCGAAGCCCGCCACGTCCTGCCGGGCCAGGTCGAAGACGCGGGCCGCGTTCTTTTCCTCGGCGCGCGGGATGATGAAGACGCGCCGGAAGGCCGCCACCTCGGATCGGGCCACGGCGCCGTCGGACTTGGCCAGCTTCGCGCCCAGCGCGATCACGGCAATGGTGAAGGCGACCGAGCGTTCGGGCGGGGTCGCCGGCCTGGCGCTGCCCAGGAAGGCCGCCAGGCGGTCGCCGATGCGCTGCCAGAAGCTGCGGGGCTTGGGCAGGCTGGGGCAGGGGGTGTCGGTCGCGCGCATGTCCATGCCCCCAGGTTATCCGCTAAGCGCGCGCATGGGTAGTGTCAGGGTGTCGCGGATCCTTCGGCCCCGCCCAGATCCTTGCCCATTAGGACAAGATCGTGGAAGGCGCCGAATTTCCACCCCGCACGCGGGATGCGGCCCCATTCGGCAAATCCCGCCCGGGCATGGAAGCGCAGCGACCCGTGGTTCGAGGCGGTGATGCCGCCGATCAAAAGCCGGTGTCCGCAGGCGCGGGCGTGGTCTTCCAGGGCGTCCAGCAGCAGCCTGCCCGTTCCGGCATTGCGCGCCTGGGGCGCAAGATGGATCGTGTGTTCCATGCTGCGGGCATAGCCGCCGCCGTTGCGGAACTGGCTGTAGGTGGCAAAGCCCAGGGTCGCGCCTCCGGCCTCGGCCACCAGGAAGGGACGGCCGTCGGACTGGCGGTCGCGGATCAGGGCGGCGATCTCGGGGGCGGTGCGTTCGGTCGGCCAGAAGGTTATCACCGTGTCGCGGATGATCGGGTTCCAGATCGCCGCGATGGCGGATGCGTCCCGAGGGCGCGCGTCGCGCAGCAGGACCATCAGCCGCGATGCGCCCCGGCCGCCAGGTCGCGCACGAAGTCCAGCACCTCGGGAACGGGGCGGCCCTCGCCGATCTTCCTGACGATGGCGCTGCCCACCACGCAGCCGTCGGCGACGCCGGCGATCTTCTCGGCAGCCTCGGGGGTCGAGATGCCGAAGCCCACCACCACCGGCAGGTTGGCGGCCTTGCGGATGCGCGCGACTTCGGGGGCGACCTCGGCGGCGTCGGCGGCAGGGCCACCGGTGATGCCGGTGACGCTGACGTAATAGACGAAGCCCGAGGTGTTCCTGACCACGGCCGGCAGGCGTCGGTCATCGGTGGTGGGCGTGGCAAGGCGGATGAAGTTCAGGCCCGCCCGCTGGGCCGGGATGCACAACTCGTCGTCCTCCTCGGGGGGCAGGTCCACGACGATCAGCCCGTCCACGCCGGCCTCGCGGGCGTCGGCCAGGAACCGCTGAACCCCGCCCGGCCGGGCATAGATCGGGTTATAGTATCCCATCAGCACGACGGGGGTGGTGTCGTCGGCCTTGCGGAAGTCGCGCAGGATCTCCAGCGTGCGGCTGACGCTGCCCCCGGCGGCAAGCGCCCGCTGCCCGGCCGACTGGATGGTGGGGCCGTCCGCCATCGGATCGGTGAAGGGCATCCCCAGTTCGATGATGTCCACCCCCGCGCCGGGCAGGCCGCGCATGATCTCCAGCGTGGTCGCGTCGTCGGGGTCCGATGCCATGATGTAGGTCACGAAGGCCTTGCGCCCCTGGGCCTGAAGGCGCTGAAAGGTATCGTCGATCCGGGTCATCGTCCACTCCGCTTTGCCGCTGCCTAAGTGCAGCGCCGGGGGCGGGCTGTCAATCAGCGGCGCGGATCAGGCGGCCATGGCGGCCACCTCGCAGACGGCGCGTCGAAGATAGCCCGCGAATTCCGCCGCGTCCCGCCGCGCCGGGCCGTCGGCCACATAGACGTTCAGCCAGGTGGGCGGCAGGGGCGGCAGGGCGCCGCCGTGGTCCACCGGCTCCAGCCCCGCCTGGGCGATGCCGCGCGGCAGGATGGTGATGCCCAGATCGGCCGCCGCGCTGACCCGCCAGGTATCGCTGCCGCCATCGGCCACCGCCTGCACCCATTCGATGCCCGCCCGGTCAAGCGCCGTCAGGCCGACCGGATAATAGGCGCAGTGGGGAGAGTTCGCCAGCGGCACCGGGCGTTGCGCCCAGGCCGTCCCGCCGATCGCGCCGAACCAGGCCAGATCCACCTTGGCCAGATGGATCGCGCCCGGCGGGGCCTCGAACTCGGTGGTCAGGATCACGTCGTGCTCGCCCCGCTTCATCTGCGCGCGCAGATCCTTGCTGCGGCCGTCGTTGATGATCAGCTCGACGCGCGGGTTGTCCTGCCGGAAGGCGCGCACGGCCTGGGCGACCTTGGTAAACAGCCAGTCGCTGGTCAGGCCCACGCGCAGCCGCGCCTCGGGGCGCTGGCCGGTGAAGCGCGACAGGATCGCATCGTTCAGGGCCACCAGCTTGCGCGCCTCGATCAGCAGTTCGGTGGCGAAGTCGGTCAGCACCACGCCGCGCCCCTGCTTTTGCAGCATCGCCTCGCCGAACACCTCGTCCAGGCGCCTGATCTGCATGGACAGGGCGCTTTGCGTCATGTTCAGCGCCTCGGCCGCGCGGGTGACGGCGCCATATTCGGCCACGGCCTGAAGCGACCTCAGCGTGGCGATGTCCAGGTTCCGCATCCTTCGGCCTCCGTGATGGAAAAGATCAAAAACATTCGCTTAAAGGATACATCCACCCGCGCTATTCATCAATCACAGAAATCTTAATCCGACTATGCATCGCAATAATTGATGCATTCCATCACTGGAGACGAACCGTGTCCGTCAAGCTTGCCTCGCTGCCCAGATCCGCCCGGCGCGCGCTGCCGCGTCCCGCACTGGGCAGGCGCATCCTGACCCTGCTGAGCCTGCGCCGGTCCCGGCTGGATCTGGCCGCGCTGACCGACAACCAGTTGCGCGACATCGGCCTGAGCCGCGATCAGGTGGCCGCGGAAATCGCCCGACCCATCTGGGACGTGCCTGCCAACTGGCGTCGCTGATCCTTACCCCGTCGCGACTGCCACACTTCCGCGCCGCCTTCGGGTCGGCGCGGTTTTTTCACGGCGCGTCGTCCGGGGCGGCATCGGCGGGCTGGCTGGGCGGGCCGAAGCGCTCGATCATGCGCGCCCGGATCTGGTCGCGGGTCTGGCGATAGGCGGCCAGCTTGGCCTCGCGCCCCTCGGCAAGGCCGGTGGGGTCCATGATCGGCCAGTATTCGACCTCCAGATGAAACACCCGCGTCAGTTCCAGGGCCTGCCGCTGGCTGGCGGGCGACAGCGCCACGATCAGGTCGAAGCCGCCCAGATCGTCGCCCCAGTCCCGCATCTCCTCGAAGCTGCGGACGCGGTGGTTGTTGATCTTGATGCCGATCTCGTCGCAGACGGCGATGGCGAAGCCGTCCACCTCCATGTCGCTCTTGACGCCCGCCGACTGCACATAGGCGGCCCTGCCGTAGAACTTCTTCATCATGCCTTCGGCAATGGGCGAGCGGATGGAGTTGTGATCGCAGCAGAACAGGACCGAGGCGGGGATCGCGTTCTGCGCCATGATCAGCCCTGCGGCACCAGGGCGCAGATCAGGGTGAACAGGCGGCGCGCGGTGTCGATGTCCAGTTCCGCCTTGCCCTCAAGCCGTTCCTGCAGGGTCCGCGCGCCTTCGTTGTGGATGCCGCGGCGGGCCATGTCGATGGCCTCGATCTGCGCGGGCGGCAGGCGCTTCACGGCGTCGAAATAGCTTTGGCAGATCTGGAAGTAGTCCTTGGTCACCTGCCGGAACGGCCCCAGCGACAGGTGGAACTCGGCCACCTTGTCGCCCGCTTCGGCGGTCACGTCGAAGACCAGGCGGCGTTCGCGGATGCACAGGTCCAGCCGGAACGGCCCCTCGGGGGCAGGCTGGCCGTCGCGGCCGGGAACGGCAAAGCTGTTGTCCTCGATCAGGTCGAAGATCGCCACCCGGCGTTCCTGTTCCATTTCGGCGGTGGCGGGCGGGGCGGCCGAATCGTCGATCTGGATGTGGATGATGCGGCTCATTCGGCGGGCCTTTCGTTCAGGACGCGGATCCGCGCCTCGACCGAGGCGCCATGCGCCTGCAGCCCCTCGGACGCCGCCAGCCGCATGGCCGCGGGCCCGATCGCCGCCAGGGCGCCGGGCGACAGGCGGGCCAAGGTGGTGCGCTTGAGGAAGTCCAGCACGGACAGCCCCGACGAGAAGCGGGCCGATCGTGCGGTCGGCAGGACATGGTTCGGGCCGCTGACGTAATCGCCCACGGCCTCGGGCGTGTGCGCGCCCAGGAAGATCGCCCCGGCATGGACGCAGCGCGCGGCCAGGGCCTCGGGGTCGTCCACGCACAGTTCCAGATGCTCTGGCGCGATGCGGTTGGACAGGCTCGCCGCCTCGTCCAGGTCGCGCACGACGATGATGGTGCCATAGTCGCGCCAGCTTGCCCCGGCGATGGCGGCGCGGGGCAGGGTGGGCAGGATGCGGTCCACCGCCCCGGCGACGGCATGGCCAAGCGCCGGACTGGTGGTGATGAGGATGGACTGCGCGTCCGCGTCGTGTTCCGCCTGCGCCAGAAGGTCAAGCGCCAGCCAGTCGGGGTTCTGCCCTACCTCGGCGATCACCAGCACCTCGGAGGGGCCGGCGATCATGTCGATCCCGACGCGACCGAAGACCTGCCGCTTGGCTGCCGCGACATAGGCGTTGCCCGGGCCGGTGATCTTGTCCACCGGGGCGATGGTGGCGGTGCCATAGGCCAAGGCCGCGATCGCCTGCGCCCCGCCGATGCGATAGATTTCGTCCACCCCGGCCAGTTGCGCGGCCAGCAGCACCAGGGGATTGACCGCGCCCCCCGGCGTGGGCACGCAGATCACCAGCCGCTCGACACCCGCGACGCGCGCCGGAAGGGCGTTCATCAGCACCGACGAGGGATAGGCCGCCTGTCCCCCCGGCACGTAAAGGCCCGCCGCCGAAACCGGCGTCCATCGCCAGCCCAGCGTCGCCCCCTGCGCGTCGGTCCAGCTTGCATCCGTGGGCATCTGGCGTTCGTGATAGGCGCGGATGCGATCGGCGGCCAGGCTCAGCGCCGCGCGATCCTCGGGTCCGACCCTGGCGATGTGCGCCGCGATCTCCTCGGGCGGGAATCGCAGCCGGTCCGGCGTCAGGTCCAGCCGGTCGAAGCGGCTGGTCAGGGCGCAGAGCGCCGCGTCGCCGCCCTGTCGGATGTCGCGGATGATGCCGGCCACCACGTCGTTCACATCGGCCGAATCCTCGCGCTTGGCCGACAGCATCCGGGTGAAGCGGGCCTCGAAGTCGGCGTCCGACGTGTTCAGCGTGACGGGCATGGTCTGTCCTCTGGTGTCACGCCTTGTTAGCCGCAACCCCGGTCCGCCTCAAGCGCCGCAGGGGCGGCTTCTTCTTTGCCCAAATACCCCCTTATTCGGGATGAACGGGCGCCTTGCCGGACACGGCGCGATAGGGCCGCGTCACGTCGCGCAGGTCCAGGTTGATGCATTCGACCTCGGCCACCAGGGTGCCGTCGCCCGCGAATTCCAGCAGCAGCCGTCCGGTGCCGTCGGGCCCGGGCTGCCAGACCATCGCCAGCAGTTCCAGGATCGTGTCGGCGTCGCGGCTGATGCCGTCGGACATCACCCGCAGCACGTCGCGGATCAGCAGGACCGACCGGACGCGTTCGTACTCGCGCCCCTCGGCCGCGGCGCGTTCGGCGTCCTCCCAGCGGAAGCGGTTCAGCAGCAGCGCCAGGGACCGCCCGCGCGGATCGTAGGACATCTCGGACGCCGGCAGGATCGCGTCCTGCAGCAGCGCCGACAGGATGCGCAGATCCTGTTCGTCCTCGGCCATCAGCGCCAGGGGGGCGGGATCGGCATCGGCGAAGCGGGCGTCCTGTGGCATGGCTTATTCCTCTTTCACGCGTTCGATATGGGCGCCCACGCCGCGCAGCTTGCGCACGACGTGTTCATAGCCCCGGTCCAGATGATAGACCCGGCTGACGGTGGTCTGGCCTTCCGCCGCAAGCCCCGCAAGGATCAGGCTGACCGAGGCGCGCAGGTCCGTGGCCATCACCGGCGCACCCCGCAACCCGTCAACCCCGGTCACGGTTGCATGGCCGCCGTGAACTTCGATCCGGGCGCCCATGCGGGTCAGTTCCGGGGCGTGCATGAAGCGGTTCTCGAAGATCGTCTCCTCCAGCACGCTGGTGCCCTCGGCCAGGCACATCAGCGCCATGAACTGCGCCTGCAGATCCGTCGGAAAGCCGGGGAAGGGCCTGGTGGTGACGTCGACGGCGCGGATGCCGTTCCGGCGGCTGACGCGGATGCCCCGCTGGGTCTCGGTCACGGTGATGCCGGCTTCGTCCAGCTTCTCGCAGAAGGCCGACAGCAGATCGATCCGGCCGCCCAGGCATTCGACCTCGCCGCCGCAGATCGCGGGGGCCAGCATGTAGGTGCCCAGTTCGATCCGGTCGGTGACGACGGGATGGGTGGCGCCGTGCAGCGCATCGACGCCCTGGATGGTGATGGTGGACGTCCCCTCGCCGTCGATCTGCGCCCCCATGGCGCGCAGGCAGCGGGCCAGATCCACGATCTCGGGTTCGCGCGCCGCGTTCTTCAGGACGGTGGTGCCCCGGGCCAGCGTCGCCGCCATCAGCGCGTTTTCGGTGGCCCCGACCGAGACCAGCGGGAAATCCACCACGGCGCCGCGCAGCCCCCGGCGGGCGCCTTGGCATGAACATAGCCCTCGCGCAGATCCAGTTCCGCGCCCATCTCCTCGAAGGCCTTCAGATGCAGATCCACCGGCCGCGCGCCGATCGCGCAGCCGCCGGGCAGCGACACCTCGGCCCGGCCGTCGCGGGCCAGCAGCGGCCCCAGCACCAGGATCGAGGCGCGCATCTTGCGCACGATGTCGTAATCCGCGCGGTGGCCGGTCAGCGCATGGCTGGACATGGCCAGCACCTGCCCGTCCTGCAGGCTTGCGGCCTCGGCCCCCAGGCTTTGCAGCAGCGCGGTCATGGTGCGGATGTCGGACAGGCGCGGCGCGTTGGTCAGCGTCAGCGGCTGATCGGTCAGCAGCGTCGCGGGCATCAGGGTCAGGCAGGCGTTCTTGGCGCCGGCGATCGGGATGTCGCCCTGAAGCGGGCCGTTGCCGCGAACGATGATCTGGTCCATTTAAGCGTCGTCCTTGCCTGTATCGCTGTCCTGCTGCCCCGTCCGGCCGTCGGCCCTGTCGGCCGTGCCGTCAGCCGCGCGGGCGCGCGCCTGCGCCTTGCGGCGTTGCAGATTGGCCCGCAGCGCGGCCCGCAGCCGATCCTCGCGCGTGGTCTGCCTGTTCTTGTCAGCCGGGCGGTCGTTCATCCGCAACGTGTTAGCCGCGCCCGAGGCAACAGTCCAGCAAAGCCCGCGTCCCGGCAGGGAACCCGGCGCAGAGCGGAATTTTTGCGCCTGGCCCCTTGCGCGGACCTGGCGCTTTGTCTAAACGCCCTTCACGGCGCTGCGGTAGCTCAGTGGTAGAGCACACCCTTGGTAAGGGTGAGGTCGAGAGTTCAATCCTCTCTCGCAGCACCAGAAATCGATATTTATACCAATGTCCTGCATGAATATCCTAAAGTGTAGGATGCCCTTTAAGGGAGATGCCCTGCGGCAAGTTTGACGCGGTGCGTAGGATATCCGACGGATAGAGTATTACGCAAATTGGAGGGCGATAGAATCGCCGCGCCGGTCGTTGTAGGATGTCCAGGCGGAGCGGGGGCAGCGATGGCATACGATCAGGATAATCCAGATGACCGCCGTAGGGTCGTCAGGGGGGCTATTGCCAGCCAGCGTCTCGCAGGACTGCGCCTCTCTGATCAGGACGCCGGAGATTTTGACCGGTTCGCTTCCGGAGAGATCGATCTCCGGGAGCTCCGCTGTCGGATCACCAGGTCAGGCGAGGGGAGAACGGCAATGGAGGCCGCTCTACATGTCTTGAACGGTGTCGTCCCAGACGTGCCACCGGACGACGGAGATGAACTGCGAAAAGGATAAAGCCCCGCCGGAATGGCGGGGCTCTCAGTCGGTTGTCTCAGTCGTCGATCAGGCTGCCTGACGGTCCGGCCATGCCTCGATGCCCAGCCCGAAATGCTTGCAGATCAGGGTCCGCCACCGCAGCGTGTCCTGCTCATCGAGCAGCCCGGCATGTGCGAGCCTCTCGATCTCGGCCGGGTCGTCCTGGCCGCTCCCGGCCTCGCGACGTTCGGCGGCGATTGCCGCAGCGGCGCTTGCCCAAGCAAGGGGCAGCTCGTCGATGTCAACCTGCGTCACGCTGTTCTTTGTCATTGGGTGGCTCCTATTGATGGTGGATAATGTCGCCTTTTTGGCGCGCATCGCAGCGTGTCGATCGACCGAATACTCCCGCAGGCGTTCCTCGATCCTCGACACGAGGTATTCCGCAGCCGGATCCTGGGCGACATAGGACATCGTCCGCATTGCGCCGAATTCCCCTCTGCGGGGCTTGTGGGCCTTGCTCAGGAAATTCATCTCCTGCTCGAGGCGTGCCGCCAGTCTCCGCAGCTCCTCCGTCGCAGGATGACCTGCGGCAGAGGGGAGCATTTCGGACAGTTCCAGGGCGACATAGAGAGCGCATGCCTGGCAAAGCACCTCGCGGACGCTCCCGGCGGCGTTGCTGCTGGCGGGAGCGGCCGGGGTGGAGTTCATCGCAGTCATTTCAGGCCCTCCACGAACGTCTCGATCAACTCACCGTGCTCCTGGCTCAGCATCTCCGACGCCTGCAGCTGTGTCACGAATGCGGCTGCGATCCTGATCCTCCGCTCTGCGAGGATGTCGTCGGGGTGCCAGCTGTAAAACTCGTCGTTTGCACGGCGGTCGAAAATTTCACCACGCTCGGCGTCGTGATCTGCCTCCGCGCCGTCCAAATCGGACTGGACACCTGCCGGCAGCAGGCCCGCGGCTGCGTAGTCGCTCATGATGATGGGCGCGACGACCTGCAGCGTGACATGCATTTTCGCATCGCCGATGCACATGCTAGGGTCAGGACCCATTAATCGGCTTGCGGTCGCCTTGGCTGCGTGATTCACGCTCCCGAACTGATGGGGGCAATGATGAGCAATCTTTTCTGGCTGACCGACGAGCAGATGGAGCGTTTGAAGCCGTTCTTTCCGAGGAGTCATGGCAAGCCGCGGGTTGATGATCGTCGGGTCTTGAGCGGCATAATCTTCATCAATCGTAATGGGTTGAGATGGTGCGATGCGCCGCGTGAATATGGACCTCCGAAGACGCTCTACAACCGATGGAAGCGGTGGGGCGACATGGGAGTCTTCGCCAGGATGATGGAAGGACTGGCCTCCGAGGGTGCCGAGCAGAAGACCATCATGATCGATGCGACCTACCTGAAAGCGCACCGCACGGCTTCGAGCCTGCGGGCGAAAAAGGGGGCCCGACGACCAGCGCGGACGTTTGATTGGCAGAACGAAGGGCGGGCTCAATACCAAGCTACATGCCGTTACCGACGCCAAGGGACGGCCCCTGAAGTTCTTCATGACCGCGGGCCAAGTGAGTGACTACACCGGAGCCGCCGCCCTGCTGGGCAGCTTGCCCGCTGCCGAGTGGATGATCGCGGATCGCGGTTACGACGCCGACTGGTTCCGGGAAGCGTTGAAAGACAAGGGGATACGCCCTTGCATCCCGGGGCGGAAGTCGCGCGGCAAGGCGGTCCGCTACGACAAGCGGCGCTATCGCCGCCGCAACCGCATCGAGATCATGTTCGGTCGCCTGAAAGACTGGCGCAGGGTCGCAACCCGCTATGACAGATGCGCCAAGACCTTCCTGTCCGCTGTCGCACTCGCGGCAACCGTCATGTTCTGGCTTTGAAGATCAATGAGTCTGGACCCTAGGGTCAGGACTCACAACCAGAACATGACGGTTGCGGCGATGCAGATGGCGGAGAGGAAGAGCTCGCCGCATCTGTCATAGCGGGTCGCGATGCGGCGCCAGTCCTTGAGACGGGCAAAGAGGTTCTCGATCCGGTGGCGCTGCCTGTAGAGCTTGCGGTCGTGGCTGGCAGGGTTTCGGCGCCCACGCCGGGCCGGGATGCAAGCTGCGATCCCCCTGTCCTCAAGCGCCTGACGGAACCAGTCGGCGTCATAGCCTTTGTCGGCCAACAGCGTCCTGGCGGGAGGCAGATCACGCAGCAGGGCCAGCGCACCTTTGGCGTCGCTCATCTGTCCGGGTGACAGGAAGAAGGTCAGCGGCCGCCCCAGCCCGTCGCAGATCATATGCAGCTTCGAGTTCAGGCCGCCTTTGGTCCGCCCGATGGCCCGCGGCCGAGTCCCCCTTTTGAGAGGCTTGCCGCCGTCCGGTGAGCCTTGAGGTGCGTGCTGTCGATCATGATGACATCGCCATCCGGCCCCGGGCGTGCAAGCTCGACAAAGATCCGGGCAAACACACCCAGGCGCGACCAGCGTACGAACCGGTTGTAGAGCGTCTTCGGCGGCCCGTAGACGCCAGGAGCGTCCTTCCACTGCAGCCCATTCTTCTTGACGTAGATGATGCCGCTCAACACCCGCCGGTCATCCACGCGCGGCTTGCCTCGGGATCTCGGAAAGAACGGCCGCAACCGATCCATCTGCGCCTCGGTCAGCCAGAAGTGCTCGCTCATCTCATGCCCCCATCTTTGGGAGCTTGAATCATGTAGCCCGCGCAACCTCAAACAGGTTTATGGGTCCTGACCCTAGAACAAACCCTAAACAATCGTACATGGGAATCGGGGGTCCGGATGGAGATCGAGAAGTCGTATTTCACTCTGCCGGAGATCCTCGAGCGCTGGTCCATGTCCGAGGCGGACCTCATCTACCTGGCTGAGAACGACCAGCTGCGGCTGTCGATTCGGGTATTCAACCTGGCCGTCGAACGCGGCGACTATGATGAGACGCCGGAAAGGGAGCGATTCTCGGTGCCCTTCGAGATCGGCCCGTTCAACGGGCTCCTCGATCTCCACGCCCATGACGTCTTTCAGCTATTCCGGCATGGCGAGGTGAAGCTCAGCCGCTTTCGGTCGCACAAGGCGGACTATGCCTGCCTGACCGGGGCGCCGGAGCACATCAGCGTGCGCCAGCGCGATCTCTACGTTCGGCGTGAAGAGCGCGATCGCTTTGAAGCAGAAACGGGATTCGCTGGCGCGGCTGCCGGCCCGCGGCCCGGCGCCTTCCATGCCTCGGCCGACTACCAGGACGTCCGCTGCAACGGGCAGCACTTCCGACTGGGTGCGATCCAGGCGCAGGTCGTGCGCGCGCTGCACGAGGCAGCCGGGCGCGGCGAGCCCTGGCAGAGCGGCAAGGCGATCCTTGCTGCCGCGGGCTCGCGCAGCCTCAAGATGTCCGACGTCTTCAAGTCGAAGAAGAACTGGCGACTGCTGATCGAGTCGGACGGCCGCGGAGCCTATCGCCTGCGCGGCCTCTGAGCCCGCGTCATCCCTCCCGTCCGCGCGCGCTCTCGATCCCCCGGTGGGATGCGCTGGGGGATGAGAGGGGGATGGTGACCCCCCTCGGGGCCGTTCTCCCTTGGATTGAAAGGCTCCTGACGATCCCCCTCCGCATCCCACACCAATCCTGACGACATCCCCTCGTGGGATTTCGCATCGTGCTCCCGACAACCGACACCGGGAGAACACGATGCAGCAGAAGACCTGCCTCACGCAGAAAGAGCTCGCGCGGCGCTGGACGATCTCGCACCGCACGCTCGAGCGCTGGCGATGGGCCGGGGAAGGCCCCGCCTACATGAAACTCGGCGGCCGGGTGGTCTACCGGCTCGAGGACATCCTCGCCTTCGAGAAGGACCAGCTCACGCACACCGCCGACAGCGCGCGGGGGGCGGCATGATGGAGAGCCGGTCCGCCATCCACGGCAGCCGGGTGGTGTCGATCTTCGGCGCCGCCGGTCCCGCGCTCGACGAGGTAGGGCTGTCCGCCTGGATCGCGCAGGCCGACCCGGGCGAGGCGCTGGTCTATCACCGCGGGTTCCTTGCCGTCGACGCCACCGGGGCCGTCTCGAACCTCACGCCCGAGCGCCAGCGCACCCTGCGCGGTGTCGCGGCCGCCGCCTTGCGCGCCGCCGAGCAGCGGCTCGTCCACCTCGTGCAGGCGCGTCTCGGCCCCGACCACTTCGCCTACATCGCCGTCGCCCGGCCCAAGCCCGGTCCCGCCGGCGCCGCCCTCTCGATGCGCCTCCTCGAGGCCGCCTGACCCCATCCCCCATCACGGAGAAACCCATGCCGTTCCCTGAGAACACTCCCTCCATCGACGAGCTGATCAACTTGCCCGCAGGCGAGATCGCCCAGCTTCCTGTCGAGCTCCTGGCCGCGATGCAGCGCGAGATCGACGCCGCCGCAAAGCAGATGAAGGCTGTCACCGCGCGCTTTTCCACCGCGCTCGAGGTCCGCTACGCCACCCGCGCCGCCGAGGCCCGCCGCGCCTGCGGCAAGGACACCGGCACCGTCCGCCTCGCCGATGGCGATTTCACCGTGGTCGCCGATCTGCCGAAGCGCGTCGAATGGGACCAGGCCCAGCTCGCCGCCATGGTCGAGCGCATCCGCGCTGCCGGCGAAGATCCATCCGAATAGGTCGAGATCACTTTCAAGGTGCCCGAGCGCGCCTATGTCGCCTGGCCCGAGGCGATCCGCCAGGGCTTCGAGCCCGCCCGCACCGTGAAGACCGGTGCGCTGAAGATCGCGATCCTGCCGCAGGAGGACCGCGCGTGAGCCTCCCCATCATCACCGCCGATCAGCGGCTGGCCGAGACGCGGGGCGTCAAGGGCGTGATCTTCGGCCCGTCCGGGATCGGCAAGACCAGCCTGCTCTGGACGCTCGAAGCCTCGACCACGCTGTTCTTCGACCTCGAGGCGGGCGATCTCGCCATCGAGGGGCTCCATATCGACGTGGTTCGGCCGCGCACCTGGAAGGAGTGTCGCGATTTCGCGGTCTTCATCGGAGGCCCGAACCCGGCGCTCCGGCCCGAACAGCCCTACAGCCAGGCGCATTTCGACGAGGTGTGCGGTCGGTTCGGCGATCCGCGCGTCCTCGCGAAATACGACACCGTCTTCATCGACTCGATCACCGTGGCGGGGCGGCTCTGCTTCCAGTGGTGCCGGGGGCAGCCGGAGGCGCATTCGGAGAAGACCGGCAAGCCCGACGTGCGCGGCGCCTACGGGCTGCACGGGCGCGAGATGATCGGCTGGCTGACCCATCTCCAGCACACGCGCGGCAAGAACGTCTGGTTCGTCGGGATCCTCGACGAGAAGCTCGACGACTTCAATCGCAAGGTCTTCGTCCCGCAGATCGACGGCTCGAAGACCGGGCTCGAGCTGCCCGGCATCGTCGATCAGGTCATCACCATGGCCAGCATGCCGGACGAGCAGAACCGGCCGCAGCGCGCCTTCGTCTGCCAGACTCTGAACCCGTGGGGCTACCCGGCAAAGGACCGCTCCGGCCGCCTCGACCTGGTCGAAGAGCCCCATCTCGGCCGGCTGATGGAGAAGATCCGCGGGCCACTGATCCCGGCCGAACGGCGGCTGACCTATGCGCCGCCGCAGCTGCCCGCGCCGCCTGGCGCGCCAGCGCCCGACACCCAATCCGCTCCCACCAACTGAAAGGATCCGAGCCATGTCAGGCCTCTGGAACGACTTCAACGACGCGCAGTCCAACACCAACCTCATCCCGAAGGGAACACTCGCCAAGGTGCGGCTGACCATCCGCCCCGGCGGTTTCGACGACCCGTCGCAGGGCTGGACCGGTGGCTATGCCACCCGCGGCTCCACTGGCGCCGTCTATCTCAACGGCGAATTCACCGTGACCGAGGGCCAGTACGCCCGGCGCAAGATTTTCACGCTGATCGGGCTTTACAGCCCCAAGGGACCGGACTGGGCCAACATGGGCCGCAGCCTGATCCGCGGGATGCTGAACTCGGCGCGCGGGATCTCGGACAAGGACCAGTCCCCGCAGGCGCAGGCAGCGCGGCGGATCGGGGGCTTCGCCGATCTCGACGGGATCGAGTTCGTCGCCCGCATCGACGTCGGCAGCGACGCCATGGGCGAGGAAAAGAACGAGATCCGCGCCGCGGTCACGCCCGACCATCGCGACTACGCGCAGGTGATGGGGCTGGCGGCGCAGCACGGCTAGGCGACGACAGGCAGCCCCTGCAGGACGGCGCGCACCTCGCTGCGCTTCCAGCGGATCGTGCCGGCTGCGATGCGGCGCGGCTGCGGAGAGCTCGGATCGCTGCGCAGCCACCGGTCCACCGAGGCTTCGCTGACAGAAAGCATCTCGCAAAGCTCCGTCTTCTTCAGCAGCTGCAAGTCAGGCGGCGCGGCCGATGCCGCGCCGTCGGGGCTGTGGGTCATGGTATGGTCCTCTCGTATCCGTTGACATTGCTGACCAGCCGGCGCAGAGAGGACGTGTTCAGGATCCCTCGCGTGGCCGCCGCCTGGTAGCCGCGCGATTTCCCTGCGGCCAAGCATCAAGTTATACGCACCCCACGCAGGGCGCCATGCTGGGGGCGCCGAGTTGCCGCACGAACCTGTGGATAGCGGAACTCGGGCACGCTCACCGCCACCTCTCCCGATGCTGTCATCTCCCGCTCGAGACTTTCTGGGTTTGCGGCACGCACTAGGTTCTTTTTTTGCAAGCCCTTTCCACGCGCGGGATAAACAGGTCATGGTGCGCGCGCTGCCGGTTGGCGGGATAACGGGCGTCCCTCTTTGGCATGACATCGAAGCCCCGCCCTGGCATCCGCACGTCGTGCCTCAGCGCCGCCTCACCCTTGACCGGAGCGTCAGCCATCGTGCGGCCTCCGCTGCCTGATCCCAGGCGACACCTCCCGCTCAGGGAAAGCGCTCCACCTTGGCCAGCCACTGCGCCAGGTCGTCCCCTTCCATCAGGCCGACCTCCACCAGGGCGTCGGCCATGGCATCAAGGAGCACCCTGTCGCGGGCAAGGATGGTCCTCGCGCGTTCCTCAGCCGCCTCCAGTCGCTTCCGGACGCGGAGGGCATGGGTGGGGTTGGCGAGATACAGAGCGGGATCGGCGGCATGCCAAAGGGGTCCCTCCGCCCCCAGGCCCATCCGGGTGTCGATCTGCACGGCCAAGGGCACGATCGTCTGGCAGGAGCGCCACGAGGTCCGGGTTGTCGGCCGAGGCGGAATGAGTGACCCCCAGGAGGACGGAGAGGATGTCCCTGTCGAGGGGCGGCAGGACCCGAGCCTGCCGCAGGATCCGCTTCAGGTCGTCAGGCAGATCGTGGGGATGGGGCACCAGGATCAGCACGGCTCGGCTCTGGCCAAGCAGGGTCGTGATGCTGCCGTCCCGAACTGCGCGTCGTGCCATTCCCTGCCTCATGTCCGTCAGTTTGCCATCATCTCACTGTGCCCGCGCCACCTCGTTCAGGCCAGCAGCAGCGGCCTGCAATTTTATCTGCTCAAGCGGGTCTCCAGGCTTCGCCCGTTTTCAGCATGGCCTAGATCGCCCGCGCTATGCGATTGGCCAATGTGGCACATTGCTATGCCGGGAGCGGGAGCCATCCACTCCATCAATGGCGTTCACACGCTCCATCGTAAAAACGCTGAAGGCCGAACCAGTCTCGCGGCCCAACCGACGGCATCGGGCCGGAGATCACCCCCAGCCTTCGAACAGAGGGCCGCCCAACATGAGCGCCTGACCGGAATAGAACCGGGGCAGGTCAAGCCTGGCGATAACCCGACGCGATTCATGTCGACATCTTCATGAAGCTGCTGTTCGGGCATTGCGGCAGGTCCAGCCATGGAGGTGCCAGTGGTCCGAATGACGTTTGCGAGGCGGGTTGGTCGGGAGCCGACTTCGCCTGGTCGGCCTTGGTCGTCACCATCCCGGATCGGGTCCGGCCTTCTTGTCTCGCCCTCTTCAACAAAGCTCTTGTCGGGGGCGCTGACCTGCCCGAAACAGCCGGACGCCTTGCACCGCCCATCTCGCCATCGATTGCTGAGAGGAAGGGTGAGAGGTTGGACCACGACCCAAGCGGGGCTCGCTACGGCTGCTTCCTTCCGGACCTGACCGGGTTGGCGAGGCGCCTGCCCGCGCCAACCTCTCGCGGTCTAGATAGTCGGACCCCGCGCGCGATGCAACCGTCAAAGATGCAGGCGCAGCAACGCGAAATCCTCGTCGGTCGGACCCACATGCTCTAGCCGGAAGCCGCAGCGCAAGGCCACGTCCGGCAGCATCGACAGCCCACAAGGGCCGGTCGCGAACAGGGCGGACGTGCTGGGCATCGGCCGGAAACGCCATATCGGCCGCGCGCCGATCGAAAGCCGCCCGCGTTGCCGCAGGTAATCGCGGATCACGTCGCGGGTCTGCGGGCCGGGCGGCAGGACCAGGGGCTTGCCCGCCGTCAGCGGGGCGAACAGGCCGCAGGCGGCCAGGCGATAGGAGTTCGTGGCCAGAACGAAGCGGTCGCCGTCCTGGACCGGGCGGCCGCGCCAGAACAGCTCGCCGATGCGGCTGCCGCCGGCCGGGCCGCCATCGGGGCAATAAGCGGGGGGCGGGACAGGTCGATGGTCCATTGCACGTCCTGGATCACGTCGAACTGATAGGCCGGAAAGCCGGGATCGGTCAGCGGCTGGTCCGCCTCGCCCGGCCTGAGCCATTGGAACAGGCTTGCCGACCTCTCCAGCCAGTCGCGCAGGTCGGCACCCGTCACGGCCAGGGCGCAGATGCGGTTGGGGAAGGAATAGATGTCGGTCAGATGGCTCAGCCGCAGGCGTCCGGCTGCCACATCCGTGTAATGGCCGGGTCCGGCGCGTCCGCCCGCCCGGAAGGGCGCGGCGGCGGACAGGACCGGCCATGCGCCAAAGCGCGTCCGCTCCAGCGCCTTTCGCACGAACCAGCGCTGCGCCAGGTTCACCAGGCTCAGCGCCGGATCGTACCCTAGCAGGGCGAAATAGCTGCTGATCCGTTCGTTGCTGTGGCCGATGCGTCGGCGCAGATGCGACAGCGTCAGCCGATGGGCGGGCACCACCGTGCGCAGGACAGCCGGGGCGGCAGGCAGGTCGGGCCCGACCGCCTCGCACCGCGCGGCAAAGCTGCGAATCTGCCACCCGGTGTCGGGGTGCCGGACCAGCGACAGATCGATCACCCCCAGATGCGATCCGCAGAAACCGGGCATCACCGCCGGCTTGCCCGCCAATGTGCCGCCTGCCGCGTCGGCGCCGCCGCGGCTGGTTCCGGGCCCGGTTCCGGCAGCGGAGGGAAAGACCTCGTGCGTGTGGCCCGCGACCACCACATCGATGCCCCTCAGCGCCGCCAGGTCGCGGGCGACGTTTTCGGCGCCGGGGCCGGCGGCGCGGTCCGAGATGCCGCTATGGGCAAGGGCGATGACCAGATCGGCGCCGGCCGCGCGGATCCGGGGCACGATCCGGCGCGCGGTATCCAGAATGTCGTCGCAGGCCATCTGCCGCGACAGGTCGCCGTCCCAGGCGGTAGTCTGGGGGGCAGGAAACCCACCACGCCGATCCGCAGCGGCACCAGGCGCCCCGACTGGGCCTGGACGGTCCGTTCCAGGATGACGAAGCCCGGGAAGTCCGCCCGCCCTTTCAGCCGCAGATTGGCCGCCAGGAACGGGAACCGGGCCTGGCGCGCCGCCGATTGCAGCACCTCCAGCCCGAAGGCGAAGTCATGGTTGCCGATGGCCGCGGCGTCATAGCCCATCAGGTTCATCGCCGCGATCGCCGGATGAGGGCCTGTTCCGCCCCGTGCCGCCTGTTCGCCCAGGGGCGTCCCCTGCAGGAAATCGCCGTTGTCCAGCAGCAGCGTGTTCTGCACCGCCGCCCGGTGCCGGTCCACCAGCGAGGCGATCTGCGCCAGGCTGCCCCGGTCGCAGGATCTGCCCGCCAGATAGTCGTGAGGCAGCAGCTTCATGTGCATGTCGGTCGTGGCCAGGATGCGCAGGGCGAGGATCTCGGCCAGTCCGGCGGGCGGATCGCGCTGTCCGATCTCTTGCGGTGCGTCGCGCATCCCCGACCCTCAACCCCGGGCCGACGGCATCCGTGCCGGCCCCTCTGCGTGTCGCGTGATCGCAGCGTTTCAACCGCAGATTGTCAAGTGCAGAAGATGAATTGCCTTCACGCGACGTGCTGATAGTTGATAACCCGGAGGCCGAACCATCGGCCGGGGATCCCGTTCCCCATCGGCTGACAAGGCAAAGGATGCTTTTCGAATGGCTGAACAGAATGCCGCCCCTGGATCCCTCGCTGGGCGGGTCGCATCCCTGGCGGGGCGGGTCCGGCCGGCATGAAGTTCTCGACCAGGGTGGATACAGACAGATCGTCCGAGGATCTGTTCGCGGTGATCGGCGACTTTCCCCGTATCGAACGGGCCCTGATGGCGCGCGGGATTGCAGCGCAGCGCCTGGATCCCCTGCAGCAGCCCGGCCCCGGCGCGGGCTGGACGCTGGACTTCATGTGGCGGGACAGCCCGCGCCAGGTGTGGCTGGAGGTCACGCGCTTCGACCGGCCGTCGCACATCGTTCTGGAGGGTCATTCCGACCTGTTCAACCTGTCGATCGCCATGACGCTGGTCCCCCTCAGTCGGGCCAGGACCCGCCTTCTGTTCGAGACCGAGATCCGTCCCCGCACCATGCGTGCGCGCCTGCTGCTGCAGACGGCCCGGCTGGGCAAGGCGCAACTGGACCGCAAATACGATCAGCGGATCGCGGATTTCCTGAGCCATCTGCGCGCCGCCGCGTGACCCCGGACGGCACGCCGCGGCGGGCCCCGTGGCGCGTCAGGCCCGGCTTCGCTGCGCCTCGCGCAGGGGGTCGGCGGGATAGACGCCCAGGATGTTCAGCGACGAGGTGAAGTAGCGCAATTCGTCAAGCGCGCGCTGAAGGGCCGGATCCTCGGGGTGGCCTTCGACATCGGCATAGAACTGCGTCGCGGTGAAGACGCCATCGACCATGTAGCTTTCCAGCTTGGTCATGTTGACGCCGTTCGTCGCAGAATCCCCCCATCGCCTTGTAGAGCGCGGCGGGAATGTTGCGGACCCGGAAGACGAAGGTGGTCAGCATCCGGTCCGACCGGCGGCTGTGATCGGGCTGCCGCCCCATGATGAGGAAGCGCGTGGTGTTGTGGTGGTGATCCTCGATGTCCCGGGCCAGCACCTCGAGCCCGTGCAGTTCGGCCGCCAGTTCGCTGGCCAGAACGCCCTCGCCCGGCGTGCGCTCTTGCGCCAGTTCGGCGGCGGCACCGGCGCTGTCGGCGGCCGCCGAGGCGGTGATCCCATGCCGCGTCAGGAAGCCCCGCGCCTGCGGGATCAGCACCAGATGCGCGCGGACATGGCGCACGTCCTGCAACCGGCTGCCCGGCGGCGCCATCAGCGCGATGCGGACCCGCACGAAGGCCTCGTCGATGATGTGCAGGCCGGATTCGGGCAGCAGGTGGTGGATGTCGGCCACCCGGCCATAGGTCGAGTTTTCCACCGGCAGCATCGCCAGGTCGGCCTGGTGGCTGCGCACGGCCTCGATCACGTCCTCGAAGGTGCGGCAGGGAAGGGCCTCCATCCCGGGCCGCGCCGTGCGGCAGGCTTCGTGGCTGTAGGCGCCGGGTTCGCCCTGGAAGGCGATGCGGTTGGTCGTGGTCGTCATGGCCCGCTGTCCGAATTTTGAATGATCGTGGCGTCAACTATACCTTGATCCTTCAAAGCGAAAGCGGATACATACCCGTCGAATTGACGAGCTTACCAATGCGGGGATCGCACGCGATGTTCAACACCATGACCGTGACCAAGGCCGCCGGCGCGCTGATCGGCGCGCTGCTGTTCCTGATGCTGGCCAACTGGGCGGCGAGTTCGCTGTACCATGTCGGCTCTGCCAATTACGGCGAGGGTGAGGAAGTCGCGCAGGCTTACACCATCCCGGTCGAGGAAGCCGCGGGCGGCGAAGAAGCGGCCGAGGAGGAAATCGACTTTGCGGCGCTGCTGGCATCGGCCGACGTGGCCGCGGGCGAAAAGGACTTTGGCAAGTGCAAGGCCTGCCACAAGCTTGACGGCACCGATGGCGTTGGTCCCCATCTGAACGGCGTCGTGGGCCGCGACGTGGCGGCGGTCGCGGGCTTCAACTATTCCCCCGCCATGATCGAACATGCCGCCGAGGCACCGCAGTGGACGCCCGAGGCGTTGCAGGAATTCCTGGCCAATCCCAAAGGCGTCGTGCCCGGCACCAAGATGTCCTTTGCCGGCCTGAAGGATCCGCAGGACCGCGCCGACATCATCGCCTATCTGCAAACCCAGCAGTAACGGCCTTCGTCTTCGACCGAACCGGGGCGCATCGCGGAATGCGCCCTTTTTCGTGTGCGCCTGCTGCCTCGCCCTCACGAAATCGCGGCTTGATCGTGTCCCGCGCGCTGCCTAGCGTATGTCACAGATCCCCGACCGGAGTTTGCCGATGCGCCGCCTTGCCCTGATCGCCATGCTTGCCCTTGCCCCGGCATCCGCCGCCCTGTCGCAAGAGGCACCAGGGGCCGAGGGGGGCGAGAAAGTCATCAAGACCCACGCCATCGCCCTGTTCGGCGAACCCGCGCTGCCCGCCGATTTCCCGCATTACCGCTATGTGAACCCCGATGCGCCGAAGGGCGGGGAAATCTCGTTCGGCGCGGTCGGCGGGTTCGACAGCTTCAACCCTTTCACGCATCGCGGCCGGGCCATCGCGCTGTCGGTGATCCAGCTGGAACGGCTGATGGACAGCCCGGCGGACGAGCTGGGCGTCGATTACTGCCTGTTGTGCGAAACGCTGGAATATCCCGAAAGCAAGGACTGGGTGATCTTCAACCTGCGCCCCGAGGCGAAGTTCAGCGACGGCACGCCGCTGACCGCCCATGACGTTCTGTTCAGCTTTGAAACCTTGCGCGACAAGGGCTTGTCGTCCTTCCGCATGGCGATGCAGCAGATGGTCGCCAAGGCCGAGGTTCTGGACGACCACCGCATCAAGTTCACCTTTGCCGAGGGCTATCCCCGGCGCGACGTGATCTCGCAGATGGGCAGCCAGATCGTCTTTTCGAAGAAGGACTTCGAGGACAACGACCGCGACCTGGAGCAAAGCACGACCATCCCCTATGTCGGGTCCGGCCCCTACATGTTCGACCGGGCCGAGATGGGTCGCACGCTGGTCGTGAAGCGCGACCCCGACTATTGGGGCAAGGACCTGCCGATCAACCGGGGCCGCTTCAACTTCGACCGGATCCGCTACGAGATGTTCGGCGATTTCGACAGCGCCTTCGAGGCCTTCAAGGCCGGCGAATACACCTTCCGCAACGAGACATCCTCGATGCACTGGGCCACGCGCTACGACTTCCCGGCGCTGGCCTCCGGGGCGGTGGTCCGCGAGACCCTGCCGGACGGCCAGATCGCCAGCGGCGATGCCTGGGTCTTCAACCTGCGGCGCGAGAAGTTCCAGGACATCCGCGTGCGCGAGGCCATCGGGCTGATGTTCAACTTCGAATGGACCAACCAGACGCTGCTCTACGGGCTGGAGACGCGCGTCAATTCCTTCTGGGACAACAGCGAGTTCCGCGCCGACGGCCCGCCCACCCCCGAGGAGGTCGCGCTGCTGGAACCCGTCGCGGGCGATCTTCCCCCCGGCATCCTGACCGAGCCCGCCGTGGTCCAGCCCGTGTCCGGCGAACGCCAGCTTGACCGGCAGAACATGCGCCGCGCCGTGGCCCTGCTGGACGAGGCGGGCTGGACGGTGGGCAGCGACGGGATGCGCCGCAACGCGGACGGCGATGTTCTGACGATCGAGATCCTGAACGACGACGTGGGCAACGACCGCATCATCAACCCCTACATCCAGAACCTGCGCGCCATCGGCATCGACGCGGTGAACCGCCGCGTCGACAATGCCGAGATGCAGCTTCGCACCCGGTCCAAGGATTTCGACATCGTCGAGGATTCGCTGGGCCAGTCCTATGCCATCGGCGGCTATGCCGGCCAGGTCTTCGGATCCGAGGATGCGGACGACGTGTTCAACCCGATGGGCCTGGCGAACCCCGCCATCGACAGGCTGCTCGAACTGGGCCAGCAGGCCGAGACGCCCGAGGACAACATCGTGGCGATCCACGCGCTGGACCGCGCCCTGCGCAGCCTGCGCTTCTGGGTGCCGAAATGGTTCAAGGCCGAATACACGCTGGCCTATTACGACATGTACCGCCACCCCGAACAGATGCCGCCCTATGCGCTGGGCACGCTGGACTTCTGGTGGGCCGACACCGCCCGCGAGGCCGAGTTGAAGGCGGCCGGCGCGATCCGCTGAGGGCAGGGTTGATTTCCCGTCGATCCCGCCCGACAAGGGCGGGACAAGCAAAAGCGGGCCCCGCGAAGGCCCGGAAGGGGCAAGGGCAATCCGATGGGCGCCTATATCCTGCGGCGGCTGCTGCTGATCATCCCCACCCTGATCGGGATCATGGTGGTGAACTTCACCCTGACCCAGTTCGTGCCCGGCGGTCCCATCGAACAGATCGCGGCGCAGGTGCAGGGCTCGGGCGACGCCTTCAGCAACATATCCGGTGCGGGGGCCGGCGCCGACACCGGCGTGGTCGAGGGCTACGAGGGCGCGCGCGGCCTGCCGCCCGAATTCATCGCCCAGCTGGAAAAGGAGTTCGGCTTCGACAAGCCGCCCGTGGAACGCTTCCTGACGATGATGGGCAATTACCTGACCTTCGATTTCGGGACGTCCTGGTTCCGGTCGATCAGCGTCATCGACCTGGTGGTGGAAAAGATGCCGGTGTCGATCACGCTGGGCCTGTGGTCCACGCTGCTGGCCTATCTCATCTCGATCCCGCTGGGCATCCGCAAGGCCACGCGGGACGGGACGCGCTTCGACACCTGGACCTCGGCCGTCATCATCATGGCCTATGCGATCCCCGCCTTCCTGTTCGCGGTGCTGCTGATGGTGCTGTTCGCGGGCGGCAGCTACTGGCAGATCTTCCCGCTGCGCGGCCTGACCAGCGACAACTTCGCGGACCTGTCGCTGTGGGGCAAGATCAAGGACTATGCCTGGCACGCCACGCTGCCCGTGATCGCCTCGACCATTTCCAGCTTCGCCACGCTGACGCTGCTGACCAAGAACAGCTTCCTGGACGAGATCAACAAGCAATACGTGATGACCGCCCGCGCCAAGGGGCTGACGGAACGCCGGGTGCTTTACGGCCACGTCTTCCGCAACGCCATGCTGATCGTCATCGCGGGCTTTCCCGCCGTCTTCCTGGGCGTGTTCTTCGGCGCCTCCATCCTGATCGAGACGGTGTTTTCGCTGGACGGCCTTGGCCGGCTTGGCTTCGAGGCCGCGGTGCAGCGCGACTATCCGGTGATCTTCGGCACGCTTTATGTCTTTGGCCTGCTGAGCCTGGTCGTGGGGATCCTGTCGGACATGATGTATGTCTTCGTCGATCCCCGCATCGACTTCGAATCGAGGGCCGGCTGATGGCGCTGTCGGAACTCAACCGCCGCCGCTGGCGCAGTTTTCGCCGCAACGGCCGGGCCTTCTGGTCGCTGGTGATCTTCTCGGTCCTGTTCGTGACCGCGATGTTCGCCGAGATCGTGGCCAACGACAAACCCATCGTCGCCAGCTATCGCGGCGAACTTTATTTCCCCGCCTACAACTTCTATCCCGAAACCGCCTTCGGCGGCGACTTCGGGACCGAGGCGATCTATACCGATCCCGCCGTGCAATGCCTGATCGTCACCGGCGGCCGGCAGGAATGCTGGGACACGCCCGAGGACCTGATCGCCGCCGTGGACGCCGGCACCAGCGACATCCCCGAAAACGAGCAGGGCTGGATGATCTGGCCGCCGATCCCGTTTCACTATTCGACCATCAACAACGTCGGCAGCGCCCCCAGCCCGCCGGACGGCACGCACTGGCTTGGCACCGACGACACCGCCCGCGACGTGCTGGCGCGGGTGATCTATGGGTTCCGCATCTCGATCCTGTTCACGCTGATCGTGACGGTGGTGGCCTCGGTCGTTGGCATCGCGGCGGGGGCGATCCAGGGCTATTTCGGCGGGCGGACCGACCTGGTCTTTCAGCGCGTGCTGGAGATCTGGGCCTCCACGCCGTCGCTTTACGTCATCATCATCCTGTTCGCGATCCTGGGGCGCAGCTTCTGGCTGCTGGTCTTCGTCACCATCCTGTTCGGCTGGCCGGCGCTGGTCGGCGTGGTGCGGGCCGAATTCCTGCGGGCGCGGAACTTCGAATACGTCCGCGCCGCCCGCGCCCTTGGCGTGTCCGACCGCACCATCATGTTCCGCCACATCCTGCCCAACGCGATGGTCGCCACCCTGACCATGCTGCCCTTCGTCGTCACAGGCACCATCAGCGGCCTGGCGGCGCTGGACTATCTGGGCTACGGGCTGCCCGCCTCGGCGCCGTCGCTGGGGGAGCTGGCGCTGCAGGCCAAGCAGAACCTGCAGGCGCCCTGGCTGGCCTTCACCGCGTTCTTCACCTTCGCCATCATGCTGTCGCTTCTGGTCTTCGTCTTCGAAGGCGTGCGCGATGCCTTCGACCCCGAAAGACCTTCAAATGACCGAGCCCGTTCTGGCGGTCCAGGACCTGCGCATCAGCTTCCGCCAGGAGGGCCGGGTGGTGCCCGCCGTCAAGGGCGTCAGCTTCCAGATCGGCAGGGGCGAAACCGTGGCGCTGGTGGGCGAGATCGGGGTCGGGCAAGTCGGTCACGGCGCTGTCCACCGTGCGTCTGCTGGGCGAATCGGCGATCATCGAGGGGTCAGTGAAATATGCCGGACGCGAGATGGTCGATGCGCCCGAAAAGGTGCTGCGCGACATCCGGGGCGACGACATCAGCTTCATCTTCCAGGAACCGATGACCTCGCTGAACCCGCTGCACACGCTGGAAAAGCAGCTGGGCGAAAGCCTGGCGCTGCACCAGGGGCTGACGGGGGCCCGCGCCCGGGCGCGCATCGTCGAGCTGCTGACGCGCGTCGGGATCCGCGACCCCGAGAGCCGTCTGGCGGATTATCCGCACCAGTTGTCGGGCGGGCAGCGCCAGCGGGTGATGATCGCGATGGCGCTAGCCAACGGGCCAGAGCTTCTGATCGCGGACGAGCCGACGACGGCCCTGGACGTGACGATCCAGGCGCAGATCCTGGACCTGCTGGCGGAACTGAAGGCTGCCGAGGGCCTGTCGCTGCTGTTCATCAGCCACGACCTTGGCATCGTGCGCCGCATCGCCGACCGGGTCTGCGTGATGAAGGACGGCGAGATCGTCGAGCAGGGGCCCGTGGCCGACCTGTTCGCCAACCCCCGCCACGACTATACCCGCAAGCTGCTGGCGGCCGAACCCCGGGGTCTGGCCGATCCGGTGGCCGCCGATGCCCCGGTCATGGTCGAGACGCGGGATCTGAAGGTCTGGTTTCCGGTCCAGCGGGGCCTGCTGCGCCGGACGGTCGGCTACGTCAAGGCCGTGAACGGCGCCAGCCTGACCGTCAGGGCAGGCGAGACGCTGGGCGTCGTGGGCGAATCCGGCTCGGGCAAGACGACGCTGGCACTGGCGATCATGCGGCTGATCGGCAGCGACGGGCCGATCCTGTTTCTGGGCCAGGACATCGCGGCCTGGCAGTCGCGCCAGTTGCGCCGGTTGCGCCGCGACATGCAGATCGTGTTCCAGGATCCCTTCGGCAGCCTGTCCCCGCGCATGACGGTGGAACAGATCATCGCCGAGGGCCTGGGCGTCCACGGGGTCGAGAAGGGCGCCGACCGCCGCCGGATGGTGGCCGAGATCATGGCCGAGGTCGGCCTGAACCCCGACACCATGCACCGCTATCCGCACGAGTTCTCGGGCGGGCAGCGCCAGCGCATCGCCATCGCCCGCGCGATGATCCTGCGGCCCAAGGTGGTGGTGCTGGACGAACCGACCAGCGCGCTGGACATGACGGTGCAGGTGCAGATCGTCCAGCTTCTGCGCGGCCTGCAGCGGAAATACGGTCTCGCCTTCCTGTTCATCAGCCACGACTTGCGGGTGGTGCGCGCAATGTCGCACAAGATCATGGTCATGCGCGCGGGCGAGGTGGTGGAACAGGGCAGCACCGCCGAGATCTTCGACAACCCCCGGCAGGACTACACCCGCGCGCTGCTGGCGGCGGCGTTCCGCGACCACCACCGATGAAGATCCTGTTCGTCCACCAGAACTTTCCCGGCCAGTTCCTTCATCTTGCCCCGGCGCTTGCGGCGCGGGGCCATCAGGTGCTGGCCCTGACGGACGAGAAGAACCAGCGGCCCAGCCCGGTCCCGACCGTCCGCTACAAGACGCCCGATCCCGTCCAAGCGCAGGGCCTTGGCCGCAGCTACGCGGGCCATGCGGAACGCGGCTATCTGGCGGCGCGGGGCGCGCGCGCGCTGCGGGACCGCCACGGCTTTGTCCCCGACGTCGTCATCGGCCATTCCGGCTGGGGCGAGACGCTGTTCCTGCGCGAGATCTGGCCGCAGGCAAGGCTGCTGGTCTATGCCGAACTGATGTATCGCACCCGCGGCCACGACGTGGGCTTCGATCCCGAACTGCAGCAGGACAGCGACGAATCGCGGATCATGACCGTGGCGCGCAGCGCCCACCTGATCCAGGGCATCGTCCAGGCCGATGCCGCCATCGCCCCCACCCGCTATCAGGCGGACAGCTTCCCGCCCGAACTGCGCCCCAAGATCGCCGTCGTCCACGACGGCATCGACACCGACCGCGTCCGTCCCGACGCGGGCGCGACGCTGGCGCTGCCGGACGGACCCGGCCTGCGCGCGGGGGACGAGGTCCTGTCCTATGTCAGCCGCTCGCTGGAACCCTATCGCGGCTTCCACATCTTCATGCGTGCCCTGCCTGCGGTTCTGGCCGCCCGTCCCCAGGCGCAGGTCGTCATCGTCGGCGCCGAGGGCACGAGCTATGGCAACGCCCCCCGCGACGGCGGCACCTGGAAGGCCCGGATGCTGGCCGAACTGGGCGACCGCCTGGACCTGTCGCGCCTGCATTTCCCGGGCCGGCTTGCCTATGAGGACTACCTGTCGCTGATCCGGGTCGCGCGGGTCCATTGCTATCTGACCTATCCCTTCGTGCTGTCCTGGTCCCTGACCGAGGCGATGGCGGCGGGCGGCTATGTCGTCGCCTCGGACACCGAACCCGTGCGCGAACTGATCCGCGACGGCGAAAACGGCCGGCTGGTGCCGTTCTTCGACGTGCCGGCCCTGTCGGACGCGCTGATCCGCGGCCTGGCGGGCGATCCCGATGCGGACCGGCTGCGCAGAGCGGCGCGGCAGACCATCCTCGACGGCTATGACCTGCACCGCCACAGCCTGCCCCGGCAGATCGCCTGGGTGGAAAGCCACGCCCCGATGGGCTAGATCCGGCCGACAGATCCAACGAGGCGCCCATGGTCGAGATCCGGCTGACGAACACCCGCACCCGCAGGAAAGAGGTTTTCCAGCCCCTGGACCGCCGCAACCTGCGCCTCTACCTATGCGGACCGACCGTCTATGACCGCGCGCATCTGGGCAATTCCCGGCCGGTGCTGGTCTTCGACGTGCTGGTGCGGCTGCTGCGCCACGTCTATGGCGCCGATCACGTCACCTATGTGCGCAACTTCACCGACGTGGACGACAAGATCAACGCCCGCGCCGCCGCCACCGGCCGCAGCATCCGCGAGATCACCGACGAGACCATCGCCTGGTATCACGACGACATGGACGCCCTGGGCGCGGCCCGTCCCGACCATGAACCGCGCGCCACAAAATACATACCGCAGATGGTGGCGATGATCGAAACGCTGGTGGCGCGCGGCCATGCCTATGCGGCCGAAGGGCATGTGCTGTTCGACGTGCGGTCCTTTCCGGCCTATGGCCGCCTGTCGGGCCGGTCGGTCGATGACATGATCGCCGGCGCGCGGGTCGAGGTGGCGCCCTTCAAGCGCGACGCGATGGATTTCGTGCTGTGGAAGCCCTCGGCCGCCGACCAGCCCGGTTGGGACAGCCCCTGGGGCCGGGGCCGCCCCGGCTGGCACATCGAATGTTCCGCCATGTCCGAGGCGCTGCTGGGCCCCAGCTTCGACATCCATGGCGGCGGCATCGACCTGCAGTTCCCCCACCACGAGAACGAGATCGCGCAAAGCTGCTGCGCCCACCCCGAGGCATCCTTCGCCAATATCTGGCTGCACAACGAGATGCTGCAGGTCGAGGGCAGGAAGATGTCCAAGTCCCTGGGCAATTTCTTCACCGTCCGCGATCTGCTGGACCAGGGCGTGCCCGGAGAGGTGATCCGCTTCGTGATGCTGTCCACGCACTACCGCAAGCCGATGGACTGGACGCAAGCCAAGGCGAAAGAAGCCGAGCGTCATCTTGAAGACTGGTTCTTCGCTCTGGTTCAAGCCGGTTACAGCAGAAGCATGGTACAGACGCTGAAGAACGGGGGTGCTTGGCGACCTCTTGATGCTGTTGTCGATGCCCTTGCGAACGATCTGAACACGCCGGGGGCGATTGCTGCCTTGCATGATTTCAGGCTTGGCGGGTCGGCTGTTCAGAGCGCCCAATTCGCGGCGTCGTTGGAGATGCTGGGACTTGTGCCCGATTGGAACGAGATTGGCAGCTTTGCCAGGGTGGGGGTCGGTTCTGTTGGTGAACACCCTGCACGGGACCGGGTGGCTGCGTTGCTGCTGGATCGGCAAGAGGCGAAGCGGCGAAAGGATTTCCGGACAGCCGATGAAATCAGGAACCTTCTCGTGAAGGCAGGAGTAGAAATCAGGGACACACCCGGAGGCGGGTCAGATTTCAATCTTCTGCCTAACTTCAATGAGGCGATGTTGAATGACTTTGGGCGCCACTGACTTCCCCAAGGGCGGTAGGGGTGCATGACCCTTGACGCCTGCACCGCGCTGGTCCGGTCGGAAGATCCCGACCGCTTCGGTGCGGTCCTGGTCGCCGAACCGCGGGACCGGCCCGCGCTGATGACGCTTTACGCGCTGAACCTCGAGATCGCCCGGGCGCCCTTCCAGTCGAGCGAACCTCTGCTGGCCGAGATGCGGCTGCAATGGTGGGTGGATCGACTGGCCGACATGGGCGCCGGCAAGCCCCTCCGCTGCACGACGTGCTGACGCCGCTGTGGGACGCCTGGGGCAGCGGGGCCGGGGCTTTGGCGCCCTTGGCCGAGGCGCGTCGCCGCGACTGCTTCCGCGAGCCCTTTGCGACGCCCGAGGAGGTGGCGGACTATGTCGCCGGGACCAGCGGGCGGCTGATGACGCTGGCCGCCGCGCGCCTGGGCGCGGACGCGCGGGGGCAGGCGGTCGCTGCGGACCAGGGCCTTGGCGCCGGGCTGGTTGCCTGGCTGCGCGCGCTGCCCCTGCTGCAGCCCCTGGGCCTTGGTCTGGCCGGGTCCGATCCCGCCAAGGCCGCCCGGCTTGCGCGGCTGGCGCAAGAGGCGTTCGGACGTGCCGCGGCCTCGCGCAGGCTGCTGCCCAAACGGGCTGCGGCGGCGCTCTATCCCGGGGCGGGCGTGGGGCCGCTGCTGGATGCGGTCCTGAGAAGCAAGGCGAACATCTTCCAGGAAGCCATTGTTGCAACGCCATTTCAGCGGCGGGCGTCCTTGGCGCGCCTGGCGCTGACCGGGCGGTGGTGGCGATAAGGCCGGTTGCGAGGGCAGCCGCATAAACCCTCTTTTCACCCTTTCCCCGATATGAAAGGAATTGAGACGACGGCGCGGCGGGAAGGATCGGATGGCCAAGGGACTGGATGCACAGGCCAAGCAGGGCTATGCCCTGATCGCGCCGCCGTTCCTCTATGCGCTGCTGGTCCTGGCCGCGCCGCTGCTGACCATCCTCGCCTACAGCTTCCTGACTGACGGCTACCTGACGGTCGTGCGCGAATTCACCTGGGGCAACTATGTCCAGGTCTGGACCGACCCGATCGTGCGCACGGTGATGCTGCGGTCGCTGGCCGTGTCGGCGCTGGTGACGCTGGTCACGGTGCTGCTGGCCTTTCCGGTGGCCTATTACGTCAGCTTCATGGTCCGCCCGGAACGGAAATCGCTGTGGCTGTTCCTCATCACCATTCCGTTCTGGACCAGCTATCTGATCCGGGTGTTCCTGTGGAAGGTGATCCTGGGCTATAACGGCGTCATCAATTCCAGCCTGACCGGGCTTGGCATCATCGACGAGCCGCTGACCTTCATCCTCTACAACGTCAATTCCATCGTCATCACCCTGGCCCATGCCTATGCGCCCTTCGCGATCCTGCCGATCTTCGTGGCGTTGGAAAAGATCGACCGGTCGCTGCTGGAAGCCGGGCGGGATCTGGGCGAAAGCCGGGCGATGACCTTCTGGCGGGTGACGCTGCCGCTGGCGATGCCGGGCGTGCTGGCGGCCGTGCTGATCGTCTTCATCCCGACCATCGGCGATTACGTCACGCCCGAACTGATCGGCGGCGGCAAGATCCCGATGATCGCCAACCTGATCCAGGTGCAGATGCTGGCGCTGGACAACCGGCCGCTGGGATCGGCACTGGCGGTGTCGGCGATGGCCATCGTCGCCCTGGTCAGCGTGGTCTTCCTGCTCATCAACCGCCGCTTCCTCGGGGGGCGGTCGTGAGGGGGCAGGGGCGCGGCCTGCAGGCCTATGCGCTGCTTTATCTGCTGTTTCTGTACGCGCCGATCATCCTGCTGCCGCTGTTCGCCTTCAATTCCGGCACGATCATCGCCTTCCCCTTGCAGGGCTTCACCACCGAATGGTTCGCGCAGATGTGGGCCAATGCCACGCTGCGCACGGCGCTGACCAATTCGCTGATCATCGCCGTGTCGGCTTCGATCCTGGCGACCTGCCTGGGGATTTTCGCGGCCCGCGCCTCGACCCGCTTCGCGTTTCCGGGCAAGGGCGGCATGATGGGCTTCATCCTGCTGCCGATGGTGCTGCCCGAAATCATCGTCGCGATGTCGCTGCTGGTGGTGCTGCTGGGATCGGGGGTAGAACTGTCGATCCTGACGGTGATCCTGGGCCATGTGCTGATCTGCATGCCCTATGCCATCGCGATCCTGTCCACGGCCTTTTCCAGCCTGGACCGCTCGCTCGAGGAAGCCGCCTACGACCTGGGCGAGACGCGGTGGAGCGCGTTCCGCCTGGTCACGCTGCCCCTGGTGATGCCGGGCATCATCAGTTCGCTGCTGATTTCCTTCACCATCAGCCTGGACGAATTCATCATCGCCTTCTTCCTGGCCGGCAACCAGCCGACGCTGCCCACCTATATCTTCAGCCAGCTTCGCTTTCCCAAGCAGATCCCGATGATCATGGCGCTGGGCACCGTCCTTGTGGCGCTGTCGATCGTGCTTCTGACGCTGGGCGAATACTTCCGCCGCCGCGGCAACGCCCGGCTGGGCGGCAATCCGACCGGAGGGTTCCTGTGACCGACGACCGCAAGCCGATGATCGAATGTCGCGGCGTCCACAAGCATTACGGCGATTATCACGCGCTGCGCGGCATCGACCTGACCATCCGCGCGGGCGAGTTCTTCTCGCTTTTGGGACCGTCAGGCTGCGGCAAGACGACGCTGCTGCGCACCATCGCCGGGTTCGAGGATATCTCCGAAGGGGCCATCCTGATCGACCAGAAGCGCATGGACGAGGTTCCGGCCAACAAGCGCCCCACCAACATGGTGTTCCAGTCCTATGCCATCTTCCCGCATCTGACGGTCGCGCAGAACGTGGCCTTCGGGCTGCGCCGCGACCCGCGCGGCAAGGCGGAAAAGGCCGCCCTGGTCGAGGATGCCCTTGCGATGGTGGGCCTGCGCGGCTTCGGCAACCGCGCCGCCCACGCCCTGTCGGGCGGCCAGCGGCAGCGGGTGGCGCTGGCCCGGGCGCTGATCCTCAAGCCCAAGGTGCTGCTGCTGGACGAGCCGCTGTCCGCGCTGGACCGCAAGATGCGCGAGCAGATGCAGGTCGAGCTGATCAAGCTGCAGCGCCAGGTCGGCATCACCTTCGTCCTGGTGACGCACGACCAGGAAGAGGCCCTGGTCATGTCCGACCGCATCGCCGTCATGTTCGAGGGCGAGATCGCCCAGCTTGACGGGCCCGAGGCGCTCTATGCCCGGCCCGCCAACCGCCGCGTCGCGGATTTCATCGGCGTGATGAACTTCCTGCCTGCCCGCATCCTGGGCGAGGCGGGCGGCACGGTGACGGTCGAGGCTCCGGGCCTGGGGGTGGTCGAACTGCCCCCCGCGCAGGTCAGCCGGGCCGAGCCGGACGACGAGGGGCCGACCATCGGCTTCCGGCCCGAAACCATGACCCTGGTGGGGCCGAACCAGACCCACAGCCAGCCGCGAGAGACCGACGCCACCATCGACGAGGTCGTGTATTACGGCGACATGACCTATTACGACCTGCGGCTGGACGGGCCGGGGGCGGCGGACGGCAAGGCGCGGCCGGTGCGGATTTCCATGCGCAACGTCTTCGGCCGCGACGTGCAGGAGGTCGGGACGCGCACGCGGCTGGCCTGGTCTCCCGGATCGCTGGTCCTGTTCCGCTGACGCTTGCGAAACCCCGGCCGCTTGCCTAGAAGGCGCGCTGACTTGGCACAAAGGGGCGCGGCATGGGCTTTCGCATGGGAATCGTCGGCTTGCCGAACGTGGGCAAATCGACGCTGTTCAACGCGCTGACACGGACCGCCGCCGCCCAGGCCGCGAACTTCCCCTTCTGCACGATCGAGCCGAACGTCGGCGACGTGGCGGTGCCCGATCCGCGCCTGGACACCCTGGCCGCGATCGCCGGCAGCAAGCAGATCATCCCGACCCGCATCACCTTCGTGGACATCGCCGGCCTGGTGAAGGGCGCCAGCAAGGGCGAAGGCCTGGGCAACCAGTTCCTGGCCAACATCCGCGAGGTGGACGCCATCGCCCATGTCCTGCGCTGCTTCGAGGATGGCGACGTGACCCATGTCGAGGGCCGCGTCGATCCCATCGCCGATGCCGAGATCATCGAGACCGAGCTGATGATCGCCGACCTGGAATCGGTCGAGCGCCGGCTGGCCAACATCGCCCGCAAGCTGAAGGGTGGCGACAAGGATGCCCAGGCCCAGGAAAGGCTGCTGAAAGCCGCGCAGGCCGCGCTGGAAGCCGGCCGGCCCGCCCGCACCGTGCAGGTGGCCGAGGAGGATCGCAAGGCCTGGGCCATGCTGCAACTGCTGACCGCCAAGCCGGTGCTGTTCGTCTGCAACGTCGAGGAGGACAAGGCCGCCACCGGCAACGCGCAGTCCGACCGCGTGGCGCAGATGGCGGCCGAACAGGGCGCGGGCCATGTCGTCATCTCGGCCCGGATCGAGGAGGAGATCAGCCAGCTTCCCGCCGACGAGGCCGCCATGTTTTTGGAGGAAATGGGCCTGCACGAGGCCGGGCTGGACCGCCTGATCCGCGAGGCCTACAAGCTGCTGGGCCTGGACACCTATTTCACCGTCGGCCCCAAGGAGGCGCGGGCCTGGACCATCCACCGCGGCACGCTGGCCCCGCAGGCGGCGGGCGTCATCCACGGCGACTTCGAACGCGGCTTCATCCGCGCCGAGACCATCTCTTATCATGACTATGTCGCCTGCAAGGGCGAGGCGGGCGCCCGCGAGGCGGGCAAGTTCCGGGTCGAGGGCAAGACCTATCAGGTCAAGGATGGCGACGTGCTGCACTTCCTGTTCAACGCCTGAGGCCATCAGCCCGGCCAGACAAGGAACGCTGCCGCCACCGCCAGCAGGATGGCGATGATCCCGAGGGGCCGGCGCCACCGCGGGGGCCGCTCCAGGGGATCGACCGACAGGGGCGCCACCCCGTGCCCCAGTCGTTCGCGGATGCGTTGGCGGGCACGGGCCGGGGCCATGACCGGCGTGAGGTCATCGGCCAGGCGGGCAAGCCGTTCCTGCCATTGCGCAAGCTGCGCCGGATCGGCGTCCGTCCCGGGCCGCAGTCCCAGCGCCTGTTCGGCTGCCGCAAGGCCGCCGGCGTTCCGGGCCTCATCGCCCGCCAGCCGTTCCAGCCCCGCCTGCAGGACCCGGCGCGCCTCCTCGGCTGACAGGCCGTGGCGCCGGCCGAGCCCGTCGTAATCCAGCCCTTCCAGATAGGCGCCTTGCAGCAGATCCGTCCCCTGCGCCCCGGCCCCTTCGGCCGGAACGGGGTTCGCCAGCCGGGCACGCCGTTCCATTGCCCGCTCCCGCGCCTGGGTGATGATCCAGGCCATCGGCGACAGCCCGCTTCCGGGCTGGCTTTTGGCGTCGTTCCAGATGGCGATATAGGCCTGCTCCAACGCCTCCTCGGCCTCGTGGCGGTCCTTCAGGATGGACAGGCACAGCGCGTTCAGCCGCGCCGAACTGGTCTCGTACAGCGCGTCGAACGCAGGACGGTCGCCCTGGATGATCCTGGCGATCAGGCTGTCGGGCAGGGCGCGGCGCGCATCCGGCAAGCGTTTTCCCTTGATGGTTGCACGGCCAGCTTAGCAGCAGTGCCGTCTCCGTCAACGCAAGGCCGGCTTGCACGCGGCGGACTTATGCGCGATCAAGGCGGGCGATGCGAGGAAAGGGCCTGTCATGCTGGACACGAACATCAAACCCACCGAAGAGATCGACCTGCGCGAGGTGTTCGGTCTGGACAGCGACATGAAGGTGAAGGGTTTTGCCGAACGGACCGACCGAGTGCCCGACATCGACAGCACCTACAAGTTCGACCCCGACACCACATTGGCGATTCTGGCGGGCTTCGCCTATAACCGGCGGGTGATGATCCAGGGCTATCACGGCACCGGCAAGTCCACCCACATCGAACAGGTGGCGGCGCGCCTGAACTGGCCCTGCGTGCGGGTGAACCTGGACAGCCATGTCAGCCGCATCGACCTGATCGGCAAGGACGCGATCAAGCTGGTCGAGGGCAAGCAGGTCACGGTGTTTCACGAAGGCATCCTGCCCTGGGCCTTGCGCAACCCCACGGCCATCGTCTTCGACGAATACGACGCGGGCCGGGCGGACGTGATGTTCGTGATCCAGCGGGTGCTGGAAACCGACGGCAAGCTGACGCTTCTGGACCAGAACGAGGTCATCACCCCCCATCCCTGCTTCCGGCTGTTCGCGACGGCCAACACGGTGGGCCTGGGCGACACGACGGGGCTGTATCACGGCACCCAGCAGATCAACCAAGGCCAGATGGACCGCTGGTCGCTGGTCGCGACGCTGAACTATCTGTCCCACGACGCGGAAACGGCGATCGTGCTGGCCAAGAACCCCACCTACAACACCGAGAAGGGCCGCAGGATCATCAGCCAGATGGTGACTCTGGCCGACCTGACGCGCACCGCCTTCATGCAGGGCGACCTGTCCACCGTCATGTCACCGCGCACCGTCATCGCCTGGGCGCAGAACGCGCGCATCTTCGGCAACAACATCGGCTACGCCTTCCGGCTGACCTTCCTCAACAAGTGCGACGAGCTGGAGCGTCAGACCGTAGCCGAGTTCTATCAGCGCCTGTTCGACGAGGAACTGCCCGAAAGCGCCGCAGCGCGCGCCAGGTAATCGCGGCGCCCGGAAGTAAGGAAGGCGGGCCGCTGACCGCGGCCCGCCCGTCTGTCACGCGCCGACTTCCTCGGCGACCGGATAATCGACATAGCCCCCGGGCCCACCGCCGTAGAAGGTCGAGGGATCGGGCTGGTTCAGCGGCAGGTTCCGGGCAAGGCGGTGAGGCAGGTCGGGGGTGGCGATGAAGTCCCTGCCAAAGGACACCGCATCGGCGCGCCCGGACTGCACCAGGTCGATGGCGCTGTCGCGGGTCAGTCCTTCGTTGGCGATCACCACGCCCCCGAAGGCGGCCTTGATGTCGTCCAGCAGGCTGTCGGGACCCAGATGTTCGCGCAGGAACAGGAAGGCCAGGCCGCGCTGCTTCATCTCGCGCGCGACATGGGTGAACAGCGCCTTGGGATCGCTGTCGCCCATGCTGTGGCTGTCGCCCCGGGGCGCAAGGTGCAGGCCGACCCGGTCCGCGCCCCAGACGCCGATGACGGCATCCGCGATCTCGTTCAGGAAGCGGACGCGGTTTTCGATGGACCCGCCGTAGCGGTCGGTGCGGCGGTTGCTGGCGTCCTGAAGGAACTGGTCGATCAGATAGCCGTTCGCGCCGTGGATCTCGACCCCGTCGAAGCCGGCCCGCTTGGCGTTTTCCGCGCCCTTGCGATAGGCCTCGACGATGCCCGGGATTTCTTCTGTCTCAAGGGCCCGGGGCGTCTCGTAGGGCTTCTTGGGGCGGACCAGGCTGACATGGCCTTCAGGCCGGATCGCGCTGGGGGCGACGGGCAACTCGCCGTCCAGGAAGATCGGGTCCGAGATGCGGCCGACATGCCACAGCTGCAGGAAGATCAGCCCGCCCGCGTCGTGGACGGCCTTCGTCACCTGCTTCCAGCCTTCGACCTGCTCCTCGCTCCAGATGCCCGGCGTGTCGGCATAGCCGACGCCCATCGGCGTGACGCTGGTGGCCTCGGACAGGATCAGCCCGGCCGTGGCGCGCTGGGCATAATACTGGGCCATCATCGCGTTCGGCACACGTTCCGCACCTGCCCGGCTGCGGGTCAGGGGCGCCATGACGATCCGGTTGCGAAGGGTCAGGGGGCCGATGCGGAGGGGGTCGAAAAGTGTTGGCATGGGAATATCCTTCTGTTCTTGCGTATGATGCAACTGTGTATCCACGGCGCCCGTGTCAACATGCGGCGCGTGCATGTCGGCCTTGGCCTGCACGCCGCGCCCGGCTAGAACCCGAAGAGCTTCCCCGAGGATCCCATGGACACAGCCGACCGCATCGCCCGCACCATCGCCGCCGATATCGGCGCGGCGCCTGCCCAGGTCGCGGCTGCCGCCGCCCTGCTGGATGGCGGGGCAACCGTGCCCTTCGTTGCGCGCTATCGCAAGGAGGCGACCGGCGGGCTGGACGACACGCAGTTGCGCAGGCTGGCCGAACGGCTGGCCTATCTGCGCGACCTCGAGGCGCGGCGGGCGGCCATCCTGAACGCGATCCGGGACCAGGGCAGGCTGACCGACGACCTGTCCCGCGCCATCGCCGCGGCCGGGACGAAGGCCGCGCTCGAGGACATCTACCTGCCCTTCAAGCCCAGACGCCGCACCAAGGCGATGATCGCGCGCGAGAACGGGCTGGAGCCGCTGCTGCGCGCGATCCAGGCCGACCGCGCGGCTGATCCCGCGGCGCTTGCGGCGGGCTATATGTCCGATGCCGTCCCGGATGTGAAGGCCGCGCTTGACGGCGCGCGGGACATCCTGGCCGAGGAATTGTCCGAGAACGCATCCCTGCTGGGCCATCTTCGCGACTTCATGCGGGCCGAGGCCTTCGTCGCGGCCAGGCTGATCGCGGGCAAGGAACAGGCGGGCGCCAAGTTCAGCGACTATTTCGACCACCGGGAAAAGTGGTCGGCGATCCCTTCGCATCGCGCGCTTGCGATCCTGCGCGCCGCCAAGGAGGAGATCGTCACCATTGACATCGCCCCCGACCCCGACACCGGCGCGCAGCGCGCCGAAGGCATCGTGGCGCAGGCCATCGGCATCCGCGGCAACGGCCTGGGCGACCGATGGCTGCGGCAGGTGGCGGGCTGGACCTGGCGGGTCAGGCTGTCGAACACGATGTATATCGACCTGATGACCGAATTGCGCAGGCGCGCCCATGACGAGGCGATCCGCGTCTTCGGCCGCAACCTGCGCGACCTGCTGCTGGCCGCCCCGGCGGGGGCGCGGGTGACGATGGGCATGGATCCGGGCATCCGCACCGGCTGCAAGATCGCCGTCGTGGACGCCACGGGCAAGCTGCTGGACACCGCCACCATCTTTCCCTTCCAGCCGAAGAACGACCTGCGCGGGGCCGAAGCCGCGCTGCTGGCGCTGATCGCGAGGCACGGCATCGACCTGATCGCCATCGGCAACGGCACCGCCAGCCGGGAAACCGAACGGCTGGTGGCGGATGTGCTGAAGCGCCTGCCTGCGGGCGTAAAGGCGCCGACCAAGGTGATCGTGTCCGAGGCGGGGGCGTCCGTCTATTCCGCCTCGGAACTGGCGGCGCAAGAGTTTCCGCAGCTGGACGTGTCGCTGCGGGGCGCGGTGTCGATCGCCCGCCGGCTGCAGGATCCGCTGGCCGAACTGGTCAAGGTGCCGCCCGAATCCATCGGCGTCGGCCAGTATCAGCACGACGTGGATCAACGCCAGCTTGCCTCGACGCTGAAGGCGGTGGTCGAGGATGCGGTGAACGCGGTGGGCGTGGACCTCAATACCGCGTCCGCGCCGCTGCTGGCCCATGTCGCGGGGCTTGGGCCTTCGCTGGCGCGCAGCATCGTGGCCTGGCGCGACGAGAACGGCGCCTTCCCGTCCCGTTCGGACCTGAAGAAGGTCGCGGGTCTTGGCCCCCGCGCCTTCGAGCAATGCGCGGGCTTCCTGCGCATCCGCGACGGCCGCGAACCGCTGGACGCCTCGGCCGTCCATCCCGAGGCCTACGGCGTCGCCCGCAGGATCGTGGCCGCCTGCGGCCGCGACATCCGCGCGATCATGGGCGACGGGACCGCCCTGAAGGCGGTCCGCGCCGAGCAGTTCGTCGACGGGCGCTTCGGCCTTCCCACTATCCGCGACATCCTGTCGGAACTGGAAAAGCCCGGCCGCGACCCGCGCCCCGGCTTCGTCACCGCCAGCTTTGCCGACGGGGTGGAGGACATCACCGACCTGCGCCCCGGCATGGCCCTTGAAGGCACCGTCACCAATGTCGCCGCCTTCGGCGCCTTCGTGGATGTCGGCGTGCATCAGGACGGCCTGGTTCATGTCAGCCAGCTTGCCAACCGCTTCGTCCGGGATCCGAACGAGGTGGTGAAGGTCGGCGACGTGGTCCGCGTCCGCGTGACCGAGGTGGACCTGCCCCGCAAGCGGATCGGGCTGACGATGCGGACCGACGACGGCGCCGCAAGGCCGGCGCAGGCTTCGCGGCAGGCATCGCCCGCCCCGCGCGCCCCGGCCCCCGCGCGCAAGCCCGACAGCCGCGGCGGGCTGGGCGATGCCCTGGCCGAGGCGCTGCGGCGGAAGTAGGCCTGCCGGATGCGCCGGGTGCCGGGGGCGCCGGGGCCGCGGGCGCTTGACGGGGACCGGCACGGCGGACTACAGCCGAAATGAACGGTCGTTCAATAAGCCGGAGGAGGGGTTCGGGATGTTCACGCGGGGGATGGAGTTCGATCTGGGTGAGGACGTGAACGCGCTGCGCGACATGGTCCATCGCTGGGCGCAGGACCGCATCAAGCCCATCGCCGCCGAGGTTGACCGCACGAACGCCTTTCCCAACGAATTGTGGACGGAGATGGGCGATCTCGGCCTGCTGGGCATCACCGTCCCCGAAGAGTTCGGCGGCACCGGCATGGGTTATCTGGCCCATGTCATCGCGGTCGAGGAGATCGCCCGGGCCTCGGCCAGCGTCAGCCTGTCCTATGGCGCGCATTCCAACCTGTGCGTGAACCAGATCCGGCTGAACGGCTCCGACGAACAGCGCTGCAGGTATCTGCCCGACCTGTGTTCGGGCAAGGCGGTGGGGGCCCTTGCCATGTCCGAGGAAGGCGCAGGCAGCGATGTCGTCGGCATGAAGCTGCGCGCGGACAAGAAGAACGACCGCTATGTGCTGAACGGCAGCAAGTACTGGATCACCAACGCGCCCGACGCGCAGACCCTTGTGGTCTATGCCAAGACCGACCCCGAGGCGGGCTCCAGGGGCATCACCGCCTTCATCGTCGAACGCGGCATGGCAGGGTTTTCCACCAGCCCGCACTTCGACAAGCTGGGGATGCGCGGCTCGAACACCGGGGAACTGATCTTCGAGAACTGCGAGGTTCCGTTCGAGAATGTCCTGGGCGAGGAAGGCCGCGGCGTCCGCGTGCTGATGTCGGGGCTGGATTATGAACGCCTGGTCCTGTCGGGCATCGGCACCGGGATCCTGGCCGCTTGCCTGGACGAGGTGATGCCCTATGTGCGCGACCGCAGGCAGTTCGGCCAGCCCATCGGGTCGTTCCAGCTGATGCAGGCCAAGATCGCCGACATGTATGTGGCCCTGAACACCGCCCGCGCCTATGTCTACGAGGTCGCCAAGGCCTGCGACGCCGGCAAGGTGACGCGGCAGGACGCGGCGGGCGCGGTGCTTTACGCCAGCGAACAGGCGATGGTGCAGGCCCATCAGGCCGTGCAGGCGCTTGGCGGCGCGGGCTTCCTGAACGACAGCACCGTAAGCCGGCTGTTCCGCGACGCCAAGCTGATGGAGATCGGCGCCGGCACCAGCGAGATCCGCCGGATGCTGATCGGCCGCGAATTGCTGAGCCTGGCGTGATGCGCGCCGCCCAGGCCCCGGCGCGGTGGGCCGCACCTTGCGGAATGCCTGCCGGTCGCGGCTTGACGGCCTTGCCCGGCACCGAACATGATCTGGATCAACCGTCTGTGATGACAAGTCCGGCCGCTGTCCCGTGCGGCCAGTCCCTTGGGAAAGCCTGCCCGTGAAACTGACATCCTCTGTCCTGACGACATCCGACACCTTCCGCGCCAACCGCGAGGCGCATCTGGCGCTGATCGAGACCGCGCGCCAGGCCGCCCTTGCCGCCGCCGCCGGAGGGGGCCCCAAGGCGATGGAGCGTCACACCGGCCGCGGCAAGATGCCGCCGCGCGAAAGGGTGGCCAACCTGCTGGACCCCGGCAGCCCCTTCCTGGAAGTCGGCGCGACTGCCGCGCACGGGATGTATGACGGCGCGGCCCCCGGCGCGGGGGTGATCGCGGGCATCGGCCGTGTCCATGGCCAGGACGTGATGGTGGTGGCGAACGACGCCACCGTGAAGGGCGGCACCTACTATCCCCTGTCGGTCAAGAAGCACCTGCGCGCCCAAGAGATCGCCGAACAGTGCCATCTGCCCTGCGTCTATCTGGTCGATTCGGGTGGGGCGAACCTGCCCAACCAGGACGAGGTCTTCCCCGACCGCGACCACTTCGGGCGCATCTTCTTCAACCAGGCGCAGATGAGCGCCAAGGGCATCCCGCAGATCGCCGTGGTGATGGGATCCTGCACGGCGGGCGGCGCCTATGTGCCTGCCATGTCCGACGTGACGATCATCGTGCGCAACCAGGGGACCATCTTCCTTGCCGGGCCTCCTCTGGTGAGGGCCGCGACCGGCGAGGTGGTCACCGCCGAGGATCTGGGCGGCGGCGACGTGCATACCCGCCTGTCCGGCGTGGCCGATTACCTGGCCGAGGATGACGCCCACGCCCTTGCCATGGCCCGGCGCGCCATCGGCAACCTGAACCGCCGGATGCCCGAAAGCGTGGTCTGGCAGTCGCCCGAAGCCCCGGCCTTCGACCCCGAGGAGATCCTGGGCGTCGTTCCCGCCGACCTGCGCACCCCCTATGACATCCGCGAGGTGATCGCCCGCGTCGTGGACGGCTCGCGCTTCGACGAGTTCAAGGCCCGCTTCGGGGAAACGCTGGTCACCGGGTTCGCCCATGTGGAAGGCTGCCCCGTGGGCATCGTCGCCAACAACGGCGTGCTGTTTTCCGAGGCGGCGCAGAAGGGGGCGCATTTCATCGAACTCTGCTCGCAGCGCGCCATCCCGCTGGTCTTCCTGCAGAACATCACCGGCTTCATGGTCGGGCGTAAATACGAGAACGAAGGCATCGCCCGGCATGGCGCCAAGATGGTGATGGCGGTGGCGACCACCAGCGTCCCCAAGATCACCATGCTGGTCGGCGGCAGCTTCGGCGCCGGCAACTACGGCATGGCGGGCCGCGCCTACAGCCCGCGCTTCCTGTGGACCTGGCCCAATTCGCGCATCGCCGTGATGGGCGGCGAACAGGCGGCGGGCGTGCTGGCCACCGTCCGGCGCGAGGGGATCGAACGCGCCGGCGGCACCTGGTCGCCCGAGGAGGAAGCCGAGTTCAAGCGCCCCACGATCGAGATGTTCGACCGCCAGTCCCACCCGCTCTATGCCTCGGCCCGGCTCTGGGACGACGGCATCGTGGACCCGCGCAAGACCCGCGAGGTCCTGGCGCTGTCGCTGCGCGCCAGCCTCAATGCGCCCATCGAACCGACGCGCTTCGGCGTGTTTCGCATGTAGGACCGGCACCGTGACGCTGTCATCCTGGTTCACACATCCCGCGGGGATCCGGGCGCGCCAGGCCCCCGGCCTGGCCCCCACACGCAGGTTCCGACATGTTCCAGAAAATCCTGATCGCCAACCGGGGCGAGATCGCCTGCCGCGTCATCGACACCGCCCGCAAGCTGGGCGTGCGCACCGTGGCGGTGTTTTCCGACGCCGACCGCGCCGCCCGCCACGTCGCCCTTGCCGACGAGGCGGTGCATATCGGCGGCCCCGCGCCCCGCGACAGCTATCTGCGCGGCGATGCGATCATCCGCGCCGCGCAGGCTACCGGCGCGCAGGCGATCCATCCGGGCTATGGCTTCCTGTCGGAAAACCCCGATTTCGTGGACGCGGTGACGGCGGCGGGGCTGGTCTTCATCGGGCCGTCCGCCGACGCGATCCGGGCGATGGGGCTGAAGGACGCCGCCAAGGCGCTGATGGCTGAAGCCGGGGTGCCGGTGGTCCCTGGCTATCACGGCGAAGACCAGGATCCCGCGCATCTGAAGGAACAGGCGGACAGGATCGGCTATCCGGTGCTGATCAAGGCGGTGGCCGGCGGCGGCGGCAAGGGGATGCGCCTTGTCGAACGCCCCGCCGATTTCGCCGCCGCGCTGCAGTCCGCCCAAGGCGAGGCCGCGACCGCCTTCGGCAACCCCGCCGTCCTGATCGAGAAATACATCCAGCGGCCCCGACACATCGAGGTTCAGGTCTTTGGCGACGGCACCAGGGCCGTGCATCTGTTCGAACGCGACTGTTCGCTGCAGCGCCGCCACCAGAAGGTGATCGAGGAAGCCCCCGCCCCCGGCATGACCCCCGAGATGCGCGAGGCGATGGGCGCCGCCGCCGTCCGCGCGGCCGAGGCCATCGGCTATGCCGGCGCGGGCACCATCGAATTCATCGTCGATGCCAGCAACGGCCTGCGCCCCGACGGCTTCTGGTTCATGGAGATGAACACCCGCCTTCAGGTCGAACATCCGGTGACCGAGGCGATCACCGGCGTCGATCTGGTGGAATGGCAGCTTCGCGTGGCCAGCGGCGAACCCTTGCCCGCGCGCCAGCAGGATCTGTCGATCCACGGCCACGCCTTCGAGGCGCGACTTTACGCCGAGGACGTGCCCTCGGGCTTCCTGCCCGCCACCGGCCGGCTGGCGCATCTGCGCTTTGCCGACAACGCCCGCAACGAAACCGGGGTCCGCCAGGGCGACATGATCAGCCCCTGGTATGACCCGATGATCGCCAAGGTCATCACCTGGGGCAAGACCCGCGCCATCGCCTTGCGCGCCCTGGAGGCCGCCCTTGTCGATACCGAGGTCGCGGGCACCGTCACCAACATCGACTTCCTGATCGCCCTGGCCCGCCACGAGGGATTCCGCAGGGAGAGGTCGATACCGGCCTGATCGCCCGTGATCTGGATGCGCTGGTGGCGGCGTCCGAGCCCCAGCCCGCCGCCCGTGCCCTGGCCGTGATCGGCCTGGCCGGTATGGCCGATCCCCGCGTCAAGGGCGGCGTGACCCTGTGGCAGCCGCTGCGCCGCACGATCGCCTGGCAGGACGGGCAGGCGCAGCTCGAGGTTCTGGGCCCGGGGGCGGCGCGCGTCACCCTGGACGGCGTGCCGCACGAGATCCGCTGGCAGGGCGACCGCTGGTGGGTGGACGGCAGTCTCTGCCGCCACCGCATCACCGCCCATGACGGCGGCATCAGCGTCTTCGGGTCCGGAAGCCTGCATCTGGCGCCGCTGGACCCGCTGGACCGGCAGGCCGACGCGGGGGCAGGGGCGGCGCTGACGCTGTCGCCGATGCCGGGGCAGGTGAAGGCGGTCGATGTCGTCGCGGGCCAGGCCGTGCAGGCGGGCGACCGGCTCTGCGTGCTGGAGGCGATGAAGATGGAACACAGCCTGACCGCCGCCCGCGACGGCGTGGTGGCCGAGGTTCTTGCCAAGGCCGGCGACCAGGTGGAAGCCGGTGCCCCGTTGATCCGGCTGGAGGATGCCGATGCCTGAACCTACCCCCACCGACGCGACGCCCCCGGCATCCGGCGGCCCCGTCAGCGGCGACAGCGACGCGATCGTCCTGTGGCATATCCCGCTGTCGCGCTCGATGCGCATCCTGTGGTTGCTGAATGAGCTGGACCTGCCCTTCCGCCTGCGGGTGCTGGACCTGCACGGCAAGGACATGCGCGGGGCCGAATACGCCGCCATCCATCCCGCCGGGCGGGTGCCGGCCTTGCAGATCGACGGCAGCGTGATCCACGAATCGGGGGCCATGGTCGAATACCTGTGCGAGACGCGCGGCCCGCATCTGTGGCGCGCGCCCGGCGAGGCGGGGCGCCTGGGCTGGCTCGACTGGCTGCATTTCGCCGAAACCATCGCCCAGCACATCGCCAACCTGACGCAAAGCCACCTGATGCTGCGCGATCCCTCGACCCGGTCGGTGACGGTGATGAAGCTGGAGACGGCGCGTCTGGCGCGGGCCTTGCGTCTGGTCGAACAGACGGTCGACCATCAGGACTGGCTGATGGCGGGCGGCTTTTCGGGGGTGGACTGCACCGTGGGCTGGTCGGTCTGGACGGCGGGCCGCTTCGTGCGCCTGACGCCTGCCTTGCAGGCCTATGCGGACCGCTGCCGCGCCCGCCCCGCCTTCGCCCGGGCGCTTCCGCAGGACGGCGAACGGACCCTCTATGAACGCGACTTCTACGAGCTTCCCGATGCCTGATGCTGTCGAAATCTTCGAGATGGGCCCGCGCGACGGGCTTCAGAACGAAAAGCGGCTGATCCCCGCCGCCGACAAGATCGCGCTGGTGGATCTGCTGTCGCGGGCAGGGTTCCGCCGCATCGAGGTGACCAGCTTCGTGTCTCCGAAATGGGTTCCGCAGATGGCCGACGCGGCCGAGGTGATGGCCGGGATCGCCCGGGCGCCCGGCGTCCGATATGCGGTGCTGACGCCGAACATGAAGGGATTCGAGGCCGCCCGCGCCGCCCGCGCCGACGAGGTCGCGATCTTCGTCAGCGCCTCGGAGGGGTTCAGCCATGCGAACCTGAACGCGACCATCGCCGAAAGCCTTGATCGGGTGGCGCCGGTCGCGCAGGCCGCGCAGGCCCAGGGCATCCCGGTGCGCGGCTATGTCAGCGTGGTGACGGACTGTCCCTTCGACGGCCCGACGCCCCCCGCCAGCGTCGCCCGGGTTGCGGCGGCGCTGCGCGACATGGGCTGCTACGAGATCAGCCTGGGCGACACCATCGGCCAGGGCCGCCCCGAGACCATCGACGCCATGCTGGCAGCCGTGCTGCAGGAACTGCCCGCCGACCGGCTGGCCGGGCATTATCACGACACGGCGGGACGCGCGCTGGACAATATCGACGCCAGCCTGGCGCGCGGGCTGCGGGTCTTCGACGCGGCCGTGGGGGGCTGGGCGGTTGCCCCTATGCCCCCGGCGCCGCGGGCAACGTCGCGACCGAAAAGGTCGCGGCCCATCTGGCGGCGCAGGGCTACGGGCACGGGCTGGACATGGCGATCGTCGAAAAGGCCGCAGCCTTCGCGCGGGGCCTGCGCGGGATGGCCGCGTCCTGAGAGGGTCTGCGCCGATCGCGCAGCCGCTGGCGGGCGCGGTCCGCATCCGGTAAGGCTGACCCTGGACAGCAAGGGCGGCAGACATGGAAATCAGGATACTCGACCCGCGGATCCGCGAATGGGGTCTGCCCGGTTACCAGACGCAGGGATCGGCGGCGATCGACCTGCTGGCCTGTCTTGACGCCGCCATCGAGATCGTCCCGCAGGCGCCGCCGGTGCTGATCAGCGCAGGGATCGCCCTGTGCTTCGACGATTTCTCGGTCGCGGGCCTGATAGTTCCCCGGTCGGGGCAGGGCCACGGGCGCGGGCTGGTCCTGGGCAATTCCACCGGGCTGATCGACCCGGACTATACGGGCGAGATCCTCATCAGCACCTGGAACCGCAACCCCCGGGGACCGACCCCATCGCGGTCCGGCCAGGGGAACGGATCGCGCAGATGATCTTCGTGCCGGTGGTCCGGCCCGCCTTCGCCATCGTCGACAGCTTCAGCCGCACCACCGCGCGGGCGGCGGGCGGGTTCGGCTCGACCGGGGCGTAAGGGCGATGCTGGGGTTCTGGCTGCTGATCTGCCTTGCCGTGGCCGGATGGCTCTGGGGCCTGCCGCGCCGCTGGCTGCTGGTGCTGCTGGCGGCGGCCTGGGGCGTGATCGAACTGTCGCACCTGATCGCCCCCCGGCTGGGGGCAGTCTTTGGCGGATCGGCGCGCGGCTGGCTGGTCGCGGGCGGGCTTGCGGGTCTGGTTCTGGCCTATCGCGAGGGCCTGGGCTGGCTGCGGGCGCGCGCCGTCCCCGCCCCGCAAGCGGCGACCCTCCAGCCGCCCGTGGCCGATGCCGAACTGGACCGTTATGCCCGCCACCTGGTCCTGCGCGAGATCGGCGGCCCCGGCCAGATGCGCCTGCGCGAGGCGCGGGTGCTGGTGGTCGGCGCGGGCGGCCTGGGCGCGCCCGTCTGCCTGTATCTGGCGGCGGCGGGGGTGGGCCGGATCACCCTGGCGGATGATGACGGCGTCAGCCTTTCGAACCTGCAGCGGCAGGTGATCTTTCGCAGCGACCAGCAGGGCCAGCCCAAGGCGCAGGCGGCGGCGCAGGCCATGCAGGCGCTGAATCCCCTGATCCAGGTGACGCCCCTGCCGCGCCGCGTCACCGACGCCGATGCGGACCTGATCGGCCAGCACGACCTGGTGCTGGACGGCACCGACAGCTTCGCGGCGCGGCAGGCGATCAACCGCGCCTGCGTCGCCGCGGGCGTGCCGCTGATCGCTGGCTCGATCGCGCAATGGGAAGGGCAGGTCACGCTTTACGATCCCGCGCGCGGCGGCCCCTGCCTGGCCTGCCTGTTCCCCACCGCCCCGGCCCCCGGCTTGGCCCCGCCCTGCGCCGAGGCCGGCGTCGTCGGCCCGCTGCCGGGGGTGGTCGGCAGCCTGATGGCGCTCGAGGCGATCAAGCATCTGACGGGGGCGGGGCAGGGGTTGCGCGGACGAATGATGATTTTCGACGGGCTCTACGGCGAAAGCCGGATGATCGCCACGGCGCGCCGGACGGATTGCCCGGTCTGCGGATCGGCTCTGGAAGGCCAGCCGCAAGCCATCTAGCGTCGTCCCGATCTAGGAGGCCCCATGAATCCCGAACTGACCCGCTGGACCGGCCCCGAGGGGCTGCCGCGATTCGACCTGATCGACGATGCCGACATCGCCCCGGCGTTCGACCGCGAGCTGGCCGCGGCCGAGGCTGCCTTCGAGGCCATCGCCGCCAACCCCGACGCGCCGACCTTTGCCAACACCGTGGCCGCGATGGAGACCGCCGAGCAGGGGCTGGACCGCCTTCTGTCGGTCTTCTACACGCTGGCCAGCGTCGATTCGAACCCCGCCCGAGAAGCGCTGCAGCGCGACTTTGCCCCCCGCCTTGCGGCCTATAACAGCCGGACGGGAATGGATCCGCGACTTTATGCGCGGGTCAGGGCCGTGGCTGCGACGGCCGACAGCCTGCCGCCCGAGGATCGGCGCATCACCGAACTGGCGCTGCGCGGGCTGACGCGCTCTGGCGCCGGGCTGGAGGGCGAGGCGCGCGAGCGTATGGCCGCGATCCGCGCCCGCCTCGCGGTCCTGACCACGCAGTTTTCCCAGAACGTGCTGGCGGACGAACGCGACTTCGTCCTTCCGGTGCCCGGCAACCGGCTGGCGGGGCTGCCCGACTGGCTGATCCGCGCCATGCGGGCGGCGGCGAAGGCGCGGGGGATGGAAGGCCAGATCGTCACCCTGTCGCGGTCGCTGATCGTGCCGTTCCTGGAACATGCCGGCGACCGGGCGCTGCGCGAACTGGCCTTCAAGGCCTGGGCCGCGCGCGGGTCGGGGCAGGGCGCGGGCGGAGAGGCCACGAACAACCTGCCGCTGGTCGCCGAGATCCTGGCCCTGCGGCACGAACGCGCCCGGCTGCTGGGCTATGCCGACTTCGCGGCCTACAAGCTTGAACCGGAGATGGCCGGGACGGCCGACCAGGTCGCGCAGCTGCTGGAACAGGTCTGGAAGCCCGCCCGCCTTCGCGTGGCCGAGGACGAGGCCCGGCTGACCGCCATGCTGCGCGACGACGGCGTGAACGGCCCGCTGGAACCCTGGGACTGGCGGCTTTACGCCGAACGCCTGCGGCGGCGGGACCACGACTTCGACGCCGGCCAGGTCAAGCCCTACCTGACGCTTGATGCGATGCTGGGCGCCATGATGGATGTCGCGTACCGCCTGTTCCGGCTGGAGTTCGAGCCGATCGACGCGCCGCTGTGGTCGCCCGATGCCCGCGCCTGGCGGATCACCCGCGAGGGGCGGCTGATGGCGGTCTTCGTCGGCGACTATTTCGCGCGGCCCTCGAAACGGTCGGGGGCATGGTGTTCCTCGCTGCAGGTCCAGCACCGGATCGGCGCGGGGCAGCGCCCCATCGTGGTGAACGTGTGCAACTTCACCCCGCCCGAAGAACCCGGCGCGCCGGCCTTCCTATCCTGGGACGATGCCCACACGCTGTTCCACGAATTCGGCCACGCGACGCATCACATCCTGTCGGATGTCGCCTGGCCCTCGATTTCCGGAACGGCGGTGGCGCAGGATTTCGTGGAACTGCCCAGCCAGCTTTACGAACACTGGCTGGAACAGCCGGCCATTCTGGACGCCCATGCCCGCCATTACCGGACGGGCGAACCGCTGCCCGCCGACCTGCGCGACCGGCTGCTGGCGGCGGACAAGGCGGACGCGGGCTTCGCCACGACGGAATACCTGGAAAGCGCGCTTGTGGATCTGGCCTTCCACCGGGGCCAGCCGCCGGCCGACGCGATGGCCGAACAGGCCCGCGTGCTGGCGGGGCTGGATGCGCCGGCGGCCATCCCCATGCGCCATGCCACGCCGCATTTCAGCCATGTCTTCAGCGGCGACAGCTATGCCAGCGGCTATTACAGCTACATGTGGTCCGAGGTGATGGACGCCGACGCCTTCGCAGCCTTCCAGGAAACCGGGGACATCTTCGACCCGGCGACGGCGCGGCGGCTGGAGGAAACGATCCTGTCGCGGGGCGGATCGGCGCCCGCGGACCAGTTGTGGCTGGCCTTCCGCCAGCGGATGCCGGGGGTCGATGCGCTGCTGCGGGGACGGGGGCTGGCCTAGGCTTCGGGCCGGCGACGGCCGTCGCCGCGTCAGCGCCGCCCGGTCCCCAGGGCCGGGGGATCTCAGTCGCGCACCTCGTCGGGATCGACGCCCCAGATCGCGGTCTTGGGAACCCAGCCGCGCTGTCCGGCGCCGGAAATGCGGCACCAGTCCGGATTGCATTCGCCTAGCCGCACGATCGCGCCCATCTCGGCCCGCGCGACGATGTCAGCGTCGGGATGGGGGCGGCTGCGCAGTTCCACCATGTCCTGCGTGACCAGGGCCGTGCGAACGCCCGACAGAAGCGCGTAATGCACCCACCCCCCGGCCCCGTCCTTGTCCTCGACCCTGCGCCAGTGGCCGAACTCGGCGACCACGCGCAGCGGCATTCCCGCATGGCGGAACACCCAGTCGATGCGGTGCGACAGGCTGGGGCCGCGCCGGGCGTTGCCTTCGGATCCCTTGAGGCTGACATAGCGCGGGACGGGCAGGTTGGTCACGGCGCCCCGCGTCGTGCCGCCCTCGTCCTGGGTCCGGACGGCGGGCGCATCCGCCGCCCCCGGCACCCCCTCGACCTGGGCAAGGGCCAGGCTTGCCGATGCCGCCAGGATTGCCGCCCCGCACCTTGAAAGCGTCCGTATTCTCATGCCTTGTCCGTTCCTGCCGACCGCCGGTGCGGCGGCCCCTTTCCTCATGCGCCCGGTGCCGCCAGGCGGTCCCGATGGGGTCTTGTGTGTGCCCCGTATCGCGGGCAGTTTGCCAAAGGCGGCCCTGCTTTGGAAGGCCGCCCCGACACGACATCGAGAAAGTGAGGCCCCGATGCACAGCCCGCAACCTTCGCGCCAGAAACTGCGCGTCGTCGTGACGCGGCGCCTGCCCGAGGCGGTCGAGACGCGCATGACGGAACTGTTCGACGTGGTCCTGCGCGACGCCGACACCCGCATGTCGCGCGACGACCTGGCGGCGGCGATGCGCGGGGCGGACGTGCTGGTGCCCACCGTCACCGACCATATCGACGCCGCCATGCTGGCCCAGGCGGGCGAGCGGCTGAAGTTGATCGCCAATTACGGCGCGGGCGTCGATCACATCGACGTCCATTCCGCCCGGCAGCGCGGCGTCCTGGTGACGAACACCCCCGGCGTCGTGACCGAGGACACCGCCGACATGGTCATGGCCCTGATCCTTGGCGTCACCCGCCGCATCCCCGAGGGCATGGCCGAAATGCAGGCGGGCCGCTGGGGCGGATGGGCGCCGACCGCGCATCTGGGCGGGCGCGTTGGCGGGCGACGCCTGGGCATCCTGGGCATGGGCCGGATCGGGCAGGCGGTGGCACGGCGCGCGATGGCCTTCGGGATGCAGGTCCACTATCACAACCGCCGCCGCCTTCGCCCCGAGATCGAGCAGGAGTTGCAGGCCACCTATTGGGAAAGCCTGGACCAGATGCTGGCGCGCATGGACATCATCAGCGTGAACGCGCCGCACACCCCTTCGACCTTCCACCTGCTGAACGCGCGGCGGCTGAAGCTGCTGAAGCCCAGCGCCGTCGTCGTCAACACCTCGCGCGGCGAGGTGATTGACGAGAACGCCCTGACCCGGATGCTGCGCGCCGGAGAGATCGCGGGCGCGGGCCTGGACGTGTTCGAACACGGCCATGAGATCAACCCCCGCCTGCGCGAACTGCCGAACGTGGTGCTGCTGCCCCACATGGGATCGGCCACGGTCGAGGGACGGGCCGAGATGGGTGAAAAGGTCATCATCAACATCAAGACCTTCGCGGACGGGCACCGCCCGCCCGATCTGGTGGTCCCGGGCATGTTGTAAGGGATCGCGTTCCAGGGGATCCGGGGCACCGCCCCCGTTCCCTTGTCCCGGTGCTTCACAGCCCGGATGTTTCGGACAGCGACGACAGGACGGACGGCATGGGCAGGACGGGCCTCGTGGGCATCAAGGCGCGGTGGGCGGTGTCGGCCCTGTTCTTCGCCAACGGGCTGGTGGTCGGAAGCTGGGCGCCCAAGCTGCCGGCGATGATGGCGCGGCTGGGGATCCAGGAAACCGTGGCCGGTCTGCTGGTGCTTGCGCTTGGCATCGGCTCGGTCTGCCTGATGCCGGTCTTCGGCGCCCTGGTGGCGCGGCGGGGATCGGCCTGGGCGGTCAAGCGGGCGGCCGTGCTGTTCGCGCCCAGCCTTGTCTGGATCTCGCTGGCGCCGACGGTCTGGGCGGTGGCGCTGGCGGTGCTGGTCTTCGGCGCGCTGATCGGCGGGATGGACGTGGCGATGAACGCCAATGCCGTCGCCGTCGAACGGGCGCGCCGCCGGGCGATCATGTCGTCCTGCCACGGGTTCTGGTCGCTGGGCGGGCTGGCCGGGGCCGCGGCCGGGGGCGCCGCGATCCAGATTCTGGGGGAAACCGGCCACGCGGTGCTGGTGACGCTGATCGTGGCCGCGATCCTGGCCGCGGCCTTCCCGCTGGTCCTGCGCGACAGCCCGCAGGCCGAACACCGGCACCAGCCGCTGCGGCTGCCGCGCACGCCCTTGCCCTATCTGCTGGGTGTCATGGCGCTGGCCTGCATGATCCCAGAAGGCGCGATCCTGGACTGGGCGGCCGTCTATCTGCAACGAGAGATGGGCGCCTCGCTGGCCGTTGCCGGCTGGGGCTTTGCCGCCTGCGCCGGCACCATGGCCGCGATGCGCTTTCTGGGCGACGAGATCCGGCGCCGGGCCGGGGCGGTCAGGACGCTGCGGATCAGCGCGCTGATCGCGATGGCGGGGCTTGCGCTTGCGGGTCTGGCGGGCACGCCGGTCGGCGCGCTGGCAGGCTTCGGGCTGGCCGGCATCGGCATCGCGAACATGGTGCCGATCGCCTTTTCGGCGGCAGGCAACGTGCCCGGGCTGGCGCAGGGCGTGGGCCTGTCGGTGGTGACGACGATGGGCTATTCCGGCATCCTGCTGGCCCCCGGCAGCATCGGCTTTCTGGCCGAACGGACCAGCTTTTCGGTGATCTATCTGGGCCTGTCCCTTCTGCTGCTGGTGCCGCTGTTCCTGTCGCCGCTGGCGCGCACCGCCGACTTCGACGGCGCGGCCTGAGGCGGGATGCGGCGCCTTCAGGCGGCGGCCCGCCGGGGCAGGGCCGTGATCGGGCCTGCCTAGCGGTAGAGGTGCTCCTCGGCCGGGAAGCTGCGGTCGCGGACGGCGGCGGCATAGGCGGCGATGGCATCACCGGCGTCCTTGCCCAGTTCCGCGAAGCGGCGCACGAAGCGGGGCACCCGGCCGGTCAGGCCCAGCATGTCGTCCAGCACCAGGATCTGCCCATCGCAGCGGGCCGAGGCGCCGATGCCGATGGTGGGGATGGCGACGGCGTCGGTGATGCGGTCGGCCAGCCCTTCGACCACGCCTTCCACCACCACCGAGAAGGCTCCGGCGGCGGCCACGTCGATGGCGTCCTGCAGATGGGTGGGCCAGCTTCCGCTTTCCCGCCCCTGGGTCTTGAAGCCGCCCAGGGTGTGGGTTGCCTGCGGGGTCAGCCCGACATGGCCCATCACCGGGATGCCGCGTTCGGTCAGGAAGGCGATGGTCGGGGCCATGCGGCTGCCGCCTTCCAGCTTGACCCCGCCGCATCCGGTTTCCGCCATGATGCGCGCGGCGTTGCGGAAGGCCTGCTGCGGGCTTTCCTCGTAGCTGCCGAAGGGCATGTCGATCACCACCATCGCCTGCCGGCTGCCGCGCATCACCGCCTGGCCGTGCAGGATCATCATCTCGATCGTGACGCCGATGGTCGAGGGCAGGCCATGCACCACCATGCCCAGGCTGTCGCCCACCAGGATCACCTCGGCATGGGCATCGACCAGGGCCGCCATCGGCGCCGTATAGGCGGTCAGCGCGACGATGGGGGTGCGCCCCTTCTGCGCGGCGATCTGGGGTGCGGTGATGCGTCTGACGGGGGCGTGGGCGGACATGGTTCAGCCTTTCGGATGGGCGACACGCTGGTCGATCAGCAGCACGTCGCCGAAGCGGACGGCCAGCAGGATCACGACCGGTCGCCGGATCAGGGATACGCGGGACAGATCCGCCGCGTCGCGGATGTCGATGGACCGGATATGGGCCAGAGGCTCGGCCCCGATGATGCGCCGCAGTTCGGCGCGGACGGCGGCCGGGCCCGCGCCCTCGGCCACCATGCCTTCCGCCCGGTCAAGCGCACGCGACAGCACCGGGGCCGCGGCGCGTTCGGCGGGCGACAGGCGGCGGTTGCGCGACGACATGGCCAGGCCGTCAGCCTCGCGCATGGTGGGGACGGGCAGGATCGACACGGGAATGTCCAGGTCCGCCACCATCTGCCGGATCACGGCAAGCTGCTGGTAATCCTTTTCGCCGAAGGCCGCGGCATCGGGCCGGACGATGTTGAACAGCTTCGTCACCACCGTCGCCACCCCCGGAAGTGGCCCGGGCGCAACCGGCCCATCAGCACCCGGGACAGGCCCGACACCTCGACCACGGTCTGCGCGCCGGGGCGATAGATGTCGGCGACGGTGGGCAGGAACACCGCGTCGCAGCCCGCCTGCCGCAGCAGCGCCGTGTCGTTTTCCTCGTCCCGGGGATAGCTGGCCAGATCCTCGTTCGGGCCGAACTGCGTGGGATTGACGAAGATCGAGGTCACCACCTGGCCGCCGCCCTGCGCGTCTAGCCAGTCGCGCGCCCGCGCCACAAGCGACAGGTGCCCGGGATGCAGCGCGCCCATCGTCGGCACAAGGGCCACCCGTCCGGCCCCTTCCCGCCACAGGCGCATCGCCTGCTTGTCGCGGCAAATCTGCATCGGTTCCCCCCGGACCCCCTGGTGGCGCGCACCCTAGCGGAACGCCGGGGCTTCGCACAAGTGCTGCGATGCAGCATGTCGCTTTTCGCCCGTTTAGGTCGGGCCCATCGGACCGGCGCGCGGCGGGCATGGCAGTAACGGATCAGCAGCAGATCACGGAGTCGCGCGGATGAAGTCGCATGTGAAGGTTCTTGTCGTCGGAGGCGGCGCTGTCGGCTGCGGCATCGCGCTGCATCTGGCCCGGGCCGGGTGGGACACCATGCTGGTGGAACGGGACGAGCTGACGGCCGGATCCACCTGGCACGCGGCGGGCCTGCTGCCGCTGTTCAACATGGGCTACGCGACCACCCATATCCATGACTACTCGGTCAGGCTCTATGCCGACCTGGAGGCGCAGACCGGCCTGAACGCAGGCTTCACCCGCTGCGGCAACCTGCGCATGGCGCAGACCGAGGCGCGGATGGACGAATACATGCTCTACTCCGCGACGGCGGAAACCGCGGGGATCGAACACGAGTTCCTGACCCCCCGGCAGATCAGGGACCGCTGGCCGCTGGTCCGGACCGAGGATCTGCGCGGCGCGCTGTTCCATCCCACCGACGGCTACATCAACCCCGCCGACGTGACGCAGGCCATGGCCAAGGGCGCCCGCATGGCTGGCGCCACGATCGAGCGCAAGATCCAGGTCAACGGCTACCGATGGACCGGCAGCGAATGGATCGTCGCCTGCGAGAAGCTGGCCGAACGGGGTGGCAACCTGGTAGGCTCGGGCGAGGTCTTCGAGATCCGCGCCGAACATGTCGTGACCGCGACCGGCAACCACGCGCAGCGCACCGCGCGCCTGCTGGGCATCAGGATCCCGGCGATCCCGGTGGAACACCAGTATATCGTCACCGAACCCGACCCGGCCCTTGTGGCCTGGCGCGCCGAGGGCAACCCCGAACATCCGGTCCTGCGCGACGCCGACGCGAAATGGTACGTGCGCGAGGAACGCGGGGGCTGGATCCTTGGCCCCTACGAACGCAACGCCCCGGCGCGGTTCCTGTATGACGTGCCCGACAGCTTCCGCGCCGACCTGTTCCCGCTGGATCTGGGCCGGATCGAGCAGGAATACCTGTCGATGATCCACCGCATCCCCAGTTCGGAAACGGTGGGCCTCAAGGACGACTTCAACGGCCCGATCTGCTATACTCCCGACGGCAACCCGCTGGTCGGTCCGGCGCCCGGCCTGCGCAACATGTGGCTGGCCGAGGGCTTTTCCTTCGGCATCACCGCGGCCGGCGGCATCGGCCATTACCTGACGCAGATGATGGTCGAGGGCGAGGCCGAGATCGACATGGCCTCGCTGGACCCGCGCCGGTTCGGCGGCTGGATGACCACCGAATACGCCGCCCGCAAGAACGAGGAAGCCTACGAACACGTCTTCATCCTGCACCACCCGGACGAGGAACGCGAAGCCTGCCGCCCGCTGCGCACCTCGCCCGCCTATGACCGGCAGAAGGCGCGCGGCGCCCAGTTCGGGCAGGTGAACGGCTGGGAAAGGCCCAACTACTATGGCCCCGCCGGCTTCGACGACCACGCGAGCCGCAGTTTCCGGCGCGGCGGCTGGTGGGACTATGCCAAGGCCGAGGCAGAGGCGGTCCGGGGCGCCGCGGGCCTGATCGACGCGACGGCCTTCGCCAAGCACAGGGTCACGGGGCCGGGTGCGACCGCCTTCCTGGACTGGCTAACCACCAACAAGCTGCCCCGGGTCCGCCGCATCAACCTGACCTATGCGCTGACCGAGGCGGGCACGACGCGGACCGAATACACCATCGTCCGCCTGGCCGAGAGCGACTATTACCTCGTCTCGGCCGGGGCGTGGGCGGCCTATGATGGCGACCACCTGGTGAAATCCGCCCAGGACTTCATGGCCGCGGGCGGGGATTACGTCAGCATCCAGGACGTCACGACCCAATGGGGCGTCTTTGCCTTGGCGGGGCCCGCGTCGCGCGACATCCTAGCGAAACTGATCCGCGACGCGCAGCCGGAAACGGCGCTGTCCAACAAGCGGTTCCCCTGGCTTTCCGCCCAGCGGATCGAACTTGGCATGGTCCCCGTCAACGCCATCCGCGTGGCCTATACGGGCGAGCTGGGCTGGGAACTGCACCACCCGATCGAGATGCAGAATCACCTGTTCGACCGCCTGATCGAGGCCGGCGAGCCCCTTGGCATGAAGCTGGTCGGCGCCCGGGCGCAGAACTGGCTGCGGCAGGAAAAGTCCTATCGCGCCTTCGGCAGCGAACTGGGCCGCGACGCCACCCCGCTGGAGGCCGGGCTGGACCGCTTCGTGGACCTGTCCAAGGATTTCCGGGGCAAGGCGGCGATGCAGGACAAGGGCATCCGGTCCCTGTGCGTCACGCTGCTGATCGACGGGCCGCGGGACGCGGACCCCTGGGGCCGCGAAGGGATCTTTCTGGACGGCGAGAAGGTCGGCCGCCTGACCTCGGGGGGATATTCGGTGGCCTTCGGCAGGCAGATCGGCATAGGCTATGTCCGCCCCGACCTGGCCCGCCCGGGCACGCGGCTGAAGGTCCGCATGTTCCGCGAACTGTGGGATGCCGAAGTGACAGAAGACAGCCCCTATGACCCGCAGAACGCCCGGATCCGCGTGGACGGTTGACCCCGGCCGCGCATCACCGCCGGTGCCGCCAGCGGCCCCGGCCGTCCGCTTGACAGCGCAGGGCCTGCAGCAGAAGGTATGGCGTCCAGTGGTTCAACGGCACAGTCGAGCGGCTGTTCCGATGTGTCCTGCGGTGCGTGGTTCTGGACCTTCGCTCGCGCTCTGGCCTGTAGACCGTGCCCGTTTTCATGGCTCCAGGCCAGAGCTTCTCATCCTCTCATAGCACGATTTGCAGGATATGCAACCACAAGAAGATCCTGCTGCGATGCGGGGGCGCAGGATGCAAACAAAAAGGCCGAACCCGAAGGTTCGGCCTTTTCTGTCTGGAGCGGGCGATGAGATTCGAACTCACGACCCTAACCTTGGCAAGGTTATGCTCTACCCCTGAGCTACGCCCGCATCCTTGACCTTCGGCGCCGCGTGGTGGCGTCCGCCTTCGGTGAGGGGTGATTTATGGGACACTGCCGGGCGGCGCAAGAGGAAAAATCGCCGATGCGGGGGAAAAATCCTCCGGCCACGCCCGCAGGACAAGCCCGCTGCCGCCTGACGAATGGCGGTCGGCCCTATGCCGCATCTGCGGCAGGGGCAGGCGCACCGGGCGGGCGGGGGCCGGCCCGCGGCGGCAGGGCGGCGGGCCTATTCGGCCGCACGCACCCGGGCCGGCTTCAGCATCGGCGCCAGATAGCGGCCGGTATGGCTGTCGGGGACCGCCGCCACATCCTCGGGCGTGCCGACCGCGACGATCCGCCCGCCGCCGTCGCCGCCTTCGGGGCCGATGTCGATGATCCAGTCGGCAGTCTTGATGACATCCAGGTTGTGTTCGATGACGACGACGGTGTTCCCCTCGTCCACTAGGTGATGCAGCACCTCGAGCAGCTTGCGGACATCCTCGAAATGCAGGCCGGTGGTGGGCTCGTCCAGGATGTACAGGGTCTTGCCGGTCGATTGCCGAGCCAGTTCCTTGGCCAGCTTGACCCGCTGCGCCTCGCCCCCCGAGAGGGTGGTCGCCTGCTGGCCCACCTTGATATAGCCAAGGCCCACCTGCATCAGGGCGTCCATCTTGGAACGGATGGCAGGCACCGCCTTGAAGAACTCCTGCCCCTCCTCGATGGTCATGTCCAGCACGTCGGCGATGGACTTGCCCTTGAACTGCACCTCCAGCGTCTCGCGGTTGTAACGCTTGCCCTTGCAGGTCTCGCAGGTGACGTAGACATCGGGCAGGAAGTGCATCTCGATCTTGATGACGCCGTCGCCCTGGCAGGCCTCGCAGCGTCCGCCCTTGACGTTGAAGCTGAAGCGGCCGGGCTTGTAGCCGCGCGCCTTGGATTCGGGCAGGCCCGCATACCAGTCGCGGATGGGCGTATAGGCGCCGGTATAGGTGGCGGGGTTCGACCGCGGGGTGCGGCCGATGGGCCGCTGGTCGATGTCGATGACCTTGTCCAGATGCTCCAGCCCGGTGATCGTCTCGCAGGGCGCGGGCGTCTGGCGGGCGCCGTTCAGCCGCAGGCTGGCGGTCTTGAACAGCGTCTCGATGGTCAGGGTGGACTTGCCGCCGCCGGAAACGCCCGTCACGCAGACGAACTTGCCCAGCGGAAACTCGGCCGTGACGTTCTTGAGGTTGTTGCCGCTGGCCTTCACGACCTTCACGACCTTGCCGTTGCCCTTGCGGCGTCCCTCGCCCACGGGGATCTCGCGCGCGCCGGACAGGTACTGGCCCGTCAGGCTGTCGGGATCGGCGGCGATCTGGTCGGGGGTGCCGTGGCTGACCACGGTGCCGCCGTGGACGCCGGCACCGGGCCCCATGTCGAAGACATAGTCCGCATGGCGGATCGCGTCCTCGTCATGTTCGACGACGATCACCGAATTGCCCTGGTCGCGCAGCCCCTTCAGCGTGTCCAGCAGGCGGTCGTTGTCGCGCTGATGCAGGCCGATCGACGGTTCGTCCAGCACGTAGAGAACCCCCGTCAGCCCCGACCCGATCTGGCTGGCCAGCCGGATCCGCTGGCTTTCGCCGCCCGACAGCGTGCCCGCCGCGCGCGACAGCGTCAGGTAGTCCAGCCCCACATTCACCAGGAATCCCAGCCGTTCGCGGATTTCCTTGAAGATGGCGACCGCGATCTCGTTCTTCTGGCGCGACAGGTGACGGGGCGCGTCCTCGACCCAGGCAAGCGCCTCGCGGATGGACAGTTCGACCACCTCGCCGATGTGGTTGCCGGCGATCTTCACGGCCAGGGCCTCGGGCTTGAGGCGATAGCCGTGGCAGGCGCCGCAGGGGCGGTTGTTCTGGTAACGCTCGAACTCCTCGCGCACCCAGGCGCTGTCGGATTCGCGCAGCCGGCGCTCCATGTTGGGGATCACGCCTTCGAAGACGCGGCGCACGTTGTAGACCCGGCCGGCGTCGTCGAAACGGAACTCGATCTCTTCCTTGCCCGACCCGTGCAGGAACATGCGGCGCACGTCCTCGGGCAGGGTCTTCCAGGGGGTTTTCTTGTCAAAGCCGTAATGCTTGGCAAGCGCGTTGATGGTCTGGGTCAGGTAGGCGGACTTGGACTTGGCCCAGGGGGCGATAGCGCCCTTGTCCACGGACAAGGCGGCGTCGGGCACGATCAGGCGTTCGTCGAAGAACAGTTCCGCCCCCAGCCCGTCGCAGACCGGGCAGGCGCCCATCGGCGCGTTGAAGCTGAACAGCCGCGGCTCGATGTCGGGGATGGTGAAGCCGCTGACCGGGCAGGCGAAGTTCTCGCTGAAGGTGGTCCGGTGGGGTTCGTCTTCGGCGGTCTCGACGATGGCGATGCCGTCGGCCAGATCCAGCGCGGTGCGCAGCGAATCGGCCAGGCGGGTTTCCAGCCCCGGCCGCACCACGATGCGGTCCACGACCACGTCGATGTCGTGGCGGAACTTCTTGTCCAGGACGGGCGGTTCGTCCAGCTCGTGGAACTGGCCGTTCACCTTGACCCGCTGGAAGCCCTGCTTGCGAAGCTCTAGGAATTCCTTGCGGTATTCGCCCTTGCGGTCGCGGACGATGGGGGCCAGCAGATAGGCGCGCGTTCCTTCCGGCATCTCCATGATCCGGTCCACCATGTCCTGGACCTGCTGCGCCTCGATCGGCAGGCCGGTGGCGGGGGAATAGGGTGTCCCCGCGCGCGCGAACAGCAGCCGCAGATAGTCGTAGATCTCGGTGACCGTGCCGACCGTCGAACGGGGGTTCTTCGAGGTGGTCTTCTGTTCGATGCTGATGGCGGGCGACAGGCCGGTGATGTGGTCCACGTCGGGCTTGCCCATCATGTCCAGGAACTGCCGGGCATAGGCCGACAGGCTTTCGACATAGCGGCGCTGCCCTTCGGCATAGATCGTGTCGAAGGCCAGCGACGACTTGCCCGAGCCCGACAGGCCGGTGATGACCACCAGCTTGTCGCGCGGGATGTCCATGTCCACGCCCTTGAGGTTGTGTTCACGCGCGCCGCGTATCTCGATGAACTTCTGTTCCATGACGTGCCCCCGCCGACCAAGCGCATCAGATAGGGACGCGGTTCCAAAAAGCAACCGCTAACTGGGAACATCCCGCGAACAGACGGCGCGTAAACCTTTCGCTGCAGCGACGCTTGCGCTGCGGCGCGGCATCGCTAGTCTCTCGCGCAACGCCGAAGGGGGCGCGCGCATGTTTCAGAAGATTCTGGTCGCCAACCGTGGGGAAATCGCGATCCGCGTGATGCGGGCCGCGAACGAGCTGGGCAAGAGGACGGTCGCCGTCTATGCCGAGGAAGACAAGCTGAGCCTGCACCGCTTCAAGGCGGACGAGGCCTACCGGATCGGCGAGGGGCTGGGGCCGGTCGCGGCCTACCTGTCCATCCCCGAGATCATCCGGGTGGCGCGCGAAAGCGGCGCGGACGCGATCCATCCGGGCTATGGCCTTCTGTCGGAAAACCCGGATTTCGTGGATGCCTGCGTGGCGGCCGGGATCACCTTCATCGGCCCGCGCGCGGACACCATGCGCGCGCTGGGCGACAAGGCCTCGGCCCGGCGCGTGGCCATGGGGGCCGGCGTGCCGGTGATCCCCGCGACCGAGGTTCTGGGCGAGGATCTGGAGGCCATCCGGGCCGAGGCGGCCGAGATCGGCTATCCGCTGATGCTGAAGGCAAGCTGGGGCGGGGGCGGGCGGGGGATGCGGCCGATCAACGGCCCCGAGGAGTTGGCCGACAAGGTCCGCGAGGGCCGGCGCGAGGCCGAGGCCGCCTTCGGCAATGGCGAGGGCTATCTGGAAAAGATGATCCTGCGCGCCCGGCACGTCGAGGTGCAGCTTCTGGGCGACAACCATGGCGGGTTGTATCACCTGTTTGAACGCGACTGCACCGTGCAGCGCCGCAACCAGAAGGTCGTGGAACGCGCCCCCGCGCCCTACCTGACCCCCGAACAGCGCGCCGAGGTCTGCGAACTGGCGCTGAAGATCGGCCGCGCCGTCGGCTATCAGAACGCCGGCACCGTCGAGTTCCTGATGGACATGGACAGCCAGCGTTTCTACTTCATCGAGGTGAACCCCCGCGTCCAGGTCGAACACACCGTGACCGAGGAGGTCACCGGCATCGACATCGTCCAGTCGCAGATCCGCATCGCCGAGGGCGCCACCCTGGCCGAGGCGACGGGCGTGCCCAGCCAGGACCAGGTCACGCTGTCCGGCCACGCGCTGCAATGCCGCGTGACGACCGAGGATCCGCTGAACAACTTTATCCCCGATTACGGCCGCATCACCGCCTATCGCAGCGCCACCGGCAACGGCATCCGCCTGGACGGCGGCACCGCCTATTCCGGGGGCGTCATTACGCGATACTACGATCTCGCTGCTGGTCAAGGTCACGGCCTGGGCGCAGACGCCCGAACAGGCGATCCGGCGCATGGACCGCGCGCTGCGCGAGTTCCGGGTGCGCGGCGTCTCGACCAACATCGACTTCGTCATCAACCTGCTGAAGCACCCGACCTTTCTGGACAATACCTATACCACCAAGTTCATCGACACGACGGCCGAACTGTTCCACTTCGACAAGCGCCAGGACCGGGCCACGCGGATCCTGACCTATCTGGCCGACATCAGCGTGAACGGGCACCCGGAAACGGCGGGCCGTGCCATGCCGCCCGCGCAGGCCCGCCCGCCGGTGCCGCCCGCCCCCAAGGCGGAACCCGCCCCGGGCACGCGCCAACTGCTGGAGGAGAAGGGCGCGCAGGCCGTGGCCGACTGGATGGCCGCGCAGTCGCGCCTTCTGATGACCGACACCACCATGCGCGACGGCCACCAGTCGCTGCTGGCCACCCGGATGCGGTCCATCGACATGATCCGCGTGGCGCCCTCCTATGCCGCCAACCTGCCGCAATTGTTCAGCGTCGAGTGCTGGGGCGGGGCAACCTTTGACGTGGCCTACCGCTTCCTGCAGGAATGCCCCTGGCAGCGGTTGCGCGACATCCGCGAGCGGATGCCCAACCTGATGACGCAGATGCTGCTGCGGGCCTCGAACGGGGTGGGCTATACCAACTATCCCGACAATGTCGTGCAGTCCTTCGTGGCCCAGGCCGCCCGGTCGGGGGTCGATCTGTTCCGCGTCTTCGACAGCCTCAACTGGGTCGAGAACATGCGCGTCGCCATGGACGCGGTGATCGACAGCGGCAAGATCTGCGAAGGCACCGTCTGCTATACCGGCGACATGCTGGACCCGGACCGGTCCAAGTATGACCTGGCCTATTACGTCAGGACCGCGACCGAACTGCGCGAGGCGGGCGCCCATCTGCTGGGCCTGAAGGACATGGCGGGCCTGCTGAAGCCCGCCGCCGCGCGGATCCTGATCAAGGCGCTGAAGGACGAGGTGGGGCTGCCGGTGCATTTCCACACCCACGACACCTCGGGCCTTGCAGGGGCGACGATCCTGGCCGCGGCGGAAGCGGGCGTGGATGCGGTCGATGCGGCGATGGATGCCTTTTCCGGCGGCACCTCGCAGCCCTGCATGGGCTCGATCGTCGCGGCGCTGAAGGGCAGCGACCGCGACACGGGCCTGGATCTGGCCGCGATCCGACAGATCAGCAACTATTGGGAACGCGTGCGCGAAAACTACGCGGCCTTCGAGAGCGGGCTGCAGTCGCCTGCCTCCGAGGTCTATCTGCACGAGATGCCGGGCGGGCAGTTCACCAACCTCAAGGCGCAGGCGCGATCCATGGGGCTCGAGGATCGCTGGCACGAGGTCGCCCAGGCCTATGCCGACGTGAACCGGATGTTCGGCGACATCGTCAAGGTCACGCCGTCGTCCAAGGTGGTGGGTGACATGGCGCTGATGATGGTGGCCCAGGGGCTGACGCCCGCGCAGGTCCTGGATCCGGCGGTCGAGGTCAGCTTTCCCGACAGCGTCGTGGACATGATGAAGGGCAACCTGGGCCAGCCCCCCGGCGGCTGGCCCGAGGCGATCCAGAGGAAGGTCCTGAAGGGCGAGGCGCCGATCACCGACCGCCCCGGCGCGCATCTGCCGCCCGTGGACATCGAGGCCACGCGCGCGAAGCTGTCCGAGGATCTGGGCGCCGAGATCGACGACGAGGATCTGAACGGCTACCTGATGTATCCCAAGGTCTTCACCGACTATCGCGCCCGGCACGAGATTTATGGCCCGGTCCGCACCCTGCCCACACGCAACTTCTTCTACGGCATGGAGCCGGGCGACGAGATCAGCGTCGAGATCGACCCCGGCAAGACGCTCGAGGTGCGCCTGCTGACGCTGGGCGAGACGGACGAGAAGGGCGAGGTCAAGGTGTTCTTCGAACTGAACGGCCAGCCCCGCCAGGTCCGCGTGCCGAACCGCAAGGCCACTGCGGCACAGGCCGCGCGTCCCAAGGCCGATCCCGCGAATGCGGGCCATGTGGGTGCGCCGATGCCGGGCGTCGTGGCCTCGGTCGCGGCGGCGGCGGGGGCAAAGATCCGCCAGGGCGACCTGCTCTTGACCATCGAGGCGATGAAGATGGAAACCGGCCTGCACGCCGACCGCGACGGGGTGGTGAAAGCCATCCACGTCCGCCCAGGCGAGCAGATCGACGCCAAGGACCTGCTGGTGGAAATCGAGTGACCGCCGGCCGCCGTCCTTACAGCAGGGCCGCGGCCAGCAGCACCCAGACCGTCAGCGCCGCCCCGGCGGCCAGGGCGTAGGGCCCGTTCCAGCCCGCCCCCGCGTGGCGGGCCTCGACCCCGCCCAACCTGCCCACCAGCAGGACCGAGGCGGTGAAGGGCGAGGTGTTGCCGCTGATCGCCCAGCCGCCGGTGAGGGCAATCACCATCGCGGCCGGATCGACGCCCAGTTCCGCAGGCGTGGGCAGAAGCGGCACCAGCAGCGACACCGCCAGGATCGGGTTCATGCCGATCTGGCCGGTCAGCGGGATGATCCAGATCAGCGCCGCCAGGATCAGCGGCGGCGGCAGCGCCGAAAGGTCGGGTCCATGCGCCTGCATGATCGGCACCAGCAGCCAGGATCCCAGGCTGCCGATGAAGCCCGCCATGAACAGCAGGATGATCTCTCCGCTATAGCCCGCCAGGTCGCGCGTGGCGAACTGGCCGGTCCGGGCGACCAGCGTGGCCGCGCGACCGCCGGGCATCGGCGGCAGGATCAGCGTCCAGGCGACCGCCACCAGCGGAACCACGGTCATGACGGCGCCCGTCACCGCGACCCCGGTCGCCAGGTGCAGCAGGAAGACCCCGCCCACGACGATCGCCAGCAGGACCAGCAGCGGGCGCAGGCGGCGCAGCCAGTCGTCGGCCTGCGGCGCGCGAGGCGGCGGGGCGGCCGAAAGCCGCGGCTTGAAGACCGTGTCCAGCAGCCAGCCGATGCCGATCATCAGGGCGGCACTGACAAGGCTGACGCCGGCCGCTGCGGCCCAGGTTGCGCCTTCGACCACCGACAGCGTCACGGCCATCGACAGCGCCATCGGCGACCAGCACAGCGTCGAGGCGAAGCCCCGCTGGATCGCCACCAGCATCCGCCGCAGCCGGTGGCGGCGCAGTTCCTGATTTTCCTCCCCAGCCGTGCTTTCGGCGGCCAGCGATCCCAGCAGCGAGATCGAGCCGTAAAGAAGGATCAGCCCGAACAGGTGGCCGCCGACCGTCAGCGCAAGATAGCGCCGCCCCGGCGGCTGACGGGCCAGGAAGCGCCCGCAGTCGAGGATGTCCCGCGATCCCACCGCGGCGCTGCGCAGGGCCGACAGGGCGGTGAACAGGGCGATGATGAAGCCGCCCCGCGTCAGGGCGGTCAGCAGTGCCTCGGACCAGTCGGGCCGGGTCGCCGCGGCCCAGGCGGCCAGAACCAGACCCAGGGCGACGAAGGCCAGGCGCGACAGGCGCGCGGTCAGCGCGAACATGCCAAGGGCGCCGACCAGCAGCAGATCGGCCGCGACCGCGAAGCCGCGCCCCGCGCCGAACTGGTGCGGAACCGTCGCCAGCAAGGCGCAGGCCGTCAGGATGCCGCCGATCCGGGCGCTTGCAGGAAACATGGCTGGGTCCGCCTTCTGGATCGTCCAGCCATAGCCGGCCCTTGCACGACGTGCAATTCGTCAGCCGCCCGCCACGAAGGGCAGGCGATAGCTGATCGCTTCGGCCAGGTGGGGGGCGCACACCGCGTCCGACCCGGCCAGGTCGGCGATGGTGCGGGCGGTCCTCAGGATGCGGTGATAGCCGCGCGCGGTCAGGCCCAGCCGGTCCGAGGCCCTGAGGATCAGCGCCCGGCCTTCCTCGTCCGGGGCGGCGATCCGGTCCAGCAGCGCACCCGACGCCTCGGCATTCACGCGCACCTGCGGGTGGTCGCGGAACCGCGCCGCCTGAACGTCCCGCGCCGCCGCGACCCGCGCCGCGACCTGCGCCGATGTGTCCCCGCCGGGCGGCAGCTCCAGGTCGGCAAGCCCCACCGCCGGCACCTCGAGCCGCAGGTCGAAGCGGTCCATCAGCGGGCCCGAGATCTTGCCCATGTAGTCGCCCCCGCAGACGGGCGCGCGCGAACAGGCGCGGGCGGCATCGGCCAGATAGCCGCAGCGGCAGGGGTTGGCGGCGGCGATCAGCAGGAAGCGGCAGGGATAGCGGACATGGGCATTCGCCCGGGCCACCACGACCTCGCCGGTCTCGATGGGCTGGCGCAGGGTTTCCAGAACCTGCCGGGGAAACTCGGGGAACTCGTCCATGAACAGCACGCCGTTATGGGCCAGGCTGATCTCGCCCGGCTTGGCGCCGCGCCCGCCGCCGACGATGGCGGCCATCGAAGCGGTGTGATGGGGTTCGCGGAAGGGCGCGCGGCGCGAGATGCCGCCATCGTCCAGCGTCCCGGCCAGCGAATGGATCATCGAGGTCTCCAGCGCCTCGACCGGGCCCAGCGGCGGCATCAGGCCGGGCAGGCGCGCCGCCAGCATCGACTTGCCCGCGCCGGGAGGGCCGACCATCAGCAGGTGGTGGCGCCCGGCGGCGGCGATTTCCAGGGCGCGCTTGGCGCGTTCCTGGCCTTTCACCTCGGACAGGCAGCCACCGGCGGGCGGTTCGCCGATCATGCCGGGCCGGGCGCGGGCCAGCGGCGCGCGGTCGGTCAGGTGGTCGATCACCTCGCGCAGGGTGGCGGGGGCAAGGACCGGAACCGCATCGACCCATGCCGCCTCGGGGCCGCAGGCGCGGGGGCAGATCAGCGCGCGGTCATCCTCGGCCGCGGCCATGGCGGCGGGCAGGGCGCCGGCGACCCCGACCAGCCGCCCGTCCAGCGCCAGTTCCCCCAGCGCGACGCAGCGCGACAACTCGTCGCCGGGAATGATGTCCAGCGCGGCCAAAATGGCCAGCGCGATGGGCAGGTCGAAATGCGAGCCTTCCTTGGGAAGGTCGGCGGGCGACAGGTTCACCGTCAGGCGGCGGTTCGGCATGGCGATGGCCAGCGCGCCGAAGGCGGCCTTGACGCGCTCTCGCGCCTCGCTCACGGCCTTGTCGGGCAGGCCCACGACGGCAAATCCCGGCAGGCCTGCCGCAACCGAACACTGAACCTCGACCAGCCGCGCCTCGATCCCCTCGAAGGCGACGGAATAGGCGATTGCGACCATGACTTTCCCTTCACGTTCCGCATGGGTTAACGGCAGGAGCCTTAAGGAAGGGTTAATGGCCGGGGATTGCTTGCAGCACGGGGGGCCTGGGGCTATGTGACGGGCACGCTAGATCGAGGTGGCAAGATGAACGGCAAGCGGATCCTGCTGATCGTGGGCGGGGGCATCGCGGCGATGAAGGTGCCGCAGTTGATCCGCCTTCTGCGGGCCGAGGGCGCCGCCGTGACGCCCGTCCTGACCAAGGCCGGCGCGCAGTTCATCACCCCCATGACGCTGTCGGTCCTGGCCGGGGAAAGCGTGCATGACAGCCTGTGGGACGCCGCGTCCGAGGCCGAGATCGGCCACATCCAGTTGTCGCGCAACGCCGATCTGGTCGTGGTTGCGCCGGCCACGGCGGACCTGCTGGCCAGGATGGCGCAGGGGCTGGCCAGCGACCTGGCCTCGACGCTGCTGCTGGCGACGGACAAGCGCGTGCTGGTGGCGCCGGCGATGAACGTGCGGATGTGGCATCACCCGGCGACGCAGCGCAACCTGCGGACCCTGCGCGAGGACGGCATCCTGTTCGCCGGCCCCGAGGACGGCGACATGGCCTGCGGAGAGTTCGGAACCGGCCGCATGTCCGAGCCCGAGGCGATCCTTCAGGCAATCCGCGCCCATCTTGCCCCGTCCTCGCCGCTCAGGCTGTTGCCCGAGGCGCAGGTGCGGTCGGGGATGCTGTCCGGGCGGCACGTGATCGTGACCTCGGGGCCGACGCACGAACCGATCGACCCGGTGCGATACATCGCCAACCGGTCCTCGGGGGCGCAGGGCGCGGCGATCGCGGCGGCGCTGCGCGATCTGGGCGCCCGCGTCAGCTTCGTCACCGGCCCGGCCGAGGTTCCGGCGCCCGCCGGGGTCGAGGTGGTGCGCGTCCAGACCGCCCGGCAGATGCGCGATGCGGTCGAGGCCGCGCTGCCCGCGGATGCCGCCGTCATGGCGGCGGCGGTGGCGGACTGGCGGATCAGCAACGCCTCGCCCAGAAAGCTGAAGAAGGATGGCTCGGGCCAAGCCCCGCTGCTGGAGATGACCGAGAATCCCGACATCCTGGCCTGGATCAGCCAGGACGGCGCGCGGCGGCCCCGGCTGGTGGTCGGCTTCGCGGCCGAAACCGACGATGTGGTTGCCCATGCCACCGACAAGCGGCTGCGCAAGGGCTGCGACTGGATCGTGGCCAATGACGTCAGCGAAGGCACCGGCATCATGGGCGGCACCGAAAACGCCGTGACCGTCATCACCGCAAACGGCCCCGAGGAATGGCCGCGCATGGGCAAGGACGCCGTGGCCCGCAGGCTGGCGCAGAAGATCGCCGAGGCGCTGTCATGAGAACCTATCTGGACTGGAACGCCACGACCCCGCTGCGGGACGAGGCCAAGGCGGCCATGCGCGAGGGCATGGAGATCGTGGGCAACCCGTCCTCGGTCCATGCCGAGGGGCGGGCGGCCAGGATGGCCATGGAACGCGCGCGTGAACAGATCGCCGCGGCGCTTGGGGCCGAGGGCGCCGACGTCATCTTCACCTCGGGCACAACCGAGGCCGCGGCGATGGTGCTGGCGGGCAAGGCCATCCACTGCGCGGCCGTCGAACACAGCGCGATCAAGATCTGGTGCGAGCAGGATCTGGAGGTGGACGGGAACGGCATCGTCACCGTGCCCGATCCCGCCCGGGCCAGCCTGCAGCTGGCCAACAACGAAACCGGCGTTATCCAGACCCTGCCGCAGGGGCTGGCGTCCAGCGACCTGACGCAGGCCTTCGGCAAGATCCCCTTCGCCTTCAACTGGCTGGGCGTGACGGCGGGCTTCGTCAGCGCGCACAAGCTGGGCGGGCCCAAGGGGATCGGCGCCCTGGTCGTCAGGCGCGGCACCGATGTCGAGGCGATGATCCGCGGCGGCGGCCAGGAACAGGGCCGGCGCGGCGGGACCGAGAACCTGATCGGCATTCTGGGCTTTGCCGCGGCGGCGACGGCGGCGCAGAAGGATCTGGAAGCCGGGCTGTGGGACGAGGTCGCGGCCCGGCGCGACGCCCTTGAGGAACGCCTGCTGTCCTTGCCCGGCACCATCGTCGCGGGAAAGGGCGCCAGGCGCTTGCCGAACACCACCTGCCTTCTTACATCGGGCTGGAAGGGTGAGACCCAGGTCATGCAGATGGATCTGGCCGGCTTTGCCATTTCGGCAGGCTCTGCCTGTTCGTCGGGGAAGGTCCGCGCCAGCGGCGTGCTGCAGGCCATGGGGTTCGATGATAAGGCCGCGCAATCGGCGATCCGGGTTTCGATAAGCCCAGCTTTGGGCGAGGATCAGGTGAACCGATTTGCGGATGCGTGGGAAAGCGCGTATTCACGTTGGCGCGAACGGATTGGCTAGGCCACGGCCCAGCCCGAGGAAGGACAAGGGATGACTGCAACCACCGATCTTGATGTGCGCGAGGGCGTCGACCGCGAAACGGTCGAGGCCGTGCAGAGCGTCGGCAGCTACAAATACGGCTGGGATACCGAGATCGAGATGGACTATGCCCCCAAGGGGCTGAACGAGGATATCGTCCGCCTGATCTCGCAGAAGAACGAAGAACCGGAATGGATGACGGAATGGCGGCTGGAAGCCTATCGCCGCTGGGTCACCATGGCCGAGCCCCGCTGGGCGATGCTGAACTATCCCGACATCGACTATCAGGACCAGTACTACTACGCCCGGCCGAAAAGCATGGCGGTCAAGCCCAAGTCTCTGGACGAGGTCGATCCCAAGCTGCTGGCCACCTATGAAAAGCTGGGCATCCCGCTGAAAGAGCAGATGATCCTGGCCGGGGTCGAAACCACCGAGGAGGACCGGGCCGATGGCCGTCGGGTCGCCGTGGATGCGGTCTTCGATTCCGTGTCGGTCGGCACGACCTTCAAGGACGAATTGGCCAAGGCCGGGGTCATCTTCTGTTCCATCAGCGAGGCGATCCGCGAACATCCCGACCTGGTGAGGAAATACCTGGGATCGGTAGTGCCCCAGTCCGACAACTTCTTCGCGACGCTGAACAGCGCGGTGTTTTCGGACGGCAGCTTCGTCTATGTGCCCAAGGGCGTCAGGTGCCCGATGGAGCTGTCCACCTATTTCCGCATCAACGCGGAAAACACCGGCCAGTTCGAACGCACGCTGATCATCGCCGACAAGGGCAGCTATGTCAGCTATCTGGAAGGCTGCACCGCCCCCAAGCGCGACACCAACCAGCTGCACGCGGCGGTGGTCGAAATCGTCGTGCTGGAAGACGCCGAGGTGAAGTATTCCACCGTCCAGAACTGGTTTCCCGGCGACGAGGAAGGCCGCGGCGGCATCTACAACTTCGTCACCAAGCGCGCCGACTGCCGCGAGGCCCGCGCCAAGGTGATGTGGACGCAGGTCGAAACCGGCAGCGCGATCACCTGGAAATATCCGTCCTGCATCCTGCGGGGCGACGAATCCCAGGGCGAGTTCTATTCTATCGCCATCGCCAACAACCACCAGCAGGCCGATACCGGCACCAAGATGATCCATCTGGGCCGCAACACCCGGTCGCGCATCGTGTCCAAGGGGATTTCGGCGGGCCGCGCGCAGAACACCTATCGCGGCCTGGTGACGATGCATCCGCGCGCCGCGAACAGCCGCAACTATACGCAATGCGACAGCCTGCTGATCGGCGACAAGTGCGGGGCGCATACCGTCCCCTATATCGAGGTCAAGAACACCTCGAGCCGGGTGGAACACGAAGCCACCACCAGCAAGGTCGATGAGGATCAGCTGTTCTATTGCCGCCAGCGCGGGATGGACGAGGAGGAGGCCGTGGCCCTGGTCGTGAACGGCTTCTGCCGCGAGGTCCTGCAGGCCCTGCCGATGGAGTTCGCGATGGAGGCGCAGTCGCTGGTCGCCATTTCGCTGGAGGGATCGGTCGGATGATCGTCACCACCACCCCCGGCATCGAGGGCCGCGCCATCACGGCCTATCATGGCGTCGTCACGGGCGAGACGATCATCGGCGCCAACATCTTCCGCGACATGTTCGCGGGCATCCGCGACATCGTCGGCGGACGGTCCGGTTCCTATGAAAAGGCCCTGGCCCGCGCCCGGGAAAGCGCGATCTCGGAAATGGAGGATCGTGCCCGCGCGCTTGGCGGCAATGCGGTGGTGGGCGTCGATCTTGATTACGAGGTCATCAACAACATGCTGATGGTGTCGGCTTCCGGCACCGCCGTCACCATCAACTGAGGAAAATCATGCTGAAAATCGACAACTTGCACGTGAAGCTCGAGGAAGAGGACAAGCAGATCCTGAAGGGTCTGTCGCTGGAGGTTCCGGCCGGTCAGGTTCACGCCATCATGGGGCCGAACGGGTCGGGCAAGTCCACGCTGTCCTATGTGCTGTCTGGCCGCGACGGCTACCAGGTGACGGAAGGATCGGCCACCCTGGACGGTCGAAGCCTGCTGGACATGGAGCCCGAGGAGCGCGCCGCTGCCGGCCTGTTCCTGGCCTTCCAGTATCCGGTCGAGATCCCCGGCGTCGGCAACATGACCTTCCTGCGCACCGCCGTGAACGCGCAGCGCAAGGCGCGCGGGCAGGACGAACTGTCCTCGGGCGACTTCCTCAAGCTGGTGCGCGCCAAGGCCGCCGATTTGCAGATCAGCCCCGACATGCTGAAGCGCCCGGTCAACGTGGGCTTCTCGGGCGGCGAGAAGAAGCGCAACGAGATCCTGCAGATGGCGATGCTGGAGCCGCGCATGTGCATCATGGACGAGACCGATTCGGGCCTTGACGTGGACGCGATGCGGCTGGTGTCCGAAGGCGTGAACGCGCTGCGTTCGCCCGACCGCAGCTTCCTGGTCATCACGCATTATCAGCGCCTGCTGAACCACATCCAGCCCGATGTCGTGCATATCATGGCCAATGGCCGGATCGTGACGTCTGGCGGGCCGGAACTGGCCCTTCAGGTCGAGGAAGAAGGCTACGGCGATCTTCTGGCGGAGGCGGGCTGACATGGCTGATACCGCTGTCCGGGCCAAGGACCAGACCCCGACCGTCGAAGGTGCCCCCAGGCACGCGACCCCGCTGGACGCGCGGCTGGCGGCCCTGACGCTGCCGCAGGGGGGCTTTGCCGCCCAGCGCCGCGATGCGCTGGACCGCCTGCGGGACATGGGCCTGCCGGGTCCGCGCGACGAATACTGGCGCTATACGGACCCCCGGGCATTCAACGCCCCCGAGCCCGCGCCCCTGGCCGTCCCGCAGCAGCAGGACACGCCCTTGTTCGACAGGCTGGACCGGCTGACGCTGGTCTTCGTGGACGGCGCCTTCGACGAGGCCGCCTCGGACGATCTGGCGCTCGAGGGGCTGGAAATCACCACCCTTGCCAAGGCCGGCGAGGCTGCCGGATGGGCCGCCGATCTCTATGGCCGGCTTGAAGCCGCAGGCCAGCATCCGGTCCGCCGCCCGTTCGCGGCGCTGAACACCGCGGCTGCCCGGGACGGGCTGCTGATCCGCGTGACGTCCCGGCCCTCCAAGCCCATCCATATCGTGCATCGCCGCGGATCGGACCGCGCGGACGCGATGTGGCATCACCTGATCCGCGTCGAACCCGGGGCGGAGCTGACCCTTCTGGAAACCGGCATGTCCGGCGCGCGGTCGAACAGCGTGATCGAGGTTGACCTGGCCGAAGGCGCCGCCTTCCACCACGTCGCGGTCAAGCGGTCGACCGAGGCGAAGCTGGGCCTGTCGCAGATTTTCGCGCGCGTCGCGGCAAGGGCGCAGTTCAAGTCCTTCACCCTGGCCGTGAACGGCACCCTGATGCGCAACGAGGCGGTGATCGACATGGTCGGCGACGATGCCGTGGCTCATATCGCCGGGGCCGTTCTGGGCGATGGCGGGCTGGCGCCGTTCCATCAGGACGACACCGTGTTCATCAGCCACGGGGCGCAGCGCTGCGAAAGCCGCCAGGTCTTCAAGAAGGTGCTGAAGAACGGGGCGCAGGGCGTGTTCCAGGGCAAGATCCTGGTCAAGCCGGGGGCGCAGAAGACTGACGGCTATCAGATCAGCCAGGCGCTGCTGCTGGACGAACGCAGCCAGTTCCTGGCCAAGCCGGAACTGGAAATCTACGCCGACGACGTGAAATGCTCGCACGGATCGACCACCGGCGCCCTTGACGAGGAAGCGTTGTTCTATCTCCGCTCGCGCGGGGTGCCGCGCGAACGGGCCATCGTGTTCCTGGTCCTGTCCTTCCTGGCCGATGCGCTGGCCGAGGTCGAGGACGAGGAGATCCGCGACTGCATCTATGATCGGCTTGACGTGTGGCTGACCCTCAACGCGGTTCAGTGAAGGCGGCGCCCGCGGGCATGGTCCCGCGGATCCTGCAAAGCTGGGTGGCTCCGCGCCGGGTGGTGCGGGGCCTGTCGGGCATGCCCGAGGGGTCGAAGCTGGCGGTGCTGATGGCGGCGATGCTGATCTTCCTGATCGCCCAGGCGCCCGGGCATGCGCGGCTGGCGCAGCTTGATCCCTCGGTGCCGTTCCAGGTCCGGATGGGCGGGGCGCTGCTGGCCGTGATGTTCATGATGCCGATCCTGGCCTATGCGCTGGCGGGGCTGACATCGCTTCTGTCGCGGCTGACGCCGTGGCGCCTGACGCCCGAGGATGCGCGGCTGGCGCTGTTCTGGGCCTTGCTGGCGGTGGCGCCGGCGATGCTGCTGGCCGGGCTGGTGGCGGGCCTGGTGGGGCAGGAGCCGGCCCTTGCCGTGGTCCAGGGGGTCTGCGGGTTCGGTTTCCTGATGATCTGGGGCGCGGGCATGTCGGCCCTGGCGAGGCGAAGATGACATTCGACGACTTCAAGGCCCTGATCGGCCTGTCGTTCCGCGACCCGCAAGCGGCGGCCCGCGACCTGATGGCGCAGGGCTGGCCGATCCAGGCGCGGTGGATGGCGCTTCTGGCCGCCGTCTCGGTCTCGGCCTTGCTGGCCTCGCTGGCGGCGGCACTGTTCGGCCCGCCCGTCCCGGAAGGGGCCGAGCCCGCCATATTTGCCCAGCAGCCGATGGTTCTGGCGGTCATGCAGATGGGCGCGATCGTCCTGGCCGCGGGGCTGATGGCCGGCGTCGGGCGGATGTTCGGCGGGCATGGCCGGTTCGAGGACGCCCTGCTGCTGACGGTCTGGATCGAGGTCCTGCTGCTGGTCGTGCAGGCGGTGCAGCTGGTCCTGTCGCTGGTCCTGCCGGGCGTGGCCGGCATCTTCGGGCTGCTGGCGATCGCGCTGTTTCTTTGGCTGACGGTGCAGTTCACCAAGGCGCTGCACGGCTTTCACAGCACGCCCAAGGTGGTGCTGGGTCTGATCGGGACCGTTTTCGTGACGGGCTTCGTCCTGTCCCTTTTCGCCGCCGCCCTTGGCATCATGCCGGAGATTCCCCAATGAGCTTCGATATCGACAAGGTCCGCGCCGATTTCCCGATCCTGTCGCGGCAGGTCAACAACCGCCCGCTGGTCTATCTGGACAGCGGCGCAAGCGCCCAGAAGCCGCGCCAGGTTATCGAGGCCGTCACCCGCGCCTACGAAGGGGAATACGCCAACGTCCACCGTGGCCTGCACTTCCTGTCGAACCTGGCCACCGAGAACTACGAACGCGTCCGCGCCATCATCGCCCGCTTCCTGAACGCCCCGCACGAGGACGAGGTGATCTTCACCAGCGGCTCGACCGAGGGGATCAACCTGGTCAGCTATGGCTGGGCCGCGCCGCGGATGCAGCCGGGGGACGAGATCGTGCTGTCGGTGCTGGAACACCACGCCAACATCGTGCCCTGGCATTTCCTGCGGGAACGGCAGGGGGTGGTGCTGAAATGGGTCGAACCCGAACCCGACGGCTCGCTGCCGCCCGAAAAGGTGCTGGCGGCGGTGGGTCCGCGCACCAGGCTGATCGCGGTCACCCACATGTCGAACGTGACGGGCACCATCGTGGACCTGGGCGCCATCGCGCGCGGCACCGACGTGCCGGTGCTGGCCGATGGCAGCCAGGCGGCGGTCCACATGCCCGTCGATCTGGCGGCGCTAGGCGTCGATTTCTACTGCATCACCGGCCACAAGCTCTATGGCCCATCGGGATCCGGCGCGATGTGGATCCGCCGCGACCGGCAGGCGGAGATGCGGCCCTTCCTGGGCGGCGGCGACATGATCCGCACGGTCACGCGCGAGGCCATCGACTATGCCGACCCGCCCCTTCGCTTCGAGGCGGGCACCCCCGGCATCGTCAACCAGATCGGCCTGGGCGCGGCGCTTGAATACCTCATGGACCTGGGGATGGACAACATCGCCGCCCATGAACGCGGCTTGCGCGATTATGCCCGCGACCGGCTGCGCAGTCTCAACTGGCTTCAGGTCCAGGGCGACGCGCCGGACAAGGGGGCGATCTTCTCGATGACCATGCAGGGCGCCCATGCCCATGACCTGTCCACGATCCTGGACAAGCGCGGCATCGCCATCCGCGCCGGCAGCCATTGCGCCATGCCGCTGATGGAGTTCTTCGGGATCACGGCAAGCGCGCGGGCGTCTTTCGCCATGTACAACACCCGACAGGAGGTCGATGCGCTGGTCGAAGGTCTGATCTTCTGTCGCGACCTTTTCGCCTGAATCTTGCAAAGATCTTGCTGACCCCGGCAGATCCTCTTGTCTGCTGCGGCAATGTCTGCATCCCTGCCCGAAACTGCCTCAAGGTGCGGACATGGCCGAGATTCTGGTTCTGGGTGCGGGAATGGTGGGCGTTGCGACCGGGCTGGCCCTGCAGGCGCGCGGCCATCAGGTCACCATCATCGAGCGCGGCGTGCCGGGCCGGGAAACCAGCTATGGCAACGCCGGCCTGATCCAGACCGAGGCGGTCGAACCCTATGCCATGCCCCTGGCGCCCGGGGCGCTGATCCAGATTGCCCTGGGCCTGGGATACGACGTCAAATGGAACATCCCCGGCCTGCTGTCCCAGTTGGGCGCGGTCTGGGCTTATGCCGTCAATTCCCTGCCCGCAGGACACCGCCGCGCCACCCTGACCTGGGGCAAGCTGATCCGGCAATCGACCGAACGCCACGCTCCGCTGATCGAAGCCGCTGGCGCCGACAACATCATCCGCCGCGACGGCTATATCGAGGTCCACCGCACCCCCGCCCGCATGGAAAGGGCCCGCGTCACCGCCAGGCGCTTCATGGACGAGTTCGGCGTCGAGGCGAGGCTGATGGACGGCCGCGCCCTGCGCGCCATGGAACCCGCCATCAGGATCGAGGTCGAGGGTGCGACCCACTGGGCCGATGCCTGGACCTGTTCCGATCCCGGCGGGCTGGTGGCCGCCTATGCAGCGCTGTTCGAACGGCGCGGCGGGCGGATCGTGAACGCCGACGCGGGCGACCTGCACCGCGCGGGCAGCGGATGGCGCGCGGGCGACGAGACGGGCGAACACGCGGTCGTGGCGCTTGGTCCCTGGTCGCCCATGCTGCTGCAGCGCTTCGGCCTGACCGTGCCGATGGTCTTCAAGCGCGGCTATCACCGCCACTACCGCATGGAGACGCCGCCGAACCACCCCGTCGCGGACTTCGGCAACTCGGTCGTGCTGTCGCCGATGCGGCGGGGCCTGCGCATCGCCACCGCCGCCGAACTGACCAGTCACCCGCGCCTGACCCCGCCGCAGTTGAAGCGCGGCGAACGGGCCGCCCGCGAATTGTTCGACATCGGCCCCCCGGTCGAGGCCGAACCCTGGACGGGCCGCCGCCCCTGCATCCCCGACATGCTGCCGGTGATCGGACGGGTGCCGGACCAGCCCAACCTGTGGGCGCATTTCGGCCACGGCCACCAGGGCTTCACCCTCGGTCCGGTGACGGCGGAAATCCTGGCTCGGGAACTGGACGGCGGGCAGGGCTGGGCGGAACTCCAGCCCGCGCGCTTCAAGCGCTGACCGGCGCTTCTTCTTTGCCGAAATACCCTCGGGGGTGAATTGGCCGCAGGCCAAGAGGGGCGCGAGCGCCCCTTCCGCCGCGTTCCGCCTTTCAGCCCGGTTGACTTTCCCGCGCGCCACCACACCTTACAGGCTCTGCCGCATGAAGGTTGCCGATGGGCCACAACAACACCAACGCGCCGGTCGCGCGCCCGATCGAAGTCACCCGCCCCAAGCTGGAGGGCGGGCGGCGCTTCGTCATGAAAAGCGACTTCCAGCCTGCGGGCGACCAGCCGACGGCCATTGCGGAACTGACGCAGGGCGTACAGGCGGGCGAACGCGACCAGGTGCTGCTGGGGGCGACCGGGACCGGCAAGACCTTCACCATGGCCAAGGTGATCGAGGCCACGCAGCGCCCGGCCATCATCCTCGCCCCCAACAAGACGCTGGCCGCCCAGCTTTACGGCGAATTCAAGGGCTTCTTCCCCGACAACGCGGTGGAATACTTCGTCAGCTATTACGACTACTACCAGCCCGAGGCCTATGTGCCGCGCAGCGATACCTATATCGAGAAGGAATCGCAGATCAACGAGGCCATCGACCGGATGCGCCATTCGGCCACGCGCGCGCTGCTGGAACGCGACGACGTGATCATCGTGGCCTCGGTTTCCTGCATCTACGGTATCGGCTCGGTCGAGACCTATTCGGCGATGACCCAGGACATGGTGGTGGGCGACAGCTATGACCAGCGCGAGTTCATCGCCCAGCTTGTCGCCCAGCAGTATCGCCGTCTGGACGCGGCCTTCCAGCGGGGCGGCTTCCGCGTCAAGGGCGACGTGGTCGAGGTCTGGCCCGCCCACCTGGAAGACCGCGCCTGGCGCTTCGACTTCTTCGGCAACGAGCTTGAGGCGATCACCGAATTCGACCCGCTGACCGGCTCGAGGACCGACAACTTCCGCCAGATCCGCATCTATGCCAACAGCCACTACGTCACGCCGCGCCCGACGCTGCAGCAGGCGATCAAGGGCATCAAGGCGGAACTGCAGGCCCGTCTGAAGCAGCTTGTCGACGAGGGCAAGCTGCTCGAGGCGCAGCGGCTGGAGCAGCGCACCAATTTCGATCTGGAAATGCTCGAGGCCACCGGCGTCTGCAACGGCATCGAGAACTACAGCCGCTACCTGACCGGCCGCGCCCCCGGCGAGCCGCCCCCCACGCTATTCGAGTTCATCCCCGACAACGCCATCGTCTTCGCCGACGAAAGCCATGTCAGCGTGCCGCAGATCGGCGGCATGTATCGCGGCGACTTCCGGCGCAAGTTCACCCTGGCCGAACACGGCTTCCGCCTGCCCAGCTGCATGGACAACCGCCCCCTCAAGTTCGAGGAATGGGACGCCATGCGCCCGCAGTCGGTCTTCGTCTCGGCCACCCCCGCGCAATGGGAACTGGACCAGACCGGCGGCGTCTTCACCGAACAGGTGATCCGCCCCACCGGCCTTCTGGACCCCGAGATCGAGATCCGCCCGGTCGAGATGCAGGTGGACGACCTGCTGGACGAGATCCGCAAGGTCAGCAAGGCCGGCCTGCGCACCCTGGTCACCACCCTGACCAAGCGCATGGCCGAGGATCTGACCGAATATTTCCACGAACAGGGCATCCGCATCCGCTACATGCACAGCGACATCGACACCATCGAGCGGATCGAGATCCTGCGCGACCTGCGCCTGGGCGCCTTCGATGTGCTGGTGGGCATCAACCTGCTGCGCGAGGGCCTCGACATCCCGGAATGCGGGTTGGTGGCGATCCTCGACGCTGACAAGGAGGGCTTCCTGCGGTCGGAGACCAGCCTCATCCAGACCATCGGACGGGCCGCGCGCAACGTCGATGGCCGCGTGATTCTCTATGCCGACCGGATCACGGGAAGCATGGAGCGCGCGATCGCCGAAACCGAACGCCGCCGCCAGAAGCAGATGGCCTACAACCTGGAACACGGCATCACCCCGCAGACCGTCCGCAAGAACGTCGAGGACGTGCTGGCGGGCCTGTGGCAGGGCGATACCGACCAGTCGCGCGTGACTGCCAGGCTGGACCGGCCGATGGTCGGCGCGAACCTGCAGGCCCATCTGGACGCCCTGCGCACGCAGATGCGCAAGGCGGCCGAGAACCTGGAGTTCGAGGAAGCCGCACGCATCCGCGACGAGGTCAAGCGCCTGGAGGCCGTGGAACTGGCCGTGGCCGACGACCCCCTGGCGCGCCAGTCCGTGATCGAGGAAGCCGCCGAGGAAGCCGTCAAGGCGTCCGGCCGCTCCACCGCCGGCAGGGCAGGACAACGGGGCGGCAACAAGCGGTCCAAGCGCCGGCGCTGAAGCGGGACCCGCCGGGGCGCCAGCCCCGCGCCGTCCAGCCTCAGGCGGCGGTCCTTTCGCGGGCCACGTACTCCTCGACCGCGGCGGCCTGTTCGGGCGTCATGCGCAAGCCCAGCTTGGACCGCCGCCACAGCACGGCCTCTGCGTCGCGCGCCCATTCGTTGCGGATCATCCACTGCACCTCGGCTTCCGTCAGGGTGGCGCCGAAATCGCGGCCCAGATCGGCTGCCGTCCGGGCGCCGCCCAGAACCTGCGCGGCCTCGGTCCCATAGGCACGGACCAGCCGCATCGCCCAGGCGGGCGTCAGGAAGGGATGGTCGTCCCGCAGCGTTCGGGCCAGGGCCTCGGCCCCGTCCACCGCGAAGTCGCCGCCCGGAAGATGGGCGCCTGCCGTCCAGGACCCGCCCGCGCCCGGCAGATGCGCCGCAAGCCTGGCCATCGCGGCCTCGGCCAGACGGCGATAGGTGGTGATCTTGCCGCCGAAGACGTGCAGGCACGGGGCGCCCCGATCGTCCAGCGACAGCACATAGTCCCGCGTCGCCGCCGTGGCCGATGCCGAGCCATCGTCGTAAAGCGGCCGCACCCCGGAATAGGTCCAGACCACGTCATCCGGCGTGACCGGCCTGCGGAAATAGCCCGAGACGAAGCGGCAGAGATAATCCACCTCCTCGGGCGTGCAGACGGCGCGGTCGGGCGGGCCGTCGTGGTCCACGTCGGTGGTGCCGATCAGCGTGAAGTCGCCTTCGTAGGGGATGGCGAAGACGATCCGGCCGTCCTGGCCCTGCAAGAAATAGGCCTTCGGATGATCGAACAGCCGCCGCGTGACGATATGGCTGCCCCGCACCAGCCGCACACCCTCGCGGCTGGGCAGATGCGCCACGTCGCGGATCACCTGGCCCACCCAGGGACCGGCGGCGTTCACCAGGACCCTGGCGCGGAACGTCTGGCCGTCGGACAGCCGGATCCGCCAGCCGCCATCCTCGCGCCGCGCCTCGGTCACCCTGGACCCGACCATGATCTGCGCTCCGCGGGCTGCGGCGTCGCGGGCGTTCAGGACGACCAGCCGGGCGTCGTCCACCCAGGCATCCGAATATTCGTAAGCCCGCGTCAGCCGGTCCTGAAGCGGCGCGCCTTCGGGCGCACGGCGCAGATCCAGTGCCGAGGTGCCCGGCAGGATCTGCCGCGCGCCAAGGTTGTCATAGAGAAACAGCCCTGCCCGGATCACCAGGCCGGGGCGATGCCCCCGCCCCCAGGGCATCAGCACGGACAGAAGCCGCGACACCGGCGTGGGGCCGGCGAACCGCATCTTCGGGTCCAGCGGCAGCACGAAGCGCATCGGCCAGGAGATATGCGGCATCGCACGCAGCAACACCTCGCGTTCGCGCAGGGATTCGCGGACCAGACGCAGTTCCAGGAACTCGAGGTAGCGCAGCCCGCCGTGGAACAGCTTGGTCGAGGCGCTGCTGGTAGCCCCCGCAAGATCCCCCTGTTCCGCCAGCCGCACCGAAAGCCCCCGGCCTGTCGCGTCCCGGGCGATCCCGGTGCCGTTGATCCCGCCGCCGATGACGAACAGATCCGTGGACTGGGACATGGCAGGCTTGCTCCTTGATGAAAAACCGAACGGGTTCGCGCGCGGCTGAGGGCCGTGCGTGTTCGGTTTAGCGCGTTTTCTTTCGCTTGACACGTGGATCTTGCGCGTTCTTCTGGAGGCGACGCAGAAAGGGCCGGGAAAATGAACATCCGCCAGATGCAGATCCTCGATGTGGTCCGCGCCTCGGGCCGCGCCAGCGTCGAGGAGCTTTCGGCCAGGCTCGACGTGACCCCCCAGACGATCCGCCGCGATCTGGCGGAACTGGCGGACCAGGGGGTTCTGGACCGCGTGCATGGCGGCGCGATCCTGCGGGGCGGCGTCAGCAACATCGCCTATGACGAACGCCGCCGCATGAACGAAGCGGCGAAGGCGGCGATCGGCCGGGCCTGCGCCGCGCGGATCCCCGACAACAGTTCGCTCATCCTCACCATCGGGACGACGACCGAGGCAGTCGCGCGCGCCCTGCTGCGCCACCGGAACCTGACGGTGGTGACGAACAACATGAACGTGGCCAATATCCTGGCCGCCAACGACAGCTGCGAGGTGCTGGTGGCGGGCGGGTTGCTGCGCCGGTCCGATGGCGGGCTGGTCGGGGACCTGACCAGCGAGTTCATGGCCAACTTCAAGGCGGACTACGCCATCATCGGCTGCTCTGCCCTGGACGGGGACGGCGACATCCTCGACTTCGACCTGGCCGAGGTGCGCGTCAGCCGCGCCATCCTGCGTCAGGCGCGCGAATGCTGGCTGGTCACCGATGCCGCGAAGCTGGGACAGAAGGCGCCGATCCGGGTGGTGTCGCTGGCGGATCTGGACGTGCTGTTCATCGACCGACCGCTGCCGGACAGGTTGCAGCGCCTCTGCGACCAAGCCGGAACACAGGTGGTCGTGGCGTCCGACGGGGCATAAGGGCCTGCGGCGCGGCCCTTCGGCCTTGTCCTGCCTGGGAACGGCGCCCTAGAACCACTGCCCCGGTTCCATCAGGCCCAGCTCCATCAACTGCTGGGCGCGCCAGCCGAAGGGTTCCGAATTGCGCCAGCGAAACCCCGTCACCGCTTCCCGCGACCCCGGATTGGTCGCCAGGGCCTTGGCCGCCCGGAACGAGACGACTGCGGCCGTCAGGTTGTTGTGCCAGGGACAGGAATAGGTGTTGTATTCCGGCAGGTTCAGACGATGGTCCGGTTCCAGCCGAAGGCCGGGGGCAGTGCGGAACAGGGCGATCCGGTCGATCCGCCGGCCCAAGGGGGGCACGTGTTCCTCGAACCGCCAGCGAAGGCCGCCGTGGAAATCAAGCTGCCGCTCCAGCGGCTGTCCGTCCGGTCCCCGACGCGCCAGGGCAAAATATCCCGCGCGGTCGAACATCGCGTCGGACAGGCTGACGCCATTCGGGTCGCGCGACAGATCCGGGGAATACAGGTCGATGACATAGGTCAGCATGGCATCGCGGCGTTCCTCGGCATGGAAGGCCAGAAGCTCGGCCACGCTGCGGGTTTCCGAGAAGGGATAGAACAGGAACTCGGCGTTGTAGCAGTAATACAGCCAGGTGCCTGCGGGAACGGCGGCGATCACCGCATTCACCGCGCCCTGATGGGCCAGCGGATCGCGCGTCTGCCAGTGCAGGTTCGTCACGCGGGGCGCGATCCCGGCCGGGATGGCCAGGGGATCGGGCGACAGGGCCAGGATGTGGCGGAAGCCGATCTGAAGGTGATGGCACAGGGTTTCCTGCGCGGCGGCATCGTCCTCGAGAAGGACGATGGCCAGCGGTCCGCGCGCCAGCACGGGCGGGCGGGACTTCAGGAAGGCCGTCAGAGACGGGTGGGCCGTCACGGCATCACGGCCTTCACCTGGTCAAGGGCCTGCCGCAGCAGTTCGGGGTTGCTGGCGGCGGTTTCGACCAGGCGCCGAAGGGTCGCTTTCTGGCTGTCGCTGATGGCTGCCCCGTCGATGATCCGGTTGACCTCGGCCGCGTCGAACCCTTCGGGCGTCAGCAGCGACTGGATGTGGCGTGCTGCGACGGCGGCGGATGCGGCCTGATCGGTGGCGGCCGCGGCCTCGTTCGCGGCGCGAGCGGCTTCGGCGGCCGCCTGTGCCACGGGCGCCGTCGCGCCGCTGGTGGCAAGGGCCGCGGCATCCGCAGCGCGGTCGGCCGCATCCAGGGCGGCTTCGGCGGCGGCCTCGGCTTCGGCGGCGGCGTCGCTGACGGGCGCCACCTCGGCCTGTTCGGACGCCTGGACGGCTTCGGCGGCGACATCGGCAGCGATGGCTGCCGCATCCGCCGCGGCATCGGCGGCGGCCTCGGTCGCGGCGGCGGCGGGGGCCGCGGCGTCAGGCGCGTCGCCGGCCGGCAGGGGTGCCGCCGGCGCGGTTGGGGCAGGGCGGGGATTGGCCGCCGTCTCAGGCGCGGCCTGCTGGTCCTGCCAGATCCACCACCCCCCAATCCAAGGGCCAGAACGGCGACGAGGGCCAGAAGACTACGCATGGCGGCTTTCCTTGCAGACGGTCCCCGCTGCTATGCCACAGGGGTGGGGCCGGGGAAAGACCGCGCCTTGCAGACCGGCCGCAACAGGCGGCGGCATCGGGGCCAGGCATCAAATCCGGTTGAATATCCCGGCCTTCACGCTTATTTTCCGTCTATTCCGATTTGGCTATCAAAGGAGCACAGCCATAGCCCGCCGACCGCATAACGCACCGCCTACCCGTGATACCGGCCCCCGCGTGAACGAGCGCATCCGAGTATCCGAAATCCGCCTGATCGGCGCCGATGGAGAGAATGTCGGCGTGGTCCCGCCCTCGGTCGGATTGCAGATGGCACAGGAAGCCGGGCTGGATCTGGTCGAAATCTCGCCCAATGCCACCCCGCCGGTCTGCAAGGTCATGGACCTGGGCAAGTTCAAGTATGAACAGCAAAAGCGCGAGGCCGAAGCCCGCAAGAAGCAGAAGATCATCGAAATCAAGGAGATCAAGTTCCGTCCGGGAACCGATACCCATGATTACGACGTCAAGATGCGCTCGGTCATGAAGTTCCTGAGCGAGGGCGACAAGGTCAAGGTCACCCTGCGCTTCCGCGGTCGCGAGATGGCCCACCAGGATCTTGGGCTGGAACTGCTGAACCGCGTCCGCGACGATGTGGGCGAAGCCGGCAAGATCGAATCGATGCCCAAGCTGGAAGGCCGGCAGATGGTCATGATGATCGCGCCGAAGTAAGGCGCGGGTCCGGCCGCGCGGGGAACCGTTGCAAGGACAAGGGCTGCGCGGGATCGCCTGCGCAGCCTTTCCGTTTTGGTGTCGGCGCCCTTAGCGCTGGCCGGCCATCAGCCTGTGCCGGATGACGGCCTGATCGTTGCGGATCATGCCGGGGATCAGGAACAGGTCGATGAAGGCCCAGACGCAGACCAGGGCGATGGGGATCCAGCCGATCAGGATCGGCGCCGTCAGCCAGCCGATGCCCCACATCACCAGCATCAGGATGCCGCTGGCCCAGCGTCCCAGATACATGCGATGCAGGCCGAACCCCCACAGAAGGATCGCCAGCAGATAAGCGACCAGTTGGGACTTGGATTCATTGGCAACCCGCTGCTCGATCAGAAGTTGTTGCTGGACGTTGTCGGACACCGTTCTCTCCTTCCTGGGGCGGCGGCGCCGCCCGGTTCAGATCATAGATAGGAACGCCCGCCCCCCACGCAAGGATGGCGCCCCGGCCCTGCGATCCGGCAGCCGGCCCCCGCGCCGCGGCAGGGGATATTTCGCGGCTTTGGGCGGGCGGCCGCCGCTTGCCGCTTGACCATCGCGGCCGGGATGGGTTCAACGCAGGCAAACCTTTGCGCTGACGACACCGGAAGGCAAGATCATGAAGTTCACCCTCTCCTGGCTCAAAGAGCATCTGGAAACGAATGTCTCCCTGGATCAGATCGTCGAGGCGCTGACCGATCTGGGGCTGGAGGTCGAGGAGGTGCGCGACCCCGCCGCCCGGCTGAAGACCTTCACCCTGGCCCGTGTCCTGCACGCCGAACAGCATCCCGATGCCGACCGCCTGCGCGTCTGCCGCGTTCTGACCGACGAGGGCGAGAAGCAGATCGTCTGCGGCGCTCCCAACGCGCGGGAGGGGATCACCGTGGTTCTGGCCAAGCCGGGTGACTATGTGCCGGGGATCGACGTGACGCTGGGGGTGGGACGGATCCGCGGGGTCGAAAGCCACGGCATGATGGCCTCGGAACGCGAACTGGAACTGTCCGACGAACACGACGGGATCATCGAACTGCCCTCGGGCGAGGTCGGGCAACGCTTCGTCGACTGGCTGGCGCAGAACGTGCCCGAGAAGGTCGACCCGATGATCCACATCAAGATCACCCCCAACCGCCCCGACGCGCTGGGCGTCCGCGGGATCGCGCGCGACCTGGCGGCGCGCGGGCTGGGCAGGCTGAAACCCCTGGCCGAAACCGTCGTGCCTGGGCTCTTCGCGGCCCCCATCGGCGTCACGATCGACCCCGCCCTTGCCGACAAGGCCCCCTATTTCGCCGGCCGGGTCATCCGGGGCCTCAGGAACGGGCAGGCGCCGGACTGGCTGCAGCAGCGCCTGCGGGCGATCGGCCTGCGCCCGATCAACACGCTGGTCGACATCACCAACCTGTTCACCTACGATCTGAACCGTCCGCTGCATGTCTTTGACATGGCAAAGGTTTCAGGCGACCTCTCAGTCCGGCCGGCCCGGGCCGGAGAGGAGATCCTGGCCCTGGACGGCAAGACCCATCGCCTGCCTGAAGGGGCGATGGTGATCGCCGATGCCAACGGCGCCGAAAGCATCGCCGGGATCATGGGCGGAGAGCATTCGGGCTGTTCCGACGAAACCACCACGGTGTTCCTGGAAAGCGCCTATTGGGATCCCATCGCCATCGCGGCCACGGGCCGGGCCATGAAGATCAACAGCGACGCCCGGTATCGCTTCGAACGCGGCGTGGACCCGGCCTTCACGCGGCCCGGGCTGGAACTTGCTACGCAGATGATCCTCGACCTCTGCGGCGGCGAGCCCTCCGAGGTGGCCGAGGCTGGCGCCGTCCCCGACACCGCCCGCGCCTATCGGCTGGACCCGGCCCGCACCGCAAGCCTCGTGGGCCTCGACATTCCCGCCGACCAGCAGCGCGCGACACTGACCGCCCTTGGCTTCCGCATGGAGGGGGACATGGCGCACGTCCCGTCCTGGCGTCCCGATGTCCAGGGCGAGGCCGATCTGGTCGAGGAGATCGCTCGCATCGCCAGCCTCAGCAAGCTGCGGGGCCAGCCCCTGCCGCGCCCGCGCCCGGGCGTGCCCAAGCCGGTCCTGACGCCGTCGCAGGTCCGGGAACGGGCGGCGCGGCGGCAGACGGCCGCGCTTGGCTACAACGAATGCGTGACCTACAGCTTCATCGACCAGGCCTCGGCGGCGCTGTTCGGCGGGGGCGGCGACGCCGTGCGGGTGGAAAACCCCATCAGCAGCGAGATGACCCATCTGCGGCCCGACCTTCTGCCCGGCCTTCTGGCCGCGGCCGCCCGCAACCAGTCGCGCGGCATCGCCGACCTTGCGCTGTTCGAACTGGGGCCGGTCTTCACCGGTGGCGAGCCGGGCGAACAGGCCACGCAGCTGTCGGGGCTGATGATCGGCAGCACGGCGCCGCGCGACCCCTTCGGCAGCCGCCGCAAGGTGGATCTCTACGACGCCAAGGCTGATGCCGAAGCGGTGCTGGCGGCCGTCGGCGCGCCCGCCAAGGTGCAGATCAACCGCAGGCTGGACGCCTGGTGGCATCCAGGCCGGGCCGGCAACATCGCCCTTGGCCCGAACACCCTCGCCACCTTCGGCGAGATCCACCCCCGCGTCCTGCGGGCCTTCGACGTGAAGGGGCTCGCCGTGGCCTTCACCCTGCGCATCGCCAACGTGCCGTTCCCGAAGACCCGGACCGCGACGCGCCCGGCCCTGTCCGTGTCGGAACTTCAGGCCGTCGAACGCGACTTCGCCTTCGTGGTCGATCCGCAGGTCGAGGCGCTGACCCTGGTCAATGCCGCAGCCGGCGCCGACAAGGCGCTGATCGACAGCGTGACCGTCTTCGACCAGTTCACCGGGCTGGAGGGAGAGCGGAAGTCCATCGCCATCACCGCCCGCCTGCAACCGCGCGACAGAACCCTGACGGATGCGGAAATCGACGCCGTCAGCCAGAAGATCATCGACAAGGTCCAGAAGGCGACGGGCGGCACGCTGCGCGCCTGATCCATCCCCTGTGTGCAAATATCCCACAGGGGGTCCGGGGGACGTGAAGTCCCCCGGCCTCCGCGGGACGCCATCAGCCCCGCAGCTCGGCCATCACGAACAGCCGCAACGCCGTCGCCAGCCCGACTTCGGGCGGGCGGGCGTGGTCGATCCGGCCGATCAGGTCCGCGCGGGTCATGCCTCGCGCGCGGGCGGCCTCGGCGAGGCCGCGCCAGAACGCGTCCTCCAACGACACCGAGGTGCGGTGCCCGTCGATCGTCACCGACCGCTTCAGCGGCGGGGTCATGGGGGGCAGGTCAATCATCGTCGCGCGCATCGTCGCGGCGATGCGCGTCGTGGATGCGGGCGGCGCGGTCCGCCTCGGACTGGCGCGCTTCGCGCAGGGGCCTTGGCTCGCCGAACTTCGCGGCGTTCGCGTCGCCAGCCGCGCGTTTCTCGTCGCGGGTGCGCTGCTTGCGGGCCTGGCGCAGGTTGATAATCTTGGTCATGCGGCTCCAACGGAACGGGGCGCGGACATGATACCGCGCCCCGTCCCGATGCGGTCAAGCCCGATCAGCCCTTCGGGCTGATCATGTCCTCGGGGCGCACGACGCGGTCGAAGGTCTCGGCATCGACGAAGCCCAGGTTGATCGCTTCCTCGCGCAGCGTGGTGCCGTTCCTGTGCGCGGTCTTGGCGACCTTGGTGGCGTTGTCATAGCCGATGGTCGGCGCAAGCGCCGTCACCAGCATCAGCGATTCCTTCATCAGCTTCTCGATCCGCGCGACGTTCGCCTGGGTGCCGACCACCATGTTGTCGGTGAAGGACCCCGCCGCGTCCCCCAGAAGCTGCATGGACTGCAGGACGTTGTAGGACATCATCGGGTTATAGACGTTCAGCTCGAAATGCCCCTGCGAGCCGGCAAAGCCCACCGCCGCGTCGTTGCCCATCACATGCGCGCAGACCATCGTCAGCGCCTCGGCCTGGGTCGGGTTGACCTTGCCCGGCATGATGGACGATCCCGGCTCGTTTTCCGGCAGGATCAGTTCTCCCAGCCCCGACCGCGGCCCCGATCCCAGCAGGCGCATGTCGTTGGCGATCTTGAACAGCGAGGCCGCGACCGTCTTCAGCGCGCCCGAGAACATCACCATCGCGTCATGCGCGGCAAGCGCCTCGAACTTGTTGGGGGCGGTGACGAAGGGCAGGCCGGTGATGCGGGCGATCTCGGCGGCGATGGCGGTGTCCCAGCCCTTCCTGGTGTTCAGCCCGGTGCCGACGGCGGTGCCGCCTTGGGCCAGTTCGTAGATGTCGCCCAGGGCCAGCCTGACCCGGTCGATCCCCTTGGCGACCTGATGGGCATAGCCGCCGAACTCCTGGCCCAGGGTCAGCGGCGTGGCGTCCTGCGTGTGGGTCCGGCCGATCTTGATGATGTCCTTGAACTCCTCGGACTTCGCGGCCAAGGCCTTGTGCAGCTTTTCTAGGCCGGGGATCAGCGTGTCGCGCGCCATCATGGCGATGGCCACATGCATGGCGGTCGGGAAGGTGTCGTTCGACGACTGGCCCATGTTCACGTGGTCGTTGGGATGGACGGGCGTCTTGCTGCCCATCTCGCCCCCCAGGATCTCGATGGCGCGGTTCGAGATCACCTCGTTGGCGTTCATGTTCGACTGGGTGCCGGACCCGGTCTGCCAGACGACCAGCGGGAAGTTGTCGTCGAACCTGCCCTCGAACACCTCGGTCGCGGCCTGTTCGATGGCCTTGCCGATAGCGGGATCCAGATCGCCGCTGGCTTGGTTCACCCGCGCCGCCGCCAGCTTGATGGCCCCAAGCGCGCGGATGATCGCGACGGGCTGGCGTTCCCAGCCGATCGGGAAGTTCTGGATCGACCGCTGCGTTTGCGCGCCCCAGTACTTGCTGGCATCAACCTCCAGCGGGCCGAAGCTGTCGGTCTCAATGCGGGTCTTGGTCATCGAAATGCTCCCTCGCGGTTTTGCCGGGTTCTAGCTGCCGCGCGGCCGCAAGGCAATTGGTGTGCCACGGTATGCCCACGCGCATCCGTGGCCCGCGCGCAGCGCCTCATCCCGGCCTTGCGACCGCAACGGCAAGCGTCAGGCAAACAGCATTCCGTCCAGTTCGTTGCCCGCCTCATCGACGGCGTGGCACCAGACCCGGAAGCCGGACAGGGTATGGGGGCCGAAGCTGTTGATCAGCGGCACGTCGGCGGCGTCCATGCCGCGCGCCACCACCACCCGGCCGATGCGGCGGTCGTTGTTGCGGGGGTCGAAGGTCCACCATTTGCCACCCAGAAACACCTCGATCCAGGCCGCGAAGTCCATCGGCGCGTCGGCCGCCGGCACGCCGATGTCGCCCACATAGCCGTTGACGTAGCGGGCCGGGATGTTCAGCGCCCGCAGATAGGCCAGGGCCAGATGGGCGAAGTCGCGGCAGACGGCGAAGCGGTCGGTGCGGGCGCTTGCCGCGGTGCGGTACTGCGAGGCCAGCTTGTAGTCGAAGACCAGGCTGCCGTTCACGTGGTCGACGATGTGCTGGACGCGGTTCCAGCCGGGCGCGACCTGGCCGAACAGGCTCCAGGCCTCGTCGCTGACCAGATCCGCCTCGACATAGCGGGATGCCGTCAGGAACCCCAGAACCTCGGAAGGAAGCGCCTCGACTGGCCATTCGGCGGCACCAGGGTCGGCCTCGTCGCGGGTGCCGGGGTCGTTGAGGGTGATGTCGCTGTAGATCGTGAACGATCCCGCCGGGGCGACCATCCGGCGGCAGATGTTGCCGAAGCGGTCCACATAGCTTTGGACCGGAACATGCGGCGTGGTCCGCGCGTCTTCGGGAAAGACATAATCCCGGTGACGCGCGGGTTCGGGTGTGGTCAGACTGATCAAGGGCGTGTCCTGAGCGGTCTGGATCGTCATCTCGTGCCCCACCCGGATGCGCATCAGGCGACCGTCGCCTCCATCGTGACCTCGGCGTTCAGCAGCTTCGAGATCGGGCAGCCCGCCTTGGCCTTCTGCGCCAACTCCTCGATCTGCGCCCGGTCGCCATTGCCCGAGATCCGGGTGACGAGGTGGGCCTTGGTCACGGTGAAGCCGTCGCCGTCCTGTTCGAGGGTGATCCTGGAGCTGGTCCTGATGTCGATGTCGCCGATCCCGGCTTCGGACAGCATGTTCGACAGCGCCATGCTGAAGCAGGCGGCATGGGCGGCGCCGATCAGTTCCTCGGGGTTGGTGCCCGGCTCGTCGGCGAAGCGGGTGTTGAAGCCGTAGCCCAGATCCTTGAGCGCCCCCGACTGGGTCGAGACCGTGCCCTTGCCGTCCTTCAGCCCGCCCTGCCAGGTGGCCGATCCGCTGCGTGTGAACATCGCCTTGTCCTTTTCTGCGTTCATTGCTTGCCGTGGGAACGCGGCGGAACGGGCAGGGGTTCGCGGCGCACGGAAATATCACCGGCGGGGAAACAGCCGCTGGTGTTCGGCGATGGCAAAACGGTCGGTCATGCCCGCCACGTAATCCAGAACGATGCGGGCGCAGGCAGTTTCGTCACCGGCCTTGCGGGCAACCTCGCTCCAGTGGTCGGGCATCTGGCCCGGATCGTGCAGGAACAGCGGGAACAGGTCGTTGAGCATGGCCGTGACGTTGCTGCGTTCGACGACTACCGACGGCGCGCGGTACATGCGGGTGAACAGGAAGGACTTGATCGCCTTGAGGTTCTGGTAGAGCGGCTTGGAAAAGCGGATGATCGGGCCGTCCATGTCGCGGATTTCCTGGGCCGACTGGGGCTGCAGGCCGGCCAGGCGGTTCTGGGCCACGGCGATCACGTCCTCGACCATGACGCCAAAGACCCGGCGCAGCGCCTCGTAGCGGCGGCGGGTGGGATCCAGCCCGGGATAGAGATGGTCGACTTCCGCGAAGGCGGGGCCGACAAGGGGAAGTTCGGCCAGCTCGTCCTCGGTGAACAGTTCCGCCCGCAGGCCGTCGTGCAGGTCGTGGTGGTTGTAGGCCACGTCATCGGCGACGGCCGCCACCTGCGCCTCGGCGCTGGCGTTGGTGTGCAGTTCCAGATCCCAGTCGGCGTTCACCTCGGCCAAGGCATAGGGCAGGGTCGGGACGGCAGGCCCCGCTGCCGCGCGGCTTGCCCGGATGACCGGCCCGTTGTGCTTGGCGATGCCTTCAAGCGCCTCCCAGGTCAGGTTGAGACCGTCGAAATCGGCGTAATGGCGTTCCAGCCGGGTCACGATCCGCAGGGCCTGGGCGTTGTGGTCGAAGCCGCCATAGGGCTGCATCAGCGCGGCCAGCGCGTCCTCGCCGGTATGGCCGAAGGGCGGGTGGCCAAGATCGTGGGCCAGCGCGACGGTTTCGGCCAGATCGGTGTTCAGGCCAAGCGCGCCGGCGATGGTGCGGGCCACCTGCGCCACCTCGATGGTGTGGGTCAGGCGGGTGCGGAAATAGTCGCCACGATAGGCTTCGCCATCGTGTTCGACGAAGACCTGCGTCTTGTGCTTCAGGCGGCGGAAGGCCGAGGAATGGATGATCCGGTCGCGGTCGCGCTGCCAGGGACTGCGGAAGGTGGACATACGTTCGGGATGCAGCCGCCCGCGGCTGGCCTCGGGATGGCAGGCATAGGGAGCGGTCGCGCTGGACATCGGGCAGGGCCTTCCTTGCAACGGGTGCCACGGACCCTATATTCTGGGCCTGCCGCCGAAAACGGGAACGCCCCATGAACCTGCCGCCGAAAGTCACCGAACGCGCCTTCACCCGCCTGGCCGAGATCAACGATTCCAGCGAGGCGCGCCCCTTGCGGGTGGCCGTGGCCGGCGGCGGCTGTTCCGGCTTCCAGTACGACATCCGGCTGGACCAGGCGCAGCCGGACGATCTGGTGCTGGAGGGGGCTGGCCAGAAGGTCGTCGTTGATCCGGTGTCGCTGCCCTTTCTGGCCGGCGCGACCATCGACTTCGCGGACGAACTGATCGGGGCGCGCTTCGTGATCGACAACCCCAACGCCACGTCCAGTTGCGGCTGCGGGACCTCGTTCTCGATCTAGCCGCAGATCCTGTTGCGGGTGTCCAGGTCGATGTCCAGCCGGCGCAGCCCCGGTGTCGGCAGGCGGTTGGGATAGTAATCCTCCAGTTCTTCGTCCAGGTCGGTGACCTCGGTCGTCACCGTCAGCCCCTGGCACAGATCCAGCGGCCCTGCCGAGGCGACGCGGACCTTGCCCTCGGTCTCGATCAGGCGGATGATGTAGCCGTGCTTGCGCGCGACCGAGGCGCCGAAGGTCATCGGCTCGGCCATCTCGGTCCACTCGGTCTCGGGCCCGAACAGCGCGTCCTCGCCCTGCCAGTCGGTGCCGTGGGCGAAGCGGACCGTCCAGGTGCCGGGCGGCACCAGCAGGCGGAAATACTGCCCGCCGTGGATATATCCCGCCATCACCGCATCACCCCCGGTCGGCGGCGACAGGAACACCGCGTAGTCGCGCCCGGGCAGCGTCTGGACCACCAGCGGCAGGGTCGCGGGCAGCCCGCTGCGGTTCCACATCAGGCCGGCGCGGGGCCGGTCAGCGGCCCATGCCGGCAGGGCCAGGGCGATCGTCAGCAGAAGGGCAAGAAGGCGGCGCATGGGGTGGAACGCGCTCATCGCGCCTCTGGTTGCCAATCCCGGGACGGCGGATAAAGATGCCGCCATGAAGATCGCGACATTCAACATCAACGGCGTCAAGGCCCGCATCCCGGCGCTGACGGACTGGCTGGCCGGATCCGGGGCGGATCTGGTGGTTCTGCAGGAAATCAAGTCGGTGGACGAAGCCTTTCCCCGCGCCCACTTCGAGGATTTGGGCTGGACGGTCGTCACGCATGGGCAGAAGGGCTTCAACGGCGTGGCGATCCTGTCCAGGCTGCCGCTCGAGGACGTGGTGCGCGGCCTGCCGGGCGACGACACCGACGAGCAGGCCCGCTACATAGAAGCGACGGTCGTCGGCGACCAGGCGATCCGCGTCGCGGGTCTTTATCTTCCGAACGGCAATCCCGCGCCCGGGCCGAAATACGACTACAAGCTGGCCTGGATGGAGCGGTTGCGCCTGCGCGCAGCCGACCTGCTGAGGACCGAGCTTCCGGTGGTGATGCTGGGCGATTTCAACGTCATCCCCGAACCCCGCGACGCCGCCCGGCCGCAGGCCTGGGTGGATGACGCGCTGTTCCTGCCCGAAAGCCGCGCGGCCTTCCGGCGGATCGTGAACCAGGGCTGGACCGATGCCGTCCGCATCCGCGACCCCTGGGCCACGCGCGGGCCGTTCACCTTCTGGGACTATCAGGCCGGTTCCTGGTCGCGCGACGACGGCATCCGCATCGACCATCTTCTGCTGTCGCCGCAGGCCGCCGACCTTCTGGTGGAAACCGGCATCGACAAGGAAGCCCGCGCGGCCGAAAAACCCAGCGATCATGTGCCGGTCTGGGTGCGGCTAGCCGCCTAGAGGACCAGCACGCCCGAATGCTTGGCCTTGTGTTCGGGTTCGACATGGATGGTGATCTGCGCGTCGTCCAGGCGCTTTTTCAGCGCGGCCTCAATCCGGTCGCAGATCGCGTGGGCTTGCGCCACGGGGATTTCCCCGTCGACGACCAGATGGAAGTCGATGAAGGTCATCGAGCCGGCGTGGCGGGTGCGCAGATCGTGTGCCTCGATCGCGCCATCCGCATGGTCCGAGATGGTCGCGCGGATGTCGCGAAGCACGTCGTCCGACACCGCCTTGTCCATCAGCCCGCCGACCGAGGCCGACATCACCCGCCAGCCGGACCAGAGGATGTTGACGGCGACCAGCCCCGCCAGGATCGGGTCCAGGATCGGATATCCCGTGGCGATGGCCACGGCCACGCCCAGGATCACGCCCGCCGAGGTGACGACGTCGGACAGCAGGTGATAGCCGTCGGCGACCAGGGCAGGCGACTTCAGGCGCCGCCCCTGCCGGATCAGCACAAGGCACCAGGCTGCGTTGATGCAGCCCGCGACCCCGTTCAGCAGCAAGCCGTTCAGTGGCGCGTCCAGCGGCCGGGGATCGCGGATGCCCTGATAGGCCTGTTCCAGGATCAGCAGCGCCGCGACGATGATCAACACCCCTTCCAGCACGGCCGACAGGAACTCGGCCTTGTGGTGGCCATAGGGGTGGCCACGATCGGCAGGACGCTGCGCGATGCGAATGGCGATCAGCGCGGCCAGGGCAGTCGCCACGTTGATCGTGCTTTCCAAAGCGTCCGACAGAAGCGCGACCGATCCGGTGACCTGCCAGGCCAGCGTCTTGAGGCCCAGGACCACGATCCCGACCGCGATGCTGCCCAGGGCGATCCTGATGGTGCGATTCATCGCGACGGTCCTTCGTGTCGTGGCCTCCCGCCCCGGGGCGTCTGACAGATCAAGGGGTCAGTTGCAACTGGAAAGACATCCGCTGGACGTCCGCGGCGGGCGCCGACAGGCCCATGCGGCCTATGGCGGCTCTCCGTGGCCGCGTCGGTGGTCTGGATGTGGCTGGCGGAGGGTTCAGGCCCTACCTGTGGGGCCTGACCAGGGCAGGCGTCTGCCCGGCGGGCGCGGCCATCATCCTGCGGGGGCCGCGCGCCGCCTGATCGTCAGTCGCCGTCGTCGCGCACCTCGTCGTCGTCGCCAAAGCGGGCGTCGTCGGAATATTCGTCCTCGCCCTCGTTCACGTATTTCGCGCTGAGCGCGATTGAGTGGTTGTCGTGGATCGGATCCATGACCACGTCCGACGGGATCTCGCCGGCCAGCCATTCGCGCAGTTCCTCGCGGATCTCGGACGGCTCCTGGCCCGTGGCCTCGGCCAGATAGGCGACGAAGGCGCGCTGATCCCCGTCGATCTCGTCCAGGTCGGATTCATCGACCTCGGGCCATTTCTCGACGATGGCCTCGTAGAAGGCGGCCCAGTTCTGTTGCACATGGCTCCATTTCATCAGTATCCGCCTCCCATCGACGATTGCGCCCAAGTCGCAATCCCGGTTATGTCTTCGCCCACGCCCGCGACCGTGTTGCAGCCGGCCAGCACCATGCAGGCCAGCAGCGTGCCCAGCACTGCTCTCATTCCTCTGCCTCCTGCCACCACAGCTCGGGCATGAAGCCCGGCCAATCTCCGTAAAGCGGCGTTCTTTGGGCAGGATAGCGCAGGTCCGCGGCATGGGCCAGCCGCGAGACCGGCGAGAACCCTGCCGGTATCACGTAACGCCCCGCCGTCAGGATTCGATCCAGCGCCTGAACGGCTGCGGTGAAGTCGGCGTCCGATTGCGCATTGACCATGGCGGCGATGGCGGCTTCGGCGGCGGGGCTTTTCATGCCCATCCAGTTGCGGCTGCCGGGCTGGTCGGCCGCGGCCGATCCCCAGTAGAGCATCTGTTCGTTGCCCGGCGACAGCGACAGGGCGCGTTCGTACCAGGTCATGTCGAACTGGAACTCGTTGGTGCGCTGCACGAACTGCGCGGCGTCCAGAAGCGTGATGCGGACCTGCATCCCCAGGTTCCGCAGCGCCTGGACATAGATATCCGCGATCTGCTGGGTTTCGGACGCGCTGCGCATGGCGGTCCCGGACTGGTTCAGCAGGATCTCGAAGGCGAAGGGCTGCCCCTGGGCGTTTCTCAGGACGCCGTCCTGAACGGTCCAGCCCGCCTCGGACAGCAGGGACATGGCCCGCCGCAGCCCCGCCCGGTCAAGAACCCGGTCCGAGCCCTCGGGCAGCTCATAGCCTTCGATCGTCCCGGGGGACAGGTCGGCTGCGAAGGGCGCCAGCAGGTCGGCCACGCGGCCCGTCGCGGGTCCGGGCTGCATCGCCAGATCCGAATTGGCGAAATACGAGGTGATCCGCCGGTCCTTGCCGCCGTTCAGCGTGTCGTTGATGAAGCGGAAGTTGAACGCCTCGATCATAGCCTGACGGACGCGCCAGTCGGAAAACAGCGGATTGCGCGTGTTCATCACCAGGCCCATGATCCCCGAGGGCCGGCCGCTCGGGATCTCGGACTTGACGGCATCGCCGCGCGCCATCAGCGGAAATCCGTAGTCCTGATCCCACCGGTTCGCGGACAGTTCACGCCAGACCGTGACCTCGCCGGCCTTGAAGGCCTCGAACATGGCGTTGGCGTCGCCGAAATAGTCGTAGCGGATCACCTCGATGTTGTTGCGCCCCCGGTTCACCGGCAGATCCTGTCCCCAGTAGTCGGGATCGCGGCGGAAGGTGATCATCCGGCCGGGGTCAACCTGATCGACGACATACGGCCCCGATCCGATCGGCGGCTCCAGCCCCGACGCGGAAAAGTCCGTTCCCTGCCACTGCGCCTTCTTCAAGACCGGGCGCAGTCCCATCAGCATCGCCAGTTCCCGGTCGTTTTCCGAGAAGGTGAAGCGGATGCTGCGGGGGCCGGTCTGTTCCATCTTCGTCACCTTGGCCCAGGCGCCGTGATAGCGTGGATGGCCCTGCGTCCCCAACACCTCATAGGACCACATCACGTCCTCGACAGTGACCGGGCTGCCGTCGGAAAACCGCGCCTCGGGGCGCAGGGTGAACTGCACCCAGCTGCGGTCCGGCGCGGTTTCGACGCTTTCGGCCAGCAGGCCGTAGAGGGTGAAGGGTTCGTCCAAGGTGCGATACATCAGCGTCTCGGCCACATGCGCGCCGACGCCCCATGCTGCGTTGCCTTTCAGGACCCAGGGCTTCAACGAGTCGAGATCCCCCCGGTTCGGCCAAGCGAATCATCCCGCCCTGTGGCGCCTTGGGGTTGACATAGGGAAGTTCCGAAAATCCTTCCGGTAGAGCGGGTTCCCCATACATCGCGATGGCGTGGGCCGGTTCCGCACGGGCTGGAAGCGACATTGATGCAACACAGGGAAAAGCGGCCAAAAACAGGCACAAGGGGCGAAGAAGTGCCAATTTGCTAACGTTTCTTAAGATTCTCACTGCCTGTCCGCCCGCGTTTCTTGTTTTCGATACGATTTCAACAAAGTTGCGCGGGGATCGTCAATGGCGGGTCAAACTTCTCGGTTGGACTTTCGCGGGCGTTGGCGTATAAATGACTTACTGCTCGATAGGTTTCTTGCCTGTATGAAACCTGCCTCATGACTTGCGCCCGCCTTGTGCGGGCGCTTTTTTTCACCATGCTGCACCTGCAAAAGGGCTGCGGGACCACGTCGCGCGGTTGAAGCCATCCATGAGGAGCGGGGCGATGTTCGAGAAGTTTCTGGCCGGTAAGACGGCAGTCGTGACGGGTTCTAACTCGGGCATCGGGCTTGGGATCGCCCACCAGCTGGCCAGGGCCGGGGCGGATGTCGTCCTGAACAGCTTCACCGACCGGGACGACGATCATGCCCTGGCCGAAAGCCTTGCGCGCGAACATGGCGTCGCGGTCCGCTATGTCAGGGCGGACATGTCCCGGGGCGAGGACTGCCGCGCCCTGATCGCCCAGGCGGGGCGCTGCGACATCCTTGTCAACAACGCCGGCATCCAGCACGTCGCCGCCATTCCCGATTTCCCGGTCGAGAAATGGGACGCGATCATCGCCATCAACCTGACATCCGCCTTCCATACTACGGCTGCGGCCCTGCCGCTGATGCGGGCTGCCGGCTGGGGGCGGATCATCAACGTGGCCTCGGCGCACGGGCTGACGGCAAGCGCCTACAAGGCCGCCTATGTCGCGGCCAAGCACGGCCTTGTCGGCCTGTCCAAGGTGACGGCGCTGGAAACCGCGAAAGAGCCGATCACCTGCAATGCCATCTGCCCGGGCTACGTCCTGACCCCCCTGGTCGAGGCGCAGATCCCTGACACCATGAAGGAATACGGCCTCGGTCGCGACGAGGTCATCCAACAGGTGATGCTCGAGCGCCAGCCCTCCAAGGAATTCGTCTCCGTCGAACAGCTGGGGGACACGGCGGTGTTCCTGTGCAGTCAGGCTGCGGCGCAGATCACCGGCACCACGATCAGCGTGGACGGCGGCTGGACCGCGCTGTAGGGGCGGGCGGGCCCCGGTCAGGCGAGGGCGTCCTCGATGGCGCCCTCGATGGCACCCGGTGCCAGATCGGTCAGGTTCCTGTCGATTTCCCTGTGCAGGCGGAACTGCAATTCCTTGTGGTAGCGCTTCCGAAGCACGCTCAGGGTCGGGGCATCGGCGATCACCACCACATCATCCACCTTGTGCCTGAGAACCATCGCGTTCAGGTAATCGGCAAGCTGCGCCGCAAAGGCCAGCGCCTCGTCGCCGCCCCAGGCGACCCGCGCCGCGTTCCCGCAGTGCGGTAGCCGGTTCAGGCTGTCGGGGCTGACCCGCTCGATCTCGGACAGGTGGACGCCATGCTCGGCCTCGTTGCGGAACAGTCTCGCCGAATGGCCGTCGGCAACGACGACCAGTGCGTATGGGGGCAGCATTGTCTCCTCCTGTTCCGGTGCTGCCAGGGGAACGCCGGCACCAAGAGGTCAGTTGCAGGCGTCGCAGAACTGCCGGATGCGATCGACCGCCGCCGCCAGCCTGTCGTCGCTGGTGGCGTACGAGATACGGAAATGCGGCGACAGGCCGAAGGCCGCGCCAAAGACCACCGCCACCCCCGCCTCGTCCAGCAGCGCATTGGCGAAGGCTTCGTCATCCGCGATCAGCCGTCCGGCCCCCGAGGTCTTGCCGATCAGCCCCGCGATCGAGGGATAGACGTAGAAGGCCCCCTGCGGCACCGGGCACTGGATCCCGGAACAGGCGTTCAGCCCCGCCACCACCAGATCGCGCCGCCGCTGGAAGACGGCGCGGCTTTCCGTGATGTAATCCTGCGGCCCGGTCAGCGCCGCCTCGGCCGCGTACTGGCTGACCGAGCAGGGATTCGACGTCGATTGCGACTGCAGCTTGGCCATGGCCTTGACCAGCGGTTCGGGCGCCGCGCCATAGCCGATGCGCCAGCCGGTCATCGCGTAGGCCTTGCTGACGCCGTTCATGGTCAGGGTGCGGTCCTTCAGCCGCGGCTCGACCTGTGCGGGCGTCGCGAAGCGGAAACCGTCGAAGACAAGATGTTCATAGATGTCATCCGACAGGACCCAGACCTGCGGGTGGCGCAGCAGCACGTCGGTCAGCGCCTGCATCGCCGCCCTGTCATAGCCCGCCCCCGAGGGGTTCGACGGCGAATTGAGGATCAGCCACTTGGTGCGCGGGGTGATCGCGGCCTCCAGGGCCTCGGCCGTCAGGCGAAACCCCTGGTCCAGGCCGCAGGCGACGATCACCGGCCTGCCCCCGGCCAGCAGCACCATGTCGGGATAGCTGACCCAGTAGGGCGCGGGGATGACGACCTCGTCGCCCTCATCCAGCGTCGCCATCAGCGCGTTGAACAGGATCTGCTTGCCTCCCGTGCCCACGGTGATCTGGGTGGGCGCGTAGTCCAGCCCGTTCTCTCGGGCGAACTTGTCGCAGATCGCCCGCTTCAGCGACGGCGTGCCGTCAACGGCGGTATAGCGCGTGTGGCCTGCATCGATCGCTGCCTTGGCAGCCTCGCGGATATGGGCCGGGGTGTCGAAATCGGGCTCTCCGGCGGACAGGGCGATGATGTCGTGCCCCTGCGCCCGCAGTTCGGCCGCGCGCGTCGTCATCGCGATCGTGGGCGAGGGCTTGATTCGGGTCAGGCGGTCTGAAAGGAAAGCCATGGCGGCCCCCGATGGTTGGAACGGCGTCGGGCCTTGGCTTAGTCTGCGTCCGGGTGAACGGCAAGCGCGGCGGAAGGATGAACGAATGACGGAAACGGCCGATAGCCGCCTGCGGCGCCTGAGGATGCGCAGCTGGCGGCGCGGGATGAAAGAGATGGACCTGATCCTGGGTCACTTTGCCGACGGTCCGCTGGGATCGCTGGATGAGGCAGACCTGGAGGCCTATGAGGCGGTGCTGACGGAAAACGACCAGGATCTGTATCTGTGGATAACCGCGCGGGTGAACGGCGGCCCCCATCGCGGCCCCCAGCCGATCGCGGCGATGCTTGACCGCATCGCCGCCCATGCCGCCCAGCGGCTCAAGCCGGTCCGCTAAAATTTTCCCCAATCGCTTGCGGAAGTTGCCTTGCATTAACTGAAGATTTTGGATTCTGCGGCATGGTGGGTTCATGTCGAACAAATCAGGACCGCGAGACGCCATGATCTCACCCGCGCCGCGCGATATGCGCCCCCAGGCCGACGTCCAGGCCCTGCCGGATCTGGCAGACACGACCGACGCCTATCTTGAATCCCTGCAGCTTCTGGAACGGCTGCACCGGCTGATGCTGGATCTGGTCAAGGACGAATTCGAACGCCTGGGCCAGCACGACCTGACCCCGGTGCAGGCGATGATCCTGTACAACCTGGGTGGGGCCGAGGTGTCGGCAGGCGAATTGCGGTCCCGCGGCATGTATCAGGGATCGAATGTCAGCTACAACCTGAAGAAGCTGGTGACGATGGGCTACGTCCATCACGAACGCAGCGACATGGACCGCCGGTCGGTGCGGGTCAAGCTGACGGTCCAGGGTCAGGCGATCCGCGACATGGTCCACCGCCTGTTCCTGCGTCATGCCGAAGGGCTGGCCATGTCCGGCGTGCTGGAAGACCCGCCCCTGGACAGGGTCAACCTGCAGAACCGCCGGATCGAGCGGTTCTGGCTGGAGCAGATCCGCTATATCTACTGAGGCGCCCTACCAGTGGCCGGTGTTTTCCATGCTGGCCCAGGGTTCCGCGGGGGGCAGGTGATCGCCTTCCTGCAGCAGTTCGATGGACACGTTGTCGGGGCTGCGCACGAAGGCCATGTGCCCGTCCCGCGGGGGGCGGTTGATGGTGACGCCGGCATCCATCAGCCTCTGGCACATCTCGTAGATGTTGCCGACCCGATAGGCCAGATGCCCGAAGTGGCGGCTGTCCGAGGGAAGCCCTTCGTCTCCGTCCCAGTTGTAGGTCAGTTCGACCGGGCATTCCGGCTGGCCCGGGGGGGCCATGAAGACCAGCGTGAAGCGGCCCTTGTCGTTGTCGATGCGGCGCGTTTCCTCAAGCCCCAGCAGCTTGAAGAAGGCCATGGTCTTGTCCAGATCCTTCACGCGGACCATTGTGTGCAGATAGCGGATGTTCACGGGTCAACCTCCTGTCAGGGTTCAGCGGCGGCGCAGGTATTCGTAAAGGGTGCAGCAGGGCGCCTGGCTGCGCAGCACGACGGCCGCCAGGCAATGCCACTCGGCCGGATTGAAAGGGGGAAGAAGGCGTCGGCGCCCTCGACCGCAAGATCGACCTCGGTCAACAGCAGCCGGTCGGCCAATGGCAGCATCGCCCGGTAGATGCCGGCACCGCCGATGCCATAGACGCGGCGATGATCTGCGGCATGGGCATGGCCCAAGGCCTCGCCAGGCGTGGCGACGACGTTTTCCGCAAGGCCCCGATCGGACGAGACCACCAGGTTCAGCCGGTTCTTCAGCGGCTTGACGGGAAGGCTTTCCCAGGTGCGGCGGCCCATGATGACCGCGCCGCCGGTGGTTTCCCGCTGGAAGAAGGCCAGATCCTCGGGCGCGCGCCAAGGGATGGCGTTGTCCTTGCCGATGGCGCCGTTGCGGTCGCGGGCCGCGATCAGGGTCAGCATCAGACCGCCACCGGGGCCCTGATGGCCGGATCGGGGTCATAGTCCAGCACCTCGAAATCCTCGAAGCGGAAGTCGAAGATCGAGGACACCTCGCGGCGCAGGCGGATCCGGGGCAGGGGCTTCGGGGTCCGGGCAAGCTGGGTGCGAACCTGGTCCAGATGGTTTGCGTAGATATGGGCGTCGCCGATCGAATGGACGAAGTCGCCGGGCTCGTATCCCGTCACCTGGGCCAGCATCACCAGCAACAGCGCGTAGGAGGCGATGTTGAACGGCACCCCCAGGAACATGTCCGCGGACCGCTGATACAACTGCAGATGCAGCCGTCCGCCCAAGATGCGCACCTGCCACAGCGTGTGGCACGGGGGCAGGGCCATGTCGGGCACTTCACCGGGGTTCCAGGCCGAGACGATCAGGCGGCGCGAGATCGGGCGTCCTGCGGATCGCCTCCACAAGGTCGGCGATCTGGTCGACATGCCCCGCAAAGAACAGCGGACGGCCTTCGGCGTCCAGCCCGCTGGGCACCAGCCTGGGAAAGCGGCGCCACTGCTGGCCATAGACGGGGCCCAGATCGCCGCTTTCGTCCGCCCATTCGTCCCAGATCGACACGCCATTTTGTTGCAGATAGCGGATATTGGTGTCGCCCGACAGGAACCACAGCAGTTCGTGGATGATCGACTTCAGGTGCAGCTTCTTGGTCGTCACCAGGGGAAAGCCTTCCGACAGACGGTAGCGGCACTGCAGCCCGAAATGACTGATGGTGCCGGTGCCGGTGCGGTCCGTGCTGTCCTGGCCCTGTTCCAGAACCGTGCGCAGGGCATCGTGATACTGTTGCATGTCAGACGTCCAGCTCTTCGGCGAAGCGGGCGTTTTCCTGGATGTATTCGAAGCGCAGTTCCGGCTTCTTGCCCATCAGGCGTTCGACCAGATCGCCGGTTTCGCCGCCTTCCTCGTCGTCGATGCTGACCCGGATCAGCTTGCGGGTGGCGGGGTTCATGGTGGTGTCCTTCAGATCCTTGGCGTCCATTTCCCCCAGGCCCTTGAATCGCTGCACGTCGATCTTGCCGCGGCCGCCCAGGCCCTTGGCCAGCATCCGTTCCTTTTCCGCGTCGTCCGCGACATAGACGCGATGCGCGCCCTGCGTCAGCCGGTAAAGCGGCGGGCAGGCCAGGTACAGGTGGCCCTTGTCGATCAGCGGCCGCATCTGCGTGAAGAAGAACGTCATCAGCAGGCTGGCGATGTGGGCCCCGTCCACATCGGCGTCGGTCATGATTATGACCTTTTCGTAGCGCAGGTCATCGACCTTGAATCTGGATCCCATACCCACGCCAAGTGCCTGGCATAGATTGCTGATTTCCTGGTTGGCACCCATCTTGGTCGAGGCCGCGCCCAGCACGTTCAGGATCTTGCCCCGCAGCGGCAGAAGCGCCTGGTTGGTGCGGTCGCGCGCCATCTTGGCGCTGCCGCCGGCGCTGTCGCCCTCGACGATGAACAGTTCCGTCCCCTCGCGGCTGGTGGCGCTGCAATCCACCAGCTTGCCCGGCAGGCGCAGCTTCTTCGTCGCGGTCTTGCGGGCGGTTTCCTTTTCCTGCTTGCGGCGCAGGCGTTCGTCCGCGCGCAGGATCAGGAAATCCAGGATCGCGCCCGCCGACTTCGTGTCCGCCGCCAGCCAGGTGTCGAAGTGGTCGCGCACGGCGTTTTCGACCAGCCGCGCGGCCTCGGTCGTGGCCAAGCGGTCCTTGGTCTGGCCGACGAATTCAGGTTCGCGGATGAAGCAGGAAACAAGCGCGCAGCCCCCGGTCAGCAGATCCTCGCGCGTGATGTTGGCCGCCTTCTTGTTGTTGATCCGCTCGCCATAGGCACGCAGCCCCTTCAGGATCGCGGCCCAGAAGCCCGCCTCGTGCGTGCCGCCTTCGGGGGTCGGAACGGTGTTGCAATAGGACTGGATGAAGCCGTCCTTCGACGGCGTCCAGTTGATCGCCCAATCCACCTTGCCCGGTGCCCCCTGGCGGCGGAAATCGACGCTGCCGGCGAAGGGCCGGTCGGCATAGGTGCTGGCGCCCGTCAGGGTCTCGGCCAGATAGTCCGCCAGCCCGCCCGGAAAATGGAACGTCGCCTCGCGCGGGGTTTCCCCGTCGTCGATCTCGGACTTCCAGCGGATCTCGACGCCGCTGAACAGATAGGCCTTGGACTTCACCATCTTCAAAAGCCGCGCGGGCTTGAAGCGGTGGTGGCCGAAGATCTGTTCGTCGGCGTGGAAGACCACCGTGGTGCCGCGCCGGTTGGGCGCTGCCCCGATCCGTGCCACCGGCCCCTGCGGCACCCCGCGCGAAAAACGCTGCTCGAACAGTTCCCGGTTGCGCGCCACCTGCACCACCATGCTGTCTGACAGCGCGTTCACGACCGAGGCGCCCACCCCGTGCAACCCGCCCGAGGTCTGGTAGGCATCGCCCGAGAACTTGCCCCCTGCATGAAGCGTGCAGAGGATCACCTCGAGCGCCGACTTGCCGGGAAACTTCGGATGCGGATCGACGGGGATGCCGCGGCCGTTGTCGCGCACCACCACGCTGTGATCGCCCAGCAGTTCGACCTCGATGCGGGTGGCGTGTCCCGCCACCGCCTCGTCCATGGCGTTGTCGAGGATTTCCGCCACCAGGTGATGCAGGGCGCGTTCATCCGTGCCGCCGATATACATGCCGGGCCGCTTGCGCACGGGCTCCAGCCCCTCCAGCACCTCGATCGAGGCGGCGGAATAGCTGTCGGTCGCATCGGCTGCGGAAAGAAGGTCGTCGGCCATCTGGTTCTGCTCTTGTTCTTGGTGCGGCTGGTGGGACTATCTCATGGCGAAAACGTCATGGCCAGAGCCGCCGGACCGGTCGCCGTCCTGCGGGACAAGGTCCGGTGCGCAGAAGGCGGGAGACGCCTGTGATCCGGCAGGATGGCATGTCGGCACTGCGGGCGCCGGTTTCAATGTCACTCGGGCTCGGCCAGCCGGGCCTCCCACATCCTGCGGAAGGCGGGGCGGGCCTGGCAGCGTTCCAGCCAGGCCATGACCGCGGGAAACTGGCCCATCAGCGCGCCGTAGCCCTGCGCATAGCGCAGAACCTCGGCCAGGTTCAGGTCGGCCACCGTGAAGCGCCCGCCGACCAGGTGCTCGTGCGTCGCCAGATGGTTTTCGATCACCTTCAGGGGGCGGACCAGCCGTTCGGCGGCATTGGTCACGATGGCCTGATCCCCGCCCGGCTGCGCGCGCGAGGGCGCGTGCAGGAACAGGATCGTCAGGGCGTCGGGTTCGACGCTGGTGGCGGCGTAAAAGCTCCACTGCATCATCAGCGCGTCCTCGGCCAGATCGGCCGGGCCGAGGCTGCCGCCATACTTGCGCGCCAGATACAGCGTCGCCGCCAGCGATTCCCCGACCACCAGCCCGTCATCCTCGATCACCGGGATGGTGCCTGCCGGCGACAGCGCCAGGAAGGCCGGCGACTGGGTGTTCAGGGGCGCCTCGGGGGCGGCGGGGTTGGCGACGCGATAGGCCTGGATCACGGGGATCTGGCGGAACTCCAGCCCCATCTCGTGGCAGAGCCAGACGATGCGGGATGCGCGCGAGCGGGTGACGCCGTGGATGGTCAGCATGGCAAGCTCCTTCTTCGGGGACGCGGCGATGGCCTCCGGTGCGCGTCAGACATGACGGATGATCCGCACCGGCGCAAGCAAGGCCCCGTGACCGGGCCGCATTTGATGCAGGTCAAGGAACCGCCCCCGGATCCGGTCTAGACCCAGGGCGCGAAACAGGAGCGATAATCACATGTCCAGCCCCGAGTTGGACCACCCCAGCCTTTACGCCAAGCGGGAGCCGATCTTTCCCAAGCGCGTCAAGGGGCGGTTCAGGAACCTCAAGTGGACCGTCATGGCATTGGCCCTGGCGGTCTATTATGTCATGCCGTGGATCCGGTGGGACCGCGGCCCGTCCATGCCGGACCAGGCGGTGCTGGTCGATCTGGCGAATCGGCGTTTCTTCTTTTTCTGGATCGAGATCTGGCCCCACGAATTCTATTTCGTGGCGGGCCTTCTGGTGATGGCGGGGCTTGGGCTGTTCCTGTTCACCAGTGCGCTTGGGCGGGTCTGGTGCGGCTACGCCTGCCCGCAGACGGTCTGGACCGACCTTTTCATCGTCGTCGAACGCTGGATCGAGGGCGACCGCAACGCGCGCCTGCGCCTGCACCGCCAGCCCTGGGACGCGCGCAAGATCAGGCTGCGGCTGTTCAAGTGGGCGGTCTGGCTGCTGATCGCGCTGATGACAGGCGGCGCCTGGATCTTCTATTTCACCGATGCGCCGACGCTGCTGGAAAACCTGCTGACCGGGCAGGCCCATCCGGTCGCCTATACCACCATGGCGATCCTGACCGGGACCACCTTCCTGTTCGGAGGCTTCGCCCGCGAACAGATCTGCATCTATGCCTGCCCCTGGCCCCGCATCCAGGCCGCCATGATGGACGAGGACACGCTGACCGTCGCCTATCGCGAGTGGCGGGGCGAGCCGCGCGGCAAGACCAATGTCCGCCACCGCCCGGCCGCCGTCGCCTTCCAGGCCGAGGCGGAAAGCCACGCCGCCGGTCCCGCCGCCGGCGGCAAGTATCCGCCCGTTCCTTATCCGGGCGTGCCATCGGGCGTCGGCGGCCCTGTCCCGGCCGCGTCGGCGGGCGATTGCATCGACTGCCTAGCCTGCGTGAACGTCTGCCCCATGGGCATCGACATCCGCGAGGGCCAGCAGTTGGAATGCATCACCTGCGCCCTGTGCATCGACGCCTGCGACGAGATCATGGACAGGATCGGCAAGCCCCGCGGGCTGATCGGCTACATGGCCCTGAAGGACGAGACGGCCGAACGCGCTGGCGCCAGGCCGAAGTCCGTCTGGAAGCACATCTTCCGGCCCCGCACGATCCTGTATTTCACGCTCTGGGCCGGGATCGGCATGGCCCTGATCCTGGCGCTGTTCCTGCGCTCGCCCCTTGACGTGAACGTGTCGCCGGTGCGCAACCCGCTGTTCGTGACCATGTCCGACGGCTCGATCCGCAACACCTACGAGGTGCGGCTGCGCAACAAGCGGCACGAGGCGCGCGAGTTCGGCTTTGCCGTCGAAGGCGCCGAGGGACTTGAGGTCGTGGTCGAGGGTTCGCCGGCAGGCCTGGTCACGGTGCCGGCGGACGACACGCTGAGCCGCCGCCTGTACGTGACCGCCCCGGCCGGTTCGGATCTGGCCGCAAGCGCGACGACGCCCCTGGATCTGGTGGTGCGCGACAACCGCGACGGGACGACCGCATCGGTCGGCACGGTCTTTCATGGAAAGGGCAACTGAGATGGCACGGGAACTGACGGGACGCCATGTCCTCATCATCACGCTGTCGGCCTTCGGCGTCATCATCGCTGTCAACCTGGTGATGGCCTTCCTGGCTGTGGGCAGCTTTCCGGGGCTCGAGGTGAAGAACAGCTATGTCGCCTCGCAGCAGTTCGATCGGGAACGCGCCGCGCAGCAGCATCTTGGCTGGACGGCGTGGGCCAGCCAGGACGGCGGCCAGATCGCCATCGAGATCGTTGACGGCCAGGGCCGCCATCCCGTCCTGCGGGACTTCTCGGCCACGATCGGCAGGCCCACGCACAAGCGCGACGATGTGACGCCGGCGTTCGATCTGGCCGGCGGCGGCGTCTATCGCGCGCCGTTGCAGCTGGCGCCCGGGGCCTGGACCATCCACGTCCAGGCGGTTGCCCCCGACGGCACGCCCTTCCGGCAGCGCCTGGACCATCTTGCCGGTGTGAAGGGGAACTGACATGGCCGACCTGACCGCATCGGGCTTCAGCGCCTGCCCGGCCTGCGACGCAGCGCCGCTGGCGCAGCGCCTGGCCGACCGGGCCGAGGTGGCGCAGGGCACCGTCATCCTGTCCCTGCCCAAGGCGCATTGCGCCACCTGCATCACCGATGTCGAAACCGCGCTGTCAGGCCATCCCGGGGTGCGCAGCGCCCGCGTCAACCTGACGCTGCGCCGCGTCACCGTGGATGCGCCCGGTCTGACGGCCGACGACCTGATCCCGGTCCTGGCGCGCGCGGGCTACGAGGCGCACGAGCTTGACCCCGACGCGCTGTCGGCCACCACCGCCGACCGGCAGGGCCGCGACCTGCTGATGCGGATCGGCGTGTCGGGCTTCGCGATGATGAACATCATGATTCTGTCGGTGGCCGTCTGGTCCGGGGCCGAAGCCGCCACCCGCGACCTGTTCCACTGGATCAGCGGGGCCATCGCGCTGCCCACGGTGTTCTTCGCGGGACAGCCCTTCTTCCGCAGCGCCTGGGCCGCGATCCGCGCGGGACGGCTGGGGATGGACGTGCCGATCTCTCTGGCGCTGATCCTGGCCAGCGCGATCTCGGTCTATGAAACCGCGCGGTCGGGGCATCACGCCTATTTCGACGCCGCCGCGATGCTGTGCTTCTTCCTGCTGATCGGCCGCTATCTGGACCACCGCACCCGCGCCATCGCCCGCTCGGCCGCCGCCGAACTGACGGCGCTCGAGGTGCCGCGCGCGACCTTGCTGCTGGAGGGGGCCGAACAGACCGTCGCCGTGGCCAGCCTGCGCCCGGGAGACCTGATCCGCGTCCGGCCCGGCGCGCGCATCCCGGCAGACGGAGAGATCGTCGAGGGCCGCTCCGAGATCGACCGGGCGCTGCTGACGGGCGAGACGCTTCCGGTGCTGGCCCAGCCGGGCCAGATGCTGTCGGCAGGCGAGGTGAACCTGACCGGCCCCCTGACCCTGCGCGTCACCGCGGCAGGTCGCGATTCGTCGCTGGCCCGCCTGACCGCCCTGGTCGAGGCCGCCGAGGCCGCGCGCGGGCGTTACACCTCGCTGGCGGAACGTGCCTCGCGCCTCTATTCCCCCAGCGTTCACCTGATGGCGTTGTGCAGCTTCGCGGGGTGGTTCTGGGCCACCGGCGACCTGCGGCTGGCCGTCAACATCGCAGCCGCGGTGCTGATCGTGACCTGCCCCTGCGCGCTGGGACTGGCGGTTCCGGCGGTGGCGACGGCGGCCTCGGGCAAGCTGTTCCGGCGCGGGCTGCTGATCAAGGACGGCACCGCCCTGGAGCGCCTCGCCGAGGTCGACACCGTCGTCTTCGACAAGACGGGCACCCTGACCCTGGGGCGCCCGACGCTGGTCAGCGCCCAGCCGCTGCCCGCCGAGCTGCGACCGGTCGCGCGCGCCCTGGCGCAGGCATCCGCCCATCCCCTGTCCCTTGCCCTGGCACACGCCCTTGCCGATCAGCCGGCGGCCGAACTGACCGATCTGGCAGAACATCCGGGCTTCGGGGTGTCGGCCCGCTGGCGGGGGCGGCGGGTCCGGCTGGGCCGCGCCGACTGGCTGGACGCGGCCGAGGACGATGACGCGCGTCCCACAAGCGCCACCTGGCTTGCCGTCGAAGGCCAGGCTCCGGTGCGGCTGGATTTCACCGATGAGCCGCGTCCCGGGGCCGCCGACTGCATAGCCCGGCTGCGCAGCGCCGGGCTGCGGGTGGTGTTGATCTCGGGCGACCGGGCGGCGGCGGTGGGCGATCTGGCCGCCCGCCTGGGCATCGACGACCATCACGCCGCCGTCGATCCCCGCGGAAAAGAGGCAATGGTGGCGGATCTTGCCGCCCGGGGCGCGCGGGTCCTGATGGTGGGCGACGGGCTGAACGACACCGCCGCGCTGGCCCGCGCCCATGCCTCGATCTCGCCCGCAAGCGCCCTGGACGCGGCGCGGGTCGCCAGCGACATGGTGCTGACTGGCGCCGATCTGGTGCCGGTGGCCGAGGCGATCGCCACGGCCCGGCTGGCCACCCGGCGGGTCCGGCAGAACTTCGCGATCTCGATCGCCTACAACGTCGTGGCGGTGCCGCTGGCCGTGGCGGGCATGGTGACGCCGCTGATTGCAGCCCTGGCGATGTCGCTCAGCTCGATCACGGTGACGCTGAACGCGCTGCGGCTGCGCGACTGAAAGGACAGGCCGATGCAGATCCTCTCGATCCTCATTCCCGTTTCCCTGGGCCTTGGCGCGGCAGGTCTTGCCGCCTTCGTCTGGGCGCTGCGCGCGCGCCAGTTCGAGGATCCCAAGGGCGACGCCGAACGCATCCTCAGCGACCAGTGGGACGACCGGCCGCGCCCCGATTGACGCGGCGCGCATGAGAAAGGGGCGGAGTCACCTCCGCCCCTTTCTGCGATGCGTCGGCGGCCGCCGGTCAGTGGCTGACGACCTGACATTCCTCGGAACGGCTGAGCAAGCGCTCGCAGACCAGTTCGGCGTTGGCCCTGGTGAGATTGGCGAAGCTGGGCTGGAAGCCGCGGCTGGTGTCGGCCACATGGCGCTGCGCCCCGCCCAGAACCGCGCCATCCTCAAGCGCGCTGCGCAGCAGAAGCTTCTCGGCCTCGGCTCTGGACTTGAACATCCCCAGCGTCACCCCCCAGGTGCGGCCGCTGTTGGCCGGCCGCGAGACGATTTCCAGTTCCTCGGGGTTCGTGCGGTCGCCTTCGCCCATTGCCGCAAGGATCACGGTTTCCGACCGCGGCTTGGGCGCGGGCGAGGCCAGCAGGGACATCGAGGAACCGCCACCGGGGGGCACGGCTTCGGCGACGGCGCGGGCAATTGCCTCGGGGTCAGAACCCGGATCTGCGCTGTCCGAGGACGCGGCGAGGGCGGCGGTGCTGGCCGAGGCCGACCGGGGCGCCGGCAGGGGACGGGCGGAAGCCGCCAGGACGGGCGCGGCAAGGCTGGCCGACTGCGTCTGCTCCGAAACGGGGGCTGGCGCCTCGGCGACGGCGGTTGCGCCGGGCCGGCCGATGGGACGAGCACTGGAGGCCAGCGTCAGGCCGCCGGCGGGGCTGGGTTCGGGCGCGGGTTGGGGCGCCTGCGCCACCGCGGCGGTCGAGGCCAGGGCAGGGCGGCTGACGCGCATCGGCGGCGCGGATGCCGAAAGCACCAGTCGCTGCGTCTGCGGTGCGGTCGCCGCGGCGGTGGGTTGGACCTGGGCGCGACGGACCACGCGCTGCGCCAGCAGGCGCGGCGCCTCGGGGCGGACCTCGCGGACGCGGCTGGGGATGCGGGCGAAGCCGGCATCCAGCAGTTCCGCCATCACCTGGTTGCGCTGCGCGGTCGAGGTGCCGCCCAGCACGGTCGCCACAAGACGCTTGTTGCCGCGCTGCGCCGAGGCGGTCAGGTTGAACCCCGCGGCGCGCGTGTAGCCCGTCTTGATCCCGTCCGCGCCTTCATAGGCGTCCAGGAAGCGCTTGTTGGTCGAGGAAACCTGCGCGATCCCCGCATCCGCCGAACGGCGCGAGAAGATGTTGTAGTATTGCGGGAAGTCATAGAACAGCCGCCGCCCGAGGATGGTCATGTCATGGGCGGTTGAATAATGCCCTTCCGTCGTCAGGCCGTGGGCGTTGCGGAAGTTGCTGTTCCGCATCCCCAGGGCGCGCGCCATCTGGGTCATCTGCTGGGCGAAGGCCTCCTCGGACCCCGCCAGACCCTCGCCGATGGCGGTGGCGGCATCGTTGGCCGACTTGATCGCGGCGGCGCGGATCAGATAGCGCAACTCGATCCGCTGCCCCGCCCTCAGGCCCAGCTTCGAAGGCGGCTCGGAGGCGGCATTGGTCGAAACCGGAAACTGCGAATCCAGCCGGACCTGGCCACGCTCGATCGCCGTGAAGGCCAGATAGAGCGTCATCATCTTGGTGAGGGACGCGGGATGAAGCCGCGTATCCTCGTTCTGGCGGTAGATGGGCTGGCCGGTGCGCGCGTCGATCACATAGGCGGCGAAAGGGGCCGCCGAAAGCGTCGCCGGCGCCAGGATGGCCAGCAGAAGAAAAGCCCACAGTCGGGCTGTCTGGAAAATGGGGATCACTGTCGCTGTCTCTCTGCCTCGGGACGGCATGTCGTTTGTTGCATGCCCTTGCTTAATTTTCCGATAATAACACGTCGTTCACGGTCATGTAACCAGTCATTTGGTGAATTTTACTGCCCCCGTTCGCGCGCGGGCGGGGTTTCATCGGCGCTGAAATGCACTATATTGCAAGCGGAACCCCATCAGCTTGACCAGACTGGACCCATGGCGCACTGGATGACGGACGGCGACGGACCCGACGACCACATCGAACTGGCCGTCAAGCCGCGCACGCGGACGCAACGGCCGCCGATGTACAAGGTGCTGATGCTGAACGACGACTTCACGCCGATGGAATTCGTGGTCCACGTCCTCGAGCGGCTGTTCAACATGACCCACGCCCAGGCGATCGAGATCATGCTGACCGTGCATCGCAAGGGCTTGGCGGTGGTGGGCGTCTTTTCGCACGAGGTCGCCGAAACCAAGGTCGCGCAGGTCATGGAACTGGCGCGACGGCAGCAGCACCCGCTGCAATGCACCATGGAAAAAGAATAGCAGTGACGACGACACGCTTGGCCCTGGCCCTTCCGGGTGACGCGCCCGAGGGGGATTTTCTTGTGATCGGCGCGCGGGGCGGCGATGATCTGTCGCCGCTGGATCCCCGCCGGACGGTGATCCAGCAAGGCCATTTCCCCGATCACCGCGCCCTGGCAGCCCGCGGCTTTCAGGTCGCGACGAAGGCCAGCGGGCGATTCTGACGGGGCGCTTGTGATCCTGCCCCGATCACGGGCCGAGGCCCGTTCCCGCATTGCCGATGCCGCCGCGCGGCTGGGGCCGGGGGCGGCGCTGTGGATCGATGGGCAAAAGACCGACGGGGTCGATTCGGTCCTGAAGGACTTGCGTCGGCTTGCCCCCGTGGACGAGGTGCAGAGCAAGGCCCACGGCAAGATCTTCCGCGTCATCGTGCCCGCGGGCGACTGGATGCCCGGCGACTGGGCAAGCGCCGCGCGGGAAGTGGTGCCCGGCTTCGTGACCCGTCCGGGCGTCTTTTCCGCCGATGGCGTCGATCCAGGATCGGCGATGCTGGCCGCGGCGCTGCCGGACCGGATGCCGGCGCGGGTCGCAGATCTGGGCGCGGGCTGGGGCTGGCTGTCGGCCCAGGCCCTGACCCGGCCCGGCATCGAGGTGATCCACCTGGTCGAGGCCAGCCACGCCGCGCTCGAATCGGCGCGCGACAACATCACCGACGCGCGGGCGGTCTTTCATTGGGCCGATGTCCGTGATTTCACGCTGCCCGATCCGGTGAACGGCGTCATCATGAACCCCCCTTTCACCAGGAGCGTGCCGCCGACCCGCGCATCGGCGCCGATTTCATCGCGGCCGCCGCGCGGCTGCTGACCGGGGCGGGACGGCTGTGGATGGTCGCGAACCGGCACCTTCCCTACGAGCAGGTTCTGACGCAGCATTTCGCGCAGGTGACCGAACTGCGCGGCGACAACCGCTTCAAGGTGATCGAGGCAACCGGCGCAGGCCGTGGCGCCGCGCGCAGGGGACGGCGCTGATGGGCCTGTCGATCCAGGGCAGGACTGCCATCGTCACCGGCGCGGGACGCGGAATCGGCCTGGCCGTCGCCCGCCGTTTCGTTGAGCTTGGCGCGAACGTGATGTTCGCCGATGCCGACGAGGGCGCGCTTGCCAAGGCCATGACGGATTACGACGAACGCGACCCTTCGGTGCGCAGCTTCGCGGGACGGATGTCGGAAAAGCTGGCAATGGCCAACCTGCTGTCGGCGACGCTGGATGCCTTCGATCGGGTGGATATCCTGGTGAACGCGCATCGGCTGGTCAAGGCCTCCGATCCGCTGGACACCGACCTCGAGGTTCTGGAACAGCTTCTGCGCCAGAACATGATCGCCGGGCTGAGGATGACGCAGATCGTCGCCAGGCGCATGATCCGGCAGGCCGAGGACGACCCCGACGCCGTCACCGCAGGGGCCATCGTCAACCTCTCGACCCTTGCGGCGCTTGATCCGGTACCGTCGATGCTGGGCTATTCCATTGCCTATGCCGCGCAGGAACAGGCCACGCGGGGCATGGCCCTGGCGCTTGCGCCCCATCGGATCCGCGTGAACGGCATCCGCTTTGGCAGCGTCATGTCCCACGAGCTCAAGGATTCGCTGCGCGACAAGCCCGACCTGCGCGACCGCATCATCGCGGCGACGCCGATGGGCCGGATCGCCCCTGCCGACGAACTGGTGGATACGGTCCTGTATCTGGTCAGCGACGCGGCGCGCTTCGTCACCGGCCAGATCCTGACCGTCGATGGCGGCCGCAGCCTAGCCCGGCAGGTCGGGGTGCAGACGGCCTAGCCCTGCTGTTCGGGATAGGCGGCCCGGCAGGCCTGCACGACCGCCGCCGCCCTGTCGGCCAACTGGGCCTGCCGCGCCGCCAGGTTGTCCCGCTTGCGCTGTTCGGACGCGGGGTCGATCGGCACCCGGTATCGTTCGGTGTCCACGTAGTCCCGCCAGCAGGGTTCGTAGTCCACGACCGTCCGGCCGTCCCTGTCGCGCCAGATCCGGCGGCACTGGGTCAGCCGGTCCCGCACCACCTGCCGTTCTTCCCAGGCATAGCCGCGCGCCAAGTTCCCCTCGACCTCGGCCAGCAGGCGGCTGACGGCGCGGTATTCGCCGGTGTTGCTGCTGATGCAGCGTTCCTGGGGGTGCCGCAGGCCGCCACCAGCAAGGGCAGGACCAGGGTTGCGGCGAAGGCGGTGTTGCGGGTCATGGCCTGTCTCATTACAGCGGTGGTGGATGCTAGCGCCGCGCCGCCCGGCTGGCAAATGAAGTTGAGGACACGTCGATGGAACAGGAACGCAGCAGCGCCGCCGCATGGTTCCGCAGCCTGCGCGACCGGATCGTTGCCGCCTTCGAGGGGCTGGAGGATCGCGGACCGGGCAGCGATCCCGCGGGGCGGTTCGAGGTGACCGCCACCACCCGCGCCCAAGATGGCGGCGGCGGGCTGATGTCCGTGATGCGCGGCGGCCGCGTCTTCGAGAAGGTCGGCGTCAACTGGTCCGAGGTCCACGGCACGCTTGCGCCCCGTGCCCAGGCGGCGATGGCGTCCCGTGGCGTGCCGGGCATCGACCGCGACCCGCGCTTCTGGGCCAGCGGCATCAGCCTTGTCGCGCATTTGCGCAACCCTCATGCCCCGGCTGTGCACATGAACACGCGGATGTTCTGGACGCCGGGCGCCTGGTGGTTCGGCGGCGGCGCCGACCTGAATCCCTGCATCGAATACGCCGAAGACACCGCACATTTTCACGCCACCCTGCGCGCGGCCTGCGACGCGCATGACGCGGGCTATTACGGCCGCTTCAAGGCTTGGGCGGACGACTATTTCTTCATCCCCCATCGCGGCCGGGCCCGCGGCGTCGGCGGCATCTTCTTCGACGACCTGAACACCGGCGACTGGCAGGCCGACTTCGCCTTCACCCGCGCGGTGGGTCAGGCCTTCCTGCCCGCCTTCCTGCCGCTGGCCGAAATGCGCATGGCGACGCCCTTCACCGACGCCGACCGCGACACGCAGCTGATCCATCGCGGGCTTTATGCGGAATACAACCTTGTCTATGACCGCGGCACCAAGTTCGGGCTGGAGACCGGCCATAACGCCGACGCCGTGCTGATGAGCCTGCCGCCGCTGGCGAAGTGGGTCTGACGCCCGCGGGGGTCAGCCCACCGACACCGCCAGCAGCCAGCCCACGCCCGCCAGGATCAGCCCAATCCCCAGCAGCTGGGACGGCGCGGCCTTCTGGCGGAACAGGCGTCCGGACAGAAGCTGCGCCATCACCACCTCGACCAGGGCCAGGGTGCGGACATTGGCGGCGGATGTGGTCGCGAATCCCACGAACCAGAAAAGCGACGCGAAAGCCCCCAGAAAGCCCGCCCCCAGGGAGGTGCGCCACTGCGACAGGATCCCCGCCAGGGCGCGGCGGTCCCGCGCCAGCAGCCAGCCGGTCATCAGCACGGCCTGGATGCCCAGGCTGATCGCCAGGATCGTCACCGCGCGAAGCGCATGGCTTCCCTCTGGTAAGGCCAGCAGCGCCGCCCGAAATCCCAGGGACGACAGCCCGAACAGCGCCCCCGACAGCACCCCCGTCGCCACCGCCCCCCAGGCCGCCTGGCCCCACCGCGCCCCCGAGGCCAGAACGACACCCAGCGTCGCCAGCCCGATCGCCCCCAGCCGCGCCGGACCCAGAGGCTCGGCCAGGACGACGGCGCCGACCAGGGCCAGGGTCACGGGTTCGGTCTTCATCAGCGCGGTGGCGATGCCGAAACCCTGCCCGCGCATGGTGACCAGCATGAGGGCCGTCGCCGCGGTCTGGGTCGCCGCGCCCAGCAGGGTCCAGCCCAGCACCGCCGCATCGGGCCGCGGAATGGGCAGCCAGACCGCAGCGAGGCCCAGAGCCGCGGCGGCAAAGGGAAAGCCGAACACGAACCGAACCGCCGTGGCGCCGATGGTGCCGACCTGCCGCGTCAGCCCCGCCTGTGCCGCGTTGCGCGCGGTTTGCGCGGTGGCCGCGATCAGGGTGGCCGCGACCCAGATCATGCGCTGCGGACGGCCTCGATCATCGCGGCGACATGGGCGGGGTCGGCATCCGGAGTGATTCCGTGACCCAGGTTGAAGATGTGGGGTCCGCCGCGCAGGGCGCGGGTGATCCGCTGCGCCTCGGCCACCAGGGCGGGGCCGCTAGTGACCAGATGGCGCGGATCCAGGTTTCCCTGCACACAGCCGTCCGGCTGGACATGCCGTGCCGCCCATTCCGCGCTGACCGAATTGTCCAAGGCCACGCAGTCGGCGCCCGTCGTGCGCGCAAAGCCGACATAGCGTTCGCCGGCCTCTCGGGGGAAGGCGATGACAGGGATACGGGGGTGGCGTTCCTTCAGCGCCGCGATGATCCGCCGGGCCGGAGCAACGGCGAAGTCGTCGAAATCGCTGCCCTTCAGGCTGCCCGCCCAGCTGTCGAACAGCTTGACCACCTCGGCCCCCGCCTCGATCTGCGCGGACAGATAGAGGATCGTGGCGTCCGTAATGCGGTCGATCAGCGCCGAGAAGGTCGCCCGGTCCTGATCCTTCAGCCGGTGCGCGGGCCCCTGATCGCGGGTGCCGCGTCCCGCCACCATGTAGGTCGCCACCGTCCAGGGCGCGCCGGCAAAGCCGATCAGCGCGGTGTCCCGCGGCAGTTCGCGCGACAGGATGCGCAGGGTCTGATAGACGGGCGAAAGACGGTCGTGGATGGCCTCTGCCGGCCTGAGGCGCGCCAGGTCGTCGGCCGTCGTCAGGGTCGACAGGCGCGGCCCCTCGCCGGTGACGAACCACAGATCGGCGCCAAGTGCCTGCGGGACCAGCAAGATGTCGGCAAACAGGATAGCGGCGTCGAAGCCGTATCGCCGGATCGGCTGCAGCGTCACCTCGGCGGCAAGCTCGGGCGTGTAGCACAGCGACAGGAAATCGCCCGCCTGCGCGCGCGTGGCGCGGTATTCGGGCAGATAGCGGCCCGCCTGCCGCATCATCCAGATCGGCGGAACGGGCAGGCGTTCACCGGCAAGGGCACGCAGAAGAAGTTTTGTCATGACGCCTCCTGCGGGACCTTCAAGGCGACGCGGGGGGCGTTGTCAAGCTGCCCGCCTGCCGCTATGCGAGGGGGCATGATGCAGATGCCCGATCCCACCCGGCCCCTGAAGATCGGAACGCGCGGCTCGATGCTGGCGCTTGCCCAGGCCCACGAAACCCGCGACCGTCTGGCTGCCGCCCACGATCTGCCGGCCGATGCCTTCGAGATCGTCGTCATCAAGACCACCGGCGACCGGATCGTGGACCGCCCCCTGAAGGAGATCGGTGGCAAGGGGCTGTTCACCAAGGAGATCGAGGATGCCCTGATTGCGGGCCGAGTCGATATCGCCGTGCATTCCATGAAGGACATGCCGACGATCCAGCCCGAAGGTCTGGTGATCGACTGCCTGCTGCCCCGAGAGGATGTGCGCGACGCCTTCGTCAGCCCGTCCTTCGCGGCCATCGGCGATCTTCCGGCGGGATCGGTGGTCGGAACCTCCAGCCTTCGCCGGCGGGCGCAACTGGCCCAACGCCGGCCCGACCTGCGTCTGGTCGAGTTTCGGGGGAACGTCCAGACCCGACTGAAGAAGCTGGAAGAAGGGGTTGCTGCGGCCACCTTCCTGGCGATGGCAGGTCTTTCGCGGCTGGACATGCTGCATGTCGCCCGCGGGCCGATCGATCCGGCCGAGATGCTGCCCGCCGTGGCGCAGGGCGCCATCGGCATCGAACGGCGGCACCAGGACGAGGCGGCAGCAAGGCTTCTGGCGCCGATTCATCACGACCCGACGGGGCACCGCGTCGCCGCCGAACGCGCCTTCCTGGCCAGGCTTGACGGTTCCTGTCAGACGCCCATCGCCGGGCTGGCCGAAGTCCGCGAGGGAACATTGCTTCTGCGGGGAGAGATCCTTCGGCCGGACGGGTCGGCCTCGATCAGCGGGCACCGCGAAGGGGTGCTGACAGACGGCCCGATGATGGGCGCAGACCTGGCCGAAGAACTGCTGGCGCGGGCAGGCGACGGGTTCTTCGACGCCCCCTGACCCTCTCGCGGGTTCAATAGCTGCGGATCAGGCCGACCAGCCGCCCTTGAATGCGCACGCGATCCTCGGGCAGGATCCGCGGCTCGTAGGCGGCGTTGGCGGCCTCCAGCGCGATCATCCCGCCCCGGCGGCGATAGCGTTTCAACGTCGCTTCGCTTCCGTCCACCAAGGCCACGATGATGTCGCCATTCTCGGCGGTGTCCTGTTCGCGGATCACCACAACGTCGCCGTCATTGATCCCGGCCTCGATCATCGAATCGCCCTGCACCTCGAGCGCGTAATGATGTTCCCGCCCCGACAGCATGGTGCCCGGCACCGCCACGTGGTGCGACACCTCGGAAATCGCCTCGATCGGCACACCGGCGGCGATCCGCCCCATCAACGGCAGTTGCACCGCCGGGCTGTCCACGATCGAGATGGCGCCGCGCGGTCGGGCCGGTTTCGCATTGGCAATGACCCGGGGCGAGAAACCCGCCGGCTTTCCATCAGCCTCGGTCGCGGGCGCAGGACCTTGCAGGGCGTCGGGAAGGCGCACGATCTCCAGTGCGCGGGCGCGATGGGGAAGGCGTCGGATGAAGCCCCGTTCCTCCAGCGCCGTGACAAGACGATGGATCCCGGACTTCGAGCGCAGATCGAGCGCTTCCTTCATTTCATCGAAAGAGGGCGGGACGCCATCGCGCGCCATCCGCCTCTGGATGAAATCCAGCAGCTGGATCTGCTTCTTGGTCAGCATCTGGTTCATCCCCGACATCGCATTGTTCCGTGTATGTTCTATAGCACAAGCTGGATCGCGTCAATGCAACAGACCATAAGGACCTGAATATTTAGTTAATCCCTCACCCGCGGAGCGGGATGAACGGGACGATTTCTCCGGCCAGGCGGGCGGGGTCGTGGGCTGCTCTGACAAGAAGCGCGTCGGCTTGGGCCATCAGCGACAGGCGGGCAGAATCCTGGTTCGAAAAGGGCTGGATGACCGGCACATCCGGTCCTTCGGTCAAGGTGGCGCGCAGGTAATGCTGCCGGGGCCCTTCAGCGGGAAGATCGGCGGCCAGACGCCCCTTGAGAACCTTAACTTCTGGAACACCCCCAGCATCGCCGTGATGATAGGTTGCATGAACAAGATCGCGCAAACCATTGCAGAAACCGGATTCCCAGGAAGGCCCAGCATGGCGACGCCAGACAGATTTCCGGCCATAAGCGGCTTGCCCGGACGCATCGCGACCTTGTAGAAGGCCCTTTCGAGACCCAGATCGCCGGCCACCCTGCCGATCAGGTCGTGATCCCCAACGGATGCGCCGCCGATCGTGACCAGCAGATCGGCCTGACGGGCTGCGGCGAAACCGGCACGAAGGCTGTCCTCGGTGTCGCGAGCGATCGGCAGGATCATCGGCTGGCCCCCCGCCTGCCGCACCAGGCCGGCGATGGCCAGATCGTTCGAACTGATGATCTGGCCCGGTCCCGGGTCGGTTCCCGGCGGCACGAGTTCGTCGCCCCCTGCCAGGATCGCGACCTTGGGCCGCTGGGCCACGGTCACGAAGGGCAGGTTCATCGCCGCCAGCAGGGCGATGTCAGCCGCCCGCAGCCTGCGCCCGGGTGGGATCGTGCTGCCCTCGCGGAAATCGTCCCCCGCGCGCCGGATGTTGTCGCCTGCTGATTGGAGGTCGATGGTGATGCGATCGCCGTCGCGCGTGACGTTTTCCTGCATCACGACGCGGTCATAGCCCGGGGGAACAGGCGCACCCGTGAAGATCCGCACGGCTGTTCCGGGGATGGCCGTGCCGTTGAAGGGATGGCCTGCGGCCGACTCGCCGATCACCATGAGGTTTTGGCCCGCGTCAGCCGAACGGACCGCGTAACCGTCCATGGCCGAGGCATCGAAGGGAGGCTGGGTCATCCGCGAAACCGCCGGCTGCAGCAGGACCCGGTCCCAGGCCTGGTCCAAGGCCACCTGCTCGCCCTTCGCTGGGGTCGCGAGCGCCAGAACCCGTGCCAGGGCTTCTTCGACCGAGATCACAGATCTGCCTCGTAGACTCCGGATTTGCCGCCGCTTTTTCGCCTTAATCTGATCCGGGTTATGGTCATCGACTTCTGGGCGGCCTTCAGCATGTCGTAGATGGTAAGGCACGCGACCGAGGCGGCGGTCAGGGCTTCCATCTCGACCCCTGTCTGCCCGGTGGTGCGCACCGTCGCCGTGACCCGGATGCCGGGCAGCGACGGATCGGCGGTCAGATCCAGCGCGACCTTGCTGAGGGGCAGGGGATGGCACAAGGGGATCAGGTCGGCCGTGCGCTTCGCGGCCATGATCCCGGCCAGCCGGGCAACCCCCATGACGTCGCCCTTTGCGTTGCTGCCCTGGGCCAGGGCCAAGGTCTCGGCGGACATGGTGACGCAGCCTTCGGCCACGGCCTCGCGCGTTGTCGCAGGCTTGTCGGATACGTCCACCATGTGCGCCTGTCCGCTGTTGTCGAAATGCGTCAGGCTCATGCGGCGGGCTCCAGGATCCGGCGGGTGGCGGCGGTGACATCGGGCTGGCGCATCAGGCTTTCTCCGATCAGGAAGCGGCGTGCGCCGACCCTCATCATCGCGGCCAGATCCGCTGCGGTGAACAGCCCGCTTTCGCAGACGATGTCCCGCCCGGCAGGAATACGCGGCGCCAGTTCGCGCGTCACGCCAAGATCAAGCTCGAACGTCCTGAGATTGCGATTGTTTATGCCGATCAGCGACGATTTCAGGCGCAGCGCCCGGTCAAGTTCCCTGCCGTCGTGAACCTCGATCAGCGCGTCCATGTTCCAGTGATGCGCCGCGTCCTCGAGTTCGGCCGCAAGGGTGTCGTCAACCGCCGCCATGATGATCAGGATGCAGTCGGCACCCCAGGCACGGGCCTCGATGACCTGGTAGGGGTCGTAAAGGAAATCCTTGCGCAGGGCCGGCAGGTCGCAGGCCGCGCGGGCGGCAGCCAGAAACTCGGGTGCGCCCTGGAAGCTGGGCCCGTCCGTGAGGACCGAAAGACAGGCGGCCCCGCCCTCCTGATAGGCCCTGGCCAGGGAGGGCGGGTCGAAATCCGCCCGGATCAGGCCCTTCGAGGGGCTGGCCTTCTTGATTTCGGCGATAAGCGCGGGGCCGTCCGCGGCCTTGGCCGCCAGCGCCCGCGCGAAGCCGCGCGGGCCGGGCGCGGCGCGTGCGGCAGCCTCGAGGTCGGCAAGGGGACGCGCGGCCTTGGCGGCCGCGATCTCGTTCAGCTTGTAGGCCTTGATCTTGTCCAGAATGTCCATGGCGGTGTTCTAGCGCCGCCGGCCGGCTTGGGAAAGGGCGATCAGGCCGGCATCTCGTGCGCCCAGGGGGGATTGGCGCCCGGACGAGAGACGGTGATCGCCGCCGCCTGCGCCCCCAGGGCTAGGGCCTGGGCGATCTGCCCGGAGGTGAGCTTGGCCAGCCCCGCCTTCGTCAGCACCCCCTGACGGCGCAGGCTGGCCAGCACCCCGGCGTTGAAGGTGTCGCCCGCCCCGATCGTGTCGGCCACGGTAGTGCGGATCGCGGGCACGGTGACGGGGCCGCCCGCCCAGTACGCCCGGGCGCCTGCGGCCCCGCCGGTTTGCAGCACCATCCTTGGCCCTTGCCCCAAGACCTGACGCGCCGCGTCGTCGGGCGTGGACCCGGGATAAAGCCATTCCAGATCGTCGCCGGACAGCTTGACGATGTCCGCGCGTGCGATCAGCCGCGCCAGGCGCGCGCGATAGGCATCGGCATCCTGGACGAAGAACGGCCGGATGTTCGGATCCAGCATGACCGGCAGGCGCTCGCCGTCGCGGGCGATCAGCGCCTCGATGGCCGCGCCGCAGGGATCGGGAACCAGGCTGATGCCGCCGGCGAACAGCGCCTGGATGCGGCCGGGCAGGGTGGGAATGTCCTCGGGCCTCAGCATCCGCCCGGCCGAGCCTTCGTCATAAAAGGAATAGCGCGCCTCGCCGCCCGACAGGGTCACCAAGGCCAGCGTCGTCAGCCGGTCGGTGCGGGGGCAAAGGTCGGTGTTCACGCCGGCCTCGGACAGCGGCCCCAGCAGGGTATCGCCGAAGGCATCGCGGCTGATCGGCCAAAGATAGGCCACCGGCTCGCCAAGCCGGCCCAGGGCAATGGCAGTGTTGTACACCGACCCGCCGGCCAGGGGGCGGAACGTCCCCCCTTCGGGCACCATGTCGATCAGCGATTCGCCGGCGCACAGGATCATCCTACCCTCCCCACAAGTCTTGGCCCACGCTGCCCCGTCGCAGGGTACCGTGGCCGTCCGTTCGCAGCAGATACAGGACAGGCGTTACCGCGACCAGACCCGCGATCGCCTGGCACGCGCCATCCGGGCCGCGACCGGCAAGGGTCAGCGCCGGTCAGATTCCCTTTCCCTGGCCCAGCAATTCGCCGGCGATCTGGCGGACGATCGGCTCGGCCTCGGCCGCGGACATGCCGGGGCTCAGCCGCGGGTCATAGAGGATCTGCAGCAGCAGTTCGTCGTGCCGGGTCAGCAGGGCGAACTCCTCGTCGTCGTTGAAGACCGATGGCCGTGCGGTCGGGCTGTCGTTTGCCAGGCCCATCCCCTGGGCCAGTTCCTCGTGGATGCACGAGGTCTGCAACAGGGGCGGAAGTTCGGCCCGGATCAGGGCAACGGCGTTGGAATAGACCGGCTCGGCGCCGCGCGAATAGGCGAAGACCGTGCAGAAGTTGTCGGGATCGAGGTCCTGCATCACGGCGATGTCCTGGGCGGGGATGCCGGGGACCAGTTGCGCGAGCCTGGGGCCGATGGCGCGGCGTTCGTCGTCGGACAGCACCATGACGACGAAGTTTCCGCTGCCGTCGGCCAGCGATACAGGGTGCCCCGTGGCCTGCGACAGTCGCTGCGCGAACTGGCTCACCTCGACCCGGTAGGCCCGGCGCGCAGCCACGTCCGTCGTGGCGCCGAACTCGAGTTGCAGCCGCACCGGATCCCGCCACCGCCGCAGCGGCGCGGGCACGCCGCCCGCAGTGGCCTGCATCCCGCCCGAGCCGTATTCGTCGCGCAGCGCGATGGCGACGAAGTTGCGCGTCAGCGTCTCGGCGTCGATGGGTGCATCCATCGGGATCCGGTCGCGGCGCAGGCGGCCCTGGTCGCGCAAGGTCCTTTCCGCGCGGGAATAGAACTCGCGCTGCGCGTTGCTGGCCAGACTGGCCTTCGTCAGCGCCTCGGCCGCGGCGGCATTGGCGGCGCGGTTGCGCTCGGCCCGGGCCCTGCGCAGCTCGGCTTGGCTGGGGGCGGTATCCTCGGCGCCGGGCCGGGGGCCGGCAGGCGCGGGCTGCGGAGCCGGGTCGCGCGCCTGGCAGGCGGCAAGCGCCAGAACGCCCAGAAGAGGCAGGGTCCGCCAGAAGCCGCTGCGCATCGTCTGCATCATTGCCCGACCGGCGTTCCCTGCCGCCGCGCGGTCGCACGGGCCAGCGTGTCGCGCAGATCGGCCTCCATCCGGGTCAGGTCGCTTTCGGCGGCGGCGCGCCGGGCGCGGCCCTCGTCGGCGATCCGCAGGCTGTCCTCGATCGTCGCGATCAACTGGGCGTTGGCCGCCTTGATCGAATTGATGTCGAAGACGCCGCGTTCGGTCTGGGTGCGGATCTGCACGTTCGCCTGGCGCAGGTTGTCGGCGTTCCGGGTCAGAAGCTCGTTCGTGAGGTCGCTGGCTTCCTTGACGGCACGGGCGGCCTCGGCGCTGCGCTGGATGGTCACGGCCTGGGCAAGCTGCGTTTCCCACAGCGGCACGGTGTTCACCAGGGTCGAGTTGATCTTGGTGACCAGCGACTTGTCGTTTTCCTGCACCAGCCGGATCGAGGGCAGGGATTGCATCGTCACCTGCCGCGTCAGCTTCAGGTCATGGACGCGCCGTTCCAGATCGTCGCGCAGGGCGCGCAGGTCGCGCAGCGCCTGGGCCTTCATCACCTGATCGTCCTCGGGCGCGGCGCTGACGGCCGCCTCCATTTCGGGGATGGCCCGGGTGTCAAGCTCCTGCAGCTTTTCCTCGCCCGCCGCGATGTACAGGGCAAGTTCGTCATAGAACTTCAGCGTGTGGTCATAAAGCAGATCCAAGGCCTTGATGTCCTTCAGCAAGGCCTGCTCGTGGCGCTCCAGCTCGACGGTGATGCGATCGATCTGCGTCTGCACCTCTTCGTAGCTGGCCACGAACCGGGCGAACGGGGCCGAGCGGCCCAGCAGCTTTTCCCACCAGCTGCGCCCGCGCCGCATGTCCAGTTCCGATGTCGAGAACCCGCGGATCGTCGTCACGATGCTGCGCAGGCTTTCGCCCGCGGGGCCGACATCCTTGCTTTTGACATCGGCCAGCATCTTCTGGCTGATCTCCTGCAGGCCCGCCTGGGCCCGCGTGCCGAAGCGGACGATCGAGCCCGAATCGTTCAGGTCGATCTCGTCCATGCGGCGCCGGATCTCGGCCTGAAGCTCGGGGTCGGCGGTGCGGACCGACGGCGGCTCGGGCTGCGGCTGCGGCAGGACCGTGGACGTCACCTTGTCGATTTCGCTGCGGATGTCCTGGGCGCGGCGGCGGGTTTCGTCGGTCATTGTCTTTCTTCCTCTTCCCGGTGCGGGCCAGGCATGTCGCAGCGCAGCATAGGCGGAAAGCGCCGCAATTCAACCGGACTGCGCGCCCGGGGCCGATCCGCCGGCGGGCAGGGTGGATCGCCGGGAAGATCCCCTTCCCGAACGGGCGTCACGGCATGGCCCGAAAGCTGAACGATCCCGCGCCTATCCGAAATGGCAGGTCAAAAGACATTTTAATTCAAACTTTACGCATACCCATCCGGTTGCCGAAGTGTTAACGTGACCTGGTTATCGATCCGGCCCCTTGGCTTGTCCGGGGCATTTGATTCAAGATGTTGTTGTAGGTGGTGATGCAGGTTAAGTCCCGGACGGTTGCCTTGGCCCATGTTGCCCCCTCGCCCTTGGCCAAGGGTGCGCGGCCCTGGCTGTATCGCAGCCTTCTCAAGCGCCCGCTGGACCTGCTGGTGGTCCTTCTGGGTTCCCCGGTAGTTCTGCCGCTGGTCGTGCTTCTGGCCCTGGTTGTCATGCTGGACGGCAAGAACCCGTTCTATTGCCAGCAGCGGGTCGGGCGGAACGGCCGGACGTTCCGCATGTGGAAGCTGCGCAGCATGGTGGATGGGGCGGATCAGTGCCTGGAAGCCTATCTTGCTGGCAATCCCCAGGCCCGCCGCGAGTGGGACGAGACGCAGAAGCTGCGCGACGATCCGCGCGTCACCCGCTTTGGCCGGATGCTGCGCGCCACCTCGATGGACGAATTGCCGCAGTTGTGGAACGTCGTGACCGGCGACATGAGCCTGGTCGGTCCCCGTCCGATGATGCCCGATCAGCAATCGCTGTATCCGGGGCAGGGATATTACAACCTGCGTCCGGGCATCACCGGCTTCTGGCAGACGGCGGGCCGCAACAAGACCACCTTCGCTGCCCGCGCCTCGTATGACGACCGCTACGAACGCGGCCTGACCTTCGCGGGCGACCTGGCCATCCTGCTGCGCACGGTCTCCGTGGTTCTGGGCCGCACTGGCTGCTGATCAGCGGCGTTGTTTCCAGGCGGCCGCCGCCTCGGACGGCAGGATCGCGGCGCATCGGGCATAGCGCGGCACAAGGCGCCGCGGGGCCGAGGCCATCCGCCACGCCCATTCCATGGCGATCCGCCTGACCCATTGCGGCGCGCGGGCCTGGTTGCCCGCCAGAAAATCCAGTCCCGCCCCGACCGAGGCAAAGCCGATCTCGGGGACCAGCGATCGGCCCCGGGCCGCAAGCCGTTCCTGCCGGGGGGCACCAAGCGCCAGAAAGCACAGCCCGGCCCCGCTGTCGCGCACCCGCAGCAACAGGTCGCGCGCCATGTCGCTGTCGGGGTCGAACCCCATCGGCGGCGAGATCAGCGCGTCGATCCGGCACCCCGGCACGCGGCGCGTGATGTCCGCGGCGGCGGCCTTCAGCGCGGCATCGGTGGTGCCGACCAGGGCCAGGCCCACATCCTCATCGGCGGCCAGTTGCGCCAGCGGGATCACCAGATCCGACCCCGTCACCAGATCCACCGGCCGCCGCGCAAGCCTGGACAGCCAGACGATGGGATTGCCGTCCGCCACCACCAGATCCTGCCGGGCATAGGCCTGGCGGAAGGCCGGGTCCTGACGCAGCTTGACCAGATGATCCAGGTTGATCGTCGCCAGCGCGAAGCCCTGGCGGCTGCGCAGGCGCCGGGCGATCTCGGCCAGAAGCGATGCGCGGTCGGGCATGTTGACCCGGACGACCGAGGATCCATACGAGAATTGCATTGCCATGCTCCGCAACGGCCCCAACGGCCACGCCGCTTCCTTGCAGCTTTGCGCGGGCCGTGCAATCGGACCGATCAACCTTTCGGCAGATAGGGAATCCCGCCCGCCAGGTCGCTGTCGTCGATCAGGTGGAAGTTGCTGATGCTTCCGGCCTTGCGGGCCTGCGCGAAGGGCGCATAGTCGGGGTCGCTGGCAAAGGCCCGGGCGGCGTCCTTCGAGGGAAACTCGATCAGCGCGACCAGCGTGCCGCCCAGCGGCTTGCCTTCCAGCGTGTCCACGTTGCCGGACCGGGACAGATAGCGGCCGCCATGACGGGCGGCGATCTCGTGGACGCGGGCCGCGTATTCGGGCACCCAGGAATCATCCGTCACGGTCACGTCTGCGATCAGATGGGCGGGCATCGACCTCACTCCGCTTGGTTTGTCGGGGCCAGATTGCCCGGCCGCGGGGAACCGCGCAAGAACGTGATGATGCGTAGGCGAAAGGATGCAATGGACAGGTTGTTCTTCATCAGGCTTGACGATAATGTGCGCGGCGGCGATTGGCTGCCTTGCGCGCGCGGGCAGACGCCGGCTTCGATCAAACCTTCACACGGGCGGACAGCATGGCCACGCTGACACGATTTCTTGTTCTTGCCGGCGTGCTTGCCGCAATCGTCCCGTCCGGGGTCGCGGCCCAGGCTCCGGGCGGCGAGATGCCGCCGCCCAGCGTCACCGTCGTCACGCTGCAGGCGCAGGACGTGACGCTGACGGCGACCCTTCCGGGCCGTGTCGTCGCCTCGGCCGAGGCGGAGTTGCGCCCGCAGGTCGGCGGCCTGATCGTCGAGCGCCTGTTCGAGGAAGGCAGCGTCGTCGCCAAGGGCGATCCGTTGTACCGCATCGATCCGCGCAGCTATCAGGCGGCCGAGGCGCAGGCCGAGGCGTCGCTGGCCCAGGCCCAGGCGCAGGCCGACGCCGCCCGCCGCGAGGCCGAGCGGGTCGTGCAGTTGCGCGACCGCCGCGTGGCCAGCGAACAGACCCAGGACAGCGCCATTGCCGCCCGCGACGCGGCCGAGGCTGCCGTCAAGGCGGCCGAGGCGCAGGTGCTTGCCGCCCAGATCGACCTGGACCGCACCACCATCACCGCGCCCATCGACGGCGTGATCGGCCTGGCCCAGGCCAGCCCGGGGGCCCTGGTCACCGCCGGGCAGGCCAACCCGCTGGCGGTGATCCGCCGCATCCACCCGGTGCGCGTGGACGTGACGCAGTCCGCGGCCGAGATCGTCCGCTGGCAGCGCATGGGCCCCGAGGCCGCCCTTCCGGCGGGCGCCGACCGCACCGTTTCACTGCGCCTTGCCGATGGAAGCGTCTATGAACACACCGGCTCGATGACCGCAGCCGAACCCTATGTCGACGAGACGACCGGCGTCATCACCCTGCGGATGGAGTTCGCCAATCCCGACGGGCTTCTGCTGCCGGGGATGTATGTGCAGGCCGAAATCCCGCAGGCCCAGCTGAAGGACGCCATCCTGGCCCCGCAGGAAGGCGTCAGCCGCGACCGCCGCGGGCGTCCCGTCGCGATGGTGGTCAACGACCAGAACATCGTCGAGGAGCGCGCCCTGGAAATCGCGCAGGACCGGGGCAACCAGTGGGTCGTCACCAGCGGCCTGACCAGCGGCGACCGCCTGATCGTGTCGGGCCTTCAGCGCATCGCCCCCGGCGCGACCGTGACCCCGCAGGAACGCGGCAACGAAGCCGAGGCGACCGCCTTGGCCGAACAGGCCGCCCCGCCCGCCGGCGCGGCGTCCACCAACTGACGCCACCACAGCGAAGGCGCGACAGATCATGGCCCGTTTCTTCATCGACCGTCCGGTTTTCGCCTGGGTGATCTCGATCATCATCATGGGCATCGGCATCCTGTCGATCCTGACGCTGCCTGTGGCGCAGTATCCGCAGATCGCGCCGCCCTCGGTGACGATCCGCGCCACCTATCCCGGCGCCTCGGCCGAGACGATCTCGAACACCGTGACGCAGGTGATCGAACAGCAGATGACCGGCCTGGACGGGCTGCGCTACATCTCGTCCGGCTCGACCTCGGCGGGCACCTCCTCGACCACCCTGACCTTCGAGACCGGGACGGACGTGGACATCGCCCAGGTGCAGGTCCAGAACAAGCTGTCGCAGGCCACGCCGCTTCTGCCCGAGCCCGTGCAGCGCCAGGGCGTCGTGGTCGAGAAATCCACCGCTGGCTTCCTGATGGTCATCGGCCTGATCGGCAACGAGAACTACGACCAGGCCGACCTGTCCGACTACATGTTCTCGAACCTGGTGGACGATCTGTCCCGGGTCGAGGGCGTGGGCAGCGTGCAGGTCTTCGGGGCGCCCTACGCCATGCGCATCTGGCTGGACCCCAACAAGCTGGCGGCCTACGAGATCGCGCCCTCGGACGTGGTGGCGGCGGTGTCGGCGCAGAACACGCAGATTTCCGCCGGGGCCTTCGGCGACCTGCCCACCGTGGAGGGCCAGCAGCTGAACGCCACGGTCACCGCGCAGTCGCTGCTGTCCACCCCCGAGGATTTCCGCCAGATCGTCCTGCGGGCGCAGGAAAACGGCGGCCTTGTCCTGCTGCGCGATGTCGCGCGGGTCGAGATCGGGGCGGAAAGCTATTCGACGCAGGCCAACTACAACGGCCGCCCGTCGTCGGGCATGGCGCTGTCGCTGGCGCCGGGGGCGAACGCGCTTGACACCGCCGAACGCGTCAAGGCGCGGATGGAGGAATTCGCCCAGTTTTTCCCCGAGGGCGTGGACTACGTGATCCCCTTCGACACCACCCCCTTCGTCGAGATCTCGATCGAGGAGGTGGTGAAGACCCTGATCGAGGCGATCGTGCTGGTCTTCATCGTCATGTATGTCTTCCTGCAGAACTGGCGGGCGACGCTGATCCCCACGCTGGCGGTGCCGATCGTGCTGCTGGGAACCTTCGGGATCATGGCGGCCTTCGGCTTCACCATCAACACGCTGACCATGCTGGCCATGGTGCTGGCCATCGGCCTGCTGGTCGATGACGCCATCGTGGTGGTGGAAAACGTCGAGCGGATCATGGAGGAGGAGGGCCTCGAGCCGCGCGAGGCCACGCGCAAGTCGATGAGCCAGATCACCGGCGCGCTGATCGGCATCGCCCTTGTGCTGTCGGCGGTGTTCGTGCCGATGGCCTTCTTCCCCGGATCGACCGGGGTGATCTATCAGCAGTTCGCCGTCACCATCGTCTCGGCCATGGCGCTGTCGGTTCTGGTGGCGCTGACGCTGACGCCGGCGCTGTGCGCGACGCTGCTGCGGTCCAAGGATCATCACAGCAAGCGCGGGCTGTTCGGCTGGTTCAACCGGAACTTCGACCGCACCACCGCCGGCTATACCGGCGCCGTGGGCTGGATCGTGCGCCGGCCGCTGAGGATGCTCTTGATCTATGCGGGAATCGCCGCCGCGATGGTCCTGCTGTTCCTGCGCACCCCCGAGGGATTTCTGCCCGACGAGGATCAGGGCATCATGTTCGTCCTGATCCAGGCCCCGACCGGGGCCACCGCCGAACGCACCGCCGCCGTGGTGGACCAGGTGCAGGACTATTTCCTGACGCAGGAAAAGGAATCCGTCGATTCGATGTTCGGCGTGGTGGGCTTCAGCTTCGCCGGGCAGGGCCAGAACGTCGGCATCGCCTTCGTGCGGATGAAGGACTGGAAGGAGCGGCCCGATCCCTCGCAGTCGGTTCAGGCCGTCGCCGGCCGGGCCTTCGGCGCGCTGAGCCAGATCCAGGACGCGATGGTGTTTCCCATCGTGCCGCCCGCGGTGATCGAGCTGGGCAACGTCTCGGGCTTCGACTTCTATCTGCAGGCACGCGGCGGACAATCGCACGAGGAGCTGCTGGCGGCGCGCAACCAGTTCCTGGGCATGGCCGCGCAAAGCCCGCTGATCGCCCAGGCCCGCCCCTCGGGGCTGGAGGACGCGGCCCAGTTCCGGCTGGGGATCGACTGGCGCAAGGCCGGGGCGATGGGCGTCACCGCGACCGACGTGGCCAACCTGCTGCAGACCGCCTGGACCGGCCGCTACGTGAACGATTTCGTGGATCGCGGCCGCATCAAGCGGGTCTATGTCCAGGGCGAGCCCGACTCGCGCGCGACGCCCGCCGATTTCGACAAGTGGCGGGTCCGCAACGCGATGGGCGGGCTGGTGCCTTTCTCGAACTTCTCGACCGGAGAGTGGACCTTCGGGCCGCAGGGCCTGAACCGCTATAACGGCATCCCGGCGATGCAAATCCAGGGCAGCCCGGCGCCCGGCGTCAGTTCGGGCGAAGCGATGGCCGAGGTCGAACGGCTGGTGGCGCAGATGCCGGGCTTTGCGGTGGCCTGGACCGGCCTTTCGCTGGAGGAACAGGAATCGGGCGACCAGACGACGCTGCTCTACGCGCTGTCGCTGGCGGCGGTGTTCCTGTGCCTGGCCGCGCTTTACGAAAGCTGGTCGATCCCGCTGGCGGTGATCCTGGTCATGCCCATCGGCGTGCTGGGCGCCCTGATCGGGGCCTATCTGGGCGGCTTCGACAACGGCGTGTTCTTCCAGGTGGGCCTGCTGACCGTGATCGGCCTGACCGGCAAGAACGCGATCCTGATCGTCGAATTCGCGCGCGAACAGTCGGAATCCGGCGTCCCGCTTTACAAGGCGGTGGTCGAGGCCGCGCGGCAGCGGTTCCGGCCGATCGTGATGACCTCGATCGCCTTCACGCTGGGCGTGCTGCCGCTGCTGCTGTCCACCGGCGCGGGGGCCAACGGCCGCAACGCCATCGGCGCGACGGTGATCGGCGGGACCATCGCCTCGACCGTCATGGGCATCCTGTTCGCGCCGCTGTTCTATGTGCTGATGCGGCGCCTGCTGACCCGCAAGGACCGAACGGAGGAGGCGCAGGCCGTGCCTGCCGAGTGATCGACAAGCTGGAGATGTTCCTGGCCGTCGCCAAGGAACGCCATTTCGGCCGGGCCGCCCAAAGCCTGGGGATCACCCAGCCGACCCTGTCGGCGGGCATCAGGCAGCTTGAAGAACAGCTTGGCGTGCTGCTGATCTTCCGCGGCTCGCGCTATGGCGGCCTGACGCCCGAGGGGCAATCTGCCCTGGTCTGGGCGCGCCGCATCGTCGGCGACACCCGCCAGCTGAAAGAGGAGATGCGCGCCACCCGCCATGGGCTTGCGGGCCAGTTGCGCATCGCCGTGATCCCGACGGCGCTGACCTGGGCGGCGCGGATCAGCGCCCGGTTCGGCGCCGCGCATCCCAATGTCGGCATGACGATCCTCTCGCGCACTTCGGTCGAGATCCTGCAGATGATCGACGATCTGACGGTGGATGCGGGCATATCCTATCTGGACAATGAACCCTTGGGGCGGGTCAGCACCGTGCGCCTCTACGACGAACGCTACATGCTGGTCTGCGCCGGGGATTCGCCGCTGGCCCGGCAGGACCGGATCGGCTGGGCCGATCTTGCCGGGCAGCGGATGTGCCTGCTGACCGGCGACATGCAGAACCGCCGGATCATCAACCGCAACCTGATCGAGGCCGGCGTGACCCCTCAGGCCCCGGTCGAGATCGAGTTCCACGGTGGTCTTGGTCGCGCATGTCCTGGAAGGCGGCTGGATCACCATCCTGCCCAAGGACATCGCCGCCTTCCTGACCCAGGGCAAGCCCCTGCGGATGATCCCGCTGGACGGCGCCGGGGCCAGCCACGCCGTCGGCCTTGTGGCCCCCTGGCGCGAGCCCCATACGCCGGTTCTCGAGGCGCTGCTGGCCGAGGCGCGGCGGATGGCGATTGATAGATAGATTCTATCGACTGACGGAACAACGATATTGATTTCCGCATCGTCCCGCTGCTTTGATGGCAGCGAACGATCGTTGAGAGGCCCGTCCATGCACCCCCTGCACCCGATCCGTCCGAGGAGGAGATCCGGGCAATCGTCGCTCCGCTCACCTCGCTCGAGGGGCCGCTACTGCCGATGCTGCACGCCCTGCAGGACGCTTGGGGCTTCGTTCCGCGGGCGGCCGTTCCGGTGCTGGCGGATGTGCTGAACCTGGGCCGGGCAGAGGTGCATGGGGTCATCAGCTTCTATCACGATTTCCGCGATCATCCGGCCGGCCGCCATGTCCTGAAGATCTGCCGGGCCGAGGCCTGTCAGGCCATGGGCGCCGGCGCCTTGGCGGAATCCACCCTGCATCGGCTGGGCATCGGCTGGCACGGCACGACCCCGGACGGCGCGGTGACGGTAGAGCCGGTCTATTGCCTGGGGCTGTGCGCCTGTGCACCCGCCGCCATGATCGACGGGCGGGTGCTGGGCCGCCTTGACGACGCGCGCATGGACCGCATCCTTGCGGGGCTGGGCGCATGAGGATCTTCGTCCCCCTGGACAGCGCGGCGAAGGCGGTGGGCGCCGACGAGGTGGCCGCGGCGGTGGCGCAAGAGGCGTCCCTGCGCGGGCTGGACGTGCAGATCGTCCGCAACGGCACGCGCGGGATGATCTGGCTGGAGCCTCTGGTCGAGATCGCCACGCCCGAGGGCCGGATCGGTTACGGCAACGTCACGGCCGATCAGGTGCCGGCCCTGCTGGACGGCCGGCTGGAGAGCCTGGGACGGGTCGAGGATCTGGACTGGCTGGCCCGCCAGACGCGGCTGACCTTCGCCCGCTGCGGACTGACCGACCCGCTGGATCTGGACGACTATCAGGCGCATGGCGGTCTTGCGGGGCTGCGCCGGGCGCTGACCATGACCGGCCCGCAGATCGTGCAGGAAGTCATCGGCAGCGGCCTGCGCGGGCGCGGCGGGGCAGGCTTTCCGACCGGCATCAAGTGGCAGACCGTGGCCGAGGCCGAGGCCGCGCAGAAATACGTCGTCTGCAACGCCGACGAGGGCGACAGCGGCACCTTCGCCGACCGCATGATCATCGAGGGCGACCCGTTTTCGCTGATCGAAGGCATGGTGATCGCGGGTCTGGGCGTGGGGGCCACGCGCGGCTATGTCTATTTGCGGTCGGAATACCCCGACGCCATCCGCATCCTGACGCAGGCCGCGACCGTCGCCCGCCGGCACGGCCTGCTGGGGCCGGACCTGCTGGGATCGGGCCGCGCCTTCGACATCGAGGTTCGCACCGGCGCGGGCGCCTATGTCTGCGGCGAGGAGACGGCGCTGCTGAACAGCCTGGAAGGCAGGCGCGGCACGGTGCGCGCCAAGCCGCCGCTGCCCGCGATCCAGGGGTTCCTGGGGCAGCCGACGGTGGTGAACAACGTCATTTCCCTGGCCACCATCCCGGTGATCTTCGAAAAGGGCGCCGCCCATTACGCCGGCTTCGGCCTTGGCCGGTCGCGCGGCACGGTGACCTTGCAGATCGCCGGCAACGTCAGGCGCGGCGGGCTGTTCGAAACGGCCTTCGGCCTGACGCTGGATCAGGTCGTGAACGACATCGGCGGCGGCACCGCCAGCGGCCGGCCGGTCAAGGCGGTGCAGGTCGGCGGCCCGCTGGGAGCCTACATGCACATCGACCAGTTCCAGACCCCCATCGGCTACGAGGAGTTCGACCAGCAGGGCGGGCTGATCGGCCATGCCGGACTGGTGGTGTTCGACGACAGCGTGAACATGCTGCGCATGGCCCGCTTCGCGATGGAGTTCTGCGCCATCGAATCCTGCGGCAAATGCACGCCGTGCCGCATCGGCGCGGTGCGCGGCGTGGAAACCATCGACCGCATCGCCCAGGGCGACGCAGAAGCGATCCCGTTGCTGACCGAGCTTTGCGAAACCATGCGGGACGGATCGCTCTGCGCGCTGGGGGGTTCACGCCCTTCCCGGTCATGTCCGCCCTGACCCGTTTTCCCGACGATTTCGCCACCTTGCAGGAGGCAGCCGAATGAGAGACTTCATCATCCCCCCTTTCCGCCGGGCGACGACCGCGACATGGGCACGCCCGCCAAGGTCGGCCTGCCGGTCACGATCAGCGTGGACGGCATCGCCGTGACCGTGCCCGAAGGCACCTCGGTCATGCGCGCCGCCGCCGAGGCCGGGATCATGGTTCCCAAGCTGTGCGCCAGCGACAACCTCGAGGCGTTCGGATCCTGCCGGCTTTGCGTGGTGGAGATCGAAGGCCGCCGCGGCACGCCGGCCTCCTGCACGACGCCCGTCGCGGAAGGCATGGTGGTCCGCACCCAGTCCGACAAGCTGCGCCGGATGCGCAAGGGGGTGATGGAGCTTTACATCAGCGATCACCCGCTGGACTGCCTGACCTGCGCGGCCAACGGCGATTGCGAATTGCAGGACATGGCCGGGGCGGTGGGCCTGCGCGACGTGCGCTACAAGGCGCCCGAGGGGGCGACGTTGCTCAACCACTTCGCGCCGCGCGAGGGCGCAGGCGTGAACGCGCGATACACGCCCAAGGACGACAGCAACCCCTATTTCACCTATGACCCGGCCAAGTGCATCGTCTGTTCGCGCTGCGTGCGCGCCTGCGAGGAGGTGCAGGGCACCTTCGCCCTGACCATCGAGGGGCGCGGCTTCGACAGCCGCGTGAAGGCGGGGGCCGCGGGCGACGACTTCCTGACCTCGGACTGCGTATCCTGCGGGGCCTGCGTCCAGGCCTGCCCGACGGCGACGTTGCAGGAAAAATCGGTGATCGAACTGGGCACGCCCCAGCGGTCGGTCATCACCACCTGCGCCTATTGCGGGGTGGGCTGTTCCTTCAAGGCGGAACTGAACGGCGATCAGCTGGTGCGCATGGTCCCCTACAAGCACGGCAAGGCCAACCGCGGCCATAGCTGCGTCAAGGGCCGCTTCGCCTATGGCTATGCCCAGCACAGGGACCGCATCCTGCGCCCGATGATCCGCGAGACCATCGACCAGCCCTGGCGCGAGGTCGGCTGGGCCGAGGCGCTGGCCTTCGCTGCGACCAGGCTGAAGGGCATCCAGGCGAAATACGGCCGCAAGTCGGTCGGCGTCATCACCTCGAGCCGCTGCACCAACGAGGAAACCTATCTGGTGCAGAAGCTGGCCCGCGCGGTCTTCGGCAACAACAACACCGACACCTGCGCCCGCGTCTGTCATTCCCCCACCGGCTACGGCCTTGGCAAGACCTATGGCACATCCGCGGGGACGCAGGATTTCGACAGCGTCGAACAGGCCGATGTGGTCATGGTCATCGGCGCCAACCCGACCGACGGCCACCCGGTCTTTGCCAGCCGTCTGAAGCGGCGGCTGCGCCAGGGGGCCAGGCTGATCGTTGTCGATCCGCGCCGCACCGACATCGTGCGCTCTCCCCACATCCAGGCGGCGTATCACCTGCCGCTGAAGCCCGGCACCAACGTCGCCGTCGTCACCGCGATGGCGCATGTGATCGTGACCGAGGGGCTGTTCGACCAGGATTTCATCCGCAGCCGCTGCGACTGGGACGAGTTCCAGTTCTACGCCGATTTCGTCGCCGATCCCCGCCACGCGCCCGAGGCCATAGGACCGCTGACCGGCGTTCCCGCCGCCGATCTGCGCGCGGCGGCGCGGCTTTACGCGACCGGCGGCAATGGCGCGATCTACTATGGCCTGGGGGTGACGGAGCATTCGCAAGGCTCGACGACCGTCATGGCCATCGCCAACCTGGCGATGCTGACCGGCAACATCGGCCGCCCCGGCGTGGGCGTGAACCCGCTGCGGGGGCAGAACAACGTCCAGGGCGCCTGCGACATGGGGTCGTTCCCGCACGAACTGCCCGGATATCGCCACGTCAAGCTGCCCGATGTCCGCGCGATCTTCGAGCAGGCCTGGGGCTGCACCATCGACCCCGAGCCCGGCCTGCGCATCCCGAACATGCTGGATGCGGCCGTCGAGGGCACCTTCAAGGGCCTTTACTGCCAGGGAGAGGACATCCTGCAGTCGGACCCCGACACCCATCATGTCGCTGCCGGGCTGGCGGCGATGGACTGCGTGATCGTCCACGACCTGTTCCTGAACGAGACGGCCAACTATGCCCATGTCTTCCTGCCGGGTTCGACCTTCCTGGAAAAGGACGGCACCTTCACCAACGCCGAACGCCGCATCAACCGCGTGCGCAAGGTGATGGCGCCGCGCAACGGTCATGAGGATTGGCAGGTCACGCAGCTTCTGGCGAACGCGCTGGGCGCGGAATGGCGTTATACCCACCCCCGCCAGATCATGGAGGAGATCGCCGCCACGACCCCCAGCTTTGCCGGCGTCAGTTACGACCTGCTGGAGGAGAAGGGATCCGTCCAGTGGCCCTGCAACGAGGCCGCGCCGGACGGCACGCCGCTGATGCATGTGAATGGCTTCGTGTCGGGCAAGGGGCACTTCATGGTGACCGAATACGTGCCGACCGACGAACGCACCGGACCGCGTTTCCCGCTGCTGCTGACGACGGGGCGCATCCTGTCGCAATACAACGTGGGCGCCCAGACCCGCAGGACCCAGAACGTCGTCTGGCACCCCGAGGACGTGCTGGAGATCAACCCCCACGACGCCTTGCAGCGCGGCATCAACGAAGGCGACTGGGTGCGTCTGGCGTCGCGCGCGGGGGAAACCACGCTGCGGGCGACCCTGACGGACCGGGTGGCGGCAGGCGTCGTCTTTACGACCTTCCATCACCCGGCGACGCAGGCTAACGTCGTCACCACCGACTTCTCGGACTGGGCGACGAACTGCCCGGAATACAAGGTGACGGCGGTGCAGGTCAGCCTCTCGAACGGTCCCTCGCAGTGGCAGGAAAGCTACGGCGACCATGCCGGGCGGTCGCGCCGGATCCTGCCCGCCGCCGAATAGGCTGGAGAAGGCCATGAACCTGCCGCCGCCCTTCGGGGCCTGGGACGCGATCCACCACCGCCCCGAAAGCAGCGTCGCGGTGACCCGCGCCCTGCCCGAGGAGGCCGCCATCGCCATGGTCTATGACGGTTCGACCCATGCCGTGATGATGGCGACGCCCGCCGATGTTCAGGACTTCGCCCTGGGCTTCTCGCTGACCGAGGGGATCGTCACCGACCCCGGGCAGATCGCCAGTTGCGAGGTGATCGCCCACGACAAGGGCATCGAGGCGCAGATGTGGCTGGCCGAGGATCGCGGCGCGGCGCTTGCCGCCCGCCGCCGGTCGCTGGCCGGTCCGGTCGGCTGCGGCCTTTGCGGGATCGACAGCATCGAGGCCGCCGTCCGGTCGCTGCCCAGCCTCGCCGGCATCGGCCCGGCCCTGACCGCGGCCGAGATCGCGTCCGCCACCGACTCTGCTGCGCGGCTGGCAGCCGCTGCACGACCGCACGCGGGCAGTCCATGCGGCGGGTTTCCTGCGGCCGGGGCAGGGGGTGGTGCTGGCGCGAGAGGATGTGGGCCGCCACAACGCGCTGGACAAGCTGATCGGCGCGATGGCGCGCCAGGGCGTCGATCCCGCGCAGGGGGCCATCGTCCTGACCAGCCGCGTCTCGACCGAGATGGTGCAGAAATGCGCGATGGCCGGCTGCGCCGTGCTGATCGCCGTATCGGCGCCGACCCTGCACGCGCTGCGCCTGGCCGAAGGCGCCGGCCTGACCCTGGCCGCCTTCGCGCGCGGCGAGGGTTTCGACCTGTTCTGCCACCCGGAACGCCTTCGCGCAAAGGTGTCCGATGTCGCCTGAGAAGATGGTCACGATGGCCAACCAGATCGCCGCCTTCTTCGACACGCAGCCGGGCGATGCGCCCGAAAGGATCGCCGCGCATCTGAAGGACTATTGGGAACCGCGGATGCGCGAGCAGCTGAAATCCTATGTCGCCCAGGGCGGCGCGGGGCTGCGTCCTTCGGTCCGGCAGGCGGCGCAGAGCCTTTGATGCGGGCGCGGTGAAACTGCCCCGCGGCCCCGCGTGTTGAGAAGGGCAATCAACCGGGGCTTCCCATGCGCGACATCGCCGACAAAGTCGATCTTTCAGCCTGCAGGCTGTGCGTGATCCGCAACCGCGGCTCGGGCAAGCAGCAGGCGCAGGCCGATGTCATCCGCGAGGCCCTGCAGGACAAGGTGGCCGAATTCGCGCTGCGTGAAACCGGCCAGGGCGACCAGTTGATCCACCTGGCCAGGCAGGCCGTGAAGGACGGCTTCGATGTGGTCGTGGCGGCGGGTGGCGATGGCACGCAGTCGGCCGTGGCCGGCGCGCTGGCGGGAACCGACACGCTGATGGGGGTGCTGCCGGGCGGCACCTTCAACTATTTCGCCCGCGATCTGGGCGTGGGCGAGACCATCGAGGAGGCGCTGGAAACCCTGCTGGACGCACGGCCCCGCGCCGTCGATGTGGGCCGGATCGACGGCCTCGTGTTTCTCAACAATGTCAGCCTGGGGGTCTATCCGCATATCCTCAAGACCCGCGAGGGCATCTACAAGCGGTGGGGCCGGTCGCGCATCGCCGCCTACTGGTCGGTTCTGGTGGCGATGCGCCGGTTGCGGCATCCGATGCGGCTTGCGGCGATCGTCGATGGCGAGGAACGCCGGTTCACCACCGCCCTGGTCTTCGTGGCCCGCAGCGCCTACCAGCTTGATTCGGTTGGCCTGGACGGGGCGGACGCGGTCCGCAACGGGCAGATGGCCGTGCTGATCGCCAAGGCCCGCAAGCCGCTGCCGCTGATGCGTTCGGCCTTGCGGCTGGCCCTGGGCCTCAGTGCCAAGAACAGCGACTTCGACCTGATCGTGACGGACAGCATGACGATCGAGACGAACCAGCCCCGCCCGCTGGTCGCGCATGACGGCGAAAAGACCCGGATGGAAAGCCCGTTCCATATCGACGTGATGCATGGCGGGCTGAAGGTGCTGGTTCCCGCCGACGGCCGCAGCAAGACGCCGGATCCCAAGGCGTGACCCGCATCGCCCATCTTTCGGACCTGCATTTCGGCTTCCACCGCGCGGAACTGGTCGACCCGCTGCTGGACCGGCTGAACGCCGCCCGGCCGGATCTGGTGGTGGTGACGGGCGATGTGACGCATCGCGCCCGGTCGCGTCAGTATGACCAGGCGGCGGCCTTCCTGTCGCGGATCGAGGCGCCGGTGATGGTGATCCCGGGCAATCACGACGTGCCGCTCTACAACCTGCCGATGCGGTTCCTGGCGCCTTGGCGCGGGTTTCGCCGGGCAATGGGGCCGACGCTGCCCCCGGCCCGGCAGATCGGCAAGGTCCGGGTCCTGCCCCTGAACAGCGCAAACCCCTTCGCGGTGCAGCGCGGCATCATCCGCAACCGGGAACTCGGGCGGTTGGAGGAGGATCTCGATCCCGGGTCGGTCAACATCGTGGCGCTGCATCATCCCCTGGAACACCTGGCCGAGGTCAACAAGGATCTGACCCTGCGTGCCCCCGAGACGCTGGCGCGGCTGGCCCGCGCGGGGGCGCATATCGCGCTGTCGGGGCATCTGCACGTCTGGGCGACCGGTGCGATGCTGGACCAGACCGCCCATCCGGGGCTGCTGCAGGTGCAGGCGGGCACGGCCCTGTGCGGGCGGGTGACGGATCGGCAGAACGAATTCGCGATCCTCGAGGTGGCCGGCCCCCTGCTGTCGATCGAACGCCACATCGCGCCGATGGACCGTACCGCGTTCCAGCCGCCGGAATACGAATACTTCTCGCGCGAGAGCGGGATCTGGGTCGCGCATCAGCCGGCGGAAAAGCCGGTGGTGCCGGGCGCCAGCGAAAGCGTCTTCAGCACCGCGTGACGCGGGGCCGGGCGCAGTTTGGCATTGAGTTGCGCCCCAAGCCGCCCTATATCACGTCCAGTCTTTGGGCGACATGGTCACAACAGGCCACCACGGAACGGGTCGGGCGTCATGCCGCGACCCTTTGTCGTTACCGCAAGGCAGCCATAAAGACCGGCGGAGCCAACCGCATGGCCAGTCAAATCGTCGTAAAGGAAACCGATCATATATGTGCGCTAAAGCGACCATGGAGGAATTCGAAGCCCTCCTCAACGAAAGCTTCGACATCGACACTCCGGACGAAGGTTCGGTCGTCAAGGGCCGCGTCATCGCCATCGAGGCAGGCCAGGCCATCATCGACGTCGGCTACAAGATGGAAGGCCGCGTCGATCTGAAGGAATTCGCAAATCCCGGCGAGGAACCCAGCATCAAGGTGGGTGACGAGGTCGAGGTCTATCTGGACCGCGTGGAGAACGCCCGTGGCGAGGCCAGCATCTCGCGCGAGAAGGCTCGCCGCGAGGAAGCCTGGGACCGCCTGGAAAAGGCCTATGCCAACGAGGAACGCGTCGAAGGCGCCATCTTCGGCCGCGTCAAGGGCGGCTTTACCGTCGATCTGGGCGGCGCCGTGGCCTTCCTGCCGGGGTCGCAGGTGGACGTGCGCCCCGTGCGCGATGCCGGCCCGCTGATGGGTCTGAAGCAGCCGTTCCAGATCCTCAAGATGGACCGCCGCCGCGGCAACATCGTCGTGTCGCGCCGCGCCATCCTGGAGGAAAGCCGCGCTGAACAGCGCGCCGAGGTCATTGCCAACCTGACCGAAGGCCAGGTGGTCGATGGCGTCGTCAAGAACATCACCGAATACGGTGCGTTCGTGGATCTGGGCGGCGTTGATGGCCTGCTGCACGTCACCGACATGGCCTGGCGCCGCGTCAACCACCCTTCGGAAATCCTGTCGATCGGCGAGACCCTGAAGGTTCAGGTCATCAAGATCAACAAGGACAGCCACCGCATCAGCCTGGGCATGAAGCAGCTGCAGGCCGATCCCTGGGATACCGTGGCCGAGAAGTTCCCGATCGGCTCGGTCCATCAGGGCCGCGTGACCAACATCACCGACTACGGCGCCTTCGTCGAACTGGAAGCCGGGGTCGAGGGTCTGGTCCATGTCAGCGAGATGAGCTGGACCAAGAAGAACGTCCACCCGGGCAAGATCGTCTCGACCTCGCAAGAGGTTGACGTGATGGTGCTGGAGATCGACGAGGCCAAGCGCCGCGTCTCGCTGGGCCTGAAGCAGACGCAGCGCAACCCGTGGGAGGTCTTTGCCGAAACCCATCCGGCCGGCACCGTCATCGAGGGCGAGGTCAAGAACATCACCGAGTTCGGTCTGTTCATCGGTCTGGAAGGCGACATCGACGGCATGGTTCACCTGTCCGACATCTCCTGGGACACCCGGGGCGAGGACGCGATCCAGGACTTCCGCAAGGGCGACGTGGTCAAGGCCGTCGTCCAGGACGTGGATGTCGAGAAGGAACGCATCAGCCTGTCGATCAAGTCGCTTGAAAACGAGCACATGGCCGAGGCCGTCGATGGCGTGAAGCGCGGCTCGGTCGTCACCGTCGAGGTGACGGCGATCGAGGATGGCGGCATCGAGGTGGAATACAACGGCGTCAAGTCGTTCATCCGCCGCAGCGATCTGGCCCGCGACCGCCAGGATCAGCGCCCCGAGCGCTTCCAGGTCGGCGACAAGGTCGATGCCCGCGTCACCAACATCGACACCAAGACCCGCCGTCTGGGCCTGTCGATCAAGGCGCGCGAGATCGCCGAGGAAAAGGAAGCCATCGACCAGTACGGCTCCTCGGATTCGGGCGCGTCGCTGGGCGATATCCTGGGCGCGGCGCTGAACCGCAACAACTGATCGCCGCCTTCTCGCGGCCAGGCCCGTCCCGCTGTTGCGGGGCGGGCCTTTTCGCGTTGGCGCGGGCGGGCGGGGGCCGCACCTCCCTTGCGCGCGGGGGACAAAACTGGCATCGCTATGGAAACTGGGGACCTTTTGCTGCGTTGCCTTTTCTCGCAAGTCTTTCGGACGACGACTTGCCGTTACACCGCCTGGGGGAATGATGATCCGGTCCGAACTGATCCAGCTTATCGCTGATGAAAATCCGCACCTGTTTCGGCGCGATGTCGAAAGGATCGTGAACACCGTGTTCGAGGAGATCATCGACGCCATGGCACGCGGGGACCGGGTCGAACTGCGCGGCTTCGGCGCCTTTTCCGTCAAGAAACGAGACGCCCGGACCGGCCGCAACCCCAGGACGGGGAAGCCGTGGACGTGGACCAGAAATACGTTCCCTTCTTCAAGACCGGCAAGCTGTTGCGGGACCGGTTGAACGGGGACGCCTGAACGGATTAACAGGGCGCAGCATCCCGTGCCGCGCCCGGCGGCCGCAACCAAGGACATCCCATGCGCTTTCTCCGACTGATCTTCCTGGTGCTGCTGGCGGTCATCCTGATCGCCGTGGCCTTGGCTAACCGCGACGTCGTGACGCTGTCGGCGTTTCCGGCGAATTTCGGGGCCTATCTGGGGGGCCGCTGGTCGGTGGATCTGCCGCTGTTCCTGGTGATCTTCCTGGCCTTCGCCCTGGGCATGGTGGCGGGCCTGATCTGGGAATGGCTGCGCGAATCCCACCTGCGCCGCGAGGCCAGGGCCAATGCCAGCCGGGCTGCCCAGCTTGAAGGCGAGGTCGGCCACCTGCGCCACCGCCACGCCGCGCCCAAGGACGAGGTGCTGGCGATCCTCGACCGGCCGCGCGCCGAGGCACGGCCCGCCCTGCCGGTGGCCTCGGCCGAACCCGCGCCCGGCACGACCCTGCCTGCCCGGACCTGAGGCGTGGCTCAGGTCAAGATCTGCGGCCTGCGCCGGCCCGACCACATCGCCGCCGCGGCCCAGGCCGGGGCGCGTTATGTGGGCCTTGTGTTCTTCCCGACCTCACCGCGCGCGGTCACGCTGGAACAGGCGGCCGCCCTGGTGCCCCATGTCCCTGTCGGCGTGGCGACGGTCGGCCTGTTCGTGAACCCCGACGACGCCCTGCTGGATCAGGTGCTGGACCGGCTGCCGCTGGACGTGATCCAGCTTCATGGCGGCGAAACCCCCGACCGGGTTGCGGCCGTCAAGGCGCTGACCGGCCTTCCGGTGATGAAGGCGGTCGGCCTTGCAGGCCCCGAGGATCTGCCGGCGCTGACCGATTACGCTCTGGTGGCCGACATGCTGCTGATCGACGCCAAGCCGCCCCGCGACGCGGACCTTCCCGGCGGCAACGGCCTCTCGTTCGACTGGCGCCTGCTGGTCGGGCGGACATGGCTGCGTCCCTGGATGCTGGCCGGCGGCCTGACCGCCCAAAACGTGGCCGAGGCGATCCGGCTGACCGGCGCCCCGGCGGTCGACGTGTCCTCGGGGGTCGAGGCCGAGCCCGGCGTGAAGGACGCGGCCCTGATCCGCGCCTTCGTGGCGGCGGCTTCGTGACGGTCCGGTTCGTTCCGGCCCTGCGCGATCAGCTTCCGGCGGTCGTGGCCCTTCTGGCGGACGACATCCTGGGACGGGACCGCGAGACGACGGACATGCAGCCCTATCTGGCCGCCTTCGACGCCATGCAGGCCCAGGGCGGCAACCGGCTGATCGTCGGCCTGTCGGGCGACAGGGTCGTGGCCTGCTACCAGCTTGTCCTCATCCCCGGGCTATCGGCCGCGGCGATGCTGCGGGCGCAGATCGAGGGGGTGCGGGTGGCCTCGGACCTGCGCGGGCAGGGGATCGGGACCAGACTGATCGTCGATGCCGAGGCGCGGGCGCGCGCGGCGGGATGCGGGCAGATGCAGCTGACCACCCATGCAAGCCGCAGAGACGCCCATCGCTTCTATGACAGGCTGGGCTTCACCCCCAGGCATATCGGCTATAAGAAGGCCCTCTGAGGCTTCTTCTTTGCCCAAATACCCATCTTCAACCGTGAAGGCGAACCCGATGGCCGATGACCTGGTGAACAGCTACAAGACCGGCCCCGACGAACAGGGCCGGTTCGGCATCTATGGCGGCCGCTTCGTCAGCGAAACCCTGATGCCGCTGATCCTGGATCTGGAAGCCGAATACGAACGCGCCAAGACCGATCCGGCGTTCTGGGCGCAGATGGACGACCTCTGGACCCATTATGTGGGCCGCCCCTCGCCGCTCTATTTTGCCGAACGCCTGACCGATCATCTGGGTGGCGCGAAGATCTACATGAAGCGCGACGAGCTGAACCACACCGGCGCCCACAAGATCAACAACGTGCTGGGCCAGATCCTGCTGGCGCGCCGGATGGGCAAGACCCGGATCATCGCCGAAACCGGCGCCGGCCAGCACGGCGTCGCGACCGCCACCGTCTGCGCGCGCTTCGGGCTTCGATGCGTGGTCTACATGGGCGCCCACGACGTCGAGCGCCAGTCGCCCAACGTGTTCCGGATGCGGCTGCTGGGGGCCGAGGTCGTGCCCGTCACCAGCGGCCGGGGCACCCTGAAAGACGCGATGAACGACGCGCTGCGCGACTGGGTGACCAACGTCCGCGACACCTTCTACTGCATCGGCACGGTGGCCGGGCCGCACCCCTATCCGGCGATGGTGCGCGACTTCCAGTCGATCATCGGCAAGGAGGTCAAGGAACAGATCCTCCCGCGCGAGGGGCGGCTGCCCGACACGATCATCGCCGCGATCGGCGGCGGATCGAACGCCATGGGCCTGTTCTATCCCTTCCTCGACGACACGCAGGTTCGCATCATCGGCGTCGAAGCCGGCGGCAAGGGCGTGGACGACCGGATGGAACATTGCGCCAGCCTGTCGGGCGGGCGCGCCGGCGTGCTGCACGGGAACCGCACCTACCTGCTGCAGGACGAGAACGGCCAGATCCTCGAAGGGCACTCGATCAGCGCCGGCCTGGACTATCCCGGGATCGGTCCGGAACACGCCTGGCTGAACGACACCGGCCGGGCCGAATACGTCAGCATCACCGATGCCGAGGCCCTGGAGGCTTTCCAGCTGTGCTGCGCGCAGGAAGGGATCATCCCCGCCCTGGAACCTAGCCATGCCCTGGCTCATGTGATGAAGATCGCCCCCGGTCTGCCGCGCGACCACATCATCGTGATGAACATGTGCGGGCGCGGCGACAAGGACATCTTCACCGTGGCCCGGCATCTGGGCTTCGACATCAAGACCTGACGCCGCCTGCTGCCCTTGCGGCGGCCCTTCGGGCCGCAGCCGGGGCAACCTCAGCCCTGGGCATCGACGGCATGCGCGCGCAGAAGTGCCAGGGGGATGATGTCAAGCGCCCGCGCATGGGTCGCCTCCAGCACCACCTTCGGCGCGGCGAATTCCTGGGCGGCCTGCAGGAAGCGCGCGGCGCAAAGGCACCAGCGGTCGCCGGGGCGCAGCCCATCGAAGCGGTATTCCGGGCGCGGGGTCGTCAGATCGTTGCCCAGATATTTCGACAGGGCCAGAAATTCGGCGTCCACCACCACGCAGACGGTGTGGCTGCCCCGGTCTTCCCGGCCGGTGTCGCAGCAGCCGTTCCGGTAAAACCCGGTCAGTGGCTTCATCGAGCATGGCTCGAGCCTTGTGCCCAGCACGTTCAGCGACGGTTCCATGTCCGATCCTCCTGCCGGTCAGGCTAGCGCCCGCCGCGCCTCGCGCCAAGCCCGGATCAGCGAAAGCGGTCCGTCAGCTGGCGCAGCCTGTCAGCCAGACTACCCGGTTCCTTGGGATCGTCCGGGGCCGGTGCCGAGGGTGGTGCGGGGGACGCTTCGGGACGCGCGGGCAGGGAGCCGGGCGCCTTTTCCGCGGCCTTGGGCCGAGTGCCGCTGTTCCGCGCCGGGTGCGTGCGGGCCGCGACCAGGGTCTGGAACCTCCCGCCGTCGCCCTGCGCCAGGGCCTCGGCTCCGTCGGAAACGCCGCGCAGCAGGTCCTCAAGCCAGTCCTGGTCGGCCTTGGCGAAGTCCGACAGCACGTGGCCGACCACCCGATCCTTGTGGCCGGGATGCCCGATCCCCAGCCGCACGCGCCCGTAATCGGGCCCGATGTGCTGGTGGATCGACCGCAGGCCGTTATGGCCGGCATGGCCGCCGCCCTGCTTGACGCGGCATTTGCCCGGCGGCAGATCCAGTTCGTCGTGCAGCACGATCACCTCTGCCGGCGTCAGCCGAAGATACCGCATCGCCTCGCCCACCGACTGCCCCGACAGGTTCATGAAGCCCTGCGGCTTCAGCAGGGTGACCCGCATCGGCCCCAGCCGCCCTTCCGAAACGAGCCCCTGAAAGCGCGCCTTCCAGGGGGGAAAGCCGTGGTCGGCGGCGATGCGGTCGATGGCCATGAAGCCGATATTGTGCCGGTTGGCCGCATATCTTGCGCCGGGATTGCCCAGGCCCACGATCAGTTTCACCTCTGCCTCCTTGGGTCGGCGGCGTCCGCCGCGGGCCGAAGTTCGTTCCATGCCTTGCAGCGGACCTTGCCGGTTACTAAGACTCTGTCAACCTTTCGCGGCTAACGATGGGATCAGCGCCCTGGCGAATCGCGGGACAGGGACACAAGGCAAGGACAGACGATGACCGATCCGGCAGACTTCTACATGAATACCCTTGTCCCCATGGTGGTCGAACAGACCTCGCGCGGGGAACGGGCCTACGACATCTTCTCGCGTCTGCTCAAGGAACGGATCATCTTCGTCTCGGGGCCGGTCCATGACGGCATGTCCACGCTGATCTGCGCGCAACTGCTGTTTCTGGAAGCTGAAAATCCCAACAAGGACATCAGCATGTACATCAACAGCCCCGGCGGCGTCGTGACCTCGGGCCTGTCGATCTATGACACGATGCAGTATATCCGTCCACGCGTCTCCACGCTGGTGGTCGGGCAGGCCGCGTCGATGGGCTCGCTGCTGCTGGCGGCGGGCGAACCGGGGCTGCGCTATTCCCTGCCCAACAGCCGGGTGATGGTGCACCAGCCCTCGGGCGGGTTCCAGGGCCAGGCCACCGACATCCTGATCCACGCCCGCGAAACCGAAAAGCTGAAGCGCCGCCTGAACGAGATCTACGTGGCCCACACCGGCCGCACGCTCGAGGAAGTGGAGCAGGCCCTGGAACGTGACCGCTTCATGTCGCCGCAAGAGGCAAAGGAATGGGGCCTGATCGACGAGGTCGTGGCCCCGCGGGGCAAGGCGGAACCCGAGAAGAAATAGACTTGTTGGGGATTGTGACGCGCCTGCGTCAACCCTAACATAAAGGGACGGGCCGCGGCGATCCTGTCGCCGCTGGACAATTCAGACGCGGCCCCCGGTATCAGGGCCGCCCGCGGTGGGCAGAGCTGCGGCAATCAAGGAACGTGGACGATGGCAAACCAGTCCGGCAGTGACAGCAAGAACACGCTCTATTGCAGCTTTTGCGGCAAGAGCCAGCACGAGGTGCGCAAGCTGATCGCAGGGCCAACCGTGTTCATCTGCGATGAATGCGTCGAACTGTGCATGGACATCATCCGCGAGGAAACCAAGTCCTCGGGGTTGAAGTCGGGCGACGGCGTGCCGACCCCGAAGGAAATCTGCGCCGTCCTGGACGACTACGTGATCGGCCAGGAACACGCCAAGCGGGTTCTGTCAGTGGCCGTCCACAACCACTACAAGCGGCTGAACCACGGCGGCAAGGGCGACATCGAACTGGCCAAGTCCAACATCCTGCTGATCGGGCCGACCGGCTGCGGCAAGACGCTGCTGGCGCAGACCTTGGCACGGATCCTGGACGTCCCCTTCACCATGGCCGACGCGACCACGCTGACCGAGGCCGGCTATGTCGGCGAGGATGTCGAGAACATCATCCTGAAGCTGCTGCAGGCATCCGAATACAACGTCGAGCGCGCGCAGCGCGGCATCGTCTATATCGACGAGGTCGACAAGATCACCCGCAAGTCCGACAACCCCTCGATCACCCGCGACGTTTCGGGCGAGGGGGTGCAGCAGGCCCTGCTGAAGATCATGGAAGGCACCGTCGCCAGCGTCCCGCCCCAGGGGGGACGCAAGCATCCGCAGCAGGAATTCCTGCAGGTCGACACGACCAACATCCTGTTCATCTGCGGGGGCGCCTTCGCGGGCCTGGACCGGATCATCGCGCAGCGTAACAAGGGCACCGCGATGGGCTTCGGCGCGTCGGTCAAGGAAAACGACGACCGCGGCGTGGGCGAGCTGTTCAAGGAACTGGAGCCCGAAGATCTGCTGAAGTTCGGCCTGATTCCCGAATTCGTCGGCCGTCTGCCGGTCATCGCCACCCTGACCGACCTGGACGAGGAAGCGCTGATCATCATCCTGACCAAGCCGAAGAATGCTCTGGTCAAGCAGTATCAGCGCCTGTTCGATCTGGAAGGCGTGCAGCTGACCTTCACCGAAGACGCGCTGCAGGCCATCGCCAAGCGGGCCATCAAGCGCAAGACCGGCGCCCGGGGGCTGCGGTCGATCATGGAGGACATCCTGCTGGACACCATGTTCGAACTGCCCGGCATGGACAGCGTCGAGGAAGTCGTCGTCAACGAGGAGGCGGTGGACAACCCGCTTGCCAAGCCGCTGCTGATTCATGCCGATCCCAAGAAGGAAACCGCTTCCGCCGGCTGATCGGCAGCGGTTTCTTGCGCGGGGGCGGTTCCGTGCGGGGTTGCCGGGATATTTCTCCGCAGCAGAGGGGGCAGGCTGGATCTCGGATGCGCTTTGCGTCATATCTGCGGCAGCCACGATCGAGAGGTTCCAGCCCCATGTCCTTCCTGCTTCGCGCCCTGACCTGGTGGAACAGCCAGACCATCAACACCCAGTTCTGGACATGGCGCAACGGCATCAAGGTCGGCGAGGATGCGGAAGGCAACGTCTTCTACCAGAACAAGGACGGATCGCGCCGCTGGGTGATCTTCAACGGAGAATCGCAGGCCAGCCGCATCAGCCCGGAATGGCATGGCTGGCTGCACCACACCTGGAACGAGCCGCCGACCAAGGCTCCGCTGGCCCACAAGCCCTGGGAAAAGCCCCACCGCGAGAACCCGACCGGGACCGTGGGTGCCTATTACCCCGAAGGGTCGCTTTATCACGCGGACCAGCCGGTTCGCCGCGACTATGACGCCTGGCAGCCCGAATAGATGACCGCGGGGGCCGAACAACGGGCAGAACTTCTGGTCGGGGCCGTCGTCCTGGCGGTGGCTGCGGGGTTCCTGGTCTGGGGCTTCGGCAAGGGCATGGCGCAGGAAACCGGCTACGAGGTTCGGGCCTCATTTCCCGATGTCGACGGGGTGGCCGTGGGAACCGAGGTGCGTCTGGCGGGCGTACCGGTGGGCCGCGTGTCGGACGTGGCGCTCAACCCCCAGACCTACATGGCCGACGCCCGTCTGACACTGCCCGCCGACATTCTTCTTCCAGCGGACAGCGCCGCCCTGATCCAGTCCGACGGGCTGCTGGGCGGCGCCTATATCCTGATCCAGCCCGGCGGCAGTCCCGACAACCTCCGGCCGGGGGATGAGATCGAGGATGTCCAGGGCGCCGTCAGCCTGCTGCAACTGATGATGAAGTTCGTGGACAGCCAGGCCCAGGACGAGGAAAATTCGTGATCCGGGTCCTGGCCGTCCTGCTGGCGCTGTCCCTACCCGCCGGCGCGCAGCAGGTGGCCCGGGCCGAGGGGGCCTTGCTGCGCGGCCTCGACAAGATTTCGGGCCGCACCACCGATCTGACCCTCAGGGTCGGAGAGGCCGTCCGCTACGGCCGGCTGGAGGTGAGGCTGGGTGAGTGCCGCTATCCCGCCGTTGATCCCAGTTCGGATGCCTATGCGCAGCTGACCATCGCCGACATGACGCAGAACGTCACGCTGTTCAGCGGCTGGATGATCGCGTCGTCGCCGGCATTGTCGGCGCTTGACGACCCTCGCTATGACGTCTGGGTGATTTCCTGCCAGAGCTGATCGGCCCCGGGCAGGGGCTGCGATCGAAGATCCGCCGGCCGCGCAAGGGCGTCGGCAAGCAGCCGGCGGTACGCGGCCCGAGGGATTTCGCGACCTCCCATCCGTTGAAGATGGGGCGTCAGGAACTGCGTGTCGAACAGCACGAAGCCGCAGCGCGCCAGTTGGCTCGAGGTCCACAGAAGCGCCATCTTGGACCCGTTCGGGCGCGCCGAAACCATGGATCTCGCCGAAGAACGCCGCCCCGATGGTCACGCCGAAGATGCCGCCGGCAAATCGCCCGTCATGGCGGATCTCGAGGGCGTGGGCGTGGCCCGCCCGATGCAGCCGCGAATAAAGCCGGGTCAGCGGCGCGTTGATCCAGGTCGTCTCGCGCCGCGCGCAGGCCGCCACCACCGCGTCGAAATCGCAGTCCAGATGCGCCGACCACCCGCCGCGCCGCAGGTCGCGCCGCAGCGACCGCGAGGCGTGGACGCCTCCCACCGGCAGGATCCCCCGCAGCGGCGGGTCGAACCAGTGGAGGCGCGGATCATCGGCGCTTTCGGCCATCGGAAAGACGCCCTGCGCATAGGCCTGCAGCAGTTGCGCCGCCGTCAGCATGGAGGCCGGATCAGCCGAACTTCTGATCCAGCCAGCGTTCCAGCCAGTGGATCGAGTAGTTGCCGGACCGGATGTCGGGTTCCTGGAGCAGCGCGGTGAACAGCGGAACCGTGGTGTCGATCCCGTCCACGATCAGTTCGCCCAGGGCCCGTTGCAGCCGCGCCAGGGCCTCGGGGCGGTCGCGGCCATGCACGATCAGCTTGCCGATCAGGCTGTCGTAGTAGGGCGGGATCGAATAGCCGTCATAAAGGGCGCTGTCGATCCGCACGCCCAGCCCGCCCGGCGCATGATACTGCGTGATCCTGCCGGGGCAGGGCGAGAAGCCGGGAACCTTCTCGGCGTTGATCCGCACCTCGATCGAATGGCCCCGGATCGACAGATCCTCCTGGCGGAACTCCATCTCGTGTCCGGCGGCCACCAGGATCTGCTGGCGGACCAGATCCACCCCGAAGATCGCCTCGGTCACCGGGTGTTCGACCTGCAGCCGGGTGTTCATCTCGATGAAATAGAACTCACCGTCCTCGTAGAGGAACTCGATCGTGCCGGCGCCCGAATAGCCGATGCGGGCGACGGCGTCGGCGCAGATCTTGCCGATGCGGGCGCGTTCCTGGGCGCTGATGGCGGGGCCGGGGGCTTCCTCGAGCACCTTCTGGTGGCGGCGCTGCAGCGAACAGTCGCGTTCGCCCAGATGGACGGCGCGGCCCTGGCCGTCGCCAAAGACCTGGATCTCGATGTGGCGCGGCTTCTGGAGGTATTTCTCCAGGTAGACGTCGGGATTGCCGAAGGCGGCCTTGGCCTCGGCCCGCGCGGTGCGGAAGGCGACCTCGAGGGCCGCCTCGTCCTGCGCCACCTTCATGCCGCGTCCGCCGCCCCCCGCGGTGGCCTTGACGATGACCGGATAGCCGATCTGCGCCGCCACCCGCCTGGCCTGATCGACATCATCCACGCCACCGTCGCTGCCGGGTACGCAGGGCACGCCCAGGTTCTTCATCGTGTCCTTGGCGGTGATCTTGTCGCCCATGATGCGGATATGGTCCGCGCGGGGGCCGATGAAGGTGATGCCGTGGTCCTCGACCATCTGCACGAAGGCGGCGTTTTCCGACAGGAAGCCATAGCCGGGATGGATTGCCTGCGCGCCCGTGATCTCGCAGGCCGAGATGATGGCGGGCATAGACAGGTAGCTGGCCGAGGACGGCGCGGGGCCGATGCAGACGGATTCATCGGCCATGCGGACATGCATCGCGTCGGCGTCGGCGGTGGAATGGACGGCAACGGACGCGATGCCCATCTCGCGGCAGGCGCGGATCACGCGCAGGGCGATCTCGCCCCGGTTGGCAATCAGGATCTTGTCGAACATCGGCTTACTCGACCACCATCAGCGGCGTGCCGAACTCCACCGGGGTGCCGTCGTCGATCAGGATGCGCCTGACGGTGCCCGCGCGGGGGGACGGGATGTGGTTCATCGTCTTCATCGCCTCGACGATCAGCAGCGTGTCGCCCTCGGCCACGGCCTGGCCGATCTGGACGAAGGGCGCGGCGCCGGGTTCCGCCGACAGATAGGCGGTGCCCACCATGGGCGAGGTGACGGCGCCCGGCAGGCTGGCCGGATCCATGCTGGCCGCGGCGGGCAGGGGTGCCGCCGCCGGGGCGGGGGACGCGGCCGCCGGCGCAGGGGCGGCAGCCGCGGGGGAGGGGGCGGGGGCGGGGGCAAACGAGATCTGCCGGCCCTGCTTGGACAGGCTGACCGTCAGGCGGTCATGTTCGCCGTATTCCCGCTTGACCGACAGTTCCGACAGGTCGCTGGACTTCAGCAGGTCCGCAAGCGACTGGATGAACGCCACGTCGCCTTCGTGATGCTTGCCGTTCCTGGAATCGTTGCTCATGCGGTCCTCTGCCAAGTGCGTTCCGTCGGGGCCCGGCCACGACATTTTGCCCGCTTATAGCCTTCATGCCGCGCCAAGGGGAAGGGTTGACGGTTCAGGACCCCCGGGAGGCCTTTTCCGTGATCCCCGAGCTGCCCGCGCGGCGTTCCAGTTCCCGTTCCACATCGGCCAGCGTCACGTCGCGGGCGGCCAGCATCACCAGCAGGTGGAAGATCACGTCGGCCGCTTCGCGCGTCAGCCGGTCGCGGTCGCCCCGGACGGCCTCGATGATCGCCTCGACGGCTTCCTCGCCGAACTTCTCGGCGCATTTCTCGGGGCCGGCGGCCAGCAGCCTGGCGGTCCAGCTTGCGTCGGGATCGGCCGTCCGGCGGGCGGCGATGGTGGCGGCCAGGTCGTGCAGCGCGCTCATGTCAGCCTCATGGGGATGCCGGCGGCGGCCATGTGGGCCTTGGCCTGGGCGATGGTGAAGGTGCCGAAGTGAAAGATCGAGGCGGCCAGCACGGCGCTTGCATGGCCCTCGGTCACGCCCTCGACCAGGTGATCCAGCGTGCCCACCCCGCCCGAGGCGATGACGGGGATGCTGACGGCGTCGGCGATGGCGCGGGTCAGCGGGATGTTGAAGCCGGCGCGGGTGCCGTCGCGGTCCATGCTGGTCAGCAGGATCTCTCCGGCGCCCTTCGCCTCGACCGTGCGGGCGAAGTCCACGGCGTCGATGCCGGTGGGCTTGCGGCCGCCATGGGTGAAGATCTCCCACCGGCCGTCGGCCACGGTCTTGGCGTCGATGGCCACGACGATGCACTGGCTGCCGAAGCGGTCGGCGGCCTGGGCCACCACGTCGGGATCGGCCACGGCGGCGGAATTGAAGCTGACCTTGTCGGCCCCCGCCAGCAGCAGCGCCCGCACGTCCCGATGGCTGCGGACGCCTCCGCCCACGGTCAGCGGAACGAAGCACTGTTCGGCCGTGCGCGTCACCAGGTCGAACATCGTGCCGCGGTTTTCATGGGTGGCGTGGATGTCCAGAAAGCAGATCTCGTCCGCGCCCGCGGCGTCATAGGCCTTCGCCGCCTGCACCGGGTCGCCGGCGTCGATCAGGTCCACGAAGTTGACCCCCTTGACGACGCGGCCATCGGCGACGTCCAGGCAGGGGATGATGCGGGTCTTGAGCATGGCTTTCTCCTTGCGGGACCGTCCTAAGCGCAAACGGGGTTCCGTTGAAGATGCGATTTGCCGGTGATAGCGTGTCGCGAACCGAAGGAGACCGTCATGGACGACCAGCACAAGACCGAACCCCGCCTTACGTCTCTGTCCCACGGCGGCGGCTGCGGCTGCAAGATCGCGCCGGGCGTGCTGACCGGCCTGCTGCGCGGGACGGCGATGCTGCCGGTTCCCGAGGCGCTTCTGGTGGGGATCGAGACATCGGACGATGCGGCGGTCTATCGGCTGAACGACCGGCAGGCGCTTGTCGCGACGACGGACTTCTTCATGCCGATCGTGGACGATCCGCTGGACTTCGGACGCATCGCCGCGACCAACGCGATCAGCGACGTCTATGCGATGGGCGGCACGCCGATCATGGCGCTGTCGCTGGTGGGGATGCCGATCAACACGCTGTCGGCCGAAACCATCGCCCGGATCCTGGAAGGCGGCGCCGCGGCCTGCCGCGAGGCCGGCATCCCCATCGCCGGCGGCCATACCATCGATTCGGTCGAGGCAATCTATGGGCTGGTGGCCCTGGGGCTGGTCGATCCGGCGCATGTGAAGCGCAATTCCGGCGCCCGGCCAGGGGACGTGCTGATCCTGGGCAAGCCTCTGGGGGTGGGGGTCATGTCGGCCGCCCTGAAGAAGGGCGCCCTGCCGGAGGCGGGCTATCGCGCGATGCTGGCGGCCACCACGCGGCTGAACACGCCCGGCCCCGATCTGGCCCGGCTGGACGGGGTTCATGCCATGACCGACGTGACCGGCTTCGGGCTGGCGGGGCACGCCCTGGAGATGGCGCGGGGGTCTGGATGCACGGTGCGGCTGGACTGGGCGTCGGTGCCGCTGCTTCCGGGCGCGCGTGACCTGGCCGGCGCCGGCCATGTCACCGGGGCCTCGGGGCGGAACTGGGCCAGCTACGGGTCCGAGGTGATGCTGCCCGAGGCGTTCGACCCGGTGGACCGCGCGCTGCTGTCCGACCCCCAGACCAGCGGCGGCCTGCTGGTCGCCTGCGCCGGCGATCAGGCGGACGCGGTGCTGGAGGTCTTTGCCGAGCATGGGTTTGCCGAGGCCGCGGTGATCGGCCGCGTGGCGGAGGGCCAGGGCCGCATCGTCGTCGCCTGAGGGCGCGGTCGCCGGGTATTTGGGCAAAGAAGAAGCTGCTCAGGCTGCCCGGGGGTGCGGGCGCGGGCGATCTCGTCGGCGGTCAGGGGGCCGGGGAAGTGGCAGGCGGTCCGGTGGTCGCTGCCGGCCAGGACCGGCACCTCGGCCGCGCAGTGGGGTGCGGCGCGCGGGCAGCGGGTGCGGAACACGCAGCCCGAAGGCGGGCTGACGGGCGAGGGCAGTTCGCCTTGCAGCGGCACCACGCGCGCGGCGGCGTCATGGGCCGGGTCGGGGACCGGAACCGCCGACAGGAGAGCTTGGGTATAAGGGTGCTGCGGTTGGGCATAGAGGCTGCGCGAAGGCGCGATCTCCATGACCTTGCCAAGATAGAGGACCATCACCCGGTCGCTGATATGGCGCACCACCGACAGGTCATGGGCGATGAAGATCAGCGACAGGCCCAGGTCCTTCTGCAACTGCATCAGCAGGTTGATGACCTGCGCCTGGATGGACACGTCAAGCGCGCTGACGGGTTCATCGCAGATGATCAGCCGCGGCTCGACGATCAGGGCCCGGGCAATGCCGATCCGCTGGCACTGGCCGCCGCTGAATTCATGGGGATAGCGGTTGATCTGCCCCGGCAGAAGGCCCACGCGGTCCATCATCCTCTTGACGCGGTCGCGGACCTCTGCCCGGGGCAGCGACGGGTGGTGGGTCACCAGCGGCTCGGCGATGATCTGGCCCACGGTCATGCGGGGGTCGAGGCTGGCCAGCGGATCCTGGAAGATCATCTGGATCTGGCTGCGATAGGCCATCATCTGCCGCGGCGACAGGCCGATCAGGTCGGCGCCGTCGATCCATTCGGCACGGCCCGTCGCCGGAACCAGCCCGATCAGCGCGCGCGCCAGCGTGGACTTGCCGCAGCCGGATTCGCCGACGACGCCCAGCGTCTGCCCGGCCTTCAGCGTGAAATCCACCCCGTTGACCGCCTGCAGGCGCTGCGGCCTGGCCCAGGGCATCGTCCCCGCGCGGCGGATGGAGAAGGCAACCCGCAGGTCGCGCACGTCAAGCAGAGGTTCGGTCACGGGCATGGTCCCTTCCTGAGCGGAGTTCATCCAGAGGCGCAAAGCAGGCCCGCCAGCGATCGGGGGCAAAGCCCGCAAGGGCCGGGGGATCCAGGCAGGCGTCGCGGCGATAGGCGCAGCGTGGCCGGAAGGCGCAGCCCTGCGGCGGGCGGCTCATGTCCGGGGGCTGGCCGGGAATGACGGCCAGTTCGGCGTCATCCCCGTCGATGCGCGGGATCGCCGCCAGCAGACCCTGGGTATAGGGATGGGCGGGATCGGCAAAGACCGGACCCACCGGACCCAGTTCGCGGATGCGCCCGCCATACATCACCGCGACCCGGGAACAGGATCCCGCCACCACCCCCAGGTCGTGGGTGATCAGCATCATCGCCATGCCGAGGTCGCGCTGCAGGTCGGCCAGCAGGGTCATGATCTGCGCCTGCACCGTCACGTCCAGGGCGGTCGTCGGTTCGTCCGCGATCAGCAGCGTCGGGCGGCACAGCAGCGCCATCGCGATCATCACCCGCTGACGCATCCCGCCGCTGAATTCGTGGGGATAAAGGCGCACGCGGCCCCTGGCGTCGGGGATCCGCACCGCGTCCAGCATCCGCACGGCTTCCGCCACCGCCGCGCGCCGGGACAGGCCCTTGTGCAGGACCAGCACCTCGGCCATCTGGTCGGACACGCGCATGTAGGGGTTCAGAGAGGTCATCGGATCCTGGAAGATCATCGCGACCTTCTCGGCCCGGACCTGGTTGATGACCTTCGCCGGGGCGTTGAGGATTTCCTGCCCCTCCAGCCGGACGCTGCCCGAGGCCCGGCCGTTGCGGGCCAGAAGCCCCATCACGGCGAAGGCCAGCTGCGACTTGCCCGAGCCGGATTCGCCGACGATGCCCAGCGTCTCGCCCGGCTGGACGGTCAGGCTGACGTCGCTGACGGCGTGAACCTCGCCGTCATGGGTGCGGAAGCGGACGGACAGATCGCGGATGTCCAGAAGGGCCATGTCAGCGTTCCTTGGGGTCAAGCGCGTCGCGCAGGCCGTCGCCCACGAAGAAAATGCCGAACAGCGTGATGACGAAGAAGAACAGCGGGAAGGCCAGTTGCCACAGCGTGCCATAGTTCATGGTGCCCGCCCCTTCCGAGATCAGCGCCCCCCACGAGGTCAGCGGTTCCTGCACGCCAAGGCCCAGGAAGCTGATGAAGCTTTCGGTCAGGATCATCAGCGGCACCAGAAGCGTGGCATAGACCGCGACCACGCCCAGCAGGTTCGGCACGATATGGCGGATGATGATGCGCCAGGTCGAGACGCCGGTGGCGCGCGCGGCCTCGACGAACTCGCGGTTCTTCAGCGACAGGGTCTGGCCGCGCACGATCCGCGCCATGTCCAGCCAGGAGATCAGGCCGATGCCCAGGAACAGCATCGACATCGACCGGCCGAACATGACCAGCAGCAGGATCAGAACGAACATGTAGGGGATCGACATCAGGACATCGACGGTCCGCATCATCAGCTGGTCGGTGCGTCCGCCGACATAGCCGGCGACCGCGCCGTAAAGCGTGCCCACGACCACCGCGATGCCGGCGCCGACGATCCCCACCAGCAGGCTGACCTGCGTGCCCTGCACGGTGCGCGCGAACAGGTCGCGGCCCAGATCGTCGGTGCCGAAGTAATGACCGTTCGACCACGAGGGACGGCCCATCGTCGCGACCTGCCCCATGACGCTGAAATCCAGCTCCTCGTTCGACCAGACGGCCAGCCGGTTGCCGAAGACCGCGAACAGGACCACCAGCAGCAGGATCACCAGGCCCGTCATCGCCGCCTTGTTGCGCAGGAAGCGCCTGCGGGCATCCGCCCAGGGCGACCGGCCGCGTACCTCGGGCTGGGCCATGCGCGCGGCAAGCGAGCGCATCTTGTCCTGTTCGATCACCATGCGTCAGTACCGGATCTTCGGGTCGATCCAGGCATAGAGGATATCGACCACCAGGTTGAACAGGATGGTCAGCGTGCCGACCAGGATGGTGACGCCCATCATCACCGCATAGTCGCGGTTCAGCGCGCTGTCCACGAAGGCCTTGCCGATGCCTCCGGTCGAGAAGTAGATGTCGATCACCACCGATCCGGTAATCATCGACACGAAGACCGGCCCCAGATAGCTGACGACCGGCAGCATCGCCGGGCGCAGCGCGTGGCGCAGGATCACGCGGCGTTCGGGCAGCCCCTTGGCGCGTGCCGTGCGGATGTGGTTCGACCCCAGCACCTCGAGCATCGAGGACCGGGTGATCCGCGCGATCGAGGCCATGTAGCTGGTGGACAGCGCGATCACCGGCATGATCCAGAAGGACGGGTCCGAAAAGCTCCACCCGCCGCCGGGCAGCCAGCCCAGCCACAGCGTCAGGACCAGCACCAGCAGCGGCGCCATGACGAAGTTCGGCAGCACCTGCGCGCCGATCGAGACGCCGACCGCCAGATAGTCCAGCCAGCTGTTCTGGCGGATTGCGGCCAGCGTCCCCAGCGTCACGCCCACCAGGACCGCCGCCAGGAAGGCCAGCGTGCCGTAGGTCAGCGTGACCGGGAAGCCGTCGGCGATCAGCTGGTTCACGCTGCGGTCGGGATAGACGAAGCTGGGGCCGAAATCGAAATGCGCGACGACGCCCCAGACATAGTTCCACAGCTGGCGCCACAAGGGATCGTCCAGCCCGTATTTCGCATTGAGGTTCGCCAGCACCTGCGGCGGCAGGGCGCGTTCCTGGGTGAACGGCCCGCCGGGCGCCAGATGCATCAGCAGGAAGGACAGCACGATCAGCACCAGCAGGGTGGGGATCGCCACCGCCAGCCGCCGCAGGATGAAGGCGAACATCGGGGCCGCGCCTTATTCCGCGATCCGGTACATATCCTTGGCGTACCAGGCGTTCGTCACGTTCTGCGTCGGGATGCCCTTGACCGCCGGATTGATCATGTCGACCTTGGCATAGTGATAGACGAAGACCGCAGGCACTTCCTCGGCCAGGATTTCCTCGGCCCGCTTGTAGAGCGGCGCGGTATCCTGGGCAATCTCGGAATCGGCCATCAGCTTGTCGTATTCGGCGTTCGACCACTTGCCCGAATTGTAGCCGTCGGTGCGGAACCAGTCGAGGAAGGTCGTCGCCTCGTTGTAGTCCGCGCACCAGGCATAGCGGGCCATGTCGAAGTCCTGGTTCTGCAGGCGGTCGGTGTGGACCTTCCATTCGACGTTGTTCAGCGTGATGTTCACCCCCAGCGGCTTCCAGAACTGCTGCGCGGCAATGGCCAGCTTCTTGTGGTTCTCGTCGGTGTTGTACTGCAGCGTCAGCGACAGGGGGTTGTCGGGGCCATAGCCCGCCTCGGCCAGCAGGGCGCGGGCCTTCTCGGTCCGCTCTTGCTGGGTCATCTTGGCGATCGCGGCGTCGGGAGCCTGGAAGCCCTCGATCGCCCAGTGGGTCCAGCTATAGGCCGCCTTCTGCCCGCCCTGCAGGACCTGGTCCACGATGATGTCGCGGTTCAGGCCAAGGCTCAGCGCCTGGCGGACGCGGACATCCTTCAGCGCCTCGGGACCCTTGTCCGACAGGTTGAGGACATAGGCGTAGGAACAGGCATAGGGGATCGAGGTCGCCTGATCGGGATATTCCTGCGACAGCCGCGGATACTGGCCGGCAGGGATCTGCACGCGGTCAAGCTCTCCGGCAAGATAGCGGGTCAGGCCGATGTTGTTGTCGTTCACCGTGACGCCGCGGACGGTTTCCATCACGACGTTGTCGGCGTCCCAGTAATGGGGGTTCTTCGCCAGCGTGATGTCCACGCCCAGGTTGTGGCTTTCCAGCATGAAGGCGCCGTTGCCGACCAGGTTGCCGGGCTGCGTCCAGGCGTCTCCGTGCTGTTCGACGACCTTCTGCGGCACCGGGAAGGTGGTCGCGTGGGACAGGGTCTTGAGGAAATAGGGGGTGCGGGTGGTCAGCTTGACCTCCAGCGTCCTGTCGTCCACCGCGCGCACGCCCAGCTGGTCCGGCGTCATCTCGCCGGCGATCACCTGCGTCGCGTTCTGGATGTTCATCAATTCCAGGAACCAGGCGTATTCCGATGCGGTTTCGGGGTTGGCGACGCGCTGCCAGGCATAGACGAAGTCCTGCGCCGTGACCGGATCGCCGTTCGACCACCTGGCCTCGCGCAGCGTGAAGGTGTGGGTCAGCCCGTCCTCGCTCTCCTGGTGGCTTTCGGCCACGCCCGGCACCATCGCCCCGGTCGCGTCCTCGTTCATCAGGCCCTCGAACAGCTGGCGCAGCACGTCCGAACCCTCGACATCCGTGTTCTTGGCAGGGTCAAGCGACTTGATCGCGTCCAGAAGCCAGTAGGTATAGGTCTGGCTGTCGGCCAGCGTCTCGCCCTCGGCGGGCTGGACGGCCTGGGCAGGCAGGGCCAGGGCGGCCAGAAGGGCGGTGGTGGTGAACAGCTTGGACATCGGCTCCTCTTTGCGTTGTTCGATGGTCTCTTGATGCGCGCGGGGCAGAATTAACCCATGAGCCCGGGGGTAAAGGCGCTTTCGCCCGCCCGCCCGGTCCCATTCCCGTGAGGAAAACCGGGACTGACCGGCCGGGCACGGCCTTTTCCGGCGGCGGCGCCTTTCCGGCAGGGGATGGTCGGGGTCCGGCCGCCGGCCGCCACGCGGCGTCACATGGCGACCGGGCCGGAACAAGATCTGCCAACAGGGCGCGGATCGCCGAACTTCTTGACCCGTTTTGCCGCTTCGCGCATACCGCAACGGAAATGAACAGTCGGCCTTTCGGCCCATAAGGCTGGAATTCATGGGGGAGGACTCTGGATGAACGGCCTTTTGGCCCTCTCGCGCGGGATCGACCGCGTCAACACCGTCATCGGCAGAGGCGTGTCCTGGCTGATCCTGCTGGCGATCTTCGTCAGCGCGATCAACGCGGTGGTGCGCAAGGCGTTCAGCATGTCGTCGAACGCCTGGCTTGAACTGCAATGGTATCTTTACGGCGGGGCCTTCCTGCTGGCCGCGGCCTATACCCTGCTCGAGGGCGAGCATATCCGCATCGACATCCTGTTCGGCGCCCTGTCGCGCCGCACCCAGCACTGGATCGAGCTGCTGGGCCACATCTTCTTCCTGATGCCCTTCGTGCTGCTGACGCTGTGGCTGACCTGGCCCTGGCTGGCCCGGTCCTACCGCACCGAGGAGATGTCGATGAACGCGGGCGGGCTGTTGCTGTGGCCCGCCAAGGCGCTGCTGTTCACCGGCTTTCTGCTGCTGCTGCTGCAGGGCATGTCCGAGATCGTCAAGAAGATCGCGGTGATGCGGGGGCTGATCCCCGATTACAACGCGCCGTCCGGCCATCATGCGCCGCCCGACCTGGACGAGGAGCTGCTGAAGCAGGCGGGCTTTGTCGATCCCGACCACCCGCTGACCGACATCCCGGTCGACAAGACGCCCAAGGACGCCCGCAAATGATGGAGTTCATCGCGCAGAACATGGCGCCGATCATGTTCCTTTCGCTGATCGTCTTCATGCTGGTCGGCTATCCGGTGGCCTTCGCCCTGGCCGCCAACGGGCTGTTGTTCTTCGTCATCGGCGTCGAGCTGGCGCCGCTGTCGGGGGGTCCATCAACCTCAGCTGGCCGCTTCTGGGGGCGCTGCCGGACCGCTTCTTCGGGGGGGTCGTCGCGAACGAGACGTTGCTGGCCATTCCCTTCTTCACCTTCATGGGCATCGTGCTGGAGAAATCCGGCATGGCCGAGGATCTGCTGGACACCATCGGCCAGTTGTTCGGCCCGATCCGCGGCGGCCTTGCCTATGCCGTCATCATCGTCGGCGCGCTGCTGGCCGCCACCACCGGCGTCGTCGCGGCCTCGGTGATCGCGATGGGCCTGATCTCGCTGCCGATCATGCTGCGCTACGGCTATGACCGGCGGGTGGCCTCGGGCGTGATCGCGGCGTCGGGGACGCTGGCGCAGATCATCCCGCCCTCGCTGGTGCTGATCGTCCTGGCGGACCAGCTGGGCCGGTCGGTGGGCGACATGTACAAGGGCGCGCTGATCCCGGGCCTGGTGCTGACCGGCATCTACATGTCCTACATCTTCTTGGTGTCGATCATCCGGCCGCAGTATCTGCCGGCCCTTCCGAAAGAGGCGCGGACCCTTGGCTCGGGCGTCATGTCGCTGATCGTCGCCCTGGCTGCGGCGGGCGCGATCTTCTGGCTGACGACCCGCTGGCTGGGCCCCGAACACGCGACCGATGCGCCGATCTGGGGCATCGTGATCGCCGTCGCGGTGATCTATGTGGTGGCGCTGCTGGACAAGGCCACGGGCATCAACATGATGTCCCGGCTGGCCCAGCAGGTCGTCATCGTGCTGATCCCGCCGCTGGCGCTGATCTTCCTGGTGCTGGGCACGATCTTCCTGGGCATCGCCACGCCCACCGAGGGCGGCGCGATGGGCGCGGTCGGCGCCCTGGCCATGGCCGGCATCAAGCGGCGGCTGTCGATGGACGTGATCCGCCAGGCGCTTTACGCCACCACGCGGCTGTCGGCCTTCGTCATGTTCATCCTGATCGGCGCCCGGGTGTTTTCGCTGACCTTCTACGGCGTAAACGGGCATCTGTGGGTCGAACACCTGCTGACCTCGCTGCCGGGGGGCCAGTACGGCTTCCTGATCGTGGTGTCGATCCTGGTGTTCTTCCTGGCCTTCTTCCTGGACTTCTTCGAACTGGCCTTCATCATCGTGCCGCTGCTGGCCCCCGCGGCCGAGGCTTTGGGCATCGACCTGATCTGGTTCGGGGTGATCCTGGGCGTGAACATGCAGACCGCCTTCATGCATCCGCCCTTCGGCTTTGCGCTGTTCTACCTGCGATCGGTGGCGCCGAAGGCGGAATACATCGACAAGGTGACCAAGCAGCGGACGGCCCCGGTCAGGACCGGCCAGATCTACTGGGGCGCCGTGCCGTTCGTCTGCATCCAGCTGGTCATGATCGCCATCGTCATCGCCTTTCCGGGCATGGTCATGCACTATCGCGGCCCGGCGATCGACACGTCCGATGTCCGGCTGGAGATCCCGGCCGGCGGCATGGGCAGCGGCGGCGGGTTCGGCTCGCTCGGCGGCCTGGGGGGCCCCTTCGGCCAGCCGGCCCCTGCCGACGGCGCCGCCCCCGCGGCCCCTGCGCCTTCGGGCGGCGGCCTGGGCGGGACGCCGCCGGGTCTTGGGGCGCCCCCTGCAGGTCTGGGCGCGCCTGCGGCACCGGCACCGGCGGCGCCCGCCGGAGAGGCCGCCCCGGCCCAGCCGCAGCAACCCGCGCCGTCCTCGGGCGGCGGGCTGGGCCTGGGCGGGCCGCCGCCGGGACTGGGCGGCGGCAACTGACGCATCCTGGGGCCGGGTTCATCCCGGCCCTTGTCATCCGGCCGTTGTCATCCAGCCCCACCGCCGGCATCCGGGCATGAAAAAACCGCCGCAGGATCGACCTGCGGCGGTTTTTCCATCGGGAAGCCGATCAGCCCTGCTGGGGGGCCAGCTTGCCGTTGCGCTGCTGGATCATCATGAAGGTATCGAAGGTGTATTCCGCGGTCTGGTTGTACAGGTACCAGTCGTCGCGGAACTGCAGCTGCGCTTCGTACTGCCGCTTGAAGTGCTCGTTCTGGGCGGAAATCTCGGCGTAGACCTCGTTGGCGGCGGCGAAGGCCGCGTTCATGATCTCTTCGCTGAAGGACCGCAGCTGTGCCCCCGAGGCCGCCAGTTCCTTCAGCGCCGTCGGGTTGCGATAGTCATACTTGGCCAGCATGTTCTGGTCCGCCGCCTGGCAGCAGGTCCGCAGCAGCGACTTGTAGTGTTCCGGCAGCTCGTCGTATTTGGCCTTGTTGATGAAGAGGCTGACGGTCGGACCGCCTTCCCAGAAGCCCGGATAATAGTAGTAGGGCGCGACCTTCTGGAAGCCCAGCTTGCTGTCGTCGAAGGGGCCGACCCATTCGGCGGCGTCGATGGTGCCCCTTTCCAGCGAGGGGTAGATGTCGCCGCCGGCGATCTGCTGCGGCACCACGCCCAGCTTCTCCACCACGCGCCCGGCAAGGCCGGAAATGCGCATCTTGAGGCCCTGCATGTCGGCCAGCGTGTTGACCTCCTTGCGGTACCAGCCGCCCATCTGCACGCCGGTGTTCCCGCTTGGGAAGGCCACGAGCCCGACGGTGTCGAGGAACTGGTTGTACTGGTCGATGCCGCCGCCGTGGTAGTTGTACGCAGACTTCGCCCGCGCGCTGAAGGTGAAGGGCAGGTCGGCGCCGCAGGCAAAGGCCGGATCCTTGCCCCAGTTGTAGTAGCCCACAGAATGGGCGCATTCCACGGTGCCGTCACCCGCCGCGTTGATGGCGTCAAGACCCGGGACGATCTCGCCTGCGGCGAAGACCTGCAGGTTGAACTTGCCTTCGGTGGCTTCCCGCAGGCGGTTCGCGACTTCTTCCCCGCCGCCATAGATGGTGTCCAGCGATTTCGGGAAGGACGACGCCACGCGCCAGTTGATGGTCGGCGCCTCCTGGGCGATGGCGGGGGCTGCCAGGGTGGCGCTGGCGGCGGCGGCAACGCCGCCGACCGAAGCCGTCGTCAGGAACGACCTGCGGTGCAGCGTCTTGGAATCTTTCATGAACTCTCCTCCAAACAGGGCATCGGGATGGCCTCCCACGGGTTCCCGGCCCGAATGAGGTGCAGTTTAGTGCTTGTCCGCCGTCTGTCGAGTCGTCAGCGGCCCCGCCGCGCAAAAAGAGCGCCGCCCGCGCTGTCGCGGGGCGGCGCTTCGCCTTCGGGATCGCGGGTTCAGCGCAGGATGGACCGGCCCGCGTATTCGGCGGTGGCGCCCAGCATCTCCTCGATGCGGATCAGCTGGTTGTATTTGGCCAGCCGGTCCGACCGGGCAAGGCTGCCGGTCTTGATCTGGCCGCAATTGGTGGCCACCGCCAGGTCGGCGATGGTGGCGTCCTCGGTTTCGCCGGACCGGTGGGACATGACCGAGGTGTAGCCGGCGCGATCGGCCATGCGCACCGCGTCCAGGGTTTCGGACAGGGTGCCGATCTGGTTGACCTTGACCAGCAGCGAATTGCCGCAGCCCTTGGCGATGCCTTCGGCAAGCCGCGCCGGGTTGGTCACGAACAGGTCGTCGCCCACCAGCTGGACCTTGCCGCCCAGGCGGTCGGTCAGCAGTTTCCAGCCCTCCCAGTCGTCCTCGGCGCAGCCGTCCTCGATCGACAGGATCGGATAGGCGCCGCACAGCGCGGCCAGATAGTCCACGTTCTCGGCCAAGGTCAGCGATTTGCCCTCGCCCTTCATCTCGTAGCGGCCGTCGCGATAGTATTCGGTCGAGGCGCAGTCCAGGGCCAGCATGATGTCGTCGCCGGGCTTGTAGCCGGCCTTCTCGATCGCGCGCAGGATGAAGTCCAGGGCGTCGCGCGTGCTGGAGAGGTTCGGGGCGAAGCCGCCCTCGTCGCCCACGCCGGTCGCCAAGCCCGCCGCCGACAGTTCCTTCTTCAGCGTGTGGAACACCTCGGACCCCATGCGGACGGCCTCGCGGATGTTTTCCGCGCTGACCGGCATGATCATGAATTCCTGGATGTCGATGGGGTTGTCGGCGTGTTCGCCGCCGTTGATGATGTTCATCATCGGCACCGGCAGGATCCGCGCCGCCGTCCCCCCCACATAGCGATACAGCGGCTGGTTGGTGGCATCCGCCGCGGCCTTGGCCACCGCGAGGCTGACGCCCAGAATGGCGTTGGCGCCCAGCCGGCCCTTGTTGGGGGTGCCGTCCAGGTCGCACATCATCGCGTCCAAGGCGCGCTGTTCGGTCGCGTCCTCGCCCACCAGGTTCTCGGCGATCTCGCCGTTCACGGCGGCCACGGCCTCCAGCACGCCCTTGCCCATGTAGCGCGCCTTGTCGCCGTCGCGCTTTTCGACCGCCTCGTGCGCGCCGGTGGATGCGCCCGAGGGCACCGCCGCCCGGCCCAGGGTGCCGTCCTCCAGCGTCACGTCGACCTCGACGGTCGGGTTGCCGCGGCTGTCCAGGATCTCTCGGGCGAAGATGTCGATGATGGCGGTCATGGGGCCTCTCCGTTGCCTGTGTCGGCGCCTTCATAGCCGCCGCGGTGTCAGGCCGAAAGCGGCAATTTCACGGCTGCTCGATCTCGGCCCAGATGGGCAGGTGGTCCGAGGCGTCGCGCGCCGGGGCACCGGTGAAGACCCCGCAGCGCAGCAGCGTCAGGTGCTGGGACATGGCGATGCGGTCCAGGCGGAACTGCGGCAGCGGCGCCGGATAGGACGGCCCCGGCGCGATGACCCGGAAGCCCGCCAGCGATTCCAGGCCGCGGCTGTCGTGCCATTCGTTGAAGTCGCCCATCAGCACGATGTTGTCGTCCGCGATCCGCGCCGCCTGCGCCGTCAGCCGCGCCAGCTGCGCCCGGCGCGAGGACCGCGCCAGCCCCAGATGCACGCCGATCACCGTCAGCCGCGGCAGGCGCAGCACCACCGCGCCGCGCGGCTCGATCCCCGGCAGGGGCAGGCGGCGCAGCACCGCCTGCGCGGCCAGTTCGGGACGCATCAGGATCGTCTGCCCGTGCCAGCCCAGCGAATGTTCCCCCGTGGTGGTCATGTTCGCGGGCACCAGCCCGGTGGTCTTCTCGATGAGGCTGCGGGGCAGGGCCTCGGGGCGGGCGCCCAGGCGGAAGTCGACCTCTTGCAGGGCGATGATGTCGGGCTGCAGGGCGGCGATGACGGCAAGATTGCGTTCCGGCGCGTGGGGGCCGGTCAGGCCCCGGCACTTGTGGAGATTATAACTTGCCAGTCTCAGCAACGATGTGGGGTCCTTGGATTTGTGGCGCAGGATAGCCAAGCGCCCTTGGGCCGCAAGGGGCTTGCGCCGCTGCCGGTGCCGGATCAGGTGCCGCAGAAGGTCTGCTGCACGATCTGGTCCTGGCGCGGCGCCGTCGCCAGCCCGGCCCATTCCGGCCGCGCCTCGCGCGGGTGGGTCGCGGCCTGGAACAGCGTCTCGAACGGCGCCATGTCGCCCGCCACGGCCGAGGCGATGGCTTCCTCGACCCGGTGGTTGCGCGGGATGCGCAGCGGGTTGGCGTGGCGCATCAGGTCGGGATCCGGGTTGCGGGCCTGCCAGTCCGCGTGCCAGGCGTCGAAGGCCTCGCGGTCCAGGAACTCGTCCCGGGCGGTGCCGTCGGCAAGGCCCGCGAAGACGCGGGTGAAGTCCGCCCGCTGCTGGGCCATCAGGGTCAGCAGGCGTTCCGCCAGGGGCTGGGCGTGCGCGCCCTCGGTCAGGCCCAGCTTCTCGCCGAAGCGGCGCCGCCAGGCGGCTTGGTAAAGCGGCGCGAAGGAATGGACGGACCGGGTCGCGGCCTCGATCGCGGCCTCGCGTTCGCCCATCAGGGGAACAAGGCAGGTCGCCAGTTGCGCAAGGTTCCAGACCGCGATCTGCGGCTGCTGCGCCCAAGCATAGCGCCCGCCGCGGTCGATGGACGAAAACACCGTGTCGGGATGGTATGCATCCATGAAGGCGCAGGGGCCATAGTCGATGGTCTCGCCCGACACCGACATGTTGTCGGTGTTCATCACGCCGTGGATGAAGCCAAGCGCCATCCACTGCGCGATGGTTTCCGCCTGCCGCGCCACCACGTGATCCAGCAGCGACAGCGGGCCGCTGGCGGTCGGGTAATGGCGGGCGATGACGTGATCCGTCAGCGCGGCCAGGGCGTCCTGCTGTCCGCGCACCGCGAAATATTCGAACGTGCCGACGCGGATATGGCTGGAGGCGACGCGCGTCAGCACCGCCCCGGGCAGGGCGGTTTCGCGCCACACCGTCTCGCCGGTGGCCACCGCCGCGAGGGCGCGGGTGGTGGGCACGCCCATCGCGTGCATGAACTCGCTGACGACGTATTCGCGCAGCACCGGCCCCATCCAGGCCCGTCCGTCCCCGCGGCGCGAAAGGGGGTGGGCCCGCTGCCCTTCAACTGGATGTCGAAGCGCGCGCCGTCGGGGGCCACCACCTCGCCCAGCAGGACGGCGCGGCCGTCGCCCAGTTGCGGGACGAAGCCGCCGAACTGGTGCCCGGCATAGGCCTGGGCGATCGGCTCGGCGCCCTGGGGGACGGCGTTGCCGGCCAGCATGGCCACGCCTTCGGGGCCTGACAGCCAGGCCGGATCCAGGCCCAGCCTGCGCGCCAGCCCCTCGTTCAGCGCCAGCAGGCGGGGTTCGGCGACCGGCGTGGGGGTGACGCGGGCAAAGAAGCCTTCCGGCATCCGGGCATAGCTGTTGTCGAAGTGGATCATGGCGGCTCTCCTTCGTTTCTTACATAGGGCGGGGCCGGCGCATTGCCAGACCGCGCCCTTGCACGACCGAAACCAAGGGCGTATCGCATTCCCCTGAACCAGGAGCCCGCGCCATGAAATTCCTCGACCTCGCCAAAGTCTATATCCGCTCGGGCGGCGGCGGCGCGGGCAGCGTGTCCTTCCGGCGCGAGAAGTTCATCGAATTCGGCGGCCCCGACGGCGGCGACGGCGGCAAGGGCGGCGATGTCTGGGCCGAGGCGGTGGAAGGGCTGAACACCCTGATCGACTTCCGCTATCAGCAGCATTTCTTCGCGAAGTCCGGCCAGCACGGCATGGGCAGCCAGATGACCGGAAAATCGGGCGAGGACATCACCTTGCGGGTGCCCGTTGGGACCGAGATCCTCGAGGAGGACGAGGAGACCGTGATCGCCGACCTGACCGAACCCGGACAGCGGGTGCTGCTGGCGCGGGGCGGCAACGGCGGCTGGGGGAACCTGCACTTCAAGACCTCGACCAACCGCAGCCCACGCAACGCCAATCCGGGGCAGCCGGGGGTGGAACGCACGATCTGGCTGCGGCTGAAGCTGATCGCGGATGCGGGCCTGGTGGGGCTGCCCAACGCGGGCAAGTCCACCTTCCTGGCTGCGGTGTCGAACGCCCGGCCCAAGATCGCGGACTATCCCTTCACCACGCTGCACCCGAACCTGGGCGTGGTCGGCATCGACGGCCACGAATTCGTCATGGCCGACATCCCCGGCCTGATCGAGGGCGCCAGCGAGGGCAGGGGCCTGGGCGACCAGTTCCTGGGCCATGTCGAACGCAGCAATGTGCTGCTGCATCTGGTGGACGGCACCTCGGCGGACGTGGCGGCCGACGCCCGCACCATCCTGACCGAGCTTGAGGCCTATTCCCCGGTCCTGATGGACAAGCCCCGGGTCACGGCGCTGAACAAGATCGACGCCCTGGACGACGAAACCGCTGCCCGACGCCAGGCCGAACTGGAAGCCGAGATCGGCGGCCCCGTCCTGCTGATGTCCGGCGTCGCCAAGCTGGGCGTGACCGAGGTCCTGCGTGCGCTGTGGTCCCTGATCGAGCCGACTCGCCGCAAGGCCAGGGCCGAACCCGAGGCGCCATGGCAGCCCTAGGCCCTGCGCTGGCAAATGCCCGGCGGCTGGTCGTGAAGGTCGGCTCGGCGCTGCTGGTGGACGACCGGGGCCTGCGGGGCGACTGGCTGCGGGCGCTGTGCGACGACGTGGCCCTCTGGCGCGGGCGCGGCTGCGACGTGGTGCTGGTGTCGTCGGGGTCCATCGCGCTGGGCCGGCGGGTGCTGGGGCTGGAAGCGGGGGCCCTGCCCCTGGAACGCGCCCAGGCCGCCGCCGCCGTGGGCCAGATCCGGCTGGCGCGGGCCTATGAGGAGGCGCTTGCCCCCCACGGCGTGACCACCGCGCAGGTGCTTCTGACGCTGGAGGACAGCGCCGACCGCAGGCGATACCTGAACAGCCGGGCGACCATGCAGACGCTGCTGGGTCTGGGCGTGGTGCCCATCGTCAACGAGAACGACACCGTGGCCACCGACGAGATCCGCTTTGGCGACAACGACCGGCTGGCCGCGCAGATCGCCGTGACCTGCGGGGCGGACCAGTTGCTGCTGCTGTCGGACGTGGACGGGCTTTATACGGCGAACCCCAAGACCGACCCGACGGCGCGGCACCTGCCGGTGATCGACCATCTGACCCCCGAGATCGAGGCCATGGGCGGCGATGCCGTTTCGGGTCTCTCCAAGGGCGGGATGAAGACCAAGCTGATGGCCGCGCGCACGGCCATCGCCGGGGGCTGCGCCATGGCGATCGCCGAAGGGTCGGTGCTGCGCCCCCTGTCCGCGGTGGCGAACGGCGCGCGCTGCAGCTGGTTCCTGCCCGAAAGCGATCCGCAGCTTGCCCGCAAGCGCTGGATCGCGGCGATGAAGCCCAAGGGCGCGCTTGTGGTGGACGAAGGCGCGGCCTTGGCGCTGGGCCGGGGCAAGTCGCTTCTGCCCGCGGGGGTCCGCACCGTGGTGGGCGACTTCGGCCGGGGCGACCCGGTGGCCATCACCGGCCCCTCGGGCGAGACGCTGGCGACGGGCCTGACCCGCTATACCGCCGACGAGGCGCGGCGCATCGCCGGCCACCGGTCCGACCGGATCGAGGCGATCCTGGGCTATACGGCCCGCGCCGCCCTGGTCCACCGCGACGACATGGCGCTGTAGGCTTCATCGCAGGCAGGGAACGGCCCCCGGCCGCTGCGCTGTCAACCCCGCCGTCGGAATGGCCTTGCCCCGGCCCTTGGCCCGGGGCAAGGCCCGTTTGCCTCAGGCAGCCTTCTTGCCGCTGCCATAGCGGTCATAGAAGGTCTGGCCGCTGCCGGCCATGTCGCGCAGCAGGTCCGGCGCGGCGAAGCGGTCGCCGTGCTGGGCCGACAGCCTGTCGCAGATCTGGACGGCGCGCGCGGCCCCCAGCATGTCCAGCCAGGAAAACGGCCCGCCCGTCCAGGGCGCGAAGCCCCAGCCCAGGATCGCACCCACGTCGCCTTCGCGGATGTCCTCCAGCACGCCATCCTGGAAGGCACGCACGGCTTCCAGCGCCTGCACGAACATCAGGCGGTGCTGCACCGTGGTCAGATCCGGCTGGTCGTCCGACTGCGGATAGCGCGCGGCCAGCCCTTCCCACAGGCCCTGCCGCTTGCCGTCCTGGTCATAGGCATAGAAGCCCGCCTTGGACTTGCGTCCCATGCGGCCCTGGTCGGCCATCCAGAACAGCACCTCGTCCACCGCGCCGTCGGGGTAGGCATCGCCCATCGCCGCGCGCGTGGCCTTGGCGATCTTCACGCCCAGGTCGATCGAGGTCTCATCGACCAGTTGCAGCGGCCCCAGCGGCATCCCCATCATCTTGGCGGCGTTTTCCACCAGCACGGGGTTCACCCCCTCGGCCACCATGCGGATGCCTTCGTTGATGTAGGGGATGATGCAGCGGTTGGCATAGAAGAAGCGCGCGTCGTTGACGACGATCGGCGTCTTGCGGATCTGGCGCACGAAATCCAGCGCCTTGGCCACTGCGCGCGGTCCCGTCTGCCGGCCCTTGATGATCTCGACCAGCATCATCTTGTCCACCGGGCTGAAGAAGTGGATGCCGATGAACTGGTCCGGCCGGGCGCTGGCGCGCGCCAGATCGGTGATCGGCAGGGTCGAGGTGTTGGTGGCGAAGATCGCGTCCTGCGGGATCGCGGCCTCGGCCTTCTTCGTGACCTCGGCCTTGACCGAGGGATCCTCGAACACCGCCTCCACGATCAGGTCGCAGTCCTCAAGCGCGGCGTAGTCGGTGGTGGCCTTGATGCGGGCCAGAACCTCGGCCTTCTTCTCCTCGGTCGATTTCTTGCGGCTGATGGCCTTGTCCAGAAGGCCTTCCGAATAGGCCTTGCCGCGTTCGGCAGCCTCTTGTCCGGCGTCGATCAGCACCACCTGGATGCCAGCCATGGCGCTGACATAGGCGATGCCCGCGCCCATCATCCCGGCGCCCAGGATGCCGACCTTCTTCACCGACTGGTCCGGCGCCTCGGGGCGGTTCGCACCTTTCTCGAGGGCTTCCTTGTTGATGAACAGGCTGCGGATCATCGCCGTACTGGAGGGGTTCATCAGCACGTGGGTGAACCACCGCGCCTCGATCTTCAGCGCCGTGTCGAAGGGCACCTGCGCGCCTTCATAGACGGCCGAGAGCAGCGCCTTGGCGGCGGGATAGACACCCATCGTCCTGCCGTTCACCATGGCGGATGCACCCACGAAGGTCATGAATCCCGCCGGGTGATAAGGCTCGCCCCCGGGCATCTTGTAGCCCTTCTGGTCCCATGGCTTGACCAGGTCGGCGTCCTTGGCGTTCAGCACCCAGTCGCGGGCGGCAGCGACGGGATCGGCCACCACCTCGTCGATGAGGCCCGCGGCCTTGGCCTTCTTCGGATCCGACAGCTTGCCTTCCAGAAGATATGGCGCGGCGGCCATGGCCCCCAGCTTGCGCGACAGGCGGATGGTGCCGCCGCCGCCGGGGAAGATGCCGACCATGATCTCGGGCAGGCCGATCTTGGCCTTCGGGTTGTCGGCTGCAAAGATGCGATGCGTCGCCAGCGGCAGTTCAAGGCCGATGCCAAGCGCGGTGCCCGGCAGGGCGGCCGCGATGGGCTTGCCGCCCTTCAGGGTCTTGGGGTCCATGCCCGCGCGCTCGATCTTGCGCAGGACGTGGTGCAGCGACATGATCCCGTCGAAGACCTGCTGCGGGCCGCCCTGCTTCATGGCGGCGATGACGTTCAGATCCATCCCCGCGGCGAAATCCTTCTTGCCGCTGGTGATGACGATGCCCTTCACGGCCTCGTCCGCCAGGGCCTCGTCGATCAGCGCGTTCAGTTCCGAGGCGCCGTCCATCGACAGCACGTTCATCGACTTGCCGGGAACGTCCCAGGTGATGATCGCGACGCCGTCGGCGTCCTTCTTCATGGTGAAATCGGTCATGTCCGCAGCCTCCCTCAGACGCGTTCGATGATGGTGGCGGCGCCCATCCCCGAGGCGATGCACAGCGTGGCAAGGCCCAGGGTCTTGTCCTGCCGTTCCAGTTCGTCCAGCAGGGTGCCGATGATGATGGCGCCGGTCGCGCCCAGCGGATGGCCCAGCGCCATCGCGCCGCCGTTGACGTTGACCTTGCCGGGATCGACCTGGAAGGCCTGCATGAAGCGCAGCACCACGGCGGCGAAGGCCTCGTTGACCTCGAACAGGTCGATGTCGTTGATCGAGATGCCGCTTTCGGTCAGGATCTTCTCGGTCACGGGGACCGGGCCGGTCAGCATGATCGTGGGATCGGTGCCGATCTTGGCGGTGGCGCGGATCCGGGCACGGGGCCGCAGGCCGTGGGCGCGGCCGAACTCCTCGTTGCCGATCAGCACGGCGGCCGCCCCGTCCACGATGCCGCTGCTGTTGCCGGCGTGGTGGATGTGGTCGATGCGGTCCAGATGCGGGTATTTCAGCATCGCGACCTTGTCGAAGCCGGGCATCACCTCGCCCATGTCCTTGAAGGCGGGTTTCAGCTTGGCCAGATCCTCCATCGTCGTGCCGGGGCGCATGTATTCGTCGCGGTCCAGGATGGTCAGCCCATTCTGGTCCCTTACCGGCACGATCGAGCGGTCGAAGCGGCCTTCCTGCCAGGCGCGGGCGGCGCGGGCCTGGCTTTCGACGGCCAGCCTGTCGGCCTCCTCGCGGGTGAAGCCGTATTCGGTGGCGATGATGTCGGCGCTGATGCCCTGCGGAACGAAATAGCTTTTCATCGCCAGGGTGGGATCGACCGCAATCGCCGCCCCGTCGCTGCCCATGGGCACGCGGCTCATCATCTCGACCCCGCCGGCGATATAGCCGTTGCCGGCCCCTGCCTTGACCTGGTTTGCGGCCAGGTTCACGGCCTCCATGCCGCTTGCGCAGAAGCGGTTGATCGACAGGCCCGGGATGCGCTCGTCGAGATCCGAGGCCAGAACGGCGGATCGCGCCAGACATCCCCCCTGTTCCTTGACCTGGGTGACGTTGCCCCAGATCACGTCCTCGACCGCGTTGCCTTCCAGGTTGTTGCGGTCCTTGACGGCGTTCAGCAGCCGGGCCGACAGCGCCAGCGTGGTGACTTCGTGCAGGCTGCCGTCGGAACGGCCCTTGCCGCGCGGGGTGCGGGCGGCGTCATAGATGAATGCGTCGGTCATGCGTCCTCCTTGGGCGCCCGGTCCGAGGGGTTGCCGGGCATCAGGTCATAGGGGTGTTTCCAGCCGGGCAGGGCGCTGATGGCGTCCAGCCAGCGGTCGATATTGGGCCAGTCCCTGCGGTCGAAGCCGAAGGGTTCGGGGTAGAACAGGTAGCCGCAGCAGGCGAAGTCGGCGATAGTGGGGCCGGTATGGGCGACCCAGTCGCGGCCCGACAGGTGATCGTCCAGCACCCGGTAGCTGGCCTTCAGCCGCCCCATCAGATAGTCCGCAGCGCCCGCGGGACGCCGGTCCGGGGGAAGGAAGTTCAGCAGGAAGCGCGCCGGACCCGCCTGCCCCGAGAGCCGGTGGTTGTCGAACATCAGCCAGCGCAGCGTCTCGTTCCGGTCAGCCCCCAGGAACCTGCCGCTGCGCTCGGCGATGTGAAGCTGGATGACGGCGGATTGCGTCAGGGTCAGGTCGCCCTCGCGGAAGACCGGAACCTCGCCCATCGGGTTGATGGCACGGAACGCCGGGCTGCGCGTCTCGCCGTTGAAGAAATCGACATAGACGGGCGTCCAGTCGTGGCCCGTCAGTTCGAGAGTCAGCGCCGCCTTGTAGGCATTGCCGGATTCGCCGAAGCACCAGAGTTGTGCAGTCATGCTGTTCCTCCACCGCCGGGGGCTTCGCGCCCCCGGACCCCCGCGGGGTATTTCGACAAAGAAGAAGGGGCTTGATTAACCCTTTCTCAAGGTTTCGCTGTCAGTCCTGTCGATGCGGTACAGGCTGGGGAGCCGATGACCGCCAAAGGAGAAGCCGCCCCGGTTCCTGGCCGAGACATGCCGTACCTGCCGGAAGGCCGGAGGGGCCGGGGCGCACCCGCCTGTGCTTCTTCTTTGCACAAATACCCATCAGGACCCTCCGCCAAGGGCGACGGTTCAGAATGCCTCCGCCTCCAGTTCCATCACCGGCGCGGCGCCTGACTGGATGCGCGCCAGATGGGTGGCCGTCATCGGCAGTTGCCGCTTCATATAGTAGCGCCCCGTCGCCAGCTTGGTCTTCAGGAACGCGGCGTCACCTCGGCCGGCCGCAAGCGCGTCCTGCGCGGCGACAGCCATCTGCGCCCACATGAAGCCCAGCGCGACATGTCCGAACAGGTGCATGAAGTCGTAGCTGCCCGACAGCGCGTCGTTGGGGTTCTTCATCCCGCGCTCCATGAAGAACATGGCGGCGGCCTGCAGATCCTTGGATGCGGCCTTCAGGGGCGCCACGAAATCCGCGGCGACCGGCCCCTCGGCGTGGTTGTTGCAGAAGGCCTTGACCATGTCGAAGAAGGCCATCACGTGCCGGCCCCCGTCCTGGGCCAGCTTGCGGCCCACCAGGTCAAGCGCCTGGACACCGTTGGCGCCTTCGTAGATCATGGTGATCCGGGCGTCGCGGACGAACTGCGACATGCCCCATTCCTCGATATAGCCGTGGCCGCCATAGACCTGCTGGGCCAGGACGGCGGTTTCGAAGCCCTTGTCGGTCAGGAACCCCTTGATGACCGGCGTCATCAGCGACACCAGGCCCTCGGCTGCCGCATCGCCGGAATGGCCGCGGTCGATCAGGTGGGCGCCCCAAAGGACCAGCATCCGGGCGCCTTCCAGGAAGGACTTCTGGTCCATCAGGCTGCGGCGGATGTCGGGATGCACGATCAGCGGGTCGGCCGGCCCGGCGGGATTGGCGGCTCCGGTCACGGCCCGGCCCTGAAGGCGGTCCTTGGCGTAGGCAACGGCGTTCTGGTAGGCGGGCACCGCGCAGGCATAGCCCTGCAGGCCGACCCCCAGGCGGGCTTCGTTCATCATCGTGAACATGGCCCTCATGCCCTTGTGCAGGTCGCCCAGCAGCCAGCCCCGCGCGCCGTCATGGTTCATCACGCAGGTCGCGTTGCCGTGAATCCCCATCTTTTCTTCAAGGGCGCCAACGCTGACCTTGTTGCGTTCGCCCAGCGAGCCGTCCGGGTTCACCAGGAACTTCGGGACGATGAACAGGCTGATGCCCTTGGTCCCCTCGCCGCCGCCCGGCGCCTTGGCCAGCACCAGGTGGATGACGTTCTCCGCCAGATCGTGGTCGCCGGCCGAGATGAAGATCTTCTGCCCGGTGATCAGATAGCTGCCGTCGTCCTGGGGTTCGGCCCGGGTGCGCAGCAGGCCCAGATCGGTGCCGCAATGCGGTTCGGTCAGGTTCATGGTGCCGGTCCAGTCGCAGCTGACCATCCGGGGCAGGTAGGTCTGCTTCTGCTCGTCCGTGCCGTGGGCATGGATTGCGGAATAGGCGCCGTGGGTCAGGCCCTGATACATGTTGAAGGCCATGTTGGCCGACACGAACATCTCGCCCGTGGCCACGCCCAGCACGTAGGGCATCCCCTGCCCGCCGTATTCCGGGTCGCAGTCGAGCGCGGTCCAGCCGCCCTCCTTGACGGCTTGGAAGGCCCTGTCGAAGCCGTCCGGGGTGCGGACCACCCCGTTTTCCAGCCGGCAGCCCTGCTTGTCGCCCACCGCGTTCAGCGGGGCCAGGACCTCGGCCGCCAGCCGGCCCGCCGCCTCCAGGATCGCCTCGGTGAAATCGGGATCCAGATCCTCGTGGCCGGGCAGGCCGGATCGTGACAGCTTCAGCACGTCGTGCAGCGCGAACTGCATGTCGCGGACAGGTGGAAGATAGATCGTCATGGCATTACCCTGTGGTCGTGTCTGGGGACGCGGCGGACAGACGGGCCTCTGCATCGGAAAGCTGCTTCCTGAGATCGGCGATCGCCTCGTTCAGTTCGGCATGCTGGCGCTCCATGTCGTCAAGGCGCTGCCGCGCGACCGCGATGGTCGCGGCGATCTGCGCCCTGTTTCCCCCGCCCGGCTCGTAGAGTTCCAGAAGCTGGCGGATCTCCTCGAGGCTGAAGCCGAACCGCTTGCCGCGCAGGATCAGCGTCAGGCGTGCCCTGTCCCGCCGGTCATACAGGCGATGCTGCCCGCGACGTTCCGGAAAGATCAGCTCGCGCGCCTCGTAGAAGCGCAGCGTGCGGGGGGTCACGCCGAAGGCGTCGCACATCTGGCGAATCGTCATCAGCTCGTCGGACATGGATCGCGGTTCCTCCTCATTCACCGTCTGCCGTCCTTGACCGTGATATAGGGGCAAGTTGACGCGAACGTAAGCAGGACGCCGCGTCACGGGTGAAGTCAAGGGTCAAGATGACGCAGGGTCAACCCATGTCGCTCAGTTCCTGCGCCACCGTCTTGCGCAGCGCCTCGAGGTCGGCGCGCGCGGCCTGCAGGTCGGCGATCTGGCCGTCCAGGACCTTCAGCTGACGATCGGCCAGGTCCAGCCAGACCTGGTACTGTTCGCGCGATCCCTTCTGTTCGTAGATCAGCAGCCACTGGCGGATCTCCTCGAGCGAGAAGCCGAAGCGCCGGCCGCGCCGGATCAGCGTCATGCGCGCGATCTCGCGCGGGCCGTAGAAGCGCGACCGGCCTTCCTTGCGGGGATCCAGAAGCTCGATGTATTCATAGTAGCGCAGCGTCCGGGGCGTGACGTCGAAGAGCGCGCACATTTCCTTGAAGCTGACCGTCTGCTCGTCGGGCATGGGCTCCTCCGTCATGATCCGGGCGCAAGGCTAGCCCCTTGGCGCGTCCCTGTGCAAGGGAGGGGGGTGCGCAAGGGCGGGGCCATGCACCGGAGGGGGTTGAGTGGGCCTGCCGGTCGCGGATAGCCTGCCCGCGGCAGGAACAGGGCGAACAGGAATCCCAGATGACCCAGACCGACATGACCCGGATCGCCCAGCAGTTCATCGAGTCGATCCCCCATGCCCGCGCCCTGGGGATGCGCGTGGACGCGCTGGGCGAGGGGACGGCCACGATCAGCATGCCCTGGGCGGAACATCTGGTGGGCGATCCCCGCAGCGGCGTGGTGCATGGCGGCGTGGTCTCGGCGCTGATGGACACCTGCTGCGGGGCGGCCGTGATGTGCCATCCCTCGGGGCCGGCTTCGACGGCGACGATCGACCTGCGCATCGACTACATGCGGTCGGCCAGCAAGGGACACCGGATCACGGCCAGGGCGGACTGCTATCACATGACCCGGACCGTGGCCTTCGTGCGCGCCGTGGCCCTGGACGAGGACGCGGGCGACCCCGTCGCCGCCGCCACCGGCGCCTTCACGGTGGAACGGTGAGCGCCGTGGTCGATCGTCGCGAACCGCTGGTCCAGATCAAGAACCGCCGCGATTCGGCGCTGTCGGCCCTGGTGTCGGGCGTGCCCTATCTGGCCTGGATGGGCATCCGCTTCGACCGCCGGGGGGACGAGCTGACCGCGATCCTGCCCTATGACGAGAAGCTGATCGGCAATCCGATTCTGCCCGCGATCCACGGCGGCGTGACGGCGGCCTTCCTGGAGACCACGGCGATCATCGAACTGGCCTGGGCCGCCATGTGGGAGGATCTGGAATCCGGCCGGATCGTCCCGGACGCCGCCGCCTCGGGCAGTCCGCCGCGCCTGCCCAAGACCATCGACTTCACCGTGGATTATCTGCGCAGCGGGCTGCCGCGCGACGCCTATGCCCGGGCCAAGGTGGTGCGGTCGGGGCGGCGCTATGCCAGCGTCCAGGTCGAGGCCTGGCAGGACAACCGCGCCCGGCTTCTGGCCCAGGCGACCGGGCATTTCCTGATGCCCGTGGCCTGAGGATGGCCCCCTCCAGCCCCGGCCGTTGACCCATCGGCGGGTGCTGGCGATTGCCCTGCCGATCGTGCTGTCGAACGCGACCGTGCCGCTGCTGGGACTGGTGGATACGGGCGTGATAGGCCAGCTTGGCCGGCCCGAGCCCATCGGGGCCGTCGCCATCGGCGCGGTGATCCTGACCTCGATCTACTGGATCTTCGGGTTCCTGCGCATGGGCACTTCGGGTCTGGTGGCGCAAAGCCACGGGGCGGGCGATACCGCCGAGACCGGTGCCCATCTGCTGCGCGGGCTGATGATCGCGGGGGCCGCGGGGCTGGCCTTCATCCTGCTGCAGATGCCGGTCTTCGCCGCGGCCTTCCGCATCGCCCCCACATCGGCCACGGTCGAGGATCTGGCGCGCACCTATCTGGGCATCCGCATCTGGGGCGCGCCGGCCACCATCGCCCTTTACGCGATCACCGGCTGGCTGATCGCGGTCGAGCGGGCCAGGTCGGTGCTGGTCCTGCAACTGCTGCAGAACGGGCTGAACGCCGTCCTGTCGGTGTGGTTCTTGCTGCCCCTGGACCTGGGCGTGCCGGGGGTCGCCTGGGCCACGCTGCTGGCCGAATACGGCGGGCTGCTGGTCGGGCTGTGGATGGCCCGGCGGGCGGTGGCGCAGGGCCTGGGCGCCGCGGGGCTGTTCGCGCGCGACAGGCTGGTGCGTCTGGCGCGGGTCAACACCGACATCATGATCCGCTCGGTCCTGCTGCAGGCCAGCTTTGCCGGCTTCGTCTTTATGGGCGCGGGGCAGGGGGACGTGACGCTGGCGGCAAATCAGGTGCTGCTGCAGTTCCTGTCGATCACCGCCTATGCCCTGGACGGCTTTGCCTTCGCCGCCGAAAGCCTGGTCGGGCAGGCCGTCGGCGCGCGCAGGCCCGACCAGGTGCGCCGCGCGTCCCGCCTGACATCCGCCTGGGGCATCGGCGGGGCGATGATCCTGGGCCTGGCCTTCTGGCTTGGCGGCGGGGTGGTCATCGACCTGCTGACGACCTCGGCCGAGGTCAGGGCCGAGGCCAGGGCCTATCTGGGATGGGTGGGGCTGGCGCCGCTGATCGGCGTCGCGGCCTGGATGCTGGACGGCATCTTCATCGGCGCGACGCTGACCCGCGACATGAGGATGGCGATGATCTGGTCCACGCTGGTCTTTCTGTCCGCCGTCCTGATCCTGCCGCCGGTCTGGGGAAACCACCGGCTGTGGGCGGCGCTGATGGCGCTGAACCTGTCGCGGGGCATCACCATGGCCCTGCGCTATCCCCGTGCCGAACGCGCGGCGCGGCCGGCGTGACGGGCAGGCCTGCCTACCCGCCGCAGCCGGTGCGCGGACGTTTCGTCAACCGGCCTCGTCGATGATCTGCCGGCGGGCGACCAAGGTCAGTTCGGCCATCTTGGTGCGGATTTCCGATTCACCGACCTTGCCGTCAAGATCAGCCGCCAGCTTGCGATAGACGTCATTTTCGCCCGGCTCCTCGAAGTCCGACGTCACGACCGTCAGCGCATAGGCGCGGGCGTCGTCGCCGGTCTTGCCCAGAAGTCCCGCAGCCCATTCGCCCAGCAGCCGGTTGCGCCGCGCCTCGGCCTTGAAGCGCAGGTTGGCGTCATGCGCGAACTTGGATTCGTAGCCCCGTTCACGATCGTCGAAGGTGGTCATGCTGGCCTCCGTTATGGCTGGGGATGATGTTATCCCCGGCGCGGTTGCTTGCAAGCCTCTCGTATTGCCCCGGGTGTTGCTTGTAAGGTAAGGCCCGTGGGACAAGGACATGCGAAAGGACGCCGCCATGGCACCGCGCCGCAAGAAGATCTACGAAGGCAAGGCGAAGATCCTGTACGAGGGCACCGAGCCCGGCACGCTGGTCCAGTATTTCAAGGACGACGCCACCGCCTTCAACGCGCAGAAGAAGGCCGTGATCGAAGGCAAGGGCGTCCTGAACAACCGCCTGTCGGAATTCTTCATGAACGGGCTGACGAATATCGGCGTCCCCAACCACTTCATCCGCCGCATCAACATGCGCGAGCAGCTGATCCGCCAGGTCGAGATCGTCCCGCTCGAGGTGATCGTGCGCAACTTCGCCGCCGGCTCCATCTCCAAGCGCCTGGGGCTGGAGGAAGGCACCCTGCTGCCGCGTCCGATCGTCGAATACAGCTTCAAGAACGACGAACTGGGCGACCCGATGGTGTCCGAGGAATACATCATCGCCTTCGGCTGGGCCAGCCAGCAGGATCTGGACGACATCGTGTCGCTGGCGCTGCGCGTCAACGACTTCCTGTCGGGGGTCTTCTACGGCGTCGGCATCAAGCTGATCGACTTCAAGATCGAGATCGGCCGGGTCTGGGACAACGACTTCATGCGCCTGATCGTGGCCGACGAGATCAGCCCCGACAGCTGCCGCCTGTGGGACATGAAGACCGGGCAGAAGCTGGACAAGGACGTGTTCCGCCGCAACCTGGGCAATCTTACCGACGCCTATACCGAGGTCGCGCGCCGTCTGGGCCTGATGCCCGCGAACACCACCAGCCTGAAGCCGACCGCGATCAACTGAAGGACGACGCCATGAAAGCCCCCCTGAAAGCCCGGGTCACGATCATGCTGAAGGACGGCGTCCTGGATCCGCAGGGCGAGGCGATCCGCCATGCGCTGGGCGGGCTGGGCCACCGCGGCGTCGCCGGGGTCCGCCAGGGCAAGCTGATCGAACTGGATCTGGACGCCCCGGACGCCGCCTCGGCCCGCGCCGAGGTCGAGAGGATGTGCCAGGGCCTGCTGGCCAACACCGTGATCGAGAAATATTCGATCGAGATCGTCTGACGCGGCGGCAACCTGCGTTTATCGTCAGGTTGCCCTGCGGACCCGGTTGCAAAAACCCGGGGATTGTCGCCCAATGCGCCGATGATGAACGATAAGACCGCCCACATATCCGCGGAACCCGATGCCGCCCCGGTGATCCGCATCGAGGGGCTGCACAAGGCCTATGGCAAGATCGAGGTGCTGAAGGGCGTGTCCCTGACCGCGCCGCGCGGCCATGTGGTCAGCCTGATCGGGTCGTCGGGATCGGGCAAGTCCACGCTGCTGCGCTGCTGCAATCTGCTGGAAAATAGCCAGGCCGGTGACATCAGCTTCGAGGGCGAGATCCGTGCGGTGGAGGGGCAGGGCATGGCCCGCATTCCCGCCGACCGCGCGCAGGTGCTGCGGTTCCGCACCAACCTGTCGATGGTCTTTCAGCAGTTCAACCTGTGGTCGCACATGACGATCCTGCAGAACGTCATAGAGGCGCCGGTGACGGTGCTGCGAGAGGATCGCACCGCCGTTGAGGCCCGCGCCCGCGCGCTTCTGGACAAGGTGGGCATCGCCGACAAGGCCGACGCCTGGCCCGCGCAGCTTTCGGGCGGCCAGCAGCAGCGCGCGGCCATCGCCCGGGCCTTGTGCATGAACCCCAAGGCGCTGCTGTTCGACGAGCCGACCAGCGCGCTGGACCCCGAACTGCAGCAAGAGGTCGTGCGCGTCATCAAGGATCTGGCCGCCGAACATCGCACCATGATCATCGTGACCCACGACATGCGCCTGGCCGCCGATGTCAGCGACCACGTGGTGTTCCTCCACCAGGGCCTGATCGCCGAGGAAGGCCCGCCCGACCGATTGTTCGGCGCGCCGCAGACCGACCGGCTGCGCCAGTTCCTCAGCGCCTCGATGGCGCATTAGAAAAGACGACCAACAGGAGAAGACGAATGAAGAAACTGCTGCTTGCCGCGACCGCTCTGGCCCTGACGGCCGGCATGGGCCTGGCCCAGACCGTGCGCATGGGCACCGAGGGCGCCTATCCTCCGTACAACTTCATCAACGAGGCCGGAGAGGTCGCGGGCTTCGAGCGTGAACTGGGCGACGAACTGTGCCGGCGTGCCCAACTGGAATGCACCTGGGTCAAGAACGACTGGGATCTCGATCATCCCGAACCTGGTGTCGTCGAACTATGACACCATCATGGCCGCCATGAGCATCAACGACGAGCGCAAGGCCGTGATCGCCTTCACGCAGGACTACCTGCCGCCCGCGCCGTCGTCCTATGTGGCGCTTCAGGAGGGCGTGGATCTGGAAGGGGGCGTGATCGCGGTCCAGACCGGCACCGTGCAGGCGTCCCACATCGCCGAAACCGGCGCGACGCTGCTGGAATTTCCCAACATCGACCAGGTCCTTGCCGCCGTCCGCAACGGCGAGGCCGATGCGGGCTTCGGCGACCACGAGGTGCTGCGCCCCTTTGTCGAGGAAAGCAACGACCTGGTCTTCGTGGGTGAACAGGTGAACCTGGACGAGGGCATCGGCGTGGGCCTGCGCCAGTCCGACACCGAACTGCGCGAGAAATTCGACGCCGCCATCACCTCGATGAAGGAGGACGGCAGCCTGAACGACCTGATCCGCAAGCACTTCGGCGAGGAAGCGCAGACCTACAAATGATCTGACGGACCGCGGGCGACCCCGGCGGTCCCCTGGCGGGGCGGATGATGTTTTCCTTTTGCAGCGACCCTTCGGTGCTGGACGGGCTTGCCTGGCTGTCGTGCTATCTGACGACGGGCACGCATATGCTGTTCTATGCCAGCTTCGGGGTGGTCCTGCTGCTGCTGGCGGTCACCGCGCCCATCGCGCTGCTGTTCGGCTATGGCGGCGCGATGGCCTCGCGGTCGCGGATCGCGCCGCTGCGGTGGTTCGGCAGGATCTACACCTTGATGGTGCGGGGCGTGCCGGACATCGTGTTCTTCCTGTTCGTGCCCATCGCCCTGGATCAGGGGCTGGAGTGGCTGCGCCATCAGGCCTTGTGCGACAGCGACGCGCCGGTGCGGCAGGGCAACGACTTCGTCGTCTGCGCGGCCGCCAAGCTGCCGCTGTCCAGCAGCCCCGAATGGGTCCACGACATCTATGCCATGACCCTGGCCGTGGTCGCCTTCTCGATCGTCTTCGGCGCCTTCGCGGCCAATGTCCTTTACGGCGCCATGCAGGCGGTTCCCCGCGCCCAGCTTGAAACCGCCGAGGCCTACGGCATGACGTCGCGGCAGGTCACGCGGCGCATCCTGGTGCCGCAGATGTGGACCTATGCCCTGCCTGGGCTGTCGAACCTGTGGATGATCCTCATCAAGGCGACGCCCCTGCTGTTCCTGCTGGGGATCGAGGACATCGTCTATTGGGCGCGCGAACTGGGCGGGGCCAAGACATCCTCCTATGCCTATCCGCATCCCGACTGGCGGCTCTATTACTTCATCGCCGTGCTGGGGTTCTATCTGCTGATGACCTGGATTTCGGAACGGGTTCTGGACCGGCTGATCCGCCGCCTGTCGGCCGGGCAGGCCACCATGGCCGGCGAGGCGCAGCGCAAGGCGGCCGCGCCATGAGCTGCGCGCAGACGATCCTGGATTATGGGCTTCGTTCGCTGGGCTTCGGCGAACGGCTGCTGCCGCGCACGGACTTCACGCTGTGCCAGCAGGTCACGCTGATCGGGTCGGGCCTGATCTGGAACCTGTATTTCGCCTTCTTCGCGCTGCTGTTCGGCTTTTTCCTGGCGACGGCGCTGGCACTGGCCAAGACCAGCACCAGCCCCTGGCTGCGCCGCCCGGCCGATGGCTTCATCTTCCTGTTCCGCGGCAGCCCGCTGTTCATCCAGTTCTTCCTGGCCTACGAGGCGCTTGTGATGCTGCCCCGCGCCGGGATCGAGATCTTCGGCCTGACGGTGCAGACGGGCTGGCTGGCAAGGGCCTGGGCCGGCGCGCTGATCGTGCTGACGCTGAACACGGCGGCCTATTCGGCGCAGATCTTCCACGGCGCACTGATGGCGGTGCCCAAGGGCGACATCGAGGCCGCCGAGGCCTATGGGATGACCGGCTGGACCAAGTTCCGCCGGATCCTCTGGCCGACGATGCTGCGGCTGGCCTGGCCGTCCTACACCAACGAAGCGATCTTCCTGTTCCACGCCACGACGCTGGTGTTCTTTTCCGGCTTTCCCGCCTTCCAGCAGCGCGGCGACAGCCTGTACTACGCCAGCTATTTCGCGGGCCAGACCTTCAACCCCTTCGTCGCCTATCCCATCGTCGCCGGGTATTTCATCGTGGCGACCCTTGCGCTGATCGGATTGTTCGGCATCGTGAACCGGCGGCTGAACCGCCACCTGCCGGGCGCGGCGCAACGCATCCGCTATCGCCCGAACATCTTCCGGTGAATCATGGACTGGCTGAAAGAACATCCCGAGGTCAAGACCATCCGCGTGGCCGCCGCCGACCTGAACGGCGTCGCGCGCGGCAAGCGCATCCCCGCCCGCTATGCCCGCAAGCTGCTCGAGGAGGGGACCAAGTTCCCCTATTCCGTCCTGAACCTGGACATCTGGGGCGAGGATGTCGAGGACAGCCCCCTGGTGTTCCAGATCGGCGACCCCGACGGGCTGCTGCTGCCGACCGAACGGGGCTTCCTGCCGATGCCCTGGCTGGACGCGCCTACCGCCCTGCTGCCCCTGTGGATGTTCCATCCCGACGGGCGCCCCTACGAGGGCGATCCCCGGCAGGCTCTGGCGCGCGTGGTCGAACGCTACAAGGCGGCCGGGCTGACCCCAGTCGTGGCGACCGAGCTGGAGTTCTTCCTGATCGACGATTCGGGCCGGCAGTTGCGCGTGCCCCCCAGCCCGCGTTCCGGCAAGCGCCGGACGGGGGGCGAGGTTCTCAGCCTGCGGGCGCTGGATGCCTTCGACCAGTTCTTCACCACGCTCTATGACGCCTGCGAGGCGATGGACATTCCCGCCGACACGGCCATTTCCGAAGCCGGGCCGGGTCAGTTCGAGATCAACCTCATGCACCAGCCCGATCCCCTGAAGGCGGCCGACGACAGTTGGCTGTTCAAGATGCTGGTCAAGGGGATCGCGCGCCAATACGGCTTTGCCGGCAGCTTCATGGCCAAGCCCTACGAGACGTTCTCGGGCAACGGGATGCATATGCACTTCTCGATCCTGGACAGCGAGGGGCGCAACATCTTCGACAACGGCGGCGACGAGGGCACGGCGGAACTGCGTCATGCCGTGGCCGGATGCCTGCGCGCCATGCCGGGATCCACGCTGCTGTTCGCCCCGCACGAGAACAGCTATGACCGGCTGGTTCCCAACGCCCACGCGCCCACCGGCATCGGCTGGGCCTACGAGAACCGCACCGCCGCGATCCGCATCCCGTCATCCAGCCCACGGGCGCGGCGCATCGAACACCGCGTCGCGGGGGGCGACGTGAACCCCTATCTGACGGTCGCTGCGATCCTGGGGGCGGCGCTGAACGGGCTGCTGGAAAAGCTGGAGGCACCCGAGCCGTTCAAGGGCAACGCCTATGACCAGCACCTCGATCAGCTTCCGGCAAGCTGGGGCGAAGCGATCGAGGTGTTCCACCGCTGCCCCGAAATGCGGCGCATCTTCCCCGACCACCTGATCGAGAACTTCGTGATGACCAAGCGGCAGGAACTGCACTACATGGCAGAACTGTCCGACGAGGAAACGGTCGAACTGTATCTGGACACGGTCTGAACAGGCCGCTGGGCGACAGGCCACCGTCAGGCCCCGGCCTGACGGTGGCTCTGGCTTCTGCGTCAGGGCTGGTCGGGTGCGATCCGCCAGATGGTGTTCGACAGGTCGTCCGCCACGATCAGCGCGCCGCGCGGATCCAGCGTCACGCCCACGGGGCGGCCCCGGGTGTTGTCCTCGTCCAGCAGGAAGCCCGTCACGACATCCACCGGCTCGCCCGCCGGGCGGCCGTCCTGGAACGGCACGAAGACCACCTTGTAGCCCACCGGCTCTCTGCGGTTCCAGCTGCCGTGCATCCCCACGAAGACGCCTTCGGCAAAGTCCGGGCCCATGACGGGGTCCGAAAAGGCCACCCCAAGCGCCGCGACATGGGAACCAAGCGCATAGTCCGGCGTGATCGCCTGCGCCACGAGTTCGGGATTTTGCGGCTGGGCACGCGGATCGACGGTCTGGCCCCAGTAGCTGAAGGGCCAGCCGTAGAAGCCACCTTCCTGCACCGCGGTCAGGTAGTCGGGCACCAGGTCGGGGCCGATCTCGTCGCGTTCGTTGACCACGGCCCACAGCTGGCCGGTGCCGGGCTGGATGGCCAGTGCGGTCGGGTTGCGCAGGCCGGTCGCATAGGGGCGATGGGCGCCGGTCTGCACGTCGATCTGCCAGATCATCGCCCGGTCCTGCTCGGCCTCCAGGCCGCGCTCGGTGATGTTGCTGTTCGATCCGATCCCCACGTAAAGGAACCGCCCGTCGGCGCTGGCCGTCATCGCCTTGGTCCAGTGGTGGTTGATGATCGAGGGCAGATCGGTCAGCTTGACCGGGGCGGCGCTCGCCTGGGTCTGGCCGTCGGCATAGTCGAAGCGCAGCACCGCGCCCTGCGTGGCGACATAGATGAAGTTGCCGATCCGCGCGAGGCCGTAGGGCGAGTTCAGCCCTTCGGCAAAGACGCCCTGGGTTTCGTAGGTACCGTCGCCATCGGCGTCGCGCAGCAGGGTCAGGCGGTTGCCACCGGCGACGGGGCTTTTGCCAAGCGCCTTGATGAGGCCCGCGATGATGTCCTTGGGCCGCAGCGCGGGCGCACCCTGGCCCTTGCCCTCGGCCACCAGGATGTCGCCGTTTGGCAGCACCAGCGTCTGGCGGGGGATCGCAAGATCCGTCGCGATGGCGGTGATCGAATAGCCTTCGGGAACCGTGGGCAGGTCATCGCCCCACAGCGCGGGCCGGGGGATCACCATGTCGGGCAGAAGGCCGCGCCGGGGTTCGGGCAACTGGACCGAGGTGCCCTGCGTCACAACCTCTTGCGCCGGGGCCGACAGCGGCAGGGCTGCCAGGACCGAGATCATCAAAGCGCCGCGCATCACGCCCACCTTCCGCTGCGAAAACCGCTGAAACCGACCCAGGACGCCAGCAGCGCCAGCAGGGCCGAAATGGCCGACAGCCACGGCGCCTCGGGCATGATCGCCCAGGCGTCCTTGGAATGGATGAGGGCATTGATGAAGCCCAGGACCCACATGGCCAGGACCAGAACGAAATAGACGACCCGCCGCCGGTCGCCACGGTTGGCGCGCAGGAACAGCGCAACCAAGGCCCACAGCAGCACGAAGCCACCGACCAGAAGGCCGCCCGCGTTCAGCCACTGGGCGAAGTTCGACCACTGGATCTGGTAGCTGCGGCCATAGGCGATGTCGCTGGCCAGCGTTCCCAGAAACAGCGGGAACGGAAAGGACAGCAGGATGGCGTGAAGCGGGTGCAGGGGCCTGGGCGGCAGGGGTTCGGACAGGGCAACCACGGCATCTCCTTTCGGTGAAAGCGGGCGGAGCCCGGAGCCGGTTAGTCCTTCAACGCGCGGGACGACAGGCGGTTTCGCGCGCCCGTTGCAAAAGCTGCCTTGCAGTGCCTGTCCTTGCTGCGTCGGCCAGCCCATCCGCGGACAGTCGCCGGCCGATCACGGGCGGTGGTCCAGACCGCCGCTGCCTTCGGGTCCTGCGACAAGCCGCCGCGCCGAAGGCATCTTCGGCGCAATCCGGGCCAGCTTCGACGCTGGGCTGCCTGCCTTAACTGGCCTGGGGACCCGAGGTTTCGAGGATTTCTTCCTCGGCCCGCTGCCACAGTTCGTAGGAAATCGGGTTCTCGCTTTCCTCGAGGATGTGGCCGACCAGCCCGATGGACCGGGCCATCACCCCGAAGCCGCGCACGATCTGCCAAGGGAAGCCGAATTCGCAGCAGATCGCGCCGATCGCGCCGGTGGCGTTGATGGGCAGCATCTTGCCGGACCGCTGTTCCGCGACCGCCTGGATCTTCTGGATCAGCGCGACGTATTCGCCCGACTTGCCGTTCTCGGCCGCGATCTGGAACAGCCGGGGGGCGCGGGGATCGACGGGCTTGTGGACCGGATGTCCCAGGCCCGGCACGATGGCCTTGCTGGCGCGGAAGGCCTCGACCGTCTGCTGGGCGATGGCGTCCAGATCGGCCCCGGTGCCGGCCCGGTCGGGCGGCAGCGCCTCGTAGAGCATCCTGGCCGCGCCCTCCATCGAGCCGACAAAGACCGTCCCCAAGCCGCAAAGCCCGGCCGCCACCGCAGCCTGAAGCGATTCCGGCGCGCCCATGTAGGTCATCCGGGCAACCATGGCCGAAGGCGTGATGCCGTGTTCGACCAGGGTGATGATGATGGCGTTGAAGACGCGGCTTTCCTCGGGCGTGGCCCTGCGGCCGGTCAGTTGCAGGAAGGCGAAGTCGCCCAGGTTCATGTGGCCCAGGATCTCGTTGGGCAGATCAAGGCCGCGCACGCAGATCTTGTCCGGCGTGCTCCAGCCGATCTTCGAGGTGATCTTTCCCTTGCGCTTGCTCATCAGACCGGATCCCATGAAAAGACGTCCGCGGACACTTCCAGCGGCGTGAATTGCGACCTGAGCGCCGGGATGGCGCGTTTGGCGATGTCGTCGGCGGTCCAGCCATCGCCCGAATGGACCGAGCGCACCGGCCGCGGCTGGTTGAACAGGAAGATCTCGTTGTTGCGAACCGCGAAGATCTGGCCGCTGACGCCCTCGGCCTGGTCGGACATCAGGAAACAGGCCATCGGCGCGACCTTGGCGGGCGTCATCTGCTTCAGCTTCTCGACCCGCGCCACCTGTTCGGGCGTGTCGGTCTTGATCGACGAGATCATCCGGCTCCAGGCGAAGGGGGCGATGCAGTTCGACCGCACGTTCCAGCGCCGCAGATCCAGTGCCACCGACTTCGAGAAGGCGGCGATCCCCAGCTTTGCCGCGGCATAGTTGGCCTGGGCATAGTTGCCGATCAGCCCCGAGGTCGAGGTCATGTGGACCAGCGACCCGCTTTCCTGTTCGCGGAAATAATCGGCCGCCGCGCGGCTGGTGTTGAAGGCGCCGTAAAGATGGACCTTCACCACCGCGTCGAAGTCCTCGTAGCTCATCTTGTGGAAGAAGCCATCGCGCAGGATGCCGGCGTTGTTCACCACGGCGTCGATGCGGCCGAATTCCTTGACCGCAGCCTCGACCATGGCGCGCGCGGCCTCGGGGTCGGCGACGCTGCCGCCGTCGGCGATCGCCTCGCCGCCCGCCGCCCGGATTTCCTCGACGACCTTCTGGGCGGCGGTCTCGGTCTGGCCGGTGCCCTTCAGCGACGCGCCCAGGTCGTTGACCACCACCGCAGCCCCTTCGGCCGCCGCCATCAGCGCGATGTCGCGACCGATCCCCCCGCCCGCGCCGGTGACCAGCACCACCTTGCCATCAAGTGCCTTCGCCATCTTCGTCCTCCCTCAGCCTGCCTTGCGGTATTTGTCGAGACTGCCGGAATGCATCACCCGGCCCATCAGCGGCGCGCCGATGATCTGTTCGGCCTTGAGCGCCGCCGCGATCAGTTTTTCCAGGTCGATCCCGGTTTCGATGCCCAGTTCGTGGCACAGGAAGACCGCGTCCTCGGTGCAGACGTTGCCCGCCGCCCGGGCGTGGCCGTGGCCCGCGAAGGGGCAGCCGCCCAGTCCCGCGACCGAGCTTTCGAACATGTCCACGCCCATCGACAGCGCCGCGTGGACATTGGCGATGCCAAGGCCTCGGGTGTCGTGGATGTGCATGCCGATGCGCGCCTGCGGCGCCAGATCGCGCAGCGCGCCGATCATCCGCTTCACCGCCTCGGGGTTGCCCCAGCCCATCGTGTCGGCGATCACCAGGATCGGCACAGGGATCTGCTCCTCGTCGCACAGGCGCAGGATGAAGCGGAAATCGTCGAGGATGCGTTCCTGCGGGATCTCGCCTTCATAGTTGCAGCCGAAGGCGGTCATCACATAGGCCGCATCGACGGTATAGCCCTCTTGCTTGTAGAGGCGCACCCAGTCGCGCTGCCGTTCGCGCATCTCGGCGGACGAGCAGTTGTTGTTGGCCCGGGCGAAGGCCTCCGAGGGATAGAACAGCAGCCGCGGGTCAAGATCGACCTTGTGCGCGCTGAGCGCCTTGCGGAAGCCCTTGTCGTTCAGCCACAGCGAGGTGTAGTTCACCCCCGGCCTGCGCTTGATGCGCTGGAAAAGCTCGGCCGTGTCGGCCATCTGCGGCACGTATTGCGGGCTGACGAAGCTGCCCACCTGGATCCGCTTCAAGCCGGTTTCGCTGAGCAGGTCGATCAGCTCGATCCGCTCCTCGATCGGGTAGATCTTCTTTTCGATCTGGAAGCCCTCGCGCGGTCCTTCCTCGCGGAACTCGACGAATTTGGGAAAGTCGCTCATGGGCTCACTCCTCGGGTGGCTGGATCTCGGCGATGACCTGGCCGCGATCGACCATGTCCCCCTTCGAGACGGTAATCCTGGTGGCGGTCCCGGCGGCGGCCGCCCGGATCGAGATCTCGAGCTTCATGGACTCCATGACCGCGATGACATCGCCCTCGACGACGGCCTGACCGTCGGCGACCTTGACATCGACGATCATGCCGGTCAGCGGGGCAGTCACATCCCGTTCCGCAGCGGCGTCGGCGCCGACGAAATCCAGCGGCGTGGCAGGCCGGAATACCAGCCGGCCTTCGGGGGTGTCCATCTCGATCACGCCGTTGCCGATCCGGGCCTCGATCACCAGCACTGCGTCGCCCATGCCAAGGCGCCAGCGTCCCGGCGCGATCTCGCGCGCCGTCAGGGTGATCGCATCGCCGCTTTCGGACAGGACGCGATAGCGGTCGCCCGGCCCGACCGGCCCCACGCGCAGGTCGTCCGAGCCGCCGTCGATGCCGGTCAGCGTCACCCGTTGGCCCGCTTCCAGCGCATCGCCACCCAGGCCCAGCCGCCAGCCGGTGAAGGTCTCGCGGTTGATCCAGGGGTCGGCGGTCTGGCCGCGCCGGCGGCCAGCCACGAACAGGATCGCGGCGGCGGCCTTCCACAGATCCGGGCGCAGCAGTGGGGCGGGCCGGGTCAGTTCCGCGATCCGCCCGTCGATCCAGCGCGTATGGACCGCCATCCGTTCGAATTCCGGATTGCGCGCCAGGGCGGTCAGGAAGGCACGGTTGGTCTGCACCCCCTCGACCGCGACGTGATCCAGCGCGGTCGCCAGCCGGGCCAGCGCTGTTTCGCGGTCCGGCGCGTGGACGATCAGCTTGGCAATCATCGGATCGTAATAAGGGGTGACGGAATCGCCCTCCTGAACGCCGCTGTCGATCCGCAGCCCCTGCGGCAGACCAAGCGTCGTCAGAACCCCTGTCGAGGGGGCGAACTGCATCGCCGGATCCTCGGCGTAAAGGCGCGCCTCGACGGCGTGGCCATTGATGGTCAGGTCGTCCTGGACCAGACCGAGTCCGGCCCCTTCGGCGATGCGCAGATGCAGCGCGACCAGATCAAGCCCGGTGATCGCCTCGGTCACGGGATGTTCGACCTGGATGCGCGGGTTGACCTCGAGGAAGAAATAGCGGTCCCCGGCGACCAGGAACTCGACGGTGCCCAGGCCGCGATAGTTCAGCGTCTCGCCCAGGCGCACGGCGTCGCGGGCGATGGCGTCCAGCAGCGTCCTGGGCAGGCCCCAGGCCGGGGCTTCCTCGATCACCTTCTGGTGGCGGCGCTGAAGCGTGCAGTCGCGTTCGAACAGATGCACCACATGGCCCTTGCCGTCGCCGGCGATCTGGATCTCGACGTGGCGGGCCTCGGGGAGGAAGCGCTCCAGCAGCAGCCCTTCCGAGCCGAAGGTGGATTTCGCCTCGCGCAGCGCTCCCTCGATGTCTTCCATCAGCGTAGATTCATCAGTGACGAGGCGCTGCCCGCGCCCGCCGCCGCCGCCCACCGCCTTCAGCAGGACCGGCAGGCCCATCCGGCGCACCTCGGCGGCGATTTCGGCCGGATCGGACCGTGCCCCTTCGGCGCCCGCGATCACCGGGACGCCGGCGGCGATGGCCGCCTGCTTGGCGCTGGCCTTGTCGCCGAAGCGCTCCAGCGTCTCGGGCGTCGGCCCCATGAAGATGATCCCCGCCGCTTCCACGGCGCGGGCGAAGTCGGGGTTTTCGGCTAGAAAGCCATAGCCGGGGTGGATGGCATCGGCGCTCGCCGCGCGCGCCGCGGCCACCACCGCGTCGATGCGCAGATAACTTTCCGAGGCCGGTCCGCCGCCGATGCAGATCGACTGCCCGATCTCGCGGACGTGCAGGGCATTGGCGTCGGCCTGGGAATGGACGCCGACGGGGGTGATGCCGGCGGCCCGCGCGGTGCGCGCGATCCGGCAGGCGATTTCGCCGCGATTGGCGATCAGAAGCGTCTTGATCTTCATGGCTCGCCCCTCACATCCTGAACACGCCGAAATGGGTTTCGACCTTGGGTCTGCGCGATGTCAGGTCCAGCATCAGCGCCATAACCTCGCGGGTTTCGCAAGGGTCGATGACGCTGTCGATCCACAGGTTCGAGGCGAAGTTGTAGGCGCCCTGGAAATCCTCGTATTCCTTGCGGATCGGGGCCTTGAAGGCCTCTTCTTCCTCGGGGGTCCAGCTTCTGCCCTCGCGCTCGTTGATCTGGGCGCGGACCTGCGCCAGCACGCTGGCGGCCTGTTCGGGCCCCATGATGGCGGACCGCCCGCTGGGCCAGGCGAACATCGCGTCGGGCTGGAAGGGCCGGCCCAGCATGGCCAGATAGCCCGCCCCGTAAGAGCCGCCGGTGATGATCGTGAACTTCGGCACCCGGGCCGAGGACATGGCGGTGATCATCTTCGCCCCTGCCTTGGCGATGCCCATCTGCTCGACCTCGCGGCCGACCATGAAGCCGTTCACATCCGCCAGGAACAGCAGCGGAATGTCGCGCTGCACGCACAGATTGATGAAATGCGTGGCCTTCAGCGCCGCCTCGACGAACAGCACGCCGGTATTGGCAAGGATCCCGACCTCGTGGCCCAGGATGCGGCCCCAGCCGGTCATGATAGTGTCGCCGTAAAGCGGCTTGAACTCGTGGAAGTCGCTGCCATCGACCAGACGCGCGACGATCTCGCGGTTGTCGGTGGGCACCTTGGGGTCGCGGCTGACGATGCCGTAGATCTCCTCGACCGGATAGGCGGGCGGGCGAGGCGCCGCAGGGGTCTTGCGCGGCACCAGCCGTTCGCCCAGATGGCTGACGATCTCGCGCGTGATGGCCAGGGCATGGGCGTCGTCCTCGGCCAGATGGTCGGTCACGCCGGATACGGACGAATGCATCTTGCCGCCGCCCAGGCTTTCGGCATCGACCTTTTCGCCGGTCGCGGCGAAGGTCAGTTCCGGGCCGCCCAGATACATGAAGCCCTGGCCGCGCACGATCACCACCTCGTCGCAGAGCGCGGGGATATAGGCGCCGCCGGCGGTGCAGGGGCCCATGACCACGGCGATCTGCGGGATGCCGTCGCCCGACATGCCGATCTGCTGGTGGAAGATCGAGCCGAACTGCCCTTCGTCGGGGAAGATGTTTTCCTGATCGGGCAGGAAGGCGCCGCCGGAATCGACCAGGGTGATGACCGGCAGGCGGTTCTTCCAGGCGATCTTCTGGGCGCGGACATGCTTGCGGCAGGTCATGCCGAAATAGGTCCCGCCCTTCACGGTGGCGTCGTTGGCGATGATCATGCAGCGCCGGCCCTCGATCACGCCGATGCCAGTGATGATGCCCGCGCCGGGGGGCACGCCGTCGTATTTGTTCAGCCCGGCAAGTTCGCCGATCTCGAGGAAGGGCGTACCGGGGTCGATCAGCCGCTCGATGCGTTCGCGCGGCAGGATCTTTCCCTTCTGGACGTGGCGTTCCCGCGCCTTTTCCGGGCCGCCGATGCGCTGCTCGCGCCGCAGCGCGTGCAGTTCGTCGATCCTCTGGCGATAGCGTGCGTCGTTTGCCCGGAAGTCGTCCGACCCGGTGTCGAGAAGGGATTTCATGCGTGTCATGGCAGGTCGGGATACTTTCTGAGGACGAAGGCGACCTTGGCGGCACCGGGTTTCTCGAAGGTGTCGGGGGCGACCAGTCGGACATCGGCCTTGAACACCAGGGCATCGCGCAGGCGCTGCTCGATCTTGCTTTTCAGCGCGGGATCGTCGGCGGGATCGCGGCCCGGACCCCGTTCGACGATGACGGTCAGCGCGCCCTGGGTGGTGTGGCCCTCGAAATCGGCCACGATCCGCATGACGCCGTTGGTGTCGGGCACCATCTCGGCGATGACGCTGTTGATGGCCGAGGGGAACACGTTCGCCCCGCGCACGATCAGCATGTCGTCGGTCCGCCCGGTGCAGCGGATCTTGGGGCCGGTGCGGCCGCAGGAACATTCGGTGCCCGTGACCTCGACATAGTCGCCGGACCGGAACCGCACCAGCGGGCTGGCCTGCCGGCCCAGCGCGGTATAGACCATCTCGCCCTTGGCGCCCTGTTCCCAGGGGATGATCCTGCCGGTTTCGGGGTCCAGAAGCTCGGTGATGATATAGTCCATGTTGACCATGTGCATCCCCGACTGGGCATCGCATTCCGCCCAGTAGGTGACGCCCAGATCGGTGCCGCCCAGCATTTCGGTACAGGTCGCGCCCCAGGCCGCCTCGATCTTGGCGCGGATCGCCGGGATGCCGCCGCCCGGCTCGCCGCCGACGATCACGCGTTCGACGCCCAGTTCGCTGGCCTTGCAGCCCAGCACCTCGGGCGCCTTCTCGGCCAGGTGCAGCACGAAGTTCGGCGCCCCCACGACGCAGCGCGGTCGGGTGTCGGCGCAGGCGCGCAGCAGCCGTTCCACGCCGCCGTCGGCCCCCACCGGCACGTCGATCACGCCCATGTATTGCAGGCCCTGCATGACCGGAATGCCGCCGACAAAGCCCTTGGCCAGCGAAAAGGCGTGCAGCGCCATGTCGCCGGGGCGCAGGCCGTTGGCGAAGAAGCATCGCGCCGTCATCTCGTGCCACATCTCGGCATCGGCCTCGGTCAGCGCGATATAGGAGGGGCTGCCGGTGGTCCCGGACGAGGCCTGCATCTGGATGATGTCGGCCATCGGCGCGGCCCGGTGCCTGCCGAAGGGCGGCTCGGCCGCCAGGCTTTCGCGGATTTCCGTCTTGTAGGTATAGGGCAGCTTCTGCAGATCCTCGATGCTGCGGATCTCGTCGAAATCAACGCCCGCTTCCGCGAACTTCTGCTGGTAGAAGGGCGAGTTCGCCTTCAGATAGGCCATCTGCGCGCGCAGACGTTCCTCCTGGATGCGACGCACCTGATCCAGCGGCGTGCCCTCGATCTCGTGCCAGAAGCGATCATTCGCCTTCTGCGCGGCGTCCTGGCGCCGGAAGCGCATTCCGAATTGCATGTCGTCCTCCCTGTCCTGCGGTCAGTAGGACCGCGGCAGACCCATGACCTTTTCCCCGATGAAGCTGAGGCACAGCTCGCGGTTCACGGGGGCGGTGCGCAGCAGGCGCACCAGCGGATACATCTCGTAAAGCCCGGTATCCTCGGTGAAGCCGGAACCGCCATGCGCCTGAAGCGCCGCGTCGACGGCCTCGATGCCGGCCTCGGCGGCGGCGTACTTGGCCATGTTCGACGACGCGCCCGCGGGCAGCTTGCTGTCGAATTCCCAGGCCGCGCGCCGCGTCATCAGGCTGGCCATCTCGACCGCCGTGAAGGCCTTGGCCATCGGGTGCTGGACGCCCTGATGCGCGCCGATCGGCTGGCCGAAGACGTTGCGTTCCGAGGCGTAGGCGACGGCCTTGTTCAGGGCGAAGCGGCCGATGCCGCAGCACAGCGCCGCCAGGATGATGCGTTCGGGATTGAGGCTGTCGAACAGGATCGAGAAGCCCTCGTCCACCTGGCCCACGACATCCTCGGGGCCCAGGTCCACGTCGTCGAAGAACAGCGTCCACTGTTCCTCGGGCAGCGGGATCGAGATCTTCACGCGCTGCTTCTCGACGCCCTTCTTCCTCAGATCCACCGCGAACAGGGTGAAGCCGTCGGTCTTGCGCAGGACCTCGGTATGGGGCTTGGTGCGCGCCACCACCAGACAGTAATCGGCCACCTCGGCGCCGGTGATGAAGGTCTTTTCGCCCGACAGGCTGAAGCGGTTGCCCCGGGGCCGGGCCAGGGTGGTGGCCTTCATGGTGTTCGACCCCGCGCCCGGTTCGGTGATCGCGAAGCAGAACTGGATCTCGCCCCGGCAGGCCGCCGGCAGCAGTTCCTTCTTGTGGAACTCGGTGCCGTGGCTGGCGATGTGGGCCAGCGACATGGTCGGCCCGACCACCATCATCAGCAGCGGAACGCCGTGATTGGCGGTGCCTTCCATGAACAGCGCCATCTCGGTCATGCCAAGGCCGGCGCCGCCGTACTCCTCGGGGACCATGATGCCCAGGAAGCCGTCATCGGCGATCTGGCGGAACATCTCGTGCGGAAACTCGTGCCGGCGCGCGTGCGCCAGCCAGTAATTGTTGTCGAATTTCTGCGCCAGCTGGCCGCCGTATTCATAGATCTGGCGTTGCTCGTCGTTCAGCGTGAAGTCCATCGTCCGTCCTCAAGACTTGAATGCGGGGGCGCGACGGTTCTCGAAGGCGTCCAGCCCCTCGGCCACGTCGTCGCTGGGCAGGGCGCGCACCGCCGCGTCCCGTTCAAGCCGCATCTGCTGGTCGATGCCCAGATCGGCGCCCTCGCGCGCCAGCCGCTTCATCTCGGCGATGCCGGTGCGCGACCGGGTGGCGATCTTCTGGCAATAGTCCAGCGCCGCCTTGTGCAGATCCGCATCGGGCACGACATAGTTCACCAGCCCCGCCTCGCGGGCCTCGTCCGCCTTCAGCCAGCGGGCCGAGAACATCAGATCCAGCGCCCGCCGCATCCCCATGAGCCGCGTCAGCCGCTGCGACCCGCCCCAGCCGGGGATCAGGCCGAACTGCGCGTGCTGGTCGCCGAACTGTGCGGTTTCCGCAGCGAAGCACACGTCGCAGGCCAGCATCAGTTCGATCCCGCCGGCCAGACACAGCCCCTGCACCGCCACGACGACCGGGAGGGAGGAGGTTTCGAGCGCGCGCAGGTTCTTCATGCCGAAGGCGATGAAGTGGTCCAGCGCGGCGGGATCGTTCAATTTGCCCTTCACTTCAGACAGGTCGGCGCCGGTGCAGAAATGCTTGCCCTGCGCGCGGATGAGGATCGCCCGGATCTCGGGCTTCGCCTCGAACTCCGCCCGCGCGGCTGAGATCCGCTCGTGCACCTGAAGGGAAAGGCAATTGAACTTCTCGGGGCGCGCCAGCTCGATGATGCCGGTGCTGCCCTCGGTGGTGGTAATGACGGGATCGCTCATTTCGTGGCTCCCCGGACGCGCTTGTCGTATTGCAGCGCGACGCGGCCGACCTTCTCGCGGGCGATGACAAGCTTCTGGATCTGGGCGGTGCCGTCGCCGATCTGCAGGCCCAGCACGTCGTTGTAGCGCTGATGGTGGGGAAGGTCGGTGGTATAGCCGTAATGGCCGTGCAGGATCAGGCATTGGTGGATGATCTCGCAGGCGGTCTTGGGCAGATACCACTTGCACATCGCCGCCTCGGCGGTGTGGGGCAGGCCGCGGTCGCGCAGATCCAGCGTGTAATAGCACAGCTGGCGCATCATGGTCAGCTGCGTCTCGGCCTCGGCCAGGGGGAAGCTGACGCCCTGGTACTGGACGATCGGGGCGCCGAAGGCCTCGCGCTCCTGCACGTATTTCCAGGTCTCGTCCACCGAGGCCTGCGCCGCGCCCAGACATTCCAGCCCGATCAGCGCGCGGGAATAGTCGAAGCCCGCCATGATCGTGCCGAAGGCGCGGTCCTGTTCGGCCATGATGTTCTCGGCCGGCACGAACACGTCGTCGAAGAACACCGAGCCGCGGCCCACGGGCTTGGTGCCGATGTCGTCGAAATGGGTGCGGCTGATGCCCGGCTGGTTCAGATCGACGAAGAAGGCGCTGACCCCGCGCGATCCGCCGGCGGGATCGCCGGTGCGCGCGAAGACCACCGCCGCGTCCGCTTGGGCGGCGAAGCTCATCGAGGTCTTTTCGCCGTTCAGCCGCCAGCCGTTGCCCGACTTCTCGGCCTTCAGGATCAGGTTCGCCGCGTCCGATCCGCCCCGCGGCTCGGTCAGGCCCAGGCCGATCACCGCGTCGCCGGACACCACCCGGGGCACCCATTCCGAGGCGATGTCGCGCGAGGCGTGCTTGGCCACCATGCCCCCCATCAGGGACCCCAGAAGCTGCACGTAGCTGGCGTTGAAATCGGCATAGGCGATTTCCTCGACGACAAGCCCCGCGGTGACAGAGCTTTCGCCAAGCCCGCCGAACTCCTCGGGCAGGTCGGGCGCGATCAGGCCCAGCGCGCCCATCTCGGAGATGAGGGCGCGGTCGAAGGTATGGCCGCTTGCCCGCTGCTGATAGCTGGGCGCCAGTTTTTCCGTGGCGAAGCGCCTGGCGGTATCGCGAAACGCCTTCTGATCCTCTGTCGGCTGGAATTGCATCGGAACGCCTCTCCCTGTCCCCAAATAGGCCCTTTCCAAAAATCTAACAAATGTTAGAATGACGATCAAGGGGAGTTTTCGGAGGAGGAGAGGGGTCGTGCAGACCACGCAGAAGAACAGCTTCGGGACCATGCTTTCGCCCATCCGCGCCGGGCAGCACAGGCTTCGCAACCGCGTCATCATGGGGTCGATGCACACCCGTCTGGAAACCGAACCCGACGGCATCGCCAAGCAGGTCGCCTTCTACGCCGAACGCGCCCGCGGCGAGGCGGCGGTCCTGGTGACGGGGGGATTCTCTCCCAATGCGGAAGGGATCTTCGACCCCGAGGGCCCGCGGCTGGACGATCCCGAAGCCGCCATGCACCTGCGCCCGATCTGCGAGGCCGTGCAGGCCGAAGGCAGCCTGATCTGCGCCCAGCTTCTTCACGCCGGCCGCTATGCGAAGATCCAGGACTGCGTGGCCCCGTCGCCGATTCGCTCTCCGATCAACCGCCACACCCCGCGCGAGATGACCGAGGCCGACATCCGCCGCACCATCGCCGACTTCGCCTCGGCCGCGGCCAACGCCCAGGCCGCAGGGTTCGACGGCGTCGAGATCATGGGGTCGGAAGGCTATCTCATCAACGAATTCACCGTCACCCACACGAACAGGCGCAGCGACGACTGGGGCGGCAGCGCCGAGAACCGGCACCGCTTCCCGGTCGAGATCGTGCGCGCCGTCCGCGACCGCTGCGGGCCCGATTTCCTCATCATCTATCGGATCTCGGCCGCCGATCTGGTCGAGGGGGCGCGCCCGCCGACGAGATCGCGGCCCTTGCCCGGCGGGTCGAGGCCGCGGGGGCTGACATCCTGAACACCGGCATCGGCTGGCACGAGGCGCGGGTGCCCACCATCGCCTATCACGTGCCGCGGGGCGCCTGGCGCAAGGCCGCGGCCAACGTCAAGCGGGCGGTGTCGATCCCCGTGGTGGCCTCGAACCGGATCAACACCCCGGCCCTGGCCGAGGAGATCCTCGCCTCGGGGGATGCCGACATGGTGTCGATGGCGCGGCCCTTCCTGGCCGATCCGCATTTTGTCCGGAAAGCGCGCGAGGGCCGCGCGGACGAGATCAACACCTGCATCGCCTGCAACCAGGCCTGCCTGGACTTCATCTTTTCCGATCGCCCGGTCAGCTGCCTGGTCAACCCCCGCGCCGGCCGCGAGACCGAGTTCCGCGACACGCCGGCCCAGACCCCGCTGAAGCTGGCGGTCGTGGGCGGCGGCGCCGCCGGCATGGCCGCCGCCGCCGAGGCTGCCCGGCTGGGCCACCACGTCACGCTGTTCGAGGCGCAGGACAGGCTGGGCGGGCAGATCAACCTGGCGCGCGCGGCGCCGGGCAAGGACGAGTTCGACGAGACCCTGCGCTATTATTCGGGGCAGTTGCAGAAGCACGGCGTCACGCTGCGCCTGGGGCAGGGGGCCCGCGCGGATGATCTGCAGGGCTACGATCACGTCGTCATCGCCACGGGGGTGGTGCCGCGCATCCCCGATCTGCCCGGCATCGACCATCCCAGCGTCGCGACCTATGCGGAAATCCTGTCCGGCGCGCGCCTTGCGGGCGAGACGGTCGCGGTGATGGGGGCGGGCGGCATCGGCCATGACGTGGCCGAGTTCCTAGTGACCCACCCGGCCGAGCTTCAGGCGGGAAACAGCTTCTGCGCCAGCTGGGGCGTCGATCCCGACTTCGCGGCGCCGGGTGCCTTAACCGGGGATCCGCTGGCGCCGCTGCCCGCCCGGCGCAAGGTGGTGATGCTGCAGCGCAAGGCCTCCAAGCCCGGCAGCGGCCTTGGCGTCTCGACCGGCTGGATCCTGCGCAACGCGCTGCGCAAGCACGGTGTCGATACCCTGGGGGGCGTCGTTTACGACCGCATCGACGACGCCGGGCTGCATATCCTTCTGGACGGCGAGCCCAGGGTGATCGCGGCGGACACGATCGTGCTGTGCACGGGGCAGGAATCCGAACGCTCGCTGGCCGACGAACTTTCGGCGCGCGGCGTGCCCGTGACGCTGATCGGCGGCGCCCACGAGGCCGCGGAACTGGATGCGCGTCGCGCCATCGACGACGGGGTGCGGCTGGCGCAGGCCCTGTAGCCCGCGAAAGGGGCGGGCGGGCCGCTAGCCCGCCACTCCCGTCCGCCCGACCAGCGCCATCAGCGTCCCGGTCATCGTCGCCACCAGCCTTTCGGTCCCGTCCTTCAGCGCGAAGGCCCGCCCTTCGCTGATGGTCAGGGTCCTGCCCGGCTTGATCACGTCCGCGACGAAGCGGAACCGCTCGCCATCCGCGGGGTTCAGCAGGTTGATCTTGAACTCGACGGTCAGGACCGCCGCGTCGGCCGGCATCAGCGAAAAGGCCGCATAGCCGCAGGCGCTGTCCAGCGCGGTCGAGACGATGCCCGCGTGCAGGAAACCGTGCTGCTGCGTCAGATCCGGGTCATGGGCCATTTCCAGGACGACATGGCCCGGCGACAGGTCGGCGATGCTGATGCCCAGCCGGTGCATGACCTTCTGGCGGTTGAAGCTGTCGCGCACGCGCGCGTCGAAATCGGGGTTCTTCGGCTGGAACGGCATGATCCGGTTCTACTCCTTGCAGTTTTCCACGATCATGCGGGACGGAAGGCATCCCGGTGTTCGGCAATGAAATCGCGGAACCGGCGCGGCGGGCGGCCCAGCAGGTCGCTGACCGTTGTCTCGATCCCCGCCAGCCAGCCCTTGGGCGCGATCGACGCCAGTTCCACCATGGCCGCGGCGACCTCCTCCTGCATCCCGCCGGCCATCATCGCCGCCTTCGATTTTTCGGGCGACAGGGGCGCGCAGGTGACGGCGCGCCCGGTCGCCTCGGACAGCAGGGCGGCGATGTCCTGGCCGGTCAGGGCTTCGGGGCCGGTCAGCCCATAGGCCTTGCCCTCATGGCCCTGGCCCGTCAGCGCCTCGGCCGCGACATCGGCGATGTCGCGCGCGTCGATCCAGGCGACGGGGCCGCCCATATCGTCGTGATAGACGCCTTCGCTGGCGATCGTCCCGGCCTGCCACAGCAGGTTCTGCATGAAATAGGTGGGCTGGACGAAGGTCCAGGCGAGGCCGCTTTCCTTCAGCAGTTCCTGGGTTTCTGAATGCCAACGGCCGAAGGTCAGCCCGGCCTTGGGCGAAGCGCCCAGCCCGGTGGCCAGAACCACGTGCCGCACCCCGGCGGCCTTCGCGGCTTGGATCGCATTGGCCTTCCAGCGGCGCATCTGGGCATGGGCCGGCGTGACCAGATAGATCCTGTCTGCCCCGGCGCAGGCCTGTTCCAGGGCAGCGGGGTCGGCGAAATCCGCGACCACCGCATCGCAGCCCCGGGCCTTCAGGGCGTCGATCCTGGCCGGGTCGCTGGTGACGGCGCGCACTTCCGCGCCCTTGGCCAGAAGCGCATCGACCAACGGCGAGCCGGTCGTGCCGGTGGCTCCGAAAACGACGATCATGGCAAGTCCTTTCTGAGCGCCGCGATGGGCAGCATGGTGTCAGGATTGCTGACGGACGACAGATCCCCGGGATCCTCGCCCAGGAAGGCCGCGCGCACGATCCGCCGCATCGTCTTCATGCTGCGGGTCTTGGGCAGCGCCTCGACGAAATGGATCTCGCGCGGGCGGAAGGGTTTCGACACCACCTCGCCCACGCGGTCCTTGAGGTGCTCGACCAGGGCGGCATCGGGCGTCACGCCCGGCGCGGCGACGCAGATGCAGACCACCGCGACTCCCTTGAGGCTGTCCGGGGCGGCGATGGCGGCGGCATCGACCACCTGCCCGGTGCCGGTCAGGGCGGCCTCGATCTCGGGCGGGCCGATGCGCTTTCCGGCGATGTTCAGCGTGTCGTCCGACCGGCCCAGGATATACCAGGTCCCGTCCGCGTCGCGGCGCACCCAGTCCCCGTGGCGCCACATGCCGGGGAAGGTGGACCAGTAGGTTTCCAGATAGCGCTGCCGGTCGCCCCAGATCCCCGGGGTCAGGCCCAGGGGCGGCTGGGTGACGACAAGTTCCCCCACCTCGCCCGGCGCGGCTTCCCGGCCATCTTCTCGCAGCACCTTCGCACCCACGCCCAGGGCCTCGGCGGAAAAGCCGCCCGGCTTCAGATCGTGCAGGACGGTCGAGGTCAGGATCGCGCCGAACAGCTCGGTCCCGCCGGAAATGTTCAGCGGCACGGCGCGGTGGCGGCAGACATGCCGAAGGTGCCACAGCCAGGCGTCATCGGTCCAGGGTTCCCCGGTCGAGGCGACGATGCGCAGCCGCGACAGGTCAAGATCGGACAGCGGCGCCGGATCCTGCGCCATGAACTGCCGCACCAGGGTCGGCGCGATGCCCAGATGGGTGACCTCCATCCGGGCGGCGATCCGCAGAAGCCTGAAGGGATCGCCGGGCATCGAGGGCGCGCCCTCGGCCAGAACCAGCGTCGCGCCGGACAGCAGCACCGAGAGGATGGTCAGCGGCCCCATCACCCAGCCCATGTCGGTCATCCACAGGTGGCGATCCTCTCGCTTCATGTCGAGGCACAGAAGGAAATCCGCCGTGGCCTTGGCCTGCACGCCAAGATGGGTGTGGACAACACCCTTGGGCCGGCCGGTCGTCCCCGATGTATAGGCGATGAGGAACGGCGCTTCCGCATCGACGGGCTGGGCCGGCCGGCCCGGATCCGCCCGACCGACAGTGGCCTGCCAGTCGAGATCGCGGCCCGGATCGGCCACCGCGCCGCCGAAGCGGCGCAGGCTGAAGACGGTATGGACCGAAGGCACCTCTGTCAGGACCTGGGCCAACGTGGCCTCCATCCACACCGGTCGGCCCCGGCGCGGCGTGGCATCGGCCGTCAGCACCGCCACCGCCCGCGCGTCGCCAAGCCGGCTGGCGATGGCGGGTGGCGCGAAGCCGGAAAACAGCGGCACCGCCACCGCGCCAAGCCGGGCAATGCCCAGAAGCGCCGCCTGGATTTCGGGGATCATCGGCATGTAGATGCCGACCGCCTCGCCGGGTTTCACGCCCCGCGCCGCAAGGGCCGAGGCGACGCGGGCCGCCTCGGCGGCAAGTTCGGCCCAGGTCCAGCTTCGGCGGCTGCCGTCCTCGCCGACCCAGTCGATCGCGGTCTTGCCGCCCAGACCTTCGGCGATCCGGGCGTCCAGGCAGGTCTCGGTCAGGTTCAGGGTTCCGCCGACGCCCCAGCGGATCGACTCGGGGCCGTCCGAGATGTCCCTCAGGCGCGCGGGCGACCGGCTGAAGCGGATGCCGGCGTGGGCCAGGATGCGGCCCCAGAACCAGTCCGGGTCGGCATTGGCGCGGTCGGCAAGATCCTCGTAGCTGGCGGCCCCGCAGTCGCGCAGGAAGGCCGCCAGCGTGCTTGAACGTCGGATATCGGGGTCTGGCTGGAACATCCGTCACCTTTCCTCAGCGCTGGGCAAGCCGCCCGCAAGGCGGCGCGGCGGCAGCGGCCCGTTGCGGCCCCTGCCGCCAAGGGTCAGCCATGCATCGACAACCCGCCCGATACCGAGATGACCTGCCCGGTGATGAAGCCCGCGTCGTCGGACGACAGGAAGCAGATGATGCCCGGATAGTCGCTGGGCTGCGCCAGGCGCTTCATCGGGATCGCCCGCTTGAGGCCCTCGGCGATCTTTTCGCCGGCTTCGCCCTGGGCAACCTCGGCGAACAGCGGCGTATCGGTGGGACCGGGGGCGACCGCGTTCAACTGGACGCCCTTGCGGGCCAGCTCGCGCGCCATGGTCTTGGTGAAGGAAATGATGCCGCCCTTGCAGGCCGAATAGACGGCCTCGCCGGACGAGCCCACGCGCCCGGCATCCGAGGCGATGTTGACCACCCGGCCGCCGCCGTTCTTCACCATTCCCGGAAGCACCGCATGATGCATGTTCAGCGGGCCGTAAAGGTTGATGTCGATGACCTTCTTCCACAGCGCCGCGTCCGTATCCAGGAACGGCTTGATGAGATCCCAGCCGGCGTTGTTCACCAGCACGTTGATCGGGCCCTGCGATTCGAAGGCGGCAACGGCCTCGTCAACCTGGGCGCGGTCGGTGATGTCCACCTTGAAGGCCTGCGCCTTGCCGCCGACCTCGGTGATCAGGCGGACGGTTTCCTGCGCGCCGCTTTCGTTCATGTCGAAGACGGCAACCTCGCTGCCTTCCTCGGCAAAGCGCTGGCATACGGCGCGTCCGATGCCGCTGCCGCCGCCCGTGACGATGACCCGCTTCCCATTCAACCCTCGCATGCCGAGGTCCTCCTCTTGCGCAGACATGTTGGCAAAGAACTTGATTCGACTTGTCCCTCAAGCTATTCTAACAATTGTTAGATTTAATGCAATGGACAGCCTTGTGATCGACACGTATCGACAAAGAATGCGGCAGGACGATGCAGGCAGGATGACCGAGGTTGATCTGAGCAAATCCGAAAGGACGCGCGAAGGCATTCTGTCTGCCGCCGCCCGGCTGTTCCGGCATGAAGGCTACTACGCGACGACGATGCGCGAGATCGCGCAGGAATCGGGGGTCGAGGCCGGCAGCATCTATTACCATTTCCAGTCCAAGGACCAGATCCTGGGCGAGGTTCTGGAACTGGGCGTGCGGCAGCTTTACGAGCAGGTCAGGGAAATCGTCCGCCTGTCCCGCGACAGGCCCGAGGATTTCCGCAAGACCTTCGCGCTGCTGATCGAGACGCATCTGACCTATCTTCTAACCGCCAGCGACTTCACCTCGGCCAATATCCGCAACTATTCGATGCTTTCGGACGAAAACCGCGCGCCGCATCGCGAACTGCGCGCGGCCTATGCCGGGGTCTGGAGCAGTTTCCTGAACGACGCCAAGCGCGCAGGCCACCTGCGAAGCGACATCTCGGTGACGGCGATCCGCCAGTTCATCCTCAGCGCGATGAACTGGACGGTCGAATGGTATGACGTGGACCGCTATCCCGTCCGCGTCCTGGCCGAACGCATGAGCAAGCTGATCCTGGACGGCATGTGCACGAACCGCCGCGCCGATCCGGGCGATCTGACCCTGATCGCCGCCAGTCCGCTCAAGCCCCCGGAAAGCGGCGGCAAGGCCGCCAAGACCCGGGCCGAAATTCTGCGCGCCGCGGCGCGGGTCCTGCGCGACAGGGGTTACAAGGCCACCACGCTGAGACTGATCGCCGAGGAGGCGAACATGAAGGCGGGCAGCGTCTATTACCACTTCAAGTCCAAGGAAGCGATCGTGGACGAGGTTCTGAATGCCGGGCTGAGCGATCTGCTTGCCGGCGTCGGCGCCGCCGTCAAGAAGTTCGACGGGCCCTGCGATCATCACGCCAGGATCGCCAACGCCATCTGGGCGCATCTGGACTTCCTGTTCAAGGCCAGCGAATTCACCTCGGCCAACATCAGAAGCTACGGGATGCTGCCCAACCATTTCCGCGAACGGCATCGCGGCATCCGCCACGAATACGGGCGGCTGTGGGACCGGATCCTGCGCGAGGCGCAGGAGGACGGCGCGATCCGGTCCGACATCAAGATCGTCCCGCTGCGCCAGGTGATGCTGGGGGCCTTGAACTGGACGGTCGAATGGTTCGACCCGAACCGGGCCGGAGAGGAAGGCTATCTCTCGCTGCCCGACTTTTCGGCCATGCTCATCAAGCTTCTGCTGGAAGGCATCTGCAACCGGGAAACCGCGGCCTTCGCGAAACGAAGCGCGGGCTGAACGGGACGCGCTACACCAGAAGGAAGTGATACAGCCCTTCGGCCACGGGTTTGTCCCGGTCGGTCTGCCAGGTGATCACGCTGACGCTGGCGATGCGCTTGCCCTTGCGGGTGACGTTCGCGCGCGAATGCAGCGGGCCCCTGACCGCCGGCCGCAGATAGTCCACGGTCAGGTTGATCGGCTTTGCCGGCACCTCTGCGAAATCGGGGTGGACCGCGATGGCGGCGGTCGCCTCCATGAAGCTTGCGATGATCCCGCCGTGATACAGTTCCAGCACCGGGTTGCCGATATGGCGTTCGTCGAAGGTCATCTCGGCCTCGGCATGAAGGCCGTCGAGGTGCCGGATCTCGAAGTTGAGAAAGCGGAAGAACGGCACCCGCGCCACGTTGGCGTTGACGGTCTGCAGGCTCATGGGCGGTCGTCTCCTTGCGTGGCCGGGTCGAACAGGCCGGTTTCGCCGCGCGTCAGCGCGAACGAGGCGGCGCCGCGGGCGATCTCCTCGTCCTCGTGGCCGTCGAACCAGATGCTGCCGGAATTGAAGGCAATATGGCGCGTCTGCCGATAGCACTGGGCGCGGACGATGACATCGGCGCGGGACTGCGCGGGACGCAGGTAATCGACCCGCAGATCCAGCGTGGCCATCGTGCTGACGCCGTCGATGGTCACGAAGTTCGCCAGGCCGAAAACGCTGTCCAGAAGCGCCGTCAGGATGCCGCCGTGAAGCAGGGTCTGGGCGCTGTCCACGCAGAAATCCGGGTTGAACGGCATCCGGACCAGCACGCCCTCTGTCGAGACTTCCTCGATGCGCAGGGCCATGTGGGTGATGAGCCCCTTTCCCCGGGCGTTCCACAGCTGCGCGATCCGCTCCATCTTCTCTGGGCTGGTCCGGGACATGCGATTTTCCTCAGCGGCCGGTAAAGGTGGGCTTCCGCTTCTCGAGGAAGGCGGCGACGGCTTCGTGGTGGTCCCGGGTCTGATGCATCAGCGCCTGATAGGCCGCGGCGGCGTTCAGGAAGTCCGGCAGGTCCATGCGTTCGGCGTTGCGCATCAGCCGCTTGGCCACGCGGACCGCCCGCGGCGGCTTTGCGGCGATGACCGCCGCGCGTTCTCGGGCGCGGTCCATCAGCCGGTCATGCGGCACCACCTCCAGCACCATGCCCAGTTCCAGCGCCTCGGCCGCATCGACCATGCGGCCCGAAAAGGTCAGCTCGGCCGCCTTCTGATGGCCCAGCCGGCGCAGCAGGAACCAGCTGCCCGCATCGCCGGGAATGATGCCCAGGTTCAGGAACACCTCGCCGAACTTCGCCCGGTCCGAGGCGATGCGCATGTCGCACATCATCGTCAGGTCGCATCCCGCGCCGACCGCAGGGCCGTTGACCGCGGCGATGGTGGGAATGTCCAGGTTGTAGAGCGCCAGGGGCAGGCGCTGCACGCCATCGACATAGGACTGCGCCGCCGCCAGCGGCTCCTTGCGGAACACGCTGTCGGGGTCGTTCATCTCCTTGATGTCGCCGCCGGCGCAGAAGGCCGGGTCGGCGCCGGTCAGGATCATCACGCTGACCTGGGGATCGGCCTGCAGCCTGGCAAGCACGTCAAGAAGCGCGGCGATCATGTCGTTGCCGGTGACCGGGTTGCGTCGCTGGGGATCGTTCAGCGTCACGGTGGCGATGCGGTCCGAGATGTCCAGAAGGACCGGTTGTTCAGGCATTCCGTCCGTCTCCGCGCTGGCGTTTCTCGAACATTTCGGGGTTGATCATGTCGCGCGCGTCATGGCCCATGTGCAGCGTCTCGCCGCCGTCCACATAGATATCCTCGCCGGTGATGAAGCCGCCCAGCTTCGAGGCCAGGAAGATGATCGTGCCGGCGACGTCCTCGGCCGCGCCCATCCGGTTCAGGACCGAACGGTTCAGCCGTTTCCACTGCTCGGGCGGGATGGGATAGCGGCCCAGCGCCTCGGTCTTGATGGTGCCGGGCGCCACGCAGTTCAGCCGGATGCCGTATTCGCCCCATTCGGCGGCCAGCGTTTTCATCATGCCTGTCACGCCCGCGCGGGCGGCGACGGTATGGGCAAAGCCGGTCAGCGCCGAGCGGGCGGAAATCGCCGTGACGAAGACAATGGAGCCGCCGTTCGCATACATGAAGTGTTCGGCCGCCGCCCGCGTCATCTGCCACGACCCGATCAGGTTGTTGCGGATCACCGCCTCGAAGCCCTTGTTGGTGATGTCGCGCGCCGCGGCGATGTACTGGCCGCCCGCATTGTTCACCAGCACGTCAAGCTGGCCGTAATAGTCCTTGATGCGCGCCATGGCGGCGTCGATGCTGGCCTCGTCGCGGGTGTCGCCCGGCACCACGAAGGCCTCGCCTCCGGCCGCGCGGATCATCTGGGCGGTTTCCTGCAAGGGTTCCTCGCGGCGCGCGAACAGCGCCAGCTTCGCCCCGCAGGACGCCATTTCCAGCGCGGTAGCCCGGCCCATGCCCGACCCCGACCCGGTGACAAGGGCGACCTGGCCGGCCATCAGATCGGCTGCGTAACGCTGTGACATGGCGGACCCCCTAGTTCCTCAGCAACTCGCCCGAGATGATGAGCTTGCGGACCTCCTGGGTGCCCGCGCCGACCTCCAGCACCCGGCCGGTGCGATAGAGGCGGTTCACCTCGGTGTCGCGCATGTAGCCCGAGCCGCCGTGGATCTGCACGGCCCGGTCCAGCACGAAGGATGTCGCGGCCGCCGCCTTGAAGATCGCCGCCGCCGTCAGCTTGTGGATCTCGCCGCGCCCGCCCGCGCCTTCCTCGAGCCCCTCGCACATGGCCGCGGTCCTCAGCGACAGGCTGCGCGCGGCCTCGATCTGGGTGTACATCTCGGCCAGCATGGCCTGCACCATCTGGAAGCTGGCGATCGGCTTGCCGAACTGCTGGCGCGTCTTCGCATAGTCGATCGAGATGTCCAGCGCCCGCTGCGCGATGCCCAGCGCGTTGAAGCAGACGATCGCCCGTTCCAGATCCAGCCCCGACATGGTCACCGCCACGCCGCCGTCCAGCCGGCCCACCATGTTGCGCGCCGGCACCCGGCAGTCCTCGAAGACCAGCTCGCCCGTGGGCGATCCGCGGAAGCCCATCTTGTTCAGCTTCTGCGCCACCTTGAAGCCGGGCGTGTCGGTTTCCACGATGAAGGCCGAGATCCCCTTGGCGCCCTTTTCCGGCGAGGTCTTGGCATAGACCAGCACCAGATCCGCGATCGGCCCGTTGGTGATGTAGATCTTGGCGCCGTTCAGGATGTAGTCGTCGCCGTCGCGTCGCGCCGTGGTCCGCATAGAGCCCAGCGCGTCAGACCCCGCGCCCGGTTCGGTCAGCCCCAGCGCCCCGATCAGCGTGCCGTTGCACAGGCCCGGCAAGTATTTGCGGCGCAGTTCCTCGTTGGCGTTGCGGTAGATGTTGTTGACGCAAAGGTTGTCGTGGGCCACCTGGCTCAGCCCGATGGCCGCCGAGGCGCGCGACATCTGCTCGGTGATGATGCAGGCCGAGGTGAAGTCCAGCCCCGCCCCTCCGTATTCCGCCGGCACGTTCAGGCCCAGATAGCCCATCTCGCCCAGCCGGGGAAAGACCCAGGACGGCAGGTCGTCGGTGTCGTCCATCTCGGCGTTCAGGGGATGGAACTCGGACATGAAGAACCGGCCGGCCTGATCGGCCAGCGCCTGCTGTTCGTCGGTCATGAAGTGGGTGGGCAGGTCGGGGATGTTGCGCAATGTCTGGTTCATGGTCGCGTCCTCCCTCAGGCGCGCAGCAGTTCTTCGGCGATGATGATCTTGCGGACCTCGCTGGTGCCCGCGCCGATCTCCAGAAGCTTGTTGGCGCGGAACAGCCGGTTGATCTCGGTGTCCTGCATGTAGCCCGATCCGCCGTGGATGTGGCAGGATTCGGTGACGGCCTTGTTGAAGGCCTCGGCGGCGTAAAGGCAGGCCGCGGCGGTCAGTCGGTGGATCTCGCCGCGTCCCCCGGCGCCCTTGGGCAGCCCGACGCAGGCCGCCAGGGCGCGATAGCTGAAGGCCCGCGCCGTCTCGACCTCGACATAGATTTCGGCCAGCTTCGACTGCACCATCTGAAAGCTGGAGATCGGCTTGCCGAACTGTTCGCGGATCCGGGCATAGTCCAGCGCCAGATCCAGCGCACGTTCAGCCATGCCCACGCAGACCGAGGCCACCATCGCCCGTTCCAGATCCAGCCCGCTCATCACCACCGAGACGCCGCTGTTCTCGGCCCCGATCATGGCCGAGGCGGGCACGCGGCAGTCCTCGAACACCAGTTCGCCCGTGGGCGATCCGCGAAAGCCCATCTTGTCCAGCTTCTGCGCGACCTTGAAGCCGGGATTGTCGGCCTCGACGATGAAGGCGGAAATGCCCTTGGCGCCCCTGGTCTTGTCGGTCTTGGCGTAAAGCAGGATCACGTCGGCGATGGGGCCGTTGGTGATGTAGATCTTCGAGCCGTTGATGACATAGTCGTTGCCGTCGGGCCGCGCGGTGGTGGCCATCGAGCCCAGCGCGTCCGACCCCGCGCCCGGTTCAGTCAGCCCCAGCGCCCCCACCAGATCGCCCGAGCAGAGGCCCGGCACGTACCGGCGCGCCTGCTCCTCGGAGCCGTTGCGCAGGATGTTGTTCAGGCACAGGTTGTCATGGGCGCCATGCGACAGCCCGACGGCCGGGTTCCACTTCGAGATCACCTCGGACACCAGCGCCTGCGTGAACTCGTTCTGGCCGGATCCACCCAGTTCCTCGGGGGCGGTGATGCCCAGAAGGCCCAGCTCGCCCATCTGCCTGAACAGATCCTCGGGCCACCAGTCTTCGGCGTCCATGCGCGCCTGCAGCGGATGCAGCACCTCGCGCGAGACGCGTTCGACATGATCGACGATCTGGCGCTGCTCGTCCGTCAGGGAGTAATTCGCCCTGATGGCCTGAAGGGCCGCGGCATCAACCCCGTTGTCAGCGGTCATCACTGTCTCCTCCCCAACAGCATTCGTTTTCCCCGGCAACATCGCGAAACCGCCGCCACGGGGGCCATTGACCAAAATCAAACATATGTTAGAAAATATTTCAAGCCACGCTTTTCGCGACCTTGCGTCGCCGCCGTGGCTCAGGGGGAAACTAGGGGAGAGGAGCCGGAAGATGACAGGGGATGTCGTCCGTTCGCAGGCCGCGGGCCATCAGCGTCGCATCACCATCTGCCGCCCCGAGCGGCGCAATGCCCTGAACCGCGACGTGGCGACGGGGCTGATCGACGCCATCCGCGCCGCCGAAGCCGATCCCGACTGCCGGGTGATCGTCCTGACGGGCGAGGGGGATCGCGCCTTCTGCGCCGGCGGCGACATCAAGGCCGGCCCCGAAGGCGGCCCCTTCGTCCAGGACCCCGCCGAGCCGGACCATTTCGCCGCCCGGCTGTTCGAGGCGATCCACGCCTGCCGCAAGCCCACCATCGCGCGCGTCAACGGCGTGGCGATGGGCGCCGGCGCCGGGATCGTCTGCGCCTGCGACCTGGCGGTGATGGCGGATCACGCCCGCATCGGCACGCCCGAGGTGATGATCGGCCTGTTCCCCCTGACCATCGTGCCGCCGATGATGCGCGTGCTGCCCCGGCGCCGGTTGATGGAGATGTTCATCACCGGAGAGCCGCTGACGGCCGAGGAGGCGCTGCGCTATGATCTGGTGAACTACGTGACCGCCGCCGACGGCCTGGATGCCAAGGTCGAGGATCTGGCGGCGCGGATCGCGGCGCAGTCGCCGACGGCGATCAGGCTGGGGAAATACGCCTGCCACGCGATGGAGGACATGACCTATTCGCAGCAGATGCGCCTTGCCGAGACGCTGCTGCCCCGGCTCGCCCAGACGCAGGACGCGATCGAGGGGTTCGCCGCATTCATCGCCAAACGCCCGCCCGAGTGGACGGGACGCTAGCACAGCGCGAAGGAGAGGATCATGTCCGAGAGAAAACTGCGCATCGGCTGCGCGTCGGGCTTCTGGGGCGACACGCCCGAGGCTGTCGGCCAGCTGGTTTCCAGGGGCCAGATCGACTATCTGGTGTTCGACTATCTGGCCGAGGTGACGATGTCGCTGATGGCGCGGGCGCGGGCCAAGACGCCCGATGCCGGGTTCGCGCCCGATTTCGTCAAGGCGCTGACGCCCTGGCTGGCGGACATCAAGCGCCAGGGGATCCGGGTGGTGGCCAATGCCGGCGGCGTGAACCCGCGCGGCTGCCGCGAGGCCCTGGCCCGGGCCGCCGAGGCGGCGGGCATCGAGGTCTCGATCGGCGTGGTGCTGGGCGACGATCTTCTGGATCAGGCCGAGGCGATCCGGGCGCGCGGCGTGACCGAGATGTTCTCGGGCGCAGCCTTCCCCGACGGGCTGATGAGCATGAACGCCTATCTGGGGGCGCGTCCCATCGCCGCGGCGCTGGATGCGGGGGCCGACATCGTGATCACCGGGCGCTGCGCCGACAGCGCGGTGGCGCTGGGCCCGCTGATGCACGAATTCGGCTGGACCGACGACGACTGGGACCGGCTCAGCCAGGGATCGCTGGCCGGGCACCTGATCGAATGCGGTCCGCAGGGAACGGGCGGCAACTTCACCGACTGGCAGGACGTGCCCGGCTGGGACGACATGGGGATGCCCATCGTCGAGGTCGCCCCGGACGGCAGCTTCGTGATGACCAAGACGCCGGACAGCGGCGGGCTGGTGGTCCCGGGGTCGGTCGCCGAACAGATGCTCTACGAGATCGGCGATCCGCGGGCCTATCTGCTGCCCGACGTGATCTGCGACTGGTCGGGCGTCACGCTGGAACAGGTCGGCCCCGACCGCGTGCTGGTCAGCGGCGGACGGGGCCTGGGGCGGACGGACAGCTACAAGGTCTCGGCCACCCATGCCGACGGCTGGCGCGCCATCACCACGCTGACGCTGGCCGCCATCGACGCGCCTGCCAAGGCCCAGCGCGTGGCCGAGGCGATCCTCAGCCGCTGCCGGCGGCTGTTCCGGGCGCGCAACCTGGGCGACTTTCGCCAGGTCAGCGTCGAGGTGCTGGGGGCCGAGGCCACCTATGGCGCCAATGCCCGCGCCCGCACCCGCGAGGTGGTGCTGAAGATCGGCGCGGTGCATGACGACCGCGCGGCGCTGGAGATCTTCGCCGGCGAGATCGCGCCGATGGCCATCTCGACCGCCCAGGGGCTGACCGGCTTCTATGCGGGGCGGCCCAAGGTGCAGCCGGTGGTGCGGCTGTTTTCCTTCCTTCAGGTCAAGGCCGAAACGCCGGTCTCGGTCGAGGTGGACGGCCGCAACGTCCCCGTGACCGTCGCCACCGAAGCGGTGCGCCTTGATCCACCGCCGGTCCAGCCCGTCGCCAGCCGCGATGCCGGCCCCGACGGGGTGCGGGTGCGCCTGGTCGATCTGGCCTGGGGCCGGTCCGGAGACAAGGGCGACATCGCCAATGTCGGCATCATCGCCCGCAAGCCCGAATACCTGCCCTACATCCGGTCCGCCCTGACCGAGGAAACCGTCAAGGCCTACTTCGCCCATGTCTGCAACGGTCCGGTCGAGCGCTTCGACCTGCCCGGCAGCCACGCGCTGAACTTCCTGCTTCACGAATCGCTGGGCGGCGGCGGCATCGCCTCGGTCCGCATCGACCCGCAGGGCAAGGGGTTCGCGCAGATGCTGCTCGACATCGAGATCCCGGTGCCCGCCGACCTGGCCGCCCGACACGGGCTGCCTGCTGCCGCGGCGCGTGCCTGAACAGGAGGAAAGATGCGTTTCACCAAGCTTCTTGTCGCGAACCGCGGCGAAATCGCGGCGCGCGTCCTGCGGACGGCCCGCGCGCGGGGGCTGGCGACGGCCGTTCTGCGCCACCCCTCGGAACAGCCGGGGCCGGCGCATCTGCTTGCCGACGAGGTGGTGGAGATCGACGGCCCCACCCCCGTCGCGGCCTATCTGGACATCGCGCAGATCGTCGATGCGGCGCGGCGGGTGGGGGCGGACGCGGTCCATCCCGGCTATGGCTTCCTGTCCGAGAACGCGGCCTTCGTGCGCGCGCTCGACGCCGCCGGGATCACCTTCGTGGGTCCCACCGCCGAGGTCATCGACCTGATGGGCGACAAGGTGCGGGCGCGGGCCTTCGTGGAACAGCGCGGCTTTCCGGTGGCGCCCTCGGCGATCGAGGACGACGACCCGGCGACCTTCGTCGATCGCGCCCGGGCGGTGGGCTATCCGCTGTTGATCAAGCCCTCGGCCGGGGGCGGCGGCAAGGGGATGCGCGTCGTGCGCGAGGACGGCCGGCTTGCCGCCGAGATCGAAACCGCGCGGCGCGAGGGCGAACGCTATTTCGGCGACGGCCGGCTGTTCGTCGAACGCTACATCGAACGGCCCCGCCACATCGAGGTGCAGGTGCTGGGCGACGGGCAGGGCAACGTGGTCCATTTCTGGGAACGCGAATGCTCGATCCAGCGCCGCTTCCAGAAGATTATCGAGGAAACCCCCTCGCCGGCGCTGTCGGCCGCGCAGCGCCAGGACATCTGCGAGACCGCCGCCGGGATCGCGCGCGCCGTCAACTATCGCGGCGCCGGCACGGTCGAGTTCATCTATGCGCAGGACGGGGCGTTCTATTTCCTGGAGATGAACACCCGCCTGCAGGTCGAACATCCGGTGACCGAGATGGTAACCGGCTTCGACCTGGTGGACCGGCAGTTGCGCATCGCCGCGGGCGAGGGGCTGGGCCTGACCCAGGCCGACATTGCGCAGACGGGCCACTCGATCGAGTTGCGCATCTGCGCCGAGGACGCGGCCGCGGACTTCCGGCCCGCGATCGGCGACATCCTGCTGCTGGACGAACCCTCGGGCGAAGGCGTGCGGGTGGACAGCGGCATCCTGGAGGGCGGCAAGGTGACGACCGACTTCGACCCGATGCTGTCCAAGCTGATCGTGCATGGCGCCGATCGTGCCCAGGCCATCGCCCGCGCGCGCCAGGCCGTGCGGAACTACGTCATCCTGGGGGTGACGACCAACACCGGCTATCTGGACGCGATCCTGGGCCATCCCGGCTTCGCCTCGGGCGATGTCTCGACGGGCTTTCTGGCCGAAGAAGCCGCGACGCTGACCGCCCGGGACGATTCGGTGGATCCGTTGCTGATGGCTGCCGCGGCGCTCTCGGACGAGAGGCTGGTGGGCGAGGTGATGCAGATCCCCGAAATGCACCGCCGAATGGGCGGGTGGAGAAACTGATGCGTCGGATATTTCAGATCGCCGGCAGGGAAACCGAATGCTGGCTTGGCCACGACGGCAGAGGTTTCATCCTGAACACCCCTGACGGCGCAATCCCCTGCCGGCTGGATCCCGCGCCCCAGCCGGGGGGCCATGTTCTTCGGACAGGGGGCGTGGCGCGCCCCGTCCGGATTGCCGTGGGGGCGGATGCGACCTTCGTGCATCTGAACGGCCGCGCCTACGAGGTCGGCCGGATCGATCCCGCCCAGCGCCTGGCCGCGCGCGACGCCGGCGCGGCCGGCGACCGCATCCTTGCGCCGATGCCGGGGGTCGTCGTCTCGGTGGCGGTGAAGCCCGGAGACGCCGTCCGGGAAGGGCAGCCGCTGCTGGTCATCGAAAGCATGAAGCTGGAGACCAGCCTGACTGCCCCGCGCGACGGGGTGGTTGCCGAGATGCCATTTGCCGCTGGTGACAGTTTCGGGCTGAAGGCCGTTCTTGCCCAGTTGGCGCCCGAGGAGGAGTGACCATGCGCCGCATCGAGAGCCAGATCGACACGAATGCCGCGGACTACAAGGCCAATTTCGCTGCCATGTCCGAACGGCTGAAGGACTTCCACGCCCGCCAGCACGCCGCCCGCCACGAACGGCCGCAGCGCGACATCGAGCGGCTGGCCCGCCAGAAGAAGCTGGGCGTGCGCGAGCGGCTGGCCCTGCTGCTGGACCCGGGCACGCCGTTCCTCGAATTCTCGACCCTGGCCGCCTGCCGCGAATACGATGGCGCGGTTCCCGGCGCCGCCGTGGTCACCGGCATCGGCATCGTGCAGGGGCGCGAGGTCGCCATCCACGCCAACGACGCCAGCGTGAAGGGCGGCGCCTGGTATCCGCACACCGTGAAGAAGATCGTCCGGCTGCTGGACGTGGCGCTGGAGAACCGCCTGCCGGTCATCCACATCTGCGACAGCGCCGGGGGCTTCCTGCCGCTGCAGCACGGCGTCTTCCCCGACCGCTACCTGGGCGGGCGCGTATTCCGCAACCAGGTCAAGCTGAGCCAGGCGAACATCCCGCAGATCGCCATCGTCGGCGGCCATTGCACGGCGGGCGGCGCCTATGTGCCGACGCTCAGCGACTACAACATCATCATCGAGGGCACCGGCGCGATCTTCCTGGGCGGACCGCCGCTGGTCAAGGCCGCCACCGGCGAGGAAGTCGGGGTGCAGGAACTGGGCGGGGCGGTCATGCACACCTCGCTCTCGGGCACCGGCGACTATCGCGCGGCGACCGAGCAGCATGCCTTTTCCCTGGCGCGCGAGATCGTCAGCCAGTGGAAGCGGATGCCCAAGACGCTGATCGAAACCGCGGCCGTCGAGGAACCCTATTACGACCCGACCGAGCTTTACGGGATCATCCCGAAAGACCGGAAGACGCAGTTCGACATGCGCGAGGTCCTGGCCCGGATCGTGGACGGATCGCGTTTTCACGAATACCAGCCCGATTACGGCACCACGCTGGTCTGCGGCTTTGCCCATATCTGGGGCTACAAGGTCGGCATCCTGGCCAACAACGGCGTGCTGTTCAACGACAGCTCGCTGAAGGCAGCGCATTTCATGCAGCTCTGCAACCAGAACCGCACCCCGCTGGTGTTCTTCCAGAACATCACCGGCTACATGGTCGGGCGCGAATACGAGGAACGCGGCATCGCCAAGGACGGCGCCAAGATGCTGATGGCGCAGGGCGGATCGGTGGTGCCCAAGTTCACGGTGATCGCCAACGCCTCCTACGGGGCGGGCAATTACGGCATGTGCGGGCGGGCCTGGGACGCGCGCACGCTGTTCATGTGGCCGCAGGCGGAAATCGGCGTCATGGGCGCCGACCAGGCCGCCAACACCATGGCCGACGTGAAGATCCGCCAGCTTCAGCGCGAGGGCCGGGAACTGACGGCCGAGGAAATCGCCGCCATCCGCGAGCCGGTGCTGGAAAAGTACCGCCGCGATGTCGAGGCCTATACCTCGACCTCGGAACTGTGGGACGACGGCATCCTGGACCCGGCCGACACGCGCAACGCCCTGGGCATGTCGATCTCTGCCTCGCTGAACGCGCCGATCGAGGATCCGCATTACGGGATATTCCGGCTGTGACGCCCCACGGGGCGGCGATGACCGCGGCGCCCGGGGATCAGGGCGGCACCGTCGTGTCGGTTGACAGCCTGTCGCGCCGCGCTGCAAAATCTAACAAGTGATAGAAAAAGGCCGCGCGGCGATTCGCGCGGCCCGGCTTCCGCGGATGGGGAGACTGCGATGACCGACAAGGCTTATGTAACCGGCGTGGGCATGGTCCCCTTCCAGAAGCCGGGCAAGTCCGACAGCTATGACGTGATGGCGGCGGCGGCGACCCGCGCCGCGCTTGCCGATGCGGGGCTTGGCTATGACAGGATCCAGCAGGCCTATGTCGGCTATGTCTATGGCGACAGCACTTGCGGGCAACGCGCGCTCTATCAGGTGGGGATGACGGGGATCCCGATCGTCAACGTGAACAACAACTGCTCGACCGGATCCTCGGCGCTGTTCCTGGCCCGTCAGGCCGTGGCCAGCGGCGCGGTGGACTGCGCCCTGGCCCTGGGCTTCGAACAGATGCAGCCGGGCGCGATCGGCGCGATGTTTCACGACCGCGTCAGCCCCTTCGCGGCCTTCGACGAGGAAACCGACGAGCTGGTGGGCAACGGAGAGATTCCGCTGGCGCTGCGCTATTTCGGCGGCGCCGGCAAGGCGCATATGGAGGAGTTCGGCACCACGCTGGAGACCTTTGCCAAGATCCGCGCCAAGGCCAGCCGCCACGCGGCCCGGAACCCCGTCGCCCTGTTCCGCCAGGAAGTCACCCCCGAGGAGGTTTTGGCCGCGCCGGTGATGTGGCCGGGCGTGATGACCCGGCTGATGGCCTGCCCGCCCACCTGCGGCGCGGCGGCGGCCATCGTCTGTTCCAAGGAGTTCGCCGACCGGCACGGGCTGGACAGTTCGGTGCGGATCGCGGCGCAGGCCATGACCACCGACGGCCCGGAAACCTTCGGCGCCCACGACATGCGCGAGGTGGTCGGCTTCTCGATGGCCAAGCGCGCCGCCGACCACGTCTATGAGGCGGCGGGCATCGGCCCCGAAGACGTGGACGTGATCGAACTGCACGACTGCTTCGCCCATAACGAACTGATCACCTACGAGGCGCTTGGCCTCTGCGGGCGGGGCGAGGCCGCGCGGTTCGTCGATGACGGCGACAACACCTATGGCGGCAAATACGTCACCAACCCATCGGGGGGGCTGCTGTCCAAGGGCCATCCGCTGGGCGCGACCGGGCTGGCGCAATGCACCGAACTGGTCCAGCAGCTGCGCGGCCAGGCCGAGGCGCGTCAGGTCGAGGGCGCGCGCGTGGCGCTTCAGCACAACCTGGGCCTGGGCGGCGCCTGCGTCACGACCCTGTATGAAAAAGTCTGACGGACGGGCAGGGGGCAAGACAGCATGACCGGAAAACTTGACGGGCGGGTGGCGCTCGTGTCCGGCTCGGGCCGGGGCATCGGGCGGGAAATCGCGTTGAAGCTGGCCTCGGAAGGGGCGCGGCTGGTGGTCAACGACCTGGACGCCGACCCGGCCAACGACACCGCCGAGGCGATCCGCGCCGCCGGGGGCGAGGCCGTGGTCTGCGCCGGCAGCGTGACCGGCGACGGTTTCGCCGAACGCTTCATCGCAACCGCCGTGGACAGCTTCGGCGGGCTGGACATCATCGTGAACAACGCCGGCTATACCTGGGACAGCGTCGTTCAGAAGATGACCGACGAACAGTGGCAGGCGATCATCGACGTCCATCTGACCGCGCCCTTCCGCATCCTGCGCGCGGCCCAGCCGGTCATCAGCGCTAGGGCCCGCGAGGAAGCCGCCGCCGGGCGCGAGGTGTTCCGCAAGGTGGTCAACATCTCGTCCATCGCCGGCACCGGGGGCAATGCCGGGCAGATCAACTATTCCGCCGCAAAGGCCGGGATCCTGGGCGTGACCCGGACCATGGCGAAGGAATGGGGCCGCTACAAGGTCAACGTGAACGCCGTGGCCTTCGGCCCGATCCGCACGCGCCTGACCGAAGGCAGCGCGGCCGGCGACAGCACGATCAAGGTCGAGGACCGCGAGATCAAGGTCGGCGTGAACCCCGACCTTCTGTCGCAGATGGAACGGATGATCCCGCTGGGCCGGGTCGGCACCCCGCAAGAGGCAGCGGGCGCGGTCTATCTGTTCTGCTCGCCCGAATCGAACTTCATCTCGGGCCAGTACATCATCTGCGGCGGCGGGTTCACGATCTGACCCGGGCCGGGTCTGCCCGCCCGCGCGGGGATGTTCCTTGACGCCATTCTTCACCGACGGGGGCTGACAGATGTCGCGACTTGAAACGGCGGTCCCGACCGGATCCGAGGTCTTCGCCCGCAACCGCGAGGCGCAGGCCGCGCGGGTCGAGACCCTGCGCCGCCGGCTGGCCGAGGCCACGGTCGGCGGGCGGGCCGACATGGTGGCCCGGCACCGGGCACGGGGCAAGCTGCTGGTGCGGGACCGCATCGACCTGCTGGTGGATCCGGGCACCGCCTTCCTGGAACTGTCGTCGCTGGCGGCCTATGGCCAGTATGGCGGCGAGGTGCCCGGCGCCGGGATCGTGACCGGCATCGGCATCGTCCACGGCCTGCCCTGCATGGTGATCGCCAATGACGCCACCGTGAAGGGGGGCTCGTTTTATCATGAGACCGTCCAGAAGCACATCCGCGCCCAGGAGATCGCGGCCGAGAACCGGATGCCCTGCCTCTATCTGGTGGATTGCGGCGGCGCCTATCTGCCCGAACAGGACCGGGTCTTTCCGGACGCGCGCCATTTCGGCAACTCCTTCTTCCGTCAGACCAACATGTCGGCCAGCGGGCTGCCGCAGATCTCGGCGGTGTTCGGCGGCTGCACGGCGGGCGGGGCCTATATCCCCGCCCTGTCGGACGAGGTCATCATGGTCCGCGGCAACGCCCGCATCCATCTGGGCGGGCCGTCGATCGTCAAGGTGGCCATCAACGAGGAGGTCGACGGCGAAACCCTGGGCGGGGCCGAGATGCACAGCCGCGTCTCGGGGGTGTCGGACCATCTGGCCCTGGACGAATACCACGCCCTGGCGCTGATGCGCGACATCGTGGCCGATCTGGGCCTGTCGCGCCCGATGGCGCCCAATGCGCCCGCCGCGCCGCCGGACCGCGATCCCGCGGAACTGCTGGGCGTGGTCAGCGCCGACCGCAAGCAGCCCTACGACATGCGCGAGGTGCTGCTGCGGATCATCGACGCCGGGGAGTTCCGCGAATTCAAGCCCGCCTGGGGCGAGACGCTGGTCTGCGGCACCGCCCGCATCCACGGCTATCGCGTCGGCATCCTGGCCAACAACGGCGCGCTTCTGTCGGACAGTTCGCTGAAGGGCGCGCAGTTCGTGTCGATGTGCGATCAGCGCAACATCCCGCTGCTGTTCCTGCACAACATCTCGGGCTTCATGGTCGGCACCGAGGCCGAGCGCGGCGGCATCGCCAAGAACAGCGCCAAGCTGGTCTATGCGATGTCGGTGGCCAAGGTGCCGCGCCTGTCGGTGCTGCTGGGCGGATCCTATGGCGCGGGCAATTACGGCATGTGCGGGCGCGGCTTCGCGCCGCGCTTCCTGTTCGCCTGGCCGACGGCTGAACTGGCTACCATGTCGGCCGACATCGCCACCAACGTGATGCTGGAACTGCGCCGCCAGAAGGGCGGCGATCCCGACCGGATGCAGGCCGACCTGGCGCGGATCGAGGCCGAGGTGCGCGCCCAGTATGGCGAACAGTCCGATCCCTATTACGCCACCTCGCGGCTGTGGGATGACGGGCTGATCGAACCCGGCCAGACCCGCGACATCCTGGGGCTGTGCCTGTCGATCGTGACCTCGGTGCCCGATGCGGGGCGCCACACCCCTGTCTTCAGAATGTGAGGGCTGCCATGACCCCGACCTACCAGACGATCCTTGTCCAGACCGATCCGCGCGGCGTCGCCACGGTCACGCTGAACCGCCCCGACAAGCACAACGCCCTGAACGGCGACCTGATCGCCGAACTGACCGATGCCGCCGATCGGCTGGCCTCGGACCCGGCGGTGCGCATCGTCATCCTGACCGGCAGCGGCAAGAGCTTCTGCGCGGGCGGCGACTTCAACTGGTTCGCCTCGAACATCGACAAGACCCGCGGCGAACGGGTCGAACAGAGCGCCACCCTGGCGCGGCTGCTGCGGCGGCTGGACACGCTGCCCAAGCCGCTGATCGGCCGCATCAACGGGCCAGCCTATGGCGGCGGGGTCGGCATGATCTCGGTCTGCGACTATACCATCGGCGCCGAGGGCGTGCGCTTCGGTCTGACCGAGGTCAGGCTGGGCCTGCTGCCCGCCAACATCTCGCCCTATGTGGTCGCCCGGATCGGCAAGGTCCATTCGCGCGAAACCATGCTGTCGGGGGCGCTTTTCGACTGCGCGCGCGCCGAACGGATCGGCCTTCTGACCGAGGTCGTGGCGCCCGCCGATCTGGACGCCGCGGTGGAGCGGGTGGTCCACGACCACCTTCAGGCCGCCCCTGGCGCGGTGGCCGATACCAAGGCGCTGATCGCCTATGTGGCGGGACATGATCTGGCCACCAACATGGTCTATACCGCCGACCGGCTGGCCGATGCCTGGGAGACCCCGGAAGGGGTCGAGGGGATCAACAGCTTCATCAACAAGGGCGTCCCGTCGTGGCGGGTGGAATGACCTTCACCCGCGTCCTGATCGCCAACCGCGGCGAGATCGCCCGCCGCATCCAGCGCGCCTGCCGCAAGCTGGGCCTGGAAAGCGTCGCGGTCTTTTCGGAAGCCGACCGCGATGCCCCCTTCGTGGCCGAGGCCGATCACGCCGTGGCCATCGGCGGGGCCGCGCCCTCGGACAGCTATCTGAACGTGGCCGCGATCCTTGCGGCGGCGCAGGCGACGGGCGCCGGCGCGGTCCATCCCGGCTATGGCTTCCTGTCCGAAAACGCCGACTTCGCCGCCGCGGTCGAGGCGGCGGGGCTGGTCTTCATCGGCCCGGACCCCCGGGCGATCGCGCGCATGGGCTCGAAGATCGCGGCCAAGGCCGCGGCCGAGGCCGCCGGCGTGCCGGTGCTGCCCGGCTATCGCGGCGAGGATCAGTCCGACGACCGCCTGCTGGACGAGGCGCGCGCGCTTGGCGTGCCGTTCCTGGTCAAGGCCAGCGCCGGCGGCGGCGGGCGCGGGATGCGCCTCGTGACCGATCTGGCGGATGCTGCCGAAGCGATCTCCTCGGCCCGGTCCGAGGCGAGGGGCGCGTTCGGCGACGGCACCGTGTTTCTGGAACGCTATGCGCCGCGCGCCCGCCACATCGAGGTGCAGGTGCTGGGCGACAGCCATGGCACCGTGCTGCATCTGGGCGACCGCGACTGCTCGCTGCAACGCAACCACCAGAAGCTGATCGAGGAGGCCCCGGCCCCCGACCTGCCCGACGCGCTGCGCGACGACATGCGCGACGCCGCCGTGCGCCTGTCGCGGGCCATCGGCTATCGGTCTGCCGGGACGGTGGAATATCTTTATGACGCGGCGCGTCAGGAATACTATTTCCTGGAGATGAACACCCGCCTTCAGGTCGAACATCCCGTCACCGAGGCCGTCACCGGCATCGACCTGGTGGAATGGCAACTGCGCATCGCTCGGGGCGAGCCGCTGTCCTTCGCGCAATCCGACCTGCGCTTCGATGGCCACGCCATCGAAATCCGCATCGCCGCCGAAAACCCCGCCCAGAACTTCCGTCCCGAAACCGGCCGCATCACGCTGTGGTCGCCGCCGGCCGGGCCGCGGCTGGATAGCGGAGTCGAGGCGGGCTCGGTGGTGGGGCACCATTACGATTCCATGCTGGCCAAGCTGATCGTCCATGCGCCCGACCGGGCCGGCGCGATCCGCCAGGCCATCGCCGCCATTGACGCCTTCGCCGTGGGCGGCGTGACGGTGAACCTGGCCTATCAACGCGCTCTGCTGAGCCATCCCGACTTCCAGGCGCCGCGCCACCACACCGCAAGCCTGCCCGAGATGTTCCCGGACGGCTGGGCCGAACCGGTTCCCACGGCGCAGGACATGGCTCTGGCCGCCATCGCGCTGCACCTGCATCTTGCGCCGGCCCCGGTCACACCCTGGCAGGCCCTTGGCGGCTGGCGGATGACCGAGGCCGCCGGGCGTCCGGGCTCGGCCTCGTATTGGGGTGCGGACGACGACGGGCCGATCCGGGTCCTCGGCACCCCGGCCCGACTTGCGGCATCCGCAGAGGGCGGCGACGGCGTGGTGCTGGAGGCTGCGGCCCTGCGGGACGGCGCTTTGACGGGGCGGCTGGACGGCGTGCCGCTGCGGCGGCTTGCCCAGGTGGAACGCGCCCGCGACCACTGGCGGGTGCATCTTCAGACGGCGGCGGGCATGGCGCGGATCGTGCTGCGCGGCCTTGCGGACCGGCACCTGGACCGGGCCTCGGCGGCCGGATCCGGATCGGATCTTCTGGTGGCGCCGATGCCGGGCGCCGTGGCCGAGATTCGGGTGGCGCCGGGCGACAGGGTCGCGGCGGGCGAAACCCTGGTCGTGCTGGAGGCGATGAAGCTTCTGCAAAGCCTGCCGGCGCCGATCGCCGGCACGGTGGCCGAAATCTATTGCGCCCCGGGCGACACGGTTGCCGGGAACGCCCCTCTCATCAAACTTGCTCCGGAGGAAAAGCCATGACGAAACAGGAAGCCATCAGCGCGGCCGACGGCCCGTTCGACGAGGATCTGGGGATGATCCGGGCGCAACTGCGCCGTTTCATCGAAACCGAGGTGACGGCCAGGGCCGATGCCTGGGAAAGGGACGGCATGGTGCCGCGCGACGTGCTGCGCCGGATGGGTGATCTGGGCGTGCTGGGGATGCGCTATGACCCGCAATATGGCGGCGCGGGCCTGGACGTGATGGCCAGCGTGGTCCTGGCCGAGGAAGTCGGCCGTTCGACCTTCGGCGGCTTCTCGGCGACCGTCCTGGTCCATACCGACATGGCCTCGCCGCATCTGGAACACGCCGGGACGCCGGAACAGAAGGCCCGCTGGATGCGCGCGATCACCTCGGGTGAAAAGATCTCGGCCGTCGCGGTCACCGAACCGGGGGCGGGTTCGGACGTGGCGGGAATGCGCACCCGCGCCGTGCGCGACGGGTCGGACTGGGTGCTGAACGGCACCAAGATGTTCATCACCAACGGCGTGCATGGCGACATCTATTTCGTCGGCGCCAAGACCGATCCGGACGCCAAGGGGTCGCGCGGCATCACCATGTTCGTGGTCGAAAAGGGCACGCCGGGCTTTTCGGTGGGCCGGGCGCTGAACAAGACCGGCTGGCTGTGTTCCGACACCGCCGAACTGGTGTTCGAGGATGTCCGCGTCCCGGCGGAAAACGTCCTGGGTGACGTCAACCGGGGCTTCTATTCGGTGATGAAGAACTTCCAGAACGAACGCATCGTCCTGGGCGCGATGGCCTGCGCCGAGGCGCAGACCGCCCTGGACATGACGGTGGACTACGTCAAGCAGCGCAAGGCCTTCGGGGGCGTCCTGTGGGACAAGCAGGCGATCCGCCAGCGGCTGGCGGACTGCCAGACCCGGATCGAGGCGGGACGCCAGCTTGTCTATCACGCCGCCCGCCTGGACGCGGCCGGGCGTGACTGCGTGAAAGAGGTCTCGATGGTCAAGGCCTATTGCGGCGAGCTGGTGAACAGCGTGCTTTACGACTGCGTGCAATTCCACGGCGGCATGGGCTACATGCGCGAGACGCCGGTGGAACGCATGTCCCGCGATGCCCGGGTCCAGGCCATTGGCGGCGGCGCGACCGAGGTCATGCTGGAAGAGGTCGCCAAGCGCATGTGACCGCGCAGCCTGTCCCGTGGGACCGCCTGCCGCGCCTGCCCGGGCCGTGCGGTTTCATCCTGCCCCGGCCATGGGGCGGGTTCCGGACGGGGCGCTTGAAAATCTAACGGTTGTTAGATATGGCTTGGTGGCATTGCACGGGGGGTGGCAGGGTGCGGGAACCGCTGGAAGGCTTGCGCGTGATCGAACTGGGGCACGTGATCGCGGGGCCGCTGTCGGCCACGCTGATGGCGGATTTCGGCGCCGAGGTCATCAAGATCGAATCGCCGGGCCGCACGGACATGGTGCGCGACCTGGGCCCCAAGGCCGATGACGGCGTAGGGACCTGGTGGAAGACCCTGGCGCGGAACAAGAAAATCATCAGCCTCGACTGGAAGAGAGGAGAGGGCCGCGACGTCCTGCGCCGGCTTGTCGAACGCGCCGACGTGCTGATCGAGAACTTCCGCCCCTGCGTGCTTGAACGCGCAGGCGCCGGGCCGGAACAGCTTCACGAATGGAACCCCGATCTCGTGATCCTGCGGATTTCAGGCTATGGGCAGGACGGTCCCCTGCGCGAGAAGCCTGCCTTTGGCCGCGCCGCCGAGGCGATGAGCGGTCTGGCCCACCTGACCGGCTTTCCCGACGGGCCGCCGATGCATCCCGGCTTTCCGGCGGCCGACACGACCACCGGCCTGATGGGGGCCTTCGGGATCATGGTCGCACTGTTTGCGCGCGAAAGAGGTCTGGCGCGCGGGCAGGTGATCGACCTGGCGGTGTTCGAGGCCCTGCTGAGGTTGATGGACTACCCGGTGCCGGCGCTGACCGGCGCCAGGCTGTCGCCCCGGCGCAACGGTCTGCGGCAGCCGCTGGATTTCGTTCCGGGGGGCGTGTTCCGCACCATCGACGGGGTCTGGCTGACGGTTTCGGCCGGCAGCGCGGAAACGGCGCGCCGCCTGTTGCGGGCGGTCGGCGGCGATGCCCTGGCCGAGGATCCGCGCTTTGCCACCCTGGGACAGATGTCGCAGCACATGCCGGTGGTGTTCGACGCCATCAACGACTTCGTCACCGCCCGCACATTGGCCGAGGTCGAGGCCGAGTTCGCCCGGCACGACGCGGTGGCGGCACGGGTTCTCAGCATCGAGGACATCATGGCCGACGACCAGATCCGCCATCGCGGGGACATCGTTTCCGTCGAGGGCGAGGAAACCAGGGTCATCGCGCCGATCCCCCGCCTGAGCGCCACGCCCGGACAGGTCCGCTGGCTGGGGCGGGCGCCCGGGTCGGACACCCGGGCGGTTCTTCGCGAACTTGGGCTGGACGACGCGGCGATCTCTGCCCTGCGCAAGGCGGGGCTTGTGGAACTTGGGGGCGAGGAAGGCGGCTGACCTGCCCGGCGCCGCCGTCGGGTCTCGGCGGGCTGGACGCCGGCCCATGCAGGGCAGGGGCGGCGGCTTCTTGGCACGGATCTCTCGCGCCACGGGATCAGGGGGCGCCATATCTACCGAAAAATAAAAGATTTTTCCTGCGTGCGTCCGGGGTTAACGGTGCCAGGAATAAGTCTTGAAACGTTTTCTAACGTGCGTTAGATTGCCGCAAACACCCCGAATGGGGAACAGGGAGGGGAGCGTCATGAGTAAGGCGCAGTTCGGCGCGTCGCGAGATGAGCTTGCATCGCGACCGACGGTTTATGCAAGCGACTTGTTCTCGGGCAAGACGGTTATCGTCACGGGCGCCGGTGGCGGGCTTGGGCTGGCCATCGCGACGCTGTTCGCCCGGCTGGGGGCCAACCTGGCCATCAACGGCCGCAACGAGGAGAAGCTTGCCTCGGCCGCCGACTTCCTGCGCAGCTTCGGGGGCAGGGTTCTGGCGCAGACCATGTCGATCCGCGACCTGGATCAGGTGACCGGCTTCGTCCAGGCCGTGAACCGGGAATTCGGCGCCATCGACGTTCTGGTGAACAATGCCGGGGGGCAGTTTCCCCAGGCGGCCCTGGATTTTTCCGCCAAGGGCTGGAACGCGGTCATCGACACCAATCTCAACGGCACCTGGTGGATGATGCAGACCGCGGCGCGCCACTGGGTCGAACAGGGGCAGCCGGGGGCGATCGTGAACATCGTCGCCGACATCTGGCGCGGGATGCCGGGCATTGCCCATACCTGCGCTGCCCGCGCTGGGGTCATCTACCTGTCGAAGACGGTCGCGGTGGAATGGGCGCCGCACCGCATCCGGGTGAATTGCGTGGCGCCGGGCTGCTGCGAAAGCAACGGCTTTCACAACTACCCCGAGGAGGGGGCGGCGACGTTCCAGGATTCGAACCCGATGCGCCATGCGGGCGACGAATGGGACGTGGCCGAAGGGGTCGTCTACATGGCGGCCGGATCAGGCAAGTTCGTGACCGGAGAGGTCCTGAACATCGACGGGGGTCAGCAGCTGTGGGGCGATCCGTGGCCCACGGGCAGGCCCGACTATTTCAGGATTTCGTGACAGCAGGACAGCCAGGTGGGGGGCAACGGGGACTGGATGAAGACGCAGGGAAAATCATCAAGCGTGCGGTTCGGTGAGGAGCCGATACTCGAGTGTCGCGGGATCGAGCGGCGCTTCGGCGGCATCGTCGCCGTAACGGGCGTGGACATCGAGATCCTGCCGGGCGAGATCTTCGGCCTTGTCGGGCCCAACGGCAGCGGCAAGACCACGCTGACCAACGCGATCACCGGGTTCTATCCGCCCAACAAGGGAACCGTGCGGCTGTCGGGCAAGGACATCACCGGCACCGCGCCGCACAAGGTCGCCAAGCTGGGGGTCGCCCGGACGTTCCAGAACCTCGCCCTGTTCAACGGCATGAGCGTGCTGGACAACATCCTGCTGGGGCGGCACATCCACATGAACCCCGGCGTGTTGCAGACGGCCTTCTACTGGTGGGCCGCCCGGCGCGAGGAGATCGCCAACCGCGTCGTGGTCGAGGAAGTGATCGACTTCCTGCAGCTCGAGAGCATCCGCAACGAACCGGTGGACGGGCTTCCGATCGGCCTGAAGAAGCGGGTCGAACTGGCCCGCGCCCTGGTGGCCGAACCGCAGATGCTGATCCTGGACGAGCCGATGGCCGGCATGAACCAGGAGGAAAAGGGCTACATGTCCCGCTTCATCCTGGACGCGCGGGCCGAACGCGGCATCAGCGTCCTGCTGATCGAACACCACATGGATGTCATCATCGGCATCTGCGACCGGATGCTGGCGCTGAACTATGGCGAGATGATCGCCAGCGGCATTCCGCGGGACGTGGTCAAGGATCCTCGGGTGATCGAGGCATATATCGGAGGGTCGCATGGCTGACGGAACACCACTTCAGTTTTCCGGTGCCGACACGATGGGCGCCCTGCTGGCGCGGAACGCATCCACCCACGGGTCCGAGATCGCGATGCGCGAGAAGGAGCGGGGGATCTGGAAGGAAACCACCTGGGCGCAATACGCCGACGAGGTGGTGGCCTGCGCCGCCGGGCTCGAGACGATCGGCGTCACCCGGGGCAAGGCCGTGCTGATCCTGGGCGACAACCGGGCGCGCCTTTATGGCGGGATGCTGGCCTCGTCCCTGCTGGGGGCCTATGCGATGCCGGCCTATCCGGGGGCCACGCTGGAGGAGCTTCAGCATTTCCTGGGCGAGGTCGAGATCGTCGCGGCGATCGCCGAAGACCAGGAACAGGTGGACAAGATCCTCGAGCTGCGCGAGGCGGGCGCCAGGGGCATCACCCACATCGTCTATGACGAGGAGCGGGGCCTGGGCTTCTACGAGGCCGAGGGCCTGATGTCCTGGGAACACCTGACCGAAGTCGGCCGGCGCAGGGTGGCCGAGGATCCGAGCCTGCGCGATGACCTGCTGGGCCGGACCCGGCCGGAAGATCCGGCGATCTTCCTGCATTCCTCGGGAACGACGGGCAAGCCCAAGGGCATCGTCCTGAGCCAGAGGAACGTGCTGGCCGCGGCCCGCAACGGCCATGCCGCCGGCGCCTTCGGCGAGGGCGAGGAGATTCTGGCCTATCTGCCGATGGCCTGGGTGGGCGACTATGCCATCTCGGTCGCGGCCGCGCTGCTGCTGCGCTTTACCGTCAGCGTGCCCGAGCGGCAGGAGACGGTGGTGCGCGACATGCGCGAGATCGCCCCGACCTTCTATCTGGCCGCGCCCCGAAGCTGGGACCAGATGCTGACGACAATCCAGGTGGGCATCGAGAACTCGACCTGGCTGAAGAAGAAGCTGTACCACTTCTTCATGGACCGGGCCATCGCCGCCGAGACGCGCAAGCTGAACGGCCAGGGCGGCGGCGCCCTGGAGCCGCTGGGCCGGCTGCTGGGCGAGGCGATCATCTTCGGTCCGATCAAGGACCAGTTCGGCATGAGCCGCCTGCGCAACGCCTTTACCGGCGGCGAGGCCATCGGCGAGGACACCTTCGTGTTCTACCGCGCCCTGGGGATCAAGCTGCGCCAGTTCTATGGCCAGACCGAGAACAGCGCCATCAACGCGGTGCAGGCCCCCGGAGAGGTTCGGCTTCACACGGTGGGCAAGCCGGTGCCGGGGGTCGAGGTGAGGATCGCCGACGACGGCGAGATCCTGGTCCGGTCGGACAGCGTGTTCGGCGGCTATTTCGGCAAGCCCGAGGCGACGGCGGAATCCCTGCGCGACGGCTGGCTGCACACCGGCGACGCCGGCTATCTCGAGGAGGACGGGCATCTGGTGGTGCTGGGCCGCGTGTCCGAGGTGATGTACACGGCCGGGGGCGAACGCTACGTGCCCAACTACATCGAAAACCGCCTGAAGTTCAGCCCCTACATCAAGGATGCCGCGGTGATCGGCGCGGGCCGCAACGAATTGACGGCGATGGTCTGCGTGGACTTCGAATCGGTGGGGCACTGGGCCGAGGTGCACGGCGTTCCCTATGTTTCCTACGCGGATCTGTCGCAGCGCAAGGAAGTGGCCACGTTGCTGCGCGAGGCCTTCCTGCGGGTCAACAAGGCCTTGACGCAGCCGCTGCAACTGAAGCGGTTCGTCAGCCTGCCCAAGGAGTTCGACCCCGACGACGGCGAAATCACCCGTACGCGCAAGCTGCGCCGCAAGGTCGTCGAGGAACGCTATGCGGATGTGATCGCCGCGCTCTATGACGGGGCGCGGGAAGTCCATGTCAGCGCGAAGGTCACCTACGAGACCGGCGAAACAGGGAGGGTCGACAGAACCCTTCCCATCAGGGAGGTGTGAATGGACCCGATTTTTCTGGCAGAACTTGCCATCAACGGGGCCCTGACGGGTCTGCTGTATTCGCTGTTCGCGATCGGCCTGGTGCTGATCTACAAGGCCTCGTCGGTGCCCAATCTTGCGCAGGGCGGCCTGACCATGCTGGGCGCCTACGTGGTGCTGGCCCTGGCCCGCGATGCCGGGATGCCGCTGTGGCTGGCCATCCCGCTGGCCGCCGTCATCATGTTCTGCCTGGGCTTCGGGATTGAGCGCGTGGCGCTGCGCCGCCTTGCCGGTCGTCCCATCGTGATGATCCTGATGCTGACGCTGGGGCTGGACATCTTCCTGCGCGGCACGACGCTGGCGATCTGGGGCGGGACGGCGCGCTCGATGGAACTGGGCGTCAGCTACGAGCCGCTGTTTCTGGGCGACATCTTCCTCAGCCGCATCCACCTGGTCGGGGCGGGGGTCGCCCTGGCGCTGTTCGCCGCCTTCATGATCTTCTTCCGCAGCCGGACCGGCATCAAGCTTCGCGCCATCGCCGACGACTACATGGCGTCCTGGTCGGTCGGCATCTCGGTCGAGCGAGGGGTGGGCCTGTCCTGGGCCCTGGCCTCGGTGGTCGCGGTCGCCGCAGGCGTGATCTGGGGCGAAATCCAGGGCGTGGATCAGTCGCTGTCGCTTCTGCTTCTCAAGGGCCTTACGGTCGCGGTGCTGGGCGGCCTGGACAGCATCCTGGGGGCCATCATCGCCGGCATCATCCTGGGCATCATCGAGAACGTGGGCGCGGATTTCCTCGACCCGCTGGTGGGCGGCGGCAGCCGCGACCTGATCGTTGCTGCCGTCCTCATCCTTACGGTCATGATCCGTCCACACGGGCTGTTCGGCCGCCACGACATCGAAAGGGTCTGAACCATGTTCTACCGGCTTTCCGGTGTCCATCACACCGATTACGTCTCCGACAGCCGCATCTACAAGGTGCCGGCCGACCGGAACCTGGCGGTGTTCTTCCTGCTGCTCGGGCTGGTGGCGCCGTTCATCGTCCCGTCGCTCTATCTCAACAGCTACATGCTGCCCTGGCTGATCTGGACATCGGCGGCACTGGGGCTGAACCTGGTGACCGGCTGGGCCGGACAGCTTCATCTGGGCTATGCGGCGGTGATGGCCGTGGGGGCCTATTCGGCCATCCACGCCGCCCGGTTCGGCATCCCCTGGGAATTCGCGCTGATCATCGGCGGGCTGGCCGCGGCGGTCATCGGCAGCCTGTTTGCCTTCGCGGCGCTGCGGGTGAAGGGTCTCTACCTGGCGCTGACCACCCTTGCGATGCAGTTCGTGATGGACTGGGTGCTGACGCACGTCCCGGCCATCTCGGGCGGTTCGCACGCTTCGCTGCAGTCGCCGCCCCTGGCGCTGCTGGGGCAGCAGATCACCTCGGACGCGGGCTACTATTACGTCGCCTTCGGATGGTGCGTGCTGGTGACGATCTTCATGCTGAACCTCAAGCGGACCGGCCTGGGCCGCGCTCTGGTGGCGGTGCGCGAAAAGGACTACGCGGCCGCGATCCTTGGCGTGAACAGCTTCTACTACAAGATCCTGGCCTTCGCGACGTCGTCCTTCATCGCCGGGATCAGCGGGGCGCTGCTGGTGGCGACGTTCTTCTTCCTGGCCGCGCCCGAGCAGTTCTCGGTGAACGTCTCGATCCAGGTGCTGGCCATGGTGATCGTGGGCGGCCTGGCCAGCATCATCGGATCCTATTTCGGGGTCGCGCTGATCCTGCTGGTGCCCGGACTCGTGAACGGGCTGTTCGCCTCGGCCAGCCAGTCGCTGGGCGTGCAGATCGATGTCGAGATGCTCGCCCATATCCCGAACGCTGTCTATGGCGCGCTGATCGTCATCATCCTGCTGATCGAGCCGATGGGGCTGGGCAAGCTTTACGGCAATGTCCGGGACTACCTGATGATCTGGCCGTTCGACCAGATGCGCAAATAGGAAGACACGCCGATGCAACAGAACACCGATGCACAGCCGATCCTGTCCATGAACAGCGTCGAGGTGCTTTACGACAACGTGATGCTGGCGATCAAGGGCGTCTCGGTTAAGGTACCGCAGGGAGAGATGATCGCCCTGCTGGGGTCAAACGGCGCCGGAAAGAGCACCACCCTGAAGGCGATCAGCGGTCTCTTGAAGTCCGAGCGCGGGCGCGTCAGCCGTGGCGAGATCAGGTTCGAGGGGACAGAGATCACCCACATGCTTGCGCAGAAGCGGGTAGAGATGGGGATCTGTCACGTCATCGAGGGACGCCGGGTCTTCGAACATCTGACCCCGGACGAGAACCTGACCGCGGCCGCGCCCAAGGGCATGTCGAAGGCGACGCTGAATGCGGAAAAGGACCGGATCTACGCCTATTTCCCCCGGCTTGCCGAACGGAAGAATTCGCAGGCCGGCTACATGTCGGGGGGCGAACAGCAGATGCTGGCCATCGGCCGGGCGCTTGTGACGCAGCCAAGGCTCTTGATGCTGGACGAGCCGAGCCTGGGTCTGGCGCCGTTCCTGGTCGAGGAAATCTTCGGCATCATCAAGAAGATCAACGTCGAGCAGGGGCTGTCGGTCCTTCTGGTCGAACAGAACGCCCTGGCCGCGCTTGAAATCGTCTCGGAGGGCTATCTGATCGAGAACGGCCGCGTCGTCATGCACGGCACGGCGCAGGCGCTGAAGGCCAACTCCGACATCCAGGAGTTCTACCTGGGCGGCGGCGAGGGCACGGACTTCCACAACGTCAAGCACTACAGCCGCCGGAAGCGGTGGCTGAGCTAGCGCCGGTCGGCAACAGGGGAGGAAAGGATGAACAGACTGAACGCGATCGTGGCGGGGCTGACCGTCGCAAGCGGATTGATGGTGGGATCGCTGGCCGCGGCAGAGCCGTTCAAGGTCGGCGTCTGCTATGACCTCAGCAAGGCCTATACCTTCGCCACGCCACAGGTCAGCCAGGCGGCCCAGGATCTGGCCAAGCTGATCAACATGCGCGGCGGCATCGGCGGCGAGCCGGTCGAGGTCATCATCCGCGACCACGGCAACGAGCCGCAGCGCGGGATCGAATGCTACACCAGGCTCAGCCGCGACGGGGTGTTCGTCTTCGACACCCTGTCCACGCCGGTGTCCCTGGCGATCCTGCCCCGCGCGATGCAGGACCAGAAGATCCTGATGCAGTCGCTGGTTGGACGGGGCGACGCGGTGGACGGCACCGTGTTCGAGTGGGTCTATCCGGCCGGACCGACCTACTGGGGGCAGGCGGCGAACGACATCGCCTACATCAAGGATCTGCACGACGGCGATCTGTCCGGCGTCAAGGTGGGGTTTGTCTATTTCGACTACCCCTTCGGCCAGGAGCCGATCGAGATCCTCCAGACCCTGGCGGAAAAGGAGGGCTTCGAACTGCTGCTCTATCCCGTGCCGCTGCCGGGCAGCGATCAGGCGGGGGTGTGGTCCAAGGTACGTCGCGACAACCCCGACCACGTGATGTCCTGGATGCTGGGCGGCGCCCATGTCGTCGCCTCGAAGGAAATGGCCCGCAACCGCATCCCGATGGAGAAGTACATCTCGGTCAACTGGCTGAACGAGGTGGACATCGCCAACATGGGCGCGGACGTGGCCATCGGCCTCAAGCGCGGCACCAACGTCGTGGGTGGCTTGGACGTGCCGCTGCGCCAGGAGATCATCACGGAACTTTACGACCAGGGGCAGGGATCGGGTCCGCTGGAGAACACCGAGGACGTTTTCTACAACACCGGCCTTGCCATGTATTCGATCATCTTCGAGGCCGCGCGCAAGGCCGTCGAACTCGAGGGGCAGCCCATCACGCCCCAGTCCTTCAAGGCCGGTCTTGAATCGCTCAAGGACTATGATGCCAATGGTCTGATGGCCCCCATCACGCTGACGGCCGAGGATCATGGCGGCGGCGGCAAGACGCGGATCGAGATGTGGGACGGCCAGACCTGGGTTCCGCAGACCGACTGGCTTGCGGCCTATAGCGACGTTGTCTGGGAGGTGGTCAGGGAAAATTCGGCGAAATACGGGCAGTAAGCTGCCCCGGGAGAGGCTTGGACGTAAACCGCGTGCGAGGCATCTGGAAAACCCGCACATGGATCGACATCAGGGAGTGAGAACATGAGAACAAGACACTATGTCAAGGCGGCCGCCATTGCGGGCGCGTTGATATTGGGCGCGACAGGGGCCTGGGCGCAGGATCAGGAGCCGATCCGGTTCGGCCTCTGCTTCGACCTCAGCAAGTCCTATACGTTCATCTCGCCGCAGGTGGCCCAGGCCGCCCAGGACCTGGCGATGTACACCAACGAAAACGGCGGCATCGAGGGGCATCCGGTCGAGATCATCGTCCGCGACCACGGCAACGAGCCGCAGCGCGGCGTGGAATGCTACGAACAGTTGAAGCGTGAAGGCGTATTCATCTTCAACTTCCTGTCCACGCCGGTGACGAACGCGGTGCTGCCCCGCGCGATGAGCGACGGCAACATCCTGATGCAGTCCTTCGTAGGCCGGGGCGATGCCGTGGACGGCACCGTGTTCGAATGGGTGTTCCCGGTCGGGCCGACCTACTGGCAGCAGGCAGCCAACGACGTCGCCTTCATCAAGGAGCAGATGGGCGGCGATCTGAGCGGGGCGAAGATCGGTTTCATCTATCTGGATTACCCCTTCGGCCAGGAGCCGATCGAGATCCTCGAGACGCTGGCCGAGAAAGAGGGCTTCGAGCTGGAGCTGTATCCGGTGGCGCTGCCGGGCACCGACCAGTCCGGCGCCTGGAGCAGCATCCGCCGCGATCAGCCCGACTACGTGATCAGCTGGCTGCTGGCCGGCGGACACGTCGTGGCTGCAAGAGAGATGCGCCGCAACCGGTTCCCGATCGACCGCTACCTGGCCGTCAACTGGCTGAACGAGGTGGACATCAACAACATCGGCGCCGAGGAGGCCAAGGGCATCCTTCGCGGGACCAACGTCGCCGGCGGGCAAGAGGTGCCCATCATCAAGACCATGCTGGACACCTACTATGCCAACGGCAAGGGCAGCGGTCCCGAGAGTCTGGTGCGCGACGTGTACTACAACACCGGCATCGCGATCTATTCGACCGCTTTCGAGGCGGCGCGCCAGGCGATCGCCGAGAACGGCTGGCCGCTGACCCCGGAAAGCATGAAGGCCGGGTTTGAATCCCTGAAGGACTTCGACGCCAACGGCGTCATGGCGCCCGTAACCGTCACCGCCGACGATCACGGTGGCGGCGGCAAGACCCGCATCGAGCAGTGGAACGGCGAGACCTGGGTTCCGCTGACCGACTGGAGCGCCGACTATCTCGACGTGGTGTGGGAAGTCATCAAGGAAAGCTCGTCCAAGTTCACGGTCGAGTAAGCGAACGGTCCCCCGCGCCCATCGCGGCGCGGGGGATGTCACCGGAACGTGCGGCATCACCAGGAATCAGGACAGGCAGGACATGAACCCGATCGACGTGAAGATCGAGGACGGCATCGCGACCGTCAGCATCAACCGGCCCGAGCGGAAGAACGCGCTGTCGGTGGCCGCGACCAACGGTCTGACCGAGGCCTGGGAACGGATCGAGGCCGATGACGGCATTCGCGTGGCGATCCTCACCTCGGCCGATTGCGGGGTCTTCTGCGCGGGGCTAGACCTGAAGGAAGCCAGCGAGATCGCCCGCAACGAGGGCGTGGACATCCTGTCCAAGATGCGCGACCCGTTCCACGAAACGATGCGCGCCTGCAGGAAACCGATCATTGCGGCGATGACCGGTTCCCTGATGGCGGGCGGCATGATGCTGAGCCTGAACAGCGATCTGCGGGTCGGTCTGAAGGGCACGAAGGTCGGCATCACCGAGGTCAAGATTGGGCGCGGCTCGCCCTGGGCGGCGCCGGCGCTGTCCATGCTGCCGCAGCCGATCCTGATGGAGATCGTCCTGACCGGCGACCTGATGCCGATCGAACGCCTGCATCAATACGGCTTCACCAATTACCTCGAAGATACGCCGGATGCGGTCCGGGCGCGGGCGCGGGATCTGGCGGTTCGCATCGCCAGCGGCGCGCCGCTGTCGGTGGTTGCCGCCAAGGCAAGCGTCCGGGCGACCATGGATCTGGGCTGCGCCCGGGGCCTCGAGGAAGGCAAGCGGCTGCACGAGGTCGTCTATGCCAGCAACGACGCCATCGAAGGCCCACGGGCCTTCGCCGAAAAGCGCGCGCCGGTCTGGACCGGAACCTGAAGGAGACGGAGATGAGCGAACGGATGCGTCTGGACCGCGATGGTCCCATCGGCATTCTGCGCTTCCTGCAGCCCGGCAAGCGCAACCCCTACAGCATCCCCTTTGTCGAGGATCTGGTGGCCCATCTGCGCCAGGCCGAGCAGGACGAGTCGATCCGCGCGGTCATCATGACGGGGGGCGAGCATTTCTGCAGCGGCGGCGATCTGGTGGGCTTTCAGGCCGAGGTTGCCAAGGGCGCGCGGGCCACGTCCGAGATGGTCGACCGGGTACATGACGGCGGCCGCGCGGCCTATCTGTTCCGCAAGCCCTTGATCGCCGCGGTCTGCGGCGTGGCCTTCGGGGCGGGCCTCAGCCTGGCGCTGTCCGCCGACATCGTCGTGGCCGCCGAGGATGCGCGGCTCTGCGAGGTCTTCGCGCGGGTCGGCGGCTGCCCCGACACCGGGTCAAGCTGGCTGTTGCAGCAGCGCGCGGGTGCAGGCGTAGCGCGGATGCTGGTGCTGACCGGCCGCGAGATCGACGGCCGCAGCGCGAAGGACCTGCGCGTGGTCGAGGAATGCGTGCCGGCCGATCAGGTCGAGCCCCGCGCCCTGGAGATCGCCCGCGAGATCGCCGCCCACCCTGCCTTCGGCGTGCAGACCTCCAAGCGGCTGATGCGCGCGGCGGCCGAGTGCAGCTATCTCGAGGCGCTCGAGATGGAGCGGGACGCGCAAAGCGTGCTGCTGTGCGCCCACGACTTCCCCGAGGCCATGAAGGCCTTTTCGGAAAAGCGCAAACCCCGGTTCAAGGACTGCTGAGCCACCAGCGGGCCGGTTCGAACCCCCGGGGTCGCCGGCGGCACCGGAAAGCGGCGGCGGCAAGGCCGCCGCCTTTACCGGTCAGTCGCGATGTTCGGGCAGGGCCTTCAGATCCTCCTTGGACCAGCGCGACACGCCGTGAACGACGCCGTCACCGTCCCGCATCAGATCCAGATCCGTGGCGGGGACAAGCACCGGCTTCGAGCCGATGCCCAGAAAGCCGCCCACGTCGATCACCACCCGCGCGCTGCCGCCCGAGCCGTGGACGTGGGAGATGGTGCCCACCGTGTCGCCGCCCGGGCCATAGATTGTGGCGCCGGTCAGCACCGCGTCGGTCAGTTCGTCCGGCAGAAGCCGGGGATGCTCGGAATGATCCATCTCTGTCCTCCTTGAGCATTGGTCATGGCGGCCAACGTCCCGGACGGCAGGTCGTTCCGAGGCATCAGTTCAGGTATTCCTCGGGATCGACGCTTTCGAAGCCCTGGCGGACCTCGAAATGCACGAAGCCGTCCTGTCCGGCGCTGCCGATGGACTGTCCGGCGGAAACCGTGTCGCCCTTGGCCACGTCCAGGCTGCCCAGTCCCGTATAGACCGTCATCAGGTTGCCGTCGTGGCGCACCACCACGATGGGGGTGCCGGCGGTATCCTCGGTCACGGCCGCGACCGTGCCGGCCCCCGCGGCCTTCACCGCCGTGCCCGCGGTGGCCGAAATGTCGATGCCGTCGTTCCTGCCCTTCTCATAGACGCGGATGATCGAGCCCGAGACCGGCATCTGGAAGCGCCCGCCCGCCGAGGCTGCCGTGCGCGTCGCGCCCAGGTCGGTCACGGGTGTCGGCGGACCGGGATCGGCGGCGGGGGCCGTGGTTTCGGCCGGCAGCGGCTGGGCGGCCGATGGCGGTGGCGGCGTCGGGCTGCCCGTTCCGGGGGCCGTGGTCACGGCGACGGGATCGGGCGGCCGCTGCCCCTGAACCGGCACGATCAGCCGCTGGCCGACCCGCAGCGACATCGAGGAAGGCAGGCCGTTCCACGCCGCAAGATCCTGGACATCGACATCGTAGCGGCGGGCGATCGACCAGGCGGTTTCGCCCGCAGCCACCACATGCTGGGCAGGATTGGCGGGCGCAGGCGCGGCCGAGGCGAAGGGGTCGGCCACCCCGCCGCCCGCGCCCCCGGTCGCTGGCACGCGCTGCGACAGAACCAGCGTCTGCCCCCCGTCAGCGCCGCGTTGGCGGGCAGGGCGTTGTGACGGGCCAGGCGCGCGGCATCCACGCCCAGGCGGGCCGCCACGCTGCCGACCGTGTCGCCGTTCCGCGCCACGACCACCTGATAGTTCGGGAAGGTGATGACGCCCCGGTCGTCGGGCTGCGGACGCGGCACGGCGCGGGCCGCGGCATCGGCGGTGCTCAGCGCGCTGGGCATCCAGCCGCGCAGATCCGGGTCGAAGCCCGTCGCACCGCACGATGCCAGAAGGACGGCCGCAGCACCGGTGCTGGCAAGCCGCTTGAAAATCCTGCTCATTCTATCGTCGTCCTCAACCTGCCTTGCCGCAGATCCGGGTCATGTCGGACCCAACCCTTCGACCAGCGGCACAAATCGCACCTGTCGCAACTCGTCATAGTCGTAGCCGGCTTCGGTCCGCGTCACGCGGATCAGCGTCTGGACGGCGTCGGACTGCCCCACCGGCACCACCATGATACCGCCGATCTTCAACTGTGCCAACAGCGGCCCCGGCGGATCCTCGGCGGCGGCGGTGACAAGGATGCGATCGAAGGGGGCCTGGTCAGGCAGGCCGCGCGACCCGTCGGCCACCTGCGCGGTAATGTTGGACAGGCCAAGCTGGCGGAAGATGGCCTCGGCCTCGTGGACAAGGCGGCGGTGGCGATCTACGGTATAGACGCGGCGGCACAGCCCCGACAGGATCGCCGCCTGATAGCCCGATCCCGTGCCGATTTCCAGCACCGTGTCGCGCGGGCCGGGGTTCAGGGACTGCGTCATCAGCCCCACGACCGACGGCTGGCTGATCGTCTGCCCGCAGGGGATGGGCAGCGGCGTGTCCTCGTAGGCGCGGTCGGCGAACTGGCCGCGGACGAACAGGCCGCGGTCGATCCGCTCCATCGCGGCCAGCACCCGCGGGTCGGTCACGCCGCGAGACCGCAACTGGAACAGAAAGCGCATCTTGCGTTCGGCGGCGTTGTCCTGGTCGTCGGGGCGGTCCGCGGTCATGACAGGCCCGCCGCAATGCTGTCGTCGTCGAACAGACCCGCCATGTCCTGCAGCGAGGCGTGGCAGGTCAGGTCGGCGCGCATAGGGGTGACGGAGATGAAGCCCTCCATGTTCACGGCGACATCGGTTCCGGGACGGGCAGGGGCGTTCTGGGCGCCCCCGGCCGCCCACATGAAGCGACGGCCGTTGGGGGCGGTGTGGGGAACCACGCGGAAGTTCGTGCCCTGCCGCCGCCCCTGGGCCACCACGCGGGCGCCGCGCACCGAAGCCGCGGGGACGGGCGGAAAGTTGATGTTGTAGAACAGCCTGAAATCCGCGTCCGAGGTCCAGTCCCCGTGGTCCAGCAGCCGCCGGATCACCGCCGCGCCGTGCAGACGGGCGGCTTCGAACGGATCTGCCAGGCCCGATGTCCGGGGCCCCAGATACTGCGACAGGGCGATGGCGGGCAGGCCTTGCAGCGCAGCCTCCATCGCGCCCCCGATGGTTCCCGAATACATCGCGTTCTCGCCCGAGTTGTTGCCCCGGTTGACCCCCGACAGCACAAGGTCCGGCGGAGCATCCGTCATGATGTCATAGAGCGCGGCCAGCACGCAATCGGCGGGGCTTCCCTCGGTCGCGTAGCGACGCTCGTCAAGGCGGGCGACCATCGTCGGGTGGGAATAGCTGATGCAGTGGGCGACGCCCGACTGCTCGAAAGCCGGGGCGACGGTCCAGACCTGCCCCGCGGGACCGGCAAGGGCTGCCGCGATCTCGGCCAGGACCTCGAGCCCGGGGGCGTTGATGCCGTCGTCGTTGGTGATCAGTATCCGCATCGTCTGGCCCGCATGGTCCTGCGGCGCCTGGACAGCGCCTGTTCACATCCCCGTTCCTGCTTAGCCGGGCGATGGTCCCGCTTCAAGCGCCAGCGTCCCCGGACAGGGGCGCGGGTCCAGGAAAGCGGTTTGACCTGCCTGCCGGGCCGTTGCATCCTTGTCCCGATGCAAGCGGCACCCGGAACATGCAGATCTATCTTCCCATCGCAGAGGTCTCTGTCAACGCCTTCACGCTGATCGGCCTGGGCGGCCTTGTCGGCCTGATGAGCGGCCTGTTCGGGGTGGGCGGCGGGTTTCTCATCACGCCGCTGCTGTTCTTCATCGGCATCCCGCCCCCCATCGCGGTGGCGACCGGCGCGAACCAGGTGGTGGCCTCGTCGGTGTCGGGCGTCCTGGCCCATGTCAGGCGCAAGAGCGTGGACTTCCGCATGGGAGGCGTCCTGCTGGCCGGCGGCCTCGTCGGGTCCTGGATCGGCGTCTGGGTCTTCACCCTGCTGCAGGATCTGGGTCAGGTCGATCTGGTCGTGCAGTTGTGCTATGTCGTGTTTCTGGGGCTGATCGGCCTGATGATGCTGCAGGAAAGCCTGCGCGCGCTGCGCCGGTCCAGCAAGCCCGGCCAGCGGAAGCGCCTGCACCAGCGGAACTGGATCCACGGCTGGCCGGTAAAGGTCAAGTTCCGCGCCTCGGGACTGTACATCAGCGTCTTTCCCCCGCTGCTGGTGGGTCTTGCTGTGGGCGTGCTGGCGGCCATCATGGGCGTGGGCGGCGGCTTCATCATGGTTCCGGCGATGATCTATCTGTTGGGGATGCCCACCAAGGTCGTGGTCGGCACGTCGCTGTTCCAGATCACCTTCCTGACCGCCTTCACGACGCTGATGCACGCCGTCAGCTACAACACCGTGGACATCATGCTGGCGGTGCTGCTGATCGTGGGCGGCGTGGTCGGCGCGCAGTTCGGCACGACGCTGGGCGCGAAGCTGCGGGCCGAACAGCTGCGGATCCTGCTGGCGCTGCTGGTTCTGGGGGTCTGCGGCAAGCTGGCGCTGGATCTGTTCCTGACGCCGGACGATCTTTACGTCATCCAGCCGGGCATCGGATGATGCGGCTGGTGCTGGCCTGCCTGGTCCTTCTGGCCCTGCCTGCCGCTGCGATGGCGCAATCGACCATGCCGCGGGACGATGCCGACGCCCTGCCGGTGGCGACCGCGCCGGAACGCCCTGCCGAGACCGTGGTGGCGGGCCTGTCCAGCGACACGGTGGCGATCACCGCCAGCTTCGACGGGTCCGACATCCTGATCTATGGCGCGATCAAGCGCGAAGCGCCGATCCCCGAGGGGCCGCCCCTTCAGGTGATCGTGACGGTCGAGGCTCCGTCGCGCGGCGTCACCGTCTGGCGCAAGGAACGCAAGGCCGGGATCTGGATGAATTCCGAAGCCGTGCGGATCGGCGCTGCGCCGGGCTTCTATGCCGTCGCCACCTCGGCCCCGCTCGAGGACATCCTGCTGCCGGAATGGGACAGCCGCTACCGGATTTCCCTTCCCCTGGCGATGCGCGCCTTCGCAGGCCAGCTCGCCGTGGAAAGCGCCGTCCCCTTCACCGAGGCCCTGATCCGCATCCGTCAGGACGAGGGGCTGTATCGCCTGGACGAGGGCAGCGTGTCGCTGATCGACCAGACCCTGTTCCGGGTGGACGTGAACCTGCCCGCGAACCTGGTCGAAGGGGCCTACAAGACGCGGATCTTCCTGCTGCGCGGCGGCGAGGTGATCGACGTCTTCGTGGCGCCGATCAACGTGCGCAAGGTGGGGCTGGAACGCTGGCTTTTCCGCCTGGCCTACGACCAGCCGTTTCTCTACGGGCTGATGTCGCTGCTGGTGGCAGTGGTGGCGGGCTGGGGCGCCTCGGCGGCGTTCCAGCGGCTGCGGCGACCCTAGGGGCCGCAGCCGCAAGGGCCTCATCCGGCGATCAGTTCCGCCTGGCGCACGATCACCTCGGCCTGCTTGATCGAGGCAATGTCGACCAGCCGGCCCTTGTAGACCGTGGCGCCCGCGCCCTCGGCCTTGGCCTTTTCCATCGCGGCCAGGATCTCTCGCGCCTCGGCGACGGCGGCCTCGCTGGGGGAAAAGACCTCGTTGGCCAGGGCGACCTGGCTGGGATGGATCGCCCATTTCCCGACCATCCCTAGCGTGGCCGACCGGCGCGCCTGGGCCATGAAGCCCTCGCGGTCGCTGAAGTCGCCGAACGGCCCGTCCACCGGCAGCAGGCCATGCGCGCGGCAGGCGGCGACGATGGCGGCCTGCGCCCAGTGCCACGGGTCGGGCCAGTATTTCTGCCCCTCGTGGATCATGTAGTAGTTTTCCTGCGTCCCGCCGATCCCGGTGGTCGCCATCCCCATCGAGGCGGCGAAATCGGCGGCCCCCAGGCTGATCGCCTGCATCCGCGGGGACGAGGCCGCGATCTCCTCGACATGGCAGATGCCGGCCGCGCTTTCGATGATGACCTCGAAACTCAGGCGCTTGCCGCGGCCTCTGGCGCGTTCGACCGCCGTCACCAGCGCGTCCACCGCATAGATGTCGCTGGCATTGCCGGCCTTCGGGATCATGATCTGGTCCAGCCGGTCCCCCGCCTGTTCCAGCAGATCCACCACGTCCCGATACCAAAAGGGCGTGTCCAGACCGTTGATCCTGACCGAAAGCGTCTTATCGCCCCAGTCGATGTCGCCGATCGCCTGGATGACGTTCCGGCGCGCCCGGTCCTTGTCGTCCGGCGCCACCGAATCCTCGAGATCCAGGTTGACGACATCGGCGGCGGATTTCGCCATCTTCTCGAAAAGGCTGTCCCGAGAGCCGGGGCCGAACAACTGGCAGCGGTTCAGGCGGGCAGGGGGCAGGGGCTGGGTGCGAAAACTCATGGGGTCCGTTCCAGAAAGATTGGCGTCGCGTCAAGCAATATTGTTTCGCGCCTGCAGCATCAAGTCCGCAGTTGCTTTGTCTTGACGAACCCGGGCTTTCGGCGCAGGACGCAGCCACCGCAACCAGATCCCCGGGGAACAACATGACGCGCACGGTTTATGTCAACGGCGACTTCCTTCCCGAGGATCAGGCCACCGTGTCGATCTTCGACCGGGGGTTCCTGATGGCCGACGGCGTCTATGAAGTGGTCAGCGTCCTGGGGGGCAAGCTGCTTGATTTCGCAGGCCATATGATGCGCCTGAAGCGGTCACTGGACGAACTGGCAATGGACAATCCGCTGTCAGACGACGACTATCTGGCAGCCTTCCGCGCCCTGGTGGACCGCAACGCCATCACCGACGGACTGGTGTACCTGCAGGTCACGCGCGGCAACCCGGGCGATCGCGATTTCGCCTATCCCCCGGCGGGCACCCGCCCCACGGTGGTGATGTTCACGCAGGCCAAGCCCGGGCTGGCCGATGCGCCCGCCGCCCGGACCGGCTGGCGCGTCATCAGCATTGCCGACCAGCGATGGGCGCGCCGCGACATCAAGACGGTGCAGTTGCTCTATCCCTCGATGGCCAAGATGGAGGCCAAGGCGCGCGGGGCGGACGACGCCTGGATGGTCGAGGACGGGATGGTGACCGAAGGCACCAGCAACAACGCCTATATCGTCAAGAACGGCACCATCGTCACCCGCGCGCTGTCCAACGACATCCTGCACGGCATCACCCGCGCCGCCGTCCTGCGCTTCGCCGCCGAGGCGCAGATGCAGGTCGAGGAGCGCAGCTTCACGATCGCGGAAGCGCAGGCGGCGGACGAGGCCTTCATCACCTCGGCAAGCGCCTTCGTGATGCCGGTGGTGGAAATCGACGGCGCGCCCATCGGCACGGGTCAGGTCGGCCCGGTGGCGACGCGGCTGCGCGAGATCTATCTTGAGGAAAGCCGCAAGGCGGCGATCTAGGCGGGCGCCTGCCGGCCGGGCCTCTAGGCCAGACCCTTCGACCCCCGCACCAGCCGCGCGCTGCCGCGGTCCTGCATCAGGCGCGCGGCATCCGGGCCGGGGGCCGGCAAGGCCAGGACGGCATCGCGCAGCACGGCGATCGCGTCCTCGCCCTTGGGCAGGGTCGCGGGATCGACGGGCGCGCCCACGGTCACGCGATAGGGCTGCCTGCGCTTGTTCAGAACCTCGTTGAACAGGGTCACGTCGCGCAGCGTCGGGTGGATGGCATCCAGCAGGTAGAACAGCGCCGAATTGCGGGCCCGGATGTTCATGGGGATGATCGGCACCCCGAACTTGCGCGCGATCATCGCGGCGCTTGCCATCCAGGGACGTTCGTGAAGCCGCAGGCCGCGGCGCTTGGCCAGCCGGCCCGAGGGGAAGATCAGCCCGATCCGCCCCGCCGACAGCGCCTCGCGCGTGTAGTCCATGGTCGCCTTGGTCTTGGCATGGCTGCGCTTTTCCACGCGCCATTCGACGCCGGCAATGAGATCCGCCGTCTGCGGCAGCACCCGGATCATGTCGTGGTTGGCATAGATGAACAGATCGTCGCGCAGATGCGAGATCAGCGCGTGGACCACGATCCCGTCGGCGATCCCCGTGGGATGGTTCGCCACGATCAGGGCAGGGCCGGTGGCGGGGATGTGTTCCATCCCCGCGACCCGGACATCGCGCACGATCAGGTCGGTCATGCGGCGCATGATCTCGACCGTGGGCAGATCGCGGAACTCGGATCCCAGGCGGATCGTCGTCGGATAGCGCAGCAGGCCCATCATCGCCCAGCGGGCGACGCGGTGATGCGGTCTGCCGCTGTAAAGCCACGGCGCCCGTTCGGCGATCAGCGGGTCCAGGCGGGCCTGCATCTCGGCCCTGGCATCGGCGTGATGGTCACTCATCCCGGCCTTTCTGCCCCGCCTGCGGGGCGCCTGCAACCGCGATCATCGACCGGCGGCGATCATCCGCGAAACCATCTCGCGGGTGTTCTTGCTCAAACCCTCGGCCGCGGCCATTCGTTCCAGCGCCGCCAAGGCCTTGGCCCGGCGCCCGGAATCGTAGCGGGTCCAGGTCTCGAAGGCGGAGGACAGGCGCGCTGCGATCTGCGGGTTGACCGGGTCCATGCGCAGCAGCCAGTCGGCCGTGAAGTCATAGCCCGAGCCATCGGCGGCATGGAAGCCGGCGTGGTTCGCGGACAAGCCCCCCAGAAGCGCCCGGAAGCGGTTGGGGTTCTTCCAGTCGAAGTCCTTGCGCTCCGACAGCGCGCGGGCGATCGCCACGGCCTGCCGGGGGGCGCGGCCATCGGCTGCACCGCGAACCACTTGTCCATCACCAGCCGGTTGTCCGCGAACTGGTCATGCAGCGCCGCCAGTTCCGCCTGCCCGCGCCCGCGTCGCAGCAGGGCGGTCAGCGCGGCCATCCGTTCGGTCATGTTGCCGGCGATGCCGAACAGGATCTCGGCCCGTTCGCCGCCGTCGATGCGGGTCAGCAGCCCCAGGACGGCATTGCGCAGCGACCGCCGCGCGGCGTCAGCGGCCTCGGGACGATAGGGGCCGTCCACCGTCATGTCGTCATACAGGGCCGACAGCAGATCCAGATGCGCGCCGGCGATCCGGCGGCACAGGGATTCGCGCGCCTCGTGGATCGCGTCGGGATCGGGGGTGATGCCGTCATCGGACAGGCGGGTGGCGATCTCCTCCTCTCCGGGCAGCTTGAGGCAGAGCGCCCGGAAGGCCGGATCGGCCCCCTGGTCGCCGATCAGCCGGCCGATGGCCTCGACATAGCTTTCCCCGGCGTTCTGGCCCTGCGAAAGCGCCGTCAGCGCCGACAGCGCCAGGTCGCGGCCGGCTTCCCAGCGGGCGAAGGGGTCGGTGTCATGGGCCAGCAGGAAGGCGCGGGTGGCGTCGTCCAGCTGCCGCGGCAGGATCACCGGGGCCGAGAAGCCGCGCAGCGCCGAGACGACCGGCCGTGCGCCCAGGCCGGCGAAGCTGAAGGACTGGCGAGGCTCGGTCATCTCCAGCAGCTGCGTCGGCGCGACCTCGTCGCCGTTGGGGCCGATCAGGCCCACGGCGATCGGGATCACGCGCGGCGGCTTCTCGGGCTGTCCCGGCGTGGGGGGCGTGGCCTGGGCGAAGGACAGGACCAGGCTGCCGCCGGCTTCTTCGGCCTGCCAGTCCTCGGTCATGGTCAGGCGCGGGGTTCCGGCGTCGGTGTACCACCGCTTGAACTGGGTCAGGTCGCGGCCGGTGGCGTCCTCGAACACCTTCAGCCAGTCCTCGATGGTGGCGGCGTCGCCGTCGTGGCGGTCGAAATACAGATCAAGTGCCCGGCGATAGCCGTCGTCGCCCACCAGCCGCTTCAGCATCCCGATCACCTCGGCGCCCTTTTCATAGACGGTCGCGGTGTAGAAGTTGTTGATTTCCTCGTAGCGGTCGGGCCGCGGCGGATGGGCCAGCGGCCCCTGATCCTCGCGGAACTGGCGGCTGCGCAGGGTCTGCACATCCTCGATCCGCTTGACGGCAGCAGACCGCATGTCGCTGGTGAACTGCTGGTCGCGAAAGACCGTCAGCCCTTCCTTCAGGCAAAGCTGGAACCAGTCGCGGCAGGTGATGCGGTTGCCCGTCCAGTTATGGAAGTATTCATGTGCGATCACCGCCTCGATCCGTTCGTAGTCGGAATCGGTCGCGGTTTCCGGGCTGGCCAGCACCAGTTTCGAGTTGAAGATGTTCAACCCCTTGTTTTCCATTGCCCCCATGTTGAAATCGTCCACCGCGACGATGTTGAACACGTCCAGGTCGTATTCCCGGCCGTAGACATCCTCATCCCACCTCATCGACTTAATGAGCGATTCCATCGCGAAGCCGGCACGGTCCTGATCGCCAGGGCGCACCCAGACGTTCAGCGCGACGCGGCGACCCGACCGGGTGGTGAAGCTGTCGCTGACGGCGACCAGATCGCCCGCCACCAGGGCGAACAGATAGGACGGCTTGGGCCAGGGGTCGTGCCATTCGGCGCGGCCCTGCGACTGGCCGACCGGATTGCCGTTCGACAGCAGCACCGGCAGGTCGCTGTCGATGGTGACGTGGAAGGTCGCCATGACGTCGGGCCGGTCCGGATAGAAGGTGATGTGGCGGAACCCTTCCGCCTCGCACTGGGTGCAGAACATGCCGTTCGAGATGTACAGCCCCTCGAAGGCCGTGTTGGCCGAGGGGTCGATCTCGACCTCGGTTTCCAGCAGGAAGGGGTGGCGCGGCAGCGCGGCCGCGGCGAGGGTCAGCGTCTCGTCCTGGCGCGAGAAGTCGGCCGGATCAACCGTCCTTCCGTCGATGGTCAGGCTTATAAGCTTGACCGCCCTGCCGCCATCCAGGACCAGATCGGCGCGCTGAGCCGGATCGCGGGGCGCCAGCGAAAGTTCCGTGCTGACGCGCGTCTGCGTGGGCGCCAGCCGGAATCGCATCCGCGTCGCCGACAACAGGAAGGGATAGGGCCGGTAATCGGCAAGTTCATGCACATTCTGCCCGAAAGTGTCGTTCATCGCATCCTCGGCCTGAAGAAAGCTGCCCCGGCTGGCGGAACCTGTTCACCGCCAAGGTGTTAGTCGCATGAAAGCCGGGTCGCAAGTCGGCTGATTTCCTGCACGGCGCGATCGGTCGAAGCGACAGGTTCCGGTCGGGGAAGCAGATCGGGGGCGGCAGTGAAACCGGTGGTTCAACACAGCACTCTGGAGGCCAGCAATGACCTATGATCCCAACGACCCCAACCGCCCGCGACCCGTTGATCCCGCGCGTCCTGCCGACCCGACCGTGCGGAATGAAACCTATGTCGCGCCGGTCGAGCGTCGATCGTCGCCCCTGCCGCTGATCATCGGCGTCCTTCTGGCCCTGGCCCTGGCCTATTTCGTGCTTCAGCGGTTCACCGGGGACGAAACGGAAGCCGTCGAGGGCGACACCACCACCGTGACAACCACCACCGGGGCCGGTGACGCCGGGGCTGTCGATGCCGAAGCCGCTGCCGACGGCGCCGCCGCAGAGACGGAGGATGCCGCCGAGGATGCCGCCGCCGCCGCTGAAAATGCCGCCGAGAGCGCGGCCGCTGCCGCCGACAACGCCGCCGAGGCCACCGGCACCGCCCTCGAGGAAGTCGCCGAGGAAGCCAGCGACGCTGCGGACGCTGCTGCGGAAAGCGCCGCCGATGCGGCCAGCGACGCGGGTGCCGCCATCGACGACGCGGTGACGGTCGACGAGGAAGAGCCGGCGATCACCACTCCGGCCCCCGCGACCACGACGCCTCCTGCGGGCACCACGGCCCCTGCGGGCACCACGGCCCCCGCGAACTGACGCAGCAAGAACTGGCACGCGACCGCCAGACGACGCCCGGAGCCGCGACGCTTCGGGCGTTTTCATGTCACAGGCTCCTCTGGCCGTGGCGTTGCTATCGCCAAGGCGCGGTCTTGTGAAACATTGTTTCGCGGTGCTATCTGTCGTGCAACCGGAACCGAGCGAGCGGGGGACAACACAGCCATGAAGATTGGCGCGTTGAAGGAAAGTTTCGAGGGCGAGGCGCGGGTCGCGATCACGCCCTCATCTGCCGGACACCTGAAGAAGCTGGGGCACGAGGTCTTCGTGGAAGGCGGGGCAGGGGCACGGGCAGGGTTTTCGGACGAAAGCTATCGCGATGCGGGGGTCACCGTCGTGCCCTCGGCCGCCGAACTGATCCGGTCTGTCGATGTCGTGGCGAAGGTCCGCCAGCCGACCGAGGCCGAGATCGGGCAGATGCGCGAAGGGCAGACGCTGATCTCGTTCTTCTATCCGGCGCAGAACGGCGATCTGCTGGCCCTCGCCAAGGAGAAGGGCATCACCGCCATCGCGATGGACATGGTGCCGCGAGATCAGCCGCGCGCAGAAGATGGACGCGCTGTCGTCGATGGCCAACATCGCCGGCTACCGCGCGGTGATCGAGGCCGCCAACAACTTCGGCCGCTTCTTCACGGGGCAGGTGACCGCGGCGGGCAAGGTGCCGCCGGCCAAGGTGCTGGTGGTGGGGGCCGGCGTCGCGGGTCTCGCGGCCATCGGCACGGCGGTATCGCTGGGCGCGCAGGTCTATGCCTTCGACGTGCGCCCCGAAGTGGCCGAACAGATCGAGTCGATGGGCGCCGAGTTCGTTTACCTGGAATTCGATGAAACCCAGGACGGCGCCGCCACCGGTGGCTATGCCGCCCCGTCGTCGCCCGAGTTCCGCGAAAAGCAGCTTGCCCGCTTCCGCGAGCTTGCGCCACAGATGGACGTGGTCATCACCACCGCGCTGATCCCCGGCCGCGACGCGCCGAAGCTGTGGACCCGCGACATGGTCGAGGCCATGAAGCCCGGCAGCGTGATCGTCGATCTGGCCGCAGAGCGCGGCGGGAACTGCGAACTGACCATCCCCGACGAACGCCACGTGACCGAAAACGGCGTGACGATCATCGGTTATACCGACTTTCCGTCACGCATGGGCGCCCAGGCGTCCGAGCTTTACGGCAACAACGTCCGCCACTTCATCGCCGACCTGACGCCGAAAAAGGACGGCGTGATCGTCCACGACATGGAGGACGACGTGATCCGGGGCGCGACCGTCACCCGCGACCACGACGTGACCTGGCCGCCGCCGCCGCCCAAGGTCGCCGCCATCGCGGCGCAGAAGCCCCGCGAACGAAAGCGCGAACTGACCGTCGAGGAGCGTCGCGCCGCCGAGGTCGCGGCGTTCCGGGCAGAGACGAAGTCGCAGGTGACGCTGCTGGGATCGGGGGCGGTCGTCCTGCTGCTGATCGGGGCGGTGGCGCCCGCCAGCTTCATGGCGCATTTCATCGTCTTCGTGCTGGCCTGCTTCATCGGCTTCCGGGTGATCTGGAACGTCGCCCACTCGCTGCACACCCCGCTGATGGCGATCACCAACGCCATCAGTTCCATCATCATCCTGGGCGCGCTGATGCAGATCGGGTCCGGGTCCTGGTGGATCGTCCTGCTGGCCGCCCTGGCGGTGCTGATGGCGGGCATCAACATCTTCGGCGGCTTCCTGGTCACGCGCCGGATGCTGGCCATGTTCCAGAAGTCGTAAGGGGACAGCCATGGAATACGGATTCACCACCGCGGCCTATGTGGTCGCAGCCGTGCTGTTCATCCTGTCGCTGGGCGGGCTGTCGGGGCAGGAAAGCGCCAAGCGCGCGATCTGGTACGGCATCGTCGGCATGGGGCTTGCCGTTCTGGCGACGCTGATCGGACCGGGGGCAGGCAACTGGCTGCTGTCCGTGGTCATGATCGCCATCGGCGGCGCGATCGGCTGGGTCGTCGCCAAGCGCGTCCAGATGACCGAGATGCCGCAACTGGTCGCCGCGATGCATTCGCTGGTGGGCCTTGCCGCGGTCTTCGTTGGCTTCAACGCGCAGATCGAACTGGCCCGCGTCCTGCGCGCCAAGGCCGAGGAGGGCGTGGACGTCTTCTATGGCTTCGCGGCCGTCCTGGCCCACAAGACCCCGGCCGAGATCGCCATGCTGAAGATCGAGGTCGCCTTGGGCGTCTTCATCGGCGCAGTGACATTCACCGGCTCGATCGTCGCCTTCGGCAAGCTGGCGGGCCGGGTGGACGGCAAGCTCAGGAAGCTGCCGGGCGGGCACCTGCTGAACGCCGGCGCCCTGGGGTTGTCGGTGCTGCTGGCGATCCTCTATTGCACGGGCGTGGGCCCGGCGATCTTCTGGCTGATCCTGATCACCCTGCTGGCCTTCTTCATCGGCTATCACCTGATCATGGGGATCGGCGGCGCCGACATGCCGGTGGTCGTGTCGATGCTGAACAGCTATTCGGGCTGGGCCGCGGCCATGATCGGCTTCACGCTGTCCAACGACCTGCTGATCGTCGTGGGCGCGCTTGTGGGTTCAAGCGGTGCGATCCTGTCCTATATCATGTGCAAGGCGATGAACCGCAACTTCGTCAGCGTGATCCTGGGCGGCTTCGGCGGCGAGACGGGCCCGGCGGCGGAAATCACCGGGGAACAGATCGCCATCGACGCCGAGGGTGTGGCCGCCGCGCTGAACGACGCCGACAGCGTCATCATCGTGCCGGGCTACGGCATGGCGGTGGCGCAGGCGCAAGGCGCCGTCAGCGAGTTGACGCGCAAGCTGCGCGCGGCGGGCAAGACGGTGCGCTTTGCCATCCACCCCGTTGCGGGCCGTCTGCCCGGCCACATGAACGTGCTGCTTGCCGAGGCCAAGGTGCCCTATGACATCGTGCTGGAGATGGACGAAATCAACGATGATTTCCCCAACACCGACGTGGTGATCGTCATCGGCTCGAACGACATCGTCAACCCGGCGGCCCAGGACGACCCGAACAGCCCCATCGCCGGGATGCCGGTGCTGGAGGTCTGGAAGGCCAAGCAGGTCTTCGTCAGCAAGCGCGGCCAGGGCACCGGCTATTCCGGGATCGAGAACCCGCTGTTCTTCAAGGAAAACACCCGGATGTTCTATGGCGACGCCAAGGACAGCCTGAACAAGCTGCTGCCGCTGATCGAGTGAAGGGGGCAGGGGGCGAAGGCGCGCCCCCTGCCGCTGCCCGCGCAGGGGGCCGGCGGGTTGGGACGACCCAGCCCGTTCAGGGAACCAGGGGAACGACATGGCGGCAGAGATCGAACACCCGTTGCGGTACGAGCTGGTCAACGAACTGCACGCCCGGCCGTCGCCGCGCCTGTCGGCGCCCGCGACCTGCGCCTTCGTCGCCTTCAAGGAACCTCGGGATGCCGCCAACCGCGACCGGGGCAGGGACCATGCACATCTGGCCGCACTGACCTCTCGTCACGGCGGGCCGCGGCCGGACCCCGAGGACAGCCATTACCAGGGGCGCCTTGGCAGGCATGACCTGAAATGGGAAAGCCATACGGAATTCGTGACCTACATGGCGACGACGCCCGGCCTGCCGATCCGGCCCTTCGACCCCAGTGCGGCGGCGATCTTTCCGGCGGAATGGCAAGCCCAGGCGCCGGGCCGGCGCGTGGCCGCGGTCATGGTCCAGATCGACATCCTGCCGGATGATCCGGCCGAGACGCTGGATCGGATCGGCACATGGTTCGCGCGCGACAGCCTGACCGCCGTCTGGGTGCTGGAGGAAGCCGCCTTGATCGCCAGCGATTTCCGCATCGACGCCGACGGCTGGATGCGGTTCGCGATCTTCCTGCGGCCCGGCGTCGGCCCGGGGCGCACCGGACGCGTCCTTCACCGCCTGGTGGAACTGGAAACTTACCGGGCCATGTCCATGCTGGCACTGGGCCGATCTCGCGGCCTGTCGCGACGGCTGAACGAACTGGAACCTCGTTTGTCCGCCATCGTGGACGCCATGGACGACGACCGCCGCCCGGCCGAGTCGGTGCTGCACGACCTGCTGGAAGTCGCGACCGAACTAGAGTCCCAGGCGGTCCAGCACTCGTTCCGCTTCGGCGCCACGAAGGCCTACGAGGCGATCGTCATGGACCGGCTGGCGGCGCTGCGCGAGACACGGTTCATGGGGCGGCAGATGCTGACCGAGTTCATGCGCCGCCGGTACCAGCCTGCCATGCGCACCGTTACCTCGGCCGAGGATCGGCTGCGTGCCATGATCGAGCGCACCCGCCGCGCCGCCGATCTGCTGCGAACCCGGGTCGATGTCGAACGGTCGGCCCAGAACCAGGCCCTGCTGGAGCGCATGGACCGCCGCGCCGATCTGCAACTGCGCCTGCAGCACACCGTGGAAGGGCTGTCGGTTGTGGCGATCAGCTATTACGCGGTGGGGCTGCTGTCCTATGCATTGTATCCGGCCGCTTCGGCCCTGGGGGTGGACAAGGCCTATCTGACCGCGGGACTGACGCCGGTCGTGGTGCTGATCGTCTGGTGGGCGATGCGGCAGGTCCGGCGCCGGCTGCACGATGGCAACGCGACCGGCGATTTGTGACTTGCCGCAGCCCGGGGCAGGGGAATAACCACCCCGTATCACCCTCCGGAGACGTTCGTGAAACTGCTTCTTGCCCTTGCCGCGCTTCTGCCGCTGTCGGCGTGCGGCGTTCCCCTGGTGCCCTTTGTCTGATCGGAGCCCTTGATGAAGAAACTGACCCTCTACGGTCTTGGACATTGCTCGACCTGCCAGAAGGCGCAGGCGGATCTGGAACAGCATGGTTGGACGGTCGATTTCCGCGACGTCCAGCAGGACCCGCTGTCGAAGGAAGAACGGACAACGCTGGTCCGCGCCTTCGGCGACAAGATCGTGAACCGCGCCAGCCTGACATGGCGCGGCATGTCCGAGGAAGACCGGGCCGCCGATCCGGTGGCCATGCTGGGGGCGCGGCCCAGCGTCATGAAGCGGCCGGCGATCGTCGCTGACGATCTGCGGCTGCTGGGCTGGACCGCCAATGTCAAGCGCGCCCTGGGCGTGCCGGCCTGAACCTCAGCGGCTGGCCCCCGCCAGCGACCGCATCAGCGGCACGACGGGCGACAGGTCATAGCCTGCCTGGGTCGCCGTGTTCAGCACCTCGGCTTCGGACAGCCTGCCGGCCTGACCCAGCGCCCACAGCACCGTCGAGCGGTGCCCGGACCGGCAATAGGCGACGGCGGGCTTCTGGCCTTCCAGCGCGGCGGCGAAATCCTGGATCAGGTCGGGCGTGACTTGGCCGGGCCGGAAGGGCAGGTAATGGTATTCCATCCCCGCCTCCGCGGCGGCCTTGGCCATCGCCTCGTGATCGATCGCTCCGTCTTCTTCGTCCGGGCGGTTGTTGATCAGCGTCTTGAAGCCCGATCGGGCCAGCAGCGGCACGTCCGACAGGTCGATCTGCGGCGAGACCGCAAGGTTCGGAGTAAGCTGACGCAGGTCCATGACAAGCCTTTCCTGATGCTCACCCGGATTGGCGCATCCCGGTGCGCAATGTCAAGCGTCGGCGGCCGGCGACTTATCGTCCCGACAGGTCAGGCCGGGACATGCGATTCGATCAAGCCAAGCAGGTCTGAAAAGTCGTCGAAGGGCGCCAGATGCGGCAATTCCTGAATTGGCGTCAGGCGATAGCCCTGTGTATAGATCAGGAATGGCACCGGAACCGCCGCGGCGCAGGCGGCGTCGAACTCGCTGTCGCCGACATAGAGGGCGCGCGGCCGCACCGGATCCGCGCCCAGTTCCTGCAGCGCCGCACGCAGAGGAGCCGGATGCGGCTTGCGCTCTGGCACCGAATCTCCGCCGATCACGGATCCGAACAGGGGCGCAAGGTCCAGGTGCGCCAGGATGGCACGAGTGACGGCCAGTGGCTTGTTGGTGCAGATCCCCAGCGGATGCCCGCGGTCGGCCAGCGTATTCAGGCAGCGGGCGACATGCGGGAAAAGCCGCGTCAGCTGCGTCGCGTCCTGGTAGCAGGCCATGAACGCCGCGATGTAATGGGGCTTGCGGTCGTCAGGAAGCTGCTGCGCCGCCATGACCTTCTGCCACAACGCATCGACACCGCCGCCGATGAAGCCGCGGACCTGGGCCAGCGTCAGAGGCGGCACGTCATGCTGCGCCAGGACGGCATTGACGAAGGCATGGATGTCCGGGGCGCTGTCGATCAGGGTGCCGTCCAGATCGAAGACGACCGGACAGGGCGCAAGGCAGACGTTCATGCGGCTTTTCCTTTATGTTCCATAATACAGATTATGTCGGTACCGCCAAGCTACTGTCTGAGCGGCTGATTTCGGAACTTTATCCCCTTCTTCGGCTTTTTTATCTCATTGATGCGACGACCGTAACCCTGGATCCTGAAAGGACAATCCCATGAGAGTGATCACGGCAAGCCTGTGCGGCGGGCTGCTTTTCGTCTTGGCCGCCTGTGGTGACAATGCGACCGAACGGGCCGCGACCGGCGGTCTGGGCGGCGCCGTCATTGCCGGTCCTGCCGGCGCTGTGGTTGGCGGAACCGTGGGCGCAGCGACTGCGAACTGACATGGTTGCTGCCCCGATGCAGGCGGCCGCGTCCCACGCGGCCGCCTTTTTCGTTGGCCTTGCGGGGCTGCCCTGCTTCACCTACATCTGTGTCGCAAAGGCAGAAGGACAGCCCCATGGCCATGGAAGCCCATGACATAGAAGCCCTGATCCGCACGGCATTTCCCAACGCCCGGATCACGATCACCGACTTGGCGGGTGACGGAAACCACTATGCCGCCGAGGTGATCGACGAAAGCTTCCGGGGCCAGAACCGTGTTCAGCAGCAGCGGGCCGTCTATGCAGCCCTCCAGGACAAGATGGCGGGCAAATCCGGCCAGCTTCACGCCCTTGCATTGACCACCAAAGCGCCTGACTGAGGCCCTGCCCCTTGGCCAGACCATCAGAGACAGGATGAAAGACATGACGGAAGTGACGCAGAAAATTCAGGAAATCGTGGATACGACCGACGTCGTTCTGTTCATGAAAGGCACCAGGGAGATGCCGCAATGCGGGTTCTCAAGCCGGGTTGCCGGCGTCTTGAACTACATGGGCGTCAACTACCGGGACGTGAACGTGCTGTCTGACGACGAGATCCGCCAGGGGATCAAGGATTTTTCGGACTGGCCCACCATTCCGCAGCTTTACGTCAAGGGCGAATTCGTCGGCGGCTGCGATATCGTCACCGAGATGACGCTGTCCGGCGAGCTGGATCAGTTGTTCGACCAGAAAGGCGTAGCTTACGACAAGGATGCCGCCGACAAGATCCGGGAAGCCAACGCCTGACCCGCGGATCATCCCGCAAAAGACGGGCCGCTGGATGCGGCCCTTTTTCCCTTACAGGATGTCGTCGCGATAATCGTCCTCGTCGTCGTCATCCTGCTGTTCGCGGAGCTTCGCCGCAAGCGTGACGCCGATGGCGAAGGCCCCCAGCAGCTTTGCCATGCTGGCCGCGTTCGAACTGTTCGCCCGCGACAGGGTGCCGGTGGCGTCCTCGACCCGGCTGCGCACCGTCTCGATCTTTGCGGGGGTAAAGCCCACCGCCTGCGCCGCGTTCCTCGCCACGCCAAAGACGCGCCGTTCCGTATCGTCGGCCAGCTTGTTGGCCCGGTGGCTTGCCTCATCCATCAGCGACGACACCTTGTTGCCCGCCATGTCCATGACGCGCTCGGCTTCCGAACGGGCCTTCAGCAGCGCTGCATCGGCGGCCAGCGACACCCGCGCCTCGACCTCTTTCTTCAGGTCATCTGTCGAAGGCATCTCGTGCTTGGCGTTCTTCGACATTGTGAAAAGGACCAGCCCGACCACGATGAACAGCACCGCCACCGCCAGCGAGGCGAGGGTCGGGCCCCAGCCGAGATTATGGGCCAGGAATGACCAGAGCGCGGCAATCAGGAAGCCGACGGCGATGGCCAGGACGACCCCGGCCACCGCTTTCATGGCCGACCGACGCGCGGTGTCCTTGAGAGCAAGTTGAAGACGCTGCGCATAGTCGAACATGGGAAACGTCCTCAGCGACGGGCCAGGATCAGGCCGACCAGGAAGCCGATGCCGGCAGCGATCCCCAGAGCCTGGGCGGGATTGCGGCGGACCATTTCGGAAACTTCGTCGTAACGCTCCTCGGCGTAATGGGCCACTTCCGAGGCCTTCTGCTGGCCGGTGCTGTAGAGACGCTCGGCCTCGGCCCGGGCGCGGCTGGCATACTCTCCGCCGACCTCGCGGGCCTGCTCAACATAGTCCTGGGCGGTTTCGCGGGCCTGCTTCGCCATGTCGGCGCCGCGGTCCTTGATGTTGCCGCTGCCCGACTTCTGGGTGCCGCTGTCCTTCTGCGCGCCGGCGTCGCGCAGGTCCTCATTGACGTTCTTGGCGCCTTCGCGCAGGTCGTTCTTCACCTGCTGCCCGGTCGCCGTGGCGTCCTTCTTGGCGTTGTTCAGGGCGGGATTCTGTTCTGCCATGGTCATATCCTCGGGTGCGTTGTCACCATCAAGGATCAAACCCGCGGACAAAGACCCGAGTTCCACCGGACCAGTCCGGCCATCGACATTCATGCAGTCCGGGGGATGGTACCGCCTCCCCGGCTCGAACGGGGGACCTCTAGATCCACAATCTAGCGCTCTAACCGGCTGAGCTAAGGCGGCACGGATGCGTTCTCTAACCCTGGATCGACAGGCTTGCAAGCCCGACTTGCCGGGAATCTGCGTGCAGGATACATAAACCCATCACAGAAGGACATCGGGCATGGGCATCAACAGCCAAAGCGACATCGCGGCCAATCTGCAGATCGGGCCGACGGACCAGGGCATGGTGCGGATCTATGTCGAGGCCGAGGGCATCGACCTTCCCCTGGACTTCGATCCCGAAGAGGCGACCGAAATCGCCGAGGAACTGCTGGCGGCGGCCGAGGCCGCGCGTCAGATGGGCAGCAAGGGCGGCAAGCCTAGAAAGCCGAGACGCTGATCGCGTCGGGGTCCGTCAGCCCCTGCAGGCGCAAGGCGGAAGCGCGGGCGAAATCGCGCATGATCCTGCTGCGCCGGGGCCCTGCAAGCCGGGTTTCGGGCGCCATCCGCTGGATCTCTCCGCCATAGGCGTCCGCGCGGATAAGCCCTGTATCCTCGGGCAGCAGATCCGTCGGGAAGTCGCAATCGACAGCCCAGAAATACCGGTCGCACCATTCGACGTAACCCTGCCACTTGCGGTCCTGGATGAAGTCGGCGCGGCAGCTCTTGCATTCGACGATCCAGAATTCACCCTTGGGGCCCATGCTGATGACATCGACGCGCAGGCCGCGCACGGGGGCGAATTCGGTCAGGACGGCGTGATCCATGCTGCGCAACAACCGTCCCACCCCGCGCGCAAGACGCTGGCCGGGCATGGCGGGAAGACCGGGTGCTGGCTGGTTCATGGACGGGTTATAGAACGAAGCGGAAACACGCCGCAACCGGCTTGAACTGCCCCTGCCCCGGTCCTATTTTCTGCCGTGGCGGGTTTCTGCTCTTCTCGCGTGCGGCCATTTTTCCACTGGCCTATAACTTTTCCGAGGGGGCTGGCTCTGGCGTGACCCTGGTCTCGTTAACCGGCGCCCACCTGGTAATCCAGGCTTTCGGGAAATCTCGTGCTGCCGCGGTCGCTGCGGTTCCCGCCACCCCATGAAGCCGCCCTGCCCCGCAGCGGCGGTTTTTCCATGCAAGAAGGGCGGCCTTGCGGCCGCCCTTGTGCGTGACCTGCAGTCTGCGGCTCAGAAGCCGTAGACGACCGAGACGCCCAGGGTGTTGTCCGTGCGGATCTCACGGTCTTCCTGGTATTCGGTGGTATAGCTGATGCGGGTCGCCAGCTGGTCCGACATCTGGAAGTTGACGCCGAACTGGTTGGTGATGACGTCGGCCGAATCTTCCGACGACAGATAGTCGGTGTCGTTGGTGATGAACACCATGTCGTTGAAGCGGTGATACAGCCGCGACGACACGATGTAGCCCACGCCGCTGTCCGACGAGTCATCGACATCCACCACGTCCAGATCGCCGTCGTCGTCCAGGTCGACCAGGTCGAAGCCGGACTTCTGCGCGCCGGTCTGGGTGTAGCGGTAGCCGATACCGGCCTGAACGCGCCATGCGGTCTGTTCGGTGTTGATGACGCGGTAGCCCGGGCCGATGCCGATGAAGCCGTCGCGGGCGAAGTTGCTCAGATCTTCATCGACATCCTCGATGTCGTCTTCGCCGAACTCGTCGCCGTTGGCCAGGCCGTCGATGCTGAAGCGGCCCAGGACGAAGGCATAGAAGCGGTCATTGAAGTAGTAGGCGCCATCATAGATGGTCGACACTTCTTCCTTGTCCTTGTCGCCTTCCTCGTCCTCGCCGAACTCGAGCAGCATCCCGACCGACTGCTGCCAGGGTCCGGCGTTGTTCGACACGCGCCCCGCCAGCGAGAAGTCCTGGCTTTCGTCGTTGCCGGTGCTGCCAGCATAGGTCAGCGCCAACGAGCCGAACAGCCCTTCGCGGCGGTCGGGGTTGCCGAAGCGGGCATCGTCGATGTCGCGTTCGAAGTCGTCCTGAACGGCGTCCTCGACGTCGATGATCCGGTCATTGATGGCCGAGACTCCGGTGGCGTCGGCACCCGCCGCGATCTCGGTCTGGGCAAAGGCCGGGGCGGAAAGGGCAGCCATCAGCGCGGCGGAGCCGGTCAGCAGCGTAATCGTTTTCATTTCATCCTCACGAGCTGAGTTCTGTTGTCCTAGCGCCTGAAAGGACGCCAGAGCATCTCTGCGAAAGATGAAGTAGCGTCGCCCCCATCCGGTTCATAGGTCGGCAGCGAAAGTCACCCGGACGCGGATTTGTGATATCGATCGCTGACACCGGCGGCTGGCGAAAAGTTGCTGAAACATAAGTTTGAGCAAGAGGTTGGGAACCAGATTGCGTTTAATGCAACAAGTTGAAGGACCAACAAAAACTTAGCTGACTAAGGAAAATGATCCTGCGCCGGTGCGGGTGGGACTGGACATAAACCTGTGATTGCACATCTGGCAGGCAGTTCTTTCAGCCGGCGTCACGGCCCAGGATGTTGCAGAATCGACACGCTTGCCAAGGCTTGTTTCCGGTTGTCCCGATCACCTTCTGCGGCGGGTGATTCTTGCGCCCGCCGGTTGTGGCGCGGGAGTCCGGTTCAGGCGCCCGGACCCACCGCCGCGCCCGCTGTTCCGGGGCTTTTCCGCAAGGCCCATGATGACAAGGGCAAACTGCACGCTGGCAAAGACGATGGCATTGGCAGCCACCAGCATGACCCCGGCCAGCCATCCCCCGTCGCTGTTCAGGATCAGGTGGCGCAGATGGGCGATGTCCAGGACAAGCAGGGCCGCCACGAAGCAGATCCCCAGCAGGACGCCGATGGCGGCGCTGCGCAGATAGACGCGGATCATCAACGGCATGACGCCTCCAGCCAGACGCCCCCCCAGACAGGCCCTGTGCATCATACGCCAGACGGGGCAGTTTACAGCAGGAAAAGCGTCGGGCCTCAGAATCCCTCGGGCCGCAGGTCACGGGCCACGTGGTCCAGGACCGCGTTCACGAATTTCGGTTCCCGACCCCCGGAAAGAAAGCTTCGGCCAGGCGGACATATTCGGTGATGACGACCTTGGGGGGGTCTGCGGCATCACCAGTTCGGCCCCGGCGGCGCGGAACAGCGCGCGCAGCACCGGGTCGATCCGGTCGATCGGCCATTTCGCCACCAACCCGCGATCGGTCGCCTGATCGATGCGGGACTGCCAGGTCACGGCGCCGTCCAGGATGCGCGAGAACAGCGCCTCGTCCGCGGGCAGGTGCTGGCCGTCCTCGTCCTCGGCTCCCAGGCGGAACAACTGGAACTCCCTCGTCACCCGCTCGGCCGACTGGCCCGCGGCCTCCATCTGATAGAGTGCCTGAACCGCGTAGAAGCGCGCCCCGCTGCTGAGCGCGCGACGGTCCGCGCGCTTGTCCTTGGCCTTCTGGTCGTTCGCGTTCATCGGTCAGCCCTTGCACAGAGACCGGCTGCAATGTCCCGAAAGCGGGCCCGCGTCAAGCCCCGGAAGGCAGCGGCGCGCCCATCGCCTCGGTCAGGCGGGCGACATAGCGGGCCATGGTATCGACCTCGAGATTGATCGCATCACCGACCGCGACCTCGCCCCAAGTCGTCACTTGCCGGGTGTGGGGGATCAGGTTCACGCCGAAGCGGCTGCCCGCCACCTCGTTGACGGTCAGCGAGGTGCCGTTCAGCGCCACCGAGCCCTTGGGCGCGATATAGCGCGCAAGCTCGGCCGGGGCCTGGAAAAGCACCCGCAGGCTGTCGCCCTCGTCATGCATCTCGACCACTTCGGCCACGCCATCGACATGGCCGCTGACGATATGGCCGCCCAGTTCGTCCCCGACGCGCAGCGCGCGTTCCAGGTTCAGCCTGCGCCCGACCTGCCAGCCGCCCGCGCCGATGTTGGTCCTTGACAGCGTTTCCGCCGAGATGTCCACCGCGAACCAGCCGGGCGCCTTGTCCACCACCGTCAGGCAGACGCCGTCGCAGGCGATCGAGGCGCCCATGTCCACGGTGGCCATGTCATAGCCGCAGTCGATCCGGGCACGCATGTCGCCGCGCATCTCGACCGCCGCGACCCTGCCGATATCCGTGATGATGCCTGTGAACACGTCCAAACCCCCGGTTTCCGGGATGACTAGGCCATTCCGTTTTTGCTCGCAAGCCGTGGCGCCGTTAATTGGCTGTTAACCTCCGCAGTCCTATGCTGTCGGGGTATTTTCCACGGTAGGCTGCGTTGATCCAGGACCATCTTGCCTTCATACCCGGGATCAAGGCCACCGTCACGGCGCCTTGCGACCGGGTTTTCCTGTTGCTGCAGGGTCCGCACGGGCCGTTCTTCGACCGGCTGGGCGCCCTGTTGCGGGCCGCCGGGGCAACGGTCTGGCGATGCGCCTTCAATGCGGGTGACGAATTCTTCTGGTCGGACCCCCGCATCTGCTGCGCCACACCGGCAGCGGCGCCGAATGGCCCGCGCATCTCGCCCGGATCATCGCCGACAAGGGGGTGACGGACATCGTGCTGTATGGCGACGTGCGCCCGGTCCACGCGGCCGCGCGTCAGGCGGCCCGGGACGCCGGCCTTCGGCTGCACGTCTTCGAGGAAGGCTATCTGCGCCCCTACTGGATCAGCTACGAACGCGGCGGGTCGAACGGCCATTCGGCGCTGCTGGACATCTCGCTGCCCGAGATGCGCGCGACGCTGCGCGACACTCTGACCGAGGTGCGACGCCCGCCCGCCCGCTGGGGCGACATGCGCCAGCACAAGGCCTACGGGGCGCTGTATCACTTCCTGGTCCTGGCCAGGAACGGGCGCTATCGGCACTTTGCCAGCCATCGCGCCCTGCCCGTCCTGGACGAATTCCGCCTGAACCTGCGGCGCCTTCTGCTGATGCCGGTCCATTCGGCCGCGTGCCTGGTCCAGTGGCGGCATTTCCGGCTGTCGGGGAAGCCCTATCTGCTGGTGCCGATGCAGCTGGAACACGATTCGAACATGCTGGGCCATTCGCCCTTCAGGTCGAACCGCGACTTCGTGGATCAGGTCGTCGCGGAATTCGCGCGCTCGGCGCCGCGGCATCACCATCTGGTCTTCAAGGCCCACCCGCTGGAGGACGGGCGCGGCCGGAACCGCAGCGCCATCCGGAATGCGGCGGCCCGCCACGGCCTGTCCGGCCGCGTGCATTACTTCCGTGGCGGCAAGCTGGCCGAGATGCTCGCCCACGCCCGTGCCGTCGTCACCGTCAATTCCACCGCGGCGCAACAGGCGCTGTGGCGGGGCCTGCCGGTCAAGGCGCTGGGCCGTGCGGTCTATTGCAAGCCCGGCCTGGTGTCCGATCAGACCCTGGCCGAGTTCATGGCCGATCCCCGGCAGCCGGACACGGCCGCCTACCGCGTCTTTCGCGATTATCTTCTGCAGACCAGCCAGGTTCCCGGCGGCTTCTATTCCCGGCGGTCGCGCGCCCACGCGCTGCGGCTGGTCGCTGACCTGATCCTGGCGCCCGAGGATCCCTATCGCGCCCTGGCCAACGGGCGTTTCCAGCGTCGCCAGCAGATCGGCGAAGATCGGGATTAGGCTTCAGGAAGGTGTGGCGTCCGCCGCCACCGCGGGCTAGATTGCCCGCACAACCGGATGCCAATTCCGGGCGAAGGAACAGGAGTTTCGAGAGGTGACAGTGAAGCTTTCCCCGGCCCGTCCGGTGGCGGGTCTGGCGATGCGCCTGACCCTGATCGTCGCCATGACGCTGCTGGCGGCCTGCAGCCTGCCCAGATCCGGCCCCAGCAAGAACGAGATCTATTCCGGCGCCGTCGAGAATGGCGGCAACACCCACGTGATCTACGTCAACGATCATGTCGCGCGGGCCACGAACTTCACGCCGTCCTACGGCTTCTCCAGCAGTTTCCTGCGCGCCGGCCAGGTCGGCGCCGACGAAATCCGCGCGGGCGACGTGCTGGGGCTCTCGATCTGGGAAAACGTTGATGACGGGCTGCTGTCCTCGCTGGGGGCAAGCTCGACCGCGCTTCAGGAAATCCAGGTGGACAGCAGCGGCTATATCTTCGTGCCCTACGCGGGCCGGGTTCAGGCCGCGGGCACCACGCCCGACCAGCTGCGCCAGATCATCACGGAACGCCTTGCCACCCAGACGCCCGACCCGCAGGTGACGGTGGCGCGCGTCGCGGGCGACGGGGCCACGGTTTCTGTGATGGGCAAGGTCACGGCCCAAGGCGTCTATCCGATCGAACGTCCGACCCGGACACTGGGCGCGATGCTGGCCCGGGCAGGCGGCGTCTCGATCGAGCCGGAGATCGCCGTGGTCACCGTGAAGCGCGGCAACAGCACCGGCAAGGTCTGGCTGACCGACCTCTATTCCAACGCCAGCAACGACATCGCGCTGCGCCCCGGCGACGTGATCCTGGTCGAAGAGGATCAGCGCAGCTTCACCGCGCTTGGCGCCCTGGGCGGCCAGACCCGCGTGCCCCTGGGCAACGAGATGATCAACGCGGTCGAGGCCGTGGCGATGGTCGGCGGCCTCAATTCCAACCTGGCCGATCCGACGGGGGTCTTCATCCTGCGCGACGAACCCGAACAGGTCGCCTCGCAGGTCCTGGGCAAGACGGTCCAGGGATCGCAGCGCATCGCCTATGTTTTGGATCTGACGCGGCCCAACGGGCTGTTCCTGGCCCGCGATTTCCTGATCCGCGACGAGGACACCGTCTATGTGACGGAAGCGCCCTATGTTCAGTGGCAGAAGCGTCTGGCGGCGCTGATCGGCCCGATCAACTCGGCCAATTCGGTCCAGAACCTGGCCCAATGATCCGCCGATGACGGACGACCTCCAGGCCGCCGGGACCAGGGACCGGCGGCTTTTCGCGTTCAACGCGGGCTTCTGGCGCCAGCCCCGGCTGCGGCGGATCCTGCGGTTGGCGGGGTGGAGCCTGCGTGTCGGGCTTCCCGGTCCTTCCGACCGGATCGCCGTCTGGGGCGCCAGCCCGACCGCCTGGCGGGGCCGTTGGGTGGCGGAACGCCGGGGGGCGGGCGTGGTGACGGTCGAGGACGCCTTCCTGCGTTCGGTCCTGCCGGGACGGGCCGCCGGTGCCATCGCCCGGCGCGGGCCGATCGGGCTGCTGATCGACCCGCTGGGGCTCCATTTCGATCCTTCCCGCCCCTCGTTGATCGAACATCTTGTGACCAGCGCCGCGACCGACGGACTTGATGACCGCGCCCGTATGGGAATCGCCCGGCTGCGCGCGGGCGATCTGTCGAAATACAACGTCCACCGCCCCGGCCTGCCCGCCCCCGATGCGGGATACGTGCTGGTGATCGACCAGACCCGGGGCGATGCTTCGCTGATGGGGGCGGGGCGGGAACGGTTCTTGGCAATGCTGGATGCGGCGCGCCGGGAACATCCGGGCCGTCCCGTGGTGCTGCGCAGCCATCCCGAAACCATCCGCGGCCTGCGGCCCGGGCATCTGGGCGGCCACGACCTGCGCCCCGGCGACATCCTCTGCGACCACGAGGTGTCGCCCTGGCGGCTGCTGGAAAACGCCCATGCCGTCTATGCCGTCAGTTCGCTGCTGGGATACGAGGCGATGCTGGCAGGCCACCGGCCGCGGCTGTTCGGCCAGCCCTTTTACGCCGGCTGGGGCCTGTCAGAGGACGAGGCTCCCCTGCCGGCAGGCCGCCGCGGCCACGCCACCATCGAGGCGCTGTTCGCCGCCAGCCATCTGCTGGCCCCGGTCTGGTACGACCCCTGCCGCGATCGCCTGACCGGCTTCGAAGGCGCGCTGGACCAGATCGAGGCCGAGGCCCGGGCCTTCCGCCAGGACCGGGACGGGCATCTGGCCTACGGGATGCGCCTGTGGAAGCGGCGCGCCATCGCCCGGGCCTTCGGCGACGGCGCCGGCCTGCGCTTCACCGGCAGGCCGGGTCCGGGCGTGACGCTGGCCTGGGCAGGCGCGGCTGATCGGGTGCCGGGGGCGGCGCGGGTGGAAGACGGCTTCCTGCGCTCACGCGGGCTGGGGGCGGCCCTGACGCCGCCGCTGTCCCTGGTGGCGGACGACCTCGGGATCTATTTCGACCCGACGCGGGAAAGCCGCCTGGAACGGCTGATTGCCGAAGGCCCGCCGCCGGGGGGCATCCAGCGGGCCGAACGGCTGCTCGCGGCGATCCGCACGGGCGGCCTGACCAAATACAACCTGGCCGCCCCGGCCTATCGCCCCCGGGACACCGGGCGCAGGCGGATTCTGGTGCCCGGCCAGGTCGAGGACGACGCCTCGATCCGGCTGGGCGCGGGGCGGGAACGGACGAACCTCGACCTGCTGCGCCGGGTTCGCGCGGACAACCCGGACGCGCAGCTGATCTTCAAGCCGCACCCGGATGTCGAGGCGGGGCTGCGCCCGGGCGCTGTCGATGCGGGCGGGCTGGCCGACGACGTGGCCGTGGCAGCCGATCCGGTGGCCCTTCTGGCCCAGGTGGACGAGGTCTGGACCATCACCTCGACCCTGGGGTTCGAGGCGCTGCTGCGGGGCGTCCCCGTGACCACCCTGGGGGCGCCGTTCTATGCGGGCTGGGGGCTGACGCGCGATCTGGGGCCGGTTCCCGCCCGCCGCACCGCGCGCCCGGATCTGGCGGCCCTGGTCCACGCCTGCCTGATCGCCTATCCGCGCTATCGCGACCCGATCAGCGGCCTTCCCTGCCCGGTCGAGGTCGTGGTGGATCGGCTGCGCTGCGGCGCTAGCCCGCGCCCCCGGCGCTGCGGCTGCTGGCAAGGGTTCAGGGCAGCCTGGCTGGGCATGACTGGCTGTGGCGGCGCTGAGGGGCGGACCCGCCGCACCCTGACAGGACTTGTATCCTCCTGTGGCTGTGGCCGGGCCACGAAAGAAAAGGAAAAAATCTTGGCGGCTGCTGTTGGCGCATGACGGGCGCAAGCCTTTCGGCACGGTGCAGGACCGCCGTTTTTCCGCCGCGCCGCAGCGGCGGAACAATCTTCCGCGCCGGGCTGCCTGGCGCAAGGGTGGCCTTCCTTGGCAAGCGCCGGCGGCATGGCTAACTGGCTTGCACAAACAGGAAGGCCCGCCATGTCGCTTGTGATATCCCATCTAGTCCGGCGCTTCGGCGCGACCCAGGTTCTGCGCGGGATCGATCTGACGGTCGAACCGGGAGAGTTGATCGCGCTGCTGGGGCCATCGGGCTCGGGCAAGACGACGCTTCTGCGCATCATCGCGGGACTGGACTGGCCGGACGCCGGCGGGCTGTCCTTCGAGGGCGCGGACTGGCTGGCGAAATCCGCCGCCGAACGGCGCATCGGCTTCGTCTTCCAGCACTACGCGCTGTTCCCGCACATGACCGTGCGCGACAACATCGCCTTCGGCCTGTCGGTGATGCCGCGCGCCCAACGCCCGGCCAAGGCGCAGATCGCGGCCGCCGTGGACCGGCTGCTGGCCTTCCTTCAGATCGACGGGCTTGCCGACCGCTATCCGGCCGAACTGTCGGGCGGGCAGCGCCAGCGGGTCGCGCTGGGCCGCGCCATGGCGATCAACCCCCGTGTGCTGCTGCTGGACGAGCCGTTCGGCGCGCTTGACGCCCAGGTTCGCCGCGACCTGCGCCGCTGGCTGCGGGGCGTCCACGACAATACCGGCACGACGACGATCTTCGTCACCCACGATCAGGAGGAGGCCTTTGAACTGGCCGACCGCGTGGTGGTGATGAACGGCGGCGTGGTCGAGCAGATCGGCCGCCCCGACGAGATCTATGACCACCCTGCCACCCCCTTCGTCGCCCGCTTCCTGGGCCTGACGGTCGAGGTTCCGGTGGCGATGCGCGCCGGTCGTGCGCAGGCGCCGGGGCTTGACCTGTCGGCCCTGCCGCGCCGGGCGATGGCTGACGGCCCGGCCACGCTGTTCCTGCGCCCCGCCGACATCCTGCCCGTCCCGGACCCGCAGGCCCCGTTCCGCGTGACCGAGCTTGCCTCGACAGGGGCGCTGCTGCGCGTCGTGGCGCAGGACGACGCGGGCTGCCGGATCGAGGCCGAGGTGCCGCGCCGCGAAGGCCGCGACCTGCGCCAGGGCCAGGGCGTTCTTCTGCGCCCGGCCGTGGGCCAGATCTTTCCCGGCGGCGCCCCCCAGGCCGCCGCGCCCGTCCAGACCCCGCAGATTCTCAAGGAGGCCCGCTCGTGAAGACCCGCCTGACCACCGCCCTCGCCCTCGTGCTGGGGCTTGCCTCGCCGGTTGCGGCCCAGGACGCGATCCTGAACGTGTCCTACGACATCGCCCGAGAGCTTTTCGCCGAATTGAACCCGGTCTTCGCCGAACAGTGGCAGGCTGAAACCGGCCGCACGGTCAGCATCGACCAGTCGCATGGCGGATCGTCCAAACAGGCGCGCGCGATCCTGGAGGGGCTGCCCGCCGACGTGGTGACCTTCAACCAAGTCACCGACATCGACGTGCTGGCCGAGGGCGGCCTGGTTGACGAGAACTGGCGCGAAGCCTTCCCGAACCAGGCATCGCCCTATTACTCGCTGCCGGCTTTCCTGGTGCGCGAGGGCAACCCGAAGCAGATCGACGACTGGGACGACCTGGCGCGCGACGACGTGCAGGTGATCTTCCCGAACCCCAGGACCAGCGGCAACGCGCGCTATACCTATCTGGCGGCCTACGCCTATGGCCTGGACAAGAACAACGGCGATCACGCGGCGGCGCAGGACTTCGTGAGGAAGATCTTCGCCAACGTCCCGGTCTTCGACCAGGGCGGGCGCGCGGCCACGGCCACCTTCGCAGAACGTGGGCTGGGCGACGTGCTGATCACCTTCGAGGCCGAAACCGGGGGCATCGCCGAACAATATGCCGACGCCGCGCTGGAGCGTGTCACCCCCTCGCTGTCGCTGCTCGCAGAATTCCCGGTGGCCATCGTCACCGAGAACGCCGAGGAGAAGGGCAGCCTTGAGGTGTCGAAGGCCTATCTGGACTTCCTCTATTCCCCGGAAGCGCAGCGCATCCTGGCCCGGAACTACAACCGCGTGCATGACGACGCGATCACGGCCGAGTTCGCCGCCAACTTCCCCGAGGTGAAGCTGGTCACGGTCGAGGAGGTCTTCGGCGGCTGGGACAAGGTCCAGGAGGAACATTTCGCCGAAGGCGGCATCCTCGATTCCGTGTTCGTGAACCAATGAGCGCCGCGGCGGTCACATCCGTCCCTGCCGGGCGGCAACGGCGGGTCCTGCCGGGCTTCGGCCTGACGATGGGCCTGACGCTGACCTATGTCGGCGTCATCGTCCTGCTGCCGGTGATCGCCCTGTTCCTCAAGGGCGCGGAAATCGGCCCCCTCCGCTTCTGGGAGATCGTGACCGCCCCCCGCACCCTGGCTGCGCTGCGCCTGACGATCACCGCGGCGGCGCTGGCCACGGTGTTCAACGCGCTCTATGGGCTGCTGATGGCCTGGGTGCTGGTGCGCTATCGCTTTCCGGGGCGCAGGCTGCTGGACGCGATGATGGACATCCCCTTCGCCTTGCCGACGGCCGTGGCGGGGCTGGCGCTGACAGCCCTGTTCTCGCCCAACGGCTGGTATGGGCAACTGCTTGCGCCCGCCGGCATCTCGGTCGTCTATACCCTCTGGGGCGTCGCCATCGCCATGTCCTTCACGTCGATCCCCTTCGTGGTCCGCACCGTCCAGCCCATCCTCGAGGATCTGGACCCCGGCCAGGAGGAAGCCGCCCGGACGCTGGGCGCCTCGCCCTTGCAGACCTTCGTCAAGGTGATCTTCCCGGCGATCCTGCCCGCCTTCTTGGTCGGCACCACCATCGCCTTCGCGCGTTCCCTGGGCGAATTCGGGGCGGTGATCTTCATCGCCGGCAACCTGCCGATGAAGACCGAGGTCGCCTCGCTTCTGGCGGTGATCCGGCTCGAGGAATACGATTACAACGGCGCCGCCGCCATCGCGCTGACGCTGGTTGCCATCGCGCTTGCGCTGCTGGCCCTGTCAAGCTGGCTTCAGGCCCGCCTGACCCGCCGGAGGGTTCCCGCATGACGCCCGCCATCGCCCCCGCGGCCCTTGCCCCGCGTTCGGACCGCAGGATCCAGTGGCTGCTGGTCGGTCTTGCGGTGGCGCTGACGCTGTTCGTCGTCGTGGTGCCGCTGGTCTATATCTTCTGGCGCGCGCTGTCCGAAGGCTTCGCGGTCTTTGCCCAGAACATCCTGGCCCCCGACACGCTGCACGCGATCTGGCTGACCTCCGTGGTCGCGGTCATCACGCTTCCCGTCAACCTGACCATCGGCATCGCCGCCGCCTGGCTGATCGCGCGCTTCACCTTCCCGGGGCGCAAGCTGCTGCTGACGATCATCGACCTGCCGTTCTCGATCTCTCCCATCATCGCGGGCGTCTGCTATCTGTTGCTCTATGGTCGCCAGGGGCTGCTGGGTCCGGCGCTGGCGGCCAGCGACATCACGATCCTGTTCGCGCTGCCGGGCATCGTGATGGTGACGCTGTTCGTGACCTGCCCCTTCGTCACCCGCGAGGTCCTGCCGCTGATGCAGGCGCAGGGGTCCGAACAGGAACAGGCGGCGCTGACGCTGGGCGCGTCGGGCTGGCAGATCTTCCGCCTAGTGACGCTGCCCAACATCCGCTGGGCGCTGCTTTACGGCGCGGTGCTGGCGACGGCGCGGGCGGTGGGCGAATTCGGCGCCGTATCGGTCGTATCCGGGGCGATCCGGGGGCAGACGAACACCTTGCCCCTGCAGATCGAACTGCTGTTCAACGACCTGAACACCGTGGGCGCCTTCGCCGCAGCCTCGACGCTGACGCTGATCGCGCTTGTCGTGCTGATCCTCAAGACCGTGATCGAGGGCAGGACCCGCTGACCGACGCCGCCCCCGGCCTGCCGCCGGATCGTCAGACGACGAAGCGGATGCCGGGGCGGGCCAGCCCGCCGCCCTGGGCCACCACGGTGCCGTCCGCGCGCCAGCAGGCCGCCCCGGTCATGGTGCCGTCGGCGGCGAAGGAAATGGCGTTCATGCCGCCGCCGATGGTCTTGACCAGCCGCACCTCGTGGCCCCGGGCGCGCATGGCATCGGCCTGCGCGCCGTAGGCGGGCTCCAGTTCCAGGTGATGGCCTTCCGTCCACAGCCGCGGGGCCTCGACCGCCTGCTGCAGCGTCATGCGGTGGTCGATCAGGTTGACGATCGCCTGCATGGCAGAGGGAAAGATGCGCACGCCCCCCGGCAGGCCAAGCGCGAAGGCCGGCCGGTCGTCCCGCAGCACGATCATCGGCGCCATCGAGGTCGGCACCCGCTTGCCCGGCGCCACCGACAGCGCCCCGCCCGGGCGCGGGTCATAGTTCAGCATGTAGTTGTTGGGGATGATCCCGGTGCCCGGGACCATGAAGCAGGCGCCCCACAGCCCGTTGATCGTATGGGTCGCGCTGACGATGATGCCGTCGGCATCGGCCACGGTGACATGGGTGGTGTCGCGGCTTTCGTGCCCCATCCGCCGCCGGGCATCCTCCTTGGAGGTGAAACGGTCCACCGGGACCTGCACGAAATCGGGATCGCCTGATGCCTGCCGCCGATCCCGGAAGGCCAGCGTCATGGCGCGGGCCATCAGATCCATCGCCTCCGGATCGCCGAAGCCCATGCCGCGCAGGTCGAACGGCTCGAGCATGTTCAGCATCTGGACGACATGGACGCCCGAGGATGCGGGCGGCGGCGGGCCGGCGACGGTGTGGCCGCGATAGGTGCCCAGGATCGCGTGCCGCTCGACCGCGCGGGCGGCCGCCAGATCGTCCAGCGTGACATGGCCCGCGCCCGCGGCCAGACGCAGAGCCAAGGCGCGCCCCAGGGCTCCGCCATGCAGGGCGGCATCGCCCTGGACCTGGATCAGGCGCAGGCTGTCGGCGTAATCGCCCATCACCAGCCGGGCGCCGGGCGGAAGCGCGGTCCCGTCGGGCAGGAAGACCCGCGCCATGTCGGGATCGGCCAGCAGGTCGTCGCGATGTTCAAGGATCGCGCCGTGCAGATAGGGGCTGACGGCGAAGCCGCGGGCGGCGGTCCGGATCGCGGGCTCCACCACATCGGCCCAGGTAAGCCGCCCGTATCGGCGCTGCATCAGGAACCAGCCGCGCAGGTTGCCCGGGACCGCCACCGCCGAAGGCCCGATGCGGTTGCGCCGCCCCTCGGTTTCCATCCAGGTCTCGGGCCGGTCCGACACCGGGGTGAACATGTCCGCCCGGGCCCCCTGCCCGGCCACCGACAGCGCGTCGATCACCACATGCCGGCCGTCCGCCAGCCGCAGATGCGCGATCCCCCCGCCCGCGACGCCGACCATCATCGGCTCGACCACGGTCAGCGTCAGCAGGGCGGCAACGGCGGCGTCCACGGCATTGCCGCCGACGGCCAGCATCTCGGACCCCGCCATGGCGCCCAGGGGGGCGTTGGCGACCACCACGCCGCGCGAACCGGATGCGGGGGCCTTCTCGCAGGTGAAGGGAAGGGTCATGCCGGGGTCCCGCTGCCTTTCGCCAGCCTGCCCGCGGGCGGCGGCGGGATCAAGCCCGCGCATCCTCCAGGATCATCCGGGCGGCCTTTTCGGCGATCATCATCGCCGGCGCGTTGGTGTTGCCGCTGGTGATGGTGGGCATGATCGAGGCGTCCGCGATCCGCAGCCGCCCCACCGCCCGCATCCGCAGCCGCGGATCCACGACCGAGCCATCGTCGCCGCCCATCCGGCAGGTGCCGACTGGGTGGAAGATCGTGGTCCCCACCGCGCCCGCCGCCTTGACCAGATCATCGTCGGTCTGGAAAGCGATGCCGGGCACATGCTCGCTGGGATCGAAGCGGGTGAAGGCCGGTTGCGCGGCGATCTTGCGCGTCAGCCGGATGGCGCGCACCGCCACCTCGCGGTCGCCGGGGGTCGAGAGATAGTTGGGCCGGATCGCCGGATGGGCCCGGAAATCCGCGCCGGTCACATGGACCGAGCCGCGGCTTTCGGGGCGCAGGTTGCAGACGCTGGCGGTCATGGCGGGGAAGGAATGGACCGGGTCCCCGAACTTGTCGAGGCTGACGGGCTGGACGTGGAACTCGAGGTCGGCGGTCGCCTTGTCGGGACCGGATCTGGCGAAGATGCCGAGCTGGCTGGGGGCCATCGACATCGGTCCCGACCGCTTGAGCAGGTATTCCAGTCCGATCGAGGCCTTGCCCAGCAGGCGCGAGGCCTTTTCGTTCAGCGTGGGCACGCCCTTGACCTTGTAAACCAGCCGCAGTTGCAGGTGGTCCTGAAGGTTCTCGCCCAGCGACGGCACCTCGATCCGCGGGGTGATACCGGCCGCCTGCAGGACATCGCCGCGGCCGATCCCCGAATGTTCCAGCACCTGCACCGATCCGATGGCGCCGGCGGACAGGACGGTTTCGCGCGTGGTCCGCGCCTCATGGCGCTGGCCCTTGTGGTGATAGACGACGCCCCGCACCTCGCCTTCGTCGATCACCAGGCGCTCGACCTCGGCGTTGGTGAGGACCCGCAGGTTGGGGCGGGCCATGACGGGGCGCAGGAAGGCCTTGGCCGCGCTCCACCGCCAGCCGGCGCGCTGGGTGACGTCGAAATAGCCGCTGCCCTCGTTGTCGCCGCGGTTGAAGTCGCCGGTGCGGGGGATGCCCGCCTGTTCCGCAGCCTCCATGAAGGCGTCCAGGACGGCCCAGCGGACGCGGGCGGTTTCCACCCGCAGCTCTCCGCCCGCGCCATGCGCGTCGTCGGCGCCGCGATAGTAGTCCTCTTGCGCCTTGAACAGCGGCAGGACGTCGTCCCAGCCCCAGCCCGTGCAGCCCATCTGCCGCCAGCCGTCGTAATCGGCCGCCTGCCCGCGCATGTAGATCATTCCGTTGATCGAGGAGCAGCCGCCCAACACCCGGCCCCGCGGATAGAGCAGCGACCGCCCTGCCAGCCCCGCCTCGGCCTCGGTCCGGAAGCCCCAATCGGTGCGCGGGTTGCCGATGCAGTAGAGATAGCCCACCGGGATGTGGATCCAGTGATAGTTGTCGCGGCCCCCCGCCTCGAGCAGCAGGACGCGCGCCCGGGGATCTGCCGACAGGCGGTTGGCAAGCACGCATCCGGCGCTGCCTGCGCCGATGATGATGTAATCGTAGCTTTCCATGCGGATTCTCCGAAGGGCGGCCCCGGGCTGGGGCCGCCAGGGATCAGCTTTCCGGCCGGAAGCCCAGCTTGCGGCCCAATTTCGAGGCGAAGAACTCTCCGATCAGCCCGCGCCGGAAGACCAGCACGCAGACCATGAACACCACGCCCGTGATGATCGTCACCGGGAAGTCCGAGGTGGCCAGATAGTTCTGCAGCGTCACCACCAGCCCGGCGCCGACGACCGGGCCGGCCAGCGTGCCGATGCCGCCCAGCAGGGTCATCAGGATCACCTCGCCCGACATCTGCCAGGTGACGTCGGTCAGGGTGGCGAACTGGAAGATCAGCGCCTTGACGCCCCCGGCAAGCCCGGCAAGCGCGGCAGACATCACGAAGGCCCCCAGCTTGTAGCGGCTGACCGAATAGCCCAGCGAGATCGCCCGCTGCTCGTTCTCTCGGATCGACTTGAGGATCATCCCGAAGGGCGAGTTCACGAAGCGCCAGATGATCAGCATCCCCAGGATGAACACCGCGAGGACGAAGTAATACATGGTCATCGGCTGGCTCAGGTCGAAGATGCCGAACAGGACGCCGCGCGGAACCGACTGGATGCCATCCTCGCCATGCGTGAAGCCCGCCTGCAGGCAGAAGAAGAAGAACATCTGCGACAGGGCCAGGGTGATCATCGCGAAATAGATGCCCTGGCGGCGGATGGCGATGGCGCCCATGATCAGCCCCAGGCCGGCGGCGCCGAGGACGCCCAGCAGGATCCCGGCCTCGGGCGACCAGCCCCAGACCTTGACGGCATGAGCGGTGAAATAGGCCGCGCCGCCGAAGAAGGCGGCGTGGCCGAAGGACAGCAGGCCCGTGTATCCCAGCAGCAGGTTGAAAGCCGCCGCGAACAGGCCGAAGGCCAGCAGCTTCATCAGGAAGATCGGATACAGGAACTGCGGCGCCAGCAGCAGCCCGGCCAGGATCACGGCCAGCAGCGCAAGCTGGATGGTGCCCGCCCGGGGATGGACCGCGACATGTTCGACGGCGATGGGTTCGGATTTGCCGGCCATGTCAGGCATCCTTTCCGAAAAGGCCCGCAGGCCGCAGGATCAAGACGATCGCCATGATGACGAAGATCACGATGTTCGAGGCCTCGGGGTAGAAGACCTTGGTCAGCCCTTCGACCACGCCCAGCATGTAGCCGGTGACGATGGCCCCCAGGATCGACCCCATGCCGCCCACCACGACCACCGCGAAGACGATGATGATGAGGTTCGACCCCATCAGCGGGCTGACCTGGTAGACCGGCGCGGCCAGCACGCCCGCGAAGCCGGCCAGTCCCGCGCCAAGAGCGTAGGTCAGGGTCAGCAGCAGCGGCACGTTGATGCCGAAGCTTTGCACCAAGGTCGGGTTTTCGGTGGCCGCGCGCAGATAGGCGCCCAGCTTGGTCTTTTCGATCATGAACCAGACCGCCAGGCAGACGATGAGCGAGGCCACCACCACCCAGCCGCGGTAGATCGGCAGGAACATGAAGCCCAGGTTGACCGCCCCGGTCAGGGCCGCGGGCGGGGCATAGGGCATCCCCGACGCGCCGTAGAAATAGCGGAAGGTGCCCTCGATCGCCAGGGCCAGGCCGAAGGTGAACAGCAGGCCATAGAGGTGATCCAGATTGTAGAGCCGCGACAGCATGGTGCGTTCGACGATGGCGCCGAAAAGCCCCACGATCAGCGGCGCCAGGATCAGCGCCAGCCAGTAGTTGACCCCCCACGGTCAGCAGCAGCAGTGCCGTGAAGGCGCCCATCATGTATTGCGCGCCGTGGGCGAAGTTGATGACGCGCAGCAGCCCGAAGATGACCGCAAGGCCCAGCGACAGCAGCGCGTAGAAGGATCCGTTGATCAGCCCGACCAGCAGTTGCCCCATCAGGGCCTGGACGGGAATTCCGAAGATCATGGTCATGTCACACCCCCAGTTCCCGATGCAGCATGTCCATCCGGTTCGGCAGTTCGGCCACCGGGAACTCGGCGATCATCGTGCCGTGGTCCATCAGGTAGAAGCGGTCAGCGACCTTGGCGGCGAAGCGGAAGTTCTGCTCCACCAGCACCACGGTCATGCCGCGTTGCTTCAGTTGGCGCAGCACGTCGCCGATGGCGTTGATGATGACCGGGGCCAGCCCCTCGGTCGGTTCGTCCAGCAGAAGGCAGCGCGCCCCGGTGCGCAGGATCCGCGCCATCGCCAGCATCTGCTGTTCGCCCCCCGACAGCTTGGTGCCGGGGCTGTTGCGGCGTTCCTGCAGGTTCGGGAACAGCTGGTAGATCTCGGCCACCGACATGCCGCCATCGGCGACCTTCGGCGGCAGCAACAGGTTCTCCTCGACCGAGAGGGTCGCGAAGATGCCGCGTTCCTCGGGGACGAAGCCCAGGCCGGCGCGCGCGGTCCTGTGCAGGGGCACGGACATCATGTCCTGGCCGGCGAAGGTGATGCGGCCGGTGCGCTTGCGCAGGATGCCCATGATCGCCCGAAGGGTCGTTGTCTTGCCCATGCCGTTGCGGCCCAGGATGCAGATCATCTCGCCTTCGTTGACGTGCAGATCCACGCCGTGCAGCACGTGGCTTTCACCGTACCAGGCCTGAAGCCCGGCGGTTTCCAGAAGCGGGGCCGTCATTCCTCGGTTCCCATATAGGCGGTGCGTACGCGCGGATCGGCAGAGACCGTGGCATAGTCGCCCGTCGCGATGATCTCTCCGCGCTGCAGCACGGTGACGTGGTGGCAGATGTCGGCGACCACGTTCAGGTTATGCTCGACCATCAGCACGGCGCGCGACTGCGCCACGTCGCGGATGATGTTCGCGACCATCCGGACGTCCTCCTGGCCCATCCCGGCCATCGGTTCGTCCAGCAGCAGGACCTCTGGTTCAAGCGCCAGGGTCGTCGCGATCTCCAGCACGCGCTTACGGCCATAGGACAGATCGGCGGCGCGGTGGTCGCGGTAGGGCGTCAGGCCCAGATGGTCGATCAACTGGTCCGCCCGCGGATTCAGACGGTCCAGCGACGACAGCGGCTTCCAGAACTGCACGGCCAGCCCGGCCGGGCGCTGAAGCGCGACCTTGACGTTCTCGCGCACCGTCAGGTGCGGAAACACCGCCGAGATCTGGAACGACCGCACCAGCCCCATCCGCGCCACCTTGTCAGGCCGTTCGCGGGTGATGTCCTGACCCAGCAGCGTGATCTTGCCGCGGGTGGGCTGCAGGAACTTGGTCAGCAGGTTGAAGACGGTGGTCTTGCCGGCGCCGTTGGGTCCGATCAGCGCGTGGATGCGGGCATGTTCCACATCCAGATCGACGTTGTTGACGGCGGTGAAGCCGGAAAAATCCTTGCCGAGGCCGCGGGCGGTCAGGACCACCCGCGGCTCGGTTTGCGTCATGGCTGGCGCAGCGTTCATCGGCGCGCCTTACTGGGTGACCAGCGGGCAGCCGCTTTCGGCCGGATCCAGATAGGCTTCTGCCCCCGGGATGGTCGCCAGGACGTTGTAGTAGTCCCATTCCTCGGTGATGTCGGCCGGGGCCTTCACCTCCATCAGATAGACGTCCGAGATCATCCGGCCGTTGGGTGCAACGCTGCCGTTCTGCGCGAACACGTCGCTGACCGGCAGTTCGTGCAGCTTGGCGGCGACGGCTTCGGTTTCGTCCGTGCCGGCGGCCTCGATCGCCTTCAGATAGGACATGACGGCCGAATAGGTGCCGGCATGGACCATGTTCGGCATGGCGCCGGTGCGCTCCATGAAGCGGCGGCCGAACTCCTCGGACTCGGCGTTGCGCTTCCAGTAGAAGCTTTCGGTCAGGTTCAGGCCCTGCGCCGCCTCGGCGCCCAGCCCGTGCACATCGGCCAGCGTGAACAGCAGGGCTGCCAGCTTCTGCCCGCCCTGGGTGATGCCGAATTCGGCTGCCTGCTTGATGGCGTTCTGGGTGTCGGCGCCGGCATTGGCCAGGCCGATCACCTTGGCGCCCGAAGCCTGGGCCTGCAGCAGGAAGGACGAGAAGTCGGTCGTGGCCAGCGGATGGCGAACCGACCCGGTGATGGTGCCGCCGTTTTCGGTGACGAAGGCGCTGGTCTGTTCCTCGAGCGAATAGCCGAAGGCGTAATCGGCCGTCAGGAAGAACCAGGTGTCGCCGCCTTCCTCCACCAGGGCGCCGCCGGTGCCGACGGCCAGGGCGTGGGTATCGTAGGCCCAGTGGAAGCCATAGGGCGAACACTGCGCGCCGGTCAATTCCGTGGTGGCAGCCCCCGTGGTGATGGTGACCTTGTTCTTCTCGCGCGACAGCGCCTGCACCGCCAAGGCCACCGAAGAGGTGGTCAGTTCCATGATGCTGTCCACCTGTTCGGTGTCGTACCACTGGCGGGCGATGTTGGACGCGATGTCAGGCTTGTTCTGGTGGTCGGCGGTCACGACCTCGATCGGCGTGTCCAGAACGGTGCCCCCGAAATCCTCGACCGCCATCAGCGCGGCCTGGTAGGAGTTCTGGCCGCCGAAGTCGGAATAGACGCCCGACTGGTCGTTCAGGATGCCGATCTTGACGACCCCATCCGAGATCTCGGCCACGGCGGGCGCAGCGATCAGGCCGACGGACGCGGCCGACAACAACAGTTTACGCATTCAACCTCCCTTGAATAGGCCCATGGCGCGGCAGCGGGGGCCGCAGCCCGGACCGTATCCTGTCCATGATGACGACGGCCTCTCCAACAGCCGGCGTTGCGCGGCAGGATGACCGCAAAACCGCTTTGACACAAGCGTTCAATGACTTCTAAATTCGTTCAGGTTCTGCACAAATATGAACGATGCCGCTCAGTTGGGATGATCTTCAATTCTTCCTCGCCGTCTCGCGCGAGGGGCAGCTTTCCCGGGCGGCGCGGGTGCTGGGAACGTCGCACGTGACCGTCTCGCGGCGCATCGACCGTCTGGAAAAGGCGCTGAACGTACGCCTGTTCGAACGCAATCCCCGCGGCTACGAGCCGACCCCCGCAGGCCGCCGCCTGGTCGAGACGGCCGAGCGCATGGAGGAGGCGGCCGAGGCCATTCCCGTCGAACAGGGCGGCGCATCGGGCCAGGCAAGGCCGCTGCGGCTGGCGGTGCCGGAAGGCTTCGCCAGCCTGTTCTCGACTTATATGTGGCCCGACTTCATCGCCCGGTTCCCGCACGTGTCGCTGGAACTCATCACCATGCCGCAGATCCTGTCGCTGTCGCGGCGCGAGGCGGACATGACCATCACCCTGGACCCGATCTTCAGCGGCCCCTACCGGTCGGAACGGCTGGCGAACTATACGCTGCATCTTTACGCGACCGACGCCTATCTGGCGGCGGCCCCGCCCGTCGCGCAGCGCGAGGATCTGCGCCAGCACCGCATCATCGGCTATATCGAGGAGATGATCTTCGCGCCCGGCCTGGACTACCTGGGCGAGGTCCTGCCGCGGATCCGGGCTTCGATCAAAAGCTCCAGCATCTTCAACCAGCTGGCCGCGGCCCGGAACGACATGGGGATCGCCGTCCTGCCCCATTACATCGCCGTCAAGTATCCCGAACTGCGGATCATCCTGCCCCGGGACGTGACGCTGCTGCGCAGCTACTGGCTGACCTGCCACCGCGACGTGCGGGCCATGCGGCGCGAACGCGCGGTGATCGGCTTCCTGACCGACAGCCTGCGGGCGCGGGTTTCGGACCTGGTGCGGCCCGGCTAGACAGCCGGTCCCCCGGCGCGTCCAGATCCCGGGGGATGCTGGCGATCCCGGAAGGAATCGAACCCTCAACCTGCCGATTAGAAGTCGGCTGCTCTATCCAGTTGAGCTACGGGACCGCTGGCGGTGTTTTGCGGGATCGTGCCGGGATGCGCAAGTCACAGCGTCAGGGTCATGAAGACGCTGTTGGGATCGGGGCGATAGGCCGCGAAGGGCGGGCAATCGGCAAAGCCCGCCCCGGCGTACAGCCGGCGCGCCGCGGCGAAGCTGGCCTGGGCCCCGGTTTCCAGCGACAGCCGGTTCAGCCCCCGCCGCCGGGCATGGTCGATCAGCCTGTCCAGCATCAGCCGCGACAGGCCGCGGCCGCGCGCCTCGGCCAGGACATGCATCGACTTGATCTCGCCATGCGCGGGGTCCAGACGCTTCAGCGCGGCCATGCCCAAGGGCGCTTGGCCCTGCCGCAGGACGAAGAAGTCGATCGACGCCGAGACCAGCTGCTCGCGCGGCATCATGTGGATCGACTCGCGCGGGGTGTCGGCGTGCATCTCGGCGCTGTGGCGTTCGAACAGCAGCGCCAGATCATCGGCGAGGGGCGATTCAATCGTGAAGGACAGGCTTCTGGTCATGGCGATCCATGGCACGGCGAGGCCAGGTGGAGGGGATCGCGCCGCCCGGCAACCGCATGGAAAAGGGCGGCCCGGCGGGCCGCCCTGCAAGCCAAAGCGGGAAATCAGGCGGCGCGGGACAGCAGCACTTCCTCGACGCTTTTCTGCGCGGCACCTTCGTCAAGCCCCTTCACGGCGGCGACCTCGCGGGTCAGGCGATCAAGCGCCGCCTCGTAGAGCTGACGTTCGGAATAGGACTGCTCGCGCTGATCGTCGCTGCGGTGCAGGTCGCGCACGACCTCAGCAATGGACATCAGGTCGCCGGAATTGATCTTCTGGTCGTATTCCTGCGCGCGGCGCGACCACATGGCGCGCTTGACGCGGGCCTTGCCCTTCAGCGTCTCCAGGGCGCGTTCGATCAGGTCGGGGGTGGACAGGCTGCGCATCCCGATTTCCGAGGCGCGGGCGGTCGGAACCCGCAGGGTCATCTTGTCCTTCTCGAACGAGATGACGAACATCTCCAGCCGCAGGCCGGCAACTTCCTGTTCGTCGATCGAGACGATGCGGCCGACGCCGTGGGCCGGATAGACAACAAAGTCGTCAGGACGGAATTCGTTTTTCTTGGTCTTGGACATCTGGCTTCCTCTAGGTAGTGCCTTTAGAAGGACACAAAGAACCGAAAGCGGCCTATGCCACCTCCGGTCCGCTTATCTATAAAGATGTGGTCCCTGCCTGGCAGAGCAAGGATCGCAACAGTTCCGGGCGCAGATCTTCAGGGCCTCTGACTCCCATCAGATGCGAATGTTTCCTGAACATAGCATAAAAAAGACGCCGGAAAAAGCATCCTCTGGGAACAAAACGCCGCAGGCCGCTGTCTGGCCCGCGCGCTGGGCGATCAGTCGCCCGTCCCGGGCGCCTCGGAGAAATACTTCTCGAGCTTGCCGGGCACGCCATCCATTTCGGCAGCGGTCGGCAGCGGGTCCTTCTTCTGCGTGATGACCGGCCAGAGTTCGGAATACTTCCGGTTGAACTCGACCCACTGCTCCATCGCCGGTTCGGTGTCGGGGCGGATGGCATCGGCGGGGCATTCGGGCTCGCAGACGCCGCAATCGATGCATTCGTCGGGATGGATGACCAGGGTGTTCTCGCCCTCGTAGAAGCAATCCACCGGACAGACCTCGACGCAATCGGTGTATTTGCACATGATGCAATTATCGGTCACGACATAGGTCATCGCAGGCTCCATTCTCGACAGGCGGTAGTTACGCCCGGGGGGCAGATCATTCAAGGCCGCGGGCCCTGAAAAGACCCCCTTCCCGGCCCGCGGCCTGCGCCGCAGATCCTGTCCCTGCCGGCCGCGCCGCCGCTAGAACCCGGTTCCGCCGCCCTCGGCGTCGAGATCGTGATAGAGACCCTGCGCCTCGGTCGCCGGTCCTCGACGCTGCCCCAGTGCCGTCACCGCCAGGGCGCGCACCTCGCCGTGGGCCGAAACGGTGATGCGGTCGCCAGGGCGCACCAGCCGGCCCGGCTTGGTGCAGGACTGGCCGTTAACGCGCACCCCGCCCGCCTCGATCCGTTCGACGGCGATCGCGCGGGACTTGAAGACCCGCGCGAAGAAAAGCCACTTGTCCAGACGCAGCCCGGCAGGCGTGTCGGTCACTTCCGGTCCTTCAGGGCCGCCAGGATCGCGAAGGGGCTGTCGGGATCGGCCTTCTTCTCGGGGCGAGAGGAGAAGGTCGCGGGCTTGTTGTGCTGCGGCTTGCCGCCCTTCTTGAAGCCGTCCTTGCCGCGCGGCTTGCCGCCCTCGGCCTGCGGGCGGTCCTCGCGGCGCTCCCGGTTCGGGCGGCCGCCTTCGGGACGGTCCTGCCGCTCGCCGCGCTCGGGGCGCGCGTCGCGCGGGGTATCCTGGGCATTGCCGTCGCGGCGGGGCCCGCCCCGGCGGCCCTGCCCCTCGCCCTGCGGGCGGCGGTTCGGGCGCGGCCTGGGGGCCCAGCGGAAGGTATAGAAGACCTCCATCTCGGGCGGGGTTTCCTCGACCCGCTCGCCAGACGCCTCTGCCTCGAGGCGGCGCTTCTCGGCCTGCTCGGCCTCCCAGCGGGCGCGGGTTTCGGCGGCCAGGACGCTTTCCTCCTCGGTCATCGGCGCGTCGGAGGCCTCGGCCTCCGGCGCGGGGGCGGCCGCAACGGCGGGTTCTGCCGCCTTGACGCGGGGACGCTCGCCGCGCTCGGCCGCATAGCCCAGCCCTTCCATCAGCCGCGAGAACTGCTCCAGCGTCATACCGGTGATCGACAGCATGTCGGGATTGGCCTCGAAGCCGGCGCGCGTGTCCTGGGTGCGCAGCAGATCCGCCAGCCGCTCCAGCATGTCGATGCGGATCGCCCGTTCCCCTGCGGGCCGGTACCCCGACAGCGTATAGTGCTGTTCGGGCACGTCGGGGATGTGCGGGATCGTCACCAGCCCGGGGGCGGGCTTTCCGGGAAGGTGTCCAGCCCTTCGGCCAGCGACCACAGCACCAGCCGCAGCCGCGTCGGCGCGGGCTTGAGCAGCGCGGGCATGAAGATGGTGAACTGGCCGAAGCGGACCCCGTGCTTGCGCAGCGCGCCGCGCGCGTCCTGATCCAGTTCCTTCACCTCGTTCGCCACGCCTTCGCGCGGCAGGATGCCCAGCGATTCCACCAGCCGGAACGCGAAGCCGCGGGCCAGGCCGGTCAGCGCCTCGTCCTTCTGCAGGCTCAGCAGCGGCTCGAACAGCGCGGCGATCTTGCGGTCGATGAAATGCTGCAGCCGGCGCTTGACCTTGTCGGCGATCTCGGGACCGGCTTCCTCGTCCACGAAGACCTCGACGCCGGGGTGCAGCGCGTCGGAGCCGCGCACCAGCTTGCCCACCGCGGCAGTGCCCCACATCAGGCCGCCCTGTTCGGTATAGTCCAACTCGGTGTCGGGGGCGTTGTAGAACCGGTCCGCCCGCAGGTGGAACTCGGGGCGCAGCGCCTCGTAGCTGGCGCGGTGCAGCATCCGCGCCTCGTCGGCCGATCCGGTCTGGTCGGGGCGGAAGCGGAAGCCTTCCAGGCGGCCGGCGAATTCGCCTTCGACCGTCACTTCGCCCTTGTCGTTCACTTCGGCCACAAGGCTCTCCTTCTGCTTGAGCCGGCGCAGCAGCACGGATGTGCGCCGGTCCACAAATCGTTGGGTCAGCGCCGCGTGGAGCGCGTCCGACAAGCGGTCTTCTACCGCGCGCGTCTCGCCGCGCCAATGGCTTTCGTCCTGCACCCAGCCGGATCTCTGGGCGACGTAGGTCCAGGTGCGGATATAGGCCAGCCGCTTCGAGATGGCGTCGATGTCGCCATGCGTCAGGTCGATCCGCTTGATGGCGTTGCCCAGCCAGTCCGAAGGAATGGCCCCATCCTGAAGGAAGCCGAAGATCTCGCGCCAGCAGGCTGGTGTGTTCGACCGGCGAGATGCCGCGGAAGTCCGGCACCCGGCAGACCTCCCACAGCAGGCGGACATCCTGGCCGCCCTGGACACGGTCGCGGATCTCGGGGATGTCGCGCAGGGCCTTCAGCGCCTGCACGTCGTCGGCGTCCCTGCCCCGCCCCAGAAGCGCATGGCCCGAGGGCGCCTCGAGGCTTTCGATCAGCCGGTCCATGGTGCCGAACTGCAGGTCCGAATTGCGCCAGGTCAGCCGCTGGATCGGCGCGAAGCGGTGATTCTCGATGGCCTCGATCAACCCGTCGTCCAGGATCTCGGCCTCGCCGGTGACGCCGAAGCTGCCGGATTCCGTGTGCCGCCCGGCCCGGCCAGCGATCTGGCCCATCTCGTGGGGGAACAGCGGGCGCACGCGGCGGCCATCGAACTTGTGGGTGGCGCTGAAGGCGACGTGGCGGATGTCCAGGTTCAGGCCCATGCCGATGGCGTCGGTGGCAACCAGGTAATCGACCTCGCCAGCCTGATACATGGCGACCTGGGCATTGCGGGTGCGCGGCGACAGCGCCCCCATCACCACCGCGCAGCCGCCCTTCTGGCGCCGGATCAGTTCCGCCATCGCATAGACGTCATCGACCGAGAACCCGACGATGGCCGAGCGCGCGGGCATCCGGGACAGCTTCTTCGACCCCGACCAGGACAGAGTGGACAGCCGGTCGCGCCGCTGGAACTGCACGCCGGGAATCAACTGTGCAATGGCTGGGCGCATGGTGTCGCTGCCCAGCAGCAGCGTTTCGTGCAGCCCGCGCATCTTCAACATGCGGTCGGTGAAGACATGGCCGCGTTCGGGATCGGCGCAAAGCTGGATTTCGTCGATGGCCACGAAATCGGCGGCGATGTCGGGCATCGCCTCGGTGGTGGCGACCCAGTACTGCACCCGTTCGGGGACGATCCGTTCCTCTCCGGTGACGAGGGCCACGACCGAGGGACCGCGCGCGCGCACGATGCGGTCATAGACCTCGCGCGCCAGCAGGCGCAGCGGCAGGCCGATGACGCCCGTGCGGTGGGCCAGCATCCGTTCGATCGCGTAATGCGTTTTCCCGGTGTTGGTCGGGCCCAGGATGGCCGTTACCCGGCCGCGTTCATGGATTGTCATGGCCTAGATATCGGTGCCGCCCTGCTGGCGTTCCAGACGCGCCACGCCATCTATCGCCTCTTGCTGATGGGGATGGATGGCCAGGCTCTGGCGGTAGGCCTGCAGGGCGCCATCGGTATCGCCGGTTTCCTCGAGCATGATGGCAAGCTGGGTCAGCGCCTGGAAGTGGCGCGGCTCAAGCTGCAGGGTGCGGGCAAGATCCTGCAGCGCGGGGCCGAACTGGCCCAGGGCCGCGTAGGCCACGGCGCGGGTATAGAAGCCGGCGGCGAAGTCCGGGGCGTGATCGGTCAGCGCCGTCAGATGACCCACGGCGGCCTGGGGATCGCCCTCGTCCAGGGCGCGTTCGCCGCGTTGCAGCAGCAGGTCCATCGTGGCCGAGCCGGACCGCGACCATTCCCGCAGGATGTCCGATTCGGCGATGCGCCAGGCTTCGCCCGCGGGATCGGCCAGGCGGCGAAACGCTTCGTCCATGCTGGGGCGGTCCTGCGCGGCCGCCGGACCCAGGGCACCGGCCGCCACAACCAGTAGCGCAACCATTCGGCGAAAGATTACCGCCACGACATCATGGAAATTGTTGCGGACCCGGCGCATATGGGGGATGTTATCCAGCCCATCCCGCGGGCGCCAGCCCACCTGAACCGAAAGAAGTGAAAATGAGCAAAGTTGTGAACGCCGCCGTCGAGAAACTGAACGAGAAGATCGGCAGCTTCGGATCGACTGCGAAATTCGTGATCGAGGACGAAGGCACCATCATGATCGACGAGAACGGCGTTCGCGAAGGCGACGACGAGGCCGAGGTCACGCTGATCGCCAGCCGCGATACCTTCGAGGGGATCCTGAACGGCAGCGTGAACCCGGCCGCCGCCTTCATGACCGGCAAGCTGAAGATCGACGGCTCGATGGGCGTGGCGATGCAACTGGGCCAGGCGTTGTCCTGATCCTGGATGGCGCTTGAACCCGCCCCGTTCCGGCAGTTGCCGGGCGATTCCCTTCGCCCGGCCGAGGCGTTCTGGACGCGGGCCGATGACGGGGTGGCCCTGCGGATCGCCCACTGGACCGCGGGGGCGCAGGGCCGGGGCAGCGTCCTGCTGTTCCCCGGCCGGACCGAATACATCGAGAAATACGCCCGGATCGCCGCGGCGCTGACCCGGGAAGGCTGGCACGTGCTGGCGATCGACTGGCGCGGACAGGGCCTGTCCGACCGGCTGCATCCGAACCGGCGCCTGGGCCATGTGGGGCAGTTTCGCGACTATCAGCGCGACGTGGCCGCCATGCTGGCGGCGGCAAACGACACGGGCCTGCCCCGGCCGTGGCATCTGCTGGCCCATTCGATGGGCGGCTGCATCGGGCTTGGGGCGCTGCAGGACGGGCTGCCCGTCGCCTCGGCGGTGTTTTCGGCGCCGATGTGGGGGATCAACCTGCGGCAGATGCCGCATGGCGTGGCCGTAGGCCTGGCCTATCTGGCCGGGCGGCTGGGACGCGGTGCGCAACCTGCGCCGGGCAGCGGCTCTCTGGGAACCTATGTCCTGAACGAAAGCTTCAGCGCCAATCTTCTGACCGAGGATGCAGACGAATGGTCACACATGCTGCGCGAGGCGGCGGCCTGGCCCGACATGATGCTGGGCGGGGCCAGTTTCGACTGGGTGGGCAAGGCGCTGAACGAATGCTTGCGGCTTTCGCGGCTTCCGTCCCCGGATCTGCCCGCCATCGCCAGCCTGGGCAGCGCCGAACGGATCGTGCTGCCCCAGGCCATCCGCGACCGCATGGCCCGCTGGCCGCGCGGCACGCTGCTGGAGCTTGAGGGCGCGCGCCACGAGGTGATGATGTGCAGTCCCGAACGGCGGCAGGCATTCCTGTCGGCGGCCCTGCAGCTGTTTGCCGATCAGGACTGACCCCCTGCCGCCCCGTTCGATGCCGCGGGCACCGGCCCCACCAGATCGGCCTTCACCGCCGCCGGCAGGCGAAGCCGCAGCTTCTTGATCCGCCGCTGGTCGGCGTCCACGACCTCGAATTCGGCGCCGCCGGCATGGCGGACCACCTCTCCGGGGGCGGGCAGATGACCGGCCAGCACGAAGACCAGGCCGCCCAGGGTGTCCACGTCCTCGTCATCCTCGGGGATGGCCAGCGACAGGCCGGTTTCGGCCTCGACATCCGAAAGCGGCGCGCGGGCCTGGATCAGCCACTGGCTGGGCTTTTCCAGCACCCACAGGCTTCCCTCGGCCTCGTCATGCTCGTCCTCGATCTCGCCGATGACCTGCTCGATCAGATCCTCGATCGTCACCAGCCCGTCCACGCCGCCATATTCGTCGATCACCAGGGCCATGTGGATGCGCTTCTGCTGCATCTGCTGCAGCAGGACGCCGATGGGCATGGAGGGGGGCACATACAGCAGCGGGCGCAGCATCGGGCGCAACTGGAAATCGCCCCCCTGCCCGAAGCCGTGCTTCAGCGCCAGATCCTTGAGGTGGATCATCCCCAGGGGGCTGTCCATCGTTTCGGCATAGATGGGCAGGCGCGAGAAGCCGTGTTCCCGGAACAGCGCCACCAGATCGTCCAGGCTGCTGGTGTCGGGGGCGGCGACCATTTCCGCCTTCGGAACGGCGACGTCATCGACGCGCATCCGCCGCAGGTTCACCATGCCGGGCGCCACCGGGGCCTGTTCGCGGCCGGCTTCGTCCGCATCGTCGTCCCCGCCGGTCAGGGCGTCCAGGAAGCGCCCCAGGAAACCGCGCGCGGCGGGAAGATCCCGCCCTTCCCCTCCGACGCCATCGGCGGCGCTTGCCGCGTTGGCACCCAGGGGCGGGGCAGGTAATCGAGACTCGGAGTTCATCAGACCTTCTCTTGATAAGGATCGGGGATGTTCAGGCCCGCCAGGATCGAACGCTCGGCGGCTTCCATGGTTTCAGCATCGGGGTCGTTCTGGTGGTCATAGCCCAGCAGGTGCAGCGTCGCATGGACCAGCAGATGGGTCACGTGATCGGCCAGGGGCTTTCCCTGCGCCTCGGCCTCGGCCAGGCAGGTGTCGTAGGCGATGGCGATGTCGCCCAGTTCTTCCACGTCCGGCAGGACGGGCACCGCGCCGGCGTCATGGGGCAAATGTTCGACCGAGGGCCAGGACAGGACGTTGGTGGCGCGCGGCTTGCCGCGGAAATCGGCGTTCAACGCGGCGATGCGCGCATCGTCGCAGCCCATGACCACCACCTCGCCGCCGATGCCGTGCCAGCTCAGCGCGGCCGCGACCGCGCGTCCGGCCAGGGCTTCAAGCCCCAGCGTCTCCCATCGGTCATCCTCGATGACGCAATCGGTGGATATGGCGTCAGGCATCGCCTCGCATTGCCCGGCGGGGAACGTATTGTCCGCGCGGTCCTTTTAATTCGCCCCGCGCTAGGGCGGCGGCATCCTCGGTGTCATAGGCCTCGATGATGCGCGCGACAAGCGGATGGCGCACGACATCCTTGGCGGTGAAATAGCTGAAGCTGATGCCGCGCACGCCATCCAGGATGCGTTCGGCATCGACAAGGCCGGACTGCATCCCGCGCGGCAGGTCGATCTGCGTGCGGTCGCCGGTCACGACCATGCGCGACCCCTCGCCCAGGCGGGTCAGGAACATCTTCATCTGCATGGTGGTGGCGTTCTGCGCCTCGTCCAGGACCACGAAGGCGTTGGACAGGGTGCGGCCGCGCATGAAGGCCAAAGGCGCGATCTCGATGCGCTTTTCCTCCATCAGCTTCTGCATCTGCTTGGCCGGAAGGAAATCGTTCAGCGCGTCATAGAGCGGCTGCATGTAGGGATCGACCTTCTCCTTCATGTCGCCGGGCAGAAAGCCCAGGCGCTCGCCCGCCTCGACGGCGGGGCGCGACAGGATGATGCGGTCCACAAGGCCGCCGATCAGCATGGTGACGCCGACGGCCACCGCAAGATAGGTCTTGCCGGTCCCGGCAGGCCCGATGCCGAAGGCCAGTTCGTTCTGGAACAGCGACCGAACATAGGCTTTCTGGGCGTCGGTGCGCGGCTCGATGGATTTCTTGCGGGTCCGCAGTTCATAGTCCCCCGCGGCGAACATCTCGAGCTGCTCGGACGGGGTCGCGGGGGGCGTGCCCTCGACGCCCATGCGCAGTGCGGCCTCGATCTCGGCTAGGGACACCGGGCGGCCCTGTTCAAGCCGCGCGTAAAGCCCCCGCAGCAGCAGGGCGGCCTCGGCCTGGGCCTCGGGGGTGCCGACCACGGCCAGCTGGTTGCCGCGCCGCAGGATGTGGACGCCAAGCGCCTCCTCGATCCGGGCCAGATGGCGGTCGTTGGCGCCGCAGAGGTCGATCAGCAGCCGGTTGTCGGGGAATTCCAGCAGGGTTTCGGCTGAAGGTGTCGCGACGGGGGGCGTTGGCGTAAGGCCCAAATCTTTCTCCTGCGCAGGCGTCTTGGCCTTCATGGTGGCGATCCAGGGGGATTCGCACAAGGTCATGGTGCAGATCAATGTGACAATTCAGCCACAGTCACGCCCCAGGAAGCCGGCCAGGGGCGCGGCCGAATCCATCTTCGCCACCGGGCCGTCCCAGGCGATCCGGCCGTTCTGCAGCAGCGCCACCCGGTCGCCGATCGCGCGGACGGATTCCATGTCGTGGGTGATGGTGATGGCCGTGGCGCCGGTTTCGCGGACGATGCCCCGGATCAGCGCGTTGATCCGTCGGGCGCGGATCGGGTCAAGCCCCGTCGTCGGCTCGTCGAAGAAGATCACCGCCGGGTCGTCGGCAATGGCGCGGGCAAGGCCCGCGCGCTTGGCCATGCCGCCCGAAAGCTCGGCAGGCATCAGATCGGCGGTCTCGGCGGCCAGGCCGACGCGGGCCAGCTTTTCCAGGGCGATGGCGCGGGCCTCGGGATCGGGCATCCGCTGGCGCAGGCGGAACGCCACGTTCTGCCAGACCGTCAGGCTGTCGAACAGCGCCGCGCCCTGGAACAGCATCCCGAAGCGGGCCAGGAACGCCGGCCGCGTCCGGCGGTCCAGGGGCCGGTCCTGCCACAGCACCTGTCCCGCATCGACCGGCACCAGTCCCAGGATGCATTTCAGCAGGACCGACTTGCCGGTGCCCGACTGGCCGATGACGCAGAGGCTTTCGCCCTGCCCCACCGCCAGATCCACGCCCGCAAGGACAGGCTTGCCGCCAAAGGATTTGTGCAGCCCCGTGACACGGATCATTCGAAGAACAGCCCGGTCAGGATGAAGTTCGCGGCCAGGATGCCCACGGCGGCAGCGACGACCGCGGATTTGGTGGCACGCCCCACCCCCGCCGCGCCGCGCGCCGAACGCAGGCCGAACCAGCAGCCGCAGACGGCGACCACCAGGCCGAAGACGGCGCTCTTCAGCAGGCCGGACACCACGTCCCACCGTTCAAGATAGGCCGCGCTGTTGGACAGGTAGGCGGCCGAGCCGAAGCCCAGAGACCGCGTGCCGACCAGCCAGCCACCCATGATCCCGATGATGTCGCCCACGGCCACAAGGGCCGGAACGGTCAGGATCGCGGCCCACAGGCGCGGCGTGACCAGCCATCGCATCGGATCGGTGGACAGCGTCACAAGCGCGTCGATCTGCTCGGTCACCTTCATGGTGCCGATTTCCGCGGCGATGGAACTGGCGACGCGGGCGGCGACCATCAGCCCGCCCAGCACCGGGCCCAGCTCCCGGACCATGCCGATGGCGACGATGGCGGGAACCACGTCCGAGGCCTGGAACCGCGCGCCGCCGGAATGGATCTGCAGCGCCAGCGCCGCGCCGGTGAACAGCGCCGTCAGCCCCACGACCGGCAGCGACAGCCAGCCGATCTGCACCAGTTGCGCCGCGAAGGCGCGCCCGTGGAAGGGCCGCAGGCCGAACAGGCCCCGCGCGGTGAACAGCGCGACGGCGCCGATGCCGCGGGTCAGCGACAGCGTGGCGCGGCCGGTCAGCCGGACCGGCGTCACCGATAGATCCGGTCGTAGCGCCCGCCCAGCGACGTCAGGATCTCGTATCCGATGGTCCCGGCATATTCCGCAAGACGATCAACCGATTGCGCCGCACATATGAGGTCCATTCCAGCCAAAGGCTCGGGCAGGTCCGTGACATCGACGGTAACAAGGTCCATCGACACCCGTCCGACGATGGGACAGGCGACATCACCCGCATAGAGGGTTGCCCCCGTTGAGGAGAGCGACCGCAGGATCCCGTCGGCATAGCCTGCCGCCACCGTGGCGATGCGGCGCGGCGCGTCGGCTGTCCAGGTGGCGCTGTAGCCCACGAACTCGCCCGGCTGGACGGTGCGGGTCTGGATCACCGGCAGGGTCAGACGCACCACCGGCTGAGCCTTTGCGAAGGGCAGCGCGCCGTAAAGGCCGATGCCGGGCCGCACCAGGTCGAAATGGTAGTCCGGCCCCAGCAGGATGCCGCCCGTTGCCGCCAGCGACCGCGGGACGCCGCAGCCGTCGGTCATCCGGCGGAAGGCCGCCAGCTGCGCGGCATTGGCCGGATGGGCCGGATCGTCCGCGCAGGCCAGGTGCGACATGACGAAGTCGGGCCGCGCGGCCAGGGCCTCGTCCCGGATCGCGGCCCAGTCGGCGGGCTCAAGGCCCAGCCGGTTCATCCCGCTGTCCAGCTGGATCGCGAAGGGCCGCCCGCGGCGCAGGGCGCGGTCCCGGAAGAACTGCTCGAGGCTGTTTAGCACCGGCACGAGGCCGGTCAGATCCTCGCCCTCCATATGGCCCGACAGCACGTTGATGCGCGCGTCGCCCGGCAGAAGCGGCCGCAGCGCGCGTCCTTCCTGCGCAAGGGCGACGAAGAAATCCCGCGCCCCGGCCGCATACAGCGCCGGCGCCACCCTGGCCGCCCCCAGGCCGTAGGCGTCGGCCTTGACCACCGCGGCGGTGCGGGCGCCCGGCGCCCGGGCGGCCAGGGCCTTCCAGTTGGCGACGATGGCTTGCAGGTCGATATGCAGCGTCATGAAGGCAGGTTCCGTTGAGGTTGGCACCTTCAACCAGAAATCGACCCGCGCTTCCAGCCCGTTTCAGACGAACTGCTCGCGCAGCAGGCGCTCCTCGAGGCCGTGGCCGCTGTCGAACAGCAGGCGGTGGCGCACGTCCTGCGCGCTGCGGATCTGGACCCGCACGACATGGCGGACCGACCGGGAATCCGCGTCGGCCATGACCGGGCGGCGGTCGGGCGTCAGCACCTCGACCTCGACCCGAGCCGCCTTGGGCAGCAGCGCCCCCGCCAGCGGCGTGGCCGGAACGGGGCGATGGCCGTCAGGGCCAGAACCTCGGAATTGATCGGCAGGATGGGGCCATGCGCGGAATAGTTATAGGCCGTCGAGCCCGCGGGCGTGGCGATCAGCGCTCCATCGCAGACCAGTTCCTCCATCCGCATCCTGCCGTCCACATGGATGCGCAGCTTGGCGGCCTGCGGCCCCTCGCGCAGCAGGCTGACCTCGTTGATGGCCAGCATCTCGTGAATCGAACCGTCGCTGCGAAAGGCGCACATTCTCAAGGGGTTGATGACGGTTTCCTCGGCCGCGTCGAGGCGTTCGATCAGGCCGTCGGCGGAGAACTGGTTCATCAGGAAGCCGACGGTCCCCCGGTTCATCCCATAGACCGGCAGATCCCGATGCGTCAGCGCGTGCAGCGTCTGCAGCATGAAGCCGTCCCCGCCCAGCGCCACGACCACCTCGGCCCGGTCCAGATCCACCGCGCCATAACGCGCCGCCAGAAGGGGCAGCGCCTGTTGCGCGATCTCGGCCTCGCTGGCGGTGAAATGGATCTTTGGCGCCATGATGTTCCTGTCCCTTTGGGCGGCAGGATCGGCCGGCCGGTGCCCCATTGCAAGCCCTGTCGCCCCAGGGGGCCGCCGCGTCGCTTTTTGTGGCTTTCCGCACCGTCACCCATGAGATAAACGGTCCGGCAAACCGCCCCTGGCCAGTCGAAAGGACGCGAGACCATGAACGCCCCGACCCGCGAAACCGGCTTCTTCACCGAGACCCTGGCCCACAGCGACCCCGACATCGCCCGCGCCATCGACCAGGAACTGGGCCGCCAGCGCGACGAGATCGAGCTGATCGCGTCGGAAAACATCGTGTCACGCGCCGTCCTCGAGGCGCAGGGATCGGTCCTGACGAACAAGTATGCCGAGGGGTATCCGGGCAGGCGCTATTACGGCGGCTGCCAGTATGTCGATGTGGTTGAAACCCTGGCCATCGAACGGGCGAAGACGCTGTTCGACTGCGACTTTGCCAATGTCCAGCCCAACAGCGGCAGCCAGATGAACCAGGCGGTGTTCCTGGCGCTGCTGCAGCCGGGCGACACCTTCATGGGGCTGGACCTGAACTCGGGCGGGCACCTGACCCACGGCAGCCCGGTGAACATGTCGGGCAAGTGGTTCAACGTGGTCAGCTATGGCGTGCGCCAGCAGGACCAGCTTCTGGACATGGAAGACATCCGCCAGAAGGCCCTGCAGAACAAGCCCAAGCTGATCGTCGCGGGTGGCACCGCCTACAGCCGCGTCTGGGACTGGGCGGCCTTCCGCCGCATCGCCGACGAGGTGGGCGCCTATCTGATGGTGGACATGGCCCATATCGCCGGGCTGGTCGCGGGTGGCGTCCACCCCTCGCCCCTGCCCCACGCCCATGTGGTGACCACCACCACCCACAAGTCCCTGCGCGGCCCGCGCGGCGGCATGGTGCTGACCAACGACGAAGCCATCGCCAAGAAGATCAACAGCGCGGTGTTCCCCGGCCTGCAGGGCGGTCCGCTGATGCACGTGATCGCCGCCAAGGCCGTGGCCTTCGGCGAGGCGCTGCAACCGTCCTTCAAGGCCTATGCGGCGCAGGTCGTCAAGAACGCGCAGGCCTTGGCGGACGAACTGATGAAGGGCGGCATCGACATCGTGTCGGGCGGCACCGACAACCACCTGTGCCTGGCCGACCTGCGCCCGAAGGGCGTGACCGGCAAGGCGACCGAGGCTGCGCTTGGCCGCGCCCACATCACCTGCAACAAGAACGGCGTGCCCTTCGACCCGGAAAAGCCCTTCGTCACCTCGGGCATCCGGCTGGGCACCCCCGCCGGCACAACCCGCGGCTTCGGCGAGAACGAGTTCCGCCAGATCGCCCGCTGGATCGTCGAGGTCGTGGACGGCCTGGCCGCCAACGGCGAGGACGGCAATGCCGAGGTCGAGAGCAAGGTCAAGGCCGAGGTCGCCGGGCTTTGCGCGCGCTTCCCGCTGTATTCGGGGATGTAACGGACAAGCCGGAACGATGGCCCGCCGTACCGGCGGGCCGGGCCCGGTCTATTCGGCGGCGGTGGCGGCAAGGGCCGCGTTGGCCCGCGCCCGCAGCTGCGCCTCGCGCCAGGTGATGTAGCAGATCGCCCCGATCATCAGCCCTCCGCCCAGGATCACCCACCCGTCCAGGGGCTCGTGAAAGACCAGGACGCCGACCAGGCTGGCCCAGATCAGCTGCAGGAACGTCACCGGCTGCGTCACCGTCATCGGCGCGACGGCGAAGGCTCGGGTCATGCTGTAATGTCCCGCCGTCCCGAAGGCGGCCACCAGTCCCAGCCAGGCAACCTGTTCCCAGGTCGGCGGCACCCAGACGGCCAAGGCGATCGGCGCCAAGCCGACCGACACCGTCAGCGACATCATCGCCACCACCACCGCGGGCGAGACGTGCTGCGTGATGCGCTTGGCGACCAGATAGGACCCCCCGAAGGCCAGCGAGGCCAGGACCTGCGACAGATGCCCCGGATCCAGTTCGCGCAGCCCCGGGCGCAGCACGATCAGCGCGCCCGCGACCGCGACGCCCACGGCGGCGATGCGCCGCGCCGCCAGACGTTCACCCATGAACAGCGCCGCGCCGATCGTCACGACGATGGGGTTGAGAAAACCGATCGCCGTCACCTCGGCCACGGTGATGCGGGACATGGCATAGAACCAGGCGATCACCGCCACGACATGCAGCCCGCCGCGCAGCGTCAGAAGTCCCCAGACATGGGCCGAAAAGCCCGTCCGCAAGGCCGGGACGATCAGCGGCCCCAGAAACACCAGCCCGAACAGGAAGCGGATGAAGGCCGCCTGCGGCGCGGGGACGGCCCCCTCGAGGCCGCGGACGATCCCGTTCACGGCGACGAAGCAGAAGCCCGTCACCAGCATCCATCCGATCCCCGCCAGATCGCTGCGCGTTTGCCCATCGATGTGCATGTCGTGCAGTTGGCCCGCTTTGCCGGGCTGGCGCAAGGTCAATCGACGATCAGGCCCAGGGCGATGGACCACATCAGGATGCCGATGCCCAGGTCCAGCACCTGCCAGGCCCGCGGCCGGGCGAAGACCGGCGCCAGCAGCCGCGCGCCATAGCCCAGGGCGAAGAAGAACAGGAACGACCCGCTCATCGCGCCCAGGCCGAAGACCCCGGGATCGGGCCATTGCGCCGAAACCGCGCCCAGCAGCACGACGGTATCCAGCCAGACATGAGGGTTGAGCCAGGTCAGCGCGGCGATGATCGCCAGGGTCCTGCCCAGGGTCGCACCGCTGCCCTCGGGGCGCAGGGCGGCGCCGCCGCGCCAGGCGGCCCGGAAGGACCGCGCGCCATACCAGATCAGGAAGGCCGCGCCGGCCCAACGCATCGCATCCGCCAGCAGGGGCGCGGCGGCAAGAACCTGCGACATGCCGGTGACGCCCAGCAGGATCAGCAGGGCATCTGACAGGGCGCAGAACAGGCAGACCCAGAAGACATGGCGCCGCATCAGCCCCTGCTTCAGAACGAAGGCGTTCTGCGCGCCGATGGCGACGATCAGCGACAGGCCGGTTCCCAGCCCGGCCGCAAAGGACATCATGACGGCACCTTGCAATGATCCTGCGACTGCGGCCCCGTCACCACCTCCGGCAGGGCCGCTACAGCTGCGCCGCGACCGACTCGGTCAGGTCGAAATTGCCGGTGACGTTCTGCACGTCGTCGTCGTCCTCGAGCGCGTCGATCAGCTTCATCAGCTTCTGCGCGGTTTCCAGATCGGTGATCTCGGTCGGCGACTGGGGCTTCCAGATCAGCTTCGTGCTTTCGGATTCGCCCAGCGTCGCCTCGAGCGCGGCCGCGACCTCATTCAGCGCGGTGTCGGCGCAATAGATCCAGTGGCCTTCCTCGTCGGTTTCGACATCGTCGGCCCCGGCCTCGATCGCGGCCAGCATGACGGTGTCGGCATCACCCACCGACAGTGGATACATGATCTCACCGACGCGGTCGAACATGAAGCTGACCGATCCGCTTTGCCCCAGATCGCCGCCTGCCTTGGTGAAATAGCTGCGGACGTTCGAGGCGGTCCGGTTGCGGTTGTCGGTCATCGCCTCGACCACCAGGGCGATTCCGTTGGGGCCATAGCCCTCGTAGCGGATCTCCTCGTAGTTCTCGGCGTCGCCGCCCTGCGACTTCTTGATGGCGCGGTCGATGACGTCCTTAGGCACCGACCTGGCCTTGGCTTCCTTCACCGCCAGGCGCAGGCGGGGGTTCTTGTCGGGGTCGGGATCGCCCATCTTGGCGGCAACGGTGATTTCCTTGGCGAGCTTTGAAAACAGCTTCGACCGCGCGGCGTCCTGACGGCCCTTGCGGTGCTGGATATTGGCCCATTTGGAATGGCCTGCCATGATCGGTCGTCCTTCGCATGTTCTGACAGTTCAGGTCGGCCCGCTTTTAGTCCAGCCCGCCGGGCTTCCGCAAGACGCGGCGCCACAAGCGAAAGCGCCCGGCCCCCTGCGGGGCGGGCGCTGCGATGGCGGGCGGGGCGATGCCGCCTAGATCCCGACGGAAAGGCCCAGGATGCGGCGGATTTCGCCGTCGCGGGTCAGGCCGCGCGCGGCAAGCTGCGCATCGCTCAGCCGGCTCAGCCGCTCAAGCTCCTGGACGCCGGGCCGAGCCTCGGCGATCCGCACCAGGAAGCGGCCGACGGCCAAGAACGGCGCGGCCAGGACCCCCCAGGACAGGCCCCGCGGGCGGTCGATGGCGGTGTTGGCGGTCGTGTTGGCCATGTGGAAACCCTTTCATACAACACAAAAGACGTTTCCTCCCTGACAGGTCATATCGCGACGACGGCGCCCTTTCTCAACCGCCGATGCTGCATGGCGGCCTTGCGCAAGGCACAGACCGGCCGGTGCCGCCTACAGCGGCCAGAACACCGGGATCACCAGGCAGGCCACGATGCCGCACAGGATGTCCAGCGGCACCCCCACCCGCAGGAAGTCGCTGAAGCGGTATCCCCCGGGGCCATAGACCATCATGTGCGTCTGATAGCCGATCGGCGTCGCGAAGGCGACCGTGGCCGAGAACATCACCGCCACGACATAGGGCCGGGGGTCATGGCCCAGCGACTGCGCCAGGGCGATGGCGATGGGCGTCAGCAGCACCGCGACGGCGTTGTTCGACAGCACCTCGGTCATCACGAGGCCCAGGAAATAGATCGCGATCAGCGTGGCGAAAGGCGGCATGTCGCGCAGCCACGGGGTGGCGAAGTCCACGATCAGGCCGACGGTGCCGGTATGTTCCAGGGCCGCCCCCACGGCAAGCATGGCAAAGATCATCGCCATCAGCCGCCCGTCGATGAACGAGAACGCCTCCTCGGCGTCGATGCAGCGGGTCAGCAGGATCACCGCCGAGGCGAGGAAGGCCAGAACCATGATCGGCGCGACATCAAGGGCTGCCAGCGTCACCACGGACAGAAGGCACAGGATCGCCACCGGGGCCTTTTCGCGGCGATAGGCCCGCGCCGAGGGGCGCGAGACATCGACAAGCCCCATGTCCACGGCCAGCCGGGCGATGTCCTCGGGCGCGCCTTCCAGCAGCAGCGTATCGCCCACCCGCACCACCAGATCGTCCAGCTGCCGGCCCAGGTTCTGGTCGCGCCGATGGGCGGCCAGCACATAGATGCCGTAGCGGCGGCGCAGGCGCATATCGCCCAGCCGGCGCCCCACCAGATGCGCGCCCGGCGAGATCAGCACCTCGACCGTGTCGGTCGCAACGGTGCTGAGCTTGTCGGCCGCCTGCAGGTTCTTGTTGCCCAGGAGTTCCAGAAGGTTCGTCATCTCGGACCGCAGCACCACCCGGTCGCCGGGTTCCAGCACCACGTCTGCCAGTTCGCGGCGCAGCGACGCATCGCCGCGCAGCACGTCGATCAGGTTGACGCCCTCGCGCCTGAACAGGCCCACGCCGACGGCGCGCTGTCCGACCAGGCTGGAATCCTGGGGGATCGCCAGTTCGGTGAAATACTTCATCTCGCGCCGCGACCCCAGGAAACCGGCAAGCGAGGTGCGGTCCGGCAGCAGTCTTCTTCCGAGGATCGCGAAATAGGCGATTCCTGCCAGGATGATGGCGATGCCCACCGGGGCGATCTCGAAGATGGTGAAGGGCTCCAGCCCCTGTTCGCGCGCCACCCCGTCCACCAGCAGGTTGGTCGAGGTTCCGATCAGCGTCATCATCCCCCCCAGAAGCGTGAAGTAGCTGAGCGGCATCAGCAGCTTGGACGGCGACATCTTCAGGCGGCTGGCAAGCTGGATGCAGATCGGGATCATCACCGCCACGACCGGCGTGTTGTTCATCACCGCCGAGGCGACGATCACGAAGCCGAACAGCGCGCAGACTGTGATCGCCGGGTTGGTCGAGGCGCGGGACGTGACGATGCGCGACATCATGTCCAGCGCGCCCGTCCGCAACAGGCCCCCCATGATGAGGAACATGAAGGCGATGGTCCAAGGCGCCGAATTGGACAGCACGTCCACCGCATCATCGACCGGCAGCAGGCCCAGCACCAGCATGGCCGCGGCAGAACCGATCGCCACCACCTCGGGCGGCTGCTTTTCGCGGATGAACTGGATGAAGGTGATCGTGACGATGACCAGCATCGCGATGGATGCGTCGGTCCCGGCCAGTTCGAATCCTAGCATGAGGCCCCTGCGGATAGGCGCCGTCGCCGGCGGGTCGTGAGGGGTGATAGAGGGCTTTCACCCCCTGCCGCAAGCGAAAGCCGAAAACGTTACTGGAAATGGGTCTGCGCCAGCCTGCCGCCCTCGCGCACGGGCTCGATCGCGGTAGCACGGCCGCTGCGGTCGTCGGTGACGACAAGGGCGCCCGACAGCGTCGCCTCGCCTTCGGCGGGGGTGAAGCGGTCGCGGTTCATGCCGGTGATGAAGCGGCGCAAGGGTTCGGTCTTTTCCATGCCGATGACGCTGTCATAGTCGCCGCACATCCCCGCATCCGACTGATAGGCGGTGCCGCGCGGCAGGATCTGCGCGTCCGCCGTGGGTACATGGGTATGCGTTCCCAGCACCGCGCTGGCGCGCCCGTCGCAGAAGTGGCCGGTGGCCATCTTCTCGCTGGTGGCTTCGGCATGGATGTCCACCAGGCTGGCCTGGACCATGCCGCCAGGCGGGTGCGCCCGCAGGACCGCATCAAGCGCCGAGAAGGGATCGTCATAGGGCCGCGACATGAACACCTGCCCCAGCGCCTGCGTCACCAGCAGCTTGCGCCCGCGCGCGTCGCTGACGATGGTGCTGCCCCGGCCCGGGGCCTCTCGGGCGAAGTTCAGCGGGCGGACGATCCGGGGTTCGCGGTCGATGAAGGCCAGCATGTCCTTCTGGTCGAAGGCGTGGTCGCCCAGGGTCAGGCAATCGGCCCCCGCTTCCAGCAGCAGTTGCGCATGGCCCGCAGTGCAGCCGCGCCCGCCGCTGGCGTTCTCGGCGTTCACCACGACCAGATCGGCCTTCAGCCGCGCCCGCATGGGGGCCAGCCTCTCGACGATCCCCCGCCGCCCGGCCCGCCCCATCACATCGCCCAGAAACAGTATGCGCATGAGCGGTCGTTACGCCCAAGCGGCGCCCGCTTCAAGCGCCGTCTGGACGCCCTGAGCGGCCGGCAGGGACCGGGCGCACGGAACCGCCCGGTCGGGCCGTTGTTCTGTTGGCGAACCCAGCAGGAGACGACGATGAATCCCACCGCGCCGGATCTGAACTGCGACGTGGCGATCGTCGGCGCGGGAACCGCGGGCCTCGCGGCGGAACGCGCGGCGCGGCGCGCGGGCGCGCGGACGCTTCTGATCGACGACGGCTTCACGGGCACGCTGTGTGCGACCGCGGGCTGCATGCCCTCGAAGCTGCTGATCGCGGCGGCACGCGCCCATGCCGGACTGAACAGGGCGCGGATGATGGGGATCGACATCCCGGATGCGCGCGTCGATGGCCGGAGGGTGATGCGCCGCCTGCGGGACGAACGCGACCGCTTCGTGCAGGCGACGAAGGCGGGCATCGCGGACATCCCGGAGGGCATCTGCATCGACGGCCGGGCGCGGTTCACGGCGCCGGACCGGCTGGAACTGGACGACGGCCGCACCGTTGGCGCAAAGGCGGTGGTCATCGCCACGGGATCGAAACCCGTGGTCCCGAAGCCCTACGCCGCCCTGGGACCGCTGGTCATGACCAACGACAGCGTCTTCGACCTCGACGATCTGCCCGCCAGCCTGGCGGTCATCGGCGCGGGTCCGCTGGGGGCGGAACTGGCGCAGGCCTTTGGCCGCCTGGGCGTAAGGGTCGCGCTGTTCGACAAGGGCGACAGGCTGGCCAAGATCCGCTGCGACAAGGTGCATCGGGTGTTTCGCGATCTCTATGCGCGGGATGTGGCGCTGCATCTGGGATGCGCGCCCGAACCGTCACGGTCTGGCGACCGCGTCAGGCTGGAATGGGATGGCCGGCACGAGGATTTCGACCGCGTGCTGGTGGCGACGGGGCGGGCGCCCGCGCTTGGCGATCTGGACCTGCAGGCCGCGGGGCTGGCGCTTGACGACAAGGGCACGCCCCGCTTCGACCGCCGGACCCTGCAATGCGGCGAAATCCCGGTCTTCATCGCGGGCGATGCCGATGCCGACGCGCCGGTGCTGCACGAAGCCTCGACAGAGGGAGCCATCGCCGGCAGGAACGCGGCCCGCTTTCCCGATGTCGAAGCCGCAGACCGCCCGCCGCTGTTCACCATCACCTTCACCGACCCGCCCGTGGCCGCCATCGGCGCGGCGCCGGCCGAGGACACGGTCGCCGGATACGCCGATTACGGCGATCAGGGCCGCGCGCGGATCGAGGGCGTGGCCGGCGGGCTGATGCGCCTTGGCGCGGACGCACAGGGACGCCTGGTCGGCGCGGATCTGGCGGTCCCAGGGGCCGAGCATCTGGCCCATCTGCTGGTGGGCGCGATCATGAACGGCAGAACGGCGCGCGACCTGCTGGACATGCCCCTCTATCACCCGACGCTCGAGGAGGGGATGAAGCCCGCCCTGCGCGCGATCTGCAGGGGCGCCAGCCTCGGAACCTCGACCGCGCGCGACATCGGCAACCCACCGGGGGCATGACATGGCAGAACGGCTGATCGACCTGGGCAACGGCTTCTGGAACATCCGCGGCGATCTGCGGATCGGCGGCGTGGTGAATGTCGGCACCCATGCCTCGCTGGTCAGGCTGTCGTCGGGCGGGTTCGTCTTCCTGGATTCCTACGGCTTCGGGGATGCGGTGGCGGAACAGGTGATGGCGCTGACCGATCAGGGCCGCGCGGTGCGGGCGATCCTGAACCTGCATCCGTTCCACACCATCCACTGCCAGACCATGCACCGCATGTTCCCGCAGGCGATGCTGTTCGGATCGGACCGGCACCGCCGCAAATGGCCGGACCTGCCCTGGCAGCCGCAGCCCGTCGAATCGGCGGCGGTCGCCGGGCAGTTTCCCGAGCTGAGCTTTTCGCTGCCAGACGGCATCGACTACATCTGCCAGAACGAACGCGTCCACGCCGGTTCGCTTCTGGCCTATCATCCGGCCAGCGGCAGCCTGCACGTGGACGACACGCTGAACGTGCTGCCCCTGCCCGGCCTGCTGCGCCGGATGATCGGGATGCCCCGCATCAGCTTTCACCCGACGCTGGGCCAGGCCCTCCAGGACCGCCCCGGGGCCGCGCAGGCGTTTCGCGACTGGGCGCTGCGCATCGCGCGGGACTGGTCCGACACGCGCGCCGTCTGCGCCGCCCATTCCGCCACGCTGCGGATCGCGCCCGGCAGCTTTCCCGACCACATCCAGAAAGCCCTTGCCAGCGTCGAAAGGACCTTGAAGCGGTTCGAGGAGAAGCGCCGCTAGTCCAGCCGCGCAATCAGCGAGGACGTGTCCCATCGGCCCCCGCCCATGCGCTGCACGTCCTTGTAGAACTGGTCCACCAGGGCCGTGACCGGCAGCGAGGCCCCGACCTCGTTCGCGGCGGCAAGGCAGATCGCCAGATCCTTGCGCATCCAGTCCACCGCGAAGCCGTGGTCGAAACGGCGCTCGTCCATGCTCTTGTGGCGGTTGACCATCTGCCAGCTTCCGGCGGCGCCCTGGCTGATGACCTCGACGACCTGTTCGACCTCCAGCCCCGACTTCTTCGCGAAGGCCAGCGATTCCGACAGCGCCTGCACCAGCCCGGCAATGGCGATCTGGTTGCACATCTTGGTGATCTGTCCCGCGCCGACATCGCCCATGCGCCGGCAGATCCGGGCATAGGCGGCGACGACCGGGGCGGCGGCGTCGAAATCGGCCTGGGACCCGCCGCACATCACGGAAAGCTGGCCGTTCTCGGCCCCCGCCTGCCCGCCCGAGACCGGCGCATCGACATAGCCCAGCCCCGCCTTGGCCGCCGCCTGCGCCAGGTCGCGCGTCACCGCGGCCGAGACGGTGGTGTGATCCACGAAGATCGCCCCCGCCCTCATCCCTGCAAAAGCGCCGTCAGGCCCCAGGCAGACCTGGCGCAGGTCGTCGTCGTTGCCCACGCAGGCCAGCACGAAATCCGCCCCCTCGGCCGCCTGGCGCGGGGTGTCGGCGCGGGCGCCGCCATGCGCGGCCACCCAGGCCTCGGCCTTGGCGCGGGTGCGGTTGAAGACCGTGACCTCGTGCCCCGCCTTCGCCAGGTGTCCCGCCATGGGCGCGCCCATCACGCCCAGTCCCAGGAATGTCAGCCGTGCCATCCGTGCCCCCCTGTCGCGCAAGTTGAACTGGCGCCTTGCCTCAATTATGCAGCACACCAGCATCCCGCTGCGTCATGGTCAAGCGCATCGGCACATCCGCAAGACAGGCAGCCGACCGGCCCCGAGGATCACCTTCCGTCATGCTGACCCTTTTCCGCTGGCTTCTTCGGCTGACCGTCGGCCTGATCGTGCTGCTGGTGGTCGCCGCGATCCTGGCCTGGTACTTCGCCGTCCGCTCGCTGCCGGACTATGATGCCACCTGGCAGGTCCAGGGCATCTCGGCCCCGGTCGAGATCGTGCGCTCGACCGAGAACGTGCCGCATATCTTCGGCCAGACCGACGAGGACGTGTTCTTCGCCCTGGGCCTTGTCCATGCGCAGGACCGCCTGTTCCAGATGACCCTGCTGCGCCGCGCCGCGCAGGGCCGCCTGTCCGAGGTCTATGGCGCCGGCGCCTTTCCCGCGGACGATCTTGCCCGGCGGCTGGAACTGTACCGCAATGCCGCAGCCTCGCTGCCGTCGCAGGATCAGGCCACGCAGGCGGCGCTGCGGGCCTATGCCGATGGGGTGAACCAGTGGATCGCCCGCATCAACCAGGACGCCCTGGGCCGCGGCGCGCCCGAGTTCTTCGTGTTGCCGCAGGACATCGCCTATTGGCAGCCCGCCGATTCCCTGGCCATCCTGAAGCTGCTGGCCGCCACCGCCAGCAACTCCGCCGCCGAGGAGGTGCTGCGCGCCCGCCTGTCGCTGACCTGGCCCGAACGCGGCCCCGATCTGCTGCTGGGCGAGGGCGATGCCCCTGCCGATCTGCCCCGCTACGCCGACCTGTTCCCCGGCGCGCGTCTGGCGCCGCCGGAATCGCGGCTGGGCGGCGCCCCATCCCGCGACGCGGCGGGGTTGCTGGCGCCGAATCTGGGCCTTGGCGCGAACGTCTTTGCCGCCGGCGCGTCGCGCACGGCGGCCGCCGGCGCGCTGCTGGCCAACGATCCGCAGGCGCCGCTGATCGCGCCGTCGCTGTATTACCTTGCGCGGTTGCAGTTGACGCCGGGGGGGTCATCGGGGCGACGATCCCCGGCCTGCCGGTGATCCTGTCGGGACGCAATCCCCAGCTGGCCTGGGGCATCGCCCCTGCCGCGGTGGACGACGCCGACATCGCCATCGAGGAGATCCAGCCCGGCCAGCCCGGCCGCTATCGCGGCGCAGGCGGCTGGACCGAATTCACCACGCGGCGCGAGGTGATCCGTGTCCTGGGTGAACCGGCCCGCGCGATCACGCTGCGCTCCAGCCGGAACGGGCCGCTGGTGCCGCTGCTGGATCCGGGGCTGGTCGATGTGACGCCGATGGGCCATGTCGCGGCGTTGCGCTGGACGGGGCTGTCGGGCACGGACACCACCATGTCGGCGCTGATCGGCCTGATGCGGGCTGCCGACGCCGACAGCGCGGCCACGGCGCTGGGCCGCGTGGTGGCGCCGGCGATGACGGTCGCCCTGGCCGACAGCGACGGCATCCGGCAGGTGAGCGTCGGCGCGCTGCCGCAGCGGTCTGCGGCCCATCCGACCGGCGGCGCGATGCCCGTTCCCGGCTGGCTGGCCGAAGGCGACTGGTCAGGCCTGATGCCCGTGACCCGGGACAGCCCCACCGAAGGGAACCTTGCCTTCGCGACCGAGGAGCGCGGCCCCCTTGCCCTGCGCCGCGCCCGCCTGTCGCACCTGCTGAACGACCGAGAGGTTCATTCCCGCGACAGCTTCATCGCCGCGCAACTGGACATCGTCAGCCCCGCGGCGCGGTCCCTGCTGCCGCTGGTCGGCGCGGATCTGTGGTTCACCGGAGAGCCCGCCGCGCCCGGAACCCCCGAACGCCAGCGGCAAGAGGCCCTGAACCTGCTGGCGGAATGGGACGGCGCCATGAGCGAGCATCTGCCCGAGCCGCTGATCTATGCCGCCTGGATGGCGGCGCTGCAGGATCGGCTGATCCGCGACGAACTCGGGCCGGTGGCGGACGACATCCGCGTCCTGCATCCGGGCTTCATCGATTCCGTCTTTCGGGACCGGGGCGGGGCCGGCCTGTGGTGCGACATCGTGCAAAGCGCCCCGGTCGAAGATTGCACCACCATCGCCCGGCAGGCGCTTGACCGCGCGATCCTGGATCTGACGGACCGGTTCGGCCCGGACGTGACAAGCTGGCGATGGGGCGACGCGCATCAGGCGCGCCATGTCCATCCGGGGCTGGGCCGGATCCCGGCGCTGCGCTGGATCGTGAGCCTGTCGCAGTCGATCTCGGGCGGGGCCTTCACGGTGTCGCACACCGGCATGATGGGAACCGGAACCGACCGCTTCGAGGCCCGCACCGGCCCGGCCTATCGCGGCGTCTATGACCTGGCGGATCCCGACAGTTCGGTGTTCATCGTCTCGACGGGGCAATCGGGCCATCCCCTGTCGCGCCATTACGACGACCTGGCGGGCCTGTGGCGGCGCGGGGAATACATCGGCATGTCGCTGGACCCCGCGCTGGCGCGCGCCGCCGCGACCGGGATCACCCGGCTGCAGCCGGCGCCCTGAGGTCGTCGAAGACGACGACCTGGCGGATCGCCTTGCCCTTGTCCAGCAGGTCGAAGCCCTCGTTGATTTGGTCCAGCGTCAGGGTGCCCGTCAGCAGCCGGTCCACGGGCAGTTGACCGGCCCGGTACATGCGGATGAAGCGGGGAATGTCGCGCTGGGGAACGCAGGAGCCCATGTAGCTGCCCTTCACGATGCGTTCGTCCGCCACGACGTTCACCGCCGGAAGCCGGAACTCGGCCGTCGGCGCGGCAAGCCCCGCGGTGACCGTCTGCCCGCCGCGGCGGGTGATCCGGTAGGCCAGCTCGAAGGCCGGCACCGCGCCCGCCAGTTCGACGGCGTGATCCACGCCGCCGCCGGTATCGGCACGGATGCGATCCGCCAGCCCCGGCTGGCCCGCGTTGTAGGTCCGGGTGGCGCCCAGATCCCGCGCAAGCGCCAGCTTGTCGTCGGCAAGGTCCACGGCCAAGATTTCGGTCGCGCCGGCCGCCACCGCCCCCAGAAGCGCCGCCAGGCCCACGCCGCCCAGGCCGACGATGGCGACGCTCTGGCCCGGTTGCACGCGGCAGGTGTTCAGCACCGCGCCCACCCCCGTCTGGACCGCGCAGCCGAACAGCGCGAGTTCCGTGAAGGGTATGTCGTCCGCATCCACCCGCACCACCGAATGGCGCGAGACCACCGCATGATCGGCATAGGCGGAAACGCCGCAATGGTGATGCACGTCCGCCCCGCCGCCGTGCAGCCGCATCTCGCCCGACATCAGCACGCCCCGGCCGTTGGCCTCGGCCCCGGGGATGCACAGCGCGGGCCGCCCCTCGGCGCAGGGCAGGCAGGCGCCGCAGGTGGGCTGGAAGGTCATCACCACCCGGTCGCCCGGCGACAGGTCGCGGATCGCGCCGCCAACCTGCACCACGGTCCCCGCGGCCTCGTGGCCCAGCACCATCGGCACGGGGCGCGGCCGGTTGCCGTTGATGACCGACAGATCCGAATGACACAGGCCCGCCGCGCCGATCCTGACCAGCACCTCCTCGGCGCCAGGGGGATCCAGATCCAGCTCCTCGATCACGAGGGGGCGGCTTTCGGCAAAGGGGGCCGTCGTGGGCGAGGCCTTCAGGACGGCGGCGCGGATCTTCATGCTGTTCTCCGGGTGGCGATGGGCGATGTTCACCGCCTGCGGGGGGATGTTCAAGCCCGGCGCCAGCGGTGGAACAGATCGTCGCCAAGGCGCCGGGTCTCGACAAGGCGGAAACGGGGCGCCTCGGCCAGCAGGTCCAGCCCCATCGGACCCACGGCCGCCCGCGCCTCGCTGCCCAGGACGACCCCGGCGGTATAGCCGACAAGCTGATCCACCAGACCCGCCCGCAGCAGCGCCCCGGCAAGGATCCCGCCGCCCTCGCAGAACACCCGCGTCACCCCCTGGGCTGACAGGGCGCGCAGGGCGGCCTCGGGCGGCCCGTCAAGCCGCAGCAGCGGACCATGCGCCGGGCCTTCCGCGGGCATCTGCGGCAGGGGATGCGAACCCAGGACCACCCGCAGCGGCTGGCGGGGCGTATCCAGCCCGCGCACGTTCAGCGACGGGCGATCGGCGCGGGCGGTGCCGCCCCCCACCATCACCGCGTCGTGCACCATGCGCATGGCATGAACATGCAGCCGTGCCGCCGGGCCGGTGATCCACCGGCTTTCGCCGCGGGCCGTCGCGATCCGGCCGTCAAAGCCGGTGGCCAGCTTCAGGGTCACGAAGGGCCGGCCCGTCAGGATGCGCGACAGGAAGCCCGCCTGCAGTTCCGCGGCCTCGGACTGCCGGACGCCTTCGGTCACGGCGATCCCCGCGGCCTGCAGCATCGCGTGCCCGCGCCCCGCCACGCGGGGGTCGGGATCGGTCATCGCCGACACCACGCGGGCGATGCCTGCCTGCGCCAATCCTTCCGCGCAGGGCGGCGTGCGGCCGTGATGGGCGCAAGGCTCCAGCGTGACATAGGCCGTCGCACCCCGCGCCAAGGGCCCGGCCTGATCCAGGGCCATGCGTTCGGCATGAGGCCGGCCGCCCGGCTGGGTCCAGCCCCGCCCGAGGATGCGGCCCCCGCCGACGATCACGCAGCCCACGGCCGGATTGGGCCAGACGCTGCCAAGCCCACGGCGCGCAAGCCGCAGGGCATGGGCCATGTGGTGCAGATCCCGGGGGTCGGCCATGGTCAGTCGGTGCCGGGCACGGGCCGCAGTTCCGACACGAACTTGTCGAAGTCGTCGGCGTCCTGGAAGTTCTTGTAGACGCTGGCAAAGCGGACATAGGCCACGTTGTCGATGCGCGACAGCGACTCCATCACGATCTCGCCGATCGTCTTCGATGGGATGTCGGTCTCGCCCGTGCTTTCCAGGCGGCGGACGATGCCGCTGATCATCTGCTCGATCCGCTCGGGCTCGACCGGGCGCTTCTGCATCGCGATGCGGATCGACCGGGCCAGCTTGTCGCGATCGAAATCCTCGCGACGGCCGCTGGATTTCACCACCACCAGATCGCGAAGCTGCACGCGCTCGTAGGTGGTGAAGCGGCCTCCGCAGGCGGGGCAGAAGCGGCGGCGGCGAATGGCGACGTTGTCCTCGGCGGGGCGGGAATCCTTGACCTGGGTATCCACGTTTCCGCAAAACGGGCAGCGCATCCAGTTGTCCCCTCGGCCGCTGAAATCGCCACCACTATAGGCCAACGGCAGGGATCGGGTAGCGTTATCCACAGACCACAAGATGTTCTTTCCGCGCGATGTGTCCCGAATGCCGCGCCCTCAGGACGGCTGGAAGACCGCCGCGACCTGCCGGCTGTGGGGCGCGCGGCGGTGTTCAACCAGATAGATGCCCTGCCAGGTGCCCAGCATCATCCGGCCCGCGGCCACCGGGATCTGCAGGCTGACCGGCAGGACCGCCGCCTTCAGATGCGTGGGCATGTCGTCGGGCCCCTCGGCCCGGTGGCGCAGCCAGGACATCGAGGGATGGTCCGCCGCGGGCGCGATCCGGTCCAGCCAGCCCAGCAGGTCGGCCTGCACGTCGGGTTCGGCGTTCTCCTGGATCAGCAGCGAACACGAGGTATGCCGCACCATCAGCGTCACCAGCCCGTCGCGGGCGGCGCTGGCGGAAAGCCAAGCCCGCACCTGCGCGGTAAAGTCGTGGCAGGCTGGGCCGTGCGTGTTCAGCGTGAAAAGATGGTTCATTCGGCAGCCTCCGGCGGATCCAGCATCAGGCCGTCGGCGGCGCCGTCATGGTCGGTGGCGATGCGCTTTTGGGTGCGCGCGCCCAGTTCGCGCAGCATCTCGACCTGACGGATCACGTTGCCCGATCCGCGGGTCAGCCGGTCCATCGCCTGCCCGTGCGCCCGCCCCGCCTGGTCGAGCGCGCGGCCAACGGCCTCCATCGATTCGACGAAGCCGGCGACCTTGTCGTAAAGCTGGCCCGCGCGGCGGGCGATCTCGGTGGCGTTGGCCTCGCGGCGTTCGACGGCCCAGACATGCTCGACGGTGCGAAGCGTCAGCATCAGCGTGGTGGGCGTTGTCAGGCCGACCCGGCGTTCCATCGCGAAGCTGGCAAGGGCCGGATCGGCCCGAAGCGCCTCGGAGAACGCGCCTTCGATGGGAATGAACATCAGGACGTAATCCACCGAACCGTCGTCCATACGGTGATAGCCCTTGTCGCCCAGCGTCACCACATGGGCGCGGATCGCCGCGACGTGGCGGCGCAGGGCGGCCTGCGCCTCGGCCGGATCCTCGGCCGTGGCAGCGCGTTCGTAATCGACCAGCGAAACCTTGCTGTCGATCACCAGGACCTTTCCGCGTGGCATCTTCACCACCACGTCGGGGCGCCAGCGTTTGCCGTCATCGTCGGTCCAGCCCGACTGCGTGTCGTAGTGGGTTCCCGCCAGCAGCCCCGATTCCTCGAGCAGGCGTTCCAGGACCATCTCGCCCCAGGCGCCCTGGCGCTGCTTGTCGCCCTTCAGCGCGCGGGTCAGGTTCACCGCCTCGCGCGAGATGTCCTCGGACCGCTGGTGCAGGAAGGCGATCTGCTCGCGGAGCCTGGCGCCTTCCTCGTCCAGAACCTTGTTGCGGGCCTGCAGTTCGGTCTGGAAACGATGGACCTGTTCGCGGAACGGGTTCAGCAGCGCGGAAAGCTGCTCGCCCTGGGCGCGCTGCATGTCACCCTGCTGCGCGCGCAGCGTCTCGGTCGCCAGAACCTTGAACTGCGCAGTCATTTCCTGGCGCAGGTCGCGCAGGGTGCGGATTTCCCGCGCCGCGGCTTCGGCATCCTTTTCCTGGCGCAGGCGCGTCTCGACCAGGTCGGTGCGGGCGGCCGCCAGCAGTTGCCGCGCCTGGTGCAGGGCGTCGGCAAGCCCGTCGCGTTCCTCGGTCAATTCGGACAGACGCTCGGCCTGCGCCTCGAACCGCGCCTGCTGCTGGCCGGCCTGCAAGGCGAAGGCACGCGCTTCCTCGGCCAGATCCCGAAGCTGCGATTCAAGACGAGAGACGCGGGCCTCGGCCGAAAGCCCGCTCCGGCGCCAGCCAATCGCAAGCGCCGCCAGCAGCGCAGCGGCCAGGATCAGAAGGATGCGCAGCGTGGCGAGGTCTTCCAGCAGGCTTGCCATCGGCTCTCCGGGAACAGTCACGGGCACTGTTCATGGTTTGTGCCGTAGGTGCAAGCCTTCCTGCCACGGCCCCGCCGGATCGCGGCAGGGCCGTGGGAATCCTGTCACTGGTCCAGGAAGGACCGCAGCTTGCGCGACCGCGAGGGGTGCTTCAGCTTGCGCAGGGCCTTGGCCTCGATCTGGCGGATCCGTTCGCGGGTCACGCTGAACTGCTGGCCCACTTCCTCCAGGGTGTGATCGGTGTTCATGCCGATGCCGAAGCGCATCCGCAGGACGCGTTCCTCGCGCGGGGTCAGGCTGGCCAGCACCCGGGTCGTCGTTTCCTTGAGGTTTTCCTGGATGGCCGAATCCAGCGGCAGGACCGCGTTCTTGTCCTCGATGAAATCGCCAAGCTGGCTGTCCTCCTCGTCCCCGATGGGGGTTTCGAGGCTGATCGGCTCCTTGGCGATCTTCATCACCTTGCGGACCTTTTCCAGCGGCATCTGCAGCTTTTCGGCCAGTTCCTCGGGCGTGGGTTCGCGGCCGATCTCGTGCAGCATCTGGCGGCCGGTGCGCACCAGCTTGTTGATCGTCTCGATCATGTGGACCGGGATGCGGATGGTCCGGGCCTGGTCGGCGATAGAGCGGGTGATCGCCTGGCGGATCCACCAGGTCGCGTAGGTGCTGAACTTGTAGCCGCGGCGGTATTCGAACTTGTCCACCGCCTTCATCAGGCCGATGTTGCCTTCCTGGATCAGGTCCAGGAACTGCAGGCCGCGGTTGGTGTATTTCTTGGCGATGCTGATGACCAGGCGCAGGTTGGCCTCGACCATCTCCTTCTTGGCCTGCCGGGCCTCCTTCTCGCCGCGCTGGACCTGGGCGACGATGCGGCGGAACTCCTCGATGTCGACGCCGACATACTGGCCGACCTGCGCCATCTCGTTGCGCAACTCCTCGACCTTGTCGCGCGAGCGTTCGAACAGCGCCTGCCAGCCGCGCCCCGCCTGCTGGGACATGCGGTCCACCCAGGTCGGGTCCAGTTCGGTGCCGCGATAGGCCTCGATGAACTCGCGGCGATTGATGCGGGCGGCGTCGGCCAGCTTCACCATGCCGCTGTCGATGGTCACGATCCGCCGGTTGATGCCGTAAAGCTGATCGACCAGGGCCTCGATCCGGCTGCTGTTCAGGTGCAGTTCGTTGACCAGCCCCACCATGCGCGAACGCAGCGCCTGATAATCGCTTTCGGCGGTGGCCGAGAAGCTGTTGTCCTCGTTCAGGGTGGCCGACATCCGCTGGTCCTGCATCGCCGCCAGGGCCTCGTAGTCCCGCGCGATCAGTTCCAGCGTCTCGAGGACCTTGGGCTTGAGGCTGGCCTCCATTGCGGCCAGCGACAGGTTGGCGCCCTCGTCCTCGTCCTCGTCATCCTCGCCGCGCATGGGGTTGCCGTCGGCGTCCAGTTCCTCGCGCTTCTGCGAGGATTCGGCAGAAACGCTGTCGTCGGACAGTTCTTCCTCGGCAGCCTCGTCATCCTCCATCGACTGGCCAAAGGTGGTTTCCAGGTCGATCACGTCGCGCAGCAGGATCTCCTCGTCCAGAAGCTCCTCGCGCCACATGGTGATGGCCTTGAAGGTCAGCGGGCTTTCGCACAGGCCCGCGATCATGGTGTTGCGGCCCGCCTCGATGCGCTTGGCGATGGCGATCTCGCCCTCGCGCGAGAGCAGTTCGACCGAGCCCATCTCGCGCAGGTACATGCGCACCGGATCGTCGGTGCGGTCCAGCTTCTCGGTCTCGGAGGTGGCGACGGCAACCTCGCGCGAGGTCGATCCGACCACGGCGACCGCGCCGCCCTCGGGCTCCTCGGCTCCGTCCTCGTCCTCGATCACGTTGATGCCCATCTCGGACAGCATCGACATGACGTCCTCGATCTGCTCGCTGCTGACCTGTTCGGGGGGCAGAACCGCGTTCAGCTGGTCATAGGTGATGTATCCCCGTTCCCGCGCATCGGCGATCATGCGCTTGACCGCTGCCTGGCTCATGTCCAGCGAGTGGGCGTTGTCGTCCTTGTCGGTCTTGTCGTGATCGTCGTCCTTGGCGGCCATCAAGGGCTCCCTTCTTCAGGCGGCGATTCGCGGCAGGGGCGAATCACTGAACATCATGTCTATATCTAGCGCGCCGCACCCCCGAATCAAAGAGAGCGCGCCACAGGCGATTCGCAGCCCCAGATTGTCCGGGATCCTCAGCGTCGAGGTGGCTTGCGCCAGATCTGACCCTCGACGAACTGCGACAACTGGGCCGACAGCGCGTCGCGGTCCTCGTTGAGGTCCAGGCCGCCGTCCAGTTCCGGGCGTTCGGCGCGGTGGCGGGCACGGGCGATCTGCTGCATCCGCCATGTCAGCCCCTCGTCAGCCTCTCCCTGGATCTCGGCCTCGGCGCGGAGAAGTTCCGTCCCGATGGCGCGCTGCGCTTCGATCCGGTCGAGAAGATTGGCCAGGATCGCGGCGACGGTGTCGGCATCCTGGGTGTCGATCACCGCAGGAGTGAGGCCCAGATGGGCGTCACGTTGCAGCGTTTCAAGGCCGCGCCTGCCGGCATCGCTGTGGGTTTGCCCCAGAAGGTCGAACAGCAGCGCCGAGCGGTCGGGGTCCGACGGGTTCAGCCGTTCCAGCCGCGATTCGACCGGGGCGATCAGTTCCGGGCGCAGGGCGCAGATCAGCAGGCTGGCCCCTTCCAGCAGGGCCAGGGCCGCGTGCGGATCGGCCACGGTGGGCGGGATCGGCAGGGCCGGACGGGCGGTCCGTGGGTGGCCGCCGCGGCCCCTGACGGATCTCTCGCCGGTCCGGCGCGCCGCGGCGCCGAACAGTTCCCACCGTTTGCGGCGCAGTTCCTCGGCGTAATGGGCGCGGGTCGGCTCGTCGGGGATTGCAGCGATGGCATCCCTCAGGCGCTTGTCCAGAGCCGCCTTGCGTTCGGGGCTGTCGAAGACTTGTCCTTCGGTTTCCCGCGCCCAGAGAAGATCGACCAAGGGCCGCGCCTGGTCCAGCAGGGCGGCCATCGCCCCCGGGCCGGCCGCCTTGATGAGATCGTCCGGGTCCTGGCCCGCGGGCAGGATCACGAAGCGCAGCGCCTGGCCCGGCCCGGTCATCGGCAGGGCCAGGTCGATCAGCCGCTGCGCCGCGCGCTGCCCCGCCGCGTCGCCGTCAAGCGCGATCACGGGTTCGGACGACACGCGCCACATCAGGCGCAACTGGTCTTCGGTGATGGCGGTGCCCAGGGGGGCCACGGCGCCCTCGAACCCGGCGCGCGACAAGGCGATCACGTCCATGTAGCCCTCGGCGACGATCAGCCGCTGCCGCTTTGCGACCGCCGCGCGTGCGGGCGCCAGGTTGTAGAGGTTGCGGCCCTTGTCGAACAGCGGCGTTTCCGGGCTGTTGAGGTATTTGGCCCGCGCATGGGGATCCAGCGACCGGCCGCCAAAGCCGATGCAGCGCCCCTGGCCGTCGCGGATCGGAAAGATGATGCGCCCCCGGAAGCGGTCATAGGCCGGACCGCCGCCCTCGGGCATGGCCGACATTCCGGCCTCGACGATCAGCGCCTCGTCGAAGCCCTTGGCGCGCAGGGCCTGCGTCAGCGCGGTGCGCCCGTCGGGGGCAAAGCCGATCTCGAAGCGGTCGAGCGCGGCCTGGTCCAGACCCCGGCGCGCCAGGTAGTCGCGCGCCTGCCCGGCGGCGGCGGTCTGCAGTTGCAGGCGGAACCAGCGGCACGAGGCCTCGGTCACCTCGAACAGGCGGGTGCGGCGGTCGGTCCGTTCGCGGGCGCGCGGGTCGGGTTCTGGCATCTGCAGGCCGGCCTCGGCGGCCAGCAGCTTGACGGCCTCGATGAACTCCATCCCCTCGGCCTCGCGCAGGAACCGGATGGCATCCCCCTTGGCGTGGCAGCCGAAGCAATAGTAATAGCCCTTCTGGTCATCGCAGTGAAAACTTGCGGATTTTTCCTGGTGGAACGGACAGGGCGCCCACCAGTCACCGCGCCCCTGGTTCGACTTGCGCAGATCCCACACGACCTTACTGCCGATCACGCGGCTGATCGGGATGCGGTTGCGAATCTCGTCAAGGAAGCCGGGGGGCAGACTCATGGGGGGATTATCGCGCCGCGGGGGGCGGCAGGGAAAGGGGTATTCGGGCAAAGAAGAAGCGGCGGTCACACCGCGCCGACCGCGCCGCGCGCAAGGCCCCAGTAGATGTCGCCGATCCGACGCCGATCCAGGCGTCCGCCCTCGCGGTACCAGTTCGTCACGCCGGTCAGCATGGCGATCAGCCCCATCGTCGCCAGCCGGGTGTCGTCGATCCGCATCAGCCCCGCCGCCACCCCGTCGCGCAGGATGGATTCAAGCGCCGCCTCGTATTCGCCGCGCAGCGCCGCGATCAGGGCGAAGTTCGCCGGCGTCAGGCTGCGCAGCTCCATGTAGGACAGGAACACCGTATCCGCGTGGTCCAGGCTGGCATTGATGTGGAAGCGCACGAAATGTTCCAGCCGCGCCAGCGGGTCGCCCGGCACGTCCTGCCAGGCGCCCAGAAGGCCACGCATGTGACCTTCCAGCAGATCGAACAGCAGCGCCTGCTTGTCCGGGATATAGGCATAGAGCGCGCCGACCTGCACCCCCACGGCTGAGGCGATCTGGCGCATCGACACCGCTGCGTAGCCGTGGCGCGCGAACAGGCGGCGGGCCTGGGCGCGGATCAGGGGGCCGGTGATGTCGGCGCGGGAGCCTTGGGTGCGGGCCATGCCACGTTCTAGCGCGAGGCAGAACGGCGGGAAAGTCCGTTGCCCGATCCCCGGCTGCGCCGTAAGCATGTCGCCATGAAAAAGATCCTGATCCTTTTGCTGGCCGTCCCGCTGGCCGGCTGTGCGGCCGGGGTGTCGGATTATCCCCGGCTTCTGCCCACCGACCAGATCCTGGCCGAACCCGCCCTGCCCGACCACGTCCCGGATGCCGCCCGCTCGCCCGCGGCGGTCGAGGGGCAGGCCCAGGCCCGGGCCGAGGATCTGCGCCGCCGCGCCGAAGCCCTGCGCGGCCCGGTGATCGAGCCCGACACCCTGTTGCGGATGAGCCCGCAGGACGGGTCGCGCGACTGATTGCCGGGCGCGTCCGCGTCTGGTAAAGAAATCTTACCAAGCCGCGGAGAGCGCCATGCCCGTCGTCACCTCGATCGAAGACCTCAAGCGGATGCACCGCGCCCGCACGCCCCGGATGTTCTACGACTATGCCGAATCCGGCAGCTATACCGAACAGACCTTCCGCGAGAACACGACCGATTTCGCCCGGCTGAAGCTGCGCCAGAAGGTCGCCGTGGACATGTCGAACCGCAGCACGGCCTCGGACATCGTGGGCCTGCCGGCCGCGATGCCGGTGGCGCTGGCGCCGGTCGGCATGACCGGGATGCAGCACGCCGACGGCGAGATCCACGCCGCCCGCGCGGCCGAGAAGTTCGGCGTCCCCTTCTGCCTGTCCACCATGTCGATCTGTTCGATCGAGGATGTCGCCGAACACACGACCAAGCCCTTCATGTTCCAGCTTTACGTCATGAAGGACCAGGATTTCCTGGCGGCGATCATCGACCGCGCGAAACGGGCGAAGTGCAGCGCCCTGGTCCTGACGCTGGATCTGCAGATCCTGGGCCAGCGGCACAAGGATCTGAAGAACGGCCTGTCCGCGCCCCCCAAGCTGACCCTGCCCACCCTGCTGGATCTGGCCTTCCGGTGGCGCTGGGGCATGGGGATGCTGCAGACGAAGCGGCGCTTTTTCGGCAACATCGTGGGCCACGCCAAGGGGGTGGCCGATCCCTCCAGCCTGATGAGTTGGACGGCCGAGCAGTTCGACGAGAAGCTGGACTGGGACAAGATCGCCCGGATCCGCGACCTGTGGGGCGGCAAGCTGATCCTGAAGGGGGTGCTGGACCCCGAAGACGCGCGCATCGCCGCCGATTTCGGGGCGGACGCGATCATCGTCAGCAACCACGGCGGGCGCCAACTGGACGGGGCGCTGTCGTCGATCCGCATGTTGCCCCACATCGTCAAGGCCGTTGGCGACCGGGTGGAAATCCACATGGACAGCGGCATCCGGTCGGGCCAGGACGTGCTGAAGGCCCTGGCGCTGGGGGCCCATGCGACCTGGATCGGCCGCGCCTGGCTGCACGGGCTGGGCGCCATGGGAGAGGCGGGCGTCACCCGCGCGCTGGAGATCATCCGCAGGGAACTGGACATCACCATGGCGCTGTGCGGGGAACGGAACGTCCGCGACATCGGCCCGCAGAACGTGATGATCCCGCGCGGTTTCCTGGATGAATACGACATCCCTCAGCCGATGGGGGCTTCACAAACCGCGCCGGTTGCCGTATAGGCCGCCACCTGCCGCCATGCACCCTTGGAGGATGGCGGCGTCCACAACCAAGTTAGGAACATATCATGGCCAAAGAGATCCCTGATCTGGTGGCCGAGCCGCGCGCGGGGTCAGGCAAGGGGGCCGCCCGCCAAGCTCGCCGCGATGGCAAGGTGCCGGGTGTCGTCTATGGTGACCACAAGGACCCGGTCAGCATCCAGTTCGACTTCAACAAGCTGCTGACCCAGCTGCGCGCGGGCCGGTTCATGTCCACGCTCTTCAACCTGAAGGTCGACGGCCAGGAGGACGTCCGCGTGATCTGCCGCGGCGTGCAGAAGGACGTGGTCAAGGATCTGCCGATCCACATCGACTTCATGCGCCTGCGCCGCACGTCCAAGGTGAACCTGTTCATTCACGTGGACTTCATCAACCACGACAAGTGCCCCGGCCTCAAGCGCGGCGGCACCCTGGTGACGGTGCGCCCCGAGGTCGAGCTGGTCGTGACGGCGGGCGACATTCCCGATCACATCACCGTGGATCTGGAAGGCTTGAACGTGGGCGACACCATTCACATCAACGATGTCGCGCTGCCGGAAGGCGTGAAGCCCACCATCGACCGCAATTTCGTGATCGCCAACATCGCCGCCCCCTCGGCGCTGCGTTCGAGCGACGACGAGGCCGACGAAGGCGCCGCCGAGGAGTGATCCCGGGCGCCCGTGGCTGAATCAGGGCGGCGCCGCACGGTGCCGCCCTTTCCTTGTGCGGGCGGCTTTGCTACCCCTCCACCAGCAGGAGGTCACATGGAACCCATCCACATCGTCGGCGCGGGCCTTGCCGGATCCGAGGCCGCATGGCAGGCGGCCCGCGCGGGGGTGCCCGTCATCCTGCACGAGATGCGCCCCGCCCGGGGAACCTTCGCCCACAAGACCGGCGACTGCGCGGAAATGGTCTGCTCCAACAGCTTCCGGTCCGATGACGACGTGATGAACGCGGTGGGCCAGCTGCACTGGGAGATGCGCGCGGCGGGCGGGCTCATCATGGCGATGGCCGACCGCCACCGCCTGCCCGCCGGGGGCGCCCTGGCCGTGGACCGCGAGGCGTTCTCGGCCGCGGTGACCGAGGCCCTGCAGGCCGAACCGCTGATCCGCATCGTCCCGGGCGAGATCACCGACCTGCCGCGCGACGGCAACTGGATCGTGGCGACCGGCCCGCTGACCTCCGATGCGCTGGCCCAGGCAATCCGCGCGGTGACGGGGACCGAAGCCCTGGCCTTCTTCGACGCCATCGCCCCCATCGTCCATGCCGAAACCATCGACATGTCCGTGGCTTGGGAACAGAGCCGCTACGACAAGGGCCAGACCGAGGCCGAGCGGCGCGCCTATATCAACTGCCCGATGACCCGCGACCAGTACGAGGCCTTCATCGACGCCCTTCTGGCCGCCGACAAGACCGAGTTCCACGAAGGCGAGGCGGCTGGCTATTTCGACGGCTGCCTGCCGATCGAGGTCATGGCCGAACGCGGGCGGCAGACGCTTCGCCACGGGCCGATGAAGCCGGTCGGGCTGACCAACGCGCACAAGCCGGATGAAAAGCCCTATGCCGTGGTCCAGCTTCGCCGCGACAACGCCCTGGGGACGCTGTACAACATCGTCGGCTTCCAGACCAAGATGAAATACGGCGCACAGACCCAGGTGTTCCGCATGATCCCCGGCCTGGAAAACGCCAGCTTCGCCCGCCTGGGGGGATCCACCGCAACTCCTTCCTGAACTCGCCCACCCTGCTGGACGACCGGATGCGGCTGCGGCTTCGCCCGAACCTGCGCTTTGCCGGCCAAGTCACGGGGGTCGAAGGCTATGTCGAAAGCGCGGCCATGGGCCTGCTGGCGGGCCGCATGGCCGCCGCCCAGGCGCAGGGCCGCGACCTGCCGCCGCCGGCCCCGACGACCGCCACCGGGGCCCTGGTCAACCACATCACCGGCGGCGCCGAGGCCAGGACCTTTCAACCGATGAACGTGAACTTCGGCCTGTTCCCGCCGCTGGGAGACGCCCAGGGCGGCCGCAAAGGCCGCAAGGACCGCTATCCCGCCTATACCCGGCGGGCCAAGGACGACTTCAGCGCATGGCTGGCGGCGCAGTAACCCGCTTCGCCCCCTCGCCCACCGGGCTGCTGCATCTGGGCCATGCCTATGCCGCCCTGGTGGCCGCCGGGCTTGCCGGCCCGGGACGGTTCCTGCTGCGGATCGAGGACATCGACCGCGACCGCTGCCGCCCCGAATACGAAGCCGCCATCCACGAGGATCTGGCATGGCTGGGCCTTCGATGGGCCGTGCCGGTCATGCGGCAGTCAGACCGCCTCGCGGAATATCGTGGTGCGCTCGGACGGCTGGCACCGTTGAGCTATCCCTGCCGCTGCCGGCGCGGCGACATCCGGGCTGCGCTCTCGGCCCCGCAAGAGGGGGCGGCCCCGGCCGGGCCGGATGGCCTGGTCTACCCGGGCACCTGCCGCAGCCGCAGCCTGTCGGACGCCGAACCCGGCGACGTGATCCGGCTGGACATGGCCCGCGCCTTCGGCGCCCTGGGCATCGACCGGATCGGCTTTCGCGACCAGGCGGTCATGCCCGACCGGGACCATGTCCTGACGCGCGATCAGGTCCTGGAACGGATCGGCGACGTCATCCTGTCGCGCCGGGGCATGGGCACGTCCTATCATCTCGCGGTCGTGGTGGACGACGCCGCCCAGGGGATCACGCTGGTCACGCGCGGCAGGGACCTGTTCGACGCGACCTATATCCACGTGCTGCTGCAAAAGCTGCTGCGGCTTCCCACGCCCGCCTATCACCATCACCGCCTGATCCGCGACGACACGGGCAGGCGCCTGGCCAAGCGCGACGACGCCCGCGCCATCCGCCATTACCGCGAGGACGGCGCCAGCCCCCGGGACATCCGCCGGATGCTGGGCCTCTAGCCCATCTTCTGTGCGCAAATATCCCGGGGGGGCCGCCGGAACGGCGGCGGGGGCAGAGCCCCCTAATCGGACATGGGCTCCATGATCTCGACCTCGGCCCCGTCGCGCAGCGCGGTATAGAAACAGCTGCGCCGGTTCGTGTGGCAGGCCGGACCCTTCTGGCGCACCAGCACCAGCAGGCAGTCCCGATCGCAATCGATGCGCAGGTCCACCAGATCCTGCACATGGCCCGAGGTCTCGCCCTTCACCCAGAACGACTGCCTGGACCGCGACCAATAGGTGACGCGCCCGGTCCGCAACGTTCGCGCCAGGCTCTCCGCGTTCATCCAGGCCATCATCAGGATCTCGCGGCTGTCGGCATCCTGCGCGATCGCCGGGATCAGGCCGTTGGCGTCGAAGGTCAGGCTGGCGGGATCGAACATCGGGTTTCCTTTCGCGGTGCGCGTCCCTATCTAGGGCAAAGAGCAGCGCATGGAAAAGACCGATGGCCGACAGCGACCTGATGCAGCTTTATTCCCGCAGGATCCTGGCGCTGACGACGGCGATCCCGCATCTGGGGGTGCTGCCGGACTTCGACGGCAAGGCGATGCGGCGGTCCCCCCAGTGCGGTTCCTCGGTCACCGCCTATGTGGCAATGGACGGCGACCGGATCGCCGACTTCCGCCAGGAAGTCCGCGCCTGCGCGCTGGGGCAGGCCTCGGCCTCGGTCCTGGGCCAGGGGGTGATCGGCCGCAGCCGAGCCGAGATCGCCCAGACGCGCGAGGCGTTGCAGGCCATGCTGACCCAGGGTGGAACGCCCCCGGCCGCGCCCTTCGCCGATCTCGAGGCGCTGCTGCCGGCGCGGGACTATCCCAACCGCCACGCCTCGATCCTGCTGGCCTGGGATGCCACCCTTGAAGCCATCGACGAGGCCTGCCTGACATAAAAAGGACCGGCCCGCAGGGGGCCGGTCAGGTGCGCGTGCGGGGATGCGACGGTCGCACAGGCGGGGCGACGTCACGGCAACGCGGGGCAGAGTTCAGGCCTGAAGGATGGCCGGCAGCCAGAGGCTGATGATCGTGGTGACGGTCAGCGCGACAACGCCAACAAGGTCGGACAAGAATTCACGGGACATGGCAACTCCTATGTGTTGCTGATTTGTTCTCATGTTCCGGGCGATTCTGTAAAGAACATTTTAAGAACTTCAGCCGACGGCGATCAGGCGGATCGCCTCGTCCTGGCTCATCAGCCACATCAGCATCCGAATCGCCTGGCCCCGCTGGCTTTCCAGCCCGGGATCCTGTTCCAGCAGGTTGCGGGCATCCTGGCGCGCGACCGCCATCAGCCCGGCCTGATGTTCCAGATCGGCGATGCGGAACCGCGGCAGGCCGGACTGCGCCGTGCCGATGACGTCGCCCGCCCCGCGCATCTCGAGGTCCACCTCGGCGATGCGGAAGCCGTCCTCGGTGTCGCGCAGGGTGGTCAGCCGCCGGGCAGCCGCATCGTTCAGCGGCGGATGATACATCAGCAGGCAGGTCGAGGCCCCCGATCCGCGCCCCACGCGGCCGCGAAGCTGGTGCAGTTGCGCAAGCCCGAAATTCTCGGCCCGCTCGATCACCATGATCGTGGCCTCCGGCACGTCCACGCCCACCTCGATGATCGTGGTCGCCACCAGAAGCCTGGCCCGGCCGCTGGCGAAATCGGCCATGGCCGCGTCGCGCTGTTCAGCCGGCATCTGGCCGTGGACCATCCGCACGATGTCGCCGAAGCGGGCGCGCAGCGACTGGAAGCGCGCCTCGGCCGCGGTCAGATCCGTGACCTCGCTTTCCTCGACCAGCGGACAGACCCAATAGGCCCGGGCGCCCTGGTCCAGCACCCGGCGCAGCCGGTCCGTCACCTCGTCCAGGCGCTGATCGCTGATCATCACCGTGGCGATAGGCTTGCGGCCCGGCGGCTTCTCGTCCAGGACCGAGATGTCGAGGTCGCCGTATTGCGTCAGCGCCAGGGACCGCGGGATGGGCGTGGCGGTCATGATCAGCATGTCCGGCGGAACCTGCCCCTTGGCCGACAGTTCAAGCCGCTGCGCCACACCGAAGCGGTGCTGTTCGTCGATGATCGCAAGGCGCAGGTCGTGGAAGGCCACGCCGCGCTGGAAGACGGCGTGGGTGCCCACCAGAATGTTGATCCGCCCTTCGGCCAGATCCTCCAGCAGTTGCGCGCGCAACTCGCCCTTGTCGCGGCCGGTCAGCGCGGCCAGCCGGATCCCCGCGGCGCGGGCCAGCGGCTCCAGGGCCCGGGCGTGCTGGCGGGCCAGGATTTCGGTTGGCGCCATCAGCACCGCCTGGCCGCCCGCCTCGACCGCGACCAGGGCCGAAAGCAGCGCGACCAGCGTCTTGCCCGACCCCACATCCCCCTGCAGCAGCCGGTTCATCCGCCGGTCGCTGCCCATGTCGGCGGCGATGTCCTGGACCGCGCGGATCTGGGCGCGGGTCGGCGGCCAGGGCAGATGCGCCAGCACCGCCCGGCGCAGCCGGCCGTCGCCTTCGCTGGGCCGTCCCTTCAGCCGCCGCTTGTCCCGCCTGACAAGCGCCAGCGTCATCTGATGGGCCAGCACCTCGTCATAGGCCAGCCGCGCCCGCGCCGGCGCCTCGGACGACAGCTCCCGCGCCGACTTAGGGTCGTGGGCCTGCCGCAGCGCGGTCCCGAAATCGGGCCAGCCGCGCTGCGCCAGCAGCTGCGGGTCGATCCATTCCTGCATGGGCGGCAGGCGGGTCAGCGCGGCCTCGACGGCCTTCACCATGCCCTTGCGCGTCAGGCCCGCGGCCAGCGGATAGATCGCCTCGAACTCGGCCGGCAGCGGATCCTCGGGGCGCTGGATGTGGTCGGGGTGGACCATCTGCGCCAGGCCGTCGAACAGTTCGATCTTCCCGCTGACGATGCGCCGGGCGCCGGTGGGAAGCTGGCTTTCGATCCATTCCTTGCGCGGGTGGAAGAAGACCAGCGTCAGGTCGCCCGCCCCGTCCCCGCACTGGACGCGCCAGGGGCGGCCCTTCGCGGCGGGCGGATGGTGGCGGCCCACCGTCACCTCGACCGTCACGATCTCGGGCGGGCGCGCCTCGGCGATCCGGCCGATGCGGCGTCGGGTGATGCCGCTGCCGGGCAGGGTCAGCACCAGGTCGCGCGGCCGCTCGATCCCCATCTGGGCCAGGGCCTCGCGGCCCTTTGGACCGATGCCCGGCAGGGTGTCGATGCCGGCGAACAGCGGAAACAGCGCCGGCGGCCGTCCCTTGGGCTGGGTCATGAGCCGCCCGCGATGCGCAGCCATTCGTCCTCGTCGATGACCTTGACGCCCAGTCCAGCGGCCTTGGCAGCCTTCGAGCCGGCGCCCGGCCCCGCGATCAGCAGGTCGGTCCTGGCGCTGACCGACCCGGCCACCTTGGCGCCCATCGCCTCGGCGCGCGCCTTGGCCTCGGCCCGCGTCATGCGTTCCAGGGTGCCGGTGAAGACCAGCGTCTTGCCCGAGATCTCGGTCTGTTGCATCTGGCGGGCCTGGGCGGGGATGACCTCGATCTGCGCGATCAGCCGGTCGATGCTGGCCCTCTCGGCTGGCTGCGTGAGGGTGGTGACCAGAGACTGCACCAGGACCGTGCCGATGCCGTTGATCGAGGTCAGTTCGGACCAGGTCGGGCTGGCGGCCATCAACTGACGGCGCGCCCTGTCGTCGGGGGCCGCGAAGGCGGGTTCGGCCGCGGCGGCGTCCACCGCGGCGATCAGGGCGTCCCAGGTGCCGAAATGGCGGGCGAGGATCCCGGCGGCGACCTCTCCGACATGGCGGATGCCCAGGGCGAAGATCAGCCGCTCCAGCGGGATCCGGCGCTTGTCCTCGATGGCGGCGAACAGCTTCTCGACCGAACGGGCGCCGAAACCCTCGCGGTTCTTCAGCCGCGCAATGTTCTGCGCGTCGCGCTCGGCCAGGGTGAAGATGTCGGCGGGTTCGCGGATCGGCAGCATCGGATCGGCGAAGAACATCTCGATCTGCCGGGCACCAAGCCCGTCGATGTCGAAGGCCGCACGGCTGACGAAGTGCTTCAGCTTCTCGATCGCCTGGGCGGGGCAGACCAGGCCGCCGGTGCATCGCCGCACCGAATCGCCCGGTTCGCGAATCGCGGCAGAGCCGCATTGCGGGCAGGTTTCGGGAAAGCGATAGGGCTGGCTGTCGGCGCGCCTGCGCGCCAGATCCACATCCGCGATCTTGGGGATCACGTCGCCGGCGCGATAGACCATCACCCAGTCGCCTTCGCGGATGTCGCGGCCGTCCCAGAATCGGGTTCCCGTTGCTGTCGCGGCCGGCGATGTAATCTTCGTTGTGCAGGGTGGCGTTCGACACCACCACCCCGCCCACCGTCACCGGCTCGAGACGCGCGACCGGCGACAGCGCGCCGGTGCGGCCGACCTGGATCTCGATCCGGTCCAGCCGTGTCCAGGCGGTCTGCGCGGGAAACTTGTGGGCCAGGGCCCATCTGGGCGTCGTCGAGCGGAAGCCCAGCCGCGACTGATAGGACAGGTCGTTGACCTTGTACACGACCCCGTCGATGTCATAGCCCAGCGTCGCCCGCTGCTGTTCGATCTCGGCCCAGACGGCCAGCATCTGTTCGGCGTCGTGGCACAGGCGTGTCAGGGGGTTCGTCCGGAAGCCCAGGGCCGCCAGCCGTCCGACGGCCTCGATCTGCGTCTTGGCCAGCGCCTCGCTGAGCTGGCCCCAGCCATAGGCGAAGAACCGCAGCGGCCGCGAGGCGGTGACGGCGGGGTCGATCTGGCGCAGCGATCCGGCCGCGGCATTGCGCGGGTTGGCGAAGACCCGGCCGCCTTCCGCGGCGTTCAGCCGCTGGAAATCCGCATGGCTCATGTAGACTTCGCCCCGCACCTCGAGGATCCGGGGCGCGCCATCGGGCAGGCGCCTGGGGATCTCGGCGATGGTGCAGGCGTTGGCGGTGACGTTTTCGCCCACGGTGCCGTCGCCGCGGGTCGCGGCCTGGACCAGAACACCGTCCTCGTAGCGCAGTGACAGCGACAGGCCGTCGATCTTGGGCTCGGCGGTGAAGGCCAGATCCGCAGGATTCAGGCCCAGGAAGCTGCTGACGCGGGCCACGAAATCCGCCACGTCTTCGGCGCTGAACCCGTTTTCCAGCGACATCATCCGTTGCGCGTGGACGACCTTGCCAAACCCCTCGGCAACCGCCCCACCGACCGCCCGGGTCGGACTGTCTGGCCGCGCCAGGTGTGGAAAGGCGCGCTCGAGCGCCAGCAGGCGCCGCTTCAGCGCGTCGTATTCCGCGTCGGACAGAACCGGCGCATCCCGGGTGTGATAGTCCTCGTTGGCTTGGGCGATCCGGGCCGACAGATCCGCCATCTCGTCGGTCGCGCGCTTCTCATCAAGCGCGGCCGGATCGGGCAGCACCGTTCCGCTGTCGCCCCGCCCTGCATCCGTCATCGCCGCCTCCGCCTTCCGTTCGTCCCCTTCTATACGACGTTCGGAAGGCGAGGCGACAGGGGTTGTCGCAGAGGTCGGTTGTCGGCTGCCGCGTCAGGCGCCGATTGCCAGACGGTCGGCCTTCGGGGTGGGTTCGCGCAGGACATAACCCCTGCCCCAGACCGTCTCGATATGGCTGTCGCCGCCGATGGCTTCGGAAAGCTTCTTGCGCAGCTTGCAGATGAACACGTCGATGATCTTCAGTTCGGGTTCATCCATGCCGCCGTAGAGATGGTTCAGGAACATCTCCTTGGTCAGCGTCGTGCCCTTGCGCAGGCTGAGCAGTTCGAGGATCTGGTATTCCTTGCCCGTCAGGTTGACGGCCTTGCCGTTGACCTGCACCGTGCGCGCGTCCAGATTGACGACGATCTCTCCGGTCTTGATGATCGCCTGGCTGTGGCCCTTGGATCGGCGGATGATGGCCTGGATCCGGGCCTGCAATTCCTCGCGGTTGAAGGGCTTGGTCATGTAGTCGTCGGCGCCGAAACCGAAGCCGCGCAGCTTGCTCTCGGTATCGTCCGACCCGGTGAGGATCAGGATCGGCGTGTCCACCCGGGCCAGCCGCAGGTGGCGCAGAACCTCCATCCCGTGCATGTCCGGCAGGTCCAGATCCAGAAGGATCAGGTCGTAGTCGTAAAGCTTGGCTAGGTCGATCCCCTCCTCTCCCATGTCCGTGCGAAAGACGTTGTAACTGGCGGCAGTCAGCATCAGTTCGATGGCCCGCGCCGTGCTGGGATCATCCTCGACCAACAGAATTCTCATGAACTTAAGCCCCGATTCGTGTCTCACCTGGTATTAGCATCAACCGATTAGGTTAATATGTCGTTACCATATCTCAGGGTTGATGTCGCGCAATCTATGGTTGCCGGAACCGCTGGATCGAGGTGATCTTCAATGCGGCGGGCCCGTGGACCTTCATGGCGCGTGCCCAGCTGTCCAGCTCTTCCTCGGACAGGCCATAGCGGCGCAGGGCTTCCTCCCTCGGGATCAGGCCGTGGATGACCGCATTCACCACCGTTTCCTTCCGGCTTGCCACCCACCGCGTGTTTTCGGGAGGCAGGTCGGCAAGGGTCAGGATCCTGCCGTCCGGCAGGGTGACGGTGCGCGGGGTGTTGGTTTTCTTCAAGAACATTACCACCTGTCCTATGTCGCTTGCCACGACAGTCGCGCAGATCCTCTAAGACCACGTTGAGGATGACAGGTTTTTCTGCGGTATGACGCTTGAGAATAGGCAGCATTTGCCTATATTTCGACGCAATCTTTAATCCTTGGATCCGTCATGACGCTTCACCACCGCGCCCCTGCCGGCGCGACCGCCCTGAACAGCCTGGGCTTTGCCAAGCCCCCGGCGCAGACCCGGGTGGTCGTGGCGATGTCGGGTGGCGTCGACAGTTCGGTGGTCGCGGCGAAGCTGAAATCCGAAGGCTATGACGTCATCGGGGTGACGCTGCAGCTTTACGATCACGGTGCGGCGCTGGCCAAGAAGGGCGCCTGCTGCGCCGGCCAGGACATCCACGACGCGCGGCGTGTCGCGGAACGGATGGGCTTTCCGCATTACGTCCTGGACTATGAAAACAGGTTCCGCGAATCGGTGATCGACGAGTTCGCCGACGCCTATCTGGCGGGGGCGACGCCCGTGCCCTGCATCCGCTGCAACGAACGGGTCAAGTTCCGCGACCTGCTGGAGACGGCCCGTGATCTGGATGCCGACTGCATGGCGACCGGCCACTATATCCAGCGCAAGGACGGGCCGCACCGGGCCGAGCTTCACATGGCCGCCGATCCCACCCGGGATCAGAGCTATTTCCTGTTCTCGACGACGCAGGAACAGCTTGATTTCCTGCGGTTCCCGCTGGGCCATCTTGAAAGCAAGGCGCAGACCCGCGCCTTGGCCGCCCAATACGGGCTGGCGGTGGCGGACAAGCCCGACAGCCAGGACATCTGCTTCGTGCCGGATGGCGACTATGCCCGGGTGATCGAGAAGCTGCGCCCCGACGCCGCCCAGCCGGGCGAGATCGTGGACCTCGAGGGCAAGGTCCTGGGCTGGCATGGCGGCGTCATCCACTATACCGTCGGGCAACGCCGGGGGCTGGGGATCGGGGGCCTGGGCGAGCCGCTGTATGTGGTGCGGCTGGATCCCGATCAGCGGCGCGTCGTGGTGGGCCCGAAGGCGGCGCTTGCGACCGCGGTCGTTCCCGTCAGCGAGGTCAACTGGCTGGGCGATCAGGCCCTTGTCGGCGAGATCCCGGTGATGGTCAGGATCCGGTCCACCCGTCCGCCGCGTCCGGCGATCCTGCGGCCCATCGACGCCACGCGGGCGCGGGCCGAGGTCGAACTGCTTGACCCCGAGGAAGGCGTCAGCCCGGGCCAGGCCTGCGTCTTCTACGAACCCGACGGCACCCGCGTCCTGGGCGGCGGCTGGATCACGCTGCGTCGGCGCAAAGCTGCCTGATCCGCTGGATCATGGCGCGCAGCCCGTTCGACCGCTGCGATGACAGATGCTCGTCCAGACCCAGGCGGGCCAGTTCGGCCTGCGCGTCGATCCGTCCCACCTCGGCCACCGGCACGCCCGCGTACAGCGCGTGCAGCACCGCGATCAGTCCGCGCACGATCATCGCGTCGCTGTCGCCCTGGAAGTCGAATCGGCCGTCGTCGATCATCGGCATGATCCAGACCTGGCTGGCGCAGCCCTCGACCTTGGTGGCGGGGACATGCAGGGCCGGGTCCATCGGCGGCATCGCCCGCCCCAGTTCGATCAGGTGGCGATACCGGTCCTCCCAGTCATCCAGGAAGTCGAAGGTCTCGGCGATGTCTTCGAAGGCTTGGGTTGCCATGGGGCGGTCCTTTTGGCCTGTGGTTAGCGCGGCCGGGCGGCAAGGTCAAAGTGCCTTTATCCCGAGGCGGATTTCCCCTAACACATCGAAAACGCCAGAGGGATGGTGACATGAGCAAACTGACCGCGCCCCTGCTGATCGCCGTGCTGGCCCTGTCGGGCTGCGGCCAGGGCGGCAGCGGCTGGAACCCGCTGTCCTGGGGCAGCGCGCCCACCAGGACGCTGGAGCCCGAGGGCGGCTATACCCAGGTTTCGGACACCCGCCCGGACATCCCCCAGATCACCGCCGCCCGGTGGGAGCCGCTGAACGAAGGCCGCCTGCTGGTGGTGAACGGCTTCGCGCCGGTCAGGGGCTATTCCTCGGTGGCGCTTGTCACCGCGCGCCCGATGCCGGGCGATCGCCTCTCGCCCGACGCGGACGGCGTGCTGAGGCTGCGGCTGGTGGGCGTGCCCCCCGCCCCGGGCTATCCCGCCCTGCCCGCCCGCCCCGGCGTGGACGACATCACCGCCGCGATGGCGATCTCGTCGGTGCAACTTTCGCGGATCGTGGCGGTCGAGATCGCGAGCGCAGGAAATGTGGTGAGGTTGGGGCGGTAGATCGCTTTCGGCGGCCAAGACTTTAGGTTCAATCGACTTCGGGGGAAGGCCAAACGGCTAGCAACAGGAGTTCGCGTTAGTCCCATCCCATGGCAAGCCCAAGAGCTTTTGTCGCTGAAGCTGAAGCTACAGACCTTAGGATATCATACGCTTCCTTTGGCGCTGATTTCCTGAGCCGGCGCCAAAGGGTTTCGTCGGCAATAGCCTCGGCGGCATCGTGCCCGGCGGGAAGAAGTCGAACTCTGCCCCCATAGAAATCGGGTCCGCGCTGCTGGTCGACAAACTCTATCAATCTGGCCTTCTCAAGTTGAAGAAGTTGGTAGTCCCGGCTGCGCCATTCTGGTCGTGCCTCGGTTCCGCAAAGTGAAAAGCTCCAGTCGTCGAAACAGGGGGCGAAGCGGCTTTGAATATTTTTTCCGGTCGGGTCATCCTAGGTCATGTTGACAAATGGCGGAGCCAGAGCTTGATGCATGCGATGTCGATGAAGCCGCGGAAGCTTTCTGCGGTTTTGTCGTAGCGGGTTGCCAGCCGACGGCTGTTTTTCAGCTTGTTGAAGCAGCGCTCGACCATGTTGCGCAGGGTGTAGATGGTCATGTCGACAGCCTTGCGCACCCTTCGGTTCTTTCGCATCGGTATCATGGGGAGGGCGTTGCGGCTCTCGATGTCTTCCCGAATTTTATCAGAGTCATAGCCCCTGTCTGCGACCAGGACGGCTGGCTGCGGCAGGTTGTCGGCCATCACCAGATCATAGCCGGTGTAGTCGGAATCCTGCCCCGGCGTGATCTCGGTCCTCATCGGGAGGCCAGCGCCGTTGACGCGGAGATGGATCTTGGTCGAGAAGCCACCTCTCGAACGGCCAAGAGCCTCTTTCGGAGTCCCCTTTTGCGCCCGCCGCATGATGATGGGCGCGGATCACGGTGCTGTCGATCATCTGCAGCTTGTCCGGCGCGATCCCAGCGTGGTTCAGCGCGTCCAGGATATCCTCCCACAGCCCGGCAAGGGTCCAACGGCGGAACTGCCGGTAGACCGAGGACCACTTGCCGAACTCTTCGGGCAGGTCGCGCCACGGCGCACCAGTCCTTGCGATCCAGAAAATGCCATCCAGAACAAGACGATGGTCCGCAGGCTTGCGCCCGTTCGGATGCCGGACGGCTCGGATGAAGCCCTCAAAGAATCCCCATTCGTCGTCGGACATCAGGTTGCGTGCCAAGCTCATCTCCTACGTAGAGAGCAGCTTGAATCACAGCGCGAACGCCGGTGGAACCCCTTTTGTCAACATCACCTAGTCTTCGAGTTCAAGAATTAGAACCCGCATAAGATCGCGGTCGCGCTTCACCTGCTCAACCCTCCGCTCACACTCGGCACATCCCCCGCGGCAAAACCGTAGTGCCGCAGCCACCGCAAATCGCTTTCGAAGAACGCCCGCAAATCCGGGATGCCGTATTTCAGCATCGCGATCCGGTCGATGCCCATGCCGAAGGCGAAGCCCTGCCACTGGTCGGGGTCGATGCCACCGGCGCGCAGGACCTTCGGATGGACCATGCCAGAGCCGAGGATCTCCAGCCAGCTGTCCCCCTCGCCGATCTTCAGCTGGCCGCCTTCCCAGGAACAGCGGATGTCCACCTCGGCAGAGGGTTCGGTGAAGGGGAAGTGGCTGGCGCGGAAGCGAAGCTCGACCTCGTCCACCTCGAAGAAGGCGCGGCAGAACTCCTCGAGCGTCCATTTCAGTTGCGCCATGGAAATGTCGCGGTCGATGGCCAGCCCCTCGACCTGGTGGAACATCGGCGTGTGGGTCTGGTCCATGTCCATGCGATAGACGCGGCCGGGGCAGATCACGCGGATCGGCGCGCCCTGTTCCTGCATGGCGCGGATCTGGACGGGGGACGTATGGGTGCGCAGCACATGCGGCGGGCGGTCGTCGCCCGGCGCGCGGTGCATGAAGAACGTATCGTGTTCCTGCCGCGCGGGGTGTTCGGGGGCGATGTTCAGCGCGTCGAAGTTGTACCAGTCCGATTCGACCTGCGGGCCTTCTGCCACCGAGAAGCCCATGTCGGCGAAGATCGCGGTGACTTCCTCGGTCACCTGGCTGATCGGGTGGATGGTGCCCCGCGGGCGCGGGCGGCCCGGCAGCGTCACGTCCAGCCATTCGCCGGCCAGCCTCGCCTCGAGCGCCGCATCCTCGAGCGACAGCTTGCGCGCGCGCAGGGCCGCGTCCAGTTCGTCGCGCAATTCGTTCAGGGCGCGGCCAATGGTCTGGCGTTCCTCGGGCGACATGCGGCCCAGTTCGCGCATCTTCAGGCTGATCTCGCCCTTCTTGCCCAGGGCGGCAAGGCGCACCTCCTCGATGGCGGCGGGATCGGCGGCGCCGTTGATGCGGTCAAGCCATTGCTGGCGCAGCGGGGTCAGATCGTCCATCGTCATGCCTCGTCCTTGTCGGGCAAGGCGTTAGCATTTGCGGCGCCAAGGGGGAAGCCTTCAGCGCGGCGCCACGTCCAGCCACACCCCGCCATGCGGGCGCAGGGTCAGGATCATGCGCGGCTGCGGCGTGCGCCCCGGGATCGCGCGGAACCGGAAGCGCGCGAGAAGGGTGGCCAGGATGATGACGGCTTCCTGCATGGCGAAGCTGGCACCGATGCAGATGCGCGGACCCGCCCCGAAGGGAAGATAGGCATAGCGGTCGGGCGCGGTCAGGAAGCGGTCGGGGTCGAAGGCATCGGGCCTTTGCCACAGCAGGTGGTGGCGGTGCAGCGCATAGATCGGCAGCATGACGGTATCGCCCGGCAGCACCTCGCGCCCGCACAGCCGGTCCTGCGCCTGGGCCGTGCGGGACAGGAAGGCCGCCGGCGGATAAAGGCGCAGCGCCTCGGAGACGATCCGCCCGATCAGCGACAGCCGCGGAAGATCGGCGGCCGTGGCGGCGCGCCCGGCCAAGACCTCCTGCGCCTCGGTTGCGGCGCGGTCCTGGACGGCGGGATCGAAGGCGCACAGATACAAGGCCCAGGCCAGCGTCAGGGCCGTCGTCTCGTGCCCGGCGACGATGAAGGTCAGCAGGTTGTCGCGCAGCTCATCGCGGGTCATGGCGCGTCCGGTTTCGGGATCGGCGGCGTGAAGCAGCAGATCCAGCAGATCGGGGGCGCCCTCGGTGCGGGGGCGCCGCGCCCGTGCGTCAATCGCCCCGTCGGCGATCGCCTTCATCCGGGACAGGCCCGGCCGCGACAGCATCCGCCCCGGGCGCGGTATCCAGCCCGGCAGCCCCAGCACGTCCAGCAGCGAGACCTTGGCCGTCTGGGCGATGTAGGCGTCGATGGCCTGATGCACCGCGTCGCGGTCGAAGGCGTGATCCCCGGACAGGGTCACGTCCGAGATGACCGCAAAGGTCGCGGCCACCGTTTCCTCGAACAGATCCACGGGACCGCGCGCGGCGTCCAGGTGCCGGCAGGATTCCTCGGCGGCGGCCGTCATGATCGGACCAAGCGCCTCGACATGGCGGAGGGCGAAGGCCGGGGCGACCGCCCGGCGCTGCCACCGCCATTGCGGCCCTTCGGCCACGAACAGGCTGTCACCGATCGCCGGTTCCAGGATCTGCTTGGTGACGCTGGACTTCGGATAGTCCTCGACCCGGTCCTTGAGGATGTGGCGCAGGGTCGGCGGGTCCATGACCATGTGGAAGCGCAGGCCGGTCCTGCCCGACACGATTGGCTGGCGCGTCGCGATCTGCGGGATCAGCTCCAGCAGATTGCGACGCGCTGTCAGTGCTGTGCCGATAATTCCCAGCGGTTGCCGGGCCAGAACGACTTTCACGGGCTCCGGGGCCGGTTGACCCTGGACGCCCGTGGTCATGTTCCCGAAATCAGGCAGCCGCCTTCCTGCGGCGCATCAGGGCGAAGGACACCAGTCCCGCCAGCATCAGCCCACCGGCCGCCGGAACCGGCACCGGGGCGATCTTGACCGAGTCCACGTCGAACCCGTCGAAGCTGGAGGTCGAGGGGTATTCACGCGTGGTCACGTCCACAAGCCGGATGTATTCGAAGCTCTGCCCGATCTTGATCGTGCTGACCTTGGCCGTGTTGAAGATCGTGCCCACAAAGCTGGTCACGTCGCTGAGCACCGAATAGATGTCCACGGCCTCGTAGTGGTTGGCACGCGCGGGACCGTGGAAGGTCACTTCCTCCAGCGTCAGCAGCGTGCCGGGGCCATAGCTTGCCCCGTCAAAGCCCAGAGTCAGATAGCCGCCCTTGCCCAGCGAATAGAAGCGTCCGTCGGTTTCGCCCAAGGCGTTTTCGACGGTAAGCCGATCGTTCGCACCGCAGGATGAGGGCCGCGCCGTGCAGGTGCCATAGACGGTCTCGTCGTCGATGATCCTGGTGGCATAGGTCGCGGCTTGCGCAGCGCCTGCCGCCACGGCCAGGACGACACTCAACAACGACAGGCGAATGGTGCGGTTCTGCATGTTTTACTCACTAATAAGGAACGTCTGGCTATCCGTAGCAAAGGTTAACGGCCTGCGGTCGGTTCCGCCAGTTAAGGAAGCTTAACATCACGAAAGGGTGAAGGCAAGCAAAGGCCGGTACAACAAGCAAAAAAGCCCGCCAGGATGGCGGGCTTTCCAGAAGGTATCTCCGTGCGGGAAGTCAGGCAGCGGCTTTCGCTTTTTCGACGATCGCGCCGAAGGCGTCGGGCTCGTTCACCGCCAGGTCGGCCAGAACCTTGCGGTCCACCTCGATCCCGGCCTTCGCCAGCAGGTTGATGAAGCGCGAATAGGTCATGTCGGCGTCCACCAGACGGACGGCCGCGTTGATCCGCTGGATCCACAGGGCGCGGAAGTTGCGCTTGCGGGTCTTGCGGTCGCGGGTGGCGTACTGGTTCGCCTTGTCCACGGCCTGAGTGGCGGTGCGGAAGTTCCGCGAACGGGCGCCGTAATAGCCCTTGGCGGCGTCCAGAACCTTCTTGTGGCGGGCGTGGGTGACCTTGCCGGATTTGACTCGTGCCATTGTTCAGTCCTTCCGTTCAGCGGTTATAGGGCATGTATTTCTTGACGATCTTGGCATCCGCGTCCGTCAGGACGGTGGTGCCGCGCGCGTCGCGAATGAACTTGATCGTCCGCTTGATCATGCCGTGGCGCTTGCCGGCCTGGGCGGACTTCACCTTCCCCGAGGCCGTGAACGAGAACCGCTTCTTGGCGGCCGACTTGGTCTTCATCTTCGGCATTTTCGTCTCCTTGGATCAGAGTGAACATGCGGCTCGGCAATGCCTGGTGGCCGGCCGCACGGGCAGGAAGCGCGCCGTATAAGCGCGCGTGGCGGATTTGGCAAGGGCTCAGGGCGTTGCTGTCGCGCCGCCGGTCAGGCGCGCCCAGGCCTGCGGCACCTGTCCCGGCCCGAACGGCTCGGGCGACAGGTAGGCGGCGGCAAAGATCGCCGCGATCCCCAGGATCAGCATGATCGCGGCCGCGCGCGGCGGGCGAACCTGCAAAAGCTGCACGACCGCCGCGACGACGGACAGAAGGCACAGCGCGATGCCGCCCAGCAACAGGTAATCGGACATGGAGGCCCCCGTGATGATGTTACCGCCAGCGGCTTATTCTGGATCGGAGGCGAAGATCAAGCGTTCGTCGCAGGGGGCGATGCGCACGATATTGGTGCTGCCCGGCACGTTGAAGGGCACGCCGGCGATCACCACCACCTGCCGGGATTCGTCGGCAAAGTTGAACTCTCGCGCGGCGCGGGTGGCGTTGACCACTGCCTCCTTGAAGCGGCCCAGTTGCGGGGTGATGACGCAATGCGTGCCCCAGGTCAGGCACATGCGGCGCAGCACCGATTCGACATGGGTCAGCGCGATGATCGGAACCCGCGGGCGTTCGCGCGCCACCAGGCTGGCGGTCTTGCCCGACTGGCTGAAGGCGCAGATGGCGGCGATGTCGGTGGTTTCCGCGATCTCGCGCGCGGCGGTCACGATGGCGTCGGCCACGGTGTGCAGCTTGTTCTGGCGCGAGGCCTCGATGATGGCGCGATAGTTGCTGTCTGCCTCGACCGAACGGGCGACGCTGTCCATGGTCCGCACCGCCTCGATCGGATAGGCGCCCGCGGCGCTTTCGGCCGACAGCATCACGGCGTCGGCGCCTTCGTAGATGGCATTGGCCACGTCGCTGACCTCGGCCCGGGTGGGCATCGGGCTTTCGATCATCGATTCCAGCATCTGCGTCGCGACGATGACGGGCTTGGCGGCGGATCGGCACTTGCGCACCAGGCGCTTCTGGATCGGTGGGACGGAGTGGATCGGCAGTTCCACCCCCAGATCGCCCCGCGCCACCATGATCCCGTCAGACACCGCCAGGATGTCGTCGAAGGCATCGACCGCGGCCGGTTTCTCGATCTTGGACAGGATCGCCGCGCGGCCCCGGGCCAGGGCGCGCGCTTCCTCGACATCGGCGGCGCGCTGCACGAAGGACAGCGCCAGCCAGTCCACGCCAAGCTCGCAGGCGAATTCCAGGTCCGCGCGATCCTTGTCGGACAGCGCCGCCAAGGGCAGCACCACGTCGGGGACGTTCACCCCCTTGCGGTCGCTGATCGTGCCGCCCACGGTCACGGTGCAGTCGGCGAAGTCCGGGCCGCAGTCATCGACGCGCAGGCGGATCTTGCCGTCGTTCACCAGAAGATTGCTGCCCGGAACCAGGGCCGCGAAGATTTCGGGATGGGGCAGCTGCACCCGGTGGGTGTCGCCGGGCGCCGCGTCCAGGTCGAAGCGGAAGCGGTTGCCCTCCTCCAGGTCGCAGGCGCCGGCGATGAACTGGCCCACCCGCAGCTTCGGACCCTGAAGATCGGCCAGAATCGCGATGGGGCGGCCGGTGTCGGCCTCGACCTCGCGAATCGCCTTGTGGCGGTCGCGGTGGTCGTCGTGGCTGCCGTGGCTCATGTTCAGGCGAAAGACGTCGGCGCCGGTATCGAACAGCGCACGGATCATGTCCTTGGTGCTGGATGCCGGACCCAGGGTTGCCACGATCTTGACGTTGCGATGTCGTCTCATTCCTGCGCCCTTTTTGCCGTTTGCGCTAACTATGGTCCAGAACGCCGGTGGCTGCAACTGGCGCACGAGACCACCTTGGCATAGACAACGGCGGACATGAAGGATCACCGATCGATGACAGAACGCGCCTTCTGGACCGAGGGCGAGGACCGCCCGTCCCGCTGGCTGATCACCTGCGACCACGCGACGAACCGTGTGCCCGACTGGGTGGGGGGCGGCAGCCTGGGCATCGCGCCCGAGGACATGGCCCGTCACATCGCCTATGACGTGGGCGCGGCCGGCCTTGCCTCGCGGCTGGCGGCGCTGATGGACGCGCCGGCAATCTTTTCGGACTTCTCGCGCCTGGTGATCGACCCCAACCGCGGCGAGGACGACCCGACGCTGCTGATGCGCCTTTACGACGGCACGGTGATTCCGGCCAACAAGCACGCCGACGCGGCCGAGCGCGAGCGGCGGCTGGAACGGTTGCACCGTCCCTATCACGACGCCCTGGCGCGGCTGGCCGACAGGCATCCCGACCGCTGCATCTGCGCCATCCACAGCTTCACCCCGCAATTGCGCGGCCGCCCCCCGCGGCCCTGGCAGGTCGGCATCCTGTATTCCTGGAAGGACGTGCGGCTGGGTCCGGCGTTGGTGCAGGCCTGCCGGCAGGCCGGCTGGATCACCGGCGAGAACCAGCCCTATGACGGCCACCTGGAGGGGGATTCCATCGACCGGCACGCGCTGAAGCACGGTCGGCCGAACGTGCTGATCGAGGTGCGCAACGACCTGATCGCCACGCCCGAGGGTCAGGCCGAATGGGCCGCGCGGCTGGCCCCGGTGATCGAGGCGACGCTGGCCGGCCTTGGCAAGGCATGATCGGTTTTCGTGCCGCGTGCCCGGGACCGGCTCAGGCGGCGCGGCGGAAGGTGGCGTAGCGCGGCACCCGGCCCTCGCGCAGCGCCTTCTGCTCGTATCGGGTGCTGATCCAGTCGTCCCAGGCTGCCTCGGTGTGGGCGACCAGATCGAAGCCCGCTCGCGGCACTTCCTCAAGCGCCTGGCGCATGTAGTCGGGGATGTCGGTGGCGATGCGGAATTCGGCGTCCGGCTTCATCACGCGGGCCAGCGGGATCAGGTGTTCCGGCGTGACGAAGCGGCGGCGGTGGTGGCGGGCCTTGGGCCAGGGATCGGGATAGTTCAGGAAGGCGCGGCTGATCGAGGCGTCGGGCAGCACGTCCATCAGGTCGCGCGCATCGCCCGGATGGACGCTGACATTGGTGACGCCGGCGCTGCGTATCTTGCCCAGCAGCATGGCGACGCCGTTGATGAAGGGCTCGCAGCCGATGATGCCCATGTCGGGGTAGCGGGCGGCCATGTGGACCATGTGCTCGCCCCCGCCAAAGCCTATCTCGAGCCAGATCGGGCGATCGTCGCCGAAGATCGCCGCCGGGTCGATGGGCCGGCGGTCCGGGTTGTCCTGCACGGTGATGCCGCGCGGGCGCAGATCGCCCAGATCCTCGGACAGATATCCCTTCTGGCTTTGCCGCAGGGTCTTGCCGTGCCGCCGGCCATAGAAGTTGCGGCGCGGCGGGTTGGGATCGAAGGCGGATCGCGATGCGTCGGACATGGGCGGGGATTGCACCGCAGGCCGCGGCGGGTCAAGCCCCTGCCGGCCCGTCCTATTCCCCCATCAGGCGGCTGATGATGACCGTCACCTCGGGCTTCTTGCCGATCTCCTCCATCGCCACCTGCCGGGTGATCTTGCGGATCGCCTCGTCCATCTTGGCGTCGTCGCGGACGATCCGGGCATCGGCGCCCTCCAGGAACTCGGACAGTTCGCCCTCGATATGGGCGCCCAGATCCTCGCCGCCGCGGGTGCGGCCGGGCAGGCCCATCAGCTCGACCCAGGCATCGGGCAGCACGTTGTCGTCCTCGTCCACAATGACGCTGACCAGGGCGTGGCCGTTCAGCGCCATGCGGATGCGGTCGCGCACCACCCCGTCCATCGCGCCGATCAGCACCGTGCCGTCCAGATACAGCCGCCCGGTTTCCACCTGATCCACGATCCGCGGCACCTCGCCCGTCAGATCCAGCATGGTGCCGTTGGTCGCGATCTCGGCCGAAAGCCCGCGCGCCCGCGCCATCATCACATGCTCGCGCAGGTGAAGATGCTCGCCATGCATCGGGATGACGATCTCGGGCTTCAACAGTTCGTGCAGGGCCTCGATGTCGGGGCGGTTGGCATGACCCGAGACATGGTAGAACCCGTCATCGGCGTCATAGACCTCGACGCCAAGCTCGCTCAGCGCGTTCATGATGCGGCCCACGGACTTTTCGTTGCCGGGGATGGTCTTGGAGCTGAACAGGAAGCTGTCGCCCTCTTTCAGCATCAGCCCCAGATAGCGGCCGCGCGACAGCTGTGCACTGGCGGCGCGGCGTTCGCCCTGGCTGCCGGTGGCCAGCAGCATCACCTGGTGGCGGGGCAGGCCCGCGGCCTCCTCGGGGCCGATGGTGTCGGGGAAATCGGTCAGCACGCCGGTTTCCATGCCGACCGCCACCATCTTGCGCATCGCCCGGCCCAGCAGGCAGACCTTGCGGCCCCCGGCGATGGCCGCGTCCGAGAGGGTCTTCAGCCGGGCGATGTTGCTGGCGAAGGTGGTGGCGACGATCAGGTTCTTCTGCGCCATCACCCAGTCCAGGATCGGGTTGGCCAGCATCGCCTCGGACCGGCCGGGATGGGGCGAGAAGATGTTGGTGCTGTCGCAGGCCAGGATCTTGATGCCGCGCCCCTCGCTGGCGATGTCGTGCCAGGCGATCGGGTCGAAGGCATCGCCCACGACCGGCGTGCCGTCCAGCTTGAAATCGCCCGTATGCACGATGCGGCCGGCGGGCGTGTCGATGATGAGCGCCGAGCTTTCCGGGATCGAGTGGCTGACGGGCACGAACTGCACGGTGAAGGGGCCGGTCTGCGTCACCTCGGGGCGCGGCCCGGTGATCTTGACCGCCGAGGGCGAATGGCCCGCCTCCTCGAGCTTCAGGCGCACCAGGGCGCCGGTGAACTGGCGGGCATAAATGGGCACGTTCAGGCGGCCATAGAGGTGGCCCAGGGCGCCCAGGTGATCCTCGTGCCCGTGGGTGATGAAGATCGCCTCCAGCCGGTCGCGGTTCTGTTCCAGCCAGGTCAGGTCCGGCATGATCAGGTCGATGCCGGGGCTGCCGTCCATGTCGCCGAAGCTGACCCCCAGATCGACCAGGATCAGCCGCTCGCGGCCGGGGTGGCCGTAGCCATAGACATAGGCGTTCATGCCGATTTCGCCCGCGCCGCCCAGCGGCAGATAGATCAGGCGCTCAGCCATTGCCCATCTCCTTGTTGTAATCGTGAATGAGCCGCAGCCCGTGCATCGTCAGATCGTCCTCGATCGCGTCGAACAGGTCAAACCCCTGATCGAACAGCGGCGCAAGCCCCCCGTCGCGACCGCCTTCATCGCGCGGCCGCGTTCGGCGCGGATCTGGCGGACCACGCCCTCGACAAGGCCGATATAGCCCCAGAAGATGCCCGACTGGATGCAGGCCACGGTGTTGGTGCCGATCACCTTGGCGGGCATCGTCACATCGACGTGCGGCAGACTGGCCGCGCCCATGTGCAGCGCCTCGAGGGACAGGTTCACCCCCGGCGCGATCACGCCGCCGATATAGGCCCCGTCCAGGTCCACCACGTCGAAGGTCGTGGCGGTGCCGAAGTCGATCACGATCAGATCGGGTCCGTGCCGGTCGAAGGCCGCCACGGTGTTGACCAGCCGGTCGGGGCCGACCACGGTTCCCGCGTCCACGCGCGGCGCGACCGGCAGCAGGCAGTCGGGCTTGCCCACCACCAGCGGCCTGGTGTCGAAATAGCGGTTGCACAGAACGCGCAGGTTGAACACCACCCGCGGCACGGTGGAACTGATGATGCAGGCGTCGATGTCCAGGGCGAAGCGGCGGCCGGCGATCAGCGTGGACAGCCAGACGAAGTATTCGTCGGCGGTGCGCCGGTGGTCGGTGGCGATGCGCCAATGCGCCAGGAAGCTGTCGCCGTCCCAGACGGAGAAGACGGTGTTGGTGTTGCCGGTGTCGATGCACAGAAGCACGGCTCACGTCCCCGCGAAATAGATGTCGGCGGCGGGAATGACCTGCCTGCCCCGGGGCCCGGTCAGGATCAGCGCGCCGGTCTCGTCGATGCCGTCGAAGCGCCCGGTCGTTTCCGTCCTGCCGGTGCGCGCCACGATCGTCTCGCCCAAGCGGGCGGCGCGGGCCATCCACGCCTCGCGGATCGGGGCAAAGCCGAAATCCCGCATCTGCCGGTGCCGGTCCTGGAAAGCGCCCGCCACCGCGCACAGCAGATCCTCGGGGGCGATCGCAAGGCCGGTCTCGTCCAGCAGGCTGACCGGCCGGGTCGCGCCCGGCTCGATCAGGCCGGGGTCGGGGGCCGAGGCCAGGTTGACGCCGATGCCGATGGCCAGATCCTGGATCATCCCGCCGGACCCGACGCTTTCCAGAAGGATCCCCGACAGCTTGCCGCCGTTCAGTAGCACGTCGTTGGGCCATTTCAGCGCCAGGTTCACCTGCGGGCCGCACAGGCGCCGCAGCGCGTCATGGACGGCAAGCGCGGCGACGAAGGACAGTTGCGCGGCCTCGGCCGGTCCGCCCTGCGGGCGCAGGAACAGCGTCGCAGCGAAATTGCCGGGCGGATCGGTCCAGGCCCTGCCCCGCCGGCCGCGGCCCGCGGTCTGGCGCCGGGCCATGATCCAGGTCGGCCCCGACAGCGTCGGCGCCATCCGCATGGCCTGGGCATTGGTGCTGTCAACCTGGTCCAGGACGTGGCGGGCCACGCCGTCGGGCCAGTCCAGCGGCGCGTCAGCGGCCAACGGCTGGGATCTCGGCCGGGGGCGCCACCAGAAGCGCCGCGTCAACGGGAACCACGACATCGGCCACCAGCGATTCCGCGGCCCGCGCCGCAGCCGTATCGACGCCCCACATCGACACCGCCCCGACCAGCAGCAGCGCTGCGGGCACCACAAGCGCAAGATACTGCACGGCGCCCATCCGGCTTTGCACGCCCTCGGTCTCGGCCCCGAAGAACATGTAATAGACGATGCGCAGGTAATAGAACGCCCCGATGACCGAGGCGATGACCCCCAGCACGGCCAGCCAGGACATCCCCGCCTGGACCGCGGCGCTCAGCACGCCGTATTTGGCGAAGAACCCCAGGAAGGGTGGCACCCCGGCCAGGCTGAACATCAGGAACAGCACCGCGAAGCCCTTGACGGGTTCGGCCTGGGCAAAGCGGTTGAGGCTGTCCAGATCGGTGATCGGGCGGCCGTCGCGTTCCATCGACAGGATGAAGGCGAAGCTGCCGACGTTCATCACCGCATAGATCGCCATGTAGAGCAGCATCGACTGCACGCCGAAGGCCGTCCCGGCGGCAAGGCCGACAAGGGCGAAGCCCATATGCGCGATCGACGAATAGGCCATCAGCCGCTTGATGTTGCGCTGCCCGATGCCGGCGATGGACCCCAGGAACATCGACAGGACCGCAAGCGCCGCGATGATCTGGCCCCAGTCGCCCGGCACGTTGCCGAAGGCGTCGAACATCAGCCGCGCGATCAACGCCATCGCCGCCACCTTGGGCGCGGTGGCGAAGAAGGCCGTCACCGGCGTCGGGGCCCCTTCATAGACGTCGGGCGTCCACATGTGGAAGGGCACAGCCGAGACCTTGAAGGCCAGGCCCACCAGCAGGAACACCAGCCCGAACAGCAGCCCCACCGACAGCTGCCCGCCCACCACGGTCTGCACGATCCCCGCAAAGCTGGTGGTCCCCGAGAAGCCATAGACCAGCGAGGCGCCGTACAGCAGCATCCCCGACGACAGCGAGCCCAGCACGAAATACTTCAGCCCCGCCTCGGAGGACTTGACGCTGTCGCGGCGCAGCGCGGCGGCGACGTAAAGCGCCAGCGACTGAAGCTCCAGTCCCATGTACAGCGACAGCAGGTCGCTGGCCGACACCATCAGCATCATGCCGATCGTGGCCAGGGTGATGAGGATGGGATATTCGAAGCGCAGCAGGCTCTGCCGTTCCAGGTAATCGGCGCTCATCGCCAGGACGGCGGCGGCGGACAGCAGGACGGTCACCTTGGCAAAGCGCGCGAAGGCGTCGTCGGTGAACATGCCGAAGAAGGCCACCCGCGCCGGGCGGTCGGCGAAGCCGGTGTAAAGGCCGATCACCAGCAGCGCGGCGACGGTTGCCCACAGGATCGGGCGCGCCACGGCGTCCTTGCCCAGATAGGCGCCCGCCATCAGCGCCCCAAGCGCGTAGATCGCCAGCACAAGTTCCGGCAGGATGGTCGAAAGATCGAGCGCGGTCATCGTGCGTTCCTCAATGGCTGGCATCCGCCGCGGCCGCCTGGGCGGTCACGGCAAGCCCGTCGCGTCCGTCGTGCGGCAGGGCCTCATTGTAATTGACCAGCAGCGCCTGGACGGCAGGGCCGGTGATATCGGTGACGGCGCGCGGATAGACGCCCAGGAACAGGGTCATGGCGATCAGCGGGACGAAGATCCACTTCTCGCGCGGGGTCATGTCGGTGATCGTCCTCAGGCTTTCGCGCACCAGGGCGCCCAGCGTGACGCGGCGATACAGCCACAGCGCATAGCCCGCCGACAGGATCACCCCGGTCGCGGCAACGAAGGCCACCCAGGTGTTGGCCTTGAAGGTGCCCATCAGGGTCAGGAACTCGCCCACGAAGCCCGAGGTGCCGGGCAGGCCGACATTGGCCAGGGTGAAGAACATGAAGACCAGGGCATAGGCCGGCATCCTGTTCACCAGCCCGCCATAGGCCGCGATCTCGCGGGTGTGCATCCGGTCGTAGATGACCCCCACCAGCAGGAACAGCGCGCCCGAGATGAAGCCGTGCGAGAGCATCTGGAAGATCGCCCCGTCCAGGCCCTGCTGGTTGGCCGCAAAGGCGCCCATGGTGACGAAGCCCATATGCGCGACCGAGGAATAGGCGATCAGCTTCTTCATGTCGGTCTGCACCAGGGCCACCAGCGAGGTATAGACGATGGCGATGGCCGACAGCCAGAAGACCAGCGGCTGCAGCATGTCGCTGGCAACCGGGAACATCGGCAGGCTGAAGCGCAGGAAGCCGTATCCGCCCATCTTCAGCAGCACGGCGGCCAGCACCACCGATCCGGCCGTCGGCGCCTGGACATGGGCATCGGGCAGCCAGGTGTGGACCGGCCACATCGGCATCTTGACCGCGAAGCTGGCGAAGAAGGCCAGGAACAGCAGCGTCTGCATCCCGCCCGTGACGGTCAGGCCCAGGACGCGGATCGGATCGGACGGGAAGTCGTAGGCCAGCAGTTGCGCGATGTCGGTCGTGCCCGCGGTCCAGGCCATGGCGATCATCGCCACCAGCATCAGCACCGAGCCCAGGAAGGTGTACAGGAAGAACTTGAAGGTCGCGTAGATGCGGTTCGCGCCGCCCCAGATGCCGATGATGAGGAACATCGGGATCAGGCCGGCCTCGAAGAACAGGTAGAACAGGATCAGGTCAAGCGCCGTGAACACGCCGATCATCAGCCCTTCCAGCACCAGGAAGGCGATCATGTATTCCTTGACGCGGGTCTTGACGTCCCAAGCCGAAAGGATCGTCAGCGGCATCAGGAAGGTCGTCAGCAGCACGAACAGCACCGAGATGCCGTCCACCCCCATCCTGTAGCGCAGCCCCATGATCCAGGGGCGGTCCTCGACGAACTGGAAGCCGGTATCGGCGGGATCAAAGCCGGCCAGCACGAACAGCGAGATGACGAAGGTCGCCGAGGTGGCGATCAGCGCTAGCCACTTGGCGTTGCGCTGCGCGGCCTCGTCCTCGCCGCGCAGGAACAGCGCCAAGATCCCCGCTGCCACGATCGGCAGGAAGGTGATGATCGAGAGAAGGTTCGTCATGTCAGTGTGCGCCCCGCATCATCACCCAGATCAGCAAGCCCACGATGCCGACGACCATCGCGAAGGCATAGTGGAACACATAGCCCGACTGCACGCGACCGGCGAAGCGCGTCAGGCGCGGGATGATTCCCATCGCCACCCCGTTGATGGCGCCGTCGATAACCGCTGCATCGCCCCCCGTCCACAGCGTGCGGCCGATCCACAGCGCCGGACGGACGAACAGGACCTGATAGATCTCGTCGAAATACCACTTGTTCAGCAGGAAGCGGTACAGCACCGGATGCTGCGCCGCCAGGCGCGCCGGGACCTGCGGGTTGCGGATATACATCAGCCAGGCCAGGCCCAGCCCGATCAGCATGGCGACGAAGGGCGACAGCCTGACCCAGGCGGGAACCTCGTGCGCGTCGTGCATCACGTGGTTGTCCGACCGCATGAAGATGGCGCCCTGCTCGTAGCCCGCCGGGGCCTCGTGACCCTCCTCGGCTTCCCCGGCCGGCGCGGCTTCGGCTTCGGGCGCGGCGGCACGCGCCGGTTCGGCCACTTCCGCATCGGCCACCGCGGTATCGGGCGCCGCGCCGTGGCCGCCCTCGGCCTGCTCATGGGCCGCTTCGGGAAGGCCGAAGAACTGCGGCACGTGATCGCCGAAGAAGCTTTCGTACCAGATCATGCCCGCGAAGATCGACCCCAGGGCCAGGATGCCCAGCGGGACCGTCATCACCGGCGGGCTTTCATGGGCATGGTGATGGGCGTGCAGGGGATCGTGATGATCGTCATGCCCGTGACCATGCGCGGGCGAAGGCTGGACTTCTTCCTCGGACTTGATCTCGGCGTCCCAGACCTGCTGCGGACGCGGCGTCCCCCAGAAGGTCAGGAACATCAGCCGCCAGGAATAGAAGCTGGTCATCAGCGCCGCGATCACCAGCAGCCAGAAGGCGTAGCTCACCCCCGAGGCGTAGGCGCTTTCGATCACCGCGTCCTTCGACAGGAAGCCCGAAAAGCCGATGTGGGTCATCGGGATGCCGACGCCGGTGATGGCCAGGGTGCCGATCAGCATGGCCCAGAAGGTCAGCGGGATCTTCTTGCGCAGCCCGCCATAGTTCCGCATGTCCTGTTCGTGGTGCATCGCGTGGATCACCGATCCCGCGCCCAGGAACAGCATGGCCTTGAAGAAGGCGTGGGTGAACAGGTGGAACATCGCCACCGAATAGACGCCGACGCCGGCCGCCACGAACATGTAGCCCAGCTGCGAGCAGGTCGAATAGGCGATCACGCGCTTGATGTCGTTCTGCACCAGGCCCACGGTCGCCGCGAAGAACGCGGTCGAGGCGCCGATGATCGTCACGAACATCTTCGCCTCGGGCGCGAACTCGAACAGGGGCGACATCCGGCAGACCAGGAACACGCCCGCCGTCACCATGGTCGCGGCGTGGATCAGCGCCGAAACCGGGGTCGGGCCTTCCATCGCGTCCGGCAGCCAGGTGTGCAGGAACAGCTGCGCCGACTTGCCCATGGCGCCCACGAACAGCAGGAAGGCCAGCAGGTTGGCGGCGTTCCAGCCCGTCCACAGGAAGTTGATCTGCGCCTGCGCCAGGTCGTCCACCTGCGCGAAGATCGCGTCGAACTGGATGGACCCCGTCATCCACCACAGCCCGAAGATCCCCATCAGGAAGCCGAAGTCGCCGACCCGGTTGACGATGAAGGCCTTCATCGCCGCCGCGTTGGCCGAGGGCTTGCGGTAGTAGAACCCGATCAGCAGATAGGACGCGACGCCCACGCCCTCCCAGCCGAAGAACATCTGCAGCAGGTTGTCCGCCGTCACCAGCATCAGCATGGCAAAGGTGAAGAACGACAGATAGGCGAAGAAGCGCGCCTTGTAGTGTTCGTGATGGCTCCAGTTGTCGTCATGGGCCATGTAGCCCATCGAATACAGATGCACGAGCGCCGAGACGGTCGTCACCACGATCAGCATGATCGCCGTCAGCCGGTCCAGCCGGATCGCCCATTCGGCGCTGAAGTCGCCCGACACGATCCAGTCCATGATCGGGATGTGCTGCGTCTGCCCGTCGAAGCCCAGAAACAGGATCCAGGAAAACAGCGCGGCTACGAACAGGGTACCGGTGGTCAGGATCTGCGCGGCCTTCTCGCCGATGATGCGCCAGCCGAAACCGGCGATCAGCGCCGCCAGAAGGGGCGCGAACAGGATGAATTGCGCCATGACCCTTACCCCTTCATCACGTTGACGTCGTCCACCGCGATCGAGCCGCGGTTGCGGAAGAACACCACCAGGATCGCCAGGCCGATCGCGGCCTCGGCGGCGGCGACGGTCAGGATGAACATGGTGAAGACCTGCCCCGCCAGATCGCCCAGATGGGCCGAGAAGGCGACGAAGTTGATGTTCACGGACAGCAGGATCAGCTCGATCGACATCAGGATGACGATGACGTTCTTGCGGTTCACGAAGATGCCGAAAATGCCGGCGACGAACAGTATCGCCCCCACGACAAGGTAATGTGTCAATCCGATCATCGTCTTTCGTCCCTCGGGGCCTTGTGCCCGTCCAATATCAGTCGCAGCCGGGGGCGCGCGGGCCTAAAGCCCCTGCCCCGGCTTCACGTCGCGCAGTTCCATGGTCTTGGCCGGGTCGCGATACATCTGTTCCAGCACGTCCTGGCGCTTGACGTCGCGGCGGTGGCGCATCGTCAGGGTGATGGCGCCGATCATGGCGACCAGAAGGATCAGCCCCGCCACCTGGAAGGCCAGGATGTAGCGGTCGTAAAGCACCGTGCCGAGCGCGTTGGTGTTCAGCGCATGATCCACGACCGGCGCGGCCCGCAGGCCCTCCGCCTGGCCCGAGATCTCCCAGCCGCCGAAGGCGACCACCAGCAGCGCCAGAAGCACCAGCCCGATCACCCCCGCCAGCGGCAGATAGCCGGCCATCTCGCCGCGAAGCTGGGCGAAGTCCACGTCCAGCATCATCACCACGAACAGGAACAGCACCGCCACCGCGCCGACATAGACGATCACCAGAAGCATCGCCACGAACTCGGCGCCCTGCAACACGAACAGCCCGGCCGAGGCGATGAAGGCCAGGATCAGCCACAGCACCGAATGAACCGGGTTGCGCGACAGCACCACCATGAAGCCCGCCACGCAGACCGAGATGGCGAACAGATAGAAGGCGAAGGTGATCATTCGGCCTGTTTCCCTTCATGTTCGGCGAAGACGCCCTGCGCGATCTCAAGCGCCTTCTGCATGGCCGGGATGCCGCCGAACATCCCCATCTGGTAGATGACCTCGGCCACCTCGCGCGCGGTGGCGCCGGCCGCGATCGCGTGGCGGATCGTCAGGCGAAGCTGCGGCTCGGCATGGGCGCCCTGCACGGTCAGCGCGGCCACCGTCACCAGCAGCCGAGTCTTGGCGTCCAGGCCGTCGCGGTTGAAGGTGCGCCCGAACCACATCTCCAGCATCTCGGCCGGCATGGTCGGGATCATCTTCTCGAAGGCGCGGGGATCGAGGGTCTCGAGCGCGGGGTTGAAGGCCCGGGCCATTTCCTGGCCGGACTGCATCATCTGCTGGAACAGCTTGGTGAAGGCGTCGCTCATCGGTAGGGCGCGTCGATTGCAAGGTTGCGGGCGATCTCGGCCTCCCATCGGGCGCCGTTGTCCAGAAGCTTCTGCTTGTCGTAGAACAGCTCCTCTCGGGTCTCGGTCGAGAACTCGAAGTTCGGGCCTTCGACGATCGCATCGACCGGGCAGGCTTCCTGGCAGAAGCCGCAATAGATGCACTTGGTCATGTCGATGTCATAGCGCGTGGTGCGGCGGCTGCCGTCCTCGCGCGGCTCGGATTCGATGGTGATCGCCTGAGCCGGGCAGATCGCCTCGCACAGCTTGCAGGCGATGCAGCGTTCCTCTCCGTTGGGATAGCGGCGCAGCGCGTGTTCGCCCCGGAAGCGCGGCGACAGCGGCCCCTTCTCGTGCGGGTAGTTGATCGTCGGCTTCGGCGCGAAGAAGTATTTCACGCCCAGCCCGAAACCCTTCAGGAAATCGACGAGCAGGAAATACTTGGTGGCGCGGACGATGTCGAAGGCCATCAGCGGTCCTCTCCCTCTATGGGCGCGGCGAAGCGGTCGAAGGCCGCCACATAGGCGCGGATCCGCGCCCCGTCGCGGGCCTGTTCGGCGCTGTCCAGGTTGTTGGCCACGAAATGCGCGAACTCGGCCTTGTCTGTTTCCGACGCATTCGCCAGCGCCTCGGCGATCCGGTTAGAATAACTCATGGCTCATGCCCCTGCCCAGCGGGCCCAGAAGGATCCGAACACCTCGTACCGCGCCAGGAAAGCGATCAGCACGACCCAGCCCAGCGACAGCGGCAGGAACACCTTCCAGCCGATCCGCATCAACTGGTCATAGCGGTACCGCGGCACAAGCGCCTTCACCATGGCGAACATCCAGAACCAGAAGACCATCTTCAGGAACATCCAGATCGCGCCGTCGGGCAGGCCGGGGATGGGCGACAGCCAGCCGCCGAAGAACAGCAGCGAGATCAGTGCGCACATCAGCCACATCGCGATGTATTCGCCCGCCATGAACAGCAGGTAGGGCGTCGAGGAATATTCCACCATGAAGCCCGCGACCAGTTCGGATTCCGCCTCGGCCAGGTCGAAGGGCGGGCGGTTGGTTTCCGCCAGGGCGCTGACGAAGAACAGCACCAGCATCGGGAAATGCGGCAGCCAGTACCAGGACAGCAGCCCCGCACCCGCCTGCGCCTCGACGATGGCAGAGATATTCATCGACCCGGTCGAGATGATGACCCCGATGATGATCAGCCCCAGGCTGACCTCGTACGAGATCATCTGCGCCGCCGCCCGCAGCGACGACAGGAACGGGTACTTCGAGTTCGACGCCCAGCCGCCCATGATGACGCCATACACCTCGAGCGAGGAGACGGCGAAGATGAACAGGATGCCCACGTTGATGTCGGCCATCACCCAGCCCGGTGCGAAGGGGATCGCCACGAAGGCCAGCAGCGCCAGCGTCATCGACAGGAACGGCGCCAGGAAGAACACGAACTTGTCGGCCCCGGCGGGGATGACGATTTCCTTCAGCACGTATTTCAGCGCGTCAGCGAAGGTCTGCAGCAGGCCCCAGGGGCCGACGACGTTGGGGCCGCGGCGCAACTGCACGGCGGCCCAGATCTTGCGGTCGCCATAGACCAGGAAGATCAGCGACAGCATGACGAAGGCGATCACCGCCAGACCTTGCGCCAGCATGATCACCGTCACGCCCAGAGAGGATGCCCAAAATTCAGCCATGGCCCGTCCCTATCCTGTCACGCCGCGGGAATGCCGCGTGCCTTGCATTCGCGCAAGGTGTCTTCCGTTTCCATCACCCGCAGACCCATCGGCTTCTGCTCCGACAGCGTGAATGCGGCTCCGATCGTCAGCTTGCCGCCGCGGCTGTCCTGCAGCGTGCGCACATGGCGGCCATAGGGCGCACCGTTGCGACTGGCCCAGCCGGCCAATGCGCAGGTGGCATACGAGAAGGCGATATCGGCGTCCACCCCCTCGCGCAAGCTCGCCGTCACCTCGACCAGATCGGACGCCCCCTGCGGATCAAGCGAGGCGACGCTTGCCCCCAGGAAATCCCGGGGATCGATCTCGGTGCCCTCGGCCCAGGTGGGCAAGGCAGGCTGCGCGCGCGCCGCGAATTCCTCGAGCGCCTTCTGCTGCGCGGTCTGGCGCGGCGGCAGGTCGGTTGCGACGATCCCGCCCAGATCCAGATCCAGATTGGCGTTCAGCGCCATCAGGTCCGCCTCGGTCACGGCAAAGGCGTCCTGCCCCTCGGGGCTGTCGAGCGCCATCGTCGTCACCTGCCCGTCGGGTTCGAGGATCAGGATCTCGCCCGATTTCGTCGAGATGCGCGCCAGGGTCAGCGCCGCCTCGCCGGGAGCGGCCCCGGGGGTGGCGACCCGTGCGGTCATCGTCTCGGGCTTGGGCCTGGGCCGCCCGTCGCCGCCCGCCCCATGCGCGCAGCCCGACAACACCGCCGCGCCCGCAAGGGCGGCGATGACCATGCGCGGCTGGCGAGGAGCTGGCCGCATCGCCGTCACTCGGCCGCAAGGGCGGGCGCGTTGCGCGCCGCGGCCATCCGCGACAGTTCGCCCATCAGGGGGGACGACCGCGCGATCGGGTTGGTCAGATAGAAGTCCTTCACGGCGTTGCGGAAGGCCCCGCGGCCCATGTCCAGCCGCTGCAGGGGCTGCCAGTCGTTTTCCGCGACCTCGTCGATGCGCGCCAGATGCGGCACCGCCTGGATCAGCGCGCGGCGCAGGTCGGCCAGGCTGTCCCAGGGCAGCGTCGCGCCCAGTTCGGCTGACAGCGCCCGCAGGATCGCCCAGTTCTCCTTGGCTTCCCCCGGCGTGAAGTTCGCGCGCAGGGCAAGCTGCGGGCGGCCTTCGGTGTTCACGAACAGGCCGTTTTCCTCGGTATAGCAGGCGCCCGGCAGGATGATGTCGGCGCGATGGGCGCCGCGGTCGCCGTGGCTGCCCTGATAGATCACGAAGGCGCCGTTCTCGGAGGCCGGCGCCACGTCCACTTCGTCGGCGCCCAGGTTGTAGATCACCTCGGCGCCGTCGATGGCCGCGGCCAGACCGCCCTCGGTCACGGCGCCCACATCCATCGCCCCCACGCGCGAGGCGGCGGTATGCAGGATCAGCAGCTTGCAGTCGTCCAGTTCGCAGATGCGCATGGCGTTGGCCAGCACCGCCTCGCCATCGGCCTCGGACAGGGCGCCCTGTCCGACGATCACGATGCCGGGCGTGCCCTTGCTGGACTGGAAGTCGCCCCTGACCAGTTCGGACAGCGCCGCGCGGTCCGCGCCGTGGTGGTGATAGTCATAGGTCAGATCCACCGCCTCGCCCACAAGCGCGACCTGCGCGCCCTGCGCCCAGGCCTTGCGGATCCGGGCGTTCAGCACCGGGGCCTCGTCGCGCGGGTTGGTGCCGATCAGCAGGATGCGCCTGGCCCGGTCGATATCGGCGATCCTGGCGGTGCCGACATAGGCCCCGCGGTTGCCCGCAGGCAGCCGCGCGCCGTCGGTGCGGCATTCGACGTGCCCGCCCAGGCCTTCGATCAGCTGCCTGAGACTGAAGGCGGCCTCGACCGGGGCCAGATCGCCCACCAGCCCCGCCACCCTGCGGCCCTTCATCGCCGCCGCCGCCGCGCGCAGGGCCTCGTCCCAGGTGGCCGGGCGCAGCTTGCCGTTCTCGCGGATATAGGGCTTGTCCAGCCGCTGGCGGCGCAGCCCGTCCCAGACGAAGCGGGTCTTGTCGCTGATCCACTCCTCGTTCACGTCGTCGTGGTTGCGCGGCAGGATGCGCATGACCTCGCGGCCCCTGACATCGACGCGGATGTTGCTGCCAAGCGCGTCCATCACGTCGACCGTCTCGGTCTTGCGCAATTCCCAGGGACGCGCCTTGAAGGCGTAGGGCCGGTTGACAAGCGCCCCCACCGGGCAGAGGTCGATGATGTTGCCCTGCAGGTTCGAGGCCAGCGTCTCGTTGAGATAGCTGGTGATCTCGCTGTCCTCGCCGCGGCCGGTCTGGCCCATCTGGCTGATGCCGGCGACCTCGCTGGTGAAGCGCACGCAGCGCGTGCAGCTGATGCAGCGGGTCATGTGGGTCTCGACCAGAGGCCCCAGGTTCAGCTCCTCGGCGGCGCGCTTCGGCTCTCGATAGCGGCTGAAGTCCACGCCGTAAGCCATTGCCTGGTCTTGCAGATCGCATTCGCCGCCCTGGTCGCAGATCGGGCAGTCCAGCGGATGGTTGATCAGCAGGAACTCCATCACGCCCTCGCGGGCCTTCTTGACCATCGGGCTGTTGGTGCGGATCTCGGACGGGGCGCCGTCGGGCCCGGGGCGCAGATCCTTGATCTGCATCGCGCAGCTGGCCGTGGGCTTGGGCGGGCCGCCCACCACTTCCACAAGGCACATGCGGCAGTTGCCGGCGATCGACAGCCGTTCGTGATAGCAGAAGCGCGGAATCTCGATCCCCGCCAGCTCGCAGGCCTGGATCAGGGTCAGGTTGGGATCGACCGCGATCTCGGTCCCGTCAATCTTGATCGTGCGCAAATCGGCCATCGGTTTCTTCCTTACCTGGCAACCAGAAGCGATCCGGCGATCGTCCCCCGGGCTATCTCTTGCTGCCCCAGACGGCAGAATGTCTCGGGCTGGCCGTTCACCACCCCGTTGGCGGTCATGTAGCGGTCGGCCTCGGCATAGATGCGGCGGCGTTCCTCGCGGCTGTCGAGGAAGGCCTCGATCTGCGCCTCGCTGTAGCCCTGCTCGCGCGCGTAACGTTTCAGCTTGCGGGCCTCCGAGAAGGCGCGGATCAGCCGGGCATCAAGCGTCGGGCAGCCCCTGCGCAGGACATCGGCCACGCGCGCTTGGATCAGGCTGTCGTTGATGTGGCGTTCCTGCGACAGCGGGGGCAGCGCGGCGGCAGGACCGGCAAGCGCGACCGCGCCGGACAGCGCCAGAAGCGCCGCCCTTGCCCTGAAGCGATATGCCGGTGCCGACCTCATTCCGCGGCCATCGCCCCCATGCGGCCGGTGCGCCTGGCCTTGATGCGATCCTCGATTTCCTCGCGGAAGTTGCGGATCAGGCCCTGGATCGGCCAGGCGGCGGCGTCGCCCAGGGCGCAGATGGTGTGGCCCTCGACCTGCTTGGTCACGTCCAGCAGCATGTCGATCTCCTCGACCTCGGCATCGCCGCGCACCAGGCGGTCCATGACGCGCATCATCCAGCCCGTGCCTTCGCGGCAGGGCGTGCACTGGCCGCAGCTTTCGTGCTTGAAGAACTTGGACAGCCGCCAGATCGCCTTCACGACATCGGTGGACTGGTCCATGACGATCATGCAGGCGGTGCCGAAGGACGACCGCAATTCGCGCATCCCGTCGTAATCCATGACGGCGTTTTCACACTGTTCCGCCGTCAGCACCGGGCAGGAGGCGCCGCCGGGGATCACCGCCTTGAGGTTCTTCCAGCCGCCGCGGACGCCGCCGCCGTGCTTCTCGATCAGCTCCTTCATGCTGATCGACATGGCTTCCTCGACCACGCAGGGGGTGTTGACGTGCCCGGTCAGGCCGAACAGCTTGACGCCGGCGTTGTTGGGCCGGCCGAAGCCCGCGAACCATTCCGGCCCGCGCCGCAGGATCGTCGGGGTCACGGCGATGGATTCGACGTTGTTCACCGTCGTCGGGCAGCCATAGAGCCCGGCCCCCGCCGGGAAGGGCGGCTTCATCCGGGGCATCCCCTTCTTGCCTTCCAGGCTTTCCAGCAGCGCGGTTTCCTCGCCGCAGATATAGGCGCCGGCCCCGTGGTGCAGATAGAGGTCGAAATCCCAGCCCGATCCGGCCGCGTTCGCGCCCAGAAGCCCGGCGTCATAGCATTCGTCGATGACGGCCTGCAGCGCCTCCCGCTCGCGGATGAACTCGCCCCGGATATAGATATAGGCCGCGTGCGCGCCCATGGCGAAGCTGGCGATCAGCGCGCCCTCGATCAGCGTGTGCGGATCGTGGCGCATGATCTCGCGGTCCTTGCAGGTCGCGGGTTCGGATTCGTCGGCGTTGATGACCAGGTAGGACGGGCGGCCGTCGGATTCCTTGGGCATGAAGGACCATTTCAGGCCCGTCGGAAAGCCCGCACCCCCGCGCCCCCGCAGACCCGAGGCCTTGACCTGTTCGACGATCTTGTCGCGGCCCCGGGCGATAATCTCGGCCGTTCCGTCCCAATGGCCGCGCTTGCGCGCTCCGGCCAGGCTGCGGTCGCCCATCCCGTAGAGGTTGGTAAAAATGCGATCCTGATCTTTCAGCATCCTGTCCTCGATCCTCTCGCGCGGGCGTCAGGCCTTCCTGCGCCGCCAGATACGCCAGGTCACGATCAGCGACCAGACAAAAGCACCAATGGCGGCCAGATCCGCCAGATAAGCCCATTTCCCGGCCCAGCCATAGTGCTGGCCAAGCCATTGAACCAGCAGCCAGACCGCCATGGCCCCCGCGATGACGATGCCCACAAGGCGCAGCTGCCCCGCGTCGCGGTCGCGGCCCTCGTCCGCCATCACGCCGCCCGCCACAAACGGGGCCGCCGGTTCGGGATCAGGGTCGTGGCCGCCATCGCATCGTTCCGTCGCTGCGCCGCCTCAGCGGCCGGTTGCATCATCCTTCTGTTCCGCCTGCTCGACGGCCCGGGTGCCGGCCGGTTCACGGTCCGATCGCGGACGCCCTGCGGATGCCGCGGGCGCTTCCTGCACGGTCACGCCGGTCGGGTCGGCGGGCTCGCCCGAGCCGGGCTGTGGATGGCGTTCGGGGGCGCTGTCCACACCGCTGCGGTCGTCCGCCGCGGCTTCGGGCCGGCGCAGCCACTTGGTCAGGATCGGCACCTCGGTCCCGTCGATGCGCTTGACCGTCTCGCCGATGTCGCGCGCCAGGGCAGCGCTGGCGTTCAGGTCGTCGCCCTGGCCCTTCAGCCCGGCAAGCGCGACCGGCCCGCCCAGCGGTTCCGAAGAAAAGCGGCCGTTCTGCGGGCCCGGCAGAGGAACCTGCCCGGCCGAGAAGGCGTCGATGAGATCTTCCAGCTTCGCGGCCGTCAGATCCTCGTAGTAGTCCTTGCCGATCTGGGCCATCGGCGCGTTGGCGCAGGCGCCCAGGCACTCGACCTCTTCCCAGCTGAACTTGCCGTCGGCCGACAGCGTATGCGGCGTCGGCGCGATCCTGCGCTTGCAGACCTCGATCAGCTCGCCCGCCCCGCAGATCATGCAGGTGGTCGTGCCGCATATCTGGATATTGGCCACCGAACCAACGGGTTGAAGCTGGAACATGAAGTAGAATGTCGCCACTTCCAGGGCCCGGATATAGGGCATCCCCAGCAGGTCGGCGCAATATTCGATGGCCGGCCGCGACAGCCAGCCTTCCTGTTCCTGAGCGCGCCACAGCACCGGGATGATCGCCGACTGCTGGCGGCCCTCGGGATACTTGGTCATCTGGGCGCGCGCCCATTCCAGGTTGGCGGGCGTGAACTCGAAGCTGTCCGGCTGGACGGGCGAAAGGCGGCGGAGCATCAGCGGTCAACCTCTCCGAACACGACGTCGATGGTGGCGATCAGCGCCGGCACATCGGCAAGCAGATGCCCCCGGGCAAGATAGTCGATGGCCTGCAGGTGCTGGAAGCCGGGGGCCTTCAGCTTGGCCCGGTAGGGCTTGTTGGTGCCGTCGCTGACCAGATAGACGCCGAACTCTCCCTTGGGGGCCTCGACCGCGGCATAGACCTCGCCTGCGGGGACGCGGAAGCCCTCGGTGTAAAGCTTGAAGTGGTGGATCAGGCTTTCCATGTCGCGCTTCATGTCGCCGCGCCTGGGCGGCGTCAGCTTGCCGCGCGCCAGCACGTCGCCCGGACCTTCCGCCCGCAGCTTCTGGACCGCCTGCTTCATGATGCTGGTCGATTCGCGCATTTCCTGCATGCGGATCAGGAAGCGGTCATAGCTGTCGCCGTTCTTGCCGATGGGGATCCTGAAGTCGAACTCGCTGTAGCATTCGTAGGGCTGCGACCGGCGCAGGTCCCAGGCAAGCCCCGAGGCGCGCGCCATCACCCCGGTGAAGCCCCAGTCGAGCGCATCCTGTTCGGTGGCGACGCCGATCCCCACCAGCCGCTGCTTGAAGATCCGGTTCTCGGTCAGCAGCGTGTCCAGGTCGTCCAGGACCTTCGGGAAGGATCTCGCACCAAGCCTCGATGTCGTCCAGCAGATCGGGCGGCAGATCCTGGTGAACCCCGCCGGGGCGGAAATAGGCCGCGTGCAGGCGCGCGCCGCTGGCCCGCTCGTAGAAGATCATCAGCTGCTCTCGCGCCTCGAAGCCCCACAGCGGCGGGGTCAGCGCGCCCACGTCCATCGCCCCGGTGGTGACGCCCAGGAGGTGGTTCAGGATGCGGCTGATTTCCGAATAAAGGACCCGGATCAGACTGGCGCGGCGCGGCACCACGGTGCCCGTCAGACGCTCGATCGCCAGGCACCAGGCGTGTTCCTGGTTCATGGGCGAGACGTAGTCCAGCCGGTCGAAATAGGGCAGGTTCTGCAGATAGGTCCGGCTTTCCATCAGCTTCTCGGTGCCGCGGTGCAGCAGGCCGATATGCGGGTCCGCGCGTTCGACGATCTCGCCGTCAAGCTCCAGCACCATGCGCAGCACGCCATGCGCCGCGGGGTGCTGGGGGCCGAAGTTGATGTTGAAGTTGCGGATCTTCTGTTCGCCCACCAGTATGTCCGACGAGCCGTCGTCATAGGTGTCGGTGCGGATGTCGCCGTCCATGGCCCTTACCCCTTGGTCTTCTCGTCGCCGGGAAGGACATATTGCGTTCCCTCCCAAGGCGACAGAAAGTCGAACTGGCGGTATTCCTGCGTCAGCCTGACCGGTTCATAGACCACGCGCTTCTCGGATTCGTCGTAGCGAAGCTCGACATAGCCGGTGGTCGGGAAATCCTTGCGCAGCGGAAAGCCGGTAAAGCCGTAATCCGTGAGGATGCGCCGCAGGTCCGGGTGCCCCGAGAACAGGATCCCGAACATGTCGAACACCTCGCGCTCGAACCAGTTGGCGCAGGGATAGATCCGCACCAGCGAGGGCACGATCTCGTCCTCGCGGATGGCGGCCTTCACGCGGATGCGGTGGTTCTGATACATCGACAGCAGGTGCCAGACCAGGTCGAAGCGCTGCGGACGTTCGGGGTGATCCACCGCGGTGAAGTCGATCAGCGTCGTGAAGCGGCAGCTGCTGTCGCTGCGCAGGAACTCGATCAGGTCGAGGATGCCGGAGACGGTGGTGGTCACCGTCAGTTCCCCGAACGCGATATGGGTGTCCAGGATGTCGTCGCCGCGCCGCAGCTTGATATGCTCGGCCAGTTGCTCCAGCGCCTCGAGGTCGGGATAGACGGACATCGGCCTACCTCACCAGCGTGCCGGTGCGCCGGATGCGGCGCTGAAGCTGCAGGATGCCGTAGAGCAGCGCCTCGGCCGTCGGGGGGCAGCCTGGAACATAGATGTCCACGGGAACGATCCGGTCGACGCCGCGCAGCACCGAATAGCTGTAATGGTAATAGCCGCCGCCATTGGCGCAGCTTCCCATGCTGATGACATAGCGCGGCTCGGGCATCTGGTCATAGACCTTGCGCAGCGCGGGCGCCATCTTGTTGGTCACGGTGCCGGCGACGATCATCAGGTCCGACTGGCGTGGAGAGGCGCGCGGAGCGATGCCGAAGCGCTCGACATCGTAGCGCGGCATGGCCACGTGCATCATCTCGATCGCGCAGCAGGCCAGGCCGAAGGTCATCCAGTGCAGGCTGCCGTTGCGCGCCCAGTTGATGATGTCCTCGGTGGTGGTCAGCAGGTAACCCTTGTCCTGCAACTCGCGGTTCAGGCTGGCCGTCGCGACCTCGCGGTCGGAACCGGCCGTGTTCGCCCCGGTCATCACGCCCATTCAAGCGCCCCTTTCTTCCATTCGTAGGCAAAGCCCACGGTCAGCACGCCCAGAAACACCATCATCGACCAGAAGGCAGCCTCGGACAGGCCGGCGAAGCTGACCGCCCAGGGGAACAGGAAGGCCACTTCCAGGTCAAAGATGATGAACAGGATCGACACCAGATAGAAACGCACGTCGAACTTCATCCGCGCGTCGTCGAAGGCGTTGAAGCCGCATTCATAGGCGCTGACCTTCTCGGGGTCGGGATTGCGCACCGCAACCACGGCGGCCGCAAGGATCAGGATCAGCGCCAGCGCCGAGGCCATGCCCGCGAAGACGAGGATCGGCAGATAGTCCTGAAGCAAGGTTTCCACGGGCAAGTTCCCCTGTCGGCCGCGGACAAGCTGTAGCTGCCCGCGACGGGTTGGCTGAGCGTCCGTTTAGACCCCTGTGCCTGCGGGGTCAACGGGCGCAAGGCCCCACCACGGCGCGGATTTCGCGGCGTCCCGGCGATGTTCCGAAGCGCGGCGGCCGGCAGGCCCGGCCGTCACAGGCTTTCAGATGGTCATGGGAACGCCGCTCTGCAAGGGATGGCCAGCGCCCGACGGACCATGAAAAAAGGCAGCCCGCGGGCCGCCTTTTCCATTTCGTCGCCGTTCCTTGCAGAGGGGGTCTTACATCCCGGCAGCCTGGCAGTCGGCCAGAGTGATGAGCGTCATGTTGATGGTCCCGGTGAACTCGTCCTGGTCCTGGTTCCCTTCCAGACCGGTCGTCGCGGTCACCGCTGCATCGGTGTCGCCAGCCGCGGCCGTGGCGGGGTTGGGCGAGTCGTCATCGGCATTGCCCTCGTTGCCATGGGTCGGCATCGCGCCGCTCATGGTTCCGGCATCCTCGTCCAGACCGTTCGATTCCACCGAATCGTCGTCGGCGTTGCCCGAGTTGCCCTCCTCGCCCCCCGCGGTCGTCGCGCCCTCGGCCGCGTCGTCGGAACCCATGGCCAGGGTGCGGCAATGTTCGGCCACGGCGGCGCGGTCGGCCTCGTTGATCTGCTGGGTGCCGATCATGTTCTGGGCGAAGGCGGCGGGCGCAAGGCCCATCGCGGCGGCCAGGGCAATCGGGGCGGTCAGGGTCTTGAACTTCATTGCGGTTCTCCATCGGGGGGTTGTGTTGCGGTATTGCTGAACCAACACGCAACCGGCCCGCTTGTTCCGGCAATCCTGCGCACACGAACATCGTGTCGCGGCAAGGCGGGCCCGCGCGGCCCGGCGTTGCGTTCGAGGGGCCGAAGGTCTATCTGAAGGGGAACCGCGACCGAAAGGACAGGGCCTTGCGCGATCTTCGGATTCCCGATCAGAGACACCCGGAAAAGGCCCATCGGCCGGACCAGGAACAGCCCAGGAAGCCCGCCTGGATCCGTGTCAAGGCGCCCACCTCGGACGGCTACAGGCGCACCCGCGACATCATGAAGGAGAACCGCCTGTCCACCGTCTGCGAGGAGGCGGGCTGCCCCAATGTCGGCGAATGCTGGTCCCAGGGCCATGCCACCATGATGATCATGGGCGAGATCTGCACCCGCGGCTGCACCTTCTGCAACGTGGCCACCGGCAAGCCCGGCGCGCTCGACGTCTTCGAACCCGGCCGCGTCGCCCATGCCGTGCAGAAGCTGGGACTGAAGCACGTCGTCATCACCAGCGTGGACCGCGACGATCTGGACGACGGCGGGGCCGACCACTTCGCCCAGACCATCCGCGCCATCCGCCACCGCAGCCCGGATTCGACGATCGAGGTGCTGACCCCCGACTTCCTCAAGTCGAAGCCCGGCGCCCTTGAAACCGTGGTCGAGGCGCGGCCCGACGTGTTCAACCACAACCTCGAGACGGTGCCCGCCCTCTATCCCACGGTCCGGCCCGGCGCGCGCTACTTTCATTCTCTGCGGCTCTTGCAGAAGGTCAAGGAACTGGACCCGGCGATGTTCACCAAGTCCGGCATCATGGTCGGCCTGGGCGAGGATCGGGGCAGCGTGCTGCAGGTCATGGACGACATGCGCGCGGCCGACATCGATTTCATGACCATCGGCCAGTATCTGCAGCCGACGCCCAAGCATCACCGGGTGGCCCGCTTCGTCACGCCCGAGGAGTTCGCGGGCTACGAACGCGCCGCCTATGGCAAGGGCTTCCTGATGGTCTCGGCCACGCCCCTGACCCGGTCATCCTATCATGCGGGCGACGATTTCGCCCGGCTGCGGGCGGCGCGGCTGCAGAAGCTGGGCCGCGCCTGACGCCCCTGCCCGGGCGCCCTCTTGCCAAGCGCCCTGCCCCGCGCTAGGCCACGGTCCAGGGCCCGAGTGGCGGAATGGTAGACGCAGCGGATTCAAAATCCGCCGCCGCAAGGCATGTCGGTTCGAGTCCGACCTCGGGTACCAGCCCTGATCGACAGCGAAGGCGACGCGGCCCGCATGATGCGGCCCTTGCCGCGCCCCGGGCTTCAGTGGGCAGCCGCCTTCTTGCGCTGCCGGGCATTCCTGGCCCACATGTTCAGGCCCTCGACCGCCGCCGAGAAGGCCATGGCGGCATAGACATAGCCTTTCGGGACATGGACGCCGAAGCCCTCGGCGATCAGGGTCGTGCCGATCAGCAGCAGGAAGGACAGCGCCAGCATCACGATCGTGGGGTTCTTGCCGATGAAGGCCGCCAGCGGATTCGCTGCCAGCAGCATGACGGTCACGGCGGTGATGACGGCGACGACCATGATCTCGACATGCGGGGTCATGCCCACGGCGGTGATGATGCTGTCGATCGAGAACACCAGGTCCAGGATCAGGATCTGCACGATGGCGCTGCCGAAGGTGACGCCCACGACGCCGATCATGCTGTCCTCGTGATCGGTGGGATCGACATGGTGGTGGATTTCCTTGGTGGCCTTCCAGACCAGGAACAGGCCCCCGGCGATCAGGATCATGTCCTTCCAGGACAGCTCGTTGCCCAGGATGGTGATGACGGGCTGGGTCAGCTGCACGATCCAGGCGATCGTCGCCAGCAGCCCCAGTCGCAGGATCAGCGCCAGGCCGATGCCGACCTTGCGGGCACGCTCTCGCTGGCCTTCGGGCAGCTTGTTCGACAGGATCGAGATGAACAGAAGGTTGTCGATGCCCAGCACGACCTCCATCACCACAAGGGTGCCCAAGGCCACCCAGGCCTCGGGCTGCTGCATGAGGGCCAGTATGTTCTCCATGAATTCTCCTGTTGCTGCATGGTGTTGCACCGCAAAGGCGCGGTAGCCGGCTTTTGTTCCGCGCGGCCTTGGACCGCGCCTGGGAAACCGGCGCGCGAGGCCTAGCGGACAGGGGTGCGGCCTGTCTAGTCCGCCATGACGGCCCGGCCCGCCAGCCGCAGCGTCTCGGCTAGGTCGTCGAACCAGCCCCCGGCGGGCGTCGTGGCCCGGCGCAGCAGCAGGATCTGCCGGCAGGGCTGCGGGTCCGGGAAGGCCACCGTGGCCAGCCCGGGGGCTGCCGCGCATTCCTGCCGGACCGCCAGGCGCGGCAGGAAGGTCATGCCCATGCCCTGCGCCGCCAGCCGGCACAGCGTGGACAGCGATGCCGCGCCCAGGTTCAGCCGGGCGCCGCGCCGCCCCAGGCCGCAGACCTCCAGCGCCTGATCGCCCAGGCAATGCCCTTCGTCCAGAAGAAGCAACTGCCCCGGATCCAGGTCACGCGGCTCGGGGCGGGCGGTGCCCATGCGGGCGATGCGGTCCCGGCTGCCGGCCAGCAGGAAGGGGTCGGTGAACAGCGGCACCGCCACCAGATCCCCGGCCTCGGGCGGGGTGGCGACCACGGCCACGTCCAGGCGCCCCAGAAGCAGCTCATCCACCAGCCGGTCGGTCTGCGCCTCTCGAAGATGCAGATCCCGGCTGAGATCGCGGGCGCGCAGGATCGGCAGCGCCTCGGGCAGCAGATAGGGGGCGACGGTCGGGATCATTCCCAGCATCAGCCGCCCGCCCTGCCCCGGCTGGCGCGCCGCCTGCTCCAGCCCCGCCATCGCCGCCATCACCTGCCGGGCATGGGCCTCGATCACGCGGCCCTGCGGGGTCAGGACCACGCCCTGCGGCGTGCGCTCGACCAGGGGCGTGCCGATATCGTCCTCGAGGGCGCGGATCTGCATCGACAGCGCGGGCTGCGTCACATGCGCGGCCTCGGCGGCCCGGGTGAAGTTCCCCTCCTGCGCCAGGGCCAGGAAATAGCGCAGCTGCCGCAGCGTGATGTTCATCAGGCCTCCTTATCATCATGATATGAATATTCGATTTCTCTTTATCTGGTCGTTCTGCAAGAAGCGATCAACTTATGTTAAGGAGCCGCAGCATGAGCCACGACACCTTTCGCCCCCGCATGACCACCACCGCCGGCGCGCCCATCGCGTCGAACCAGCACAGCGAAACCGCGGGCGACCGCGGGCCGGTCCTGATGCAGGATTATCAACTGCTGGAAAAGCTGGCCCACCAGAACCGCGAACGGATCCCCGAGCGGGTCGTTCACGCCAAGGGCTGGGGCGCCTTCGGCACCTTCACCGTCACCCACGACATCACCCGCTACAGCTGCGCCTCGATCTTCGGCGCGGTCGGCAAGACCACCCCGATGCTGGCGCGGTTCTCTACCGTGGCCGGAGAGATGGGCGCGGCCGATCACGAACGCGACGTGCGCGGCTTCGCGCTGAAGTTCTATACCGACGAGGGCAACTGGGATCTGGTCGGCAACAACACCCCGGTGTTCTTCGTGCGCGATCCGCTGAAGTTCCCTGATTTCATCCACACGCAGAAGCGCCATCCCCGCACCAACCTGCGCAGCCCCACCGCCATGTGGGACTTCTGGGGCCAGGTTCCCGAATCGCTGCATCAGGTGACGATCCTGATGTCAGACCGGGGCCTGCCGCAGGATCCGACCTTCATGGACGGCTTCGGCAGCCACACCTATTCCTTCTGGAACGGCGACGGCGAACGCTTCTGGGTGAAGTTCCACTTCAAGACCCAGCAGGGCCACCGCTTCTATACCAATGACGAGGCCGCCCGGATCATCGGCCAGACCCGCGAGGGCTACCAGGAAGCGCTGTTCGGCAAGATCGAGCGGGGCGAATTCCCCCGCTGGACGATGTTCGTCCAGATCATGCCGGAACTGGACGCCGAAAAGACCCCCTACGACCCCTTCGACCTGACCAAGGTCTGGCCGCATTCGGACTATCCGCTGATCGAGGTCGGCCAGCTCGAGCTGAACCGCAACGCCGACAACTATTTCGCCCAGATCGAGCAGGCGGCATTCAGCCCGTCCAACAAGGTGCGCGGGATCGGCTACAGCCCCGACAAGATGCTGCAGGCGCGCGTCTTCAGCTATGCCGACGCCCATCGCTACCGGCTTGGGACGCATTACGAACACCTGCCGGTGAACGCGCCCAGATGCCCGGTCCACCACTATCACAAGGACGGGCAGATGAACTTCTTCGGCCAGGTGACGGGCAGCACCGACGCCTATTACGAACCCAACAGCCGCGGCGGCGCGGTCGAGGATCCGGCCTTCGCCGAACCGCCGCTGCGCCTGTCGGGGGTGGCCGCCCGCCAGCCGCACCGCCAGCTGATCGACGACTACGAACAGCCCCGCGCGCTGCATGACCGGGTGCTGAACGACGAGGAGCGGGCGCGTCTCTACAGGAACATCGCCGCGGCGATGGAGGGCGCGGACGAGGATGTTCTGGCCCGCGTGCTGGTGCATTTCGACCGCATCAGCCCCGCCTATGGGGCGGGGATCCGGGCGGCGCGGGCGGAACGGGCCAATCAGGCGATCGCGGCCGAATAGGCCGGCCCGGATCCAGGGTTTGTCGTAGCCAGTGATCGTTTTCGGTCTGCGCGTAACCCGTTCCCTGTTACGGAAGGGGCGCCCCCCGGGCGCCCCTTCTGCCTGTCAGCCGATCAGGCGCGAGCCGCTGCCGTAGGTTTCCTCGTAATGGCGCTCCAGCCGCATCAGGGCCAGGCGCAGCACGATCTTTCCCGACCGGGCCGACCACCCCAGCCGGCGTTCGGTCAGTTCGATCCCCTCCAGAAAGCAGCAGACCCGCAACACGATGTCGCCCATTCCCGGACCAAGGTCGCGCAACGCCATCGCCACCCGGTCGCGGGCCGATTCCGAGCCGCCGCGATAGCCCCCGCCGCTGCGGCTGACGTCGATGCCCGAGGTCATGAAGCCGGTCCAGTTCTGCGTCACGCGGGGCCCCATCTGCGCCAGTTCGAAATCCTCGCGCAGCCGTTCGCCCGCGGCGATCATCCCGGCGGACAGGAACGGCTTGCCCGCGTTGTCGCGCCGCCGCGCCAGAAGCAGCAGCGGGCTTTCGGCGATGTTCACCCGGGTGCGGCGCCGGCGGCCATCCTCGGGATCCTCGATGACCCGCTTTTCCCAGACGCGGTGGCGGTCGGCGTGATCGAAGCCCGCGGGCGCTTCGGCCATGCCGCTGACGTTGTCGTTGGCGACGGGGCTGGCTTCGCTGAAGTCGGCGGGACCGGGCACCGCCTTGCGCTGCCGGGGCGAGCGCAGCATCCCGCGCAACGCCTCGCGACCGGCGGCGGCGATGGTGTATCGCTGCATCCGTCCCGGCGCCGCGGCGGGCAGGACCCAGCCCCGCAGCGCCATCACCTCGGCGGTGCGGCGATCCAGGACCGCCGTCCTGATGTCGTCGCGGCTGACGATCGCCTTGTCCATGCCGTCGGCGGTCACCAGCACCGCGCCCGGTTCGGCCAGGCGCCGCAGGATCCGCAGCAGCTGCCGGTCGTCGATCTGGCCGGGCCGTTCGGCCGTCTCGTTCAGGGCGCCATCGACCAGGGGATCGTCGCGCCGCGCCTCGAATCGGCGGATGCGGCGCAGGATCGTCGAGGCGTGGCAGCCCTCGGACCGCGCCAGGGAACGGATCGACTGACCGCCTTCGACATGGCAAAGATACAGACGGGCGTCATCCGGCATCCCGTCGGAGGGGGTGGTCGTCGTCCCGCTTGGACAACGGTGCTCCGCAGCAAGAGGGTCGATGGCGAAATCACCGGTCAAAAGCGTCATGTCTTGTCCCTTGTCATCCTCGGCAGCAGGGGGAACTGAACTGCCTTGGGTTGCGTTAAGCGTGGTTAATGAACGGCTGATATCAGCAGCTAGCCGCAACATTCCCTAACAAATCCTAAAGATCTGTTGCCCCAGCGAACGCTGCGATAAACACAACGGCAACACCCGCTGAGGTTGTGTGAAGCTGTCCTCACCAACCAGAACGGGACAGTCCTACCATGACCTACATGCCGAACGTGATCGCCTTCCGTCCCCGCCCCGCCGGGGAATCGCTGCGCCGCCCCCGCATCCTGATCCGCGCCGCGCGCGAGGGGCAGGCCGGGTGGCGCCGCGAACGCGACCTGCGGCGCCTGTTGCGGCTTGACCATACCCCCGCCCCGGGCGCTGCCCTGCCCCGCCTCCGGGCCGAGGAAGCCCTGCAGAACGACGCCCGGCTGCAACGCGCGGCCGATTACGACATGCACCGCCATGTCCTGCTGATGATCGCCATCCTGGCCGAGATGCGCGCCGCCGTGGCGGACAGCCCGGCCCCGGTGCGGGCGGGTGCGGGCCTGGGCGCGGCGATGCTGGCGCAGGTGGGCATGGCGCTTTGCGTCGCCGGAACGGCGATCCCGGCGCATCCGTGACCAGGCCTGGGACCGATCCTGTGCCGGGGCACACGTCAGCGCCCTTCGGGCGGCGGTGGGGGCGCCTGTCCTGCCCCGCCTGCGCCGCCCGCCGCTGTTGCACGCCGCGCCGTTGCGGCGTCCGCGCCGACAACACAATGTTAAACCTTTCATGCCAGTATGGGATTCGTTCGGCATCATGGTCGTCGATGCCCGAACCTTCCTCCCTGTTGGACTGCCGCGCCTTCGGGCGCGGCTTTTTTATGGGAAACCTGTCCATCTGACCAGTTGACGGATCGCCGGGCCGCGACTAGCCTGCCCTCCAATGATGACCGGCCAGTCCGGCAGGGAGAGGTTCGCCATCGGGCGATTGGGTCGTGGTTCGTGCCACGACCCTTTTATTTTTGCTGGGCCGCCTTTGGCGGAACGCGGTCAAGCCACGGTGAACGGCGTTGCCCGCTTGCACAATGACAAACCGGAACGGACATGCTAGGCCCGCCCGACGCACTGAGCTAAGGGACGACACAACCATGCCATTCAAACCTTCGCAGGCCCTTCTGGCGGCCCTTGCCGTGATCGCGGCGCCGGCCTTCGCGCAGGACGGCGCCCCGGCGGCGCCAGAAACCTCCGGGGCCCAAACCCCTGCGGCCCAAGCCCCCGATGCGCAGGCTCCGGCGGCGGAAGCTGCGGCGGCCCCGGCACCTGCGGACACCGATGCGCCAGCGGCGGCCCCGGCACCTGCGGACACCGATGCGCCAGCGGCGGCCCCGGCACCTGCGGCCGCCGATGCCCCCGCCGCGGCCGGTGGCGCGGCCGCCCCGGCGGCGGGAACCGCGCCTGCCGCCAATGCCGAGCCGCAGGTCGGGCAGTACTACGTCAAGGAAACCCATCAGGACTGGTCCACCCGCTGCCTCAGGATCGACCAGGGCAAGGATCCGTGCGAACTGTATCAGCTGCTTGAGGACAGCGAGGGCAATGCCGTGGCCGAGATGACCTTGATCCCGCTGCGCAACAGCGCCGAGGTCGCGGCGGGCGCCACGCTGGTGGCGCCGCTGGAAACCGATCTGGTGCAGGGCCTGGGCTTCGCGGTCGGCACCGCCGAGCCGCGCGGCTATCCCTTCAATTTCTGCGCCCCGGCGGGTTGCGTGTCGCGCATGGGCTTCACCCAGGCTGAGCTGGATGCGCTTAAACGGGGCGCCAACGCCACCGTGACGCTGCTGCCCTTCGGCGGCGACCGGGAAAATCCCGTGCGGCTGACGCTGTCTCTGGCCGGGTTCACCGCCGCTTTCGACGCGCTCACGGCCTATGCCAACCAGCCGGCCCCCGCCGAGGAAGCCCCGGCCCAGGCGCCTGCCGCCGAGACGCCGGCCGACTGACCGGCAGATGCGGACCGCGCCCGTCGGGATTCCGGCCGGGCGCGGTCGTTCCGGCCCTCAGATCCGCCGCAGCGCGATCACCGCGTTCAGCCCGCCAAAGGCGAAGGCGTTGGAGAGGACGGCCTCGACCCGCGCATTGCGGGCCTCGTTCGGGACGACGTCCAGGGCGCATTCGGGATCGGCTTCCTGATAGCCGATGGTGGGTGCCACCACACCGTCGCGCAGCGCCATGATGCAGGCCAGCAGTTCCACCGCCCCGGTGCCGCCGATGACATGGCCGTGCATCGCCTTGGTGGACGAGATCATCAGCCGGTCGGCATGATGGCCGAAGGCATGGGCCACGGCGGCGCATTCGGTCTTGTCGTTGGCCGCGGTGCCGGTGCCGTGGGCGTTGATATAGCCCACGTCCTCGGGGTTCAGGCCGGCGTCCTGCAGGGTCGCGGTGATGGCGCGTTCGGCCCCCTGGGCCGAAGGCATCACGATGTCCTGCGCGTCCGAGGACATGGCGAAGCCCACCACCTCGGCCAGGATGTCTGCGCCGCGGGCATGGGCGTGTTCGTAATCCTCGAAGACGAAGACGCCCGCGCCCTCGCCCTGGACCATGCCGTTGCGATTGGCGGAAAACGGGCGGCAGGCGTCGCGGGACATGACGCGCAGCCCTTCCCAGGCCTTGACGCCGCCAAAGCACAGCATCGCCTCGGAGCCACCGGTCAGCATCACCTGCGCGCCCCCCGACCGGACCATCTGGAAGGCAAGACCCATCGCGTGGTTGGAACTGGCGCAGGCGGTGGCCACGGTGAAGGCAGGGCCGCGCAGCCCGAACTCCATGCTGACATGGCTGGCGGCGGCGTTGTTCATCAGCTTGGGGACGACGAAGGGGTGGACGCGGTTCTTCCCTTCCTCGTAGACGGTGCGGTAGTTCTCGTCCCAGGTGTTCAGCCCGCCGCCCGCCGTGCCCAGCACCACACCCGCCCGCAGGCCGAGTGCCCCCTGGAAATCAAGCCCGGACTGGGCGACGGCCTGCTTGGCCGACAGCAGCGCGAACTGCGTGAACTTGTCGTAAAGCAGGATCTGCTGGCGGTTGAAGTAATCCTCGGCCTGCCAGGGATGGACCTGCGCGCCGATCTGGATCGACAGCCTCTCGACGTCGCGGAACTGCAGCGGGCCGATGCCGCAGCGGCCCTCGCGGAAGGCCGCCAGCGTTGTCGGCACGTCGTGGCCAAGCGCGTTGATCGTGCCCGCCCCGGTGATGACGACCCGGCGCTGCCCGTCCTGCCGGGTGAAGGCTGCCGGGGCAGCCTTTCGCGCTGCCTTCCCCCGTTTCATGCGGCCTTCTGCGCCACCAGGCGCTCGACCGCCGCGATGATGGTGCCCATGGTCGAGATGTCGAAGTCGGACTTGCCCGGTTCGTTGGCATTGAACGGGATCGAGATGTCGAACTCCTCCTCAAGCGCGAAGATGGCTTCCACCAGGCCAAGGCTGTCGATGCCCAGGTCCTGCGGGGTGGCATCGTCGGGGATCTGGCCGGGCTCCAGCATGGCCTGATCGGCGATGATCGCCCTGATGCGGTCCCTGATCTGGTCGGTCATGAAGCCTCCTAGCCCTTTTCCAACAGTCGTGTCACGGCCTGCTGAAGCCGCGCGAGTTGTTCGGCGTAGCGCGGCAGGCGGCGGACGGCCTTCTGGATTTCCAGCTGGGTCTCCATCTTGACCGCCGGGTTGCCCAGGATCACGCGGCCCGCGGGCACGCGGGTGAAGATCTTGCTGGCCCCGCCGGCGATCACGTCGTCGCCCACCTCGATGTTGTCGTTCACGCCAACCTTTCCGGCCAGGACGACGCGGTTGCCGATCCGCGCGGACCCGGCGATTCCGACCTGCGAACACAGCAGGCAATCCTCGCCCACGGTCACGTTGTGGCCCAGCATCACCAGGTTGTCGATCTTGGTGCCGCTGCCCACGCGGGTGGCGCGGATCGTGCCGCGGTCGATGGTGGCGTTGGCGCCGATCTCCACGTCGTCGCCGATCTCGACCCCGCCCAGCGAATGGATGCGGGTCCAGTGCTGCTGCCTGATCTCCTCACGCGCGCCCAGGGTGCGGCGGATTTCCTCGATCCCGGATTCCTCGGGGGTGACGAAGGAAAAGCCGTCGCCGCCGATCACGGCGTTGGACTGCACGATCAGCCGGTCCCCTGCCGTCACGCCGTGGGCGATGCGCACGCCCGCGTTCAGCAGGACCTGATCGCCCAGCCGCGATCCGCGGCCGATGCTGACATGCGGCCCGATCCGCGCATCTCGCCCGATCCGCACGTCGGCGCCGATCACCGCGAAGGGCGCCACCGCCGCGCCCTCGCCGATCTGCGCCGACGGGTCGATCACCGCGGTCGGGTGGATGCCCGGGGCAATGTCGGGGCCGGGGTCGAAGACCCGCGTCACGCCCGCCATCAGCAGGCGCGGGCGCGGCGCGAAGATGGCGGCCTTCAGGCCAAGCGCCTGGGGATCGGTGCCTTCGGCCAGGATCGCCATGCTGCCCGGCTTCAGCATCGCGGCGTATCGCGGCGACATGGCCAGGGCGATGACGCCGCCCTCCGGGCCTGCCGGACCGGCCGCCTGCGGTTCGCCCGCCGCGGTGACGGGCAGGCCCAGGTCCCCCCAGGCCTCGGCCCCAAGCGCCTGCGCCAGTTCCCCGATGGTCGTCGTCATGGCTAGCCCCCTTGTCCGAAAGGGGCTTAGACTTTCCGGGCCTATGAATCCAGCCCGGCCTTCTGGATTGCCTCATAGAGCGCGGCGTCGCGCCCATAGACATCCTCGAACCGGCGGATGGTTCCGTCGGCGTCGGGGAAGGCGGTGAAATAGACCAGATGCACGGGCACCGAAGGCGTGAGCTTCAGCCAGACCTCGTCCTTGCGGTCCAGGGCGCGCTGGAACATCGCCTGCGGATCCTCGGTCTGCCGGGACAGCAGCGCATGGGCCAGATCGAAGGGGTCGCCGATGCGGATGCAGCCGTGCGAATGGGCGCGGGTGGCGTTCTGGAACAGGTGCTTGGTCGGCGTGTCGTGCAGATAGATGTTCCAGGGGTTCGGGAAGATGAACTTCACCAGCCCCAAAGCATTGTCATCGCTGGGTTTCTGCCGCAACCGATAGGGAAAGCTGGATGCCGTGTAGCGGCCGAAGTCGATGTCGCCGCGGGACATCACCCGGCCGTTGCCGTCCACCACATCCAGATGCGGCACGGCGTGCCGGTTGGCCTGCAACTTGGGCAGGTATTCCTTGACGGTGATCGACCGCGGCACGTTCCACCGCGGATTGACCACCACATACTCCATCTGGTCCGAAAACTCGGGCGTCTGGCGGTCGGCTTCGGTGCTGCCGACGACGGTGCGGGTGCGGAACGTCTCGACGCCGTTTTCGACGATGCGGGCGGTGTATTCGGGGATGTTCACCCAGACGTGACGGGCCTGCAGATCCTCGGACCCCATCCACCGCATCCGCTCAAGCGCGGCGACGATGGCGCGCTTGCGGCTGTCCTGGGGCACGTCGCCGTTCAGGTGGGCGATGGTCCGGGGGCCGGCGATGCCGTCAGGGGGCAGCCCGACCGCCGCCTGATACCGCGCCACCGCATCCGCAAGAGCCGCGTCATAAAGCCGCGGGTCGTCCGCGGGCGCGGCAAAGCCCCCCGCCTCGAGCCGCGCGCGCAACGGCAGGACGCCAGCGCCCCGCGCGCCCAGGCGCCACGTCGCCACAGCGGCGCGCGGCAGGTCGGCGGGCATGGTCAAGGGTTGGTCTGCCGCCAGTGCGCGCTGCAGTGCCAGATAGGCCGGATGGCGGGGTTGCAGGTCCAGCAGGAACCGCTGGGGGTCCGGCGCCTGGACGAAGTCGCGGATCAACCCGTCGACGGGCGGGCGCCGGACCTCGCGCTTGATGAGCGGATCGACCGAATCAGGGCGAATCACCCCGCCGATCATGTCGCGGATATAGCGGGCAAGGATGCGGGCCTGCGCGATCTCGGCCCCGATATCCGCGGCATCGGCGGACAGCGCAGCCGCGTCATAGCGGCCTGCGGGGATTCCGTGCTGGGGCGCGGTGGCAACGGCATCCTGCAGGGCGGTGCGCAACCTGGCGCCATCGGGCCCCATGAAGATCGGGCGCAGCCCGTGGGCGCCGTAGTACGCCGCAAGATCGGGTTCCGTCGCCGCGGCTTCGGCCAGCGCCATGTCCCGGGGGCTGAAATCCAGCCGTGGTGCCGCGGCCACACCAAAGGCCCCGGCCAGACCGGGTTGCGGCTGTGCAACCCCCGATTGTGCGCCCAACATCAAGGCAATAACCGCCACAAGTGCCCTGCCGCGCATCGTCATTCCTTCTTTATGCCGTTTGGATTCTGCCAGTTTCCCAACCACTTCTCCAGCAAATGCTGGGACGGAAGCAGGCGTTCGACAGCATGGTTGCAAGCGCGCCACAGCCGCGCGGCGCATCTGCCACAAGATCGTGTTCTCGGCAGGATTTCGCCTAAAGTTGTGCGATACTGACGCAACAGGCAGGAAATCCGTTCCCGAGCGCACGAGGTTTTGACATATTGTTAGCTAACCGGAGATAACTTCGGGGCGTCGCAGGGGATGCGGCGGAAAAAGACGAAGCGGGACAGGCGATCTGACATGACATTCGACCTTCTTTCACGTCGCGGCATCCTTGGTGTGTTCGCGGCTACAACCGTGGCGGCAGCACCCGTGATGGCGAACGCCTTCGGGTTGCTGCGCGGGGCCGGCGACATGCGCCGCATCCGCATGTATTCCGGGCGGACCGGCGAAAGCCTGGACACCGTCTATTGGGTTGACGGAAAATACATCCGCGAGGCCCTGAACGAGATCAACATCTTCATGCGCGACTGGCGGTCGGGCGAGGTCATCGGCATCGATCCCCGCACCGTGGACGTCGCCGCCGCCTCGCACCGGCTGCTGCAGACCAACGAACCCTACATGATGCTGTCGGGCTACCGCTCTCCGCGCACCAACGCCATGCTGCGCCGCACCTCCAGCGGGGTGGCGCGCAACTCGCTGCACCTGGTGGGCAAGGCAGCCGACCTGCGGCTGAAGTCGCGGTCGGTGGGCCAGATGTACAGCGCCGCCATGTCCTGCCGCGCCGGCGGGGTGGGCAAGTATTCGCGGTCGAACTTCGTCCACATGGACTGCGGCCCGATCCGCACCTGGGGCGCCTGAAGCGCCCTTCCTTCCCGCACGTGCAGGCCGCCCTGACGCGCGGCCTGCATAGAACATCGCCGCCGCGCCGCGCGTCAAGGCGATGCGCCTTGACGACCCGGCCCGGTTGCTGACACCTTTCCCGGGCAGGGGACGACCACGGGAAGGCGCAAGATGCCGCAGACGACGCGCCGCTACCGCACGGCCAAGAAGATCCAGGCGACCGCCATCCAACTGGCCGTGCGCGATGGTCTGGCCAATGTCACGACCGAGGCGATCGCCCGGGAAGCGGGGATCAGCACCCGCACCTTCTTCAACTATTACCCCTACAAGGAAGCGGCGATGATGGGTCCGCCGCCCGATTACCCCGCCGATGCGTCCGAGCAGTTCGTTGCAGGCCGCGGCACGCTGATCGAGGATCTGGACCGGCTCATCACCGCGCATCTGACGCGGTTTCTGGACGAACGCGACCTGCTGCGCCACATCCTTGCTCTGTCCAACACCGATCCCAAGCTGGACGCGCTGCGCAACTCGACCATCCTGTCGCGCCGGGCGCAGATGCGCGCCCTGCTGTGGAAGCGCTGCCCCGATGCCAAGCCCGCCCAGATCGAGATCCTGGCCGCGGCTGTCGTGGCCGCCACCAATGCCGCCACCAAGGCCTGGGCCAGCGGCGAGGTGGACGACTTCATCGCCGCCGCGCGCGAGAACCTGACCATGATCCAGTCCGCCGCCGGCTTGCTGACGCAGCGCCCGGCCTAGACCGCCAGCATCCTGCGATAAAGGTTGTCCAGGAAGGTGCCGGCCTCGGCGAAGGGATCGTGGCCGGGCCCAAGCACCGCGCGCACCTGCACGTCGAAATCCGCGTAATGCTGGGTCAGCGCCCAGATGGAAAAGATCAGGTGGCGCGGCTCGACGGCGGCCAGGCGCCTCTCGTCCATCCAGCCCTGCAGGATCGCGGCCGCCTGATCGACCACCTCGCGCAGGCCGCCGCCCAGGATCTCGGTCAGGTGGGGCGCGCCCTGCAGGATCTCGTGGGCGAAAAGCCGGCTTTCGCGGGGAAAGCGGCGCGACATCTCCAGCTTGGCGCGCACGTAGCCCAGCACCTCGGCCAGAGGATCGCCCTGCGGGTCGATGCGGGTCATGGGCGCCAGCCACATGTCCAGTAGCGTGGTCAGCAGGGTCTTGTGGATGTCGTCCTTGGAGGCGAAGTAGTAAAGGACATTGGGCTTGGACAGGCCCGCGGCGGCGGCGATCTGGTCGATGGTCGCGCCGCGGAAGCCGTTGGCGGAAAAGGCCGACAGCGCGCCTTCCAGGATCAGGTCGCGGTTCTTCTGCTGGATGCGGGACAGCACCGGCCCGGTGTCTTCTGCCATTCCAGCCCCCCTTGCTGATGCAATTCCAGGCATCGCCCTGGCAGTCGCGGCGACAGGCGCGTGAACGCTTGACTGAACCCTGCCCCGTGGTAGCGTGATCCTGACCAATCGGTCAATAATGGAAGGGGGCCAGCCCCCGGGGACCAGATCCCATCAAGCCAACCCCGCGCCAGAACGGGGGCACGACAGGAAGGACAACGGATGACCGACGCCAGCGGGGCGGTTCCGGCTGCCAACATGACGATCGACGGCGAACGGTTGTGGGACAGCCTGATGCAGATGGCCCGGATCGGCCCGGGCGTGGCGGGGGGCAACAACCGCCAGACCCTGACCGACGCCGATGCCGAGGGGCGCGCCCTGTTCCGCCGCTGGTGCGAGGAGGCGGGCATGACCATGGGCCTGGACCGCATGGGCAACATGTTCATGCGCCACGAGGGCGCCGAGCCCGACCTCGATCCCGTCTATATCGGCAGCCACCTGGACACCCAGCCCACCGGCGGCAAGTTCGACGGGGTCCTGGGCGTGCTGTCGGGGCTGGAGGTGATCCGGACGGTCCGCGACCTGGGCATCCGCACCCGCCGCCCCATTGTCGTGACGAACTGGACGAACGAGGAAGGCGCCCGCTTCGCCCCGGCCATGCTGGCCTCGGGGGTCTTTGCCGGCGTGCTGACCGAGGATTACGCCAACGGCCGCACCGACGCCGAGGGCAAGCGCTTCGGCGACGAACTGGACCGCATCGGCTGGCGCGGCGACGAGGCTCCGGGCGACCGCCGCATCCACGCCATGTTCGAATACCACATCGAACAGGGCCCGATCCTGGAAGCCGAGGGCCGGCAGATCGGCGTCGTCACCCACGGCCAGGGCCTGTGGTGGCTGCAGGTGACGCTGACGGGCAAGGACGCGCACACCGGTTCGACGCCGATGCACATGCGGGTCAATGCGGGCCTGGGCATGGCGCGCATCATCGAGGCCGTGCACCGCATCGCGATGGACCACCAGCCCGACGCCGTGGGTGCGGTCGGCCAGGCCAACCTGTGGCCGAACAGCCGCAACGTGATCCCCGGCCGCGCCGTCTTCACCGTCGATTTCCGCTCGCCCGACCTGGCCAAGCTGACCGCCATGCGCGACAGGCTGGAACGCGAGGCCCCAGCCATCGCCGCGGATCTGGGCCTTGGCATCGAGATCGAGCCGGTCGGCCATTTCGACCCGGTCGCCTTCGATCCGGGCCTGGTCGCCAAGGTCCGCAGCGCGGCCGAGCGGCTGGGCTACAGCCACATGGACATCGTGTCGGGCGCGGGCCACGACGCGTGCTGGATCAGCCGCGTCGCCCCCACGGTGATGATCATGTGCCCCTGCGTCGGCGGGCTGTCCCACAACGAGGCCGAGGAGATCAGCCCCGAATGGGCCAAGGCGGGCGCAGACGTGCTGCTGCACGCGGTGCTGGATGCGGCCGAGATTGTCCGCTGAGGCGGACGAAGGCCCCGGGGCTTGCGCCCCGCGGGCCATGTGAACCAGGATGAAAGGGATGGGGATGAGCACGGTTATTCGGGGCGGAACCATCGTTACCGCCGACCTGACCTACAAGGCGGATGTGTTGATCGAACAGGGCCGCATCGCCGCCATCGGCCAGGGGCTGACGGGCGACAGGGTGCTGGACGCCACCGGCTGCCTGGTCATGCCGGGCGGGATCGACCCGCACACCCATCTGGAGATGCCCTTCATGGGCACCTATTCCAGCGACGACTTCGACAGCGGGACGCGGGCGGCGCTGGCGGGCGGGACGACGATGGTGGTGGATTTCGCCCTGCCCTCGCCCGGCCAGGGGCTTCTGGACGCGCTTCAGATGTGGGACAACAAGTCGGGCCGCGCGCATTGCGACTACAGCTTCCACATGGCGGTGACCTGGTGGGATCAGCAGGTCTTCGAGGAAATGGCGCAGGTGGTGGATCGCGGCATCACCAGCTTCAAGCATTTCATGGCCTACAAGGGCTCGCTGATGGTGAACGACGACGAACTGTTCGCCAGCTTCCGCCGGGTGGGCGATCTGGGCGGGATCGCGATGGTCCATGCCGAGAACGGCGACGTCGTGGCCGAACTGTCCGCCCGCCTGCTGGCCGAGGGTAATACCGGCCCCGAGGCCCATGCCTATTCCCGTCCGCCTCAGGTCGAGGGCGAGGCCACCAACCGCGCCATCATGGTGGCCGACATGGCGGGGGTGCCGCTTTACGTGGTCCATGTGTCCTGCGAGGATAGCCACGAGGCGATCCGCCGCGCCCGCGCCCAGGGCAAGCGCGTCTGGGGCGAGCCGCTGATCCAGCATCTGACGCTGGACGACAGCGAATATCTCAACCCCGACTGGGACCACGCCGCGCGCCGCGTCATGTCGCCGCCGTTCCGCAACAAGATGCACCAGGACAGCCTGTGGGCCGGGCTGCAATCGGGATCGCTGTCCTGCGTGGCGACGGATCATTGCGCCTTCACGACGGAACAGAAGCGCTATGGCCTCGGCGATTTCACCAAGATCCCCAACGGCACCGGCGGGCTCGAGGATCGGATGCCGATGCTGTGGACGCATGGCGTGGGAACCGGCCGGCTGACGCCGAACGAGTTCGTGGCCGTCACCTCGACCAACATCGCCAAGATCCTGGGGATGTATCCCAGGAAGGGGGCGGTGCTGGTGGGCAGCGACGCCGATCTGGTGGTCTGGGATCCCGAGGCCGAAAAGACCATCAGCGCCGGCAGCCAGCAATCGGCCATCGACTACAACGTGTTCGAGGGGCAGCGGGTCAAGGGCCTGCCGCGCTATGTGCTGACGCGCGGGCATGTCGCGGTGACGGATGGTACGCTGGACAGCCGCGAGGGGCATGGCGAGTTCGTCGCCCGCGAACCGCGCGGCACCGTGAACCGGGCGCTGTCGGCCTGGAAGGAACTGACCGCGCCCCGCCCGGTGGAGCGGTCGGGCATCCCGGCCAGCGGGGTGTGACTTGACCGCCATCCAGGCCCGCGACGTTTCCCTGACCTTCCAGACCGCCGACGGTCCCGTCCATGCGCTGAAGGATGTCACCCTTACCATCAACCCCGGCGATTTCGTCAGCTTCATCGGGCCTTCGGGCTGCGGCAAGACCACCTTCCTGCGGGCCATCGCCGCACTGGAGACGCCGACCGGCGGCGCGTTGTCCGTCAACGGCATGACGCCCGACGCGGCGCGCAGGGCACGGGCCTACGGCTATGTCTTCCAGGCGCCGGGGCTTTATCCCTGGCGGACGATCGCCGGCAACATCAGCCTGCCGCTGGAGATCATGGGCTTTTCCCGCGCCGACCGGGCGCAGCGGATCCAGCGGGTGCTGGAGCTGGTGGACCTGGCAGGCTTCGGGGGCAGGTATCCCTGGCAACTGTCGGGCGGGATGCAGCAGCGCGCCTCTATCGCCCGCGCTCTGGCCTTCGACGCCGACATCCTGCTGATGGACGAACCCTTCGGCGCCCTGGACGAAATCGTGCGCGACCGCCTGAACGAGGCGCTGCTGGATCTGTGGAAGAAGACCGGCAAGACCATCGGCTTCGTCACCCATTCGATCCCCGAGGCGGTGTATCTGTCCACCCGGATCGTCGTCATGTCGCCGCGCCCCGGCCGCATCACGCGGGTGATCGACAGCCCCCTGCCCCGCGACCGCCCGCTGGAAATCCGCGACACCCCCCAGTTCATCGCCCTGGCCCAGCAGGTCCGCGAAGGGCTGCGCGAGGGGCACAGCTATGACTGAGGCGGTGGCGCGCAGGAATGGCGGGATCAATCCCCGCCTGCAGAGCGTCCTGCCCATCCTGACCGTGCTGCTGGCGATCGTCGTGATCTGGTATCTGGCGGCCGTCTGGATGAACGCGCCCTGGGTGCGCGATCAGGCGGCGCGGGCCGAGGCGACCCTGACCGCGGGCGATCTGATCCGCCAGACCCTGACGCTGGAACGCCCGGTCCTGCCCGCGCCGCATCAGGTGGCCGCCGGGCTCTGGGACGGGATCGCGGGGCAGGCCGTCACCTCGCGCCGCAGCCTTGTCTGGCACGGCTGGGTCACGCTTTCGGCGACCCTGGCGGGGTTCGCCATCGGCACGGCGGCGGGGATCCTGCTGGCCGTGGGGATCGTGCATAACCGCGCCATGGACCAGTCGGTGATGCCCTGGGCGGTCGCCAGCCAGACGGTGCCGATCCTGGCCATCGCACCGATGGTGATCGTGGTGATGGCCAGCGCCGGGATCACCGGCCTGCTGCCCAAGGCGATCATCGCGGCCTGGCTGTCGTTCTTTCCGGTGCTGGTGGGCATGGTCAAGGGCCTTCGCACCCCCGATGCCATGCAGCTTGACCTGATGCACAGCTGGAACGCCAGCCGCAGCCAGCAGTTCTGGCGGCTGAGGCTGCCGAGTTCCCTGCCCTATCTGTTCGCCAGCCTCAAGGTGGCCATCGCCGCGGCCCTGGTGGGCACCATCGTCGGCGAACTTCCCGCCGGCGCCACGGCGGGGCTTGGCGCGCGGCTGCTCTCGGGCAGCTATTACGGGCAAACGGTGCAGATCTGGTCGGCGCTGTTCGCCGCGGCGATCCTGGCCGCCGTTCTGGTGATGCTGATCGGCGCGCTGGAACGCGTGACGCTGCGGCGCATGGGCCTCGCGCGATGAGCGCGCTGCCCATCCTTGACGTCTGGCTGGCGGCCATGGCGCTGAACGCCTGGCTGGCCCGCTTCGACACCCGGGCCACGCGGCTGGCGGTGGCGCTGATCTTCGGCGCCACGATCCTGCTGCTGTGGGAGATGATCGTGCGCCTCTACGCGGTGCCGGCGGTGATCCTGCCCGCCCCCAGCCGGATCGGCGCCAGCGTCACGGCGAACACGGCGATCCTGTGGACCGACTTCGTCCAGACGATCCTGAAGGGTGCCCTGACCGGCTGGCTGATCGGGGCGGGCGCCGCCATCGCCACCGCCATCGCCATCGACCGCAGCCCGTTCCTGCAACGCGGGCTGCTGCCCATCGGCAATTTCGTGGCAGCCCTGCCCATCGTCGGGATCGCACCCATTCTGGTGATGTGGTTCGGCTTCGACTGGCAGTCCAAGGCCGCCGTCGTCGTCGTCATGGTGTTCTTCCCGATCCTGGTGAACATGGTGGCGGGACTTGCCGCCACCGATCCCATGCAGCGCGATCTGATGGCCAGCTGGGCCGCGCCCTACGGCGCCAGCCTGTGGAAGATGCGCCTGCCCGCCGCCATGCCCTTCCTGTTCAACGGGCTGAAGATCACCACCACGCTGGCGCTGATCGGCGCCATCGTCGCGGAATTCTTCGGCAGCCCCACCCGGGGCATGGGCTTTCGCATCTCGACCGCCGTGGGGCGGCTGGATCTGCCGCTGGTCTGGGCCGAAATCCTTGTGGCGGCGATCGCCGGATCGCTGTTCTATGGCATCGTGGCGCTGATCGAGAAGAAGGTGACGTTCTGGCACCCGTCGCAGCGTCGTCAACGGGGCTGATGCCCCAAACACAGGAGAGGGAAGATGAAGACACTGATGCTGGGCACCGCAATCGCGCTGGCGGCGGGCGCCGCCGGCGCGCAGGATCTGACCCTGCAACTGAAATGGGTCACCCAGGCGCAGTTCGCGGGTTACTACGTCGCCAAGGACAAGGGCTTCTACGAGGAAGAGGGCCTGGACGTCACCATCCTGCCCGGCGGCCCGGACATCGCGCCCACGCAGGTGCTGGCCGGGGGCGGCGCGGACGTGATCGTCGAATGGATGCCTGCGGCACTGGCCGCCCGCGAAAAGGGCCTGCCGCTGGTCAACATCGCCCAGCCCTTCAAGGCCTCGGGCATGATGCTCACCTGCCTCAAGGAAAGCGGCATCAGCGACCCCAAGACCGACTTCAAGGGCAAGACCCTGGGCGTCTGGTTCTCGGGCAACGAATACCCCTTCCTCTCCTGGATGAGCCAGCTTGGCCTGTCCACCGAAGGCGGCCCGGACGGCGTCACCGTGCTCAAGCAGGGCTTCAACGTCGATCCGCTGCTGCAGAAGCAGGCAGCCTGCATCAGCACCATGACCTATAACGAATACGGCCAGGTGCTGGACGCCGGCATCGCCCCCGAGGATCTGGTGACCTTCAAATACGAGGATCAGGGCGTAGCCACCCTCGAGGACGGGCTCTATGTCCTCGAAAGCACGCTCGAGGACGAGGCCAAGGTTGCCGATCTGGCCAAGTTCGTGCGCGCCAGCATGAAGGGCTGGAAATACGCCGAGGAAAACCCCGAGGAAGCCGCCCAGATCGTGCTGGACAACGACGAGACCGGCGCCCAGACGCTGGATCATCAGCTGCGCATGGTCCAGGAAATCGGCAAGCTGACGGCGGGCAGCACCGGCGCCCTGGACGAGGCCGATTATCAGCGCACCGTGGACACGCTGATGGCCGGCGGCTCGGACCCGGTGATCTCGAAAGCGCCGGAAGGCGCCTTCACCCACGTCATCACCGAGGCGGCGCTGAACTGATCCATCTTCTGTGCGAAAATATCCTCGGGGGAATCCCGGAACGGGATGGGGGGCAGACGGCCCCCCTTCTTCCTGCCCTTGCGGCAACGCCTCCGGCGCGGCGGGACGGACCCCTTGACCCGCCCCACCCCCAGGCACAGCCTTGCCGACGACGCCCAGGGCATCGCCTTCGGCAGCTTCATGGCGGCGGTCGGCGTCGTGCTGCTGACGCATCTGGGCTTCGTGACGGGCCAGACGGCGGGCCTGGCGATCCTGATCTCCTACGAGACCGGCTGGCCCTTCGGACTGGTGTTCTTCGTCGTGAACCTGCCATTCTACTGGCTGGGCTGGAAGCGGTTCGGGCCGGTCTTCGTGGCGAAAAGCTTCGTGGCCGTGGCCCTCCTCTCGGCGCTGGCGATGATCCTTCCGGCCCATCTTCAGTTCGGACGGATCAGCCCCCTGGTGGGCGCGGTGCTGGTCGGATGCCTCAGCGGGGTCGGCCTGATCGCGCTGTTCCGGCACGGCGCCTCGCTGGGCGGCGTCGGAATCGTCGGCCTCTATGTCCAGGACGCCACCGGTTTCCGCGCCGGCTGGGTGCAACTGGCCTTCGACGCGGTGCTGTTCCTGGCGGCCCTGGCCCTGCGCGATCCCGTTACCGTGGGGTGGAGCTTCCTGGGCGCGGTGATCCTGAACCTGACCATCGCCGTCAACCACCGCAAGGACCGCTACATCGCCTGAGGGGACAGGGCTGCCTTGCGCACCTTCCCGGCCTGCCGCCTGCTCCAGACTGCCCGAAATGGTGGCAACGACCCGGGGACCAAGTTTTACCATTTGATAAAAAATCGTACCTGTGTCAGCCTGATTCGACCAACAGGAGAGAGCCAGGAGACGCAAATGTCCCAAGCCAGGCTGGCGCCCGGAGTCGTTCCCGGTCGCATTACCCCGCATGAACTGGCGGCCAATTTCGCCGATGTCGCCCCGCCCCTGACCCGGCACGAGGCGCGCGTGGCCGCCGACCGCTGCTATTTCTGCCACGACGCGCCATGCATCACGGCCTGCCCGACCAGCATCGACATCCCGCTGTTCATCCGCCAGATCGCCACCGGCACGCCGGACGCTGCGGCAATGACCATCTTTCACGCCAATATCCTGGGCGGCATGTGCGCCCGGGTCTGCCCGACCGAGAACCTCTGCGAAGGGGCCTGTGTCCGCATGGAGGCCGAGGGCGACCCGGTCGCCATCGGCGCCCTGCAGCGATACGCCACCGACGGGATGATGGCCCGGCAGGACCATCCGTTCCGTCGCGCCGCCCCCACCGGCAAGCGCATCGCGGTGGTCGGCGCGGGGCCGGCGGGGCTGGCCTGCGCGCACCGTCTGGCCGCCAAGGGCCATGACGTCACGATCTTCGAGGCCAGGCCCAAGCCCGGCGGGCTGAACGAATACGGCATCGCCAGCTACAAGGCCGTGGACGGCTTCGCCCAGGCCGAGGTGGACTGGATCCTGGGCATCGGCGGGATCGAATTGCGCCACGACCACAGCCTGGGCCGGGACATCACGCTGGAGGGGCTGCGGGCCGGTTACGACGCGGTGTTCCTGGGCATGGGCCTGGGCGGCGTCAACGCCCTGCGGACCGAGGGCGAGGAACGCGGCAACGTCCTGGACGCGGTCAGCTTCATCCGCGACCTGCGCCAGGCCAGCGACCTGACCACCCTGCCCATCGGCCGCGACGTGGTGGTAATCGGCGGCGGCATGACGGCGGTGGACGCCGCGGTGCAGGCGCGCCTGCTGGGGGCGGAAAACGTCACCATCGTCTATCGCCGCGACCAGTCGCAGATGGGCGCCAGCCGCCACGAACAGGACCACGCCACCCGCGCCGGGGTGCGCATCATCTGCAACGCCGTGCCTGTCAGGGTCCACGGCAACGGCACCGTGGTCGAGGTCGAGTTCGCCTATACCGAAGCGGATCCCGATGGCGGGCTGCACCTGACCGACGACCGCTTCCGGCTGAAGGCCGACCAGCTGTTCCGCGCCATCGGCCAGCGGCTGGAGGGCGTGCCGGACGGCCTGTTGCTGGACGGCGGCAAGATCGGCGTGGCCGGCCCCGGCCGCACCAGCATCCCCGGCGTCTGGGCCGGGGGCGACTGCGCCGCCGGCGGCGACGATCTGACCGTCACAGCCGTCGCGGAAGGCCGCGACGCCGCCGAAGACATCGATGCCCACCTGACCGGACGCCCGGTCGAGATTCCCGGCTGAGGAGATCCATCATGGCCGACCTGCGCAGCAATTTCGTCGGAATCAAGTCCCCCAACCCCTTCTGGCTGGCCTCGGCCCCGCCCACGGACAAGGAATACAACGTCCGCCGCGCCTTCCAGGCCGGCTGGGGCGGCGTGGTGTGGAAGACCCTGGGCGCCGAAGGCCCGCCCGTCGTCAACGTCAACGGTCCCCGCTACGGCGTCATCCACGGCCCTGACCGCCGCGTGCTGGGCATCAACAACATCGAGCTGATCACCGACCGCCCGCTGGAGGTGAACCTGCGCGAGATCAAGTCGGTCAAGCGCGACTATCCCGACCGCGCCCTGGTGATCTCGCTGATGGTGCCCTGCGACGAACAGTCCTGGCGCGACATCCTGGCCCGTATCGAGGATACCGGCGCCGACGGCGTCGAACTGAACTTCGGCTGCCCGCACGGCATGTCCGAACGCGGCATGGGCAGCGCCGTGGGCCAGGTGCCGGAATACATCGAGATGGTCACCCGCTGGGTCAAGCAGTACTCGCGCATGCCCTGCATCGTGAAGCTGACGCCAAACATCACCGATGTCCGCAAGCCGGCCGAGGCCGCGATGCGCGGCGGCGCGGATGCCGTCAGCCTCATCAACACGATCAACTCGATCACCTCGGTCGATCTGGACCTGTTCGCCCCCGAGCCCACCATCGACGGCAAGGGCGCGCATGGCGGCTATTGCGGCCCGGCGGTCAAGCCCATCGCCCTGAACATGGTGGCCGAGATCGCCCGCAACCCTGCCACCTACGGCCTGCCCATCAGCGGCATCGGCGGCGTGACGACCTGGCGCGACGCGGCCGAGTTCATGGCCCTGGGCGCGGGCACGGTGCAGGTCTGCACCGCGGCGATGACCTATGGCTTCAAGATCGTGCAAGAGATGATCTCGGGCCTGCGCGACTATCTGGACAGCCGCGACATGGCCATGTCCGACCTGATCGGGCGGGCGGTGCCGAACGTCACCGACTGGAACCAGCTGAACCTGAACTATGTCACCAAGGCCCGCATCGACCAGGATCTGTGCATCAAGTGCGGCCGCTGCTACGCCGCCTGCGAAGACACGTCCCACCAGGCGATCGCCATGAAGCCCGGCCGCGTCTTCGAGGTGATCGAGGAGGAATGCGTCGCCTGCAACCTGTGCCTGGACGTCTGCCCGGTCGAGAACTGCATCGACATGCGCGAACTGGCCGTGGGCGAGATGGACCTGCGCACCGGCCTGCCCCGCGGCCCCTATGCCAACTGGACCACGCACCCCAACAACCCAATGGCGGCCAAGGCGGCGGAATGACCGGTGGTCGGGGCGAGAAGATTCGAACTTCCGGCCTACGGTACCCAAAACCGTCGCGCTACCAGGCTGCGCTACGCCCCGACGCGTTCCGTTTAGCGGATCGCGTCGGGCTGTAAAAGCCCTAGCGGCAGGGCAGCACCGCCAAATCCTGATCCAGGCGGGGATGGGCCATGGCATCGCCGACGGCCAGTCCCAGACGCCGGGCCTCGCCCCCGCCGACCTCCAGGATCATCTGGCGTTCGGGGGCGGGATCGCCGATGGCAGCACCCGGGATGGGCGTTTCGTCCAGCGGCGTCGCCCGGGGATGGATGTGGCGGATCACGCCGGCCGCGTCCATGAAGATCAGATCCAGCGTGATATAGGTGTTGCGCATCCAGAAGCTGACGGGCCGCGGCGTGTCATAGACGAACAGCATCCCGGTTCCCCGCGGCAGGGACTGGCGGAACATCAGGCCCTGCGCCCGCTCGGCCTCGTCGTCGGCCAGTTCGACACTGACCGAGACCTGGCCGCCATCGGTCTGGAAGATCGCCTGGTCCGGACTGCAGGCCACCTGGGCGGCGCAAGGCAGGGCCAGGGCGGCGGACAGAAGAAGGGCCGCCGCCGGGGCCGCCTTACTCGGCGACATGCGCCATGAAGTCCTTGACCTCCTGCGCCTGGTCGCCCAGGTGGTCGGCGCCCAGTGACCGGCATCCCTGTTCGGTGCCGCGGTCCCAGCTGGTGACCTGCGCCGCCATCAGGCCGCGCGGCCCCTCGATGACGCGGATGCCGATCGCCTCGCCGATCGAGAGGTCCGCAAAGCCGGAATGGCGCAGCACCTCGACATGCAGGAAGACGTCGTCGGGATGACCGAAGATGTTGGCGAAGCCGAAACCCTTGGTCTTGTCGAACCACTTCACGCGGGCCGGCCGCAGCGGCAGCGTCTCGAGATGTTCGATCACGCCGTTGTCCAGATCCGCGATGGGCGCCGATCCGTCCGATACCGGCGGTTCGATCGACACCACCTCGGTCGCCTGCAGTCCGCGCGCGGTCGGCTGCATCCAGACCGTCACCCGCGACTGGTCGGCCACCGAGCTGCGTCCGAAGTTCCTCAGGACGTTGGCGTGCAGCAGGATGTCCGCGCCGCCTTCCTCGTTCAGGATGAAGCCATAGCCTCTGGACGGGTCAAACCACTTGACCAGTCCCGTCACCAGCTTCAGCCCCTTCTCATCCGTCATCTCTGCACCACATGCGCTCAGCGCGTCTTGTCCTGACCCGAGTCCAACTCACCACACCGTTCATTCCATACGCCGTCATGCGGTCGTGATCGCGGGAGACCGACGCAAAAAAAACACGCGCCTGTCATCATGGTCAGCCACCGGAACCTTTTCGTCAAGGCCTAGGGTGAGAGCCGCCGCACACTCCATGCACCACTGGCCTCTTTGTCCCAGCGAAATCGGTCGTGCAACCGGAAAGCGCCATCGGCCCAGAATTCGATCTGCCTGGGGGCGATCCGGAAACCGCCCCAGAAGGGCGGCCTGGGCGGGTTCGTGCCGTGGCGCAGGCCTTGGCGCGCGGCCTCGGCCAGCAGGGCCGCGCGGCTTTCCAGGGGCTGCGACTGCCGCGAGGCCCAGGCGCCGATCCGGCTTTGCAGCGCACGGCTGGCGTAATAGGCATCGGCCTTCGGCCCCTCGACCCGGACCACATCGCCCCGCACGCGGATCTGGCGGCGCAGCGATTTCCAGTGCATCACGAAGGCGGCCTTGCCGGTCGCGGCGATCTGCCGGCCCTTGGCGCTTTCGTAGTTGGTATAGAACACGAAGCCGCCGTCCGGCCCCTGGCCCTCGATCTCTTTCAGCAGGACCATGCGCGCATCGGGCATCCCCTGTCCGTCCACCGTCGCCAGGGCGATGGCGTTGGGATCGTTCGGCTCGGTCGTCTCGGCCTCGGCCAGCCAACGTCTTGCAATCTCGAACGGGTCGTCGCCCGCAAACACGCCGTCACGATCCGTCATGGTGCCTTCCTTGCGCTTGATGCCAGGGGCCCTTTGGCCTAAGCACCTGTCACAAAGGGTTGAAAGCGCGAGAGGCCGCACATGTCAAGCGAGCAGAAGCAGGGATTGATGGCTGGCAAGCGCGGCCTTGTCATGGGACTGGCGAACGACAAGTCGATCGCCTGGGGCATCGCCCGCGCGGTGGCGAACGAAGGCGCCGAGCTTGCCTTCTCGTACCAGGGCGAGGCGCTGAAGAAGCGGGTCGATCCGCTGGCCGCGCAGCTGGGATCCTCGCTGGTGCTGCCCTGCGACGTCAGCCACGAAGACTCGATCGACGCGCTGTTCCAGGCCCTGCGCGACCAGTGGGGCAGCCTCGATTTCGTCGTCCACGCCATCGGCTTTTCCGACAAGGATCAGCTGCGCGGCCGCTATGCCGACACCACGCGCGACAACTTCCTGATGACGATGGACATTTCGGTCTATTCCTTCACCGCCGTCGCGCGCCGGGCGGCGGCGATGATGCCGAACGGGGGTAGCCTTCTGACGCTGACCTATTACGGCGCCGAACGGGTGATGCCGCATTACAACGTGATGGGGGTGGCCAAGGCCGCGCTTGAAGCCAGCGTCCGCTACCTGGCCGAGGATCTGGGCAAGGACGGCATCCGCGTGAACGCGATAAGCGCCGGCCCGATCAAGACGCTGGCGGCCAGCGGCATCGGCGACTTCCGCTACATCATGAAGTGGAACGAACTGAACTCGCCCCTGCGGCGAAATGTCACGACCGAGGATGTGGGCAATTCGGCGCTGTACCTGCTGTCGCGCCTGGGCGCGGGCGTGACGGGCGAGACGCACCACGTCGATGCGGGCTATCACGTGGTCGGCATGAAGGCGGTGGATGCGCCCGACATCGCGACGGTCAAGAAGGACTGACGCACCGCGATGACGGTCACGCTGGATCAGCTGGCCCTGTTCGCGGGCGTGCTGGCGGTGGCGATCCTGTCGCCTGGCCCCGGCGTGATCGCCGTCAGCCAAAGCGCCTTCGCCTTGGGCCGCCGGCGCGCGCTGCCCTATGGCTGGGGCCTGGCGGTGGGGGCATCGCTGTGGTGCATCTTCGCGCTGCTGGGCCTGACGGTGATCTTCCGCACGCTGCCCTGGACCTATGTCGCGCTGAAGATCGGCGGCGGCGCCTATCTGCTGTGGATCGCCTTCAAGATGTGGAAACACGCCCCGGACCCGCTGCCCGACCCGGCGGAAAGCCGCCGGGGGACGGGCTTTCTGGGCGGAATGATGCTGAACCTGTCGAACCCCAAGCCGGCGCTGTTCTATTCGGCGGTGCTGCTGTCGGTCTTTCCGGTGCTGCTGGGCGCCTGGGACAAGCTGGCCATCTATGCCACGGCGGTTTCCATCGAACTGGCCTTCTATACGGCGCTGGCCTCGCTGATGGCCTTGCCCTGGCTGCGCCGCAGGTATTATGCCGCGAAGTTCTGGATCGACCGCGCCGCAGGTCTGGCCATCGGCCTGCTGGGCCTGTCGCTGATCCTGCGCCACTGAGAAAGGACCGCCATGATCGACCGCCTTCCCCACGAAAAGGGGTTCCACGTCAGTTGGGACCAGTTGCACCGCGACGCCCGCGCGCTTGCCTGGCGCCTGGACGGAACCGACTGGCGCGCGGTCGTGGCCGTCACCCGCGGCGGCCTTGTGCCGGCGATGATCGTGGCGCGCGAACTGGACATCAGGACCATCGATTCCATCTCGATCCGGTCCTACAAGGGCGTCGGCGCCGAGGCGGGCCAGGGCAAGCTCGAGGTGCTGAACAAGCCCGATCCGGCGCTGATGGGCGACGGCGACGGCATCCTGGTCATCGACGACCTGGTGGATTCTGGTCGCACGCTGGAACTGATCCGCGAGATGTATCCCAAGGCCCATTTCGGCACCGTCTATGCCAAGCCCAAGGGCAAGCCGATGGTCCAGACCTATGTGACCGAGGTCAGCCAGGACACCTGGATCTTCTTTCCCTGGGACATGGCGCTGCAATACGTCCAGCCCTATCGCGGCGAGGATTGAGGCCGGCCCCGGCCGAGATCAGCGGCGGGCAGCCGGAACCCGGAGGCCCACTGGGCATTGTCTTCTCAATCGCGCGGCGTTCGCCCTGCGCGGCATATCAGGAGGAAGACATGCGCAACTTGATGCTCAGCACCGCTCTCGTGCTGCCGTTGATGATGGGCCAGGCCTTTGCCCAGGACACCACCACGACGCCTGCCCCGGCGGATCCGGCCACCGACACCACGATGGGCACGGATGCCGCCCCCGCGGCGGAAGCCTCGGCCGAGGAGGATGCGGAAGCCGCCGAAGGCGCTGACCTCGCCGCCAGCGGCAAGGTCGAACAGCAGCAGGCCGAGAACGAACTGCGGATCGACTGGATCACCGATACGACCGTCAGCTCGCCGGATGGCAATGCGATCGGCGACATCAACGACGTGATCGTCGATGCCGAAGCGGGCACCCTGAAGGCGGCGGTGATCGGCGTGGGCGGCTTCCTGGGCATCGGCGAAAAGCAGATCGCGGTTCCCTGGGACCAGCTGCAGATCAACTATGACGCCCAGCAGATCACCAGCGAACTGACGCAGGAAGAAGCCGAGGCCGCACCCGAATACGTCTATCGCGAGCAGGAAGCGGCCCCTGGCGCGATGGACGCCGCGGGCGGGACCGAAGGCGGCACGGCTGAAGGCGGCATGGCCGAAGATGGCATGGCCGAAGATGGCGCCATGACCGCGACCCCGGATCTCGGCCGCGACCATGGGCACCGATCCGGCCGCCTCGACCACCGCGACGCAGACGCCGATGACGGGCACCGATTCGGCTACCACGCCGACGGCCGAGCCGATGGACCAGCCTGCCGGCGGCGCCGCGGCCCCGGCCACCATGCCCGCCGATTCGGGCGCGATGGAGCCTGAGAGCGACACCGAGGCCGAACCGGCGACTGGCGCTGCGCCTGCGACCAACTGATCCTTCGCACCACGCCAAGACCGGCCCCCTTCGTGGGGGCCGTTTCCGTGTCAGTTGCCGCGCACGAAACGCGCCGCGCCTTCGGCGGCGCGTTGCAGGGCGCGGCTCTTGTTCACGGTCTCCATGAACTCGGATTCCGGGTCGCTGTCATAGACGACGCCGCCGCCGGCCTGGATATACAGCGCGCCGTCCTTCAGGACGCCGGTGCGCAGGGCGATGCACATGTCCATCTCGCCATTGGCGGCGAAATACCCGACCGCGCCCCCATAGACGCCGCGCTTCTCGGGTTCCAGCTCGTCGATGATCTCCATCGCGCGGACCTTCGGCGCGCCAGAAACCGTGCCCGCCGGAAGCCCCGCCAGCAGCGCCGACAAGGCATCCTCGCCCTCGCGCAGTTCGCCCATCACGTTGCTGACGATGTGCATGACGTGGCTGTAGCGTTCGATCACGAACCGTTCGGTCGGGCGGACGGTGCCGGGCTTGGCCACGCGGCCCACGTCGTTGCGGCCCAGGTCCAGCAGCATCAGGTGTTCGGCCAGTTCCTTCTGGTCCCCCAGCAGGTCCGCTTCAAGGGCGCGGTCCTGGGCCTCGTCGGCGCCGCGCGGCCGTGTGCCCGCGATGGGGCGGATCGTCACTTCGCCGTCGCGCAGGCGCACCAGGATCTCGGGCGAGGCGCCGACGATCTGGAAGCCGCCCAGGTTCAGGAAGAACATGAACGGGGACGGGTTGGTGCGGCGCAGGCTGCGATACAGCGCGAAGGGCGGCAGCGGGAAATCCATCCGCCAGCGTTGGCTGGGGACCACCTGGAAGATGTCGCCCGCGCGGATATAGTCCTTGGCCCTCTCCACGGCCGCCAGGTATTCAGCCTTCGAGAAGTTCGATACCGGTTCGCCGATGCGGGCGTCGTGGCCCAGCGCGCGCGGCTCGGACGGCTGACGGTCCAGAGAGCGCAGCGCGTCCATGACCCGTTCCGCTGCCTGGGCATAGGCGGCGCGGGCGTTGCCCGACCCGTCGTGCCAGGCCGGGGCACACAGCGTCACCTCTCCCTTCACGCCGTCGAGGACCGCGACCACCGACGGACGCATCAGCATCGCGTCGGGCAGATCCAGCGGATCGGGGTTCACGTTCGGCAGGCGTTCGACCAGGCGGATCATGTCATAGCCCAGATAGCCGAACAGCCCCGCCGCAACCGGAGGGACGCCTTCGGGCATCGCCTCGATCCGGCTTTCGGCGATCAGCGCCCGCAGGCTGTCAAGCGCGGGCCGGGGGTCGGGCTGGAAGTCGTCGGAAAAGCGCGCCTGCCGGTTGATGCGCGCCTGGCCGTCCCGGCAGTCCCAGATCAGGTCGGGCTTCATGCCGACGATGGAATAGCGGCCGCGGATCTCTCCTCCGGTCACGGATTCCAGCATGAAGGACATGGGCGCGGCCTCGGCCAGCTTCAGCATCAGGCTGACGGGCGTGTCCAGATCCGCGGCCAGGCGGATGGTGACAAGCTGGTTCTGGCCGGCGTTCCAGGCCGCCTCGAAGGCGGCGAAGTCGGGCGTCAGGTCCATCACTGGACCTGCGCGTTGATGGCATTGATCGCGGACTGGTCCAGACGGATCCCCGCCTCGCGCTGCACGGCGCGGGCGTAATAGTCGAAGACGTCGGACTGCAGCGACTGCGCCAGCCGGTCGCCGACCGCGTCGGCGATGCGCTGCGCGTCCTCGCCCGCCAGATCGGCGTCGTGGATGGCGTCAAGGCGCAGCAGGATCACGCGGTTGTCGGCGTCCACGATCTCGATGTCGCCGGGCTCGGTCATGGCGAAGGCGCGCGCCACCGCATCGGCCGGGGCGCCCTCGATCCAGCCGTCGCGAGTGATGTCGCGCACCTCGGTCCACTGCGGCGCGACCTGGCCTGTGGGCGCGGCATCGTTCAGGCGCTGCTCCTCGGCAAGCGCAAGAAGCTGACGATGCGTCTCGGCGCGCCGCCAGTCGGCCTCGACCTCGTCGCGGATCTCCTCGAAGGGGCGCAGCGTGGGGGGCACGACCTCGTCCAGGCGCAGGGCGAACACGCCGCCGTCGTCCAGGCCGACCAGTTCGGGGAAATCCGCCTCGGAGGCCTGGGCGGCCCGGTCGCGGAAGGCCTGATAGCCGGCGATGCTGCCTTCCTCGGGGGTGGCGTCGCGGGACCAGTCGATGGTGCCAAGCTGCATCTCGGTCTCGTCGGCGATCTGTTCCAGCGTCGCACCGCCGGCCAGAAGATCCTCGTATTCGGGGATCCGGTCCTCGATCATGCGCGCCGCGCGGTCCAGGGCGGCCTCGGCCTGCAGATCCTGGCGGGCCTGCTCGAACGGCACGTTCACCGGCTCGAGGATGGCATGGACCGAAAACAGCGCGGGGCCCAGGTCGGTCTGCAGCGGCCCGACGACGCCCGGCTGTTCCAGCGCGAAGACCGCCTCGCCGGCCGCGCCCAGATCCTCTTGCGAAACCTCGCCCAGTTCGGCGTCCTCGGGCTGCAGGCCACGCTGCAGCACGAAGGCCTCGAAGGGCGCGGTGCCCGCGTCGATCTGCGCCTTGGCGGCCTCGGCCTCCTCGGCCGAGGGGAAGACCAGGCGGCTGACCAGGCGACGCTCGGGGCGCTGATACTCGTCGATGTTGGCCTCGTAGGCGGCGCGCAGCGCGGCCTCGTCCAGTTCGACCTCGGGCGCCAGGATTTCCGGCGTCAGCCAGGCATAGGTGATCCTGCGCAGTTCGGGCGCGGTAAAGCGGTCCGCGTTCGCGCTGTGCCAGGCCCGCAGGGTCTCCTCGTCGGGTTCGGCCAGGGGCGCGGGCAGCATGTCCGGGGTCAGTTCGCGCCAGGCCAAGTCGCGCCGCTCGAGGATCCACTGGGCGGTGGTCTCGACCGCGGCCTCGGGCGCGCTGACGCCGCCGGCCACGGCCCGCTGGATCAGCAGGCGGGCCTCGTCGGTGCGAACCTCCCGCTCGAACTCGGCCTCGGTCAGGTTCTCGCGGCGCAACACCTCGGCGTAGGCGGCGCGATCGAAGCTGCCGGTCGGGCCGCGGAAGGCGGGCGCGTCCAGGATCGCCTGGCGCACCCGGTCGTCCCCTACGCTCACGCCGATGCGGCGGGCCTGCTCCTCGAGCGCGGCGGCGGTGACAAGCTGGGACTGCACGGCCTGCGGCAGGCCGATGGCTTGGGCCTGGGCCATGCTGATCGGCTGGCCGGTCTGCTGCTGATAGGCGTTCAGCTGGTTGCGAAGCGCGCGGGCGTAATCGTCGGCGGTGATGGTCGTGTCGCCCACCGACCCGATCGAGGTCGAGCCCCCCGAAAAGCTGGTGACGCCAAAGCCGCCAAGCCCCAGGACCATCAGGCCCATCAGCACCCAGACGATCGTCGATTTCCCGTGTGTCCGCAGGTTCTTCATGGCCCGGCGCTTCCCCTTCTGGTGTCGGAGCCGTCTTTAGGACGGGCGCGGCCCTGCCACAAGCCTGTCAGGCGGAAAGCCCGGCAAGCCTCTCGGCCAGTTGAGCGATCCGGGGCCTGTCGATGTTGGCGAAGGCGATCCGCAGGTGGCGCGCGCCCGCCGGATCGCCGGCGGGCATGAACATGCTGCCGGGCAGCGCCAGCACCCCGGCATCCGCCACCATCCGCCGCGCCAGTTCGGTCGAGCCTTCCGCCAGCGGATGCTCTACCCAGACGAAATAGGCGCCGGCGCTTTTGACGCGCCAGCCCGGCAGGCCGCTCAGCGCCGCCACCGTCGCGTCGCGGCGCGCCAGGATCTCGGCCCGTTCGGCGGCCAGCCAGCCGTCCAGGTTCCCCATCCCCCACAGCGCCCCGGTCTGGCCCAGTTGCGGCGGGCAGATCGCCACGGTGTCCAGGAACTTCTCGACCTGCGCCAGCCGCTGGGCCGAGCCGATCAGCGCCCCCACCCGGTGCCCGGTCAGCCGGTAGGCCTTGGAAAAGCTGTAAAGCTGGATCACGGTCCGGTCCCAGCCGGGCCGCGCCAGCAGGTCATGGGGCGGCCCGTCGCGGCTGTCGAAGTCGCGGTAGGTTTCGTCCAGGATCAGCGCGATGCCCCGCGCCTGCGCCAGATCGAAGAAGCGCCCCACCAGGTCCGCCGGGTATTCCGCCCCCGAGGGGTTGTTGGGCGTCACCAGCACGATCGCGCGGGTGCGCGGGCCGATCAGGCGGGCGGCATGGTCCGGTCCGGGCAGCAGGCCGTCGCCGCATGGCAGGGGCACGGTGGCGATGCCCTGCATGTCCAGCCACATCTTGTGATTGAAATACCAGGGCGCCGGCAGGATGACCTGATCGCCGGCCCCGGCCAGGGTCGCCACGGCGGCGCAGAAGGCCTGGTTGCAGCCCTGGGTGATCGCCACCTGACCGGGATCCACCGCGCCGCCATAGGCGCGGGAAAACCGCGCGGCCACCGCCGCGCGCAGATCCGGGTTGCCCAGCACCGGGCCGTAAAGATGCGCGTCCGGCCGGTTCAGCGCCGCCTCGGCCATGACCTGCCGCAGCGCCAGCGGCGGAGGATCGACAGGCGCGGCCTGGCTGACATTGATCAGCGGGCGGTCCGGGGGAAAGGTCACGCCCGCCAGCCAGCGGCGCGCCTCCATCACCGGGGGGCGGCGGTCGCCGCGAAGGCGGGGTTCAGGATCGGACGCTCAATCACGGCTCAGCCCCTGAAGATCCGACAGGTCGGGTGGCAGCGACAGATCCAGCCCCGGCGCCGCTTGTGCTGCCGGCAGATCCCGCGGCATCGCCGGCGCGGCGTCCGGCCCCTGCGGCATCGCCCGGCCCGGCAGGGTCGGAACGTCGGGCTGGGCCAGAACCGCCGGGCGGTCAAGCTGCGGGGCATCCTCGCCCGTCGCCGGGACGGCCTGGGTCGGCCCGTCCTGTTCGCCCCCGGGCTGAGGGCGGGGTTCGGGCAGGGCAATCGCCACCGGCTCGGGCTCCGCAGAGGGGGCCGGCGCCGCCGGTGCCTGGGGCTGCGCGCGGGGCTCCGATGCCAAGGGCGCCGGCAGGCTGGGCGCCACGTCGCCGCCCCGCCCGAATTCGGACCCCGAAGGAAGATCGACCGCCCCGGCGACAGGGACGGCGGCGACGGGGGCAGCAGCGACGGGGGCAGCGGCGACGGGCGCCGGATCGGCTGGCGCGGCGGGCTGCCGGGGCTGCGGCGCGGCCAGCGGCGCCGGTTCGGCCGGGGCGGGTTCAGACGGGGCGGGTTCGGCGTCCGGCGCGGGCCGCGACAGGGGCGTGGCAAGCGACAGGATAGCAAGGGCCGCGGCGCCGACCGCGCCGCCATGCAGAAGACCTGTCCAGAAACCGCGTGCCATCTGTCCCTTCTTGCCGCTGCCGGTCTTGACCCTCCGGCGCGCTTCGGCCCATCTATAGCGGACCCGCCAAGGCGGGGAAACCGCCACCATGTCAAGGCGCCCAGCATGATCCTTCTGATCGACAACTACGACAGCTTCACCTGGAACCTCGTGCATTACCTGGCCGAGGCCGGGGCCGAGGTCGTGGTGCGCCGCAACGACGCGCTGACGGTCGATGACGCCCTGGCGATGCAGCCCGACGGCATCGTGATCTCACCGGGTCCCTGCGACCCAGCGCAGGCGGGGATCTGCCTTGACCTGATCCGGGCCGCGGCGGATCGGGCGGTTCCGCTGTTCGGCGTCTGCCTGGGCCATCAGGCCATCGGCGAGGCCTTCGGCGGCAAGGTGGTGCGCGCGAACCGCATCATGCACGGCAAGACCGACGCGATCAGCCATGACGGCACCGGGGTTTTCGCGGGACTTCCCTCGCCCCTGACGGCCACGCGCTATCATTCGCTGACGGTGCAGCCGGAAAGCCTGCCCAACTGCCTGCGCGTCAGCGCCACCTCGGACGACGGCACCATCATGGGCCTGATCCACGAGGCGCTTCCCATCGAAGGCGTGCAGTTCCACCCCGAATCCATCGCCTCGGAACACGGGCACGAGATGATCCGCACCTTCCTGGCCCGCTGCACCCCGGGGAAGGCCGCGGCATGACCACCGACATCCGCCCGCTGATCGGCATCGCCGCCACCCGGCCCCTGACCCTGGACGAAGCCGAAGCGGCCTTTTCGGCGCTGTTCGACGGGGCGGCGACGCCCGCCCAGATCGGCGGGCTGCTGATGGCGCTGCGCGTGCGCGGCGAGACGGTGGACGAGATCGCGGCCGCCGCCCGCACCATGCGCGACCGCATGAACCGCATCATCGCCCCCGACGACGCCATGGACATCGTCGGCACCGGCGGGGACGGCAAGGGCACGCTCAACATCTCGACCGCGACGGCCTTCGTGGTGGCGGGCGCGGGCGTGCCGGTGGCCAAGCACGGCAACCGTAACCTGACCTCGAAATCCGGCGCCGCGGACGCGCTGACGGCCATGGGGATCAACGTGATGAACGGCCCGCCCGTGTCCCAGCGGGCGATCCAGGAAGCCGGCATCTGCTTCATGATGGCCACCATGCATCATCCCGCGATGCGCCATGTCGGACCGACCCGAGCGGAACTGGGGACGCGGACCATCTTCAACCTGCTGGGCCCGCTGACGAACCCCGCCTTGGCCAGGCGGCAGCTGACCGGGGCCTTCAGCGCCGACTGGATCCGCCCCATGGCCGAGGTTCTGCGGGATCTGGGCAGCGAGGCGGCCTGGCTGGTCCACGGCGCCGACGGCACCGACGAGATCAGCATCGCCGGCGAAACTCGCGTCGCGGCGCTGAAGGACGGCGCCATCACCGAGTTCACCGTCACCCCCGAGGATGCGGGCCTGCCCCGCCACCCGTTCGAGGCCATCGTCGGTGGCGAGCCCGGCGACAACGCCGCGGCCTTCCGCGCCCTTCTGGCGGGCGAACCGGGCGCCTATCGCGACGCGGTGCTGCTGAACGCCGCCGCCGCGCTGCTGATCGCCGGCAAGGCGGCCGACCTGCGCGAGGGCGCGGCCCTGGCCGCGCGGTCCATCGACAGCGGCGCGGCCGCGGATCGCCTGGACCGGCTGGCGCGGATCACCGGCGCGCCCGAGACATGAAGCCGCCGAAGGCCTGGGAACACCTGCCCTTCTTCCGCGAGGACTGGCCGGCGATCCGCGAGCGGCTGGAAGGGCTGGACGACTGGCTGCCCGGTCCCGCCCTGGTTTTCGCCGCGCTGGAAGCGACCCCGCCCGAACGGGTGCGCGTGGTGATCCTGGGCCAGGATCCCTATCCGACCCCCGGCCAGGCCAACGGGCTGGCCTTCTCGGTCGCGCCGCAGGTGGCCCTGCCGCGGTCGCTGAAGAACATCTTCGCGGAACTGCGCGACGACATCGGCGCGGCCCCCGCCACGGGCGACCTGTCCGGCTGGGCGCGCCAGGGGGTGCTGCTGCTGAACACCTCGCTGTCGGTGCCGCCCGGGGATGCGGGGCGCCATGCCTCCTGGGGCTGGGACAGGCTGGCCCGCGATGCGGTGACAGACGCGCAGAGCCACGGGCCTCTGGCCTTCCTGCTGTGGGGCGCGCACGCGCAGAAGGCCGTCGCGGGCCTGCCGCGTCCGCAGGATCTGGTGATCGCGACGGCCCATCCCTCGCCCTTGTCCGCGCGGCGGGGCTTCTTCGGCAGCAGGCCGTTTTCCCGGATCAATGCCTGGCTGGTGGCGCAGGGACGGCCGCCGGTGGACTGGGCTTCCTGATCAGTCCTGCCCCGATCAGTCCTGTGCCTCGGGCGCGCTCAGCGCCTCGAATCCCGCCTTCTGCCGGTCGGTCCACAGCAGGTGCAGCGTCAGGCCGCCCTCGCCCGGCTCCTCGCGCTGGACGACGCCGGCCTCGTGCAGCCAGGCGCGGCGGCGGCCGTCCGAGAAGGGCAAGATCACCGTCGCCTCCGCCTTGGGCTCGTCCAGGGTTTCGGTCAGATGCGCGTCGATGGCGGCGATCAGGTCGTCCAGCCCCTCGCCGGTCAGGGCGCTGACGGCCTGGATCCCCTGGGTCCGCGCGTCGGTCCGGCGCAGCGCGGCGCGGGTGTCCTCGGACAGGGCGTCGATCTTGTTCCAGACCTCGATCAGGGCCACGTCCTCATCGACCCCCAGGCTTTCGAGGATCTCGGCCACGTCGGCGGCCTGTTCCTCGGTTTCGGGGTGGCTGATGTCGCGGACGTGCAGGATCAGGTCGGCCTCCAGCACCTCCTCCAGGGTGGCGCGGAAGGCGGCGACCAGTTCGGTGGGCAGGTCGCTGATGAAGCCCACGGTGTCCGACAGGATGATCTTGCGCCCCTGCCCCCCCGCGCCCGGCAGGCGGATGGCGCGCATGGTCGGGTCCAGGGTGGCGAACAGCATGTCCTTGGCCAGAACCTCGGCCCCGGTGAGACGGTTGAACAGCGTCGATTTGCCAGCGTTGGTATAGCCCACAAGCGCCACGATGGGATAGGGCACCCTGGCGCGCGCGGCGCGGTGCAGGGTGCGGGTCTTGACCACCCGTTCAAGCTGGCGGCGCAGGCGGGTCATCTGTTCGTCGATGGCGCGGCGGTCGGCCTCGATCTGGGTCTCGCCCGGACCGCCCACGAAGCCAAGGCCACCGCGCTGCCGTTCCAGGTGGGTCCAGGCGCGCACCAGCCGGGTGCGCTGATAGGACAGCGCCGCCAGCTCCACCTGCAGCACGCCTTCGCGCGTGCGGGCGCGGTCGGCGAAGATTTCCAGGATCAGCCCGGTCCGGTCCAGAAGCTTGACGCCCCAGTCCTTTTCCAGGTTGCGCTGCTGGACGGGCGACACCGGCCCGTCGATCAGCACCAGATCGACCTCGGCCGCCTTCAGGCGCTGGCCGATCTCGGCCAGCTTGCCCTTGCCGAACAGGCGGCCGGGATCGGGCTTGCGCAGGCGCGCGACCTCGTCGCCCACGATCTCGAGGCCCGGCAGCGCATGGGCCAGGGCCACGGCCTCGGCCAGGGCATGTTCGGGCTGGCGGCGCTGGGTGCGGCTGGCCAGGTCCGGGTGGATCACGTAGGCGCGGGTCGGCCGGGCTTCGGTGGCGGTGGGTTCAGCCAATCAGTCCTCGCCTTCGTACAGCGAAATGGGCTGTCCCGGCATGATCGTGCTGATGGCGTGCTTGTAGACCAGTTGCGATTGGCCGTCGCGGCGAAGCAGCACGCAGAAATTGTCGAACCAGGTGATGACGCCCTGCAACTTGACGCCGTTGATCAGGAAGATCGTGACGGGCACCTTCGCCTTGCGGACGTGATTGAGGAACGCGTCCTGCAGGTTCTGCTTGTCGCCAGCCATCTTGTTTCCGTTTTTGAACTGTCCCTGTCGGATTTTACATCTAGGCCGTTGACGGGACGCTTGCAAGCGCGTCGCACACGAAAGCGTTACGGCCTCAGCGGCGCCAGAACTGCGGCGAGAACAGCGCCAGCACGGCCAGCGTCTCCATCCGCCCCACGACCATCGCGCCGGCCAGCACCGCCTTGGTGAAGGCCGGCAGGCCCGACCACCCCTCCCACGGGGCCGAGGCGATGCCGGCGGTCCCCTCGAAGGCCGGGGTCAGGGGAATGGCCGCCGCTAAGGGGCCGGTGTTGGTCAGCGCCGCGATCGAGAGGATGGTCGCCGTCTCGATCTCGATGCGCTGGATCGACACCAGCGCCACAACGGCCGCGATCGAGGTTGCGAACAGCATGAAGAAGATGAAGGCCAGGTAGGCGCCCTCGCGGCGCAGGCGGCGGGCGATCTGGCCGCCGCCTGCGACGGAATTGGGATGCACGATGCGCTCCATCTCGCGCTGGCCGTGGCGGGCAAGGGCATAGACGCGCAGCAGCTTCACCCCGCCCGCGGTGGTGGCCACCCCGCCCCCCATCATCGCTAGCCCGGCGAGGATCAGGCCCGGAGAGGTCAGGCCGGACCAGGCCCGCGCGCCCTGCCAGTCCATCGAGGTCCAGCCGGTCGTGGTCAGATAGCTGAGGCCGGTGAACAGCCCGCCCCAGAAGGCGGCTAGCCCATTGCGAAGATCGTACAGGATCTCGGGGGCGTCCGCGGGCGCGTGCAGGGCCTCGATCGCGCCCAGGAAATGGCGCGCAAACAGCGACAGCGCCACCAGCGAGACAAAGCCGCCCGCCATCTTCAGTTCGGGATCGTCGATCAGGCGGTCGCTGGCCCGCAACTCTCCGCCGCCGGGCCAGAAGCGGCGCGACAGCGCCGGGATCAGGAACAGGAACACCGCCACCTCGCCCGGCAGGCCGGAACTGCCCCCCGCAGGTCCGAGGACCGGAGAGATCCCGCTTGTGGACAGCGTGCCCATCGCCCGGCACAGCGCGATCAGCCCGGGATCGCCCAGCAGCAGCAGGATCAGCCACAGCGCCAGCGTCAGTCCGGCATAGACCGGAAACACCGCGACCGCCGACCGCATCAGCCGGTAATGAGGATGGGTCAGCATGGTGTGGAAGCCCGGCTGCGACAGATGCGGCCTGCGGTCGGGCGCATCGGCCGACCGGGGCAGCCGTTCAAGGTATTCGCTGCGGCCATAGGGCTGGGACATGATCTCGAACCCGCCGATGCGCAGGGGCGCCAGGATCGCGGTGGCGGCGACCAGGATGAAGAAGCCGCCCATCCAGCCCGCCATCGCCCGCCACAGGTGCAGCGGCATCGGCAGCAGATCCGCCGAATACAGCGAGGCGCCCGTGGTCGTCAGCGCCGATGTCATCTCCCACCAGGCGTTGAACAGGCCGGTGTCGGGCATCGCCTCGGAAAAGGGCAGCGCCATGACCAGGGGCATCCCGGCAAAGACCGCGAGGATCGTCAGCAGCGTGTCTCGCGGACGCGGCTGGCGCGGATGGGCGGCGGTGGCCAGGCCGACCAGGCCCGCCACCACCAGCACCAGCAGCCCCGAATAGAGGAAGATCCGCGCCAGGGCGTCGTGGTCGGTGACCGATGCGTAGGCGGCCGGCAGCAGCATCGACAGACCGACAAGGCCGGCGACAAGGACGAACAGCGGCAGGCGCAGCAGGCCGGTCATGGCGCCTCAGAAGAAGTCGATCGAGACCTGCAGAAGCCGCTCGACCTCTGGCACGTCCTTGGTCAGGGCGAAGATCAGGATCACGTCGCCTTCCTCGATGCGGGTGTCGGGGGCGGGCATCACGATCCGGTCGCCCTTCTGGACCGCGCCGATCAGCACGCCTTCGGGAAAGTCGATGTCGCGGATCGCCCGCCCCGAGATGGGCGAGGTGGACAGCGCCTGCGCCTCGATCACCTCGGCCTCGGCGTCGCCGATCGAATAGATGTCGCGCACCCGGCCGTGCCGGACGTGGCGCAGGATGGTCGAGACGGTGGTGGCGCGCGGGTTGATATAGGCGTCGATGTCCAGCACCTCCATCAGCGAGACCAGAGTCGGGTCGTTGACAAGCGCGATGGCCAGCTTGGCGCCCGCCTGCTTGGCGCGCACGGCCGCCAGGATGTTGGTCTTGTCATCGTCCGTCACCGCCAGCACTGCGTCGGCGGAAGGGACGGCCGCCTCCTCCAGCAGTTCGGCGGACAGGCCGTCGCCGTTCAGCACGATGGTCCGTTCCAGCCGGTCGGCGGCGAACTCGGCACGGCTGCGGTCGCGCTCGATCAGCTTGGTGCGGATCCGGTCGGGGCGCGCCTCGAGCGCCTGGGCCACGGCAAGGCCGACATTGCCCGCGCCGATGATGGCCACGCGTTCCTGCTTCAGGGGCGGCTTGCCGAAGATTTCCAGCGTGCGGGCCACGTCGTCGCGGTGGCTGAATACATAGATCTGGTCGTTGGGAAAAAGCTGGTCGCCCGGTTCCGGCGCGAACAGCCGTCCCTGGCGGCGCACGCCGACGACGATGGCGCGCAGGGTCGAGAACAGTTCGCTCAACTGCCGCAGGGGGGTGTTCAGCGCCGGGCAGTCGTCTTCCAGCACAATCCCCAGAAGCTGCACCTTGCCGCCCATAAAGGTTTCCACGTCGAAGGTCGATGGCGCCGACAGCCGTTGCAGGGCGGCATTGGCCACCTCGCGTTCCGGGCTGATGACCACGTCGATGGGCAGGTGCGAGGTGGTGTAGAGATCGGAATAGATCGCGTCCAGATAGGCGTTGCTGCGCAACCGGGCGATCTTGCGCGGCACCTGGAAGATCGAATGGGCGACCTGGCAGGTGACCATGTTCACCTCGTCGGAATGGGTCGCGGCGATGATGAGGTCGGCGTCGCGCGCGCCGGCGCTGTCCAGCACGTCGGGATGGCTGGCGAAGCCGGTGACGCCCTGCACGTCCAGGGCGTCGGTGGCGCGGCGGATCAGTTCGGCGTTGTTGTCGATGACGGTGACATCGTTCCTTTCGCCCGACAGGTGCCGGGCGATCTGCCAGCCGACCTGACCCGCGCCGCAGATGATGATCTTCATGCCCGTTCCCCCGCCGCCCGCGGCCTGTCCGTCACGCCCTGCCTATGACGGCGGCGCCCGGCGCGCAACAGCCGCAAGCTGCGGGCGGCCGCGGCGATCACTTGCCCATCAGGAACTCGTCCTCGGCGCGCATCCCGCCGACCACCCCCAGCGATTTCAGCTTGCGGTGAAGCGCGCTGCGTTCCATCCCCACGAATTGCGCGGTGCGGCTGATATTGCCGCCGAAGCGGTTGATCTGGGCCACCAGGTATTCCCGCTCGAACATCTCGCGCGCCTCGCGGAGCGCCATCGCGGTGATCTGCGGCCCAAGCGACAGCGCGTCGCTGTTGTCGGGCGTGGCGCCCTGCGGTTCAAGTTCGGCGGGCTGGATCGGGCCGTGGCCTTCGGCCAGGATCAGCACGCGTTCGATCACGTTGCGCAGCTGGCGGATGTTGCCGGGCCAGCGCATGGATTGCAGCGCGGCGATCGTCTCCTCGGGCAGGTCGCGCGGGGTCAGCCCCTGGGTCCGGTGGCAGACGTCGATGAAGTGTCGCGCCAGCAGGGCGATGTCGTCGCGCCGCTCGATCAGCGAGGGCACCCCGACCGGCACCACATTCAGCCGGTCGTAAAGCTCCTGCCGGAACCGCCCCGCGGCGATTTCGGCCGGCAGGTCGCGGTTGGTCGAGGAAATCACCCGCAGATCCACCCGGACCCGGTCCGCGCCGCCCGCCCGCACGAACTGCTGTTCGGTCAGGACGCGCAGGATCTTCGGCTGGGTTCCCAGGGGCATGTCGCCCACTTCGTCGAAATAGATGACGCCGCCGTGGGCCTGTTCCAGCAGGCCCGGCTCGATGCCGCGCTCGGGGGTCTCGCGGCCGAACAGCACCTCCTCCATCCGTTCCGGCTCGATTGTGGCGCAGGGGACGGTGACGAAGGGGGCGTTGCTGCGCGGGCTGTGGGCATGGATGTAGCGGGCGGCCATTTCCTTGCCGGTCCCGGGTTCGCCCGACAGCATGACGCGGCCGTTGGACTTGGCCACCTTGTCCAGGGTGTCGCGCAGCCGCTTGAAGGCCACCGAATGGCCCAGCATCTCGGCCGAGCGGTCGGCGCCGCGGCGCAGGGTGCTGTTCTCGCGCCGCAGCCGGCTGGTTTCCATGGCGCGGTTCACGACCACCATCAGCTGGTCGATGTTGAAGGGCTTCTCGATGAAGTCGTAGGCGCCCTGCTTGATCGCCGCGACCGCGATCTCGATATTGCCGTGCCCCGAGATGATGATGACCGGCACATCCGGGTTGTTGCGCTTGACCTGCTTCAGGATGTCGATGCCGTCCATCCGGCTGTCCTTCAGCCAGATGTCCAGGACCATCAGCGCGGGCTGGCGGTCGTTCAGCGCGGCCAGGGCCTCGTCGGAATTCGCGGCCAGGCGCGTCTCGAAACCCTCGTCCTTCAGGATATCCGCGACCAGTTCGCGGATGTCGCGTTCGTCGTCGACGATCAGGATATCGCTCATGTCGGTGCTGCCTCATCTTCTTTTGTTTTGGTTTTTCGTTGCGCGCCGCGCACGGGATGGCGTTCCCGCGGCAGGCGGATCTCGGCCAGGGCGCCCTGGCCGTCGGGGCGGTCGGACAGCGACAGGCTGCCGCCGTGTTCCTCGACGATCTTCTTGACGATGGGCAGGCCCAGGCCGGTGCCGCCGCTTTTCATCGTCACGTAGGGCTCGAACAGCCGCGCCCGGTCGGCGGGCAGGCCGGGGCCGTTGTCGCTGATGCGGATGGTGACCGCGTCGTGGTCGGCCCGCAGCGACACCGCGATCCGGGGCGACCAGCCGTCGTCCGCGGTTTCGCGCCTCTCCTCGACGGCCTCGCCCGCGTTCTTCAGCAGGTTGGTGAAGGCCTGCCGCAGCATCCCGGCATCGCAGTCCACGATCACCGGCCCCTCGGGGACGTCGGCCACAAGCGCCCCCTTCAGCGCGTCCTGCTGCAGCAGCGCGACCTCGCGCAGCAGCGCGGCCAGGTCGGTTTCGGCCCGGTCGGGTTCGGGCATCCGGGCGAAGCGGCTGAATTCGTCCACGATCCGGCGCAGGTCGCCGGTCTGGCGGATGATGACGTCGGTGTACTGGTCAAGCGAGGCCTTGTCCTCGGGCGTGGCCAGCCTGCCGAACTTGCGGCGCAGGCGTTCGGCGGAAAGCTGGATCGGCGTCAGCGGGTTCTTGATCTCGTGGGCGACGCGGCGGGCGACATCGCCCCAGGCGGCCATGCGCTGCGCGGTCACAAGCTCGGTCACGTCGTCGAAAGCCACCACGTAACCTTCCAGATCGCCCTCGGCGCCGCGCCGCACGGCCATCCGAACCAGCAGGCTTTCGACGCGGCCCTCGCGCATCAGGCGAACCTCGTCCTGCACGGTCTCCACGACCGAGCCCGACAGGCGGTCGATCAGCGGGCCGAACTCGGGCACCGCCTCGGACAGCAGCGCGTCGATGTCGCGCCGGGGATCCAGCCCCAGCAGGCGGCTGGCCGAGCGGTTGACGAAGTCGATCTCTCCGGCCGCGTCCAGCCCGATCACCCCCGACGTGACCGAGGACAGCACGTTGTCGAACAGCCGCCGCTGTTCGTCGCTGACGCGATAGCTGTCGATCAGTTCCTCGCGCTGCGCCTTCAGCTGGCGGGTCATGCGGTTGAAGGACTGGCCCAGGGTCTGGATCTCGTCGCCGGTGTCGGGTTCCGGCACCTGGACATCCAGGTTGCCGTGGCCCACCTGTTCGCTGGCCTGCGCCAGAAGCCCGATGGGCCGCGACAGGCGCGAGGCGAACCACAGCCCCAGCAGCACCGCGGCCGCCACCAGCAGCAGCGCGAACGCCAGATAGACCAGCGAGAATTCGAACAGCACCTGGCTGCGGGTCTGTTCAAGCTGGCGATAGCTGCCTACGGTCGCGCGGGTATCGTCCACCAGGCTCAGCAGGTTGCCGTCCACGTCGCGCGTCACGTACAGATAGCGGTCGGCCAGCGGCGGCAGGGCGACCAGGGCGCGGAACTCGTTGTTCTGCCAGTCCTCGATCAGCACCACGCGTTCGGATTGGGCGCGGTCCAGATCGCTGCTGGACGGGGCCTCGTACCAGAACAGGTAGGACCGTTCGCCCCGGGCCCGGATCTCTCCGTTGCCGTTGATGATATAGGCTTCCCGCAGGCCGCGCTGGATCAGCGCCTGCCCCTGCCCCAGCAGCAGCCGCAATTCGCCGTCCTCGATCAGCGGATTGGCGCGGCCGGCCTGGGTCAGGACGCCCGCCAGGGCCAGCGCGTCCTCGGTCAGGTCGCGGCGGTGTTCCTCCTGATAGGCTTCGGCGGCGGCTTGCGAGGTGGTGACGACCTGCTGCACCCGCCCCGAGAACCAGCCCTCAAGCCCGATATTGACCAGAAAGCCCGCGAACAGCGCCACCAGCACCGTGGGCACCAGGGCCAGCCCGGCAAAGACCAGCACCAGCCGCGCATGAAGCCGGGATCCGGCGGCGGTCTTGCGCCGGGCGGTGATCAGCCGGGCCATGCGCAGGACGATGATGCCGATCAGGACGATCAGATAGGCCAGATCCAGCAGCAGGATCAGCCGCAGCATCCGGCTCTCGGCGCCCTGGGCCAGCGGGCCAAGCACCGTGGTCGTGGCGATCGCCAGCAGCACACCCACGGCCAGAACGCCCACCGCAACGGCCCCGCGCCAATGGCGCGGCAGACCGACCCCTGCGAGCCTGTCCCAGCTCAGCCCTGATGCGGCACCCGCCATTGCCCCCGCCTGCCGTCTGACGCGGCTTTATGTTGCAGCACCGATACGCTGGCGCTGCCCTCTGTGGCGGTTTTACATCAGTTTGCGGCGGCGTGTCACCTCGATATTCAGATCGGTCAGCTTCTTGCGCAGGGTATTGCGATTTATTCCCAGCAGATCGGCGCATCTCAGCTGGTTGCCGCCGGTGGCGTCCAGGGCCACCTGCAGCAGGGGCCGCTCGATCTCGCGCAGGATGCGGTCGTAAAGGCCCGGAGGCGGCAGGCTGTCTCCATGCAGGTCGAAATAGCGCTGCAGATGCGACTCGACGGATTCCGACAAGGGGCCGGTGCCGCTGCCCAGCGAGAAGCCGGGTGCGGGGTGGTCCACAAGCGCGGGCGCGGCCGGCACCGGCATGGCCGGGCGCGCGCCCTGCTGGCTCAGCGCCTCGCGCATCTCGCCGGCCGAGATGGCGGGGCCGCTGGCGATCAGGGCCAGGCGGCGCATCATGTTCTCAAGCTCTCGGACGTTGCCGGGAAAGGCGTGGGCGCGCAGCAGGGCCGCCGCCTCGTCGCCCAGGATGCGGTCGGGCAGGCCCTGCGTGGCCGCGCGGGCCAGAAGGTGATTGGCCAGCGGCAGGATGTCGTCAAGCCGGGCCCGCAGCGGCGGCACCGTCACCGTCACCCCGGCCAGCCGGTAATACAGATCCGACCGCAGCCGCCCCACCGCCACATCGGCCTGCGGGTCGGGGCCGGCGGTGGTCAGGATGCGCGGCGCGGCGGCGCGGTCGGGGCCGTTTTCCAGCGCTTCGATCAGCCCGATCAGGCGCGCCTGGGCGGCCGGGTCGAAACCCGCGGGGTTTTCGATGATGATCGTGCCGGCGCGCGCCTTGTCGGCGGCGCGGGTCATCGCCTCCTCGGTCGCATCGGCCGCGGTCAGGACGGCAAGCCCCTGGTCGCGGCGGTCCGACAGGTCGTGGAAGGACCGGGCGATGGTGGTCTTGCCCACCCCCGGTTCGCCCGCGATCAGCACGGGCAGGTCGGCGTTGAGGATGCGCGCGACCATGCGGAACAGCGCCTGCATGGCGGGCGCATGACCGATCAGCGGCATCGCGGGATCGGCGGCGGGGCGCGGGACCAGGGCTTCGGGGGCCGGATCCGACCTGCGCGGACGGCGCGAGAGGGCCTGTCCCGCCTTGGCCATCAGGTCGGGCAGGTCGAAGGGCTTGGGCAGGTATTCGAAGGCCTCGGCCTCGGTCGCGCGGATCGCCGTGACGATGGTGTTCTGGGCCGAGATCACGATCACCGGCAGGTCGGGCCGGGTCTGGCGGATCGCGGGAATGCGGTCGATGCCGTTGCCGTCGGGCATCATCACGTCGGTGATGACCAGGTCACCGCGCCCTTCCTCGACCCATTTCGACAGTTGCGCCAGGCTGCCGGTGGCATGGACGCGGCAGCCCGCGCGGGTCAGCGCCTGCGTCAGCACCGTGCGGATGGTGCGGTCGTCGTCGGCGATCAGAACGGTTCCGTCCATGGCGTCGGTCCTTATGCCTTGGGCAACGAGATGCGGAAAACGGTCCGGCCGGGGCGGCTGTCCACGCGGATCAGCGCGCCGTGGTCGGTGATGATTTTGCTGACAAGCGCCAGCCCCAGGCCGGTGCCGTTCTCGCGGCCCGACACGAAGGGCTCGAAGATCTGGTCGGCGATGGCCGGGGGAAGGCCGGGACCGTTGTCCTCGATCTCGATCTGCAGGGGCAGCGGGCGGCCGGCCGGATCGGCGTCGTCCGGCGGCAGGCGCAGGCTGTGGTCGTAGAAGCTGCGCAGCCGGATCACGGGGGCCGCGGTGTCCCTCAGCGCCTCGGCGGCGTTGCGGACCAGGTTCAGGCAGACCTGCGTCAACTGGTCGGCATCGGCCAGGGCATCGGGAAGCGAGGGATCGTATTCCGCCACGATCGCCACCTTCTTCGCAAAGCCCACGGCGGCCGACCGGCGGACCTTTTCCAGCACGTCATGGACGTTGATCGCCCGCAGCCTGGGCCCCGAGGTGTCGCCGAAGCGTTCCACCTGTTCCAGCAGCGACACGATGCGGCGCGATTCGCTGACGATCAGCTCGGCCATCTCGCGGTCGGCGGGGGACGCGTTCATGCCGATCAGCTGCGCCGCGCCGCGGATGCCCGCCAGCGGGTTCTTGATCTCGTGCGCCAGCATCTCGGCCATGCCGATGGCGCTGCGGGCGGCGCTGCGCACGGCGCGGCTTTGCGACTGCAGCCCGCCGGCCTCGTCCTGGGGAACCAGCAGCAGGGACACCGCCCCGCCGATCGCATCCGCCGGACCGGCGTGGACCGCGGCGCGGCGGTCCTGGTGGCCGCCGGCGCGGTCGCCGATCTCGAAGCAGACGCCGGGCTGATACAGCGCCTCATCGCTGTCCTGCACGCGGCGGATCAGCGGCGCCAGCGGCGGCCTGATGCGCAGCCGGGCGCGCATCTCGTCGCCGTCCAGATGCCGTCCCAGGGTCGAGTTGCGCGACATGTTCAGCCAGATCTCGGCCGCGTCGTTCATCGCCGCGACCCGGCCCTCGCCATCCAGCACAAGTGCCGGCAGCGGCAGGGCGTCCCAGCCCGGTCCCGGCCGCACCTGGCCGAAGCCGGCCGGGTCGCGCCGCGTCATGCGGCCACCTGGGCGTCGCCGAAGGCCTGGCCGATCAGCGCCAGCACCGCCGCCGGGCTGTCCGCCCGCAGCAGCCGGTCGCGCAGGGGCGCGCCGCTGGCGTCGGCATACCAGCCCAGATGCTTGCGCGCGACGCGCAGGCCCAGGTCGATGCCATAGAAGTCCAGGATGTCCTCGTAATGCTCGGCCACCGCGTCGGCCAGGGCGGCGCCCTGCGGCACGGCGGGCGCAGGGCTGCCCACCAGGTCGTGGGCGATCTGCGCCAGCCTCCAGGGCGCGCCCTGCGCGCCGCGCCCCACCATTACCGCATCGGCCCCCGAGGCCGCAAGCGCCGCCCGGGCCGAGGCCGCGTCCACCACGTCGCCATTGGCGACCAGCGGCGGGCGGCCGGGCAGGTTCGCCACCGCCCGGATCCGCGACCAGTCGGCCCGCCCCTTGTAGAACTGCGCCCGCGTGCGCCCATGCACGGTCAGCATCCGCACGCCCGCCTCGGCGGCACGGCGGGCAAGGTCGGGGGCGTTGAGGCAGCCTTCGTCCCAGCCCAGCCGCATCTTCAGCGTGACGGGGACCGACACCGCCCCCACGACCGCATCGACCAGCGTCAGCGCGTGATCCAGGTCGCGCATCAGCGCCGCCCCGGACAGGCCGCCCGTGACCTTCTTAGCCGGGCAGCCCATGTTGATGTCGATGATCCGCGCGCCCATGCCTTCGACGATCCGCGCCGTCTCTGCCATCGCCCCGGCTTCGCGGCCGGCGATCTGGACGCTGACGGGCAGCGCCCCTTCGGTCAGCGCCTTGGCGCGCACCGCTGCCCGGGTCGAGGGGCGCGGCGTCACCATCTCGGTCGAAGCGACCATCTCGCTGACCATCAGGCCCGCGCCGTAGCGGGCGACCGCGCGGCGGAACGGCAGATCGGTGATCCCCGCCATCGGGGCAAGAAACACCGGCGGGCCCAGCCGCGTGTCGCCAAGAATGATCGGGTCGCCCAGTTCCATGACCTGTTCCTTCACCTTGCCTGCCACCGCCCGCAAGACCGGGCCGCCGGCAGCCCTTGCCGCTTTTTCCGCCACCGGGGTCTGTGCCCAAAATAGCGGCATCCTGCCTGCTTGATAAGCACCACTCGCGCCCGGCCTGACGCGGCCCTGCTGCCGGACTGTCGCAATCGCAATGGCCTTGGCGCATCCGAATGCTTAGACAGGACCCGGAAGGCAAGGCTCAGCAGGCAAGGGGGACGCATGTTCCTGTCCGTGTTCGATCTGTTCAAGGTGGGAGTCGGCCCGTCGTCGTCCCACACGATGGGGCCGATGGTCGCCGCCGCGCGGTTTCTGGACGAACTGCGCCGGCAGCCCTTCAAGGCCCACGGGCTGAAGGCCAGCCTGCACGGCAGCCTGGCCTTCACCGGCAAGGGCCATGCCACCGACCGCGCGACGATCCTGGGCCTTGCGGGCTTCGTCCCCGCCACGCTGGACGCCCAGGCGGCCGAGGACGCGCTGACGCGCAACCGCGACACCCGGATCCTGTCTCCGCAGGGGCTGGGGGATCTGGCCTTCGACCCCGACCGCGACCTGCGCTTCGACTTCGACCATGCCCTGCCCGGACACGCCAACGGCATGACCCTGTCGGCGACCGACGCGCAGGGCGACGTGATCTTCCACCGGATCTATTACTCGATCGGCGGGGGCTTTGTGCTGACCGACGAGGAACTGGCCCGCAAGGGCGGCGAGAAGCGCAGCGACGACGCGCCCGCGGTGCCATACCCCTTCGCCACCGCTGTCGAGATGCTGGACATGGCCAAGGCGTCCGGCAAAAGCATCGCGCGCATGAAGCACGACAACGAACGCGTGTATCGCAGCGAGGCCGAAATCCGCGACGGGCTGGCGCGGATCTGGCAGGTGATGCGCGACTGCATGGATCGCGGCCTGTCCACCGACGGCATCCTGCCGGGGGGCCTGTCGGTCAGGCGCCGCGCCAAGGCCATCCACGAGAAGCTGCTGGCCGAGCGCGGCATGAACCTGACCGCCCCCCATGTTATCAACGACTGGATGTCCACCTATGCCATGGCCGTGAACGAGGAGAACGCCGCCGGGGGCCAGGTCGTCACCGCCCCCACCAACGGCGCGGCAGGCACCGTTCCCGCGGTGATCCGCTACTGGCTGGATCACGTGCCGGGCGCGTCCGAACGCGACATCCCCGATTTCCTGCTGACGGCGGCGGCGATCGGCGGGCTGGTCAAGCACAACGCCAGCATCTCGGGCGCCGAGGCCGGTTGCCAGGCCGAGGTGGGCAGCGCCAGCGCGATGGCCGCCGCCGGCCTGGCCGCCGTCCTGGGCGGCACGCCGGAACAGGTGGAAAACGCCGCCGAGATCGCCCTGGAACATCACCTGGGCATGACCTGCGATCCGGTGAAGGGGCTGGTGCAGGTGCCCTGCATCGAACGAAACGGCCTTGGCGCGATCAAGGCCGTCAGCGCCGCCAGCCTGGCGCTGCGCGGCGACGGGTCGCATTTCGTGCCGCTGGACGCCGTGATCGAGACGATGCGCCAGACCGGCCGGGACATGTCGGACAAGTACAAGGAAACCTCGCTGGGCGGGCTTGCGGTGAACGTGCCGAATTGTTGATCGAAGCGGCGGCGGGCTGTCGCCACGCCGGTCCGTGCGCGCTTGTGCCGCAGGCGCGGCATTGCTAACGCTGGCGTGACAGTGATCCCAGAAAAGGCCGATCGATGATCCCGCGTCTTGCCCTCGTCGCGCTGATGACCCTGCCGCTTGCCGCCTGCGAAGGCGTCGATCTTCCCACCTTCGGCAGCGCCGAACCCGCGGTCCAGGGCCACCGGGGTCCCCCCACCGTCTCGCCGCTGGAACAGCCGATCGAGACGGGGGCCGAGGCGCGCCCCGTGTCCACCGCCGAGCCCACGACCTACAACACCGCGGCCTTCAGCGCCCGCGGCAACGAGCCCTTCTGGGCGGTCGATGTGGCCGGAAGCACCGCCATCTACAGGACGCCCGACAACCAGAACGGCCGGCCGATCCGCGTGAACCGCCTGAACTTCGCCCAGGGCGTCGAATATGTGGGCGTGCTGTCGGGCCGGCCCTTCGTGCTGAACATCCGCGCCGGCCGGTGCCGGGACACCATGTCGGGAGCGCGCCTGCCCTTCATCGCCCGGCTGACGGTGTCGGGCAGCACCCAGACCGGCTGCGCCGGCCCCGCTGCGCCCGAGGTGGCCCAGGCGGTCGCCGCCGTCCAGGCCCCGGCCCCTGCCGCGCCGCGCTCCGCCCCGGTGGCCAGCCGCCCCGCCGCGGCGCGGCCCGCCCCCGCCCCGGCAGCCGCCGAAGCCCCGGCCGAAACGCCTGCCGAAGCGCCCGCGGCAACCGCGCCGGACGCGCCTGCGACCCCGGCGCCTGCCGCGCCTGCCTCGGAAGGCACCGCGAACCTGCCGCCCGCGCCCGAGGCGGATGCGGGACCGGCGCCCGCCACGGGGGCCGGCGCGCCCGCCGACGCGCCCGCGGCCGACGACGCTTCCACTCCGCCCGCGGAATGACGGCCTGACCGCCCTGCGGCATCCATGACGCATCTGGCCCGCCATGATGCGCCGACGGGATGGCAGCGGGGCAGTTTGCCCTTATGATCCGGCCCATGTTGAACGAGGACACGCCGATGCGCCGATCCCCCCTGCTGAGACGCCTGATGGCGACGACCCTGCCCGCCGCCATGGTGCTGGGATCGGTCAGCACCACCGCCGTCGCCGAACCGATGTATGGCCGGACCATGTCCACCTATGGCCTGCCGGGCGGCGTGGACACGCCGACGGCGGAAACCATGCCCGACGGCACGCTGGGCGCGACCGTGTCCTGGTCGGATTATGGCCGCCGGTCCAGCATCCTGTTCGAGGCGCTGCCCGGACTGACCACGGTGCTGCGCTATTCCCGCGTCGAGGGGATCAGCGACGGGCGCGGGGACGACTATATCTCGGATCGGTCGCTGGATCTGCGCTATCAGGTGCTGGGCGAACGGGGCTGGCGCCCCGCCATCGCGGTAGGCCTGCAGGACCTTCTGGGCACCGGCGTCTATTCGGGGGAATACATCGTCGCCACCAAGTCGATCACCCCGGCGATCCGGGTTTCGGCCGGCCTGGGCTGGGGGGTGCTGGCGGGCAAGCCGCGCACCATCGACGTCGATGACGAAGGCGGCACGCCGAACGTGGACCAGTGGTTCCGGGGCGGCGCCAAGCCCTTCGCCTCGGTCAGCTGGCAGGTCAACGACCGGCTGAGCCTGGTGGCGGAATATTCCAACGACGACTACATCACCCGCTACAGCGACGGCCAGGTGGCCCAGCAGGGCAACGAGCCGGGCAGCGGCGTGAACCTGGGCGCCTATTACAGCTTCGGCGACAGCTATCAGATCGGCGTCTATTCGATCGGCGGCGATACATTCGGGGCGCAGTTCTCGGTCGCGCTGAACCCGCGTCAGGCGCCCTATCCCTCGGGACTGGAAAAGGCGCCTGCGCCGGTGCGCCCGCGTCCTGCCCCCCAGGCCGACCCGGACGGCTGGTCGGGGGTCTGGTCGCAGGATCCGACCGCGCAGCCCGCCATCCAGACCGCCCTGGGCGACGCCATGGCCGAGGAAGGCCAGATCCTGGAAAGCATGGCGCTGGGCCCGACCCGCGCCGAGGTGCGCCTGCGCAACCAGCGTTACGTCAGCCAGGCCGAGGCCATCGGCCGCACCGCGCGCCTGATGACCCGCGCCCTGCCCCCCTCGGTCGAAACCTTCGTCATCACCTCGACCGCCGAGGGGGTACCGACCTCCTCGGTGACGGTGCGCCGTTCGGATGTCGAGCGGCTTGAGAACACCGAGGCCGGGCAGATCGCCGCCGTAGCCGCGCTGTCCGACGCACCCGCCGGCGCGCCCGGGCTGGTGCGCAGCGAAGGGATCTATCCGCGCTTCCGCTGGTCCATCAAGCCTTACCTGGAGCTGGGGGTCTTCAGCGCCGAGGACGGGCTGACCCACGAAGTCGGCGCCGAGGCCCGCGCCAGCTTCGAGATCGTGCCCGGCCTGATCCTGACCGGCGCGCTGCGCCAGCGGGCCTTCGGCGACATCTATCAGCGCGGCCCCGGCAAGGGCCGCAACGACGGCACCTTCTATGGGGTCGAGGAATATCTGAACAACCCCGAACTCGAGACGACGCCGGAAGGCGTGCCGCGGGTGCGTTCGGACACGCGCATGTACACCGGCAACGACAGCCCGGTGATCCCCGAACTGACGCTGGCCTGGTATGCCAAGCCCGCCCCGGCCGTCTATACCCGCGTCACCGCCGGCCTTCTGGAACGCGCCTATGGCGGCGTGTCCACCGAGGTGCTGTGGAAGCCCGCCAATTCGCCCCTGGCCTTCGGGGTCGAGGTGAACCGCGTCACGAAGCGTGACTTCGACCAGCTCTTCGATTTTCGCGACTACGACGTGACGATGGGCCATGTCTCGGCCTATTACGAATTCGCGCAGGGCTTCACCGCGCAGGTGGATGTCGGCAAGTATCTGGCCGGCGACAAGGGCGCCACGCTGACGCTGACCCGCGAATTCGCCAACGGCTGGCGGATCGGGGCCTATGCCACCAAGACCGACCTTTCGGCCGAGGAGTTCGGCGAAGGCAGCTTCGACAAGGGCGTGACGCTGTCGATCCCGCTGGCCTGGGCCTCGGGCCAGCCGTCGCGGGAACGGGTCCAGACCAGGCTGCGGTCGCTGTCGCGAGACGGCGGCGCGCAGCTGGACGTGAACGGGCGCCTGTATGACCGCGTCAGGGACAGCCATTCGGTCAAACTCTATCAGGGCTGGGGGAGGTTCTGGCGATGAACGGCGGCTTGAAGATCACGCTGGCGGCATCGCTGCTGGCCACGCTGGCGGCCTGCGGGAACGACCGCGATACCGGCGTCTTCGGCGCCCTGGCGCAGACCGCAGGGCAGGTGGTAGCCGAACGGCGCGCGCCCGACCAGCCCGCCGCCGCGCCCAAATCCCCCCAGGACGCCGCGGCCGAGGCGCTGCGCGTCAATCCCGGCCCGCTGATCCAGGCCGGGTTCGAGGGGCTGGGCCGCACGCAGGTGATGGCCATGACCGGCCAGAACGGCACCATGCGTACCTACATGACCCCGACCGAGGAGGCGCTGATCCTGCGCGGCGGGATGCTGGTGGGGACGCGCGGCCTGGGCCATGACCTGTCGGTGGCCGAACCCGCGACCGAAGGGCTGATCCGCGCGGGGTCCGCCGGAAGCGGAACCCGGATCATGCGCTATTTCGCAGGCGACGGGATCGAGCGGCCGTTGCGGTTCACCTGCAGCGTGGGCGCGGGCCCCGCCCCCGGCGTGACGGTCGAAAACTGCACGGGCCACGGCACCAGCTTCCAGAACAGCTATATCGTCCAGGGCGGCCAGATCGCCGTATCGCGCCAGTGGATCGGACCCAGTCTGGGCTATGTGACGATCCAGACCTTGCGCCCCTGAGGCGGAACCGGCCCCCGTGGGGGCCGGTCTTCGGCGCAGGTGTCCTCAGCGCCCGGCAAGATAGCTGTCGATGGCCGCGCGAACCCCTTGGTCCTGCACGATCTTCAGCCTGCGGGCGAAGGCTTCCTGAAAACGCGGATTGGCGGCCAGGGGTCCGAACACCGTCTCGTTCGCCAGGAAGGCCAGCGGGTCGCGGCGCGACGCAATGGCGTATTCGCGCAGCGCGTCGCTGTTGTCGTCGTTGGGGGCGATGGGGTTGCCGGCCTCGTCCCGGCGTTCGCAATAGCGGCACCAGAAGGCCACCTCTTGCGCCAGCCCGTCGATGCCGCGGTCGTCCTTCAGCGCGTCCGCCAGCGTCGGCAGGATGAACTTGGGCTGCCGGTTCGATCCGTCCAGGCACAGCCGCGGGATGGTGTCTCCCACCTCGGGATTGGCGAAGCGGCTGACGATCAACTCCAGATAGTCGTCGTAGCTGACGTCGGGGATGGGTTGCAGGGTCGGGATGATCTCGCGCGTTTCAAGGGCGCGCAGCCAGCCGGAAATCGACGGGTCGGCCATGGCGTCGTGGACGAAGTGATGGCCCAGCAGCGCCGAGGGATAGGCGATCGCCGCGTGCCCGCCGTTCAGGATGCGCAGCTTCATCAGCTCGTGGCGGCTGACATCGGCGACGAACTGCGCGCCGACCTTCTCCAGCGGCGGGCGGCCCTGGGGGAAGTGATCCTCGAGCACCCATTGCCGGAAAGGTTCGCAGACCACCGGGGCGGCGTCGATGATGCCGAAGCGGTCGCGCACAAGCGCCCGTTCCCGGTCCGAGGTGGCGGGGGTGATGCAATCGACCATGGAATTGGGGAAGGCCACCTTGCGCCGGATCCAGTCGGCCAACGAGGGATCGGACAGCTGCGCCAGTTCCGTCACCGTGCGCGCGCAGACATGGCCGTTTTCGGGCAGGTTGTCGCAGGACATCACCGTGAAGGGCTCTGCCCCCGCATCCCGGCGCTGCCGCAGCGCGGCCAGGATCATGCCGAAGACGGTCCGCGGTGCGTCCGGGTTGGCCGCGTCGTGGGCGATGTCCGGATGGGCCGCGTCGAAGCCGTCGGTCCTGGCGTTCACATAGTATCCGCCCTCGGTGATGGTCAGCGAGACGATGCGGATGGCCGGGTCGGACATGGCGGCGATCACCGCCTGCGGCTCGACCGGGACGAAATCGATCATGGATCCGATCACCCGGGCGTTCAGCCCCTCCGGATCCAGTTCCACCACCGTGGTCAGCCAGTCCTGCGCCGCCAGCCGGTCGCGCATGGCCGCGTCGCCCGGGCGCACGCCCGCACCGATCAGCGCCCAGTCGTGCCCCTCGCCCAGGTCGAACAGCCGGTCGAGGTAGAAGGCCATATGCGCGCGATGGAAATTGCCAACGCCGACATGCAGGATGCCCGGGCGCAGCGCGGCGCGGTCATAGCGCGGGCGGCCCACGGTCTGCGGCAGGTCCGTCAGCGCGGATGCGGTCAGTGAAACGGCCATGGCCGAACCTTTCTTCTGGTAGGACAAGCCTCAGCTCATCCAGTTGCCGCCATCGACGTTGTAGGTCTGGGCGACGATGTAATCGGCTTCCGAGGATGCCAGGAAGATCGCCATTCCGGTCAGGTCGGCGGCGGTGCCCATGCGGCCGAAGGGAACGGCCTCGCCGACCTCGCGCTTTTTCTGGCCGGGGGCCTTTCCCTCGAACTTCGCGAAGAAGGCGTCCACGCCGTCCCAATGCTCGCCGTCCACCACGCCCGGGGCGATGGCGTTGACGTTGATGCCGTGCTGGATCAGGTTCAGCCCGGCTGACTGCGTCAGGCTGATGACGGCGGCCTTGCTGGCGCAATAGACCGCGACCAGCGGTTCGCCGCGCCGGCCGGCCTGGCTGGCCATGTTGATGATCTTGCCGCCCTGGCCCCGTTCGATCATGCCGCGCGCGACGGCCTGCATCATGAACAGCGTCCCGGCGACATTGACCGCAAAGACGCGGTCGTAATCGGCGCGGGCGATTTCCACGATGGGGGCGGCCGTGAACAGGGCCGCGTTGTTCACCAGGATGTCGATGCCGCCGAAAGCCTTTTCGACCCCGGCCACGCAGGCGTCGATGCTGGCCTGGTCGGTCACGTCCAGCCGCACGGCGATGGCGCCTTCGCCCAAGCTGTCGGCCGCCTGTCGCGCGGCGTCGATGTTGATGTCGCAGATCGCCACGCGGGCGCCCTCGGCCAGATAGGCGCGGGCAAATTCCAGCCCGATGCCGCGCGCCGCGCCGGTGATGAGCGCGCGCCTGCCGTCCAGTCGTCGCATCAGATGCGGTCTCCGTTCCTGTCGAACCTGTGGATCCTGTCCTCGTCCGGGGTCAGCCAGACGGTGGCGCCATGGCGCAGGTCGATATCCCCGGCCGAGCGGACGGTGACCGTTTCGGCCAGGCCGGTGTCTTCCACATAGAAGAAGCTGTCGGAACCCAGATGTTCGGAAACGCCCACCCGCCCCTTCCACTTGCCTTCCGTGACCGAGATGCGGACATGTTCGGGCCGCACGCCGATGGTCGTGGCGCCGTATTCGGCCGCCGGCGCGCCCGAGAACAGGTTCATCCGGGGGCTGCCGATGAAGCCCGCGACAAAGACGTTGCGCGGGGCGTGATACAGATCCAGGGGCGAGCCCACCTGTTCGATCCGCCCTGCCTGCAGGACCACGATCTTGTCGGCCATCGTCATCGCCTCGACCTGATCGTGGGTGACATAGATCATCGTCGTCTTCAGGCGGTTGTGCAGTTCCGAAATCTCCAGCCGCATCCCCACGCGCAGCGCGGCGTCCAGGTTGGACAGCGGCTCGTCGAACAGGAACGCCGCCGGTTCGCGCACGATCGCGCGGCCGATGGCGACGCGCTGGCGCTGGCCCCCCGACAGCTGGCCGGGGCGGCGATCAAGGTAGTTGGTCAGGTTCAGCGCCTTGGCCGCCGCCTCGATCCGGCGGTTCTGCTCGTCCTTGGGAACGCCTGCCATCTTCATCGGGAAGGCGATGTTCTTCCTGACCGACATGTGCGGATACAGCGCATAGGACTGGAACACCATCGCCAGCCCGCGCCTGGCCGGGGACGCATCGGTGGCGTCCTTGCCGTCGATCAGGATGCGCCCGCCGCTGACATCCTCGAGCCCCGCGATCAGGCGCAAGAGCGTGGACTTGCCGCAGCCGGACGGGCCCACGAATACCACGAACTCGCCGTCGTCGATGGTCAGGTCCAGGGGCGGGATGACCTCGACCTCGCCGAACCGCTTGGCCACGCCCTGCAGGGTTATCTGTCCCATGTCGTTCCCCTCATTTCACGGCGCCGAAGGTCAGGCCGCGGACCAGTTGTTTCTGGCTGAACCAGCCCAGCACCAGGATCGGCGCGATCGCCATGACCGACGCCGCCGAGAGTTTCGCCCAGAACAGCCCCTGCGGGCTGGAGAAGCTGGCGATGAAGGCCGACAGGGGCGCGGCGTTGGTGGTGGTCAGCTGGATCGTCCAGAACGCCTCGTTCCAGGCCAGGATGATGTTGAGAAGCAGCGTCGAGGCGATGCCCGGGATCGCCATCGGCGTCAGCACATACAGGATCTCGTCGCGCAGGGTCGCCCCGTCCATCCGCGCGGCTTCCAGGATCTCGCCCGGGATCTCGCGGAAATAGGTATACAGCATCCAGACCACGATCGGCAGGTTGATCAGCATCAGCAGGATCGTCAGACCGATGCGGGTGTCCATCAGCCCGGTGCGCAGGAAGATCAGGTAGATCGGCACCAGCACCGCCACCGCCGGCATCATCTTGGTAGAGAGCATCCACATCAGGATGTCCTTGGTCCGCTTCGTCGGCGAGAATGCCATCGCCCAGGCCGCCGGGATCGCCACGATCAGCGCCAGAAGGGTGGACCCCACCGCCAGGATCACCGAATTGGTGAAGGGCCGCCAGTAGTTGTTCTGGGTCTGGACGGTCTGGAAGCTTTCCAGCGTGAAGGACGGGATCAGGTCGAAGCCGGCGATGGCTTCCTGTTCCGACTTCAGGCTGGTGATGATGGTGTAGAGGATCGGGAAGAAGATCACCAGGGCCACGACCCATGCGGCGATGGTCCAGCCGATCCTGGCCTTCCGGGTGACTGCGCGTGCCATGTGTTTCTCCCCTCAGTCCAGGTTTCGACCGACGGCGCGCATCAGGAAGATGGCGATGACGTTGGCCAGCACGACGGCGATGATGCCCCCTGCCGCCGCGCCGCCGATGTCGAAGTTCAGCCGGGCCGCGCGGTAGATCAGGAAGGTCAGGTTGGTCGAGGCCGTGCCCGGCCCGCCGTTGGTGGTGACCAGGATCTCGGCGTAGATGCCCAGCAGGAAGATCGTCTGGATCAGGATCACCACGGTGATCGCGCGCGCCATGTGCGGCAGCACCAGATACAAGAACCGCGAATGGACCGGCGCGCCGTCCATCTCGGCGGCCTCCATCTGCTCGGTGTCCAGCGACTGCAGCGACGTCAGCAGGATCAGCGTGGCGAAGGGCAGCCATTGCCAGGCGACGATCAGGATGATCGAGAACAGCGGATACTGCGCGAACCAGTCCACGGGCTGGGCGCCGAAGAACCGCGCGATGTCGGCGAAGACCCCGTAGGACGGGTGCATGATCATGTTCTTCCAGATCAGCGCGGCCACCGGCGGCATCACGAAGAAGGGCGAGATGACCAGGATCCGCACGATCCCCTGCCCCCAGATCGGCTTGTCGATCAGCATGGCGATCAGGATGCCGCCGACCACCGTGATGAACAGCACGCCCAGGACCAGCACCAGCGTGTTGCGGATCGCCTCGAAGAAGGCGGGGTCTGTGTAGAAATACCGATAGTTGAACCACCCGGCCCAGCTTGTCATGCCGGGGTTCAGAAGGTTGTAGTTCAGGAACGAGTAATACAGCGTCATGCCCAGCGGCACGATCATCCAGATCAGCAGAAGGATGATGGCGGGTGCCCGCATCAGCCGGGCAAGGCCTTGGGTCTGGCGTGTGGCCATGGCGGAACATCCCTTGCCGGTTGGGCGCGACGGCCCGGAAGCGGCACCGCCCGAGGAGGGGCGGGCGGTGCCTGACAGGTGACAGGGCTACTCGTTACTTGATGTAACCGGCGCGGGTCATCTCGCGCGTGGTGTTGGCCTGGGCCGCCGCAAGGGCATCCTCGGCCGACATCTGCCCGGCAAGCGCCGCCGAGAACTGCTGGCCCACTGCCGTGCCGATGCCCTGGAATTCCGGGATCGCGACGAACTGCCCGCCCGTATAGGGGATGTCCTGGACCGAAGCCTTCTGCGTGTTCGCCGCATTGATCGCAGCCAGGGTCATGGCCGCGAACGGCGCCTCGGCCTGATAGTCGGCGTTCTCATAGAGCGAGGTCCGCGTTCCCGGAGGCGCCGCGCGCCAGCCTTCCTTGCTGGCCACCAGTTCGGTATAGTCCTTCGACGTGGCCCAGGCGATGAAGGTCTGGGCGGCCTCCTGCGCGTCCGAGGATGCCGGGATCGCCAGGCTCCAGGCCCAGAGCCAGTTGCCGTGGTTGTCCACGCCTTCCTTGTTGGGGAATTGCGCGAAGCCCACGTTGTCGGCGACCGTCGAATCCTCGGGGTCGGTCACGAAGCTGGCCGCCACCGTGGCGTCGATCCAGATGCCGCACTTGCCCTGCTGGAACAGCGACAGGTTCTCGTTGAAGCCGTTGGACGACGCGCCCGGAGGGCCGTATTCGTTCATCATCGTCAGATAGTCCGTCAGCGCGGCCTGCCATTCCGGGCTGTCGAACTGCGGCTGCCAGTCGGTGTCGAACCAGCGCGCGCCATAGCTGTTGGCCATGGCGGTCAGGAAGGCCATGTTCTCGCCCCAGCCGGGCTTGCCGCGCAGGCAGATGCCGTACTGTTCCTTGGACTTGTCGGTCATCGCCTCGGCGGCGGTCATGATGTCGGTCCAGGTCGGGCTTTCGGGAATGGTCACGCCCGCGGCCTCGGCCAGGTCGGTGCGATACATCACCATCGCCGATTCCGCATAGAAGGGCGCGGCATACAGCTTGCCATCGACCGACAGCGCCTCGCGCACGGCGGGAATCAGGTCGTCGACGGCGTAATCCTCGCCGAACTCCAGCGGCACCAGCCAGCCCTGCTTGGCCCAGATCGGAACCTCGTAGGTGCCGATGGTCAGGACGTCATACTGGCCGCCCTGCGTGGCGATGTCGGTGGTCACCCGCTCGCGCAGGATGTTTTCCTCGAGCGTCACCCATTCGACAGTGATGCCGGGGTTCGCGGCGGTGAATTCCTCGGTCAGGCCCTGCATGCGGATCATGTCGCCGTTGTTCACCGTGGCGACGGTCAGGGTGACGTTCTCCTGCGCCGCCGCGATGCCGGCCACGGCGCAAAGCGCGGTCGCACCCATCAGGGCGCGGAAAGTGTTGGTCATGCTTATCCTCCCTCGTCGCTTGGGCTTTTGCCACACCGACGGGCAAATCTTCACAAAGCTTGCAGATCTCTGTCAATCGCGAAAATCGGGCCTGTCCAGAGCAGCTTGCTGCCGGATCGGGCGGACCCCAATCAACTCTCCAGCAGCCGCTCCGCCGTCGCTTCCGCGGTGACAAGCCCGTTCACCAGCCCGCCCACAAGCGCCGCATGGATCGCCGCCACCTTCGCGTCACCCGTCGCCACCGCGATCACCGGGCGGCGGCACGCCCGCGGCAGCGGCGCCGAGGCCACGCGGGCGTTGAAGGCGCAGTCGATGACCTGCCCGGCCCGGTCATAGACCCAGCTGGTGATCTCCCCCACCGCGCCAAGGCGGGCCAGTTCCTCCATCTCGGCCCTGCTCACGAACCCGTCCACGAACAGCGGGGCCGTCGCGTCCATCTGGCCGATCCCCACCAGCGACAGGTCGGCCTGCTCGCACAGCCGGATGGTGTTTCGCACCGCGTCCTGGTTGCGCATCGCGGCCAGTTCCGCCGGATCGCGCGCCAGCACCGGCAGCGGATAGGGATAATGCGGGGCGCCGATCCGTTCGGCCAGGCTGATCGTCGCGTTGTAGGGCGAGGCCGATCCGTCCTGCATCATGTTGCCCAGCCGGGACACCACGACATGCTGCGGGCAGGACATGCGCGGAAGCTGTTCGACCGTGGCCTTCAGCGCCCGCCCGGTGCCCAGGCTGACGATGCGGCGCTCGGGCGATTTCAGAACCCGTTCCAGTTCCGTCGCCGCGGCGATGGCGACGCCGGTCAGCAGGTTGGGCGCAGCGGGATCTGAAGGCACCACCTCGGCCGACATCAGTCCGAAACGGTCCGCCAGCGCGCCGGCCAGGTCCATGCAGCGGGCGATGGGGTGGTCCACGCGGACCTTGATCAGCTTCTCGCTGACGGCCATGGCGACCAGGCGCTGTGCCGACTGGCGGCTGACGCCCAGCTTCCTGGCGATCTCGTCCTGGGTATTGCCCGCGACGTAGTACAGCCAGCCGGCCCGCGCCGCATCGTCCAGTCGCACCGCATCGGGGCCGAATCGTCCTGCGTTCACGGGATCGGCGCTCCTTCCTGAAGGGACTTCAAGATTTGCGGAAAGTCGTCCCAGTTGTCAAAGGCGCGCACGGCCGGCGGCAGATCCAGCGGCTCCTCGCCGCGCAGATGGGCGCCGCCGGCGTAATGCAGGACGGTCATCCCCGCCGCAAGGCCTGCCGCGATGCCGGGGGCGCTGTCCTCGATCACCAGGGTCGCCCGGGGGGAGGCGCCCATCCGGTCGGCGGCCAGCAGGAACAGATCGGGCGCGGGCTTGCCGCGGCTGACCTGGCTGGCGGTGAAGACGCGGGAGGCGAAGCGGTCGGCCAGACCCAGTACCGCCAGGGTATGCGCCACCCGCGGCGGGCTCGACGAGGTGGCGATGCAGCAGGGGACCTGCAGGCCGTGCAGCACCGCCACCACGCCCGGCGTCGGCCGCAAGTCGGTCGTGAAGCGGTCCAGCAGGCGGGCGCGGTAGTCCGCTTCGAAGTCGTCGGGCAGGCTTTGGCCGTGGTCCTGGCGGATGGTGCGGGCCACGGTAGGAAAGCTGCGTCCCAGGAAGTCGCGCCGCACCTGGGCGGGCGTCATGGCGATGCCCAGCCCCGCCAACCTGTCGATCAGGACCAGGGCCGACAGAACCTCGCTGTCGGCGATCACGCCGTCGCAGTCGAAGATGACCAGGTCGATGTTCACCGCTGCACCCCTTGGGACGCGACTGCGATAGCACAGCCCGGCCGCGGCGCGAAGCCCGTGCAATCCGCTCGCGCCTGTGCCACCACGGCACCGCCACCAACCAGGGGATCCCATGCGCGCTGTCCTGATCGCTCCGCCGCTGCACAGCCACCTGCGCGCCTTCGAGGCCTTGGCCCGGGAACTGGCCCGGCGCGGCCACGAGGCGGTCTTTCTTGTCGAGTCCGGCATCGCCCTTCAGGACGGCGCGGCGCGGGCGACCCTGCCCGGCCCGCCCGCCCGCCCCCAGCCCCGCCGCCTGCTGCCCGAGATCGTCGCAGGCGCGCGGCGCACCGACCGGCTGTGCCGCGACGGCCTGTCGGTGCTGCGCGCCCTGGCCCCGGACGTGGTGCTGGGCGATCAGATGGAGCCCGCCTCGGGGCTTCTGGCGCGGGCGGCAGGGGTGCCGCTGGCCTCGGTCGCCTGCGCCGTGCCGATGGACCCCGAGCCGGGGATCCCCCTGCCCTTCCTGGGCTGGCCGCACGACCCCACCGCCGAAGGGTTGCGGCGCAACGCCGGTGGTGAACGGGTGGCGGACCTGCTGATGACGCCGCAATCGCGGGTGATCCGTCGCTGGGCGGCCGCCTGGGGGCTGGGCGATCTGCGCCGCCTGCAGGACTGCCTGTCGCCGGATCTGGCGCTGTCGCAGATGGCGCCGGGCTTCGACTATCCCCGCCCGGTGAACGGCGCCCATATCGTCGCCACCGGCCCGTTCCGCTGGGGGCAGGTCGCGCAAGACTTTCCCGAGGATATCCGGCCCGACCCGCAGCGGCCCTTCGTCTATGCCTCTCTGGGCACCTTGCAGGGGCATCGGGCGCGGTTGCTGGCGCGGATCGCGGCGGCCTGCCGGCAGGCCGGGGCCCAGGTGCTGGTCTCTCATGCCGGGTCGCTGACCGAGGATCAGGCCCGCGCCATCCCCGCCGACTGGGTGCGCGCCTTCGTGCCACAGCAGGCGGTGCTGGCGCGGGCGGATCTGTGCGTCACCCATGCGGGGCTGAACACGACGCTGGAATGCCTGGCCGCAGGCGTGCCCATGCTGGCGCTGCCGCTGACCCACGACCAGCCCGGGGTGGCCGCGCGGATCGAACGCTGCGGCGCAGGGCTGCGCCTGCAGCCCTGGCAGCGCGGCACGGCGCGGATCGCAAATGCGGTGCGCGCGCTGCTGGCCGATCCCCGCCACCGTCAGGCGGCACAGGACTTTGCCCGGCGATCGCCCGAATGGACGGGCGCGGCGGGCGCCATCGACCGGGTCGAGGCGCTGCTCAGAAGCCCAGGGCGCGCCAGGCGGTGATCAGGAAGCTGTCCTGGATCCACAGGGCCAGCAGGACCTCGGCCGTGAAGGCCAGCAGGGCCACCGCCCAGCCCGCGAAGGGCAGCGCAAGCGCGGCCCCCAGCACGGCGACTGTGGTATCGCTGAAGGAATTCACGATGCTGTCGCCGTGATAGGCCATCGGATCGTCGGGCGAATAGCCGAACAGTTCGATGACGAAGGGCGTGTTCTCGGCCACTTCCCAGATGGTGCTGCTGACCACGACCGTGGCCATCAGCGTCCACAGCGACCAGTCCGGGCGCTTCCAGCGGACCAGCTTGACCAGCACCGCCCCGAAGACCAGGTGCTGCAGGCTGTACGGATCCAGCAGCGTCCGCGAGTTCAGGCCCGCCTGATTCGGCATGGCCCAGATCTGGCCGCAATCGCAGTTCAGCGGCCGGCCCAGGATCGCCAGCATCGCCAGCTTGCCCAGCAGCGCCAGCAGGATCAGTGCGACGGCTTGTCGCCCCCTGCCCCGGGGGTGCGGCAAATCGCTTGCATCCAGCGTGAGACTGGCGGATCGTTCGTCGGACATCAGCGGGCCGGGGCGGTGTTCATCGGTCATCGGCGCCACAGTAAAGCCGCCATCCGCCATGACAAGGGGCCATGAGATACAAGAGGTTATGACCAATCAGCCGGCCCGGATCGTGGTTGCGGGCGGTGGCCTTGCGGGATCGCTGGCGGCCTTGCGGCTGGCGGGCGCGGCGGGCGTCGTGCTGATCGACCAGCGTCCCGACCCGCTGGCCGGCCACACCTGGTCCTTCCATGACGGCGACATCAATCCCGACCAGCGGATCTGGCTGCGGCCCGCGATTCTGCCAGGCCTGGGACGGGCAGGACGTGCGCTTTCCCGGCTATGGGCGGCGGCTGCGGTCGGGCTATGCCTCGCTGGACGCGGCCAGCCTGGGGGCCGCGCTTGCGGCGACGCCCGGCGTGACGCGCGTGACCGGCCGTGTTGTTTCTGTCGACGGGCGGGGCGTCACGCTGGCGGACGGCCGGCGCATCCAGGGCGACTTCGCGATCGACGCGCGGGGCTTCGCGCCCCACCCGGCGATGGAGGTGCGCTTCCAGAAGTTCCTGGGCCAGGAGGTGCGACTGGCCGCGTCCCACGGCCTGACCCGGCCCGTCATCATGGACGCCACCGTGCCGCAGCGCGACGGCTATCGCTTCTTCTATCTTCTGCCGTTCGACGACCGCCGGCTGCTGATCGAGGCCACCTATTACTCGGACGGCGCCGCCCTGTCCGCAGCCGAACAGCGCGCGGCCATCGCGGACTATGCCGCAGGCCAGGGCTGGCAGATCGCCCAGGTCGACCGCGAGGAACGCGGCGTCCTGCCGATCGCGCTGCGCTTCGACGCCCAGGCCTTCTGGCGCGCCCTGCCGGCAGAAGTTCCCGCCATCGGCCTGCGGGCGATGCGCTTTCACGCGCTGACGGGATACAGCCTGCCCCATGCGGTCCGCAGCGCCGATCTGGTGGCGCGGCACTGGCGTCAGGGTCCGCAAGCCCTGGCCAGGGCCCTGCGCCGCGATCTCGCTGGACGACGCCGGGGCTCAAGGCTTCTACCGGCTGCTGTCGCGGATGCTGTTCGAGGCCGCCGCCCCCGACGAACGGCGCCGCGTGATGGAACGCTTCTATCGCCTGCCGGAACCGCTGATCGAACGGTTCTACGCCGGGCAAGCCACCCTGGCCGACAAGGCCCGCATCCTGACGGGCCGCCCGCCCGTCCCCGTCGGGCGCGCGCTGCGCTGCCTGCCCGAAGCCCTGAAGGTGAAGCCTGCATGAAACACACTCCCGGCAAGACGGCCGCCGTCATCGGCGCGGGCCTTGGCGGCCTTGCGCTTGCCATCCGCCTGCAAAGCGCCGGCATCGCCACCACCGTCTTCGAAAAGCGCGACAAGCCCGGCGGGCGGGCCTATGTCTATCACGACGCGGGCTTCACCTTCGACGCGGGTCCCACGGTCATCACCGATCCCGAATGCCTGAAGAAGCTGTGGCGCCTGTCGGGCCGCGACATTGCAGAACACGTGACCCTGCTGCCGGTCGAGCCCTTCTACCGCCTGTGCTGGGAGGATGGGACGGTCTTCGACTATGCCGACGACCAGCCGTCGATCGAACGCCAGATCCAGGCGATCAACCCCGCCGACGTGGAAGGCTATCGCCGCTTCCTGGCCTATTCCCGCGACGTCTACCGCGAGGGATATGAAAAGCTGGGCACGGTGCCCTTCCTGCATTTTTCCGACATGATCCGCGCCGCCCCGCAACTGGCACGGCTGCAGGCCTGGCGGTCGGTCCACGCAATGGTCGCGCGCCACATCAGCGACGAGCGCCTGCGTCAGGCCTTCAGCTTCCACACGCTGCTGGTGGGCGGCAACCCGTTCACCACCTCGTCGATCTATGCGCTGATCCACGCGCTTGAACGCCAAGGCGGGGTCTGGTTCGCCAAGGGCGGCACCGGCGCCCTGGTGGCGGGCATGGTGCGTCTGTTCCAGGACCTGGGCGGCACGATCCACCTGAACAGCCCCGTGGACCGGATCGAGACCCAAGGCAACCGCGCCACCGCCGTCCATGCGCGCGGGCAGCGCCACGCCTTCGACATGATCGCCAGCAATGCCGATGTGGTCCACACCTATCGCAGCCTGCTGAACGATCCGAAGGGCGACAGGCTGGCAAGGAAGCGCCATTCCATGTCGCTGTTCGTGATCTATTTCGGGCTGCGCGGCCTGCGCCCCGAATTGCGTCATCACATGGTCCTGTTCGGCCCCCGCTATCGCGAGTTGATCGCAGAGATCTTCGGCGGCAGGCAACTGGCCGATGACTTCTCGCTTTACCTGCACGCGCCGTCGGTGACGGACCCCGACCTGGCTCCCGAAGGATGCAGCGCCTATTACGTCCTGGCCCCCGTGCCGCATCTGGGGACCGTGGACATGGACTGGGACAAGGCGGCCGAAGCCTATCGCGACCGGATCCTGGACTACCTCGAGGCGCGCTATATCCCGAACCTGCGCCGCGACCTGATGACCGTCCGCCACTTCACGCCCCAGGACTTCAAGACCGAACTGAACGCGCATCTGGGCTCGGCCTTCTCGATCGAGCCGATCCTGACCCAAAGCGCCTGGTTCCGCCCCCACAACCGCGACGAGCGTTTGCAGAACATGTATATCGTCGGCGCGGGCACCCATCCGGGCGCCGGCATCCCCGGCGTTGTCGGATCGGCCGAGGCGACGGCCTCGCTGATGATCGGGGAACGGGCATGACCGACGCGACGCTGGATCAGGCCCGGCAGTCCATCGCCAAGGGGTCAAAAAGCTTCGCGATGGCCTCGACCTTCCTGCCGCGGGGCATGCACGAGGATTGCGTGATGCTTTACGCCTGGTGCCGCCACGCGGACGACGTGATCGACGGGCAGGAAGCCGGCTTCGCCGCCCAGGCCTCGGGCGACCCTGCCGCGCGCCTGGCCGAATTGCGCGACCTGACGCACCGGGCGCTGCGCGGCGATGCGGCGGCGCCGGTGTATGCCGGCCTGGCCCGCGTGGTGGCCGCGCGCGACATCCCGCACCGCCATGTCGACGAGCTGCTGGACGGCTTCGCGATGGACGTGAACGGACAGGTCTATCATTCCACGCGCGACCTGCTGGAATACTGCTACCGCGTGGCGGGGGTCGTGGGGGTGATGATGGCGCGGATCATGGGCGTGCGGGACGAGGCGGTGCTGGACCGCGCCAGCGACCTGGGGCTTGCCTTCCAGCTGACCAACATCGCCCGCGACGTGATCGACGACGCGCGGATCGGGCGGGTCTATCTGCCCCGCGACCTGCTGCGCGCCGAAGGAATCGAGGCCGTCGATCCCGACGACCTGTCGCAACGCCCGGCCCTGCACCGGGTCGCCCTGCGCCTGCTGGACGATGCCGAGATCTATTACCGCAGCGCCGATGTCGGCATCGCCGCCCTGCCACGCCGCCCCGCCTTGGCGATCGCCGCGGCGCGCAACATCTATCGCCAGATCGGGGTCAGGCTGCGCGCCCAGGGCCCCGATGCCTGGAAGGGGCGCCTGTCCACCACCCGGTCCGAGAAGCTGCGGCTGGCCGCCGCCGCGGTCGGATCAACCGTTCTGGCGCCACGCCGCCGGGCTGCCGCCGTCAGCCGCGACGGGCTTTACATCAGGCCCTGAGCGGGCGGCCTTGTTGCGGTCCAGTTCCCGGACCAGCTTCGGGACCGGCGGCGCGTAGATGAAGCCGAAGCTGACGCAGCCCTCCTTCCCGTCCACTGCGTGATGCAGCCGGTGCGCCTGATACAGGCGCTTCAGGTACCCCTTTCGCGGGATGTAGGTGAAGGGCCAGCGTTTGTGCACCAGCCCGTCATGGGCGATGAAATACAGGATCCCGTAAAGCGTCATGCCGGCGCCCAGCCAGGTGGCGGGCCACCAGCTTTGCCCCCACCAGAACAGGCCGATCGAGACGGCGGCAAAGACCACGGCATAGAGGTCGTTCAGTTCGAAGCCGCCGTCATGGGGTTCGTGATGGGACTTGTGCCACCCCCAGCCCCAGCCATGCATGATGTACTTGTGCGTCCACCAGGCGACCGCCTCCATTGCGGCGACGGTCAGGACGACGATCAGCAGGGGTGCGATCCAGCTCATCGGGCGGCACTCATCGGCTGGGCCTGCGGCACGCGGTCCAGCATCGGCGTGAAGATGGCGTCGATCATGCTGCGGAAGGGTTCCGGCGACAGCCCCGCCCCGACAAGCGCCGCATCGGCCGAGGCCAGCAGCCCGCGACAGCGGCGCAGCGCCTCCTCGGGGCCGAAGACGGCCAGGAAGGTTTCCTTGCCGGAATCCTTGCCGCAGTCCTTTCCCGTCACCGCCGCATCCGACAGCAGGTCGATCAGGTCGTCGGCGATCTGGAAGGCCTGCCCCAGATCCTCGCCGAAGCGGCGCAGCAGGCCCCGCTGGGCGTCGGGCCGCCCTCCCAGGATCGCGCCCGCTTCGACCGCCGCGCAAAGCAGCGCCCCGGTCTTGAGCGCGTTGATCCTGGTAATGCGGTCAAGCGGCGCCTGGGCCATGTCGTCCCGGTCCGAAAAGCCGTTCAGATCCAGTTCCTGCCCGGCCACCAGCCCGTGCCAGCCCATCACCCCCGACAGGATCGCCACAAGCGTGCCCCTGTGGCCGTCCCCCAGACCCGAAATGCCGTTCGCGATCGAGATGGCGTGGTTCAGAAGCCCGATCGCCGTCAGGATCGCCGTCGCCTCGCCGAAGCGGGCGTGGGTGGTGGGCCGGCCGCGGCGCAACTGGGCGTTGTCCATCGACGGCAGATCGTCCACGATCAGCGAGGCCGTATGCACCATTTCCAGCGCCACCGCCATGTCCAGCACCGCGTCGCGGTCGGCGGCCTCGCCCGCCACCAGGTGCAGCAGATAGGGCCGCAGCCGCTTGCCGCTGCCCATCGCGTCGCTGGCGGCGTCGATCAGGCGGGCGGGCGCCGGGGACAGCTGCGACAGGTGGCGCGTGATGCGGGCATCAAGCTGGCGCACGAAATCCGACTGGCTTTCAGAACACGAGGGGACGGGCTTCGCCTTGTCTATCGCCTGCTGGTGCATGAGACTGTCCTTCACAGGGGGCGTTGTGCAAGCAGGCACAGTGCGAAACGACAAGGGCTGACTTGCATGACCCATACCGATCCGTCGCTGGGAAAAGACAATGACTCGGGTCTCACACTTACCTCTCGGAAAGAACAGCATCTGGACGTCGTGCTTGCCGGGCAGGCACGCGCAACAGTAACGACGGGGCTGGAGACGGTCCGGTTCGAACACGTCGCCCTGCCCGAAGTTTCGTGGCACGAGGTGGATTTGTCCACCAGATTCCTTGGCCACCAGATTGACGCCCCTGTGATGATCGGGTCGATGACTGGCGGCCCGCGCCGGGCCGGGGCGATCAACAGCGCCCTGGCGCAGGTCTGCCAGCGGTTGCGCCTGCCCCTGGCGGTCGGTTCGCAGCGCGTCATGATCGAGGGGGGCGAGGCCGCGGGCCTTGACGAAAGCCTGCGCCGGTTGGCGCCCGACATTCCCATCCTTGCCAATTTCGGCGCGGCGCAACTGAACCGGGGCTTCGGCCGCGATCAGGCGCTGCGCGCGGTGGAAGCGATCGGCGCCTCGGCGCTGATCCTGCACCTGAACCCCCTGCAAGAGGCCGTCCAGCCCGAGGGCGACCGCGACTGGCGCGGGCTTGCCGCCAAGATCGGCGCCCTGGCGCGCGACCTTCCGGTGCCGGTCGTGGTGAAAGAGGTGGGCGCGGGCCTGTCCGCATCGGTGATAGCCCGTCTCGCGGCCGAGGGCGTCACCGCCTTCGACGTCGCGGGCGCGGGCGGCACCGACTGGGCGCGGGTCGAGGCCGCGCGGGCCACCGATCCCGACGCGGCGCAGGTGGCGGGTTGTTTCGCCGGCTGGGGGATCCCCACCGCCGACGCGATCCGCGGGGCGCGGCAGGCGGCGCCGCAGGCGACCATCATCGGATCGGGGGGCATTGTCACGGGGCTGGACGCGGCCCGCGCCATCCGGCTGGGCGCGGATGTGGTGTCGCTGGCCGGCGCGGTCCTGGCGTCCGCCATCGACGGGCCGGATGCGCTTGCGCGGCAACTGGACATCGTCCTGCGGCAGTTGCGGACCGCCTGCTTCTGCACCGGCAGCGCCGATCTGTCGGCCCTGCGCCGGGCGCGCCTGCAGACCCCCGCATGAAAAAACGGCGCCCTTCCGGGCGCCGTTCATCCCGATGCCGTCGGATCAGACTGGCCGGCCGCCGCGATCGCCGCGCGCATCCGCCAGCATGTCGCGCTGGTCGTCGATCTCGACCTCGGTGCGGCGGACGGTGTCCGATACCGTCTCGTGATGCGTCTGGCTTGTCTTGCGCAGGCCGATTTCCTCGACCACGCGGGCTTCCTTCTGGACCACCGCCTCCTCGCGGTATTCCTCGGCCTCCAGCGTGCGGTCCCGAAAGGCATCTTCGGTGCCGGTCACGGCGCGATCCACCGGGCGGCGCTCGATCTCGACCCGCTCCTCGCGAAGGTCGATGCTCTCGCTGACCGGTTCCTCGATCGTGTAGGCGCGGACGCGCACGCGGCCGTGGCTGGTGTCGCGCTTGCCCAGGCGCAGCCGCTCCTCGACCACGGGGATCGTCTGCTCGTCGCTGTCGCCGGCCGACGCGGCATAGCCCTGGGACATGCCTTGCGCAGCGCCGGGCGTGACCGGTGCGATGCTTGCGGTCCCCGAGGCCCCGCCGGCGGCACGGCCCTCGTCCCGGGGCTCGTAGCCGCCCCAACCCTCGGACCGCCAGCTTTCCGTGCGTTCGTCCAGATTAATGCTGCCTTCGTCGTCCAGGATGTCCAGGGCGATGTCGTGATGGGCCGCGCCCAGTCCCGTGACCGTCACCAGATAGCCGCCGCGCGACAGGCCCTCGGCATAGGCATGGCGATCTTCCTCGGGGAAGAAGAAGTCGCCCAGCGTGTCCCAGAAGCTTTTGCCCTGGCCCGTGCCGTCGGCGGGCATGTCCGATCCGCCCGACACCATGCGGATATGCGTCATCGGGATCCCGGCCTGCACAAGCCTGTCCACCGCACGCTGCGCGTCGTCCCGGCTGTCGAACATCGCCGACAGAGAGGAACTGCCGGTTGTGCCAAGCTGCTGCGCGCTGCTGGCGCCCACTTCGTTGTCATAGGTCATCAGAATCGTCCTTGCTGTTGGGGTATGGGGGACCGTCGTCCGCGGGGATCCGTTCGATGTGGACGGTCTGGCGGCGGGTCTGCGCCGGGATCTCGACGGTTTCGTGCCGCCTGACGCGCCGAACATGGACCTCCTCTCGGAGATACAGCTCGCGCGTCACGACCAGCCGCTCCTCGACCACCGGGATGATGGTCAGGTCGCCTTCGGTCACCGTCTCGGGGACGCTGTCGATCCGTCGATCGACCGGCACCCGCACCACCTCGACTTCCTCGCTGGAAAGATCGGCGGGAAGGCGATGCTCCACGGTCTCGGTCCGGGTGGCGATGCGGACCCGGCCGGTCAGCACCGTCTGCCGGGCCAGCGACACCTGTTCCTCGACCAGAGGGATGACATCAGGCTTAGGATCGTCCGGCATTGAGGTTTCCTTCATTGATCCCCGGCGCCGATCAGGCATGAGGACAACCCGCCCCCCCGAGCGATGTTCATTCACGACGGCGCGACCTGAGCCGCCGGCGCACCTTCGCCGAATGCCCGGAGCCGCCGCAGCAAAAAGGCGGCCCGGGCATCCGGGCCGCCGCAACGGGTGGTCGTGAAGGGGAAAGTCAGGCGGCCTTGTCGGTCGCGGCGGCGTTGATGACGGACTGGGCAAGCCCGGTCAGCTTCTCGTCGGTGGCGCTTTCTTCCTGCAGCGTCTCGTCCAGCAGCCTGACGGCATCCGTCATGCCCAGAACCTCGGCCCAGGCCTTCAGCGTGCCATAGCGGCTGATCTCGTAATGCTCGACCGCCTGGGCGGCAGCCAGCAGCCCCGCATCAAGCGCCGGGCTGCCCTTGAATTCCTCCATGATCTCCTGGCCCTCGGCGATGATGCCTTCGATGGCGTCGCAGGTCTTGCCGCGCGGGCGCTTGCCGATCAGATCGAACACCTGGGTCAGGCGCTCGATCTGCCCCTGGGTTTCCTGTTCATGGGTCTCGAAGGCGGCCTTCAGCTCCTCGTGCTGGGCAGCGCGGGCCATCTTGCGAAGCGCCTGCGTGATCTTGCGCTCGGCGTAGTAGATGTCCTTCAGGGTTTCGTGGAACAGCGTGTCAAGCGTCTGGTCGGGCATGGGAAACTCCTTGGTTGATCGCCTCGGGCCAGAGAGGTCCGGCCGTGGCATTGCCTTCACAACCGCCCTGGGCGGCGACCGTTCCCCGCTTCCGGGGCGAAGTTGACATTTATTAGCCGGGGCGTCACCCGCTCCGCAGGCGGCTTTCGAACAGCAACCCGTCCTCGTCCAGGATCGGATGCGCGACCGAGGTGAGATGGGCGTTGATCCGCTTGAGGTCGCGCAGGATGTCCAGGTGCAGCGACGAGGTGTCGCGGCTGGCTGCAAGCCCTTCGCGCAGGCGGAACAGGTGGCGCTGCGCCGACTGCCGCTCCAGCTTGCGGATGTCCACCTTCAGTTCCATCAGGCGGCGCGCCATGTCGCGGTCACGCGTCATGAAGACGGTCTGCGCCATCCGCAGGTTTTCCTGCGACATCACGAACATCCGGTCCAGTTCCGCGAAGCCGGGTTCGGAAAAGCGCAGGCCCAGCCCGATCTTCTTGCGCACCTCGGGGGCCAGGCCCTTGTCGATGATGTCGCCTACATGTTCCAGGTTGATGACATAGTCCAGGATGGTGATCGCGCGCCGGCGCTCGTCCTCGGTGGCCTGGTTGCCCAGGCGCGAGAGGTAGGTCTTCACCTCTTGCTGGCGGCGGTCCACGCGCCGTTCCAGTTCGGCGACCTCGGCCAGCGGGGCGGGGTCGTTCTGCTGGAAGGCCAGCCGCGTCTGGGCCAGCATCCGTTCCACCGTGTCGCCGATCGCCAGCACCTCGCGCGCGGCGCCGGCCAGCGCCAGCACCGGGGTTTGCAGGGCGGCCTCGTCCAGCCAGTGGGGGCCGGGCTCGGCGCCGTCCTCATCCGTGGCGACGAACCGTTCCAGGGCGGCGGCCAGCCAGCCGGTGAAGGGCCAGATCGCCAGCGCCAGCGCGAGGTTGAAGGCCAGATGCGCCTCGACCGCGAGGCCGGTCCAGGACAGGGGCGCCTGTTGCAGCGCGGCGCCGATCCACCCGGCGAAGGGCAGCGCGACCAGGCAGCCCAGGGCGCGGATCACCAGGTTGCCCACGGCCACCCGCCGGGCCGGCGCGCCCAGGCCGGCCGTCAGCATAACCGGCACCACGGCCCCGCCCAGGTTGGCGCCCAGCACCAGCACCACCGTCAGCCCGGCCGGCAGCCCCAGCGACAGCACCAGCAGAACCGCCGCCAGCGACGACGAGCAGGCAAAGGCAAGCGCGGCGGAGAGCAGCAGCGCCACCGGCCAGGCCTGATCCAGCATCGGCAGGAAGGCCGCCAGCAGGGGTGATTCGCGCAGCGGCGCGGCCGCGTGGTCCAGCAAGGACAGCGACAGCAGCATCAGCCCGATCCCGATCAGCGCGCGCCCGGTCCCCGCCCAAAGGGGCTTCGCGCGCCTGGACAGGCCGTATCCCCCCAGCAGCAGCGCCGGCGCGATGGCCCCCACCCCTGCCGAGACGACCAGCGCCGTCAGCGCGGTCCCGACATTCGCGCCCAGCAGGACGATCTGCGCCATCCGCCCCCGGATCATGCCGCGGTCCACGAAGGATGCTGTCAGCAAGGCCGTGGCCGTCGAGGATTGCAGGCCAAGCGTCGCCGCAAGTCCCGCAAGGAAGGCGCCCGGGCCGCTGCGCGTGCTGACGCCCAAGGCCATCCGCAGGCGGATGCCGAAGCCTTCGGTAACGCCGTCGCGCACCAGGTTCAGGCCGAACAGCAGCAAGGCCACGGCACCGCCCAGTTGCAGGATGATCATCAGCGACGTCATGCCACCCCCTTTTCCCGTTCAGGGAAGCACGCCCCCTTGGCCTTGCCAATCTATGACCTGCCTAAAACTTTCCAAGACCGGCGGGCGGCGCCCGAAGCCTGGGCCGCCTGCGCCCTTGCCGCCTGCCCCCGCTTCACCACGGCGCGGGAATGGGCTTTAACCGGAAAACAGCCCGCCCGGCGCCCGGCATCGTGCCGCCGGGCCGTCCATGATCCGAAGGTCCATCCATGCCGAAGCTTGTCTATATCCTGAACGGTCCGAACCTGAACCTGCTGGGCCGGCGCCAGCCCGAGATCTACGGGTCCGAGACGCTGGCGGATGTCGAGCGCGATTGCGCGGCGCTGGCGGCCGAACTGGGGGTGCAGACACGCTTTCTGCAATCGAACTGCGAGGGCCGGATCATCGACTGGATCCACCAGGCGCGCGAGGACGGCGCGGGCATCGTCATCAATCCGGCCGCCTATACCCATACCTCGGTCGCGATCCTGGACGCGCTGAACGCGTTTGAAGGCCCGGTGATCGAGGTCCATATCTCGAACGTGCACAAGCGCGAAGCCTTCCGCCACCATTCCTATGTCAGCCTGCGCGCCGATGGCGTGATCGCGGGCTGCGGAACCCAGGGCTACGGGCTGGCGCTGCGCCGGGTCGCGACGCTGATCGGCACCGGCGCATGACGCCGCCTGATGGGCCAGGGATCGCCCTCAGCCCAGCCCGGGCAGGCCCAGCGTCAGTTGCCGTGCCGCCGCCTCGTCGGCAGCCTCCAGCGAGGACAAGGTGACGCCCAGCAGGCGCAGGCCCCGGTCCACCGGGAACAGCGGTTGCAGCAGTCCCGCCGCCACGGCCTGAAGATCGTCCGCGTCCCGCACCGGGCCGGCCAGGGTGCGGCTGCGGGTGATCTGCCGGAAATCGGCATACTTGGCCTTCAGCGTCACGGTCCTGCCCGTCAGGCCCTTGCCCTCGCAGGCCCGCCAGACCTTGTCGGCCAGGCCGGCGATCTCGCGCCGGGCCTGGGGAAGATCGAAGATGTCAGCCGCAAAGGTATCCTCGGCCCCCACCGACTTGCGGATCCGGTGCGGCTCGACCGGGCGGTGGTCGATCCCGCGAGAGATGCCGTAGTACCAGTCCCCGGCCTTGCCGAAGTGACGGCGCAGGTCGTCGGCGGAACGGGCGCGCAGGTCGGCGCCGGTGACGATGCCCAGCCGCTCCATCCGGGCGGCGGTGGCGGGGCCGATGCCGTGGAACCTGCGGACCGGCAGTTCGGCCACGAAGGACGGCCCGCGCGCGGGCGGGATGACCGCCTGCCCGTTCGGCTTGTTCAGGTCGCTGGCCAGCTTGGCCAGGAACTTGTTGTAGGAAATCCCAGCGGACGCGTTCAGCCCAGTCACCTGCCGGATCCGGTCGCGGATCATCAGCGCGATGTCGGTGGCCAGGACAATGCCCTGCTTGTTCCGGGTCACGTCCAGATAGGCTTCGTCCAGCGAAAGCGGCTCGATCAGGTCGGTATGTTCGGCAAAGACCTCGCGGATCTGCTGGGAGACGGCGCGATAGACCTCGAACCGCGGCTTCACGAAGATCAGGCCGGGACAACGCCGCCTGGCCGTGACCGAGGCCATGGCGGACCGCACGCCGAAGGCCCGGGCCTCGTAGCTGGCGGCGGCGACCACCCCGCGCTCGGCGGCTCCGCCCACGGCCACGGGCTTGCCGCGCAGGTCGGGGTTGTCGCGCTGTTCCACCGAGGCGTAGAAGGCGTCCATGTCCACATGGATGATCTTGCGGATCACCTCGTGGTCCCTGCCTTCCGCACCCTTCCCGCCGTCCGCCATCGGCCTGCCGCGTCTCCTGACGTTGTCCCGGTCAATATTAGCCAAGGCCGGGCCGGAAACAAAGCCGGAACATGAAGGACCGGACCCGCCGGGCCGGGCGAACAAATGTTCATCGGCGCGGAATGCGGAAACTTCCTGCCGCGGCGGCGGTTCTGGTGCCGAAGCCACCATTGGGGAACAGAATGGCATTCCAGGATCCCGGAACCGGCAAGGTAAACGAAGGCCTGACCTATGGCCCGCCCGGAGAGCGGACGATCCACCTGTGCATCGACATGCAGCGGTTGTTCGACAAGGGCTCGGACTGGGAGGTGGAGTGGCTGCGCCGCGTCCTGCCCAACATCTGTCACCTGGTCGAACGGATGCCTGACCGCACGGTGTTCACGCGCTTCATCACCCCGCAAAGCCTGGACGACGCGCCGGGAAGCTGGCGGCGCTATTACGAGAAGTGGCCGCAGATGCTGCGCTCGACACTGGACCCGGATCTGCTGCGGCTTCTGCCGGAACTTGAGATTCATGTGCCGCCGGCGCGGATCTTCGACAAGCCGGTGTATTCGCCCTGGATGGACGGCAGGCTGCACGGTCTGCTGCAACAGGACCGGATCGACACCATCCTGATGACCGGCGGGGAAACCGACGTCTGCCTTCTGGCGGCGGTGATCGGCGCCGTCGATCTGGGCTATCGGGTGATCGTGGTGTCGGATGCGGTCTGTTCGTCCGCCGACGACACCCACGACGCGGCGATGGAGATGTATGCCAAGCGTTTCGGCCAGCAGATCGAGATGGTCGAGACGAACAGCCTGATCGCCGCCCTGGCCTAGCCGGGCGGCGGGCAGTCCAGGCTGTCGGCGATCCTGCGGTAGGTTTCGGCGATCGCCAGGTCCAGCTCCATCCCCTCGACGATCACGGCGCCGGGATCCTCTTGTCCGTCGCGCATGACCTGCCGTTCGGCCAGCCAGTCGCAGACCGCCTGCCGCGCGTCGGGGGACAGCAGGCCGGGCAGGGCCTCGACCAAAGCTTTGTAGGCGATCAGCTGGGCGTCCTGGGCCATGACCGGATCAATAGGTCGCAGGGGGGTCGCTGGCGGGGAAGGATCTCGTCCACCGCCTCGTCGACGCGGTCCCAGTCGCGCGGGGGCGCGGACATTTCCTCGCGGCCCGCGGAACGGACATAGCGGGGGTTCGACGACCAGGTGTTGCTGCAGGCCCGGGCGACCAGCCCGCCGACCAGCAGGAACCCCCCGCCGCTATCAAAATATCGCTGTTGCGCATGTCATCGCTCCGTCTTGGTTCGGGGATCAAACGAAGTCGCGGCGGCAGTTGTTCCGCAGCGCGCGCGCCTTCTTCCGGCTGATAAACAGCAAGGCGGAAACCCGATCGCGTTCCGGCGGTTCTGAGGAGGCGGCCTGGCCGCGACACCGACCCTCCCTTCAGACTGCGAGGCCGCACGATGCGTGATTATCCCAAGCCCCCTTCCCCAAGCAGCAGCAGGAACTGCCCGGCAGCTTTCAGAAGATGGACCCCAGGCCCGACCACGGCGAGGAAAGCTGGCGCGGCGCGGGCCGGCTGGAGGGGATGAAGGCCATCATTACCGGCGGCGACAGCGGCATCGGCCGCGCCGTGGCCATCGCCTATGCCCGCGAAGGCGCGGACGTGGCGCTGTCCTATCTGAACGAAAGCGAGGACGCCGAATCCACCGCGCAACTGGTCCGCGACGCGGGGCGCGAATGCCTGACCTTTCCGGGCGACATCTCGGACGCCGCCCATTGCCGCAGGATCATCGCCGAGACCGCCGAGACATTCGGCAGGATCGACATCCTGGTGAACAACGCCGCCCACCAGCGGACCTTCGACAGCATCGAGGAAATCCCCGACGAGGAGTGGCGCCACACCTTCGCCACCAACATCGACGCGATGTTCTACCTCACCAAGGCCGCCGTCCCGCACATGCGGCCGGGCAGCGCGATCATCAACACCGCCTCGATCAATTCGGACACCCCCAGCCCGAACCTGCTGGCCTATGCCACCACCAAGGGCGCGATCCAGAACTTCACCATGGGCCTGGCGCAGATGCTGGCCGAGCGCGGGATCCGGGCTAATGCCGTGGCCCCGGGGCCGGTCTGGACCCCGCTGATCCCCGCCAGCATGGAACCCGAGAAGGTGTCCCAGTTCGGCGCGAACTACCCGATGAAACGACCCGCCCAGCCGGTGGAACTCGCCTCGGCCTACGTCATGCTGGCCGAACCGATGTCCAGCTACGTCTCGGGCACGACGATCGCCGTGACCGGCGGCAAACCCTTGATGTGAGGACGCGAACCATGGCGCATGACTGGGGCGGACGCTGGTCCGACGCGGGGTGGACGATCGGCATCTGGGCGCCGAAGGCGTCCGAGGTGTCGCTGATCCTGAACGGGCAGGATCATCCGATGACGCCGGATTGCGAGGGCTTCCGGACGGCCACGGTCCCTGCCCGGCCGGGCGACACCTATCTGCTGCGGGTGGACGGGACCGAGATCCCCGATCCGGCCAGCCGGTTGCAGTCGGGCGATGTCCACGCGCCGTCGGTGGTCGTGGCCCCGGCCGCCGACCGGGACCGCGACGGCTGGACAGGCCGCGACTGGGCCGAGGCGGTGATCTATGAGATGCATCTTGGCACCTTCACCCCGCAGGGCACCCTCGGGGCCGCCGCGGAAAAGCTGGAGGAACTGGCCCGCCTGGGCATCACTGCGGTCGAGCTGATGCCCCTGGGCCAGTGGCAGGGGGATCGCGGCTGGGGCTATGACGGCGTGCTGCCCTATGCGCTGCACCCGGCCTACGGCACGCCCGACGACCTGCGCCGCTTCGTCGATCGCGCCCATTCGCTGGGCATCATGGTCATCCTGGATCTGGTGATGAACCACTTCGGCCCCGAAGGCGCCTACCTGCACCAGGTCGCGCCGCCCTTCTTCGACGAATCCCGCCATACCCCCTGGGGCGCGGCCATCGACTTCTCGCAACCCGCCGTGCGCGAATACTGGATCCAGTGCGCCGAATACTGGATCGGCGATTATCGCCTTGACGGGCTGCGGCTGGATGCGGTCCACCAGATCAGCGGGCCGGGCGCCAACGACTTCATGACCGAGTTCGCCCGGCGCGTTCGCGCGGTCGATCCCGGCCGCGCCATCCACCTGATCGTCGAGGACGAGCGCAACGAACGCTTCCTGCGCGAGAACGGCTATGACGCCAGCTGGAACGACGACTTCCACCACACCGTCCATGTCCATCTGACCGGCGAATCGGACAGCTATTACGCCAGCTTCGCGCAGGATCCCTTCGGCGACCTGTGCCTGGCGCTGTCGCGCGGCCATGTCGAGGAAGGTCAGCCCCGTTCCGGCCGCGACGAACCGCGCGGAGAGCCCTGCGGGCATCTGCCGCCCACGGGCTTCGTGAACTCGACCCAGACCCACGACCAGGTGGGCAACCGCGCCCTGGGCGAAAGGCTGCTGTCGCTGGCCGATCCCCAAGGGGTCAAGACGGCCTATGCCCTGCTGCTGACCGCGCCCTACATCCCGATGATCTTCATGGGCGAGGAACGGGGCGCGACCACGCCCTTCCTGTTCTTCGCCGATTTCGAGGGCGACCTGGCCAAGGCCGTCCGCGAGGGGCGGGCCGCCGAATTTGCCGGCATCGCCAGCCTGGGATCCAAGGTTCCCGACCCGCTGGCCCCCGAGACCTTCGCCCGGTCCAAGCTGGACTGGCAGCAGGACGCCAACGCGGCGGAATGGCTGGATCTGACCGCCCGCGCCCTCGCCTTCCGACATGACCATGTCGTGCCGCTGCTGAAAAGCGGCCGCAGCCAGCCCGCGCAGGTCACGCGCCACGGCCCGGCCTCGGCCGAGGCGACCTGGTTCTTTACGGTCGGAACGCTGAACCTGCGCCTGTCGCTGGGTCAGGCCGAACCGGCCCTGAAGCCTTTTGAAGACGCGGGATTCTCGCTGGGCCAGATCGGCCGCGATCCCTTTGCCCTTTCCGTCAATGCAAGGTTAACATGAGCAACATTCCCACGGCGACCTACCGGATCCAGATGCGCGACGGGGTCGATTTCGAACAGGTGGTCCGGATCCTGCCCTATCTGGCGGATCTGGGCGTCTCGCACCTGTATCTCTCGCCGATCTTCCTGGCGACCACGGGTTCGACCCACGGCTATGACATCACCGACCCGACCCGGATCGACCCGGCGCTTGGCGGGACCGAGGGCTTCGACCGGCTGGCCGCAGCCGCGCGCGAGAAGGGGTTGGGGATCATCCTGGACATCGTGCCGAACCACACCGCCTTCACCCTGGAAAACCCCTGGCTGCTGGATGTCCTGAAGCATGGCAAGGACAGCCGCTATGCCCGGCACTTCGACATCGACTGGGAGGCCGGGCCGCTGGTGCTGCCCTTCCTGCCCGAGCCGTTCGAGAAGATGCTGGCCGACGGCGCCTTCAGCGTGAAAGACGGCATGTGGCGCTTCGGCGAGGTCGCGGTGCCCCTGGCCGACGCCCAGGCCCCCACCGACGACCTGCGCGCCCTGCACGAAACCCAGCACTGGCGGCTGGTTCATTACGCGCTTGAACGCGACGGCATCACCCACAGGCGGTTCTTCAACGTCACCAGCCTGATCGGGATGCGCGTCGAGGATCGCGCGGTCTTCGACGACACCCACAGCCTGATCTTCGACCTTGTCCGCAGCGGACGGGTCCAGGGCCTACGGGTGGACCACATCGACGGGCTGGCCGATCCGGCGACCTATCTGCAATGGCTGCACGAGGCGCTTCCCGACACCCCGATCTGGGTCGAGAAGATCCTGGTGGGCGACGAGACCCTCCCTAACGGCTGGCCGACCGCCGGCACCACCGGCTACGAGGCGGCGCGGCTGATCGCCCAGCTTCTGACCGATCCGGCGGGGATCGAGACGCTGGACGGCATCTGGCGCCAGTCCACCGGCATCGCCAGCGCGTTCCGCGACGAGCTGCGCCAGGCCAAGCTTGACATCCTGGACAACGAACTGGCCGCCGAACGGCGTCAGCTTGCGGACCTGGCCGCAGTGGCCGCGCAGGGTTCCGCGCTTGCCGAACCCGGTCCCGAATCGCTGCGCGAGGCGGTGACGGCGCTGCTGGTCGCGACGCCGCGCTATCGCACCTATGTCACCGACAAGCCCGGTGCCGAGGATCGCGAGCTTCTGCAGGCCATCGCCGAGGAAGCCGCGAAGGGGGTGCGCGACCGGGCGGTGGTCGATCTGCTGGCCGGGCTGATGCTGAACCCCGACAGCCAGCCCGCGCGCGCCTTCGTGCGCCGCTTCCAGCAGGTGTCGGGCGCCCTTCTGGCCAAGGCGCAAGAGGATACCGCGGGCTTCCGCTGGACGCGCTACCTTCCCGCCAACGAGGTCGGCGCGGAACCCGACGAACCCACCGTGACCGCCGATCACGCGAACGCCTTCCTGAATGCCCGGCGGCCGGCCGACATGACGCTGGTCTCGACCCACGACACCAAGCGGTCGGCGGATTCGCGGATGCGGCTGGTCGCCATCAGCCATCTGCCCCAGGACTTCCAGGCGCTGTTCCAGGCGGCGGCCGCCCTTCCCTCGGCCAACAAGGTCGAGCCGCGGTGGCAGTGGTACATCGTCCAATCCGCCCTCGCCATCTGGGACGGGCAGGCCGACAGGGTCGCGGACCGGGTGGACCAGCACATCGAGAAGGCCATGCGCGAGGCCAAGCTGACAAGCTTCTGGACCAACCCCGACGAAGCCACCGAAACCGCGGCGAAGTCCTTTGCCCGCGACCTGCTGCGGGAATGGCAGGCAGGATCGTCCCCCGCCCTGCAATCGCTGCTGCAACGCGGAGAGGCGCTGTCCTTCGCGCAGCTTGCGATCCAGATGCTGATGCCGGGCTTTCCCGACATCTACCGCGGCGACGAAGGCGGCTTGCTGGCGCTGACCGATCCCGACAACCGCCTTCCCGTGGACTGGACGGCGCTTGCGGCGCAGCCCGACAGGCCGGACAGCAAGCTGCACTGGACACGGAAGTTGCTGGCCCTGCGCCGGTCCCACGCGGATTTCCTGCGCGATGCGACAGCCCGTGTCGAGATGGAGGACAGCACCCTCCGCCTGGTCCGGGAGGGCGCCGGCGGGCAGATCATCGTCGATTTCCGGCAGACGGGGAACCCGGCGCAAGGCGCTGACCTGTCGAGGGATTTCGCGGACGGAAGCTGGGTCGGGGTGAAGCTTTCGGGGCTAGGCGAACAGGGTTAACAAATGATGATCCGCGGAACAATCACGCGTTGTTTCAGTTTGGTAAGCAGACCGCCTGCGCCGCGGTTTGCCTCTCCGAACGAAGGATCGCACCGGTGTCAGCTTTGCAGTCCCAGCCCGCCCTGAAGAAGAACGCGCACACGAACGTCGCCACGATCCTTCTGGCGGGCGGCAAGGGCACCCGGCTGCACGACCTGACGGCCGCCGAAAGCAAGCCCGCCATCCACTTTGCGGGGCGCAACCGGATCGTGGACTTCGCGATGGCGAACGTCGTCAGGTCGGGCCTGGATCGCCTGGTCGTGGCGACCCAGTTCGCCCCGGCCACGCTGCACGGCCATCTGCCTGCGCGGTGGGGCGGGCATTTCGAACCCGGCGCGTTGATCCTCAGCGACGGTCGCGACCGGTATCAGGGGACGGCCGACGCGGTGCGTCACAACTGGACGCAGGTTCAGGAATGGGGGTCGGATCAGGTCCTGGTGCTGGCCGCCGATCATATCTACGACATGGACTATGCCCCGCTGATCGCGGCGCACAAGGCGTCGGGCGCGGCCGTGACGGTGGCGGTCGATGTCGTCCCGGTCACGGCGGCCAGCGGCTTCGGCGTGATGCAGACCGATGCCGGCGGCAGGATCCTGGCGTTCCAGGAAAAGCCGGCGCAACCGCCCGCCATCCCGGGCGACCCCGACAACGCGCTCGTCTCGATGGGGATCTATGTCTTCGAGGCGGCCTGGCTTCGCGACGCGCTGTTCGGCCAGGACCTTGCCGTGCTGGATTTCGGAAACGAGGTGATCCCCGCTGCCGTGGCACAGGGCCAGGCCGTCGCCTATCGCCTGCCGGCGGGTCCGGCGGGCCACGCCTACTGGCGCGATGTCGGCACCCTGGAGGCGCTGCGTCTGTCGCATCTGGACTTCATCGGCCAGCATCAGCCGGCCCGCCTGCCGCGGATGTCCACCCTGTCCGAATGGCATCTGGGCCGCGGCAGCGTGGCGATGCCGGGTGCGCTGGTGCCCGCTTCGGCCCGGCTGACGCGCTGCATTCTGGCGCCCGGCACGCGGGTCCCTGCCGGGCTGGTCGTGGGCGAGGACCCCGACGAGGACAACCTGTGGTTCCGTCGCGACAAGGGAACCGTCCTGATCACCCGAGCCATGCTGGACCGCCGCGAGGCGCTGCGCGTCCCGTTCTCTCTCCACGTAACCCCCGCGCTGCGCTGCAGTCGCGCGATGTCGCCTGAGGTCAATAACATTATGCGTGATAACGGTCAGGCTCCGGCTTTCGATCTGTCTGTCAGCCGCCCCGACATCCTGGGCGCCGAATTCCTGGGCGAGGGCACGAACTTCGCCCTCTATTCGGACCATGCCACCAAGGTCGAGCTGTGCCTTTACGACAAGGCCGGCGAGAAGGAGCTGCACCGGCTGGAACTGCCGGACATGGAAGGCGGGGTCTGGTTCGGCTACCTGCCGGGGATCCAGCCGGGACAGGTCTATGGCTATCGCGTCCACGGACCCTACGAGCCTGAACAGGGCCACCGCTTCAACCCCAACAAGCTGCTTCTGGACCCCTATGCCCGGGAATTGCGCGGGCAGATCCAGTGGGACGACGCGCTGCACGGCTATACCGTGGGCGAGGACGACCTGACCTTCGATACCCGCGACAGCGCGCCCTTCATGCCCAAGGCGGTGGTCGTGGACGCCAAGTTCGACTGGGACACCGACCGGGCGATCCGCACCCCCTGGCAGAGCACGATGATCTACGAGGCCCATGTCAAGGGCCTGACCCAGCTTCACCCGGGCGTTCCCGAAGCCGACCGCGGCACCTTCCGGGGCTTGGGAAGCGACGCGGTGATCGAGCATCTGCTTCGCACTGGCGTCACGGCCATCGAACTGCTGCCGATCCACGCCTTCGCCAACGACCGCTACCTGGTGGAAAAGGGCCTGTCGAACTATTGGGGCTATTCCACCCTGTCCTTCTTCGCGTCCCATGCGCCCTACCTGAAGTCAGGCCAGATCCGCGAGGTCAAGGAGGCGATCCGCAAGCTGCACAAGGCCGGCATCGAGGTGATCCTGGACGTGGTCTACAACCACACCGCCGAAGGCAACGAACTGGGCCAGACGCTGTCCTTCCGCGGCATCGACAACGCGTCCTACTATCTGCTGTCGCCCGACAACCCGCGGCACGGCTTCGACACGACCGGCACCGGCAACACGCTGAACGTCGCGCATCCGATGGTGCTGCGCATGGTCATGGATTCGCTGCGCTACTGGGTCGAGTCGATGCATGTGGACGGCTTCCGCTTCGACCTTGCTTCGACGCTGGGACGCGAGGCGCAGGGCTTCGAACGCGACGGGTCGTTCTTCAACGCGATCCGCCAGGATCCCGTGCTGTCGGGTGTCAAGCTGATCGCCGAACCCTGGGACATCGGCGAAGGCGGCTATCAGGTCGGCGGCTATCGCTGGCCGTTCCGCGAATGGAACGACAAGTTCCGCGACGACACCCGCGCCTTCTGGCGCCGCGATCCGGGGCTGCTGCCCGCCATCGCGGAACGGCTGTCGGGGTCGCCCGTGCAGTTCAACCACAGCCACCGGCCCGCGACCTCCAGCGTGAACTTCGTGGCGGCCCATGACGGCTTCACCCTGTGGGACACCGTCAGCTACAACGACAAGCACAACGACGCCAACGGCGAGGACAACCGCGACGGCCACGACAACAACCTGTCCGACAACATGGGCGCCGAGGGCGATACCGAGGACGCGGGCATCATCCAGGCCCGCATCCGCCGGGTTCGCGGGATGCTGGCGACCGTGATGCTGAGCCAGGGCGTGCCGATGATCCTGGCCGGCGACGACCTGGGCAACACCCAGAACGGCAACAACAACGCTTACTGCCAGGACAACGAGATCAGCTGGCTGGAATGGGACAAGGCGCGCGAGGAAGTGCAGGTCGCCGTCGCGGCCCTGGCGGCCTTCCGCCGCGACCATCCCCTGTCGCAATCCCGCTTTGCAGCCGGACCCGGCGACGCGCAAGGGCGCCAGCCCGTCTTCGAATGGCTGCATCCGCGTGGCGGCGCGATGGAGGAAGGCGACTGGCAGGATGGCGAACTGCGTTGCCTGGGGCTGCACGAGATCTGCCCGGACGGCACCGAACTGCTGATCCTGCTCAACGCCGGGGACGATGCCGAATTTGCCCTGCCCGAAGGGGAATGGACGCAGCGCATCGACACCTCGTCCGACGAGGTTGCCGTGGACCGGCAGGTCAGCGGCACAATGGGCTTGCCTTGGCAGTCCGTCATGGGTCTTGTCCGTGGCGGAAAGACCGACGCCTAAACGAGAAGAGGAGGATCGACATGGATCAGGATCGTCAGGAACGCATCAGGCAGCGCGCCCACGAGATCTGGGAAAGCGAAGGCCGCCCCGAGGGGCGCGACGCCCACCACTGGAGCCAGGCCGAACAGGAACTGGGCGAGGACAGCGAAAACGGCGGCACGTCGCAGGGCGAAACGTCCGGGAGCGATTCGCAGTCCGGCGAAGCCGGTAACGCGGGCGACAGCCAGACCGGCGGCGACGCGCAGCAGACGGCCGCCGCGAAGCCCGCCAAGCCCGCCAAGGCCGGCCGCAAGACCGCGGGGAAATCCTCGGCCAAGGCAGCGAAATCCGGCACCGGCAGCACGTCGGAATCCACGTCCTATCTGAACGACGGTCCCTGACTCCGGGGCCGCAGGGCTGGATCAGTCTTCCGCAGCCAGGGCTTTCTCAAGCTCTGGCAGGAAGCGGTTGGTATAATCCTCGCGCACAAGCGGGCCTGCGTGACGGTGCAGGATGCGTCCCTGCCCGTCGATGATGAAGGTTTCGGGTGGGGCCGTCACGCCCCAGTCGATGGCCCCCCGGCCGGTCGGATCGGTCGCGATGGCCGCGAAGGGGTCGCCCCCGTCGTTCAGGAAGGCCAAGGCATTGGCGTCCGTGTCGCGAAGATCGACGCCGTAGACCGGAAGGGTGGCCGAAAGCTCCGTCAGGGTCGGATGCTCGGCCCGGCAGGGCGGACACCAACTGGCCCAGAAGTTCACCAGCTTCACCCCCGGCTGGCGCAGCATCTCGTCGGTTAGCTGCGTCTTGCCCGGCAAGGTCGTCTGCGGCACCGCGGGCGCCTGCCGGCCTACCATGGCCGAGGGCAGGCCGTTGGGATCGTCCCGTCCCATCCCCCACAGGAACAGCGCTGCCAGGGCCGCGAAGGCGACGGGCGGCACGGCGACCAGGGGCGAGATCCTAGCCACGATGTTCCTGCCTTTCCAGGGCGCGGCGCGCGCGGGCGTTGGCGGCCAGCGTCTGCCAGATCAGCCCCACCAGCAGCGCCAGCGACAGCCCATAGGCGCCCAGGACGGCGCCCGCGTAACGTCCCAACTCGATCATGCGCGCATCTCCCTTGCTTGCAGCGCGGCCAGGCGGCGCTTGCGGATCTCGGTCCGGGTGCGAACCAGCAGCAGCGCCAGGAACAGAAGCCCGAACCCCAGCATCGTCAGATACAGCGGATAGCGATAGACCGCGCTCATCCGTTCGCCGGGCTGGACCGAGAGGCTGGGCCCCTGATGCAGGCCCTGGTTCCAGAAGAACACGGCATAACGCGACAGCAACGCGAAGACCGATCCCACCAGGCACAGGACGGCGGTCAGGTCGGCGGCGCTGTCGGGATCCTCGATCGCCGACCACAGGGCGATATAGCCGACGTAGAACAGGAACAGGATCAGGAAGCTGGTCAGCCGCGGATCCCATTCCCACCAGGTGCCCCACATCGGCTGGCCCCAGACGGCGCCTGTCAGCAGCCCGATCACCGTCATCACCGCGCCGACGGGCGCCGCGGCCTTGGCGGCCAGGGCGCTGACATGGTGGCGGCGGATCAGCCAGATCAGGCTGGCGATCAGCATCATCACCCAGATGTTGATGGCCATCATCGCGGCCGGCACGTGCAGGAAGACGATCTTCACCGTCGATCCCTGGCGGAAATCCTCGGGGGTCAGGAACCCCCAGACCAGCCCCGTGACCGTGCAGACCGCCGCCCCCGCCGCGACCCAGGGCAGGATCGCGCCGGATGCGCGCATGAACTTGACGGGGTTGGCGTATTCCCAGATCGACATGGCATTCCCCTAGCGTCGGCGGGCCTGCGGCTCAAGCCGCTTCATCGCAGGTTGATCCGCAGCGCGGCGGCTGCGGCAAAAGGTATCACACCCAGCGTGCCGGCCGTGATCCCTGCCAGGAACAGCAGCGGCGTGGCGGTCGCGCCGCCTTCCTGCCCGCGGCGGATCATCTCGGTCCCGAAGATCAGCGTCGGGATGTAAAGGGGCAGCACCAGCAGCGACAGCAGCAACCCGCCGCGGCGCAGGCCCACGGTGACGGCCGCCCCGAAGGCGCCCAGCATGGACAGGGCGGGCGTCCCCAGCAGCAGCGACGCCAGCAGCGGCGGGATCGCCCGGGCCGGCAGGTGCAGCAGGATGCCGAACAGGGGCGCGGCCAGGACCAGCGGCAGGCCGGTGGTGATCCAGTGGGCAAGCGCCTTGACCGCCACCGCCCCCTCCAGCGGCAGGGGCGAGGTCGCCAGCAGATCCAGGCTGCCGTCCTCGTGATCCAGGGCGAAGATGCGGTCCAGCGACAGCAGGCAGGCCAGCAGCGCGCCCAGCCACAGGATGCCGGGCGCAATGGGCTGCAGCGCGGCGGTGTCGGGGCCGACGCCGAAGGGAACAAGCGCGCAGAGGATCAGGAAGAAGGCCACGCCCAGGCCGAAGCCCCCGCCCGCGCGGATGGCAAGCGCCAGGTCGCGGCGCAGCAGGGCGGTCACGCGAAGGCCTCGTTGAAGCCGGCGGGGCGGGCGTCCCGCGCCGGCGGGGCCCGGAAGGGCGCCATGTCCAGCACCCGCGCATCCAGCCCCAGGTCGATATGGGTGGCGATCAGCGCCGCCCCACCTTGCGCCAGATGGCCCTGCACCATCCGCGCGAAGCGGGCGACCGATGCCGCGTCCAGCGACACGGTCGGCTCGTCCAGCACCCACAGCGGGCGCTGCGCCACCACCAGCCGCGCCAGCCCCAGCCGCCGCTTCTGCCCCGCCGACAGCGCCGCGGCGGGACGATCGGCCAGGGACGCAAGGTCCATCGCCGCCAGGGCGCCGCCCAAATCGCCGCCGCCGAAGATCCGCGCCCAGAAGCCCAGGTTCTCGGACACGGTCAGCGCGCCCTTCACGCCGTCGGCATGGGCGGCATAGGCCACGGCATCGTCGGCCATATCGATCCGCCCCGACACCGGCGGCTGCAGGCCCGCCACCGCGCGCAGCAGGGTGGTCTTGCCGATGCCGTTCGGACCGCGCAGGATCAAGGCTTGCCCCGCCTCCAGCGTGAAGGACAGCCCGGCAAGCACCCGCAGGCCGCCGCGGGCGACGCACAGATCCTGGACCGCAAGAACGCTCACAGAGGCAGGAGCGCGCAGGCCACCCGCCGCCCTTCCGCGACCGTCACGTTATAGCTGCGCGCCGCGGTGGGCGATGCCATCGGTTCGACCGCGATCCCCGCCTGGGCCAGGGCCGCGGCCAGATCGGCGGGCGCATGGGCCACATCGGCGCCCATGCCCAGAAACAGCACGTCGATCCGCCCCGCAAGCGCCAGAAGCGCCGCGTGATCCGCAAGCCCGCCCCAGCCCTCGACGGCCGAGGCGGTCACCAGAACCGCGCCCCGGAACACCGTCCCGCCGACCCGGAAGAAGCCGGGGCCATAGCCCTCCACCGCAAGGGCACCGCCGAAGTCGCTGGGGGTCAGCTTCATCAGGGACGTTCCGCGTTCTCGAAGGGCGAGGCCGCCAGCTTCGGGTCCTTCTTGGACCAGTCGCGCTTGACGCCCAGCCACAGCACGACGTTCTTGGCGACATAGATCGTGGAATAGCAGCCGACGATCACCCCGAACAGCATCGCGATCACGAAGTCGCGGATCACGTCGCCGCCGAAGATCAGCATCGCCGTCAGCGCGATGGCAGCGGTCACGGCCGTCATCACCGTGCGCGACAGCGTCTCGTTGGCTGTCAGGTTCATCAGGTCGATCAGCGGCCTGGTCTTGTACTTCATCAGGTTTTCCCGCAGCCGATCGAAGACCACGACGGTGTCGTTAACGGAAAAGCCCAGCGTCGTCAGCAGCGCCGCGATGGTCGTCAGGTCGAACTTCAGCTGGAACAGCGAGAACAGCCCCACCGTCAGCAACACGTCGTGGACCAGCGACACCACCGCGCCGATGGCGAACTGCCATTCGAAGCGCAGCCAGATATAGGCCATGATCCCCAGGCAGGCGGCCGCCACCGCATAGACCGCCGTCCTGATCAGTTCGCCCGACACCTTGGGGCCGACCGATTCCACCGACGAAAAGGTGATCTGCGGATCGACCTCGCGCAGCGCGGCCTCGATCCGGTTCAACTGCTCGGGCGAGACCGAGCCGGTTTCGTCGGTCGTGCCGATGCGGATCATCGCCACGTGCCGGTCGGCGCCGAAGCTGGGATCGAAGACCTCGGTGATGGCCAGGTCGCTGAAGCCCAGGTCGTCCAGGGCCTCGCGATAGTCGCCGACCTCGAAGGCGGTGGGACTTTCGGTGCGGATGGTGGTGCCGCCCTTGAAGTCGATGCCGAAGTTCAGGCCCATCGTCAGGACCAGGATGACCGAAGCCACCATCGCCGCCATCGACGCGCCGAAGGTCAGGAACTGCCAGCGGAAGAAGTCGATCCGGGTGTTGTCGGGGACAAGTTTCAGACGGAATGCCATTGCGGTCCCCTTACAGGATCAGTTCTTTGGGCTTGCGCCATTCCAGCCACCACACGATCATCAGCCGCGTCAGGAAGATGGCCGTGAAGACCGAGGTGACAAGCCCGATGGTCAGCGTCACGGCGAAGCCCTTGACCGGGCCGGACCCCAGGAAGAACATCACCGCCGCCGCGATGAACGAGGTCACGTTGGCGTCGATGATCGCGCTCATTGCCTCGTCAAAGCCGTCGCTGATGGCCTTGGCGACGCGCTTTCCGGCGCGCAGCTCCTCGCGGATGCGTTCGTAGATGATGACGTTGGCATCGACCGCCGTGCCCACCGTCAGCACGATCCCGGCGATCCCCGGCAGCGTCAGGGTGGCGCCCATGATCGACATGACCGACAGGATCAGGATCACGTTCACGATCACCGAGACTGAGGCGAAGGCGCCGAACAGCCCGTAGCTGGCGATCATGTAGGCCACCACCGCCACCATGGCGATCACCGACGACAGGCGGCCCGCGTCGATGCTGTCCTGGCCCAGTTCGGGGCCGATGGTGCGTTCCTCGAGGAAGTCCAGTTCCGCCGGCAGCGCGCCCGCGCGCAGCAGCACGGCCAGCCGGTTCGCCTCGTCGAAGTCCATCGACCCCGAGATCTGCCCGGTCCCGCCGGGAATGGCCGACCGGATCACCGGGGCCGAGATCACCTCGTTGTCCAGCACGATCGCGAAGGGCTGGCCGATGTTGGCCGCTGTGTAGGCGCCGAACTTGCGCGCGCCGGAGGGGTTGAAGCTGAAATCCACCGCCGGCTGGCCGTTGGGGTCGGTCCCCGGGACGGCATTGGTCAGTTCCTCGCCGGTGACGACGGGGCTTTCCTCGACCGTGTAGTAGATGCCCTCCTGTTCGGCCGAGGGCAGCACCACCTGCCCCACGCCGGGCCGCGCATCGGGGTCCGTGCCCGTCCCCACGACCGAGTTGAAGGTCAGCCGGGCGGTCGTGCCGATCAGCGCCTTCAGTTCCTCGGCCGAGCCGATGCCGGGCACCTGGATCAGGATGCGGTCCGCGCCCTGGCGGACGATGGTCGGCTCTCGGGTGCCGACCTCGTCGACGCGGCGGCGGATGATCTCGACGCTCTGCTGAACGGTGCGGTCGTCGGTGACGGCCTTTTCGGCGTCCGAAAGCTGCACGGTGATGGTGTTGCCCTGCTGCTGGATGGCCAGGCTTTGCTGGCCCGCCCCGGTCAGGCTGGTGACGGGGGTGGAAAAGCCGCGCACGATCTCGACCGCGCGGGCGATCTGGTCCCGGTTCTCGATCTCGATCGTCAGGGTGCCGTCGAGCGACGGCAGGCGGCGGACCGCGCCCAGGGTGGCGCGTTCCTCGGCCAGCGCGCGGCGCAGTTCGGGCCACAGCGCGTCCATGCGGGCCTTGTAGACATCGGCCACCCGGACCTCGGCCAGAAGATGCGCCCCGCCGCGCAGATCCAGCCCCAGCGCCACGACCGAGGAAGGCAGCCAGCCCGGCCAGGCATCCCGGGCGGCGGCCAGTTCGGGGGTCTCGACCCCGGTCCGCTCGATTTCGGCCACCGCGTCGTTATGGCTCTCGACCCGCTGGTAGAACAGGTTGGGCACTGCGAAGCCTATGCCGAGAAGGCAAAGCGCGACGATCAGGATGCGTTTCCAACGGTCGATCTGCAGCATCTTGCCCAGGCCCCTGCTTTCTGTCGTTCGGTGGCGTCAGGCGTTCGCCGCGACGGGCTCGGTCTTGTTGAGCACCTGCGAGACGGTCGTGCGGATCACGCGGACCCTGACGCCGGTGGCGATCTCGACCTCAAGCTCGTCGTCGCGGACCGAGGACACCTTGCCGATGATCCCCCCGAGGTCACGACGTGGTCTCCCTTCTTCAGCGCCGCGACCATTTCCCGGTGCTGCTTCATGCGCTTCTGCTGCGGGCGGATCATCAGGAAATACATGATCGCGAAGATCAGGATCAGCGGGATGAACTGCGCGAAGGCGGCGCCGGCGCCTGCATTGCCTGCGGCGGCCTGGGCATAGGCGGGGCTGACGAACATGAAACTTTCCCTTTTCGGCTGTCACGGCGGTCTGGCCCGCCCGAATTGGCGCGCAACCTATCGCCGCAGCCCCCGCTTGGCAAGGAAGGCAGGCGGCGGGTCCGGCCGCGAACAGGAACGTGAACGTCAGCGCGTCCGGGGCTGGCCGCGTTCCACCAGCCGGGCGAAGAAGCTGGCGCCGATCGGCAGGATGGCGTCGTTGAAGTCATAGGCCGGGTGATGGACCCCCGCCGTGTCGCCCTGGCCGATGAACAGATAGCAGCCGGGTCGTTCGTTCAGCATGTAGCTGAAGTCCTCGGCCCCCATCTCTCGGCCCGCATCGCCCGCGACATTGGCGGGACCCAGGATCTCCTGGGCGACCCGCACCGCGAAGGCGGTCTGGTCCGGGTCGTTGACGGTGGCGGGATAGCCCTCGACGTAGTGCAGCCTGATCGACAGGTCATAGGCCGCCGCCTGCCCGTCGCAGATCTGCGCCATCCGGCGGCGCACCATGTCGCGGACATGGGGGGCGAAGGTGCGCACGGTGCCGCAGACATAGGCGGTGTCGGGCACGATGTTGTCGGCGCTGCCGGCGTGGATCTGCGTGACCGACAGGGCCAAGTCGTCAAGCGCATAGTGGTTGCGGCTGGAAATGGTCTGGATCGCGTTCACCACCGCCACGGCCGCGACGATCGGATCGGCGGTCAGGTGCGGCATCGCCCCGTGCCCGCCCCTGCCCTGGACGTGGATCTCGAAGGTGTCCACCGCCGCCATGATCGGCCCGGGCGTGGTGTTCATGGCGCCCACGGGCAGGCCGGGGCTGTTGTGCATGGCAAAGACCCGGTCGATGGCGAAGCGGCCCATCATGCCGTCCTGCACCATCGCCTGGCCGCCGCCGCCATTCTCCTCGGCCGGCTGGAAGATCAGCGCGACGCGGCCGGCGAAATTGCGCGTCTCGGCCAGATAGCGGGCCGCGCCCAGCAGCATCGTCGTGTGCCCGTCATGGCCGCAGGCGTGCATCCGCCCCGGCACGGCCGATGCGTAGTCGAGCCCCGTCGCCTCGTCCATCGGCAGCGCGTCCATGTCAGCCCGCAGCCCGATGGTGGGGCCCGGGGCCTGCCCCTCGATGATGCCGACGATGCCCGACCTGCCGATGCCGTCGTGGATCTCGTCCACGCCGAAGGCGCGCAGGCGTTCGGCCACGAAGGCGGCGGTCTGGAAGCATTCGAAGCCCAGTTCGGGATGCCGGTGCAGATGCCGCCGCCACTGGATCATGTCATCCGAAAATTCGGCGATGCGGTTCAGGACGGGCATGTGGACTAAGCACCCTGGCTGTGGCAATGCGCCCATCAGGACAGAAGCGAGGGGAAATCGCAATGACCGACGACACGCGCCGCGACGCGGGGGCCGAGATCGCCCGCCTGATCGACATCATGGCGCGGCTGCGCGATCCGAAGACCGGCTGCCCGTGGGACATCGAACAGGATTTCGGGTCAATCGCGCCCTACACGATCGAGGAAGCCCACGAGGTCGCGGACGCCATCGAGCGGCAGGCCTGGGACGAACTGCCGGCCGAACTGGGCGACCTGCTGCTGCAGGTGGTGTTCCACGCGCAGATGGCCAGCGAAAAGGGCATGTTCGACTTCGCGGATTGCGCGCGGGCGATTTCCGACAAGCTGATCTTCCGGCATCCCCATGTCTTCGGCGACGAATCCCGCGACAAGTCCGCGGCCCAGCAGGTCAAGGACTGGGAGGCGATCAAGGCGGTCGAGCGCGCCGGCAAGGCCGAGCGCGGCACCCTGGACGGGGTGGCGCTGGGCCTGCCCGCCCTGACCCGTGCGGTCAAGCTGCAGAACCGGGCGGCGCGCATCGGCTTCGACTGGCCCGGCCCCGCCCAGGTGCTGGACAAGATCGCCGAGGAAACCGCCGAACTGGTCGAGGCGCGCGACCGCCTGGGGCCCGAAGCGCTGGAGGAGGAGATGGGCGACCTGCTGTTCGTCATCGCCAATCTGGCGCGGCACCTGCAGATCGACCCGGAACAGGCCCTGCGCCGGGCCAACGCCAAGTTCACGCGACGCTTCCGCGCGGTCGAAACCGCGCTTGCCGCCGCCGGCCGCCGGCCCGAGGACAGCGACCTGGCCGAGATGGACCGGCTGTGGGACGAGGCCAAGGCCGCCGAACGGGCCGCGCAACAAGGAAGGGGCTTCGCCCCTCGGCCCGGAGGGCCTTCACCCCAGGGTATTTGCGCAAAGAAGAAGCCGGCTCAGGCAGCCAGTCTCGTGACCTGGTCAAGGGCGGCGTCATAGACCTCGATCCCGCCCCTGGACGCGCCCTCCGAGAGGATGCGCTTCCAGCCGCGCGCGCCGGGCATCCCGTGGAACAGGCCCAGCATGTGCCGCGTGATCTGGTGCAGCCGCCCGCCCGAGGCCAGGTGATCCAGGATCCGCGGGCGCATGGTCCGCGCCACCTGGTCGGGCGCCGAGAAGGGCGGCTCGTCGCCCCAGAGCCGGTCGGCCTGCCCGAGGATGTCCCAAGGCTGGTGATAGGCGGCGCGCCCGACCATCACCCCGTCCATCACCCGAAGATGGCCACGGATCGAATCGCCATCCGCGATGCCGCCGTTGATCGACAGGTGCAGGTCCGGGAAATCGCGCTTCATCCGGTGGACCAGCGGATGATCCAGGGGCGGGATTTCGCGGTTCTCGCGGGGGCTCAGCCCTTGCAGCCAGGCCTTGCGGGCATGGATCGTCACGCGCCGGACGCCGGCTTGGCGCATCCTGTCCAGGAAGTCCGGCAGGACGGCCTCGGGCACCTGGTCATCGACGCCGATGCGGCATTTCACGGTCACCTCGACGGGGCTGGCGGCGATCATGCGCGAGACGCAGTCGGCGACCAGATCGGGCGACTTCATCAGCACGGCGCCGAAGCAGCCCGACTGCACCCGGTCGCTGGGGCATCCGACGTTCAGGTTGATCTCGTCATAGCCCCAGTCCGCGGCGATCCGGGTCGCAGCCTCGAGTTCGGCGGGATCCGAGCCGCCCAGCTGCAGCGCCACGGGATGTTCGACCGCATCGAAATCCAGCAGACGGGGACGGTCGCCATGGATGACCGCGGCGGCGGTCACCATCTCGGTGTAGAGCAGGGCGCGGCGCGACATCAGCCGATGGAAGGCCCGGCAGTGACGGTCGGTCCAGTCCATCATGGGCGCCACGGACAGGGTTGCGGCGTCTGTGACCGGAGGTTTCATCATCTGGCTGTCGCGGCAAGAGGAGGGATGGTGGGTGATAACGGATTTGAACCGCTGACATCTTCGATGTGAACGAAGCGCTCTACCGCTGAGCTAATCACCCGTGGGCGCAGTCTCTAGCAGCCGGGATGGGCGGCCGCAAGGGCGAATCGCAGGCTGTCACTCGGCCGAGGGCTGGGCGGATGGCCGGGTGGCGGCCGGCCGGCGGCGCAGCCGCAGGGTGATGATCTCGCCGCCGCGCTGATCGCGTTCCAGATTGACGCGGGCGCGGCCAAGAGGCGGCACGGCAAGGGTTTCCCCGGCCGACAGCGCCTTGCCAAGCTGGGCCAGGGTCGCCTCGATGATCGGGCGGGCATCGGCCTTCTTGGCGCCGCTGGCCGCCACCACGCGGTCCACGAAATCCTTTTTCTGAAGAACGTGCGCCGCTTGCGGATGGCCCGGAACCGATCCCGGCTCCGCGCCCGGCGGGGAAATACGCTTGATCATCACACACTCCACCAACGAGACCACGAGCCTTAGGGTGGAGCGTGTCGGACCTTACGTCAACATTAATTAGTTAACGGACGGCTTGCGGCGGTCGGGGCGTCAGCGTTCGCCCCGGCCCGGCTTGCCCTTGCGCGGGGCCGCGAACTTGGCGCCGCGGTCCCGGCCGCCCGCGGGCTTCGACGGGCCGGCCTTCGGCGCCCCTGTCCGGCCGGTCTTGGCGCTGCGGTCCTCGGCCGTCCAGCGGGGCTTGCGCGCCCTGGCCTGAGCATCCTCGCCCCGGCTGTCGGTGCGCAGGGCATCCTTCGGCTTGGCGTCGGGCTTGCGCTGCGCCGGGCGTTCTGCGGGACGCGCCGCGCGGTCCAGATCAGGCTCGCCCGGAAGGCGGCGCATGATGAGGTCGGGCTCAAGCTCGGTCGCCTCGCCGAACCTGCCGGCCTGGGCGACGGCAATCTGCACGAAGGTCTCGTTCTCGCGCACGCGGATGGCGCCGATGGCGTCGCGGTTGATGCCGCCGGCGTCGCAGATCTTGGGCAGCAGCCAGCGGGCCTCGGCCCGGCCGGTATGGCCCACCGACAGCGCGAACCAGACGGCCTCGCCGAAGGGAGGACGCTCGCGCGGGGCCGAGGGGGCGCGATCCTGCAGGACGGTCAGTTCCTCGGGGGCGGGGCGGCCTTCGCGCCACAGGCGGATGAAGGCCTGGGCCAGCCGCTGGGGACCGAAGCGGTCCAGCAGCACGCCCGCCATAGCCGATTCCTCGTCGTTGCCGTCCTTCAGCGCCGGGTGGTCCAGCATCCGGGTATCGTCCTGGGCCCGAACCTCGTCGGCCGAGGGGGCCGGTCCCCAGGAGGCCTCGACCCGGGCGCGCTTGAGCAGCATCTGGGCCTTGCGCAGGTCCGAAGGCATGACGATCAGCGCGGACACGCCCTTCGAGCCTGCCCGCCCGGTGCGGCCCGACCGGTGCAGGAGCGTGTCGGGATTGGTCGGCAGGTCGGCGTGGATCACCAGTTCCAGGCCCGGCAGGTCGATGCCGCGCGCGGCCACGTCCGTCGCCACGCAGATCGAGGCCCGACCGTCGCGCAGCGCCTGCAAGGCATGGGTCCGTTCCTGCTGGCTCAGTTCGCCGGACAGGGCCACGGCCTTGAAGCCCCGGTTGCCCATGCGGGCCAGCAGGTGGTTGACGTTGGCGCGGGTCTTGCAGAAGATGATCGCGGTGCGCGCCTCGTGCAGGCGCAGGATGTTGAAGATCGCAGGCTCGCGGTCGCGGGCGGCCACGGTGAAGGCGCGGTATTCGATGTCACCATGCTGGCGCGATTCGCCCTGGGCGACAATGCGCAGGGCGTGGCGCTGGAAGGTGCCGGCCAGCTGTTCGATCGCCGGCGGCACGGTGGCCGAGAACATCAGCGTGCGGCGGTCGGCGGGCGCCGCCTGCAGGATGAATTCCAGATCCTCACGGAAGCCCAAATCCAGCATCTCGTCGGCCTCGTCCAGCACCGCGACGCGCAGCGCCGACAGGTCCAGCGAGCCGCGCTCGATATGGTCGCGCAACCGGCCCGGCGTGCCCACGACGATATGCGCGCCCCGTTCCAGCGCCCGGCGTTCGCTGCGGTAATCCATGCCGCCGACGCAGGTGGCGATGCGGGCGCCGGCCTGGGCGTAGAGCCAGCCCAGTTCGGCCGCGACCTGCAGCGCCAGTTCGCGCGTCGGCGCAATGGCCAGCCCGACGGGGGCAACCGCATCGGGCAGCGCGTCGCCGTCCAGAAGTTGCGGCGCGATCGCCAGCCCGAAGGCCACCGTCTTGCCCGAACCCGTCTGTGCCGAAACCAGCATGTCGCGGCCCGCGGCATCGCTGCCCAGAACCGCCTGCTGAACCGCGGTCAGGCTGGCATAGCCCTTGTCCGCCAGAGCCGCGGCCAGCGGCGCGGCTATCGTGTTGTCTGTCATGTCATCGCCAGAATGGGGGTGCCTTACACCCGTGTGATGGCACCGCGATCCTTTGCGACAGACATCTCCCCGCGTCCGCCGTCCCGGAAATCCGAAGCCGAAGGGGCGCTTCTACGGGGACTGGTGGCGGAAGTCAAAGGAATAAGGCCTCAGCCCATGCCAAGCGCCTGCTTGTACATCTCCAGGATGGCTTCCTCTTCGGCGATGTCGTCGCGGTCGCGCTTGCGCAGGGCCACGATCTTCTTCATCACCTTGGTGTCATAGCCGCGGGCCTTGGCCTCGGCCATGACCTCTTTCTGGCGTTCGGCGATGTCCTTCTTCTCGGCTTCCAATTGCTCGAACTGCTCGATGAACTGGCGCAGCTCGTCCGCGGCCACGCTGTAAGCCTGATCGTCCATCATCGCGATTCCTTCCCGTAGTGATCCTGCCCGTCCTTGGCCGCACCTGTTAGGCGGTCTTGCCGCGCGGCGCAATCGCCGCTAGGGCGCGGGCGGTGATGGGCGGGGATGATCCGATGACGATTTTCGACGGGCTGATCTGGGGCGGCGCGGTGCTGACGCTGGCGGGGGTCGCGGCGCTGATCTGGTGCATCCTGACGGTGGCGCGCGCGCGCCGGGCGGGGCTGGACGACGCGGCGCTGCGCGAACGGATGCGCCGCGTGGTGGCGGTGAACATGGGCGCGCTGGCGGTGTCGATGATCGGGCTGATGGCGGTCATCGCCGGGATCCTGCTGGGCTGATGCGCGCGCTTGTCCAGCGCGTGACCGAGGCGTCCGTCGCGGTCGAGGGAACCGTCATCGGCCAGACCGGGCGGGGGCTTCTGGTGCTGGTCTGCGCCATGGCGGGCGATGACGAGGCGGCGGCGGCGCGGCTGGCCGCGCGCGTGGCCAGGCTGCGCATCTTTCGCGACGATCAGGGACGGATGAACCGGTCGCTGCTGGACACCGGGGGCGGCGCCCTGGTGGTCAGCCAGTTCACCCTGGCCGCCGACACGCGCAGCGGCAACCGCCCCGGCTTTTCCTCCGCCGCCGCGCCGGACGAGGGGCGGCGGCTTTACGAATTCTTCGCCGAGAGCCTGCGCGCCCAGGGCATCGCTGTCGAAACCGGCAGCTTCGGCGCCGACATGGCGGTGCGGCTGGTCAATGACGGGCCGGTGACGATCTGGCTGGACACCGCCGACCGCGCCTAGAGGATGAAATCCCCAGCCCCCAGCCGGGCCACGTCGTCCACCCATATCTCGAAATCGGCGGTCTTGTTGCCGTTCACGTCGCCCAGGACCAGCACGCCCCCGGCCTGCTTGACCTGCCACACCGAATGCGCGGCGGCGCCACCCGCCAGGGCGAAGGCCTGGTTTCCGCCCCGCCCGGGATGGGCGTCGATGGCCGACAGGTCGATGTCGTCCTGCCCGGCGTGGAACTGCAGGACCGCGTCGCGCTGCGTCCCCTTGGCGCTGTCGCCCGCGTTGCGGAACACGAAGACGTCGCGCGCCATGTCCAGACCCGCCAGCATCCGGTCCTGACCGGCGCCCCCCTCCAGCATGTCGGCGCCGGGAGCCCCTTCAAGCCTGTCCCGGCCGGTGCCGCCGCGAAGCTGGTCCCGCCCTTCGCCTCCGGCCAGGCGGTCGCTGCCCGAACCGCCATACAGCAGGTCGTTGCCCGTCCCGCCGATCAGCGTGTCGTCGCCCCCCTGTCCCCACATCCGGTCGTCACCGCCCCAGCCCTCGAAGCGGTCGGCATAGGCGCTGAGGTCGATCGCATCGGGGCCCGCGAAGATCGAGGCGTAGATCCGGCGGTCGTCGGCATTCCCCCCGGTAATGCCCGCCTTGTAGATGCCGGAGGCAGAAAACGAGACATCCTGGACCAGAAGGATGTCGCGACCGTCATAGAACTCCTCGAGGAGGCCGGTGACGGTCCCCGAGACCACGGCCCCCCGGTCGCCGAAGCGGATGCCCGACCCGCCGAGGGTCAGGACCAGGTCCGTGTAGCCGTCATAGCCGTTGATGGCATAGACATCCTGATAGATCCGGCCGCCATAGGTTTCGAAGATGTCGTTGGAAAAGAGATCCTCCCAGAAGTTGCGGGAGTAGAAGTTGATGTCGATCGCAAGGCTGTCGACCTGAAAATCGGCCTTGACCGTTGCCATGGCGGATCCTTGGGAAGGCGAGGTGAACGGGGACCGCGGGTCCCCGGGCTTCATCCTGTCACCGCGCCCCGGACAGCGCCACGCCGAACTTTAATCTTCGTTAACCGCCCCTTGGCGGTGACGTAACGGAACGGGCCCAAGGCAGGAACGGGCTTGACTTGCACGGCGCGAAGGCCCATCTGGGTCCTGTCGACACCCGCTGCCGCGTGAGCAGCCGCGTTTTCGCCAAGGGTCCGGCATCTCATTCCAGTTTCCCATTCACGCGGGGAGGCTTGCGGGCATCCTCGTATCGCGCCCGCACCCCTGCCGATCGCCGCGCATCGACGCGGCCCCTGCCCTGCATCCGATACGGGGGATGCGGGGACGAGAGATTGATGGAACACAAGAACCCCCGCCGCCCGGCGCGCGCCCAGAAGCCGCGGACAGCGCCGCATCTTGACGCGAACGAAGGCCGCCGCGCCCCGGCGCGCGATCCGCTGCCCACCGGCCCCTTCGCCGACATGGGCATCGACCACCGCATCAACGCCAATGTCGCGGCGATGGGGCTGACCAAGCCCACGCCGATCCAGAGCGAAGCCATTCCCGCGGTCGTCAAGGGCCGCGACGTGCTGGGACTGGCCCAGACCGGGACCGGCAAGACAGCCGCCTTCGGCCTGCCGATGCTGACCCGGCTGATCAACTTCGGCAAGAAGCCCGATCCCCGGACCTGCCGGGCGCTGATCCTGGCGCCGACCCGCGAACTGGCGACGCAGATCGCCACCAATATCGACGCCTATGCCGAGGGAACGCCGATCCGGTCGTTCCGCGTCGTCGGCGGGGCGTCCATCAACGTGCAGACCGAACGGCTGGCGCGCGGCGTCGATGTGCTGATCGCCACGCCGGGCCGGCTGATGGACCTGATCGAGCGCCGCGCCATCAGCCTCGAGGCCACCACCTATCTGGTGCTGGACGAGGCCGACCAGATGCTGGACATCGGCTTCATCCACACCCTGCGCAAGATCGCGCGGATGCTGCCCCGCGACCGCCAGACGCTGCTGTTTTCCGCCACCATGCCCAAGCTGATGGAGGAACTGGCCGACACCTACCTGACCGATCCGGTCCGAGTCGCCGTGAACCCTCCGGGTCAGGCGGCCAAGAAGATCGAGCAGGGCGTGCATTTCGTCAACCAGGGCGACAAGGCGACGCTGCTGGCGGAATACCTGTCCAAGCATCCGGGCGAACTGGCGATGGTCTTTGGCCGCACCAAGCACGGCTCGGAGAAGCTGGCCAAGCTGCTGGAGAAGTGGGGCTTCGCCGTCGCGGCCATCCACGGCAACAAGTCGCAGGGCCAGCGGGAACGCGCGCTGGACGCATTCCGCAAGGGCGCCACGCAGGTGCTGGTGGCGACCGACGTGGCGGCGCGGGGCCTGGATATTCCCGAGGTCGCGCATGTCTACAACTATGACCTGCCGAACGTGCCGGAAAACTATGTCCACCGCATCGGCCGCACCGCCCGCGCGGGCCGCGAAGGCCGCGCCGTGGCCTTCTGCGCCCCGGCCGAGGTCGGCGAACTGCGCGCCGTCGAAAAGGCTATGAAGGCCGCCATCCCCGTGATCGGCGGCGAGGTGCCGGCCGGTCCGGTTCCCGCCGCCCGTCCGCAGGGCGGCAGCCGTGGCAAGCCCATGGGTGCCGGCGCCGGCAAGCGTCCGACGCGCGGCCCGTCGCGGCAGCCGCGAAGCCGTCTGGCCTGACGGCGGGGGGCGCCGTCGCCTCTTTGGGTATTTGAACAAAGAAGAAGCCGCAGGAGATGCCTTCTGCGGCTTCTTGGCCATCTTGCTGACCGCCTGCCCCGGCGCTATCTGGCGCCATGGCCAAGCTGTATTTCCATTACTCGACCATGAACGCCGGCAAGAGCACGCTGCTGCTGCAGGCGTCCTACAACTATCGCGAACGGGGGATGCAGACGCTGCTGCTGACGGCGGCCATCGACAGCCGCGCGGGCCAAGGCCGAATCGCCAGCCGCATCGGCATCGGCGAGGACGCGACGACCTTCGACGCCGGCACCGACATGTTCGCGCTGATCGCGCAACGCGGCGCCGGCTGCGCCTGCGTCTTCGTGGACGAGGCGCAGTTCCTGTCGGCAGAGCAGGTGTGGCAACTGGCGCGCGTCGCGGACGATCTGCATGTTCCGGTGATGTGCTACGGCCTGCGTGTCGATTTCCGGGGCGAGCTGTTCCCCGGATCGGCCGCGCTGCTGGCCCTGGCCGACGACCTGCGCGAGGTGCGCACCATCTGCCACTGCGGCAGGAAGGCCACCATGGTCATCCGCCGGGACGATGGCGGCCGCGCCGTCACCGAAGGCGCGCAGGTGCAGGTCGGCGGCAACGAAACCTACGTGTCCCTGTGCCGGCGCCATTGGCGCGAAGCCACCGGGCACTGACCATCAATTCTATCTCAGGATGTGTCGCCCGCGTTGCGGGACGCAGGGCCTTGTTGTAATCCTGAGAGCCAAACAGGCAAAGGATCTTCCATGCGCGCGTTCCTGCTGCGGCTTCTTGCCGTTCTCACTCTGGCCGCCCCGGCGCAGGCCTTCGAGACGACGGCAAGTTCGGCCTGGGTCTATGACGTGAACACCAGCACGGTGCTGATGTCGAAGAACGCCGAAGTCCCGATCCCGCCCGCGTCCATGTCCAAGCTGATGACGCTCTACATGGTGTTCGAGGCGCTGGAGAACGGCCGCCTGAAGCTGGACGACACGCTGCCGGTGTCCACCAAGGCCTGGAAGATGGGCGGATCGAAGATGTTCGTCGAGCCGCGCGACACGCCGACCGTGGACCAGCTGATCAAGGGCGTGATCGTGCTGTCGGGCAACGACGCCTGCGTGGTGCTGGCCGAGGGGCTGGCCGGGACCGAGGACGCCTTCGCCCGGCAGATGACCGAACGCGGCAAGGCCCTGGGGCTGAAACATTCCGTCTTCAAGAACTCGACCGGCTGGCCTGCCGAGGGTCATGTGATGTCGGCCGAGGATCTGGGGATGCTGGCCATGCACCTCATCAACGACTTTCCGCAGTATTACGACGACTTCGCCCTGACCGAGTTCCGCTACATGGACCGGGTGCCGTCGAACCGCTTCAACCGCAATCCGATCCTGAAGCTGGACATCGGTGCCGACGGTCTCAAGACCGGCCACACGCAGGAGGCGGGCTATGGCCTGGTCGGATCGGCGGTGCAGGACGGGCGGCGGGTGATCTTTGTCATCAGCGGCCTGCAGAGCGAAACCGCCCGCGCCGAGGAAGCCGAGCGGATCGTGAACTGGGCCTTCCGCCAGTTCAGCATGGAAACCCTGGTTCCCGCCGGTGAGACGGTGCTGGAGGCGCCGGTCTGGCTGGGGACCAAGGGCCGCGTCGGCCTGACCACGAAGGACGGGGTGAACGTGCTGCTTCCGGCCGGGTCGCAGGATCAGGTGAAGGTCGAGGCGGTTTACGATTCGCCCATTCCCGCGCCCATCGCCAAGGGCGACCAGGTCGGCCGGCTTGTCGTCTCGGTTCCCGGCACCCGGGATGCGGTGACGCCGCTGCTGGCGGCCGAGGACATCGCCGAGGCGGGCTTTGCCGGGCGCATGAAGGGCGCGGTGATGCAGCTGGGCCACAAGGCCATCGAGGCCGCCGGTCTTTGATGTTCATCAGCTTCGAGGGGATCGACGGCTGCGGCAAGTCCACGCAGGCCCGCCTGCTGGCCGATGCCCTGCGCCTGGAGGGGCGCGACGTCGTCCTGACGCGCGAGCCCGGCGGCAGCCCGGGGGCCGAGGAGATCCGCCGCCTGCTGGTCGAGGGGGCGGGCGAACGTTGGTCGGCCGAAACCGAATGCCTGCTGTTCACCGCCGCCCGCCGCGATCACCTGGAACGCACCATCCGCCCGGCGCTTGCCGCGGGCCGGACCGTCATCACCGACCGCTTCGCCGACAGCACCCGGGTCTATCAAGGCGCCACGCGGGGCGAGTTGCGCGGCTTCGTGGACCGGATGCACGATCTGGCGATCGGCGCCGAACCGGACCTGACCCTGGTGATCGACCTGGATCCGGCCACCGCCCTTGGCCGGGGCAGCGCCCGGGGCGGGGCCGAGGACCGCTTCGAGCGGCTGGGCCTTGACTTCCAGCAGCGCTTGGCCGCCGGCTTTCGCGCCCTCGCGGCCGAGTTTCCCGCCCGCGTCCGCCTGATCGACGGTCGCGGCAGCCAGGCCGAGGTCGCCGCCCGCATCCGGGCCGCGCTGTGAAGGCCGATCCGGACGACATTCCCGAACCCGACCGTGTCCCCGGCGCCCCGCATCCGCGCCACACCGACCGGGTGATCGGGCAGGACGCCGCCATCGCCCGGTTCGTCGAGGCCGCCCGGGACGGAAGGCTGCATCATGCCTGGATGCTGACCGGCCCCCGCGGCGTCGGCAAGGCCACGCTGGCCTGGGCGATCGCCCGCTGGGTCCTGGCCGGCGCCTCTGGTCCCTTCGGCGCCCCGGACACGCCGCAGGCGCGGCGCGTCGCGGCCCTGTCGGAACCGCGCCTGCACCTGGTCCGCCGTCCCTGGGACGACAAGGCGGGCCGCCTGTCGGCGCAGATCACCGTGGACGAGATCCGGCGGCTGCTGGCCTTCTTCCACCTGTCCGCAGCCGAGGGAGGCCGCCGCATCGCCATCATCGACGCGGCCGACGACATGAATATTGCCGCCGCCAACGCCTTGCTGAAGGTGCTCGAGGAACCGCCGCGCGACGCGCTGATCCTGATGGTCGCGCACCAGCCTGCGGGCCTGCTGCCCACGATCCGGTCCCGCTGCCGCACCCTGCGCCTGGCGCCGCTGCAACCCGCCCAGATGGGCAACGTGCTGTCCCACCTGGGCATCGACGAGGATGCCGAGGCGCTGGCCGCCCTCTCGGACGGGTCGGTGGGAGAGGCCTTGCGCCTGGCCGGCCAGGGCGGCCTGGACCGCTATCAGCAGCTTGTGGACCTTATGGCCACCCTGCCCCGCCTGGACCGGCCGCTGGCCGCCGCCTTTGCCGATGCGGCGGCAGGACGCGCGGGGGCCGAAGGCGATCCCTTCGACCTGACGATGACGGTGCTGGACCGCTTCCTGGCGCGCGCCGCCCGCGCGGGGCTCATGGGACCGCCCCTGCCGCAGGCCGCGCGGGGCGAGGGCGCGCTGCTGGCCCGGCTGTCGCCCGATGACCGCGCCGCGCGTGCCTGGGCAGAGGCGCAGGCGCGGCTGTCCGCACGCGCCCGCGCGGGCCGGGCGGTGAACCTTGACCCTGCCGCGCTGGTGATGGATATGCTGATCGAACTGGCGCATCTGCCGCCCGCGCGATCCGCTCTGCCAGCCAAAGGTTGATCCATGTCCCCAGCGGTTCCCGTGCCGATCGTCGACAGCCATTGCCATCTGGATTTCCCCGATTTCGACGGCGAACACGACGCCCTGATCGACCGCGCCCGGGCGGCGGGCGTCACCCGGATGGTGACGATCTGCACCCGCCTGCGCCAGGAACCCCGGGTCCGCGCCCTGGCGGAACGCTATGACGGCGTCTTCTATGCCGCCGGCACCCACCCGATGAGTGCGGCCGACGAGCCCCTGGCCACCGTCGATCAGCTTGTCGGCCTCTCGGCGCATCCGAAGTTCGTGGGCATCGGGGAGACGGGGCTGGACTATCACTATACCGCCGACAGCGCCGACCGGCAGGCCGAAAGCCTGCGGATCCATGTCGAGGCCGCGCGCCGCACCGGCCTGCCGCTCATCATCCATTCCCGCGATGCCGACGACGACATGGCCCGTATCCTGACCGAGGAATACCGGGCGGGGGCGTTTTCCTGCGTGATGCACTGCTTCACCTCGGGTCCGGTCCTGGCGCGAACGGCAATCGATCTTGGCTTCTACCTGTCCATGTCCGGCATCGCCGCCTTCCCACGTTCGGCCGAACTGCGCGCGATCTTCGCCGCGGCCCCTCCGGACCGCCTCCTGGTGGAAACCGACAGCCCCTTCCTGGCCCCGCCGCCCCATCGCGGCAGGCGCAACGAACCGGCCTATGTGGCGAACACCGCGGCCATTCTGGCCGAAGCCTCGGGCATGGACTATCAGCAGCTTGCGGCGCAGACCTCGGCCAATTTCGACCGGCTGTTCGCGAAGGCGGCCGCATGATCCGGGCGACGATCCTGGGCTGCGGTTCCTCGGGCGGCGTGCCGCGCCTCGGGAACCGCTGGGGGGCCTGCGACCCGGCGGATCGCCGGAACCGCCGCCGGCGCTGCTCGCTTCTGGTGGAACGGCTCAGACCGGCGGGGGTGACGCAGGTCCTGATCGACACCGGCCCCGACCTGGTGCCGCAACTGCTGGACGCAAATGTCGCCACCCTGGACGCGGTGGTCTATACCCATGCCCATGCCGACCATATCCACGGCATCGACGATTTGCGGCAGGTGGCGTTCAACGCCGGCAGGCTGATCCCCGCCTGGGCCGACATGCCCACCTCGGAACAGTTGCTGGACCGCTTCGGCTATATCTTCAAGACCCCGCCCGGCAGCTACTACACGCCGGTCTGCGACCTGCACCTGATCGACGGCCCGATCCGGGTGGACGGTCCGGGCGGCCCCGTCACCCTGATCCCCTTCCGCGTCCAGCACGGCGAAATCACCGCCCTGGGCCTGCGCATCGGCGGGCTGGTCTATCTTCCCGACGTGTCCGACATCCCGCAGCCCGCCTGGCCGCTGATCCACGGGGCCGAGGTCTTCATCTGCGACGCCCTGCGTCCCCAGCCCCATCCCAGCCATGCCCATCTGGCGCAGGCGCTGGACTGGATCGCGCAGGCCGGGACGCCCCGCGCCGTGCTGACCAACATGCATATCGACATGGACTACGCCCGAGTCGCCGCCGGCACGCCCGACCACGTCCAGCCCGCCTTCGACGGCATGGTGATCGAAGCCAGTTCGGACACGCCCGACCATCCCGCCGCGCTATGAGCGCGCTGTTCAACATCATCGTCCCGGTCTTCCTGATCGTGGGCTTCGGCTATCTGGTCGCCTGGCGCGGCCTGTTCCGCGAAAGCGCGGTGGACGGGCTGATGGTGTTCGCCCAGAACTTTGCTGCGCCGACGCTGCTGTTCGCCTCGATGGCGCGGCTGGACCTGGGGGCCGAGTTCCGGCTTGCCCTGATCCTGCCCTTCTACGCCGGCGCCTTTTCCAGCTTCTTCCTGGGCTGGGTTGGGGCGCGGCTTCTGTTCCACCGACCGCCTGCCGATTGCGTGGCGATCGGCTTTGTCTGCCTGTTCTCGAACAGCCTGCTTCTGGGCATCCCGATCATGGAGCGCGCCTATGGCCCGGACTCGCTGTCGGGCAACTGGGCGATCATCGCGGTCCATTCGCCGCTGCTCTATACCTTCGGCATCACCGTCATGGAGTTCACGCGCGCCCGGGGCAGCGGGTTGTCGGTGGGCCGCGTCGCCCTGCGCGCCATGACGGGGGTGCTGCGGACGCCGCTGGTGATCGGCATCATGGCGGGCATGGCGATGAACGTGCTGCAACAGGCAGGGCTGGTGATGCCCGAAGGCTTCTGGGGGGCCGTGGACATGATCGCCGGCACCGCGCTGCCGGCCGCGCTGTTCGGCCTGGGCGGCGTTCTCTATCGCTATCGGCCTGAAGGGGATGCGGGCGCCATCGCGATGTGCTGCGCCTGTTCGCTGCTGGTCCATCCGGGCATCGCCTACGGGCTGGCGCGGCTGACGGGGCTGGACGATGTGGGCCTGCGCTCGGCAGTGATGACGGCGGCGATGGCGCCGGGGGCCAATGCCTATCTCTTTGCCAATCTCTACGGCGCGGCCCGGCGGGTGGCCGCGACGGCGGTGCTCGTCGGCACCGCCCTCTCCGTCCTGTCGATCTGGATGTGGCTGGCGATCCTGCCCTGACGCCGCGTCTTCTTTGCCCAAATACCCCACAGGGGGTCCGGGGGACATGACGTCCCCCGGCCTAGCGGGGCGTCACGCCGCGGATGCGCTCGGACCGGCGGCGCAGCAACTCAACCGTCGTCAGCAGCGCGATGGAAAAGATCACCAGCAGCGTCGCCACCGCCAGGATCGCCGGGCTGATCTGTTCGCGGATGCCGTTCCACATCTGGCGCGGGATGGTCTGCTGCTCGGGCCCGGCGATGAACAGCACCGCCACCACCTCGTCGAACGAGGTCACGAAGGCGAACAGCGCGCCCGAGATCACCCCGGGCAGGATCAGCGGCATGGTCACCCGGAAGAAGGTCGTCCTGGGATTGGCCCCCAGCGACGCCGCCGCCCGGTTCAGCGACTGGTCGAAGCCCACCAGCGTCGCGGTCACGGTGATGATGACGAAGGGGATGCCCAGGGTGGCATGGGCCAGGATCACGCCCGCATAGGTGCCCGCCAGCCGCCCGCAATCGGTGGGCAGGCCCAGCAGGCCCAGAAGTTCGCAGGGGTTGGAATAGAAGAAGAACATCCCCGTGGCCGTGATGATCAGCGGCACGATCATGGGCGAGATCAGGATCGCCATGATCGCCCGGCGGAAGGGCATCTCGGGCCGCGACAGCCCCAGCGCCGCCAGTGTCCCCAGCACGGTCGCCAGCAGCGTCGAGAACACCCCGATGATGATCGAGTTCTTGGCCGCCCGGACCCAGTGCGCGTTGTTCCAGGCGTCCGACCAGAAAGCCCAGCCCGTGGCGTCGGGGTTCTGCATCCCGAAGGTCAGCAGGCTTTCATACCAGCGGGTGCTGTAGCCTTCGGGATCGAAGGACAGCATCCGGTCGGTGAAGGTGAAATAGGGCTCGGCGTTGAAGGACAGCGGGATGATCACCAGGATCGGCGCGATCAGGAAGAAGAAGATCAGCCCGCAGATCACCAGATAGGCGTAATGCCAGACGCGCTCCAGCGGCGTTGCATAGGTCGGAACGGCCATGGATCACCCCAGCTTCAGGTTGTCGATGCCGACCATGCGGTCATAGACCCAGTACAGCAGCAGCACCGCGGCCAGAAGCAGCGCGGCAAGCGCCGCCGCCATCGACCAGTTCAGCGTGTCGGTCATGTGCATGGCGATCATGTTGGAAATCAGCTGGCCCGACGATCCGCCGACCAGCGCCGGCGTGATGTAGTATCCGACCGCCAGGATGAAGACCAGCATCGCCCCCGCGCCCAGCCCCGGCAGCGTCTGCGGGAAGTAGACCCGGCGGAAGGCGGTCCAGCTGGTCGCGCCCAGCGACCGCGCTGCGCGGACATAGGACGGGTTGATGGTGCGCATCACGGAATACAGCGGCAGGATCATGAAGGGCAGCAGGATATGCGTCATGGCGATGATCGTGCCGGTCTGGTTGTAGATCATCTGCAGGCGCCCGTCCGGGCCGATCACCCCCAGCCACACCAGGATGTCGTTGATGACGCCCTGCTGCTGCAGCAGCACCATCCAGCTTGTGGTCCTCACCAGCAGCGAGGTCCAGAAGGGCAGCAGGACCAGGATCATCAGCAGGTTCGACCTGCGCATCGGCAGCGTCGCCAGCAGATGCGCGACGGGAAAGCCCAGCACGAAGGTGATGCCGGTAATCAGCAGCGACAGCCAGAAGGTTCGCATGAACAGCATGACATAGACCCGCTGCCCTTCCTCGACCTGCTGGATGCTGCCGTCCTCGGCCCGCGTGCGGTCCAGGGCCGCCAGGTAGAAGTTGCCGGTGATCGGCGCCGATGCATCGCGCATCGCGCTCCACAGCCGGGGGTCTGCCCAGTCCTCGTCGATCTCCAGCAGGGCGGCCTGATAGGGCGGCTCGATCCCGCGGCGCACCTGCCTGCCGGTCGAGGTGAACAGCGACCGCGTCCCCGGCACGTCGTAGTTAATGCGCGTGCCCACCACGCCGATGGAGCGCGCCTCGGCCGCGGCCTGAAGGTCGGTCGCCAGCGCGGTCCAGGCAGCCTCGTCGGGCGGGGTGCCGCGCGGGTTCTCGGCAAACCATTGGGACAGCTGCGGCATGTTGGCGGAAAAGCCGTCGTTGTAGAAGGACCGCTGCAGCATCTGCCCGATCGGCACCACGAAGGTCACCAGGATGAAGGCCAGCAGCGGCAGCACAAGCAGAAAGGCGCGGCGCCGCGCCATCGACTGCGACCGCGCCAGCGCGCGCGCCAGCGGCCTGCCGTCGGCGGTCCGCAAGGCGCCGTCGGTCAGGCCGGTGGCTGTCGTGGCAATCGCTGCGTGCGGATCAAGGGCGTTGGCCATGTCTTCCTCGGACGTCTTTGCGCCCCCCGCATCCGGCGGGGCGGCAGTGCTTTCGGATCAGCTAGCCAGCCAGCTGTTGAACCGTTCGGTCAGTTCGGCGTCGTGGTCGGCCCAGAACCCCGCATCGTTGACCAGGGCGCGCTCGGCGTTCTGGGGGGTGGTCGGCAGATAGGGCGCCATTTCGGTGGTGCCGTCGCGATAGGTGCCGACGCTGGCGGCCGCGGACTTTCGCGGCGGGCCGTAGGCGATGTATTTCGACAGATCCGCCTGCCGCGCCGGATCCGAGGCGAAGGCGATGAACTGCATCGCCAGGTCCCTGTTGGGCGCGCCCATCGGCACCACCCAGTAATCCATGTCCAGGTTCGCGCCGTCCCAGACGAAGGCGAAGGGCCTGCCCTCGTCCACAATGGCGTCGAAGATCCGGCCGTTATAGGCCAGCGTCATCGACACCTCGTTGTCGGCCAGAAGCTGCGGCGCCTGGGCGCCGGCTTCCCACCACACCACCTGATCCTTGATGCTGTCCAGCTTGGCGAAGGCGCGGTCCACGCCTTCGGGCGTCGAAAGGACCTCGTAGACCTGGTCGGGCGGCACGCCGTCGCCCAGAAGGGCGAACTCGAGCGCGTATTTCGGGCGCTTGATGATGCCACGCTTGCCCGGGAACCGCTGGGTGTCGAAGAAATCCGCCACCGTGGTGGGCGCGCCGTCCGGGAAGGCTTCGGTATTGTAGGCGATGACCGTGGACCACACCATGATCGCCGTGGCGCATTCGTGCAGCGCCTGGGGCAGGTAATCCTCGGTCGCGGGGGTGCCGTCGGCGGCCGCGGGCAGAAGCGCCGGGTCGATCGGCTCGATCAGCCCCTCGTCGCACAGCCGCAGCACGTCCGACTGCTCGACGTCGAAGACATCGCTGGTGACGTTGCCGGCCTCGACCTGGGCCTTCAGCGTCGCGGGCGGGTTGTCGTTGTCCACCATCGTCGTCTGGATGCCGGTTTCGGCGGTGAAGGGCTTGGCGAAGGCCTCGTTCACGGCGGCCCCGAAGGCGCCGCCATAGGTGGTGATGGCGATCGGCCCCTCCTGCGCCTGGGCCGCTGCCCCGGCGATCAGCGCCAGTGCCGTTCCTGCGATCAGTCGTCTGGTCATGGTTGTGTCTCTCGAAGCCGTGGCGGGTGGCGGCGTCCGGTCAGGACGCGGCCAGCCAGCTGTTGAAGCGCTCGGTCATCTCGGCGTCGCGGTCGGCCCAGAATTCGGGGTCGTCCACGACGGCCGTGGTCAGATGCTCTGGCTGGGTGGGCATGTGCGGGGCCATTTCGGTGGTGCCGTCCTGATACATGCCGACCAGCGGCGCCGAGGACTGGCGCGCCGGGCCATAGGCGATGTACTTGGCCTGGTCCGCCAGCGGCTGGGTGCCGGTGGCGAACTTGACGTATTCGACGGCGGCTTCCGGATTGGGGGCGTCCTTGGGCACCACGAAGGCGTTGATTTCCAGATACTGGCCGTCCCAGATCACCTCGAAGGGCTTGCCCTCGCCCACCATGGCGTCGAAGATCCGGCCGTTGTAGACCGTGGTCATCACCACCTCGCCGTCGGCCAGCAGCTGCATCGGCTGCGCGCCGGCCTCCCACCAGATGACGTCGTCCTTGATCGTGTCCAGCTTGGCGAAGGCCCGGTCCACGCCTTCCGGGGTGTCCAGCACGTCATAGACCTGGTCGGCCGGGACGCCGTCGGCGATCAGCGCCAGATACAGCGTCCGCTTGGGCGACTTGGGAAGGCCGCGCTTGCCCGGAAAGCGGTCGGTGTCGAAGAAGTCCGCGACGGTCGCGGGGGCCTCGTCCGGGAACTTCGTCTTGTCGTAGCCGATCACCGTGCCCCAGACGATGTTGCCCACCGCGCAGTCCGTCAGCGACCCTTCGACGAAATCCTCGGCGGCGGGGGTGCCGTCGGCGCCCGCGGGCAGATCGGCGGGATCGAACTCCATCAGCGCGCCTTCGTCGCACAGCCGGATCGCGTCGGCCATCGCCAGGTCGAAGACATCGCCCGTGACGTTGCGCGCCTCGACCTGCGCCTTCAGCGGGGTGGCAGGGTCATCGGCGGCGATCATGTTGGCCTTGATGCCGGTCGCCTCGGTAAAGGGCTTGTTGTAGGCCTCGACCTGGCTGACCTCGTAGGCGCCGCCCCAGGAGACGACGTTGACCTCTTGCGCGGCGGCCGGAAGCGACATGCCGATCAGCGCCGTTGACAGAACCAGAGTGGTTTTCACGTTTACTCTCCCATTGACGACTGGGGCCGTTGCCCCTTGCTCTTGGCCCGGTGGGGCATCGGGCGGGCGGCGTTCCGCCCGCCCTGGTCGGCTCAGCTGGCCAGCCAGCTGTTGAACCGCTCGTTCAGCTCGGCATCGCGGTCCACCCAGAACTCCAGGTCCGATCCAAGCGCGTTGGTCAGGTTGGCCTCGGTGGTGGGCAGGTGGGGGCCCATCGGCGTGTCGGTGCCCTCGATGTTGCCGACAAGCGCGGCCGCCGAACGGCGCGGGGGACCGTAGCTGATGAATTCGGCCGCGCGGGCCTGCGGCGCGGGCGATGTCGTCCAGGCCACGAACTTCAGCGCATCCTCGAGGTTTTCGGCGCCCTTCGGGATGACCCAGCCTTCCATTTCGTAGATCTGGCCGTCCCAGATGATCTGGAAGGGCTTGCCCTCGGCCTGCGCGGCGTTGAAGATCCGGCCGTTGAAGGCATAGGCCATGGTCACTTCGCCATCGGCCAGCAGTTGCGGCGGCTGGGCGCCCGCTTCCCACCAGATCACGTCGTCCTTGATGCTGTCCAGCTTCGCGAAGGCGCGGTCCACGCCCTCGGGCGTGCCCAGGACCTCATAGACCTCGGCGGCGGGGACGCCATCGGCCATCAGCGCCAGTTCAAGGTTGAACTTCGCGCCCTTGCGCATGGTCCGCTTGCCCGGGAACTTCTCGAGGTCGAAGAAGTCGGCGGGTGTCGCGGGCTTGGCATCGGGGAACTTGCTGTCGTCGAAGGCCAGGACCATCGAATAGACGTCGGTCGCCACGAAGCAGTCCGTGATCGCGCCTTCGATGAAATCCTCGGTCGCGGGGGTGCCGTCCTCGGCGGGGACCAGGATCGCCGGGTCGATCTCCTCGAGCAGGCCTTCATCGCACAGCCGCACCGCATCGGCATATTCGACCGAGGCCACGTCGGTGGTGACATTGCCGGCCTCGACCATCGCCTTGATCGGGGTGGCGGGGTTGTCGGCATCGGCGATGTTCACCTTGATGCCCGTCTCGGCCTCGAAGGGCTTGGCATAGGCTTCCAGGTGGCTGTTCCCATAGGCCCCGCCCCAGGACAGCAGGTTCACGTCGGCCAGAACGGGCGAGGCGATCAGGCCAAGCGCGGTGGTCAGGGCAAGCGTCTTTCTCATCTATCACTCCAACTGCAGGGACATGCGGCATTCGCCGTCGTTCGTGGGCCGGCGGCGGCTTCAGACCGGGTCAAGCGCCCGGGCATCCGCCGGATGCCAGCCGACCTTGATCTGCTGGCCCGGCTCCAGCCGGGTCTGGCCGATCGTGTTGCGCATCTTCATGACGAAGTCATCGCTGCCCGCGACCTTCAGGCGCGCGCGCAGGATGTCGCCCATGTAGATGACCTCGCAGACCTCGGCGCCGATCATGTGGGCCCCGGGGGGCATCATCTCGGGCTTGAACTCGACCCGTTCGGGGCGGACCGACACCAGCACCTGCTGGCCCTTCTGGCGCACGTTGACGGGCGTGGCGTCGATCACCTCGCCAGTCTGCAGGCGGACCAGCGCCCGGTCGTCCGACAGATCCTCGATCACGCCGGGCAGCTTGTTGTTCTCGCCGATGAACTGGGCCACGAAGCTGTTCTCGGGCCGCTCGTAGAGATCGGCGGGCGCGGCAAGCTGCTGGATGCGGCCGTCGTTGAAGACCGCCACGCGGTCCGACATGGTCAGCGCCTCGCCCTGGTCGTGGGTGACATAGACCACCGTGATTCCAAGGCGATGATGCAGGTGCTTGATCTCGAACTGCATGTGTTCGCGCAACTGCTTGTCCAGCGCACCCAGCGGTTCGTCCATCAGCACCAGCTCGGGGTCGAAGACCAGCGCGCGGGCAAGCGCGATGCGCTGCTGCTGGCCGCCCGACAGCTGCGCGGGACGGCGGTTGGCGAAGCTGCCCATCTGCACCATGTCCAGCGCGCGGGCGATGCGGGCCTCACGGTCGGCCCTGGACATGCCGCGCACCTCCAGCGGGAAGGACAGGTTCTCGCCCACCGTCATGTGCGGGAACAGCGCATAGTTCTGAAACACCATGCCGATGCCGCGCTTGTGGGGGGGAACCTGGTTGATCGGGCGCCCGGCCAGACGGATCTCACCATGAGTCGCGGTCTCGAAGCCGGCAAGCATCATCAGGCAGGTGGTCTTGCCCGATCCCGACGGGCCCAGCATGGTCAGGAACTCTCCCTTCCCGATGGACAGGTTCAGATCCTTGACGACAAGCGTCTGGCCGTCATAGCTTTTCTGCACATGCTCGAAGGCGACGAAAGCATCGCCGCGGCGGTCGTCCAGCAAAAGGCGCTCTCCCTCAGTTCTGTTTTCGTTGTTCAGCGCGCCTTCACGTTAGCCGCGTCATCGGCGCCCGCGCAACACCGTTTGCGACATTTCTTGGCGCCAGAAGGTCGCTTCCATGCCGGTGCCCCGCAAGCCCGGGATTTGGGCATCGCGGCCCGCAGGACAGGCAGCCGTGCCCGGGCTTGTGCCCGCGGACCCCCGCGGCTAGCGTCGCGGCCGACCCGAATCCGGCCGCCCGCGCCGCCACCTGCCAAGGACGCGCGTCCTTCGCCCGAACCGAAGGACCGCCATGCTGGAAGCCGCGCTGTTGTTCGCCGCCGCATTCTTCGGCGGGATGCTGAACGCCGTCGCCGGGGGCGGCACCTTCATCACCTTTCCGGCACTGGTCTTCGTGGGCATCCCCCCCGTCACCGCCAACGCCACCAGCACCATCGCCGCCCTGCCCGGCTACCTGTCGGCGGCGATCGCCTTTCGCAGCGACATCCGCCGCATCCGGGACGCGCCCTTCGCCCGGCTGACGGTCTGGACCATGATCGGCGGCGCGGTGGGCAGCGGGCTGCTGCTGGTCAGTTCGAACAAGGCCTTCTCGGTCCTGGTGCCCTTCCTGCTGCTGGCCGCCACCCTGGTCTTCTACCGCGCCGAGGACGTGCGCCGCATGGCGTCGCGCTGGCGGTCGGTGGTCAAGCCCTTCGGGCTGGGCATCCTGCTGCCGGTCGCGGTCTATGGCGGCTATTTCAACGGCGGCCTGGGGATCATCCTTCTGGCCGTCTTCGCGATGTGGGGCATGACCGACCTGCACGCGATGAACGGGCTGAAATGCTGGCTGTCCTTCGCGCTGTCGCTGATCGCCTTCGCCATCTTCGCCGTGGGCGGGGCGGTGGCCTGGGGACCGGCGGCGCTGATGGCCGTGGCCACGATCATCGGCGGCTATGCCGGCGCGCCGGTGGCCCGGCTTATCCCGCGCGACAGGCTGCGCCTGCTGATCGCCGTCGTGGGCTTCGGCATGACGGCGATCTTTTTCTGGCGTCTCATCCAAGGAGCATGAGCATGAACGACATCAAGCGTATCGAGACCGGCCCGCGCATGAGCCAGGCGGTGATCGCCAACGGCATCGTCTGGCTGGCGGGCCAGGTGGGCGAGGCGGGCGCGTCGGTGCCCGACCAGACCCGGGCGGTGCTGGAACAGGTGGACCGCCTGCTGGCCCAGGCCGGCACCGACAAGACGCGCATCGTGTCGGCCCAGGTCTGGCTGGCCGACATGGCCGATTTTGCGGAAATGAACGCCGTCTGGGACCAGTGGGTGCCGCAGGGCCACAGCCCCGCCCGCGCCACCGGCGAGGCGAAGCTGGCCACCCCCGACTACAAGGTCGAGGTGATCGTCACCGCCGTCCTGTGACCGCGCCCAGGACCGATCGGGCGGCGCGCAGGCCCGGCGCCTCGCCCCCCTTGCCCAGCCGGTCCAGGGTCAGATCCATGGCGTCCAGCTGGGCCTGGCGCGCGGCCGGGTCGTTCAGCAGCCGCAGCAGCGCTTGCGCCATCGGGCCGGGCCGGCAGTCGCGGCCCAGGAACTCGGGCACCGCGCGCGTGTCGCTGACTAGGTTGACCAGCGTCACCGTGTCGGTCCTGAGAAGCATCCCCACCAGCACCCGGCTGAGCGGCGCCATGTCGTAGCCGATCACCATGGGCACCCGGTTGGCCGCCAGATCCAGGCTGACGGTGCCCGACGCCGCCAGCGCCAGATCGGCGGCAGCGAAGGCCGCGCGCTTGCCGTCGGCGTCCTCGACCACAAGGGGCGGGACCGGCCATTGCGCGGTCTGGCGACGGACGCGGGCGGCGACATCCCGCACCGTCGGCAGCACCACCTGCAGGTCGGGGACCTGCCGGCGCAGGTCGTTCAGCGCTTGGCCGAAGCGGGGCAGAAGACGGCCGACCTCTCCGCCTCGGGATCCGGGCAGGCAAAGCAGGATGGGGCTCTCGGGCGGGATGGCATGGTCGGCGCGAAACAGCGCGGCCTCGTCCGGGCCGGCGACGCGGGCGGTGGCGATGGGGTGGCCCACGAAGTCGCAGGTCATGCCGGCCGCCTGCATCAGCGGCGGCTCGAAGGGCAGGATGGCCAGGACGTGATCGACCACCTCGGCCATTTTCAGGGCCCGCCCCGGCCGCCAGGCCCAGACCGAGGGCGCGACGTAATGGATCACCCGCAGGTCAGGGCGCTGCGCCCGCGCCGCCCGGGCCACGCGCAGGCAGAAGTCCGGGCTGTCGATGCCGATCAGGGCGTCGGGATTCTCGGCCACCACACGGGCCGCGGTCTCCAGGATGCGGCGCCTCAGGTGGCGGTATTTCGGCAGCACCTCCCAGATGCCCATGACGCTCAGTTCCGCCATGGGAAAAATGCTCTCCAAGCCTTGGGCGGCCATCGCCTCGCCCCCGATCCCGACGAAGCCGGCGCCGGGCGCCAGCTCGCGCAGCCCGCCCATCAGCACCCCGCCCAGCTGGTCGCCCGAAGGTTCGCCCGCGATCAGGAAGAACTTCATGCGCCGCGCTCCGCTGCTGAGGCCCTTGGGTATTTGGGCAAAGAAGAAGCCGGTTTCTTCTTTGTCTAAATACCCGAAGGCGACATCGCCCACAAAAACAACCCCGCCGCTTCCGCGCGACGAATGGCCTCGGTCCGGTCCAGCAGGATCACGCCGCCGGCTTGCCAGGCGATCCCGGCCAGCCCCGCCTCGGCCGCCTGGGTGACGCTGTCGGGCCCCAGTGTCGGCAGGTCGATACGCATGTCCTGCCCGGGCTTCGGAGCCTTGTAGAAGACGCCCCTGGCGCCCTTGGGATCGGGACGCAGCCCGCCATGACGGCGCGCGAAGTCCAGCATCGCCGCGGTGCCCGGCAGCGTCTCGATGGCAAGGCACTGGCCCTGCGCCACCACGTTGCCCTGCCCCACGTCCAAAGGCCCCAGGGCCGCATGGATCCGCGCGGCCCGCGCCGCGTCGCGGCGGTCGGCGGCCGAAGGCTCGCCCGCCAGCACGCCCTCGGAGGGGATCAGGTCGGGCGCGACCTCCGCGACCGAGGCGATGGCCAGGCCATGATCCTCGAACACCTCCAGCACCGCGCGCAGCGCGCCGTCGTCGCCCGACTGCATCGCCATCATGATGCGCGGCACAAGCTGGGCGGTCCGGGTGTCGAACAGTTCGGGATCCAGGCGCGGGCGGCGGATCGCCCCGGCAAAGACCACCCGTGAGACGTCCTGATCCGCCAGGCTCTCCAGGAAGGGCACCAGCCGTTCCAGACGGAAGGGCCGGGCCTGCACGCTGTCGGGCACGAAGCCGTCCAAGGCAAAGACCAGCGGCGCCTCGAGCGCGGCGGCGACGGCGGGGGCTAGGGCGCCCTCGCCCGCGATGACGGCTGTCCTGGTCATCGGGTGCTGCTCATGCGGGCTTGGGGGTCAGGAAGCTGCGTTCGGTCGGCCCCAGGATGAAGTCCAGGACATCGCGCACCATGCCGGTCGCGCCCCCCTCGGCCATCTGCCGGGCCCGGTCGCGAAAGCTGCCGCCGCCCAGCCGGTCCAGCATCTCCCGCAGGTCGTGGATGTCGGCGCGGCTGGCGCCCCGGCGCTTGAGTCCCACCAGGTTCAGACCGTCCAGATGCCCGCGCGGCCCCTGCACCAGCCCGTAGGGGATCACGTCCGCCGTCACCATCGTCACCGCCCCGATCATCGCCCCGCGTCCGATCCGCACCCACTGATGCACCCCCGACAGCCCGCCGATGATGACGTCGTCATCCAGGTGGCAATGCCCGGCCAGCGAGGCGTTGTTGACCAGGATCACGCGGTCGCCCAGCTGGCAGTCATGGCCGACATGGCAGCCGGCCATGAACAGCCCGTCATTGCCCACGCGCGTCACGCCCCCGCCGCCCTGCGTGCCGGGGTTCATGGTGACGTATTCGCGGATGCGGTTGCGGGCGCCGATTTCCAGCCGCACGTCCTCGCCCCTGAATTTCAGATCCTGCGGCACCTCGCCGATCGAGGCGAAGGGAAACACCACCGTGCCCTCGCCGATCGTGGTGTCGCCGGCGATGGCGACGTGGGATTTCAGTTCCACCCCATCGCCCAGCCGCACCCTGGGGCCGATCACGCAGAAGGGCCCGATCCGCACGCCGTCGCCGATCCGGGCGCCGCTCTCGATCACGGCCGAAGGGTGGATCAGGCTGTCAGCCATCGGTTTTCAGCGCCATCATGGCCGTGAACTCGGCCGAGGCGCAAAGCTGGCCGTCGACAAGGGCGCGGCCCTCGAACTTCCAGATCTTGCCGCCGCCGCGCAGCGCCCGGCAGTGCAGTTCCAGCATGTCGCCCGGCACCACCATGCGGCGGAACTTGCACTTGTCGATGCCCATGAAATAGGTCGCCAGGGGCTTGTCGATGATGTTCATGCTGACGCCCACGATCACCGCCGAGGTCTGGGCCATCGCCTCGACGATGGTGACGCCCGGCATCACGGGTTCTTCCGGGAAATGGCCCTGGAAATGCGGCTCGTTGCAGGTGACCATCTTGATGCCGACGCCGCTTTCGTGGGGGACGATGTCGCGCACCTTGTCGATGAACAGGAACGGATAGCGGTGCGGGATGATGCGCTTGATCAGCGCCAGATCGGCCTGGGCACTGGGGGCGGTCGCGCGCGTTTCTTCGGCCATGGTCGTTCCTTCGGGAGGTTTTTCCCCGGTTAGCAACGCGGTCGGCCATTGGCAAGCGCCCTGCCCCGAACGGCTCAGGCGGTGGGCGCCACCCTGCCGGGCCGGCCCTCGCGCAGCCAGCCGGTCAGGATCAGCCCGGACACGAGGACCAGCCAAGCCCAGCCAGGTAGAAGCGGACGCCGTTCCAGCCCGGTGACCGAGGCGGCCTCGCGCGGGGTGATGGCGATCCAGTCGCCCAAGGCGGCCGCGCCGTGGGCATCGCGGCCCGGCGCGACGGTCCGCAGGTCGGGGACGCCTTCCGCCAGCGCGACCACCCCGCCCCCCGTGGCCTGAACCAGGGGCGCCAGGGCCGAGGCATCGGCCACGGTCTGCTCGAACTCACGCGGTGCCGCGGGGCCGATCGCCAGCACCCGGCGCAGGTCGCCGTCCTGCAGGCGGTAAAGCCCCGGTTCGGGCGCCGTCCAGTCGGCGGTGAAGCGGCCCGGGCCCGTCTCGGTCAGCGGCACCTCCTCGGTCTGGCCGTCGGGGCGGGTCACGACCAGCGGGCCGGCGCCGTCGCCCATCGTGCGGCGGGTGAAGCGCACCGCCAGATCGCCCGAGACATCGGCCAGAAGGGCCTCCTCCTCAAGCTCGGGCTCCTTCATCGACCAGTGGGCGATGCGGCGCAGCAACTCGAGTTGCGGGCCGCCGCCCTCGAAGCCGCGGCCCCAGAGCCAGACCTGGTCCGAGGTCAGCAGCGCCACACGCCCCTCGCCCACGCGGTCCAGGATCAGCAGCGGCTCGTCGTCGATGCCTGCCATCGCCACCTGCGCCCCGGCGTCCGGCGTCACCGTGGACATCCGCAGCCAGCGGCCCCAGGACGCCTCCTCGCCTTCGGATCCGGGCAGGCCGGCGGTGACGGGATGGCGCTGCCCGTCCTCGGTCAGGCGCGGCCGGAAGGGTTCCTCCAGGACGCGGCCGGTCGGCCGGGCGGGCAGGATGCGGCCCAGGGGCGACAGATACAGGCTTTCGACGCCGGCCATCTCGGGCCCGGCCGAGACCAGGATCGCGCCGCCTTCCTCGACATAGCGCGCGATGTTGGCATAATAGTCGGGCGGCAGGATCCCGCGGACGCTGTAGCGGTCGAAGATGATGAGGTCGAAGTCGCCGATCCGCTCCATGAACAGTTCCTGGGTGGGAAAGGCGATCAGCGACAGTTCGTTGACCGGCACGCCGTCGGACTTGTCGGGCGGGCGCAGGATGGTGAAGTGGATCAGGTCCACCGCCGCATCCGACTTCAGCAGGTTGCGCCAGGTCCGCTCGCCCGCGTGCGGCTCGCCCGAGACCAGCAGGACGCGCAGCCGGTCGCGCACGCCGTTGATGCTGACGGCGGCCGAGTTGTTGCGGTCGGTCAGTTCGGCCGCCTCGGGCGCCGCGACGGCGGGCGCGTCGAAGCCGATCTGCACGACGTTCTGGCCGGCGTGGTCCAGCACCAGGGGCAGGCTGATCGGCTGGCCTAGCGGCACCGCCACGACCTGCTCGTCCTCGCCGTCCAGCGACAGCCGCAGGTTCACGGAACCGGTCTGCGCCTCGGGCGGGACGGCGCCCTGATCCTCGACCCGCAGGCGGATGGTCACCTCCTGGTCGATCAGGCCGAAGGCGGGCGCCTCCTCGATCACCAGGCGGCGGTCCCAGTCCTGGGGGCGGCCCGTCAGCAGGATATGGACCGGGGCAGGGACCGCTTCTGGCAGCATGGCCGGATCGTGCAGGCGCCCGTCCGTCACCGCGATCACGCCCGCAAGCCGCGCCTCGGGTTCGGCGGCGATGGCGCGGGCGATTTCGGTGGCCAGAAGCGTGCCGTCGTCGGCATCGCCCACCGTCACGCGGCGCAGCTCGGTGTTGGGCAGCGCGGTGATCTGGCGGGTCATGGCCTCGACCGCCGCGTCGGTCTGCGCGGCCCGTTCGGGCAGGGTCTGGCTGGCGGACCGGTCGTCAAGCAGGATCACGATGTCGGAAAGGCCCGCGCGGCTGCCGATCTCGATGGCGGGGCCGGCAAGGGCCAGGGCGGCGGCAAGCCCGGCCAGCCCCCGCCAGGCCCAGCCGCGCAGCCCGCGCCACAGCGCGAGGCCCGCCACCAGCAGCGCCAGCACAGCCAGCGCGGCGATGGCCCACCAGGGCAGCAGCGGGTCGAAGCGAAGCTGGGTCATGGGCCAAGCATCTCCTCGGTCCGCATCCGGTCCAGCAGGGCCGGCACATGGACCTGGTCGGATTTGTAGTTGCCCGTCAGCACATACATGATGAGGTTCACGCCGAACCTGAAGGCCATCTCTCGCTGCATCTCGCCTTCCCAGCCGCCGCCGATGGGGAACGTGGGAAAGCCGCTGTCGTCCACCGCCCAGGCCTCGGCCCAGGAATTGCCGCCGATCACCACCGGGCTGACGCCGTCGTTCAGCTGGCGGAAGGGCACGCCCTCGGCGGCTTCGGCCCCGGCGGGGGGCGCCTCCAGCCAGACCGGGTTGCCCTGCCAGCGGCCGGGAAAATCGGACAGCAGATAGAAGCTGCGGGTCAGCACGTGATCGTCGGGGACCGGGGCCAGCGGCGGGATTTCCAGCGGCGCGGCCAGGGCCTGCAGGGCCTGGGACATGTCCGGCCCGCCCACGCCGGTCACGTCGCCGTCGCGGGTGTCGAACAGGATCATCCCGCCCGAGCGCAGGAAATGGTTCAGCCGCACATAGGCCTGCGGCGAGGGCGCGGGCTGGCTGTCGGTGATCGGCCAGTAGAGAAAGGTCAGCACCGACAGGTCGTCCCGGTCCAGGTCGATGCCCACCGGTTCGCCGGGCTCGACCGAGGTGCGCTGCGCCAGCAGCCTCGACAGCCCGCTCAGACCCTCGCGTGAGGTGGTGTCGATGCGCTCGTCGCCGGTGATGACATAGGCAAGCGCCACCTCGTTGGCGGCGCGGACCAGATCGGGGTCCACCTCCTGGGCCTGTGCGGGCGGCGCGGGCTGGACCAGCAGCGCCAGCAGCAGCGCCGCGGCGGCGGCGGCGCGTCCGCCCCGCGCCAGCAGCGCCGAGCCCGCCGCGTCAAGGGCCAGGATCAGCGCCGCAAGGGCCAGAAGCGCCCCCTTGAGGTCGCGCCCGCCGGTGGCGCCGGCAGCCTCGACCGTGGCGCCGGGCCAGTCGGCCAGGACCAGCGGCCCGCCCGCGTTCAGCGCCGCCCGCCGGTCCCCGGCGGCATAGATGCCCGCCGGGCGTTCCGGTCCGGGCCCAAGCGCCAGATCGGCGGCCGGCACCGGGGCAAGCCCTTCGGCGGGCGAGGCGCGGCCGAAGCCGTCGAGGACCGTTTCCGGTGTCCAGAACGGCTGGTCGCGGTCGTCGGCGGCTTCCTCGGTCGGGGTGACGCGGGCCGTCTGCACCAGCCGGTCCAGCATCTCGACGAACAGGCCCGAGATCGGCAGGTTCGACCATTCCGCATTGGCGGTGACGTGGAACAGCACGACCTGCCCCTGGCCCAGGCGGTCGCGGGTCACAAGCGGCGTGTTGTCCGACAGCGAGGCCAGCGTCCTGTCGGCCAGATCGGGCGCGGGCTGTGCCATCAACTGGGCGCGGACCGCGACATCCTCGGGCGGGGTCAGCCCCGCAAAGACCCCGTCGGCGGCGAAGGGCGCGATGCCGCGCGGGTCGCCCCAAGACAGCGCGCCGCCGATGTCGCGCCCGCCCTGGCGCAGCGCCACGGGGATCAGCGGTTCGTCCTGAAGCCCCTCGAACGCGGCCATGCGCGGCCCGGCAAAGCGGATCAGCAGGCCGCCGTCCCGGACCCAGGCGGCAAGGTCGTCCGCCTCGGCCAGATCCACCTGGTCGGCCAGAACGATCACGTCGGGCGCGGTGTTCAGCACGTCGCCCAGGCCACCCTCGACAAGGTCCGTCGTCGGGGCAAGGGCACGGCGCAGGTAGTGAAGCTGGGACAGCAGCTGCTGTCCCTCGGCTTGGCGGTCGGCCTCGCCCACAAGCGCCACCTTGCGCCGCTTCACCCGGTCGTCGGCCAGCACCACCGCGCCGGCGTGGGATTCGCCCTCGATCTGGAATCGGGTGATGCGGTTGCGCAGTTCGGGCGGCAGGTCGATCGCGGTCGGGCGGGTCGTGACGCCGGCGGCCGCGGCCGCTTCGCCCGGCGTCAGGCGCGCCAGTTCGCGTTCGACGCCCTGCGGGTCGGGGCCGATGGCCAGGACCGCCGGCGCGGCATCGTCGGTCGCCGACAGGGTCAGCGAGGGTGTGTCGCCCGCGTGCAGCGACAGCGACCGCAGGGGGCGGGCGGGGGGGACGACCGTCACGGGGCCGCGCTGCGCCAGGGCGGCCAGCCAGGCAGAGCGGTTCGGATGATCCAGCCCGTCGGCAATCCACAGCGTCGCAAGCCGCCCCTCGGGCGCATTGACCAGGGCCGCCGCAGGATCGTCGGGAAGGCCGGTGGGCCAGGGGGCGGGTTGCGCGGCCCGCAGCCCGGCCAGCAGGCTGTCGGCAGGCGCGAAGGGCAAGGCGCCCGGTGCAGCCCGCCCGTCGGCCAGCAGCAGTGCGGCGGGGCGGCCTTCGGCTGCGGCCTGGGTCAGGGCGGATTCGGCGCGGGTCAGCCGGGCGGGCCAGTCGGGCGCAGCGGCCCAGCCGGCATCCAGCACCACCAGCAGGGGACCGCCGTGCCCCGACGCCGCCACGGGCCGCCAGCTTGGGCCGGCGAAGGCCAGGATCAGCGCGGCCACGGCGGCCAGCCGCAGCAGCAGCAGCCACCAGGGGGTGCGCCGCGCGACCGGTACGCGGTCCACCAGCCCGCGCAGCAGCGCGACGCCCGGAAAGGCCACCAGCCGCGGCGCGGGCGGCAGGGCGCGCAGGATCACCCACAGGACCGGCAGCGCGATCAGCGCGGTCAGCACCCAGGGCGCCGCGAAGCCTATGGGTCCCAGCATCAGCATCAGTCGGCAAGCACCTGATAAAGCCAGCTCAGCGCGGCGGCGGGGGGATGGGCGGTGGCGTGGTGGCCGAACTGCCAGCCGGCGCCGGCGGCCTGCTGGCGCAGCCAGTCGCGGCGTTCGGCCAGTCGGGCCAGGTAGGCCTCGCGCAGGCCGCCGGCGTCGCGGCTGTCGTGCCGGATAGCGCCGGACAGCGACCGGAACAGGACCGCGCCGGACCAGGGAAACACCTCCTCGTCGGGGTCGAGGACCTGCATCAGCACGCCCTTCACGCCGATCCCCGCGGCGCGGGACAGAAGCGCCTGCACCCAGGCCGGATCGTCCAGGAAGTCCGACAGGATCACCAGCCGCTGGTTGGGCCGCAGCACATCCGCCGAAGGCGCGTCGCCGTCGCCCCGCCCGCGGGTCATCGCGGCGATCTGTTCGGCAAGCCGGTCCGCCTGCACCCGGCCCGCCCGCGCCGGCTGGCCCAGCAGCCCCACCTTCTCGCCCCCGCGCAGCAGGACCATCGCCAGGGCCAGCGCCAGCAGTTGCGCGCGCTCGCCCTTGGGGGGCGGTCGGGCGCGCCGGCATAGGCCATCCCCTGCCCCGCCGAGATCCACAAGCCCACCGCCTGGGCGGTCTGCGCCTCGCGGTCGCGCACGAACTGGGTGTCGGACCGCGCCGACCTGCGCCAGTCGATCGACCGCGCGGTATCCCCGGGTCCTGCGGGACGGTACTGCCAGAAATCCTCGCCCGGTCCGCCGCGGCGCAGCCCGTGCGCCCCGGGCGCGATCATCGCCGCCAGACGTTCGGCAGACAGGATCAGCGCGGGCAGGTGCCCGCTTGCCGTCTGCGCGCGGGCGCGAAGATCGGCGGCAGACGCGGTCATGCCGCCTGGCGCGCCCCGAGGCGGTCTTCCAGCAGCCGCCCGATCACGCCGTCCACCGTCTCGCCCCGCGCGCGGGCGGCGAAGGACAGCGCCATGCGGTGCCGCAGCACCGGCGCGGCCATCGCCTCGACATCCTCGAGGCTGGGGGCGAAGCGGCCGTTCAGCACCGCCCGCGCCCGCGTCACCATCATCAGCGCCTGCGCGGCCCGCGGTCCCGGCCCCCAGATCAGGCTGTCGCCCAGGAAGCCCGCGGTTTCGGCACTGCCGGGACGGCAGGACCGGACCAGATCCAGGATCGCCTCGACCACGCCCTCGCCCACCGGCATCTGGCGGATCAGGCGCTGCGCGGCGATCAGGCCGTCGGCGTCGAAGGCGGCATGGGCGCGCGCGTCCTCGACCCCGGTGGTGGCCATCAGGATCCGCCGTTCGGTGTCGCGGTCGGGATAGTCCACGTCGATCTGCAGCAGGAAACGGTCAAGCTGCGCCTCGGGCAGCGGATAGGTGCCTTCCTGCTCGATCGGGTTCTGCGTGGCCAGGACGTGGAACGGCCGGCCCAGGGGGCGGTGCTGGCCGCTGATCGTCACCTCGCGTTCCTGCATCGCCTGCAGCAGCGCGGACTGCGTGCGGGGGCTGGCGCGGTTGATCTCGTCGGCCATCAGAAGCTGGGTGAAGACCGGCCCCTCGATGAAACGGAAGGCGCGGCTGCCGTCGGGCAGGACGTCCAGAACCTCGGATCCCAGGATGTCGGCGGGCATCAGGTCGGGGGTGAACTGGATCCGCTGGCTGCCCAGGCCCAGGACCGTGGACAGCGTATCGACCAGCATGGTCTTGCCCAGACCTGGCTGGCCGACCAGCAGCGCGTGGCCCCCCGACAGGATCGCCGCCAGGACCTGTTCAACAATCTGGTGCTGGCCGACGAAGCGCCGTTCGATGCTGGCGCGGGCGTCGGCAAGGACTTGCCCCAGCTGTTCGACCTGCGCGACCAGAATATCATCCGAAGCCATGACAACGCTCCTCGACTGCTCTAGAACCGGACCATAAGGGGATAACCGAAAGGCGACTACAAGGAATGCCAGATCGCGGTGACAAAGCTGTGAGCGCCGAGGGCCTTGCCGCAGCGGCAAGCAAGGCGGGCAAGCGGGGGCTTCCGCCCGTGCATCTGTGGGATCCGCCCTTCTGCGGCGACTTGGACATGGAGATCCGCGCCGACGGCACCTGGTTCCACGAGGGCACGCCGATCGGCCGGCCGGCGATGGTGCGGCTGTTTTCCACCATCCTCAAGCGCGAGGGCGACCGCTTCTTCCTGGTGACTCCCGTTGAAAAGGTTGGCATCCGCGTGGCGGACGCCCCTTCGTCGCCGTGGATGCCGAGATCGGGCCCGACGCCGTGACCTTCACCACCAATGTCGGCGACAGCGTCACCGCGGGCCCGGACCACCCGATCATCCTGCGCGGCGACGCGGCCGAACCCCGGCCCTATGTCCATGTCCGGTCCGGCCTCGAGGCGCTGATCGACCGCAAGACCTTCTACCGCCTTGCCGACGCCGCCACCCAGGAAGGCGGCCGCACCGGGATCCGGTCCGGGGGCGTGTTTTTCCCGCTGGAGCCCTGATGCCCCGCTTTGCCGCGAACCTGACGATGCTGTTCACCGAACTGCCCATGCTGGACCGATTCGCCGCCGCGGCGGATGCGGGCTTCGCGGGGGCCGAGATCCTGTTTCCCTACGACCTCGCCGCCCGCGACCTGTCGCGCGCCGCCATCGCCGCCGGGCTGGACTTCGTGCTGATGAACACCCCGCCCCCCAACTGGGCGGGCGGCCCGCGCGGCTTCGCGGCCGAGCCGGGGCGCGAGGAGCGGTTCCGCAGCGACTTCGACCGAGCCCTGCGCTTTGCCGAGGCGCTGCGCGCGCGCCACATCCACATCATGGCGGGCTATGCCCAGGGCCCCGAGGCCCGCGACACCTTCCTGGCGAACCTGTCCTGGGCCGCCGCCCGCGCGCCCCATGTCAGCCTGACGATCGAGCCGCTGAACCCCAAGGACCAGCCCGGCTATTTCCTGGCCGACTTCGACCTGGCCGCGGACCTGATCGCCCAGGTCGCCGCCCCGAACCTGGGGCTGCAATACGACAGCTACCACGCCCATCTCATCACCGGCGACGCGATGGCCGTCTGGCGCCGGCACGCGGCCATCATCCGCCACATCCAGATCGCCGGCGTTCCCGGCCGGCATGAGCCCAAGGGCGGAATGATCGACTATCCGGGCTTTTTCGCGGCCCTGGACCGCTGGGGCTACAAGGGCTGGGTCAGCGCGGAATACGACCCCGCCACGCTGACCATGCAGGGCCTGGACTGGCTGCCGCGCCCCGCCGCCGGGGGTCCGTCGGGGGAACCGCCCCTGCACGATCGCGTTACCGCTGTGACGCCGTCCGGAACAGCCGGATCCAAAGCGTGATCAACAGCGGAGCTTCCCATGAATTCCATCATCTATATCGTCGGCCTGGTGGTCATCGTCCTGTTCATCCTGTCCTTCCTGGGGCTTCGCTGAGCTTCGGCGGGTTGCGGGCCGAACCCGCCTTCGCCGCAGCCCGTTCACGGGCGTGATCGTCCCCGCCTGACAGACTGGCGCGCGGAAAGGGCCGCATCCCGGGCAGGCTCGCATCGCGGGGTGTCGGCTACGCCGCACGGCATTGCAGACCCGGCCAGGACACCCGTCGCCCCGCGGCGGGTTTCCGGTTTCGGCGCCTGGGGCCGCGCCAGTTTTCGTCTGGTGTTTTGGCCTGCGATTGTTTAGGGCGGCCGCAAATCGAAAAGGTCGCCCATGGACATCCGCAACATCGCCATCATCGCTCACGTTGACCACGGCAAAACAACGCTGGTGGACCAGCTGCTGCGCCAGTCGGGGTCCTTCCGCGAGAACCAGGCCGTCGCCGAGCGGGCGATGGACAGCAACGACATCGAACGCGAACGCGGCATCACCATCCTGGCCAAGGCGACAAGCGTCGAATGGAAGGGCACCCGCATCAACATCGTGGACACCCCCGGCCACGCCGATTTCGGCGGCGAGGTCGAACGCATCCTGTCGATGGTCGATGGCGTCTGCCTGCTGGTCGATGCCGCCGAGGGGCCGATGCCGCAGACCAAGTTCGTGACCTCGAAGGCGCTGGCCCTGGGCCTGCGCCCGATCGTCGTCCTGAACAAGGTGGACAAGCCCGCCGCCGAACCCGACAACGCGCTGAACGACGTGTTCGACCTGTTCGCCAACCTTGGCGCCAGCGACGAGCAGCTGGACTTTCCCCATGTCTATGCCTCGGGGATCGGCGGCTGGGCGGATGCGACGCTGGACGGCCCGCGCAAGGACATGTCGGCGCTGTTCGACCTGATCCTGTCGCACGTCCCGCCTCCGAAACAGATCGCGCGCATGGACGAGCCCTTCCAGATGCTGGCGACCACGCTCAGCGCCGACCCGTTCCTGGGCCGGCTGCTGACCGGCCGGGTCGAGGCCGGCCGCGCCCGAGCGGGTGACACGCTGAAGGCGCTGTCGCGTGACGGCGAGCGGATCGAGCAGTTCCGCATCAGCAAGGTGCTGGCCTTCCGCGGCCTGAACCAGACCACCATCGACGAGGCGCAGGCGGGCGACATCGTCACCCTGGCCGGCATGTCCAAGGCGACCGTGGCCGACACGCTCTGCGCGCTGGAGGTGGACACCGCCCTGCCCGCCCAGCCCATCGACCCGCCCACCATCAGCGTGACCTTCGGCATCAACGACAGCCCGCTGGCCGGGCAGGACGGCAAGAAGGTCCAGTCCCGCGTCATCCGCGAGCGCCTGATGCGCGAGGCCGAGGTGAACGTCGCCATCAAGGTCGAGGACACGCCGGGCGGCGACGCCTTCGTGGTCTCGGGGCGCGGCGAACTGCAGATGGGCGTGCTGATCGAGAACATGCGCCGCGAGGGGTTCGAGCTGTCCATCAGCCGCCCCCGCGTCATCTTCCGCGACGAGGACGGCCAGCGGCTGGAGCCGGTCGAGGAAGTCATCATCGACGTGGACGACGACTATACCGGCGTGGTGATCGAAAAGCTGACCGGCGACCGCAAGGGCGAGATGGTGGACATGCGCCCGGCAGGCCATGGCAAGACCCGGATCGTCGCCCATGTGCCGTCGCGCGGGCTGATCGGATACCACGGCGAATTCATGACCGACACCCGCGGCAACGGCGTGCTGAACCGCATCTTCCACGGCTGGACCCCCTACAAGGGTCCGATCCAGGGCCGCCGGCAGGGCGTTCTCATCAGCATGGAGGACGGGGTGTCGGTGGCCTATGCGCTGTGGAACCTCGAGGATCGCGGCAAGATGTTCATCGGCGCGCAGGAACAGCTTTATCAGGGCATGATCATCGGCGAACATTCCCGCGACAACGATCTGGAAGTGAACCCGCTGAAGGGCAAGAAGCTGACCAACGTCCGCGCCTCGGGCACCGACGAGGCCGTGCGCCTGACGCCCCCGGTCCGTATGTCGCTGGAAGAAGCCATCGCCTATATCAACGACGATGAGCTGGTCGAGGTGACGCCCAAGAACATCCGCCTGCGCAAGCGCCATCTGGACCCCCACGAGCGCAAGCGCCAGGCCCGCGCCGAAGGCTAGGGCGCGACCTGACGATTTGGCGATCTTCGCGGCGGTCCCGCGGCTTGGTAATGTCGTTGCGGGACCGGTCGACTCGTGCGCCGGATCGTGGGGAACACGCCCGGCGGCCGGGGCTGGATGCGACCCGTTGCGAAAGCGGCCGGCCTGTCGCCAAGGGATCGTCCGGCAGGGGGCCGGTCGATCGTCCCGTGCCTTGTTGTTCAGGATCCGACGATGAGCAGACAGGACACCATCATGACCGGGCTGGGGCTGCACGGTCAGGCCGTGGCCGCAATCATCGAGATGACCGAGGCCTCGGGTCGGGGAGAGCCGGATCTGGATCAGGTGGCCAGCCGGATCGGCGTTCCGTGCGAGGAACTGGCGCGGATCTTTCCCGACAAGGAAAGCCTGATCGTCGCCGTGATCCAGCAGGCCCTGGTCAGGTTGATGGATACCTGCACCAAGGCGGTGGTGAAGGTCGATCCCGATGATGCGGTCGGCCAGTTCCTGTCCCTGGGCAAGGCCTATGTCCGCTGGGCCGCGGATCATCCCGTCCAGTTCCGCATGATCGCCAGCCACCCGACGCTGAACGTGGTGCGGGTTCCCGACCTGCGCCGTTACCTGGATCTCGATGACCGACCTGATGACGCGGATGCTGGAACGGGCGCGCGACGCCGGGCGCCTGCGCAGCGACGAGGACATCCCCATGCTGGTGCTGTCGTCGCGTGTCTTCGCCTACGGGCTGGCCCACATGATCGTCGAAGGGCGGTCCGAAACCTGGCTGCCCGGCCGCACCCCACTGGAGGCGGCGGAACAGGCCCTGTCGGATTTCGTCCGCCGGATCGCCCGGGCGACCATCAAGACCCCGCGCCGCCGCGGCTGAACCCCGGCGGCCCGGCACATTGAACGAATGCCTTTAAGCCAGACCTGTCGTCGCGGCAGATTGCCGGTCCGGGCTTAACCGGATCTTCAGATCGCCGTGCCAGTCTGGCACCAGGGGCCCGGCCTGTCCCACAAGGACCTGTCGCGGCCAGTGGGGACGCGCAGCGCACTGCCGTTCCCCGGCTGCGGCGGATCTGGGGTTCCGCCGCAGCCACCGCCTCTCCGTGACGGACGGGCGGGCTTTTCCCTTTCGGTCGCAGGCACCTTGGGCTATCTGACGCCCAGGCCGCAGCAGACGAAAGACGAGGCACCGTGACCGACTACATCATCAGGGACATCTCGCTGGCCGATTACGGCCGCAAGGAACTGGACATCGCCGAAACGGAAATGCCCGGCCTGATGGCATTGCGGGCAGAATACGGCGCGGCCAGGCCGCTGGCGGGCGCGCGCATCGCCGGCAGCCTGCACATGACGATCCAGACCGCCGTGCTGATCGAGACGCTAACCGCCTTGGGCGCAAGCGTCCGCTGGGCGTCCTGCAACATCTATTCGACCCAGGACCACGCCGCCGCCGCCATCGCCGCGACCGGCGTTCCGGTCTTTGCCATCAAGGGCGAGACGCTGGCCGAATACTGGGCCTATACCGACCGCATCTTCCAGTTCGCCGAAGGCACGGCCAACATGATCCTGGACGACGGGGGCGACGCCTCGATGTATGTCCTTCTGGGCGCCCGGGTCGAGGCGGGAGAGACCGGCCTGATCGACCTGCCCACCAGCGAGGAGGAGGAGGCGCTGTTCGCGCAGATCAAGAAGCGCATGGCCGAAACGCCCGGCTGGTTCACCCGTCAGCGCGACGCCATCAAGGGCGTCTCCGAGGAAACCACCACCGGGGTCCACCGCCTGTATGACCTGCACAAGCGCGGACTGCTGCCCTTCCCGGCGATCAACGTGAACGACAGCGTCACCAAGTCGAAATTCGACAACAAGTACGGCTGCAAGGAATCGCTGGTGGACGGCATCCGCCGCGCCACCGACACGATGATGGCGGGCAAGGTGGCGGTCGTCTGCGGCTATGGCGACGTGGGCAAGGGTTCGGCGGCCTCGCTGCGCGGCGCGGGCGCCCGCGTCAAGGTGACCGAGGTCGATCCGATCTGCGCCCTGCAGGCCGCCATGGACGGCTACGAGGTCGTGCTGCTGGAGGACGTGGCCGCCACCGCCGACATCTTCGTGACCACCACCGGCAACCGCGACGTCATCCGCATCGAGCATATGCGCCAGATGAAGGACATGGCGATCGTCGGCAATATCGGCCATTTCGACAACGAAATCCAGGTCGCCGCCCTGCGCAACCACAAATGGACCAACATCAAGGACCAGGTGGACATGATCGAGATGCCCTCGGGCAACCGCATCATCCTGCTGAGCCAGGGCCGGTTGCTGAACCTGGGCAACGCCACCGGCCATCCGTCCTTCGTGATGTCGGCCAGCTTCACCAACCAGGTGCTGGCCCAGATCGAATTGTGGACCAAGGGCGACGACTATGCGCCCGGCGTCTATATCCTGCCGAAGGCGCTGGACGAGAAGGTGGCGCGGCTGCATCTGGACAAGGTGGGGGCGAAGCTGACACAACTGTCGCGCGAACAGGCCGACTATATCGGCGTGGCACCCGAAGGCCCCTTCAAGTCAGATCACTATCGGTACTGATCCATGGAATATTCGCTGTTCACCTCGGAATCCGTGTCCGAAGGCCATCCCGACAAGATCGCCGACCAAATTTCCGACGCGATCCTGGACGCCATCCTGGCCGAGGATCCGCGCGCCCGCGTCGCCTGCGAAACCATGGTCAAGACCGGCGTCGCCATCATCTCGGGCGAGATCTCGACCGATGCCTGGGTCGATCTCGAATCCATCGTGCGGGGCGTCATCAACGACATCGGCTATACCTCGTCGAATGTCGGCTTCGACGGCTCGACCTGTTCGGTCATCAACATCATCGGCAAGCAGTCGCCCGAGATCAACCAGGGCGTGGACCGCGGCAATCTCGAAGATCAGGGCGCGGGCGATCAGGGGCTGATGTTCGGCTATGCCTCGGACGAGACCGACGTGCTGATGCCGGCGCCGATCACCTATGCGCACCGGCTGGTGGAACGGCAGGCGGCGGTGCGTCGCGACGGCACGCTGAAATGGCTGCGCCCGGACGCAAAGTCCCAGGTCACCCTGCGCTACGGCGCCGATGGCCGCCCCGAGGGCATCGACGCGGTGGTGCTGTCCACCCAGCACAACCCGGAAATCACCTTGTCCGACCTGCGCGAGGCGGTGATCGAGGAAATCATCAAGCCGGTCCTGCCGGCCGAATGGCTGTCGGACGCGACCAAGTATTTCATCAACCCGACCGGCAAGTTCGTGATCGGCGGGCCGGTGGGCGACTGCGGGCTGACCGGGCGCAAGATCATCGTGGACAGCTATGGCGGCATGGCGCGGCATGGCGGCGGCGCGTTTTCGGGCAAGGATCCCTCGAAGGTAGACCGTTCGGCGGCCTATGCGGGCCGCTGGGTCGCCAAGAACATCGTGGCGGCAGGTCTTGCCAGCCGCTGCGAGATCCAGGTCAGCTATGCCATCGGCGAGGCGCAGCCCACCTCGATCAGCCTGAACACCTTCGGCACCGAAACCGTGCCTCACGACCGGATCGTGGCGGCGGTGCGCGAGGTCTTCGACCTGCGCCCCTTCGCCATCATCCGCGACCTGGACCTGCTGCACCCGATCTATCGCCCCACCGCCACCTACGGCCATTTCGGGCGGCAGCCCTATCAGCTGAACCGCGGCACGGCCTTCAGCTGGGAAAAGACCGACCGGGCCGAGGCGCTGAAGGCGGCGTTGACCTGAAGGCGCGCGCCCTTATCCCAAACCCGCGGGGGTGGGATCCTATCCCACCCTTGCGCCGGGCGTTCCGTAAAGCGCCTTGGCGCGGTTCTCGAAGGCGCGCACGATCCGCAGCATCGCCTCGTGGAACACCACGCCGATCAGCTTTTGCAGGATCATGTTCCTGAACTCGAAATCGACGAAGAAATCGACATGGCAGCCGCCCTCGGGGCGGTCGGTGAAGGTCCAGCCGCTGCGCATGTACTTGAACGGACCGTCCAGGTATTCGGTGTCGATCTTCAATGCCCCGCTTTCGCGATCGGCGGGCCACAGCACCACCCGGCTGCCGAAGCGTTCGCGGAACACCTTGAAGCTGATGACCAGATCGGCCTCGATCTCCTCGGCGCCATCGGGGCGGGTCTCGCGCGACCGGATGCGGGCGGCGCTGTTCCAGGGCAGGAACTGCGGATAGCTTTCGACATCGGCCACCAGATCGAACATCTGCCGGGCGCTGTAGGGAAGGTCGCGGGAATCCTGATGATGGGGCAAGGCGGTCTCGCAGGGTTCGGTCTTGAAGGACGACCCGCTCTCTGATCGAGTCGCCCCGATCTAGCAGGAGGGCACCACCGTGAACAACCTGATCTGGCTGCTTCGGGCGTCAAGATGGGCGCGAAACCCGCCAAGCGCCCGCGTCGTCAGGATGGTCCTGCTGATCGTGGCGGCGGGTCTGGCGATCGCGGCGCTTGAATGGCTGGACCTGTGGCCCGACTGGGCGACGATGGACCAGGGCCGGGCGCCGCGCGTCCCGCGCTAGCGCCGGCGGCGCACCGGGACAGGCCGGGCCTGCCTGTGATGCCGGATCATCCCGGCGCCAAGCGCCAGGGTCAAGACCGTCAACGCTGTCAGCATGATGTTTCCTCCTGTAGCGGGGCCCCTTTCACAGGCCGGCCGCCTTGAACGTGTCGCACTGGGCCATGTCGCCCGATTCGAAGCCGCGCATCAGCCATTCCTGCCGCTGCGCCGCGCTGCCGTGGGTGAAGCTGTCGGGCATGGGCGTCCGCCCGGCGCTGGACTGGATCACGTCGTCGCCCACCGCCTGGGCTGCGCCCATCGCCTCTTCCAGATCGCCGGCCTCGATCGTCCCGAACCGCTGCTGCGCCTGCCGCGCCCAGATCCCCGCATAGCAGTCGGCCTGAAGCTCGGTCAGGACCGAGATCCGGTTCGCATCGGCTTCGCCCAGCTGCGAGCGGAGCCGGTTCGTCTCGCCCAGGGTGCCCGTCAGGTTCTGGACATGGTGGCCGACTTCGTGCGCGATGACATAGGCATAGGCGAAGTCGCCGCCTGCCCCCATGCGGCTGGCCATCATGTCGAAGAAGTCTGTGTCCAGATAAACCCGTTCGTCGCCGGGGCAGTAGAACGGCCCCATGGCCGAGGAGGCGCCGCCGCAGGCCGATTGCACGACGCCGCTGAACAGGACCAGCCGGGGTTCGCGGTAGGAAACGCCCGCCTGTTCGGGCAGGACCGGCCCCCAGACCTCTTCGGTGTCGGCCAGCACGACCGACACGAAGTCGCCCCATTCCTGCTGTTCCTGCGTCAGCGGCCGGTTTTCGCCCGGCTGACCCTGGTCAAGCCCCTGCACCACCGGCGAGATGTCGATGCCGAAGAAATAGCCGACCGCCAGGATCGCCAGCATCCCCACGATACCGACGCCCCCTGCCCCGGCCGCGCCCATGCCGCGACGATCCTCGATGTTGCTGCTGCCGCGCCGTCCCCGCCACTGCATGTGCCCTGACCTCCATCGCCCCCCGCGGGGCTGTCATCACCCAAACACCGGCCCGCCCGCCCGGTTCCGCCGGCAGCGCCGGGCGCCACCTTCACAGCGCCGCGACCTTCGGGCACAAGGCTTGACGCCGCCTTCGCGCGGGCCGATCCACGCAGCATCGCGGATCGAGGGGCATGATGGACGGACAACGACTTTCCCTGCTGGCGGGTGCCGGATCGGCGGCGCTGCTGGTCGCCGCGCTTGGCTTTCAGGCGGCGGGCTATGCGCCCTGCGAATTGTGCATCCTGCAACGCTGGCCCCATGTCGCGGCGATCGTCCTGGCCCTGCTGGTGTGGTGGACGGGGCGGGTGCGCGGGCTGGCCATCCTGGGCATGATCGCGGCGGGCATCGCCATGGGCCTGGCCATCTATCATACCGGGGTGGAATGGACGCTGTGGCCCGGCCCCTCGCATTGTTCGGGCAGCATCGGCAACATGGCCCGGATGTCGCCGCAGGATCTGATGACGCGGCTGCAGTCGGCCCCGGTCGTGCGCTGCGACGAGGTGGCCTGGCGCTTCCTGGGCCTGTCGATGGCCGCGTGGAACGCGGTCTTTTCGGCGGGCCTGGCGGTGGTCTGGGGGGTGGCGGCACGGCGGGCCGGAAAGGGCTGAAAATACCGTCCCAAGATTGCCTCGGGGGGCCGCGTCACCTATATGTAAACCAACACGTTGTTGAGGAAATCCCGTGGCCGACACCCCCGAAGACGACCTGCCCGAAACCTCCGGGGCGGGTGAGGAAACCACCGCTGCGACCCGTCAGGTGATGCCCCATGACGGTCCGGTGATCGACATCAGCACCGAGATGCGGACCTCGTATCTGGATTACGCCATGTCGGTCATCGTCAGCCGGGCGATCCCCGACCTGCGCGACGGGCTGAAGCCGGTGCACCGGCGCATCCTCTACGCGATGGACGAAAGCGGCAACACCGCCGACAAGGCCTATCGCAAGTCCGCACGCCCGGTGGGCGACGTGATGGGCAAGTATCACCCGCACGGCGACGCGGCGATCTATGACGCGCTGGTGCGGATGGCGCAGGATTTCTCGATGTCGCTGCCGCTGCTGGACGGCCAGGGCAACTTCGGGTCGATGGACGGCGATCCCCCCGCGGCCATGCGCTACACGGAAGTGCGGATGGACAAGCCCGCGAACTTCCTGCTGATGGACATCGACAAGGACACGGTCGATTTCCAGGACAACTACGACGGCAAGGACCGCGAGCCGACCGTCCTGCCGGCGCGCTTTCCCAACATGCTGGTCAACGGCGCGGGCGGCATCGCCGTGGGCATGGCGACCAACATCCCGCCCCACAACCTGGGCGAGGTGATCGACGCCACGCTGGAACTGATCGATAACCCCGACCTGCCGACCGAGCGGCTGCTGGAGATCATCCCCGGCCCCGACTTTCCCACCGGCGCGCTGATCCTGGGCCGGTCGGGCGCGCGCAAGGCCTATCTGGAAGGCCGCGGCAGCGTCATCATCCGCGCCCGCACGCATATCGAGGAGTTGCGCAAGGACCGCTGGGCCATCGTCATCGACGAGGTGCCCTATCAGGTCAACAAGGCCAGCCTGATCGAACGCATCGCCGAACTGGCCAAGGAAAAGCGCGTCGAGGGCATCGCGTCGGTGCAGGACGAATCCGACCGGCAGGGTGTGCGGGTCGTGGTGGAACTGAAGCGCGACGCGACGCCCGACGTGGTGCTGAACCAGCTGTTCCGCTTCACCGCGCTGCAGACCAGCTTTGGCTGCAACATGCTGGCGCTGAACGGCGGGCGCCCCGAACAGCTGACGCTGCGCGACTTCCTGACCCACTTCGTCAGCTTCCGCGAGGAGGTCGTCGCCCGCCGCACCGCCTATGAACTGCGCAAGGCGCGCGAACGCAGCCATGTGCTGTGCGGCCTGGCCGTGGCGGTCAGCAACGTCGATGAGGTGGTGGCCACCATCCGGTCCTCGGCCGACGCGGCCGAGGCGCGCGAGCGGCTGATGGAACGCCGCTGGCCGGCCCACGACATCCTGGAATACCTGCGGCTGATCGACGATCCGCTGCACCCGGTCAACGACGATGGCACCTACAACCTGTCGGAAACCCAGGCTCGCGCCATCCTGGACCTGCGCCTGCAGCGCCTGACCCAGCTTGGCGTGCAGGAAGTCACCAGCGAACTGCAGCAACTGGCCGATTCGATCCGCGACTATCTGGCGATCCTTGGCTCGCGCGAGCGGATCATGGGCATCATCAGCGACGAGCTGCGCGAGGTTCGCGACCTGTTCGCCGTTCCCCGCCGCACCGAGATCACCGAATGGTCCGGGGACATGCTGGACGAGGATCTGATCGAGCGCGAGGACATGGTGGTGACCATCACCTCGGGCGGCTACATCAAGCGCACCGCCCTGGCCGAGTTCCGGTCCCAGCGGCGCGGCGGCAAGGGCCTGTCGGGCATGGCCACCAAGGAAGACGACGTGGTGACGACGCTGTTTGTCGCCAACACCCATACCGAACTGCTGTTCTTCACCACCGATGGCATGGTCTATCGGCTGAAGACCTGGCGCCTGCCCCTGGGCGGGCGAACCGCCAAGGGCAAGGCCATCGTCAACATCCTGCCGATCGAGCCCGGGGTGTCCATCGCCGCGCTGATGCCGGTCGATGCGCCGGAAACGGAATGGGAAAACTATCAGGCGGTCTTCGCGACCTCGGACGGGGACGTGCGGCGCAACGCGCTGTCGGACTTCACCAACGTCAAGTCGAACGGCAAGATCGCCATGAAGCTGCCCGAGGGCGTCGAGCTGGTGGGCGTGCGTATGGCGACTGAAGACGACGACGTGATGCTGGTCACCGCGCTTGGCCGGGCGATCCGCTTCCCGACGACCGATGTGCGGGTCTTCAAGGGCCGCGATCTCGACCGGCGTGCGGGGCATCCGCCTGGCCGAGGGCGATCGCGTCGTCAGCATGTCGGTGATCCGCCACTTCGAGGCCGATCCGGCCGAACGCGCCGCCTATCTGAAGATGCGCCGCGCCGTGGCCGGCGCCCTTGACGACGGGGCCGAAGCCGACGAGGACGAGGACAGCGTCGCCGAGGCGGCGATTACCCAGGAACGCTATGCCGAAATGTCGGCGGCCGAGGATCTGATCCTGACCATCACCGCCCACGGCGCGGGCAAGATCAGTTCCAGCCACGATTACCCGGTGCGCGGGCGCGGCGGCCAGGGGGTGATGGCGATGGACAAGGCGATGCGCGGCGGCGCCCTGGTGGCCAGCTTCCCGGTCGAGATGGACGACCAGATCATGCTGGCCACCTCGACCGGGCAGTCGATCCGGGTGCCGGTGGACGGCATCAGCTTCCGGTCGCGCAGCGCGGGGGGCGTCAGGGTCTTCAACACCGCCCCCGGCGAGGAGGTCGTTTCGGTCGCACGGATCGCGGAACAGGGCGACGACGAGGAAGCCACCGACGCATGACGTCAGGGCCCGGCAGCCCCCGGGCCCTTTTCCAGCGAGGACAGATTGACCCCATCCAGCGAAGAGGTGCTGCGGCAAAGGCTCCAGACGGGGTTCCTGGGCATCATCGCCTTCTCGCTGGTGCTGTTCCTGCTGTTCCAAGCCCGCTTCGTGCTGATCTGCCTGGCCATCGCGATCATCCTGTTCTCGCTGACCTCGGACGCGATCCAAGCCATCTCGACGCGGCTCAGGGTGCCGAACTGGCTGGCGACCACGCTGGCGCTGATCGGCATCACCCTGGGGCTGATCTGGCTTTCCACCACCATCATGGCCCAGATCAACGAGGTGGTCAGCCGCGCCATCGCCTATGCCGAATCCGTGCAGATCGCGCTGACCGGCCTGATCGAGCGGTTCGGCCCCGACGCGCAGACCCGGCTGCTGGCGGCGCTGACCGAGTTCAACATCACCGGCTGGCTTCGGTCGCTGGCCGGGCAGGCCTCGGGGCTGCTGTCGGGCAGCCTGCTGGTGATCCTGTTCGTGGGGTTCATGTTCGCCGAACGCGCCTGGCTGCCGATCAAGGTGGAACGGCTGACGGGCGACCCCGACCAAGCGATGCGGGTGCGGCTCATCATGGCATCGATCATGCGGCGGGTGAACCGCTATCTGGTGGTCAAGGCCTTCATCAGCGCGCTGACGGCGGCGGGCGTCTGGCTGATCTATGTCGTGGCGGGCCTTGAACTGGCCGTGGCGATGGCGCTGCTGACCTTCGTGCTGAACTTCATCCCCAACATCGGCTCGGTCATTGCCTGGGCGATCACCGTGGCCCTGGCCTTCGTGCTGACGGGGGATTCCACCACCACCATCGCGGTGGGCCTGGCCTGTCTGCTGGTGCATTTCATGCTGGGCAATATCCTGGACCCGATGCTGACCGGGCAGACGCTGCAACTGTCCAGCTTCGGCATCATCCTGTCGCTGGCCTTCTGGGGGGCGATCTGGGGCATCGCCGGGGCGTTCCTGGCGGTGCCGATCATGGTCGCGGTGATGATCGTCTGCTGGCACATCCCCTGGCTGCGCCCCGTCGCGATCCTTCTGTCGCGCGAGGGGCTGGCCGACGTGGATCCCGCCGGACGCTAGCCGCCCGGCAACCGATCACCCGGCGGGACCAGCCAACCCCGGCGAATCTTCAGCGGCGACCCCGGCTGCCGCGGGTCCGCCCTTGGCGTCCTTCGGCGCGACGGGCGGCTTTCCGGCGGCAAAGGCCCCCGCCAGCGTTTCCGGGTTGCGCAGCCAGATGTCGCGCTGCGCAAACGGGATCTCGATGCCTTCCTCGGCGAAGCGTTCGACGATCCGGTGGTTGATCTCGTTCTGGACCGAGCCCTTGCCGTTCACGTCGGTCACCACGACGTACAGGACGAAATCCAGCCCATCAGCGCCAAAGCCGTTGAACAGCACGAAGGGGGCGGGGTCGATGGTGGCGGTGGGCTGGTCCTCGGCGATCTCGCGCAGGATCTCGGCCACGCGGCGGGTATCGCTGCCATAGGCGACGCTGACATTGATCGTCAGGCGCCCGCGCAGGCTGCCGCGGGTCCAGTTGGTCACCTGCTGCGTGATCAGGTCGCCGTTCGGAATGATGACCTGCTGGCGGTCGAAGGTCTCGATCTGCGTGGACCGGACCGAGATCCGCCGGACGATGCCCTGCTGGGTGCCGACGCCGATCCAGTCGCCCACGCCGACCGGGCGTTCGATCAGCAGGATGATGCCAGACACGAAGTTCGACACGATGTTCTGAAGGCCGAAGCCCAGCCCGACCGACAGGGCGCCGGCCACGATGGCAAAGGACGACAGGCTGATCCCGGCCGAGGTGATCGCCAGCAACGCTGCCAGGATGATGCCCAGATAGCCGATGCCCGACACGACCGCGTTCTGGCCGCCCGCGTCCAGCCTGGTCTTGGGCAGGACCGAGGTGCGCAGCGCCCCCTGCACCGCGCGGGTGATCGTGTAGCCGATCGCGAAGACCAGAAGGAACATCAGCACCGCGCCGGGCGACAGGCGCACGCCCCCCAGGGTGACGCCCTGCCGGAAGCGGTTCCAGTATTCCGCCAGTTCGTTGGGCGAAGCCCCCCAGATCAGCAGAAACAGCGGGATCGACAGCAGGACCAGCGCAAACCCGATCAGCAGCGGCGCCAGCCCGTCGCGCGCCCCTTCCTCGCCGCGCTTGAGCATGTTGAACAGGTCGGCGATGAAGTCCTGCAGCAGGATCAGCAGGCCCAGCAGGGCAAGCGTCTGGATCCACGGCCAGATCAGCAGGTTGCCGATGTTGACATAGCCGATCGCGGCCGCGATCACCGCGGCGATGGCCAGCGGCCGGCTGACAGCGCCCGCCAAGGACAGCACGCGGTGGCGATAGCTGGTCCCGGACTGGTCGGGCCAGGGCTTCAGGCGCCGCAGGATAAGGCCCAGCTTGAACAGTAGCCCCGCCGCGACGGCGATCAGCACGAAGTGCCAGACCCCCGCCGCGCCTTCGGCGAAGTCCATCGGAATGCGCTGAAGCCGCGAACTGCGTTCCGTCAGGCCGGACAGCGGCAGGAAGGCCACCGAGGCGACATGGTGGACCGCCAGGGCAGCCGCCAGCGCGTTGATGAGCCAGCGGGCCTTGGGACGATCCTGGGCGGCAACGTTCAGCGTGTCGTAGGCGACCGACTTGGTCGGAAACAGCTGCCGGGCCAGCCAGGCGGCGCCGAACAGGATGACCCCGGCGGTGGGCAGCGCCTCCAGGAAGGGGCGCGTCCAGGGGCCGAAGATCTCGGTCGCGGCCAGCGCGCTGATCAGCAGGTAGATCCCGATCATCGGAAGCACGATCTGCGCCAGCGACACCACGAAGGCCACCACCGCCCGCGAATAGTCCATCGCCCGCGCCGAAAGCCGCGACGGCAGCGCCTCGACCCAGCGGCGGCCCAGCGTCAGCAGCAGGACCGCCGCGACCAGATAGCCGCCGACCTGCGGCAGGCGCGGACGCAGTTCCGGCCACGTGGCGCGTTCCGCGATCCGTTGGCCGGTGTTTTCCCAGATGCCGTTCACCAGGCGCGACGTTTCCGAAGCGGCAAGAAGCCAGTTCGCCGGCAGCAGGGGCGAGGGCGACAGCCGCGCCAGTTCGCTGACCTGGCGTTCGGTCACCGCCTCGTCGATGCGCTGCACAAGCGCATCCGCGCGGCTGAAAGCCTCGACCGCAGCAAGGCGGGGCGCCTGCAGTTCGGAAAGCTGTTCCTGCAATTCGGCGCGCCGGGCGGCGATGTCCTCGGGCTCGGTTTCGCCCTCGGCCGGGGCCGGTCCAAGCGCCGCGATCTGCTCCTCGACCGTGGCGATCTCGTCGGCGTTGATGTCCTGCGCGTCCTCGAACCGGCTGCGCCAGTCCACGATGTCGGCGCGGATCTCGTTCAACCGGTCGATCGGCGTGGCTTCGTCGCCGACCAGTTCCTCGCTCTGCGTCGCGACCTGCTCCCATGCCTGATAATCGGGGGGCGTCGGCTCCTGCGCCCAGGCGGGCGAGACATGAACGATCAGGACCGTCAGGACGACGGCCACGATGGCGCGGATCATGGAGGTCAGCCTTCGTAAACTTCGGGAATGTCGGGCGCTTCGCGCGTCAGCCAGCCGGGCACGGGAAGGCCCTTGGCGCGCAGGAAGTCCGGGTTGAACAGCTTGGTCTGGTAGCGGTTGCCGTAATCGCACAGGACCGTGACGATCCTGTGTCCCGGCCCCATGTCGCGCGCCATGCGGATGGCGCCCGCGACGTTGATCCCGGACGATCCGCCCAAGCACAGCCCTTCGTGTTCCAGAAGGTCGAACACCACCGGCAGCGCCTCGGCATCGGGGATGCGATAGCTGAAGTCCGGGGTGAAGCCTTCCAGGTTCGCGGTGATGCGCCCCTGCCCGATCCCCTCGGTGATCGAGCTTCCGGGCGAGTCGAACTCTCCGGTGGTATAGAAGGAATGAAGCGCCGCGCCCTCGGGATCGGCAAGGCCGATCTTCACGCCCTTGGGCTGCAGCACCTCGGCCACGCCGGCCAGCGTGCCGCCCGAACCGACCGCGCAGATGAAGCCGTCCACCTTGCCGCCGGTCTGCTCCCAGATCTCGGGGGCGGTGGTTTCGACATGGGCCTGGCGGTTGGCGGTGTTGTCGAACTGGTTGGCCCAGATCGCCCCGTTGGGTTCGGTCCGGGCCAGGGCTTCGGCCAGGCGACCGGAATAGCGGACGTAGTTGTTGGGGTTCCTGTAGGGGGCGGCCGGAACCTCGACCAGATGCGCGCCCGCCAGCCGCAGCATGTCCTTCTTTTCCTGGCTCTGGGTTTCCGGGATCACGATCACCGACCGAAAGCCCATCGAGGCGCCGACAAGCGCCAGCCCGATGCCGGTGTTTCCCGCCGTCCCCTCGACGATGGTCCCGCCGGGCCGCAGGACGCCCCGCGCCACCGCGTCCTTGATGATGTAAAGCGCCGCGCGGTCCTTGACGGACTGGCCGGGGTTCATGAACTCGGCCTTGCCCAGGATGTCGCAGCCGGTCGCCTCGCTGGCCTGCCGCAGGCGGATCAGGGGGGTATTGCCGATCATGTCGGCCAGATCAGGGCAAATTCGCATGGTCAAGCAACCTTCCGGTCTGGATCGAGTTCCGTGCTACCTACACATTGCCCCCGCCAGGGCACAACCCCGCGCCCCTTTTCACCCCGCCCCGCCCCCGTCCAACTGGGACCGCAGCGCGTCCTGCCGCAGCTCCAGCCACAGCGCCAGCATGGCCAGGGGGCCGTTGACCACCTGTCCCGACAGGGCCATCCGGGTCAGGTCGGCGCGGCCGATCACATGACCGCGAATGTCCTCGGCTTCGCTGTCCAGGCCGTGGATCCCGCCCGTGCCGTCGGGAAGGTCGGCGATGCCCACGTAAAGATACAGATATTCGCCCAGGATGCCCGGGCTGGGATAGTGGTGGATCGCCGGGAACAGCCTCGAGACGCTCAGGTCGGCCTCCTCGCGCGCCTCTCGGCGGGCGGCCTCCTCGACGGTTTCGCCCGCGTCGATGCGGCCGGCGACAGCCTCCAGAAGCCACGGCTGGGGGTCGCGGCGCAGCACCGGGGCCATGCGGAACTGCTCGATCACCAGCACGCGGTCGCGCACCGGGTCCCAGGGCAGCACGACCACCGCATCGCCGGACACCAGCACCTCTCGGCGCAAGGCCGGGGTCATCCCCCCGTCATGGGTGCGGTGGCGGATCCGGCACACCTCGACCGAGAAGAAGCCTTCGAAGCCTCGGTGCCGGCCCAGAATCTGCAGATCCTCGGGGGAACGCGGCGCCACAAGCGGGCTGCCCGTGAAAGGCCCCCCGGCGCCCCGCAGTTCCGAGCCGGCGACCGCCCCGATCGCCGGCAGATGGGCGGCGACCGCATCGGCAGGCTGGTCGGCCGGCGCGGCCAGGACATGCCGGGCGATGGCGGCGGCAAGCTCGGGCTGCGCCTCGCCCTCGAACTTGCCGCACCCCAGGCCGAGGATCCCGTCCCGCGGCCCAAGGCCCATCACCGCCGCATAGCGCAGCAGCGGCGGGTTCGGCCGCACCCGCACGGCGCGGCTGGTCCCCTGCCCCGGATCAAGGCGCGGCCAGCCGTCCCTGTCGATGCCGGCCCTGGCGCCGCCGGCCAGAACGCCGGGCAGATCCTCGGGCCGCCCGGTCAGGCCCAAGGCGGCCAGCATGGCGGGATGCGCCAAAACACCCGCCAGCAGGACGGTTCCGTTCACAGTTGCCGCCCCCGCAATTCGGCCGCGGCAGCGAACCCCATGTCGCGCGAGGCGCGCGTCAGGAACGCGTCGAAGCCCGCGAACATCACGCCCGACAACGCTCGGCCGCCGTCCGATCCGGCATAGATCGTGTAAAGGTCAAGCTGCGCGTCGCTGAGGGGCGTATAGGCCAGGAACAGATAGGCGCCGATCCAGCTTTCGGTATCGGCCCGCATCCGCGGTTCTTCGCCCCAGGCCTCGGCGATCATCTGGCTCTCGGCCATCGGCATCAGGAAGCCGCCGCCCGCCTGGAACCCCCGCGCGAAGGCAAGCGAGGCGTTCATCCCGCCCGCCACGTTCGCGTCGATCAGGCCAGCCGCCTCGATCAGGCGGACGATCCGGGCCGCGCGGGGGCTTGACCGCGCCCGAGCCTGCGCCCAGGCGGCCCGCGCGGCGGCCTCGGTCTCGTCGTCCAGCATGGCTCGGCGGGCAGCTTCCTCCAGCGACAGAAGCTGCCGCCCAAGCCCGGTGCGATAGAAGGCCAGACCGGCCCGCAGATCCTCGGGGTCGGCACCGGGCAGGGCCTCGGCCACCCCGCGCAGGAACAGCGCCCGGAACCGGGCGGGCTGATGGATCGCCCCCACCCGGTCCAGCCAGCGTCCGGTGCCGCCCCGGGGAAACATCGTCTCGGCCATTTCCGCGCCCTCGGCCAGGGCCTCGTCGCGCAGGATCGGCGCAAGGGCGTCAAGCTGCATCACCTCCCAGATGGTCAGGGCCGTCTGCCGATGCTGCGCCAGCGGTGTCTCCTGCCGATCGGGGACCGCCTGCGCGAAGACCGGCTGGGTCAGGGTGACCAGAAGGCAGAACAAGAGAAACCGCAGCATCCGGGCATCCTTTCATGCGACAGAAGCTTTTTTCGACAAAAGCACTTGCGCTTCAACCCCTGCCCCTCTAAATCCCCGCCTCACCACCCAGAAGCGCGGAGAGGTGCCGGAGTGGTCGAACGGGGCGGTCTCGAAAACCGTTGAGCCTTCACGGGTTCCGTGGGTTCGAATCCCACCCTCTCCGCCACACTTGCCACGATTACTGTAGTTACATCAATTGGTTAGTTGGCTCGTGTGCTTGCCTCAGGTTACACATGAGGTTACACAGCGTGGTTCTAGTCTTTGAAGTTGGGGCGATCCGGGTCATGTGTCAGCACATCGAACCGAAGGGAAACAGGTGGTACTACCGGCGGCGCATCCCGTTGGACTGCCGTGAGCTTCACAGAGTCCCTCAGAGCAAGAAGGCCCCTGAACAGCTCTACTTTTCCCTGAAGACAGCGAACAAGGCGGAAGCATGCAAGCTGGCCGTCAGCCATACCCGGCGACTCGATGCTCTTTGGAAAGCACACAGGGAAGGCCAGCATCTCCCGCACGAGATCACCATCAGCCTGCTTCTCAACCAGCTCGATCAGCGCCATTCTCTCTTCGGTCATCGTCATCTCCGTTGTCGGTTCCAGGTCTCGCAACCCGAACCTTCTTTTGTGGATGCCGCTCGGTTTGCGAGGAATTTCTGATCGTCCGGACATGTGATCGAGTGCGGTCTTTTGTCAGGCCTGTAAGTGCGGCTGACTGGCGCCGCTGGCCGGGATGGTGATGCGCGGAGCGGGTCCACATCTCCAACAGCGAACTCGAGGCTCGGAGAAGGTTTCTGGTTTTCCCGACCCGGATCATGTCGATCATTTGCCCATGCAGATCATGCCTTCCTCACAACTCGGTGGCCCGAGCGCCCCTTCGGCGCCCCGCGGCGCGAGGCCCAGCGGATCACGGCTGTCGCTCCGATGACTGGCAACCGTCGTATGTCACGCTGCCCCATCTTCGAGGTCTTCCCCAGCTTCTGCTTGCCGCCGGTGGAATGCTGCCGCGGCACCAGGCCAAGCCAGGCGGCAAAGTCGCGACCCCGGCGGAACTGGTCCATCGGCGGGGCGAAGGTCTCGACCGCGAGCGCAGTGATCGGGCCGACGCCCGGCATCGTCTGCAGTTGGCGCGGCATTTCCGCTTCCTGCGATACGGCCGCGATCCTCGCTTTCAGTGCATTGATGCGGTCGGTCAGATGCGTGATCTGCTCGAGGAGCATACGGCAGATCTCACGCGCCAGATCTGGAATGTCGGCCTCAGGATCTTCGATGACCCGTTTCAGGCGCGGCACATAGCCGATCCCCTCGGGGGCGACATCGCCAAACTCATAGAGATGCGACCGCAGCGCGTTCACGGCCTCCGTGCGCTGCTTCACGAGCTGCTCGCGTGTCCGGAACGCGACGGCCCGCGCCTGCTGGTCAGCCGATTTCGGCTCGACAAAGCGCATGGTGGGACGCAGGGCGGCCTCAACGATCGCCTCGGAATCGGCGGCGTCATTTTTCTGCCGCTTCAGGAACGGCTTGACGTAGTGCGGAGCGATCAGCCGGACCTCATGCCCGTGCCGCGCCATTTCCCGCGCCCAGTGATGCGCGCTGGCGCAGGCCTCCATCGCCACAAGACACGGCGACTGCTCCGCCATGAACGGGCGAACTGCGCTGGTGAAAGTTTCTTCCGGAACAAGACGGACCCGTCCGCCGCCGCGCCGTGCACCTGGAACACGTTCTTTGCCAGATCGACGCCGATGATGGTAACTTCTCCCATGGATGCCCTCTCCTTCAGCTTGTGCTTCGACACCACGAGTGTGGCACATCGCGATGCCGTCAGGGGAGAGCGGCATCCACCCCATCTTCGAAGATCGGCGGTGACCGCCAGCGTCACCCACGGCCGCGCGGCTTGCGCTACGCCGGAGGCTCCGCGCGCGGCCTCCTACACCACCACCCGGGACACTGTTTCGTAAAACCGGAAACAGAACCGGCGAAGGTCCGGTGTCTGATGGCATGCCTCCTGCGGATAACCGCCGGTCCTGAGGCGCCAGTGGCTCGGGGCTTTGCGCATCGGAGCCGGAAGTGTTAATTTGTCTGCGAACGCGTCAGAACGGCGCGGATGGTGGTACAGTCATGGTTCAGCCTGCGCGAGAACCGCAGCATCAGGCGGGCATTGATGCTCCGGCTGGCAACCTGTTGCCCTATGATCCCGAAGAATGGAAGCAGCGGGTAGCGGCTGCCCGTGCCCAGCGGGAGAAAGTCCTGCGGCAGCGTGCGCAAGAGCAGCCGCCGGCAGTCGGATATGGGCCTGAAGGGCCGGTCGGCGCCGCCGGACGGCCTGCCGTCCAGCCTGTGACGGTGCCGCCCTCCGCCGTGCCGGCGCTGACGGACGGCCCGGACGGCGCCTGGACGGAAGGCGCAGCCGTCGCAGCGCCTTCGCTTGATCGGCACCCGGCGCCTGCAGGCCGCGTCCGGATGATGGGCAACCCTGCGGTCGATGGCCGTTTGCGTCCGATGCTGGTCGGGTTGGTCCTTGGCGGCTTGGCGGGCGCCTCTCTTGTCGGGTTCGGCATAACCCGTACTGGTGGGGTCGATCCCGCCCGACACGATGCCACAGCCCTTTCCTCGGCTGGTCCGTCCGTCGATGCTGCGCCGTTCTCGGCGGCACCGGCCGCTCCGCCGTCCCTGGCCCCTCCGGTCCCTGATCCGGAAGTCCTGCCGTCTGCCCAAGGGCAGGCAACCGCCCTTGCGCCCCGCGATGTGCCGTCTGCGCCCTCGGTTCCCCGACCGGAACTGCCGGCCGTGTCGGCATCGGCCCTGGCCCCCCGCCTGCCAGCGGTCGGACCGCTTTCCTTCACGCCCGGGCGTCCAGACCTCGAGGCAGAGCCCGGACTTGCGGCGGCGCCCGGCTTGGCCTTCCATAAGGCGCGGCCGGCTTTCCCGGTCCCGCGCCTGCAGCCTGCCCCTCTGCAGGGGCCCGAGGGCGACGCCAGCCCTCGGCCGATGCCGTCCATCACGGAAACGCCGCGGATGCGGCTGGCGGTCTATGTCCCCCAGCGCCTTGCGGCCCAGCGTCGGGACCAGACCATGACGCAGCTTGCGGACCAAGGGTGGTCACCCGAGGAGACATCGACGCCGTTCACGATCGGGGAAACCCATGTCCGGTACTTTCACCCGCAGGATCGCGCGGCAGCCGAGGAACTGGCAGGCCAGCTGGACGCCGAGGCGCGTGATTTCCTTGGCTTCACGCCGCCCCCGGAGGAGGGGTATCTGGAACTGTGGCTCGGCGGTCGAGGAGCGCCGCCCGCGCCCAAGCCCGTGATCGCGCGCGGTACCATGCCGGAGCCTGCCCAGGCTACTGGCGCAGGAAGAGGCAGCGGGATATCTCAGGGGACTGCGGAAGGCCGCAGGCGCGCCGTTTCCGGCAGGGGGGACAGCGAATGGCCGCGAACCATCAGCGGCCGAAATCTTGCCGGCGTCAGGAGCATCGGCGGTGGCGATGCCGGGGCAGCCGGAACCAGTAGCGGCCGTGCCGGCGGGGGTAGATCCGGTGACCCGGACGGCCGTACCGGCGCCAGTGCAACCGATGGCGGTAGCGCAGGTCGCAGCAACGGCGGAGGGGGTGGCAGCGGCGGCAGCGGACATGGTGCAGCGGGCGGAAACAACGGCGGCAGCGCGGCGGGGCGCGGCGACGGGCTTGGAAGCGGCGGCACAGGCGGCAGCGGTAGTACCGCAGGGGGCAGCGGCGGCGGCATCGGGAGCGGCGGCAGCGCGGGCGGCACCGGGAGTGGGAGCGGCGGCAGCGCAGGCGGGAGCGGCGGCGGGAGCGGCGGCGGGAGCGGCGGCGGGAGCGGCGGCACGGGGGGGAGTGGCGGAAACGGGAACAACGGCGGCAATGGACATGGAGGCGGCGGCGGCAATGGCGGTGGTGGCAACGGCGGTGGAGGAAACAGCGGCAGCAACGGCGGTGGCAACGGCGGCGGCGGACACGGCGGCGGCAATGGCGGTGGTGGACACGGTGGCGGCAATGGCGGTGGTGGACACGGCGGTGGCAACGGCGGCGGCGGCGGACACGGCAATGGCAGCGGCGGCGGTGGCAACGGCGGTGGTGGACACGGCAATGGCGGCGGCGGACAGGGAGGTGGCAACGACGGTGGCGGACGCGGTGGGGGCAATGGCGGGGGCGGAAACGGCGGGGGCAACGGTGGTGGTGGCAACGGCGGGGGCAATGGCGGCGGCGGAAATGGTGGTGGCAACGGCGGCGGCGGTGGAAACGGAGGCCGGGACTGATTGGCCGAGGATTGAAACGCCTCCTGCCAGAGGGGAATGACCAAGCAGGCCTACCCCTGGAAAGCCGGCCGCTGAAGACGCAGGCCGGCAAGGGGCGCGGGAAGCAGCGGACGCTGAAGCAGATGCGAGCCCGTCCCTCAGGCCGGATCGCGTCGCCTCCTTGCAGCCGGTTCGGCGTTTGCCGGCGCCGAACAGCAGCCGGCAGGAGACGCCCGCAGCGCGCGGGTCAGGCCGACCATGACGCGCGTGCCTCCATCGCGACGGGGCCATCGGCATAGGATGTCCACAGGCGCAGCCCCTCCCCTTCGGCGCAGGCGTTGAGGGTGAAGTCGGCGATGTCGAACAACGGCGACAGCGAGCGGAAGCTGAACTGCACCGGCCGGCTGCCGCGCAGCCTTTCGGCGAACTGGACCAGCATCGTGGCCTGCAGCGGGCCGTGGACGATCAGGCCCGGATAGCCCTCCTGCCTGGTCGTGTAGGGCGTGTCGTAATGGATCCGGTGGCCGTTGAAGGTCAGCGCGGAATAGCGAAACAGCAGCGCCGCCGAAGGCGCGACCGTGGCGCGATGCGCACAGGGGGCCTCGGCCGGGGCAGGCCTGCCGCCCCCGCCCGCGGTCTCGGCGCCGCGATAGACGATGTCCTGGCGCTCCTCGACCGCCAGGCGGCCCGCGCTGTCGATGCGGTGATCGAGGGTGACGAAGCACAGCGTACCCGTCCGGCCCTCTTTCACGGTGACGTCGCGGATGGTCGAGCGGCGGGTGACGCGGTCGCCAACGCGGATGTCGCCGTGAAAGGTGAAGGCACCGCCCGCCCACATCCGGCGCGGCAGCGGCACCGGGGGCAGGAAGCCGCCGCGCGCGGGATGGCCGTCCACGCCCAGCCCGCTGGTGGGCGCGGCGGGCGGGGCGACGCACAGATGGATCATGACCGGGGCGGCCTCGCCGTCCCTGGCCTGCCCGTCCTGGTCGAAGGTGGCCTTGAAGCGGTCCGCCATGGCATCGGTGACCAGTTCCGACCTGGTCTCGACACGCCCGATCCACTGGCGCAGGTGATCGATGTCCAGGCCGCTCATGCGCTTTCCCTGACCTTCGGCAGGGCCGGGACCGCGCCATAGCTGCGCGGTTCGCCCACGAAGACGGCGCCGGGGGCCGGATAGCTGACCGGGCCGTTCGGGGTGTCCACGGTGATGCGGCGCAGTTGCGAATGGCCGGACAGGCCCGCCATGTCGTTGACCGAGGCGAAGGCCACATCCGCCGCGATCAGCCCCGCGGTCGCTTCCTCGGCGGTCTTCGACGCAAAGGCCACGGCCACGGCAGCATCCGTTTCCGGGCGGTTCTGCACGCGCGCCACGTTGGTCGCGAAGCGCGGATCGCGCGCCATCTCGGGGCGGTTCATGAAGACGTCCGCGAACTTGGCGAATTCCCGGTCGCTCTGGATCGAGATCAGGATCTGGTTGCCATCCTTGCAGGTGAAGACGCTGTAGGGCGAGATCGAGGGATGCGCCAGGCCAAGGCGGCGCGGGGACTTGCCGCCTTCGTGGTTCATCAGCGGCACGGTCAGCCAGTCGGCCATCACGTCGAACATCGAGATCTGGATATTCGCGCCCTTGCCGTCGATCCCGCGACGGATCAGCGCCTCGAGGATCGCGGCGTGGGCGGTGGCGCCGGTGGCGATATCGACCAGCGACACGCCCACCCGCGACGGCTCCTCGGGGCCGCCGGTGATCGAGCACAGGCCCGATTCGGCCTGGATCAGCAGGTCATAGGCCTTGCGGTCGGCCATCGGCCCGGTTTCGCCGTAACCCGAGATCGAACAGGCGATCAGCCGCGGATAGTCGGCGGCCAGCCTGTCGAAGCCGAAGCCAAGCCGGCCCAGCGCCCCGGGCTTGAGGTTCTGGACCAGCACATCCGCGCCGGCAAGCAGGCGGGCCAGTTCGTCCTTGTGTTCAGGCAGCGTCAGATCCAGGGCGATGCTTTCCTTGCCCCGGTTCAGCCAGACGAAGTAGCTGGCCTGACCCCTCGCCACGTCGTCATAGCCGCGCGCGAAATCGCCCTCGGGGCGTTCGATCTTGATGACCCGCGCGCCCGCATCGGCCAGACGCGAGGTGGCGAAGGGCGCGGCCACCGCCTGTTCGATGGCCACCACGGTCAGCCCCTCCAGAGGCAGCGTTCCCATCAGAAGCTCCGCGGCAGGCCAAGCACGTGCTCGGCGACATAGGACAGGATCAGGTTGGTCGAGATCGGCGCGACCTGATAGAGGCGGGTCTCGCGGAACTTGCGCTCGACATCGTATTCGCAGGCAAAGCCGAAGCCGCCGTGGAACTGCAGGCAGGCGTTCGCGGCCTCCCACGACGCCTTGGCGGCCAGGTATTTCGCCATGTTGGCCTGGGCGCCGCAGTCTTCGCGCGCGTCGTACCGGCGGCAGGCCTCGAACCGCATCAGGTTGGCGGCCTCGACCTCGATGAAGGCTTCGGCGATCGGGAACTGCACGCCCTGGTTCTGGCCGATGGGACGGCCGAAGACCACGCGCTCGGTGACATAGCGCGACACGCGGTCGATGAACCAGTAGCCGTCGCCGATGCATTCGGCGGCGATCAGCGTGCGCTCGGCGTTCAGGCCGGTCAGGATGTACTTGAACCCCTGCCCTTCCTCGCCGATCAGGTTCTCGGCCGGGATCTCGAGGTTGTCGAAGAACAGCTCGTTGGTCTCGTGGTTGACCATGTTCAGGATCGGGCGCACGGTCATGCCCGATGTCATGGCTTCGCGGATGTCCACCAGGAAGATCGACAGGCCCTCGGACTTCTTCCTGACCTCGGAGAGCGGCGTGGTGCGGGCCAGAAGGATCATCAGGTCCGAATGCTGGACGCGGCTGATCCAGACCTTCTGGCCGTTGATCACGTAGCGATCGCCCCTGCGGGTGGCCGTGGTCTTGAGCTGGGTGGTGTCGGTGCCGGTCGTGGGTTCGGTCACGCCCATCGACTGCAGGCGCAACTCGCCCGTAGCGATCCGCGGCAGGTATGTCCGGCGTTGCTCCTCGGACCCGTGGCGGATGAGCGTGTTCATGTTGTACATCTGCCCGTGACAGGCCCCGGAATTGCCGCCCGCCCGGTTGATTTCCTCCATGATGATCGAGGCTTCTGTCAGGCCCAGCCCCGAGCCCCCGTATTCTTCGGGGATCAGCGCGGCCATCCAGCCGGCCTTTGTCAGGGCATCCACGAACTCCTCGGGATAGGCGCGAGCCTCGTCGATCCTGCGGTGGTATTCGTCGGGAAACCCGGCACACAGCGCACGCACCGCGTCGCGAATGTCCTGATATTCGTCCGTGACTTTCTGAAGCATGGCATCCTTCCAGACCATCGTTTGCAACCAAGCCTGCGCGACGGCTGGCGATATATCAAATATATGTTGTCGATAGCCTATAGAGGGATTTGTTATCTGTCTGCCGCACGGTTGCCGCAGGTCGCCATTCCCGGAATGAGGTTCCGGCCACGCCCGACATGACGCAGGGCGGGGACCTTGCCCAGTAAAGCTTCGGCCCGGTCCTCATAACATCCCGGTATGGCAGACGCAGCAAGCCTCTATTTGATGTTCGGGCGAAAGCGTGTTTCCTTCCGGGGCCACTGGAAACATCATGACCGATCCAACCACCACCCAGGCCGTTGCTGCTGCGAAGACCTGCCCGACCGGCGTGGACACGCTGACCGTGCTGACCGCTGCGTTCGCGCGCTGTGGCGCCGGGCGCATCCTGGACATCGGCTGCGGCGACGGCAGCCTTGCCCAGGCGCTTGACGGATGCGGCTACCGCGTGACGGGCATCGACCCCGCCGCCGCCGCCCTGGCGCGGGCGCGCGAACGGCTGCCCGCGGCCGACTTCCGTTGCGCCCTGGCCGAGGCGCTGCCCGAGGATCTGGGGCGCTTCGACGCCGCCTGCTTCGTCAACTCGCTTCATCACGTCCGGCCGGACCGGATGCAGGACGCGCTTCTGAATGCGGTTGCGGCGGTGGGCCGGACCGGCATCGTGCTGGTCGTCGAACCGCTGGCCCAGGGCAGCTTCTTCCGGGCGATGCGCCCGGTCGAAGATGAAACGCGCATCCGCGCCCAGGCCGCACAGGCGGTCGAAACGCTGATCTCTGCCGGGCGCGTGACGCTGCGCGATCTGCGCCGGTGGAACCGCGAAAGCCGCTTTGCCGGGCTGGACGACTTCATCGCCTATCTTGCGCGCGCCTTGCCCGAACGCGCCCAGGCCGCCCGCAGGAACGATGCCGCGCTGGCCCGGGCCTGGCGCGACAACATCCGCAGCATCGACGGCCTGGCGACCCTGACACAGCCCATGATCTGCTGGACCCTTGCCGCCCCGCAGGAGCCGCGGCGGTGATCGACCTGCGGCAGCTTCGCTATTTCGTGGCTATCGTCGAACAGGGGTCGCTGTCGCGCGCCGCGACCTTCCTGCACGTCGCCCAGCCGGCCCTGTCGCTGCACGTGCGCAACATGGAGGCCGACCTGGGCACGGCGCTGCTGTTTCGCAGCCCGCGCGGGGTCCAGCCGACCGAGGCGGGAATGATCCTGCTGCGCCACGCCCGGATCATCCTGGACCAGCTGACCGTCGCCGAGGAGGAGATCCGCGGCCACCAGAACGATCCCGAGGGCGAGGTCCGGCTGGGCGTGCCCGGCACGATCGGGCAAATCCTGGCGGTCCCGCTGATCTCGGCCGTCCATCTGCGCTATCCGAAGATCAAGCTGCGCATCGCCGAGGCCATGAGCGGCTTCATCCTGGACTGGATGCGCGAGGAAAGGATCGACCTGGCGGTGCTGTACGGCGAGGCCGAGGACCACGGCATCCGGACCGAGCGGCTGCTGGACGAGCGGCTTCAGTTCTTCGGGCCGCCATCCAGGCTGCCGGACGAGGATCTGCCCGAGGCAGGCGGCGAGCTCACCTTCGGCACGGTCCTGGGGCTTCCGCTGATCCTGCCCGGTCCCGGCCACGGCCTGCGCGAGCTTCTGCTGCGGCACGCCAAGGCGAAGGGCCGCGACCTGGACACCGTCTTCGACGTGGATTCCTATGCCAACATCAAGTCGCTGGTCGAGGAAGGCTTGGGCTACTCCATCCTTCCCGAAAACGCGATCGCCCCGGAGGTGGCCGAGAACCGCCTGCGCAGCTGGGCCATCGTCGAGCCCAAGGTCGTGCGAAGCATCCACCTGGCCCACTCTGCCAGCCGCCCGATGACCAATGCCGTCTCGGTCGTGCTGGCCCTGACCCGCGACATGCTGCGCGATCTGGCGCGAACGGGCCGGTGGAGCGGCGCGCAGGTCAGCCAGGACAGGTAACCCCCATCCCCCCTCCATCGCGCCGCACGAGGCCACCATGCCAGCCATATCCGAAGACCACGTGATCGACAGCATCGCCGACGCGCTGCAGTTCATCAGCCACTATCATCCCCGCGACTTCATCCGCGCCATGTCCGCCGCCTGGAGCGCCGAGAAAAGCCCCGCGGCGCGGGACGCGATGACGCAGATCCTGGTCAATTCGCGCATGGCCGCCCTCGGCCGCCGCCCGATCTGCCAGGACACCGGCGTTGCCAACGTCACCGCCCGGATCGGCGTCAGGGCGGCTCTGGACTGGAACAGGCCGCTGCAGGACATGGTCGATGATGCCGTCCGCCGCGCCTACCGCAGCGACACCAACCCGCTGCGCGCCTCGGTCGTGGCCGACCCGTTCGGGCGGCGGCAGAACACGCGCGACAACGCCCCGGCCATGCTGCATGTCGAGATGGTGGCCGGGGATCGGGTGGAATTCGACGTGTCGGCCAAGGGCGGCGGGTCCGAGAACAAGTCGGCCTTCGCGGTGCTGAACCCTTCGGCATCGGTGGCCGACTGGGTGGTGGAGACCGTCGGCAGGATGGGCGCCGGCTGGTGCCCCCGGGCATCCTGGGCGTCGGCATCGGCGGCAGCGTGGACAAGGCGATGGTGATGGCCAAGCAGGCGCTGAACGAACCCATCGACGCGACTGCCCTGCGCGCCCGGGGCCCCGCCAACCCCGAGGAGGCCCTGCGCCTTGAGCTGATCGACCGGATCAACGCCCTGGGCATCGGCGCACAGGGCCTGGGCGGGATCACCACCCTCCTGGACGTGAAGGTGCGCAGCTTTCCCACCCATGCCGCCTCGCTGCCGGTCGCTGTGGTTCCCAACTGCGCGGCGACGCGCCATGTGCATTTCGCGCTGGACGGCTCGGGGCCCGCGCGCCTGGTTCCGCCCGATCTTGCGGACTGGCCGGACCTGGATTTTCGCGACGCCTGGAAGGACGCTCGCCGCGTCGACCTGGACGGGCTGACGCGAGACCACATCGCGACTTGGCAGCCGGGAAAATCGCTGCTGCTGTCGGGGCGCCTGCTGACCGGCCGCGACGCCGCGCATCGGCGGATCGAGCGGATGCTGGCAACTGGCCAGCCGCTGCCGGTCGCCTTCCGGGACCGGGCGATCTATTACGTGGGCCCGGTCGATCCGGTGGGAGACGAGGTGGTGGGACCTGCCGGGCCGACGACCTCTGCCCGGATGGACCGCTACAGCGACATGATGCTCGACCGGCTTGGCGTGTCGGTGATGATCGGCAAGGCGGAACGCGGCGACGCCACGATCGACGCCATCGCCCGCAACGGGGCGGCCTACCTGATTGCGGTCGGCGGCGCGGCCTATCTTGTGTCGCAGGCGATCCGTGAGGCCCGGGTAGTGGCCTTCGAAGATCTGGGGATGGAAGCCATCCACGAATTCGTGGTGAGGGACATGCCTGTGACTGTGGCCGTGGACGCGCGCGGCCACGCCGTTCACCGGACCGGCCCGGCGCGGTGGCGGATGCCTGACTGAGCCATCCGCGGCCGAGCAGCCGTTGGGCCACCTTGCGGCAGCCCAGCGACCGTCCTCCCGCCAAGCCTGCAAGAAGGCGGCGCGCGACCGCGCGCCGCCTTCCTTGCCTCAGAAGCCCAGCAGGTCCGGCAGGAACATCGTGACCGCCGGAACGTAGGTGATCAGCGCCAGGAACAGCAGCGCGGTGATCAGCCAGGGTACGACCGCAACGGACATGGCCGTAAGCCCCAGGCGAGATATGGCCGAGCCGACATACAGGTTCAGGCCTACCGGCGGCGTGCACAGCCCGATTTCCATGTTCACCACCATCATGATGCCGAAATGGACCGGATCGATGCCCAGCGCCACGGCGACGGGGAACAGGATCGGCGCCATGATGAGGACGATGGCCGACGGCTCCATCACCATCCCGACCAGCAGCAGCAGGATGTTGACCACCAGCAGGAAGCCCACCCAGCCAAGCCCCAGGTCCACGATCCAAGCCGACACCGACTGCGGGATCTGCTCGGAGGTCAGGATGAAGGCGAACATCACCGCGTTGGTGATGATATAAAGCAGCATCGCCGACATGGCGGCCGAGGTCAGCAGCACCCGGGGCACGTCGCGCAGCTTGATGTCCTTGTAGACGAAGACCGCGATGACAAAGGCATAGACCGCGCTGACGCCCGCCGCCTCGGTCGGGGTGAAGATGCCGCCATAGATGCCGCCCATTGATGATGACGATCAGCATCAGGCCCCAGACCGATTCCCGGAACGCTATCCAGCGTTCGCGGAAGGAGGCGCGCGGCAGACGGGGATAGTCGTTCCTCCGCGCCCGCCAATAGGTCGTGACGCCCAGCATCGCCGCCAGGATCAGGCCCGGCACCACCCCGGCGATGAACATATCGCCGATCGAAGCCGCCGCGACGCTTTCGCCATCCGGGCCGGTGACGATCATCCCAGAGGTTGCGACCGAATACATCACCATCACGATCGAGGGCGGGATCAGGATGCCAAGACCGCCCGCAGTCGCAACGGGACGGCCATCTTCGGATCGAGGCGCTGAAGGACGCAGGCGAACAGGAAGTGGAGTGTCTGGTCTCCACCGACGATGAGGCCTTCACCTACAACCGCCAGGTCAGCCGCCTTGCGCCGATCCAGGAACACAAGATGATCCGAAAGGCGATCGAGCGCGGCGTGCCCGAGGAGAAGATCGCGCTCGCGCTCGATCTCAACATGAGCAGCATCCGGCGCAAGGTGCGCCTGTTGGACGGCATCTGCGAGGAACGGCGATGTCTCGGAACGCGATATCCGCCGCATCCAGATCCGCGAGACGATCAAGGCGCATTTAGACAAGGAAAAGCAGCTGTTCGCACAGGGCATCAAGGTCCTGTCGCTGTTCTTCATCGACGAGGTGGTGAAGTACCGGGACTATGGCCAGGCCGACGAGAAGGGCGAGTATGCGCGGGTCTTCGAGGAAGAGTACGAGTTGCTGAAGGCTGAGTACCTTTCGGAGCTCATAATCGACAACGAGGCGTACCGGAAATATCTCGCCAGCATCGACTCCGCGAAGACGCACAACGGCTATTTCTCGATCGATAAGAAGACGAACCGCCTCAAAGACCCTGCCGTTGGCGCCCGCTCGGTCGATTCCGACGACGTGGACGCCTACGACCTGATCCTCAAGGACAAGGAGCGGCTGCTTTCCCTTGCCGAACCCACCCGGTTCATCTTCTCACACTCGGCGCTGCGCGAGGGGTGGGACAACCCGAACGTCTTTGTCATGTGCATGCTGAAGCACAGCGACAACACCATTTCCCGCCGCCAGGAGGTGGGGCGTGGCCTGCGGCTGAGCGTCGATCAGCACGGGGACAGGATGGACCACCCGGCGGTGGTGCACGACATCAACGTACTCACCGTGGTGGCGAGCGAGAGCTACAAGGACTTCGTGGCAGGGCTGCAGAAGGAAATCGCGGAGACCCTCTCGTCGCGCCCGAGGCAGGCAACTGAGGACTATTTTGCGGGCAAGACACTCACTACCGAGCATGGTCCAGTCGAGGTGACACCCGCCATGGCCAAGCAGATATACCGCTATCTGGTGAAGAACGACTACACCGACGATGCGGACAAGATCGCAGACGCCTACCACGAGGCCAAGGCGGCGGGAAAACTGGCCGACTTGCCCGAGGAACTGAAGCCGCACGCCGAGCAGGTGGCGCAGCGTCGCCGTGTCGATCCGCGACATGGCGATGGAGCCTTCCTCGCCGAAGAGCTGGCCCGCGACCGCCGCGCGCTCGGCCGCCGGCACGAAGCTCTCGATGGCCGCGTTGATCGCGCCGACGCGCTGGTCCAGCGGCAGCGCGATCAGCTCGTTGGCCGAAAGCCCGAGCCGGTCCAGTGCGTCGGCGGCGGGGCCGGTCCCGGCGGCCGCCTGGCTGAGACGGCGCGTCAGGTCCTTCGTGGCCTGCTCGATGCCGGACATCGACACGCCCGCCAGCTCGCCCGCTCGCTCCAGCGTCTGGATCGAGGCGACGGTGGTGCCGAGCGACTGCGCGAGCTTGGCCTGCGCATCGACCGTCTGCAGGCCGGAGCGGATCATCGCCACGCCAGCGGCGGCAGCGGCTGCTACGGCGGCGGCGGCCGCGACAGCAACACGCCGCGAGAAGGCCGAGAGCCGGGCGTTGGCCGCTTCCATCTCGCGGCTCAGCCGTCCGAAGCCGCGGGATCCGGCTTCGCCCACGCCTTCCAGCTCGGCGCGCACCTGCCGTCCGCCCACGACCGCGAGGCGGACGGACACTCGCTTTTCTGCCATCGGTCAGAGTCCTTGCTTTCGCCGCGTCGGCGTCTTACGTTTTCGACATCGATCACATGAGGGTATGACCATGGCCGAGACTGCGACCCTGTCCTCGAAGTTCCAGATCTCGATCCCCAAGGCGATCCGGGCGGCGCAGCACTGGGAAGCCGGGCTGACCTTTGCCTTCATCCCGAAGGGCACCGGCGTCCTGCTGGTGCCGGTGCCGAAGCGGGAGGCGCTGAAAGGGCTCGCGCGCGGAGCATCTGCCACCGACTATCGCGACCGCTCGGACCGGTTCTGATGATCCTCGTCGACACGTCGGCCTGGATCGAATGGCTGATCGGCTCGCCAACTGGCGAGAAGCTGTCCGGGCAGTTGCCCGAACAGGCCGAGTGGATTGTCCCGACCATGGTTCAGCTCGAGCTGGCGAAATGGCTGACCCGCGAGGTCGGCGAGGACAAGGCGGATCAGGTCATCGCCTTCACGCAGGTCTGCCAGGTCGTTCCGCTCGATACCGAGATCGCGCTCGCAGCGGCGGAGGCGTGCCGGGAGCATAAGCTGGCAACCGCCGACGCCATCATCTTTGCAACTGCGCGCGCGCAAAGTGCGACGCTCCTGACCTGCGACGCACATTTCGAAGGACTGCCGGGCGTCACCCTGATCGAGAAGATCAAGGCCTGACACCCGGGCCGCCGTTCGCACTCAGCTCCTCGTTCAGCTTCCGCACCATCACCGCTTCGATGACCGGTAGCAGTTCGGCCATCGCGAGCGGCGGGACGCCGAGCGCGTCACCGAGCGCCAGCGCCGCCGACAGGTCCCAGCCGATCACCGCGCCCGGCAGCACGCGCAGCTGACCGCCGAGGCGGCCGACGAGGTCCCAGACCTGCCAACCCTCCGGCGTTTCCGGACGGTTCAACCGCGCCGGGCAGTCCGGGCACGTCGTTTGGCAGGCGTCGCAGTATCGCTCGCCCCCGCCGAAGGACCATTCGGCGAGGGCGCGGAGGCGTTTTTCCTGTTCCAGCAGCAGGCCCTTCGAGACGTAGGTCAGCTGGAACGCCTCGAAGATCGGCCAGACGTCGAGTAGCGCGTCGATGGCCTCGGGGCTCGGGTCGATGGGCTGGCCGTCGGCGTCGCCAATGCCGTCCCAGGCAAGCACCGCCCGCCGCGCCAGCGACTTGGCGAAAGCCACCGCGCGCTCCTCGTCGGAAGCCTCCTCCGGAACTGCCTCGACGGCTAGATCGCTGCGCGTCGCCACCATCAGCGCGGTGGTCAGCGGGCGGAGCTGCACCCGGACGCCGGGGGCGAGGTCATGCCAGCGCGGCGCGTTGGTCAGGTCGAGCGTCAGCATCCTCAATACTCCTCTATGTCGTTGATCAGGGTGGCGGTGCACATCCGGCCGACCACGCTGTCGCGCGCCGCCTGCCAGTCGAAGGTCGCCTGCACGCCCTGCGGCCCAGAAATCTCGATGCGCGGGCGCGGCAGGTAGACGGCGTGCACCGTGAAGGTGAAGCTCTCGCCCGAGGGCAGGACGTAGGCGAATTCCATCTCGCAGGCCTCGCCATTGATCGCCTGCGTCACCAGCGTCTGGTCGGCGAAGCGCACCTCGATCCGGCCGGTGAGCGCCGCGATGGACGGGTCGGCGCCGTCGATGCGCCCGTCCGAGCGGATCGTCTCGATCCGGTCGAGGTTGTTGGCATAGGTGATCTCGGCCGAGACCACGTTGCCGAGAGCCGTGCCATTGCGCGTAATCGACCCGTTGAAATGCCCGAAGCGCTTCAGCTCCAGCGCTGCGGGTGTTCCCGCGCTGGTCGTCGTGCCCGCCGTCTCGCCCTGCGCCACCAGCCGCGCCGTCGCGGTCAAGAGCCCCGAGCGCTGCATCTGCCAGGTGATCTGGTCGAGCACGCAGCCGGAATACATCGCGTAGCGCGGCACCTCCGGCATGCCGGTCTCGATCGACATCGAGGGCAGCGTCCAGGACCCGGACTGGAACTCGTGGGTGTAGGGAGCTTCCGCACCCGTGGTCGAGGGTGCGCCGAACGCCGCCTTCAGCCAGAAGCCGAAGGCCTCGGCGTCGAGCGGCACGACGACATCGCCGTCAGCCGTCACCGCGTCCTTGATCGGCGCCAGCGGATCGCGGCCATAGCCGAGAAGTTCAGAGTTGAGCAACGGCTGCTCCGCGCCGAGAGATGTGCTGGCGAAGGGCATGCGGGTGAAGCCGCTCACCCCAGCTATCGGTTCGAGGACGCGGTGTTCATGAAAACGCCGCTGTGGCGGGCGGCTTTGCGGCTGGATACGGATAGCGCAGTTGAACGAAAGACACGACATTAGCGTCCAGTGGGGGAGCCCCAACCGCTCTATCGACTTCCCGCGTGCGTAGGTGCTAGGTGATGTTGACAAAAGGGGTTCCACCGGCGTTCGCGCTGTGATTCAAGCTGCTCTCTACGTAGGAGATGAGCTTGGCACGCAACCTGATGTCCGACGACGAATGGGGATTCTTTGAGGGCTTCATCCGAGCCGTCCGGCATCCGAACGGGCGCAAGCCTGCGGACCATCGTCTTGTTCTGGATGGCATTTTCTGGATCGCAAGGACTGGTGCGCCGTGGCGCGACCTGCCCGAAGAGTTCGGCAAGTGGTCCTCGGTCTACCGGCAGTTCCGCCGTTGGACCCTTGCCGGGCTGTGGGAGGATATCCTGGACGCGCTGAACCACGCTGGGATCGCGCCGGACAAGCTGCAGATGATCGACAGCACCGTGATCCGCGCCCATCATCATGCGGCGGGCGCAAAAGGGGACTCCGAAAGAGGCTCTTGGCCGTTCGAGAGGTGGCTTCTCGACCAAGATCCATCTCCGCGTCAACGGCGCTGGCCTCCCGATGAGGACCGAGATCACGCCGGGGCAGGATTCCGACTACACCGGCTATGATCTGGTGATGGCCGACAACCTGCCGCAGCCAGCCGTCCTGGTCGCAGACAGGGGCTATGACTCTGATAAAATTCGGGAAGACATCGAGAGCCGCAACGCCCTCCCCATGATACCGATGCGAAAGAACCGAAGGGTGCGCAAGGCTGTCGACATGACCATCTACACCCTGCGCAACATGGTCGAGCGCTGCTTCAACAAGCTGAAAAACAGCCGTCGGCTGGCAACCCGCTACGACAAAACCGCAGAAAGCTTCCGCGGCTTCATCGACATCGCATGCATCAAGCTCTGGCTCCGCCATTTGTCAACATGACCTAAGGGCATCGTGCGCTTGCGGATGCCTCCGAGGCCATCAAGTTTCTTGATCACGAACCCGATCTAGCGCGCAGAGATGCGCGCCCTTGCGACAACCACGTGTTTTGACTTGAATTCTCTCGCCGCGACCGGCGAACACGGAGCAAACTGCCTCAGGAGGTTCGCTCCCCATGCAAGACGACATCGCTTTCGCGCCGCCGGCCGAGACGCTCACGACTGATGAGCGGCTGGCGGAACTGGCCGCCATCCTCGCCAGCGCCATCGCGCGCACCAACCCACGGGAAACGAACGAGAATTCTCCGTTCAGCGGAGACAGTTCGCTGGACATTCTGTCCCTCAAACGCCGTCGTCGGAGACAGGTGCAAAACCGAGTTGGAGACGACGCATGAGGAAAAACACAAGGAAATCAGGCGCAAAGGCTGCGCTCGCGCGGCCGGCGGAGGGGATCGACGTCCTGGCCGAACTGGCCGCGCTGAAGGCGATGACAGTGCCCGAGCTGCAGGGGAAGTGGCGGGTCATGTTCGGCGAACCCGCACCGAACGCCAGCCGCGGAAACCTGGAGCTGCGGATCGGCTACCGCATCCAGGAACTGGCCCATGGCGGGATCAAGCCTGCGACACGCCGCACACTGGACGCGCTGGCGGCCGAGGTCGCCACGGGCGCGCCGGGCCCGCTGATCGCGGATCCCCGCCGCCCGATCCCCGGCACAAAGCTGGTGCGCGAATGGCAGGGTGAGGAGCAGGTCGTCACCGTTCTGACCGATGGCTTCGAATGGCAGGGGCGGCGCTTCAAGTCGCTCTCGGCCGCAGTCCGTGCGATCACCGGTAGCCACTGGAACGGGTGGAAGTTCTTCGGGATGGCCCATGGTGCGGAGGCGCGCCCATGAGCCGCACCAAGCCCGAAGCCGTCCGCCGCCTGCGCTGCGCCATCTACACCCGCAAGTCGAGCGAGGAAGGACTCGACATGGAGTTCAACAGCCTCGACGCGCAGCGGGAAGCCTGCGAGGCCTATATCGCTTCACAGCGCGCCGAGGGCTGGGTCGCCCTGCGCGACCGCTACGACGACGGCGGCTTCTCCGGCGGTACGCTGGACCGCCCCGCGCTGGCGCAGCTGATCGCCGACATCGAGGCCGGGCTGATCGACGTGGTCGTGGTCTACAAGATCGACCGCCTCAGCCGCGCGCTGATGGACTTCTCGAAGCTGGTGGAGATTTTCGACCGCCACGGCGTCACCTTCGTCTCGGTCACTCAGTCCTTCAACACGACCACCTCCATGGGGCGGCTGACGCTGAACATCCTGCTCAGCTTCGCCCAGTTTGAACGCGAGGTGATCGGTGAGCGCATCCGCGACAAGTTCGCGGCCTCGCGCCGGAAAGGGATGTGGATGGGGGGGCCGGTGCCGCTCGGCTATCTCGTGAAGGACCGCAAGCTGGTGATCGAGCCCGCCGAGGCGGAACAGGTCCGGACGGTCTTCCGCCTCTACGCCCGCTCCAGTTCCACGGCCCAGGTGCTGAAGGAGTTGCACGCGCGCGGGATCCGCACGAAGCGCGGCGCGGTGTTCGACCGGGGCTACCTGCTGAAGTTCCTGCACAACAAGGTCTATCTCGGCCTCGCCGTGCACAAGGACGAGGTCTATCCCGGTGAGCACAAGGCGATCATCGACCAGAAGCTATGGGACGAGGTCCACGAGGTCATCGCCAACAACCGCGTCGCCCGCGGGGCGGTGGCGCGGGCGGCGCAACCGGCGCTCCTGCGCGGGCTGATCTTCACCGAGACGGGCGCCGCCATGACGCCCCACCACACCAAGCGGAAGGGCAAGCGGTACTGCTACTACACCTCGATGGACGTGATCCGGAAACGCCCCGCGGCCGAACTGCGCGGGCCACAGCGGCTGCCGGGCGCCATGGTCGAGGAAGCCGTCATCGGCGAAATCCGCCGGATGCTGCGCACGCCCGAGGTCGCGGCGCGCACCGCGCGGGCGGTGCGGAAGGACCGCCCCGATCTCGATGAGAGCACCGTTGTCGCCGCGCTGGCACAGTTCGACGAGCTGTGGAAGGCGCTCATCCCGGCCGAGCAGGCGCGCATCGTCCAGCTGCTGGTGGCGCGGATCACGGTGAGCGAGGCGGGTCTTGCCATCGACCTGCGCCACGATGGCCTCGGCGCCATCGCGGCCCTTATGGCACCGCCCAAAAGGGAGGTCGCCTGATGCCCGCGCCCGAAACCCTGCGCGTCCACATCCCGCTCGAACTCCGCCGTCGCGGTGGTCGCCCCCGGATCCTTCCGCCGAAGCATGTCGAGGCCGCCATGGGGCGCGGACAGGATCCCCACCTCTTGCGCGCCATCGGCCGCGCATGGGGCTGGCGGCAACGGCTGGAACGCGGCGACGTCGCCACGCTCGCCGATCTCGCCGCCGACGAGGGCCTGTCCGACCGCTACGTCAGCCGCCTTCTGCGGCTTGCGTGGCTGGCGCCCGACGTCCTCGAGCGGCTGGTCGTCCACCGCGAGCCTTCGACGATCAGCATCTACGACCTGTGCTTCGTCGCGTCGCTACCGTGGGAAGAACAGCCGGCGCGGGTGTTCGACTGAGCCTCAGTGAAAGCTCGCCCGATACGACGTCGCCGTCAGCGAGACATGGGCATCGAGCGGTGGGCGCAGTTCGAACGCCTTGGGCTCGCGTGAGAAGTTCCACAGCCGGAACAGGCACCATTCCATGCGCCGCTCCTCGGCCACGGCCAGTTCATTGCGCGTAATGTGAAATGGCGTCCGGTCCCAGCCGTTCGTCGTCTTGACCTCGATCAGCCGCGACCGGCCATCCTGCTCGAAACTGGCGATGTCGTAGCCGGCACCGTCCCCGTCCTCCTCCGACACCCAGCGAACCTTGCGCGCCAGGTCATCGCGCCCCGCTGACCGCAGCACCGACCGCTCGTAGGCCAGCACGCGTTCCTCGCCGGCACGGCCGAGGGCGCGGTTACGCTCGTCGCGGCCGGCCACGTCTGACTTCCTCGCGATCCGCAACATCAGGTCCAACTCCTGCGGTGGTGGCTCGTTGGACAGCGTCGGCGGCGGCCCGATCCAGATCTGCGCCGCATCGTAAAGGCCGGTGGGTGGTCTGCCTTCGGGGGACCGCAAAACCCACTCCGGATGCGAGTTCATCCATCGCAGGACGGCATCCTCGAGCGAGCTCTGGAAGTTGAAGGCGGGTGCGAGGCCAGTCAGCCAGGTCTCGCCCAGCGCCTTGAGCACGGCACTGATGTTCTGGTGCTTGTACTCGATTGCCTTCGCGGACCGATGGATCCGGTCTGCAAGCTGTCGATATGATGCCGCCTTGTTCAGGGGTTTCCCCGCGAGATCGTCGACCAGCATCGCGAAGTAATCCGCGACGATCAGATCGTTCTCTTCATCCGTCCAGGGCCCGTTCGACATTGCGCCAGGCTACGGACGGGAAGCCCTTCTGTCATCAACGTTTTCCGGAGTTTTCCCGGGCAAACCACCGCCACCGCTACCCACCATTCGGCCAGCGCACCCAGCGGCTGCGCCTACCGCCCGTTGCGGCTCTGTTCCCCTCGAAGGCGATGGACACAGGGGCCGAAGTTTTGGCGGAGTTGAAACTCAGGCCATTGGAAAAGCATGAAAAAATCCGACCGAACCGAATTTGGCGAGGTTCGCCCGAACAGAGACGGAGGGCCGTTCAGAGCCCCGAACGGGCCAGGCGCGCAGTCTCAGGGGTTCGCATGGGGGAGGCAAAGCCCTTTGAATACACAACTATTTCCGCGCCGCGATGGGCGGTAAGCATCCGGCGTAGGCGGCGGTCATGCAGCGAGTTGGCGCTCCGATGGCTGCCACGTCCATGGCAGAAGGTCCTGCACGCGTGAAGCCGTTGTGTTGGGGAGCTTGGCAAGGACGTCGGCGAGCCAAGCCTGCGGGTCGATGCCGTTCATCTTGGCGGTGACGATCAGAGAATACATGAAGGCGGCGCGGTCTGGGCCGCGCTCGGATCCAGCGAAGAGCCAGGACTTCCGTCCCAGCGCGATACCGCGCAGTGCGCGCTCGGCCGCGTTGTTTGTCAGGCAGACGCGCCCATCCTCGAGGAAGAGCGTGAAGGCGTCCCATCGGTTCTTCTTGAACATGTAGGCGATCGCCTTGGCGACGGGGTTGTGCTTCGACATGGTTCCCTGTTCGGCCCGCATCCAGTCGTGCAGCTCCTCGACCAGGGGGCGGACCAGCCGGTGCCGGGCGTCGAGCCGGCTGGCGATGTCCAGACCGTTGATCTGACGCTCGATATCGAAGATGGCGTCGATCTTCTTCACGGCTTCCAGCGCGACAGGCGATATGTCGTGCGCGGGCTTCTTCTGACGGGCATTTTCCTTGATGTCGGCGAGCTCGAAGAGCTTCCGTCGGGCATGGCTCCAGCACAGGGCGCTCAGCACGGCCCCCGGATCACGATCACCGCGATAGAGGTCGTTGTAGCCACCATAGGCATCGGCCTGGAGAACGCCCTGCCACCCCGCAAGATGCCGGTTCGGATGCGCCATCTCCCTGTCGCGCGAGAAGTGGAACAGCGCGGCCGGTGGCGCGCCGCCGCCAAAGGGCCGGTCGTCGCGGACATAGGTCCAGAGCCGCGCTGTCTGCGTCCCTCCCTTCGCGAGGAGGGGGACCGTTGTGTCGTCGCCGTGGAGGCGCTCGGCCGCCAGAACATGGTTCCGGATCAGGGCGTGGATCGGTGCCAGAGCCGCGGTGCAGGCCCCGACCTGGTCGGCCAGCGTCGAGAGGCTGAGATCGACGCCTTCCTTTGCATAGCGTTCTGCCTGTCGGTTGAGCGGCTGATGCTGACCGAACTTCTCGAACAGAACCATCGCCAGCAGGTTCGGTCCAGCCCATCCCCGCGGCGCGGGATGGAAGGGCGCCGGCGGCTGGCTGATCTTCTCGCAGGCCCGGCAGGTGAACTTCTCACGCACCGTCTGGATCACCTTCCACTGACGCGGGATGACCTCGAGCGTCTCGGTAATGTCCTCACCCATCTTCACGATACGGTCCGAGCCACAGCAGGAGCACGCTGTCGGTGCCTCGATCACCACCCGCTCGCGCGGCAGATGGTCCGGGAACGGCTTGCGCACCGGGCGGCGACGCTCGAACCCGGCGACCGCCGTGGTCTTCGCCTTCCCGGCGGCAATCTCGTCCTCGGTGGCGGCGGCCTCGAGTTCCTCGAGCTGCAGCTCCATCTGGTCGATCAGGCGGGCGCGGCGCTCGGCGCTATGGCCGTAGTGGTCGCGCCGGAGCCTGGCGATCTCCAGCTTGAGGTGTTTGATCATCGCTTCCGAGGTGGAGACCACCGCCCGGGCCTGCGCCAGTTCGCTCTCGGCGGCCTCGGCACGGGCTTGCGACGCCGCAAGTGCGGCACGCAGTCGGGCAATCTCGGAAGCGGTATCGGACATGCCCGAAGCATACCTCGAGCTGGCGAAACGCCCAACAAAATATGGGCTTTCGCAAACTATTATCCCGCCTTTGTCGGGCGTTGTGTCCACCGCGGATTGCGCCAGTCCATCCCTTCCAGAAGATAGCCGAGTTGCGCCGCCGAGATCTGCACGGCCTCGCCGGTGCCGCTGCTCGGCCAGATGAACTTCCCGGCCTCCAGCCGCTTGGTATAGAGCGACATGCCGACGCCGTCGTGCCAGAGCAGCTTGACCAGGTCGCCCTTGCGACCGCGAAAGCAGAATATCTCGCCCGCATGTGGATCGCGCCCCAGACCCTGCTGCACCGTCAACGCCAAGGTGTTCATGCCGCGCCGCATGTCGGTGACCCCGCCAGCGATCCACACGCGCACCCCCGCCGGGAAGGCGATCATCGGCCCTCGATAACCAGCAGGAGCCGGGCTAATGCGTCCGGGTCCACCGACGAGGACACGAGCAGGCGCCGTCCGTTCCGCAGAACGATCTCGAGCTGGACGTCGGGGGCCGGCTGCCGCGGCGACTGCGCATCAATGTCCGGCGCCATCTTCACCGGCACGAAAGCAGGACCGCTTGCGATCGCAAGTTCGCCGTTCCGATACTGTCGCCGCCAGACGGTCAGCAGTGAACGCGAGATACCATGCCGCCGCGCCGTCGCGGTGACCTGGCGAGACCCCCGATGGCTTTCCTCGACCACCCGGATCTTGTCCGCGTCGCTCCAGTGCCGCCGCCGCGGCGCGTCCTCGGCGGACAGGATCTCGATCTGGGGTGTGAACGTAAGGTCGACCATAAGGTCGGACTTATCATCCCCCACAGCGCCCCGTCAGACGGCCCCCGCCGAAGGGTTACGATGGGCGCATGTCCGTGTTCGCAACAGGGATGATGGCGGAGGGAAAGGGACTGCGGTCCAACCTTCTCTTGTGGGTGCCGCTCTCATTTGCAAGGAATTTCCGAGCCTTAGACATGTGATCGAGTGCGGACTCTTGTCAGGCCTGTTCGTGCGGCCCGATAGATGCCGCTGGCCGAGATGGTGATGCGCGGACCGGGGCCAGATCTCTGAGAGCGAGCTCGAGGCTCGGAGAAGGTTTCTGGTTCGCCCAACCCGGATCATGTCGATCATTTGCCCATGCAGTTCATGTCTTCCTCACAACTTGGTGGTCCGGTTCGAACCGTGCCGCCGGATCAGGCAGCTCTTGCGATCTCCGGGCCGCGATAGTCTTCGCCCCGCGTCAGCATCGCCCAGATGCCACGCGCCATCTTGTTGGCCAGCGCCGAGGCGGCCAACATCGGCGGCTTGCGTTCCAGCAGGCGCGCCAACCAGGGATTTCTCGGTGCGCCATGGCGCAGCGCCCAGCGGATCACGGCCATCGCGCCGGTGATCAGCAGGCGGCGGATATCACGCTGGCCCATCTTCGAGGTTCTCCCGAGCTTCTGCTTGCCGCCGGTCGAGGCCTGTCGCGGCACAAGCCCCAACCACGCTGCGAAGTCGCGACCGCGTTTGAACTGCTCCATGGGAGGTGCAAAGGTCTCGACGGCCAATGCGCTGATCGGGCCCACACCCGGCATGGTCTGAAGGCGGCGGGATGTCTCGCCTTCCCTTGCGATCGCGTCGATTCTCTTTTTCATGGCATTGATCCGGCCAGTCAGATGCATGATCTGGTCCAGCAACTCACGACAGATTTCCCGGGCGAGCGGTGGCAAATCCGAGTTCGGATCCTCGAGGACGGCACCGAGACGCGGGAGATAGCCGATCCCCTCGGGCCGATGAAGCCGAACTCGTACAGGTGCGACCGCAGCGCGTTGACCGCTTCTGTGCGCTGCTTCACGAACTGCTCGCGGGTGCGGAACAGGATGGACCGCGCCTGCTGAGAATGCTCTCGGCTTCGGAATGGAAGCGGCCGACAAATTCGGCGAAGCGCACCTGTTCGTCTCGGACACGTTGTGGTTCCAGCGTGCCGTCGATCTCGTAGGGTCCTTCGGGCGGAAGAGTTCCGGCAGCGGGCGCGATCCTGACCTTCTTCACATTAGCCTCCGTCCAGATCGGACAAGCTGATCGGGTTCAGCCTGTCCGGCCCGACCATGCTATCGGTCCATTCTGGACGCAGGCAACGCACTTGTATGGCGGCCACGTGTCCATTCTGGACGAATCGAGGGGTATGCTCGTCGCGGCGGATCGATATTGTCACGGCATCGCATCGACGCAGACGTCACAAGCGGCCTTCCAAGGGCGCGTTCGAGGCGGCTCTCCTCCCCGGGGAGCACGCCCAGCCGTTTGCCGCCTGAGAGGAGCAGGAATGAAACTGTCATTCAACACCTGGGTCTATTCGAGCTTTCCGGTCTGGGTCCCGGCCTACCCGCTCGACGAGGTCATCCGCCGGCTCGCCCGCATCGGCTACGACGGGATCGAGATCGGCGCTGCCGCGCCGCATGCCTTTCCCGACTACCTCACCCGCGATCGGATCGCCGAGATCCGCGGATTGCTCGACGACAACGGGATTGCCTGCTCGTCGATGCTGCCTGCCCCTGGCGGTGGCCCCGGGTTCAACGTCGCCTCGCCCGACCCAGCCGAGCGCGCGGCCGCGATCGACCAATACAAGAAGGTCGCCGATCTCTGTCACGCCTGGGGCGCGCCCACGCTGATGTATGTCGCCGGCTGGCAGATCTTCGGCACCGACCGCAGGCAGGCCTGGGACTGGAGCGCCACCGCCCTGAAACAGATCGCCGATCACGCCGGCAGCGACCTGACGGTCGCCGTTGAGCCGACCTCGGCCGACAGCAACCTGATCGACAGCTGCGACGACGTCATCCAGATCATCGAGCAGGTCGAACGCCCGAACGTCGCGGCGATGTTCGACACCTATCACACGCTCTACCGCAACGAAGTGCCCACGGACTATGTCCACCGCCTCGGGTCGCGGCTGAAGCACGTCCACCTCGCCGACGTGAACCGCGACCCGCCGGGGAGCGGCGTCGTGGACTACCCGTCGCTGATCGAGGCGCTGAAGGCAAACGGTTACGAGGGCTATCTCACGATGGAGATCGGCTTCAACCGCCGCAATGTCGAGCCTGACGATCTGGCCCGGCGCGCGCTCACCTACCTCAAGACCATCATTTGAGATCACATCCGTTCCCTGCGCGCCGGGGGAGGCGGCAGTGGACGAAACCAAGAAGGGAGACGGACAGATGAAGCGAATTGCACTCTTGGCTACGATCGGCCTCTCGGCCGGCCAGGTCGCGGCCCAGACGGTCGTCACGCAATGGGACCAGTTCTCGCAGGCCGGCATCACCGCGGCCGGACCCGCGATGGACGAACTGATCAAGACCTGCGCGCCCGCGCTCGGCGGCGCAGAGGTCCTGCGGACCGTCGCGCCGTCGATCGGCATCCGCGACAGCTACCGGCTTGCCGTGGCCGCGGGAAAGACGCCTGACCTTGCATATACCTGGCCTGCCGCTTCGGTGCTCGCAGGCTACGCGCGGATCGGTGCGCTGGCGCCGCTCGACGACTACTATGCCAAGTACGGCTGGAAGCACGTCAACGATTTCTATCGGGGCCGCAACTCTTACGAGGGGCACATCTACGGTTTGCCGATGGAGCAAGACCTGATGGGGGTCTACTACAACAAGGCGCTGTTCGAAGAGCAAGGCATAAAGGTGCCCACGACCTACGACGAATTCGTCGCAGCGGCGAACGCGTTCAAGGAGGCCGGCATCGTGCCGATCGCCTTCGGGAACCGCGACCGCTGGCCGGCCACCAACACCTTCTCGCTGATCCTTGGTCTCACCGCCGGCAAGCAGACCGAAGAGCAGGTCTTCTTCGGCGACACGCCCTGGACGAACGAGCAATTCCTCAAGTCCGCGACGGTGTTCCAGGACTGGGCCAACAACGGATGGTTCCCGCGCGGCTTCAACGGCGTCGGCTATGACGAGGCGAACGCGCTCTTCCTGTCGGGCCGCGCCGCGATGACGATAACGGGCACCTGGGTGATCCAGGACATGATCCGCGGTTCGGGCAAGATCGACCTGGGCGTCTTCATGCTGCCGCCGATCGCCGAGGACATCAAGCCCGGGACGATGTGGGGCGAAGGGTCGCAATGGCAGCTCTCGGCCACGGCCGACCAGGCCACAAAGGATGCGGCGGCGGCTTATCTCGACTGCCTCGTCAGCGACGACAGCCGGAAGATCTGGGTGCAGAAGGGCTATACCGTGCCGATCGGCACCACGCCCGAGGAACTCAGCGAATGGGGCGCCGACCCCGTGGTCCATTCGTTCTTCGAGCAGGGACTCGCGACGCCGGACACCAACTTCTACGACCTCCACACGACGCTGCCCGAAAGTGTCACTCAGGTCCTCTACCCGGAACTGCAGCGCCTTGCCGGCGGCGACACCACGCCCGAGGAGTTCCTGCAAGCGATGCAGACCGCCTGGGAGACCGCGATCGCCAACGGCGAGCGCTGGGTCCCCTGAACCTTCACCGGCGGGCCGGCACGACCGGCCCGCCAACTCTCGCCCGCCCGCGATCTTTCGCCCGTACGAGGAAACCCATGCACTCGCCCCGCACCGCCTACTGGTTCCTGGCCCCCGCACTCATCCTCTACCTCGCCTTCGTGGCCGTGCCGATCGCGCAGGTGGTGGGCTACAGCTTCTTTTCGTGGGACGGCGGTCGGCTCGACCAATTCGTGGGGCTGGCGAACTTCGCGCGCCTGGGATCCGACACCGTCTTCTGGGCCGCCTTGTGGCACAACGCGATCTGGGTCGTCCTGACGCTCGCATTTCCGCTCTTGGCCGGCCTGCTGCTCTCGGCGATCCTTGCCGAGCGGCGACCGAACACGGTGCGGGCGCTGGCGGCGATCTACTTCATCCCGCGCACCATACCGCTCGTCGTCGCGGGGATCATCTGGGGCTGGATCTACAACCCGATCTTCGGTCTGCTGAACTACGGTCTCGAGGCCATGGGCCTCGGCCAGTTCGGCCACGCCTGGCTCGCCGAGGAGTCCACCGCACTCCTGTCGCTCAACGTGGTCGGCGCCTGGACATTCTTCGGCTTCTGCGTCGTGATCTACCTCGCGGCGATCCAGTCGATCGACCCGTCGCTCTACGAGGCGGCGGATATCGACGGCGCGGGCTGGGGCGCCAAGTTCCGCGACATCACCGTTCCGCTGCTGCGAAACTCGACCCTATTTCTCGGGCTTTATGCCGCGATCGAGGCGATGCGCTTCTTCGACCTGATCTGGGTCACCACGCAGGGCGGTCCGGGCTACGCCACCGAGGTGTTGACCACGCATGTCTACAAGACCTTCTTCCTCGTCGGCGACTTCGGCTACGCCGCTGTGCTGTCGGTCGTCCTTCTCATCATCGTGCTCAGCCTCGCGTCCCTGAGCTTCTGGCTGCTGAGGTCGAAATGAAAACCACGACCCGCCCGATCCAGACCCTGGTCCTCGCCGTCTTCGCGATCTACGCGCTGGCCCCGGTCTACCTCGTCGTTCTGGCCTCGATGCGCAGCGAGGCGGACCTGTTCTCCGGTCCGCTGTCGCTGCCCTGGCCGTTCAACCTCGAAAACTTCCGCCGGGTCTGGTCCGAAAGCGGCTTTTCCACCTATTTCTGGAACTCGATGGTGATCTCGCTCAGCGTCACCATCATCGTCCTGCTGACGGCACCCCTCGCCGGGTTCGCCTTCGCGAAGGTGCGGTTTCGCGGGCGCGAGGCGCTTTTCGCCCTGTTCCTCGCTGGACTCGTGGTGCCCGCGCCCTCCGTCATCGTAGCACTCTATGGCAACCTCCAGGCGCTCGGGATGATCGACAGCCGGCTCGGCGTGATCCTGCCGCAGGCTGCCCTGCTGACGCCGTTCTCCGTCTTCATGATGCGCACCGTGATGCAGGACGTCCCGGACGAACTGATCGAGGCCTCCACGATGGACGGCGCGAGCCTGATCCGGACCTTCGTCGGCGTCGTGCTTCCCGTCGTCCGACCCGGCCTGATGTCGCTGATGCTGATCGTGTTCCTGTTCTCGTGGCAGGAGTACCTGCTGCCCCTCGTCGTGCTTCAGACCGAGACGCTGAAGCCGATCACCGTCGGCGCGGCGAGCCTGCAGGGGCGCTACGGCGTCGACTATGGCGGGATCGCCGCGGCGGGTCAGCGCGCCGCGCAGGACGACGAGCGCCGTGGCAAGGCCGCGCACGGAGAGCGCCGCAGCGGCCATGCCAGCGACCCAACGTCCCGCGAGGAACGCGGCGAAGGTGGCGGCATAGGTGGTCAGGCGGCCGATGTTGTCGAAGAGCCCGCGGATCGCGATGCCGAGCGGACCCGTGCGGCTCGCGACCGCAGCCATGGCGTTGGCGACGGCCTCAAGCGCAGGCGCTGCGGCGACGGCGAGCTGGTTCGACAGACCGCGCCAGATCAGCCCGAGCCGGGAGATCGCATCGTTCGTCCGCTCGATCTGGTCGGCATCCTGCTCGGAGACGACAACGCCGAAGGCGAGGACGTCCTCGGTCGCCTGCCTCAGCGTGGCCGTGTCGATCCGGCTCATGGCGATCGAGCCTTCCTCGCCGAAGAGCTGGCCCGCGACGGCCGCGCGCTCGGCCGCTGGCACAAAGCTCTCGATGGCCGCGTTGATGGCGACGACGCGCTGGTCCAGCGGCAGCGCGATCAGCTCATTGGCCGAGAGCCCCAATCGGTCCAGCGCGTCGGCAGCAGGGCCGGTCCCGGCGGCCGCCTGGCTGAGACGGCGCGTCAGATCCTTGGTGGCTTGCTCGATGCCGGACATCGACACGCCCGCCAGTTCGCCCGCCCGTTCCAGCGTCTGGATCGAGGCGACCGTGGTCCCGAGCGACTGCGCCAGCTTCGCCTGCGCATCGACGGTCTGCAGCCCGGAGCGGATCATCGCCACGCCCGCGGCGGCGGCAGCCGCCACGGCGGCAGCGGCGGCCACGCGCACCCGGCGCGAGAAGGCCGCGAGCCGGGCGTTGGCCGCCTCCATCTCCCGGCTCAGCCGTCCGAAGCCGCGCGACCCGGCCTCGCCCACGCCTTCCAGCTCGGCGCGCACCTGTCGCCCGCCCACGGCCGCGAGGCGGACGCTGACGCGTTTCTCGGCCATCGGTCAGACTCCTTGCTTTCGCCGCATAGGCGTCTTACGTTTACGCCATCGATCAAATGAAGGTATGAACATGGCCGAGACCGCGACCCTGTCTTCGAAGTTCCAGATCTCGATCCCCAAGGCGATCCGGGCCGCCCAGCACTGGGAGGCCGGGCTGACCTTTGCCTTCATCCCGAAAGGCACGGGCGTCCTGCTTGTGCCGGTGCCCAAGCGGGAAGCGCTGAAGGGGCTCGCGCGCGGCGCGTCCGCCACCGATTATCGCGACCGGGCGGACCGGTTCTGATGATCCTCGTCGACACGTCGGCGTGGATCGAGTGGCTCATCGGCTCGCCGACCGGCGAGAAGCTGTCCGAACATCTGCCCGAACAGGCCGAGTGGCTGGTCCCGACAATGGTCCAGCTCGAGCTGGCGAAATGGCTGACGCGCGAGGTCGGCGAGGACAAGGCGGATCAGGTCATCGCCTTCACGCAGGTCTGCAATGTGGTGCCGCTCGACACCGAGATCGCGCTGGCGGCGGCGGAGTCTTGCCGGGAGCACAAGCTCGCGACTGCCGACGCGATCATCTTCGCAACCGCTCGCGCGCAGGGCGCGACACTGCTGACCTGCGACGCTCATTTCGAGGGACTGCCCGGCGTCACCCTGATCGAGAAGATCAAGACCTGAATTCCGGGCCGCCGTTGGCCGCCAGTTCCTCGTTCAGCTTCCGGACCATTTCTGCTTCGATGACGGGCAACAGTTCGGCCATGGCGAGCGGCGGCACGCCGAGCGCGTTGCCGAGCGCCAGCGCCGCCGACATGTCCCAGCCGATCACCGCGCCGGGCAGGACACGCAGCTGACCGCCGAGACGGCCGACAAGGTCCCAGACCTGCCAGCCCTCCGGTGTTTCCGGACGGTTCAGCCGCGCCGGGCAGTCCGGGCAGGCTTGCTCGCGGCCCTCGTAGGGTGCGCAGGCTTGGCAGTATCGCTCGCCCCCGCCGAAGGACCACTCGGCGAGAGCGCGGAGGCGTTTTTCCTGTTCCAGCAGCAGACCCTTCGAGACGTAGGTCAGCTGGAAGGCCTCGAAGATCGGCCAGAAGTCGAGCAGCGCATCGATGGCCTCGGGGCTCGGATCGATGGGGTTGCCTTCGGCGTCGCCGATGCCCTCCCAGGCGAGCACCGCCCGCCGCGCCAGCGCCTTGGCGAAGGCGACGGCACGCTCCTCGTCAGAGGCCTCCTCGGGAACGGCCTCGACTGCCGGGTCGCTGCGTGTCGCCACCATCAGCGCGGTGGTCAGCGGGCGCAGCTCCACCCGGACGCCGGGGGCGAGGTCATGCCAGCGCGGCGCGTTCGTCAGATCGAGCGTCAGCATCAGTAGGTCTCCACATCGTTCACTAGGGTGGCTGTGCACATCCGGCCGACGACGCTGTCGCGCGCGGCCTGCCAGTCGAAGGTCGCCTGCACGCCCTGTGGTCCGGAAATCTCGATGCGCGGACGCGGCAGGTAGACGGCGTGCACCGTGAAGGTGAAGCTCTCGCCCGAGGGCAGGACATAGGCGAACTCCATCTCGCAGGCCTCGCCGTTGATGGCCTGCGTCACCAGCGTCTGGTCGGCGAAGCGCACCTCGATCCGACCGGTCAGCGCGGCGATGGACGGGTCCGCTCCGTCGATCCGCCCGTCGCTGCGGATGGTCTCGATCCGGTCGAGATTGTTCGCGTAGGTGATCTCGGCCGAGACCACGTTGCCGAGCGCCGAACCGTTCCGCGTGATCGCGCCGTTGAAATGGCCGAAGCGCTTCAGCTCAAGCGCGGCGGGTGTTCCGGCGCTCGTCGTCGTGCCCACGGCCTCGCCCTGCGCCACCAGCCGCGCCGTCGCGGTCAGCAGGCCCGAGCGCTGCATCTGCCAGCTGATCTGGTCGAGCACGCAGCCCGAGTACATCGCGTAGCGCGGCACCTCGGGCATGCCGGTTTCGATCGACATGCTGGGCAGCGTCCATGACCCCGACTGTTACTCGTGGCTGTAAGGGGCTTCCGCACCCGTGGTCGTAGGTGTCCCGAAGGCGGCCTTCAGCCAGAAGCCCAAAGCCTCGGCGTCGAGCGGCACCACGACATCGCCGTCGGCAGTGACGGCGTCCTTGATCGGCGCCAGAGGGTCGCGGCCGTAGCCGAGAAGTTCCGAGTTCAGCAGCGGCTGCTCCGCCCCCAGCGAAGTGCTGGCGAAGGGCATGCGCGTGAAGCCGCTAGCCGGCGGCGTTCCATAGGTCGTCTCGAACGCAAGCGCCATCAGCGCCCGCGCCCCCTGGGCTCGTGCCATCGTCGTCTCCTGTGGTCGGTTGGATCAGGCCAGTTGGTCGGCCGTGGAATAGTGCAGCACCACCGGGATCACGGCGGCCTTCAGGCTGGCCGCGCCTTCGACCGGCAGATCGACAGGCCGCGGCGCCTCCGCCTCGACCCAGTCGCACAATCCGCCCAGTGTTCGGTCGGCGGCGAGCGCCGTGCCAATGCTGGCGGTCAGCGTGTCGAAGTCGATATCACGCGCTGCGCCCTGCACGACTGCCTCGATTTCGGCGCGGTGCTGGTAGTGGTAGGCGAGCGGCGACAGCGTCACCTCGGGATCCCCCGGCTCGCCGTCACGCAGGATCAGCAGCCCCTCGGCCGGCACGCGCTCGGGCAGCACCTCGCCGCGCAGGGCGGCGGCGGGCAGCGCCGACAGCCGCGCGTGCAGCGCGGTGAGGATGGTTTCGCGTATCGTCATGATTGTCTCGACGGGTTAAGCTTCTGGGGAAGTGACGCGATTCGGAGCTGGGCTGTCGGCGCATTGATATTTTAAGCGATTGCAGGACCTTTGTATGTCTGAATCCAAAAATCAATTGAAGAAGAGCCCCCCTTCATATTATGCCGGATGGCTATTTAATAAGATTTCCAACGTCGCGTTTATTATGTCGGTTGTTTCGTTTCTAAATGGCCTCGAGACATTTCACCAAATTCGTGAAATTTTCTATGGAACGCTAGGCGAAATCCGCATTTTCCTTGAGCGCCTTGGCGACTTCGTTTCGATGTTAGTCTGGCCATATGTAGTTTCAAGGGACTATGTTCTAGACTTGCTTCAAGTGTCGCTCTCAAGTGCCCAAGCGGATGCGCTGTTCATCTCTTCACTTCTGTTCTCGATATGGCTCTCAAAGCTCTATGCGGGATTCGCGGGCTCCATGTACAAAACTGCCTTTACGTATTACATGTTGCTGAAGCAAATGATCTCGCAGTCGTCCGACGCGAAGGATCCAAAGGCATTAAGCAAAAGCATACGAACTCTCGTGGAGAAGAATAAGCTTGGACATCTTGCAGCTGGCCCTGTGGAAGATTTAGCGAGGGGGCTCGACGCAGGAATGAAGGGGGAATATCTATCGGATCGCATCCGCGCCGCTGATCAGACTGTCAACTATGCTTTCGAGAACCTTGGCACCGCTTTTGCGGCTGAAATTACGGATTATGATCAAGGAATTCGAGGAATAAAGCTTAAAGTCTATGTCTCATCCTTCCTGCTTTGCCTTTTCGTCATTAATCACCTGCTCTCAGGTCAAAGTGTTGAGATTATTCGGATCGCTCTCTTCATTCCATCATTCGCCCTTACAATTATGGTTGCGTTCTTTGGGTTCTATTTCGCCATCGTGGTTCTCGCGCTGCTGATATTCGTAGCTATTGCATTGATATCAAAACGGTTCCCGAATTCATTCGTGGCAAAGAAAGTTGGTGAGCCACTTTCAAAATTTTTCCGTACGATATACCTTGTAAGTTTCTGGTCTCCAGCCTCGGGCACTCCACCAAAAATTGACTCGATGTCGCCTAATTTTGGCGAAGCTGAAGTCTTTCAGAGCACTTTGAAGGATGGATCGAGCTGCCTCGTGTTCAAGCACTCAAAGGACCTTTCGTACTCGATGATCAAAGGGATCACCTTTCAAGTGAGTTTATCGAAAGTCACCTTTCACGCAGCCACCGGGCGGACATTTTTAGGTAGCGGCTCCATAAAGGTTCTAAATGAGCTGAAGAACCTACAGACCGGGCGCGTCAATATTCAATTTTGCCCCGACGAAGCTATTGTTGATAGTGTTTGGCGGCCCGTTGAAATTTTACCTTAAGACCGATTGAGTGCGTTCACCTCTTTGAACTCACCCAGTTCCCCACGATCAGCCCCGGCACGCTGTCCAGCGCCCTGTCTGCGTCCCGCGCCAGATCGAGCCGCTTCGGCAGCTTGACCTGCGGCACCAGCAGGAAGATCGGCGCGGTGACCTTGCCGCGCCCGGTCTTCGAGCGCGACACCACCGCCTGGCCCTTCGTGTTCAGCCGCCCCTCCGCCACCAGCAGGCTCGGCCCCGTCCGCCGATAGACGAAGCGCAGGCGCAGCCCGCGTCGTCGTTCCCACTCGCCAGGAGTGATCCGGCCGCCGCGCAGGGACTTGCCCGCCGCGGGCAACGGGATCGCCAGCCAGAACCCGTTCTTCGAGCGGATCAACGGCCCCGTGTCATGCGCGCCCACGATCACCGGGGCCTTCGACCAGACGAGCGCCGCGGCGTCCAGGCTCTCGCCCGACCTCGGGAAGTTCTGGCTGCGGATGGAGTTGGCGAGCCGTGTACCAAGCCCCGCGCCGGTGATCTGCAGCCGCCACGCCGACTTCAACCCGGTCCCAGCCTCGCGCACGGCTGCGGTTACGGCGCGTTCGCCCGCCGCCACCTCGGCCGCCATCATCGCGACGATGTCGGGATCGATGTCGAGCTTCAGTTTCACGCGGGCCTCAGATCGACGGTCCAGACCAGCCGCTCGCGGTCACGGACCGGCTCGCCCTGAATGAGGAAGGCCTCGCCGTCGATCTCGACGCGGTCGCCGGGGCGCGGGTTCTCAACCTCGGCCACCAGCAGGTCGATCCTCGTGGTTTCGGACCACAGCCGCGCATCGCCGAAGTCGGTGACCGCATCGGCACGCCGAGCAACGACGCGCACCAGCACGGGCGCGCCGCCGTCGGCGATGTAGACCGCGTCCCGGCCGATGTTCGGATCGGCGAAGAGCGCGCCCACGGCAGCGGCGAAGGCGCTCATCAGAACGTCGCGTTCAGGCGGACCCGGCCGATGGTGTCGCCCGCGCCGCTCGCCACCGCCTCGACGGCCACGCCGATGAGCGTGTTGTCGGTCGCGACGGTCGTGGTGCGCTTGTTGGTGTCGTCCCAATAGACCTTAGCGCCGACGGTCCAGGCCTGCGAGCCGACCTTGGTGATGTCGAAGACGCCGACGAGCGTGGTCTCGACGGGTTCAGCGATGGCAGCATCCCCGGCGGCGACGCCGAAGATGGAGCCGACGAGCAGGCCGTCGCCGGAGGCGACGGCATAGGGCGCGGTCAGGGTGATGGTGTTGCCGGGCTGGACGAAGTTTTTCATGGGGATGATCCTCGTGGAAAAAGAAGGGCGGCCCGATTGGACCGCCCGGATGTCAGGGTTCAGGAAGCGCGGGTTACGCGCCCGGGTTCTTGTAGAGACCGCGCCAGTCGATGGCCTTGGCGCCGAAGTCGAGGCGGCACTTGATCTCGACGCCATCGACGTCGAAGCCGTTGCGGGTCTCGATGTAGGCGCCCTGTTGGCCTTCCAGATAGGCGTACTCGATGGTGTCGATCTGGTTGGGCGAGGCCGCCAGATACCAGGCGGTCTCGCTGGCGGCGTCGAGGCGCGGCTCGCTGATCGGCGCGAGGGTCCGGATCGACTGCGGCACGACGCTGGCCGTCGCGGCGGGGACCAGATTCTGCGCGACCAGCTGCTCGGCCTTCAGCTCCAGCGATGCGGGCACGATCAGGAAGGCCGGGCGGACGTTCAGCACCGTCTTCTTGTCGAGCCCCGTCTGCTTGGCCATCGCGGCGCGCGCCGCACCGACACTGCTCACGTCGAGCGCCGCGCCGGTGCCCGCGAGGTTCTTGTGCGTGGTGTGGAACAGCGCGTTGCCGTCGGCCATCGCCGGGTTGGCGGTGATGATGCCCCAGACCACATCCGACTCCAGCTGGGCGATGGAGTTGCCGTACATCGCCGGGATCCGGGTGAAGGCGTCGAGATCGTCGTTGATCAGCGTCTGGCGGGTGATCGCGACCACCCGGCCATAGGTCTTGACCTTGTAGCTCTCCTTGCTTTCGCCGAGCGTCCCGCGCTTGAACTCGCCGCTTTCGCCGACCTCCAGCAGCTGCGGGGCTTCGCCCAACTGCACCCGGTGCATGGCCTTGAAGTCGGTGGCGAGCACCTGGCGGCAGAACAGCATGAAGGTGCGGGGATAAGCCTCGTAGGCCTGCCTCAGCGTCTTGTTGGTGACCGCCGACAGGATCTCGGGGAAGTCCGAGGTCGAGTGCAGCGCGCGTGTCGCCACCTCGTCGCGCGAGAGGCCGCGCGTGTTGACCCCGGCATTGCCGAGGCTTTCGCGAGCCAGTTCCAGCAGGGTCATGCCGCGATACTGCCGGGCGGCGTCCTCCAGCTGGAACAGCGTCGGGCTGTAACGGTGCAGGAGCGCGTTCGCCACCGCGTCGCGGCGGGTGATGCGCTCGTCCCGACCGCCGAGCGGGACGGAGACATGCGGGAAGGTCCGGGTCTCTTCCGACTTGGCCGCGACCTGGTCGAGGATCAGGCGGCGGGACTCGTCGACGCTGACGCCGCGCTTGACCAGGTCCTCGGCGAAGCCGCGCTCGAGGTTCAGCCGCCCGGCCAGATCGTAGATGGTGGAGACGCGGTCGCGCTCGGCCTCGCGGGCGCGGGTGGCGACCGCCTCCGTGTCGGGCGCAGGGATTGCCTGCGTCTTCGGCTGGGTGCGGGTTTCCACTGCGGCGACCTTCGGGTCGGGCGCTGCCGATTTCGGCTCGGTCATGGGGGTGTCCTCGGTTTCGACCGGCGCGGTCGGCTGGGTGGTGGCGGGGGTTGCGGCGTCGCTCGCCGGGGTCTGGGTCTTGTCCGTCATCGGGGATGCTCCTTGCGGTGTGGGGGCGTCCCGGCGGTGAAGGACGCAGTCGTGAAGGGGATGCTGGGCACGGAAACCGGCAGCGGGGTCGGCTCCGACCGCGACGGCGGAGACCTCGAACGGGGTCCAGTCCACCGCGCGCCAGAGTTCGCGGGCGGCCTCGGGTTTCGAGACCTCGAAGCGGTGGACCTGGTAGCCGATGGAGACCGCCCGGATGTGCCCGGCCTGGATGTCGCGCCAGATCGGCTCGACATCGGCGCGCTCTGAGATGCGCACCAAGGCGATGCCCCGGCCGTTCTCGATCCGCGCCGAGCCCGGCACGACCGAGCCGATCACCGCGTCGAGCGTGTCGAGCTCGTGCACCTTCAGGAACGGCGCGCCCGCGTTCAGCCGGTCGAGCCGGACATGGGCCGGGTCGAGGCTCAGTTCCTCGTCGTAGGGCTCGCCGAAGAAGGTCGTACGCCGGACGCGGGCCCCGGTGGACCAGACCACCTCGACGGTGCGGCTGTCGGCATCGGCCGTGTTCGGCGCAAGCTCCGCCGACCGGCGCATGGCCGGCAGTTCGATCATCGTGTCCATGAAGGTCAGTCCTGTTGGGCGGCCTGCGCCGGGTCATTGTCCGCGTCGGCGGCCGGGTCGTCGGCGGTGGTGTCGTCGGCGGCCGGATCGGTCGCTGGATCGCTTGTCTGGGCGCTGCCGGTCTTGGTGACCCGCCGCGGGTCGCTGTCGAGCACCAACCCCAGCGCATCGAGCTTGGCGTTCGTCGCGGCGATCTCTGCCAGCACCGCGTCGGGATTGCGGCCCTGTTTCGCGATCACCTCCGCCAGCGTCATTGTGCCGGAGCGGATCGAGAGCAGGTTCGCCATCGCATCCTTCTGCGGATCGACCGCCTCGAACTTCGGCGGCGACCATTCCACCGGCACGATCGGCGACGGGATCTGCCCCGCCGCCCACGCTGCTTCCGTGAACCAGCGCCAGACCGGCGCACAGAACATCGGGATGAACAGCTGCCACTGCACCGCGTCGATCTGGCGGCGGAACTCCACGAGCCCCGCCCGGATCGAGGAATAGTTGACTTGAGACAGGTCCCCGGTCAGCAGCTCGTAGGGCACCCGGAACCCGGCCGAGATCGTGTGCAGGCTCGCCCGCTTGTACTCGCCGTAGCCGCCGGTGGCGGCGGGCTGGTTGAACCGGATGTCCTTGCCGCCGCGTGCATAGGCGATCAGCCCCGGCTCGAACTGCTCGACCCGGTTGCCGTCGGCATCGACGACGGAGGGCGCGATGCCCTGCTGGGCCTCGTCGTCGCCGAAGACGATGGCGGTGACGCAGGCCTCGGTCTTCTTGCGGACCAGTTCCGCCACCTCGTAGTCGTCGAGGTCGCGCAAGCTGCGGATCACCGGGGCGCCCCAGGGAACGCCGCGTGCCTGCGTGCGCTGCTTCTCGTAGATGTGCGCGATCTCTGTTGCGGGGACGGGGCGCGAACCAAGCCCGCCCTGCAGCGCGCCCCAAGCATCGCCGGGATGCCCGGCGTGCAGCCAATAGGCCCTTCGCTTGCCGACCGGATCGAACTCGATCCCCTGCACCAAACGTCCGTCGCCCAAGGCGCCGGACTTGGTGGCGTCGAGGAAGTCCGCCTCGAGCACCTGCAGTTGGAGCGGCACCGGCAAGCCATCGCTTGCCCGCCGCAACCGGCGGCGCACCAGCACCTCGCCCGCCTCGACCATCTCGCGGCAGATCAGCGTCTGCAGACCATAGAAATCGAGCTGACCATCGGCGTCGCACTCCGCCGTCCAGCGTTCGAACAGCGCGTCGACCTTCCGATCCAGCGTGTCGTCGCCGCTTGCGGCGCGCGGCATGATACCAGCGCCGATGATGTTGTTGACCAGCACCGCCACGGCCTTGGCCGCATGCGGGTTGTTGCGCACCAGATCGCGCATCCGGTCCCGCAGCAGCGCCCCGGCGACGCCGATCTCGGTGTCGGCCGAGGATCCCGGCGCGCGCCAGCCCTCGGTCCGCCGCCCGCGCGCGGCGCCGTCATAGCCCCGCGTCAGGGTCTCGAAGGCCTGCCGCGCCATCACACGGCGCGCGGCCATGCGCGGCGCCACCGTGGCGATGGCGTGATCGAACCAGGTCGCCGACATCACCGGTCCCCGCGCGAGAAGCCCGCGAGCCCGGCCACAGGCAGCGGACGGCCCACGCCCGCGATGGCGCGCTCGATGGTGCGGATGCGGGCGAGCAGGTCTTCAGCCGAACCGTAGTCGACGGACTTGCCGTCATAGCTCACCCGGGTCGTGCCGCTGGCATAGGCGCGGCGCAACGCCGAAAGCTCGGTTTCCGTCCAGTCGGTCATCTTCAGAAGTTATCCGTTTAGATCAAGGCGCGGTTTCGGCCCATTTTCGGTCATCCCTGATCAGGGCGTTCGCGAGGATCAGGAGCTTTCGCATCACGGCGGTGATCGCGACTTTCGCGGGCTTTCCCGCGCTGCAGAGCGCCTGATAGGTCTGGCCAAGCTGCCGGTTGTGCCGGGTGGCGACGAGGGCCGGCATGTAGAGCGCCCGCCGCAGTCCGCGGCGCCCGCCGCCGATCCGCGACTGGCCCTTCCACCTGCCCGACTCGCGGGTGATCGGGGCAAGCCCGGCGAGGCTGGCCGCCTCCTTGCCGTCCATCGTGCCCAGCTCGGGCATCTCCACCAGCATGGCGATCGCCGCGACCAGACCGATGCCGGGGATGGACAGCAGGATCCCGAAGCGATGGGCGAGCGCCGGATCCTTTGCGACGAGGCGCTGGAGTTCGGCGTCGATCTGCTCGATCTGGCGGTCGACCTGCCGCAGACGCGAACGCAGCTGCGCCAGGACGACCTTGTTGCGTGCCGCCTGCAGACGGTTGCGGCAGGCGGTGCGATCCTTGATCAGGGCGAGGCGCGCGATGTACAGTTCCCTGATCTCGTGCATGGCTTCACTGCGAACCGGCGTTGCCTCGAGCTCGAGCACCGCGCCCATCCGCGCGAGCATGGCGGCATCGACGCGGTCGGTCTTGGCCCCGTAGCCTGCAGCCTGTGCGAACCGGCGTGCGCGGCCGGGGTTCACCTTGACCAGCGCATGGCCCGCCACATCCAGCGCAGCCTCCATGTCGCGGTGATAGCGCCCGGTCGCCTCGTAGACGACGCGGACGGGCGCCTTGCCGATCCAGCGGCGCAGGGCCGAGAGACCCGCCCTGTCGTTGCCGAACCGGGCATGCCGGCCGTCGGACTGACGGTGAATGTCGAGCATGTCTTTGGAAATGTCGATGCCGATGGTATCCTGCATTGCCTTTCGTCTCCTGTGCTTGTCGTACGGGGCAATGCGTACAGCACCCCCCACCTATCCGTTCAGGACATGCGAAAGGCGGGGGCGATCCAACTTCTGACCGGTCCTAAGAACCTCCATCCTTTCGACCCGTCCCCCGCCGCTCTCCGGCATGTGTGAGGTGCCGGAGAGCGGCTCCTGTATCGCACAGGAGCCGGGACCGATCTTAAGACAACCATCCTCCGCGCCGCCCGAGCCAGTCGGAGCGGCGCTTGCCTTGCGGGGCCTGTCCCTGCCTGTTGATCTGCCCGGCAGGATCGGTGTCGGTGGGGGCCGCCCCGAGCTGATCCTCGAGGTCGCGCCATTTCTCGTCGGGCCAGCGGTCCGCGCCCGCGATCCAGGCGGCGGCGCGGGCGTAGACCCGGCAGTCCAGCGCCTCGTTGCGTTCCCGCAGCTTCTGCCATTCCAGCCGGGCGAAGCCGCGCTTGGTGCGCACCGTCACCAGCTGCTCGGCGACGAACTGCTTCAGCCATTCGTTCTCGACCCAATGCGGAAGGTGGACCGAGCCGGGCGGGAACGCGGCCCCGTCGGCCATCTCCTCTTCGGTCGGGCGCGCCAGCCGCAGGAAGCGGTAGGTCTCGGCCTTGAAGGTCGAGACCGCCACGGTCCAGAGCCGCGCGCCGCGCCGCAGGCGTTTCCCGCCCTCGGTCGCGTCGACGAAGGTCGGGCCCGAGACCGGGCTCGAGCGGTTGAACCCCTCGACGCCCTTGACCGGCGACACCTGCCCAAACCCCTGTGCCCGCGACCAGGAATAGACCGCCGGGGCCTCGTAGCCGGTGTCGATGGCGAGCCGCGCAATCCTGAGATGTGCGCCGCGTTCATGCGGCCAGGACCGGTCGAGCAGCGCAGTCAAGTCCGACCAGGCGTCGTGTCGATCAAGCGTTCGCCTTGGACGACGAGATTGCGCTGCGCTTCTTCCGGCTTCAGCAAATGACCGAAGGATCGATAGACCTGTCCGACGGCGAGGCCGACCCGCTCAAGGGTCCAACGGACGTGGGCACGGCCCGATCGCCCGACGAAGAAGTGGCTCTCTCTAGCTTGATCGAGAAGCTTAACGAGCGCTTTGGTACCGATTTCACTGAGGCCGATCAGCTCTTCTTCGATCAGATACGCGTGAGCGCTGAACAGGACGAGAAGATCGTGGAAGCTGCGCGTGCGAACAACTTGGCAAATTTCTCGTCGTATCTTGAGCGGATGCTAGACGAGTTGTTCATCGACCGCATGGAGGGCAACGAGGAAATTTTCTCTCGTGTGATGACGGACAAGCAGTTCCGCGCCGCGGCGCACGAGCACCTCGCCAGTGAAATCTTCCGCCGGGCCCAGAAGACAGATCCTGTTGAGTGAACCGCTGAGGAGGTCGCCAGGCATTTGGATTTCAGGTGCGCTCGCAAGGCGAAAGGAAAACACAACTATCATGCGGGTGCAGCTTGAAAAAATGGATGCGTTTCAGGGTGTTGGTGCTGTGCACCGGATGCGAAGCGGTTCACAGCCCCGGAGAATATCGGCCCTGAGAGACCGCCTCCGAGCCTCCAGGCCCCGGGGCCAGTGCTCAGCCCCTCCCGCATAACCCTCGAAAACAACGAGAAAATCCGGCTGCAACCGGATCGGGAGAACGCTTTCGCCAAGGCAAGTGGCGGAGGGGATGGGCCTGACGTCCAACCTTCTCCGGTTTAACTAATTGATTCTATTTAATAAGTCTATCTGGATGGCCAGAATCCGAGCGTCAATGCTGTCGTCCCCTCGGCGCGCGCACGTTTGGAGCAAGTCATCACCGAAGCCGGAGGCGAGTATTCTCTTGCCTTGCAATCTCCTCCGGGTAGCATGGGCAGAGGGTGCACGGGGGGACAGGAGCATGGCCAGACATCCGTACAATAATATTTCGGCAATTAACTATGCAAAGAAATATTGCGGAAAAACTGGAAAAGAGGGCAACTCCTGTGGTGAGTACCTTTCCGGAGAAAATAAATCAGATTGCGCTCATTTTTTGGCACATTGCCTCGCTGCTGGTGGAATAAAAATCACTAACACAAACCCTGGCACGGCATTCTGCCCGGACGGTCTTGCAGTACGCAACACTGATATAGAGGCCGAGCTCAAGCGGCTCGGGAAGAAGTTCGACAACATCAAGGAAATTGATCTGTCGAATGCCATTGTTGGAGACGTTGGTTTCCTTCAGGCCCACCGCCCTTGGCATGCATTCATGGTTTGCGAGGTTTGGAATGTCGGCATGCCGACCTCGACACCCAAGGTATGGGCGCATTCTACCGCCAGATGCTGCGAAGAAATGGACACGGGCTGGAAGCATTGGTTTTCCTCGGCCTATCGGCTGGAGGACGGCTGACCAAAGCGTATTTGAGGGAGGGGATCTTGCTCAATGGCCCTGGCTTTTGTTTCTACGGTGATTTCGAGTGGCCGCCGTCACCGAACAAAGCGGATCGGACCGAGGGCACTGCCGCGGGCGCGGTCGTGGTGCGCTTCGCCGAGCATCCGCAGACGCCGGGCCGCAAGGCTGCTTGGATGGTCTGGATCCCCGCCGCCATCCTGCGAAAGGTCGACAGCTTCGCCGACCTGCCGCCACTGGAACTGCCGCAAGAGGACGTCTACGACGCCGACGACATCTGGCGGACATTCGACAAGAATCAGCTTCGGTCGCTTTGGCTGCATGACCAGACGCCTGTAGTTGGCAAGACGGCGACGAGAGACCGGCTCTGGTTCACCGGCGGCTGGCTGCTCGACGTCTTTCACACTTCCACTGCCGCGACCCCCAGCCTGCGCCTGCCACTGGCGCGGCGGTTCGGCCTCGCGAAGGGCGCGGTCCAGTACTCGCGACTGATCTTCGGGCAATCGACCAACACCAATTTCAGGTTCGATCTGGGCCTGCCGGTGCCCGTCGAGCAGACCAATCGCAACGGCTGGGCGAATTCGTCCGTTTTTGTGTTCTCGGTACTGTATCAGCCGACGCCCGATGCCGGCACGAATCCGATGGTAATCGACACCGTCGTCGCAGGGCGGGCCGAGAACGGTTCCAAGAAGCTGGGGAGCAACAACCTGCCCCCGCGCGAGACCCGTTTTCTGGGCTCCTTCGGCTTTGCGATCGGTTCGAACGACCGAACTGGTTTTGCCAATTTCAAAGGAATAGCGGGGAGCAACCACTGGCCCACCTCAAACCAACAACCGGTCCTGAGGGCTATCGAGCGCCTGGGCTTCACCGTGGTGAAGCTTTCGAGCTACACGTTCCTGACGACGAGTGCCCTGAGCGGCTCGATGGACGACGAACTGAGCCTCGCCTTCGCGAGCAATGGCGTGCGACACGAGTTACGCTACAAACTGCGTCAATCGGTGGAGATCGGTGGCAGCCATGTGAAGCCCGATAACGACGACGATGTCGTCCGGCGCGATCGGAGCACTGGCAACAAGGAAGCCGATAAGGAAAAGGTCCTGCATATTCGCTTCCGCCACGACACTGGCCGGTGGCTGAACGCCGAGACCAAGGCCATCGACTATGACTTCGTCTGGTCGTGGAACAAGGCGAAGGATGCTCCTGGTCACACTATGGCGGCCCTCCTCGACAATGGGCAGAATGACCTTCTCTCACCTGAGATAGACGTACAGCTGAGCTGGACTCAGCCAATCGAAGAAAGGGCCGGTCGCGACGTCCCGCTCGAAAACGAGCAGGAGGACACCGACAGGTTCGGTCTCCTCGACGGCGCGATCCGGTCGATGCGCTCGGCGCGGCGGGCGCTGCAGCAGGCCGAGGGCGCGCAACCACAGAGCTTTCTACCCGAGTTGGAGCTGCGCAAGCTCAAATACGCGGACAAGACGGATGTTGACGAGGTTCGCTTCGCGCTCTTTCCCCAGAACCTGCGCGCCCGACTGGACGATGACGGCCTGCTCGACTGGGGCAATCCGAAGCCCGAAAGCTCCGGCCGGCGACAGTTCCGGCTGAGCCTGGCGAAGTGTCCTGCGGACACCCCGAACGGCGACGCCTGCAAGGTCCACCGACTGAGCTTTCGCGCCTGGTTCGCCTCGGCGCTTGGCGAGACGCCGAACTATGCCCAGCACTCGCACCTCATCCTCACGCACGACGAAGAAGCCGCCGCGACCGGCGGCGGCGACACGAGCTTTGCCAGCTACCGAGATCCACAACGACGGGGAGGGCGACGCGGCAGGCTCAGACGAGCACCAGGAGGGCCACAAGACGCGCCGCTATGTCCTCGGCGCGCTCGATTTCCACCGGTCCGCAAGCCTGGTGCTGCACGACGATGCCGGCGACCTCTATTCTCAGCTGGCGATTTCGCGCGGGGCGCTGGGGCCCAAGAGGATCATCGAGAAGGAAACAGTAGCCGGGGCGCCGCTTGGCGTCGATCTGACCCTGCGCCTTGCCATCGACCGGGTCATGCCGCACACTGTGGATCTGCCGCGCGGCAGTCGCGCCGACCGGACGGCCCCGATCCTGATCCCGGCCGAGACGGTCAAGGACAAGCCTCAGGACGCGGCGGAATTCATTCTGGACGTCGCCGAGCATGTGGGCGACCGAAGCGACTGGCGGCTCACCGCGCGTCTGACCGACGTTTCGGCCGCCGCGACGGGCGAGAAGGTCGGCTATGTGGTGATGAGCGAGCAGCCCTTCGGCCTGTTCCGCTTCTTCCGTGCCCCCTTCGGCGAACAGGGCGATGCCGGTCGCGCGGTGGTCGCCGAATATGACAGCGTCGCGCGCAGCTGGCAATTCCTCAATTCCGCCTCGTACAGATACACCTTGCCGGCGCAATCCTTGGGCGAGGGCGCGGACAAACCACGCCGGCTCGAGATCCATGACCCGGTGGCCGACGACTTCGCCGCCCACCGGCCCTATCCCTGGGACACGGTAGGCGACAAGGCACGCGATACCTCAAGCTTCGTCGTCGATTATCGACTGACGCCTCCGGCCGACCTCTGGATCAGCCCCAGCGACGTCGAGCGCGGTTATGCCCTACCGGAATGGTCGGCGCACGACATTTTCCGTCAGCGCGGCGATTTCGGTCTTGGCGTGGCGATGCAGGGTCTGAGGGCCGAGTACCTCTATGGCATGCCCGTCGGTGTTGCCACCTCCCGTGAAACCGGCCCGGGCCGCACCGCGCGCGTGGCTGAGATCGAGGCGCTGACGGGCGAGACCCTGGACGCGGCCACCCTTAATGCGCCGTACAAGCCCTTCGACCAGCGCTGGAGAGCGGTGCAGCAGGCCCTGCGTAACCGTCCCGAGCGGCTGGAGGTCTGGACACTGGACGCCGCCGGCGACCGCCCGTTCGGCAGCACTCGGTTCACCGACGGCACAGCGTTCGCGCTGCGCCACACGGCGCTGCATCGTCCGCCGATCGCCGCGCCGGGCGATCCCCTGGCCGAAGATCTGCCGGCGACACCGCGTCCCGGCATCAGTCCGCGGTTTCACGAACAGGGGCTGAGCGGCGGCGCGCTCTGGCCACTCGAGTCGCGCAACTTCTTCGACCGACTGCTCGAGCGACCCGAGAGCGCCGGCGGCACTATCGAGCGTCTGGCCTTGTCGCCCTTCGGCGGAGACGCAGACCAGACCGCCAGTTTCCTAAACGGGACGTTGCGCGTCATCAGCCAGACCCGGAACGGGCGCATCCAGCGCCAGCGGGTGGAGATACTAGGCCGCTGCGCGGCGTTCTGGCATCGGGCCAAGCATGTCGTCGTCTACGAGCCCACGGTGAACGCGTCGGCCCAGTTCGCACCCGATATCGACCCGGCGAACCCGTCCGCGCACAAGACCCGCACCCGGCGTCCCGTGCTGCGGAAGGTGGCGGAGTATGTCGAGCTCATCGAGCCTACCCGCTGCTATCCGGATTTCGACGGCGTCTCGGCCAGAATGACAGGATTCCTCGATTCTGTGCGATTCAACGCGCGCATCATCAACGTCGACAGTGCCTGGTCCGAGGATGTCGGAACCGAGGGCTGGAAGATCCCGCTGTGGAACCGGCATGCGGCGCGGCGGCGGCCAAAGGTCTATCCCCGGCCCGACATCAGCTTTGTCACCGTGGCCGACGGTATCGGCGAGCGTCCGCTTGTGGCGCAGGAATGCCTCGATCCGGAGAACATCTTCTTCTTCGCCGAGGCGCTGGGGAACCCCGACACGGACACATGGAAGCCGTACCTCGGGGTCGATTATGCCAACGTGCTGGACGCCGGAGAGATGCTCCGCTGGTTCAACGACAACGCCCCCCCGCAAGAGGCAGACCGCTACGACAGCCCGCGCGCCCGCAATGCCAGCCGCATCCTGCCCGGGTATCGGCGTTTCACATGGCGCCTGGCCCCGGCCGGCGCGCGCACCCGACTGAATGCCGAGCGCGGGCAAAGACCGATCTATTCCGGGCTGGAGAGCGTGACCTTCATGCGGGCCGGCGCCGGCGAAGAAGACGACGCGGTCAAGATCAAGGTCCAGACGCTGCTGACGGAAGCGGCGCGGCTGACCGGCGACCTGGGCAAGACCGCGCCGCCGATCTGGACGCCGAGCAGGGTGCCCAAAGGGCTGGAGTCGGAACGCGCGGCTTTCCAGGCCGTCCTCGATGCGGTCGATACCGAGGACAAGGCAGCGGCCAAAGATGCGTTTGACGCATGGGTCAAGGCTCATGTTGGAGAAGTCGGAAGCCGCCCGGTCATCGATACCCTCCTGAACAATGGGCTTGGGACATTTGTCGGCGGTGTGTCTGGCAGGTTTGCCGACTTGCTCAAGGCGGGCGAGAGCTTCGAGAAGGGCCTCGGCTCGAAGTGCGGTGAGCTGCGTGACCGGGCGCGGCGCGAGATACAACAGAAGCGGCGCCTGATCGCCGAAGATATCCGCGACTTCCGCGACACGCTTGACGCAAATGGCTTTCCTAACAACACCAAGGCCGAATGGATCGATCAATGGGTCGGCGACCTGACGGAACGCCTCGACGATCTGCTGGAGCCGGCCCGGGCCGATGTCGGCAACGTGCGGGCCGGTATCGAGACGATCCGTGCCGCCGTGGACGATGCCGAGGCCGACATCGACGCCGCGCTGCGCGCCGCGGCAAGCCGGATCGACCAGCTTGTCGCGTCGTACGATCAGGCTAAGCCCTGGTCCCACGCCCGGCTGGCGGAACTGCGGGCCAAGCTGGTGCACGAGCTCGACGCGATCCGGGCCGACATCGACGCCGCGCTCGACGAGGCCCGCCAGCGGATCGCCACGGAACTGGAAGACACCGCGCAGCGCATTGGCGCCGCCGCGACCAAGCTTCTGGGCGATATCGCGGCGGCCAAACTCGGGTCGCTGGACGCTCTCAACCGGGCCAACGATGCGATCCGCGGCATCTTGGCCAAGGCCGATGGCCCGGTGTCCAAGGCCGACCAGGCGCTTGGGAAGGCGGAAGACGCGATCGCCAAAGCGCTGGCGAAGGAGCCCAACAAGGAGATCTATAAAGACGCCAAGACGGCGGTCGACGGCGCCCGGGTGCTGGTGGACAGCGTCGAGGGCCTTATTAAGGGCTTGGCCAGCGACGAGGCCAACCTCGTCAATAACCTGCGCGTGAAGATCCCCGAGATCGCGGACAGGGCGGCGGGCGTGGTGGATTCCGTGCGCGCCGCTCTGATCGACAACGTCGACTGGATCGATGAGCTGGCCACGGACGGTCTCGAATCGTCGTCGGACGAGCTGAAAGCGCTGCAGGACGATCTTGCGGTAGCACTTGACGTGTACGCGGACTGGGCGACCAAGGAAGCGAGAAAGGCCTTCGACTATGCGCTGCACTTGGTGCGGCCGCTTCGCGACTGGCTCGACAGCGAGCTTCGAGTGGCGATCCGCGCGGCGGCGACGCTCAACGCAGAGCTGATGGCCGAGATCGACGGGCTGGCCGCGCAGATCGACGGCCAGGTCGGGAAGCTGCAAGCCGCCCTGGCCGGGTCGCCAAGCGTCGTTGCGACAGGGATCGGCAAGGCCGTGTTCCGCCCGGCGCTCGAGAATGTCCTGGCCCCGATCACCGAGGCTGACCTCAAGAACGTGCAGAACGGCCATACGCGGGTGCAGGCGGCGCTGGACGAATTGGCCGACGAGGTCGAGCAGCGACTGAAGGATGTCAGCAGCGGCGCCTTGGGCGCGGTCGACGAACTGACCGAGGCCTGCCAGGCGATCTCGGCCGGCGTGAAGGACGTGCGGGCCTATCTCGAGCGCGACCTTGCTGCACTAAGAAACGATTTCGAAGCGATCTATGGCGACCAAGTCGTTGCGTTGGAGAAGGTGCTCACGGAGTTCAAGGAGTCGCAGACCGTGCTGCGCGAGCTGCGGGCCTTCGACGGCAGAGTTAGCGCGCTATACAACGATGCGGCATCGACCGTCGAGTATGGTCGCGCCTATGCCGACCGGGTTCTCGACGAAGCGGGAAAGCTTGGGACCGGCGGGCTGAGCGCCGCGCCGAACAATCTGCTGCGGCTCTATTCCGCCGCCACCTCGGCGCCCGAGCTGGCCATGCTGCAGACCAACATCGACCGCATGCGCACCACCTTCAGCGAGGCCGAGGACTTCCTGAGGTCGTCCAAGGCCAAGGCGTTCCTGGGGCGACTCGGCGATGCATTGAAGGCGATGGGGCTGGACCTGCCTTTCGACGAGTTGGGTGATCAGTTCCGGATTCGGAGCAAGGATCTGAAGGGCCTCGATCTGTCAAAGTTGTTCCGCAATTTCGGCGGGATGAAACTCGACGGGCTGTTCAACGGGGTGACGGTACCCGAAGACGTGCGGAAGGCGATCGACCGCCATGTCCGGGTCAGCCACGATTTTGACCGCAAGGCGGCCCGGGCCTGGGTGCAGGTGGATGTCGACGTGCCGATCCGGGGCACGCGCACGCTGTTCGAGATCGGGCCGTTCAAGGCCAACCTGCGCGATTCGACGCTGATCGGGCGGCTGCGACTGGAAGCCTCGAAGGATGCCGACCGCGTGCAGGAGACCGGCAACGCGGTGATCGCCACCGCGATCGAGTTGCAGGTGACCGGTCAGACCATGGTGACGCTGGAGCAGGTGGCCCTTCGGTTCTCGAAGGAAGGCGGGATGGATTTCGAGTTCGATCCCAAGCGGATCCGACTGAATCCCGCGTTCCAGTTCATCCAGGACACGCTGGGCAAGCTTTTCCCCGACGAATTCGGCGGCCTGCAGATCCTCAAGGAGAACGGTATCCCGGTCGGGCTGGAGCATGTCTTCACCATGCCGCCCGTCAGCCTGAATTTCGGCACTTCGGGCGTGTCGAACATCGCGATCTCGAACCGGTTCAGCCTGCGAGCCTTCCCGGACTTCGTCATCGCGGACCGGTTCAACCTGAGCCGGTCGGAACTGCCGTTCATCTTCTCAATCTTCATCATTGGCGGCACGGGCTACATCCAGATCGACACCGAGTATCGGCCTTTTGACAAGCGGCTGTCGGTGATGGTCGAGGCGGCGGCCGGCGGGTCGGCGGCGCTCGCTTTCGCGCTCGGGCCGGTGGCCGGAGGCGTCTACATCGCGCTTTCGGTCGCGCTGACCTACCGTAAGGTAATCGGCTCGCCCGAGGGCGGGCTGTCGGTGGGCGTGGTGCTGGTCATCGCGGGCAACGTCTCGCTGTGGGGGATGGTGACGATCCTGCTCACCATCATGCTGCGCATGACCTACCACGACGACGGCCGGATCGACGCCGTGGGCAGCCTCAGCGTCGAGGTGCGGGTGTCGCGGTTCTTCAAGCTCAAGTTTCGCAGCGCGGTGACCTATCAACTGAGGGGTGGGCGCGCGACGACGACGGTGGCCAGCAGCATCGATACTGAAATCGACCCGGAGTTGAAGGAAAAGGCCGAGCGGCTGAAGAAATTGCGGGAGAAGCTGTAATGCAAAAGCGCGTTCTGCACATCACCGCCGAGCCCGAGCCACAGGCCTTTCACGACACAGCGTATGCTCATGCCTTCGGGGTGACGGTGGCCCCGGAGTATCTGGCCGAGGACCCGCTTTCGGAAGCCCAAGAGGCTGAGGCGGCGGCGTATCTCGACCGCGCGCTTCCGAAGCTGAAATCGGCGAAGCTCTATCTCTACAAGGTGAGCAACAGCGCGCCGCCTTTTGCCCTGACGCTCGAAGGCCAGGTAGACGAGGTCATGTCAGGGCCCGGCGGACCGATGGTAAGCGATTTCGCCGCGTGGATCGTCGAGAAGAACAAGGCGCTGGCTGAAATAGAGGCGCGCCAACACCCCTATGCCACTGCGCCCATGGATGACGTGACGCCGGACGGGGCGGAGGCCTCGGTCGGGCAGATCCTGCGGGCCTCGCAGATGCTCGAGGCGCCCGTCCCGCAGCGGCTGGGCCTTGCGCGCCTCGCGCGGCTCGACAGCTTCGAGCCCGGGCCGGACCCTTGGCATGTCTTCCTGATCTTCGCCGAGGACGTGACGCAACCGGACACGCTGGAAGCGGTCGCTCGGTCGGACGACAATGGCGGCGCGCTGTTCCGGATCGAAACGGGATACATGCCCTTCGACGACATGACCGAGGTGGCGGTAGAAACGAACGCGCTGCGCGCCTTGCCCACGGACCTGGGCCTAATCGACCCCGACACGGGCTTTCTGAAGGTCGAGGTCCAGGATCTGGCGCTGTGGACGGCGCTCAAACGCTTTGAGGACACCGCGGCCAGCCAGCTCTGGTCCTTGCCGCGGCTCCTGGCCGCGGCCGAGGAGGTTCCGCGGGGCGACACCCTCAAGACAGAAGCGGCGGCCCGCAGCTGGCGCCGCTGGCTGGCCCTTGCCGGGTGCGTCTCGGCGTTCGACCCGATCCTGCATGCCCTGTCCCCGGCAGAGGCCGAGGGGCAGGCGAAAAGCGACATCCGGACCGAGGGGCAGATCCTGTCTGCCATCGTCGAGCCGGCGGCCGAGCTGTACAGACAAGCGGTCGAAGTCTATAATAAGGAGTTTCCTGCCACCCCGCTCACACTGCGCCTGGCGGCGATCATCGAGCATGTGCCGGCGACGCTGCTCACCTTGGCAGCCGAGCGGGTGGCCGAGGTGAAGCCCGGCGGCGCGGCCGATCCGATCGGGTTGCTAGAGGCGCTTGGCGACGCCGAGGTGCTAGTGCCGCTCAGCGACGCGCTGGCCGGCGCAGGCGGTCCGCCGGGCGACTACGCGCACGAAGAGCCCGCGGTCGTGCAGGCGCTGAGCGCGCTGATGTCGCTTCTGCAGGAGGAAAGCGGCGCCGAAACGGTGATCAAGGCCCTGCTGGGCCCGCTGTTTCACAGCGAATCGGTGCCGCCGCGCAGCAGATTCAGCAAGGAGCTGATCGACGCCATCGAGACGCGCGGGGCGATCGGCGATCCGGAAAAGGCTCTGCTCGCCGACTTCGTGGCGCAGCTCTGGCGTCGGGCCGAGGCGCATTTCGAGACCCGGTTTAACGGAGCCGAAGCCGTTCGCCGCACCACGGGCGAGGCTTGGCTGAAGGCCCTGACCGACGATGCGCGGGGGCCGAACAACGACAAGCCGCTTTCGCTGATGAGGTGCCGGGGCGCCCTAGTCGATGACACCGGTTTCGCTAAGGCCGATCCGCCGCTCTACGCCTATCGCTACCGCATTGCCGATGGCAGCGCGGATACTCGCCGGCTGGCGGTCATGGCGACACGGTTCTGGACGCCCGATGACCATCTGCCCGATCAGGCGGTCTTGGACCTGCTCTTCAAAGTCCCGCCCGGGGCTCAGAACGATCTTGGGGCGCAGCAGGTGGCGCAGGTCGGCGCGATGTTCGGCATCGTCGAGCCCGCGGCAGAGAATCTGCGCTTGATGCAGCCTGACCCGGTGCCGGCGCCGCTGCCGTTGCGGATCGCCGACGACATTTCGGGCGAGGATCTGGCCGAGTTCCAGCGGGTCTTCGATGGGTTCGGGGTTCTCGTCCAGCGCGAGAACGGCGACACGGCCGAGCCGTGGCAGCATGCCAGCGCCATCGAGCTCGGGACCTTCGCCGGGGTCGATGCCAAAACCGCGCCGAAGTATACGGCGCTTCCCGACCTTGCGATCCGTCCGACGAACCCGATGCCGGTGGACGGGCGCATGACGCTGTTTCTGGACTATCACGGCCTGCCGCTGTCGGGTGCAGCGTTCGACAGCGCGGTGTCGTCGGATACCGCACCCGCCGCGCCGGTGAGAACCGCGTTCAGCGCCTTCACCGCAGCCGCGGATCCTTGGACCGACAGCGGCGTGCGGCTGCCGGGGCTGTCCTATGGCAGCGTGATGCGGGCCGCCGCCTTCGGCGTGACCAAGACCGGAAGCCTGCCGAAGTCGCTTCAGGCCGGCAAGCCCTGGCTGCCCGGGCCGACCTCGGTGCCCGACGGCTGCAAGCTGGAGGTTTCGTATCAGCGCCGCACCGCCATCGGGCGTGTGGCGCTGGACGTCGCGGCGATTTTCGATCTGAACCGCTCGGCGGTGAACGGTCCCGCCGATCTGAAACGGGCACTGGCCGGGTGCCAGGCGCTGTCCGACGACTATCCCCGCGTGGCGGCCTCGGCGATGGCGGGCGGCACCGGCCGGCTGGATCTGTTCCGCAACACCGACGGGCGCGGGGCGCTCTTGGGCAAGGACGGCCCAAGCCGAGAACTGACGCTGAAGGACCTGCAGGCCTGGGGCGGCGACGTCCACCTGTCGCTGGCGTTCCACGTACTCGATTGGGACAAGGGGCTGGTGACGGAGCGTGCGGCGCACGACGCGCTGCTCCTGTCTGTCGCGCCGCACGGACCCTTCCTAGACCTCGTCGTCAAGATAGCGGCCGATGGCACAATCGAGGCCGAGTATGGCGGCCGGACGGTCTCGCAGCAGGTCGATCCGGGCGCGCTGGCCGGGCCGCACTGGCTGCGCCTGTCGGTGGCCGCGGCGAACCCGCAAGACAGTGTGGCGCTTTCGCTGGGCGCCCCCGACGGCAACGATGCCGGCGCGCCGGAAAAGGTCGAGTTCTATGCCCGGCCGGATCTGACGGCGGCGACGCTCGTGGCGCCGGCGCCAGGCGACGGCGGGCGGCGCGACTGGAAGCCCGGGGTGCCGGCCCAATACGACTATGCGGTGTCGTTTCCCCGCGTGACTTTCGCCGATTTCGACCGCTGGACCGAGAATACCGGTCTCCGGAAGGGGCTTTGGGGCCTTGACGACACGTTGGCCGACAGGACCGTGGAGGAAATCCTGGCCGCCTATGTCTATCGCCACACGGCCTATGAGGGGGGCGGCCCGAAGATGCCCCGCTGAAGGACCATGTCGACCGGCTGCCCGATCCCGCCGTCTCGTATCTGGTGTTAGACCTGATCCCGCAGGACACGCTGACCGGCCAGACGCTGACCCCGGAGCGCCGCGAGATCTCCGCGGACAAGCTTTTGTCCCTGACCAAGTACGACATCCCTGCGACCGGACGGGACAAGTTGAGGGACTACGAAGAGTTTCTGAAGAAAATCGACGCGGCCTTCACGCTGAACCTAACCGTCCGTGGTGTCGACAAGGGCGCTCCGGATCTGAAGCTCGACTTGGGGTCGCGGCGGATCGAGGTGACGCTGCCCAAGGGCGTTGTGGCGCGGCTTCTGATCCGGCCTGCGGTGCCGGCGGCGCACTTCGAAGCGACGGCCGGCCAAGTGGCCGCCTTCGACGCCGGTCTGAAGCCGCACCACCGCGACGTCTTCGCGTCCGGCGGGGTCGACCATCTGATCTTCGCCGGGGCCGAAGCGGTGTTCGAGGCGATGCTGGCCGATCTCGATGATCAAGACAACAAGCTGCGCGAGATCGTCAAGAATACAATCGTCTGCGATGCGGGCGGGGCGGAGCGGGGCTATGCGCTCCGCATCGTCGAGCCCGGGACCGAAGGCGACCGCCGGATCTGGCGGCGCCTCGCTCGGCTCGACATCCTGACCCAGCGCTGGCGGTTTTCCGGCAGGCCGATCTACAACTGGCCCGATCCCGGCAAGCTCGCGCAGCCGGGCAACCCGGTGGTGCCCCTGCCGCGCATATTCGCGATCGACCATACCGACAAGATCCACGATGATCCCGCCGCGATCCGCGATCCCGTCTACAGGCATTTCGAAGAAGAGGCATTCTTCGACCGGGCCGACAGCGACGCCGACCGAGTGTCGGTACGGCTGGAGCCGATCATGTTGCGCGATCCGGTCGTCGTAGACGGAAGGCCCGAATACGGGCAAGAGGTGCTGCGCGTCGATTGGTCGTCACCTACGGCGACCCTTTTCCGGCACCGCTTTGAGATGGCCAGCCGCTATGCCGGCGCCATGCTGGCCCGGTCGCGCCCGGTCGTGACAAGCTGGAAAGCCCCCGAGAACAGCGCGCGGGTGCAGACCTTCGAGCGCCCCACAGACGAGCGGTTCGACACATGGACATTGCGCGTCGCCATGTTGGCCGACCGCGCCAGGGTGGCGCTCAATCGGCCGCAGATCCGGGCGCTCTTGCCGCTGACCCAAGCGCCGCACGACGCCGAAGCTGCCACCGGCGACGTGGTCTCGCCACCGATTCTGGCGGTGCTGGAAGATCGCCCGCTGGCTCAAGGCGGGCTGGCGGAGCGCATGGTCGGGGAGATCCGGACCGGCATCCATTTCGGGTTTCTAAGCACGGACAAAACCGTCGAGCCAGTGGACCTGCGCAAGGAGTTCGGCCCGGATCCGCGGATCGAGCTTGTGCCCACCGATGCGTCCGAGGCCCAGCGCCTGACCTTGGAACAGGAAGGTCCGGTCGGCCTGACCTTTGATAGCCGCAATATCGCCGCCCCCGCCTTCCCCAATTGCCAGCACATGTTCCGTCCAGTCCGGCTCGACGCCGACGGGCGCGGTCTCGGCTATTGGCAGGAGCATGCCATGGGCCTATCGCTGCGCCGTGTGCTGGATCCGGGATGGACGGTCCGGGACGGCAACGACGAGGCCGTCGACAGGCTGGATCTGAACCGTGGCTGGCGATACGATTTTCCCGATCTTGGGAGTTTGACAGCCCACGGAGTTACCGTGCTGGATATCGTGCGCGGCGGCGATGGCTCGCGCGAGGTCAAGGTCCTCAACACCGCTGTCTACGAGACTGGGCAGGACGAGGAGTTCCTGCCGCTGTGCGTGGTTCCGGAAGGGCCGATCTCGATTCTGCACCAGCCTCTTGCCGATGGCAGCTATATGGCGAGCGTGCTCTACGCGCCCGTGGCGGACGATCCCGAGAAACGGCTCTCGCAGGGGTTCGACAACGCGCCGCGCCTGCTGGGCAGCATCGCCTGGAGCATTCCGCCGAACGCCGTTCCAACTCCCGAGCCCCGCGGGTTGCAGGCCGTGGGGGCCACGTCGGTGGTGCCCGCAAGCGCCAGTTTGGCCACCGAGACGGAATGGATCACGCAGGCCCGCGATGCCGCGGCGGTGCACCTGACCGGCAAGGACGGGCTGCCTGACGACACGCCCACCCACGTGAGCAAGTTACGCGCCGCCGTGACGGATGGTCCGGAGGTGAAAGTCTACCGAGTCGAGGATGCTAAACCATATCCAATATCGGTGCCGGTATGGGTGCAGCCGCGCATCGGCGAGGCCAGGATCCCGAAAAGCGTGCACCGCCATCTGGCGGTGATCGGCACCACATGGTCGACCGGTTTGGGCCGACGCTACGAAGTATTTGCCTCGAAGGTCATGGCGACTGGGTGTCTGATCCCGCTCGACGCTGAGGCCCCGCTTCCCGATCGGCTTCGGTTCGTTGAGTTTGAGACCCCGGCATTGCCGGTCTGTGCCAACCACTGTGACTCCGTCCCACCCCGATATCGAAGTGCCTATTTCGATCTGGTGGCTACGGGCGGCACCGAGGCGGCGCACTACCGGTTCCTTCTGCGTCCCGTGCGCGGGCCGACCGATCTGGTGACCAATCTCAAGCTCTCGGTCACAACCGACGATAACCCAGACAATGACATCTCACTTGAGTTGGAACTGAACGAGACCGGGCCGGAAGACCGGGCGGCTTTCGTCGAGATGAACTGGACTATGGAGGACAGCGACGCCAAGGTGACCGCCAGAAAGATCCTGGCAGACGGAACGGCGGTGAACCTTCAGTTGCCCGTGCCTCGCATCGCCGTGCAGCGGACGCCCGGTATCCGGTTGAAAAAGATCGTTACCGACGGGCAAGGGGGGCATCTCTGGTTCGACATCTCGGTGCTGCACCGCGCAAAGGCAGGCACAGCCTTCGACTTTGACTGGGTCTTCGGCAACAACCATCGCGACGAGACTGCGGCCTTAGGCACACAGCCTGACGCTCTGGCCGCCTTGAAGGAGGCGCAGGCTCGTATCGTTGCTGTGTCGCCGGCGCTGGAACTGAACCGGGGCGGATAGGATACCAGATTTGCTTGCGGCTTCGTTGGGGCGTTCGCCATTCAATTGTTAGAGCGCCAGTTCAGCCAGCGAGGCCACAGACCAATTTCACACGTCCCTTATCACGACCGTCACGTTGGCTCCGTTGGACGGCATGATGCGGCCTAGGATTTGCTCCATCTTGTCACTTTCCACTGCGAAGCAACCATCCGAGTTCTCGGGGCCGGCTCCCCGATGAATAAAGATCGTATTGCCCCCCGAAATCTTAGACTTCGCCCCGGCGACGTAAATTGCTGGGATCTTGAGCTTGTCCATGGTGGTCTTTGAACAATTCGGATAATCTCCAGCGTCTATCCGGTTACCCTTATCCCACCAGCAGGTCGCGGTAATCGTTCCGTGAGCATCATTAAAGACCAGCTTCCCCGTCTCGATGGCGTGGTCCGACGGGCGATCGATGAGAACATTATAGAGTGCGCCGGTGGTCAGGACGACTGTTGGCGAGACACCTGTTGTGGGCTGCGCCGGGGCTGTCTCGCGCAAGGCTCTGGAGCTTGACAGTGTCGTCTCACCGAGTCGCAGAACCTCTTCAACTAGCTTTGCGACGCGGTGGAACAGACTTGCACCGCCGGCCATAAGTCCGGCTGAGATCAGCACGTCCACGCCGAACCACACCGCGGATCGGATCAGACCCGCATCCGCTGCCGGATCGGCGACTGTGTTGAGGATGCGCGCCCCGCTCGCTGCGACTAGGAGCCCGATCACCAAGCCGGCGCGCATGGCTGGCTGGCTGGCGTCGGTGAGCTTGTCGATCTGCCGGGTATCCGGGTTCACGATCTCCTTCCCGTCTTGGCCGCTGGCCTTCAGATAGACATCGACGGAGCGCTCGATTAGAATTGAGAGCACTGCCAAAACTTGAAACCGGGCCCAGAACGCATCGAGCCAGCCGTTCTCATTCGATTTAAACTCTAACTTTGCGTCGAGCCAGTAGGCGAGAATTCCTGCGCCGAACGCGCCTGCGAGGAGCAGTACGTAGAACCACCACCCTACGCTGGGATTCGGAGTATGTTTCGCGCTATGCAGTGACGTTTCGGGCATGGTGCGGATTCCGAAATGGTGTCGCAAACCTTTGTCAGAATATCGTGGATTGTGCGGCGGCTTGGCGATGTTCTCACTATGAGGCTTACTTAGGCGGAGACAAAGCGTTTTTTCGCTCTGCTCAGCAGCGCCAGCATTGCTGCGGCGGGGATCATGCGGACGGCGGTCTGCATCGCGGTGCGGCGCACAAGCCGGATGCAATCGAGCAACGATCACAGATCCCGGATGGCCATCCCAGCCTCATCGCCATCGAGGCCGACATCGGCCAGCACCCGTCTCGTGCCTTCTTCGGCGGCCCGGGTCAGGATCGCCTCGAACTCGGCGTCGGGCATGCGCACGAAGCCGTCGGATCGGCGTGGTGTCATGGGATCCTCCTTCCGCCGCTCAGCCGACCTTGCAGCCCCAGAAGGACGTGTGATCGGCGGCGAAGTAGCCGTCCGCGACCCGGAAATACCCCTGCAGCTCGACGGTATCGCCCGCGGTCAGCGGGACCATGGTCTGCAACCAGATGGTGGTGGCGAGCGAGACATGGGTGGCGGAACTCTCTCCGCGCGATCCACGGATCTCGGTCGTGCCGTTCAACACGAGCCGCCCGCTCATCCGCGCGGTGGTGCTGGCGTTCACCTTGTACATGAGCGTCGCGCCGAAGAGGTAGGTGCCGTCCACGGGCGCCACGAAGCGGTTGTTCGCGGCGTCGAACGCCCCCTGATCGTTGTAGTCGGTGTTGTTAAGGCCGATCTTCGTCCAGGTCCCGACGCCCACGTAGTTGTCGTAGTTGGTGTACGCCTTGAAGCGCGGCAGCCGGGGCTGATCGACGATGCCGTTCGCGTTGTCGACGCTCAGCCCGTCGAAGAAGGTGCTGCCGTCGGCGGAGACTGCCAGCCGGAAGCGGTCCGAGCCGAAGAGGCCGACCAGCGCCTTGGTCACGAAGCCGGTCTGGAGGGTCAGCCCGAGATCGTCGCCCGCGGCCTCCTTGTTCATGGTGTAGAACAGATCGCCGGTGCCGCCCTCGGCCACGGTCTTCGCCGTCCAGAGCGCGGCATTGAGTTTGGCCGAGAACGGGTTTGCGGCATCCGCCGTCGTGCCCAGCCCGAGCAGAGCAAGGTTCTGCAGCGCGGCAGGCGTCGTGCCGATCCAGCCCGCGCCGTCATAGACCAGTAGAACACCCTCGTCCTCCACCCATGCCCGCCATCCCGTGCGCGGCGGCAGGCGCAGCCAGGCGCCGTCAGTCCAGAGCGCGACGTTCAGGTCCCAGCCTGCCCACGCCCCGGTCGCGCCGGAGGCGACGATGTAGCGATCGCCATCGGTGGGAGAACCGGGCGGCGCGGTCAGGTCGCGATCCTTGACGGAAAGCTGCACAAGCCCGTCGAGGATCCGCAGCGCCTCGTTGTGGGTGACGTGCTTCTGGGCCTGCGCCGCCAGGATGTAGGGCAGCAGGAGATGGGTCGTGGCGTCGGACATGGGGTCCTCAGAATGTGAGCGTGACGGTTTTCGGCGCGCCCCGCCCGACGAGGGCGGAGAGCTGGAAGATGCGGATCGTGAGGTTGTCGCCGGGGCCGAGCGGCGCACCCCAGTCCGCAGTCTGGTCGGCGCTGCTGTAGACCGCGCTGGACGTGGTCGTGCTGAGCACCCGCTTCACGGTGGCGCCGTCGAGGATCTCCACCTCATAGGCTTCGAGTTCCTCGGCCAGCGGCACCTCAAGCCCGCCCCAATTGTTGGCCGCGAGCGTGCGCGACCGGCGCGTCCAGCGGATCGTCAGATTGCCGAGCGCGCGTGGCGTGCGCCACGGCTGCTCGACATGGGCGACGGAGAACGGCCGCAGCCCCACGCCCACCGGCGTGAAGGCCTGCGCCACATAGGTCTCGTCGCTGACCGGGCGGCTGGCCGGACCGATGCGCCAGTTCCACGGGATCCCCAGATCGGCCTCGGCAATCGGCAGGGACGCGAGCGCGGTGTCCAGCACCACGACCCGCGCGCCCGCGGGCGCCGGGTCGCCCATGGCGCCCTCGGTGCCGCGCTGACCGCGCAGGAGACGGGTCAGGCGATAACGGCCGGGCGCCAACAGTTCGGCCGCGCCTGCCTGCACGATCTCCCAGGTGCCGGGCGCGCTCTCGATGGCCAGCGCATTGGCGCCGCCGAACAGGGTCAGGTCCGTGACGCTCTCCAGCGTGCCGGTCAACAGATCGACGACAAGCGCATTGCCGAGATCGAAGCGCGAGGTGGGCCCCGCGTAGAAATCCGAGACCAGCATCCCGATCCGGGCGCGACTGCCGAACGTGGTCAGCAGGTCGAAGCCATCGGTCGAAGGGCTGCGGAACACAGCCATCTCGCCGGGCCACGGAACCGCGTGCGCCGCCACAAACGGCCGATGCGCGGGCTGGTCCTCGGTCAGCTGCGGCAGGTCCGTCAGCACCGCATCCGGCGCACCGAACACCACGGCGCGCGTCAGCGACGCTGCGCGGGGATCGCCGGGCGGCAGGTCGTAGGTCGCGCGGTCCTGGCGGACCGCCTCGATGCCGCGCGCCTCGGCGTCGGCGATGGAGACCAGCCGCAGATCGACCAGCCGCCCGTCATGCTCCAGTCGGATCGCATCCGCCGGATCGAGCGCGAGGCGCGAGGGCGGCAGACGGAACGCCGCGGTCTCGCGCCCCACCCACGCCTCCATTAGCGCGCGGCGGCAGCGCCGCTCGGCCTCCTCGGGCGGCACCGCCATCGGGAAGGACTCCGAGGCGATCCGGGTCGTGTCCACGGAGATGCGTCGCGCCTCGACGAGGGCCGCGTCGTAATCCTCGTCGGCGCGGGCGACCTGCCATTTCAGGGCCTGCGGCAGTTCGGTCTCCTGGCCGCGCGTCAGCTCCAGCACGTCGCCCTCGCGGGCCACGACCAGATCGTCGGGCGCGAGGGTGGCGACGGAGGCCCGCCCGCGCATGACGAAGCGGATCACGCCCTCGGTCTCCACGGCGTCGAAGCCGAAGTGGCGCGAGAGCGTGGTGATCGAGGCGCGCGGACTCTCCAGCGCCGTGATGGCGTAGCCCTCGACCGCGCCCCAGAGGCCGGTGACGTCGATGCGACCCTCGGGCAACCCGGCGCGCAGGCAGAGGTGCCGGACCAGCGCGGCGAGCGACACCGCCCCGAGGCGCCCGGTCAGCCAGTGGCCGAGCCGCCAGTTCGCCCCGTCCGTCCAGACATCGGTCAGCGCCGGGAAGAAGGGATAGGGCCGCGCGTCCCAGGTCCAGGCAGCGCATTCGGGCACATGCACCATGCGGCCGCCGTAGACCGACGACAGCGGGTTGTTCGCGGTCTCGCCCCACCAGAGGTACGTCGCCTCAAGATAGGCGCGCTGGATGGCGTCGTCCCGCCAGCCCCGCGAGAAATGCGGCGTGAAGCTCTCGGACGACTTCGGATCGAAGAAGACGTTGGGCTGGTTGGTGCCCCGGTCGATGGCCGGACAGCCCAACTCGGTGAACCAGATCGGCTTCGACTGCGGCGCCCATGCCGTCGGCGTCCCGACCTCCACCCCGCCCGGGCGATTATAGTGCGGGTTCGCCCACCAGGCGCGCACATCCTTGTAGCGGAAGACCCACGGCTTGTCGGCGGCGCCGTCGGTGATTGCGGTCCGGATCTGTGCCGAACGATCGGCCGCGCTGGCGTAGAACCAGTCGAAGCCTTCGCCGCCCGCGATGTTCGCCTGCAGATAGGCCCGGTCGTAGATCGCGGGCCAGCCCTCGGCCGCATCGGCATGGTCGAATCCGTCCCGCCAGTCGGAGAGCGGCATGTAGTTGTCGATGCCGATGAAGTCGGTGTTCGTGTCGGCCCAGAGCGGATCGAGATGGAAGAACACGTCGCCGCTGCCGTCGTCCGGCTGGTGCCCGAAATACTCCGACCAGTCGGCCGCATAGCCGATCGCCGTGCCTGAACCGAGGATGGACCGCACATCGGCCGCCAGATCCCGATACGCCTGCACGGCGGGATAGCTGCTGGCGCCCGAGCGGATCGTCGTCAGCCCCGGCATCTCGGTCCCGATGAGGAACGCATCGACCCCGCCCGCTGCCGCGCAGAGATGGGCGTAGTGCAGCACCATGCGGCGCAGTCCCCAGTCGCCGGAGGGTCCGATCCAACTCACGCTCTCGCCCGAGACGCTGAAGCTCGCGGGCGTCGCCGCGCCGAACAGCGCCGCGACCTGACTTGCGGCCGTCGCCGTCTTGTCCACGGTTCCGGCGAAACCCGCCGCAGGCGAACAGGTGATCCGGCCCCGCCAGGGGAACGCGGGCTGGCCCGTCTCGGCGGCGTTGTCGGAATACGGGTTCGGCAGCGTGTTGCCGGGCGGCACGTCCATCAGGATGAACGGATAGAAGGTGACGCGCAGCCCGCGCCCCTTCATCTCCTGGATCGCCTGCACCACCGCGAAGTCGGACGGCGTGCCGCCATAGACCGGGCGACCCTCGGCGTCGCGGCTGACGAGGAAGGCATTGGCGCGGCTCACGCCGTTCACCGACCAGCTGGCGGGCGTGGTCGACTTCGCCGAGACCTCGACGCCCGGCCGCACCTTGCAGGATCCCGCGCGCAGATCGTCGCCGAACCAGGCGACGACAAGGCTGACGCTCTCGACCGCCGGGGCCATCGCCTGCAGCCGGTCGAGCGCTTCGACCATGTCGGTGGAGTCGGCCAGCGCGTTCAGGTTCTCGGGCACCGTCACGCCGCCATCGGTCTTGCGGATGGCCTGCGTGGCGTAGGTGAACTCGCCCGAGGCGGGGATCATGGTGACGGCGCGGGTCAGCCCCTCGGCGGTGTCGGGATCGGCCAGCGGCCGGAAGACCTCGAAGGAAAGCTGCGGCAGCCGGTTGCCGTAGGTCGAGAGCGCCAGTTCCTCGAAGACCACATAGGCGGTGCCGCGATAGGCAGGGGTATTGGTCGCGCCCATCTTCGCCGCGATGAACGGATCTGCGGTCTGGGTCTCGTCGCCCGGATACCAGCGCCACGTGATCCCGGCGGTGTCGAGGAGCTTGCCGTCGGCCCAAATGCGGCCGATTCCGGTGATCGGGCCTTCGCACAAGGCCACCGCGAAGCTGGCGTAGTAGAGATACTCGGTGGTCTTGACCTTGCCGCCCCCGCCGCCCTTGCCGCCGCCCTGCGTCGTGGTCTTCGTCTCTTCGCGGAAATCCGTCGCCCAGATGATGTTGCCGCCCATCCGCATGCGCCCGTAGAGCCGCGGGATCACCGCGCCCTCGGTGGCCGAGGTGATGCGCAGCGTGTCGAGCCGCGCGCCCTCGATGCGCTGGGTGGGCGCCAGCGACGAGATGATCCAGCTGTCGACCACCGAGCCGATGGTGGAGCCGATGAAGCCGCCGATGGTGGCGGCGCTGACGCCGAGGATCGCGCCGCCGATCGAACCGCCAATGGCGGCGCCGGCCGCGCCGAGGACGAGGGTGGCCATGTTCGGGGTCTCAGCGTTGCGGAAACAGGAAGGCGAAGGCGATGCGCCGCCGCCACGATGGTGTGAGCGGTTCCTCGATCACGCCAAGCCGCTCGTAGGCGTGGAGGAAGGAATCGGGACCGGTCAGGATCCCGACATGCTTGGCGATGGCGCGGGGCTTCATGCGGAAGAGCACCAGCGCGCCGGGACCGGCCTCTACCGGAGGCACCTCGATCATCATGGCGCGCGCGCCGTCGGCCAGCACCTCGCGCGGGCCAGTCTCGCCCCAGTCCCGGCTGTAGGGCGGGATCGGGAATGGCTCGGGGCCGGCGATCTCGCGCCAGACGCCACGCGCCAGCCCGAGGCAGTCGCAGCCGACGCCGCGCAGGCTCGCCTGGTCGTGGTAGGGCGTGCCGAGCCAGGACCGTGCGATGGCGATGACGCGGGTGGGATCGGCCGAGGTCACAGCACGCCTCCCTCGTGCCCACCATCCTTGGTGGCGTAGCGCAGGACCGCGTCCTGGCCGGGGATGTGCGGGAAACCGCGGAAACTGGCGGTGTTTGCGAACTTGGCCCCACAGGTCTCCATGCGCTTGTCGCAGCCCGCACGGATGGTGAAGCTGTCGTTCTCGGCGATCGCGCGCACCGGCGCTTCGAGCAGAGTCAGGATCGCAACGCCGTCGGTCACGTCATGGCCCAGCACCTCGGTGCGCCGTCCCATGTTCGCGCCGCTCGTCCAGTCCAGCGTGCCGAAGGTGAACCAGCCGGAGGCGAAGCCGCCGAGACCCGAGGCGCTGAAGGCCCGGTCGCGCAGGAGATCGATCACGGCACCGGAGCCCTTGAAGGCGGGGGCCTCCAGATCGACGCCGCAGCGCGCGTCGCCGAGCGCGGCATCGCAGGTCGCCTGAAAGGTCCGCCCGACCGTCTGGCCGAGGACGTGGGCGAGCGAGCGGACCTCTGCGACGAAGGCCAGCCTCCCGCGCCGGATCTGGCCGATGGCGCCGCGGCGCATCAGCACGCGCTGGTCCGTGTCGGCCCAGTTCACGCGCCAGACCTCCACCTCGGCATTGTCCCAGCGTCCGTCGAGGATGTCGGTCTCGGTGATCCGGTCCGAGGTCAGCACGCCTTCGGCGTCCTGCGCATCGACCGACAGGTCCGATCCGGAGCGGACCTCGGATGCCGTGAGCCCGCTCTCGGGCTCGAAGTCGGTGCCATCGAAGGCGAGCGTCCGGTCGTGATCGGTGAAGCCGAAGCTCACGCCGTCGGCGCGGGCGATCCGCCAGCACCAGGCGAGCGTCGTCGTGCCCTCGTCGAGATGGGCCTGCAGGGCGGGCGAGAGTGATTTCATCGGCGCAGTTCCAGAAGCGGAATGGAGGTGATCGAGCCGAGCCGTTCGAAGTCGAGCGTCACGTCGAGCACGTCGGTGTCGAAGCGGACCGGCACGTCGAACTCGAAGCCCGCGGTGATGGCGACGCCAGCACCCGGCGCAGCGCTGAAGGTGACGACGCCGGTGGCGGTGTCGACCGACCAGCCGGAGAGCTGCTCGACGCCCGCCAGCGCGATGCGCACGCTGCCCGCCACCGGCTTGGCGATGGCGCGCGTCCAGGATTGCGCCCCGGATGCGTAGCGCTTCACCAGCTGGAACGCAGTGGCGGTGCCGTCGCCGGTGCCGATCGACTGATCGGTGGGCGACGGCGTGGCTGACGGCAGGCAGGACTTGTGATCGCCCCAGTCCTTGAAGCGGAAACCGTGCAGGCGACCGTTTCGCGCCTCGAAGAAGGCGACGACCGCCGCCAGATCGTCGGCGCGGCGGATGCCATAGGCGACGTCGTAGCGGCGGCGCGAGTTGGCCCAGCTGGCGTTGCGCTCCTCGTCGCCCGAGGCGAGTTCGACGATCTGGGTGCGCCGCTCGGGCCCGCCCCGTGCGCCCCGGCTGATGTTGTCGGGAAACCGGACCTCGTGAAACGCCATCACATGCCCCTCCGCCCGAGCGACACGGCGCGAGCGATGTCCGCCGCGACCTGCGTGCGGGACTGCCGGAAGCTCTCGGCGTCGCGGGCCATGATGGTGACGTTGACGCCACCGCTTGCGCCGTAGGTCTGGGCCTCCCGCCGCGACAGCACGCGCTCGCCGCGCTGCAGGATCGCGGGCACCTCGTCGTGACGAAGCCCGGCCATGCCGTCTGAATGCATCCGGGGCGCGGCGGCGAAGGCCATCGCCGGGACCATGCGCGAGGGCCCGGCAGATCCGACCATCCCGCCCGCATGCAGGACGTTGGCGAAGATGCCGCCAGCCCCGGAGAAGACGCCGGAGAGTGCGTTTGCGATCGGCCCGAGGATGAACCGCCGCGCCGCGAGCTGAGCGAGATCGGCCAGCAGCGAGGTGACGAGGTCGCGGAAGTTCAGCTTGCCGGTCTTCACGAACTCGCCGACCGCGTTCTCGGCCGACTGGAAGGCGCCGACGAGGCTCTGGCCGATATCTCCGCCAATGTCGCGGGCCTTGCTGGCGTAGTCGGACAGCGCCGCGGTGACCGCCTGCCACCCGGTGACGGCGGCCTCGGTCGCGGGCTCCGCGGCAGCGGCGGCGGCTCCGGCCGCCGCGCCCGCACCTGTCGCAGCGCGTCCGGCTTCACCAAGCGCCGTCTCCAGCCGCTCGGCCGCGCCTGTGGCCTCGGTCAGGGCATCCGCGCTCGCCTCGTCGGTGCCGCGCACGGCATCGCGCAGGGCCTGCCAGCCTTCCAGTGGCGCGCGGGCGCCTTCGGCCAGATCGCGCGCGGCGCCACGGTAGAGGTTCGCGGACTCGAGCGCCCTGTTCGCCGCCTCGGTCAGGCCGAGATCGGGCGCGGTGAGCGGGTTGTCCTCGAAGGCCCGGTCGAACGCCGCCTGTGCCGCCGTCGTCGCGGCGGTCGCCGCGCCCTCGAAGCGGTTCTCGATCTCGCCGAGGTCGAGGTCAGGAACCAGCGAGATGCGGCGCTCGGAGCCGAGCGCTTCGAGACCCTGGTTGATGCCGCCGATGAAGCCGTTGATCCGCGAGACCACGCCGTTCAGCATCGCCTCGACGCCGTCGACCAGGCTGTTCGCCGCCTGGAACGCCAGATCGCCGATGGCGGCGGGCAGCAGGCCCCAGATCGCCTTGATCGCCTCGTAGGCGCCTTCGAAGGTGTTCGCGGCCGTGTTGCCAAAACCGATGACACTCTCGATGGCGCTCTGCATGCCGGACGCCGCATCGGCCTTCAGGTCGAAGAACATCGCCGTGGCGGCAGCGCCCGCCGCTGCAGCACCCATCCTGATCCGTTCCCATACCTCGACCGCTAGGTCCTTCAGGAGTGACATCGCCTCGCCGAAGCCGCCCGCACCGGAGACCAAGCGGGTGAACTGGTAGACGAGCTCGCCCGCGCCCACGATCAGCGCGCCGATGCCGGTGCGGATCAGCGCCCCACGCAGGACGACCAGCGCCGTGGCGAGGCCACGGACAGAAAGGGCAGCAGCGGCCATGCCAGCCACCCACCGTCCCGCGAGGAACGCCGCGAAGGTGGCAGCGTAGGTCGTCAGGCGGCCGATGTTGTCGAAGAGACCACGTATCGCGATGCCGAGCGGCCCGGTGCGGCTGGCGACCGCCGCCATGGCGTTGGCGACGGCTTCCAGCGCAGGCGCTGCTGCGACAGCTAGTTGGTTCGACAGCCCGCGCCAGATCAGCCCGAGCCGGGAGATCGCGTCGTTCGTCCGCTCGATCTGGTCGGCGTCCTGCTCGGAGACCACGACACCGAAGGCGAGCACGTCCTCGGTCGCCTGGCGCAACGTCGCGGTGTCGATGCGCGACATGGCGATGGAGCCTTCCTCGCCGAAGAGCTGTCCCGCGACGGCCGCGCGCTCTGCGGCGGGCACGAAGCTCTCGATGGCGGCGTTGATCGCGCCGACACGCTGGTCCAGCGGCAGGGCGATCAGGTCGGTGGCGGAAAGGCCCAGCCGGTCCAGCGCGTCGGCAGCGGGGCCGGTTCCGGCAGCCGCCTGGCTGAGACGACGCGTCAGATCCTTGGTGGCCTGCTCGATCCCCGACATCGAGACGCCCGCCAGCTCTCCCGCCCGCTCCAGCGTCTGGATCGAGGCGACAGTGGTGCCGAGCGACTGCGCGAGCTTCGCCTGCGCATCGACCGTCTGGAGTCCGGAGCGCACCATGGCCACCCCGGCGGCGGTCGCAGCGGCGACGGCGGCCGCGGCGGCCACGCGAACCCGGCGCGAGAAGGCCGCGAGCCGGGCATTGGCCGCTTCCATCTCCCGGCTCAGCCGTCCGAAGCCCCGCGACCCGGCCTCGCCCACGCCTTCCAGCTCGGCGCGCACCTGCCGTCCGCCCACGGCCGCGAGGCGGACGCTGACCCTCTTCTCAGCCATGGGCGTGATCCATCTGTTCGTTGAGCTTGGCCACCATCACCGCTTCGATGACGGGTAGCAGTTCGGCCATGGAGAGCGGCGGCACGCCGAGCGCGTCACCGAGCGCCAGCGCCGCCGACATGTCCCAGCCGATCACCGCGCCGGGCAACACGCGCAGCTGGCCGCCGAGACGGCCGACGAGGTCCCAGACCTGCCAACCCTCCGGAGTTTCCGGTCGGTTCAGCCGCGCCGGGCAGTCCGGGCAGGCTTGCGTGCAGGCTTGGCAGTATCGCTCGCCCCCGCCGAAGGACCATTCGGCGAGAGCGCGGAGGCGTTTTTCCCGTTCCAGCAGCAGGCCCTTCGAGACGTAGCTCAGCTGGAAGGCTTCGAAGATCGGCCAGACATCGAGCAGCGCGTCGATCGCCTCGGGTGCCGGATCGATGGGGCTGCCGTCGGCGTCGCCGATGCCCTCCCAGGCGAGCACCGCCCGCCGCGCGAGCGCTTTGGCGAAGGCGACGGCACGTTCCTCGTCGGAGGCATCCTCGGGCACGGCCTCGACAGCGGCATCGCTTCGCGTCGCCACCATCAGCGCGGTGGTCAGCGGGCGCAGCTGCACTCGGACGCCGGGCACGAGGTCATGCCAGCGCGGCGCGTTCGTCAGGTCGAGCGTGAGCATCAGTATTCCTCGATGTCGTTGATCAGGGTGGCGGTGCACATCCGGCCGACGGTACTGTCGCGGGCGGCCTGCCAGTCAAAGGTCGCCTGCACGCCCTGCGGCCCGGAAATCTCGATGCGGGGTCGCGGCAGGTAGACGGCGTGCACGGTGAAGGTGAAGCTCTCGCCGGACGGCAGGACGTAGGCGAACTCCATCTCGCAGGCCTCGCCGTTGATCGCCTGCGTCACCAGCGTCTGGTCGGCGAAGCGCACCTCGATCCGGCCGGTCAGCGCGGCGATGGAGGGGTCCGCGCCGTCGATGCGGCCGTCCGAGCGGATCGTCTCGATCCGGTCGAGGTTGTTGGCATAGGTGATCTCGGCCGAGACCACGTTGCCGAGCGCCGTGCCGTTGCGCATGATCGACCCGTTGAAATGGCCGAAGCGCTTCAGTTCGAGCGCGGCGAGCGTTCCAGCGCTGGTGGTCGTTCCCACCGTCTCGCCCTGCGCCACCAGCCGCGCAGTCGCGGTCAGGAGGCCCGAGCGCTGCATCTGCCAGGTGATCTGGTCGAGCACACAGCCGGAATACATCGCATAGCGCGGCACCTCGGGCATGCCGGTCTCGATCGACATGCTGGGCAGCGTCCAGGATCCCGACTGAAACTCATGCGTCCAAGGGCCGGTCCCAGTCGTGGTCGGGTCGCCAAAGGCCGCCTTCAGCCAGAAGCCGAACGCCTCGGCGTCGAGCGGCACGACAACATCGCCATCCGCCGTCACCGCGTCCTTGATCGGCGCCAGCGGGTCGCGGCCGTAGCCGAGGAGCTCTGAGTTCAGCAGCGGCTGCTCTGCGCCGAGCGAGGTGCTGGCGAAAGGCATGCGGGTGAAGCCGCTGGCGGGCGGCGTTCCATAGGTCGTCTCGAACGCAAGCGCCATCAGCGCCCGCGCCCCCTGGGCTCGTGCCATGGTGTTCTCCTCGGGTTGTCGGGATCAGGCCAGCTGATCGGCCGTGGAATAGTGCAGCACCACCGGGATCACGGCGGCCTTCAGGCTCGCCGCGCCCTCGACGGGCAGATCGACCGGCCTCGGCGCTTCTGCCTCGACCCAGTCGCAGAGCCCGCCCAGCGTGCGGTCGGCGGCGATGGCCGCGCCGATGCTGGCGGTCAACGTGTCGAACGCCGCGTCACGGTCGGCGCCCTGCACGACCGCTTCGATCTCGGCGCGGTGTTGGTAGTGGTAGCGCACCGGCGACAGCGTCACCTCGGGTTCCCCCGGCTCGCCGTCGCGCAGGATCAGCAGGCCATCAGTGGGCACACGCTCGGGCAGAACCTCGCCGCGCAGGGCGGTGGCAGACAGCGCCGAGAGCCGCGCGTGCAGCGCGGTGAGGATGGTTTCACGAGGGCTGGGCATGGAGATGGACCACGATTGGCGACTGCGGAAAGAATACGCCTCAAGCCCAGTCGGACCAATGCAGCAGCATTCACGGACGGCGCCATTGTGCTAAGGTCGTGACGCGGGTCAGCGGTGGAACTCATCCTCGTCAGGCTCATAATTGCGACAAGCTTCGACGCCTGTAGCCACCGCGTCGAGCAGAGCCTCCACATCGTGCAGAAGATCCGCAATCCGGGGGCTGCTAATCCGATAGCGCACGAAACGACCATCGCGCATGCTGGTTACGAGGCCACACTCCGACAGACATCGAAGGTGGTTCGAGACGTTGGGTTGTGTCAGGGCCGTGCGCCCGACGATCTCGTGAACGACCAGCGGCCCGGCGCACAGAGCATCCAGGATCGCCAACCGGCTCTGGTCCGCGAGGCCGCGAAAGAACTTCGCCCGCCGCTCGGTGGCCGTCGCGACGGCATTGCGGTCCGCGGCGATTTGTTCCATATCATTCTCCGCTGATGTGTTTCGCACATCAAGATAGCAGGACCAATGCAAGCATGGCCAATGCCCAAGGCGCCGAACCGACCGCAGATGTCGCATCTTTCCGCTACCGCGTCTCCGGAATGGATTGCGCCAAGGATGCCGCCCAGATCGAGCGGGCCGCGCAGTCGGCGGGCGTGGCGCCGGAGGCAGTAAAGGTCTCCTCCGCCACCCACATCTTGACGTTGAACGTCCCCGAAGCGCGGCTGTCCGAGATCGAACGGGCCGTGGCCGCGACCGGCTACGGGTTCGATCGCATCGAAGCGGGCGACGACGAAGCGCAGGAGGGCGCAGCTTACCAAGACCCGGCCTATCGGCGCGCGCTCTGGATCGTGGTAATTCTCAACGTCGGGTATGGCATTGCGGAGATGATCGGCGGCTTCATTTCCGGATCGCAGGCCGTGAAGGCCGACGCGCTCGATTTCATTGGCGACGGCCTCATCACCTTTCTGGGCCTTCTGGCAATCGGTTGGAGCATTGTCTGGCGGGCGCGATCCGCCCTGATCCAAGGCATCTTCCTTGGCGTTCTGGGCCTTGGGGTTCTTGGGACGACGATCTGGCGCGCCTTTACCCAGACGACGCCGGACGCCGGTCTCATGGGGCTATTCGGTCTCATCGCTCTCGTGGTCAACGTCCTCGCGGTCCTGCCGCTGCTGCGGTTTCGCAAGGGTGACGCGAACATGCGGGCCGTCTGGCTCTTTTCGCGCAACGACGCGATCGGCAATGCGGCCGTGGTTGTGGCCGCGGCCCTCGTCGCGTGGCTGGGCAGCGCATGGCCCGACCTGATCGTCGCGTTCGGGATTGCGGGACTATTCCTGCATTCGTCCTGGTCGATTATCCGCGACGCGCGGGCTGATCTGAAGACAACTTGATGCTATCAGTTCGAAGCGGCCATCGCGGACATCGTCGAATAAGCGCAAGGCCCGCCACAGCAGTCATCTTCAGAACCTCTGCTCCACCCAGCTCGCCACGATCAGCCCCGGCACACCGTCCACTGCGCGCTCCGCATCCCGCGCCAGGTCCAGCCGCTTCGGCAGCTTCACCTGCGGCACCAGCAGGAAGATCGGCGCGGTGACCTTGCCGCGGCCGGTCTTCGACCGCGACACGACCGCTTGACCCTTCGTATTCAACCGTCCTTCCGCCACCAGCAAGCTCGGGCCCGTGCGGCGATAGACGAAGCGCAGGCGCAGCCCGCGCCGTCGTTCCCATTCGCCGGGCGTGATGCGGCCGCCGCGCAGGGATTTGCCAGCAGCTGGCAGCGGGATCGCCAGCCAGAACCCGTCTTTCGAGCGGATCAGCGGGCCGGTGTCATGCGCGCCGACGATGACCGGCGCTTTCGACCAGACCAGCGCCGCGGCGTCGAGGCTCTCGCCCGACCTCGGGAAGTTCTGGCTGCGGATCGAGTTGGCGAGCCGGGGGCCGAGCCCCGCGCTGGTGATCTGCAACCGCCAGGCCGACTTCAGCCCGGACCCGGCCTCGCGCATGGCGGCCGTCACCGCGCGTTCGCCCGCCGCGACCTCGGCCGCCATCATCGCGACGATGTCGGGATCGATGTCGAGCTTCAGCTTCATCACGGTCACGCCGGGCGCAGATCGACGGTCCAGACGAGTCGCTCGCGGTCACGGATAGGCTCGCCCTGAATGAGGAAGGCGTCGCCGTCGATCTCGATGCAGTCGCCGGGGCGTGGAGATGGAACCTCGGCCACGCGCAGATCGATCCGGGTGGTCTCGGACCAGAGCCGCGCGTCGCCAAAGTCGTTGATCGCGTCGGCACGTCGTGCGACGACGCGCACCAGAAGGGGCGCGCCGCCGTCGGCGGTATAGACCGCGTCCCGGCCGACGTTCGGATCGGCGAAGAGCGCGCCAACGGCGGCGGCGAAGGCGCTCATCAGAACGTCGCGTTCAGGCGCACCCGACCGATGGTGTCGCCCGCGCCGCCCGCCACCGCCTCGACGGCCGCGCCGACGAGAGTGTTGTCGGTCGCGACTGTGGTGCAGCGCTTGTTGGTGTCGTCCCAATAGACCTTGGCGCCGACGGTCCAGGCCTGCGAGCCGACCTTGGTGATGTCGAAGACGCCGACGAGCGCGGTCTTGACGGGATCGCCGAGAGCGGCGGCGCCCGCGGCGATGCCGAAGATGGAGCCGACGAGCAGGCCATCGCCGGAGGCGACCGCATAGGGCGCGGTCAGAGTGATAGTGTTGCCGGGCTGGACGTAGTTTTTCATGATGGGGATCCTCGTGGAATGACGAAGGGCGGCCCGTCAGGACCGCCCGCATGTCAGGGTTCAGCATGGGGTGCGGGTTACGCGCCCGGGTTCTTGTAGAGGCCGCGCCAGTCGATGGCCTTGGCGCCGAAGTCGAGGCGGCACTTGATCTCGACGCCGTCGACGTCGAAGCCGTTGCGCGTCTCGATGTAGGCGCCCTGCTGGCCCTCGAGATAGGCGTACTCGATGGTGTCGATCTGGTTCGGACTGGCCGCCAGATACCAGGCGGTCTCGCTGGCGGCGTCGAGCCGGGGTTCGCTGATCGGCGCGAGCGTGCGGATCGATTGCGGCACCACGCTGGACGTCGCGGCGGGCACGAGGTTCTGCGCGACCAGCTGCTCGGCCTTCAGTTCCAGCGAGGCGGGCACGATCAGGAAGGCGGGGCGGACGTTCAGCACGGTCTTCTTGTCGAGGCCGGTCTGCTTGGCCATGGCGGCGCGGGCCGCACCGACGCTGCCGACATCGAGCGTCGCGCCGGTGCCCGCGAGGTTCTTGTGCGTGGTGTGGAACAGCGCGTTGCCGTCGGCCATCGCCGGGTTGGAGGTGATGATGCCCCAGACCACGTCCGACTCCAGCTGGGCGATGGAGTTGCCGTACATCGCCGGGATCCGGGTGAAGGCGTCGAGATCGTCGTTGATCAGCGTCTGGCGGGTGATCGCGACCACCCGGCCATAGGTCTTGACCTTGTAGCTCTCCTTGCTCTCGCCCAGCGTGCCGCGCTTGAACTCGCCGCTCTCGCCGACCTCCAGCAGTTGCGGGGCCTCGCCGAGCTGGACCCTGTGCATCGCCTTGAAGTCGGTCGCCAGCACCTGGCGGCAGAACAGCATGAAGGTGCGGGGATAGGCCTCGTAGGCTTGCCGCAGGGTCTTGTTGGTGACCGCCGAGAGGATCTCGGGGAAGTCCGAGGTCGAGTGCAGCGCCCGCGTCGCCACCTCGTCGCGCGACAGGCCGCGGGTGTTCACCCCGGCATTGCCGAGGCTTTCGCGGGCGAGCTCCAGCAGCGTCATGCCGCGATACTGGCGCGCGGCGTCCTCCAGCTGGAACAGCGTCGGGCTGTAGCGGTGCAGCAGCGCGTTCGCCACCGCGTCGCGCCGGGTGATGCGCTCGTCCCGGCCGCCGAGCGGGACGGAGACGTGCGGGAAGGTCCGGGTCTCGTCGGATTTGGCGGCGACCTGATCGAGGATCAGGCGGCGGCACTCGTCGACGCTGACGCCGCGCTTGACCAGATCCTCGGCGAAGCCGCGCTCGAGGTTCAGCCGCCCGGCCAGATCGTAGATCGTTGAGACACGGTCGCGCTCGGCCTCGCGGGCGCGGGTCGCGACCGCCTCGGTGTCGGGCGCGGGCGTCGCCTGCGTCTTCGGCTGGCTGCGCGTCTCACTTGCGTGGACCTTCGGTTCGCTGGCGGCGACCTTCGGGTCGGGCGCAGCCGCTTTCGGCTCGGTCATGGGGGTGCCCTCGGTTTCGACCGGCTCGGTCGGCTGGGTGGTGGCGGGGGTTGCGGCGTCGCTCGCCGGGGTCTGGGTCTTGTCCGTCATCGGGGATGCTCCTTGCTCTGTGGGGGCGTCCCAGCGGTGAAGGACGCAGTCGTGAAGGGGATGCTGGGCGCGGAAGCCCGCGGCGGGATCGGCGCCGACCGCGACGGCGGAGACCTCGAACGGCGTCCAGTCGACCGCCCGCCAAAGCTCGCGGGCGGCCTCTGGCTTGGAGACCTCGAAGCGGTGGACCTGGTAGCCGATGGAGACCGCCCGGATGTGCCCGGCCTGGATGTCGCGCCAGATCGGCTCGACATCGGCGCGTTCGCTGATCCGGACCAGCGCGATGCCGCGGCCGTTCTCGATCCGGGCCGAGCCCGGCACGACCGAGCCGATCACCGCGTCGAGCGTGTCGAGCTCATGCACCTTCAGGAACGGCGCGCCCGCGTTCAGCCGGTCGAGGCGGACATGGGCGGGGTCGAGGCTCAGCTCCTCGTCATAGGGCTCGCCGAAGAAGGTCGCGCGCCGGACGCGGGCCCCGGCCGACCAGACCACCTCGACGGTGCGGCTGTCGGCATCGGCCGTGTTCGGCGCAAGCTCCGCCGACCGGCGCATGGCCGGCAGTTCGATCATCGTGTCCATGTAGGTCAGTCCTGTTGGTCGGCCTGCGCCGGGTCGGTTTCATCCGCGTCGGCGGAGGGGTCGTCGTCGGCCGGATCGTTCGCCGGATCGGCGGCCCCGTCTTTGGATTGCGCGCTGCCGGTTTTTGTGACACGGCGCGGATCGCTGTCGAGCACCAGCCCGAGCGCGTCGAGCTTGGCGTTGGTCGCGGCGATCTCCGCCAGCACAGCGTCGGGATTGCGGCCCTGTTTCGCGATCACCTCGGCCAGCGTCATGGTGCCCGAGCGGATCGACAGCAGGTTCGCCATCGCGTCCTTCTGCGGATCGACCGCCTCGAACTTCGGCGGCGACCATTCCACCGGCACGATGGGCGACGGGATCTGGCCCGCCGCCCATGCGGCTTCCGTGAACCAGCGCCAGACCGGCGCACAGAACATCGGGATGAAGAGCTGCCACTGGACAGCGTCGATCTGGCGGCGGAACTCGACGAGCCCCGCCCGGATCGAGGAATAGTTCACCTGGCTGAGATCGCCGGTCAGCAGCTCGTAGGGCACCCGGAATCCGGCCGAGATGGTGTGCAGGCTCGCCCGCTTGTATTCGCCATAGCCCCCCGTCGCCGAGGGCTGGTTGAACCGGATGTCCTTGCCGCCCCGCGCGTAGGCGATCAGCCCCGGCTCGAACTGCTCGACCCGGTTGCCATCGGCGTCGACCACGGAGGGCGCGATGCCCTGCTGCGCCTCGTCGTCGCCGAAGACGATGGCGGTGACGCAGGCCTCGGTCTTCTTGCGGACCAGTTCCGCCACCTCGTAGTCGTCGAGATCGCGCAAGGATCGGATCACCGGCGCGCCCCAGGGAACGCCGCGCGCCTGCGTGCGCTGCTTCTCGTAGACATGGGCGATCTCTGACGCTGGCACCGGTCGGCTCTGCAACCCGTTCTGCAAGGCCCCGTAAGCGTCGCCGGGATGTTCGGCATGGAGCCAATAGGCCCTGCGCTTGCCGACCGGGTCGAACTCGATCCCCTGCACCAGCCGCCCTGCGCCGAGGGCGCCGGACTTGGTGGCGTCGAGGAAGTCGGCCTCGAGCACCTGCAGTTGCAGCGGGACCGGCAGACCGTCGCTTGCACGCCGCAGCCTTCGACGGACCAGAACCTCGCCCGCCTCGACCATCTCGCGGCAGATCAGCGTCTGCAGGCCGTAGAAGTCGAGCTGGCCGTCGGCATCGCAGTCCGCCGTCCAGCGCTCGAACAGCGCGTCGACCTTGCGGTCGAGCTTGTCGTCGCCGCTGGCGGCGCGCGGCATGATGCCCGCGCCGATGATGTTGTTGACCAGCACCGCCACGGCCTTGGCCGCATGCGGGTTGTTGCGCACCAGATCGCGCATCCGGTCGCGCAACAGGGCTCCGGCGACGCCGATCTCGGTGTCGGCCGAGGAGCCCGGCGCGCGCCAGCCCTCGGTGCGACGCCCGCGCGCGGCGCCGTCGTAGCCCCGCGTCAGCGTCTCGAAGGCCCGACGCGCCATCACGCGGCGCGCGGCCATGCGCGGCGCCACCGTGGCGATGGCGTGATCGAACCAGGTCGCCGACATCACCGATCTCCGCGGCTGAAGCCCGCGAGCCCGGCCACCGGCAGCGGCCGCGTGGTGCCCGCGATGGCGCGCTCGATGGTGCGGATGCGGGCGAGCAGATCCTCGGCCGAGCCATAGTCGACGGATTTGCCATCGTAGCTGACCCGGGTCGTGCCGCTGGCGTAAGCCCGGCGCAGCGCCGAAAGTTCGGTTTCCGTCCAGTCGGTCATGTTCAAAACCATCCTCCGCGCCGCCCGAGCCAGTCGGAGCGGCGCTTGCCCTGCGGGGCCTGTCCCGGCCGGTTGATCTGTCCGGCGGGATCGGTGTCGGTGGGGGCGGACCCGAGCTGATCCTCGAGGTCGCGCCATTTCTCGTCGGGCCAGCGGTCCGCGCCCGCGATCCAGGCGGCGGCGCGGGCATAGACCCGGCAGTCCAGCGCCTCGTTGCGCTCGCGCAGCTTCTGCCATTCCAGCCGGGCGAAGCCGCGCTTGGTGCGCACCGTCACCAGCTGCTCGGCGACGAACTGCTTCAGCCATTCGTTCTCGACCCAATGCGGCAGGTGCACCGAGCCGGGCGGGAATGCCGCCCCGTCGGCCACGTCCTCCTCGGTCGGGCGCGCCAGCCGCAGGAAGCGGTAGGTCTCGGCCTTGAAGGTCGACACCGCCACGGTCCAGAGCCGCGCCCCGCGACGCAGGCGTTTCCCGCCCTCGGTCGCGTCGACGAAGGTCGGCCCCGAGACCGGGCTCGAGCGGTTGAACCCCTCAACACCCTTCACCGGCGACACCTGCGCGAACCCCTGCGCCCGCGACCAGGAATAGACCGCCGGGGCCTCGTAACCGGTGTCGATGGCGAGCCGCGCGATCCGCAGATGCGCACCGCGTTCGTGCGGCCAGCTTCGGTCGAGCAGCGCCGTCAGCTCCGACCAGGCGTCGTGCCGATCCGGGCCGCCCTCGATCACGACGTGATCGACGAGCCAGCTTTCCAGCCCGCGACCCCAGGCCCAGACATCGACCTCGATCCGGTCCTTCTGCACGTCGGCCCCGGCCGTCAGGAACAGCCCGCCTGCTGGCACCGTGCCGGATGTCCAGCGCTCGCGCCGGTCGTAGAGCCGCTGCCAGTCCGGCGCCTCCCCCGTCTCGACCCATGTCTCGCCGAGGATCGTGTTGCGGAACGCCTTGATCGCCTCGTCCGACCCTTGGCACCCGTCCCATGCCCGCACGATCCGCTCCCAGCTCAGCCAACCGATCGGCGAGTAAAGCGCCGAGAGGTGATACCCGACCGTGGTCGGATCGGCTGCGGTAGCGGTCGCCCGCCATTCGCCGCCCTCCAGCATGGCCGTCTTGTGGTGCTCCGCGATGGGCGTCTCGCAGCCCTCGCAGTGATATTCCGCCGTTTCCGGGCGGCCCTTCTGCCAGCGCAGCCGGTCGAACTTCAGCCACTGCATCGCCCCGCAATGCGGGCACGGCACGAAGAACCGGCGCTGGTCGCTTGCCTCGAACTCCCGCTCGATCCGGCTCAGCCCCCGGATCGTCGGCGTTGACACCAGCAGCACCTTGCGCCGATGGGCGAAGGTCAGCGACCGGGCCTCGGCCAGCGTGACCGGATCACCTTCCTCGTCGGCCGAGGCCGGATAGGCGTCGACTTCGTCGAGGAAGATGTACCGCGCCGGGGTCGAGCGCAGCCCGACCGCCGAGTTCGCCCCGGTCATGATCAGGATGCCGCCCGCGAATTCCTTGGACAGCATCGTGTTGCCCGCGTCGCGGGATCGCGCAGGCTTCACCCGCTCCCGCAACTCGGGGCTCTCGTCGATCAACGGGTCGATCCGCTGGCGCGAGTTGCGTTTCGCCAGTTCAACCGTGGGCTGGACGGCGAGCATCGGGCCCGGCGCCTGGTGGATGGCGAAGCCGATCCAGTTGTTGCCCGCCTCGGTCGCCCCGACCTGCGCGGCCTTCATGAACACGATCCGCTGCGTGCGATCGCCGGGCGACAGCCGGTCCATGATCTCGCGCATGTAGGGCGTGCGCACCGTACGATATCGCCCGGGCTCGGCCGAGGCGCGGCCCGAGAGCATCCGGTGCCGGTCCGCCCATTCCGAGACGGTCAGGTCCGGGTCGGGCCGCAGCCCGTTGCCCCAGGCGCGCAGGACCTCGCCCGCGCCGTCGAAGCCAGTCAGGCTATCATCGTCACCGGAAGTCGGGCCGGACCTCGGCGAGTTCGTCGAGGTGGGCGCGTACATGTTTTTCCAGCACCTTCTGCATCGCGGCTGGCTCCACGGGGATCTGCTGGCCCGTCGCGTCGCGGCACGAGGCCGAGAGCTCGGCCGCCATCAGCGCCGCCGCGCGTGCAGGCCAGTTCACCCACGCGTCCCGTTCCTCCCGCGCCAGCCGGAACACCAGCGCCAGCGCGCGGGCCCGCTCGATCAACTCCCCCTTCAGCTTCTGGAGCCGGATGCGCCGCTCCTGCGCTTTCAGCACCTCGTTCGCGGTCTTCGCCTGCAGGAAGGTCGTGCCGCCGCCGACGGCCGGGACTGCCAGCCCCTGTTCACGCAGCGTGTCGCCAACAGCGGCCACGGCCGCCTCGGGGACGGGCTTCAGCTTCGGCGTGGGCGGCTTGCGGGTCTTGGACGGGTCGGTCGTCTCGGCACGTCTGGCGTCGCTGGCGGCCGCGTTGATGCTGCCGTCGGGATAGAGGACCAGCCGCTCGGCGGCCTTGGCCTTCTGGATCGCGCCCCGCGACAGCCCGACATGCGCGGCGTACTGGCGCTCGCTCATGCCCTGCATCGACGGCTCCGATTATCTATCGAAATCATGTTCTTATCGAGTTGATAAGCAGCGCGACCGGAGCGAACGTCCGTTCAGAAGGACGATGCAACTCACCAAGGAGCCATCACGATGACCACGCGCCTGAACCCGATCACCACCCCGCGCCACGAACTCCGCGCCGAGAAGGCGCGCCGGAATAAGGAAGCCGCGCTCGCGGCCTTCATCGGCAAGAAGGCCGAGATCGACGAGATGCTCGCCCGGCTGCAGACGCTGAGCGACGACCACTTCAACGCCCACCCCGACGAGATCAACTGGGGCCATGTCGGCACCCTCGAACACTACGCCAGCCTCCTGAAGCGCATCACCGACAGCGCCTTCGGCGAGGGCGAGCACGCCCGCTGATCTCCGGCACTGCCGGAACTCCCGCCGCGCGCCCTGCGCGGCTCGGGGTCGTAGAAGGCGCCGCATGACGCGGGCCCGAATACGGAGACGACCCCATGACCAAGCTTTCCGATACCCAAGCCATCATCCTCAGCGCCGCCGCCCAGCGGCCCGAGCACATCGCCCTGCCGCTGCCCGAGAGCCTGCGCGGCGGCGCCGCCGCCAAGGTGGTCGGCGCGATGCTCGCCAAGGGCTTCCTCGAGGAGGTCGACGCCGACATGCGCAAGGGCGAGCTAGTCTGGCGCGAGACCGGCGACGGCCACGGAGTCACACTGATCGCTACCGACGCAGGCCTCGCCGCCATCGGCATCGAGCCCGACGACGCGAACACCGCGCCTGCGGGCACGACGGACGTGCCGACCGAGGAGCCCGCGCCGGACGCTCCCGCCGGACCCGAAGCCGCGCCCAAGGCGCGCACGCCGCGCGAGGGCACCAAGCAGGCCACGCTGATCTCCATGCTGCGCGCGCCGGACGGCGCGACCATCGAGGAGATCATGGCCGCGACGGGCTGGCAGTCGCACACGGTGCGCGGCGCGATGGCCGGGGCGCTGAAGAAGAAACTCGGGCTCGAAGTGACCTCGGAGAAGGTCGAAAACCGGGGGCGCGTGTACAAGCTCCCCGCCGCCTAACGCACCGGACCCCGACAGGTTGATGGCCGCCGTCCCACAGGGGCGGCGGTCGATCATTTGGCGCTCCGCATCCGGATCGACTCGAACAGGCGCCGCAGGGCGAAGGATCGTGCGATGCTCACCACGGTGAACACCGCGCCCATCTTCAGGTTCTGCGCCAGCGTCGTGTGCAGCCCGAAGATCGGAAAGATCAGGATCTGCGTGACCACGGCGACGCCGTAGCCGACGATCACGTTGGCGACGGACTCGACCAGCGACATGAGGCGGGACTGTTTCATGCGGCGGCCCGGCGCTTTCGCGCGGGTTCGGGGGCGGCGTCCGTGTCCGGCGCGTCGGCCGGGGCTTCGGAACCGTCGCTCAGCCGCTCGGTTCTCAACTGCGCGAAGGTCCGTCCATCGCCGTCGAGGATCGCTTCGCGGCCAGTCTCGGCCTGCCAGCGTTCGACCGCGACATCGACATAGGCGGGGCTGATCTCCATCGCGAAGACGCGGCGGCCGTTGGCTTCGCCCGCCATGATCTGCGAGCCGGAGCCCGAGAAGGGCTCGTAGCAGAGCCCGCCGCGCGCCACGTGCTGGCGCATCGGGATTCCGAAGGCGTCGAGCGGCTTCGGCGTCGGGTGGTCCGGGCGCTCGTCCTTCGAGAAGGATGGCATCTCCCAGGTCGAGGGCAGCGTCTGCTCGGCCACCTTCGGAGGGCGGTTCGGGCGGCGCCAGCCCATGAAGCAGGGCTCGTGTTTCCAGAGGTAATGGGAGCGGGTCAGGACGCCGCGGTCCTTCACCCAGATGATCTGCTGGTGGACGAAGGCCCCAGCCTTTTCCCAGCAGGCTTCCAGCATCCCCTGACGGCGAGAGGCGTGCCAGCAGTACCAGGCGGCATCCTCGGTGATCGCCTCGGCCACGGCCGCGGCGATGAAGCCGTCGTAAAGCTCGGCCCCCTGCGAACTGTCGTCCCAGGTCGTGCCGTAGGACGCCGACCAATCCTTGTTCCGGGTCGGATGGTTCGAGCCGTCGTAATCGACGAGGTATGGCGGGTCGGTCGCGAACAGGATCGCCCGCTCACCATTCATCAGGCGGCGCACGTCGGCCGCGCTGGTGCTATCACCGCACAGCAATCGATGATCCCCGAGGATCCACAGATCGCCGGTGCACGAGGCCGGATTGCGCGGTGGTTCAGGGATGGTCACCGGCGGCACGGAGCCCCCGGCGCCACCTTCTTCCCCGTCCCCCTCCGGCACGAAGGCCAGCAGCTTGTCCAACTCGCCGTCGGAAAAGCCGACCAGCGACAGGTCGAAATCCTCGGCCAGCAGGTCGTTCAGTTCCGCCGACAGCAGCGCCTCGTCCCAGGTGCCGAGTTCGGTCAGCTTGTTGTCCGCGATCCGGTAGGCCCGGCGCTGCGCCTCGGTCAGGTGCGCCAGCACAATCACCGGCGCTTCGGTCAGCCCGAGCTGGGTTGCGGCCAGCACGCGCCCGTGCCCCGCGATCAACTCGCCGTTCTCAGCCACGAGGCAGGGCACGGTCCAGCCGAACTCCGCCATGCTGGCGGCGATCTTCGCAACCTGGTCGGCCCCGTGCGCCTTCGCGTTCTTCGCGTAGGGCTGGAGCTTGGCCAGCGGCCACGTCTCGATCGCGTCCGGGGCGAAGCTCAGCGTCATGGCGGGCAAGGTTCCTCGGTCGGGTGGATGCCGGTGGCTTCCGGACTCCGGATGCCGCGCTGGACTCCAAGCGGGGTCCAGCGGCTACCAGCGGTGTCCGGTCGGAAGGCCAGCGTTCATTGGTGTTTGCGCGGCGCGCGCGTGGCTCCGGCTTCCGGGTGGCTTCCCAAAAATCCGGCCCTGTCGCTGGCGATGTCCCGCGCTTCGCCCGCCAGCATACGAATGTCGCGCAGAAGGAACCGCGAAGTCGTCTGAGGGAGGGTGGCGGGGGCGGACAGCGGCCCGCAAGGAAAGGATTAGCGCCTTTCCTTTTCCAACGGCCCTCGCCAACGAAAGGATGGTTTCGTTCGGGGCTGCGCCGCGCGCGCCTCTCCCGAGTATATCCACTTTCTAGCCCGGGAGAGGCGTTTTTGTCTGCGCGAAAACCCTCTACACGAGACTTTCCTACAGGCTGCGCGCCAGCTTGATGATCTCGAGGATCGGCAGCTTGCGGTTGAAGGGCTGCCTGTTGAGGTTCAGCGCGATCAGCGACAGCCCGTAGCGCCAGTGCTGATTCGCAGCGGCGTGGCAGAGACCGACGTGCCAGCAGATGTTCTTCCAGCGCTCGTCATGCGCCTTCATCCAGACGATCTTGCCGTCGATGGGCTCGAGGCAGTTCGTCCAGGTCAGCGTCTCCTCCATCCGCGCGATGTCCCGCGGCGAGGGCGAGACGCGCATGGGCTTCGGCTCCTGGCCCACCTTGTCGGCGAACCCGTGGACGATCTCTGGCCATGTGCTGAAGTATCCGTTGCGCCGGGGCTCCGGCAGACGGCGCAGGATCATACCCGCCTCGGAGAGCCGCGCCTCCACGTCGGCTGGTGTCCAATGGGTCATTTCCTCACCTCTCGTTCCATTGGGCTTGCGCCGTAGAGACGCTCGCCGAGTTGCCGCACCAGCTCCCGCTCAGGCCAAGTAAGTCTCTGGTCGTCAAGGGAAACTGCGAACACACGTTGCTCCTTCCAGCCGTCGCGCTTGACCTGTTCGGGGTTGCGGCGCTCGCCGCCATAGCCTCGGGGAAACCGCCTCATTGCAGGCCCCCCTTGGTCTCGAGCGCCCAGAGCAGGATCGCGATGGCGTCGGCCTCGTTGTCGTCGGCGGGGCTGAAGCCGCGCGCCCGGGCCGCGGCGATCATCGCCTCCTTGGGAGCGTTGCCCTTGCCCGTGGCGTGCCGTTTGATCGTACCAACCGGGACGCCCTCATAGGGAATGCCGCGGAGTTCGGCCCATGCGGTCAGCGTGGCCATCAGGCCGCCATAGACATGGGCCGCGTCGGTGGCCGCGTGGCGGCGGACCTCCTCGAACCAAATGGCGGCGACGGGTCCGGACAGGCGGTCGATCTCGGTCAGCCAGTTGGTGAAACGGAGATACCGCATGCCACCGCCATCGAACCGGCCGGGGCGGAAGGATGCCGTGCCGGAGGTGATCAACCCGTCGATGCCGTGCAGCGCCCAGCCCGTGGTGGTGCCCAGATCGAGCGCCAGTATCGCGCGGCTGGCCCGGACGGCGGGTGGCAGATCGGGGATTGCCTCGCGGCGGTGTGTGGCAAGAGTCAGGTCAGCCATGAGTGGTCTCCTCTTCTGGTTGGCTGCTCGGGTGGAAGACGACGGCGGTCTGGTGCTTGGCGGTACGGGGCCGCCGTCGTCGGATCGGAAGGTTGGCGCGTGGGCAGGCCTCGCGCGCGAAACCCCTGGGGGTGGGCGTGGGAGAACCCGCCTGCGGCGTTCTCCCCACCCCCGTAGGGGGTGGTTTCACCCCCGAAACTGGAAACCCGCAGCAACACACTGACGGGAATAGGGAATTCCAGTTTCGGGAGTGCGCTTGCGCCGGACCCGGCCGAAACTGGGTGCAGCGTAGCCGTTGCGGTATCTGCGCAAATTTGCGGGGGCAGTTTCGGAAGCGGGCCGAAACTGGCCACATCGGACGTAAGCGCGCTTCTGCGTGAGGGTGGCGGGGCAGTTTCGGCAAGGCCCCGCATCTTGGCCAAACTGGTCCCTGCGCAATTCTGCGCAGAACGATCTGCCGGGGCGATCATGGCCGTTCCCCCTCCGGATAGACCCAGACATGCGGGTTCTCGACCTCGAGCAGCGCTCCGGTCTGTGGCGATTTGTAGTGGGTGGGCAGCACTGCGATGCTGGCGGGGGTGACCTCGCCGGTCGCCGGATCGACCTCCTCATCGTCCGTGGGCATGACCATCCCCTCGACGCAGAGGTAGCCGAAGCGCGATCGCGAAGGCCCGAGGGCGTAGGGCGCGCCGTCGCGGATGAACTTGATGGCGCCCTTGGTGGCCTGCACGGCGATCCGGTCGCGGATCGTGTCCTTGCCGCCCAGACCGCTCTTGTTCTCAAAGGCCTCAGCGAACTGGTTGATGGTGTAGAGCCGCCCCTTGGCCGCCTCCTCGAGCAGGATCGAGAGGATCACGTCCCGCTTGCGATCACGCTCGGCGTCATGCTTCGCGCCGACTTCGGGGCGCACGAGCCGCTCGTTCATCGGGTTCAGTTCGGCCCATTTGCCGTTGACCTTGTCCACGAGCTTGGCGGGTAGCGCAGGGCCGTTCCGGAGTTCGATCTCGAGGCGGCGCTGGGTCGAATCCTCCTCGGGCCGGTGCAGGATCAGGCCTGTGGTGTAGAAGCCCCGGAGCGCGCTGGCGCCGGAGAGCGCAAGGAACGGATCCTCCTTCACCTGGTGCTTCGAGAGCTTCTTGGTGTGGTGGACCAAGATGACGCCGCAGTCGGGATTGACGTGGTCGCGCAGCACCTCGACCCGGTCCTTCAGGAAGAACATCATCGCGGCGTTGTCGTTCTCGCCACCGCCATCGGGGCCGCCGTCGAAGAGGTTGCGGATCGGGTCGATGCAAAGGATGTCGAGCGGCGCGTCGGGGAACGCGGCCCTGATCGCCTCGGCCACGCGTGCGCTGCCCTCGGCATCGAGCAGCATGCGCAGTTTCGGCGTGACGATCAGGTTGTCGCGCGCGGCGGCGATCAGCTCGGGCGGCAGGCCGATCTGCTGCATCCGCTCGCGCAGGTAGTGATACTGGATCTCTGCCTGCAGGTAGAAGATCCGCAGCGGCCGCGGCGGGGTGAAGCCGAGGAAGGGCACGCCCGCGGCCATGTGCACGAGCAGTGCGATCAGCAGGTCGCTCTTGCCGACCTTGGGCGCGCCACCCAGCACCAGAAGCCCGCCCGGCGTCAGCACGCGCGGGCCGATGATGTCGTCGGGCATCGGGCTGGTATCGTCGAGCAGCGCGCCTAGAGTGAAGGTCGGCAGGTCGGTTTGCGCGGGCGCGGCACTGTCGAGGCGGATCAGCGGCGGCCCGTGCCGCTTGATGTGCAGCTCCCACAGCCGGTTCGTCTCGCGCTTCAGCCTGTCGAGCGGCCAGGACGGGCGGAGCATCGCGGCGTTGTAGCCGCAGATCGCCATCCAGCCCTCGTGCATCGACATGCGGCCCTCGTGGACCAGGCGCAGGAAATAGCCGATGGCGGCCGAGGCGCCCTCGAAACGGGACCAGTCGTCCGTGCCGGCCTCGTGCACCGGCGTCACCAGCACGTCGTCGATGGCGGGTTTCTCGCGGGGTTCGGCCGTGGCCATGCCGACGCCGGGCATGGGCAGCATGTCGGCGACGCGCTCGGCCATCTCGGCGAGTTCGACCTCGAGCGCGGTCGCCTCGCGGATCTGCACCAGCCGGGTGAGCCCGCCCTTGTGATAGACGGTGCCGGGTACGCGGATCGGCTGGTGGGCCGAGCGGAAATGGGTGTCGCCGCCAACCTTCAGCGCGATCTCGCCGCGGAGCTGGCAGAGCCGGGCAAGGTCCGCCCCCTCCGCGGGCTCGGTCAGTTTCCACCAGACATGGAGCTTGGTTGCGCCCTCGGGCGTGCGCCCGCCGCTCTCGACGATCAGCGTCGGTCGCCCGAGGTGGTGGACGAGATGATCGAGCTTGGCCGGGATGTCGCCCGAGTCGAGATCGACCACGAGGCTCTGCATCTGCAGGACGTCCGCGGCCCGAGCCTGGCCGGTTTCCGCGACGGTGCCCGGGATGACATAGACCGCCGCGCCCTCGCGCGCGGCCCAGCCCGCGAAGGTGGCGAGCTTCTCGGGCGATGTCGCGTCCGCGTCGATCCAGATGTTGTGCGGGCGGCCGTCTTTGCCCTGACCCTTGTCGACGAAGCCCCGGACCGGGATCAGGCCATCCGAGTAGCCAAAGACCACATCGACGAAGCGCGTGATCTGGTCCGCGTCCGGTTCGACCGCGAAGGGATCGTCCAGCGGCGCCGCGTCGTTGAAATCCCGCCACGGGTTGAAGTGGATGATGTTGTCGTCGCTCACGTGGACAGTCCCCAGCAGCGTTCGGCCCAAGGGCAGAACCGGCACTCGAAGAAGTCGCGATTGGCGGCTATGCGCGGCAGCAGCTCTCCCGCGTCGGTCGCCCGAAGGATCCGGACGCCCCGGTCGGACATCCGCTGCGCGAGGTCGGCGTCGAAGGGCACGAGCTCGTGGTGCAGCTCGGCCGTGTCCTTGTTGATCGCGGTGAACAGCGCGGGGTTCACGCTGATGCCCGGCACCGTCGCTTCCATGTAGGCCTGGTAGAGCGCGATCTGCGCGGCATAGACCGGCTTCGCGACGGTGACGCCCTTGGCCACCGTCTCGCGCCAGTTCTTCGCGTTCATTGTCTTGCATTCCCAGAGCGCGGGCGTGCGCAGCCCCAGCGCCGCGGGGGCCGCGGCGATGATCCCGTCGACATGACCACGGATGCGCCCGGCCGCGACCGAGAAGCCGAACTGGCCGCCGTCGCGCTTCTGGGTCACCAGATCGATCCCGGTCGCCCGCAGCCAGCGGATGGCAAGATCCTCGAGCTGATGACCGATCGCGAAGATCCGGAGCGAGCGGCCGGAGAAGTCCTGGCCCTCGTCCTTCGGCGCACCCGCGAACTCGAACTGCAGCGCGCGCTCGCAGGCATGGCCGAGCCGGGACGCCCCGAGATAGTCGCGCGGCGGCGTGGCAGCACGTTCAGCCTCGAGCGCGGCGTCCACGGCCGCATTGATCCGGTCGGCGATGCCGGGGCGCTTGTTGAAGTCCAGCATCAGAACGGGATCTCCGACTGGCTGGCGATCTCGGTCATCTCGGCGCGGAAGGCCTCGATGGTGGTGACGATCAACCGGTGCATGTCGTTCTGCGTCAGCTGGCCCAGCGGCCGGTCCCAGCCGATCCGCTCCATCTCGGGCGCGATCGCGCGCATGACGGCGGGCAGCGCCTGAGTTTCTTCTTCGGTGAAATCGACCATGCTCAATCCTCTCTTCGCTTTGCGGGTGAAGGCCGCCTGGCAGCCCATGGAGCAGAACCAGCGGTGGGTGCGGTGGGGGCGTGGCCGGTGGGGATCGAACCAGCCGAAGCCGCGGGTGCGCGCGGTGCAGACGGCGCAGAGCACCGGGCGCGGATGCCAGAGGCGATCACGGCCCGGTCGATCCGGAGCCTCTGCGGGCGTGGATGGGATTTGCGCGACATCGTTCACGCCGCCCTCCGCTCGGGAGCGGCCGACATCACGAGCCGCCGGATGTCGCGCCGGTTGAACTGGAAGGTGATCAGCGCCGAGGCGCGGTAGCGCGTGAGCCCGTAATCCTGCCGCTGCGCGGGCGAGAGGTATTGCAGCTGTTTCTCCGTCGGCGCCTGGCTCAGCCAGCGCTTCGACTTGAAGGCGCTCTCGTCTGTCTCGTGGGCGTTCAGCCAATCGTCGGCCTGCGCGAGGCAGACCTTCCGATCTCCCACGCCGAGAAGGCAAGTCGGCTGTCCCTTGGCTCCGCCCACGGCATGCCAGCGGCCTTCGAGGAAGAACACGCCGCCCCAGGCATTGAAGCCGCTGGCCATCAGCGCGGCGTCGTCGCCGAAGAGGTCTTCCCAGACGAAGCTCGACCGTTTGAGCAAGTCGATCTCGGACATCACGACGTTCTCGAGCGGCGTCGTCACGGACCCGCCTTGGAATTCGTAGCCGCAGATCGGGCACTGCCGCGACGCGAGCGGGATCTCCGCCTCGCATTCGGGACAGGTCTTCGTCGGGGCTTCGCCCGGTGTCGGGTCGCGACCGTCGAGATCGACGTCCTGCTCCAGCGTGCCGTGGGTCAGGCTCGAGATCCCGAAATCCAGAACGATGCAGTCGGTCTTCACCACGCCGGGATGTTCGGCCGGATCGACGGTACGCAGGCCGCGCCCGACCATCTGGATCATGGTAGACTTGTAGGAGCTGGGCCGCAGCAGCACGACGCAGGAGGTGGGCGGGTGGTCCCACCCCTCGGTCAGCACCGCGACATTGACGAGGACCTGCACCTCGCCGGACGCATAGGCTTCGAGCACCATCTTCCGCTCAGTGGAGCCCATGTCGCCAAGGACGACGGCGGCCGGGTTTCCGGCCTCGTTGAAGGCGGTCGCGACATCGACCGCGTGCGCGACAGTCGAGCAGAAGACCACGGTCTGGCGGTTCCCGGCCTTCTCCTCCCAGTGCCGGATCACTTCCTCGGTGATGGGCGCGCGGTTCATGATCGCCGCAACTGCGCCCATGTCGTAATCGTCGGCGGTCTTGCGGACGGCGCGCAGCTGGTCCTGCACGCCGACATCGATAACGAAGGTCCGGGGCGGGACGAGGTGGCCAGAGGCGATCAGTTCGCCCAGCCGGACCTGGTCGGCAACGTTGTCAAAGACTTCGCGCAGGCCCTTCCGGTCGCCCCGGTTGGGCGTCGCCGTGACGCCGAAGACCCGGGCTTCCGGATTGGCGTCGCGCACCCGGTCGATGATGCGGCGGTAGCTCTCGGCCACAGCGTGATGCGCCTCGTCGATGACCAGCAGATCGAGCTTCGGCATGGCCGCGAGATTGGCGGCGCGTGACAGCGTCGGCGCCATGGCGAAGGTGACCTGGCCCTCCCAGGACTTGGCGGTGGCATCGACGACGGATGTGCCGATGCCGGGATTGACCCGGGCGAACTTCGCCCGGTTCTGGCTGGTCAGCTCGTCGCGATGGGCAAGCACGCACGCCCTGGCGCCGTGCCCGGTCATGTTGCCGGTGACGGCCGAAAGCATGATCGTCTTGCCCGCGCCCGTGGGCGCTACGCCCAGCGTGTTGTCGCGGGTCGAGAGCGCAGCGAGGCTGCGCTCCACGAAGAGTTTCTGGCGGGGACGGAGGAGCATCGCGCCCTCACTGCGCCCATGCAGGACGGCCAGGAACCGGCGATGCCGCGGGCTGCTGGACCGGCGCCTGCAGGGGCGCCGTCTGCGCGGGCGGCTGGTAGCCGTGCTGCGCAGCGAGCCCCATGACCTGCGCATAGTCGCGGTGATCGGGTGTCACCGCAGCGCGGATCTCGTTCTTCTCCTCGCCCATGGCGTCGCTGCCGACGTCGATCCGAGCGATGAACTCGATCCCGTCGAGATCGGCGAAGCCATTGATGCGTCGCGCCGCCTGCGCCTGCGGGGACTGATCCTTGTCGGAGATCCCGCGCGCCGAGTTCAGCATGCCGCGCACGAGGCTGCGGCCCATGTTGGCCCAGTCCGGACCCTTGGGGCTGTAGAGACCGATCAGCGTGAAGATCTTGCGCCGGGCGTATTGGCCCTCGGTCACCGTGAACTCGCCGTTGAGGTAGACAGCCCCGGTCGAGCCGCGGGTGGCATAGCCCCCGGTCCAGCCCTGCGACGGGTCGTCGAAGCCGCCGGGGCGGATCGTCAGCCGCACCTTGGCGAGTGTTCCCTTCGGGATGAGGTTGGTGTTGGACTGCGCGTCGTTGAAGTCGTTCCAGAGGCCTGACATGGCTCGGATCCTTTCAGTTGGTGGGAGCGGATTGGGTGTCGGGCGCTGGCGCGCCAGGCGGCGCGGGCAGCTGCGGCGGCGCATAGGTCAGCCGCCGTTCGGCCGGGATCAGTGGCCCGCGGATCTTCTCCATCAGCCGGCCGAGATGGGGCTCTTCGACCAGGTCGAGGCGGCCGGAGCGGTCCTTTGCCGGGTAGCCCCACGGGTTCAGAGTCTGGCAGACGAAGGCGCGCTGCGGCCGGTTCTGCTCGTCCGGCATGCTGGCCATGGTGATGACCTGATCGACGATGCCGGGCAGCTCGAGCCCGGTCTTCGAGCCGTCGATCTGCGGGACGAAGACCTTGCGATTGAAGTCGTCGAGCTTCTCGTCGAGGATCCCGACGAACCAGACGTTCTTGCCGCGCGTGTGCTGGAGATGGGTCAGCCAGCCGATCATCTCGCGCCCGTGCAGCCCGTAGGCGCCGCGCACGTCGGGCTTGCCGGTCTTCTCCGAATGCGCCTCCGGCTGCCCCCGGCACCACTGGAAGCAGAGCCGCCCCGCCACGGTGATCGAGTCGATGAAGACGGTGTCGTATTTCGCGAGGACGCGCGGATCGCCGAACCGACCGCACACCTCGTCGAAATGCGCCTGGCTGTAGGGCTGTTCGGGCCGGAGCGCCGGGTTCGGGCCTCCGATGAAGACCGCGAAATCGCGACACTCCTTCCAGGTGCGCGGCCGAACCACGTCGATATGGAGCCCCTCGATGGCGAGATCGCCCGCCTCGAGGTCGAAGAACAGCGTGGTCGAGGCTTCGAGCGTCCAGAGCAGGCTGGTCTTGCCGATCCCGGACGGGCCGAAGATCACGCCCTTGACGCCCCGCGTCTCGGCCAGCCGCTGATCGGCGGTGATGATGGGGAGGCTCACGCGCGGTCCTCCTGCGGCAGGATCGCGATCTTCAGCGCACCGGTCTTCACGGTGCGGGCGGGCTCGAAGCCCTGGCGGATCGCCTCGGGCCAGGCGACATAGGCGCGCTCGGGCACCTTGAAAGTGATCTCGACCTATTCGGATGGATCTTCGCCGGCAGCGCGGATGCGCTCGACCATGGCGGCGAGCTGGGCCTGGTCCCATTCGACGCGCTTCGGCAGATCGGCGACCACGGTGAAATCGCCATCGGCGAGGCGGACGGTGCCGGTGTCCTTGCCGCAGGCGCGGCGGGCCTCGGCGGCGCGGGTGGCGTAGCGGACCTCGAGCGCGGTGGAAAAGCGCGCGGTGACAGCCTTCATCTGCTTTGCGGCGGCGTCGATCTCGCGCTGCATCGCGGCCAGGAGCTCGACAGGAAGCTGGGCGATCTCGCCTGCGGGCAAGTTGATCAGCTCGTCGATGGAGGGAGTGTTCTCAGGGAACGGCATGGGTTTCTCCGTGATGGGGGATGGGGTCAGGCGGCCTCGAGGAGGCGCATCGAGAGGGCGGCGCCGGCGGGACCGGGCTTGGGCCGGGCGACGGCGATGTAGGCGAAGTGGTCGGGGCCGAGACGCGCCTGCACGAGGTGGACGAGCCGCTGCTCGGCGGCGCGCAAGGCGGCGGCCGCGACACCGCGCAGGGTGCGCTGGCGCTCGGGCGTGAGGTTCGAGACGGCCCCGGTGGCGTCGACGGCAAGGAACCCGCGGTGATAGACCAGCGCCTCGCCCGGGTCGGCCTGCGCGATCCAGGCGGACAGCCCTACCTCGTCGAGCGCGGGACCGGCGGCGCCGAAGATCGACACCACCCGGCTGCCGTGGATGGCGGACCGGCTCTCCATCATGCCGCCCCCCGCGCGCTGTCGGCGGTGTGCGTGAGCTGGTCCTTCTCGAAGGCGAGGATGTCCTCGAGCCGGTAGACCACCCGGCCGCCGAGTTTCATGTAGGCGGGGCCTTCCCCGGCCCATCGCCAGCGCTCGAGCGTGCGGTGCGAGATCGTCCAGCGCCGCGCGAGCTCTTTCTGCGTGAGGCAGGTCTTCTGCTGCATCGTGTTCTCCCGGTGTCGGTTGTCGGGAGCACGATGCGAAATCCCACGAGGGGATGTCGTCAGGATTGGTGTGGGATGCGGAGGGGGATCGTCAGGAGCCTTTCAATCCAAGGGAGAACGGCCCCGAGGGGGGTCACCATCCCCCTCTCATCCCCCAGCGCATCCCACCGGGGGATCGAGAGCGCGCGCGGACGGGAGGGATGACGCGGGCTCAGAGGCCGCGCAGGCGATAGGCTCCGCGGCCGTCCGACTCGATCAGCAGTCGCCAGTTCTTCTTCGACTTGAAGACGTCGGACATCTTGAGGCTGCGCGAGCCCGCGGCAGCAAGGATCGCCTTGCCGCTCTGCCAGGGCTCGCCGCGCCCGGCTGCCTCGTGCAGCGCGCGCACGACCTGCGCCTGGATCGCACCCAGTCGGAAGTGCTGCCCGTTGCAGCGGACGTCCTGGTAGTCGGCCGAGGCATGGAAGGCGCCGGGCCGCGGGCCGGCAGCCGCTCCGGCAAATCCCGTCTCGGCCTCGAAGCGGTCACGCTCGTCCCGCCTGAGGAAAAGATCGCGCTGCCGCACGGTGATCAGCTCTCGCTCCCCTGTCAGGCATGCATAGTCGGCCTTGTGCGAGCGGAAGCGGCTGAGCTTCACCTCGCCATGCCGGAACAGCTGGAAGACGTCATGGGCGTGGAGATCCAGGAGCCCGTTGAACGGGCCCCGCTCGAAGGGAACGGAGAATCGCTCCCCCTCTGGTGTCTCCTCGTAGTCGCCGAGCTCCACGCCGAGGTTGAACACCCGGATCGACAGCCGCAGCTGGTCGTTCTCGGCCAGGTAGACGAGGTCCGCCTCGGACATGGACCAGCGCTCGAGGATCTCCGGCAGGGTGAAATACGACTTCTCGATCTCCATCCGGACCCCCGATTCCCATGTGCGATTGTTTAGGTTTTGTTCTAATCGCTTGACGGGTCCGCATCAATCCTGTTTTATCCTATTTCATCCACATACCCTTGGGGAAAACATGACCGAGCAGCACACCCTGGCCGACCGCCTGCGGGCCCGCGCCCATCAGCTCGGCCTGACGCCTGCCCATGTCGCCGAGATGGCCGGCGTGAACCGCTCCTTCGTCTACGACATCCTGCGCGGTCGCTCCGCGCGCCCCGGCATCGACCGGCTGGCCGAGGTCGCCCGCGTGCTGAAGGTCGACCGCGACTGGCTGATCCACGGCATCGGCGAGGTCGAGGGCACTCCCCCTTCGTGAACAATCCCGACGATGCCTTCGTGGCGATCGCGCACGCCACCCCGCGCCCCGCGATGGGTGGCGGCGCGGTGGTAACCGAGGACGGCGATACGCCCGGCCGTACCTACCACTTCCGCCAGTCGTGGATCCGCCACAAGCTCAAGGCCAGCCCGTCTCAACTGCGCATCATGCATGTGGAGGGCGACAGCATGGCGCCGACACTCCTCAGCGGCGACGCGGTGCTAGTCGACATGACCCGCCGCGCGCCCAACCCACCCGGCATCTTCGTGCTGGACGACGGGATGGGGCTGGTCGCCAAGCGGCTCGAGCACATCCCGAACAGCGACCCGCCCGCGGTGCGCGTCATCTCCGACAACAAGCACTACCCCGAGTACGAAAGAACGGCCGACGAGATCCACATCGTCGGCCGCATCCGTTGGTTCGCGCGGGAGATCTGAGGTGATCGTGTTCAGGGAGATCGACGATGCCGATCCGGCGCTGGCGAACTAACCTTTGGCCATGGTCAGCTGGATAGCGCGCCTCCGAACGCCCCTGTGGAAGCTAACGCAACAGCAGGTACTTTTCCGCCTCGAGGCGGTCAATCATAGCCACTTCATTCTTTCCCATCTGGAAAGCAGTTTCGTAGTTTCGTCCACTCGCCAAAGCCTGATAAAATGCATATGTAAATCTAGGAGCAGTGTGATCATTGATAGTATCTTTCGATCCCACAACTATTCCAACATGCTTGCAACATGCATCGGCAACTTCTTCAGTGTAGCAAGCGTGGAGTATCAGGCAATCAAGCTGGCCATAGGCTTTCAATACGTCAGCTAGAACACTCCCATCCAGCTCAGCGGTAGTACCCTGGTGGGTTTCAAATACGAGAATGCCCCTATCGCCGTGGCCGCTGAAATGTAAGATCTTTGGCTCATGGTTTAAAAGTTGCTCCTGTATTTGATCAAGACGAACAGCAAACCGTTGAATGATCTCCAGATCTCTTTTCTTATTGGTGAGCTTCCTTAGCTGCTCCTCCAACATTGCAGCTTCCTTGTCAGCGCGAAGCCTTCCTTGATCATCTGGGGTCGCATTAAGGACAAGTACCTTCGTCATATTCTGCATTTGAATCGCCCTCAGCACTCTGCTGTGCTCGTTGTCTTCCTGAAGCCCAAACAATCCGAAAGATGAAGCCGCCTCCTTAGCTTTAATCTCCCCATAAAGCGGCTGTCCCTCTGCCCCCAAGAGAACCCGCTCACGAAAATCCTTATCTCGGTCGACAAGTGAAAAGGCCAATTCCTTGTAGCTCGGAACCTCTTCTGAAAAACGTGCGAAGTGCTCTGCAAGTTGATGTTGCACACGCAAACTGTCTTCAGCGTCAAAGCAACCCAACGTCACATCTTGGAGACCATCGTAGAAGCTCCTCACCAAACCCTTTGACAAACCTTCTCGCGCGTCGACGGAGGATAAATTACTGCCCCTAATGATTAATTCCTGTCGAGCTGTAAGGTCCGCGAGATCTGTAGCCCCGAGCTGCAAGAGCTTCGCCTGGACGTTTGGTGGCTCGGTTTCAAGCAGGTCAAAACTTACACCCAAATGCTCAACACCCAACCGAGCGTTCTCGATAACTGCCCACACGCTATATTGGCGGACTATTGCATCGTCGTGCTGGCCGAGCTCTCTAACAATCTCGCCATTCTCGTGACGGGGATGCAGAAGATGCTGAATATCGCGATTGATGCCGACGACGATCAGGGCAAGCTTCAGAACATCTGAATTGGCTTTATCAAGGTCAATTGTTAAGCTAGTTCCCGCTAACATTCGTGGCGCAACGGTTTGCATTGCCGCAAGCACTTGCGCTTCAGGCGGAACATGGCGCAGCCCGGCCAAGTTCGGGATCTGCCCCTTATATAGAAAGCCGAGCGCCGAAATCGCAGCCGCAACGATCTCCGGCTTCTCTTCGTGGCGCTTGAGAGCGAACTCAACGCTCTGCGCCGTGTTTGCCATTGTGCCTAGCCGCGCGATCGCATTCAGGCACCACCGAACCACTTTGTCATCTCTGCTGTTGACGACAATGCCAGCAATCAAGTGTTCGAATGCCGGCTTAGCTGCTGGCGCTAAACGCGCTCCAGATCGATAAAGGCGGCAGATGTCCTGCAGCGCAGCCTTTTGCCGCCGCGGATCACCACCCTCAAGTTCGAAGCGAAGAAATGCAGCTTGTTGAGTGGTGATATTCTGTATCGACACTTGCTTCCTGGTTCTTCCAATTTGACAATCGGTCTAGAATGCGCGCGCTCCAAGGCTCGAAGTCTTCTATGTTGTTGTTATTCCTAGAGACGCATAGCCAGTGCGGCTCCTTTATCGACAGGCGACGAGTCGATGGTTCGAACCAGTCCGGACAATTCCATCTTAAAACGACAATTAGGTCAAATTTCGATCTCTCTGTCTCGACGACCATTACGCAGTCGATCAGCATTGAAGATGAAGCATCAGAGTCAAAATTTGAGAAAGACAAATCAAGATCTTGCACAAGCACTGAAATCGCACAGTCTTTGACGCCGAACGGATCGTCAGAGAAGAGCGACGCGTCTTCGGCCGCTATAACGCCAGGAAAGCAAATCGACCTCTTGTCAGCGAACGCATCCCTATCGTCTCGATAACGACCTACTCTGTAGGCTAGAATCTGATCCTCTTTCAGCACAACTGAAACAGTCCACGCGGAACAGTATCCGCGATCATCCATCTCGTCCGGGTGCATGTAGGCCACTGCATCGGAAGCATCTGCTGCTCCGAAGAAGTGATGGAAATCAGCCATGCCCTCGCCATAGTTCTCGATGAAAGAGCGGCTGATAGCGAGGCTATTCTCTCTCTTGAGATCACGTGTTCTCCGCCGAGCCGGAAAACGCTTTTTCCATTCAGCCGGGAAATTGGGATCCCTGAGAAACTCTACTAAGGCGAACTGTCCGGGCTCGGTGCGGTAGAATGCTGACGTTTCACGATGATGAAGAATGTCCTCGCTCAGGCGGGCCTGCAATGTCTTCTGTTGAGTTTTCCCATACAGGTGGTTCGGCACAACACCAGCTTGGTACGCCAAATCAAGTATCGCCCGCGCGCTCATCGGGCGCCGGGTCGACCTGAGTACGGTTTGCGCGATCTGTAGATACGAGTCCAAGCTGACCTCCACCCGTATCATCATGGGCCATGCATCGAAATGTTTCAATGAGGCTGATCAGTGCCGCCGTTCGCTTCGATGTCCTGACAAGAGCAAGTAGCCGTGGCTTGCCCGTGGTCCCCGTGGCGCTTCCCATTCAGTGCGCGGCGCCACGCGCTGATACGCTAACGCTCTGTTTTAACTTGATACTCCATAAGGAAGCCGGCGAACACGGAGCAAACCGCCTCAGGAGGTTCGCTCCCCATGCAAGATGACATCGCCTTTGCGCCGCCCGCCGAGACGCTCACCACCGATGAGCGGCTTGCGGAACTGGCCGCCATCCTCGCCAGCGCCATCGCGCGCACCAACCCACGGGAAACGAACGAGAATTCTCCGTTCAGCGGAGACAGTTCGCTGGACATTCTGTCCCTCAAACGCCGTCGTCGGAGACAGGTGCAAAACCGAGTTGGAGACGACGCATGAGGAAAAACACAAGGAAATCAGGCGCAAAGGCTGCGCTCGCGCGGCCGGCGGAGGGGATCGACGTCCTGGCCGAACTGGCCGCGCTGAAGGCGATGACAGTGCCCGAGCTGCAGGGGAAGTGGCGGGTCATGTTCGGCGAACCCGCACCGAACGCCAGCCGCGGAAACCTGGAGCTGCGGATCGGCTACCGCATCCAGGAACTGGCCCATGGCGGGATCAAGCCTGCGACACGCCGCACACTGGACGCGCTGGCGGCCGAGGTCGCCACGGGCGCGCCGGGCCCGCTGATCGCGGATCCCCGCCGCCCGATCCCCGGCACAAAGCTGGTGCGCGAATGGCAGGGTGAGGAGCAGGTCGTCACCGTTCTGACCGATGGCTTCGAATGGCAGGGGCGGCGCTTCAAGTCGCTCTCGGCCGCAGTCCGTGCGATCACCGGTAGCCACTGGAACGGGTGGAAGTTCTTCGGGATGGCCCATGGTGCGGAGGCGCGCCCATGAGCCGCACCAAGCCCGAAGCCGTCCGCCGCCTGCGCTGCGCCATCTACACCCGCAAGTCGAGCGAGGAAGGACTCGACATGGAGTTCAACAGCCTCGACGCGCAGCGGGAAGCCTGCGAGGCCTATATCGCTTCACAGCGCGCCGAGGGCTGGGTCGCCCTGCGCGACCGCTACGACGACGGCGGCTTCTCCGGCGGTACGCTGGACCGCCCCGCGCTGGCGCAGCTGATCGCCGACATCGAGGCCGGGCTGATCGACGTGGTCGTGGTCTACAAGATCGACCGTCTCAGCCGTGCGCTGATGGATTTCTCGAAACTGGTGGAGATCTTCGACCGCCACGGCGTCACCTTTGTCTCGGTCACGCAGTCCTTCAACACCACGACGTCGATGGGGCGGCTGACGCTGAACATCCTGCTCAGCTTCGCCCAGTTCGAACGCGAGGTGATCGGCGAGCGGATCCGCGACAAGTTCGCCGCCTCCCGCCGCAAGGGGATGTGGATGGGGGGCCCGGTGCCGCTCGGCTATGTCGTGAAGGACCGCAAGCTGATGATCGAGCCTGCCGAAGCCGAACAGGTCCGGACGATCTTCCGCCTCTATGCCCGCTCCAGCTCCACAGCGCAGGTGCTGAAGGAACTGCATGCGCGCGGGATCCGCACCAAGCGCGGCGCGGTGTTCGACCGTGGCTACCTGCTGAAGTTTTTGCACAACAAGGTCTATCTTGGCATCGCCGTGCACAAGGGCGAGGAATACCCCGGTGAGCACAAGGCGATCATCGACCAGAAGCTGTGGGACGAGGTGCACGCGGTCATCGCCAACAACCGCGTCGCCCGCGGGGCGGTGGCGCGGGCGGCGCAACCGGCGCTCCTGCGCGGGCTGATCTTCACCGAGACGGGCGCCGCCATGACGCCCCACCACACCAAGCGGAAGGGCAAGCGCTACTGCTACTACACCTCCATGGACGTGATCCGGAAACGCCCGGCGGCCGAGTTGCGCGGGCCTCAGCGGTTGCCGGGTGCCATCGTCGAGGAGGCCGTCATCGGCGAAATCCGCCGGATGCTGCGCACGCCCGAGGTCGCGGCGCGGACCGCGCGGGCGGTGCGGAAGGACCGTCCCGATCTCGATGAGACCACCGTTGTCGCCGCGCTGGCGCAGTTCGACGACCTGTGGAAGGCGCTCATCCCGGCCGAGCAAGCTCGCATCGTCCAGCTTCTGGTCGCGCGGATCACGGTGAGCGAGGCGGGTCTTGCCATCGACCTGCGCCACGATGGCCTCGGCGCCATCGCTGCACTGATGGCCCCGCCGAAGAAAGAGGTCGCCTGATGCCCCAGCCCGAGACCCTGCGCGTCCACATCCCGCTCGAACTCCGCCGTCGCGGTGGTCGCCCCCGGATCCTTCCGCCGAAGCACGTCGAGGCCGCCATGAACCGCGGACAAGATCCCCACCTCTTGCGCGCCATCGGCCGCGCATGGGGCTGGCGGCAGCGGCTGGAACGCGGCGACGTCGCCACGCTCGCAGATCTGGCCGCCGATGAGGGCCTGTCCGACCGTTACGTCAGCCGCCTCCTGCGCCTCGCGTGGCTGGCGCCCGAGGTGCTCGAGCGGCTGGTCGTCCACCGCGAGCCCTCGACAATCTGCATCTATGATCTGTGCTTCGTGGCGTCCCTTCCGTGGGACGAGCAGCCGGGGCGGGTGTTCGACTGAGACGAAGGGTCAGTCAGGGATCGCGTGAAGCCAAACCCGGTCGGGGGAGAGCAACGTCTCACCCGGGTGCAGTTCGTATGTGACCAGCGGCCCATCCTTGCCGGCGGAATAGTCGAGGCACAGCGCGTTCGGAGCCTGCAGGACCGGATCGCCGCTGAGCCAGTAGTGACCGAAGAAGACAGGGCGTTCGTGGGCGGGATAGGTCTGCGCCATCAGGGTTCCCGGTAGTGGGACATCGGGCAGATCATCCGGAACAGGCACCGAGATTGCGATGTCACGCCAGGTCCGGGCCACTGCATTCCACCATTGCAGTCGGACGTGATCGCGGTGGGTGCCGTCCTTGTCGCGGAATGCAAACCCATCGGGAAGCTGGTGTTCGGGCCACTTCGTGATTTCCTCGACCAGGTGGAAAAGCTCGTCGGCAGGGTCAGCCGCGCGGATCCACTGCTCTTCGGACAGAACGCCGTCCTTGGTGAGCGCCCGCACGCGGTCGATCGAGGGGTCGACCCAGCAGGCATGCACTGCGCGGAATCCCTCAGCTTCCAGAAACAGCGGGAGGCTGCGCATCCACGCCAGCGCCTCGTGGGTCTCGCCGGCACCGACGGGGAACTCCGCCAGGAAGCTTGCGTGCTGGCGCCGGTTCTTCTCCGAATGAGCGCGGAGGGGCTGGCCGGTCTCGGGGTGGGCCGTGTGGAAGTGAAGGGCATTGAGCTCGTGGTTGCCCATGATCGCGCGGGCCTTGCCGCTGTTGATCAGGTCGCGCACCAGGTGAATGACGGCCCGGTTTTCCGGTCCGCGGTCGATGAAGTCGCCCAGAAAGACGATGGTCCGCTCCGGGTCGGGATGGATCCAGCCCGCCGGACTCCGCCGCCATCCGAGGGCATCGAGCGCTCCCCGTAGTTTAGCGATCTGCCCGTGGATGTCGGGGATGATATCGACTGTTCCCATGCACTCTCCTGAAAATCGTTTCCTATGCTGATGGCTGGTTCGCAAGTGCCGTCGGTCACCGACCTGCGCCTTGTAACGCTAACGAGTTCAAGTCCTTTTGTCGTCGGGGTTTTCCGGTTCTCGTCACGGGCGGACACCGCCACCGCTACGCGCCATTCGGCCAGCGCACCGAGCGGCTGCGCCTCTCGCGTGTTGCGGCTCTGTTCCTCTCGAAGGGGATCAACACAAGGACCGAAGTCTTGGCGGGGTGAAAACTCAGGCCATTGGAAATGCGTGGAAAAATTCGACCGAACCGAATTCAACGAGGTTCGCCCGAACAGAGACGAAAGGCCGTTCAGAGCCCGGATCGGGCCTGAGGCGCAGTCTCAGAGGTTCGCATGGGGGAGGCAAAGCCCTTTGAAAACACGACTATTTCCGCGCCACGATAGGCGCCTGTCCGTGTTCGCAACAGGGATAATGGCGGACAGTGAGGGATTCGAACCCTCGAGACGGTTCCCCGCCTACACACTTTCCAGGCGTGCGCCTTCGACCACTCGGCCAACTGTCCGTGGGCGGGGTCTAGCCGGTGTCGGTCGCCGGCGCAAGTCAGAGCTTCGAGATGCGCTGCTGAAGTTCCGCCAGCTGGCGACGGATTTCGGCCATGTCTTCGCTGGAGGCGCCCGCCGCGGCGGCGCCACGGCCCGGGTCGGACTTGCGCGCCGGGTGACCCTCGGCCCCGGAGGCGTCGTCGCCCAGATCTTCCGGCTCTGGCCCCGAACTGCCCGTCCAGCCGCCCAGCATGGCCTTGAGAAACGCCCGCTGCTGGCGGTGCATCGCCTCGAAGCCCGGCACCTTCGTCATGGGGTTGGGCATCACGGCCATGTTCTCCATCAGCTTGGACTGGCTTTCGCGCAGCATGTCGAAGCTGGCGGCCAGGAACTGCGGCACGACGGAATGGGCGCTGGTGGCGTAGCTGCGCACGAGGTCGGTCAGGACGGCAATGGGCAGGACGTTCTCGCCCCGGCCCTCGTGTTCGGCGATGATCTGCAGAAGATACTGCCGCGTCAGGTCGTCGCCGGACTTGAGGTCGACGATCTTGACCTCGCGCCCTTCGCGGATGAAGGCCGCGATGTCCTCGAGCGTGACGTAGTCGCTGGTTTCGGTATTGTAGAGCCGCCGGCTGGCATAGCGTTTGATCAGAAGCGGCGTGGTGGCTGCGGCCATGACGGACCCCGGACATGCGGTTTCCAGCATGATGTGTGCTGCATCCGCAAAAGGCAAAGCAATTTTCCGCGCCTGCCAAGGCCCTGCCGCAGACCATGAAAAAAGGGGCCGGAGGGCCCCTTTTTCCGATCAGCGTGAAGACGCGATCACTTCGCCGCGACGGTGGTCGTCGGGGCGGCCGCAGAGGCGGCCTTCTTCAGCGCCGCCTGATTGTCGCGGGCGACGGTCTCGGCAATGGTGCTGGCATCGTTCGCCACGTCCTTGCCGGCGGTCAGCATCAGGTCCACGGTGTCCATCTGGACCTTCTTCGCGACTTCGGCGAAGGCTGCCATGTGTTCGGCCGCAACTTCGGCGGAAGCCGAAGCGAAGTCCGTCAGCGACTTGGCGTAATCCGACGGTTCGCGCTTGACGACAGCCAGTTCGCCCATGCGGGCCAGGGTGTCCTTGGCCCACTGGGCCGAGATCTCGGTCGAGCGTTCGGCCGCGGCCAGCGAGATGCGGGCCAGCTTTTCGCCCATGATGCCCTGGGACCGGAAGGCTTCCTGGAAGGACGATGTGTCGACCGGAAAGTTGGCCATCATGTCCTGGAAGGTCTTTGCAAAATCGGGGGTCTTCGCCATGTTATTCACTCCTGTCAGCGCGGCGGAAGGGAACCTTCGGTGAAAGAGCTTTCCGCAGCTAGTACCATTCTCGTGACAGGAACATAAATGCTGCGGCGCGGCATTTCAAGGGTTTTATGCTGCGCTGCAGAATATTCTGGAGAAGGTCCGGCTGGTTTTTGCAAGCCGCTGTCCGGAAACGGATCACGAACCCTTTTCGTGAACATAGGTTCCGGGCGCAGGGCACAATCCCGGGCCGGGATCGCGGGCGGGGACCTTCCCTCCTGCCCGTTCGGCAAGCCATTCCGCCCAGTGAGTCCACCAGGTTCCCGGGGTGAAGGTGGCGGCTTCCTTCCAGGCCTGATGGCCGGCGCTGAAGTCGCTGCTGCCGATGTAGTGGCCGTATTTCTTCTTCGTGGGCGGGTTGACGATGCCGGCTATATGGCCGGATTCCGACAGGATGAAGGTCTTGTCCTTCGACCCCATCCCCGCCACGCCGCGCCAGCAGTCCTTCCAGGGCGCGATGTGGTCGGTCTCGCAGGCGATCGCGCAGACCGGAACGCTGACGTCGGACAGGTGCAGCTTGTGGCCCATCACCTCGAACCCCTCGGTCGCGAAGGCGTTCTGCTGGCAAAGCCCGCGCAGATACTGCATCGCCATCTTGCCCGGCAGGTTCGTGCTGTCGCCGTTCCAGAACAGCAGGTCGAAGGCCGGGGGCTCCTCGCCCATCATGTAGCTGCGGATCGCCGGCCCCCAGACCAGGTCGTTGGGACGCAGGAAGCTCATGGTGCGCGACATCAGCTGGGCGCGCAGCAGGCCGTGGCGCTTGATCTCCTCGGCGATGCCGGTCACGAAGTCGTCCTGCAGGAAGCTGACGAACTCTCCCTGGTCCGAGAAGTCGGTCAGGGTGGTGAACAGCGTGGCCGACTTCACCCGGTCGTCCCCGCGCTGCTTCAGCAGCGCCAGGGTCAGCGACAGCGTGGTTCCGGCGATGCAATAGCCGACGGCGTTCACCTGCCGCTGCCCCGTCAGGTCGCGAACCTTGTCCATCGCCTCGAGATAAGCGGCGACGTAATCCTCCATCCCCACATCGGCGTAGGAGACATCGGGGTTCTTCCAGCTGACCACGAACAGCGTGTGGCCCTGTTCCAGAAGCCACTTGATGAGGCTGTTCTGCGGCTTGAGGTCGAGGATGTAGAACTTGTTGATCCAGGGCGGAAAGATCAGCAGCGGCGTCTCGTGGACCTGGTCGGTGGCGGGCTTGTACTGGATCAGCTCGTAGAGCCGGGCCCGCTCCACGACCGAGCCTGCCGAGGCGCCGATGTCCTCTCCGACCACGAAGGCCTCGGGGTCAGTCAGCGACACGACGAAGTCGCCGCCGTTGCGTTCCACGTCGCGCACCAGGTTCTCAAGCCCGCGGACCAGGCTTTCGCCCTCGGTCTGGACCGCGCGTTCCAAGGCGTCGGGGTTGGTGGCCAGGAAGTTGGTCGGCGCCATCATGTCGACGATCTGATCGGTCATCCAGGTGATCCGCCGCCGCGCCACGTCGTCCGACAGCCTGAGGTTCCCGGCCGCGTCCTTCAGCGCCTTGGCGTTGATGAGATACTGGCGCTTGACGAAGTTGAAATAGGGGTGGCTCTGCCACAGCGGATGGGCGAAGCGCTTGTCCTTGGGCTGATCCTCGTCCGAGGGCGTCACGTGACCCAAGGCCATGGCCCGTTGCGCGTCGGCATAGTTCTTCAGCGTCTCGCCCCAGTAATCGACCTGGCTCTCCAGCACCCGGCCCGGCTGTTCGGACAGGGTCTTGACCCAGGCGCTGGCGGCGGTCAGCAGCAGGTCCGGGCCGGGCGCCTCGATTCCCGGATTGGGCCGGGGCCGCGCCGACAGCGCGGCCATCAGCCGCTGGCCGAGGGTCTCGATCCTCTCGATGTTCTCGGCCAGCTTCCGCGCCGTCGCCCCGGTCGAGCCGCGGGCCAGGGCATTGGCCATGGCGCCCGAGGCACGCGCGCCCTCGGACGCTTTCGCGGCCTCCTGCTGCGGGGCGTTGGTCAGATGCGGGGCCGAGATGGGATCGGGCGCCGGCGACGACACCGGTTGCGCCTGCGGCTCGCGGTTCCGTTTGGCCTTGGTGCCGGACGCCCTGGCCTTTTTGGCGGCGGGCGGGGCATCCTTGCCGGACGTGTCCGACTTGCGCCGCGTCCGGGCAACACTCTTGCCGTCCGATCCTGCAGTTCTTGCCATGATCCCGGTTCCCCCCTATTACCAGAGACAATCATAGGCGCAGGGCGGCTATTGCGCAAACCCGGGTTTCGGACCCATGTGCCGTGGCGATGCGTTCCACCCCGACGCAGCAATGAAAGGATGGCCCCGTGACGATCAAGGGTATCAAAGGCATCGTGTCCTATGACGCAATGGAAACCATTCGCAACACGAACGAATGGATGGGTGCATCCGCCCGGGCCATTGCATCCTATCCGATCTTCGCCCTGAACCCGCATCCCTTCTTCAAGCTGATGAGCGCCTGGGGCCGCGTCACCGAACGCAGCTTCGGGCGGATGGTCATCAAGCCTGACTGGAACATTCCCGCCATCACCGGCGATCAGGGCCAGGATCACATCGTCTATGTCGATACGGTGATGAAGCGTCCCTTCGGCGACCTGATCCACTTCCGCGTCGCGCGCCGCGACGTCCAGCCCCGCAAGGTCCTGCTGGTGGCGCCGATGTCGGGCCACTATGCGACGCTGATGCGGTCCACCGTCACCTCGCTGCTGCCCGATTGCGAGGTCTATGTGACCGACTGGCACAACGCGCGCGACATCCCGGTGAGCGAGGGCAAGTTCGACATTGAGGATTATACCCAGTATCTGGTCGATTTCATCCGCCACCTGGGCCCCGACACCAACGTCATCGCGGTCTGCCAGCCTGCGCCGCTGGCCTTGGCGGCCACCGCGATCCTGGCCGAGGATGACCCCGCCTCTCAGCCGCGCAGCCTGACGCTGATCGGCGGCCCGGTCGATCCCGACGCGGCCGCGACCGAGGTCACCGATTTCGGCAACCGCATGACCATGGGCGAACTGGAACAGCTTGTGATCCAGTCCGTGGGCTTCAAGTATCGCGGCGCGGGCCGCATGGTCTATCCGGGCCTGGCCCAGCTTGGCTCGTTCATCGCCATGAACGCCGAAACCCACGCCAAGGCCTTCATCGACAAGATCTGGGACGAAGCCCGCGGCGTCGCCTCCGAGGGCGACAAGCACAACAAGTTCTATGACGAATACCTGGCCGTGATGGACATGACGGCCGAGTTCTATCTCTCCACCGTGGACCGGATCTTCAAGAAGCTCGAGATCGCCAGGAACGAGTTCGTCGTGAACGGCCGCCGCGTGGACATCGGCAAGATCACCGACGTCGCGATCATGACGGTCGAGGGCGCGAACGACGACATCTCGGCCCCGGGCCAGTGCGTCGCGGCCCTGGATCTGTGCACCGGCGTCCCTGCCGACCGCAAGAAGCAGCATCTCGAACCCGGCGCCGGTCATTACGGCATCTTCGCGGGCAAGTCCTGGCGGCTGAACATCCGCCCGCTGGTTCTCGATTTCATCGACGACAACATGACCCTGCCCGAGGTCGAGAAGCACCGGAAGAACCGCGTTCGTGGCGGCGAGGCTGCGGATTGCGGCGCGACCGATCCCTTCACCGACAGCAGCAAGATCGCGGTCTGAAGGGCGGGCCGCGGGCCGGCGGGGCTGTTCCCCGCGATCAGCGCAGGGCGTTGATCCAGGCCGCGATCCTGGGCACAAGGTGCCGCGTCAGGCCGGGCGACAAGGCGTCGCCCGCAATCACATGGGCATCGGGATCGTCCTGGGGCCCCACCGTCAGCTTCACCACGGTGGCGCCGCCGCCCCATCCCGCCGCCACGCGCGCCGATGCGGCGTGGTCGACGATCCTGTCCGCGTCGGACCAGATGAACAGGGCCGGCGCGGAAGCGGCCCGGTAATCGCCCTGCCCGGCCTGCCGCAGCAGCGCCCCGACCGCCAGGACCGCAGACAGCGGATAGCAGATTGTCCAGCGGCGGCGGTGCAGGTCGTTCCGGACCGGGAAGCAGCGTTCGGGATCGCCCAGCAGGCGAAGGACGGGACGGGCCAGGGGCAGGTCCAGCAGCCACCTGTCCCCCCTTTGCAATCCGAAGTTGGGCGAGATCAGCACCACCCCCGCCATCATCCGGCCCAGCCGGGGATCGCGCGCGCCCAGGGCGGCCAGCGTCCCGCCCGTGGACATGCCGATCACCACCACCCGCCGCCCCAGGCGCCTCGCGGCCGCCAAGCCCTGCGCCAGGTCACGCCACCAGTCCTGCGCGCGCGCCCGGGCCAGGCCGCGGCCATCCGTCCCGTGGCCGGTCAGCCGCATCGCCAGAAGATTGGCCCCCAGCCGTTCGGCCAGCCGTTCCGGCAGGGGGCGCAATTCGCCCGGGCTGGCGGAAAAGCCATGAAGATACAGGATCGCCACGTCCGTCATGGCGCCGGGCCGGCCCGCCCAGTGCAGTCGGGACGCCACCTCGGGGTCAATCCCGGCCTCGCGGCGGTCCAACCAGGCCTGCACGTCGCCGGGCGGCGGCGCCCCCTGCCCGTCCGTGCGCAGCCGGTCCCTGGGGCCGAAGATCCAGATCAGCGCCAGCGCCGCCAGCAGCCCGCTGGCCAGCCTAGCCCAGAACATCGGCGACCGATGCCGCGATCAGCGCCAGACATTCCGGCGTGGAAAAGCGGTGATCGGCGCTCTTCACCAGGGTCAGCCGCATGTCGTCCCCCGTCGCGTGCCCCAGCAGCCGCACGGCCCAGTCGGCCGGCACGTCGGCGTCGGCCGTTCCCTGCAGCATCCGCACCGGGAAGGGCAGCGGCAGCGGCCGGTCCATCACCAGATGGCGGCGGCCGTCCTCGATCAGGCGGCGGGTGATGACATAGGGCTGGTCGCTGTAGTCGCTGGGCCGCTCGATCCGGCCCGCGCGCATCAGCGTCTCGCGCTGCGCCTCGGAAAAGCCGGCCCAGAAGCCCTGCTGGGTGAAGTCGGGCGCGGCGGCGATGGTCACCAGGCCTGCCACCCGCTGCGGGATGGCGCGTGCCAGCAGCAACGCGATCCAGCCCCCCATCGAGGATCCGACCAGCACCTGCGGCCCCTCCGTCAGCGCCTCGATCACGTCCTGCGCGTCCTGCAGCCAGTCGCCGATGCAGCCGTCCTCGAAGCGGCCGCCGCTGTCGCCATGACCCGAATAGTCGAAGCGCAGGAAGGCGCGGTTCTGCCCGGTGGCCCAGTCATGCAGCCAGGCGGCCTTGGTGCCGGTCATGTCGGACTTGAACCCGCCCAGAAAGACCAGCCCCGGCCCCGCCCCGCTGCTGCGCCGAAAGGCGATCCGCCGCCCGGAGCGGGTTTCCAGATATTCGCTCATGTCCCACCTGTCGCTGTCGTCCCGCTTATCTTGACAGTTTTCCCCGCGGGGTCCAAGGAAGGCCGCAGATAACCCGCAACCGGGCGTTCCGTGGGCGCCAGACCGACGAGGAGGACAGATCATGTCCCGGATTTCCCTGACCTTCCCCGATGGCAATGCGCGCGACTATCCCGCCGGCGTCACGGCCGCGCAGGTAGCCGAAAGCATCGCCCCCAGCCTTGCCAAGCGCGCGATCTCGGCCAGCCTGGACGGGCGGCATATCGACCTGCAATGGCCGATCACCCGCAGCGGCGCCATCAGCATCCACACGATGAAGGACGAGGCCCAGGCGCTTGAACTGATCCGCCACGATCTTGCCCATGTCATGGCCCGCGCCGTGCAGGAACTGTGGCCGGACGTGAAGGTGACCATCGGCCCGGTGCGCGATCAGGGATGGTTCTACGACTTCGACCGCGCCGAGCCCTTCACGCCCGAGGATCTGGGCCGGATCGAGGCCCGGATGAAGGAGATCATCGCCGCCCGCGACCCCGTCCGCACCGAGGTCTGGGACCGCGACCGCGCCGTGGCCCATTACCGGGACCGGAACGAGCCGTTCAAGGTCGAACTGATCGAGCGCATTCCCGAGGGCGAGGATCTGCGGATGTACTGGCACGGCCCCTGGCAGGATCTGTGCCGCGGCCCGCATCTGCAGAACACCGGGCAACTGCCCGCCGACGCCTTCAAGCTGACCCATGTCGCCGGCGCCTACTGGCTAGGCGACAGCACGCGCCCGATGCTGCAGCGCATCTATGGCGTGGCCTTCCGCAACCGCGACGACCTCAAGGCCCACCTGACCATGCTCGAGGAGGCGGCCAGGCGCGACCACCGCAAGCTGGGCCGCGAGATGGACCTGTTCCACATGCAAGAGGAAGCGCCGGGACAGGTCTTCTGGCACCCGAACGGCTGGAACATCTACACCACGCTGCAGGACTACATGCGCCGCAAGCAGCGCGCCGATGGCTATGTCGAGGTGAACACCCCCCAGGTCGTCAGCCGCACCCTCTGGGAGGCCTCGGGCCACTGGCAGAACTATCAGGAGAACATGTTCATCGTCGAGGTGGACGAGGATCATGCCAGGACCAAGACCGTCAACGCGCTGAAGCCCATGAACTGCCCCTGCCACGTGCAGGTCTTCAACCACGGCCTGAAATCCTATCGCGACCTGCCCCTGCGCATGGCCGAGTTCGGTTCCTGCAACCGCTACGAGCCCTCGGGCGCGCTGCACGGCATCATGCGGGTTCGCGGCTTCACCCAGGACGACGCGCATATCTTCTGCACCGAGGACCAGATCGAGGCGGAAACCCGGAAGTTCATCGAGTTCCTGGCCGGCGTCTATGCCGACCTGGGCTTCACCGACTGGCGCATCAAGCTGTCCACGCGGCCCGAGAAGCGCATCGGCAGCGACGAAAGCTGGGACCGGGCGGAATCCGCGCTTGGCAATGCCTGCAAGGCAGCGGGTCATGACTACGAACTGTTTCCCGGCGAGGGCGCCTTCTACGGCCCCAAGCTGGAATTCGTGCTGCGCGACGCCATCGGCCGCGACTGGCAATGCGGCACGCTGCAGGTGGACCCGAACCTGCCCGAACGGCTGGGCGCGGAATATGTCGGATCGGACGGCGCCAAGCACCGCCCGATCATGCTGCATCGCGCGGTCCTGGGCAGCTTCGAACGCTTCATCGGCATCCTGATCGAGAACAGCGCCGGCAAGCTGCCCTTCTGGCTGGCGCCGCGGCAGGTGGTGGTGGCCTCCATCGTGTCGGATGCCGACGCCTACGTGCACGAGGTCGTGGCGGCCCTGCGCGACGCGGGGCTGCGAGCCGAGGCGGACACCCGCAACGAGAAGATCAACTACAAGGTCCGCGAACATTCGGTCGGGAAGGTGCCGGCGATTCTTGCCATCGGCATGAAAGAGGTAGAGGATCGCAATGTGTCGGTCCGGCGGCTCGACCAGCAGGGCTCGCGCCAGTTGCCGCTGTCCGAAGCCGTGGCCATGCTGAAAGACGAAGCGACACCGCCCGATCTGCGGTGACTCCGAAACGGATTGAAGGTCATCGCGCGCAGTCCCCGGGTTCTGCGCGCGTTTCCTGCTTGCGTTTTTTAACGATCTCGTCCATCCTCTCTCTTGCGTGAGCGAAGCCTTTCTACCGCCTCCCTTTACGGGCAGCCGGAATACCGAAAGCGGGCTGCACGGCCTGACGCAATCCTGCGTCGGGATGACTTGAAGGAGAGAACGGTTATGGCGACCGGAACGGTGAAATGGTTCAACGCCACCAAAGGCTATGGCTTCATCGCCCCCGATGACGGCGGCAAGGATATCTTCGTCCACATCTCGGCGGTGGAACGCGCCGGGCTGACAGGTCTGAAGGACAACCAGAAGATCGCGTACGAACTGCAGTCGGGCCGCGACGGCCGCGCCTCGGCCAGCGATCTGAAGCTGCTCTGATCCGGCCTTGAACGGCTGCGAAACGGCCCGTTCGCGGGCCGTTTTCCTTTGCCGGAAGGACCACCCATGATCCCGCTGGACATCTTCGCGGATCCCGTCTGCCCGTGGTGCCTGATCGGCAAGCTGGAACTGGACCGCGCGCTTGAAAGCCGCGCGCTGCACCCGTTCCAGATCGCCTGGCACCCGTTCCGGCTGGACCCGCAGATGCCCGCAGGCGGGATGGACCGGATAGAATACCTGCGTGCCAGGCTGGGCCCGCGCGCCCACGAGGCGTCGCGCGCGGTCGCGGAACGGGCGGCGGCGCTTGGCCTGGACCTGAACCCTTCGCCCCGCCAGCCCGATACCACCGATGCCCACCGGCTGATGCACTGGGCAGGCCTTGAAGGCGCGCAGACGCGCGTGATGTCGGGCCTTCTGCGCGCCCACTGGCAGGAAGGGCGCGACATCGGCGACGCTTCGGAACTGGCCCGCATCGCTGCCGCGGCGGGCATGGACGCCGGCCTCGTGACCAGGCTTCTGGCCAGCGATGCCGACCGCGACGAGGTCGCCGCCCGCGAACGGCACGCGCGCGAGCGCGGCGTCTCGTCGGTGCCGACCTTCATCCTGGCCAACCGCCACGTCATCACCGGCGCCCAGCCGGCCAGCCTGTGGCGGCAGGTCATCGACGACCTGGCCGGGACGCCGAACTAGCTTGCGCCGGCTGACGCTCTCGGGCAAGGGAACGGCCTGACGAAAGGCCCCCGAATGTCCGTGACTGCCCCCGATGCCGGCGCGTCGCAGCGCCGCCTGCCGCTGGCCGAATTCGTGGCCATGATGGCGTTCCTGTTCGCCACCGTCGCCTTCTCGATCGACGCCATGCTGCCGGCGCTGCCCGACATCGCCGCCGAACTGACGCCCGAGAACGTCAACCGCGCCCAGCTGATCCTGACCACCTTCATGGCCGGCATGGGGATCGGCACGCTGTTCGCCGGTCCGGTGTCCGACGCCATCGGGCGCAAGCCCGCGATCTACCTGGGCGCAACCATCTATGTCGCCGCGACGCTGGCGGCGCTGTTCGCCCACTCGATCGAGTTCCTGCTGGCCGCCCGCTTCCTCCAGGGGCTCGGCGCCTCGGGGCCGCGGATCGTCGGCATGGCGCTGATCCGCGACCTTTACGCCGGTCGCGAGATGGCGCGGATCTCCAGCTTCGTGATGATGGTGTTCATCCTGATCCCGGCGCTTGCCCCGGCGATCGGGGCGGGCATCATCTGGTTCTCGGGCTGGCAGGGGGTCTTTCTGGCCTTCATCCTGTTCGCGCTGATCGGAACCACCTGGCTTGGCCTGCGCCAGCCGGAAACGCTGCCGCCCCCGGCCCGCCGTCCGCTGCGCGCCGCCCCCTGGCCGCGGCCGCGCGCGAGGTGCTGGGCGACCGGCAGGTGATGCTGTGCACGCTGGTGCTGACGCTGGGCTTTGCGCAGATGTTCGGGCTTCTCTCCTCGGCCCAGCAGCTGTTCGGCGAGGCCTATGGCAAGGGCGACAGCTTCCCCGCCTGGTTCGCGCTCATGGCGTTGCTGTCGGGTCTGGGGACGTTGCTGAACGCCACCTTCGTGATGCGCTTCGGGATGCGGCGGATCGCCCGGTGGGCCTATGCCATGCAGACCTGCGTCTCGTCGGTCGTGCTGGCGCTGACCCTGACGGATGCGCTGCCCGACGGCCTGCGCTTTCCCGCCTTCTTCTTCTGGGCGGTCAGCGTCTTCTTCATGGCGGGCGTGACCTTCGGCAACCTCAACGCGCTGGCGCTTCAGCGCATGGGGCATGTCGCGGGCATGGCGGCCTCCCTCATCGCCGCCCTCTCGACCATCGCGGCGACCCTGATCGCCGCGCCGGTCGGCCTGCTTTACGACGGCACGGCGATCCCGGCCATGACGGCGACGCTGGTCTGCTCAGCCTTGGCCTGGGTCCTGATGAAGCGCCTGCGGGATTGACAGATCCGCCGGGACCGACCTTCGCGTGGCGATCCGGGCATTGGCAAGATCGTTTTCCAGATGGGCCGCGATCTGGCGCGCATCCTTGCCATGGCCCTGCCACCGCGCGGTCAGGCGGCGCTCCAGTTCAGCCTCGGGCACGTCCAGCCAGATCCTCAGGTCGTATCGCAGCCCGTTCCAGGGCGGGCGGTCCAGCAGCAGGTAGTTCCCCTCGATCACGACGATGCGATGATGGGGCGCCACCACCCCTGCCCCGGCCACGGCGATCTCTCGGCTGCGGTCGAAGACGGGAAAGACGACCTCGGATCCCGGAACTGCCAGACGCCGGACCAGAGCCGCGAAGCCCTCGGCGTCGAAGGTCTCGACGGCGCCCTTGCGCGCCAGCAGCCCCCGGGCGGCCAGCACCCGGTCGTCCAGGTGGAACCCGTCCATCGGCACCAGCACCGCATCGTCCAGCCGGCCTGCCAGCCCCGCGGCCAGGGTGGACTTGCCCGATCCCGGCGCGCCTGCCACCGCAACCAGCACCCGCGTGCCCTCCAGCCCGCGGATCCGGGCCAGCAACCCCTGCCCATCTCCTGTGTCGAAATATCCTGGGGGAGTCCGAAGGACGGGGGCTAGCCCCCCTTCCCCGCCTATCACGCCGCGACCCCGTCCGGCACCCGCGCCCCGGTCATGTAGGCCACCGCGTCCGACATGCTGTGGTCCTTGGGGTTGATGACGCAAAGCCGGCGGCCCAGGCGGTGGATGTGGATGCGGTCCGCCACCTCGAACACATGGGGCATGTTGTGGCTGATCAGCACGATCGGGATACCGCGCGACCGCACGTCCAGGATCAGGTCCAGCACCCGGCGGCTTTCCTTGACGCCAAGCGCGGCCGTGGGTTCATCCAGGATGATGACGCGGCTGCCGAAGGCCGCGGCGCGCGCCACCGCGACGCCCTGCCGCTGGCCGCCGGACAGGGTTTCCACCGGCTGGTTGATGTTCTGGATCGTCATCAGGCCCAGCTCCGACAGCTTCTGGCGGGAAACGGCGTCCATCGCCGGCTTGTCCAGCATCCCGAACCACCTGCCCATGATGCCGTCGCGGCGGATCTCGCGGCCCATGAACATGTTGTCCGAGATCGAGAGCGCGGGCGACAGCGCCAGGGTCTGATAGACCGTCTCGATCCCGGCCCTGCGTGCCTCCAGCGGGCTGGCGAAGCTGACCGGCCTGCCGTCCAGCTGGATCTCCCCCTCGTCGGGCTGCACCGCGCCCGAGATCGCCTTGATGAGGCTGGACTTGCCGGCGCCGTTGTCGCCGATCACCGCCAGGATCTCTCCCGGATACAGGTCGAAGTCGGCGTGGTCCATGGCGGTCACGCGGCCATAGCGCTTGACCAGGTTGCGGGCGGACAGAAGCGGCTGGGTCATGACGAGATCTTCCTGATCCATTGATCGACGGCGACGGCAAGGATGATCAGCCAGCCCGTCGCGAACAGTTGCCACAGCACGTCCACGCCGGCCAGCCGCAGCCCCGAATTGAACACCCCCACGATCAGCGCCCCGATCAGCGGTCCCATGATCGACCCGCGCCCCCCGAACAGGGAGATCCCGCCGATCACCACCGCGGTGATGGATTCCAGGTTGGCCTCGAAGAACGAGGTCGGGCTGACCGATCCCACCCGGCCGATGGACGACCAGGCGGCCAGTCCGCAGATGACGCCGGCCAGCACATAGACCGACATCAGCACGCGCCTGGTCTGGATGCCCGCCAGGGCCGCGGCCTCGGGATCATCGCCCACCGCATAGACCCGCCGGCCCCAGGCGGTGTGATAAAGAGCGTACCACAGCACCGCGAAGACCAGGACCATCAGCAGCACGCCATAGGTCAGCACGGCGCCCCCCAGGGTGAAGCGCTCACCGAAGAACTTCAGCAGCGGGGCTTCGGCATCCAGGGTCTGGCTGCGGATCGTCTCGCGGTTGGAGAGGTAATAATTCAACGCCAGGAAGATATTCCAGGTGCCCAGCGTCGTGATGAAGGGCGGCAGCTTCAGGCGGGTCACAAGCGCGCCGTTCAGCGCGCCGGTGGCGCCGCCGACCGCCAGCCCGATCAGGATCGCGATGGGCACCGGAATGCCGAAGTCCACCGACAGCTTGCCCATGATGACCGAAACCATCACCATCACGGCGCCCACCGACAGGTCGATGCCCGCCGTCAGGATCACCAGCGACTGCGCCGCCGCCAGCGTGCCCACCACCGCGACCTGCTGAAGGATCAGCGACAGGTTGAAGGCCGAGAAGAAGTTGGGCGAAACCAGCCCGAAGGCCGCCACCGACAGGACCAGCACGATGACCGGAACCATCGTGGGATAGCGGTGCAGGAAATGCTGGATGCGGTCCAGCGTGCCGCGCGAATGGTGGTCGAAGCTGGCCACCTTTTCGGACGGATCGCGCGCGACCGCGGGATCGGGGGTGTGGGACATGGGGCTCTCCGGGGTTCAGCAGGGGCGGCCGCGATGGGCGGCCGCCCGGTTATCGGGACGTTCTCAGCCCCAGCACTGGGCCAGGCCCTCCTCGACGCTGATCGACGGCACCCCCTCGACCGGCTGATCCGTGACAAGGTTCACGCCCGTGTCGGTGAACTCCAGCCCCTCGGTCGCCTGCGGCTTGGTGCCGTCCTTGGCGAAGGCGGCGATCGCCTCGATCCCCATCGAGGCCATCTTCAGGGGATACTGCTGCGACGTGGCGCCGATCACCCCGGCCTTGACGTTCTCGACGCCGGGGCAGCCGCCATCGACGGACACGATGGTGACATTGCCCTCCATGCCGAAGGACTTCAGCGCCTCGTAGGCGCCTGCGGCCGCGGGTTCGTTGATGGTATAGACCAGGTTGATGCCCGGATCCTGCTGCATCAGCGCCTCCATCGCCTGACGGCCGCCCTCCTCGTTGCCCGAGGTGACGTCATGGCCAACGATGCGGGGGTCGTCCTCGTCCCCGATCACGTTTTCGTCTTTGACATCGATGCCGAAGCCTTCCAGGAACCCCTGGTCGCGCAGCACGTCCACCGAAGGCGAACTGGCCGACAGATCCAGCATGGCGATCTTGGCATCGGCCGCGGCATCGCCCATCTTGCCCGCCGCCCAGGCGCCGATCAGGCGGCCTGCCTCGCGGTTGTCGGTGGCGAAGGTCGCGTCGGCCGCGTCGATCGGGTCCAGAGGCGTATCGAGCGCGATGACCAGGATGCCGGCGTCCCGCGCCTGCCCGACCGATTCGGTGATGGCCTTGGTGTCGGATGCGGTGATCAGGATGCCCTTCACCCCCGCCGCGATGCAGCTTTCCATCGCCTGCTGCTGGGTTTCGTGATCGCCGTCGATCTTGCCGGCGAAGGTCATCAGTTCGATGCCCAGTTCCTGCGCCTTCGCCGTGGCGCCTTCCTTCATCTTCACGAAGAACGGGTTGATGTCGGTCTTGGTGATGAGACAGGCCTTGACCGGATCCTGGGCGGCGGCGACGCCGGCCGACAGGGCCAGCACCGATGCGGCCAGCGACAGGCCAAGCGAAGACTTAATGATCATTGCAAAACTCCTCCGAATGGCGGCACCTCCTCCGCCTCTGCGTTCCCAGAAAGCATGAAGCGTTTCCTCTTGTCAATAAATCAATTCTGTTGACTAATGCGGTTCAGGAGACAGCCGCCATGCTCAACGACCCCAAGCCCCGCCTCGACCTCAGCCGGAACGAGCGTCTGGTCCTGTCGCTGATCCGCAAGCGTGCAGCCCTGCCGCGCGCCGCCCTTGCCCAGGCCACCGGCCTGTCGCCGCAGGCCATCACGAACCTGACCAGGCGGCTGATCCAGAACGGTTTCGTGGACGAAGGGGCGGTCGTCAGGGGCAAGGTGGGCCAGCCCTCGACGCCCCTGTCGCTGGCGCCGGACGGGGCGTTGTTCCTGGGCCTGAAGCTGGGCCGCCGGCTGGTCGAACTGGCCCTGGTGGATTTCACCGGATCCATAAAGATCCACCGGCAGGAGATATACCCCCACCCGACCCCCGAACGCATCGTCGGCTTCGCCCGCCACGGCATCGCCACGATGCTGTCCTCTCTGGACGATCCGTCGCGAATCGCCGGCCTGGGGATCGCCATGCCGTTCCGCCTGTGGGACTGGGGGGCCGAGATGGCGGGCTGGCGCGGCTTCGACCTGGCCGCCGAACTGGCCGGCAACGTGCCGTTTCCGGTGTTTCTGGAAAACGACGCCAGCACCGCCTGCGCGGCGGAACTGATCTTCGGCCGCCTGAACCTGCCGCGCGACTTCGTCCACCTCTACATCGCCCATTTCGCCGGGGGCGGCGTGGTGCTGGATGGCAGGCTGCGGGTCGGACCCGCCCGCAATGCCGGGGCGCTGGGGTCGATGCCTGTCCCGGGCGGGCGGCAGTTGCTGGACGTGGCCTCGGTCTCGACGCTGGAGGCGCGCCTGGGCCACCCGCTGCAGCCGGACGACACGGGCTGGGTGGTCCCCCCGAGATCGAGCGGCCGTGGATCGCCCAGTCGGCCGACGCCCTGGCCTTCGCGGCGATCGCGGCGACGGCGCTTCTGGACATCCCGGCGGTGGTGATCGACGGCGCCGTTCCGCCCGCCACCCGCGCGGCCCTGGCACGGGCCACCCGCACGGCGATCGAGGCGCTGCCGGCGGCCGGCATAGACCGGCCCGCGGTCCTGGAGGGCAGCCTGGGCCGCGGCGCCCGCATCTTGGGCGCCGCCGCCCTGCCGCTGGCGCATTTCTTCGAACCGGACGGATCGCTGACTTGACTCTGCCGGCCCTGCCCTTATAAGGCCCGCTTCCATTGGTGTTGGTGGACCCCGCAAGGGGAAGCCTGTCGGGCCGAAAGGCCAAAGGACAACGCCCTTCGATGACACATGAAGGAGATCAGCGGTGACGAAACGCACCTCTGCCAAGTACAAGATCGACCGCCGCATGGGCGAAAACATCTGGGGCCGCGCCAAGTCCCCGGTCAACCGCCGCGAATACGGCCCCGGCCAGCACGGCCAGCGCCGCAAGAACAAGCTGTCGGACTTCGGCACCCAGCTGCGCGCCAAGCAGAAGCTGAAGGGCTATTACGGCGACCTGACCGAAAAGCAGTTCCGCCGCATCTATGCCGAGGCCGAGCGCGTCAAGGGCGACACCGGTGAGAACCTGATCGGCCTGCTGGAGCGTCGCCTGGATGCCGTCGTGTATCGCGCCAAGTTCGTGCCGACCATCTGGGCCGCGCGCCAGTTCGTGAACCACGGCCACATCACCGTCAACGGCCAGCGTGTCAACATCGCGTCCTACCGCGTCAAGGAAGGCGATGTCGTCGCCATCCGCGAACGCTCGCGCCAGCTGGCCATCGTGCTTGAGGCCGTGAGCCTGACGGAACGCGACGTGCCGGACTATCTGGAAGTGGACCACAACAAGATGACCGCGACCTTCGTGCGCACCCCGGCCCTGGGCGACGTGCCCTACGCCGTGGTGATGGAGCCGAACCTGGTCGTCGAATACTACGCCAAGAACTGATCCGGTTCTGGACGCTATTGCAGATCGGGCCGCCCTTCGGGCGGCCCTTTCCATTTGCCTAAACTTGTCCGCACGATCTGGTTGCCGTGATGGCGCGTTCCGCTAGCGTCATCCCGGACATGATTTCAGCATAGGCTTCCAGATGGCGCGTATTCAGCTTTACAGGTCATTCAACCTGACCGGCTCGACCTCCTACGATGGTTTCGAATGGGGTGCGGGCGAAGACTACATCACCTATGATGACGGATGGCGCCTGGATACGGAATTTGCTGGCTATGACCGCCTCCGCGTGATCGGACTGTCGCGCGACGGGGAAGACGTCCTTCGGATGGACCGGTTCCTGTTGAACACCAATACGCTTGACGCGGATCGCGCGGTCGGGACGGGCAATATCCAGCCGTTCATCAGGGCCATCCTGGGCGGCGCAGATCAGATCCTGGGATCGGCGGGGTCTGATCGCGCATCAGGCATGAATGGCCACGACCGGATCGACGGACGTGCCGGCAACGACATCCTGAATGGCGGAGCAGGCCAGGACACGCTGATCGGCGGAGCCGGCAACGATACCCTGAGAGGCGACGGGGGCAACGACCTTCTTCAGGGGGCCGCAGGCCGGGATTCCCTGTTCGGCGGCTTGGGCAGCGACCGGCTTCACGGCGGCCAGGGCAATGATGCGCTTGAAGGCGGTGCGGGGGCCGACCGCCTGGATGGTGGTAGTGGCGCGGACCGCCTTCTCGGCGGGGCCGGTGACGATACCCTCCAGGGTGGTGCAGGCGCAGACGATTTTGTCTTTGCGGCCGGCGACGGACGGGATCGGGTTGCCGACTTCGCCGCCGGAACGGACCGGATCGTTTTCGCTTCGGGGGCGGACGGCATGGCGGATCTGTCGATCAGCGACATCGGCCGTGATGTCCGGATCACCTATGGAGACAGCGTGATCGTCATGGCCCGGGTCGAGCCCGCCGAACTGACCGAGGCGGATTTCGTCTTTCTCTAGGAAGGCACGACGACCTGCGGAAATCGGCTCTTTCCATGTGCCGGCCCGGTGACTAAACCGGGCGGCGCAAAGGATACCAGCATGACGCAGATCACCCCGAAGCCCGGCATCATGGACATTGCGCTGTATGTCAGCGGCGAAAGCCGGCTGCCGGGGCGCGGCGAGGTGCTGAAGCTGTCCTCGAACGAAAACCCGCTGGGCTGCAGCGAACGGGCGCGCGCCGCCTATGCCGCCGCGGCGGGGGATCTGCACCGCTATCCGAATACCGATCACGGCCCCCTGCGCCGCGCCATCGGCGAGGTCCACGGCCTCGATCCCGACCGGATCATCTGCGGCGTGGGCTCGGACGAGGTGCTGCAGTTCGTGGTCCACGCCTTTGCCGGCGCGGGCGACGAGGTCATCACCACCCAGCACGGCTTTTCCATGTATCCGATCCTGGCGCGGATGGTGGGCGCGATCCCGGTCACGGTGCCGGAAACCGAACGGCGCATCGACATCGACGCCATCTTGGCCGCCGTCACCGACCGCACGCGCGTGGTCTTCATCGCCAACCCCGCCAACCCGACCGGCACGATGCTGACCCCCGCCGAGGTGCAGCGCCTGATCGACGGGCTGCCGCCATCTGTCCTGCTGGTCCACGACGGCGCCTATACCGAATTCGCCGCGGGCGCCGATGGCGGGGCGGGGCTGGTGGACCGGCATCCCAACGTCATCATGACCCGGACCTTCTCGAAGATCCACGGGCTGGGCGGGCTGCGGATCGGCTGGGGCTATGCCAGCCGCCCGGTCATCGACGTGCTGAACCGGATCCGGCAGCCCTTCAACCTGTCGAACGCGCAGATGGCCACGGCCGAGGCCGCGGTCCGCGACACCGCCTTCCGCGACCGCTGCGCCGATCTGAACGCGCGGATGCGCGACCGCCTGCGCGCCTCGCTGATCCAGATGGGCATCGGCTGCGACGAAAGCTTCGCCAACTTCGTCCTGGCCCGCTTCGCCGACGCGGCCGAGGCCGAGGCCGCCGATACCGCGCTGCGCGACGACGGGATTCTGGTGCGGCGGGTGGCGGGCTATGGCCTGCCCGCCGCGTTGCGCATCACCGTGGGCGACGAGGCCGGCGTGACGCGCGTGATCGACAGCCTGGGCCGCTTCAGGGCCGGCCGGAGGCAGGCATGAGCGTCCTCTATGACCGCGTGGCCCTGATCGGGCTGGGCCTGATCGCCGGGTCCATGTCCCACGCGATCCGCGACAAGGGCCTGGCCCGCGAGGTGGTGGGTCATGCGCGCAGCGCCCAGACCCGGGACATCGCCCGCGACATCGGCTTGTGCGACCGCGTCGAAGACACCGCGGCCGAGGCCGTGGCGGGTGCCGATCTGGTGGTGCTGGCCGTCCCGGTGGGGGCGATGGGCGATGTGGCGGCGCAGATCGCGCCGCATCTGAAGCTTGGCGCGACGGTGACGGATGTGGGTTCCGTCAAGCAGGCGGTAATCGACGCGGTGGCCCCGCATATTCCCCCCGGGGTTCACTTCGTCCCCGGCCACCCCCTTGCCGGGACCGAACATTCTGGACCGCGCGCGGGCTTTGCCAGCCTGTTCCAGAACCGCTGGTGGCTGCTGACGCCGCTGCCGGGGGGCGATCCGCAGGCCGCCGCCCGCCTGTCCGATCTGGTTCGCGCGATGGGCGCCAAGACCGACAACATGGATCCTGCCCATCACGACCTGGTTCTGGCCGTGACCAGCCACGCGCCGCATCTGATCGCCTACACGATGGTCGGGGTGGCCGACCACCTGCGCCGCGTCACGGACGAGGAGGTGATCCAGTATTCCGCCGCGGGTTTCCGCGACTTCACGCGGATCGCCGCCAGCGACCCCACCATGTGGCGCGACGTGTTTCTCCACAACAAGGAGGCGACGCTGGACATCCTGGGCCGCTTCACCGAGGAGCTGTTCGTGCTGCAGCGCGCCATCCGCATGGGCGACGGCCAGCAGCTGTTCGACTATTTCACCCGCACCCGCGCCATCCGCCGCGGCATCATCGAAGCGGGCCAGGACACCGCCGCGCCCGATTTCGGCCGCGTCGCGCCGACGCGCTAGGCCCAGCCCGGCCGCCCTTCCAACCCGCGCTGCGCTGTCCTAACTATGGCGCAATCAATGGGTTTTCGGCAGATGCGCAAGATAGAGTGGGTCTTCGGTTACGGGTCGCTGATCTGGGATCCGGGCTTCGTGCCGGTCGAAACCGTCCGCGCCTGGGTGACCGGCTATGCCCGCAGTTTCTGCCTGCGCTCGATCCAGCACCGGGGCACGGCCAGCCTGCCCGGGCTTGTCCTTGGCCTGGACGAACAGCCCGGGGCGGAATGCGGCGGGCTTGCGCTGCGCGTCGCCGACCACGACCACGACGAGGTGCTGGCCTATCTGCGCGCCCGCGAACTGGTCACCGACGCCTATCAGGAGGCGATCCTGCCCCTGCGGCTCGAGGATGGCCGCCAGGTCGAGGCCCTGGCCTACGTGATGCGGCGCGATCACGTGCAGTATGCGGGCGGCCTGCCCCTGGACGAACAGGCGCGGATCATCGCGCGGGCGCAGGGGGGCGCGGGCCCAACGCCGATTATCTGTTCAACACCGCCGCCCACCTGACGCGGATCGGGCTGGGCGACAGGGATCTGGACCGGCTGTCGGATCAGGTGCGCAGGCTTCTGGAACAAGGCGCTAAGCCCGCAGGCTGAGTCGGATCGCTTGGCAAGGCAGATGCCGCGCCCTACACTTGGTCCCGAACAGTTCCGGCGCAGGGGAAGGCGACCAGTTGACCGAACCATCCAGCAGCCACCGGCCCGGCGCCGCGTCGCTTTCCGGCCGTTCGGGTCCGGCGCACCGGCGGATCGCCGCGACCCGGGCCGGCGGCAGCGGACCGTCCCACCCGCATTTCTCGCAGCCCGTGCGCCAGATCGTCCTGATGGTGACGGTGCTGGCCCTGGTGCTGGCGGGCGGCTGGGTGGCCTATGGGCGCATCCTGCCGATCTTCCAGGCCAACCTGTGGCTGAACGGCGTGATCCTGGCCGTCTTCGCGCTTGGCGTGCTGGCCTGCTTCTGGCAGGTGGCGCAGCTGATCCAGTCGGTCAGCTGGATCGAACGCTTTGCCCAGCGCCGCCACACCGCCGTGGAAAAGGGCATCGCCCTGCGCAGCGGGATCGACACCGGCGACCAGCCCCCCGCCTGCTGGCGCCCCTGGCCGCGCTTCTGGGAACGCGGGGGCCGATCGGCGGCGCAATCTCGACCGGGGCGGCCAGTTCGATCCAGGAGTCCGTCGCGACACGGATCGACGAATTGCGCGACATTACCCGGTACCTGACCAACCTGCTGATCTTCCTGGGGCTTCTGGGAACCTTCTACGGGCTGGCCACGACCATTCCCGCCGTCGTGGAAACCATCCGCACCCTGGCCCCGCAAGAGGGTCAGAGCGGCATCCAGGTCTTCGACGAACTGATGAGCGGGCTTGAAGCCCAGCTTGGCGGCATGGCCACGGCCTTTTCGTCATCGCTGCTGGGGCTTGCGGGATCGCTTGTGGTGGGGCTTCTGGAACTGTTCGCGACCCACGGACAGAACCGCTTCTATCGCGAGCTCGAGGAATGGATGTCGGGCTTCACCCGCGTCAGCCTGGCCGGGTCCGAAGGCGACGCGGTCGATCAGGCGGCGCTTGCGGGCTTTCTGGAACAGATGGCGGGCCAGATGGACCGGCTCCAGCAGATCCAGGCCGAACGCGACCTGCAGCGCGACGAAGCCGCGGCCATGGCCGATGAACGGGTCGTGGTGATGGCCCAGGCGGTCGAGGCGCTGGTGCAACAGACCGAGGCCGCCCGCGAGGCCGCCTTGTCGGGCACGGGTTCGCTGGCGGGGGCGCTGTCGCGTCTGGCGGCGGGCCAGGATCGGCTGGTGGAACTGGTGCGGATGCAGGCCGAACGGCCCGCCCCGACGCCCCCCGACATGACCGGGATCGAGACCGCCCTGAACCGGCTGGCCCGCGACCTGGCCGAGGGGCGCGACGAGATGGTGGCGGAACTGCGCTCTGACCTGCTGGTGCTGACCCGCGCCGTCCGCGCCGCACGCTTCAACGATCCGTTCCGGGACGACCTGCTGCGCGATCCGCTGGTCACGCGGGACAAGGGCTAGGGCATGGCCATGCGTCGCGCCACCGCCGGGCACCGCTTCTCGACCAACATCTGGCCGGGCTTCGTGGACGCCCTGGCGACGCTGCTGATGGTGCTGGTCTTCGTCCTGACCATCTTCACGGTGATGCAATCCGTGCTGCGCGACCAGATCACCGACCAGGACGACACCATCACCGAACAGGATCAGCTCATCGCCAGCCAGGATCGGGTGATCTCGCGCCAGGAGCGGCGTCTTGAACAGCTGGGCCGGCAGGTCGCGGCGCTGGGCCAGGCGCTGACGGCCTCGGAAGGGCGCGAGGAGGCGTTGCAGGACCAGCTTGCCCAGGCCGAGGCCGAGGCCCGAGATCGGGCGGCGCGGATTGCACGGCTGTCCACGCAGCTGGAAAGCAGCCGGGGCGAACTGGCCCAGGCGCGCAGCCGCCTGACCGACTTCGAAGCCGAGGTCGCGGCCCTGATGGCGGCACGCGCGGCCGATCGGGAACAGGCCGATGCGCTGCGCCAGCAGATGCAGACGGAACTGGCGCAGCAGGAAAGCCGGGCCAATGCGGCGGAACTGGCGGTGGCCGCAGCGCGCCGGGAAACCGACGCCCAGGCCGAACAGGCCCGCCTTGCCGCCGCCCGGCGCGAGGCGCTCGAGGCGCTGACCGCGAACCTGCGCCGCGAGAACCAAGAAACCGCCGCCCGCGCCACCGCTCTGCAGGCCCAGCTGACCGAGGCCGAGGCCGCCCGCCTGACCGAGGCCGAGGCCGCGCGCGCCCTGCGCGAGCGTCTGGAACAGGCCGATGCGGAACTGACGGCCATGACCCTGTCGTTGGAGGAAAGCCGCAAGCGGGCCGAGGAGACCCTGACCCTTCTGGCCGCGGCCGAGGCCGCACGCGATCAGGCCACCGCCCAGGCCCAGCAGGCCCTGACCGAGGCCGAGCGGCAGGCCGCGCTTCTGGCGACGGCGCAGAAGGCCCTGGCGGAACAGCAGGGCCTGACCGAGGACGGCCAGAGGCGGGTCGCGCTTCTGAACGAACAGGTGGCCTCACTGACCGCGCAGCTGGGGTCGCTGCAGGCGCTGCTGGACGCGGCGGGCGACGAACAGCGGCAGGCCGAACTGCGGGTCGAGGATCTGGGCCAGCAGCTGAACGCGGCGCTTCTGCTTGCCGCCGAGGAAAAGGACCGGCGCCTGACCCTCGAGGAGCAGGCCCGCCAGCGGGCCGAGGAGGAGGCCCGCGACCTTGCCCGCTATCGGTCCGAGTTCTTCGGCAGGCTGTCGCAGATCCTGTCGGGCCGCGAGGGGGTGCAGGTGGTCGGCGACCGCTTCGTGTTCCAGTCCGAGGTCCTGTTCGCGCCCGGCGAGGCGACCCTGTCGCCCTCGGGCCGGGATCAGGTGGCGCGCGTCGCCCGGCTGCTGGCCGAGATCTCGGGCGACATCCCGCCCGAGATCGACTGGATCATCCGCGTGGACGGCCATACCGACAGCACCCCCCTGTCGGGCAGTGGCCGATACCGCGACAACTGGGAACTGAGCCAGGCGCGTGCCCTGGCGGTGGTGCGCTACATGACCGAAGAGCTGGGCTTTCCCGCCAACCGGCTGGGCCCCACCGGCTTCGCCGATACCCGCCCCGTGGCGGCAGGCGACACGCCCGAGGCACTGGCGCTGAACCGGCGGATCGAACTGAAGCTGACCGAACGCTGATCAGTGGCCGACGGTGCGGGAAAACAGGTTGACCACCAACACGCCCAGCACGATCAGCCCAAGCCCGATTACTGCGGGCAGGTCCAGTCTCTGCCCGAAGACGAAGAACCCGATCAGCGCGACCAGCACGATGCCCAGTGCGCTCCAGACCGCGTAGGCGATGCCCAAGGGCAGGCTCCGCAGGCTGAGCGACAGCAGATAGAAGCTGAGCAGATAGCACAGCGCCATGCCGACGGTGGGACCCAGCCTGGTGAACTGCTGGGACCGTTGCAACAGCGAGGTGCCGACGACCTCCAGCCCGATCGCCAGGACCAGCGGGACATAGGGGGAAACCATCAGCCCCTCGCCTCCCGTCCGTCCGGCACGCCGGCAAGCCGCCGAAGATGGCCCTCGATCTCGGAATTGACCTCGGCCCCGACCAGGACGATCATCGCCGCCAGCCACAGCCACATCATCAGCGCGACCACCGCACCAAGCGATCCGTAGGTCTCGTTGTAGTCGGCGAAGTTCGCCGCGTACCAGCTGAACAGCGCCGAGGCGATCACCAGCAGCACCGCCGCCAGGATCGCGCCCGGCGAAATCCACCGCCAGCGGGAATCTGGCGCGTCCGGCCCCCAGCGATACAACGCAGCCAGGGCCACGATCAGGACGCCGAACATGATGGGCCAGCGGACCAGCCCGACCAGCCGGCTGGTGCTGTCGGGCAGGGGCAGCATCTGCAACAGGATCGGGATGACCGCGATCATGCCCAGCATCAGGATGACCAGCACCAGCCCGCCCAGGGTGAAGGCCATCGAGACGATGTTCAGCCGGATGAAGCCGCGGGTCTCGGTCTTGAAGAAGGCCACGTTCAGGGCCGACAGCATCGCCTTCATGCCGCCGTTGGCGGAATAGAAGGCCACCAGCAGCCCGGCGATCCCGGCCAGCGACAGCACCGTTTCCGGCGAGGCGGAGATCGCCTGGATCTGGTTGCGGATGATGTCAAGCGCGCCTGCGGGCAGGAACGCCGCCAGCATGTCCAGATGGTCGGTGATGGTGGCGGGATCCGCGACCAGGCCATAGATCGACACGAAGGCGGTCAGGGCCGGAAACAGCGACAGCAGGCCGAAGAAGGTGATCCCGCCCGCCACCGCGCTGACCCGGTCCAACCCGATCTGCTGTGCGGTGGCGCTGGCGATCGCCGCCAGATCCCGCCAACGCAGATCACGCAGGCCGACATCCTCGGGCGCGAGGCGCGCCTTCCGCGCCAGGCTCGACGACCCGTCCGGTGCCTTGGCGCTGGTCTTCAGGCCAAAGCGATGGCGGGTCGAGATCGTCCAGATCGCCAAACAGCGCATCCAGAACGCTGGGGGTGTTGCTGCCGTCCATCGGATCCTGCCGGCTTTCGCGGTCACAGACGGTGCGTCCGGTCGTCCCGGTCGGCGCGATCCGCGGCGCCAGGGCTGACGGGCTGGCCGCGCAGGGCCGCGCGCAACTGCTCGGCGGTGGCGGCGAATTCCTGGACGATCCCGGTGGCCTGCGTGGCGACGCCGCGAAAGCTTTCGACGGCCAGGGCCATCGACCTGGCCACCCGCTCCAGGCTTTCGGACAGGCGGGTGGAGGTCTCGATCAGGCTTTCGGCAAAGTTCTCTTTCCGCTTCTTCGGCTTCATGTCCGCGGGGGACCGCTTCTGCGCCGCCTCGGCGCGCAGCCGGGCCGTCTCCTGCCGGTCCTGGCGATCCTGCGCGTTGACGCGGCTGCGCATCGCGTCGCGGTCGCGGTCATCCAGTTCGGCGAAACGCGGCGCCGAATAGGACGCCGCGTGATGGCGCAGGGTCGAGGTGCGCCGGGGACGGTCGTCCGAAAGCGCCTCGGCGATCTTGCGGACCGCCAGCACCGCCGCTGCCGTGCCGCCGGCGAGGCCCAGGCCGACGCCGCCCCACAGCGCGATCTTGGCCGCGGTCGATGGGGCGGGATGGCCTCGCTCGCCCCCCGGCGACACCCGGCCCGACGGAGTGGTGCGGCGGGACCGGGCGATGCCCTGCGGCACGTGATGGCCCGGCGGCACCGGACGCGGACCGAAACGGGTTTCGCTGGTATGATCGGCTTCGGTCTCGGGGCGGTTGTCGTCGTCTTGGATGGGGGTCATCTCAGCTCTCCGGCTTTCTCGGATCCGTTCGTTTCCTCAACAGCATGCACCGCTTTAATGTTCCCGCGCCGGCCGTGGGCGATCGAAAACTTGCCCCCGCGTCAACGCCCCGCTATGCCCGCGCCAACCGGAAAGGAACCCGCCATGATCCCGCGCTATGCCCGTCCCGAAATGACCGCCATCTGGTCCCCCGAGACCCGTTTCCGCATCTGGTTCGAGATCGAGGCCCATGCCTGCGACGCCCAGGCCGATCTGGGCGTGATCCCGCGCGAGAACGCCGAGGCGCTGTGGCGCGCCCGCGACGTGCAGTTCGACGTGGCTCGCATCGACGAGATCGAGGCCGTGACCAAGCACGACGTGATCGCCTTCCTGACCCATCTGGCCGAACATGTCGGGGCCGACGAGGCGCGCTTCGTCCACCAGGGGATGACCAGCAGCGACGTGCTGGACACCACGCTGAACGTCCAGCTTGTCCGCGCCGCCGACATCCTGCTGGCCGATCTGGACCGCGTGCTGGCGGCGCTGAAGCGTCGCGCCTACGAACACAAGGACACCCTCCGCATCGGCCGCAGCCACGGCATCCACGCCGAGCCGACGACGATGGGCCTGACCTTCGCCCGCTTCTACGCCGAGATGAACCGCAACCGCGATCGCCTGGAACGCGCGCGGTGGGAGGTGGCGACGGGCGCGATCTCGGGCGCGGTGGGGACCTTCGCCAACATCGATCCGGCGGTCGAGGAGCATGTCTGCGCGAAACTGGGCCTGCGCCCGGAACCGATCAGCACCCAGGTCATCCCGCGCGACCGCCACGCGATGTTCTTCGCGACGCTGGGCGTCATCGCCTCGAGCATCGAGAACATCGCCATCGAGTTCCGCCACATGCAGCGCACCGAGGTGCTGGAGGCCGAGGAATTCTTCAGCCCGGGTCAGAAGGGCAGTTCGGCCATGCCCCACAAGCGCAACCCGGTCCTGACCGAGAACCTGACCGGCCTTGCGCGTCTGGTCCGCATGGCGGTGATCCCGGCAATGGAGAACGTGGCGCTGTGGCACGAACGCGACATCAGCCATTCCTCGGTCGAACGCGGAATCGCACCCGATGCGACCATCACGCTGGATTTCGCGCTGAACCGGCTGGCCGGCGTGATCGACAAGCTGGTGATCTATCCCGAAAACATGCTGAGGAACATGAACAGGTTCAAGGGCCTGGTGATGTCACAGCGGGTGCTTCTGGCGCTGACCCAGGCCGGCGTCTCGCGCGAGGATGCCTATCGCCTGGTGCAGAGAAGCGCCATGAAGGTCTGGGAACAAGGCGCTGATTTCAAGCAGGAACTTCTGGCCGATGCCGAAGTCGTCGCGGCCCTGTCGCCGGCCCAGATCGAGGAGAAGTTCGACCTTGGCTATCATACCAGGCACGTGGACACGATCTTCCGCCGGGTGTTCGAGGAAGGCCGGACCTAGGGCGGCGTAAACCCGATGTTAGCAAAGCCCTGCCAGATTGGCCGCATGGACGGACGATCTGGTGGGACCATGACGATACAGACGGGATTGAACCAGCGGCAAAAGGCGGCGGTGATCGTGCGGCTTCTGCTTGACGACGATCAGGTGTCCGGCCTGTCGCGGCTGGACAGCGAAAGCCAGACCCTTCTGGCCGAGGAAATGGCCGGGATGGAACTGATCGATCGCCAGACACGCGACGCGATCATCACCGAATTCTGCGACAGGCTGGAATCGGTCGGCGTCACCTTTCCGGGCGATCTGGACGGGACGCTGGCGATCCTGGGCGCGCAACTGTCCGAAGACAGCACCGACAGGCTGCGCCGGCGCGCGGCGATCTCGGGGCGGGGCGATCCCTGGCCGCGCATCGCCGCCCTGCCCGCCGCGGCCCTGACGGCCCTGGCCACCTCCGAGGCTGTCGAGGTTGTGGCGCTGATGCTGTCCAAGCTGCCGGTGGAACGGGCCTCGGAACTGTTCGTCGCCCTGCCCCGCGAACGCGCGCGATCGGTGGCGCAGGCCATGTCCATGACGGCGGGGGTCAGCCCCGAATCGCTGCACCGCGTCGGCCTGATCCTGCTGCAGGCGGCCGAGGCGCTGCCCCGGCCGGCGATCCCCACCCCCGCCACCGACCGCATGGGCGCGATCCTGAACTTCGCCACCGCCGACCTGCGGGACGACGTGCTGAACAGCCTGGACAGCCACGACGCCGACTTCGCGGGCAGCGTGCGCAAGGCGATCTTCATCTTCGCCCATATCCCCGCCCGGGTGCAGCCCCGCGACGTCCCCCGCATCGTGCGCGAGGTCGATCAACCGGTTCTTGTCCGCGCGCTTGCCGCGCAAGGCGAAGCCGAGGCCGCCAGCGCCGAGTTCATCCTCTCCAACCTGTCGCAGCGCATGTCCGAGGGGCTGCGCGAGGAACGCAACGATCTGGGCAGGCTGCGCCCTTCCGACATCGAGGAAGCCATGAACGAGGTCGTTGCCGCCATCCGCCGGCTGGAGGAGGCGGGCGAGATCACCCTGATCCTGCCGCAGGACGACGACTGACGCAGCACGCGGCGGCTCGCCCCCTGCCCCCTCCCGGGCAGCCCGGCAAGGCAAGACGCGGCATTTGCATCGCCCCGGCGGGCGCGATACAGGAACCCAACGTCACCAGGTCGGGAGAAAGAACCATGGCTGTGAAAGTTGCGATCAACGGTTTCGGACGCATCGGGCGCAACGTGCTGCGCGCCATCGTCGAATCGGGGCGCACCGATATCGAGGTCGTCGCCATCAACGACCTGGGGCCGGTGGAAACCAACGCGCACCTGCTGCGCTATGACAGCGTGCATGGCCGCTTCCCCGCGCAGGTCACCGTCAACGGCGATTCCATCGATGTCGGCCGCGGCCCGATCAAGGTCACGGCGATCCGCAACCCCGCGGACCTGCCCTGGGGCGATATCGACGTCATCATGGAATGCACCGGCATCTTCACCTCGAAGGACAAGGTCCAGCCGCACCTGTCCACCGGCGCCAAGCGCGTCCTGATCTCGGCGCCCGGCGACAATGCCGACAAGACCATCGTCTTCGGCGTCAACGACGCCACGCTGACCGCCGAGGATCTGGTCGTCTCGAACGCAAGCTGCACCACCAACTGCCTGTCGCCCGTCGCCAAGGTGCTGAACGACAGCATCGGCATCGCAAAGGGCTTCATGACGACGATCCACAGCTATACCGGCGACCAGCCGACGCTGGACACGATGCACAAGGATCTGTACCGCGCCCGCGCCGCCGCCCTGTCGATGATCCCGACCTCGACCGGGGCCGCCAAGGCCGTGGGCCTCGTGCTGCCGGAACTGAAGGGCAAGCTGGACGGCGTCGCGATCCGCGTGCCGACGCCGAATGTCTCGGTCGTGGATCTGGTCTTCGAGGCCAGCCGCGACACCTCGGTCGAGGAAGTCAACGCCGCGATCAAGGCGGCCGCCGACGGCCCGATGAAGGGCATCCTGGGCTATACCGAGGAAAAGCTGGTCTCCAGCGACTTCAACCACGACCCCCATTCCTCGGTCTTCCACATGGATCAGACCAAGGTGATGGAAGGCCGGATGGTCCGCATCCTGACCTGGTACGACAACGAATGGGGCTTCTCGAACCGCATGTCCGACACGGCCGTGGCGATGGGCAAGCTGATCTGAACCCGGAACGGGCGATGCGGCGGGGCGGCGGTGAACGGCACCCGCCGCCCCTCTCCTATGCGGGATAGATCATCCGCGCCGACATCCCGCCATCGACGACGAAGCGCTGCCCGGTGATGAAGCCCGCCTCGTCCGAGGCGAGATAGGCCACCAGCCCGGCGATGTCCTGGGACCTGCCGACCCGCCCCACGGGATGCTGCGCCATCTCGGCCGCGCTGTGGTGGGGCGTGCTGCGGCTGGCGCTTTTCCGGTGATCGGCAGTCTCGATCCAGCCGGGCAGGATCGCGTTGACGCGGACATCCGGCCCCAGGCTGACGGCCAGCGCATGAGACAGGGCCAGCAGCGCGCCCTTGGCGGCCGCATAGCCTTCGGTCTGGGGCTCGGACTGCAGGGCGCGGGTCGAGGACATCAGCAGGATCGACCCGTTCGCCTGCCGCAGCAGCGGCACGGCCCCGCGCACCGTCAGGAAAGCGCCCGTCAGGTGGCTGTCCAGCATCCGCCGCCAGTCGCGCAGCGCCAGCGATTCGATCGGTCCCGTATGCGGATCCGCGATGCCGGCGTTCGAAACCAGCAGATCCAAGCCCGCGCCGTCCAGCCAGTCGCGGATCCAGGCAAAACCGCGCTCCACCCCATCCTCGTCGGCGACATCCACCGTCAACGCCAGAAGATCGGGATCGGTCGCGGACACTTCCCGGACCGCTTCGGCGTCCAGATCGAACAGCGCCACCCGCCAGCCGTCCGACCGCAGCCGCCTGACGATGCCCAGCCCGATGCCCTGCGCGCCGCCCGTGATCAATGCCGTCTTCATGCCGTGCCTCCTGCCATCCGGCAGCAGAACGGCAGCACCGGCGGATCGTTCCGTCAGCGGGTCCTGGTCAGGCGGCGGGAATTGGCCCGGGTGCGCTTGCCATAGGGGCGCAGCGCCGCGGCCATCACGCGTTCGGCGCTGGCGCCGCGGCCGGCGGCCTGGGCCATCGCGAACAGCGATTCCGTGGCGGCGGCCTGCTTTTCCGCGATCATGCGGAAAGGCTCTCCGGGGGCCTGGGTCATCATGCCCATCATGCCGGCGGTGCGCAGGCCGATCACCGTCTGCGCCTCGATGGTCATGCGGGCGAACTGGGCCCAGAGGCGGAGCGGGTTTTTTGGCATCGTCGGGAACATGAGGCTTCCTTGCACACTGGATCCGTATCTGGGCCTGCGCGGGCCTCGGCGCAAGCACATTCGGCGCGGCGGCCGGCACAATTCGTCCGGCGCCCGCTTGGCAAGCGGCATCGGCCATGTATAGAGGCAGCCTATGAGCGACCGCCTGACCCTTCGCCGGCCCGACGACTGGCACCTTCACCTGCGCGACGGCGCGATGCTGGCGGCCATCGCGCCCCATTCGGCGGGCTTCGGCCGGGCGATCATCATGCCCAATCTGGTGCCCCCGGTGGTGACGGGCGCGCAGGCCGCGGCCTATCGCGACAGGATCCTGGCGGCGCTGCCGCCCGGCGCGGCGTTGCAACCGCAGATGACGCTGTATCTGACCGATGCGACCGACCCCGCCGATGTCGTCGGCGCCTTCCGCGACGGCATCATCCGCGCCGTGAAGCTGTATCCCGCGGGGGCCACCACCAATTCCGCCAGCGGCGTGACCGACTTCGACCGCGTGCAGCCCGTGCTGGAGGCCATGGCCGAGGCCGGCGTGACGCTGTGCGTACATGGCGAAGTGACCGATCCGGCGGTGGACATCTTCGACCGCGAGGCGGTGTTCATCGACCGCGTGCTGGACCCGCTGCGCCGCCGCACCCCCGGGCTGCGCGTGGTGATGGAACACATCACGACCCGCGAGGGCGTGGCCTATGCGCGGTCCGCAGGCGACGATCTGGCGGCGACGATCACCACGCATCACCTGGTCATCAACCGCAACGCGATCCTGGCCGGGGGGATCCGCCCGCATTACTACTGCCTGCCTGTCGCCAAGCGTGAATCGCACCGCCTGGCGCTGCGCGAGGCCGCGACCAGCGGCGAGGCGCGGTTCTTCCTGGGCACCGACAGCGCCCCCCATGCGGATGCCGCCAAGCTGCAGCCCTGCGGCTGCGCGGGCTGCTTCACCGCCCCGAACACCCTGTCGATCCTGGCCCAGGTCTTCCAGGACGAGGGCGCGCTGGACCGGCTCGAGGCCTTTGCCAGCCTCAACGGCGCCGCCTTCTACGGCCTGCCGCCGAACGAGGACCGGATCACGCTGGTCAGGCGTGACAGCCCCTCGGATCATCCCGCGCGGATCCGGGCGGGGGACGAAACCGTCACCGTCTTCGACCCCGGCTTTCCGCTCTACTGGCACCTGGAGGACCGATGAGCCTGACCTTCCCCGCCCGCGAGGAGATCGCCCGCCTGACTGCGCGGATGCTGCTGGACATCAAGGCCGTGGATTTCAACGCGGCCCAGCCCTTCACCTATGCCTCGGGGCTGAAGGGGCCGACCTATGTGGACTGCCGCCGGATCATCAGCTTTCCGCGTGTGCGGCGGACGCTGATGGACTTCCTGTCCGCGACCGTCATGCGCGATGCGGGCTTCGAGGCCTTCGACAACGTGGCCGGCGGCGAGACCGCAGGCATCCCCTTCGCCGCGCTGGTGGCCGAGCGGCTGGGCCTGCCCATGACCTATGTGCGCAAGAAGCCGAAGGGCTATGGCCGCAACGCCCGCATCGAGGGCGTGATGACCGAGGGCCAGCGGGTCCTGCTGGTCGAGGATCTGACCACCGACGGCGGCAGCAAGCTGTCCTTTGTCGATGCGATTCGCGACACCGGGGCGACCTGCGCGCATACCGCCGTGATCTTCTACTACGGCATCTTTCCCGAAACGACGCAGCGGCTGGCCGATCATGGTGTAATGCTGCATCACCTCTGCACCTGGTGGGACGTGCTGGCCGAGGCCCGCCTGATGTCCGCCTTCGACGAACGGACCCTGGCCGAAGTCGAGATCTTCCTGACCGACCCGCGCGCCTGGCAGGCCGCCAACGCCTGACTTATCCACAGGCGATCCACAGAACCGCCCCCCGAAATCGAACCGCGCGGCGTTCCCCGCACGGGGCTTCGGGTGTAGAACGGGACGCAAGGACAAGAAGGGGCAGCCCATGACCAACCTGCGCGCCATCATCCCGGGCCAGCCCGTCAGCCCCGAGGACACGCCCTCGATCCCGTTCTCGCTCGAGGCCGAGCAGCAGCTTCTGGGGGCGCTTCTGACCAACAACGACGTGTTCGACCGCGTCAGCCAGATCATCAAGCCTGATCATTTCTATCATCCGGTCCATGCGCGCATCTTCGACATCTGTTCCGAACGCATCCGCCGCAATGCCCTGGCCAGCCCCGTCACCATCAAGGCCTTCCTCGAGCATGACGAGGGGCTAAAGGAACTGGGCGGCCCCGCCTATCTGGCCCGCATCGCGGGCGCCGCGATCAGCGCCTATGCCGCGCGCGACTATGCCCAGATGATCCGCGAATTCGCCCTGCGGCGGGAACTGATCCAGCTGGGCCAGGACATCGCCGCCCGCGCCGCCACCGTCGAGGTCGGCGACGAGGCCGAGGAGCAGATCAAGGCCGCCGAACAGACGCTTTACAAGCTGGGCGAGGCAGGCACGGCGGAACGCGGCTTCCAGTCCTTCCTGAAGGCCGTGACCGGCGCCGTGCAGGCGGCCAACGCCGCCTATCAGCGCGACGGCAAGCTGTCGGGGATCTCGACCGGGCTGATCGACCTGGACGCCAAGATGGGCGGGCTGAACAACTCGGATCTCATCGTCCTGGCGGGACGGCCCTCGATGGGCAAGACCTCGCTGGCCACCAACATCGCCTTCAACATCGCCAAGGCCCACAAGACCGGCGAACGTCCCGACGGCACCATCGGCACCATCGAGGGCGGCGTGGTGGGCTTCTTCAGCCTGGAGATGTCGGCCGAGCAGCTTGCCGCGCGGATCCTCTCCGAAGCGGCCGAGGTTCCCAGCGAGCGCATCCGGTCGGGCAACATGGACGAGGCCGAGTTCCGCCGCTTCGTCGAAGCCGCGCACGCCTTGCAGAACTGCCCGCTCTATATCGACGACACGCCCGCCCTGCCGATCAACCAGTTGGCCGCCCGGGCGCGCAAGCTGAAGCGGACGCATGGGCTGGACGTGCTGATGGTGGACTATCTGCAACTGCTCAAGGCCGCGTCGGCCAAGGACAGCCGCGTGAACGAGGTGTCCGAGATCACCCAAGGGCTGAAGGCCGTCGCCAAGGAACTGAACATCCCGGTGATCGCCCTGTCGCAGCTGTCGCGGCAGGTGGAAAACCGCGACGACAAGCGCCCGCAACTGTCCGACCTGCGCGAATCCGGGTCCATCGAACAGGACGCCGACATCGTGATGTTCGTGTTCCGCGAGGAATACTACAAGGAACGCGAAAAGCCGTCGGACAGCGACCTGGACGCGATGGCCAAATGGCAGCAGGTGATGGAGCAGTGCCACGGCAAGGCCGAGGTGATCCTGGGCAAGCAGCGCCACGGCCCCATCGGCACGGTCGAGCTGTCCTTCGAGGGCCAGTTTACCCGCTTTGGCAACCTGGCGCGCGACCGGCAGTCGCAATGGGACTAGGGCTGCCCGTCCCGGTCGTCACCATCGGACTGCTGATCGCCTCGAACGTCTTCATGACGGTGGCGTGGTACGGGCATCTGAAGTTCAAGACCGCGCCGCTGCTGACGGTGATCCTGGTCAGCTGGGGCATCGCCTTCTTCGAATACGTGATGCAGGTTCCCGCCAACCGGATCGGCCACGGGCATTTTAGCGCCGCGCAGCTGAAGACCATCCAGGAGGTCATCAGCCTGACGATCTTCGCGCTGTTCTCCTGGCTCTACCTGGGCGAACGCATCGGCTGGCAGCATGGCGTCGGCTTCGGGCTGATCTGCCTCGGCGCCTGGTTCATCTTCCACGACTTCGGCTGAGCGCCCGCCGGGGCGCCCCGGCGATCAGTGCGTCCAGGGGCCGCGGCGGTCGGTGGCGAAGTTCTCGCCATAGCCGCGGGGGCGGATGTTGGGCGCGCGGCTGTGGGGGGGCTGGACGACATATTCCCAGCCACGCTCGCGGGCGTAATCCTCGGCCTGCTTCTGGGTGTCGAAATGCAGGCGGACCTGGCTCTGGGTGTCGTCGCTGCTGATCCAGCCCATCAGCGGGTCGATATGGCGTCCCTTGGGCGGAAACTCCAGCACCCACTTCTTGCTCCGCGGGTTGCCGGACTGCATGGCATTGCGGGCGGGTTTATAGATGCGAACGCGCATTCGGGCAGCCTTTCGATCGGATGTCGGGCGACTTATCGCCAATCGGGCGGCGCGGATCAAGGGCCGGAACGGCGCGGGCCGGCCCGGCGTTGGGCCTGACCATCGGAACACAGGAGGATCCCATGCCCTTTCGGACCGCAGCCGCCCTTGGCCTGATCCTGGCCCTGCCCGCCGCCGCCCAGGACAGCGCGGCGCCCGCAGCCCCCGCCGAAGGCGCGACGCCCATGATCGCGCAGATCCAGACCGCCGACGGCGAAAGCCTGGGAACGGCCACGGCGGTGTCCACCCCGTCCGGCCTGATGCTGGTCACGCTTGAACTGCAGGGCCTTCCCGCCGGGATCCACGGGGCGCATGTCCACGAGACCGGCGAATGCACGGCGCCGGACTTCGAGATCGGCAGGCGGCCATCTTGCCGGCGGCAAGGAACACGGCGTGATGACCGAAAACGGGCCGCACGCGGGCGATCTGCCCAACATCCACGTCCCCGACGGCGGCACCCTGACGGTCGAATATTTCGCGGCCGGGCTGACGCCCGAACTGATGATGGACGACGACGGGGCGGCCATCGTCATCCACGAACAGCCCGACGACTATGTGGGCCAGCCCTCGGGCCATGCCGGCGGGCGGATCGGCTGCGGCACCTTCGCGCAGGCCGAATGACCCGACCCTGCGGCGCGGCGCCGGAACGGGTGCCGCGCCCTACCCGTCATTCGTCCAGACAGCCCGAGGTGATGGTATGCCAGCCGCCCGCATGACGCTTCCGATGATCGCCGCCCTGACGCTTGCTGCCTGTTCGGCGGGCTACAGCCTGACGGTCGCGGCCACGACCTGCGACCTGGGGCAGCATCAGCGCCTGGTCGGCATGAACATCGGCGAGGTCAGACTGCCACCGCAGCTCGAACGTCGCGAGATCAGCCCGGGCCAGGTGGTCACGCAGGACTATCAGCCCGACCGACTGAACATCTTTCTGGATCCCAAGGGCTGGATCACCCGGGTCAGCTGCGGCTGACCCCCGACCTTGCCTGCTCGACCGCGGCAACCGCCCGGGCGATGGCCTCTGCGATCGACAGATCGCTGGTGTCCAGCACCACCGCATCCTCGGCCGGCCGCAGCGGCGCGGTGGCCCGTTCGCTGTCGCGGCGGTCGCGTTCCTGCAGTTCCGCAAGCATCCGTTGCGGGTCGGCCCCCAGTTCGGCAGCCCGCCGCCCGGCGCGCACCCGGTCCGAGGCCGTGACATACAGCTTGACGGCGGCGCCGGGGCAGATGACCGTCCCGATGTCGCGCCCGTCCAGCACGGCGCCCGGTTCCTGGGCCGCGAAGCGCTGCTGGAAATCGACCAGGGCCGCGCGCACGGCCGGAATGGCGGCGATCCGGCTGGCAGCCTGTCCCGCCTCGGCGCTGCGCAGGTCGGGGCCCGCCAGGTCGGCGCTTTCCAGCGCCTGCGCCGCCGCCACGGGATCGCCGCCCTTCGCGGCGACCGCCCGGTACAGAAGCCCCGTGTCCAGGTGGTGAAAGCCGAAATGCGCCGCAAGCGCCCGGGCGATGGTGCCCTTGCCCGATGCGGCGGGTCCGTCGATGGCGATGATGAATGGCATGGTCACGCTGAACTGGTTTCGCGCCCTCCATCGCACGGCGGCGCGTCCCAGGTCCACAGGCTTGCGCAAAAGAAAACGCCGGCCCCCGCGGACCGGCGTTCCCAGAAGCACGGGCGAGAGGGGATCAGACGCTGCGCAGGGTCTTGGCGACCTCGGCGGCGAAATCCTCTTCCTTCTTCTCGATGCCCTCGCCCACCGCGACGCGGGCGAAGCCGGTGATCTCGACGCCCGCTTCCGCGGCCGCCTGAGCCACCGTAAGGTCGGGGTTGATCACGAAGGGCTGGCCCAGCAGCGTGTTTTCGCTGACGAACCTCTTCATCCGGCCGGGGATGATGTTGTTCTGGATCACGGCCTCGGGCTTCGGCTTGGCCGCGGCGGCGTTTTCCTCCAGCGCCTTGGCGGTCTGGACCTCAAGCTCGCGCGCCAGCAGCGCCGGATCGAGCGTCGCTTCCGACAGCGAGACGGGGTTCGTGGCGGCGATGTGCATCGCGAACTGCTTGCCGATCGCCTGGGCCTTGTCCTTGTCGCCCTTCAGCGCGACCAGCACGCCGATCTTGCCCATGCCGTCGGCGGCGGCGTTGTGGACATAGGACACCACCGTGTCGCCTTCCAGAACGTGCATCCGGCGCAGGGTCATGTTCTCGCCGATGCGGGCGATGGCGTCGGTCAGCACTTCCGAGACGGGCTTGCCGTTCAGATGCGTCGCCTTGAGAACCTCGATGTCGTCGGCGGTGGTCAGGGCGATGTCGGTGATGTCGCGGACCAGTTGCTGGAAATCCGCGTTCTTCGCGACGAAATCGGTTTCCGAGTTGATCTCGACGGCGACGCCGCGGCCATCGGTGACCTGCACGCCGATCAGGCCTTCGGCGGCCACGCGATCGGCCTTCTTGGCGGCCTTGGCCAGACCCTTGGTGCGCAGCCAGTCAACGGCGGCTTCCATGTCGCCGCCCGTTTCGGTCAGCGCCTTCTTGGCGTCCATCATCCCTGCGCCGGTCGTCTCGCGCAGTTCCTTCACCATCGCGGCGGTGATAGCCATGATCCGTCTCCTTTGATCAACGCGTCAGGCGGGGCATTCCCCCGCCTGACGACAGTTCCGTAAATGCGCGGTCCGGCGACGATCAGGCGTCGGCGGTCGCCTGTTGCTCGGGGGCGGGCTCGTCCAGCAGCTCCTCGGGGGCGTCCGACAGCGCGCCCACGTCAACCCCGGCGGCGCCCATCTGCGCCGACATGCCGTCAAGCGCGGCGCGGCTGGCCAGATCGCAATAAAGCGCGATGGCGCGCGCGGCGTCGTCGTTGCCGGGGATGATGTAGTCCACCCCGTCGGGCGAGCAGTTGGTATCGACCACGGCGACGACCGGGATGCCCAGCTTCTTCGCCTCGGCGATGGCCAGGTTTTCCTTGTTCACGTCGATGACGAACAGCAGGTCCGGCAGGCCGCCCATGTGGCGGATGCCGCCCAGCGAGGCCTGCAGTTTCGCCTGCTCGCGTTCCAGCTGCAGACGCTCTTTCTTGGTCATGCCCTCGGCGCCGCCGGCCATCGTCTCGTCGATGGCCTTCAGGCGGTTGATCGACTGGCTGACGGTCTTCCAGTTGGTCAGCGTGCCGCCCAGCCAGCGGTGGTTCATGTAGAACTGGGCCGAGCGCTCGGCCGCGTCGGCGACGGGTTTCTGCGCCTGGCGCTTGGTGCCCACGAACAGCACCCGGCCGCCCTTGGCGACGGTGTCGCGGATCACCTGCAGCGCCGCGTCCAGCATCGGCATCGTCTGGGTCAGGTCCAGGATGTGGATACCGTTGCGGTCGCCATAGATGAACTCGGCCATGCGCGGGTTCCAGCGCTGCGTCTGGTGGCCGTAGTGGACGCCAGCTTCCAAGAGCTGACGCAGGTTGAATTCGGGAAGCGCCATTCCATGTCCTTTCCGGTTTGCGCCTTGGCAGGGGATTCAGGGACTGCGCCCCAACCGGTGGACCCTTGCGGATTTCTCCCGCAAAGGGCCCGCCCCTGCCTGTGAAGTGTGCGCGCAGATAGACCCTTGGCGCGCGATTTGCAAGGGGTCTCGGCAGGGGCCGGTCACGCGACATGACCAACCTGTCAATTGCCCCGCCGGCCCCGGTCGGGCAAGATCGGATCATCAGGGGATGCATCATGACCGACAGCCGGTTCCGCTTCGGGCGGCATTACGATTTCTACGAGGTTCTGGCGGACGGCATCGTTCACGGCGTGGGCGTCGTGCTGGCGCTTGTGGGCGTCACGGCGCTGATCTTCCACGCTGCCGTCTCGGCCGGCACGGCCGAGGTCCTGGCCGCGACGATCTACGGCACCGGGCTGGTCGCGGCGCTTGCCGTGTCCTTCCTTTACAACATGCTGCCCCATTCCCCGCTGAAATGGCGCCTGAGGCGGGCGGATCATTCGGCGATCTTCGTGCTGATCGCGGCCACCTACACGCCGTTCCTGCACAAGGCCGCCTCCGATCCGGTGGTCTTCGGGCTGCTGGTGGCGATCTGGACGATGGCGGCGCTGGGCGTGGCGCTGAAATGCCTGCTGCCCGGCCGCTTCGACCGGCTGGCGATCCTGCTCTATATCCTCATGGGCTGGAGCGGGCTCATTGCCTTCCGGCCCATCGCCGACCACCTGCCGCCGCTGTCGATGCTGCTGATCGTGATCGGCGGCATCGTCTATACGGCGGGGGTGATCTTCCACGTCTGGGAACGGCTGCGGTTCCAGAACGCGATCTGGCACGGTTTCGTCGTCACCGCCGCTGCGATCCATTACGCGGCGGTCCTGTCGGCGATCTAGGGCCGGAACCGCCCCACCCCGAGGCCGGCCCGGTCAGGCGCCGGCCTCCTGCGTCTCGGGCATCAGGACGATGGTCGCCAGCGGCGGCAGCGTCAGGCTGACCGAGGCCGGGCGGCCGTGCCAGGGCTGTTCGTCCGCCCGCAGCCTTTCGCCGTTGCCGACGCCGGATCCGCCGTATTCCGTGGCATCGCTGTTCAGCACCTCGCGCCAGGGGCCGGGCAGCGGCAGGCCGATGCGGTAATCATACCGCACCTCGGGCGTCAGGTTGCAGACCACCACCACCGGGGGCGCCCCGTCGTCGGACTTGCGCAGATAGACCAGGACGCTTTGCGCAACGTCGCTGGCGTCGATCCAGTCGAAGCCCTCGGGCTCGCAGTCCAGCCGGTGCAGGGCGGGCTGGTCGCGATAGAGGTGGTTCAGATCGCGCACCAGCCGCTGCATCCCGGCGTGCAGCGGATCGTCCAGCAGGTGCCAGTCCAGCGACTGGTCGTGGTTCCATTCCCGGTCCTGCGCGAACTCGCCGCCCATGAACAGCAGCTTCTTGCCCGGATGGGTCCACATGAACGAGAAATAGGCCCGCAGGTTCGCGAACTTCTGCCAGCGGTCGCCCGCCATCTGCCGGATCAGCGAGCCCTTGCCGTGAACCACCTCGTCATGGCTCAGCGGCAGGACGAAATCCTCGGACCAGGCATAGACCAGCCCGAAGGTCAGGTTGTTCTGGTGGTGGCGGCGATGGATGGGATCGCGCCGGAAATAGCCCAGCGTGTCGTGCATCCAGCCCATGTTCCACTTGAAGCTGAAACCCAGGCCGCCGTCGCGGACCGGGCGGCTGACCTTGGGGAAGGCGGTCGATTCCTCGGCGATGGTGATGGCGCCGGGATAATCGGCGCAGACGCGTTCGTTCACGCCGCGCAGGAAGTCGATCGCCTCGAGGTTCTCGTTCCCGCCGAACTGGTTGGGGATCCACTGGCCGGGCTGGCGCGAATAGTCCAGATACAGCATCGAGGCCACCGCATCCACCCGCAGCGCGTCGATGTGGAACCTGTCCAGCCAATAGAGCGCGCTGGCCTGGAGGAAGTTCGCGACCTCCTGCCGGCCGAAGTTGTAGATCAGCGTGTTCCAGTCCTGATGGAAGCCCTGCCGCGGATCCGCGTGTTCATACAACGCGGTGCCGTCGAACCGGCCCAGGCCGTGCGCGTCCGTGGGGAAATGGGCGGGTACCCAGTCGATGATGACGCCGATGCCCGCCGCGTGCATCCGGTCCACCAGCCGCGCGAAGGCCTCGGGCGATCCATAGCGGCTGGTCGGGGCGAACAGGCCGATCGGCTGGTATCCCCAGGATCCCGTAAAGGGATGTTCGGAAACCGGCAGGAACTCGACATGGGTGAAGCCCATCTCGGTCACGTAGGGCACCAGCAGTTCGGCGATGGTGTCGTAATCCAGGATCTCGCCCGCGCCGCCGCGCCGCCAGGATCCCAGATGCACCTCGTAGATCGAGATCGGGGCCTTGCGATCCTGCCGCGCCGACCGGTCCGACATCCAGTCGCCGTCCTGCCAGGCATGATCCGGCAGCCCGCTGATGATCGAGGCGGTGCCAGGGGCCTGTTCGTGCAGGAAGCCCACCGGATCGGCCTTCAGCGGCAGCGGTTCGCCATGGGCGCTGATGATCTCGTATTTGTAGAGGTCGCCGACCCCCAGGCCGGGGATGAACAGTTCCCAGATGCCGGGGCCAAGCCGCCGGCGCATGGGGTGGCGGCGGCCGTCCCAGGCGTTGAAGTCGCCCACCACGCTGACCCGCCGGGCGTTGGGCGCCCAGACCGCGAAGCCCACGCCAGCGACGCCGTCGCGGGTCATCGGATGCGCGCCCATCTTCTCGTACAGGCGGCGGTGGCGGCCTTCGGCCAGCAGGTATTCGTCCATCTCGCCCAGAACCAGTCCGAAGCGATAGGGATCCTCGGCCAGCCAAGTCCGGTCGCCGGCCTTCATTTCCAGCTGGTAACGGTCGCCCTCGACCGGGCCGGCAAAGAAGCCCTCGGGGTGGACGCGTTCCAAGGGAAACCGCCGGTCGCCCGCCAGGGCCGTGACCTCGGCGGCTTGCGGGGCAAAGACCCGCACCTCGCCGTCATGGGGGCCGAGGATGGCGAAGGGGTTGGAATGGCTGCCCCGAAGGATCGCCTCGATGTCGCTTGCCAAGGCTGTTGTCATTGTTCGCGCTGTCCCAGCAGTTCAAGAATGCCCGTCAGGGGAATACCGATCCAGTTGGGCCGGTTGCTCAGTTCATAGCCCGCCTCGTAGACGGCCTTGTGCAGCAGGAAGAAGTCCAGAAGCGTCTGCCATGCGGCCGCGTCGGCGGGCAGCGTCACCACGCCTTCGGAATGGCGGCGATAGGCGTCCAGGAAGTCGCGCATGGCCGACCGGCGCCAATGCTCGACCCGGTCCAGACCCCGCTCGGCCCCGCCGAAGCCGCCCCGCTGGCGCAGGGCCACCGTCATTGCCGCGTAGTCGAGCGACCGCAGCATCCCGGCCACGTCCCGCAGGGGCGAGGACTTCTGCCGCCGTTCAGCCAGGCTGCGGGCGGGCTCGCCCTCGAAGTCGATGATCGACACGTCGTTCTGCGCCAGCAGCACCTGCCCCAGATGGAAGTCTCCGTGGATCCGCGACAGCTTGCTGTCGGGCGCGATGTCGGCCACCGCCCGCAGCCGCGACAGCAGGTCGTCGCGCTGCTGCAGAAGCGACTGCGCCAGGGGCGCGGCGTCGTCGGGCAGTTGCGCCTGTTCCAGCCGGTCCAGCAGGGCGCGCGCCTCGGCTTCCGCGTCGCCCACCCATTGCCCCAGCCGGTCGGCGGTCAGATCCTCGGTCGCGAAGTCGGGGTTGTCCGTGTGGGTGGCCAAGGCCTTGTGCAGTTCGGCCGTCCGCTGCCCCAGAAGCGCCCCCAGGCTGAGCGGGAATTCGTAGCCCGCCGGCTCGGGCCGCCCCTCGCCCGCCGACATCCAGCTTTCGTGTTCGTGCAGATCCAGCGTCAGGGCGTCGATGATGCCGGTCCAGGCGTCGCCTCGGTTGGGCACGAAGGCAAAGGCCGCCGCCAGCGTGGTCGAGCCGTGCAGCACCCGGCCCAGATAGCGCGGCGTGTGCCTGTAGCCGGCGTTCTCGGTCAGGAACTTCGCCACCTCGACATCGGGCTGCTCGCCCTCGCGCAGGCGGCGATACAGCTTCAGGATGATCTTGTCACTGAAGGCGATCGACAGGTTCGACTGTTCGGCGCCAAGCTGGCGGGGATCGCCCGGATCCTGGATCGCCCGCAGCGCCTCGCTGCCCTCGAAGCGCAGGGCGCCGTCGGTGCGCCCCTCGCGAAGCCCGTCCAGCAGCAGTTGCGGCAGGCGTTCGTCATAGGCGCCGTCGATCAGCGCGCCCACCCGGGCGGTGTGGCGAATCTTGGCCAGGGTATAGGACAGCTTGGGCGCGCCGGGGCGCAGGTTCTCGTCCCCCAGCGGGCCGAGATCGGCAGAAGATAGCTCTGCTCCTCGTCGCCCACGGTCACGTCCAGGGCGACCAGCTCGTGTTCGCCCCGGTCGAGGCTGCCCAGCGCGGTCAGCCTGACGCCGCCGATGGCCTTGTCCTTGCCCGAGAACCAGCGCTGCAGGGGCAGCCATTGAGGCAGCACGTCCTTGCGGAACTGTGTGCCCTCGCGCCCGCCGATCGCCGTGGCCACCCGCCCGTCGCGGGCGGTCAGCGTCATGAACTCGGGCAGGATGTCGGGCATCGCCTCGTGCCAGGACGGGGTTTCCTCCTCGGCGCTCAGCGCGAACCAGTAGAAGCCGTAGGCCGGCAGCGTCAGCATGTAGGGCAGATCGCCGATGGGCGGGAAGGCCGAACGGCCGGTCAGCTCGATCGGCACGGTGCCGCGATGGCGCGACAGATCCAGTTCCACCGCCTGCGCGCTGTCGGCCAGGTTTGCCACGCACAGATAGGCGCGGCCCTCATACTCTCGAAGATAGGCCAGGATCTTGCGGTTGCGCGGATAGAGCAGGATCATCTCGCCGCGCCCGAAGGCCGGGTGCTGGCGGCGCACGGTGATCATCCGGCGCATCCAGTTCAGCAGGGACGACGGATCGTCGGCCTGCGCCTCGACGTTGACGACCTGATGGCCATAGACCGCGTCGATGATCGCCGGCAGGTAAAGCTGCTGCGGCTTGGCGCGCGAGAAGCCGGCGTTGCGGTCGCCCGACCATTGCATCGGCGTCCTGACCCCGTCGCGGTCGCCCAGATAGTAGTTGTCGCCCATGCCGATCTCGTCGCCGTAATAGATGATCGGCGTGCCGGGCATCGACAGCAGCATGGAATTCATCAGCTGGATCTTGCGCCGGTCGTTCTGCATCAGCGGCGCCAGCCGGCGGCGGATCCCCAGGTTGATGCGCGCCCGCGTGTCGGCGGCATAGGTCTGCCACAGATAGTCGCGTTCTTCCGAGGTGACCATTTCCAGCGTCAGCTCGTCGTGGTTGCGCAGGAAGATGCCCCACTGGCAGTTCTCGGGGATCTCGGGGGTCTGGCGGATGATGTCGGTGATCGGATGGCGGTCCGCCTGCGCCAGCGCCATGTACATGCGCGGCATCAGCGGGAAGTGGAAGCCCATGTGGCATTCGTCGCCGTCGCCGAAATAGGGGCGCGTGTCCTCGGGCCACTGGTTGGCCTCGGCCAGCAGCATCCGGTCGGGGAAATGCGCGTCCAGGTCGGCGCGGATCTTCTTGAGGACCTCGTGGGTCTCGGGCAGGTTCTCGTTGTTGGTGCCGTCGCGTTCGACCAGATAGGGAATGGCGTCCAGCCGCAGGCCGTCCACGCCCATGTCCAGCCACATGCGCATGACCTTCAGCACTTCCTCGAGCACCTTGGGGTTGTCGAAGTTCAGGTCCGGCTGGTGCGAATAGAAGCGGTGCCAGTAATAGGCCCCCGCCACCGGATCCCAGGTCCAGTTCGACTTTTCCGTGTCCAGGAAGATGATCCGCGTTTCGGGCCACTTCTGGTCGTTGTCCGACCACACATACCAGTCGCGCGCGGCCGATCCGGGCTTGGCGCGGCGCGCCCGCTGGAACCAGGGGTGCTGGTCCGAAGTGTGGTTGATGACCAGTTCGGTGATGACCCGGATGCCGCGCCGATGCGCCTCCTTCACGAAGGCCTTGAAGTCCTTCATCGTCCCGTAGGACGGGTTGATCGAGCGGTAGTCCGAGATGTCATAGCCGTCGTCGCGCAGGGGCGAGGGATAGAACGGCAGCAGCCAGATCGCCGTGACGCCGAGTTCCTGCACATAGTCCAGCCGCTGCATCAGGCCGGCGAAATCACCGATCCCGTCGCCGTTGCTGTCCATGAAGGCCTTGATGTGCAACTGATAGATGATCGCGTCCTTGTACCAGTCCGCCTGACTGCGGTCGATCCCGTCGGTGCGGACGGCAAAATTCGCATCGGAAGCAGGGGTGGCGATATTCATCAGCGAGGAACTCCGGGGCGAAAAGCTGCCAGATGGCATAGGGTCGGGTATGGGGCTCAAGCTCCAGCCAGTGGTTCTTGCCGTGCCAGGTGAAGCTGTTGCCGTGGATCAGGTCGCGGACCTCGACCGAGGCCTCGTCGGGCAGGCCGAACTCCCACAGGGGGACCTCGAACTCGAAGGTCTGGGTGTTGTGGGGATCCAGGTTGACGTGGATCAGCACGAAGTCGTTGCCGGTCTGCTTGCCATAGCACAGCACCTGGTCGTTCCAGGCGTTGTAGAACTTGACGTTGGTGAAGTGCTGCAGGGCGGGGTGGGTCTGGCGCAGCCGGTTCATCAGCCGGATGTCGTCCTGGATGTTGCCGGGCTGGTTCATGTCCCAGACGCGGATCTCGTATTTCTCGGAGTTGAGGTATTCCTCCTTGCCCGGCACCGGCGTGGCCTCGCAGATCTCGAAGCCGTTATAGACGCCGTAGTTGCCGCCCAGCGTCGCGGCCAGCACCAGCCGGGTGCGGAAGCCCGGGCGGCCGCTGGTCTGCAGGAAGCGCGGGTTGATGTCGGGCGTGTTCACGAAGAAGTTCGGCCGCATGTATTCCCGGCACTGTTCCTGCGTCAGCTCGGTCAGGTATTCGGTGATCTCCTGCTTCTCGTTGCGCCAGGTGAAGTAGGAATAGGACTGCGAATAGCCCACCTTCGCCAGCCGCTTCATCACCTTGGGCCGGGTGAAGGCCTCGGCCAGGAAGATCACGCCGGGATCCTTGGCGCGCACCTCCTCGATCAGCCATTCCCAGAAGGGGAAGGGCTTGGTGTGGGGGTTGTCCACGCGGAAGATCCGCACGCCCTGATCCACCCAGAACAGCACCACGTCGCGCAGCGCATACCACAGGTCGGGCAGCGCCCCGCGATAGAAATGGACGTTGACGATGTCCTCGTATTTCTTGGGCGGGTTCTCGGCGAACTTGATCGAGCCGTCGGGGCGCCAGTCGAACCATTCGGGATGCTCGCGGATCCAGGGATGGTCGGGCGAACACTGGATGGCGAAGTCCAGGGCGATCTCCAGCCCGTGGTCCTTCGCGGCCGCGATCAGGCGGCGGAAATCCTCGAAGCTGCCCAGTTCGGGATGGATGGCGTCGTGGCCGCCGGCCTCGCTGCCGATGGCATAGGGGCTGCCGGGCTCGCCTTCCTGGGCGGTCAGGCTGTTGTTGCGGCCCTTGCGGTTGGTCTTGCCGATCGGGTGGATCGGCGGGAAATACAGCACGTCGAAGCCAAGGTCGCGCACATAGGGCAGCCGCGCGATCACGTCGTCGAAGGTGCCGTGGCGGTTCACGTCGCCCGATTGCGACCGCGGCATCAGCTCGTACCAGGCGCTGAAGGCCGCGGCCTTGCGGTCCACGAAGACGGTCAGGGTCTTGTATTCGGTCAGGTTGGTGCGCGGGCCCGCCTGCTGCATCAGCGCCAGCACCGCAGGATCGCCCATCCGAGCAAAGCGCGACGCGTCCGAGGCCGCGTCGTCGCCCACGGCTTCGGCATAGGCGGCATCCGCCGCCAGCAGCCCCACCAGCGTCGCCCGCGCCTCGCCGGGGATGCCGCCTTCCTCCAGCGCCGCCTGCACCAGCCTGCGCCCCTCCTCAAGCTCCAGGGCGATGCGCTGGCCGGCCGCCAGCTTCTTGGTCACCTCCTTGTGCCAGGTGGTGAACAGGTCGCGCCAGGCCAGGATGGTGCAGTGATAGCGGTCGTTTTCCGGGAAGGTGACGGTCCCGGCCCAGCGGTCGTTCTCGACGAAAGCCATGCGGGCCTCTTGCGCAGGGGCGTCGTCGCCCACGCGGCGCCAGCGGATCGCCGCCGCCAGCGAATCGTGGCCGTCCGAGAAGATGTCGGCCTCGATCACCGTCTCCTGCCCCGCCACGGCCTTGGCCGCGAAGCGTCCGCCGTCGATCTCGATCGAGACGCCCTCGATCGCGATGCGCTGCGCGGCAAGCGCGCGCAGGCGGGATTCGCTGTCGCCGTGGCCGGAACGGGGCGACCCGCCCGCAGCCTCGGCGGCCTGCCCTGCGATCTGCCCGGGATTGTCCGAACGGTTGTTGCCCAGCATGATTCCTTCTCCGGCAGTTCCTTGTCAGGACAACAGGCTTGGCGGGCGAAGGTTCCTGCCCCTTGCCCCCTGCCGGTTGCCCTGGCGGATGATTATCCTGCCCGGCGGGGGGTTGTCTAACCGGCTGGGTGCGTGGTTTGTTCTTCTTTCGCGACAGTGCCGCCGCAAGGATCCCGTCCCCGATGTTCCGCTTCCTGCATTCCTCCGACCTGCACCTGGGCAAGGCCTTCGGCAGCTATCCCGAAGGCATCCGCAACCGCCTGCGCGAGGCGCGCCACGGCGCCATCGCCCGGTTGGCCCGGGTCGCGCGCGACGGCGGCGCCGGCGTGGTGCTGCTGGCGGGCGACACCTTCGACGCCGAAACCCCCGCCCCCGACACGCTGCGCCACGCCCTGCGCGCCATGGCCGCCGAGGCCGACATCACCTGGGTGCTGCTGCCCGGCAACCACGACAGCCTCGCCGCCACGGAGCTGTGGCGGCGCATCGCCTCGGACGCGCCGGCGAACCTGCGCGCGATCACCAGCCCCGATCCGCTGGAACTGGCCCCCGGCGTGATGGTGCTGCCCGCCCCCTGCACGCAGCGCCGCCCCGGCCGCGACCTGACCGAGGCGATGGCCGCCGCCACCCCCGACGGCTGCCTGCGCATCGGCCTGGGCCACGGCGCCATCGCCGACTTCTCGGCCGAGGAAGGCGCGGCGGGCATCATCGCCCCCGACCGGGCGCGGCGGGCCGGGCTGGATTACCTGGCGCTTGGCGACTGGCACGGGCGGATCGAGGTGAACGAGGCCACCTGGTATTCCGGCACGCCCGAGGCCGACGGCTTCAAGCACGCCGCCGCCTGCTGCGCCCTGCTGGTCACGCTGGACGGCGCGGCGCGGGTGCGTCCGGTGGAAACCGGCGTCATGGGCTGGCAGACGGTGACGCTGGATCTGCTGCCGGGGGACGATCCGCTGGCGCGGCTGGAGGCGGCCCTGCCCCTGCCCGCGATGCGGCGCGACCTGCTGCTGCGGCTGGTGGCGACCGGGCGGCTGCCGCTGTCCGACCGCAGCGCGCTTGACGCCGCGGCGCAGGCGGCGGCGCCGGATTTCGGCTGGTTCAGCCATGACCTGTCCGGCCTTGCGACCGAGGCCCGGCCCCAGGATCTGGACGGCATCGACCGCGGCGGCGCCCTGCGCCAGGCCGCCGAGGCGCTGCTGGCCGAGGCGGACGATCCGCGCCTTGGCGCCGACGAACGGGCGGTGGCCGCCTCGGCGCTGTCGCGGCTCTATGCGCTGGCGCAAGAGGTCCAGCCATGAAGATCCGCGCGCTGCAACTGACCAACGTGCGCCGCTTCGCCGGCCGCACGGCCCGCATCGAGGGGATCGGCGACGGCATCACCGTGCTGTGCGAACCCAACGAATTCGGCAAGTCCACCTTCTTCGACGCGATCCACGCGCTGTTCTTCGAACGCCACCGCGCCACCCGGGCCGCCGTCAAGGCGCTGCAACCCCATGCGGGCGGCGCGCCCGAGGTCGCCGTGGACCTGGATCTGCCCGACGGGTCCTACCGGGTGGAAAAGCGGTGGCTGTCGCGCGCCACGGCGCGGGTCAGCCGCGACGGCCGCATCCTTGCGCAGGACGACGAGGCGGAGGCCTGGATCGACCGGCTGCTGGGCGCGGGTCTGTCGGGACCCTCGGGCCTTCTCTGGGTGCGCCAGGGCCTTCTGGGGCTTGAACCCGAGGGCAGTTCGGCCAGCGACAGGTCGGATCGGGAACGGGCGCTGTCGGCGCGGCGCGATCTGCTGTCCTCGGTCGCGGGGGAAATCGACATGATGACCGGCGGGCGCAGGCTGGACGGCGTGATCGCGCGCGTCGCGGATGCGCTGGGCCGGCTTGCGACCTCGACCGGCAGGCCGAAGGCGGGCGGCGACTGGGCGCGCGCCGAGGCCGAGGCCGAGGCCCTGCGCGCCGAGGAAGCCGACCTTGCCGCCAAGGCCGCGCGGCTGTCGGGCGATCTGGCGCGCCGCGCCGAGGCGCAGCGCCAGCTTGCCGCCCTGGACGACCCGGCCGAGGATCGGCGCCGCGCCGAAGCCCTGACTGCTGCCCGCGCCGCCTTGGTCGAGGCCGAGGCCCATGCCGCGCGCGTGCAGGCAGCCCGACATGCCCTGGCCCTGGCGCGCGCCCACGACGACAACGCCCGCACCCGGATCGAGCGGCTGGAGACGCTGGCGGACCGCGCCGACCGCGCCGCCCGGGCGCTGAGCGCCGCGACCGAGGAAGCCGCCCGCCACGATGCCCGCGCCGACGCGCTGACCCAGGCCGAACGCGACGCGGCTGCGGCACTGGGCGATGCCGAAACCCGCAGCCGCGCCCTGCGCGAACGGCTGGCGCTGGCGCAGCGGGCGCGGCTGGCGCGCGCCGCGCAGGATCGCGCCGGGCAGCTTGCTCGGAGCCTGGCCGAGGCCGAACGCCTGCGCGCCAGTCTCGAAGCCGCCCGGGCGCAGCGCGGTCTGCTGGTGGTGACGCCGCAGGCGCTTGCCGCCGCCGAACAGGCCGGGGACGACCTGAACCGCGCCGAGGCGCGTCTGGACGCGCAGGCGGTCAGCCTGACCCTTGCCTATACCGGCGCCGCGCGGGTTCGGGCCGACGGGGCCGACCTGCCCGAAGGCCCCCACCGCCTGACCGGCCCGCGCGATTTCGACCTGCCCGGCATCGGCGCGATGCGCATCGACCCCGGCCCCCAGGCCGGCGGCGACCGGACGCAGGTGCAGAAGGCTGCGGCGCTGCTGGCGCAGCGGCTGTCGGCCTGCGGCGCCGAGGATCTGGCCCAGGCCCGGGCGCGGCTGGTCGAGGCGCAGCGGCTGGACGACAGCCTGCACGGCACCCAGGCCCTGCTGGCCCAGATCGCCCCCGACGGGCTGGACGCGCTGCGCCAGGCCCATGCCCAGGCCGTCTCCGAGGCCGGGGCGGAAGGCCCGGACGCGGGCGACCCCGCCGCGCTCGAGGCCCAGCTTGCCGCCGCCACCGCCGCCGAGGATCAGGCCCGCGCCCTGGCCGCCCAGGCGCAGGCGGCCCTGCGCACGGCCCTCGAGGCGCGGGCCGGGGCCACCGCCACCCTGGCCGCCGCCCGCCGCGCCCATGACGCGGCCGTGGCCGAGGCCGGCGATCCGGCGGCGCTGACCGCCCGGCTGCGCGACTTGCGCGCGGCCCGGGCCGCCGACCAGGCGCGGCTGGCCGAAGCCCAGGCCGAGTGCGCGCGGCTGGAACAGGCGGCCCCCGATCTGGACATGGCGCGTGCCGCGCTGTCGCGCGCCCAGTCCGCCGCCGCGCAGGCCAAGGCGCAGCGCGACCGCCTGCGCGAGGATCTGGCGATGCTGAACGGCTCCATCGGCACCCTGGCCGAGGAAGGCATCGAGGAGCATCTGGACGAGGTGCGCGGCAGGCTGGCCGAGGCCGAGGCCCGCGCCGCGCGATACGCGGCCGAGGTGCAGTCCCTGTCGCGGCTGCGCCAGGCGCTGGATCAGGCGCGGCGGCAGGCGCGGGACGCCTATCTGGGGCCGGTGCTGCGCGAATTGCAGCCGCTTCTGGCGGTGATCCATCCCGGCGCCACGCTGGAGATCGACGACCAGACCCTGCTGCCCGCCGCCCTGACCCGCGACGGCCAGCCCGAGGCGCTGGAGATCCTGTCGGGCGGCACCCGCGAACAGGTGGCGATCCTGACCCGGCTGGCCTTCGCGCGGCTGTTCGCGCGCGCCGGAACGCAGGTGCCGGTGATCCTGGACGATGCCCTGGTCCACAGCGACGACGACCGGATCGAGGCGATGTTCACCGCGCTCCACCGCGTGGCGCAGGACCAGCAGATCCTGGTCCTGACCTGCCGCCAGCGCGCCTTCGCGGCCTTGGGCGGCGAACGGGCGCGCGTCAGCATCGAGGCCGCCTGACGCGGAAGGCTGGTCAGCCCGCGACCTCGGCCGCCAGCCAGTTGCGGAAATGAACCAGCGGGCGCGACCCGGTGCGGTTGCCGGGCCAGACCAGGCAATAGCCGCCGCGGCCGGGAACGGCCGGGCGCAGGACCGCCAGCAGATGCCCCTCGGCGATCTCCTGCCGCGCCAGATAGTTGGGCAGCAGCGCCACCCCCAGCCCTGCGATGGCCGCCTGGATCATCATCGAGAACTGGTCCATCACCATCCCCCCGGCCGGCGCGGCCTGGCTGCCCTGGCCGCGGAACCAGTCGGCCCAGGCGTCGGGGCGGGTCTGCAGGTGCAGCAGGACCAGCCCCGCCAGATCGCCCGGCGCGGCGACCGGATGGGCCTGAAGAAAGGCCGGGCTGGCGCAGGCGGTCAGGCTTTCGTCGAACAGCTTCAGGCTGTTGGGGTCGGCCTCCGCATCGGGGCGATAGATGATCGCGGCGTCGAAGGGCTCGCGGGCGAAGGCCACGGGCTGGAAACGGGTGGTCAGGTTCACCAGGATGCCGGGATGGCGGGCCATGAAGCCCGGCAGGCGCGGGGCCAGCCAGCGTGTGCCGAAGGTCGGCAGCACCGCCAGATCCAGGCTGCCGCCTTCGGGATTGGCGATCAGCGCCATGCTGCCCCGCTGGATCAGGTCGAGCGCGGCCGAGATGTCGGCGTGATACCGCACCGCCCCGTCGGTGGGGACCAGGCGGCGGCGGTGGCGGGCAAACAGCGGCTGGCCCATCTGCTGTTCCAGCGTCTGGATCAGGCGGCTGACGGTGCTTTGCGTCAGGCCCAGTTCATGCGCGGCGGCCGTCACCGACCCGTGCCGCACCACCCCGTCGAAGGCCAGCAGCAGGCTGAGGTTCGGCAGATAGCGCCTGATGCGCACGACATTCATCCCATGCATGAAGTCATGGAGATTTATCATTTTCGATGGCGCCGGCAAATGGATATGCTGCCCCCAACCAAGGAGATCCCGCATGTCCACCACATCCCACAAGGGCGCCGCCTTCGACTGGGCCGACCCCTTCCTGCTGAACGACCAGCTGAGCGAGGAGGAACGGATGATCCGCGACAGCGCCGCGGCCTTCGCCGCCGACCGGCTGGCCCCGCGCGTGACCGACGCCTACCTCAACGAGACGACCGATCCCGAGATCTTCCGCGAGATGGGCGCCGCCGGCCTGCTGGGCGTCACCGTGGCCGAGCAATACGGCGGCGCCGGCGCCTCGTACGTCTCCTACGGCCTGGTGGCCCGAGAGATCGAGCGGATCGACAGCGGCTATCGCAGCATGGCCTCGGTCCAGTCGTCGCTGGTGATGTTCCCCATCGAGGCCTATGGCAGCGAAGAGCAGAAGCGGCGCTATCTGCCCAGGCTGGCGACCGGCGAATATATCGGCTGCTTCGGGCTGACCGAACCGGATGCCGGCTCGGATCCCGCCGGCATGAAGACCCGCGCCCGCAAGGTGGACGGCGGCTATGTGCTGACTGGCGCGAAGATGTGGATCTCGAACAGCCCGATCGCGGATGTGTTCGTGGTCTGGGCCAAGTCCGACGCGCATGGCGGCAAGGTCCGGGGCTTCGTCCTGGACAAGGGCATGAAGGGGCTGTCGGCGCCCAAGATCGAGGGCAAGCTGAGCTTGCGCGCCTCGATCACCGGCGAGATCGTGATGGAGGATGTCGCGGTGCCCGAGGACGCGCTGCTGCCCAACATCGAGGGCATGGGCGGACCCTTCGGCTGTCTCAACCGGGCGCGCTACGGCATTTCCTGGGGCGCGATGGGCGCGGCCGAGGACTGCTGGTTCCGCGCCCGCCAGTACGGGCTTGACCGCCACCAGTTCAACCGCCCCCTGGCCGCCACGCAGCTGTTCCAGAAGAAGCTGGCCGACATGCAGACCGAGATCGCGCTTGGCCTGCAGGCGTCCCTGCGCGTCGGCCGCCTGTTCGACGAGGGCCGCTTCGCGCCCGAGATGATCTCGATCGTCAAGCGCAACAACTGCGGCAAGGCCCTGGACATCGCGCGGATGGCGCGGGACATGCATGGCGGCAACGGGATCTCCAGCGAATACCACGTGATCCGCCACGCGCAGAACCTGGAAACCGTGAACACCTACGAAGGGACGCACGACGTTCACGCGCTGATCCTGGGCCGCGCGCAGACCGGGATCCAGGCCTTTGGCTGAGCCGCCGCTGAAGGGCCTGCGCGTCGTCGAGCTGGCGCGCATCCTGGCCGGGCCGTGGATCGGGCAGACCCTGGCCGACCTGGGCGCCGAGGTCATCAAGGTGGAATCCCCGGAAGGCGACGACACCCGCCGCTGGGGGCCGCCCTTCATCGACCGCCCCCGCGCGGACGGCACGACCGAACGGGTCGCGGCCTATTTCCACGCGGCCAACCGGGGCAAGACCTCGGTCACCTGCGACTTCAACGACGCGGCCGAAATGGACCGGCTGCGCGGGCTGATCGACCGGGCGGACGTGGTGATCGAGAACTTCAAGGTCGGCGGGGTGCGGCGCTTCGGGCTGGATTACGACACCCTGTCGGCGCGCAATCCGGGGCTGATCTATGCCTCGGTCACGGGCTTCGGCCAGGACGGGCCGCGCGCCGGCCAGCCGGGATACGACTTCCTGATCCAGGGCATGTCGGGGATCATGGACCTGACCGGGCCGCCCGACGGCGAGCCGCAGAAGGTCGGGGTGGCCTGGATAGACATCTTCACCGGGCTTTACGGCGTGATCGCCGTGCAGGCGGCGCTTGCGGAACGCGCGCGGTCGGGGCTTGGGCAGCATCTGGATCTGTCGCTGCTGGACTGCGGCGTGGCGGTGCTGGCCAACCAGGCCATGAACTTCCTGCTGGGCGGCATGGTGCCGCATCGGTTGGGCAACGCGCATCCCAACATCGTCCCCTACCAGCTTTTCCCGGCCTCGGACGGGCACCTGATCGTCGCCTGCGGCAACGACCGGCAGTTCGCGGCGCTGTGCCGGGTGCTGGACCTGCCCGACCTGCCGGGCAACCCCGACTTCGCCACCAACCCCGCGCGCGTGGCCCATCGCGACCGGCTGGTGGCCCTGCTGACCCAAGCCACCGCGCGCCGCAGCCGCGCCGACCTGATCGCCGCCCTCGAGAAGGCGGGCGTGCCGGGCGGACCCGTCAATGACGTGGCCGAGGCGCTGTCGGAACCGCAGATCGTCGCGCGCGGCTTGCAGATCGCGCCGGAAGGCATCGCGGGACTGCGCACGCCCATCCGCTTCGGCCGCAGCGGCATGGCCCACGACCGCGCCGCCCCCGCCCTGGGCGACGGCGCCTGGACCTTTGCCGAAGATCGCGGCGTGACGCCCCCAGGCGCGCCATAGCCGCCGCGACGGTCCCGACCGCGCCGCCGACCTGCTTTCGCCGCGCTGCAGCATCCGCAGCGCGGCGATCGCGATTCTGCCCCGCCCAGAAGAACCCGGCCACCGGCCCCTCAATAGGCTGATAATGCGATGTATTTTTCATCCCCGCCGCGGCAGATTCTTCTTTATAAATGACATAAAGCCATAACAATAGGTCTAACAGGATGGGGAACCTGGCAGGAGGAGCGCGGCCCTTTCGGGCAGCCGCAAGCCGGGTCCGCAGCGCAGGCAGAGGAGGTCCAGCAATGGAAATGTCGTCCCTGACGGCCCGGCAGCTTTACGAACACGCCAAGGCGAACCCCACGCGCCGCCGCTTCGGCTTCGGCAGGAAGCCCATGCTGATCACATCGACCTGCAACTGGCCTATACCGGCGTCGGCGAATTCGCGACCGCCTATGAAACCGATCCCCGGCAACTGGACTATGTGAACCAGCTTGCCGATCTGGCCCGCGCCAAGGGGCTGCCGATCACCTGGACCTATGTCGCCTACATGCAGTCGGGCGAGGATTGCGGCGTCTGGGGGACCCGGACCGACACGCCCGATCTCGCTGCAGAACATCAAGGTCGGCTCGCGCCGGGCCGAATTCGACCCGCGCCTGAAGATCGACCCGGTGCGCGACATCATCATCAACAAGCGCATGGCCTCGGCCTTCCACGAAACCAACCTGCAGTCGCTGATGGTCTGGCACCAGTGCGACACAGTGGTGCTGACGGGCGGCTCGACCTCGGGCTGCGTGCGGGCCTGCGTGGTGGACGCGATCTCGCGCGGGTACCGGGTGATCGTCCCCGAGGAATGCGTGGCCGACAAGCACGAAAGCCCGCATTTCGCCAACCTGTACGATATCTAGGTCAAGTATGGCGACGTGATCCCGGTGGCCGAGGCCATCGCCTGGTATGACGCCTACCAGCCCGAGGCGCGCTGAGATGGGCGGCGAACCGATGCGGTCGGACCTGGGGCTCTACGACTATCTTCCCTGGCCCGGCCGGCCGAAGATCACCTGGCCCGGCGGCAAGAAGCTGGCCGTCTGGATCGCGCCCAACATCGAGTTCTACGAATACGATCCGCCGAACAACCCGACCCGGACCCCTTGGGGCCGCCCGAACCCCGACGTGCTGCAATATTCGCACCGCGATTACGGCAACCGCGCGGGATGGCAGCGGATGATGGCGGCGATGGACCAAGCGGGCTTTCGCGGGTAGGTGTCGCTGAACGTCGCGCTGTGCGATCACCATCCGGAAATCATCCGCGCCTGCGCCGACCGGGGGTGGGAGTTCTTTTCGCACGGCATCTACAACACACGCTATGTCTACAACATGACCATCGACCAGGAACGCGAGATCATCCGCGACGCCTTCGACACGGTCAGGAAGCACACCGGCCAGGACCTGGCGGGCTGGCTGTCTCCGGCGCTGTCCAACAACCTGTGGACCATGGACATCCTGGCCGAGGCGGGGATCCGATATACCTGCGACATGTTCCACGACGACCAGCCGATGCCGGTGAAGGTCAAGTCGGGCAAGCTCATTTCGATGCCCTACTCGCTCGAGATGAACGACGTGATCGTCTATAACAGCCAGAAGGTCACGCCCCGCCACTACGGCGAGATCATCCGCCGCCAGTTCGACCAGCTTTACCGGGAATCGGACGAAAGCGGCATGGTCATGTGCATCCCGCTGCACCCCTATCTGGTGGGCCAGCCGCACCGCATCGACGCCTTCGCCGAGGCCATCGCCTACATCGCCGGCCACGAGGGCGTCTGGCAGGCCACGGGCCGAGAGATCGCGAAAGCCTATCACGCCAGCGGCGCCTATGACGCGATGGCGGCCGCCGCAGCCAGGCACGCGCAGGGGGACCGCTGATGCCGCTTCCCGAGGATTACCTGGTTTATCCCGCCCGCCGCTACGGCATGGACCACGACCGTTACGACTGGTCCGACATGTTCGCCCGCAAGCCGATCGCCTGGCTCGGCGGGGCGCGGATCGCGCTGTCGATCGTCACCCATGTGCAGCATTTCCCGCTGGACATGCCGGCCAAGCCCTTCAAGGCGCCGGGCGCGCTGTCGATGCCCTATCCCGATTTCCGCTATTACACCAACCGCGACTACGGCAACCGCATCGGCGTGTTCCGCATCCTGCGGCTTCTGGCGGAAAAGGGGCTGCGGGCCAGCTTTGCCGTCAACGGCTGCATCGCCGCGCGCTATCCCGCGCTGCTGGAGGCGGTGACGGCCGCCGGGCACGAGGTGGTGGCGCATGGCCTGGACATGGGCAAGGTCCACCATTCGGGCCTGTCCATCGACGACGAGAACGCGATCATCGCCGAAACGCTGCGCCTGCTGCGCGGCGCCACTGGCCAGCCGGTCGAGGGCTGGCTGTCGCCCGGCCGCGCGCAGGGCTTCAACACGCCGGACCTGCTGGCGCGCAACGGCATCCGCTGGAACCTGGACTGGGCCAACGACGACCTGCCCTATCGGATGCGCACGCAGGAAGGCCCGCTGCTGGCGATGCCCTTGGCCTACGAGACCGACGACCGGGTGGTGGCCACCGAATACTTCCACTCCGAACCCGAATGGGTCCGGCAGGTCATGGACCGCTTCGACGTGCTCTATCGCGAAAGCGCGCAATACGGCGGTCGGGTGATGAGCCTGCCGCTGCATTCCTGGGTCTCGGGGATGCCCTACCGGGTCGAATACCTGCGCGAGGTTCTGGACTACATCCTGGGCCACGAGGGGGTCTGGACCGCCCCCGTGGGACAGATCGCCGCCGCCGCCGAAAGCCAGGTCTCGACGGTCTGGAATGACAAGGAACGGATCGCCATGACGCCAGCATCCGACACGACGCCGCGAACCCTGTTCGGCAAGATCTGGGACGCGCACGAGATCCTGCGCCACCCGTCGGGCCAGTCGCTTCTCTATATCGACCGCGACCTGATCCACGAAGGCAGCTTCCACGCCTTTGCCGACCTCAAGCGCCGCAACCTGCGTCCGCGCCGACCGCGCCAGATCTTCGGCATCGCGGATCACTATGTGCCCACCCGGGGCCGCAGCGCCGATGATGCGGCCAGCCCGGCCATTGCCCGGATGATCCGCACCTTCGACGAGAACATGGAATGGGGCGGACTGCGCCATTTCGGCATCGCCAGCCGCGAACAGGGCATCGTTCATGTGGTCGCGCCCGAACAGGGCATCACCCTGCCCGGCCTGACCATCGTCTGCTCGGACAGCCATACTTCGACCCAGGGCGCGCTGGGGGCCATCGCCTTCGGCATCGGCCAGTCGGAAAACGCGCATGTGCTGGCCACGCAGACGCTGTGGCAGATGCGGCCCAGGACGATGCGCGTCACGGTGAACGGACGGCTGGGCCAGGGCGTCACCGCCAAGGACGTGATGCTGGCGCTGATCGCCAGGATCGGGGCCGCGGGCGCGGGCGGGCACGCCATCGAATATGCGGGCCAGGTGGTGCGCGACATGTCCATCGAGGCGCGGCTGACGCTGTGCAACCTGTCGATCGAGGCAGCGGCGCGGCTGGGCATGGTCGCCCCGGACGAGACCACCTTCCGCTATGTCGCCGGGCGCCACTACGCGCCCACCGGCCAGGAATGGGATCTGGCGATGGCCCAGTGGCGGCGGCTTCCCACCGACGAGGGCGCGACCTTCGACCGAGAGGTGGAACTGGACGGGGCCGCCATCGCGCCGATGGTCACCTGGGGCACCAGCCCCGAGGATGCCGTGCCGATCACCGGCCGCATCCCCGACCCCGCCAGCTTTGCCAGCCCCGAAAAGCGCAAGGCCGCCGCCAGGTCGCTGGAATACATGGACCTCGCGCCCGGCACAGCGCTTGACGGCCTGCCCATCGACCGGGTCTTCATCGGCTCCTGCACCAACAGCCGGATCGAGGATCTGCGCGCCGCCGCCGCTGTCCTGAAGGACCGCAAGGCGGCCGTCCCGGCCATCGTCGTGCCCGGTTCCACCCAGGTCCGCGAACAGGCCGAGGCCGAGGGCCTCGCCCGCATCTTCCGCGAGGCGGGCTTCGAATGGCGCCAGTCGGGCTGTTCGATGTGCGCGGCGATGAACGGCGACGCGGTGGGGCCGGGCGAACGCTGCGCCTCGACCTCGAACCGGAACTTCGTGGGGCGGCAGGGGCCTGGATCGCGCACCCACCTGGTCAGCCCCGCGATGGCGGCCGCCGCCGCCATCACCGGGCGGCTGACCGATGTCCGCAAGCTGTAGGGAGGACGCGATGAAGGCCTTCAGGCGCGAAACCTCGACCGTCGTTCATGTTCCCGGCGTCAACTGCGACACCGACCAGATCATCCCCGGCCGCTTTCTCAAGGCCGACCGGGCCGAGGGCTATGACAAGTTCCTGTTCCACGACATCCGCCGCGACGCCGACGGCAAGCTGGACCCGGACTTTCCGCTGAACCGCCCCGGCGCCGGGCAGGCCAGGATCCTGCTGGTCGAGGACAATTTCGGCTGCGGATCGTCGCGCGAAGGCGCCGTCTATGCCCTGGCCGATGCGGGCATCCGCGCGCTGCTGGCGCCCGGCTTCGGCGACATCTTCTTAAACAACGCGCTGAAGAACGGCATCGTCCCGGCCCGCCTGCCCGCGCCGGTCTGCGAGGCGCTGGCCGATCACCTTGCCGCCGATCCCGATGCCACCGTGACCGTCGATCTGGAAGCCACCCGGGTGGTTCTGCCCGCGGGTCTCGGCACCCACCCCATCGCCATCGACGCCTTCGCCCGCGACTGCCTTCTGCAGGGCCTGGACGAGATCGAGATGACCTTCACCTACATGGACCGGATCGAAGCCTTCGAGGCCGAGAGGATGGCCCGGAACCCCTGGCTGGAACGCTGACCGCCCCCGGCCAGGGGCCCTACCCGTCAAACGAACAACAAGCAGGGAGACGACAATGACATACACACTCAATCGCCGCGGCTTGCTGAAGGCCTCGGGCGCGGCAGCCCTTGTCAGCGGGCTGTCCATGCCCTCGATCCTGTGGGCGCAGGGCCAGACCGTGAAGATCGGCGTGCTGGAGCCGCTGACCGGCAACCTGGCCTATAACGGCACCCAATGCGCGGCGGGCGCCAAGTTCGCGGCCGACGCGATCAACGCCGCCGGCGGCATCAAGAGCATGAGCGGCGCGCAGATCGAACTGGTCGTGGTCGATGCCCAGAGCCGCCCCGAGATCGCGGCATCGGCCGTCGATACCCGGGCCGAGGCAGGCGTGGTCGCCTTCACCGGCGCAAGCGCATCCGCCCTGGGCCTGGCATCGTCGCAGGCGGCGGCGAAATACGATCTGGCGCAGGTCTTCTCGATCGGCACCGCCGAGACGATCGTGGAACGCGGCCTGCCCAACGTGTTCCGCTTCACCCCCGGCGTCAACAAATGCACCAGCGTCGCGCTGGAAAACCTCAAGCAGCTGAACGCGGACGCGGGCAGCCCCGTCAAGACCGCCGCCATCGTCCACGAGGACGGCCCCTTCGGGTCGAACATGGCCAAGATCATGGCCGAGCAACTGCCCCAGCAGGGCATCGAGGTGGTCGAGACGATCTCGCACCCCACGCCGCACCGCGACTTCAACAACATCGCGCTGCGGGTCAAGGCGTCGGGGGCGAACATCCTGATCCCGTCGAACTATCTCAACGAATACACGCTGATGGCCCGCGCCCTGCGCCAGCAGCGGGCGGAACTGATGGCGATCTACTCGATCCTGGGCGGGGCCGCGTCCAACATCAAGTTCGTGCGCGAGAACAACGACATCGCGCAGTACGTGATGGACTGCAACCACTGGTACGACCCCAACAAGCCGGAATCGCAGGCGCTTGCCGCCACCGTGGCCGAGGCCGGGCTGGACCTGACCTATGACGTGATGGTGTCCTATGCGACGATCCAGGTGATCGCCGACGCGCTGGAACGCGGCGCCTCGACCGACCGCAAGGCGATGATCGAGACGCTGGCGGCCTCGACCTACGACGGCTCGATCATGCCCTACGGGCCGACGAAGTTCGTCAACGGCGACAACGTCAACTCGCAGCCGGTGAACACCCAGATCCGGGGCGAGACGATCGAGCTGGTCTTCCCCGAGGAATACGCCACCGCCGAACCGGTCTTCCCGATCCCGCGCGAAGGCTGATCCGACCGGGTCCCCGCCGGCAGGCGGGGCCCCCGGCCCTTCTTGACAAGCGAGTGCCCATGTCCAGCCTGATCCTGCCCGCCGTGCTCAGCGGCCTGACGATGGGGGCCGTCTATGCGCTTGTGGCGCTTGGCCTGACCCTGATCTACGGCGTCCTGCACATCATCAACTTCGCGCATGGCAGCCTGCTGATGCTGGCGCTGTATGCCGCCTATTTCCTGTTCGTCCACGTGGGCCTGGATCCCTATCTGGCGATCCCAGTCCTGCTGCCGGTGTTCTTCTGCCTGGGCTACGCGCTGCAGCGCTGGGTGATCGCCCCCATGAGCGGCGGGTCCGAACAGAACGTGCTGCTGGTGACGCTGGCGCTGGCGCTCATCATCGACAACCTGGCGCTCTACTTCTGGACGTCGAACACTCGCAGCGTGGACATTCCGTATGCCTACAACACCGTTGAATTCCTGGGCGCCTACCTGCCGATGGGCCGGGTGATCGCCTTCTTCGCGGCCCTTGCCGCGGCACCCCTGCTGTGGCTGTTCATGACCCGCACCCGCACCGGATCCGCCATCCGCGCCGTCGCCATCGAGAAGCGCGGCGCCGAGATCGTGGGCATCGACGTCAGCCACACCTATGCCATCTGCTTCGGCATCGGCACCGCCTGCGTGGCGCTGGCCGCCTGCCTGCTGCTGCCGACCTTCTACGTCACGCCGCAGGTGGGTTACACCTTCGTGCTGGTGGCCTTCACCACGGTGGTTCTGGGCGGCATGGGCAGCCTGCCCGGGGCGCTGATCGCGGGGCTGCTGCTGGGGGTGATCGAATCGCTCTGCGGGCTGTTTCTGGGGGAAAGCCTGGGCCAGATCGGCATCTTCATGGCCTTCATCCTGATCCTGCTGTTCAAGCCCTCGGGCCTTCTGGGCAGGAGGGCCGCGTGATGAAACCCCATTCCGCCGGACAGGCCGTTCTGATCGGCCTGGCGCTGATCTATCTGGCCAGCCTCTACTTCATGTCCTCGCCCGTCTGGATGGGCTTCACCATCAACGCGCTGATCGTGGCGGTCGTGGCGCTGGCCTGGAACATCACCGGCGGCTTCGGGGGCATGGCGTCCTTCGGGCACGCGGCGATGTACGGGACCGGCGCCTATGCCTCGGCGATCCTGCAGGTGCAGTACGGCATCAATGCCTGGATCGGCTTCGCGGCCGGGATCGCGGCTGGCGCGGTGATGGGCGCCTTCATCGGCGCGCTGGCCTTCCGCTATGGCCTGAAGGGGTCGTATTTCGCCTTGGTCACGCTGGCCTTCGCCGAGGTGCTGCGGATCTGCGCGTCGTCGTTCGCCATCACCGGCGGGGGCAGCGGCCTGCAGCTTCGCCTTGAACCGGGGCTGTCCACGCTGCAGTTCAACGACCGCACGGTGGTCTATACGATCCTGCTGGTCGTCGTGGCCCTGGTCATGGCGCTGACCGCCTGGCTGAAACGGTCCCGCTTCGGCGCCTATCTGATCGCCGTGCGTGAAAACGAGGACGCGGCCCGCGCGCTCGGCATCGACACCTACAGCATCAAGGTCAAGGCGATGGCGATCTCCGGGGCCTTCGCGGGGCTTGCCGGGGTTCTCTATCTTCAGGTCTGGCTGTTCATCGATAGCGCCGTCGTCTATGGCAGCGCCGTGTCGATCGAGGCGCTGATCGGCCCGATCATCGGCGGCGCGGGCACCGTCTGGGGGCCGCTCATCGGCACGCTGGGCCTGCACCTTCTGGGCGAAGGCGCCAAGCACCTGCTGCACGACGCGCCCGGCCTGAACTTCGTGCTTTACGCGGTGGTGCTGATCTGCGCGCTGCGCTTCCTGCCGCAGGGCCTGATGGGGCTGGCCGCCCGCATCGGCCCCTTCCGCAAGAACGAGGACGACCATGCTTGAGGTTCGCAACCTGTCCAAAAGCTTCGGCGGCCTGAAGGCGGTGGACGACGCCTCGCTGGAGGTGCCCGAAGGCGCCATCGTCGGCCTGCTGGGCCCGAACGGGGCGGGCAAGACCACCTGCTTCACGACGATCGCCGGCTTCACCCGGCCCGACCAGGGCGCGGTCCGCTTCATGGGTCGCGACGTCACCGGCCTGCCCCCGCACCGCATCTGCGCGATGGGGATGATCCGCACCTTCCAGATCGTGCAGCCCTTCGTCGGCCTGACGGTGCAGGAAAACATCGCCGTGGGCGCCTATCTGCACCACCACGACCGGGCCGAGGCGATGGCGGTGGCCCGCCGGGTCGGCAAGCGGCTGGGCATGGGCGCGATGCTGGACCGACCGGCATCCGCGCTGACCATCGCCGGGCGCAAGCGCCTGGAACTGGCCCGCGCGCTGGCGACCGGCGCGAAACTGCTGCTGCTGGACGAGGTGATGGCCGGCCTGATCCCGTCCGAGGTGTCGGAAATCGTCGGCATCATCCGCCAGATCCGCGACGAGGGGCACACCTTCCTGATGATCGAACACGTGATGCAGGCCGTGATGAGCCTGGCCGAGACCGCCTACGTCCTGAACCACGGCAGGATGATCGCCCGCGGCACGCCCCGGGAACTGGTCCGCGATCCCGGCGTGGTCGAGGCCTATCTGGGCCACGGCGCCGCCGCCCGTCTGCAGGAGGGTCACCATGCTTGAGATTTCGGACCTACGGGCCGGCTACGGGTCGATGGCCGTGCTGCACGGCATCGACATGCGCATCGACGCGGGCGAGATCGTGGCCCTGCTGGGGTCGAACGGCGTGGGCAAGACGACGCTGAACAACGTCGTCTCGGGCTTCATCCGCCCCAGTTCCGGCGAGGTCCGGTTCGAGGGCGCGCGCATCACCGGCATGAAGCCGCGCGACATCGTGGCGCTGGGCATCGCGCAGGTCCCCGAGGGCCGCCGGATCTTTCCCAACCTGACGGTGGCCGAGAACCTTGAACTGGGCGCCTTCCGCCGCGCCGCGGCCCACCGCAAGCAGAACTTCGACCGCATCTGCACGATCTTCCCGCGTCTGCGCGAACGGCTGGACCAGCTTGCCGGGACCCTGTCGGGGGGCGAACAGCAGATGCTGGCGATCGGGCGTGGCATGATGTCCGAACCCAAGCTGCTGATCCTGGACGAGCCGTCGCTGGGCCTGTCCCCCTGATGGTCGAGGAGATGTTCGGACTGATCGGGCGCATCAACGCCGAAGGCTGCGCGGTGCTGCTGGTCGAACAGAACGTCGTGCAGTCGCTGAACGTCGCCAGCCGGGCCTATGTGATCGAACAGGGCCATCTGGTGATGCAGGGGGACGCGGCCGGGATGCTGGCCGATCCGCAGCTGCGGCAGGCCTATCTGGGTCCTTGACGACCCGCCCCGCCGGACGCGCCATGCCCGGCGGCACAACAGACGCAAACGGAGAACGAAGATGTCGCTGACATGCACGCGCCGCCTGCGCCAGGCCCTGGCGGGCGAACGGACCGTCATGGCCCCCGGGGTCGTTGACGCCATGTATGCCCGCCTGGTGGCCGAGGCCGGCTTCGAGGCCATGTACATGACCGGGGCCGGCACCTCGGCCACAAGGCTGGGCTATCCCGATGTGGGCCTGCTGACCATGACCGAGATGGTGGACAACGCCACCCGCATCGCCGATGCATCCGACCTGCCGCTGATTGCGGACGCCGACAACGGCTTTGGCGGGCCGCTGAACGTGCGCCGGGCGATCCAGCTTTACGAACGCGGCGGGGTGGCGGCCGTCCATCTCGAGGACCAGGTGCTGCCCAAGCGCTGCGGACACCTGTCGGGCAAGCAGCTCATCCCGGCCCAGGACATGGTGGCCAAGGTCAAGGCCGCCGTGGACGCCCGCCTGGACCCCGATTCCGTGGTCATCGCCCGCACCGACGCCCTGGCCCTGCACGGCCGCAACGCCGCCTTCGACCGGGCCGAGATGTATCGCGAGGCCGGCGCCGACGTGATCTTCATCGAAAGCCCGCTGCCCGACGACCTGCCCCATATCGCGCCGCGCTTTCCGGGCATCCCGCTTCTGTACAACATGGCGACCTCGGGCAAGACGCCGTTCCTGACGCGCAGCGAAATCGAGGCGCTCGGCTTCAAGCTGATCATCTATCCCAACTGGCTGCTGCTGTCGGCCTGCGAGGCTGCGCGCCGGACGCTGGACGTGCTGCGGCGCGAGGAAACCATCGCCTCGGTGGCGCCCCACGTGATGAGCTTCAAGCAGTTCTTCGACACCGCCCGCATGGCCGAGGTGCAGGAACTGGAAGCCCGCTACGGTACCCCGGAAGACAGCCGCACCGACTATTGACCGAAAGGAAGACCCGATGGCCGTTCTGTCCGCCGATGGCGTGGACTTCGACGTGGAGATGCCGGTCGTGGTGGTCGGGGCGGGCGCCTGCGGCCTGGTCGCGGCGCTTGCCGCCCATGACGCGGGGCAAGAGGTGATGATCCTGGAACGCGACGCCACGCCGCAAGGCTCGACCTCGCTCTCTGCCGGGCTTATCCCGGCGGCCGGCACGCGGTTGCAGCGCGAAGCCGGGATCGACGACGACCCCGATCTGTTCGCCGCCGACATCCTGGCCAAGACGCACGGCCATACGGCCGCCGACATGGCGCTGCTGGCCGCCCGCACCTCGGGGCCGATGATCGACTGGCTGATGGACAGCCACGGCATCGGCTTCCGGCTGGTGACGGGCTTCCTCTATCCCGGCCATTCGCGGATGCGGATGCACGGGCCCGACAGCCGCACCGGGGCGGATCTGGAACAGGCGCTGCTGTCGGCGGTGTCGCGGGCCGGCATCGACCTGCTGACCGGCGCATCGGTCGAGGATCTGTTCGTGGAGGCGACCGGCCGGGTGGCCGGCGTCCGCTTCCGCCGCCCCGACGGCGCGATGGAGACGCTGGGCTGCAAGGCGCTGGTGCTGGCCTGCTGCGGCTTCGCGGGCGACGCGAAGATGGTGCGCCGCCACATCCCGGAAATCGCCGATGCCGAATGTTGCGGGCATCTGTCGAACACCGGCGATGCGGTGAAATGGGGCACGGAACTGGGCGCGCAACTGGCGGACATGGGCGCCTATCAGGGCCACGGCTCGGTCGCCCACCCGCACGGTCTGCCTCTGACCTGGGCCGTGGTCACCCAGGGCGGCATCCTGGTCAACACCGAAGGCCGGCGCTTTTCCAACGAGATGCGCGGCTATTCCGAACACGGGGCCGAGGTCGCGGCCCAGCCCGGCCAAGTCGCCTGGGACATCTTCGATGCCCGCTGCGAGGCGGCGGCGCTGGATTTCCACGACTACCGCGAGATCCGCAAGCTGGGCGCGGTGAAATCCGCCGACAGCGTCGAGGATCTGGCCGCCGCCACCGGCCTGCCGCTGGACGCGCTGCGGGCCGAACTGGACGGCATCGCCGCTGCCGCCGCGGCGGGACAGCCCGACCGGCTGGGCCGCCGCTTCGGCCCCGATCAGGTGCTGGCGCCGCCCTATCGCGCGGTCAAGGTCAACGGGGCGCTGTTCCACACCCTGGGCGGGCTGGTCATCGACCATGACGCGCGGGTGCTGCGGACCGACGGCACGCCTTTGCCCAACCTGATGGCGGGGGGCGGGGCCGCACGGGGCCTGTCGGGCGATCTCGAGCTATGGCTACCTGTCGGGCAACGGGCTTCTGTCGGCCACCGCCTTCGGGCGGCTGGCCGGGATCACCGCCGCGCGCATCGCGGCAAACGCATGACGGCGATGGAGGTGAAGATGCGGAAAGTCCTGGTGATCGTTCCCTTCTCGATGGACGAGGCGGATCTGGCCCGGCGGCAGGCGCAGATCGACGCGGTGGATCTGGGGCCGGGGATCAGCTTCCATTACCGGCCGGTGCGCGTCGGACCGAAGAACTATTCCAGCCAGCACGACATGGCGCTTGCCGACTTCTCGATCCTGGACGCGGGGCTGGATGCGCAGGCCGAAGGCTATGACGCGGTCTGCATCGACACCATGTCCGACAGCGGCATGGCCATGCTGCGGTCGGTGCTGGACATCCCGGTGATCGGCGCGGGCAAGGCGTCGATGCTTTATGCGCTGACGCTGGGCTGACGGTTTTCCATCCTGGCGCAATGGGAACCGGCGCTGCCGCGCTATCGCAAGGCGATCCGCGAATACGGCTTCGACCGGCAATGCGCCTCCGTCCGCAGCTTCGACCAGCCGCCCGATTTCGCGAACCTGCTGGGCGGGAAAGAGGATGAGGTCTTTCCCCGGATGCGCGATGTCGCCCTGCGCTGCATCCACGAGGACGGCGCCGAGGTCATCTGCCTGGGATCGACCACCATGCACCAGGCCGGCGAATACCTGGCCGCGACCCTGCCGGTCCCGGTGGTGAACCCCGGCCCGCTGACCTACAAGCTGGTCGAGACCTTCCTGGCGCTTGGCCTGTCCCACGGCCGGGCCGCCTATCCCGCCCCGGTCGAGCCCCGGTTGGACATGCTGCGGGCGATGATGAGGGCCGGCGCGGCGACGGGCGGCTAGGCCGGGCGGGTTCCGTCCAGAAGGAACTCCCGGCCCTGCTCGCGCTTCAGCGAGACGCGGTATTCGTACCGGTCGGCGCAATACAGGATCTCGGCCGCGTAGAAGGGCACCATCCGGTCGTTGAAGAAGAAGCGGTTGACCCGCATCAGCGGCGCGCCGATGGGCAATTGCAGAAGATCGGCCGCGTATTCGTCGGCCAGCGTCGCGGTCAGCACCTGTTCGACCTGTTCGACCACCGCGCCTTCCCGCTGGACCAGGTCGATCATGTTGGTGCTGGCCAGATCCTGCCGGGTCAGCCCCGCGCCCACCTCGGGAAGAAGATAGGCCATCGACAGCGAATAGGGCCGCCTGTCCAGTTCCCGCACCCGGACCGACCGCACCAGTTCCGTGCCGGGGACAATTCCCATCTGCGCGCAGATCCGCGGCGGCGCCTCGCCGCGGTCCAGGCTGACGACCTTCAGCCGCGTGCTTTGCCCCACGGTGTTGAGATAGCTGAACAGCCCGTTGATGTTCGACACCACCGCCCGGTTCAGCGACGACTTCTGCGCGCGGTCGGTGACGAAGGTGCCGCGGCCGCGCATCCGGGTGATGAGCCCTTCGGCCGACAGCATCTCCATCGCCTTGCGCACGGTGATGCGGCTGACGCGAAAGCTGTCGGACAATTCGGCCTCGCTCGGGACGGGCACGTTCTCGGGATAGTAGCCGTTCACGATGCGCTCTCTCATGACGGCATAGACGCGGTGATAAAGGGGGGTCGGGGAATTCGCCTTGGTCATCCTGCCGGTGCCTTGCTGAAATCTGTCATGCTGGAAATGTCCTTGCCGCAGGCCCGGGCCGCCATGCCCTGCCGGACCCCGCCCTGCCGCTGGATCCGGTTTTTCCCGCGGCAGTCAACCCCGCAGCGCCCGCTGCACCGCGATCAGCCGGGCGTCCCGTTCGGCGGCCAGCGTGGCAATGTCGCGTCCCCCCGCCGCGGCGGCGATGCCGTCCACCAGCATGGCGCAGGTCGCCTGATCCAGCCGGGGCTGGCCCAGATCCCGCCAGCGGCGTTCCTGGCTTGGACCCAGATGGGCCAGGTAATGCGCGATCCCGCCCGCGCCGCCGCCCAGGTGATAGGCCATGTGCGCCCCCACCACCGACCACCGCAGCCCGGGCCCGTGGACAAGGGCGGCGTCGATCTGGTCCACGTCGGCGATGCCCTCGGCCACCATGTTCACCGCCTCGCGCCACAGGGCAGACGACAGGCGGTTGGCGATGTGGCCCACGGCCTCGCGCCGCAGGAAGACGGGGTGACGCCCCAGGCTGCGGAAGAAGGCGGCGGCGGCCTGCAGGCGGGCGGCATCCGGGCCGTAAAGCTCGACCAGGGGCATCAGGTGGGGCGGGTTGAAGGGATGGGCGGTGATCAGCCGGCCGGGATCGGCCATGCCCCGCGACAGTTCCGACCAGACCAGCGACGAGGTGCTGGAGGCGATGGTGACGCCCGCGGGCGCCGCCTCCTCGATCCGGGCATAGAGGGCGCGTTTCAGGTCCACCTTTTCCGGGGCGTTCTCCTGAACCCAGGCGGCATCCGCCACGGCGTCCCGCAGGCTGTCGCACAGATGCAGCCGCCCCGGAGCGGGCAGATCGAAGCCCATCCGGGCGATCTGGTCCATCGGCCCCTGCAGGGCCTGCGGGACGGCCCGGCGCGCGTCCGCATCGGGGTCGAACAGCGCGACATCGTGGCCCCAGGCCATGAACAGCGCGGTCCAGCTGACCCCGATCAGCCCGCCGCCGACAACCGCGATCCTGCCCGCTTCATCCGTCATCCGGTCCGCCCCTTTTCGGGTCATCATCCGTCCGGGTGCCGGACCCGTCAACGCCTGATTGTCATGATCTTATGATCTTTGCGGGCGGACCTTGGCGCGCGGTGGCCGCAATGGTCGCGGATTCGGGGCTGGACATGGCGCGCGGTGCAAGGCAATCCACACTTCGGGGTCGTCGGCGGGTTCCTGCCGGCACGCACGCGGTGTCTTCCCCGGCGGGGCGCTTCGTGGGAAATGACCCCCTAACAAAGAGCGGCGCGACCCGAGTCGCCATCCGCCACAGCAGGAGCAGAGTGTCGCCGTGTCAGAAGGATACGCCCGTGCCCGCAACGGCGCACAGCAGGCCAGGACGGCCCCGTTCCAGGTTCGCGGCCGTTTCCTGACCGTTCTGGCGCTGCGCATCGACAGCGACCAGGCCGACGATCACTTCCACGCCCAGCTTGGCGAGCAGCTTGGCCGCACGCCGCAGTTCTTTTCCGGCGCGCCGGTGGTGCTGGATCTGGGCCAGGCTCCCGGCCTTCAGGATCCCGGCCGCCTGCGCGACCTGGTGGACAACCTCCGCGGGCGGGATCTGCGCGTCTTCGGGGTCCAGAACGCCGGGCGTGTCGATGCCGCCGCGCTGCAGGATCTGGGGCTGATCCCCGTCACCACCGGGCGCGACGCCCCCTGCCGCGCGAGCCCGCCCCCGCCGCCGCGCAGGCCGCCCCCGCGCCCGCCCGCCCTGCCGAAACCAAGGTGATCCGCTCGACGGTGCGGTCGGGCCAGATGATCGTGGCCGACCAGGGCGACCTGACGGTGATCGGATCGGTTGCCTCGGGCGCCGAACTGATCGCGGCGGGCAACATCCACGTCTATGGCACGCTGCGCGGCCGGGCCATGGCGGGCTGCCACGGCAACGAGAGCGCGCACATCTTCTGCCAGAGCCTCGACGCCGAGCTGGTGGCCATTGCCGGCCTCTACCAGACCAGCGAGACGCTGGAGCAGGCGCGCGACCGCTGCACCCATATCTACCTGGAGAACGAGAAACTTCGCATGGAGGTGATCGCATGACATCGGAAGCCAAGAAGGACGCGCCCCTGGGGCGGGTCATCGTGATCACGTCGGGCAAGGGGGGCGTCGGCAAGACGACGTCCTCGGCGGCCATTGCGGCCGGGCTGGCCAAGCAGGGCTTCAAGACGGTCGTGATCGACTTCGACGTGGGGCTGCGCAACCTCGACATGATCATGGGCTGCGAACGCCGCGTGGTCTTCGACTTCATCAACGTCATCCAGGGCGACGCCAAGCTGAAGCAGGCGCTCATCAAGGACAAGCGGCTGGACACGCTGTTCATCCTGCCCACCTCGCAGACCCGCGACAAGGACGCCCTGACCAAGGAAGGCGTCGAGCAGATCCTGAACGAACTGAAGGCCGAGTTCGATTATATCGTCTGCGACAGCCCCGCGGGGATCGAACGCGGCGCGCAGATGGCCATGTATTTCGCCGACGAGGCGGTGGTGGTGACCAACCCCGAGGTATCCTCGGTCCGCGACAGCGACCGGGTGCTGGGCCTTCTCAGCAGCCAGACCAAGCGCGCCGAGACCGTGGGCGCCGAGCCGATCAAGGCGCAGGTCCTGCTGACACGCTATGACCAGGCCCGCGTGGACAGCGGCGAGATGATGACCGTCGAGGACGTTCTGGAAATCCTGGCGGTGCCGCTGCTGGGCGTGATCCCGGAAAGCAAGGCGATCCTCAAGGCCTCGAACGTGGGCACGCCGGTGGTGCTGGACGAACCCTCGGCCGCGTCCCGCGCCTATGAGGACGCGATCTCGCGGCTGACCGGCACCCAGGTCGAGATGCGGATCCAGGGCGAACGCCGCCCCGGCCTGTTCCAGCGGCTGTTCGGGCGGGCGTCATGAACCTGTTCGGCTTCGCTCGCAAGCGCCCGACCCAGAGCGCCCAGACCGCCAAGGACCGCCTGCAGATCCTTCTGGCCCATGAGCGCAGCAGCGGCACGGCCGAGGCGGACTACCTGCCGATGCTGCAACGCGACATCATCGCCGCGATCCGCAAGCACGTCCCGATCGTCGGCGAGAAGGACGTCGATGTCCGGATGGAACGGGGCGACCAGATGTCCAGCCTGGAAATCAACATCGAGCTTCCGGCCAGCGTCCCGCCCCGCAGGGGCTGATCCGGCGCCCCCGGCCCTGCCCGGCCCCGGCCCTGCGCGCGCGCCCGGTTCGACCGGACCGGGATTGCCGGGACGAACTGTTTTCCAGCATCCTGCCCGGCCGCGGTCCGGCCGGGCCGCGGCGCCGACCGGAGGTTCCAAAAAGGAAGCAATTTCTTTACGCTGCACAAAAATCCCACTAGCGCGGTGGAACCCTGCCGGATTATTCTTGTTAAATTCTTTTCTTCTTTTGCAGGTTTTCGATGTCTCAGCCCGGCCGAGTCCAAGCTTTTCGTCCTGTCGTGACGGTGGACGACTGGAAAATCATCATGTCCGCCATCCAGGCCTATTCCCACAACGCCGAATATCGCGATCTTCTGGGACGGCTGGAACACGAGGCGATGATGAACGGGATCACGGAACTGCGCCGTCACGCCAACCCGCCGGCGACCTTGGACCGCCAGTAGCCCCACACCGGGTGACGGATGCGCCTGCGGGCCGCGTCCCGACCAAGCTGTTCGTCGTCGGGAACAAGGGTGCCGCTACGGCAAACCGCTTGCATCGGTTCCCGCCACCGGGCAGGTTGCGCGCGAACCGCGGAACAGAAGGTGACGCCATGAAACCCGAACTCCAGTCGCAAAGGACCCGCGCGCTCTGCGGCCTGGCGCCGGTCATTCCGGTGATCGTGATCCGCAACGCCGAGCGCGCCGCGGGACTGGCGCGGGCGCTTGTCACCGGCGGGCTGCCCGTTCTGGAAATCACCCTGCGGTCGGACGCGGCCCTGGATGCGATCCGGGCCATGTCGGCCGTGTCGGGCGGGCATGTCGGGGCCGGCACCGTGCTGACGCCCGACGACGCGCGCCGCGCCAAGGACGCGGGCGCGACCTTCGCCGTGTCGCCGGGCCTGACCGACCGGCTGATCGCGGCCTGCGAGGAACTGGAGCTGCCGCTGCTGCCGGGCGCGGCCACCGCCTCCGAGGTGATGCGGGCGGCTGACGCCGGCTATGACATGCTTAAGTTCTTCCCCGCCCAGACAAGCGGCGGCGCCGCGGCGCTGAAGGCCCTGGCCGGACCGCTGCCGAGGATCAGCTTCTGCCCCACGGGGGAATCACCGCCGCGAACGCCCCGGAATACCTCGGCCTGCCGAACGTCCTCTGCGTCGGCGGCAGCTGGATCGCCACCGATGGCGACGTCAACGCCGAGAATTGGGGGGCGATCCAGGAACGCGCCCATGCCGCCTCCCGGCTGAGCCGGGGCTGATCTTGGCGCCTGACGACAGACGCGCCCGACGCAACGTGATCGTGCTGGTCGCGGCCCAGGCGATCCTGGGCGCGCAGATGTCGATGATCTTCATCGTCGGCGGTCTGGCCGGCCAGATCCTGGCGCCCAATCCCTGCATCGCCACCCTGCCGCTGTCGATGATCGTCCTGGGGTCGGCGCTGACAGCGCGTCCCCTGGCGCGCTTCATGCAGGACCGCGGCCGGCGGGCGGGCTTCCTGCTGGCGGTCGCGGCGGGGGCCCTGGGCGCGGCGCTTGCCGCCGGGGGCCTGTGGACCGGGTCGTTCTGGTCCTTCATGGCGGGATCCTTCCTGACCGGCATCTACATGTCCGCGCAGGGATTTTACCGCTTCGCCGCCACCGACCTTGCCTCCGAGGACTATGCCCCGCGCGCGATCAGCTGGGTCATGGCGGGCGGCTTGGCCTCGGCGATCATCGGGCCCGCCCTGGTCCGGGCCACCGATGGCCTGACGGCGGTGCCCTTCCTGGCCACCTATCTGGCGGTGATCGGGCTGAACGCCCTGGGGCCGTTCCTGTTCGCCTTCCTGGACAGCCCCCCGCCCCCGCGGTCCCGGACCGCCGCAGAGACGGGACGTTCCGCCGCAGAGTTGCTGCGCCAGCCGCGGATCGCCGTGGCGATGATCTGCGCGATGGTGTCCTATGCGCTGATGAACCTGGTGATGACCTCAACCCCGCTGGCGGTTGTGGGCTGCGGCTTTGCGGCGACGGATGCGGCCAACATCGTCAGCGCCCATGTCCTGGCGATGTTCGCGCCCAGCTTCTTCACCGGCCACCTGATCGCCCGCTTCGGCGCCGGGCGGATCGTCGCGGTGGGGCTGTTCCTGCTGGCCCTGGCCGGTGCCGCGGCGCTGTCGGGGGTGCAGCTGTCCAATTTCTTCGCGGCGCTGATCCTGCTGGGGATGGGCTGGAACTTCGGCTATATCGGCGCGACCGCCATGCTGACGCGGGCGCATTCCCCGGCGGAACGCGGCCGCGTGCAGGGCCTGAACGATGCGGTGGTCTTTGGCGGCGTGTTCCTGGCCTCGTTGTCCTCGGGGGGGCTGATGAACTGCAGCGGCGGTTCGGTGGTCGCGGGCTGGAACGCCGTCAACCTGGCCATGCTGCCTTTCCTGGTGCTGGCGGGGGGTTCCCTGATCTGGCTGATGCTGCGCCCGAAGGGCATCTAGGGCGGGGGCCAGCCCCCGCACCCCCGGGGTATTTGCGCAAAAGAGAATCAGAACAGGGATTTCTGGCCCGAGGGCTTGGGCCTTCTGCCGGATCTCGGGGCGCCTTCGGGGCGGACCGTCACCCGGCCGTCGACAAATTCCAGGTCCATCTGCGGGACCATTTTGGCCGCCTGCGCCGTGGTGACGACGCCCTCGGGACCGTGGACCACCACGAAACCGCGCTTCAGGGTTTCCTTGTAGCCCAGAGACAGGCGCAGGCGGTCCACCCGCTGCATGGCCTGATCGCGGTTGCGGATCGCCCGCTGCACGGCCTGATCCAGCCGTCGCGCCAGATCGCCAACCCGTTCACGCTGCTGCGCGGCAGCCCTTTGCGCGGCAGCCACCGCCCGCAGCAAAGACGCCTCGAGCCGTTCCGCCATTGCCGTCACCCGGTCGCGCCGCCGTTCCAGCCGCCGGGCGGCGGCGGCGTCCAGCCGATGTTCCAGCCCATGCAGCGCGTGCGCCTTGCGGTCGGTGAACCTCCGCAGCAGCGCCACCGGCATGGGCCGGGCCGCAAGCCGATGCCGGCGCGTCCGGACCAGTGCGTGCAGCGCCGGATCCAGCCGCCCCGCCCACAGATCCAGCCGTTGCCGCGCGCCCTCGGTCAGGGCGGCGGGACGGCCCAGGGCGCGGGACAGGTCGCGCAGCCGCTGGCGAGGGCGGTCGATATGGTGGCGGCTGCAGCGCGTCAGCCGGGCCTGCGCCTCGGCCAGCCGCGCCGACAGGTCGGCCAGCACCGGCACCGCCATCTCGGCCGCGGCGGTGGGCGTGGGCGCGCGGCGGTCCGAGGCGAAGTCGATCAGCGTGGTGTCGGTCTCGTGGCCCACGGCGGAGATCAGCGGGATGCGGCTTTCGGCGGCGGCGCGGACCACCGCTTCCTCGTTGAAGCCCCACAGATCCTCAAGGCTGCCGCCCCCCGCGCGACGATCAGCAGATCCGGGCGCGGGATCGGGCCGCCCTGCGGCAGGTCGTTGAAGCCCCGGATCGCCGCCGCGACCTGCGGCGCGCAGCCTTCGCCCTGGACGGCCACCGGCCAGATCAGCACGCGGGTCGGAAAGCGGTCGCGCAGACGGTGCAGGATGTCCCGGATCACCGCCCCGGAAGGCGAGGTCACGACCCCGATCACGCGCGGCAGCGGCGGCAGCGGCCGCTTGCGCGCCTCGTCGAACAGCCCTTCGGCGGCAAGGGCCTGGCGGCGCCTCTCCAGCATCGCCATCAGCGCGCCAAGGCCGGCGGGCTCGATCTGGTCGACGATCAGCTGGTATTTCGACTGGCCGGGAAAGGTGGTGATGCGGCCGGTGGCGATGACCTCCATCCCTTCCTCGGGGCGTTGCGCAAGACGCCCCGCCTGCCCTTTCCAGGTCACGGCAGCCAGCACCGAGCGGTCGTCCTTGAGGTCGAAATAGAGATGGCCCGACGAGGGACGCGACACGCGCCCGATCTCGCCCCGGACGCGCACGCGGCCGAACTGGTCCTCGAGGCTGCGCTTGACCGCGCCCGACAGTTCCGAGACCGTGAATTCATGCGCGTTGCTGCCCGGCGCGTCTTCCAGCAAATCCATGCGTCTTGTTCCCTTCCTGGCCCCAGACTAGAACGCCGCCACCAGAAGCGAAAGGGCGGCCCATGAACATCCTGATCCTTGGCGGCGGCGGGCGCGAACACGCCCTGGCCTGGGCGATCCGGCAGAACCCGAAATGCGACCGCCTGATCGTCGCCCCGGGCAACGCCGGCACCGCCACCGTGGCGGAATGCGCCGAGCTGGACATCCTGTCGCGCGCCGCGGTGCTGGAATTCGCCCAGGAAAACGCCATCGACTTCGTGGTGATCGGCCCCGAGGCGCCCCTGGCCGCCGGTGTCTCGGACGCGCTGCGCGACGCGGGCTTCCTGGTCTTCGGTCCTTCGCAGGCCGCCGCCCAGCTCGAGGCCTCGAAGGCCTTTACCAAGCAGATCTGCGATGCCTGCGGCGCCCCCACCGCCGCCTGGGCGCGATCTCGACGACGCGGCAAGTGCCCACGCCCATGTCGCGGCCCAGGGGGCGCCCATCGTCGTCAAGGCCGACGGGCTGGCTGCCGGCAAGGGCGTCACGGTGGCGGAAACGGTCGAACAGGCCCATCAGGCCATCGACGCGGTCTTTGCCGGCACCTTCGGCGGAACGGCGGTGGTGATCGAGGACTTCATGGAGGGCGAGGAAGCCAGCTTCTTCATCCTCTGCGACGGGACGGATTGCCTGCCCATCGGCACCGCCCAGGACCACAAGCGCGCTGGCGAAGGCGACACCGGCCCCAACACCGGCGGCATGGGCGCCTACAGCCCCGCCCCGATCCTGACCGAGGCCCTGCAGGATCAGGTGATGGCGCGGATCGTGCGGCCCACGGTGGCCGAGATGGCGCGCCGCGGGATGCCGTTCCAGGGGGTTCTCTATGCCGGGCTGATGATCCGGGACGGTGCCGCGCGCCTGGTCGAATACAACGTCCGCTTCGGGGACCCGGAATGCCAGGCGCTGATGATGCGGCTGGGAGCGCAGATCCTCGACCTGCTGCTGGCCTGTGCCGAGGGCCGGCTGCGGGATCTGTCGGTCAACTGGGCCGATGATCACGCGCTGACGGTCGTCCTGGCCGCCCGGGGCTATCCGGGCGATTACGTGAAGGGCAGCCCGATCAGGGGGCTGGAGAGGCTGGCCGAAACCAGTTTCGAGATGACCTTCCACGCCGGCACCGCTGAACGGGACGGCCAGATCGTCGCGACGGGGGGCCGCGTGCTTGCCTGCACCGGCCGCGGCTCCACCCTGGCCGAGGCGCGCGACCGCGCCTATGCCCAGGTGGACGCCATCGACTGGCCGCAGGGCTTCTGCCGCCGCGATATCGGCTGGCACGCGCTCTGAGGCTTCTTCTTTGCGCAAATACCCCCGCCGGAGGCAGCCGACCGCACCCCCGTCACCCCGTCACAGGCTGGAATACAGCCCCTCGTAGATCGGCAGCAGGGTATCGGTCTCGAACAGGCTGCTGACCGAGGTGCCGTTCCAGATGTTCAGGATCGCCTGCGTGAACATCGGCGCGGTCGGCACGATGCGGATGTTGGGGGCCGACTTCACCGCCTCGGTCGGCTGGATCGAATCGGTGATGACCAGCGACTTCATCACCGACGTGCTGACCCGTTCCACCGCCGGGCCGGACAGCACGCCGTGGGTGATATAGGCATGGACCTCGGTGGCGCCCCTGTCGGTCAGGGTCTGGGCGGCCTTCACCAGCGTCCCGGCCGTGTCGCAGATGTCGTCCACGATGATGCAGACCTTGCCCTCGACATCGCCGATCACGGTCATCTCGGCCACCTCGCCCGCCTTCTCGCGGCGCTTGTCCACGATGGACAGCGGGGCGCCGATCCGCGTCGCCAGTTCGCGCGCCCGCGCCACGCCCCCCACATCGGGCGAGACCACCATCAGATCCTGCATCCGCCCCCGGAAATGATGCTGGACGTCAAGCGCGAAGACCGGGGCCGCGTAGAGGTTGTCCACCGGGATGTCGAAGAAGCCCTGGATCTGGGCTGCGTGCAGATCCAGCGTCAGAACCCGGTCGATCCCGGATTCGGTCAGCAGGTTCGCGACCAGCTTGGCGCTGATCGGCGTGCGGGCCTTGGCGCGCCGGTCCTGACGGGCATAACCGAAATAGGGGATCACTGCGGTGATGCGCGCGGCCGACGACCGGCGCAGCGCATCGGCCATCACCATCAGCTCCATCAGGTTGTCATTGGCCGGATTCGAGGTCGGCTGGATGATGTACATGTCCTCGCCGCGAACGTTCTCATAGACCTCGACGAAGATCTCCTGGTCGTTGAACCGCTCGATCCGGGCGTCGCAAAGGCTGACATTCATGCCCCGGTGCATCGACATCCGCCGGGCGATCGAGGCGGCAAGCGTCCGGTTCGCATTGCCAGAAATCAGCTTGGGTTCGGTCATGACGGGCATGGGTGGGGGCCTTTTCCGAGGATCTGCCAGATTGCGCCCGCCTTACCACCCGGCTAGCCTGCCGGCAAACCGCGAAGGATCGTCTTTATGGCCAGCATCGACTACTATCTCGGGACCATCAGCCCCTGGGCATATCTGGCAGGGGACCGGCTGGAACAGATCGCCCGACGCCACGGCGCGACCATCACCTACAAGCCGCTGGACCTGCTGCAGCTGTTCGACCGGACCGGCGGCGTGCGCCCGGCGAACCGCCATCCCAGCCGCATGGAATACCGCGCGCAGGAACTGCCCCGCTGGGCGGACCATCTGGGTATGCCGCTGAACATGAAGCCCGCCCACTGGCCGGTGAACATGGCGCCGTCGTCCTATGCGATCATCGCCGCCCAGCAGGCGGGGGGCGGCGACCTGGGCGGGCTGGTCCAGGCCTTCCTGCGGGCCGTCTGGGCCGAGGATCGCGACATCAGCGACGATTCGGTGATCCGCGATCTTCTGTCGGCGCATGGCTTCGATGCCTCGCTGGCCGACAGCGGGCTGTTCCTGGGCGCCGAGACCTATGGCCGCAATCTGGAACAGGCGGTCGAGGCGGGCGTCTTCGGCGCGCCCTTCTATGTCGTCCGCGAAAGCGGCCAGAAGTTCTGGGGCCAGGACCGGCTCGATTTTCTCGACCGGCACCTCGCCACGCTATGACGGGCATTTACAGGTGGCACTGGGCGGGCGACCGGGATCGCCCCGCCCTTGCCCTTCATTGCATGATGGGCAGTTCGGCCTATTGGGGGCCCATCGCCGAGCGGCTGGAAGGGCGGATCGACCTGAGGAGCTTCGACATGCCCGGCCACGGGCGCAGCGGCCCCTGGCTGCCCCAGCCCCAGGGGCCCGACTTCCACACCTCGGTGACGCGCATCGCCGCCAGCTTCATCGACCGGCCGCTGGACCTGATCGGCCACAGCATGGGGGCGACCGTCGCCCTGCGCCTGGCCGTCGCCGCCCCCGAGGCGGTGCGAAGCCTGACCCTGATCGAACCGGTGCTGTTCGCGGCGGCACCCGACGCCGATCAGGCCGCCCGCGACCGCGCGGTGGCCGGGCACCTTGCGCGAGGCCAGGCCGAAGAGGCCGCGCGCGCCTTCCTCGACGTCTGGGGGGCGCTGCCGTTCGACAGGCTGCCGCCAGCGGTCCGCCGCGCGGTGACGGATCAGGTCACGCTGGTGGCGGAAACCGACGAGACCCTGACGCGGGATCGCGCGGGCATCCTGCGCGCCGGCGGGCTCGAGGCCATCGATGCGCCCGTCATGATCGTCTCGGGACGGGACTCGCCCGCCGTCATCCACCGGATCGCGGATGCCTTGGCAGCGCGTCTGGCCGACGTGGGACGGGCGGTGGTTCCGGCTGCCGGGCACATGCTGCCCCTGACCCATCCAGACCAGACGGCGGCGCTGATCGCCCTCAACCTCGACCGGGGCTAAAGGCTGAAGTCGTCCGCATGAGCCACCGGACCGATCGCCAGCCATTCGGCCCGGATCCGCGCCACGCGGGTATCGCCCCAGGTCCTGAACACGATGTCGAAGCCCTGCCCTGCGATCGCCTCGGCCGAGATGTCCGCCCGCTGGTTGGCCCGGCCGTCGATATCCCACATGGCGATCGAGACATGCACCGCCGGCGCGCCTGAAAAGGCGCTGTCGAACGTGATCGGGTGGCGGATGGCGCGCTGTCCCTCGCCGACCCACATCTCGCCCTGATCCTCGAAGGCCGAAAACAGCAGCACCGATCCCTGGCAGATGCCGACAGCATGATGATCCAGCCGCTTCATCCCGACCTTCCCCCACAGCCAAGGGGTCTGATGAAGGTGACTTGCCCGCCCGGGCAGAAGCGCCCGCGGCCCATCACATGCAGCAGTCCTCGAAGGCGCGCTCGAGGATCTCGATCCGGCCCAGGGCATCGACGAGAGCCGCATCGAACCGCATCTCGGGCAAGGGCGCCTGCCCCATCGTCTCGCAATACTCCAACGCGGCGCGCATGATGCGCCCACGCTGGGCGGCGCCAAGCCTTTGGGCCGCCGCCTCGTGGGTCGAAGACCGCTTGACCTCGACGAAGACCAGGCATCGGCCGTCGCGGGCGATCAGGTCGATCTCGCCGACCTTGCCGCGCCAGCGCTGCGCCAGGATCGTCATGCCGCGCCGTTCCAGCAGCCGCGCGACGCCGTCTTCCGCAAGATTGCCCGACAGGTTGGCCATGCGTCCCCGCGCCGTCCGCACCGGCGACACCCGCCCGGCGGGGACAGCCACGGCCCAGGGCAGTTCAGGCGATCTTGCAACGCATCCCATCATCCATTCCCGTCTTCAGCCAGGCCCAGGGCGATCTGATAGACATCGCGCCGTGCCAATCCCATCTCTGCCGCGACCTCGCGGGCCGCGTCCTTCACCGTCATCCGTCCAAGCCGTGCCCGCAGCGCGGCCTGCACCGTCCGGTCGTCCGCAACAGCCGCCCCGGCCCGGTCGATCAGCACCACCACCTCGCCCTTCAGGGCGGCCATCCGCGGATCCGCCGCCAGTTCGGCCGCCGTGCCGCGGATCACCTCCTCGAACTTCTTGGTCAGTTCGCGCGCCACCACCGTAGTGCGATTCGCATCAATCTCGCAGATCTCCTTCAATGTCTGATTAACGCGCCGGGGGCTTTCGAACAGGATCAGCGTCGCATCGACCGCCATCGCGTCGCGCAGCCAGGTCATGCGGGCGCCCCGGCCGGTGGGCGGAAATCCCAGGAACAGGAAGCGGTCGCTGGGCAGGCCCGACAGGCTCAGCGCGACCAGGGGCGCCGAGGGGCCGGGGATCGCCTGCACGCGGTGCCCCGCGGCCGCGGCCTCTCGGGCCAGGCGATAGCCGGGATCGGCCACCAGCGGCGTTCCCGCGTCCGAGGCATAGGCGATCTCTGGCGCCGCCTGCCAAGGCCGCCAACAGCCCCGGCCGCGCCCGTTCGCCGTTGTGGTCGTGATAGGGCAGGATCCGGCGGCCGCGCAGGGGAATGCCGTGGATGTCCAGAAGGTGGCGCAGCACCCGCGTGTCCTCGGCCGCCAGCAGATCGGCGGCGTTCAGCACGTCCAGGGCGCGCAGCGTGATGTCGCGGGCCGTGCCGATGGGGGTGGCCACCAGGTAAAGGCCCGCCTCGAGCCGCGGCGCCTCGACATGGGCGGACAGGCGCTGCGGCGGCTGAGGCCGGCTGTCGTCGCGTTTCCCGGTCATCGCCTTCTCCTTCCGACTGATTGCCAAGCCCGGACGATGGTCCTAGGCTGACCGCAGCTCGCCGATATCCTACAGCAGGGAAGTTTCATATGGTCGTTTCCGCAACAACCCGGCCCGGAACCGGATTGCGCCGCATCCTTGCCCGCGCGGCCGCCGTGCTGTCGGCCTTCGTCCTGGCCGCCTGCGACCCCGGCGCGGGATCGCAACAGGCCAGCGGCCCGGCCATCGGCCCCCTGATCGCGCCGGGCGAGCCGGTGCGGGTGGCGCTTCTGGCGCCCGGCGGCAGCGGTTCGGCGGATCTGGAATGGCTGGCGCGCAGCCTCAAGAACGCGGCGCGCATGGCGGCGGCCGATGCCCAGGGCGCCAGCATCGACCTGCGGGTGTACGACACCGGCACCAGCACCGAACAGGCCGTGGCCCAGGCCAATGCCGCCGCCGACGCGGGCGCGCAGATCATCGTCGGCCCGCTGTTCGCAGAGGGCGCGAATGCCGTCGGAAACGCCATGCGCCCGCGCAACATCAACGTGCTGTCCTTCTCGAACAACGCCGAGATCGCGGGCGGCAACGTCTTCATCCTGGGCAACAGCTTCGCCAACATCGCCGATCGCCTGGTCGGCTATGGCGTCCGGCAGGGCAGGCGCAACATCTATGTCGTGGCCGAATCCGACGTGGCGGGCCAGATCGGCGGGCGCGCCATCCAGACGGCCATCGCCCGCAACGGCGCGCGCATGGCCGGGCGGATCGACCACCCCGTATCGGTCACCGGCATCGACGCGGTGGTGCCGCAGATCGCGGCGGCGGCGCAGTCGGGCCAGGTGGATGCGGTCTTCATGACCGCAAACAACCAGGCGGTGCTGCCCTACCTGACGGAACGGCTGGCGGCGGCGGGCGTCCGCTCGCCGGTGACGCAGATGATGGGGCTGACCCGCTGGGACCAGCCGCCCGCCCGGATGACGATGCCGCAGCTGCAGGAAGGCTGGTTCGCGATCCCCGACCAGGGGCTGCGGGCGCAGTTCGACGCCCGCTATCGCAGCGCCTATGGCGAACAGCCCCATGAGCTGGCAAGCCTGGCCTATGACGGGGTGGCGGCCATCGCGTCGCTGGTGCGCAGCGGGCAGCGCAACGCCCTGACGACGACCGGGCTGACGCAGCAGGCGGGCTTTGCCGGCGTGGGGGGCGTCTTCCGGCTGCGGCCCGACGGGACCTCGGAACGGGCGCTTGCGGTGGCGACGCTGCGCGGCAACCGGCTGGTGATCCTCGATCCCGCGCCGCGCGGCTTTGGTGGCGCCGGGTTCTGATCTTGGCCGCTCCGTCCTCCACGGCGATCCTGCAAAGCGCCCCGGCCCTGTCCGGGGCGCATCCCGTCTTCGACCCCCCCAGCTTCCTGCCGATGCTGGACGCGGCCCTGCACGGCCTGACCGACGGGCGAGAGATCCGCGCCCGGACCGTCGCCATCCTGTCCGAGGCCCGCGCCGAGGCCATGCGCGCGATCGAGGCCGGGCTGGCCAGCCACCCCCGCGCCGCCCGCGAGACGGTCCGCGCCATCGCCAGCCTGACCGACGGCATCATCATCGCCGCCCACCACGTCGCGACCACCCGGCTGCATCCCCAGCAGTCGCCCTCGGAGGCCGAGCGGCTGGCCGTGCTGGGCGTGGGCGGCTACGGGCGGGCGGAAATGGCCCCGGCATCGGACGTGGATCTGCTGTTCCTGACGCCCTGGAAGATCACCGCATGGGCCGAAAGCGTGGTCGAATCCATGCTGTACATGCTGTGGGACCTGAAGCTGAAGATCGGCCATTCGATCCGCAGCGTGGACGACTGCATCCGCCTGGGCGCCGGCGACATGACCATCCGCACCTCGCTGGTCGAACACCGGCTGGTCACGGGCCATGCCCCCCTGGCCGAGGAACTGCGCGAACGGCTGTGGGTCGAGCTGTTCTCGAAGACCGTCCCCGCCTTCATCGAGGCCAAGCTGGAGGAACGCGCCGCCCGCCACCAGCGGCAGGGCGGGCAGCGCTATGTGCTGGAGCCGAACGTGAAGGAGGGCAAGGGCGGGCTTCGGGATCTGCAGACGCTGTACTGGATCGCCAAGTACATCCACCGGGTCGATCGCGCGGTCGAACTGGTGGATCTGGGCGTCTTCACCCGCGAGGAACACCTGGCCTTCTGGCAGGCCGAGGACTTCCTGTGGGCGGTGCGCTGCCACCTGCACCTGATCGCAGGCCGGCCGGCCGACGTGCTGTCCTTCGACATGCAGGTCGAGGTCGCGCGTCGCATGGGCTATCGCGACACCTCGGCGCGGCGGGGCGTGGAATACTTCATGCAGGACTATTTCCGCCACGCCACCCATGTGGGCGAACTGACGCGGGTCTTCCTGACCGAGCTTGAGGCGCGCCATGTCCGCAGCGCCCCCTTCCTGGGCCGCCTGTTCCGCCGCCGCCGCAAGCTGCGCGCGGGGTTCGTGGACAATCTGGGCCGGCTGGGCATCAGCGACGAGGTCGCCTTCCTGCGCGATCCGCTGAACATCCTGCGCCTGTTCGAGGAGGCGCTGCGCACCGGCATCCTGATCCACCCGGACGCCATGCGCCTGGTGGCGGCCAACCTGCATCTGATCGACGACAAGGTGCGCGCCGACCCCGAGGCGATCCGCATCTTCATGGACATGCTGCTGAAGCACGGCAACCCCGAACGGGGGCTGCGCCGCATGAACGAACTGGGCGTGCTGGCCGCCTTCATCCCCGAATTCGAGCCGATCGTGGCGATGATGCAGTTCAACATGTATCACCACTACACGGTGGACGAACATTCGATCCAGTGCGTCGCGGCCCTGGCCGAGATCGAGCGCGGCGAGCATCCCGACGACCTGCCCCTGTCCAGCGAGATCATGGCCACAACCATCAACCGCCGGGTCCTGTATCTTGCGACGCTTCTGCACGACATCGGCAAGGGACGGCGCGAGGATCACTCGATCCTGGGGGCGCGTCTGGCCCGGCGGGTCGCGGCGCGCTTCGGCTTTCCGCAGGACGACATCGACACCGTCGAATGGGTGGTGCGCCATCACCTGCTGATGTCGGACGTGGCGCAAAAGCGCGACATCGGCGACCCGCGCACCCTGCGCGATTTCGCCAAGGCGGTGAAGACCCGCAAGCGGCTGGACCTGCTTCTGGTCCTGACGGTCTGCGACATCCGCGGCGTCGGTCCCGGCACCTGGAACAACTGGAAGGCCGCGCTGCTGCGCAAGCTGCACACCGAGACCGCGCTGGTCCTGGAAAACGGCCTCGAGGAATTGAACCGCGGCCGCCGCCAGAACGAGGCAAAGCGCAGCCTGCGCCACTTCCTGGCCGCCAAGGGCTGGGAGGCGCGCGACATCCGCGCCGAACTGGGCCGGCACTACGACAGCTACTGGTCTGGCCTGCCGACCGAGACGCAGGCAAGCTTCGCCGAACTGCTGAACGGCATCGGCCCCGACGAGATCCGCATCGACCTGCGCGCCGATCCCGACCGCGACGCCACGCGGGCGGCCTTCGTGCTGGCGGACCATCCGGGCATCTTCTCGCGCCTGTGCGGGGCGCTGACGCTGATGGGCGCGAACGTGGTGGACGCGCGGACCTACACCACCCGCGACGGCTTCGCCACGGCGGTCTTCTGGGTGCAGGATCCCGACGGCAGCCCCTTCGACGAGGATCGCCTGCCCAAGCTGCGCCAGACCATCCTGCGCATCCTGAAGGGCGAGATCGTCGCCCGCGAGGCCTTTGCCAGCCGCGACAAGCCCAAGAAGCGCACCCGAGAGTTCCGCTTTCCCACCCACGTCACCTTCGACAACGAAGGCAGCGACATCTATACCATCATCGAGGTCGATACCCGCGACCGCCCCGGCCTGCTCTATGACCTGACCCGGACGCTGGCGGCCAACCATATCCAGATCGTCAGCGCGGTGATCGCGACCTTCGGCGCGCAGGTGGTGGACAGCTTCTACGTCAAGGACATGTTCGGCCTGAAACTGCACAGCGAGGCCAAGCGCGACGCCTTGGAAAAGAAGCTGCGCGCGGCTATTGCCGACGGGGCGAAACGGGCAGAGGCATAAGGTCATGAAATCGGGATTGGTGCGCGGGTTCCTCTCGGTGGGGATCTGGACCTTCGTTCTCGCGCGTCTCGGGCTTTGTCCGCGATATCCTGATGGCCGCCTGGCTGGGCAGCGGCGCGGTCGCCGACGCCTTCTTCGTGGGCCTGTCGCTGCCCAACATGTTCCGCCGGTTCTTCGCGGAAGGGGCCTTCAACACCGCCTTCGTGCCGATGTTCGCCAAGAAGCTGGACGACCGGGCGGACGCGCAGCGCTTCGCCTCCGAGGCGTTCTCGGGGCTGCTGATGGCGGTGCTGGTGCTGTCGGCCCTGGCGATGGTCTTCATGCCCGGGCTGGTCTGGCTGATGGCCTCGGGGTTCGCGGGCGACGAACGCTTTGCCCTGGCCGTGCAATACGGCCGGATCATGTTTCCCTATATCCTGCTGATCTCGCTGGCCTCGATGATCTCGGGCGTGCTGAACGCCAACGGCCGCTTCATGGCGGCGGCGGCAGCGCCGGTGCTGCTGAACCTGCTGTTCATCGCCGCGATGGCGGTGGCCTGGTGGCGGGGATGGGACGTGGGGCTGACGCTGGCCTGGTCCACGCCGCTGACCGGGATCGCGCAACTGGCGCTTGTCTGGTGGGACGCGCGGCGCACCGGCTGGTCCTTTCGTCCGCAGCGCCCGCGCCTGACCCCCGACATGCGCCGCCTGCTGGCCGTGGCCCTTCCCGCGGCCTTCGCGGGCGGGGTCGTGCAGATCAACCTGCTGGTGGGCCGTCAGGTCGCCAGCCATTTCGAGGGCGCGATTTCCTGGCTGTCCTATTCGGACCGGCTGTATCAACTGCCGCTGGGCGTGGTCGGCGCCGCCGTGGCCGTGGTCCTGCTGCCGGAACTGGCCCGCCGCCTGCGGGCGGGCGATCACGCCGGCGGCCAGTCGGCCTATTCCCGGGCCACCGAATTCGGGCTGTTCCTGACCCTGCCCGCCGCCTTCGCCATCGCCGTCATCGCCGAGCCGATGGTCCGCACCCTGTTCCAGCGCGGCGAATTCACCGCCCATGACACCACCCAGACCGCGCGCGCCCTGGTCGTCTATGCCTTCGGCCTGCCCGCCTTCGTGCTGCAGAAGATCCTCCAGCCGCTGTATTTCGCGCGCGAGGACACGCGGACGCCCTTCCGCTATGCCCTGTGGTCGATGGTGGTGAATGCCGTCGTGGCCTTCGGCCTGATGCCCTTCCTGGGCTTTCTGGCCGCGGCGCTGGGAACCACCATCGCCGCGTGGATCATGGTCGCGCAACTGTGGTGGGGCACCCGCGCGATGGGCGACGCGGCCCGCGCCGACGGCCGGCTGCGCCGCAAGGCGCCGCTGATCGTGCTGTCATCGGCGCTGATGGCCGGGGGATTGTGGCTGGCGATGGACTGGCTGGACGGCGCCGGCATCGGCCGGGTGCCTAGCCTGGCGATCCTGGTCTTCGGCGGGGCGGCGGTCTACTTCGCGCTGAGCTTCCTGACCCGCGCCTATCGGCTGTCCGACCTGAAGGCGGCGGTGCGGCGCGGCTAGCGCGCGCGGATCTGGCGCAAGACCCGCTGCACGCCGCCATCGACCAGCACGAAGCTGAGCAGGAAGCCCGCGCCGAAACCCGCGATCTCGGCGATCCAGCCATAGCCCGCGCCGCCGAAGACGATGCCGAAGACCAGCTGGAAGGCCAGCAGCATCCCGATCAGCGTGAAGGCGCGCAGCCGGTTGGCATGGACCGCCCCCAGCCGCGACCACAGCAGGAAGGTGAAGGCGCCGACCAGCCCATAGACCGCCGGATAGCCGCCGATCAGCGGCCCCGGACGCCCCGGCAGGACCGAGATCGCCGCCGTATAGACCAGCGCACCGCCGATGGCCGACCCCAGGAACAGCGCGACCACGGCCCAGGGGCGGAACTCGCGCGCGATCATGTTGCCAAGCGCCAGCGTAAAGACCACCACGAACAGCGCATGGGTGAAGGACGTGTTGACGAAGCTGTAGGACAGGATGCGATAGGCCTGGTCCCAGTCGATCGCGCCCAGCTGCCACATGCGCTGCACCATCTCGGGGGCGAAGGCGGTCATCTGCATCGCGTTCAGCCGCAGCCCGACGCCTTCGGCCCCGCCGATCAGGCCCGTGCGGCCCAGCAGGAACACCACCTCGCCCGCGATGGCCGGCAGGGCCAGGGCCCACAGCACGACAGGCAGCGGGTTGAGGGGCGAGACGGGGTTGGCCTGGCGCATCGGTTTTCCTTCGCGGTTGCGGACGCTGTGGCCAAGGGCTAAGCCACTGGCAGCGAAAATCCAAGCAGGCCGACATGACCGAGACGACGAAATCCCGTTTCACGCCGCGCATCTTCTCGGGCATCCAGCCCTCGGGCGGGCTGACGCTGGGCAACTATCTGGGAGCGCTGAAGCGCTTCGCGGCCCTGCAGGGGGGCGAGGCCCAGACGATCTATTGCCTTGTGGACCTGCACGCGATCACCGTCTGGCAGGAGCCCGAAACCCTGCGCCGCAACATCCGCGAAGCCGCCGCGGCCTTCATGGCGGCCGGCGTCGATCCCGCGCAATCGGTCCTGTTCAACCAGAGCCAGGTTTCCGCCCATGCCGAAATGGCCTGGCTGTTCAACACGGTCGCCCGCGTGGGCTGGATGTACCGGATGACCCAGTTCAAGGACAAGGCCGGCAAGAACACCGAAAACGTCAGCCTGGGCCTGCTGGCCTATCCCGCGCTGATGGCCGCGGACATCCTGACCTACCAGGCAACGGCCGTGCCCGTGGGCGAGGATCAGAAGCAGCACCTGGAACTGACCCGCGACATCGCCGCCAAGTTCAACCACGATTACGGGGTCGAGCAGTTCCCGATCACGGAACCGCTGATCGAAGGCGTCGCCACCCGCGTCATGTCGCTGCGCGACGGCAGCAGGAAGATGTCGAAATCCGATCCCTCGGACGCCAGCCGCATCAACCTGACCGACAGCGCCGAGGCCATCGCCCAGAAGATCCGCAAGGCCCGCACAGACGCCGATCCCCTGCCCGGCAGCACCGAAGGCCTGAAGGACCGCCCCGAGGCGCGCAACCTGGTCAACATCTACGCGGCCCTGGCCGACCAGACCCCCGACGCCGTCCTCGCGCGGTTCGAGGGTCAGGGCTTCGGCGCCTTCAAGCCCGCGCTTGCCGAACTGGCCGTGGCCTCGCTGGAACCGATCACCCGGCGGATGAACGACTACATGGCCGACCCGGCCGAAATCGACCGCATCCTGGGCCAGGGCGCCGTTCGCGCGGACGAAATCGCCACCCCGATCCTCGAGCGCACCAAGGAGATCATGGGCCTGCTGCGCAGCCGGCCCTGACCGGCGCGAACCGGGCCGCCACCCGGGACAGCCCCCGCAGCGGGCTGCCCTTGCCTTCAGATCGCCTTCATCACGTCGGCGGCAATCTGGAAACTGCGCAGCCGCGCCTGATGGTCGTGGATCTGGCCGGTCAGGATCACCTCGTCGGGGCGATAGGCGGCGATCAGGCCGCGCAGTTGCGCCTCGACCTCATCAGGGCTGCCGACCGCGCTGATCCTCAGCGCCTCGTCCACCATGCGCCGCATCGGACCGCCGATCTCGGCCTCCAGATCGCGGACCGGCGCCGGAAGCTTGCCCGGCATCCCCGTCCGCAGCCGGGCGAAGGCCAGTTGCATCGAGGTCCGCAGGAAGCGCGCCTCCTCGGCGGTTTCGGCGGCGAAGACGTTGATGGCCAGCATCACCTGCGGGCGGTCGTTCCACGGCCCAGGCCGGAACCGTTCGCGATAGATGGCGATGGCGCGGTCCAGATCCCCGGGCGCGAAATGGCTGGCAAAGGCATAGGGCAGCCCCAGATGGGCGGCAAGCTGCGCGCCGAACAGGCTGCTGCCCAGGATCCAGACCGGTACGTTGGTCCCCTCGCCCGGCAGGGCGCGGACCGCGGCGCCGGGGCGTTCGGGGCCCAGATAGTCCAGCAGTTCGACCACGTCCTGCGGAAAGCTGTCGGCCATCGGATCGCGGCGCAGCGCCCGGATCACGGCGCCGTCGCCCTCCGGGGCGCGGCCCAGGCCCAGGTCGATGCGGTCGGGGAAGACGGTCGCCAGCGTGCCAAAGGCCTCTGCCACGGTCAGCGGCGCATGGTTGGGCAGCATGATCCCGCCGGCGCCGACGCGGATGCGCGAGGTCGATTGCGCCACCAGCCCGATCAGCACGGCGGTCGCGGCGCTGGCGATCCCCGGCATGTTGTGATGTTCGGCCAGCCAGAAGCGGCGATAGCCCCAGTCCTCGGCGTGGCGGGCCAGGTCAAGGGTGTTGCGGATCGCATCGGCCGCCTCGAAACCCTCGGGGACCGGCGACAGATCAAGAAGAGAATAAGGAGTGCTCATGACGGACGAGGTATGGCGGGTGCATCGGTTTGCAAGGCCGGCATCTGCATAAACTGCAACCTGGCCATCTTCTGTGCCCAAATATCCTCGGGGGTGAATGGCGCCGCAGGCGCCAGAGGGGCGCGAGCGCCCCCTTCGCCATCACATCCTGCGCAGATAGGTCCAGGTCGGAACCCGCGCGTTGCGGGCAACCGACCAGCTTTCGGCATCGCCCAGATAGACGAAGCCGCAATTGGTCAGCACCCGCGCCGAACCCGGATTGTCTTGGAACGCCTCGGCGAACAGGGTGCGGGCGTTGTGGGGGTTGGCCCGCACCAGGGCATCCACGGCTTCGGTGGCAAAGCCCGTGTTCCAGAACCCCGCGCCGATCCAGAAGCCCAGTTCGGACTGGTCGTCCTCCATCCGGGTCAGGGACACCACCCCCAGCAGTTCCGCCAGGCGGTTGGCCGAGCCGTCGATGGCCCAGACATCCTCGGTCCGGTCGGCGGACAGGGCGCGGGCGACGAAGGCCTCTGAAGCCTTGGGCGGCAGCGGATGGGGGATGGCGCGCGTACCCTCGGCCACCCGCTTGTCGGCGGTGTAATGGGCGATCATCCCCGCATCCGAAGGACGCAGGGGACGCAGGACGAACCGTTCGGTGGTGATGACGGGCTGGTTCAGCGTGGCGGCCGCAACATTCAGGTCGTCCAAACGCGTTCCTTCCCTCATCGGTGCTGACATGACCAATTTTCCCTCCCCGGAAAACAGGCGGGGGACCGGCTTCCGCCGATCCCCCTCTAACAGTGAAATGTTAAGCTCGGGTTACTCGGCCGCTTCGAGGGTCGCGGGAACCACCGAAATGAAGGTGCGCCCCTTCAGACCCTTCTTGAAGGTCACGTGGCCGTCGGCAAGGGCGAACAGCGTGTGGTCCTTGCCCATGCCGACATTGGCGCCCGCCCACCATCTGGTGCCGCGCTGACGCACGATGATGTTGCCGGCGACGGCTTCCTGGCCGCCATACAGCTTGACGCCCAGACGGCGGCCAGCCGAATCGCGGCCGTTGCGGGACGAACCGCCTGCTTTCTTGTGTGCCATGGCTCAGTCTCCTTACGCGTTTTCTTTGGTGCGCGCGCCGACGGCGGTCTTCACGCCGGTCGATCCCGCGCCTTCGGCCAGCACATCGGTCACCCGCAGCAGGGTCAGTTGCTGGCGATGCCCGCGCGTGCGCTGCGAACTGTGCTTGCGGCGGCGCTTGACATAGGTGATGACCTTGTCGGCCTTGATCTGGTCGATCACTTCGGCCTGCACGCAGGCGCCGTCCACCAAGGGTGCGCCCAGGGTCGAGCCGACCATGAGGATTTCGTTGAACTGGACCTTGTCGCCAGCCGCGGCATTCAGCTTTTCAACGCGCAGGACGTCGCCCGCCTGCACCTTGTACTGCTTGCCGCCCGTCTTCAAAACCGCGAACATCGCTTCGTTTTCCTTCGTTGCCGCGTCCTTCGGCCCCAGATCGCTCTGGCGTTGGGGTTTCCCGCCTTCGGACAGCGCATCCCGCGCGGCGGGATGTCATTGAAAATAACATGCCGGCCAAGGGCGGATGCCCGGCCGGTCAGGCTGCATATGTCCGATCGCGCGGCCGAAGTCAAGCCGGCAGGGGCCGCACCATTTTTGTCAGTCGCGCCGGAACCCGGGCGGGGGGCAGCGTTTTCCTAGAGCCCGCCAAGGACATCGCCCATGCAAAGCCTCACCTGCCCCGTCTGCCATACCCGCGTCTATTTCGACAACCTGTTCTGCGCCTGCGGCACGCCGCTGTTCTACGACCCCGAGGCGCGCGCGATGGTCAACGACGCCGCGCCCTGCGCCCATCGCGACACCATCCAGTGCAACTGGGTGGCCGCCCCCGGGGGAAGCCTGTGCCGGTCCTGCGCCATGTCCGATACCGTGCCGGCGCTGAACGTGGGCGACAACCAGCAGCTTCTGGCCCGGGCGGAACGGGCCAAGCGATGGGTTCTGGCCAACCTCTCCAACTGGGACTGGTTCACCGATGCCGACCGCGGCAGGCGGCCGCGCTTCCAGATGCTGTCGGAAAACACCGGCACCGGGCGGGCCGAACAGATCATGATGGGCCACGACAACGGCGAGATCGTCATCAACGTCACCGAGGCCGACGACCTGATCCGCGTCCAGCGAAAGCACCAGCTTGGCGAACAGTACCGCTCGATGGTCGGGCATTTCCGGCACGAGCTGGCGCATTTCCTGTTCGACCGGCTGGCGCTCGCCCCCGGCTTCCTGCCCGCGTTCCGGGCGCTTTTCGGCGACGAGACCGCGGATTACGCCGCAGCCCTTCAAGCCCATTACGACAATCCCAAGGACCCGGGCGACGACTACATCACCGCCTATGCCACCGCCCACCCGCACGAGGACTGGGCCGAGACGGTCGCGCACATGCTCCACATCGTCGATTTCACCGACAGCTTCGTGAACGCGGGGCTGCTGATGAAGGACGTCCCCGAAGGCTATCAGCCCTATACGGAACGCGACGGCGACAGGCTGCTGACAATCGCCGCGCCCATCGCCATCGCCATCAACGACATCAACCGCGCCCTAGACAATTCGGACCTGTATCCCTTCGTCCTGACGCCGAAGATCCGCGAAAAGATCAAGTTCGCGCATGGCTGGATCAGCCAGCACGGCGGCCGGGGCGCCTAGCCTTCGGCCTTTTCCTCAAGGGTCAGCCATTCCTCCTCGGCCTGGGCCAGCGATGCCTGGCGCTCCGCCAGGGCCTCGGTCGCCTTCTGGAACTTGGCAGGGGCGGTCTGGAACAAGCCGGGCTGGGCCAGAAACTCGGACAGCTTGGCGATCTCGGCCTCCAGCCGCTCGATCACGGCGGGAAGCGCCTCGAGACGGTGGCGTTCGGTGAACGAGAGGCCGGGCTTGCCCGTCCGGGGCCGTTCCGGCGCGGCTTCGGGCTTGCGCGCGGGTGCGGGCGTGGCAAGGGGCGTGCCCTCGCCGCGCTGCGCGCGGTAATCGCTCCAGCCGCCGGCATAGACGGTCGCCTGGCCGTCGCCCTCCATCGCCACAGTGGTGTCGGCCACGCGGTCGATGAAGTCGCGGTCGTGGCTGACGAGCAGCACGGTGCCTTCGTAATCGCCCAGCAGATCCTGCAGCAGGTCCAGCGTTTCCACATCCAGGTCGTTGGTGGGTTCGTCCAGCACCAGCAGGTTCGACGGCCGCGCCATCAGCCGCGCCAGCAGCAGCCGCGCCTTCTCGCCCCCCGACAGGCTGCGCACGGGCGCGCGGGCCTGCGCCTCGTCGAACAGGAAGTCCTTGAGATAGGCCACGACATGCCGGGGCTGGCCGCGCACCATGACCTGATCGGCCCGGCCCGAGACGCGCATCTCGGGGTCGCCGGTCAGCGATTCCCACAGCGTCTGGTCGGGGTTCAGCGCCGAGCGGGTCTGGTCGAAGACCGCAAGTTCAAGATTGGTGCCCAGCGTCACGCCGCCCTGGTCGGGTTCGATTTCCCCGGTCAGCATCTTGATGAGCGTGGTCTTGCCCGCGCCGTTGGGACCCACGAAGGCCACGCGGTCGCCCCGGTTCACCAGCAGGTCGAATGGCCGCAGGATCGTGCGGCCGCCGAAGGACTTGGCGATGCCCCTGGCCTCGATCACCTTCTTGCCCGATTGCTGCCCGGCATCGAAGGCCATCGCCGCCGTGCCCTGCCGCCGGATCTGGGCGCCGCGTTCGGCCCGCAGCGCGGCAAGCGCGCGGACCCGGCCCTGGTTGCGCTTGCGCCGCGCGCTGATGCCCTCGACCGCCCAGCGGGCCTCGGCCCTGATCTTGCGGTCCAGCTTGTGGCGCGCGTCATCCTCGGCCGCCCAGACCGCCTCGCGCCAGTCCTCGAAGGCCTCGAAGCCCTTTTCCTGGCGGCGCACCTCGCCCCGGTCGATCCACAGGGTCGCGCGGGTCAGGCGGCGCAGGAAGGCACGGTCGTGGCTGATGATGACATAGGCCGCGCGGGTCTGGGACAGGTGATCCTCGAGCCAGCCGATCGCCTGGATGTCCAGGTGGTTGGTCGGCTCGTCCAGCAGCATCAGTTCGGGCGCCTGCGCCAGCAGCCGGGCCAGGGCCGCACGGCGGCGTTCCCCGCCCGAGGCGGTGGCGACCGGGCGCGCGGGATCGAACTTCAGCCCCTCGGCCGCCATCGCGACGCGGTAGGCTTCGGCCTCGGGCAGGCCGGCGGCCGCGAAGTCCCCCAGGGTCGCGAAGCCCGACAGGTCGGGATCCTGCTCCATGTAGCCGGTGGTCACGCCCGCGGCCAGAACCACCTCGCCCCGGTCAGGCTCGACCAGGCCCGCCATGACCTTCATCAGCGTCGATTTTCCCGATCCGTTCCGGCCGACCAGGGCCACCCGGTCGCCGGGCTGGATGGTCAGGGAAAGCCCTTGGAAGACGGGGTCGCCGCCATAGGTCAGGGAAATGTCGGACAGTTGGAGAAGCGGTGCGCGTGCCATGCCTGCGGCCCTAGCGCGGGGCGCGCAGGCGGTCAATGGCGGGCGGACATACAGGGGGCTTGCGCCGCCCCGGTTTCCCTTTCAAAACAACCGCAGGTTTCACGAGGTTCAGATGGCCCGCAAGATCATCATCGACACGGATCCCGGCCAGGACGACGCCGTGGCGATCCTTCTGGCCTTGGCCAGCCCCGAATTGCAGGTGCTGGGACTGACGGCCGTCGCCGGCAACGTGCCGCTGGCGCTGACCGAACTGAACGCGCGCAAGGTCGTCGAACTGGCGGGGCGCGGCGATGTTCCGGTCTTTGCCGGCTGCGAGCGCCCGCTGCAACGGCGCCTCGTCACCGCCGAACATGTGCATGGCAAGTCCGGCCTCGACGGGATCGACCTGCCCGCGCCTTCGGTCGCCCTGCAGCCGCGGCACGCCGTGGACTTCATCATCGAGACCCTGCGCCGCGAACCCGCGGGGACGGTGACGCTGGTGCCCATCGGCCCGCTGACCAACATCGCCCAGGCCTTCCGCCAGGCCCCCGACATCATCGCCCGCGTCCAGGAGATCGTCCTGATGGGCGGCGCCTATTTCGAAGTGGGCAACATCACCCCCGCCGCCGAGTTCAACATCTTCGTCGATCCCGAGGCCGCGGCCGAGGTCTTCGCCACAGGCGCGCCGCTGGTGGTCATGCCGCTGGACGTCACGCACGAGGCCATAACCTCGCGCGACTGGGTCGAGGGGATGCGCGCCCAGCCCGGCCGCTGCGGCCCCGCCATCGCCAGCTGGACCGACTTCTTCGAGCGTTACGACAAGGAGAAATACGGCAGCCAGGGCGCCCCCCTGCACGACCCCTGCACCATCGCCTGGCTGCTGCGGCCCGACCTGTTCACCGGCCGCCACATCAATGTCGAGATCGAGACCGCCGGCAAGTTCACCACCGGCATGACCGTGGCCGACTGGTGGCGCGTGACCGACCGTCCGGCCAATGCCGACTTCATCCGCCACGTGAACCGCGACGGCCTGTTCGCGCTGCTCAGCGACCGGCTGTCGCGCCTGCCGTGACCTTTATTTAGGGGCCCGCGGCGGGCAGCGGCACCGTCCCGGCGCCGTCGCCCAGGTCGGCGTTCAGGCGGGCCACCAGATCCTGCGTCATGTCGATGGCATCCATCGACACGAACACCGTGCGCCGGTCCAGGACCGCCACCGCCCCGCGTTCCTGCATCATCTCGCCCATCAGCGGCAGGGCGGCGCGATAGAAGGCGGCGCGGTCGGATTCGGCCCAGGCGTTCAGATCCTGGACCACCTGCGCGCGTTCGCGGCGCACCTCGGTCGCGCGGGCGTCGAAGGCCTCGGCAAGCTGGCGGAAGCGGGCCGGGTCCAGCGTCGCCCGCTGCTCGGTCAGGGCCGCCTCCTCCTGCGAGAGCTGGGCGGCCAGACGCTCGTTCTCGGCGGCGATCTTGCCACCCTCCTCCTCCAGCATCCGCTGGGTGCGCTTGCCCCAGTCCGAGGCCGCGAACAGAAGGTCCTGATCCACGGTCAGGATCGGCGCGGCGGCGGGCCCGGCGTCGCCCGGGGTCTGGATGGTGCGCGACGGCAGCGGCGCAAGGTCGGGCAGCTGCGGGGCATCGGCGGGGGCCGTGGGCGCGGCCTCTGGGACCGCCTGCGACAGGGCAAGGTCTGGCAGGGCCAGCAGCGCGCAGACCGCAAGACCGCGCGCCAGCCGCATCAGAACCGCGTCGAGATGGTCAGGTCGAAGTTCTGCTCCTCGTCGTAGTCTTCCTTCAGCAGCGCCTTCGAGAAGTTGAACCGCAGCGGACCGATGGGCGTGGTCCAGAAGATCGACGCGCCCACCGAGGCGCGGATATCCATGCTGTCGTCGATGTTGATCGTCTCGCCAGCCGCATTTTCGTAGCTGGTCTCGTCCAGGCCCCAGATCGACCCGACATCGGCGAACAGGCCGCCGGTGATGCCGTATTCCTCGGGCAGCCCGATCGGGAACTGCGCCTCGGTGCGCACCGCCCAGAAATAGTTGCCGCCCAGCCCGTCCTCGTTCTCGGCCGCCAGGTCGCGGGGGCCGATGCCGTTCGGCTCGAAGCCGCGGATGCGCGTGCCGCCGCGATAGCGGTCCAGGATCCAGGTCGAATAGTCGTCGAGGGAATGGATCGCGCCCACCTCGAACTCGGCCCGCAGGCTGACCTCGTCGCGCCAGGCGTTGCTTTCGACGCCGGCCAGCGCACTGGTCGTCACGCTTTTCGTGTCGCCCCCCAGCCCCGCGAAATCCTGCGAGAAACGCAGCTTGTAGCTGGTCAGCGGGTCCAGGCCGGTGATGCGCGTGTCCCACAGATAGCTGTAGCCCAGCGCCGAGGTGACGCGCTGCCCCTCCTCGGCCTGCAGCAGGGGGAACTGTCCTCCTCGACCCCGCCAAGCGTCTCTTTCGAGATGCGATAGCGCAGTTCCAGGCGGCCGTTCTGCGAGATCGGAAACTCGATCGACGGACGAACTCCCACCGACCGGGTGTTGTAGTCCGAGTTCAGGCTTTCGGTTTCGTTGTAATAGACGTTGAAGCCGAAGCGCAGGTCGCGGCCCAGGAAGTAGGGCTCGATGAAGGTCAGCGACGAGGCCTGGTCGCCGTCCGCCGTCGACAGCGACAGCCCAAGCGTCTGGCCCCGTCCCAGGAAGTTGTTTTCCTGCAGGGCGGCGTTCAGGCCGACGCCCGATGCCACGCCGTAAGACGCGCCGAAGGACAGCGAACCGGTCGGCTGTTCCTCGACGTTCACGTCCACGATCACCTGTTCGTCGGTGCTGCCCGGACGGCTTTCCACCTGCGCGTCGCTGAAATAGCCAAGCGCGCGGATGCGTTCGGCGGCGTTGCGGATTTCGCGCGGGTTGAAGGGATCGCCTTCAACGGTGTTGAACTGGCGGCGGATCACCTGGTCCAGCGTGGTCGTGTTGCCCTCGATGTCGATGCGCTCGACGAAGACGCGCGGGCCGCGGGTCAGCGCGAAGGTCAGGTCCAGCGTCTGGTTCTGCGGGTTGCGCGTCACCCGCGGCTCGATGTTGACGAAGTTCAGCCCCTGCTGCAGGGCGATCGTCTCCATCCGCCGGATGGTGTTGTCGATGGCGGCGGGGTTATAGACATCGCCGCGGTCCACCCGGTTCTGCGCCGCGAAGGGGGCGGCGTCCACGCCCGGGATCTCCGAGACGGTGCTGACCTGCGCGAAGCGATAGCGCGGGCCTTCCTGGATATTGAAGGTGATGTAGAAGGCGTCGCGTTCGCGGGCGATTTCCGGCGCCACCGCCTGCACCCGGAAGTCGGCATAGCCGCGGGACCGGTAGAAGTCGGTCAGAAGCTGTTCGTCCAGTTGCAGCCGTTCGGGCGCGAAGGTGTCGCGGCGGATGAAGGTGCGCAGGATGCCCGCCTGCTTGGTGTCCAGGACGTTGCGCAGCTGGCGGTCGCTGAAGGCGCGGTTGCCGGTAAAGCCGATGCGCTCGATCTCCGTGACGTCGCCCTCGCGGATCTCGAAGACCAGATCCACCCGGTTGTCGCTGCGGCGGATGATGCGCGGATCGACGCGCGCGGCCAGGCGGCCCTGCGCGGCATAGGCCTGGGCGATGTTGTTGGCGTCCTGGATCGCCTGGCTGGGCTGATAGACCCGGCGCGACTGGCTTTGCACGACCTGGGCCAGCTGCTCGTCGTCGATGCGGCGGTTGCCCTCGAAGCTGATCTGGTTGATCGTCGGGTATTCGCTGACGCGGATCACCAGGACATTGCCCTGCGGCACGATCTCGACAGTCTCGAACAGGCCCGAGTTCTGCAGCCGCTGCAGGGCGTCGTTCAGTTCCCCCGCCGACACGTCCTGGCCGCGGGCGATGTTGGCATAGGACAGGACCGTGGCGGGCTCGACCCTGGAAGCCCCCTCGATGCGCACGTCGTTGAAGACATAGGCCGCCGCACTGCCCGGGATCAGCGCCGCCGGAGCGGCGATCGCCAAGGCCGTCACCAGGGCGACCGCGCCCCTGCCCAGTTTCCGTGTCATTGCTGCCCCTCTTGTCGTCAGCCTGCAACGGCGCCCTTAGCGGCGCCTTCTTTTGTGTCAAGCTTGTGCCTCAATCCGCCTGTCCTGTCAAAACGCATCGCGCGTCAGGGGCAGAAAAGATCGTTGGTCAGGCCGAAAATCATCAGCGACAGAACCGCCGCCATCCCCATCGCCGTCAGAAGGTTCAGCGCCTTGTCCGACGGCGGGCGGCCGGTGACGGCCTCCCACGTGTAGAACATCAGGTGCCCGCCATCCAGCACCGGGATCGGCAGCAGGTTCAGAAACCCGATCGCCGCCGACAGCACCGCGATCCACCACAGGAAATTGCCGCCGCCCGCGCTTGCCGCCTGGCCGGTGCTTTCGGCGATGCTGATCGCGCCGCCCAGGTTGCAGGTGTCGATCTGCCCCGAGATCATCGCCCACATCCCCGACAGCGACGACAGGATGATCCCCCAGGTCTGCCGGACGCCCAGGCCCAGCGATTCCAGCAGGCCGGCATCGCGGGTCGCGGGCGAGAAGAAGCTTTCCCCGCCCGTGACGCCGATCAGCCAGCGGCGTTCGTAGCCGCCGCCTTCGGCGGGAAGATCCTGCATCTTGGGCACCAGCGTATAATCCGCCACCCCTTCGCCCGGCCGCCAGACCTGCAGCGAAACCGGCCGGCCCTCGGCGGCCTCGACGGCCTCGCGCATCTGCGTGAAGCGGGTCACGGGCCGGCCCTCGATGGCCACCACGACATCGCCCGCCCGCAGCCCCGCATCGGCTGCCGCGCTGCGCGGCGCGACGCCGCTGATCCGGGCGGGAACCGGGTCGGGGCCGGGGACGGTGATCTCGGCGCCGTCGCGCAGCACGGTCCAGTCCTGGTGGTCGGCCAGCGGCAGCGTGCCGGCGATGCGGCCGATGTCGCTCCAGTCCCGGACGGGCTGGCCCCCCAGGGCCAGGATCCGGTCGCCGGGCTGCAGCTCGTTGACCACGCCGGGCGGCGCGGGGGCGATCGCGCCCACTTGCGGCTCGTCCGTCGGCAGGCCCTGGAACAGCGCGAAGCCGCCGAAGATCAGGATCGACAGGATGAAGTTGAACACCGGCCCCGCCAGCAGCGTGGCGAAACGCGCCCACAGCGGCGCCCCGGTCAGCGTCTGCCGGCGCAGCGCCGGATCGACCGCCTGCCCCGGGCCCGCGCTTGCCGCGTTGGCATCGCCCAGGAAGCGGACATAGCCGCCCAGCGGGATGGCCGCCACCTGCCACAGCGTGCCGCGCCGGTCACGCCGCGACGCCAGCCGCGGCCCGAACCCGACCGAAAACACCTCGGCGCGGATGCCCGAAAGCCTGCCGATGTAGTAGTGGCCGAATTCGTGGACGGTGACGATCACCGCCAGGGCCACGAAGAAGGCCGCCAGCGTCCACAGCATCCCTCCGAATTGCGGGATCAGGTCGGTCATGCGGCGGCTTCCCTGCGTGCTTCGCGGTCCCAGTGCAGGACCGTCTCGAGATCAGGCGGATCATCGCCGAAACCGGCGCGCCCCGACAGGGCCTGCAAGGTCATTTCCACGCGAGGCGCCATCGCCGTGAAGCCGATCCGCCCGGCGATGAAGTCGTCAAGCGCCTGTTCCTTGGCGGCGTTGAACACCGCCCCCGCCATGCCGCCCGCCGCCATCACCTCTCGCGCGAGGCGCAGGGCGGGCCAGCGGACCTCGTCGGGCGCCCGGAAGGTCAGGCTGCCCAGCGCCGCCAGATCCAAGGGCGCCACCGGCAGCGGCGCGCGGTCGGGCCAGTGCAGCGCGTAGCCGATGGCATGGCGCATGTCGGGCGCGCCCAGATGCGCGATGGTGCCGCCGTCCACATGGCTGACCATCGCATGAACGATGGATTCGGGATGGACCAGGACCTTGATCCGGTCGGCGGACAGGCCGAAGAACTCCTTGGCCTCGATGACCTCCATGGCCTTGTTGAACATCGAGGCGCTGTCGATGGTGATGCGCTGGCCCATCGCCCAGTTGGGATGGGTCGAGGCCTCGGCCACGGTCGCCGCCGCCAGCCGTTCCAGCGGCCAGTCGCGGAACGCCCCGCCCGATGCGGTGATGGTCACGCATTCGACGGTTTCAAGATCTTCCGCACCAAGCGCCTGGAATATCGCGGAATGTTCGGAATCCACCGGCAGGATCGTCGCGCCGCTGGCGGTGGCCGCGCGGCGCAGCAGCGGGCCCGCGCAGACCAGCGATTCCTTGTTGGCAAGCGCCAGGATGCGGCCCTGCCCAAGCGCGGTCAGCCCCGGCACAAGGCCCGCCGCGCCGACAATGGCCGACAGCACCCAGTCGGCCGGGCGCGCGGCGGCCTCGACCAGGGCCTCGGGGCCGGCTGCGGCCTCGACTCCGCTGCCGGCAAGGGCCTGGCGAAGGTCGTCCAGCAGGTGGGCATGTGCGGTCACCGCCACCTCGGCCCGCAGGTCACGGGCCATGCCGGCCAGCCGGGCGATGTTGCGGCCCCCCGTCAGCGCGACGGTGCGATAGGCCTCTGGCCCGCCCGCCCGGCGGATCAGGTCAACGCCATTGGCGCCCACGGACCCGGTGGCCCCGAAGATCGAGATGCGCCGCATGGATCAGTTCACCACCGGCAGCGCCGCCAGAACGCCGATCAGCATGGTGGCCAGAACCGCCCCGGTCACCGCGTCGAAGCGGTCCATGAAGCCGCCGTGGCCGGGGATCAGGTTGGAGCTGTCCTTGACGCCCGCCCGCCGCTTGAGCCAGCTTTCCGCGATGTCGCCCATCTGCCCGGCAAAGCAGACGATCGGCGAACACCAGATCAGCGCCGCGTTGCCGTAGCCCAGCCGCCACAGCAGCAGGCCCAGCAGAAAGGCGCCGATCCAGCCCGCAACGGTCCCCGACCAGGTCTTCTTCGGGCTCAGCGAGGGCCAGAACTTCGGCCCGCCGATCATCCGCCCGAAGAAATACCCCGCCGTGTCCGAGATGATGACGATGCCCATCAGCCACAGCACGAAGCCCAGGCCATAGATCTCGCGGAAGCCGACCAGCCCGTAGGCCACCAGCATGATCGCCAGGCCGAAGACCGCATAAGTCCAGCGGTCGCGCGTCGCGGCGCCTGGGATGCCGGCGATCAGCGGGAACAGCAGCGCAAGGATCGCCAGCGGGTGATCGAACATCGTCGCCACGACCTGCGACATGAAGGCGATGACGGCCAGCGCGAAGGGACGCCAGGCCCCGAAGATGCCCGGATGCAGCCGCGGGTTGCGCCAGCCGGTCATGGCGGCCAGTTCCCAGAAGGTCACTGCCGAAATCAGCGCCATCCCCAACCGCAGCCAGATGCCCGTCGCCACCGCCAGCACGACGCCGATCCCCAGCAGCACCAGCGTCGAGGCGACGCGCCGCGACAGGTCGCCCCACTTCCCGGGCGGAGGCTTCAGCGCGCTGCCCCGCCCCGCGCTCATGCGCCGCCGAAGCGCCGGTCGCGCAGCCCGAAGCGGTCCAGGATCTGCGCAAGGTGGTCGGGCGTGAAGTCCGGCCACAGCACCGGCGTGAATTCGTATTCGGCATAGGCCGCCTGCCAAGGCAGGAAGTTCGAGGTCCGCGTCTCGCCCGACGTGCGGATCACCAGGTCCGGGTCGGGGTGGCCGGCCGTGTCCAGGCAGGCGGCCAGATCGGCCTCGGTGGGGGTCTCGATCTCGCCCCGGGCGATCTTCTGGGCCAGCCGGGCCGAGGCGCGGGTCAGTTCGTCCCGCCCGCCATAGTTGATGGCCACCGTCAGGTTCAGGCGGCTGTTGCCGGCGGTCCGCGCCTCGATCGACGACATCAGCGCCTGCAGCTTGTCGTCCAGCCGCTCGCGGCCGCCGATAAAGCGCAGCCGCACGCCTTCGGCGGCCATGCCCTCGGCCTCGTACTGGATATAGCGGCGGAAGATCTTCATCAGCCCAAGGACTTCCTCAGTGGTGCGCTTCCAGTTCTCGGTCGAGAAGGCATAGACCGTCAGCCAGTTCACCCCCAGATCGGGACAGGCGCGGACGATCTGCTTGACGCGTTCGGCCCCCCGCCGGTGACCGACAAGGCGCGGCCAGCCCTTGCTGGTGGCCCAGCGGCCGTTCCCGTCCATGATGATGGCGATGTGCCGGGGCCGCTGATCGACCCCGCCCGATAGCAGCAGCGGTGCGGTTTCAGCGGCCATGTTCGTTCCTCAGACCTGCATAATTTCGGCTTGCTTGCCTTCAAGCGCCTGATCGACCTGCCCGATCATCCTGTCGGTCAGATCCTGCACCGCGGATTCCCAGAACTTCTGGTCGTCCTCGGGCATCCCGCTGGCCTTGGCCTTCTTGATCTGGTCCATGCCGTCGCGGCGGATGTTGCGGATCGCGACCCGGGCGCTTTCGGCATACTGGGCCGCGACCTTGGTCAGCTCGCGGCGGCGTTCCTCGTTCAGTTCGGGGATGGGCAGCATGATGATGGTGCCGTTCAACTGGGGGTTGATCCCAAGGCCGGATTCGCGCAGCGCCTTCTCGACCTTTCCCACCATCGCCTTGTCCCAGACGTTGATGGTGACCATGCGCGGCTCGGGGACGTTGACGGTGCCCAGCTGGTTGATCGGGGTCATCTGGCCATAGGCCTCGACCTGCACCGGGTCGATCATCGAGGCCGAGGCGCGCCCGGTCCGCAGGCTGGAGAACTCGTGGCGCAGGCTGTCCATCGCGCCCTTCATCCGCCGTTCCAGATCGTCGATGTCGATTTCGATGTCCTCTGCCATGGAAAACTGCCTCTGCATTGAATTTTGTCTGCTTGTAGCGGCAGACGCATGGCTTGGCAAAGACTTTGCCCCCGGATCGGGCAAGCCTTCGCCGGCCATCGCGCGCGCGGCGCCGGGCGTCAGTTATGCACGCGGGTATAGGTGCCGCGGCCCTCCAGGATGGTCCTGAACCCGCCCGGCTCGTCCAGCGAGAAGACGATGATCGGCAGGCGGTTGTCGCGGGCCAGCGCGATGGCCGAGGCGTCCATCACCCCCAGGTGCTTCTGCAGCACCTCGTCATAGCTGACTTCGCCGTAGCGCCTGGCGTCGCCGTGCTTCTTGGGGTCCTTGTCATAGACGCCATCGACCTTGGTGCCCTTGAAGATCGCCTCGCAGTTCATCTCGTTGGCGCGCAGGGTGGCGGCGGTGTCGGTGGTGAAATACGGGTTGCCGGTGCCGGCAGCGAAGATCACGATGCGCTTCTTTTCCAGATGCCGGATGGCGCGGCGGCGGATATAGGGCTCGCAGACCTCGTCCATGCGGATGGCGCTGATGACGCGGCAATGCAGGCCCTTCGCCTCCAGCGCCGATTGCATGGCCAGCGCGTTCATCACGGTGGCCAGCATCCCCATGTAGTCGGCGGTCGTGCGCTCCATCCCCTGGGCGCTGCCCTGCAGGCCGCGGAAGATGTTGCCGCCGCCGATCACCATGCAGACCTCGACCCCCATCTTCTGGACCGATTCCACCTCGTCGGCGATGCGCGCCACGGTCGGGGGATGCAGCCCGTAGCCCTGGTCGCCCATCAGCGCCTCGCCCGAGATTTTCAGCATCACCCTGCCGTATTGCGCGGGGGCCGTGCCCTGATGATCGGTCATGTCGGTTCCTTCGTGTCAGCGCCGGTCGCTTTCATCGCGGCGCAAAATGTCGCAAAAGGCGGCCGTGTTCAACCGCCCGAAGGCCGCCTGCCCGTGATCCGTCTGGACCAGATCGACCCCAAGCGCCACCTGCTGATCGCCGGCCCGACCGCCAGCGGCAAATCGGCGCTTGCCCTGCGCGTGGCGCGGGCGCAGGGCGGGCTGATCGTGAACGCGGACGCGCTGCAGATCTGGTCCTGCTGGCGGGTGCTGACCGCGCGTCCCACGCCCGAGGACGAGGCCGCCGCCCCCCATGCGCTTTACGGCCATGTCGCGCCGGGCGCGCTCTATTCGGTGGGCGACTGGCTGCGCGAGGTCGAGCGGCTGCTGGACCGGCGGCTGATCGTGGTGGGCGGCACCGGGCTTTACCTGTCGGCGCTGACCCAGGGGCTGGCCCCCGTGCCCCCCACCCCGCCCCGCATCCGGGCCGAGGGCGATGCCCGGCTTGCCGGGGACGGCGGGCTGGAACGCATGGTGGCGGAACTGGATACCGCCACCCGGGCGCGCATCGACGTGCTGAACCCCGCCCGCGTCCAGCGCGCCTGGGAGGTGCTTCAGGCCACCGGACGCGGCCTTGCCGCCTGGCAGGCCGACACGCCCCCGCCCCTGATCGCCCCGGACCAGGCGCAGCGCCTTGTCGTCACCGCCGACCGCGACTGGCTGGCCCGGCGCATCGCCCTGCGCTTCGACGCGATGATGCGGCACGGCGCCCTGGACGAGGTTCGGGCGATGCTGCCGCTCTGGGATCCGGCCCGGCAATGGGCCCGCGCCATCGGCGCGCCCGAACTGGCCGCCCATCTGCGCGGGGACCTGGATCTGCCCACCGCGACGGAGCGCGCCATCATCGCCACGCGCCAGTACGCCAAGGCGCAGCGGATCTGGTTCCGGGGCCGCATGAAGGACTGGCTGCCCGTTGCCGCCGTTTAGGATGTTGCGAAAATTGCATCCCCCGAACTGATCTTTTTGCCGCCGATTGAGTTTATGATGTCCATAGGCAATAATCCGCCTATATGGGCGGTGTCAGGCGGTGCTCATGTCGTCACTCGATCACAAGCAATGGACGGGCTTTCCCTTCTCGGCCAGCCGGATCCGGGCCGGTCGCCGCCTGCAGGACAGCAAGATCACCGCGCCCGCGATCCCGGATGCCGTGTCCCTGCCCGCCGATCCCGCGCCTATCGCCCCTCTGCTGCCGGTCCGGCCGGCCGCCGGGATGCGCCCGGGACTGCGGGCCGGCCAGCCGGTCGGGCGCCAGACGGGGCTGCGGCTGCTGCCCTTGCAGGCCTTCACCTGGGGCAGCGGGATCACGGCCCCGCAGCCGCGGACGCGGCCCGACCACACCCTGATCTGGGTCAGCGACGGCCAGGTGCAACTGGATCTTATGGACAGCCGGGACAGGCTGGGGGCCGGCGATCTGCGCCTTGTCCCGGCGGGCACCGCCTTCGCGGCCCTCCCCGCGGCGGGGGCGCAGGGCCATGTCGCGCTGATCTCGGCCGAACTGGCGGCGCGGGCGCACCCGCCCCTGCCCAGGCGGGGCATGGCCGTGCATGTCGGCGCCCATGCGGCGCAACTGCAGGCCACGCTGCACGAACTGGCCGTCGAGGCCCGCAGTCCCCGGCCGGAAACGCTGGACTGCCTGATGAACCTGCTGTCCTTGCGCCTGGGCCAGTTGACCCCCGACCGCCGCCGGGCCGAGGCAGCCGGGGACGGGGCGCCCGACCTGACGCCGCCCGACCTGCCGCCGCCCGATCTGCCCCTGATCGACAGGTTTCTGGCGCTTGCGGATCAGCACCTGGGATCGGCAAGATCGCTGCCCGAACTGGCCGCCGACCTGGGCTGCACCACCGGCGCGCTGGACCAGGCCTGCCTTGCCGCGCTGGCAAGCGCGCCATCGAACTGATCCACGACCGCAGGCTGGCCCGCGCGGCGGATCTGCTGCGACACAGCGATCGCCCGGCCCAGCGTATCGCCGCCGAGCTTGGCTATTGCAGCCAGGCCCATTTCATCCGCAGCTTCGCCGCCGCCACCGGCCGCACGCCCGAGGCGTTCCGCGCGCAGTCGCGCGGGCGGCCGTCCGGCCCGTCAGCCCCGCAGCGTCACGGCTGAGCGTCGTCCGGGGACGGGCGGCCGCGAAAGCCGGTGGCCACGACGAACTTCTCGGATGAATCGCTGCGGCTGGCGGGGGGCTTGACGTTGGCGACCTTGTCGAAGTTGCGCTTCAGCATCGCCTGCATGTCGGATTCCGCGCCCCCCGCCAAGACCTTGGCAACAAATGTTCCACCGGGTTCAAGCACGTCGAAGGCAAAGGCCGCCGCGGCCTCGACCAGGGCCACGATGCGCAGGTGATCGGTGCCCTTGTGCCCCGAGGAAGCCGCCGCCATGTCCGACATCACCACATCGGCGGGACCGCCCAGCCATTCCTTGACGCGCGCATCAGCGCCCTCGGACAGGAAATCAAGCTGGTGGATCTCGGCGCCGGCGACCGGATCGACCTCTTGCAAGTCGATCCCCAGAACCTTGCCCACGGGCTTCCCGCCCCTCTCGCCCAGGGCATTCACGCGCGCCACCGCAACCTGGCACCAGCCGCCCGGCGCGCATCCCAGATCGACCACCCGGGCGCCGGGCACCAGGAAGCGGTACTTGTCGTCCAGTTCCAGGATCTTGTAGGCCGCGCGGCCGCGATAGCCTTCGCGCCGCGCGCGGGCCACATAGGGGTCGTTCAACTGCCGTTCCAGCCACAGCTTGCTGGACAGCTTCCGCCCCTTGGCCGTCTTGACGCGCACGCGCAGGTCGCGCTGCCCGCGCCCGCTGGATTTCCCCTCGCGGCTGCCCGGTGCCTTGGTCATATCATGCCACTCCGTTCAATCCTTCGGCCGCCAGCACGCCATCGCGCACCATCTGGGCGTAAAGCAACCCCTCGCGCAGGCCGCGGTCGGCCACCGACAGCTTGTCGGTGGGCCAGATGCGCATCAGCGTCTGCAGGATCGCCGCGCCGGACATAATCAGCGCGTGGCGTTCGCGGCCGATGCGGGGATCGGCGCGGCGGCCTTCGGGGCCAAGCTGCAGATAGGAATGGATCACCCGGTCGATCTGGTCGCTGGTCATCTCGAGCCCGTCCACCTTGGTCCGGTCATAGCGGCGCAGGCCCAGGAAGCTGGCGGCGACGGTGGTGACGGTGCCGGATGTGCCGATGATCTGGAACCCCTCGTCCGGAGAGCCCTGGGCATAGGGGGTGAAGCCCGCCAGCATCTCCTCGAAATACCAGCTCATCAGGGCGAAGCGGCCCTGGTCGTCCTCGACATCGGCGAACTGGTCGCGCAGCGTGGCCACGCCCAGCGGCACGCTGATCCAGTCCACCACCCGCGCCCCGCCGGGCTGGGGATTGCCGAACCCGTCCGCCAGGCGCATGATCGCCCGCGGCCGTTCCTTGGGCTCGACATCCTCGAGGTCGATCCAGACCAGTTCCGTCGATCCGCCGCCAATGTCCACCACCATCAGGGTCTCGGTCTTGTGGCTGACCAGCGGCGCGCAGGAGATGACGGCCAGCCGCGCCTCCTCCTCGGCGCCGATGATCTCGATCGGCAGCCCGGTCTCGCGGCGGATGGTCCGCATCAGGTCGCGGCTGTTCTTGGCGCGGCGGCAGGCCTCGGTCGCGACCAGGCGCATGTTGCGCACGCGGTGCTGTTCCAGCTTGCGCCGGCAGACCTGGAGGGCGTGGATCGTGCGCGCCATCGAACTGCGCGACAGCCGCCCAGACGCCTCCAGCCCCTGGCCAAGCTGCACCGGCTTGGAGAAGCTGTCGATGACCTGGAACTGACTGCCCTTCGGTCGGGCAATCAGCATCCGGCACGAATTTGTGCCAAGGTCGAGGGCGGCATAAAGCGCCCCCTCCTCGGGGTGGCGGGCGACGGACGGCTCTACCGCAATGTTCGGGAACGCGTCCGCACCCGCAGGACGCTTGGGCGTCATCTGAACACGCCCTCCGATATCAAGTTGGTTAAAAGGTAGCCTGCAGCCCCGTCGCGTTCAAGGGGCGGCGAACGCCGCATCGAAACGCTGTCGCCCTGCGGGGGCGCGTGCTATCACGGCCGGGCGATCCCGCCGCCCTGCGGACCCTTGCAGCCCGGAGAACCCATGGACATCGGCAGCACCCTGCCCGCCCCGACCGAGAGCCGGATCCGCGACAGCTTCACCCGTCAGGGGCTGATGCGCCATCTGGGCGCGGAACTGGCCGACCTGAAGGCCGGGCTGGTCGCGATCCATATGCCGTTCCGCCCCGAACTGACCCAGCAACACGGCTATTTCCACGCCGGCGGAACCTCGGCCATCGCCGATTCGGCGGGGGGCTATGCCGGGGTGACGCTGCTGCCCGAAGCCAGCACGGTCCTGACGGTCGAGTTCAAGCTGAACCTGCTGAACCCGGCCCGGGGCGACCGGCTGGAGGCGGTGGGCCGGGTCGTCAAGTCCGGCCGCACCCTGACCATCTGCCAACTGGACGTCTGGGCGGTCACCGGCACCGAACGCACCCATGTCGCGGCCGGGATGCAGACGCTGATCTGCGTGGCGGATCCGGCCGCCTGACCGCGCCGTGACAAGCCGCGGCCGCCGCCGTAAACAGCCCCGGAACCGCCATTGCAGAAGGACCGCACGATGACACAGGCTCGGATCGGGGTGATCGGACTGGGGACGATGGGCGCGGCGCTGGCGCTCAACATCGCGGAAAAGGGCTTTCCGGTCGCGGTGTGGAACCGCACCACCGCGGTGACGCGCGCCTTCGCGGCGGGCGCGGGGGTTCTGGCCGACAGGATGATCCCGACCGAGAGCCTGCCCGAACTGGTGGCGGCCATCGCCCGGCCCCGCGCGATCATCCTGATGGTGCCCGCCGGCCAGCCGGTCGATGACCAGCTTGCCGCCCTGGCGCCCCTGCTGGAGCCCGAGGATCTGGTGATCGACGCCGGCAATGCGGATTTCCACGACACCAACCGGCGCAACGCGGCGGGCCTGCCCTTCCGCTTCCTGGGCATGGGCGTCTCGGGCGGAGAGGAAGGCGCCCGCCACGGGCCGGCGATCATGGGCGGGGGCGATGCCGCCGACTGGGACCGCGTGGCCGAGGTGATGACCGCCATCGCCGCGCGGGCCGAGGACGGCAGCCCCTGCGCGGCCCGCATGGGCGACGCGGGCGCGGGACATTTCGTGAAGATGGTCCACAACGGCATCGAATATGCCGACATGCAGATGATCGCCGAGGTCTACGGCCTGATGCGCGACGGCATGGGCCTGGACGCCGCCGCCATCAGCCAGACCTTCGCGGCCTGGAACGAGGGCGCGCTGAAGTCCTATCTGATCGAGATCTCGGCCATCGTGACAGCCGTCCCCGATCCCCATACCGGCCGCCCCATCGTGGATGTGATCCTGGACCTGGCAGGCCAGAAGGGCACCGGCCGCTGGACCGCCATCGAGGCGCAGCACCTGTCCGCCCCGATTCCGGTCATCGAGGCCGCCGTCATGGCGCGCAACGTCTCGGCCCGCCTGGACGAGCGGCTGGCCGGCGAGGCGCGCTTCGGGGCCGCGCCGCAGCCCTGCGCGGTCCCCCCCGAGGCGCTGGAGCAGGCGCTGATCGCGGGCAAGATCCTGTGCTATGCCCAAGGCTTCGCGATGATCGCGGCCGCGTCCGAACGGTTCGGCTGGACCCTGGATTTGCCGGGGATCGCCCGGGTCTGGCGGGCGGGATGCATCATCCGCTCGGCCATGCTGAACGACATGGCCGCCGCCCTGGCCGAGGATCCGGCGCGCAACCTCATCCTGGCGCCGTTCTTCGCCAGGCTGATCGACGCGACCATGCCGGCGCTGCGGCAGGTGGTCTCGCAGGGGGCTGCGGCGGGCCATGCGATGCCCGCGCTGGCGTCCGGGCTGATGTGGTTCGACCTGACGCGCACCGGACGCGGCACCGCCAACCTGATCCAGGCGCAGCGCGACTTCTTCGGCGCGCACGGCTTCCAGCGGCGCGACGGCATCCCCGATCCGCACGGTCCCTGGACCGGGACCGACTGACGCCTGTGGACACCCTGAGGGGCCTCGCCGCGCCTGCGGGCGACTAGCGCCGCACCTCGCCGGTGGCCGGATCGACCTCCACCTCGACCTCGTCCCGGTCGGTGGTGACGTATTCCACCTCCCAATGGCCGTCATCGTCCCAGGACACTTCGCTGATGAAGGCCAGGCTGGCGCCCAGGTCGGTTTCCAGCGTCGTCACCACCTGCGACAGCGGCATCGCCCCTTGCGGGGGCGTTTCCTGCGCCATCAGCGATGTCGGGACGGCAACCAGGGCCGCCAGGGCAATCATGCGTATGGTCATCGGCAATCTCCTTCTGCGCTGCCCAACGATCCTGTCCGGCCCCGGTTCCGCCCTTGCAGCCTTGGGTCCGAGAGCCTATAGTCAGGCTGTCCGGGGCGACCCGGACTATGGACATAAACGCGCATGGAATAAGCGGATCGGACCCGGGGGCGGTACCCGGCGACTCCACCAGATCACCCTCGTTGGGGGGCCTTGGGGTCGAAACAGGATCGACGAACGTGTAAAGATGTTGCTTTGTCTCGGTGAGCTACCACCGTTATCGGTGCAAAATGTACAGTTGCCAACGACAACCGTGCTCCGGTCGCGCTGGCTGCGTAAGCAGTCCGCAAGATCGAAACCTAAGCCCTTGCGCCTAGCAGCGTAAGGCGGGGCCCGCAGGAGCCTGGCAACAGAATCCTGCACTTTCAACCTTTTGCGCAATTTGTCTGCCTGCGGCGGTTTCCCCTTGCCGCGACGGGTGGGCGTTTCTTTTCCCGCCCCCGGCCGCCCCCCTTTTCAACAGCGGTCATATCCCTATGCTGGCCGGGATTCGAAGGGGACGGGCATGGCGCGATCGGGAATTGACTACGGCGGGATGATGCACCGCGCGATGCAGGGGGTGATCGCGGAGGTCCTTGACCGGGTGTCGCGGCACGGCCTGCCGGGCGACCACCACTTCTTCATCACCTTCGACACGCGCGATGACGGCGTCCAGATGGCCGACTGGCTGCGCGAGCGTTACCCCGAGGAAATGACCATCGTCATCCAGCACTGGTTCGACAACCTGACCGTGGACGATGAGGGTTTTACCGTCACGCTGAACTTCGGCAACTCTCCCGAGCCGCTGCGCATCCCGTTCGACGCGCTGCGCACCTTCGTCGATCCCTCGGTCGAGTTCGGCCTGCGCTTCGAAACCCAGGAATCCGAGGATGACGAGGACGAGGACAGCGGCGAGGACGGCGACGACAACCCCGACGGCCCGAACGGCGGCGGCGAGGTGGTGCAACTGGACAGGTGGCGGAAATAGCGCATTGAGTCTAGGCAGACTGTGATCACGGAGCGCTAAAGATGATTCGTCACGTGTCTGGTACAACTCAATTGACGACAAAGTGAAGAGCCTCTGGGGTACTTCGAGACCGCCGCACCGGAGGCACCCTGCACACCAATAACTGGTCTTCAACTCTTTACCGCCAAGATGTTTGGAAGTACCCTTTGAATCACAACATAACTTTTTAGAAGATATTTTTGTTTAAAAGAGTTACTATTTTATGAGTGATCAGGAGGTGTTTTGCCATGTTAGTTCTAAGAAAGCTCGCAATCTTTTTCTTGGCCTCGGCCACATGTCTGCTGCTTAGTCCTATTGCTGCACTGTCACAATCGTGCCCAGACTTCAATAATGATGCTGGTCATATTTTCTCGGTAACATCCAGCAATCTCTTCAGTCAAGTGCGAATACCTAGGTGATGTTGACAAAAGGGGTTCCACCGGCGTTCGCGCTGTGATTCAAGCTGCTCTCTACGTAGGAGATGAGCTTGGCACGCAACCTGATGTCCGACGACGAATGGGGATTCTTTGAGGGCTTCATCCGAGCCGTCCGGCATCCGAACGGGCGCAAGCCTGCGGACCATCGTCTTGTTCTGGATGGCATTTTCTGGATCGCAAGGACTGGTGCGCCGTGGCGCGACCTGCCCGAAGAGTTCGGCAAGTGGTCCTCGGTCTACCGGCAGTTCCGCCGTTGGACCCTTGCCGGGCTGTGGGAGGATATCCTGGACGCGCTGAACCACGCTGGGATCGCGCCGGACAAGCTGCAGATGATCGACAGCACCGTGATCCGCGCCCATCATCATGCGGCGGGCGCAAAAGGGGGACTCCGAAAGAGGCTCTTGGCCGTTCGAGAGGTGGCTTCTCGACCAAGATCCATCTCCGCGTCAACGGCGCTGGCCTCCCGATGAGGACCGAGATCACGCCGGGGCAGGATTCCGACTACACCGGCTATGATCTGGTGATGGCCGACAACCTGCCGCAGCCAGCCGTCCTGGTCGCAGACAGGGGCTATGACTCTGATAAAATTCGGGAAGACATCGAGAGCCGCAACGCCCTCCCCATGATACCGATGCGAAAGAACCGAAGGGTGCGCAAGGCTGTCGACATGACCATCTACACCCTGCGCAACATGGTCGAGCGCTGCTTCAACAAGCTGAAAAACAGCCGTCGGCTGGCAACCCGCTACGACAAAACCGCAGAAAGCTTCCGCGGCTTCATCGACATCGCATGCATCAAGCTCTGGCTCCGCCATTTGTCAACATGACCTATTCAGGCAGGTGGCGAGATTGACTTAGGTCAATGCATTTCTGCACCTGGGCACGGATTTGTTCAGGAGGCACCAAATGTGAGGATTGCCTACGACTCCGAAAATCTCGGCCGAAGATTAGATATCGGTATCCTTGGAGACTGTGATACTGTGGTTTTGGTGAACTTACCTAACGGTGATTATTTGTTTATGGATGATGTCGAGGGGAACATGGATCCCGTAATGCAACTAGAGGGAGCTAGTTCGGGAACCTATGACATATGGGTCGGAACATACGGATCTGGAGTTTGCTCTGCAATGTTGACATTAGAAACGTTCTAGCGGGCCGATCAGAAAGCCTTTTATGGGGTTTTCTAGATTAAACCATCATTTCCTTCGTGGCCGTCAGCCGCAATTCCGGGTGATCGCGGCTTACGCGGTCGATGTCCCATTGCAGCCGCGTCAGATAGACCATGTCGCCGTCGTGATCCTGGGCGATGTGGCCCTTGTTGGCCTGCACGAAGGCATCGACCTTGTCCTTGGGCCCTGCGACCCAGCGGGCGCTGGTGAACTGGGACGCCTCGAAGCGGACCGGGATGCCGTATTCGATCTCGATCCGGCTGGCCAGGACCTCGAACTGCAGGGCGCCCACGACGCCGACGATGAAGCCCGATCCGATCATCGGCTTGAAGACCTTGGCCGCGCCTTCCTCGGCGAACTGCATCAGCGCCTTTTCCAGGTGCTTGGCCTTCATCGGATCGGTGGCGCGCACGGTCTGCAGCAGTTCCGGCGCGAACGAGGGAATGCCGGTGAAGCGCAGCGCCTCGCCTTCCGTCAGGGCGTCGCCGATGCGAAGCTGGCCGTGGTTCGGGATGCCGATGATGTCGCCTGCCCAGGCTTCCTCGGCCAGTTCGCGGTCGGCGGCCAGGAACAGCACGGGGTTCGACACCGCCATCGGCTTTTTCGACCGCACATGGGTCAGCTTCATGCCCCGTTCGAAATGCCCCGAGGCCAGGCGCACGAAGGCCACCCGGTCGCGGTGCTTGGGATCCATGTTGGCCTGCACCTTGAAGACGAAGCCGGTGACGGATGGCTCCTCGGGGGCGATCTCGCGCTCGGCGGCGTTCTGCGGCTGCGGCTGGGGGCCGAACTCGCCGATGCCGACCATCAGCTCCTTCACGCCGAAGCTGTTGATGGCGCTACCGAACCAGATCGGCGTCATGTGCCCTTCCAGGAAGGACTTGCGGTCGAAGGCGGGCAGCAGTTCGCGCGCCATCTCGATCTCTTCGCGCAGCTTTCCCAGCAACTCTGCGGGTACGTGCTGGGCCAGCCTGGGATCGTCCAAGCCGCTGATCCTGATCGATTCGGCCACCCGGTTGCGGTCGGCGCGGTCCATCAATTCGAGCCGGTCGTGCAGCAGGTCGTAGCAGCCGACGAAATCGCGCCCCGACCCGATCGGCCAGCTTGCCGGGGCCACGTCGATCGCCAGGCTTTCCTGGATTTCGTCGATGATCTCGAAGGTGTCGCGGCTTTCGCGGTCCATCTTGTTGCAGAAGGTCAGGATCGGCAGGTCGCGCATCCGGCAGACCTCGAACAGCTTGCGGGTCTGGCTTTCCACGCCCTTGGCCCCGTCGATGACCATGATCGCCGCATCCACGGCCGTCAGCGTGCGGTAGGTATCTTCGGAAAAGTCGCTGTGGCCGGGGGTGTCCACCAGGTTGAAGCGGTAGCGGTCGAAGTCGAAGGACATCGCCGAGGCGCTGACCGAGATGCCGCGGTCCTGCTCCATCTTCATGAAGTCCGACCGGGTGCGCCGCGCCTCGCCCTTGGCGCGGACCTGCCCGGCCATCTGGATCGCCCCGCCGAACAGCAGGAACTTTTCGGTCAGGGTGGTCTTGCCGGCGTCCGGGTGCGCGATGATCGCGAAGGTGCGGCGGCGGGCGATTTCGGGCGGAAGGTCGGGGCGGTTTGTCATGCGCGGCCTGTAGCCTGCACGGCAGAAATGCGCAATCGCCAAGGGCCCTGCGGGTCCTTCAGGACGCCGGGTCCAGCAGCCGGTGCAGGTTCGGGATCTGCTTGCGGAAATAGTCCTGGCCCAGATGACGCGCGACGGCCCGGTGGATCTCGATGGCGATCTCGTCCATCCGCGGCTCGATGCGGAACAGCGGACCCGCCACCGTGACCGAGAAGATGCGGCCGCCCAGGACCAGCGGCACCGACACCCCGCCCAGGTCGCGGCTGAAGGTCGAGGCGCTGCGGAACGTCCCCCGCCGCAACGAGGCGGCGATGCCCTGCTCGACCTCCTCGACGCTCATCGGGGTGCCGGGGCCGAAGCGCTCGAACACCGCCCGGCGCAGGATCGCGGCCTTCTGCGGCGCGGTCATCTGGCTCATGATCGCCTGCCCCGAGGCGGTGCCGTGGACCGGCATCCGCTTGCCCGGCTCGCCGGCATAGCGGATGGCCTGCTTGGACTGGATCACCGACAGCAGGACCGCGTGCTGCCCGGCGGGCGCGCTGATCCAGACGGTCTCGCCCGTGGTGTCGGCCAGATCGCGAAGCAGCTCCAGCGCGGCGGGCGGCAGCGGCTCGGCCTCGGCCACCTCCTGCGCAAGCGCCAGCCAGCGTCCGGTGGGATAATAGCCGCCGCGCGGCCTGGGCTCATAGAGAAAGCCCCGCTCGACCAGGGTCTGGATCAGGTTGAAGGTGCTGGACCTCGGCCAGCCGAAATGGGCCGACAGTTCGGCCTGGGTGGCGGCCTTCCGCTCGCGCGCGAAGTATTCCAGCAGGGCCAGAACATTCGCAGCCTGCTTCACCAGCATCGGGCCATCCCTGTCGAATCCACATATGTGAACATAGAATCCCGGATTTTGCAAATCAATGCCATTTGCGGTTGACTCGTGGCCGGTGACGGCGGGTATGCTGGGTGGCAGGAGGGCCGTCTCTGCACCAGAGGCGGCACGGGGACGACCTTTCCCGGACAGGGGAAACGGCGTCCTGATCGGGGGAGGAACGGTCATGGGGCCCCTGTCGGGCTTGCGCATCATCGACATGTCATCGGTGCTGATGGGGCCGTTCGCGACCCAGATGCTGGGCGACTTCGGCGCCGACGTCATCAAGGTCGAGGCACCCGATGGCGATCTGGTGCGTCAGATCGGCCCCGGACGCCACGCGGACATGGGGCCGCTGTTTCTCAACGCCAACCGGTCCAAGCGGTCGATCACCCTGGATCTGAAGCGCCCCGAATGCCGCGAGGCGCTGCTGCGGCTGTGCAAGGACGCCGATGTTCTGGTCTACAACGTCCGGCCCAAGGCGATGGCCCGGCTGGGGCTGTCCTACGAGGATGTGCGCGCCATCAACCCGGGCATCATCTATGCCGGCATGTTCGGCTATTCGCAGGACGGACCCTATGCCGACCGGCCGGCCTATGACGACCTGATCCAAGGCGCCTCGACGATCCCCTACCTGTTCTCGCGGGTGAACGACGGCAAGCCGCGCTATGTCCCGACCGCGGTGGCGGACCGGGTGGTGGGGCTGGTCGCGGCAAGCGCGATTCTGGCCTCGGTCGTCGAACGGTCCAGAAGCGGCCAGGGACAGCGGCTGGACGTGCCGATGTTCGAGACGATGGTCTCGTTCGTGCTGGGCGACCACATGGGCGGGCTGACCTTCGAGCCGCCGCTGGATCGCGGCGGCTATGCCCGCCAGCTGTCCAGCGACCGCAGGCCCTATCCGACCCGGGACGGGCATATCTGCGCGCTGATCTATACCGACGGCCACTGGAGGCGCTTCTTCGCCGCCATCGGCCGCCCCGAGATGCCGCAGGCCGATCCGCGCTATCGCAACTTCGTCTCGCGCATGGCCCACATCAACGAGGTCTACAGCGAACTGGCCCAGATCTTCCTGACCCGGACCACGGCCGAATGGATGGATCTTCTGGAACGGGCCGATGTCCCGGCCATGCCGATGTATGACTTCGAAGGGGTGCTGAACGATCCCCACCTGGTCGCAACGAACTTCTTCCGCACCGTCGAACATCCCAGCGAGGGCACCATCCGCCAGATGGGCGTGCCCGCGCAGTGGTCCCGCACCCCCGCCGTGCCGGACCGCCTGGCCCCCCGCCAGGGCGAACACGGAGCCGAGATCCTGCGCGAAGCCGGATTTTCCGAGGAGGAGATCGCCATGATCGCCGGAACCGAGGCCGAACAGGACGCCGCGCCGCCGGCCGCCACACGCGCTTGAAAGGACGTCTGCCATGAATTTCGAACTGACCGAGGAGCAGGAGGCGATCCGCGACGCGGTGGCCGCCATCTGCGCGCGCTTCGACGACGACTACTGGCTGACGCGGGACCGCGAGGGCGGCTTTCCGCACGACTTCTACGACGCGCTGGCGCGCGAGGGCTGGCTGGGCATCTGCACGCCCGAAGAACACGGCGGCTCGGGCCTGGGCATCGTCGAGGCGGCGCTTGTCATGCGCACCATCTCGGAATCCGGGGCGGGCATGACCGGCGCCTCGTCGGTCCACATCAACATCTTCGGCCTGAACCCGGTGGTCGTCTTCGGCACCGAGGACCAGAAGACGCGGATGCTGCGGCCGATGGCCGAGGGGCGCGAGAAGGCCTGCTTTGCCGTGACCGAGCCCAACACCGGGCTCAACACCACGCAGCTGAAGCTGCGCGCGGTCAAGACGGGCGACCGCTACGTGGTCAACGGCCAGAAGGTGTGGATCTCGACCGCCCAGGTAGCCGACCGCATCCTGCTGCTGGCGCGGACTACGCCCCTGGACGAGGTCGAGAAGCCGACGCGGGGGCTCAGCCTGTTCTACACCCGCTTCGACCGCGACCGCATCAGGGTGCGCGAGATCGACAAGATGGGCCGCAAGGCGGTCGATTCGAACGAGCTGTTCTTCGACGACTTCGAGATCCCCGAGGAGGATCTGATCGGCGAGGAAGGCCGCGGCTTCGAATACATCCTGCACGGCATGAACCCCGAACGCGTCCTGATCGCCGCCGAGGCCGTGGGCCTGGGGATGCTGGCGGTCAAGCGGGCGGCAAGCTATGCCAAGGAACGCATCGTCTTCAACCGGCCCATCGGCCAGAACCAGGCAATCCAGCATCCGCTTGCCAAATGCTGGGCGGAACTGGAGGCCGCCTGGCTGATGGTGATGCACGCCGCTTGGCAATACGACCGCGGCCTGCCCTGCGGCGCGGCCGCGAACGCCGCCAAGTATCTGGCCGGGGAAGCGGGCTTCAACGCCTGCCAGACGGCCGTCATGGCCCATGGCGGCTTCGGCTATGCCAAGGAATACCACATCGAGCGCTATCTGCGCGAGGTGTTCATCCCCCGCATTGCGCCGATCAGCCCGCAGCTTTGCCTGTCCTACCTGGCCGAGCGCGTCCTTGGGCTGCCGAAGTCCTACTGAGCCGCGGACAGCCGTCGAAAGGGGGTCGCCGATGCCGAAACTGCCCGATCCGGTCGCGGCCCCGCTTGCCGATCCCGGCCGCTGGCTGCGGGATGGCGACCGGATCCTGCTGGGGCAAGGGTCGGGCGAGCCTGCCACGCTGATGCGCCTTCTGGGCCAGGCCGCCCGCGAACGCAGCGGGCTGGTCGCCATCATCGGCGCGTCGCTGGGGCGCATCCCCGGCGCCGAAAACGGCCTGCGCTACGAAAGCTATGGCGCCATCGGCGCGGCGGCGCGCCTGCCGGAAGCCTCTCTGACGGTCATTCCGCTGCATTATTCGCAGTTCGTCGGCCGGATCGTCGATGGCCGCCTGCCCTGCGACGTGGTGATGGTCCAGCTTTCGGCGCCCGACGACAACGGCGACCTGTTTCTGGGCATGGGCGATCTGCACCTGATCGACGCGGCCCGCCGCGCCCGCAGGGTGATCGCCGAGATCAACCCGCACACGCCCCGCACGCCGGGCAGCCGCTGGCCGGGCGACGTGCCGATCCACGCGGCGGTGATGGCCGACAGCCCGCCCCCCGCCCCGCCCGCGGGCGAACCCGCCCCCGAGGATCGCGACATCGCCGCGCGGGTCGCGGCCCTGATGCCCGATCGGGCGGTCATCCAGATCGGCGTGGGGCGGCTGCCCGACACGATCGCCGAGGCGCTGTCGAACCACCGCGACCTGGGCCTGCATTCGGGCGTGCTGACGGACGGATGCGCCACGCTGGTCCGGTCCGGCGCGCTGACCAACGCCGCCAAGGAAATCGACGCGGGCCTGTCGGTCGCCGGCGTCATCATCGGCGGGCCCGCGCTTCTGGACCATGTGCGGCAGGATCCGGCGATCCGGATCCGCCCGACCGCGCACACCCATTCCGCCGCCGCCATCGCCAGGCTGTCCCGGTTCTTCGCCATCAATTCCGCCATCGAGGTGGATCTGACCGGGCAGATCAACGCGGAGTCGGCGGGCGGCCGCCGCGTCGGCGGCGCCGGGGGGCAGATCGACGTCACCCGCGGCGCGCAGGCATCGGCGGGCGGCAGGGCGGTGGTCGCCCTGCAATCGACCGCGCGGGAAGGATCGGTGACGCGCATCGTTCCGCGGGCCTCCAGCGTGACGCTTGCCCGCACCGACGCCGATACCATCGTCACCGAATGGGGCGTGGCCGAACTGGCCGGCCGCCCGCTGGCCGAGCGCGCCCGCCAGATGATCCAGATCGCCGCGCCGCCGTTCCGCGAGGAGTTGTCGCGCTACTGGCACGACCACGAGAGGCACCGTCATGGCTGAACGCGGGCCCCTGCACGGCATCCGCATCGTGGAGATGGTGGGCATCGGCCCGGCGCCCTTCGCCGCGATGATCCTTGCCGACCTGGGGGCCGAGGTCATCCGCATCGACCGCCCGACGCCTTCGGGCAACGGCATCCCGCGGCCGGCACGCTTCGATCTGGTCGCGCGGGGGCGGCGGACGGTCATGCTGGACCTCAAGCAGCCCCAGGCGGTCGCCTGCGCGCTGGATCTGGTGGCCGCGGCGGACGGCCTGATCGAGGGCTTCCGCCCCGGCGTGATGGAGCGGCTGGGCCTGGGGCCGGAACCCTGCCTTGGCCGGAACCCGCGGCTGGTCTATGGCCGGCTGACCGGCTGGGGCCAGGACGGGCCCTTGGCGACCACGGCGGGCCACGACCTCAACTACCTGGCGCTTGCCGGGGTGCTGGACATGATCGGCCGAGAGGGCCAGCCCCCGGTGCCGCCGCTGAACCTGGTCGCAGATTATGCCGGGGGCAGCCTGATGCTGGTCGCGGGGATGCTTGCCGCGCTGCTGCACGCGCGCGACAGCGGCAGGGGACAGATGATCGACGCGGCCATGGTCGATGGCGTCGCGCTGCTGGCCACGGCCATGACCGGGCTGCGGGCCTCGGGACTTCATGACGGGCCGCGCGGCACCAACCTGCTGGACGGCGGGGCCCCCTTCTATGACGTCTATCCCTGCGCCGACGGCCGGTATCTGTCGGTCGCGCCGATCGAGCCGAAGTTCCGCGACATCTTCCTGCGGGGGCTGGGCTTCGATCCGGGCGCCTTTCCCGACATGGACGACACGGCCTCATGGCCCAAGGCCCGCCGCCTGATCGCCGCCCGCCTGGCGCAGCGGCCCCGCGACGACTGGTGCGCGGTGTTCCAGGGCCAGGATGCCTGCGTGGCCCCGGTGCTGTCGCCGCAGGAAGCGCCGCACCACCCGCACAACGCCGCCCGCGCCGTCCACGCGCCGATCGGCGGCATCGTCCAGCCGGCTCCGGCGCCGCGCTTTGCCGAAACCCGTCCCCCCTGCCCGCGCCGCCCGAGGATCCCCCGGGCGCCGCGGGGGCTGAGGCGCTGAAGGACTGGGGCATCGACGCCGACCGCATCGATGGCCTGATCGCAACCCGGGCGCTGCGCCTGCACCGATGAAAGGAGAATCGCGATGACGGAACCTTCTCACCGACAGCCGCAGGCCAAACGGGGCTTCAGCCGCCCGCCGCGCCGGACCGCTGCCAGAAAGGTCTGCGACCGATGCTGAGCCCGACCAGTGACAGGAAGGAGGCCGGACTTTCCGCGATCCTGGCCCGCACCGAGACGGCGCTCGTGTTCCTGTCCGGGGTGGCGCTGGCGGTCATCATGGTCGTCGTCGTGGCCGACGTCATGCTGCGCTATGCGTTCCGCAGCCCCCTGGGCTGGAGCTATGACCTGATCGGCACCTACCTGATGGTCTGCGTGTTCTTCTTCGCGCTGTCGGACACGCTGCACCATCACGGCCACATCGCCATCGACATCTTCACCCCGCGACTGCCGCGCTGGTTTCTTCATGCCTCGCTGGGGATCGGCTATGCGGTGTCGGCGCTGCTTCTGGCGATGATCGCCTGGCAGGCCTGGTATCGCACGACGGCCGCCTGGAACGCCAACAACCTGATCAGCGCGACCGTGCCCTGGCCCACCTGGCCGTCCTATCTGATGGTGGTCATCGGCTCGGCGCTGATGACGCTGCGCTGCGGGTTGCGCACGATCGCCCACGCGGCCTCGGCCGCCACCGGGCGCGAACTGGCCGATCTGCCGCCCGAGCCGAACACCGACACCCCCGGACCGGAGCATGGCGCATGACCGTCTGGATCGTCCTTCTGATCCTTGTCTGGTTCCTGGTGGTCGGGCTGCCCGTGGCGCTGGCCATGACGGTGTCCGGCGCGGTCGGGCTCTACATGCTGGGGGGGATGCAGTTCCTGAGCGGCATCCTGAGAACCGCGCCGCTCTCCACCGCCAACAGCTACGAGATCATCACCATCCCGATGTTCATCCTGATGGCCGAGTTCGTCATCATCTCGGGCGTGGCCAACGACCTGTTCCGGTCGGCAAGCATCTGGGTGGGCCGCCTGCGGGGCGGCCTGGCGATGGCGACGGCCCTGGCCGGGGCCGGCTTCGGGGCCATATCGGGATCCTCGACGGCCGCGGCGGCGACGCTGGCCTCGACCTCGATGCCGGCGATGCTGCGCGAGGGCTACGAGCCCAAGCTTGCGGGCGGGGTGGTGGCCATCTCGGGGACGCTGGCCATGCTGATCCCGCCGTCGATCGCGCTGATCCTCTATGGCATCATCGCCGATGTGCCGATCGGCGACCTGCTGATCGGCGGCATCATTCCCGGGATCATCGTCACCCTGGCGATCATCCTGACGGTCGCCGTGCTGGTGCGCATCGACCCGGCGGCAGCGCCGGCGGGACGCGCCTACACCCTGCGCCAGAAGGTCGCCTCGCTGCGCACGGTAGGGCCGATGCTGATCCTGCTGATCGCGGTCAGCGGCTCGATCTATTCGGGCTTCTCCACGCCGACCGAGGCCGCTGGCCTCGGCGCCTTCGTGGCCATGCTGATCGCGTTCTGGGAACGCAAGCTGACGCTGCACGGCTTCTGGCACGCCCTCAGAAACACCGCGCAGACCAGTTGCATGATCCTGTTCATCATCCTGGGGGCGCATGTCTTCGGATATTTCCTCACGCTGTCGCGCGTGACCAACGACCTCAGCATGTGGATCGGCGGGCTGGAGATGTCGCCCACGGCGATCATGGTCATCATCCTGTTCGGCTACATCATCCTTGGCTTCTTCATGGACCAGATCGCCATCCTGATCCTGACTGTCCCGGTGATGCTGCCCATCGTCGTCCAGCTGGGGTTCGACCCGGTCTGGTTCGGCGTCATCGTCGTCGTCACCGCCGAGGTCGGGATGGTGACGCCGCCGATGGGCATGAACGTCTTCGTCGTCGCCCGATACACGCGAAGGCCGCTGGGCGAACTGTTCCGCGGGGTGATGCCGCACGTCTGGGCGCATCTGATCGTCATCGCGCTGATGCTGGCCTTCCCCGCCCTGATCCTCTGGCTGCCATCGACCATGTGACCAACCCATGACCACAAGCACAACCGGGAGAAAAAAATGAACCAGAAAGCCACCTTCATCGCCGCCGCTCTGTGCAGCACGGCGACGCTGGCCGCAGGCGCCGCCACGGCCGAGACGCTGCGTGTCGCCGACAGCTTCCCCGTCGGCCACTACATCGCCGAGAACATGACCAAGGTCTGGATGGACAGGGTCACCGAACTGACCAACGGCGAGATCGACTTCGAATACTACCCCGCCGAGCAGATGGGAAAGTCCAAGGACCTGATGTCGCTGGCGCAGACCGGCGTGGTGGACATCGGCTATGCCGGCGTGTCCTACCTGGCCGACAAGCTGCCGCTGGCCGCGGTGGGCGAACTGCCCGAAGCCTTCACCCAGGCCTGCCACGGCACCAACGCCTACTGGAGCATCGCCAAGCCGGGCGGGATCCTGGATCAGGCCGAACTGGCGCCGCAGGGCGTGCGGATGCTGTTCGTCCTGGTCCTGGCGCCCTATCAGGTGATGACCGCCCGCCAAGAAATCACCGGCGCCGACAGCTTCCGCGGGCTCAAGCTGCGCACCACCGGCGGCACCAAGGAAATCGCCGTCCAGCTTCTGGACGCCACCCCCATCTCGATCCCCGCGCCTGAAACCCGCGAGGCGCTGTCGCGCGGCACCATCGACGGCGTGCTGTTCCCCCATTCCAGCGTCCTGCCCTACGGGCTGGAGCCGGAACTGAAATGGGGCACCCAGGACATGAACTTCGGATCCTTCGTGGCCAGCTACGTCATCAGCGAGGACCGCTGGCAGCAGCTTTCCCCCGAGGTCCAGGAGGCGATGTCCCAGGCGGCCGAGGAGGTGATCCTTTCCGCCTGCGCCGTCACCGAGGAACTGGACCAGCAGGACAAGCAGAAGATGGTGGACGCGGGCGTGACCTTCGTTTCCCTGCCCGAAGCCGACAAGGCCAAGATCGAGGCCGATCTGGCCGGCATCGGCGAACGCTGGGCCGCCGATCTAGACGCCCGCGGCCTGCCGGGCACCGAGGTCCTTGCCGCCTTCCGCGACGCGCTCGAGAAGACGGCCGGCAGCGCGGCGCCCGCCACCACGGACACGGCCGCCGCCCCGACGCCCGCCAACGAGACGGCCGAGAGCCAGTAACCCCAGATCACGGCCGTCCGGCCCTGCGCCGGGCGGTCTTTCTTCCAGCCGCGTGGCGCCTTTTGTCAGACAACCTTTCCCTTGAAGCGCCGCCCCCTCGCGCGGCCATCGTCATGGCCGGCGTGGTGGTCGCGACGGGCTTTCTGTTCAACTTCGTCACGCGCGGGGTCATGGATACCTTCATGGTGTTCATCCTGCCGCTGGAAGCCGAGTTCGACTGGAGCCGATCGACCCTGACCGGCGTCTATTCGGTCTATCTGATCGTGGCGGGCCTGATGTCGCCGCTGTCGGGCACGCTGCTGGACAGGTGGGGGCCACGCTGGACCTATGGGCTGGGGCTGGCGGTCCTGGCCGCCGGGATGGGCGCGGCCTCGACCGCAGACAGGCTGTGGCAGATCTATCTGTTCCACGGCGCCTTCGGCGGCGTCGCCGCGGCCTGCCTGGGGATCGTGCCCGCCGCGGCCCTGATCGGGCGGTGGTTCGACCGCAAGCTCAGCCTGGCGGTGGCCTTCGCCTATGCGGGCTTCGGATCCGGCATCCTTGTCATCGTGCCGCTGGCCCAGGGCATGATCGACGCCGAGGGCTGGCGCGCCGCCTACCGGATGCTGGCCCTGGGCCTGGTCGCGCTGTTGCCCGTCCTGATGCTTCTGCCCTGGGAACGCATCGCCCGGGGCGACCCCGCGCTGATGGCCGCGCGCCGCGAGCCTGCGGACGCGGATGCGCCGCCCGCCCCCGACCGGGGGACGCGCGGCTGGACCATCCCCACGGCGATCCGCACGCCCGAATTCTGGCTGCTGGTGCAGTGCTTCTTCTTCACCGCCTGTTCGACCTACAGCGTCGTGGTCCAGACCGTCAGCTTCCTGGTGGACGAGGGCTATCCGCCGCTGCAGGCGGCCTTCGCCTTCGGCGCCTCGGGGATGCTGTCGATCGTGGGGGTGCTGGGCGCGGGCTGGCTGGCGGCGCGCAAGGGCTTCCGCTTCACCGTCACCCTGTCCTTCAGCGCCACGCTGGTGGGAATCCTGGCGCTGCTGGGCTTCTCGGTCATGCCCTTCGGGGCGCTTGTGCTGATCTACGTCCTGGCCTTCGGCCTCAGCCAGGGCGCGCGCGGGCCGGTGATCTCGACCCTGTCGGCGCGCATCTTCGCACGCGGGCAGGTCGGCGCGATCTTCGGGGCGATCTTCATGACCATGTCCTTCGGATCGGCGCTTGGCGCCTGGATGAGCGGCTTCCTGCACGACGTGACCGGCGATTACCGCGCCGCCTTCCTGTTCTCGGCGGCAAGCGTCGTGGGCGCCGTCTCGCCGTTCTGGTATTCCGCGCGCCTCAGAAACCCCCAGCCCCTGCCCCGGCCCCCGGCCCCGGCACGACACAAGGAGAACGCCGCATGAAACTGCTGGGCCAAGGCTTCCACTGGGACGACCTGACGGTGGGCGACCGCTTCCGCACCTTCGGTCGCACGATCACCGAAACCGACATCGTGGGCTTCGTGTCTGCGGTTGGGATGCTGGAATCGCTGTTTCTGGACGCGGAATACCGCGCCGCCCATTCCGCCATCCCCGGCCAGCCCGCGCCCGCGGCCCTTGTCTATGCGCTTGCCGAAGGCCTGACGCTCAACGCCACGGGCCAGGGGACGGGGCTGGCCTTTCTGCACATGGAACTGAACGTCGAGGCTCCGGTGATGCAGGGCGACACCATCCATGTCGAGATCGAGGTCACCGAGATCCGCCCCGCCCGGAAGAACAACCGCGGCCTTGTCCGCACCACCAACCGCATCGTCAACCAACGCGGCGAAACCGTCATCACCTACACGCCGCTGCGCCTGATGGCGGGCCGCGGCGGCCCGGAAACCCCTGCATGAGCGCGTCTGACGCCGCCGTTCTGGACGCCATCACCGGGCGGCGGTCCATCCGGGCGTTCCTGCCCACGCCCGTGGCGCGCGAGACCGTGGAACAGATCCTGCAGGCCGCCGCCCGGGCGCCGTCGGGGACCAACATCCAGCCCTGGCAGGTGGTGGTGCTGACCGGCGAGGCTCTGGCCAAGTTCGGGGCCCATCTGTCGGCGATGTCGCTGGCCGGAACGCCGTCCGAACAGGAATACGCCTATTACCCCGAACGCTGGCGCGAACCCTATCTGGCGCGTCGGCGCAAGGTGGGCTGGGATCTGTACGGCGCGCTCGGCATCCGCAAGGGCGACCGAGAGGCCACCGCCCGCCAGCACGCGCGCAACTATGCGTTCTTCGACGCGCCGGTGGGCATGATCTTCACCATGGACCGCGACATGGAGATCGGAAGCTGGCTGGACATGGGGATGTTCCTGCAGAACGTCATGATCGCCGCCCGCGCCTGGGGGCTCGAGACCTGTCCGCAGGCGGCCTTCGCCAACTACGCGCAGACGGTGGCGCGGCTTCTGGAGATTCCCGCGGATCGGCAGGTCATCGTCGGCATGGCGCTTGGCCATCCCGATCCCGCGGCGCCCGAATACCGCTTCCAGACCGACCGCGAGCCCGTCAGTTCCTTCGCCCGCTTCGTGACGACCTTGCCGCAGACCCCCGGCGTTGCCCGGCCCGAGGGCGGCGGCCCGCCGGCCGCCTAGGATCGTGGCGGGCGGCGGGCCGTCAGCCGCCCCGCATCCGCGTCGAACGGACGGGGCGCGTGGCCCGAACGGCCGGCCCCTCAGACCGCCACGGCGTCGGGCGTCTGGACGGCGCCTTCGCGGCGGTTGCGCAGTTCCTCGGCCACCAGGAAGGCCAGTTCCAGCGACTGGCTGGCGTTCAGGCGCGGGTCGCAGGCGGTGTGATAGCGGTCGGACAGATCCTCGTCGGTGACGGCCCGGACGCCGCCGGTGCATTCGGTGACGTCCTGGCCGGTCATCTCGAAATGCACGCCGCCGGGGATGGTCCCTTCCGCCTTGTGGACGGCGAAGAACTCGCGCACCTCGCGCAGGATCGAATCGAAGGCCCGCGTCTTGTAGCCGGTCGAGGACTTGATGACGTTGCCGTGCATCGGGTCGCAGGACCACAGGACCTTCGAGCCCTCGGCCTTCACCGTGCGGATCAGGCGCGGCAGGTGATCGCCGACCTTCCCGGCGCCGAAGCGCGCGATCAGCGTCAGCCGCCCCGGTTCGTTGTCCGGGTTCAGCTTGGCCATCAGCACACGCAGATCCTCGGGGGTGGTGGTCGGCCCGCATTTCAGCCCGATGGGGTTCTGCACGCCGCGGCAGAACTCGACATGCGCGCCGTCCGGCTGGCGGGTGCGGTCGCCGATCCAGATCATGTGGCCCGACCCCGCCACGGGCAGGCCGGTGGTCGAATCGATGCGCGCCAGGGCTTCCTCGTATTCCAGCAGCAGCGCCTCGTGGCTGGTGTAGAAGTCCACCTGGGACAACTGGTGCGCCGTTTCCGAACTGACCCCCGCCGCCTGCATGAAGGCCATCGCGTCGCTGATCCGGCTGGCGATGGTGCGGTACTTCGCGGCCTCGGGGCCGCCCACGAAGTCGGCGATCCAGCTTTGCACCCGGTGCATGTCCGCAAAGCCCCCGGTCGAGAAGGCGCGCAGCAGGTTCAGCGACGCCGCCGCCTGGGTATAGGCCGCCAGCATCCGCTGCGGATCGGGGATGCGCGCCTCGGCGGTGAAGTCGAAGCCGTTGATGATGTCGCCCCGGTAGCTGGGCAGTTCGACGCCGTTCATCACCTCGGTAGGCGCGCTGCGCGGCTTGGCGAACTGGCCCGCCATGCGCCCGACCTTGATGACGGGAAGCTGCGCCCCCCAGGTCAGCACCACGGCCATCTGCAGCAGCACCTTGAAGGTGTCGCGGATGTTGTCCGCGCTGAATTCGGCAAAGCTTTCGGCGCAGTCGCCGCCCTGCAACAGGAAGGCGCGGCCCTGGGCCGCCTCGGCAAGCTGCGCCTTCAGGCGCCGCGCCTCTCCGGCGAAGACCAGCGGCGGGTAGCGGCGCAACTGCGCCTCGACCGCCTGCAGCGCCGACTGGTCCAGATAGTCCGGCATCTGGACACGGGGATAGGCGCGCCAGCCGGCCTTGTCCCAGGTGCGGGCGGCGGTCTTGCGGTTCTCCTGCGTCATGGCACGGACTCCTTGAGGGAATGATCGCGCTGATATAGACGGGTTCGGCCCCGGGGGGAAGGCGGCGGATCCCCTTGCGGCAGCCGATATTTCCTGATGATGTCGCCCGACCACGCGCGCGACCCCCTTCATGACCCCTGACAAGCCCCGCCGATTCACCTTCCTGCTGCTGGACCGCTTCACCATGCTGTCGTTCACGGCGGCGATCGAGCCGCTGCGCCTGGCCAATCGCGCGGCCGGGCGCGAGCTTTATTCCTGGCGGCTGGTCGGTCCCCGCGGCGACTGGGCCGCCTGTTCCAACGGCACGCGCGTGGCCCTGGACGGGGGCCTGGAGGCCGACCCCCGCCCGAGCGCGAGGACGTGATCCTGGTCTGCGGCGGCACCGACATCGCCCGCGAGGCGACCAGGCCGGTGCTGAACTGGCTGCGCCGGCAGGCCCGCGGCGGCCCGACCCTGGGCGCGGTCTGCACCGGCGCCTGGATCCTGGCCGAGGCGGGGCTTCTGGACGGCCGCAAGGCGACGATCCACTGGGAAAATCACGACGGCTTCGCCGAGGCCTTTCCGCAGGTCGATCTGTATCGGTCGGTCTTCGTCAACGACGGCAACCGCCTGACGGCCGCGGGCGGGACCTCGCCCATCGACATGATGCTGAACCTGATCGCCACCGCCCACGGCGACGCCATCGCCGCCGAGGTCGCCGACCAGATGCTGCACACCACCATCCGCACCAACCAGGACCGCCAGCGGCTGTCGATCCCCACCCGCATCGGCGTCCGCCACCCGCGCCTGGCCGCGATCATCGCGCGGATGGAGGGCAACCTGGAGGACCCCATCAGCCCGGCGCGTCTGGCCGAGGACGCCGGCATGTCCACGCGGCAACTGGAACGGCTGTTCCGCCGCTATCTGAACCGCAGCCCCAAGCGGTACTACATGGAAACCCGCCTGGCCCGCGCCCGCAACCTGCTGATGCAGACCGAGATGTCGGTCATCGAGATCGCGCTGGCGTCGGGGTTTTCCAGCCCGTCGCATTTCTCGAAATGCTACCGGGCGCTTTACGGCAGCACCCCCTATCGGGAACGCGGGACGGGCCGGACGCCGCAGCCGTGAAAAAAGGCCCCGGCGCGGGCGGCGCGCCGGGGCCTGACGTCCAAGGTCCCGCCTCAGGCGGGGACGGTGGCCTGGTTCGGGTCCAGCCCGATATGGGTGCCCATCGCCTCCATGTCGGCCAGCAGCTTGACGGCGGCGGTCACGACGTCCTCGCCCGCGGCGTCGCGCCGGGCTTCGGCGCTGCGGCGTCGGCGATGCGCCTCGGTCATCATGTCGTTGAACAGCTCCTGGGTCATCTCCTCGCGGGCATGACCGCGTTCGGCCAGCAGGCTGACGGAATCGGGGGCGATCTCGACGAAGCCGCCGGTCACGGCGAATTCGCTCTGCGACCCGTCGGCCGCCACCACAGTGACCAGACCGGGCCGCAGCGTGACGATCGTGGGCGCATGGCCGGGCATGGCGGTCAGGTCGCCGTCCGTGCCCGGCAGGCGAACCTCGCGCACGGGAACGGAGGCGAGGCTCCGTTCCGGCGACACGAGGTCGAACTGCATGGTATCGGCCATCCTGCCCCCTTACGCGGCTTCTGCCGCAAGACGCTGGGCTTTCGCCTTCACGTCCTCGATGTCGCCGACCATGTAGAAGGCCGCTTCCGGCAGGTGGTCGTATTCGCCGGCCACCACGGCCTTGAACGAGGCGATGGTCTTTTCCAGCGGCACCTGGACGCCGTCGGACCCGGTGAACACCTTGGCCACGTCGAAGGGCTGCGACAGGAACCGCTGGATCTTGCGGGCGCGGGCCACGGTCAGCTTGTCCTCCTCGGACAGTTCGTCCATGCCCAGGATGGCGATGATGTCCTGCAGCGACTTATACTTCTGCAGGATGCCCTGCACGTCGCGGGCCACCTGGTAATGTTCCTCGCCGACCACGGCCGGGTCAAGGATCCGGCTGTTGGAATCCAGCGGGTCCACGGCCGGGTAGATGCCCAGCTCCGAGATCGCCCGCGACAGCACCGTGGTGGCGTCGAGGTGGGCGAAGGTCGTGGCCGGCGCCGGGTCGGTCAGGTCGTCGGCCGGAACATAGACCGCCTGGATCGAGGTGATCGAGCCGTTCTTGGTCGAGGTGATGCGTTCCTGCATCGCGCCCATGTCGGTGGCGAGCGTCGGCTGATAGCCCACGGCCGAGGGGATGCGGCCCAGCAGCGCGGACACTTCGGAGCCCGCCTGCGTGAAGCGGAAGATGTTGTCCACGAAGAACAGCACGTCCGTGCCGGTCGCGTCGCGGAACTGTTCAGCCACGGTCAGGCCGGTCAGCGCCACGCGCATCCGCGCCCCCGGGGGTTCGTTCATCTGCCCGTAAACCAGGGCCACCTGGCTTTCCGACAGGTTGTCGGGCTTGATGACGCCCGATTCCACCATCTCGTGATACAGGTCGTTGCCCTCGCGGGTGCGTTCGCCCACGCCCGCGAACACCGAATAGCCCGAGTGCACCTTGGCGATGTTGTTGATCAGTTCCATGATCAGAACCGTCTTGCCCACGCCGGCGCCGCCGAACAGCCCGATCTTGCCGCCCTTGGAATAGGGCGCCAGCAGGTCGATGACCTTGATGCCCGTGACCAGGATCTCGGACGAGGTGGCCTGCTGCGAGAATTCGGGGGCGGGCTGGTGGATGGCGCGACGTTCGGTCACCGCCAGCGGCGCGCCCTCGTCGACGGGCTCGCCCACCACGTTCAGGATGCGGCCCAGCGTCACGTCGCCAACCGGCACCGTGATCGGACCGCCGGTGTCGGTCACGCGCTCGCCGCGGACCAGGCCTTCGGTCGAGATCCATGGCGATGGTGCGGACGGTGTTCTCGCCCAGGTGCTGGGCGACTTCCAGGACCAGCTTCTTGCCGTTGTTGGTGGTTTCCAGCGCGTTCAGGATCGCGGGCAGGTGATTGTCGAACTGCACGTCAACGACGGCGCCGATCACCTGCGTGATTTTGCCAGTGGCCTCTGCCATGTGATTACCCCTACGTGTCAGAGCGCCTCGGCGCCCGAGATGATTTCGATGAGTTCCTTGGTGATCGCGGCCTGACGCGAGCGGTTGTACTCGGTCGTCAGACGGTCGATCATCTCGCCGGCGTTGCGCGTGGCGTTGTCCATGGCCGTCATCCGCGCGCCCTGTTCGGACGCCGCATTTTCCAGAAGCGCCGCGAAGATCTGCGTGGCGACCGACCGCGGCAGCAGTTCGGCCAGGATCGCATCCTCGCCGGGCTCGTAGTCATAGAGCGCCGAGGCGCCGCCCGCGCCGTCGCCTTGCGGCACTTCGGCGGGGATGATCTGGCGCGCGGTAGGGACCTGGCTGATGACGGATTCGAAGCGGTTGTAGAACAGCGTGGCCACGTCGAAATCGCCCGCCTCGAAGCGGTCCAGCACGTCGTCGGCAATGGCGCGGGCGTTGTCATAGCCCACGCGCTTGACGTCGGACATGTCCACATGGCTGACGAACAGGCTGCCGTATTCGCGCTTCAGCTGCTCGCGGCCCTTCTTGCCGACGGTCAGGATCGCGACCTCCTTGCCCTCGGCGCGCAGGCGGTCGGCGTGCTGCCGGGCCAGCTTGACGATGGTGCTGTTGAAGCCCCCCGCCAGGCCGCGTTCCGAGGTCATCACCACCAGCAGATGCTTGCGGTCGGCGCCGGTGCCGGCCAGCAGCCGCGGCGCGGTCGCCGATCCGGCCGCATTCGCGGTCAGACCGGCCATCACCGCCGCCATCCGGTCGGCATAGGGCCGCGCGGCCTCCGCCGCCTCCTGCGCGCGGCGCAGCTTGGCGGCGGCGACCATCTGCATGGCCTTGGTGATCTTCCGCGTGTTCTTGACGCTTCCGATCCGGTTCTTGAGATCCTTGAGACTGGGCATCTATTCCCCCTCTCAGGCGCGGGTCTTGTTGTATGCGTCCAGAGCGGCCTTGATCGCTTCTTCCAGATCGCCCGACACCTTGCGGTCGTTGCGGGTCATGTCGTCCAGCAGGTCGGACTTCTGGTTGCGCAGGAACTGGATCAGCCCGTCTTCCCAGGCGACGACCTCGCGGACCGGGATATTGTCGATATAGCCCTTGGTTCCCGCATAGATCACGATCACGATCTCGGCGTTGGTCAGAGGGCGATACTGCGGCTGCTTCATCAGTTCCGTCAGGCGCGCCCCGCGGTTCAGCAGGCGCTGCGTCGCAGCGTCCAGATCCGATCCGAACTGCGCGAAGGCCGCCATCTCGCGGTACTGCGCCAGTTCCAGCTTGACCGGGCCGGCGACCGACTTCATCGCCTTGGTCTGGGCCGCGGATCCCACGCGGCTGACCGACAGGCCGGTGTTCACGGCCGGGCGGATGCCCTGGAAGAACAGTTCGGTTTCCAGGAAGATCTGGCCGTCGGTGATCGAGATGACGTTGGTCGGGATATAGGCCGACACGTCGCCCGCCTGCGTCTCGATGATCGGCAGCGCGGTCAGCGAACCCGCGCCGTTGGCCTCGTTCAGCTTGGCCGAACGCTCCAGCAGGCGGGAATGCAGGTAGAACACGTCGCCCGGATAGGCCTCGCGCCCGGGCGGGCGGCGCAGCAGCAGCGACATCTGGCGATAGGCCACGGCCTGCTTGGACAGGTCGTCATAGATGATCAGCGCGTCCATGCCGTTGTCGCGGAAGTATTCGCCGATCGCGGTGCCCGAATAGGGCGCCAGGAACTGCATCGGCGCCGGGTCCGAGGCGGTCGCGGCCACCACTGTCGTGTAGGCCATCGCGCCGGTTTCCTCCAGCTTCTTGACAAGCTGGGCCACGGTCGAACGCTTCTGGCCCACCGCGACATAGATGCAGTGCAGCGTCTTCATCCCGTCGGCCTCGCGGCCGTTGTAGTTCTGCTGGTTCAGGATGGTGTCCAGGACGATGGCGGTCTTGCCGGTCTGGCGGTCGCCGATGATCAGTTCCCGCTGGCCGCGGCCAACGGGGATCATCGCGTCAACCGCCTTCAGCCCCGTCGCCATCGGCTCGTGGACCGACTTGCGCGGCATGATGCCGGGGGCCTTCACGTCGGCGATGCGGCGCTCGGTCGCCTCGATCGGGCCCTTGCCGTCGATGGGGTTGCCAAGCGCGTCCACGACCCGGCCCAGAAGACCCTTGCCCACCGGCACGTCCACGATCGACCGGGTGCGCTTGACGGTATCGCCTTCCTTGATGTCGCGGTCGTCGCCGAAGATCACGATGCCGACGTTGTCGGTTTCCAGGTTCAGCACCATGCCGCGCACGCCGCCCGGGAACTCGACCATCTCGCCGGCCTGCACCTTGTCGAGGCCATAGACGCGGGCGATGCCGTCACCGACGGACAGCACCTGGCCCACCTCGGCCACTTCGGCTTCCTGGCCGAAGTTCCTGATCTGATCCTTGAGGATCGCCGAAATCTCGGCTGCCTGGATTCCCATTATCCGACCTCTTTCATAGCATTCTGGAGGGAAGCGAGCTTCGAGCGGATCGACGAGTCGATCATCTGCGAACCCAGCTTGACAATCATGCCGCCGATAAGACCCTCATCGACGCGGGTGTTCAACTTGACCTTCTTGCCCGACTTCTGCGCCAGGGTATCGCGCAGCCGCGCCTGCTGGTCGTCGGTCAGGGCAACGGCGCTCGTCACCTCGGCGGTGACTTCGCCGCGTTCCTCGGCGATCAGCGCCTGCAGGCGGCGCACCAGTTGCGGCAGCACGAACAGGCGGCGGTTCCTGGCCATCAGCTGCAGCGTGTTGGACAGCACCGGCGACAGACCCATCTTCTGCGACAGGGCGCCGATGGCGCGGGCCTGGTCGTGGCGGCTGTAGAGCGGCGAACTGATAAGGGCGCGCAGGTCGGCGCTGTCGTGCAGCGCGGCGCCCAGATCCTCGGTCTGCCGGGCCAGGGCGTCCAGCCCCCCGTCTTCCTTGACGATGTCGAAGACGGCCTGCGCATAGCGCCCGGCGATGCTCTGGGACATGGAAACAGAGTTGGCCACGGTCATCCTTTACGGTTTGCGCAAACCCCACTGGCGGGCCGGGTTTCAGCCGGTCTGTCGCGGGGTGCGGGTCGCAGTCGCACGGCTTGTGGAGGGCCGTTCGTAAATCTGCGGCGTCTCTAGCAGGTGAATCCGGGACGGGCAACCGGATAGCGCACGGAAATGAGAGGCTTGGACCCCCGGATTTGCCGGGCACGGATCTTCACCGGGCCCCGAGGCCACCGGGTGCGACGCCCTGTCGCAGGCCGCCTCACCGGCTTGCCGCGGGATGGTGCGCCCGCCCGCCCGTCCGGCCGAGCCAACGACTGCAAAACGCGTGGAAAACTGCCCGGCGCAACGACAGGCCGTAGCCTGCGCGGGCGCCGGGCAGCCGGATACACGACCCTGGCCGCTCTCCGGCCACCACCACGCACCCGCAAGCCGTGGGCATCGGGCGGGGCGGAAAGCGGCGAACTCGTTACCCCTCCCCTATAGACGACCGGACCGGCGGCCGTCAGTTCACCTTATGGACAGGTCTGGCGATACGGACAGGTCTGGCGATTCGATGTCCGTCACCCCGTCCTGCCTGCAATGCCCCTGGTTCCGGCCCAGCGGGGCGCGGGCGGGACGCGGGGCCACCACCCCATCCAGGATCTTCTTCGGGCTGGGAACCTGCACCCGCATTCCGGGGCCGACGGGCGCGCGGATCTGCTTGCGCAGCTCGATCAGGACGACGCCGGCGATCAGCACGCGGCTGATCCGCGCGCCCGTCCGTTCCCACATCTGGGCGCTGCCCAGCCAGAACCGGCGGTCCGAGGGCGGGATATAGACGGCCGAGCCGTGCCATTCCGCCACGAAACCCGCGCGGCGCGCCTGGATCTGGATCTGGCCGGTGGTGTAGCTGCGGCCCAGGCCGAACGGCGTGCGGTCCGATGCGGCCCAGAGTCCGGCGCGGTTCGGCACCATGACGATCATCCGTCCGCCCGGACCGAGGACGCGCCAGGCCTCGGCCAGAAGGGCGAAGGGGTCGTCGCTGGTTTCCAGCCCGTGCAGGATCACCAGCCTGTCGACGCTGCCGGTCTCCAGCGGCCAGGCCGTCTCGTCGCACAGGACGCTGTGGTTGGGCAGCCCCGCCGGCCAGGCCATCACCCCCTGCGGCCCCGGCATCAGCGCCGTGACCCGCCGCGCCGTCGCCAGATAGGGGCGCAGCATCGGCGCGGCGAAGCCGAAGCCCGCCACCGTCATGCCGCTGCAACCCTCTGCCGGCCAGCGGGCAAGCAGGCGGTCGCGCAGGATCCGCTGCACGACCCGCCCCAGCGGCCGCTGGTAATAGAACTGGCGAAGATCGGCGATATCGTGATGCATTGCGCCCAGGGCCGGGTTTTGACAGGCTTCAGCACATCACACGGAAGGGACTTTGCCAATGCCGCTGGAACTGGTCACGCTGCGCTGCCTCAAGGACAACTATGCCTATCTGCTGCACAGCGACGAGGGCACGGTCCTGATCGACGCGCCCGAACCCGTCCCGATCCTGCGCGAACTGGCGGCGCGGGACTGGGCGCTGTCGGCGATCCTGCTGACGCATCACCATTCGGACCATGTGGACGGCGTGGACCGGATCGTGGCCGAAACCGGGGCCAGCGTGATCGGCGCCGCCGCCGACGCCCATCGCCTGCCGCCGCTGGATCTGCGCGTGGTCCCCGGCGAGCCGCTCGAGGTGCTGGGCGAGCCGGTGCAGATCATCGACGTGTCCGGCCATACCGTCGGCCATCTGGCGTTCCATTTCCCGCAGTCGGCCTTCGCCTTCACCGCCGACAGCCTGATAGCCCTGGGTTGCGGGCGCCTGTTCGAGGGCACGCCCGAGATGATGTGGGCCAGCCTGTCGCGCCTGAACGCCTTGCCGGCCGACACGCTGATCTGTTCGGGCCACGACTACTGCGCGGGCAACGGCGCCTTCGCGCTGTCGGTCGATCCCGAAAACCAGGCGCTGCGCGACCGGCTCGAGGCGGTGCAGGCGAAGGAAAAGCCCTGCGCCCCCGCGCCCCTGTCGCTGGAACGCAAGACGAATCCCTTCCTGCGCGTCGCCCGGCTGCGCGACCGCCTGGGCATGGCAGAGGCCCCCGATGCCGCGGTGTTCGCCCGCCTGCGCGCCATGAAGGACAGCTTCTGACCGCAGCCTCGTGCTGCCCGGCGCAGCGGCGCTTGAAATCCGCGGCGCAAGGCATCACATCTGCCTCAACCGTGGGAAAAACGCGGCATCTGGATAAAAAAACCACTTGATGCCGACCGAAATCCACCAAATCTTAACTGTATCGTGACAGTCTGGGCAGGTGGGCACAACATATGCCCATACCGCCAGTCGACTGACAGGAGACGACCGTGCCAAGCTTCTCGACCTCACTGGAACAGGCCATCCACCAGGCGCTTGCCCTGGCCAACGAACATCGACATGAGCTTGCCACGCTCGAACACCTGCTGCTGGCCTTGACCGAGGAACCGGATGCGGTCAAGGTGATGCGCGCCTGCAATGTCGACCTGGACGAACTGCGCAAGCTGCTGATCGACTTCATCGAGGACGATCTGTCCACCCTCATCACCGATGTGGAAGGATCCGAGGCGGTGCCCACCGCCGCCTTCCAGCGGGTGATCCAGCGCGCCGCGATCCATGTCCAAAGCTCGGGCCGCCAAGAGGTCACGGGCGCCAACGTGCTGGTCGCGATCTTCGCCGAACGCGAATCCAACGCGGCCTTCTTCCTGCAGGAAATGGACATGACCCGTTACGACGCGGTCAACTTCATCGCGCATGGCGTGGCCAAGAACCCCTCGTTCAACGAGAACCGCAAGGTGGTGGGCTCGGACGAGCCCGAACAGAAACAGGCCGAGGCCGCGCCGGAAGCCAAGGACGAAACCGCGCTTGGCAAGTACTGCGTCGATCTGAACGCCAAGTCCAAGAAGGGCGACATCGACCCCCTGATCGGCCGCGAGGCCGAGGTCGAGCGCGCCATCCAGGTGCTGTGCCGCCGCCGCAAGAACAACCCGCTGCTGGTGGGCGATCCGGGCGTGGGCAAGACCGCCATTGCCGAAGGTCTGGCGCTGAAGATCACGCGCGGCGAGACGCCCGACGTTCTGGCCGGCGCCACGATCTTCTCGCTGGACATGGGCGCGCTGCTGGCGGGCACCCGTTATCGCGGCGACTTCGAGGAACGGCTGAAGGCGGTGGTCAAGGAACTGGAGAACCATCCCGACGCGATCCTGTTCATCGACGAGATCCATACCGTGATCGGCGCCGGGGCGACCTCGGGCGGGGCGATGGATGCCTCGAACCTGCTCAAGCCCGCGCTCTCGGGCGGCAAGCTGCGCTGCATGGGCTCGACCACCTACAAGGAGTTCCGCCAGCACTTCGAAAAGGACCGCGCGCTGTCGCGGCGCTTCCAGAAGATCGACGTGAACGAGCCCTCGGTGGCGGATACCGTCAAGATCCTGATGGGCCTGAAGCCGTCCTTCGAAAAGCACCACGACCTGCGCTACACCAACGACGCGATCCGGTCGGCGGTGGAACTGGCCAGCCGCTACATCAACGACCGCAAGCTGCCCGACAGCGCCATCGACGTGATCGACGAGGCCGGGGCCGCGCAGCATCTGGTCAGCGAAAGCAAGCGGCGCAAGACCATCAGCCCCAAGGAGATCGAGGCGGTCGTCGCCAAGATCGCCCGCATCCCGCCCAAGAACGTCAGCAAGGACGACGCCGAGGTTCTGCGCGATCTGGAAACCACCCTGAAGCGCGTGGTCTTCGGCCAGGACGCGGCGATCACCGCGCTTTCGTCGGCCATCAAGCTGGCGCGGGCCGGTCTGCGCGAGCCTGAAAAGCCCATCGGCAACTACCTGTTCGCGGGCCCGACCGGAGTCGGCAAGACCGAGGTCGCCAAGCAGCTGGCCAGCACCTTGGGCGTCGAACTGCTGCGCTTCGACATGTCGGAATACATGGAGAAGCACGCGGTCAGCCGCCTGATCGGCGCGCCTCCGGGCTATGTCGGCTTCGACCAGGGCGGGATGCTGACCGACGGCGTGGACCAGCATCCGCATTGCGTGCTGCTGCTGGACGAGATCGAGAAGGCGCACCCGGATGTCTACAACATCCTGCTGCAGGTGATGGACCACGGCAAGCTGACCGACCACAACGGCCGGCAGGTGGACTTCCGCAACGTGATCCTGATCATGACCTCGAACGCGGGCGCCTCTGATATGCAGAAGGCCGCGATCGGCTTCGGCCGCGACAAGCGCGAGGGCGAGGATACCGCCGCCATCGAACGGACCTTCACGCCCGAGTTCCGCAACCGCCTGGACGCGATCATCAGCTTTGCGCCGCTGTCGCGCGAGGTGGTGGTTCACGTGGTCGAGAAGTTCGTCCTGCAGCTGGAGGCCCAGCTCATGGATCGCAACGTCCATATCGACCTGACCCCGGAAGCCGCCGACTGGCTGGCCGAAAAGGGGTACGACGACAAGATGGGCGCCCGCCCCCTGGGCCGCGTGATCCAGGAGAACATCAAGAAGCCCCTGGCCGAGGAACTGCTGTTCGGCCGCCTGACGAAGGGCGGCGTGGTCCGCGTGAAGATCGAGGACGACAAGCCCGCCTTCGACATCACCGGCCCGGATGCGCCGCGCATCGGCAAGTCCAAGACGCCGCTGCTGACGGCCGACTGACGCCCGGCAAGCCCGGTTCTGGAAAAATGAAGCCCCGCCCGACCCTGTCGCGGCGGGGCTTTTCCGTGGTGCCGCCGCTTCAAGCCGCAGGCTTGGCGTTTGCCGTCCCCTCGACGGGGGCGGCAAACGCCGCCTCAGCCCAGGCGCGCCGGGATCAGGCCGCGCAGCGCGTTGCCCATGAGGATCTGGCCCTCCTGCAGATCCTCGGGCCAGAGCGGCGCCTCCTCGGCCCGGCCAGCCTCGAGCAGCGACCGGCGCAGCACGCCCGGCAGCAGGCCGCAGGACAGGGGCGGGGTCAGAAGCCTGCCGCCCCGGCGCAGGAACAGGCTGGTGATCGTGCCCTCGCAGACCTGGCCCTGTCGGTTCAGCAGGATCGCCTCGTCCGTCCCCGCCGGCAGGGCCGCGCGCGCGCGGTCATAGACGGGCCGGTGCGACGTCTTGACCCGCAGCCAGGGGTCGCCGCTGTCAAGCCTCTCGGCCGCGACGGCCACCCGCCAGCGATCGGGGTTCGGCGGCAGCGGCTGATGCGTCAGCGCCACCCCGCCGTCCGCGCCGACCGCCAGCCGCGCCCGCAGCACCCGGCCCCGCGGCAGCCCGGCCAGAACCTCGGCGACGCGGGCCTCGTCCAGGGGAAAGCCCACCGCGCGGCAGCCGTCCCGAAGCCGGTCCCGATGCAGCGCCCACAGCGCGATCCGGCCGTCGGGATCGGCGCGCATCGTCTCGAAGACCGTCAGCCCCTCGGGGACAGGTCCAGGAATGCGGCCTTGCACAGCGCCTCCTCCCATTCCAGGCCGGCGCGGCTGTCATGCGTGATGCCGCCGCCGACGTTCAGCCTCAGCCGGTCGGGCGTCTCCAGCACGGGCGTGCGGATCGCCACCGAAAACCGCATCGGCCCGCCAGGGTCGATCCAGCCGATCGCGCCGCAATAGACCCCACGCGGCGCCCCCTCCAGTTCGGCGATGATCTGCATGGCGCGGATCTTCGGCGCGCCGGTGATCGAGCCGCAGGGAAAGATCGCCCGCAGGATGTCCAGAAGGCCCAAGCCCGGCGCCAGCCGGCCCGTCACCGCCGAGATCATCTGGTGGACCGTCGCATAGGTCTCGACATGAAACAGCTGCGGGACACGCACGCTGCCGGGCAGGCAGATGCGCGACAGGTCGTTGCGCAGCAGGTCCACGATCATCAGGTTCTCGGCCCGGTTCTTGTCCGAGGCGGCCAGATCGCGGGCGTTGGCCGCGTCCTCGGCGGCGTCCCCGCCCCGGGCTGCGGTGCCCTTCATCGGCCGCGTCTCGATGCGGCCGGCGGCATCGACCGCGAAGAACAGCTCGGGGCTGCGCGACAGGATCGCCGGCCCGCCCAGATCGACGAAGGCCCCCTCGCCCACGGGCTGCCGCGCGGCCAGCGCCGCGTAAAGCGCCAGGGGATCGCCCGACACCTCGGCCAGCATCGGGAAGGTCAGGTTGATCTGATAGCAGTCGCCGGCCGCGATATAGGCACGGGCCCTGTCGATGGCCGCGTCATAGCGGTCCCGCGACCACATCGGCCGGGGCGCGCCGATCCGCACGCCTGCAGGGTCGGGCAAGGCGGGCGCAGGGCGCGGCGCGTCGAACACGCCCATCAGGATCAGCGGACAGTCGCGCCTGGCGGGCATCAGCGGCGCCAGCTTCGGCGTCAGGGCGTGCCCCAGTTCATAGGACAGGTAGCCAGCCACCCACTGCCCCTGCGCGCGCGCGGCCTCGACCGCCATCAGGGCCGGGCCGATCCCCGCCGGGCTGTCGGCGCGGATCACCATGCGCGGCGCGGCAAACAGCGTGCCGCCCGGCAGAGGCCCCCGGTCGAAGCGGACCTGCCCCGTCACGCGGCGGCCTTGGCCTTGGCCTTGGCGGCCAGATCGCGGGCGATGGCGAAGGCCCCCTTGATCCGTTCGGCATCCGATTTCCAGTCCCGGGCCACGAAGATCCTGTTGTCGGTGATCCTGGCCTGCCCGTGCTGGTCGGTGAGGAAATCGACAAGCCCTGCGGGGTTCGGGAACTTGTCCATGTGGAACTGCACCGTCGCCCCCTTCGGACCCGCATCCAGGCGCGAGATGTTGGCCCGCTTGGCCATCGCCTTGATGCGGATCACCAGCAGAAGCGTGTTCACCTCGCGCGGCAGGGGGCCGAAGCGGTCGATCAGTTCCGCCGCGAAGCCTTCAAGCTCGACCTTGGTGGTCAGGCCGGACAGGCGGCGATACAGGCCCAGCCGCACGTCCAGGTCGGGGATGTAGCTTTCCGGAATCGTGACCGGCACGCCCAGGTTCAGCTGCGGCGCCCATTCGTCCTCGGGCGTGCCCTCGATCTCGCCGGATTTCAGCTTGGCGATGGTTTCTTCCAGCATCTGCTGGTAAAGCTCGAAGCCCACCTCCCTGATGTGGCCCGACTGTTCCTCCCCCAGCAGGTTGCCCGCGCCACGCAGATCCAGATCCTGAGAGGCAAGGTTGAAGCCCGCCCCCAGCCCGTCGATGCTGCCCAGGAACTTCAGCCGGCGCATGGCCTGCGGGGTCAGGGGCTGGCGCGGCTTGGTGGTCAGATAGCAATAGGCCCGCGTCTTGGACCGGCCCACCCGGCCCCGGATCTGGTAAAGCTGGGCCAGCCCGAACATGTCGGCGCGCCAGACGATCATGGTGTTGGCGGTCGGGATGTCCAAGCCCGATTCCACGATGGTGGTGGCCAGCAGCACGTCGTGGCTGCCGTCGTAGAAGGCGTTCATGCGCTGGTCCAGATCGCCCGCCGCAAGCTGGCCATGCGCGACCAGATAGTTCAGTTCCGGCACGTTCTCTTTCAGCCAGTGTTCGACATCGGGCAGGTCCGACAGGCGCGGGACCACGAAGAAGCTTTGCCCGCCGCGGTATTTCTCGCGCAGCAGCGCCTCGCGCACGGTGACGCTGTCGAATTCGCTGACATAGGTGCGGATCGCCAGCCGGTCCACGGGCGGCGTGCCGATGACCGACAGATCGCGGACCCCGGTCAGCGACAGTTGCAGCGTGCGCGGGATCGGCGTGGCGGTCAGGGTCAGCACATGGATGTCGCTGCGCAACTCCTTCAGGCGTTCCTTGTGGGCGACGCCGAAATGCTGCTCCTCGTCGATGATGAGCAGGCCCAGGTTCTTGAAGCGCACCCCCTTGGCCAGAACCGCGTGGGTGCCGACGACGATATCGACGCTGCCGTCGGCCAGCCCCTCGCGCGTCTTGGCGGCGTCCCGGGCGCCGACGAAGCGCGACAGCGGGCGCACGTTGATCGCGGTGCCGCGGAAGCGTTCGGCGAAGGTCTTGAAGTGCTGGCGCGCCAGCAGCGTGGTGGGCGCGACCACGGCCACCTGCATCCCCTGGCTGGCGGCGACGAAGGCCGCGCGCATCGCCACCTCGGTCTTGCCGAAGCCCACGTCGCCCACGATCAGCCGGTCCATCGGCCGGCCCGCGGCCAGATCGGCCAGCACGTCCTCGATCGCGGACAACTGGTCGTCGGTCTCGCTGTAGGGGAAGCGGGCGGCGAAGGCCTGCCACTCGTGATCCTCGGGTTCCAGCACCGGGGCCGGGCGCAGCAGGCGTTCCGCGGCCACCCGCATCAGCTTGTCAGCGATCAGCTTGATGCGTTCCTTCAGCCGCGCCTTGCGGGCCTGCCAGGCCCCGCCGCCCAGCCGGTCCAGTAGCCCTTCCTCGTGGCCGTAGCGCGACAGCAGTTCGATGTTCTCGACCGGCAGGTAAAGCCGGTCGCCGCCCGCATATTCCAGCGCCACGCAGTCATGCGGTACGCCCATCGCCTTGATCGTCTCCAGCCCGGTATAGCGGCCGATGCCGTGTTCGACATGGACCACCAGATCGCCCGGAGTCAGGCTGGTGGTGTCCTTCAGGAAATTGTCGGCCCGGCGCCTTTTCCGCGCGCCGCGGATCAGCCGGTCGCCCAGCACGTCCTGTTCCGAGATCACCGCGATCCTGCCAAGCGCCCGGCCGTCGGCCACGAAGCCCTCGTCCAGCGGCCAGACGGCCAGACCGACCGTGCCGGGGCCGTCAGCCAGATCGCGGATGTCGGCGATGGGCCGCGCGCCCGCCAGCCCCTCATCGGCCAGCAGCCCCGCCAGCCGTTCCCTGGCGCCGTCCGAGAAGCTGGCGACCACCACCCGGTGATCTTTGGAAAGCGCCTTCACATGATCGGCCAGGGCCTTGAACAGGTTGATGCTTTCGGCCTGGCGTTCCGGCGCGAAGTTGCGGCCCGCGCGGCCCCCCGCGTCCAGCACGCCCGGCCCCGGCGGCTGCGGCAGCACGGCCAGCCGCAGCACCCGGTGGGCGCCCAGCCAGGCGGACCATTCGCCCTCGGTCGGGAACATCGCGTCGGGCGGGACGGGCTTGTAGACCGTGTCGCTGCGGCCCTTGGCGGCCATCGCGGCGCGGCGGGCGTCGAACTGTTCGCGGATCATGGCGCGGCGGGCGTCGATCACCTGCGACAGGTGGTCGTCCAGCACAAGCGAGGCGCCCGGCACATAGTCGAACAGGCTTTCCATCCGGTCGTGGAACCAGGGCAGCCAGTGTTCCATGCCGGCGGTCTTGCGCCCGGCGCTGACGCTTTCGTACAGCGGGTCGTTCGTGCCGCCGCCGTATTCGCCGCGATAGTTCTGGCGGAACCGGGTGATGGCGTCCTGGTCCAGGATCACCTCGGACATGGGGGCCAGCTCGATCCGCGACAGCTTTTCGGTGGTGCGCTGCGTGTCGGCGTCGAAGCGCCGCGCGCCATCCAGGACGTCGCCGAACAGATCCAGCCGCACCGGGCCAGAGTCGCCGGGCGGATAGATGTCGATGATCCCGCCGCGGACCGCGTAATCGCCCGGCTCGGTCACCGTGGGCGACTGGGTGAAGCCCATGCGGACCAGGAAATCGCGCAGCGCGGCTTCGTCGATGCGGTCGCCCACGCGGGCGGCGAAGCTGGCCCCGGCCACGACATCACGGGCCGGCACCCGCTGCAGCACCGCGTTCAGCGTCGTCAGCAGCACGAAGGGCCCCCGGACCGCCCCCGCGCCAGACCCGCCAGCGTCGCCATCCGCGCCGCCTGGATGTCGGCCGAGGGCGAGATGCGGTCGTAGGGCGTCGTGTCCCAGGCGGGGAAGTCCAGCACCGGCAGCCCCGGCGCCAGGAAGGCCAGGGCCGCCCGCATCGCGGCCATGCGGCGGTCGTCCCGGGCGATGTGGATGACCGGCCTGCCGGCTTTCTCGGGGCGCGCCGCCTCGCGCGCGATCAGCGCGGCGTCATAGCCCTCGGGCGCGCCGGAAAGGATCAGATGTTCGGCCATGAGCGTGAGGTAAAGCGCGGCGCGCCGGTGTCAAGATCAGAACCCATAGGGATGGATCACCGACCACAGCGCCCCCCAGATGGCCGTCAGCGCCACGGCCAGCATCGACAGCAGCGTGACCAGCCGGCGGTGGACCACCATGCGGCGGATCGCCTCGGCCGCGGCTTGGGGGATCGGCCGGGCGCCCTGCTCGGCCTCGGCCAGAAGCGGCATCAGGCGGCGGGCCAGCCTGACCCGCATCCAGAACAGGATCGCCAGGGGAAACAGCAGCAGAAGAGAGGCAAGCGCCAGTTCCAGATCGTAGCCGATGCCCATGATCGCCAGCGAGGTCAGCCCGAAGCCCGCAAGACCCAGCAGCACCGCCCCCTCGCGCCCGCCCAGCCGCCAGCGGGGCAGCACCAGCGACAGCCAGTCCAGCAGATGCAGCACCACCGGAGCCTCGGCCTGCCCCTGCGACAGGGCGGTGCGCGCGCGGCCCAGGATCTCGACCGGGACGCCGATCACGGCGCGGCCGGTGAAGGACCACAGGCCGATCACCAGCAGCCAGTACCAGACCGTGCCGAAGGACCGGCTGTCCAGAAAGCCGATCAGGCTGTCGAATTGCGGCACGCGGGCTTCCTTGTCCTTGATCGTGCGCGACCTTAGAACGGCTGTTGCCGAAGGAAAAGCCGCCCCGGAAAGGACGCCCGCCATGCCCACGCCGATCATCGCCCCCTTCCCCGCCTCGCGGCTGCGCCGGCTGCGCCGGACGCCGGCGATCCGCGCGATGGTGTCGGAAACCGACGTCACGCCGGGCAACCTGATCTGGCCGATCTTCGTGACCGAGGTTTCCGGCGCCGAGGGCGAGATCGCCTCGATGCCCGGGGTGGAACGGCTGACGCTGGACGGCGCGCGCCGGGCGGCGGAACGCGCGGCCCGGCTGCACATCCCCGCGATCTGCATCTTTCCCCATTCCGATCAGGATCTGCGGACCGATACCTGCGAACGCGCCTGGGACCCCGACAACATCGGCAACCGCGCCATCCGCGCGGTCAAGGAAACCGTGCCGGACCTGGCGGTGATGACCGATATCGCGCTTGATCCCTACAACGCCAACGGCCACGACGGCATCGTCGTCAACGGCGAGATCCTGAACGACGAAACCGTCGAGGCCCTGGTGCGCATGGCCTTGGTCCAGGCGGACAGCGGCGCCGACATCCTGGGACCAAGCGACATGATGGACGGGCGCATCGGCGCGCTGCGCGCCGCCCTGGAACGGGCCGGCCACAAGCATGTGGCGATCCTGTCCTATGCGGCCAAGTTCGCCTCCAGCTTCTATGGGCCGTTCCGCGATGCGGTGGGGGCCTCGGGGCGGCTGGTGGGCGACAAGAAGACCTATCAGGTCAACCCCGCCAACCGGGGCGAGGCGATCCGCTGCGTGGCCCGCGACCTGGCCGAGGGCGCGGACATGGTGATGGTCAAGCCCGGCCTGCCCTATCTGGACATCTGCCGGGCCGTGAAGGACCAGTTCGGCGCGCCGACCTTCGCCTATCAGGTCAGCGGCGAATACGCGATGCTGGAAGGCGCGATCCGCAACGGCTGGCTGTCGCGAGAGGCGATGTTCGAAAGCCTGCTGTGCTTCCGCCGGGCCGGCTGCGACGGCATCCTGACCTATTTCGCCCCCCTTGTGGCCCAGGCCATCGCCGCCCGCGCCTGATCCGGGGCGATCCGGCCCGCCGCGCCGCGAATGCGGCGGGTGACAGCTCCGGCCGAATCCCCTACAGTCGCCGAAAAATGCCGGGACACCCGGCGCAGGACATGGGGACACAAGATGAGCAGCGGTTTACAGACCAGGATCGGCCGGCGGATGTTGCTTGCGGGCGCGGGCAGCGCCCTGGCACTTGCCGGGTGCAGCAATGCGGTCGGCACGAATGCCAGCGCCCAGCTGGATGCGCGGGTCGATGCGACGCACAACTATCTGGTGCAGAACTATCCCTCGGCACAGGCCCTGGTGCAGAACGCGCGGGGCGTCCTCTACATGCCGCTGATGACCGAGGCGGCGCTTGGCGTCGGCGGCGCCTATGGGCAGGGCGCGCTGCGCATCGGCGGGGCCACGGTGGACTATTATTCCGCGACCCGCGCGACCGTGGGCCTTCAGGCGGGCGCCCAGCAATACGCGCATGTGCTGATCTTCCAGACCGACGAGGCGCTTGCCGCGTTCCGCGCCTCGCCCGGCTGGATGGCCGGCGCCAACGCCTTCTATGCGATCCCGCAGGGCGGAATGGCGCTTGGCGCGGACACGATCACCGCGCAATTGCCGGTGGTGGCAATGATCTTCGGCCAGGCCGGTCTGATGGCGGGCGCCTCGATCGAGGGGACGAAATACACCCGCGTCATCCCGTCCGAGATCCCGACGCTGGGCTTTGGCGGCATGGGCCTGCCGCAGATGCGGCGCTGATCCCCCTACCCCGAGGTCAGGTGCCGCAGCCCGTGCGTGACATCGGCGCGCACCGCCAGCCGCAGGGCGGGTTCGTCGCCCGCCCGCAGCGCGGCCAGGATCATCCGGTGGTGGCGCGGCGGCTCGTTGCGCTTCACCCGGCCATAAAGCGCCCGCATGGTCGGGCCCAGTTGCAGCCAGATCGTCTCCAGCATGGCCAGCATCGCGGGGGCCTGCGCGCGCAGATACAGCATCCGGTGGAAGTCGAGGTTGCAGCGGATATAGCCGACCGCATCGTGGTTTTCCACCGCGTCGGCGATCCGCGCGTTCATCTGCGCCAGACGGTCGATCAGCGCGAAATGGGCCCGCGGCAGGGCGCGGGCGGCCAGTTCGGGCTCGATCAGGGCGCGCAGCGCCGCCAGTTCCTCGATCCGGTCGTCGGACAGGGCGGGCGTGGTGATGCGCCCCGATGCCGACAGCGTCAGCGCGCCTTCGGCCACTAGGCGGCGCACCGCCTCGCGCGCGGGGGTCATGGACAGGTGGTATTCGCGGGCGATGCCGCGCAGCGTCAGGGGCTTGCCGGGCGGCAGTTCCCCCAGCATGATCCGGCTGCGCAGGTTGCGATACAGCTTTTCATGGGCCGAGGGATCGCTCGGGCGCGCGAGGGTGTTCAGGGGGGCGTTCATGAGGCGGTTGTGATCACAATCGGCCGCCCCGTCAATCCCGTCCCCTCATTCCCCTCCTGCCAGCCCGGGAGTCAGTCCGCGGCCGCCTCGCGGAACCGCCAGGCCATCAGCCCCGACCCGTGACGGCGCAGCCAGTCCCGGTGCTGTCCATAGTCGGGCATCAGCCCGGCCACCGCGCCCCAGAAGCGCGGCGAATGGTCCATGTGGCGCAGATGCGCGACCTCGTGGGCGGCCACGTAGTCCAGTACCTCAGGCGGCGCCATCGCCAGCCGCCAGGAAAACATCAGCCGCCCGTCCGAGGTGCAGCTGCCCCAGCGTGACCGGGTGTCGCGCAGCACGATGGCCCGGTAGGGCCGCCCGATCGCCGCGGCATGGCGGTCGCAGGCGGCGCGCAGATCGGCCATCGCGCGATGCTTCAGGAAGGCCTGCGCCACCACCCCGGCGGGGCGGCCTGCGGGCAGCAGCAGGGCCTCGGGGGTGGCGGCGGCGGCGCGGACGGCGGCCGGGGTCAGGGTCAGGCCCCTGCCCGCGACGGGAAGCACGGCGCCGTGGCGGACGACGCTGGGTTCGGGCCGCCGCTGGGTGGCCTGCATCAGCCAGCCGGACTTCGCCTCGGCGAAGGCTGCCCCGTCCGACAGCGCGACATGGGCGGGAAGGGTCAGGACCACGGGCCCGCCGTCGCGCGGCACCCGCAGCGTCATGCGCCGCGCCCGCCCCGACCGGCGCAGCGTGATCCTCAGCCCGTTGGCGATGGTGAAGGTCTCGGCCATCCTGATGCCCTTGCCCTGCCCTGCCGTTCCTGCCAGAAAAGCCTTTGACACCCGCCGGCGCCTGTGGCAGGGGGACCACCGATTTCCCTAAACGCGGCGGAAGGAGAATGCCATGCCCAAAGAGGAATGGGGCACGAAACGCCTGTGCCCGCACTGCGCGACGCGCTTTTACGACCTGCGCGCCAATCCGATGACCTGCCCCGCCTGCGGGAACACGTTCACGCTGGAAAGCCTGACCGACAGCCGCGGCAAGACCCTGGTGACCGAGAAGGCCGTCGTCCGCGACGAGGATGACCTGGTGGAGGAGGACGACGACCTGGGCGATGACGCGGGCGAACTGGACGACGATCTGCTGGAAGACGACGACGACGACGGCGACGTGTCGCTGGACGACATCGCCGACGTGGCCGACAACGACGAGGAATAGGATGCAAAGGCCGGTCGCTCGACCGGCCTTTTCCGTCGCGTTAGCCCATCCGCCGCGTCAGCCCATCCGATAGTTCGGGCTTTCCCGCGTGATCTGCACGTCGTGGACGTGGCTTTCCTTCAGCCCGGCGCCGGTGATGCGCACGAACTGGCAGTTGTGGCGCATCTCCTCGATGGTGGCGCAGCCGGTATAGCCCATCGCCGCGCGCAGCCCGCCGACCAGCTGGTGGATGACGGCATTGGCGGTGCCCTTGTAGGGAACCTGCCCCTCGATCCCCTCGGGCACCAGCTTGTCGGTCGCGGCGTCCTTCTGGAAATAGCGGTCGGCCGAGCCGCGCGCCATCGCGCCCAGGCTGCCCATGCCGCGATAGGACTTGAAGGACCGGCCCTGATACAGGATCACCTCGCCGGGGGATTCATCCGTTCCGGCGATGGCGCTGCCCACCATCGCGCAGCTTGCCCCCGCCGCGATCGCCTTGGCGAAATCGCCGGAAAACTTGATGCCGCCGTCGGCGATGATCGGCACGTCGCCCGCCGCCCCGGCCGCGTCCATGATCGCGGTCAGCTGCGGCACGCCCACGCCGGCGACGATCCGCGTGGTGCAGATCGAGCCGGGGCCGATGCCCACCTTGACCGCGTCCGCGCCCGCGTCGATCAGCGCGCGGGTGGCCTCGGCGGTGGCGACGTTGCCGGCCACCACCTGCACCTCGTTCGAGAACAGCTTGACGCGCTCGACCGCCCTGGCAACGCCCGCGGAATGGCCGTGGGCGGTGTCGATCACCACCATGTCCACGCCCGCCTCGATCAGCGCCTGGCTGCGCTCGAACCCCTCGTCGCCCACGGTCGAGGCCGCGGCGACGCGAAGCCGGCCCAGGTCGTCCTTGCAGGCCAGCGGGTTCAGGACCGACTTTTCGGTGTCCTTCAGCGTCAGCAGCCCGGTCAGCTTGCCGCGGCTGTCCGCGATCAGCAGCTTTTCGATGCGCCGCTCCTTCATCAGGCCGATCGCCTTCTGGCGGTCCGCCGGCTCGGTCAGCATGGCCAGGTTCTCGGAGGTCATCACGGCGCGCACCGGGGTGCGGTCGTCGCTGGCAAAGCGCATGTCGCGGTTCGTGACGATGCCCACCACGCGGCCTTCCTCGTCCACGACCGGAAAGCCGGTGACGTTGAAGCGTTCCTGGAAGGCGCGCGCGTCGCCCACCGTCTGGTCTGCGCGCAGGGTGATCGGGTTGTAGACGATGCCGCTTTCGAACCGCTTGACGCGGCGCACCTCGTCGGCCTGCTGTTCGGCCGTCAGGTTGCGGTGGATCACGCCCATGCCGCCTGCCTGGGCCATGGCGATGGCCATGCGGCTTTCCGTGACCGTGTCCATCGCCGAGGACAGCAGCGGGATGTTCATGGCGATGGTCCGCGTCACGCGCGTCGTCACATCGGCGGTCGAGGGCATGACCGTCGATGCGGCGGGAACCAGAAGCACGTCGTCGAAGGTAAGGGCCTCGCGAGATCTGCATGGCAGTTGTCCTTGCGGCAAGTTCGTCTGGCAGTTTCCCCTTTCACGCGCCGCGCCCGTTGTCCAGTGCGGTCGCACGGTTTTCTGGCCGTCCAGGACGGCCCCCGCGACAACCAGGGGTTGCTCAGCCGCCACGGGCGCCAACTAAATGACGCGCGGACGCGGCGTCATGCTGCGCCGTCAATTGATTCATAACACTTGGGCGCTATGGGTTGTCCGGCGGTCGCATGACTGTCGCATGACTGGCAAGGGAGGAAACCTATGAAAAGAATCGTGTCCGGCAGCGCGGTTGTGCTGATGATCGCGTCGCCCATCATGGCCGGCGGGATCGAACGCGCGCCGCAGTCGCTGGCCATCCTGTTCGAGCAGGGCAACTACGCGGAACTCAGCTTCGGCGGCGTCGATCCGACCATCGAGGGGACGGACAGCCTGGGCTTCGACACCGGCGACGTCGCGCAGGGCTTCGGCTTCGTCGGCCTGGCCTACAAGCACCAGTTCAACGACAACCTGTCCGCGGCCTTCATCATGGAACAGCCGTTCGGCGCGGATGTCCTCTATCCCGGCGACGGCTCGATCCTGCTGGGCGGAACGAGCGCCACCGTCGATTCGACGACGCTGACCGCCCTGGGCCGCTATCGCTTCGACAACAACGTGTCCTTCCACGGCGGCATCCGCGGATCGAAGGCCGACGCCCTGGTGGACCTGCGGGGCCTGGGCTATGGCCCGGTCAACGGGTACACGGTCGATCTGGATGACGCCTGGGGCTTCGGCTATGTCATCGGCGCCGCCTACGAGATCCCCGAAATCGCGGCCCGCGTCTCGCTGACCTACAACTCGGCCATCGAGCATGATTTCGACACCACCGAAAGCGGCCCGCTGGTCGATCCCGACGGCCCCGGCGCCCTGCCCGGGCTTCCGCTGCTGGACGGAGAGTCCGAGACCGCCGTCAAGACCCCGCAATCGGTGACGCTGGAGGCCCAGACCGGGATCGCCGCCGGCACGCTGCTGTTCGGGTCGATCCGCTGGGTGAAGTGGTCCGAGTTCGAGGTCGATCCGGTGAACTTCACCCGCGTCACCGGCGATGGCCTGGTCGATCTGGAGGATACCACGACCTATACCCTGGGCATCGGCCGCCAGTTCACCGAGAACTGGTCGGGTTCGGCCTCGCTGCTCTACGAGCCGAGCGGGGACGATCTCGTCTCGCCGCTGGCGCCCAGCAACGGGCGCAAGGGGATCACCCTGGCGGCCATCTACACGATGGACAACATGAAGATCACCACCGGCATCAGCTATGCCAAGCTGGGCGATGCGCAGCCGGAAACCGGCACCCCGGACACCGAGCGCGCCCGGATGGAGGACAGCGAGGTGTGGGGCATCGGCGTGCGGATCGGCTATCGCTTCTGATCCCGCCCGACCCGCAAGACCGGCAAGGCCCCGCCCCACGGCGGGGCCTTTGCTTTCGCCATGCCGCGCATTACCTATGCCTGCGGAACGAAGGGGCATCCGATGATCTATGGCAGCGGCAGCGAATGGCTGGGCTCGGGGACCAGGCGCGTCGTGCTGTTCGGGATGTCGGGCCTGGGCAAGACCCACCTGGCCAACATGCTGCGCGAGGCCGGCGACTGGTTCCACTATTCCGTCGATTACCGGATCGGCACCCGCTACATGGGCGAATTCATCGCCGACAACTTCAAGCGCGAGGCGATGAAGGTTCCCTTCCTGCGCGAGCTGCTGCTGTCCGACAGCATCTATGTCGCCAGCAACATCACCTTCGACAACCTGGCGCCGCTGTCCACCTACCTGGGCAAGCCCGGCAGCCCGTCGCGCGGGGGCCTGCCCTTCGACGAATACTGCCTGCGCCAGAACCAGCACCGCCGGGCCGAGATCGCCGCTCTGCTGGACACCCGGCACTTCATGGACCGCGCCCGCGACATCTACGGCCTGGCCCATTTCGTCTGCGACAGCGGCGGCTCGATCTGCGAGGTGGTCGATCCCGACGATCCCGACGACCCGGTTCTGGCGGCGCTTGAACGCGACCTGCTGATGGTCTGGATCAGGGGGTCCGATGCCCATACCGCCGAACTGGTGCGCCGCTTCGACCGCGCGCCGAAGCCCATGTATTACCAGCCCGAGTTCCTCGAGAAGGCCTGGATCGCCTATCGTGTCGAGAAGGGGCTGGAGGGAGACGAGGTCAATCCCGACGACTTCATCCGCTGGACCTATGCGCGCGCCCTGAACCACCGCCAGCCGCGCTACCGGGCGATGGCGCGGCGCGGCGTCACCGTCCTGGCCGAGGAGGTGGCCCAGATCCGCAGCCCCGCGGATTTCGACCGCCTGATCGCCCGCGCCATCGACCGCAAGGAAGACTGACATGCCCATCACCCTGAACGAGAACCTGCCCGCCTATCGCATCCTGTCGGACGAAGGCGTGATGGTCATGTCCCCGGGCCGGGCGGCGACGCAGGACATCCGGCCCTTGCGCATCGGGCTTCTGAACCTGATGCCCAAGAAGATCCAGACCGAGAACCAGTTCGCCCGGCTGATCGGCGCCACGCCGTTGCAGATCGACTTCCAGCTGATCCGCATGTCCGACCACGAAAGCCGCAACACCGCGGCCGACCACATGGAAAGCTTCTATCGCCCCTTCCGCGAGGTCGAGGCCACGGGCGAGAAGTTCGACGGCCTCATCATCACCGGCGCCCCGGTCGAGCTTCTGCCCTTCGAGGAGGTCACCTACTGGGACGAACTGACCCGCGTCTTCGACTGGACGCAGCGCCATGTCCATTCGACCTTCGGCGTCTGCTGGGGGGCATGGCGATGGCCTGGCATTTCCACCGGCTGGAAAAGCATCCGCTGGACCGCAAGGCCTTCGGCTGCTTCCGCCACCGCAACCTTGCCCCCGCATCGCCCTATCTGCGGGGCTTTTCCGACGACGTGCTGGTGCCGGTCAGCCGCTGGACCGAGATCCGCCAGGCCGACGTGGATGCCCGCCCCGCCCTGCGCACGCTGCTGGCCAGCGACCAGTGCGGCCCCTGCCTGCTGGAGGATCCGGGGCACCGCGCGCTCTATATCTTCAACCACCTGGAATACGACAGCACCACCCTGAAAGAGGAATACGACCGCGACCGGGCCGCGGGAAAGCCGATCGACGTGCCAGCCAACTACTATCCCGACGACGACCCCGCGCGCGTCCCCTTGAACCGCTGGCGCAGTCATGCGCATCTGCTCTATGGTAACTGGATCAACGAGATCTACCAGACGACGGACTACGACCTGTCCCGGATCGGCGAGGGATAAGCGATGGCGGACATCCCGGACCTGCCGCTGGTCGGCCAGATCACCCAGGCGCTGAAGGCCGCGCCCAGGGACATCCGCAAGGCCCTGGAACAGGCCGCCGAGGACGACATCCTGGACCCGGCCTATCCCTATCGCACCCAGATGGACAAGAAGACCTACGAGGCGCAGATGGACCGGCTGCAATTGCAGCTGGTGCGCCTGATGCACGACGTGGTGGCGACCGGCAAGCGGCTGGTCGTGCTGTTCGAGGGCCGCGACGCCGCCGGCAAGGGCGGCACCATCGAACGCACCCGCGAGAACCTGAACCCGCGGTCGGCCAGCATCGTGGCGCTTCCCACCCCCACCGAACGCGAGGCGGGCCAGTGGTATTTCCAGCGCTACGTGGACTGGCTGCCCGCGCGGGGAGAGATCGCGCTGTTCGACCGAAGCTGGTACAACCGCGGCATCGTCGAACGGGTCTTCGGCTTCTCGACCGAACAGCAGCGCAACGCCTTCTTCCGCCAGCTTCCGTCCTTCGAACAGATGCTGGTCGATGACGGCATCATCCTGGTCAAGCTGTGGCTGGACGTGGGCCGGGCCGAACAGATGCGCCGCTTCCTGGACCGCGAGGCCGACCCGCTGAAGCAGTGGAAGCTGTCGCGGATCGACGTCGAGGGGCTGGGCAGATGGGATGACTATACGGTGGCGATCCGCGACGCGCTGAACCTGTCGCATTCGCCCATCGCCCCCTGGACGGTGATCCGGTCGGACGACAAGCGCCGGGCGCGGATCGCCGCCATCCAGACGATCCTGGCCGCGGTGGATTTCGCGGGCAGGGACATGGCCGGGATCGGTTCGCCCGACCCGGCGATCACGGGCAGCCCCGAGCTGCTGGTCCGATGAGGAGGAAAGAATGGAGTTGAAGAACAGCCGGGCGATCGTCACCGGCGGCGCCTCGGGCCTGGGGGCCGCGACGGCCGCCTGGTTCCGCGCGCAGGGCGCGTCGGTGGTGGTGCTGGACCGCGCCGCGGCCGAGGATCCGAACCATGTGCAGGCCGACGTGACCTCGGCCGACAGCGCGGCAGCCGCGGTCGAACGCGCGGTGCAGATCATGGGCGGCATCGACATCTGCGTGAACTGCGCGGGCATCGCGCACGGCGAAAAGGCGGTGGGCCGCAACGGGCCGCACGCGCTTGACGCCTTCCGCCGCGTGATCGAGGTGAACCTGATCGGCAGCTTCAACATCCTGCGCCTGGCCGCGGCCGAGATGGCCCGCAACGGCCGCGCCGAAAACGGCGTGATCGTCAACACCGCCTCGGTCGCGGCCTTCGACGGCCAGAAGGGCCAGGCGGCCTATGCGGCGTCCAAGGCGGGCATCGCCGGGATGACGCTGCCGCTGGCGCGCGACCTGGCCGGTCTGGGCATCCGCATCTGCGCCATCGCGCCGGGCATCTTCGGCACGCCCATGCTGCGCGGCCTGCCGCAAGAGGTGCAGGACGGCCTGGCCGCCGAAGTGACCTTCCCGGCGCGGCTGGGCGAGCCCGAGGAATATGCCCGGCTGGCCGCCCACATCGTCGAGAACGGCTATCTGAACGGCGAGGTGATCCGGCTGGACGGCGCGCTGCGGATGCGCTGATCAAGCATCCTTGACCGGCGCGCGACATGCTTGCGCGACGGTTTTCCCGCCGCTAGCGTCAGTCCCATCCCGCCCAACAGGAAGGCCCACTTCATGCGCTTGCTGACCACCTCTGCCCTCGGCACGGCCCTTGCCTCTGCCCTTGCGCTGCCCGTTCTGGCGGCGGACCCGGAACTGACGGTCTTCGACTGGGCCGGTTTCGAGGAGCCGTCGATCTTCCAGGCCTATATCGACAAGCACGGCGACAGCCCCACCTTTGCCTTCTACGGCGACGACGACGAGGCGTTCCAGAAGATCGCCTCGGGCTTCAAGGCCGACGTGGCCCATCCCTGCAGCCAGATGGTCAGCAAGTACCGCGACGCGGGCCTGATCGAGCCCTGGGACACCACGAAGATCCCCAACTTCGACAAGATCGACCCGCAGTTCCTGGCGTCCGACGTGTTCAGGGACGACGAGGGCGTCTGGTACATCCCGACCGACTGGGGCGCGACCGCCATCGCCTATAACCCCGAAACCGTCCCTGCCGAGGACGTGTCCACGCTGCAGGTCTTCGTCGATCCCAAGTACCAGGGCCGCACCTCGCTGCCGGATTCCTCGGACGACGTGTGGGCGCTTGGCTATCTGGCGACCGGGACGACCGACTGGACGGACGTGACCGACGAACAGTTCCAGGCCGCCGCCGACTGGCTGCGCAAGGCGCACCAGAACGTCGCCGCCTACTGGGCCGACCCGTCCGAGCAGGCGCAGCTGATGGCATCGGGCGCGGTGGACATCGCCTGGTCCTGGAACGACGGCGTCGTCTATCTGCAGAACGACAACTATCCCGTCGCCTTCCAGAGGGCGCCCAAGGAGGGATCCTCGACCTTCTTCTGCGGCTTCATCAACCTGAAGGACGGGCCGGGCAACGAGGAAAAGGCCTACGACTTCATCAACGCCTGGCTCGAGCCCGCGGCCGGCAAGGCGCTGCTGGACACGATCGGCTACGGCCACACCTCGACCGAGGCGATGGCGACCATCGCCAATGAGCCCGCGGTCAAGGAGGGCCTGGGCGAGGTCGATGCCCCGATCCTGGCCCAGACGCCCAACGATCCGGCGCAGCGCGAACGGCAACTGGCCGAGTTCGAGAAGATCAAGGCCGGGTTCTGAGGCGAAGGCGGGGGGCCGGCCCCCCGCACCCCCGGGGTATTTGCACAAAGAAGAAGGGCAAGGCCTCAGGCGGCCTCGTCCTTCTTGCGCGGCGCGTAGTTCAGGATCGGCGCCAGCCAGCGTTCGACCTGGGCCAGATCCATCCCCTTGCGGGCGGCGTAGTCGCGGGCCTGGTCTTCCTCGATCCGGGCCACGCCGAAGTAGTAGCTGTCGGGGTGGCCGATATAGAGGCCCGAGACCGAGGACCCCGGCCACATCGCCATGCTTTCGGTCAGCCGCACGCCGGTGGCGTTTTCCGCGTCCAGAAGCCGGAACAGGGTCAGCTTTTCGGTATGGTCCGGCTGGGCCGGATAGCCGGGCGCCGGGCGGATGCCCCGGTAGGGTTCGCCGATCAGGTCCTGGGGCGCGAAATCCTCGTCGGGGGCATAGCCCCACAGTTCCTTGCGGACGCGTTCGTGCAGCATCTCGGCCATGGCTTCGGCGATGCGGTCGGCCAGGGCCTTGACCATGATCGCGGCATAGTCGTCGTTGGCGCGTTCGTAGCGGGCGGCGATCTCGCTTTCCTCGGGGCCGGCGGTGACGACGAAGCCGCCGACATAGTCGGGATGGCCTTCAGGCGCCACGAAGTCCGACAGCGCGACATTCGGGCGGCCGCCGCGTTTCGTCACCTGCTGGCGCAAGGTGTGCAGCGTGGCCAGAGGCTGTCGCCGGTCATCGCCGGTGAACAGGCGGATGTCGTCGCCCACCGCGTTGGCAGGCCAGAAGCCCACCACCGCGCGCGGGTTGAACCATTTGCCCTCGATGATGCGGGCCAGCATCTCCTGCGCCTCGGCGAACAGGGCGCGCGCGGCTTCGCCCTGCCTTTCGTCGTCCAGGATGCGCGGATAGACGCCCTTCAGTTCCCAGGTCTGGAAGAACGGCGTCCAGTCGACATAGCGGGCGATCGCCGCCAGATCCCAGTCCTCGATGATCCGGGGCCCGGTGAACCGCGGGGTGGTGGCGCGGTAGTCCGACCAGTCCAGCCGCAGCGCGTTGGCCCGCGCGGCGGCCAGCGGCAGGCGCTGCTTGGCGGCCTCGGCGCGTTCGTGGCGCTCGGCCACCTCGAGGTATTCGGCTCGGACCGCCTTGACGTAATCGGCCTGCTGGTCCGGCGACAGCAGCGCGGACACCACCCCCACCGCGCGGCTGGCATCGGTCACATAGACCGCCGCGCCCTGATGGTAGCGCGGCGCGATCTTGACCGCCGTGTGGATCTTCGAGGTGGTGGCCCCGCCGATCAGCAGCGGCACGCGAAATCCCTCGCGCTCCATCTCGGAGGCGACATGGACCATTTCGTCCAGGCTGGGGGTGATGAGCCCCGAGAGCCCGATGACATCGACCTGCCGTTCGCGCGCGACCTCGAGGATCTTCTGCGCGGGCACCATCACCCCCAGGTCGATGACCTCGTAGTTGTTGCAGGCCAGCACGACGCCGACGATGTTCTTGCCGATGTCGTGGACATCGCCCTTGACCGTGGCCATCAGGATCCGTCCCGCCGCCTGCCGTTCGCCGCCGCCGCCGTTGGCGGCCTTCTCGGCCTCCATGTAGGGCAGCAGCACCGCCACCGCCTGCTTCATCACCCGGGCCGATTTCACCACCTGCGGCAGGAACATCTTGCCGGCCCCGAACAGGTCGCCCACGACGTTCATCCCCGCCATCAGCGGGCCTTCGATGACATGAAGCGGGCGTTCGGCCTGCTGGCGGGCCGACTCGGTGTCGGCCTCGATATATTCGGTGATGCCGTTCACCAGCGCATGTTCCAGACGCTTTTCGACCGGCCATTCGCGCCAGGACAGGTCCTTCTCGCGCGCCTTCTGGCCGCCCTCGCCCTTGAAGCGCTCGGCGATCTCCAGCAGGCGCTCGGTGGCGTCGGGGCGGCGGTTCAGGACCACGTCCTCGCAGGCCTCGCGCAGGTCGGGCTCGATCTGGTCATAGACGGCCAGCTGGCCCGCGTTGACGATGCCCATGTCCATGCCCGCCTGGATGGCGTGATAAAGGAACACGGCGTGCATCGCCTCGCGCACCGGCTCGTTGCCGCGGAAGCTGAAGGAGAGGTTCGACACCCCGCCCGAGACATGGGCATGAGGCAGGTTCCGGCGGATCCAGCGCGTCGCCTCGATGAAGTCGACGCCATAGTTGTTGTGCTCCTCGATCCCGGTGGCCACCGCGAAGATGTTGGGGTCGAAGATGATGTCCTCGGGCGGAAAGCCCACCTCCTCGGTCAGGATGCGATAGGCGCGGGTGCAGATCTCGATCTTGCGGGCGGCGGTGTCGGCCTGGCCCTGTTCGTCGAAAGCCATGACCACGACCGCCGCGCCGTAGGCCAGGCACAGGCGGGCCTGATGGCGGAACGGCTCCTCGCCCTCCTTCATGCTGATCGAGTTAACGACCGGCTTGCCCTGGACGCATTGCAGGCCCGCCTCGATCACCTCCCATCTGGAGCTGTCGATCATCACCGGGACGCGGGCGATGTCGGGTTCGGCTGCCAGCAGGTTCAGGAACTCGACCATGGCGGCCTTCGAATCGATCAGCCCCTCGTCCATGTTGATGTCGATGATCTGCGCGCCATTTTCCACCTGGTCGCGCGCTACATCCAGCGCGGCGGCATAGTCGCGATTGGTGATGAGCTTGCGGAAACGGGCACTGCCGGTGACGTTGGTGCGTTCGCCGATGTTGACGAAGGGGATGTCGGGCGTCAGGACGAAGGGTTCCAGGCCCGACAGGCGCAGCAGGCGATCAGACATGTTCGGGAACCTTCCGGGGGGCGAAGCGGGCCACCGCCTCGGCGATGGCGCGGATGTGGTCGGGCGTGGTGCCGCAGCAGCCGCCCACGACGTTGACCAGCCCCTCGCGGGCGAAATCGGCCACCTGCGCGGCGGTATCGGCAGGGCCTTCGTCATACTGGCCGAAGGCGTTGGGCAGGCCGGCATTGGGGTAGGCGCACAGATGCGTGTCGGCCACCGCGGACAGTTCCGCCAGATGCGGCCGCATGGCGGCGGCGCCAAGCGCGCAGTTCAGCCCCACCGACCAGGGCCGGGCATGGCGCACGGAATACCAGAAGGCGGTGGGCGTCTGCCCCGACAGCGTCCGCCCCGAGGCATCGGTGATCGTCCCCGAGATCATCAGCGGCAACGCCCGCCCCTGCGCCTGCATCGCCTGGAGGGAGGCGAAGATCGCCGCCTTGGCGTTCAGCGTGTCGAAGATCGTCTCGATCAGCAGGATGTCGGCACCGCCGTCGATCAGCCCCTGCGCCTGTTCCAGATAGGCGGCGCGCAGATCCTCGAAGGTGACGGCGCGATAGCCGGGGTTGTTCACGTCGGGGCTGATGGATGCGGTGCGGTTGGTCGGCCCGATCGCGCCGGCCACAAAGCGGGGCCTGCCGTCCTGCGCCGTCGCCCGATCAAGCGCCCGCCGCGCGATCCGGGCGCCTTCCACGTTCAGGTCGCGCACGGCGGCGCCCATCCCGTAATCGGCCTGGGCGATGGTGGTGGCGGAAAAGGTGTTCGTCTCGACGATGTCGGCGCCCGCCATGGCATAGCGGTAATGGATGTCCTCGACCGCCTCGGGCTGGGTCAGCACCAGAAGGTCGTTGTTGCCCTGCTGCGGATGGTCCGAATGATGCCGGCAGGCATGGCCGGACCCGCGGCCGGCATAATCCTCCTCGACCAGGCCAAGCTGCTGGATCTGCGTGCCCATCGCCCCGTCCAGGATCAGGATCCGTTCGGATGCCGCGCGATCGAGCGCCTCGGATGCGGGGGATCGGGACAGTCTGCCGGTCATGGTCTCACCTTCGCCAGGAAGGCGCAGCTATAGCGGCCCGTGGCCCCGCCGGCAAATTCATAATCCTACAGAAGATTATGAAGCATGGCGATAAAGCCTCCTGCATTGGACCACAAATATCCCGCGGGGGTCCGGGGGCGCGAAGCCCCCGGCTTACTCCGCGCTGCTGCGGGCATAGACATCCTCGTAGCGGATGATGTCGTCCTCGCCCAGATAGCTGCCGGTCTGCACCTCGATCAGGACCATCGGCACCTTGCCGGGGTTCTCCATCCGGTGGACCGCGCCCAGCGGCACATAGATCGACTGGTTTTCCGTCACCAGCGTCACCTTGTCGTCCACCGTCACCCGGGCGGTTCCCGACACCACGACCCAGTGTTCGGACCGGTGGACATGGCTTTGCAGCGACAGCGCTGCGCCGGGCTTGACGACGATGCGCTTGACCTGGAAGCGGTCGGCCAGGGCCAGCGTCTCGAACCAGCCCCAGGGGCGGTGGTCGCGGGGAAACGCGGTGGCCTGCTTGCAGCCCTTGGCCTTCAGGGCGCTCACGGCCTGGCGCACGTCCTGCGCGCGGCTCTTGTCCGCCACCAGCACCGCGTCCGAGGTCGCGACCACCACCAGGTCGCTCAGGCCGATGCCGACCACCTGCAGATCCTCGCTGTCCGACCGCAGCAGGACATCGCGGCAGTCGATGGCGGTAGAGTTGCCATCCGCGACCACCCCCGTGTCCGAGGGCTGTTCCAGCAGCGCCTCGCGCCAGACGGCGTCCCATCCGCCCAGGTCGGACCAGCGGTCCGAAAACCGCACCACCGTCAGGTTGTCCGCCTTCTCCATCACCGCATAGTCGATGGACTGGTCGGGCAGGCTTTCCCACGGGGTGCGCGCCAGGCGCAGAAAGCCGATGTCGTCGCGCGCCTCGTCCAGAGAGGCCAGCACCGGCGACATGAATTGCGGCGCATGGGCGCGGAAGGCGTCGATCATGGTGTCGGCGCGGAACAGGAAGATCCCGGCGTTCCACAGGAAGTTGCCCTGCGCCAGCATCTGCGCCGCCGCCGCTGCATCGGGCTTTTCGACGAAGCGGGCCAGGGGCTGCGCCCCCTCGCCCTGCCCCGCCAGTTCCAGATAGCCATAGCCGGTTTCGGGCCGGTCGGGCGCGATGCCGAAGGTGACGATGCGATCTTCCGAGGCCGGCCCCACGCCGTCGCGCACCGCGCGCAGGAAGGCCGCGCCGTCCGGGATCACGTGGTCCGAGGGCGCCACCAGCAGCAGGCCCGCCGGATCCTTGGCCGCGACCATCAGCGCCGCGACCAGGATCGCCGGGGCGGTGTTGCGGCCCGCGGGCTCGATCACGATGGCGCCGGGACGGATGCCCGCCTGTTCAAGCTGTTCGGCGACGATGAAGCGGAAGTCGGATCCGGTCATCACCACCGGATCGGCGAAGTCCGGCCCCGACAGCCGGCGGGCCGAAGCCTGAAACAGCGTCTCCTCGCCCACCAGGGGCGCGAACTGCTTGGGAAAGCTCTGGCGCGAGACCGGCCACAGCCGGGTGCCCGAACCGCCTGCCAACAGGACGGGGGTGATCTTGGTCATGGACTGTCCCTTGCAACGGTCGCCTTTGGCAAGGGATAGCCTGCCGCGCCCCGCCGGGAAAGCCCGCCGGCGTGGCCTTGAACGAAAAAGGCCGGCCCAAGGGGCCGGCCTTCCGACAGGCTGGACCGTCCGTTCACTCGTAGATGTAGATGATCTTGCGGGTTTCGGGCTCGACGACCACCGGACGGTCGTTGACATAGACGTATTGCAGGCCCGACTCCGGGACGGTCTGGATCGGCGCGCCCTCGGGCACCACGGCGCCAACCGCCAGGTCGCCGTCCAGAACCACGGATTCCGTGCGGTTCTCCATGATGTAGGTCCGCGTCTCGGGGGTGGCCGCGTCTTCGCTGACATCGCCGAGGATCGCGCCGGCGGCAAGGCCCGCCAGGGCCGTCACGGTCAGAAAGGCTTTCGTGGTGATCTCCCTTTCCGTATCTGCCTGGAAATCCGCCAGGGCGCCGGAAGTTCACGCCCATCCGCCTTCGAGGTTAACGCGGCGGTGCGCCCCGCTTCATCGCCTTGCCCGCCACGTAGGTCTGGGCGATGCTGCGGTCGTCGCCCATGATCTGAAGGACGAACAGTTCCTGTTCCAGCGTCTCGGCGCGGTCCATGCGCAGGGCCATCGCCGGGGTGGCGCGGGCATCCAGCACCACCAGATCCGCCATGCTGCCCGGATCCAGCGTGCCGATGCGGTCGGCCATCTCCAGGGCCAGGGCGTTGCCGCGGGTGATCCAGTGGAAGGCCGCAAGCGGCGTCAGCGTCTGGCCGCGCAGCTGCAGGATCTTGTAGCCCTCGTTCAGGGTCTGCAGCATCGAATAGCTGGTGCCGCCACCCACGTCGGTGGCGATGGCGCGGGTGACGCCCGCGGCGCGCAGCCCGGATTCGTCGAACAGCCCCGATCCCAGGAACAGGTTCGAGGTCGGGCAGAACACCGCCCGGCTGCCGGTCTCGGCCATCCGCGCGATCTCGCGCGGGCGCAGGTGGATGGAGTGGCCCAGAAGCATCCGGTCGGACAGAAGGCCGTGGCTTTCGTAGATGTCCAGATAATCCCGCGCCTGCGGATAGAGCGACAGGGTATAGTCGATCTCGTCGCGGTTTTCGGACAGATGCGTCTGGACGTGGCAATCGGGATGTTCGCGCGCAAGCTGTCCCGCCACGGCCATCTGTTCGGGGGTCGAGGTGATCGCGAAGCGCGGCGTGATGGCGTAACGCTGGCGGCCGGTGCCGTGCCAGCGGGCGATCAGCGCCTTGCTGTCGTCATAGCCCTGCTGCGGGGTGTCCAGCACCTCGGGCGGGGCGTTGCGGTCCATCATCACCTTGCCTGCCACCATCGCCATGTCGCGGGCATGGGCTGCGGCGAACAGCGCCTCGGCGGATTCGGGATGGACGGAACAGAAGGCGACGGCGGTGGTCGTGCCGTGGTCGGTCAGCAGGTTCAGGAAAGCCTCGGCCATGGCGGGGGCGTGGCCCTGCTGGCGGAAGCGCGCCTCCTCGGGGAAGGTATAGCTGTTCAGCCAGTCCAGCAGTTGCGCCCCCCAGCTGGCGATCACCTGGACCTGCGGGAAATGGATATGCGTGTCGATGAAGCCCGGCATCACCAGGTGCGGGCGGTGGTCGATCTCGGCCAGGCCGGGGCGGGCCAGACTTGCGTAGTCGTCCACGGCGAGGATCCGGCCGTCCTGAACCAGGATGGCGCCGTCCTCAAGGTAGCGATGGTTGTCGGCGGTGTCGTGGGGGTCGGCGTGAAAGCCCAGAACGCGGCCCCGGATCAGCTGTTGCATGGGTATTTCTTCAAAGAAGAAGCGGCAGTCAGCCGCGCGATCAGTTCGGCGGCGGTGAAGGCGGCGATGACCGCGGGGCGCTTGTCGCGCGAAAAGCCCGCGCCGATGGGGCAGGTCAGCGGGCCTGGGTCGAGGCCGCGGTCGCGGGCGAAGCGGGCGAACTGCGCGCGCTTGGTGGCGCTGCCGATCATGCCGACATAGGACAGGTCGCCGCGCGACAGCGCCTCGGCGGCCAGCAGGAAGTCGAGCGCGTGGTCGTGGGTCAGGATGACCACGGCGCTGCCGGGGCGGGCGGCGCGGAGCGATGCCTCGGGCAGCGGCGTCAGGCAGGTGGCGATGCCGGGGTCGGCGCGCGCCAGTTCCTCAGGGCGGCTGTCGATCAGGGTCGGGTTGACCGGCAGGGGCTGCAGCGCCCGGGCCAGGGCGCGGCCGACATGGCCGGCGCCGAAGATCAGCGCGTCGGGACGATCCTCGGGCGTGGGGCCGTGGCGGTCCAGGTGCAGCACCACCCGGCCCCCGCAGCACTGGCCGATCTCGGGGCCGAGGGGGATGTTCATTTCCGCCCGCTCCTCGCCCGAGGCCAGCATGGCGCGGGCGCGGTCGATGGCCATGTATTCCAGCTGTCCGCCGCCGATGGTGCCGTCCACGCGGTCGGGGCCGACGAACATCTCGGCCCCGGCATCGCGGGGGGTGGAGCCCAGGGCCTTCATGACGCGGACGCGGATCATCCCCGCAGCTTCTCGATGGCCATGAGGACGCGTTCGGGCGTGGCCGGGGCGTCCAGCCGCGGATGCTGGCGATAGTCGGCGAAGGAGGCGACGGCCATGTTGATCGCCGCGAAGACGCTGATGCCCAGCATGAAGGGCGGCTCGCCCACAGCCTTGGACCGCTTGATGCTGCGTTCGCTGTTCTCGGACCAGTCGGCCAGGCGGACGTTGAAGACCCGCGGCCGGTCCGAGGCCAGCGGCACCTTGTAGGTCGAGGGGGCGTGGGTGCGCAGCCGGCCCCTGTCGTCCCACCACAGTTCCTCGGTCGTCAGCCAGCCCGCGCCCTGCACGAAGGCGCCCTCGATCTGGCCCTTGTCGATGGCGGGATTGAGCGAACGGCCGACATCGTGGATCACGTCGGTGCGGTCGATCGCGTATTCCCCGGTCAGGGTATCGACCGACACCTCGGACACCGCGGCGCCGTAGGCGAAGTAATAGAAGGGCCGGCCCCGTCCGGTGGCGCGGTCCCAGTGGATCTTGGGCGTCTTGTAGAAGCCCGCCGCCGACAGGTGGATCCGCGCCATGTAGGCGGCGGCGATCACCTGGCGGAAGGGGATCTCGTGGTCGCCCGCGCGGATGTGGCCGGGGACGAAGCGCACCGCGTCCCGGGGCTGCTGCCAGCGTTCGGCGACGAAATCCACCAGCCGCGCCTTGATCTGTTCGGCCGCGTCAAGCGCCGCCATGCCGTTGAGATCGGTCCCCGACGACGCCGCCGTGGCCGAGGTGTTGGGCACCTTTTCCGTTGTCGTCCGGGTGATCTTGATGTTGGAGATGTCGCACTGGAAGGCCTCGGCCACGACCTGGGCGACCTTGGTGTTCAGGCCCTGCCCCATCTCGCAGCCGCCGTGGTTCAGCGCGATCGAGCCGTCGTTATAGACATGGATCAGCGCGCCCGCCTGGTTGAACCAGGTTGCGGTGAAGCTGATGCCGAACTTCACCGGCGTCAGCGCGATGCCCTTGCGGATCACCCCGCCCTTCGCGTTCCAGTCCAGCACCGCGCGGCGGCGGGCGTGATAGTCGCTGGAGGCTTCCAGTTCTTCGAAGATGCGCGGCAGGATCTGGTCGGTGACTTCCTGGTGATAGGGGGTCAACTGCCCGTTGCGGTAGAGGTTGGCCTTGCGGATCTCCAGCGGGTCGCGGCCCAGGGCATAGGCGATTTCCTCGACCATGCGTTCGGCCACGATCACGCCCTGGGGGCCGCCGAAGCCGCGGAAGGCGGTGTTGCTGACGGTGTTCGTGCGCATCGGATGGCTGCTGACGCGCACATCCGGATAATAATAGGCGTTGTCGCAATGAAACAGCGCCCGGTCCGTCACCGGCCCCGACAGGTCCGCCGAAAAGCCGCAGCGGGCATACCAGTCGCCCCGGACGGCGCGGATGCGGCCGTCGTCGTCGAAGCCCACCTCGTAATCCACGACGAAATCGTGGCGCTTTCCGGTGGCGGTCATGTCGTCGTCGCGGTCGGGGCGGATCTTGACGGCCCGGTTCCAGCGCTTGGCGGCGATGGCCGCCACGCAGGCGAACAGGTTCATCTGCGTTTCCTTGCCGCCGAAGCCGCCGCCCATGCGGCGCACGTTCACCACCACCGCATTGGCCTGGCAGCCGAGGGCATGGGCCACCATGTGCTGGACCTCGGACGGGTGCTGGGTCGAGACGTTGATGGTCACGTCCTCGTCCTCGCCCGGGATGGCCATGGCGATCTGGCCCTCCAGGTAGAAGTGGTCCTGCCCGCCGATCCGGAAGCGGCCCTGGATGCGGCGGGGGCTGGCGGCCATGCCCGCATCGGCGTCGCCCCGGCGCAGGGTCAGCGGATCGGTGACATAGCCCAGCCCCGCGTCCTTCGCCGCCATCGGGTCCAGCGCATGGGGCAGCACGTCGCAGGCGATGCGCGCCTTGTGCGCCGCGCGGCGCGCCTGATCGCGGGTCTCGGCGATCACCGCGAAGATCGGCTGGCCCCAGAACAGGACCTCGTCCTCGGCGAAGATCGGGTCGTCGTCCTTGCCGTTGGGGGACACGTCGTTGACGCCCGGGATGTCGCGGGCGGTCAGCACGCCGACGACGCCGGGATGGGCCAGGGTTTCGGAAAAGTCCATGCCGGTGATCCGGCCGTGGGCGCATTGCGACAGGCCCAGATAGGCGTGCAGCAGGCCCTGCGGTTCGGGCAGGTCGTCGGTATAGTCGGCGCGGCCGGTCACGTGCTTGACGGCGCTGTCGTGGACGGTGTCCTGATGCGCCTGGCCGCGGAGGGTGGTGTCGTCTTTCATCTCAGGCTGCTCCAACGGCGTCGTGCAGGCGGACCGGCAGGCCGGGTTCGGACTGTTCCAGCCAGAAGCGGCGGAACAGGTTGGCGGCGACGGTGCGGCGGTAATCGGCGCTGGCGCGCCAGTCGGACAGGGGCGCGAAGTCCTGGGCCACCGCGCGGGCCGCAGCCTCGAAGCTGGCCTGGGTGAAGGGCTGGCCGGTCAGCGCGGCCTCGGCCCCGGTGGCGCGTCGGGGGTGCCGGCCATGCCGCCAAAGCAGATGCGCGCCTCGGCGATGGTGCCGGCTTCGACCGTCAGGCAGAAGCCCGCGGCGACCGCGGTGATGTCGCTGTCGCGGCGCTTGCTGACCTTGTAGGCGGCGATGCGGGCCTGCGGGCGGGTGGGGATGATGACCTGCTCGATGAACTCGCCCGGGGCGCGGTCCTGCCGGCCGTAGTCGATGAAGAAATCCTCAAGCGGCAGTTCGCGCCGCGCGGTCCCCTTGCGCAGCACGATCCGCGCGCCCAGTGCGATCAGCAGGGGCGGCGTGTCGCCGATGGGCGATCCGTTGGCGATGTTGGCGCCGATGGTGCCCATGTTGCGCACCTGCCAGCCGCCGATGCGCCGCCAGTAGTCGCCGGCGGCGGGGATGTGGCGGCGGATCAGCGGCTCGGCCTCGCTGTAGGTGACGCCCGCGCCCAGGCGGAGCTCGTCGCCCTCCAGGCGCCTGTCCTTCATCAGATGCCCGATGAACACCGCCGGGGAGATGTCGCGCATCAGCTTGGTGACCCACAGGCCGACATCGGTCGCGCCCGCGACGATGGTGGCGCCGGGCTCGGCCTGCAGCAGGGCGGCCAGGTCGTCGGTGTCGGCGGGGATGACGGCGCGCGCGGCCCCCCGGGACAGCTCCACCCGCGGCCCGCGCATGGCGCGCAGGCTTGCGGCCACCCGGTCGCGTTCCACCGCCAGCGCGTCCATCGCCTGCCCGCCCGCGCGGCCCGCGGCAAGGGCAGCCTTGACGATCGGCTCGTATCCCGTGCAGCGGCAGATGTTGCCCTGCAGGGCGGTCTCGATCTGGGCCACGCCCGCATCCGGGTCCGTCATCCACAGGCCGTAAAGCGCCATCACGATCCCCGGCGTGCAGAAGCCGCACTGGCTGGCATGGTGGTCCACCATCGCCGCCTGGATCGGGTGCAGCCCGCCGTCGGGGCCGCGCAGATGTTCGACCGTCACCACATGGCAGCCGTGGCAGGAGGCCAGGAAGCGGATGCAGGCATTGACCGGCTCATAGACCAGCCCGGCCTCGTCGGTCAGGCGGCCGACCAGAACCGTGCAGGCGCCGCAGTCGCCCTCGGCGCAGCCTTCCTTGGTGCCGGTCAGGTGGCGGTCGATGCGCAGGAAGTCCAGCAGCGTGTCCGAGGGGGCGACCGCCGTCAGTTCGACCGGTCGGCCATTCAGCAGAAAGCGCAGCGCGGATGTCATGGCGGTCCTTCGGGGCTGTGGGGCGTGTCTTGCGGGCGGTCCAAGCCTAGGCGGAAAAAAACGGTTGCGTAATCGGTGCGGACCCGGAAGACTTTACACGATTCCTTGAAAAAGTCCCACCACCCATGTCCTATCTTGAAAGCCTGCGCGTCTTCGTCCGCGTGGTCGAACTGGGCTCGATCACGGCGGGGGGCCGGGATCTGCGGCTGTCCCCGGCGGTGGCGTCGAACCGCATCAAGGATCTGGAGAACCGCTTCGGGGTGCGGCTGCTGAACCGCACCACCCGCACCCTGACCCCGACCGAGATCGGCCGCGCCTTCTATGACAACGCCCGCCGCGTCATCGACACCCTGGACGAGGCCGAGGCCCTGGTGTCCAGCTATTCGGGCCGGCCGCAGGGGGTGATCCGGCTGACCGCGCCGCTTGGGCTGGGGCGGCGGCTGATCGCGCCGCTGATCCCGCCCTTCTGCGCGGAAAACCCCGGCGTGGATTTCCGCCTGCGCCTGTCCGACCGCAACGTGAACATCGTCGAGGACGCCATAGACCTGGCCTTCTTCCTGGGCGAGCCCGCCGATTCGGCGCTGAAATGGCGCAAGATCGCCGATTGCCCGCGCGTCCTGGTGGCCTCGCCTGCCTATCTGGCCCAGCACGGCACCCCCCAGCAGCCCGAGGATCTGGTGGACCACAACTGCCTGCTGCTGCGCTATCCGCGCAGCCCGGAATACTACTGGGTGCTGCAGGGCGCTGACGGGCCGCAGAAGATGATGGTCGGCGGGCGCTTCGACACCGACGACGGCGACGTGCTGACGGCCTGGGCGCTTGGCGGCCAGGGCATCGCGAACCGCCCGCTCTACGAGGTTGCGGCCGACATCCGGGCCGGCCGCCTGGTCGAGGTGCTGCCCCGCAACCTCCCGCTGCCCGCCCAGTTCGGCTGCCTGACGCCGCACCGGCGGCTGCAGGATCCCAAGGTGCGGATGTTCGCGGATTTCGCGGTGCGCGAACTGAAGAAGGTGTTCTGACCGGCTACATCCCCGCCGGCCCAGCCCCGTCCGCCCCGCGGAACCAGCGGATGATCTGCGCCCGCTCCTGCGGCTCCATGAAGGTGACGTTGGCGGGGGGCATGGCGTCGGTCAGGCCGGCCTGGACATAGATCTCGCGCGCGTGCCGGGCGATGTCGGCAGGGGTCTCCAGGAAGACGCCCTTGGGCGCGTGGTGGATGCCCTCGTAGCCCGGTTCCCGGGCGTGGCACATCGAGCAGCGGCCCAGCACCGTGTCGCTGACCTGCCCGAACCCCTCGGCCTGCGCGAAGCGGGCCTCTGGCGCGGTCAGGGGCCGGGCCTCGGCCTGGTCCAGGCTGTCCTGGTTCAGGCCGGCCGAGGACAGCCACATCACCATGATGAACAGCACGACCGTGACCGCCCAGGTCCACCAGGGCCGCCCCTTGCGGGCGTGCATGGTGTTGAAGAAATGCCGGATGGTCACGCCCATCAGGAAGATCAGCGCCGCGATCAGCCAGTTGTAGCGGCTGGCGAAGGCCAGCGGATAATGGTTCGACAGCATCAGGAAGACGACCGGCAGCGTCAGGTAGTTGTTGTGCGTGGACCGAAGCTTGGCGATCTTGCCGTATTTCGGATCGGGCGCCCGCCCGGCCTTCAGATCCGCGACCACGATCCGCTGGTTGGGCATGATGATGAAAAAGACGTTCGCCGTCATGATGGTGGCGGTGAAGGCCCCCAGGTGCAGCAGCGCCGCCCGGCCGGTGAAGACCTGCGCATAGCCCCAGCCCATCACCACAAGCGCCACGAACAGCAGCAGCATCAGGATCGTCGGCGTCTCGCCCAGGGGGACTTGCAGAGCCTGTCATAGATCAGCCAGCCCAAGGCCAGCGACCCGGCGGAAATTGCGATCGCCTGCCAGACGGCCAGATCCGCCTTGGCGGGGTCGATCAGATACAGGTTCGCCCCCGCCCAGTACGTCACCATCAGCAGCGCCGCGCCCGACAGCCAGGTGGAATAGCTTTCCCATTTGAACCAGGTCAGATGCTCGGGCATCCGTTCGGGCGCCACCAGGTATTTCTGGATGTGATAGAAGCCGCCGCCGTGGACCTGCCATTCCTCGCCATGCGCGCCCGGCGGCAGGTGAGGCGCCTTCTGCAGGCCCAGATCCAGGGCGATGAAGTAGAAGGACGATCCGATCCAGGCGATGGCGGTGATGACATGGGTCCAGCGGACCGCGAAGGCCAGCCATTCCCACAGGACGACGTGATCGGGGACCAGGTGCAGCATGGGTCAGCTTCCGCGATAGGTGGAATAGCCGAAGGGAGAGATCAGCAGCGGGACATGGTAATGATCGTCCCGCGACATGCCGAAGCGGATCGGGATGACGTCCAGGAAGCGGGGGCTTTCGGGGTCCACCCCGGTCGCATCCATCCAGGCCCCGGCGTGGAACTCCAGCTCGTAGATGCCGGTGGCGAAGTCCGCTTCGGGCAGGATCGGGCTGTCGGTGCGGCCGTCCGCGTTGGTCCTCATCCGCGCGATCCGGGTGCGGCCGCCGCGCTCCAGGCGGAACAGCGCCACCTCCATGCCCTGCGCGGGGCGGCCGCGCGCGGTGTCCAGCACATGGGTGGTCAGGTATCCAGGCATCCTTGCCCCTTCCGTGTTGTCGCGCTTCGCTGATAGCCGATCCCGGCCCCCCGGCACGAGGGGGCCGCCGGCAAGTCAGTCTCAAGATTTCGGGGAAAATGCCCAGGCCAAGCGCGTCCTAGTGGTCGGCGACATGGCCGGCCTCGCGGATGGCGGCCTCGTCGGCGCGGGCCGCGCCGTTGTAGAACCAGTTCAGCAGCACCGCCGAGATCGCCGCCAGCAGGATGCCGGAATGGATCAGCGGGTGGATCGCATGCGGCATCCACTGGTTGAAGCTGGGCGCCACCAGCGGGATCATCCCCATCCCGACCGAGATCGCGACGATGAACAGGTTGTGCCGGTTGGTGGCAAAGTCCACCCGCGACAGGATCCGCACCCCGGTCGCGGCGACCATGCCGAACATCACCAGCCCCGCGCCGCCCAGAACCGTGGTCGGCAGGCTTTCGACAAGCGCGCCCATCTTCGGGATCAGCCCCAGCACGATCATGATCGCGCCCCCCGCCACGCAGACATAGCGCGACCGGATGCCGGTCACCCCCACCAGCCCGACGTTCTGGCTGAACGAGGTATAGGGGAAGGTGTTGAAGATCCCGCCGATCATCGTGCCCAGACCGTCCGCTCGCAGCCCGGCGGCCAGCGATTTCTGTTCCAGCGGCTTCTTGCAGATGTCGGACAGGGCCAGGAACATCCCCGTCGATTCGATCAGCGTGACCAGCAGGACCAGCACCATGGTGGCGATCATCACCGGATCGAAGGTCGGCATCCCGAAGTGGAAGGGCTTGATGACCGCGAACCATTGCGCGGCTCCGACCTTGTCGAAGTTCATCATGCCCATCATCGCCGCGACGACGCCGCCCACCACGATGCCGACCAGCACCGCGATGTTGGACAGAAAGCCGCGGGCGAACTTCGACACCAGCAGGATCGTGCCCAGCACCAGCACAGCGATCAGGATGTTGGGGCCGGCCGCGTAAAGCGGGTTGGGAACCGTAGGCGCCAGCGTCACGCCGGCGGGGACGGTGCCCGCCGCCCGCGCCGCCTCGAGCCAGGCGGCTGCTTCGGGGTCCACGATCCTGGGCGCGGTCGGCCCCGCCTGCAGGCCGAAGATCCAGTTGATGCCGATGGGCATCAGGCTGATGCCGATGGTCAGGATCAGCGTGCCCGTGACCACCGGCGGAAAGAACCGCAGCATCCGCGAGATGAAGGGCGCGATGAAGATGCCGATGACGCCCGCGGCGATGATCGACCCGAACAGGGCGCGCGCGCCGTCATGGCCCGGCAGCGACGTCGCCACCGCCACCATCGGCCCGACCGAGGCGAAGGTGACGCCCATCATCACCGGCAGCCTGATGCCGAAATAGGGGGTGGCGCCAAGGCTCTGGATGATGGACACGATCCCGCAGACGAACAGATCGGCGGAAATCAGGAAGGCCACCTCCTCGGGCGGCAGTTGCAGCGCGCGGCCGACGATCAGCGGGACCGCGATGGCGCCCGCATACATGACCAGCACGTGCTGGAACCCAAGCGTCAGCAGCCTGGGCGCGGGCAGCATCTCGTCGACGGGATGCGCGATCCGCGGGCGGGTGGCGTCAGACATGGCGGACCTTCCTTTCCAAGGTTGTCCTGTTTCGATCGGCCCGGCGACGGGCCGGCGCTGCGTGCCGGTGTCGCATGGGCAAGGCTGCAAGGACGGGGCCGAACCGGGAATGTCTGCCGCTCATGGTTCCTCCTGCGATGGCGCATGATAGAAGCTGCAGGGCGGATGCGGCAATTTTTCTGGAACTGGCTTCCATCATGGCCGATAAGCCGGAATCGGATGGACGGTCAGAGGCTTGGCGGCTTTCCGGCCGCCCCGCCGATTTTCGCGGAATCCGGGATAAAGCCTTAAGAAAAGGGGAAAGATGTCGGAACCCACCCGCCGCCGGGGCCGTCCCCGCAGCGCCAAGGAGGCCGTCGGGACCGTGCAGGTGCTGGACCGGGCGCTTGACATGCTGGATCTGCTGGCCGCGCATCCCGGCCTGACCCTGTCCGAGGTGGCCGAGCGCATCGACCAGCCGCCCTCGACCGTCCACCGGCTGCTTCACGCGATGGCGGCGCGCGGCATCGTCGAAAGCGACCCCTCGACCCAGGCCTGGAACATCGGACCGGCGACCTTCCGGCTGGGCTCGGCCTTCATGCGCCGGTCGGGCATCGTCGAACGCGCCCGGCCGGTGCTGCAGGCGCTGATGCGGCACACCGGGGAAACCGCCAACCTGGGGATTCTGAACGGCGACGCGGTGCTGTTCGTCAGCCAGGCCGAAACGCAGGAAACCATCCGCGCCTTCTTCCCGCCCGGCACGCGCTCGCCGCTGCACGCCTCGGGGATCGGCAAGGCGCTGCTGGCCTTCGGCCGCCCCGAGATCCTGCGCGCCTGCCTGGAGGGTCCGGGGCTGGCGCGCTTCACCGACAAGACCCTGACCAGCCCCGATGCGCTGATGGCGGATCTGGCGCGGATCCGGTCGCGCGGCTTTTCCTTCGACGACGAGGAACGCACCACCGGGATGCGCTGCATCGCCGCCCCCGTCTTCGACCTGACCGGCGAGGCGGTGGCCGGCGTCAGCGTCAGCGGCCCGACCAGCCGCATCGGCCTGGAACACGTCAAGACGCTGGGCGCGGCCGTCGCCGCCGCGGCCGCCGACCTGACCCGCGCGATGGGCGGGTAAGCCCCCGATGCGCCGCGCCGCGCGCCGGGATCATTCGCCGCCGAAGAAGGCGAACCTGACGACGAACAGCGCCGCGACGATCCAGGTCGCGGCATGGACATGGGACGCCTTGCCGGTCAGCAGCTTGATCGCCGCATAGCTGATGAAGCCGAAGGCAAGGCCGTTGGCGATGGAATAGGTGAAGGGCATGATGAGGGCGGTCAGCACCGCCGGGGCCGCCTCGGTCACGTCCTCCCAGGCGATCTCGGCCAGTTCGCGCACCATCAGGGTGGCGACATACAGCAGCGCCGGGGCGGTGGCATAGGGCGGCACCGCCCCCGCCAGCGGCGCGAAGAACATCGCCAGCAGGAACAGCACCGCCACCACAAGCGCGGTCAGCCCCGTGCGCCCGCCCGCCTGCACGCCCGAGGCGCTTTCCACATAGGCCGTGGTCGAGGATGTCCCCAGCATCGAGCCCAGGGTGATCGCGGTCGAATCCGCCATCAGCGCCCGCGACAGGCCGGGATTGGTATGGGCCGGGCCCTCGGTCAGCAGGCCCGCGCGCTTGGCCACGCCGATCAGGGTGCCGGTGGCGTCGAAGACCTCGACCAGGACCATGACCAGGATGACGTGGAAGATGCCGAAGCCAAGCGCCCCCCAGACGTCAAGCTGCAACAGCGTCGGCGCGATCGACGGCGGCATGGACAGGACGCCGCCGAACTGGCTGACGCCCAGCAGGATCGCCGCCAGGGTGATGACCAGGATGCCGATCAGGATCGCCCCCGTCACCCGCAGCGCGTCAAGCGCCACGATGATGAAGAAGCCCGCGACGGCCAGCAGGGCGCCCGGCGCGGTCAGGTCGCCCAGGGCGATCAGCGTGGCGGGGCTGTCCACCACGATGCCCGCGCTTTGCAGCGCGATGATGCCCAGGAACATCCCGATCCCCGCCGCGACCCCGCTGCGCATCGACGCCGGAATCCCCGCCACCAGCCAGCGGCGGATGCCGGTCGCGGACAGAAACAGGAAGATCAGGCCGCTGATGAAGACCGCGCCCAAGGCCTGCTGCCAGGTGAAGCCCATCGCCCCCACCACCGTGAAGGCGAAGAAGGCGTTCAGCCCCATGCCTGGCGCCATGCCGATGGGCCAGTTCGCCCACAGCCCCATCACCGCCGATCCGATGGCGGCGGCCAGGCAGGTCGCCACGAAGACCGCGTCGCGGTCCATGCCGGTGGTGGACAGGATGTCGGGATTGACGAAGATGATATAGGCCATGGTCAGGAAGGTGGTGAGGCCTGCGATCACCTCGGTCCTGACGGTGCTGCCGTGCTGCGACAGCCTGAAATAGCGTTCCATGCCCTGTTCCCCCCTCGCGCGGTCGGCCGACCGCCATGCGCGCAGCTTAGGGATGGCCCGGCCGCCCCGGCAAGCGCCGCCAGCCCGCAAGTCTTTCAACAGCGGATTGAAACCGCTGGCGATCTTTCCCGATCCGTTGATAAAGAATTGCGCCCCTGCCCGCTTGCCGCGCGGGTCCGGACGCGGTTCTGTGGGCAGGCTGCCACTGAAAGGATGCCCGATGCGCTACAGCCGCGACCTGCGAGGATATGGCGAACATGCCCCCGACCCCCGGTGGCCCGGCGGCGCCAGGATCGCGGTGCAGATCGTCGTCAACTACGAGGAAGGCGGCGAGAACAGCATCGAACACGGCGACGCCGCCTCCGAGGCCTTCCTGTCCGAGATCATCGGCGCCCAGCCCTGGCCGGGCAAGCGGCACTGGAACATGGAATCGATCTACGACTATGGCGCGCGGGCCGGGTTCTGGCGGCTGCACCGGCTGCTGCGCGATATCCCCGTGACCGTCTACGGCGTCGCCACCGCCCTGGAACGCAGCCCCGAACAGGTGGCGGCGATGCAGGAGGCGGGCTGGGAAATCGCCACCCACGGCCTGAAGTGGATCGACTATCGCGACGTCCCGCGCGAGGTCGAGGCCGAACACATCGCCCGCGCCGTCGCCCTGCACCGTGCCGTCACCGGCGACCGGCCGCGCGGCTTCTATCAGGGGCGCTGCTCCATGAACACGGTGGCGCTTGGCTGCGAGGAAGGCGGCTTCGAATACCTCTCGGACACTATCGCGGACGACCTGCCCTACTGGCACGTCCACGACGGCCGGCCGCAGCTGATGGTGCCCTATACGATGGACGCCAACGACATGCGCTTTTCCAGCGGCCAGGGCTTCGGCACCGGGGTCGAGTTCTTCGATTACCTGCGCGACAGCTTCGACATGCTGTATGCCGAGGGCGCGGCGGGGGCGCCGAAGATGATGTCGGTCGGGCTGCACTGCCGGCTTGCCGGGCGACCGGGACGCGCCGTGGCGATCCGGCGGTTCCTGGACCATGCCCGCGCCCATGACGGCGTCTGGTTCGCCACCCGCCTGGACATCGCCCGCCACTGGGCCGAGACGCATCCCTTCCAGCCGCGCCTGCGCCCCTCGCAGATGGACCGCGACAGCTTCGTGGCCCGGTTCGGCGGCATCTATGAACATTCCCCCTTCATCGCAGAACGGGTCTGGGACGCCGAAATGGGGCCCGTCCACGACAGCGCCGCGGGGCTGGCCGCGCGGATGGCGCAGGTCTTTCGCAGCGCCTCGGACGAGGAACGGCTGGGCGTGCTGAAGGCCCATCCCGATCTGGCGGGCAAGCTGGCGCGGGCCAAGCGGCTGACGGCCGACAGCGCCGCCGAACAGGCAAGCGCGGGCCTCGACAGCCTGACCGACGCGGAACGCGACACCTTCACGCGCCTGAACGAGGCCTATGTCGCGCGGCACGGCTTCCCCTTCATCATCGCCGTGCGCGACCACGACAAGGCCGGCATCATGGCCGCCATGCAGACCCGCATCGCCAACGACACCCGCACCGAACGCGCCGAGGCCGAACGCCAGGTCATGCGCATCGCGGAACTTCGCCTGACAGAGGCCCTGACATGACCGCACCCAGCCCGGATCTTCCCCCCGCCGGCGCGCCCACGGGCGACGTGGCCCCCGTCCTGGTCCAGGACGCCAACCGCGTGCCCTATGCCGGACCCGTCGCGGGCCTGCCGCCGCAGACCGGCATGACCACCGACACGGCGGTGTTCACCGAAGCCTATGCGGTCATTCCCCGCACCGTCATGCGCGACATCGTCACCAGCTATCTGCCCGGCTGGGAGGGGATGCGGATGTGGATGATCGCCCGGCCCCTGTCGGGATTTGCCGAAACCTTCAGCCAGTACATCGTCGAACTGGCCGAGGGCGGCGGTTCGGCGCGCCCCGACGACGACCCGGAAATCCAGCACGCCCTGTTCGTCACCGGCGGGTCGATGTCGGTCAGCATCGACGGCACCGACCACCTGCTGCGGCCCGGCGGCTTCGCCTATGTCCCGCCGGGCTGCGCCTGGTCGGTCCGCAACACCACGCCCGGCAACACCGGCTTCCACTGGTGGCGCAAGCGGTGGCAGCCGGTCGCGGGGCTGGCCCGTCCCGACCCGATCGTGGCGCAGGAACAGGACATCGCCCCCTCGATGATGCCCGACACCGACGGCGCCTGGGGCACCACCCGCTTCATGGACCCGGCCGACCTGCGCCACGACATGCACATCACCCTGGTGACGTTCAAGCCGGGCGGCTCGATCCCCTTCGCGGAAACGCATGTGATGGAACACGGGCTGTTCGTGCTGGAGGGCAAGGCGGTCTATCGCCTGAACCGCGACTGGGTCGAGGTCGGCCCCGGCGACTACATGTGGCTGCGCGCCTTCTGCCCGCAGGCCTGCTATGCCGGCGGTCCGGGGCCGTTCCGCTATCTTCTCTATAAGGACGTGAACCGCCACGCGCCCCTGTGGCCGAACCGCTAGGGGGCAGGCCGGGCGCCTTGCCCCTGCCGGGCAGCGCCGCGGCCTGCCGGCGCCCCGGTTTCAGAGCGCGTAGATGGCGGCGAATTTCTCCTCGAGATAGGTGAGCAGCGGCTCGGGCGAGATCGCGGCGCCGGTCGCCTCCTCGATCAGGGCGCGGGGCTCCATCAGGGCGCCGTGGCGCTGCACGGCTCCGCGCAGCCATTCCACCGCGGGGGCGGCGTCGCCCGCGCCAAGCGCCGCGTCCAGGTCCGGCACCGCGTCGCGCAGCGCCCGGTGCAGGCAGCCGGCATAGACATTGCCAAGCGCATAGCTCGGGAAATAGCCGAACAGCCCCACCGCCCAATGCACGTCCTGCAACACGCCGTTGGCGGGACGGTCCACCGCCACCCCGAAGTCGCGCAGGAAACGGGCGTTCCAGGCTTCGGGCAGGTCGTCGGTGGACAGCCGCCCTGTGATCAGGTCACGTTCCAGATCGAAGCGCATCATGATGTGCAGGTTGTAATGCACCTCGTCGGCCTCGGTGCGGATGAAGCCCGGGGTGACGCGGTTCACGGTCGCGTGGAAGGCATCGGCATCGGCGATGTTCAGCCCGTCGAAGGCGCGGGACATGCGATCGAACAGCCAGCCGGAAAAGGCGCGGCTTCGGCCAAGCTGGTTTTCGAAGATGCGGCTCTGGCTTTCGTGAACGCCCATCGAGACACCCCGCCCCAGCGGGGTGAAGGCGTAGTCGGGGTCGATCCCCAGTTCATAGCAGGAATGACCGACCTCGTGGATGGTGGAATAGAGACAGTTGAAGGGATCCGTCTCGACCACGCGCGTGGTGATGCGGCTGTCCTGCCAGCGACCGCTGCTGAAGGGATGGACGGCGATATCCATCCGGCCGCGCGTCCAGTCATAGCCGAAGGCCGTCGCGCAGGCGCGCGCCAGCCGGATCTGGGATTCCTGCGGAAAATGGCCCGCCAGGGGCACGGGCTGCCGATCGGCGCCCAGAACCTCGTCGCGCAGGGCGACCAGGCGCGGGCGCATGGTGTCGAACAGGCCGACGATCTCGGCCGCCGTCATGCCCGGTTCATAGTCGTCCAGCAGCGCGTCATAGGGATCGCCGCCATCGGCCAGGGCGGCGGCCTCGTCCTGCTTCAGGACCAGAACCTGATCCAGCGTGGGCAGGAAATCGCCGGGCGCGTTCTTGGCCCGGGCGTCGGCCCAGATGCCCTGCGCCAGCGATGTCAGCCGCGCCAGTTCCTGCGCCAGCTTCGCCGGGATGCGGCTGGCGCGGCCGAAATCGCGGGCGATCAGCTCGACCGACCGGACCTCGGCCCTGGTCCGCGGCTCGGCCAGATCCAGCCATTCGCCGATGCGCGGATCGGTGCGGCGTTCGTGCAGCACGGATCCGATGGCGGCCATTTCCTCGGCCCGTTGTTCCACCGCGCCGCGCGGCATGACGGTTTCCTGGTCCCAGCCCAGCCGCTCGGCGATCGAGGACAGGGCCTCGGTCTGGCGCTGGAAGGCAAGCAGCTCGTCGATGGGCGTCATCGGATGGTCCCCCTGACCGAGGTTTCGTGCGGAAAGCGCGCGTTATGGCGCGCCCGGATGATCAGCGAAAACAGCACCACCGCGCCCAGCTGGTGGGTCAGCGCCAACCCCAGCGGCGAGGCATGGATCACGTTCAGGATGCCCAGCCCCACCTGCACGGCGACCGCCGCGATCATCGCCGTGAAGGCGCCGCGCGTTACCGGATGCGGGGACCGGCGGGCGCGCAGCCAGACGACCACCGCGAAGATCGCCAGCAGATAGCCTGTCATGCGGTGGACGAACTGCACCAGGGCGGGGTTTTCGAAGAAGTTGCGCCAGCCAAGGGCCGGATCCCAGATCAGCGCCGGGATCCATTCCCCGCCCATGGTGGGCCAGCCGGTATAGGTGCGGCCGGCGTCGATGCCCGCCACCAGCGCGCCGATCAGGATCTGCACGAAGGCCAGGTGCATCAGGCCGGTGGACATGGAAAACAGCTTCGGCTCGCCCGCGCGGCGGGCGCGCAGCAGATCGGCCTCGGACCGGCCCAGCAGCAGGGCGTACCAGACGATCAGCCCCAGGATCACGAAGGCCAGGCCCAGATGCGTCGCCAGCCGGTACGAGGCCACGCGCGTCATCCCCTCGACCAGGCCGGAACTGACCATCCACCAGCCGATGGCGCCCTGCAGCCCGCCAAGCGCGCCAAGGCCCAGCAGGCGCGGGGTCCAGCCCACTGGGATGCGCCTGGTCGCCAGGAAGAACATGAAACCGCCCGCCCAGACCAGCCCGATCAGCCGGCCCAGCAGGCGGTGCGCCCATTCCCACCAGTAGATCCGCTTGAAGCCCGCCAGATCCATGTCCGGGTTGACCTCGACATATTGCGGGATCTGCTGGTAGGCCTCGAACTCGGCCTGCCAGTCCGCCTCGGTCATGGGCGGGATGGTGCCGGTGACGGGCGCCCATTCGGTGATGGACAGGCCCGACCCGGTCAGGCGGGTCGCGCCGCCCAGGGCGATCATCGCCAGCACCATCGCGAACAGCACCATCAGCCACAGGCGGATCGCGCGGCGTGCGCCGCGCGGCGCGGCGTCGATCATGCCGGTCGTGGTCACGGGACGGCTGCTGGCGGCCGGGTCGAGGACTTCCTGGAAAACGGGGCGCTTGGCCATCGCTTGCTCCTTCAGGTCGGGCGGAGGGTAGGTGGGGGTCAGCGCCGGGTCAACTGCCGCAGCATCCCGTGCAGGATGCGCACGTCGCCGCGCGTCAGCGCCAGGCGTGACCACATGTTGCGCAGGTTCAGCCGCATGGAAGCGGCCTTGGTTTCGGGAAAGAAGAAGCCGGCCTCGGCCAGCCGCTCCTCGAAGTGGTCGCCCAGCCTCTCGATCTCGAGGCGGTCCGCCAGGGCGATGGCCTCGGGGCGGGCATGGTGGGGCGAGGGTTCGGCGGGCAGGATGTCGCGCCCGTATTCGTAACCCATCAGCAGCACGGCCTGGGCCAGGTTCAGCGACGGGAAGTCCGGATTGACGGGCACCGTGACGATGGCATTGGCGCGCGCCACGTCGTCGTTTTCCAGCCCGGTGCGTTCGGGGCCGAAGATGATCGCGCAGCGGCCCTGGTGCGCCCGCGCCATCTCCATCGCCGTCGCCGGGGTGTGGACGGGCTTGGACAGTTCGCGCCCCCGCGCGGTGGTGGCGAAGGCGAAATCCACGCCTTCCATCGCGTCGGCCAGGCTGGGATAGATGCGGGCGCGGTCCAGCACCTGCCCCGCCGCGCCCGATGCCATGGCGACGGCGCGCGGGTTGGGCCAGCCGTCGCGGGGATCGACCAGGCGCATCTCGGTCAGGCCGAAGTTCAGCATGGCGCGGGCGGCCGCGCCGATGTTCTCGCCCATCTGCGGGCGGACCAGGATGATGACGGGCTGGCGGGTGCTGTGCATGGGCAGGCAGATAGTCCGTCTGGCGGCGGGCGGCAAGCTGCGCTATCTGCGGGCGAAAGGAGTTTGCCCATGTCCGACGCCGCCCCAGACGCCCCGCAGCTTTACCTGATGACCCCGGCCGGCGCGCAGGCCTCGGCCCTGGGTCCGCAGCTTTCGTCGGTGATGGATGCCTTTCCGGTGGCCTGCCTGCGCATCCGCGCCGGCGCCGAGGAGGACGAGCTGGGCCGGCTGGCCGACCTGGCGCGCGAGATCGCCCATGCCCGCGACGTGGCGGTGGTGATCGACGACCATGTGGCCCTGGCGCAGCGGCACGGGCTGGACGGGGTGCATCTGACCGACGGGGCGAAGGCCGTGCGCTATGCCCGCAAGGAACTGGGCGGCGATGCCATCGTCGGCTGCTTCTGCGGCGGCTCGCGCCACGATGGGATGACCGCGGGCGAGGCCGGGGCGGATTATGTCAGCTTCGGCCCGATCGGCCGGACGGCGCTCTATCGCGGCGAGCCGGTCGATCTGGACCTGTTCCAGTGGTGGTCCGAGACCATCGAGGTGCCGGTCGTGGCCGAAGGCGCGATCACCCGGGCCCTGCTGGAACAGCTGTCCCCGGTCAGCGACTTCATCGCCATCGGACCCGAGATCTGGTCGTCCGACGATCCCGTGGCGGCGCTGAAGGCGCTGTGGGGCTAGATGTCGAAGCGTTCGCGCTGACCCGCGGCAAAGCGGCGCAGGATCAGCGGGTAAAGCTGGTGTTCGCGTTCCAGGACGCGGGCGGCCAGCGTTTCCGGCGTGTCGTCCGGTTCCACGGCAACGCGCGCCTGTCCCAGGATCGGGCCTGAATCCAGATCGGCCGTGACCTCGTGAACGGTGGCGCCTGCCTCGGCGTCCCCCGCCCCAAGGGCGCGGGCATGGGTGTGCAGGCCCGGGTATTTGGGCAAAAGAGAAGGATGGATGTTCAGCATCCGTCCCTGGAAGCGGTCGATGAACCCGGGCGTCAGGATGCGCATGAAGCCCGCCAGGCACAGGATGTCGGGGCGCGCGTCCAGCAGGGGTTGCAGCAGGGCTGCCTCGAAGGCGGCGCGGTCGCCCCGATAGGCGCGGTGATCGACGGCGGCAGTCGGCACGCCCAGGGCGGCGGCCCGGGCAAGACCGGCCGCGCCGGGATCGTTCGAGGCGACCAGCACCGGGCGCGCCGGGTGGTCGGCCGACTGCATGTCCTGAACCAGGCGGGCCATGTTCGATCCGCCGCCGGAAATCAGGATCGCGACCCGTTTCACGCAAGCGTCCCGCTGTAGCGCACGCCCTGCCCCGCCGTGACGCGGCCCAGGCGGTGGACCGTCTCGCCCTGCGCGCCCAGCAGGTCGGTCAGCGCATCCGCCCGGTCGGAGGCGACGGCCAGGATCATGCCGATGCCGCTGTTGAAGGTCTTGAGCATCTCGGCCTGCTCGATCCCGCCGGCCCGGGCCAGCCAGCGGAACACCGGCGGCAGGGTCCAAGCGGTCAGGTCGATGTCGGCCCCCAGACCGTCCGGCAGAACGCGCGGCAGGTTTTCGGTGATGCCGCCGCCGGTCACATGGGCCAGGGCATGAACGCCGCCCGCCCGGATCGCCGCCAGGGCGGGCCGGACGTAGAGCCGCGTGGGCGCCAGCAGCGCCGCGCCCAGGCTGCCCTCGCCAAAGGGCGAGGCCGCGTCCCAGCCAAGCCCCGCGCGTTCGGCGACCTTGCGCACCAGCGAAAATCCGTTGGAATGCACCCCGTCCGAGGCAAGGCCCAGCAGCACGTCGCCTTCCGCCACGCCGGCAGGCAGGGCCGCGCCGCGCTGCATGGCGCCGACGGCAAAGCCCGCCAGGTCGAAGTCGCCGTCGTGATACATGCCCGGCATCTCGGCGGTTTCGCCGCCGATCAGCGCGCAGCCGGCGGCCTTGCAGGCGCGCGCGATGCTTTCGACGACGCGCGCGCCCTGGTCAACCGAAAGCCTGCCGGTGGCGAAATAATCCAGGAAGAACAGGGGTTCTGCCCCCTGGCAGACCAGATCGTTCACGCACATGGCGACCAGATCCTGGCCGATGCCATTCAGCCGGCCGGTGTCGATGGCGATGCGCAGCTTGGTGCCTACCCCGTCGGTCGCGGCCACCAGCACCGGATCGTCATAGCCCGCCGCGCGCAGGTCGAACAGCGCCCCGAAGCCGCCAAGCGCGTCCATCACCCCCGGGCGGGCGGTCGCGGCGGCGGCGGGCTTGATGCGTTCGACAAGCGCGTTGCCCGCGTCGATATCGACGCCCGCATCGCGATAGCTGATCCCGTTCCTGGTCATGGCGGCGGCCCCCGGCTGAATGCTGCGCACCGATAGCGGAAGCCGCCATGCGGGGCAACGGTGATCGCCGCTTGACCGAATGGCGCCCGGCGATTAACCCGGATGGACGGCCGGGCCTGTAGCTCAATGGTCAGAGCAGGGCGCTCATAACGCCTTGGTTGGGGGTTCGAGTCCCTCCGGGCCTACCGCAGCCGGGCGCTGCCCGAAGCGTCGCCTGCCGCCGGTTTCGCCAGGGCGGGCCCCAGATCGCCCGGGTCGAGCGCCACGGTCTTCAGGATCGCATGGCAGGTCTGTCCGGGCGCCAGGTCCATCTGCGCCAGCGAGCGGCGCGTGATGCGCGCGGTCAGGCGGTCGGTCCCGAAGGCCAGCGTGACCTGCGCATGGGGGCCCGGCTCGGGGGCGATGGCGATGATCTGGCCGCGAAGGATGTTCAGCGCCGAGATGCCCCTTGGGCAGGTGCGCGACAGGATGACGTTGCGCGAATCCACGCGCAGGCGCAGGCTCGCGCCCGGCGCCGCATCCAGCCGCGTCACGAAGACGGTCCCGCCCGCCGTTCCCAGCCGCGTCAGCCCGTCGTCCTCGTGCACGATCACCCGCGCCGCCAGGACCGAGGCGGTGTCGCCCCCCACCGCGCCCGCGTCCCCCAGCACCCGGTCGGGAGGGCCGACGGCGACGACCCGGCCCGCCCGCAGCGCCACGACGGTCGTGGCCAGCCGCGCCACCTCGGCCGTGGCGTGGCTGACATAGAGGATCGGCACACCCCCCTCGTCGCGCAGGCGTTCGAAATAGGGCAGGATCTCGGCCTTGCGGGGCTCGTCCAGGGCGGCCAGAGGCTCGTCCGCCAGGATCAGGCGCGGCGCGGCCAGCAGGGCGCGGCCGATGGCGACGCGGCTTTTCTCGCCCCCCGACAGGGCGCCGGGGCGGCGGTCCAGCAGCGGGCCGATGCCCAGCATCTCGACCACCCGCGCCATGTCCGGACGGGCTGTCCCGCGCGGCGCGAACCAGCCACCGTAAAGCAGGTTCTGGCGGACCGAGAGATGGGGAAACAGCCGCCCCTCCTGGAAGACATAGCCCAGGCGGCGGCGGTGGGGCGGCAGCGCCCGGCGCGCGGCGCTGTCCAGCAGCACCCAGTCGTCCACCGCGATCCGCCCCCGGTCGGGGCGCAGCAGCCCCGCCACGGCGTTGACGACCGTGGTCTTGCCCGAGCCCGACGGCCCGAACAGGACCGTCAGCCCCGGCGGGGCCTGGAAGTCCACGTCCAGCGTGAAGCCGGCAAGGCGGTGCGACAGCCGGACCTGAAGCGTCATGCGCCCGCCACCCGCCGGGCGACGCGGCGCGCGAGGTATTCCGACAGGATCAGCGCGCCCATCGCGATGGCCACCGACACCAGGACCAGCCGCGCCGCCGCGCCCTCGGCCCCCGGAACCTGCAGGAAGGCATAGATGGCGGAAGGCAGGGTCTGCGTCTGGCCGGGGATGTTCGACACGAAGGTGATGGTGGCGCCGAATTCGCCCAGAGCCTTGGCGAAGGCCAGGATCGCGCCGGCCAGGATGCCGGGCAGCATCAGCGGCAGCGTCACCGTCAGGAACACCATCGACGGGCGCGCGCCCAGGGTGCTGGCGGCCTGTTCAAGCCGGGGATCCACGGCCTCGATGGCCAGGCGGATGGCGCGGACCATCAGCGGAAAGGCCATGATGGCGGCGGCAAGCGCCGCGCCGGTCCAGCGGAAGGACAGCACGATCCCGAACCACTGATCCAGAAGCTGGCCCACCGGCCCGCGCCGCCCGAAGGTCACCAGCAGCAGATAGCCCGTCGCCACCGGCGGCAGGATCAGCGGCAGGTGGACAAGGCCGTTGAGGATCTGCCTGCCCGGAAAGCGCCAGCGGGCCAGGGCATAGGCCATCAGGACGCCCGCCGGCAGGCTGGCCAGCGTGGCGACCGCCCCGACCAGCAGCGACAGCCGCACCGCCTGCCACTCCGCGGGACCCAGCCAGCCCGACAGCGCCGCGATCATCGGGGAACGGTGAAGCCGAAGGCCCGCCAGACCGGCGCGGCGGCGTCCGAGGACAGGTAGTCCAGGAAGGCCTGCGCCGCGCCGCTGTCGGCTTGCGCGGTCAGGGCGGCGGGATAGGTGATCGGCGGGTGGCTGTCCGCGGGGAAGGTGCCGATGACGGTCACGTTGTCCTGCACGACCGCGTCGGTGGCATAGACGATGCCCAGCGGCGCCTCGTTCCGCGCCACGAAGGCCAGGGCGGTGCGCACGTTGTCGGACTGCGCGACCATCGGCGCGACGTCCTGCCACAGGCCCAGATGGGTCAGCGCCGCCTTGCCATAGATGCCCGCCGGCACGCTGTCCACCATCGCCATCGACAGCCTTCCGCCGTCCAGCAACGCGGGCAGATCCAGCGTCGCGTCGATGGCCACCGGCTTGGCCCGGCCATGCGCGATCAGCACCAGGCTGTTGCCCAGAAGGTCGCGGCGCGTGTCCTGCCGGATGTCGCCCGAGGCCTGAAGCCGGTCCATCCAGTCGGGGCTGGCCGAGATGAAGATGTCCGCCGGGGCGCCCTCGGCGATCTGCCGGGCCAGGACCGAGGACCCGGCATAGGAGAGAACGGCGGTGTGGCCCGTTTCGGCCTTCCAGTCGCGGGCCAGCCGGTCCAGGGCCTCGGTCAGGCTGGCGGCGGCGAAGACCGTCACCTCGTCGGCCAACAGCGGCAGCGGCGCGGCAGACAGCACGAGGCAGGCAAGCGTTATCCCGCGCGACGCGATCATGGCCCTCTCCGACGGGGATGTGTCCGGCGGGATATAACGCCGGAAGCCCGGGACGGCGCAAGCCTTATCTTGGGCTTGCGGGGGGGACGCCGGGCCCTGCGCGGCGCCGGGATCAGGCCCGAAGATCGCGGCATGGAGAATGCCCGCCGGGGGACCGGCGGGCATCGGGCTTCACGGAGCGGAAGCCGTCCGGTTGCCTTCAGGCGTCCAGATGTTCGACCTTGGGCGCGGCCTTGGCGATCTCGATCCGGCGGGGCTTCAGGGCCTCGGGGATCTCGCGGACCAGGTCGATGTGCAGCATCCCGTCCACATGGCTGGCGCCTTCGACGCGCACGTGATCGGCCAGGGTGAACTTGCGCTCGAACGCGCGGGTCGCGATGCCGCGATGCAGGTAGGTGCGGCCGTCGTCCTCCTCGGCCTTGCGGGCCGACACGATCACGGCGCCGTCGCGGACCTCGACGTTCAGATCATCGGCGGCAAAGCCGGCCACGGCGATCGAGATGCGATAGGCGTCCTCGCCCGTCTTCTCGATGTTGTAGGGCGGATAGGTCGGGGCCGAGACGTCGGCAGACAGGGCGCGGTCCATCACGTCGGCAAGGCGGTCGAAGCCGACCGAGGCACGATAAAGCGGGGTCAGGTCAAAATTGCGCATGGCGTACATCCTTCACAAGCGATGCAGTCTGTGCCCCCGGTAGCCGGGCGGCGGTGTCACCGGCGCCGATCCGGCCGCCGGTGACCTGAATCTAGAACCCGCCAGTGGCGGTTCAAGACCCCCGGACCGCCTTTTCAAGCATCTGTGAACGGCGCTAGAATGGGGCATGGAGCTGCTGTCTACCCTGCCCTCGTCGCTGTCGCTGCCCGATCTGGGGGCGCTTGTCCTGCTGTTCGCGATCTGGTTCGGAATCGGCTGGTTCACCGAGCGCCCGCCTGCGGGCAAGCCGTCGGTCTCGGTCCTGATGACGCGGTTCCGCCGCGAGTGGATGGAGCAGTTCGTCACCCGCGACCCGCGCATCTTCGACGGCAACATCCTGTCCAGCCTGCGCGAGGGGACCGCCTTCTTCGCGTCTGCCTGCATGATCGCCACTGGCGGGATCCTGGCGCTGATCGGCAACACCGATCCGCTGCGCGGGCTGGCGGAACGGCTGGCCCCTGACGGGGCGGGCGCGACCCTGTGGGAACTGAAGCTGCTGGTGACGCTGTTCTTCGTCGTCAACGCCTTCCTGAAATTCGTCTGGGCGCACCGGCTGTTCGGCTATTGCGCGATCATGATGGCCGCGGTGCCGAACGATCCCCGCGACCCGGTGGCGCGCGACCGGGCGATGCAGGCGGCGGATCTGAACATCACCGCCGCGCGCAGCTTCAACGCCGGCCTGCGCAGCGTCTATTTCGCGCTTGGGTCGCTGGCCTGGCTGGCGGGGCCCTGGGCGCTGATGCTGGGCATCGGGGTGGTGTTCTACGTGACTTGGCGGCGCGAATTCGCCTCGACCTCGCGCCAGGTCATCATGCGCAGTCTGCCACCGCCGCGCTTGCCCGATCATGCCAGACTGCCAGCGTCAGCACCACCGCCCCCGCCGCCGTAAGCGCGATGCCGACATAGCCGCTCGAGGCCCAGCCCCAGCCGGCGGCCAGGGCCAGCCCGGCCAGGAACGGCCCCAGCGCATTGGCGGCGTTGAAGGCCGCGTGGTTCATCGCCGCGGCCATGTTCTGCGCGCGTCCCGCCACGTCCATCAGCCGGGTCTGCAACGGGATCACCAGCCCCGCCCCCGCCGCCAGCAGGAACGACGACAGCACCATCATCTGCCAGTGGCCCACCGCCAGCGAGGCAAAGCCCTGCGTCGCCGCCATCGCGGCCAGCGTGACATAGGCCGCGCGGATCTGGCCCAGGCGTTCTGTCACCCGTCCCGCGGCCCAGGTGCCCAGCGTGCCGCCGATGCCGAACACCCCAAGAGCCAGCGGAATGGCATAGGCCGGCGCGTCGGTGGTGGCGATCATCGCGGCAGTGAGGAAGGCATACACGGCGAAGAACCCGCCAAAGCCGATCGCGCCGACGGCCAGCAGCCACAGGACGCGGGGATTGCGCAGGGCCTGAAGCTCGTCCCAGGGGCGGGCATGGGGGTTGCCGCCGGCGCGGGGCGCGACCTTCAGGATCAGCCAGGCCGACAGCAGCGCGATCAGGCCCGGCAGGGCGAAGCCCCACCGCCAGCCGACGCTCTGGCCCAGCCAGCCGGCCAGCGGCACCCCGACGATATTGGCGATGGTCAGGCCCATGATGACCTGCGCGGCGCCCCGCGCGCGGTGTTCGCGCGGCAGGGCGTCGGCCGCGTAAAGCATCGCCACCCCCAGGAACCCGCCATGCGGCAGGCCCGCCAGAAAGCGCATCCCGGTCAGCGCCGCCAGGCCCGGCAGGGCCGCCGCGGCCAGGTTCATCACCCCATAGAACGCCATCAGCGCTGCCAGATAGCGGCGGCGCGGCAGCCGCGCCCCCATCACCGAGGTCAGCGGCGCGCCGATCACGACCCCCAGGGCGTAGGCGCTGATGACATGGCCCGCCTGCGGCTCGGATATGCCCAGATCGTCGGCGAAATAGGGCAGAAGCCCCATCGCCGCGAATTCCGAGGTGCCGATGGCAAAGGCGCCAAGCGCCAGCGCCAGGACGGCATGGCGGAAGTTTCGCTGTGGGGTCATGCGCGTGTTCCCGTGGACGTTTGCCCTAACATCACGCTGCGGCGCAGCGAAGGCAAGGCCCCCGCCCGTAACCCTGCCTTGCAGGAAACGCAACCGTCACAGGTGGCCGCGCCAGACCATGATCCAGATCACCGCTCCCGCCAGCACCATCAGCCCCAGCGTGACCGAGGCGGCGAAGCCGATCGCCCGGCCCTGCCAGCGCGACAGTTCCCCAAGCGGCTGCAGATGGGCGACCAGCGCCTGATGGGCGCGCGACAGGCCCTGCAGGTCAAGCTGGTGGGCGATCCTGGGCTGGGCGGACTGCTGGTCGGCCACCGCCAGCAGCCAGGCCTTCTTGCGCAGCCTGCGCGGCAGCGCCCCGCCCCGGCGGCGCAGCATCACCGCCAGCGACGGCCGTTCGCCCCGCCGGGCGCCGCCAAGACGGGCGGCGATCAGGCGCGCGACCTCGTCTGCCATGTCGCGGATGTCGTCGGGGCCGGTTGCGTGTCGGGTCATGGCGGCATCCTAGCCGCACTGGCAGGGCCGCGCCAGACGATCTAGGATCGCGGCCATGATGCTGAATCACACCATCACCGGCGCCTCCGGGGGACTGCCGGTCCTGCTGGTCCACGGGCTGTTCGGACAGGGCCGCAACCTGGGCGCCCTGGCCCGCAGGCTGGCGGAAGGGCGGCGCGTCGTCGCCGTCGACATGCGCAACCACGGCGACAGCTTCCGCGATCCCGACCACGGCTATCCGGCGATGGCCGAGGATCTGGCGCGGCTGATCGAAGGGCTGGGCGGGCGGGCCGACGTGGCAGGACATTCGATGGGCGGCAAGGCGGCGATGGTGCTGGCCCTGACGCGGCCCGACCTGCTGCGCAAGCTGGCCGTGCTGGACATCGCCCCCGTCGCCTATGGCCACACCCAGGTGCATCTGATCGACGCGATGGAATCCGTGGATCTGGCGCGCGTGGACCGCCGCAGCACGGCCGACGCGCTGCTGGCCCGGCATGTGGACGACCCCGGGGTCCGCGCCTTCCTGCTGCAATCGCTGGATCTGAAGTCGGAAGCCAAGGCATGGCGGCTGAACCTGCCGGTGCTGCGCGACCAGATGGACCGGATCCTGGGCTGGCCCGCGGATCTGCCGAAGGCCAGCTTCGACGGCCCGGTGCTGGAGGTCGCGGGCGAGCGGTCGGACTATGTCACCGAGGATGGCCAGGCGGCGCTGCGCGCCCATTTCCCGCAGGCCCGCGTGGTCCGCGTGAAGGGCGCGGGGCACTGGCTGCACGCCGACGCCCCGGAAGCCGTGGCCGGGATCCTGGCTAGCTTCCTGGACGCGGGCTGAGGACGCCCCAGCAGTCCAGGTCGAAACGGGCCACCCCGGTGTCCCCGGAGACCAATGCCCTGCCGCTGAAGGGGATCACCTCGCATCCGGTGGTCCGGGCGGCGGCTTCGGCCATCAGGCGGGAGATGTCGCGGCTTCGGGGCCGGGTCACGAAGGTCATGCGGATCACCTCGGCCCGGTCGTCGCGGTGGAAGACGGCGAAATCGACGCCTTCCAGGCGGATGTCGTGGCGCAGCGCCCCCGCCATCCGGGGCGAGGGACTGGCGCAGGCGGACAGGATCATCAGCAGGACAAGGCAGCGCATGGCGCGACCCTGCCACCCCCGGCCTTAAGAAGCCGTTAACGGCCGCCCTGCTCCTCGAGCCGGTCGGCCAGGGATTCGGCCCGCGCCGCCAGTTCGGCCATCGCCTCCTTCAGATCCGAGGGGATCACCGGCACCTCGATCCGCGTCGGGTTGGCCTGCAGCCGGTTCAGGTGGCGTTCGGCCTTTTCGGCCCGCTCCTCGAGGGTGGCGACCTTGTCGGCCAGCATCAGCCCCGCCAGCAGCAGCAGGCGCGGCTCGGGCGTGCGGCCGGCCTGCGCCAGGATGTGCCTGGCCTCGGCATCCAGAAGGGCGGCGGCGCGTTGCAGCAACCGTTCCTCGCCGTCCTGGGCGGCCAGACGGTATTCCTTGTGCCCGATGGTGAAATCGACCTCGGCCATCAGCGGTTCTCCTCGGTCATGTCGTCGTCCTGGGTTTCCGGCACGCCGCCCGCATCGCCGGCGATCTCGGGGATGGTGGTGGCGGCGGGGGCTGCGGCCTGCATGACCTCCTCGCCCAGCAGCCGCTCGACCTCGGCCATCAGGGCGCCAAGCTGCGCGGCCTCGGCGGCGCGGGCGGCGCGCAGCGCCTCGATCTCGGCCTCCAGCGCCTGGCTCACGGCCTCGACCGCATTGTTTCCGCCCGCCACCGCCTCGATCAATGCCCGGTTCGCGGCCGCAAGCTCGTCATTGGCGGCGGCCAGCCGGGCGGCCTGTTCGGCCATGTCGTGCTGCCCCAGACGCTCGGTCAGCTCGTCGATGCGGGCCTGCGCCGCCTCAAGCTCGGCGCGCAGATCCTGATCGGGGCCCGGGGCGGCCATCCCGCCGCGGTCGAGAAACTGGCCTATCCGATCCAGGGCGGCACTGAGGCGGCGTTCGCTGACAGAGATATCGCTCATCGGCGGTCCTTTCTTGGCGTTCTCCGGTTGTGGCATCGCCACCGCCCCATGACAAGCCTGCCGGCTTGGCGCGCCGGCTGCCGCGCCCTATAAGGCGGCGACGAAAGGATCCCCCATGCGCGAAGCCACCCTCACCCGCACCACCGCCGAGACGCAGATCGAGGTCGCGCTGAACCTTGACGGCAGCGGCGTCTATGACAACCGGACGGGCGTGGGCTTCTTCGATCACATGCTGGACCAGCTGTCGCGCCATTCGCTGATCGACCTGACGATCCGCGCCAAGGGCGACCTGCACGTGGACGACCACCACACGGTCGAGGATACCGGCATCGCCATCGGCCAGGCCCTGTCGCGGGCGCTTGGCGACAAGAGGGGCATCCGCCGCTATGGCAGCTTTCTGCTGGCGATGGACGATTCGCTGGTGCGGGCGGCGCTTGATCTTTCCGCGCGGCCGTATCTGGTCTGGAACGTCGATTTCCCGACCCAGACGATCGGCAGCTTCGACACCCAGCTGGTGCGCGAGTTCTTCCAGGCGCTGTCCACGCATGGCGGCATCACCCTGCACGTGGATTGCCTCCACGGCATCAACAGCCACCACATCGCCGAGGCCGCCTTCAAGGCCGTGGCCCGCGCGCTGCGCGAGGCGGTCGAGCCCGACCCCCGCATGGCCGGCGTCCTGCCATCGACCAAGGGGGCGCTGTGATGCGGGTCGCGCTGATCGACTATGACAGCGGGAACCTGCATTCCGCCGAAAAGGCGTTCCAGCTGATGGGCCGCGAGGCGGGGGCCGAGATCGTGGTGACGTCGGACCCGCAGGTGGCCGCCCGGGCCGACCGCATCGTGCTGCCGGGCGACGGCGCCTTCCCCGCCTGCCGCACCGCCCTGGGCGAGGTGGACGGCATGGCCGAGGCGCTGCGCGAGGCGGTCCTGGGGCGCGGCGTGCCCTTCATGGGCATTTGCGTGGGAATGCAGATGCTGGCCACCACCGGGCACGAATACCGCCGGACCCCCGGGCTGGACTGGATCCGCGGAGAGGTCCAGGCCATCGCGGCGCCGGGCCTGAAGGTGCCGCACATGGGCTGGAACGACCTGGTCATCGACCGCCCCCACCCGGTGCTGGACGGGATCGCGACGGGCGACCACGCCTATTTCGTCCACAGCTGGCAGTTCCGCGTCGCCGATCCGGCGGATCTTCTGGCGCATGTGGATTACGACGGTCCCGTCACCGCCGTCATCGGACGCGACAACATCGTGGGCACCCAGTTCCATCCGGAAAAATCGCAGGCGGTCGGATTGCGGCTGATCGCCAACTTCCTGGGCTGGAAGCCCTGAGGCCCGTTCCTTGCGATCCCGTAAACCGATGTTAACGCTTCGTTAACCCTTTTGCGCCTACGGTCTTCCGGGGCCGTCCCGGATGTCGGGCGCGGGTGTGGCGGGGCTTGGCAGGGCGGGGCTGACGGAAGGTCGGGGGCGACGGGCGCATGGATTACCAGTTCACCGTACTGACGGTCTCGCAGCGCATCACGACGGCTTCATCGGGTAACGGCGAACAGGCGCCCTGGTCCAACCTGCTGGGCAAGACCATCGCGATGCCGGGGCTGAGCCTGTCGAACATCACCATCCGCGACGACGACGAGCGGTTCGACAGCGGCCGCTATACCCCCGGCGAAACCGGGCAGACCCTGACCGCGCCCTTCACCTTTGGCAACGACCCCCAGCCCACCCCCGCCGGAACGCAGCTGGCCTATCACGTCGGCACCGTCATCCAGAGCCAGACGGCCAATGCGGACGGCCGCTATGACCAGTTCCTGGCGATCTTTCCCCGCAAGCTGGTCTCGGGCGCCTTCGGGGCCGAACTGGGCGGGCGCCAGTCGGTGCTGCTGCTGGCGATGCCGCGGCCGGACGGAACCGTTCCGGTCTTCAGCCCGACCACGTCCTACAAGGCGCTGAGCGTGCAGCCCTTCGGAAGCAGCTACGCCTCGATCGCCTATCCGAAGGTCGCCTGTTTCGCCCTGGGCACGCTGATCGAAACCGGGACCAGCCCGCGCCCGGTCGAACTGCTTCGCACCGGCGACCTGGTGCTGACGCGCGATCACGGGCTGCAGCCGGTGCGGTGGCAGGGCGGCTGTCACGTGACGCGCGAGGGGCTGGATCTGAGGCCGAACCTGCGCCCCATCGCGATCCGGCAGGGCGCCTTGGGGGACGGGTGCCCCTGCCGCGATCTGACGGTGTCGCCGCAACACCGGGTGCTGGTCCGCTCGCGCATCGCGCACCGGCTGTTCGACGCGGGGGAAATCCTGGTGGCGGCAAAACACCTGGCGGGCCTGCCGGGCATCGAGGTGGCGGTCCCGGAAGCGGGCGTGACCTATTTCCACCTGCTGTTCGACCGGCACGAGATCGTCCTGTCGGACGGCGCCTGGACCGAAAGCCTGTTCACCGGACCCGAGGCCCTGAAGGCGGTCAGCGAGGCCGCCCGGCACGAGATCCGGTCGTTGTTCCCCCACCTTCTGGGCCACGACGCGACCCGCCCGGCCCGGCGGCTGCTCAGCGGTCGCGAGGCGCGGCAACTGGCCGACCGTCAGCGCCGCAACCTTGGCAGGCGCCGTCTGGTCGAACCCTTGTGAGGCGGGATGCCCCGGCTTCGGCAGCGGTGCCGCCGCCGGAGCAATCCTGATTTCACTTTACCGTGATGCGCCCATCTGTGGCCGGAGTATAGGCGCCATCCTGCGCCCCCAGATAGGCGGCCGTGACCTCGGCCAGATCGGGACCGAAGTCATAGGGGTTCTGGGCCTCGGTCGCGAAGACCTCGTAGCCGTCCCCGCCCGCGCGCATGTAGTTGTTCGAGACGACGCCGTAGGTGGCCGCGGGATCGATGGGCTGCCATTCCCCGTCCTGCATGACCATCACCTCGCTGATCCTGCTGCCGGCTTCCGCTGACGGATCGACAGTGTATTTCAACCCGGCGACCTGCGCGAAACGACCTGCGGCTTCCTCGTACTGGCTGGCGCCGTTTTCCAGGGCCGCGACGACATCCGAACCCTTCAACTGGAAGGTGGCCAGCGTGTTCTGGAACGGCAGGACCGTATAGACCTCGCCCATCGTCACCGGACCCTGGTCGATGGACGCGCGCAGCCCGCCGCCATTGGCGATGGCGATGGTAATGCCCTGGTCCCGGACGCGATCCAGCATGGCCTCGGCCACCAGGTTCCCCATCTCGCATTCCCGGACGCGGCAGCTGTTGCGGTCGCCGTCGATGGGGGCCGCGGTTTCGGCGACGACGGTCTGGCGCAGTTCCTCGATCGGCGCGGCCATCTCCTTGACGCGCGCGGCGATGGCTTCGTCCTCGGGCACCGAGGCGTCCAGAAGGATCGGCTGCCCCTCGACCTTGGTCAGCTTTCCCTCGTCGTCGAAGGTCAGCGTCAGGTGGCCCAGATATTTCGAATAGGCATAGGCGGTGGCGACGGGAACCTGGGCGCCTTCGGGGCCTTCGACCATGGTGGGATAGGGACCCTCGGCATCCTCCATGTCGCCCAGAAGCGTGTGGGAATGCCCGCCGATCACCGCGTCCAGGCCCGGCACCTCGCGGGCGAAATCCTGATCGCGCAGATAGCCGACATGGGTCAGGGCGATGATCTTGTTCACGCCCTGGTCGGTCAGTTCCTGCACATCCGCCTTCAGGCTCTCGATGTCGTCCTGGAAGATCACGTTGTGACCGGGCGAGGCGGTTTCCGGCGTGTCCATGGCCAGGGCCGAGACGATGCCGATCTTCTCGCCCCCCAGATCCAGCGTCACGGTGTTCTCGACCTTGCCCTTCAGCACGTTCGACTGCGACAGATCCAGGTTGCCGGACAGGACCGGAAACTCGACCCCGTCGGCAAGCACCGCCAGTCCTTCGGGGCCATCGTCGAATTCGTGGTTGCCGACCGCCATGGCGTCATAGCCGATGGCCGTCATGAACTCGGCCACGTCCTTGCCCTTGTAGGTGGTGTAGAACAGCGACCCCTGATACTGGTCGCCTGCGTCCAGCACGATCACGTTGCCGCCCTCGGCGGTGATCCCGTCGCGCAGTTCCTTGACCTTGGCGGCAACCCGGGCGACGCCTCCGAAGCATTCTCCCGCGGCGATGGTTTCGGCATCGCAGGTGCTGTCATAGGCGTTGATCGGCTCGATCCGGCTGTGCAGGTCGTTGGTGTGCAGGACATGCAGCACGGTCTCGGCCTGGGCCGCGCCCGCAAACAGCGCCGCCATCGAGAACGGCGGTCAGAAAACGACTTGGCATCGGTGATTCCTTTTCTTCCCCGGGTCGGTCGAGGGGAAGATTGGCCGATGCATCCGCATCGGTCAAATGACGATGCCGCCGCTTGACCCGCAACCCCGTCCCGCTGCAAATGCGGGCATGATGATCTACAAGGTTCTCCGCCCGGCGGAATGGGACGATCTGCAAGCCGCCGGAACGACGGCGGGCGCGCCGGTCGATCTGGCCGACGGCTTCGTGCATTTCTCAACTGCGGCGCAACTGGAAGGCACCCTTTCCAGGCACTTCGGCCAGGAAGGCGATCTGGTGCTGCTGGCCTGCGACGCGGCCCGCCTGGGCCGCGACCTCCGCTGGGAACCCTCGCGCGGCGGCGACCTGTTCCCGCACCTCTATCGCCGGCTGGCCCTGCACGACATCGCCTGGTGGCGGATCATCCGCTGCGGCAGCCACGGCCACGAGACGGGGCCTCTGGAATGAGGCTGGTCGAGAAGCTGGGCCTTGCCGCGCTGCATCGGCTGGATCCGGAACGCGCGCACGACCTGTCGCTGCACGCCTTGTCGGCGGGCCTCGTTCCCCTGCCGGGCCAGCCTGTCACCTCGGACCGGCTGCGGACCCGGCTTGCCGGACTGGACTTGCCCAACCCGATCGGCCTCGCCGCGGGCTATGACAAGAACGCCAAGGCCGTGGCGCCGCTCATGCGGGCGGGCTTCGGCTTCATCGAACTGGGCGCCGCGACGCCCCGTCCCCAGCCGGGCAATCCCAAGCCGCGCCTGTTCCGGCTGGCCCGGGATCGGGCGATCATCAACCGCTTCGGGTTCAACAACGACGGGGCCCATGCCATTGCCGCGCGACTGGCCGCGCGGCCGGGCGGCATTCCGGTCGGGTTGAACATCGGGGCGAACAAGGACAGCGCGGACCGCGCCGCCGATTTCGCGGCGGTGGTGGACCTTGTCGGGACGGCCGCGGATTTCCTGACCGTCAACGTCTCGTCCCCCAATACCGAACGCCTGCGCGACCTTCAGGGCGCCGATGCCCTGGCGGCGCTTCTGCGCGGCGTTCTCGAGGCGCGCGACAGGCTGCCCTCGCCACGCCCGATCTTTCTGAAGATCGCCCCGGATCTGACCGATGCCGAGATCGACGAGATCGCCGCGGTTGCAGCCGCTTGCCGCATCGACGGCATCATCGCCACCAACACGACCCTCTCGCGCGAAGGGATCGGCGGGCCCCATGCGGCTCAGGCCGGCGGGTTGTCGGGCCGTCCCCTGTTCGTGTGCTCGACCGCCGTTCTGGCCAGGCTCTATCGCGCGTCGGGGGGCAAGGTTCCGATCATCGGGGTCGGCGGCGTGTCGTCAGCCGACGATGCGTGGGAGAAGATCCGCGCCGGCGCCACGGCCGTGCAGATCTATTCCGCCCTGGTCTACCAGGGCTTCTCGCTTGTCGCCACGATTGCAAGGGGCCTGGACGACCGGCTTCGCGACGCAGGCACGACGCTGGACAGGCTGCGCGGCACGGGCGCCGCCGAGTGGTCTCAGAGATAGTCCTCGCCCAGGCCCAGAAGCTGGTTCATGCTGTGCGACGGCTCGGGGCACCCCGCGTCGCCGATGACGCGCGCCGGAACGCCGGCGACGGTCTTGCAGGCCGGAACCTCGTGCAGGACCACCGAACCGGCCGCGATCCGCGAATGATGGCCCACGCGGATGTTTCCCAGCACCTTGGCGCCGGCACCGATCATCACCCCGTCGCCGATCTTGGGGTGGCGGTCGCCATCTTCCTTGCCGGTCCCGCCCAGGGTGACGGAATGCAGCATCGACACGTCGTTGCCCACCGTCGCCGTCTCGCCGATGACGATCGAGTGGGCGTGGTCGATCATCACCCCCGTGCCGATGACCGCCGCCGGATGGATATCCACGCCGAAGCATTCCGAACAGCGCATCTGCACGAAATAGGCCATGTCGCAGCGTCCCTGGCGCCACAGCCAATGCGCCATGCGATAGGCCTGCAGCGCCTGGAAGCCCTTGAAGAACAGGATCGGCTGCAGCAACCGGTGCGTCGCCGGGTCGCGGTCATAGACGGCCAGCAGGTCGGCCCGCGCCGCGTCCCCCAGCTCGGGCGTGGTGCGATAGGCCTGATCGGCGATCTCGCGCAGGATCTGCTCGCTCATCTCGCCGCTGGCAAGCTTCAGCGAGAACCGGTAGGCCAAGGCCCCTTCCATGCTGTCGTGATGCAGCAGGCCCGCGTGGATCAACGCGCCCAGCAGGGGTTCGTGATGAACCGCCGCCCGCGCCTCGTCGCGCAACTGCGCCCAGATCGCGTCACGATCCAGACCCAGGTTCTTCTTGCTGCCGCCTTGCATGTTCATGTCACAGCTCCAGGCCATCCCGGCCCTTTCTTAGCGCGAACATGCGGAAGGGAAAAGATCGGCTTTCAGTCCGGCAGCCGAAGCTCCAGCCAATGGACCGCCAGCCTGACCCTGCCGCCGGCAAAGCTGCCGCCTTCTGCGGTCATCAGCAGCGGCGCGCTGTCGTAATAGGTCATCGGCGTGCCCAGCATCCCGCGCGCCCACGACCCCGCGCCCTTGCCCAGCCCCTGGCCGAAGCGGTTGTCCAGAATCCGCCGTCCCCAGCCGCCAAGTCGTCAGCGTCCCGGTCAGCGCCTGCGTGACCCGCGCGACGGCACCGATGACCATGACGCCCGCGGGGATGGCGATGCCGGTGCTGAAGGCCGCGCCGCTGCCGACCGCGACCTCTCCCTCGGCCATGCCAAACGCCAGGCCCGAGCCGGTGGCGCCCAGGCTTGCCGCGCCCAGAAACCAGCTTTCACCGTCAAAGACGGCCGCGACGCCGCGATCGGCGATGAAGGCGCGCATCCCGCGCCCCGGCTTGACGTAGATCCAGCCGCCATTCGACCCGACGGCGACGTGCCCGCCCCTGCCCGTCCAGGCACCGGCGGCCCCCGGCGGCACCCACCAGCACTGGCCGTCGATGACCACCTCGGGCGGCGTCGGCACGGTGGTGCTTTCCAGCACCGCATTCGTCAGGCCGTCCAGCCGCATCAGGGCCTCGTTGACCGTCACATGCTTCTGGGCCTGCGCCGGCTGAAGCAGGGGCAGCTGAAGGCGCGTGGTTTCACTGCTCATTGAGAATCCTCCTGACAAAGGGGCCGGGCCCGAACTGGTCGGACAACTGGGCGACGGCGACCGTGAAGGCGCCGCCGCTGAGCGCGTCCGACCAGACCTGTTCGGGCACGACGTATTCCGGCGCGCCGACATCCGTCTCGTGCAGCAGGCTGCCGCCCTGGACGATGCGGAGGCGATACCTTTCCCGCACCTCGCCCAAGGGGATGTCCGCGCCCTCCCAGCCGTCGCCGTCGATCCGGCTGCGTCGGATCCAGCTGAGTGTGCGGCCGTCGGCGCGCAGGTGGCACGGCGCATAGGGCCGCAATCCGATCCCCCGCGCCTGCGTGGCCGCCGGGCGATAGCTGGGATCGTCGAACGGCCGCCGCGCCGGGCCGATGCGCCAGAACCGCTCCTGCCCCCGGGCCGAGGGCGGCAGCGCCACCTGCCGCGCGGCCCCGTCCAGCAGCATGACGATGCTGCCCTTCGGCCATGCCTCGGGCATGATGGCATCCGTTCCGGCCTGGCCGCGCAACCTGTCGCTGATCTCCCACAGGTTCCGTTCCACCGGGACAGCCCGGCCGAACTGGAGGATCTCCCAGTTCTCCAGAGAGCCGTCGCCGATCGCCAGGGCGTTGCCCCCCGCCAGCAGGGCCTTCAGCCCGACCGAACGCAGCGCGGCATCCTTCAGGCGGATCCGCAGGGGTTCGCCCCGGTCGATGACTCCGGGCCGTGCCCGCCGCAGGATCGTCTCGGTCCGCCCGATGAAGGCGCGGCGGGTCAAGGTCGTGTTCAGCTCGAACCCGCCGTCTTCCTCGATCGAGGCGTAGGCGACGACCGCTCCCGGCCAGGGCTTCGCCGTGGCGGCAAGATAGGGGGTATGGGGCTGCTCGTCGCCCTTCAGCAGCGGAAGGTCCAGAAACAGCGGCCAGACGGGCAGCGGCGGAGTGTAGCGGCTGATGAAGCCGTCATCCTCGTGGGCGTCGGCCGGGCGATAGACCCCCGGCTCGACCCGGACGGCATCGACGGTCACGGCCCCGGCGCGCTCGACCCGGTCGATGCGCCAGCGTTTCGGCTGGCCGCGCCCGTCGTCCATGCGCACGACATCCCCCGACCCCAGATCGCCCTGGGACGGAGGCAGCACGAAGCGCGCCGTGTCCCGCGAAACCACCGCCTCGGCAAGCCAGCGTTCGGCGATGGCCCGCCCTTCTGCCCGCGTCAGCGACAAGGCGAACTCGCTGTCGCTGGCGGTTTCCTGGCCTGCATCGGCGTGGCTGGCCTCGGATGTGGCGGTCGCGTAGTCGCCGCCCGCCTCGACATGCGAGATCCGCAGACGGCCGGGCAGTTCCGCCTGCGCAAGACGGACGGTCTCGAAACCCCGAACCTCCTCGCCCACCGCCAGATGCTCGAGGCCCAGATCGCGCCTGACCAAGCCATCGCGGGGAACGAAGCACAGGCAGCCATCGCGTTCGACGGCGTCGATGCCGTAGGCCAGCAGCAGCGGCTGCAGCGCGGCGCGACCGGTTTCCCCGCCATTGACGTGAAACCCCCGGACCAAGCCCGCGACGGCGCTGACATCGAAGCGCGCCACCCCCGCCTCGCGGCAGATGTCGGCGATGACCGCACCCAGCGTCACCGCCCCTGCGCGCCCGTTCAGCCAGTGACCGCGCTGCCAGGCCGGGCCGTCGGACCACAGGTCGGGGCGTCCGGGAAAGGCCGGATAGGGCCGCGCGTCCCAGCACCAGACATGCGCCCGGTCCAGCACCACCATCCGCCCGCCGCCTTCCCTGACGGGGTTGTTGGCGGGCTTCGACCAGAACGACGTCACCGCCTGGATGTAGGCGGCCTGAATCGCATCGTCGCGCTGCCCGTTCGAATAGTGGGGCAGCGTGCTTTCCGAACTCATGGCGTCCAGGAACTTGTTGGGCTGGTTGGTGGCCTTGTCCAGGGCCGCGCAGCCGTATTCGGTGAACCAGATCGGCTTGGATCCGGGCACCCAGCCAGTCGCCTCGCGGGACCGGACGCCGCCCGGGCGGTTGAAATGCAGGTTCTGCCACCAGCCGGCCAGATCCTTGTAGCGCCAGACCCAGGCCTCGTCATGGGCGCCGTCGGTGATGGGGGTGCGGATCTGCGCGTCGCGGTCGGCGTCGCTGGCATAATACCAGTCATAGCCCTCGCCGCCGCAGACATTGCCTTCCAGGTAGTCCGGGTTGCCGATCCGCCCCCAGCGGGCGTCCAGGTGATCCTCGGAATCCCGCCAGTCCGACAGCGGCATGTAGTTGTCGATGCCGATGAAGTCGATGTCCGGGTGCGACCACAGCGGATCGAGGTGAAAGAACAGTTCGCCGCCCCCGGGATGATGGCCGAAATACTCCGACCAGTCGGCGGCGTAGCCGATCTGCACCGACGGCCCCAGGATCGCGCGAACGTCCTCGGCCAGCCGGCACAGATGCTGAACGGCGGGATAGCTGTCCCCCGCCCCCCGGATCCGGGTCATGGCGACCATCTCGGACCCGATCAGGAAGGCATCGATGCCGCCCGCCGCGGCGCAGAGATGCGCGTAATGCAGGATGAACCGGCGATAGGACCATTCGTCGGGACCATGATAGGAAACCCGGCTTCCGTCACGGCGGAAATCCCCCGGCGACGCGGTGCCGAAGAAGGCATCGACCTCGGCCTTCGCCGCAGCCGTGCCATCCGCCGACCCTGCCCGGCCCGGCGCGACCGAGGTCGTGATCCGGCCCCGCCACGGCATGACAGGCTGTTCTGACGCGCCATAGGGATCGGGCAGCCCGTTCCCGGCAAGCTGCTCCATCAGGATGAACGGGTAAAAGACCGCCTTGCGCCCGGACGCCGCAATGGCGCCAAGGGCCTCGACTACCGACTGGTCGGCCGGCGTACCGCCATAGATCGGCCGGTCATCCACGCGCGACACCTGCGCCGCCGCCTGCCGGTCGATGCCGGCCACCGACCACGCCATCTCGTCGCCGTCGATCTCCTTCTGCTCGACCTTGGGCTGCACACTGCAACGGTTGATGCGCAGGTCGCTGCCGAACCAGGACACCACCAGGGACACCGATCCGACGTTCGGCAGTTCCCGGCCCAGGATGTTCATCGAGGCGGTGAAGTCCGTGCCTCCCAGGGGCGTGTTGACATTCGTTGACCGCAGTTCCCCCAGTCCCAGATCCTGATTGACCGCCGTCGTGGCCAGCGAATATTCGCCGGTCCCCGGAATCAGCGCCACGGCGCGCACGTCCCGGCACAGACCGCTGCCGTCCTGGGCGGGCGAGGTGACCTCGAAGCTCAGCTGCGGCATCCGGTTGCCCCAGGCTTCCAGGTTCAGATCCTCCAGCACCACATAGGCAAGGCCGCGATAGGCCGGTGCCAGATCGCTCTCGTGCGCGGCGATGGCGGGATCGGGACGCTGATCCTCGTCGCCCATATAGACGCGCATGTTCAGGTCGTCGGCCGAGATCTCCTCGCCGTCCGCCCAGACCCGTCCGACCCCCAGGATGCGCCCTTCGCACAGCGCCAGGGCCACCGACAGGCGATAGCTGATCTGCGTGACGGTGGAGCGCGGCGTGCCCTTGCCGCCGCCTGCATCCTCGGACCGCGCGATCTCCTCGAGCGGAGATGCCCAGACGACATGCCCCGGCAGGCGCATCTGGCCCCAGATCCGGGGGATGGGCGCGCCTTCGCCCGCGGTCTGGATGCGCAGGCGGTCGATGCGCCCGGTCTCTACCGCCTTCGAGCCGCCGCCCAGCAGCCGCTGGTCGATCACCCGCCCGACGGTCGCGCCGACCGCGCGGCCGATCACGGCGCCCGACAGGCCCAGAACCGCGCCGCCGAAGCTTCCGCCAATCGACGCCCCTACGGCGGACAGCACGATGGTCGCCATGATGGCCTCCTCAGTCTGAAATCAGGGAAAGCGGAACCGGGCGGCGATCCGGTTCTGCCAGGGCGTCGTCAGCGGACTGTCGATGACGCCATGCGCGTTGTAGGCGTGGATGAAGCGGGCCGCCTCGCCCGCCTCGGACAGGATGCCCAGATGCTTTGCGACCGCGCCGGCGCGCATCCGGAACAGAAGGATGTCGCCCGCCTGCAAGGGGGCCTGGCGCGACACGGGGACAAGATGGCGCAGGGCGGCCTCCATCAGCACCTCCTGCCCGCCGCCCTCGCCCCAGTCGGGCGTGTAGGGGGGCGGGATCTCGGGCTCGGCGCCGTGCCGTTCGCGCCACAGACCGCGGATCAGCCCCAGGCAGTCGCAGGCGACGCCTCTGGAACTGGCCTGATGCTGATAGGGCGTGCCGATCCAGGCCCGCGCCAGGGCAACCACATCCTCACCCACGACGAGCCCCCGCCTGCGGCGCCATGATCCAGTCTTCCGAAGGAAGATGCGGAAAGCCGCGGAAGTTGAGAAAATTGTCGAACTTGTCCCTGCAGGTCTGGGCGCGCTTGTCGCAACCGGCGACCAGCCGCACGCGGTCCGACGGCTTAGGCGCAATCCCCAGGCCCTGCCAAAGCTCGATCTCGCGGATGCCGCCCGGTTGCGCTCTGTCGTTCTTGATGGTGCCCCGCAGCCCCTCGGCCTCGCCGGTCAGAACCGTCAGGCTGCCCCGTTCGAACCAGCCGGCGTCATAGGCGGGAAAGGCCGCGAACCGCAGGATGCGCCCATCCTCAAGGGCCGTGATGCGAACCTCGGCGGCGAAGGTGTCGCCCGTCAGCGGCTGCCGGCAGCGCCCATCGCCCAGCCGGGCCGAGCAGTGCGGGTGAAAGACCCGCCCCCGCGCCGCGTTCAGCGGTTCCGACAGCCCGCGAAGCTCGGCCCGGAAGGCGCCCTGGGCGCGGGCGATCTCGCCCAGGCTGCCGGCGAAGACCAGGCGGCGGGCGGCGACATCGGTCCAGTCCACCTCCCACATCTTCACCTCGGCCCCGTCCCAGCGGCCTGCCAGGACATCGCGTTCGGTGATCGCGTCGTCCGACAGCGCGCCCTCGGCCTCGGAGTTGTCGACCGAGAGGCCCGTTGCCTGCACCAGGGCGCGGGCCGACATGCCATGATCGGGACGAAAGCGGATGCCGCCAAAGCTCAAGGCGGCGTCATGGTCGGTAAATCCCAGCACCATGCCGTCCGCGCGCCGGACCATCCAGGCCCGCGCCAGGGTCGTGGCCGTCATACGCGCACCTCGATGACCGGAATGTCAGGCATCTCGCCCGCCTGGAAGGAGGCGACCGAAACCGCGATGCGGTCGGTATCGAAGCGCACCGGGACGTCGAACTCGTAGCCCGCCGTCACCTCGGCGCCCGGCTCGGGGGCGGCCTTGAAGGTAACCTCGCCCCGGGCGTGATCGACCTCGTAATGGATGCCGGGAAAGACCTCGTTGCCGCCGATGCCGGCGCGGACGCTGTCCCGGACGGGCTTGGTGATCGGGCGCGCATAGCGCCCCGGCCCCGAGGAATAGGTCTTGGTCAGCGGAAACAGCCGTGTCGTGCCGTCGCCCTGGCCGATCACCTGATCGTCGAACCGGGGCGCCTGCGACGGCAGGCAGCTCTTGAAGTCCGACCAGTCCTTCCAGCGGAAACCGTGCAACTGCCCGGCCCGGGCCTCGAAGAAGGCGACCAGGGCCGACAGGTCGTCCAGCGACCGCAGCCCCATGCCCGCGTCATAGCGGCGGCGGGCGTGCGCCCAGGGGGTGTTGCGTTCCTCGAAGCCGCTGGCAAGCGCCACGATCTCGGTCCGCCGCTCGGGTCCGCCCACCGACCCGAAGGACAGGTTCGCGGGAAATCTTACCTCGTGAAAAGCCATTGCCGTCCCTGTTTCAGTTGTTGCGTTCGCCGCGGGCCAGAACCCGGCCCAGTTGCGCCGCGATCTGGGACTGGCTGCGCTGGAAGCCCGCGACATCGGGGGTCGAGACGTTGACCGTGACATTGACCGGCCGCGATCCGCCCCCGGCCGCCGCCACCCCCAGCCGCCCGTCGGCCCCCCGCCGCAGCGGCATGATCGCCTCGGGGCCGGCCTCGCCCATCAGGCCGGTGGCGCCGCGCATCGGGAAGTGCGTGGGCTGGCTGACGACGCCGCCCTTGGCGAAGGGCATCACCCGCCCCTGCACGAAGGCGCCGCCGTCGGCAAAGGGCATCGCGCCCGACAGCATCCCGCCGATGCCCTGGGCCAGCGACCCGGCAAGGGCGTTCTCGACCGGCTTCATTGCCATGGAAAAGACCGTGTCGGCAATCGACCGGCCGATGCCCTTCAGCGCGTCCGACAGCTTCTCGCCATCGAAGATCAGGTTGTCGAAGGCCCGCCGCAGCCCGCCCTCGATCCCCGAGCTGAGCGAGCCGACCTCGCGGGCGGTGACGGTCATGGACTGACGCAGCCGCTCCAGCTCGGCCTCGAAGGCGGCGGTCATGCGGCTGGTCTGGCCGAAGCCCTGGTCCAGGTCGTCCAGTGTGGTGGTGAAGCCGTCCTTGTTGGCCATTGTCCTGCCCCTTATCCAGAAATGTCGCGCGGGCGGTCGGGGAACCGGGCGGCCAGTTCTGCCAGCCGGTCCCGCGTCATGGCGGGCGGCCCGGCCTCGACGCCCAGCATCAGCGCAAGCTCGGCCGGGGTCAGCGCCCAGAACTGGTCCGGGCGCAGCCCCAGCCCGCGCATCCCGGCCCGCATCAGGCCGGGCCAGTCCAGCCCCCGCTCATGCGGCGATCCGGAACGCCCGCGCCAGAAGCTCGGCCGCGGCCCGTCCCGCGGCCACCGGCCCGCCGCCGATCTCGACCGTCAGCAGATCCGCGGCCGTGCCGCGCCAGCCGCCGCCCCGCAGTCCCGCGACCAGCACCGCCAGGACATCCCGGCTGCTGAAGCGGCCGGCCTCGAAGCGGGCGGCGATCGCCATCAGGCTGTCGGCGCCAAGGTCGTGTTCCAGTTCGGCCAGGGCGCCCAGGGTCAGCCGGGCGATGTGGGGCGCGCCATCCAGCACCACCTCGACCTCTCCGCGCATCGGGTTGGCCATCACAGCGCCACGAAGTTCAGCGCGCCCGCCGAGGCCATCGTCACCTCATAGGTCGCCTCGCCGTTGTAGCTTCCGGCATATTCCAGCGCGGTGATCTGGAACGGTCCTTCGACGGTGCCGAAGTCCGGGATCACCACCTGGAACCGGGGAACCTCCGCGTCGAAGAAGATCTGGCGCGCGCGGCCGTCGGTATTGGCATCGCGAAATACCCCCGACCCGGAAATCGAGGCGCTGCGCACCCCCGCCCCGCCCAGCAGTTCGCGCCAGCCGCCCTCGCTCTCCAGGCTGGTCACATCGACCGTCTCGGCGTTGAAGGACAGCCGCGAGGCGCGCAGCCCGGCGATCGTCTCGAACGCCCCGTCCCCGGTCATGTCCATCTTGATCAGAAGATCGCGTCCATTCTGTGCCGCCATTGGCCCTACTCCTCAGCCCAGATCAATCCGCGCGCGAAAGGTCAGATCGACCCGCCGCGCGGCACCGTTTTCCACCCGCCGCGCCCTGGCGCGTTGGAACCACAAGCCCGTCAGGCGCCCCCGGCTCAGCGCCAGAGGGGCCTGATCCAGGGCGTCCGCCACCGCGACGGCCGCGGCCTTGACCGCGGCGAAGCCCGCCCCCTGGTCCGCCCCCGACAGGACCGAAACCACGAAATCGTGCTGCGAGGCCGCCGCCGTCATGTCGCCCGCATCCCGCACATCCTCGGGCCCCAGCGAGACGAAGACCCCCGAGGGCGCATCCACCGGCATCGCGTCGAAGATCGCGTCCCCCACCAGATCACCCAGCGCGGCATCGCCGCGCAAATGCTGGTAAACCGCCCCCTGAAGGGCGACGCTTGCTGCATAGGTCATGCTTGGGCCTCCTCTCGGGCAAAGCAGGTCAGCCAGCGGCCGGCCGGGTCGCGCTCAGCCACGGCCTCGATCACGAACAGCCGCGGCCCCATCCGCAGCCTCTGGCCGGCTGCCGGGCGGCGGGGATCGCCGGTTCTGGCGGCCCGCACGGTGATGCGCCAGGACACGACGCTTTCCGGTCCGACCTCGGCGCCGCGTTCCTGGCCGGTTCCGGCCTTCAGTTCGGCAAACAGGGTCCCGATCCGCTGCCAGACGGTGCGATAGCCGCCCAGCCCGTCCTGCTGGCGAACCGAGCCTTCCAGATCCAGCCGGACGTTCAGGTTCGGCACGCTCATCGCCGTATCTCCCGGCTGCCGCGCCCGGCCAGGGTGCGGACCTGCCGCCAGCGTTCGATCAGCGCGCTGACGCCGAAGGGCATCGCGCCCTTCGTGCCGTCGTGGCTGCGATCCTCGTAGTAGCGCGCGGCCAGCATGATCGCCGCCTGCGCCAGATCGGCCGGAACCTGCGACCAGGTATCGCCGAAGCCGGCCACGAAGGTGACGCTGACCATCCCGCGACGCGGCACATGGGGCAGGATCACCCCGGTGGGCAGGATCATCGGGCGCTGCCCGTGGGGCAGAAGGCGCCAGCTCTCATGCGGGATCTGGGTGACGGTGCCCATGCCGTCGTCGATCTCGATCTTCTCGACCTGCCTTACGGGCGCCAGGGGCAGGGTCTGGCCCAGCCGGTCGCGCCAGTCGTCAAGCTGCATCGTGAAGCGCCGGGTCAGCAGCACCTTGCCGGTTCGCGCCTCGATCGTCGCGATGGCAGCCCGCAGGAACCCTGCCAGGGCCATGTCTTCCGCCGTGTCGTCTGCAATCTCGAAACCCGTTCCAAGCCGCAGATGCTCGCGCAACGCCGCGACAGGCAGTGCCTCGGCTGCCGGCGCCGTTTCCTCGATCAGCATCATCTCGCGAACCTCCCGTCTTGCTGTCCGCTTCATCCACCGGGACAAGGCCCCGCAGGGCCTTGCCGTCGCATCAAGTCGGGAAAGACCGCGCCCGCGCGCCGGCCAAAAGCGCGCGCGGACAGTTGCAAAGCCGGATTGGCCAGCACCCGTGCGCGGTCTTTCCCTCGCCTGGTCCCGCGAATGGGGATCAGGCGAACTGCAGCAGCTTGATGGCGCGGAAATCGGTCACGCCGCCGCCGACGCGCTTGGTCGCGTAGAACAGCACATGCGGCTTGGCGCTGAACGGGTCGCGCAGCACGCGCAGGTCGGGACGCTCGACGATGGTGTAGGCGGCGCGGAAATCACCGAAGGCGACCGCGGTGGCGTCGGTGGCGATGTCGGGCATGTCCTCGCTGATCAGCACCGGATAGCCCAGCAGCTGCGGGGTCTGCCCGGCCGACAGCGCGTCGGTCCACAGGAAGCGGCCGTCGGCATCCTTCATCTTGCGGATCGCGGCAGCGGTCTTCGAGTTCATGACGAAGCTGGCGTTGACGCGGTACTCGGCGCCCAGCGCATAGATCAGGTTGATCAGCGCATCTGCGGGCGAGGCCGCGTCGAAGCCGCCCATGGTGCCGGTCTCGACCACGCCGATCCGGCCATCCCCGGCCGCGTCGGTGGACGCCGTGGGGTACGAGAGGATCCCCCTGGGCTTGGCGACGCCGTCGCCGGTGATGAAGGCCGCAGCCTCCGAACGGGCGAACTTGTCGGCGATGCGCTCGGCCAGCCAGGCCTCGACATCGAAGGCCGCATCGTCCAGCAGACGCTGGCTGGCCTTGGGCATGGCCGACAGCTCGTGCAGCGGGATCGAGATGCGCTCGATGCCGCCCGGGGCGGTATCGGCGGCGGCGTTTTCGTCGGCCCAGCCCGCGCCCATCTCGTTCTTTTCGACCAGCACCTCATAGCTGGCGGATTCGATGGTCACGACATTGGCCAGTCGGCGCAGCGAGGCGCCGCTGCGCAGCACGTTCTGCACCGTGTCCGCCACCTGCGGCGCGGCCAGGAAGCCCCCGTCGCTGGCCACGGACAGGCCCTTCTCCTCGATGACCAGGCCGCGCAGCCCGTCATCGTCGCCGCTGCGCAGATAGGCGTTGAAGGCCTTCTGATGGGGCACCTCGACCTCGGCGGTGGCGGACAGCGGTGCGCGGCCACGGATGGCGGTCTTGCGATCAAGCATGTTCATGCGCTCTTCCTGTGCAGAGAATTTCTTCTGGATGTCGTCACGAAAGCCCCTGAGTTCGCTGACGAACCCCATCATGGCTCCCTTCAGGTCGGCGGCCGTGCCGCCACCTTCCGCGGCTTTCACCTCGGTCATGGTCTTCTCCTCATCGCGATGATCGGGGATGTCGCCCGTTCTGGCCGCCCCTGCCTTCGGACCGCCCACAGGCAGTCCAAACCGTGGGATGGGGCCGCGCCCCACCCGCAAACCTCACGCCCGCAGCGCCTCGGCCGCCGCCGTGAACAGCGCCGCCACCTCGCGCAGCTCGTCGGCCTCCTTGCGGCCGACCTTGGCTTCGGGAAGCATCGGGAACGTCACCAGCGACACCTCCCACAGCTCGACCTCGGCCAGCACCCGGCGCCCCTGCGCGTCGCGCTCGGCGCGGATGGTGCGATAGCCGATCGACAGCCCGTCGATGGCGCCGGCCTCGATCAGCGCCGCCGCCTCGCGGGCCTGCGCCACCTCGGGCAGCAGGCGGCCCTTGACCCACAGGCCCCTGTCGTCCTCGCGGACCTCGTCCCAGACGCCGATGGGCTTGGCGGGGTCGTGCTGCCACAGCATCCGCACCTTGTCGCCCTTGGCCGCCAGACGCGCCAGGGATGCCGCAAAGGCCCCCGGCGCCACCGCGTCGCCGCCCTGGTCGGTCAGGCCGAACAGGCTGGCATAGCCCTCGATCACCTGGCCTTCCGTCAGGACCGGCGCACCGCCCGCGAATTTCACCTCAAGTCCCGGAACCATCCGTCAGCCTCCTTTCGGCGCGAATTCCAAAATGCCCTGCACCGCCTGGGTCAGGATCACGGCGACGACGCCATAGACGGTCATCCACAGCCGCCGCTCCAGCCCCTCGATCAGGGCCTCGATGCGCTCCAGCCGTTTCTCGACGGTGCCGAACTGCAGCGCCATGATCCGTTCCTGAGCCTCGAACCGTTGGTCGTGCCAGCCGAAGCTGTCCTTCACGAAGCGCGAGCCCTCCATGGCCTCACGCCCCGGCCAGCGGCGGCAGGCCCAGCAGCGCCCGCTTTTCCGCATCGGTCAGGAAACTTGCCGCGCCGATGCGGGCCCATTGCTGATCGCGCTCATCGGCCAGGGCCGGGATGCGGTCGGGATCGGGGCGCAGCTCGATCTCGGCGCCCAGATGCTCGGAGAGCCACCAGGCTACCGATGCGGCGACCCGCGTCGCCAGCGGCAGCACCGTCAGCCGGTAGAAGGCGCGATGGGCCTCGGCATAGTTGGCATAGGTCGCGTCGCCGGGGATGCCCAGCAGCATCGGCGGCACGCCGAAGGCCAGGGCGATCTCGCGCGCCGCGGCCATCTTCGTCTCGTGGAACTCCATGTCGCTGGGGCTGAAGCCCATCGGCTTCCAGTCAAGCCCTCCCTCCAGCAGCATCGGCCGCCCGGCGTTGCGCGCGCCCTGGTGGTTCATCTCGATCTCGCCCACCAGGCGGTCGTACTGCTCGGGCGACAGCACGCCCTGGCCGTCCACGCCCTTGTAGACGATGGCGCCCGAAGGCCGGGCCGCGTTGTCCAGCAGGGCCTTGGACCAGGCGCTGGCGCTGTTGTGGACATCCAGCGCCACGGCCGCCGCCTGCATCGGCGACAGACCGTAGTGATCGTCCTGGGGATGGAACGACTTCACGTGGCAGATGGGATCGGGACTGCCGGTCATGTCGAAACGGTGCTTGCGCCCGCCAACCGCGTAATCATAGGCCACCGGCCAGCCGTCGGCGCCCGGCACGATGCTCATGCGGTCGGACCGCAGCACGTGCAGTTCCTCGGGCAGGCCCTGCGCGCCCAACCCCGCGGCCTCGAGATAGCCGTTGCCCGACAGCAGCATCTGCCCGAACAGCGCCTCGAACAGTTCCGCCCGGCCCTGCCCCGGATTGGGCCGCCGCAGCAGATCCAGCACCGGGTGGATGTCGTAACGACGGTCGCGATCCTCGCAGACGACCGGCACCGCCGCCGCCGCCTCGGCGATCAGCTTGACGCAGCGAAAGCCCACCGGATTGCCCACGAAACCGCCGCGCGTCAGGCTGGCGGTGTCGCGCGACGACCAGACCGCGCGCCCCACGCCGCTGGCAAGGGCCACGACCCGGCCGGCCGCGCTGGCCTTGGCTTCTGGCGGAGGCGCCTGCTTGCCCTCCCGTGAAAACATCCGAAACGCCATCTCTCGCCTCCATGCCAACGAAAAAGGGCCAACCCGCGGGCCAGCCCTTTCATCTTGGTCCAATTGTCCTGCCGGGGTTCCGGGCGCGAAGCCCCCGCCCTTACAGCCGCCGCATCTGCGGCCGCCGCCAGCCTGCCCCCGGCTCGATCACCAGTTCGTGGATCGCCCAAACCAGCGCGTCCAGCCGATCGGGCGAGCCGCGCCCCTCGAACCCGCGCACCGTCATCTGGCACATCTGGTCCTCCAGCGCGCCCAGACCGCGCAGATGCTTGACCCGGCCCTGCTCATAGAGCGCGGCGACCGGCTCGGCCCGCAGACCCTTGCCGCGGCCGGCGCGGAGGGCGCGGAACGGCACCAGCGGATCGACCTGTCGGATCACGCTTTCCACCAGATCGCCCCCCTGGTTCACCTCGGCCACCAGCCGTTCGGCGCCGTGGCGGTCCATCGCGGCGATGGCGGCGCGCGCCCAGTCCAGCGGCCCGCCCCGGACGGTGGCATCCTCCAGCACATAGGCCCGCCAGTCGCCCGGCTCGCCCTCGGCCACGACGCCCGCGACCACGATGCCGCATTCATCGCTGGCCTTGCCCGCCGTCACCGCCGGATCGACCGCCACGACCACCCGCGACAGCTTCGGCGCGCGTTCGACGCGCGCGCCTTCCAGCATCGCCGTGGTCCACAGCGCGCCTTCCACGTCGTCCAGCAGCACGCCGTCCAGTTCCTGCCGCCCCAGCCGCGTCCCGCCAAAGCGCGAGGCGACCTCGGTCAGGAAGCTTTCCGCCAGATAGGCGCGGTTTGCATCCGTGGGCGCATGGGTCGTCACGGTGGAGGCATTCCCCAGGATCCGCTTCAGCACGCCCACGTTGCGCGGCGTCGTCGTGACCACCTGCTGCGGATGCTCGCCCAGGCGCAGCGCGAACTGCAGCATGTCCCAGACATCCTCGGACTTCTTCCACTTGGCCAGCTCGTCCGCCCAAGCGGCGTCGAACTGCGGGCCGCGCAGCGCCTCGGGCTCATGCGCGGAATAGACGGTGGCGGTCGCGCCGTTGGCCCAGACCAGGCGCTTGCGCCCGGCTTCCCAGACCGGCCGCCGGTCGGGCGGAGAACAGGCAAGGATCCCGGATTCGCCGAACACCATCACCTCGCGCACCTGGTCGAAGGTCTCGCCGACCAGTGCCACGCGGTGACAGCGCCCCGGTGCGGCGGCGGTCGGTCCCTCGACCATCCGCCGCACCCATTCGGACCCGGCACGGGTCTTGCCCGCGCCGCGCCCGCCCATGATGACCCAGGTCTTCCAGTCGCCCTCGGGGGGCAACTGGTGCGGCAGGGCCCAGAACTCGAACAGCCAGGGCAGCGCCATCAGCGCATTCTCGGACAGCCCGCCCAGGAATGCGTCAACCTCGTCCGGCGCGGCGGAGGCAAGCCAGGCGGCGCCCGATTTCATCTCGTGCCGCGTCAAGGTCGAGGCTTCCGCCTCCGACCCCGCCGGCGATGTCCTTGCGTAACTTGTCAACCCTGTTCCTTTCCGCCATCAGAAGGCCGACCGCCTCGCGGACGACCTTCGCGGTTTGCATGGCTTCCTTCAGTTCGGCGGGGTCCACCGCGCCGCTCTGCCGGGCCTCCAATGCGGCCTCGTGACGTTTGAGATCCTTGACATAGGACCAGAACAACCCTTCAGCGACCGCGATGGCCTCGTCCGGGTCCATCGCCGCCCCTGCATTCGCAACCGGCTTCACGCCCCCCCGCGGAAGGGTTTCCCCGGCCGCGAACGGTCCCGCGGGATCGGTGATCCCGCGCCATTCCATATCGTTCATGCAAACTGTCCCGCCTCGTGTCCTGTCCGCACGAGCCGAAAACTGAAAAAGCGGCCCAAGGGTCGCCCCCCGGCCGCTTGCCCACTTTTCCCAGCATGTGTAAGTTCTACCCTAGGGCGTTCGGCAAGTCAATCCTTAAACCTGGGCGCGTACGCTGCGGAAAGTTTTAACCTGACCGAACAAGACCTTGATCCGGGCAACACCCCCTGCAACACCCCGTTGCCGGACGACACCGCCAGCCGGCAACGCGCCCCGCAGGCGGGCGCGGATTCGCCTCAGGCGTTGCGGTCGCCCCTGCCCGAGGTGCCCTTGCCGCGCGCCTCGGTGGCGGCGGCGATGGCGTTGGCGGCCTCGTCCTGCATCTTCTGCGCGAAGCTGACCATCTGCGCGGCATACGCCTCGGCCCATTCGGGCAACTGGCCGGATTTCATCGCCTGCGCGCGCATCTCCTCGCCGCGCTCGCGCATCTTCTGGAACTGCTCCTCCCAGGCGCTCTGCATGGTCTGCCACTGGTGGCGGACGGTTTCGCCGGCCTCGTCGAAATAGCTGCGGATCTGGCGGTTCATCTCGTCCTGGCGCTGCAGCGCGGCCTCCTGCCACTTGCGGGCACTGGCCATCATATCTTCGTTGCGGGACGTCATCTCGTCCTGCCACTCGGCCACGCGCTTTTCATAGGTGCGGGCGTTTTCCGCCAGGGTCGAGAACATGTCGGACAGTTTCATGGCACAATCTCCTGAAAGGCGGCGGCCGGCGCAGGATCACGCCGTGGACAAAAGCCCGCCCCCGCGATCAGCCTGCGCAAGGGAACCGGCCTTGTCAAACCCTTTGAACGGCTTGGGGTTCAGCCGTCGCCCTGGACGGGGCTTGTGGGGTCGCCGCCCTGCTGGCGCTCGATCTCGCGCCAGCGGGCCACGGCGGCGTTGTGTTCGGCCAGCGTGCGCGAGAAGGTGTGCCCGCCGCTTCCGTCCGCCACGAAGAACAGGTAGTCCGAGGTGTCGGGATTCAGCGCCGCCCGGATCGCGTCGCGGCCCGGATTGGCGATCGGCGTCGGCGGCAGCCCGTCGATGCGATAGGTGTTGTAGGGCGTGGGCGCCGCCAGTTCCGACCGCCGCAGCCCGCGGTCCAGCACCCCCTGCCCGTTGGTGATGCCATAGATCACCGTCGGGTCGGTCTCCAGCCGCATCCCCTGCTCCAGCCGGTTGACGAAGACGCTGGCCACCAGCGGGCGCTCCTCGGGCAGGCCGGTCTCCTTCTCGACGATTGAGGCCATGATCAGCGCCTCCTCGGGGCTGTCATAGGGCAGGCCGAAATGCCGCGTCTCCCATTCGGCGGCCAGGATCGCGGCCTGCCGCTCGGCCATCAGGGCCAGCAGCGCGCTGCGGCTGGTGCCCTTCTCGACCTCGTAGGTGTCGGGCGCAAGGCTGCCCTCGGCGGGGATCTCATCGACCTCGCCGGTCATGAAGGTCGCGGCCTTCAGCGCCTCGACCACCTGCCAGCTGGTCACGCCCTCCGCCATGGCGACGCGCAGCCGCGCGCCGGGCTTCTCGACGGCGGCGATGATCTCCTCGGGGGCCGTCTCGGTGGCCGGGTTGAACCGCGCCATCTCCTCGAAGGCCCCTGTCTCGGGGTTCATGTCGCGCAGCAGCACGCTGTTCTCGCGCACGCCGACGCGGACCAGAACCTCGGTCCCGCAGGTGGACGGCCCGCCCTCGGTGATGACGCCGACGATCTGGGCCATGCTGGCATGGGGCGGCACCAGATAGCTGCCGAACTTCAGATCCCGCGCCCGGCCCAGATAGTCCGTCCCCGCCCGGAAGACATAGGAATTGCTGATCGCCCCCTGCTCGACCAGCTGCTGGCTGACCGCGTTCAGGCTGGCGCCCGGCGCGACCTGCACGCATTGCGCCACCGCGCTCGGACCCGGCCCGGTGAACTGGTGCTTGGCCCAGGCCACCGCCGCCGCCGCCGCGATCAGCAGCACGATCAGCAGCGTCAGGAAGTTCGAGGCGATGTTGCGCCAGATCATTCCCGGACCTTCCCCAGGACCAGGCTGGCATTGGTGCCGCCGAAGCCGAAGCTGTTGGACAGCGCCACGTCCACCTTGCGGCGCACCGCGGCATTGGCGGCCAGATCCAGCTTCGGCGTGACGGCGGGATTGTCCAGGTTGATCGTCGGCGGGCAGATCTGGTCGCGGATCGCCAGCACGCAGAAGATCGCCTCGACCGCGCCGGCCGCGCCCAGCAGGTGCCCGATGCTCGACTTGGTGGACGACATCACCACGTCGCCCGCATGATCGCCCAGCAGCCGCTCGACGGCGCCCAGCTCGATGGTGTCGGCCATGGTGCTGGTGCCATGCGCGTTGATGTAGTCGATGGCCGAAGGCTCAAGCCCGGCATGGCGCAGCGCGTTCCGCATCGCGCGGAAGCCCCCGTCGCCGTCCTCGCTGGGCGCGGTGATGTGATAGGCATCGCCCGACAGCCCGTATCCCAGCACCTCGGCATAGATGCGCGCCCCGCGCGCCCGGGCGTGGTCGTATTCCTCCAGCACCACGCAGCCGGCGCCCTCGCCCATCACGAAGCCGTCGCGGTCCAGATCCCAGGGGCGGCTGGCCGCCTGCGGATCGTTGTCGCGCTTGGTGGACAGCGCCTTGCAGGCGTTGAAGCCGGCGATGCCGATCTCGCTGATCGGGCTTTCGGCGCCGCCCGCCACCATCACGTCGGCATCCCCCAGCATGATCAGCCGCGCCGCGTCGCCGATGGCGTGCGCGCCGGTGGAACAGGCGGTCACGACCGCGTGGTTCGGCCCCTTGAAGCCGAAGCGGATGCTGACCTGCCCCGAGACCAGGTTGATCAGCGCCCCCGGGATGAAGAACGGAGACACCCGCTTCGGCCCGCGCTCCTTGATCAGAACCGCCGTCTCGGCGATCGAGTTCAGCCCGCCGATGCCCGACCCGATCATCACCCCGGTCCGCTCGCGGTCCTCCTCGGTCTGCGGCTCCCAGCCCGAATCCCGCACCGCCTGCTCGGCGGCGGCCATCCCGTACAGGATGAAGTCATCGACCTTGCGCCGGTCCTTCGGCTCCATCCAGTCGTCGGGATTGAAGCTGCCGTCGCTGCCGTCGCCGAAGGGGATCTCGCAGGCGTATTTGGTCACCACGTCCTTGGGATCGAAGCGCGTGATCCGTCCCGCGCCCGACCGCCCGGCCAGCAGCCGCTCCCATGTCGGCTCGACGCCGCAGGCCAGCGGCGTGACCATCCCCAACCCGGTGACAACAACCCTGCGCATCCGCAATGTCCTTCAAGCTGCGATTTCGACCCGGCCCTGATACACGCGCCAGCAGAACCGCGCAACGCCGGGCCTGTCACAGCGGCGCCATTCACCTTTGCGCAAGTACCCCGCAGGGGGTCCGGGGGACGCGAAGTCCCCCGGCGGTCGCGGGACGCAGATCAGGCCAGCCCCTCGGCGCGGAAATCCGCCCGCAGATCCCGCTCGGGGCGCGGCCCGACATGGCCGATCACCTCGGCGGCCGCGATGCAGCCCATCCGCCCCGCCACGGCCAGGGGCGCGCCCGTGGCCAAGCCATAGATCAGCCCGGCCGCGAACTGATCGCCCGCCCCCGTCGCATCCACCGGCACGATGCGATGGACCGGCGCCGTCACCCGCTCGCCCGCGCGGATCAGGATGGCGTCCTCGCCCGACCGCGTGCAGATCACCGTGCCGCAATCCGCGCTTGCCAGCCGCAGCGCCTCCTGCGGGTCCGATACCTGATACAGCGCCAGCCACTCGTGGACGTTGCCGATCACGTAGTCCATCGCCCCCGCCACCAGGCGCCGGAAATCGGCGCGGTGGCGGTCCACGCAGAACGGGTCCGACAGCGCGATGCCGGCCTGCCCGCCCGCCTCGCGGCAGCACCGCGCGGCCTTCAGGAAGGCTTCCTTGCCGGCCGGCCTGTCGAACAGGTAGCCTTCCAGAAACAGCCAGCCCGCGCCCTCGAAGACCCCCGGGTCCACGTCCTCCGGCCCCAGTTCCGCCGAGATCCCCAGATAGGTGTTCATCGACCGCTCGCCGTCGGGCGTCACCAGGATGATGCTGCGCGAGGTCGGCAGCCGCTCGCCCGAGACCGGCGGATTGACGAAGACGGTGCCCGCGGCCTCGGTCTGCGCGGCGTAGGACAGGCCCAGCGGATCGTCCGCGACCCGGCCGATGAAGGCGGTCCGCAGCCCCAGCATCCCGATCCCCGCCAGCGTGTTGGCGACCGAGCCGCCGGGCACCAGCTTCGACTGCGCCCGCCCGGGTCCGTGGTCGTCGGCCTGCGCGGCCATCAGGTATTCCGACCGCTCGCGCTCGATCAGCTGCATGACGCCCTTGCGCACCCCCAGCGCCGCCAGCCGCTCCTCGGTCACGGGCGCGATTACGTCCATCACCGCGTTGCCGATGCCGATCACATAGGGGGTGGTCATGCGGTCTTCTCCTCGTAGGGGCACAGGTCGTGGATGGGGCAGACCGCGCAGCGCGGCCGCCGGGCCTGGCAGACATAGCGGCCGTGCAGGATCAGCCAGTGATGGGCGTTCTGCTGGAAGCGGGCGGGCACGTTGTCCTCGATGGCGCGCTCGACCTCGTCCACGTCGCGGCCCGGGGCGATGCGGGTGCGGTTGCCGACGCGGAAGATATGCGTGTCCACCGCCTGCGCCGGGACGTGGAAGGCGGTGTTCAGCACCACGTTGGCGGTCTTGCGCCCCACCCCCGGCAGGCGCATCAGCGCGGCCCGGCTGTCGGGAACCTCGCCGCCGAACTCCTCGACCAGGATGCGCGACAGGGCGATGACGTTGCGGGCCTTCTGGCGGTAAAGGCCGATGGTCCTGACATGCGCGGTCACGCCCTCAAGCCCCAGGGCCAGCATCTTCTGCGGCAGAATCGGCCAGCGCGAACAGGCCCCGGGTGGCCTTGTTCACCCCCACGTCGGTCGCCTGCGCCGACAGCGCCACCGCGACCAGCAGGGTGAAGGGGTTGGTCCATTCCAGTTCCGTGCGCGGCGCCGGATCGGCCGCGGCAAGGCGCGCGAAGATCGCGGACTGCCGGTCGAAGGGCAAGGGCGGGGGCAGGCGGATCAGGACCATGATGCCCCGCTTTTGGCCGCCCCCGCGCGCCATTGCAAGCCCGGCGCGGCTGTTCCATAGTCGCCCGCATCTTCGATCGGAACGGCCCCGCGGCCCGGAAAGGACAGCCCCATGACCCTGCGCATCACCGCCCTTCTCGCCCTGACCGGCGCGGCCATGGCCGCCTGCGCGCCCGTCGACGGCACCGGCACCGGCCCCGCCGGCATGAGCCGGACCCAGCAGGGCGCACTGGCCGGCGCGGCGGTGGGCGCGGTTCTGGCGGGCACCCGCGACGACGACAGCAACGACCAGGGCCGCGACGCGGCGCGCGGCGCCATCCTGGGGGCGGCGGCAGGGGCCATCGCCGGCAACATCCTGGACCGCCAGGCCCAAGCCCTGCAGCAGTCGCTGTCGAACCCCAACATCCAGGTCATCAACCGCGGATCCTATCTGCAGGTCATCATGCCCGAAGGCATCCTGTTCGCCAGCGGATCGGCGGCGGTGTCGGGCGCGGCGCAGGACGATCTTTACGCGGTGGCGCAGAACCTGAACCAGTATCCCAACAGCCGGGTCGAGGTGGTGGGCCACACCGACAACACCGGCAGCGCCGCGCTGAACGCGGATCTGTCGCAGCGGCGCGCGCAGTCGGTCGCGGGCATCCTGGCCGCCGCCGGGGTGTCGCCCGCCCGCCTGATCGCCACCGGCGCCAGCTACACCCAGCCCATCGCCCCCAACGACACCGCCGAGGGCCGCGCCCGCAACCGCCGGGTCGAGATCCTGATCCGTCCCACCGCCTGACGCCCGCCGACGACGCCGCAGCGGCGGCACGAAAAAACCCCCGGTCCTGCGGCCGGGGGTTTTGCCTTGATGCTGGGCGGGCGCGTCAGTTCAGCCGGCGCGCCACCTCGTCGATGGCCTCGTCGATGCCTGCCGACCGCTGGCCGGCCGCGACCTGCTGGGCCAGCAGCGCCGAGGCCGCGGCGACGGCCGCCTGCACCGCCCGGTCGCGCACCGCGCGCACCGCGTCGGATTCGGCGCTGGCGATCTGGTCCTCGGCGGCCTTCAGGCGCCGGGCGATCGAGGCCTTCAGGTCGGCCTTGGACTTGGCGGCCTGGGCCTCGGCCTCGCGGCGGGCGTTGGCTACGATCTGGTCGGCCTGGCTGGCCACGTCGCGCTGGCGGCGTTCGTAGCTGGCATAGATCTCCTGCGCTTCCTCGCGCAGGCGCCGCGCCTCGTCCAGGTCGCGGCGGATGGCGGCGGCGCGGTTGTCCAGCAGCGCGCCGATCCTGCCGGGCACCTTGAAATACAGCAGCAGGCCCACGAACACCAGAAAGGCGATCAGGACGATGAAGTTGGTGTTGCGCAGCGAGAAGAACGGCTCGGTCGCCGCCGCGGCCGGACCGGCGGCCAACGCCGCCGCGGCGATGATGGCAAGGCGGTTCATTGCAGGACCCCTTTCATGCGGCTGTCCACGGCCCGATCGACCGCGGTCTGATCGACCGACCCGCCAAAGCTGCGGACCAGTTCGGCGGTGACGTCGCGCGCGACCTCGCGGGCGTCGGCATCGGCCGAATCGCGAATCTCTCGGATGCGCCGTTCCGATTCTGCGGTCCGGGCGGCGATCTCGGCATCGGCATGGGCGATGGCCGCGTCCAGTTCCTTCTGGATCTCGGCGCGGTTCGCGGCGACGATCTTGCCGGCCTCGGCCCGGGCGTCCGCCAGGGCCTTGTCATAGGCGGCCTCGGCCTCGCGGGCCTTCAGCTTGAATTCTTCTGCGGCCATCAGGTCGCCGGTGACGGTGCCCTGGCGGTCCGACAGCACGCCGCCGATGCGCGGCAGGGCGATCCGGGCCACGACCCAGTACAGCACCAGCATGGTGATGATGAGCCAGAAGATCTGGTTGGCGAAGGTCGTGACGTCCAGCTGGGGCAGGCCCGTGGCTGTCTCGGTCTCGCCATGCGCGATCGAGCTGGCGACGCTTTCGGTATGGTCGGCCGTGATGGTGACGGCCTCTTGCAACAGGCTGATCATGTCCTACCCCTTGGCCCTGCAGGTCGCGAAGGGGCGGGGCGATGCCCCGTCCCGCCGCAAGGATGGCGCAGGATCAGACCGCGAACATCAGCAGAAGCGCGACCAGGAACGAGAAGATCCCCAGGGCTTCGGCGAAGGCCATGCCGATGAACAGCGTGGCGGTCTGGCCGGCGGCGGCCGAGGGGTTGCGGAGCGCGCCCGCCAGGAAGTTGCCGGCGACGTTGCCCACACCGATGGCGGCCCCGCCCATGCCGATGGCGGTCAGGCCGACGCCGATGTACTGGCCCAGTTCTCCGATATTGCCTTCCATGATGATGCTCCTTGCGGTTGGAAGTGGTGGATGGGTTTGCGGACCTTGCAGCGCGGCGCTAGTGCGACGGGTGCAGCGCGTCCTTCAGATAGACGCAGGTCAGGATGGTGAACACATAGGCCTGGATGAAGGCCACGAGGATCTCGAAGGCGTACATGCCGACCACCGCGATGATCGAGACGGGCGCCACGGCGGCGATGGCCGCGAAGCCGGCGAAGACCTTGATGACGGCGTGGCCGGCGATCATGTTGCCGGCAAGTCGGATGGAATGGCTGACCGGGCGCACGAAATAGCTGATGACCTCGATCACCGCCAGCACCGGGCGGATCGCCAGCGGCGCCGAACGGACCCAGAACAGGTCCAGGAAATGCTTGCCGTTCTTGATGAAGCCGATCGCCGTCACCGACACGAAGACCGCAAGCGCCAGCAGCCCGGTGATCGCGATGTGCGAGGTCACGGTGAAGGCCATCGGCAGCAGGCCCAGGAAGTTCGCGAACAGCACGAACATGAACAGCGTCATGATGTAGGGGAAATAGGCCAGCCCGTCCTTGCCGGCGATGTCGGCGACCATCTTGTGGATCAGGCCATAGGCCAGTTCGGCGATCGACTGGCTGCGGTTCGGGACGATGGCGCGGCCGCGCGACCCCATCACCAGCAGGGCCAGCGTGGCCAGCACGATCAGGAACAGCCACAGGGTGACGTTGGTGGGCGTGTACCAGTGAACCTCGCCGTCGCCGAACAGCGGGCGGACGATGAACTGGTCCATCGGGTGGAAAGACAGGCCGGTTGCCTCGCCATGCGCTTCGGTCGCCACGATCAGTCCCTCTTGTCGGTGCCCGGCGGCTTGCCGGACGTGCTGCCAAGTTCGGCCGCGGTGCGCATCATCACCCTGATGCCGGCCACGAAGCCGAGAAGTATGAACAGGATCAGCATGACCGGCAGCGTGCCGAACAGCCAATCCAACCCGTATCCGATCCCGGCGCCCAGCAGGATGCCGGCGACGATCTCGGTCACCATGCGCCAGGCGACGTGGGCCTTGTCGTAGCCCGCCATCGGCATGTCCGCCGCAGGCTTGCCGCCCAGCCTGGACAGCCGGGCCTCCAGATCGCGCAACCGGGCCGCGTCGGCGTCCCTGTCGTCGTTCCGGGGTTCTTCGGCCATCTGTCGCACGCCCGTCATCGGTTGGCGGGCTGTCTAGGGTGGAACGCCGGCCAAGTCAAGCAACTGGGGCCGGCGCCTAACCCGATGAATGGAAAGCGCCTTTCGTTCCGGCGCTTTCACCGCCGCCCCTTGCAATCCGGCGCCCGGCCCGACAATATTCAACCGCGCGGTTGACCATCGCACCCCAGGGACAGGGCCAGGACGCCGGATGAACACCCCCTCGCCCGACCGGCTGGACCTGATCTTCGCGGCCCTGGCCGATCCCACGCGGCGGCGCGTGCTGACCATGCTGCTCGAGGACGACATGGCCGTCAGCGACGTGGCCGCGCCCTTCCAGATGAGCCTGGCCGCCATCTCGAGAGCACCTGTCGGTGCTTGCGGGCGCCGGCCTGATCCGGCAGGAACGCCGCGGCCGGATCACCTGGTGCAAGCTGGATCCCGACGGGATGCGCGCGGCCTCGGTGTGGATGCAGGGCTTCGGGCAGTTCGACCCCGTGGACCTGGACGATTTCGAACGCTTCCTGGAAGCCGAGATGCAGGACTGGACCCGCGAATGACCCGACCCGACATCCTGTGCATCGGCGCGATGCTGTGGGACGTGATCGGCCGCGCGCCGCGCCGCATGGCGCCCGGCGCCGACGTGCCGGGACGGATCCGCCACATCCCGGGGGGCGTGGCGCTGAACGTGGCGGTGGCGCTGGCCCGCTGGGGGCTGCGCCCCGCCGTGCTGTCGGCCGTGGGCCGTGACCCGGAGGGCGACGCCCTGGTGGCCGAGGCCCGGCGCCTGGGGGTTCTGACCGACCATCTGGCCCGCGACACCGGCCTGCCCACCGACACCTACATGGGCATCGAGGACAGCGAGGGGCTGATCGCGGCCGTCGCCGATGTCCACAGCCTGGAACAGGCCGGGACCGCGATCCTGACGCCGCTGGACGCCGCGCTGTCGGGCTGGACCGCGCCGGTGGTGCTGGACGGCAACCTGACCACCGCCCTGCTGGCGGCCATCGCCGGCGACCCGCGGCTGGGCCGGGCCGACCTGCGCCTGGTCCCCGCCAGCCCCGGCAAGGCCGAACGGCTGCGGCCGCTGGTCGCGGCGCGGCGCGGCTGCTTCTATCTCAACCGGCACGAGGCCGAGATCCTGGCCGGACGGGCCTGCCCCGACGCCGCCACCGCCGCGCAGGCCGTGGTGGCGCGCGGCGCGGCGCGGGTGATCGTCACCGACGGCCCTGCCCCGGTGGCCGAGGCGATGGCCGGCGCGCCGACCCTGACCGTCGCCCCGCCGCCCGTCGGCGTGGCCCGCGTGACCGGCGCGGGCGACTGCTTCCTGGCGGCCCATCTTGCCGCCGAACTTCAACGCCGGCCGCGCCACGCGGCGCTGCGCCTTGCGGTGGATGCCGCCGCCGCGCATGTCTCTGGAAAGGACGTTCCATGACCGCCCCGCTGACCCATGCCCCCGAAGTCCGCGACGCCCTGGCCGCCGGCCGCCCGGTCGTCGCGCTTGAATCGACGATCATCACCCACGGGATGCCCTTCCCGCAGAACCTCGATATGGCGCGGCAGGTGGAACAGGCGATCCGCGACGCCGGCGCTGTGCCCGCCACCATCGCCGTGATGGCCGGGCGGATCCATGTCGGCCTTGATGACGCGGCGCTGCAGGATCTTGCCCGGACCCCGCCCGACCGGGCGATGAAGCTGTCGCGGGCCGATCTGGCGGTGTGCCTTGCCAATGGCCGCACCGGCGCGACCACCGTCGCCGCCACCATGATCTGCGCGCATCTGGCCGGCATCCGGGTCTTCGCCACCGGCGGCATCGGCGGCGTCCATCGCGGGGCAGAGGCCAGCTTCGACGTCTCGGCCGACCTTCAGGAACTGGCGCAGACCCCGGTGACGGTGGTGGCGGCGGGCGCCAAGGCGATCCTCGACCTGCCCAAGACCCTGGAGGTGCTGGAAACCCTGGGGGTGCCCGTCATCGCCTACGGCCAGGACGACCTGCCGGCCTTCTGGTCGCGCTCCAGCGGCATCCGCGCGCCGCTGCGCATGGACAGCCCCGACGACATCGCCGCCGCCGCCGCCATGCGCGCCCGCCTGGGGCTGAAGGGCGGCCAGCTTGTCGCCAACCCCATCCCCCCCGAGGCTGAGATCCCCCGCGACGAGATCATGCCCGTGATCGAGCAGGCCCTGGCCGAGGCCGGGGCGCAGCGCATCGCCGCCAAGGAGGTCACGCCCTTCCTGCTGCAGCGCATCTTCCAGTTGACCGAGGGCCGGTCGCTTCAGGCCAACATCGCGCTGGTGCTGAACAACGCCCGCCTCGCCTCGCGCATCGCCGCCGCGCTGGCCGGGCGATGACCCGTTGACCGCCCCGCCCGTCCTGCCGTAATCCTGACGGGCGTGCGCGGTTGGCGGAATTGGTAGACGCAGTTGGTTTAGGTCCAACCGCTTCGGCGTGGGGGTTCGAGTCCCTCACCGCGCACCAGCCGCCCCCCTGTCTCGCAGTCCCCCGGCTTCGCAGGCCCCCCGCTTCGCAGGATCGTGTTCTTCTCCTTGCGGCTGTGCCTTGACTTTGGATCGTATGCGCAGCAATGCTGCGGAAGTACCTATCAATCTTTTCGACAGGCAGCAGGAGGGGTTATGAACATCGACCTTTCGCGCCGCGGCTTCTTACGGCTGGCGGGTGCGGGGGTTGCGGCGACATCGCTGGGGGCCATGGGCTTCGGCGAGGCCGAGGCGGCGGAACAGGCGCATGTGCGCGCCTTCAAGCTGGCCACGACCACGGAAACGCGCAACACCTGCACATATTGCTCGGTCGCCTGCGGGATCATCTTGTATTCCAAGGGTGACGTTAAGGCCGGCGAGACGGCCGAGCTGATCCACATCGAGGGCGATGCGGACCACCCGACGAACCGCGGCACGCTGTGCCCCAAGGGCGCCGCGCTGAAGGACTTCGTCAAGGCCCCGACGCGCCTGACCACGCCGCGCTATCGCCCGGCGGGCGCCAGCGAGTTCCAGGAGATCACCTGGGACGAGGCGCTGGACAAGATCGCCCGGGCGATGAAGGACGACCGCGACGCCAACCTCATCCAGACGAACCAGGACGGCGTGCCCGTCAACCGCTGGACGACGGCCGGCTTCCTGGCGGCATCGGCCACCACGAACGAGACCGCATGGCTGACCTACAAGACGGTCCGCTCCATGGGGATCGTCGGATTCGACAACCAGGCGCGCGTCTGACACGGCCCCACGGTGTCCAGTTTGGGCCCGACATTTGGCCGTGGAGCGATGACCAACTCCTGGACCGACATCAAGAACACCGACCTGGTGATCGTCATGGGCGGCAACGCCGCCGAAGCCCATCCCTGCGGCTTCAAGTGGGTGACGGAAGCCAAGGCGCATCGCGGCGCCAAGCTGATCGTGGTCGATCCGCGCTTCAACCGCACGGCCTCGGTGGCGGACTACTATGCGCCGATCCGTCCGGGCAGCGACATCGCCTTCCTGATGGGCATGATCCGCTGGATGATCGAGAACGACAAGGTCCAGTGGGAGTATGTCCGCAACTACACCAACGCCAGCTTCCTGGTGAAGGACGAGTTCGGCTGGTCGGACGGCCTGTTCACCGGCTATGACGAGGAAAAGCGCGACTACGACAAGTCGTCCTGGGACTACAAGATGGGCGAGGACGGCTTCGTCCAGAGGGATCTCACCCTGCAGGACCCGCGCTGCGTCTGGAACCTGCTCAAGGCCCATGTGGATGCCTACACCCCCGAGATGGTGGAGCGCATCTGCGGCACGCCCCGCGACAAGTTCCTGCACATCGCCGAGATGATCGGCGAATGCTCGTCGCCGACCAAGACCATGACCTCGATGTATGCGCTTGGCTGGACGCAACACGCCAAGGGCGCGCAGAACATCCGCGGCATGGCGATGCTGCAGCTGATCCTGGGCAACATCGGCGTCCGGGGCGGCGGCATGAACGCGCTGCGCGGCCATTCCAACATCCAGGGCCTGACCGACATCGGCCTGATGTCGAACCTGATCCCGGGATACCTGAACATCCCCACGGAAAAGGAACCCGACTGGGCCACCTACATGTCCACCCGGGGCTTCAAGCCGATCGTGCCGGGTCAGGTCAGCTACTGGCAGAACTACTCCAAGTTCATGGTCAGCTTCCTGAAGGCCATGTGGGGCGACGCGGCGACGGCAGAGAACGACTGGGCCTATCACTACCTGCCCAAGCTGGACGTGCCGGCCTACGACGCCATGCGCATGTTCGAGCTGATGAACAACGGCAAGGTGAACCTGTATTTCTGCCAGGGCTTCAACCCGCTGCTGTCCTTCCCCAACCGGGGCAAGTTGACCGAGGCGCTGTCGAAGCTGAAGATGCTGGTCGTCATGGACCCGCTGGAAACCGAGACCGCGCATTTCTGGCAGAACCACGGCATCTACAACGACGTGGACAGCGCGGCCATCCAGACCGAGGTCCTGGAACTGCCCACCACCTGCTTCGCCGAGGACGAAGGCGCGCTGGTGAACTCGGGGCGGTGGCTGCAGTGGCACTGGGCGGGGGCCACCCCCGGGCGAGGCCAGGCACGACACCTGGATCATGGCGCAGATCTTCCTGCGCATGAAGAAGCTGTACCAGGAGGAGGGCGGGGTGTTCCCCGACCCGATCCTGAACCTGACCTGGGACTATCGCGACCCCAACGAGCCCAAGCCGGACGAGCTTGCCCGCGAGATGAACGGCCGCGCGCTGGCCACCGTCTATGACCCTGCCGACCCCACCAAGGTCCTGGCAGAGGCGGGCCAGCAGCTGTCGGGCTTCGGGCAGTACCGCGACGACGGCTCGACCATGGGCGGCTGCTGGATCTATGCCGGCAGCTGGACCGAGGAAGGCAACATGATGGCGCGCCGGGACAATACCGATCCCGACGACACCGGCATGTTCCTGAACTGGGCCTTCGCCTGGCCGTCGAACCGCCGGATCCTCTACAACGCCGCGTCCTGCGACCCGCAGGGCAGGCCCTGGGATCCGTCGCGCATGCTGATCGAATGGAACGGCGAGCGCTGGGTCGGCTATGACGTGCCCGACATCCCGGTGACGGCCCCGCCGGGGCAGACGCTGCCCTTCATCATGAACCCGGAAGGCGCCTCGCGCCTGTTCACCCGGGGGATGATGCGGGACGGCCCCTTCCCCACGCATATGGAGCCTTTCGAGGCGCCCATCGCCAACGTGTTCAACCCGCGGATGCGCGGGAACCCCGTGGCGCGGGTCTTCGAAAGCACCGCCAACCAGTTCGCCGAGATCGGGGACCCCGAGTTCCCCTTCGTGGCGACCAGCTATCGCCTGACCGAGCATTTCCACTACTGGACCAAGCACAACCCGGTGAACGCCGTGTTGCAGCCCGAGTTCTTCGTGGAGATCAGCGAGGAACTGGCGGCCGAGCGGGGCATCGAGCGCGGCGGACGGGTCCGCGTCTGGTCCAAGCGCGGCGAGATCTGGGCCAAGGCGGTGGTCACCAAGCGGCTGCGGCCGATGCAGGTGGACGGCAAGACCGTCCATGTGATCGGCATCCCGCTGCACTGGGGCTTCATGGGGTCCGCGAGGAAGGGCTTCGGGCCGAACAGCCTGACATCCCAGGTTGGCGACGCCAACGTGGAAACGCCAGAATTCAAGGCCTTCATGGTCAATATTGAACCTTCCGCAGAGGAGCCGGTGGCATGAGCGAAACCGCGCCCCAGCCCAAGACGGCGGCCTCGAACCCCCGGTTCAGCCGCTGGCCTCGAACCTGCTGCCGTCCGACGTGGTCCGCATCTCGGCCACGCTGGACGTGCCGCAGCCGGACCGTCAGCTGACCAAGGTCGCCAAGCTGATCGACGTGTCCAAGTGCATCGGCTGCAAGGCCTGCCAGTCGGCCTGCGTCGAGTGGAACGACACCCGGCCCGATCTCGAGGAGAACGTGGGGGTCTATGACAACCCCCACGACCTCACGCCCAACATGTTCACCCTGATGCGCTTTACCGAATGGGTGAACCCGGAAACCGACAACCTGGAATGGCTGATCCGCAAGGACGGCTGCATGCATTGCGAGGATCCGGGCTGCCTCAAGGCCTGCCCGGCCCCCGGCGCCATCGTGCAGTATTCCAACGGCATCGTCGATTTCATCCACGAGAACTGCATCGGCTGCGGCTACTGCGTGACCGGCTGCCCCTTCGACATCCCGCGCATCAGCAAGGTCGATCACAAGAGCTACAAATGCACCCTGTGTTCCGACCGCGTGGCGGTGGGCCAGGGTCCGGCCTGCGCCAAGGCCTGCCCGACGCAGGCGATCGTCTTCGGCACCAAGGAAGACATGATCGCCCATGCCAACGAGCGGGTCGAGGATCTGAAGTCGCGCGGCTACGAGAACGCCGGGATCTACGATCCCGCCGGGGTCGGCGGCACGCATGTCTTCTATGTGCTGCACCACGCCGACAAGCCCTCGGTCTATGACAAGCTGCCCGACAACCCGCAGATCTCTCCGGTGGTCGAGGGCTGGAAGGGCGCGACCAAGACCGCGGGACTGGCGGTCATGGGCATCGCCGCCGTGGGCGCCGCGATCCACGGCATCTTCGGCCGTGCGAACCGCGTCGCCGAGCACGAGGAGAAAGAGGCCGAGAAGCTGGTGGTGTCGGACGGCTCGGACGACCGGGGGGCGTCTGAATGGCGCATCCCCGATATTCGGAACCGGGCGACCGGATCGAATCCACCCGCCCGGTAACGGTCAGCCGTTACCGGGGCTTCATCCGCGTCAACCACTGGGTCACGGCGCTGTCGTTGATCCTGCTGCTGCTGTCGGGGCTGGCCTTCTTCCATCCCTCGATGTACTTCCTGACCGGCCTGTTCGGCGGCGGCCAGACCGCGCGCTGGCTGCATCCGATCATCGGCGTGGTGCTGTTCGTCAGCTTCCTGGTGATGTTCGTCCAGCTGTGGCGGCTGAACCTGCCCAACAAGGACGACAAGGCCTGGCTCAGCCAGTTCGGCGACGTGGTCAAGGGCAACGAGGACAAGCTGCCCGAGCTTGGCAAGTACAATGCCGGGCAGAAGTTCATCTTCTGGGGCATGACGGCGCTGATCGTGGTGCTGATCGTGACCGGGGTGATGATCTGGGAACAGTTCTTCGGCGACCTGGTGTCGATCCCGGTGCGCCGCTGGGCGGTACTGATCCACGCCGTCTCGGCGGTGGCGATCATCCTGATCTTCATCCTGCATGTCTATGCGGCCTTCTGGACGCGCGGCACGCTGCGGGCGATGACCCGGGGCACCGTCACCGGCGGCTGGGCCTATCGCCATCACCGCAAGTGGCTGCGCGAAGTGGCGCGGCGCCGTCAGAACGGCCCGGCGGAATAGCCCCTGGAACAGTGGCCCGTGCGGCCCGGAGATGACATGAACAACGATCTGAAACCCGACCCTTCGGTGATTGGCGGCGTCCCTGTGGCGCCGCTGGCCTTTCTGCCCGACGCCGCTGCCGTTTTCGCCGGCCGCGCGGCGCGGTTCCGCTTCCTGGCCGAACACGGCGGCAACCTGGCCCCCTATCTCGGCTTTCTGGCCGACCTCACGGCGCTGCAGGCGCGGCTGGCGACTAAGCTTCCGGCCGTGGCGCCGGTGTCGGCCGACCGGGTCGCGCTGGCCCGCGAAAGCCGCCTGCCCCCCATCGACCGCGCCGCGCTTGCCCTGGACGACGGGATGCACGCGACGCTGGACCGCTTCCTGGCCGAGGCCGCGGCCCTGACCATGCCCGAGCCGGCCCGGCTGGCGCTGTCCGCGGTGACGGCATCGGGCATCGCCGACCGCCACTGGCTGCTGGAAAACATCCTCTCGGACCGCATCCCCGACGACAGCGCCGCCCCGCATCTGTTCGTGGGCGCGGCGGTGCAGCTGCATCTGGCGCGGCTGGCCGCGACGCTGGACGCGGCGAAGCTGGTCAAGATCCGCACCGGCACCTGCCCCGCCTGCGGCGGGCGCCCGGCCACATCGTCGGTGGTGGGCACCCCGGGCATCGAGAACACCCGCTATGCCACCTGCGGCTGCTGCGCGACCCGCTGGAACGAGGTGCGCCTGGTCTGCCTGTGCTGCGGGTCGAACGCCGCGATCAGCTATCGCAGCGCCGAGACCGAGGAGGCCACCGTCAAGGCCGAGGTCTGCGGCGACTGCAAGTCCTGGGTCAAGATCCTGTATCAGGTCAAGAACGCCAGCCTGGATCCGATCGCCGACGACGTGTCCAGCCTGGGGCTGGACATGCTGATGAAGGACACCGACTTCCGCCGCGGCGGCTTCGACCCCTTCATCGCGGGATATTGATGCCGGGGTTCCGGGCCCTGCCCTCGGTCGATCAGGTTCTGCTGTCCGACATCGGCCGGGCGCTGATCGACAGCCACGGCCGCGCCGCGGTGACGGCGGCCCTGCGCGGCCGGCTCGAGGCCGCGCGCCGGGCCATCCGGGACGGCGCCGACGGCGCGGCCGAGGCCGCGCGCCTGCCGCACCTGCTGGCCGCCGATCTGGCCGCCGCCGCGCAATCGCAGCTGCGCCCGATGCTGAACCTGACCGGCACGGTCCTGCACACCAATCTGGGCCGGGCGATCCTGGCCGATGAGGCCGTCGCCGCCGCCTCTGCCGCGATGGCCGCGCCGCTGGCGCTGGAATACGACCTCGACAGCGGCGGGCGCGGGCAGCGCGACGACCACCTGCGCGGCCTTCTGCGCGAACTGACCGGCGCCGAGGACGCCACCGTGGTCAACAACAACGCCGCCGCCGTGCTGATCGCGCTGAACACCTTCGGCCTGGGACGGGGCACCATCGTCTCGCGCGGCGAGCTGATCGAGATCGGCGGCGCCTTCCGGATCCCCGACATCATGGCCCGCGCCGGCGCCCGTCTGGTCGAGGTGGGCACCACCAATCGCACCCATCCGCGCGACTATCGAGACGCCATCGCCCCGGACACCGGGCTGATCCTGAAGGTTCACACCTCGAACTACCGGATCGAGGGGTTCACGGCCGAGGTTCCGGCCCCCGCGCTGGCGGCCATCGCCCGGGCGGCGGGCGTGGTGCTGCTGAACGACCTGGGGTCGGGGTCGCTGGCCGATCTGGGCCGCTGGGGCCTGCGCCGCGAACCAACCGTGGCCGAGGCGGTGGCCGAGGGCGCCGATCTGGTCACCTTCTCGGGCGACAAGCTGCTGGGCGGGCCGCAAGCGGGATTCATCGTCGGGCGCCGGGATCTGATCGCGCGCATCGACGCCAACCCGCTGAAGCGGGCGGTGCGGCTGGACAAGATCCGCATCGCCGCGCTGGAGGCGACGCTGCGGCTTTACCGCGACCCGGACCGGCTGGCCGAACGCCTGCCCACCCTGCGCCACCTCTCGCGGCCCCGCGACCAGATCGCCGCGCAGGCCGCGCGGCTGGCTCCGCAGGTGGCGGCGCTGCTGCCGGGCTTCGCGGTGTCGGTCACCGACTGCGCCAGCCAGATCGGATCGGGGGCGCTGCCCACCGACACCATCCCCTCGGCCGGGCTGCGGATCACCGGGCAGGGCGGCGACGCGCCCGACCGGCTGGCCGCGCGGCTGCGCGCGCTGACCCGCCCGGTGGTCGGCCGCATCCGCGACGGCGCGCTGATCCTGGACCTGCGCTGCCTGGACCGCGACGCGGATCTGCTGGAGGCGCTGTCGCCATGATCGTCGGCACCGCGGGCCATATCGACCACGGCAAGACGGCGCTGGTGAAGGCGCTGACCGGCACCGACGCCGACCGCCTGGCCGAGGAGAAGGCCCGCGGCATCACCATCGACCTGGGCTTTGCCTATGCCGACCTGGGCGGCGGCGCGGTCACCGGCTTTGTCGACGTGCCGGGCCACGAACGGCTGATCCACACCATGCTGGCCGGCGCGGGCGGCATCGACCTGGCGCTGCTGGTGGTCGCCAGCGACGACGGCGTGATGCCGCAGACGCGCGAACACCTGGCGATCCTGGACCTGCTGGGCATCACCCGCGGCATCGTCGCGCTGACCAAGGCCGACCTTGCCGACGCGCCGCGCCGCGCCGCCGTCACCGCGCAGATCCGCGAGGCGCTGTCGGGCACCGCCCTGGCCGATGCGCCGGTCCTGCCGGTGTCGTCGCTGACCGGCGAGGGGATCGAGGCGCTGCGCCGCGCGCTTGTCGCCGCCGAGGCCGAGACCGCCGCCCGCCACGCCGACGGCCCGCTGCGGATGGCCGTGGACCGCAGCTTCACCCTGTCCGGCGCGGGCACGGTCGTCACCGGCACGGTGCTGACCGGGCGCGTCGCGGTGGGCGATCAGGTGGTCGTCAGCCCGCGCGGCCTGCCCGCCCGGGTCCGCGCCATCCATGCCCAGAACCGCCCTGCGCCCGAAGGCCTGGCGGGCCAGCGTTGCGCGCTGAACCTGGCCGGAGAGTCGATCGCCAAGGACGCCATCCATCGCGGCGACGTGGTGCTGTCGCCCGCGCTGCACGCACCGACCGACCGCATCGACGCCTGGCTGACGGTGCTGCCCTCGGAACCCCGGGCCATCGGCACCTGGTTCCCCGCCCGCCTGCACAGCCACGCGGCCGAGGCCGGCGCGCGGATCGTGCCGCTGGCCGAGCCGATCCGGCCCGGCGGCGGCGGCCCCGTGCAGATCGTCCTGGACCGGCCCATCGCGGCGGCGGTGCAGGACCGCTTCATCCTGCGCGACGTGTCGGCCAGCCGCACCATCGGCGGCGGGCGCCTGCTGGACCTGCGCGCCCCCGCCCGCAAGCGCCGCGGCCCCGACCGCCTGGCGCTGATCCAGGCCGCCCGGGCCGAGGATCCGGCCCAGGCGCTGGCGGCGATGCTGGCCGTGGCGCCGGTCGATCTGCCCGCCTTCGCCCGCGACCGCAGCCTGTCGCAGGCGGGGCTGGCCGATGCCCTGCGCCGCGCCGATGCCGCCACCATCGGCGATCTGGCGCTGGGCCGTCCGGTGCTGGACGCGCTGCAGGCCCGGCTGACCGAGACGCTGACCGCCTTCCACGCCGACAACCCCGACCTGGCCGGCCTGGGCCGAGAGCGCCTGCGCCTGACCCTGCAGCCGCGCCTGCCCAAGGACGCCTTCCTGACCTTCCTGCGCGCCCAGTCCGAAGCCGGCCGCGTGGTTCTGGACGGCGCCTTCGTCCGCCTGCCCGGCCACGAGGTCCGCCTGACCGCCGATGACGAGGCGCTGTGGGACCGCATCGCCCCCGACCTGCTGGGCGAGACGCGCTTCCGCCCGCCGCGCGTGCGCGACTTCGCCACCCGCTTCGGCATCGACGAACGCGAGGTCCGCCGCGTCCTGCGCCTGACGCAGAAGCTGGGCCGCACCGACCAGATCGCCCACGACCATTTCTTCGCCCGCGCCGTGACGCGCGAGATGGTGGCGATCATCCAGGATGTCGCGGCGGGTTCGGCCGACGGCTGGTTCACCGCCCCGGCCTTCCGCGACCGGGTCCAGAACGGCCGCAAGGTCGCCATCGAGATCCTGGACTTCTTCGACCGCCTCGGCCTGACCTTGCGCCGCGGCGATTTACGTCGCATCAATCCTCACCGCGCTGACCTGTTCGGCGAGACTGGAAGGAATCGTCCCCGGTGGGGCGGCCGGACTTCAACTCCGGTTGGGGCAGCGAGACTGTCCCGGGTGGGTTCGACTCCCATTCCCTTCCGCCATCTTCGGAAAGCCCGCCATGAACGACACCGATTTCGACGACTGGGTGCAGCGGACCTATGCCGAGACCCAGGGCTTCACCATGCTGATCGTCCTGATCGGCATCGACGGCGGGCGCATCGACCTGCTGCGGTCGGCCTATCTGCACGTCATCGGCGACGAGATCGGCTGGCCGGACATGCTGGCCTATCTGGACGGATCGGGCGTGGCCTGGGACGCGGTGGTGCTGTTTCGCGCCGGGCGCGAGGGGCTGGTCAAGGACGACATCGCCCGCGACCGGCTGGACCAGCTTGTGCGCGCGATGAACGGCGACCGCACGCTGATCCGCGACGGAGAGTTCCTGAACCGCGACGGGCTGCGGCTGCGGCTGGACGACGCCGAACCGCAGCCGCCGATCCTGAACTGATCCGAAGCCCGCCCCGCCCGGTCAGCAGGCGGGGGACCGCGCCGCCACCGGCTCGGCATGGCCCTTGAGATCCAGCCCCCGCGCGGTGGGCGGCTGCCAGGTGGGCGAGGCGGTGGTGGCACCTTGCGGATTTGTGCCGAGCTGCGAGCCGCCGGTGCCGCCGGTCCAGCCGGTGGTGCCGGTATTGTTCGGGTCGGTGCCGTTCTCGCCGGGCTGGGGCTGGGTTGCGGGCTGCGCCACCGCATCGGCCGCGGCGCAGTCCCCCTCACCCGACAGGCCCTGCACCTCGGTCCGCTCGGCGGGAACCTGTCCCTGCGCCGGGGCTTGCGCGGCCGGGGCCGGGGCCGGGGCCGGCGCGGCGGGGGCCGGCGCGGCGGGGGCCGGGGCCGGCATTGGCGTGGCAGCAGCGGGCTGCGTCGGCGCAGCAGGGGTCTGCGCGGCAGGGGCCTGCGCGGCAGGGGCCTGGGCCACGGGAGCCTGCGCCTGCGCCGGGTCTGGCGCGGCCGGGGTCGGGGTCGGCGCGGCGGGGGTCGCGGCCGGCGCCGCCGGGGCGGGCGCTTGCGCGGCCGGGGCCGTCGGGGCCGGCGCGGGCGGGGTGCCTTGCGCCCAGGCGGAACCGGCGATCAGGGTGGTGGCAAGAAGGGCGGCAAGGCGGGTCATGGCGGACACTCGGGGCTGATGGGCAGGGACCGGGGGAAACGCCCGGGCGCCGCGCGGGTTCCGGGTGCCCGCAATCCGCTTGCAGCCCTGCGTCACGGCGACTAGAAGGGCGGAAATTTTTCGGGCCGCCCGGCTTTGGCGGCCATCATGGCATGAGGACGATGATGCAGGTCAAGGAAACCCGGAACGAAGGTCTCAAGCGGGGCTATCAGTTCACCCTGCCGGCAGCCGATCTGGCCGCGACGGTCGATGCGAAGCTGAAGGAAGCCCAGCCCGAGGTCGAGATGAAGGGCTTTCGCAAGGGCAAGGTTCCGATGGCCATGCTGAAGAAGCAGTTCGGCCCGCGCATCCTGGGCGACGCCATGCAGGAGGCCATCGACGGCGCCCTGAAGAAGCATCTGGACGAATCCGGCGACCGCCCCGCCACCCAGCCCAAGGTCGAGATGGAGAACGGCGAGACCTGGAAGGAAGGCGAGGATGTCGTGGTCAACGTCTCGTACGAGGCGCTGCCCGCCATCCCCGAGGTCGATCTGACCAGCCTCTCGCTGGAGCGGCTGACGGTCCCCGCCGAGGAAGACGCGATCAACGAGGCGCTGGAGAACCTGGCCAAGTCCGCCCAGGCCTTCGAGGACCGCGAGCCCGGCAGCGGGGCCCGCGACGGCGACCAGGTGGTGATCGACTTCAAGGGCTTCGTGGACGGCGAGGCCTTCGAGGGCGGGGCGGGCGAGGATTACCCGCTGGTGCTGGGCTCGAAAAGCTTCATCCCGGGCTTCGAGGAACAGCTGATCGGCGCCAAGCAGGGCGACGACGTGACCGTGACCGTGACCTTCCCCGACCAGTACGGCGCCCCGCATCTGGCGGGCAAGGAAGCCACCTTCGAATGCACGGTCAAGGCGGTCAAGGCGCCCCAGCCCGCCGAACTGGACGACGAGCTGGCCAAGAAGTTCGGCGCCGAGGATCTGGAGGCGCTGAAAAAGCAGATCGCCGGCCGCCTGGAGCAGGAATACGCCGGGGCCGCCCGCGCGATCCTGAAGCGCTCGCTGCTGGACCAGCTTGACGAGAAGGTGAAGTTCGACCTGCCGGAATCGCTGGTCGAGGCCGAGGCGCACCAGATCGCCCACCAGCTGTGGCACGAGGAAAACCCCGAGGTCCACGACCATAACCACGGCAGCGTCGAGCCGACCGAGGAACACCGCAAGCTGGCCGAGCGCCGGGTGCGCCTGGGCCTGCTGCTGGCCGAGATCGGCCAGAAGGCCGAGGTGACCGTCACCGACCAGGAGATGACGCAGGCCGTTCTGCGCGCCGCGCGCCAGTATCCCGGCCAGGAACGCGCCTTCTTCGAATTCGTCCAGCAGAACCAGGCCGTGCAGCAGCAGCTTCGCGCGCCGATCTTCGAGGACAAGGTCGTGGACCACATCGCCGAACAGGCCGGCGTGACCGAACGCACCGTCACCAAGGAAGAGCTGGAAAAGGCCGTCGAGGCCCTGGACGAACTGTGATCGCCCGCTAGCGGAACCTGCGACAGGCCGCGCCACCGCGCGGCCTTTTGCGTTCCGGCGATCTTGTGAGCGGACCCCCTTCCCCCTATCTTGCGGCCATGTCAGCACGTCTCCACCTCATGAAGCTATGCGTGGGCGCCGAGGGCCCCGAGGATCTGGCCCGGTGGCAGCGCCGCTTCGGCGACGGTCCGGCGGTCCATGTCACCCGCATGTGGCCCCGGCGGGACGCGGAACTGCTGGACGGCGGGTCGATCTTCTGGGTGTTCAAGGGCGTGATGCTGGCCCGCCAGCGGATCCTGCGGCTGGACGAACATCAGGGCGACGACGGCATCCGCCGCTGCGCCCTGGTCCTGGATCGCGATGTCGTGCCGGTGACGGCGGTGCCGCGCAGGCCCTTCCAGGGCTGGCGCTATCTTGACGCGCAGGACGCCCCCGCCGACATGGCGCGGGGCCGGGAAGGCGACACCGCCCTGCCCCCGCTGATGGCCGCCGCGCTGGCCGAGATGGGGCTTGTCTGACCCTTGACGGGGGCCGCGGCTTGGGTTAGCCACGGCGCCACGCGGGTGTAGCTCAATGGTAGAGCAGCAGCTTCCCAAGCTGAATACGAGGGTTCGATTCCCTTCACCCGCTCCATCCCCCTGATTCGCCGCCCCGCCAGACGCCATTCCGGCGGCCGGGCCTGACTCATGTCCTGCGGCGGCCGGTCCAGGCCCTTGGGAAGCAAGGCTAATCCGACATATCGGATGGCGGCCTGCCCCCCGGACCCACACGGGACGTGCGGTCCCCCGCAGAGCCGAAACCTGTCCTTTCGACAGGTGTCGCAACGTTAACCGTTCCTTTACATTTATTAACAGGGCGGTCGCCCAAGCGGCTGTCCGCAAAAGTGGTACAAGGATCGAGTTGATGTTCAAGCTCATCGGTGCCGCCCTTCTGGCGGCTGTTTCCACGCTTGCGCCCGCATCGGGCGCCACCCTGACCCTGCTGGCCGATGCCCCCGCCGAGGGAACGATCGTCGCGCTGTCGGTGAACGATTTCCAGCGCATGGGTCATTGCGGGGGCGGCGGGTCGGTGGTGCATGACGGCTGTTCGACCGTCGTCAAGGACGACCCGCTGGCGCCCCATGCCTCGGGACGCTTCGACCCCCTGGGACAGTTCTGGATCGACAGCCAGGACATCGACCTTCTGAAATGGACGGTCGCCTCGCCGGTGGCCTTCACCTCGATGACCTTCGCCATGACCGATGCGCATGACCAGCCGCGCAGCCACTTCGCCATGTCCTACAACGAGGCCGGGACCTGGTCGCCGCTGTGGGACATCCCCAGCCAGCTGCCGAACGCCAATCTTTTCTGGCTGAGGGTGGATTTTGACCAGCAGGTGCGGCTGGCCGAGTTCCTGTTCTCGACCAAGGAGGGCCCGGACGGCTATGACGGCTACGGCATTTCCCAGTTGCGCCTGTCCCAGGTGCCCGCCCCGATCCCGGCGCCGCCCGCGGCGGTTCTGCTGCTGAGCGGGACGGTCCTGATCGCCAGCCTGCGCCGGCGCCGGAAGGCCGCCTGAACCGGCGGGTCAGAACCCGAAGCTGAACTTGCGCACGATGCCCAGCTTCAGCGCCGGTTGGTATTCGTCCTGCACAAGGGGCGAATCCTCGGCGTCGCCGATCAGCTTGGCGTATTCCACCTCGCCCAGCAGGGCGACGGTGTCGGTCAGGGCATAGCGCGCCTCGAAGGAAATCGCCGCCTTGTTGAAGCCGCTGCCGATGTCGTAGGCGGGCCGGTCGGCGCGGGCCTGGGACGGATCCACGCCGAAATAGGTGTCGTTGAAGTCGCCGTCGCCATAGCCCAGCGACAGGCCCGACCACAGCGTGACGCGGTCCGACAGGTCGGTGCGGTATTTCGCGCCGATCTCGCCCACCAGCCCCTCGTGGCCCTCGAAGCCCTGGCGAACCTCGCCGAAGGCCGTCAGCCGGCCCATGCCATAGCTGACCCGCAGCCCGACTTCATAGGCGCGGTCGATGTCCTCCATCCCCTCGAGGTCGTCGTTGTCCGAAGACTCGCGTTCGCCCACCAGGTTGAACGCGGGCGAGATGGCCAGCCCCTCGCGCAGGTCGCTGCCGGGCCGGGTGAAGCCGGGATTGCGCCAGATCAGCCAGGGGCCGGCCTCGGCGTCGTCGGAACCCGGATAGTCCGGGCCGACATCCACGCCGACCCCCAGATCGACCGAAAACTCGCGGCCGCCAAAGCCCAGATCCTGCGCCTGTGCACCCGTGGCAGCGGATGCGGCAAGAACGGCCAGGGCCAGCAGAGCTTTCATGATCGGGTCCTTCTCGGGGGTCGGCGGGATGTAGATGCTTCCTAGAGGCGAATCGTTAACGCGCACAAGACGCGGCGCGTGTCGCCCCGAAGGATCATCGGGCGGGCGGCGCATTTGCGCAACAGCTAGCCCTGCGCCGCGCCGCGTTCGGCGCCGTCCAGCCCTTCCAGGGCGGCCATCCACAGATCCTCGGCCCGGGCCATGGCCTGCACCGCCTCGGCGCGCTTGGCGGACCAGCGTTTGGCCTCGTGCGGGTCGTTGTACAGCGCCGGGTCGGCCAGCTTGACGTCCAGCTTCTCCAGCATCTCGGTCAGCTTCTGGACGCGCTCCTCGGCGCGGCGGACCTCGGCGCGCAGGGCCAGGATCTCGTCGCGCGGCGCCCGGCGGGGGCGGGCTTCGGGCGGTCCTCGGCCGGCTTGGGATCGTCGCCGCCCAGCAGGAAGCGGCGATAGTCGTCCAGGTCGCCCTCGTAGGGGGCGACGCCGCCATCGCTGACCAGCCACAGCCGGTCGGCCACCAGCCCCAGCAGGTGCATGTCGTGGCTGACCAGCACCACCGCGCCGGTATAGTCGTTCAGCGCCTCGGTCAGGGCCTCGCGCGATTCGATGTCCAGGTGGTTGGTGGGTTCGTCCAGGATCAGCAGGTGCGGGGCGTCGATGGTCGCCAGCAGCAGCGACAGCCGCGCCTTCTGGCCGCCCGATAGTTGCCCGACGCGGGTTTCGGCCTGCGCCTCCATCAGCCCGAAGCCCGCCAGCCGCGCGCGAAGCCGGGCCGGCGCCTCGGCCGGGCGCAGGCGGCGGATGTGGTCCAGCGGGGTTTCGGCCAGATCCAGTTCATCGACCTGGTGCTGCGCGAAATAGCCCACCCGCAGCTTCGACGAGCGCGTCACCTTGCCCTCGATCGCGGGCAGGCGCCCGGCCAGCAGCTTGGACAGCGTGGACTTGCCCTGCCCGTTGCGGCCCAGAAGCGCGATGCGGTCGTCCTGGTCGATGCGCAGCGACAGCTTGCGCAGCACGGCGCGGCCGTCATAGCCGACGCTGACCCCCTCCATCGCCACGATCGGGGGCGACAGCTCCTCGGGCTGGGGAAAGCCGAAGCGGTGGAACTTCGCCTCCTCGGGGGCGGTGATCGGCTCCATCCGGGCCAGCATCTTGACGCGCGCCTGCGCCTGCCGCGCCTTGCTGGCCTTGGCGCCGAAGCGGTCCACGAAGCTTTGCAGATGCGCGCGCCGGGCCTGCTGCTTCTTGGCCTCGGCCGCCTGCAGGGCGCGGCGTTCGGCCCGCATCCGGGCGAAGTCGTCATAGCCGCCGGTATAGAGCGTCAGCTTGCGGTTCTCGAGGTGCAGGATGTGGCCGACGGCGCGGTTCAGAAGGTCGCGGTCGTGGCTGATGATGATGACCGTGTGCGGATAGCGCGCCAGATAGGTTTCCAGCCACAGCGCGCCTTCCAGGTCCAGATAGTTGGTCGGCTCGTCCAGAAGCAGCAGGTCGGGCTGGGCGAACAGCACCCCCGCAAGCGCCACGCGCATCCGCCAGCCGCCCGAAAAGTCCGCCGTGGGCCGCGCCTGGTCCGCGGTGGAAAAGCCCAGCCCGTCCAGGATCGAGGCCGCCCGCGCCTCGGCCGACCAGGCGTCGATATCGGCCAGCCGGGTCTGGATGTCGGCGATGCGGTGGGCGTCGGTCGCGCCCTGGCTTTCCGCCAGCAGGGCCGCACGTTCCCGGTCCTCGGCCAGGACGGTGTCCAGGACGGATGTGGCCGTGCCCGCCGCCTCTTGCGCGACGCCGCCAATGCGGGCGCGCGAGGGCAGGACGATCTCGCCCCCGTCCAGCGACAGTTCGCCCCGGATCAGCCGGAACAGGGTCGTCTTGCCCGCGCCGTTGGGGCCGACCAGGCCGACCTTGTGGCCTTCGGGAATGGTGGCCGAGGCCCCCTCGAACAAGGGGCGGCCCTGGATGGAATACGAGATGTCGTCGATGCGCAGCATGGGCGGGGCATGGCCGATGCCGGGGGCCGCGTCAAGCGACCGCCGGCACCGCCGCCCCGGTCCGGCGCGTCAATCGGCAGGTTCCACCGGGTCCTCAGTCGGCAGCGGCACGGTTTCGTTGGTCTCGACCGCCGCCTCGGCCGCCGTTTCGGCCGAATCGCGCCCGGACAGCACCATCAGCGCCACCAGGATGACGAAGCCTAACGGGATCAGGGCATAGATCAGCGCACGAGGCATTCCGCGGCGGGGCTTGGGTTCGGAGGCCATTCGGGGGGTTCCTTTTCCGCTATATGGCGGACAACGGCGCAGGGGCCGGGGAAGTTTCAGCCCTGTGCCGAAGGCCGGGGGCCGGGGATCGGGAAGCGCCGGCCGGCAACCGCGCCGAACGCCGGACCGGCCGTTTGCGGGATGGTCAGGATTTGCGCAGGCTGCACGGAAGATGGGCCGCGCGCGCCGCCGGGTTCGTTTCGGCTTGCGCTGCGGGATGATCCGCATGGCCGCGCGGAAGATCGGTTCCTAGCGTCGGGGTGGAGCACAACTTAAGGAAAGGCAGACCCCGCATGAGAACAGCGATCCTTCTGACATGCGCCATCGGCGCCGCGCCGGCGCAGGCCCAGCAGGGACCGGTCGATCCCGTCGCCTACACGCCCGGCTTCGAGACGCTGCAACCGCTGATGGACGCCCCGGGCGAGGCCGAGACATCGGCGGGACCCGGCTTCTACGTGCCCTCGACGCCCGAGACGGTGATGTGGGGCTATCTGCCCAATGCCGCCAGCACGCCGGTGCTGACGGTGCCATCGGGCGCGGTGGTGACCTTCGACACGATTTCCCACGAAGGGCTCCTCGAGGATCAGGGACGGGATCCCGAAGGCTATTTCCAGCGCTTCGGCGTCCCGTCCGGCGACGTGATCGAGGATGCCGTCGCCATCGCCGGATCCGGCATGGCGCATGACTTCGTGGCCGACGGGCCGCATGTCGTGACCGGCCCCGTGGCCATCGAGGGCGCCGAGCCGGGGGATGTGCTGATGATCGAGACGCTGTCGATCCTGCCGCGGACGGGCTATGGCGTGATCTCGAACCGGCACGGCAAGGGGGCGCTGCCGGGCGAGTTTCCGGCGACGCCAGACCCCGAGCCGGACGCCAGCGCCCAGAACCCCGAGGCCTATCACAACGTCTCCATCTTCTCGCCCATCACCGAGCGCGACGGCACCTATTACGGCCTGCTGCACAATATCCGCAACGAACTGGTGGAATATCCCATCCGCCCCTTCATGGGCCTGATGGGGGTTGCGGCGGACACCACCGAACCGGTCCATTCGGTCCCCCCAAGCGCCTATGGCGGCAACATGGACATCAACGAACTGGGCGCGGGCTCGACGGTCTATCTGCCGGTCAAGGTCGCCGGGGCGCTGTTCTACACGGGCGATCCCCATGCCGCGCAGGGCGACGGCGAGGTGGCGCTGACGGCGCTGGAACATTCGATGCGGGCAACCTTTCGCCTGACGCTGCTGAAGGCCGGCAGCGACCGGATCCCGGTGTCCGGCGACTTCGTCCATCCCGTCGCCGAAACCGAGGACTACTGGATCGCCGTGGGCCTTGACGCGGATCTGGACGAGGCGATGAAGCAGGCGGTCCGCCAGGCGATCGGGCTGCTGACCGCCCAGTACGACATGGACCCCGCAACCGCGCTGGCCTATCTGAGCGCCGCGACCGATTTCGAGGTCTCGCAGGTCGTGGACCGGACGAAGGGCGTCCACGCGCTGATCGACAAGGCGCATTTCGCCAATCTCGCCGCCCGGTGACGGGGCCGCTTTGCAGGCTTGGGCCTTGACGCGGCCGCCCGGCCCCCTAGGCTGACGCTGCGGCAGCGCATCCCGGGGAGAGATCGGCTGATGGATTCGATGATCCACGACATGGCCCGGCGGCTGCTGGGCGACCATGTAGATCACGCGCTGCGCGAAGACGCCGCGGCGGGAACCTGCCCCGCGGCGCTGTGGACGCGGATCGAGGAGGCGGGCCTGACCCTGGCCTTGGTCCCCGAGGCCGCCGGCGGTTTCGGGGTGCCCGCCGCCGAGGCATTGGGGCTGGCGCGCATCGCCGGCGCCCATGCCCTGCCCCTGCCCCTGGCCGAGACGCTGATCGCCAACGCGGTGCTGGCGGACGCCGGGCTGGCGCTGCCCGGCGGCCGGCTGACCATCGCCGACGGCGCGGGGCTGCGGCTGGAACGGCGGGGGGCGCGGATCCACGCCAGCGGGCGTCTGGCGCTGGTGCCCTTCGCGCGCTGGTCGGATTGGATCGTGACGGTCGCCGCGCTGGACGGGGCCGATCACGCCGTCTCGCTGGCGGTGGCGGATCTGACGGTCCTGCCGGGGCGCGACCTGGCCGGGATGCCGCGCGACGATGTCGAGGTGGCGCCGCAACCCGCCGAGGCCGCGCCGCTGCGCCTGCCGGCGCCCGGGATGCGCGGCCTGGGCGCGCTGATCCGCAGCCTGGCCGCCGCCGGCGCGATGGAGACGATCCTGGCGCTGAGCGTCCGCTATGCCAACGACCGGGTCCAGTTCGGCCGGCCGATCGGCCGATTCCAGGCCATCCAGCAGTATCTGGCGATCATGGCCGGCGAAACCGCCGCCGCCCGCACCGCGGCCGAGCTTGCCGCCGACAGCCACGGCAGGCCGGCCTTCGCCCTGGCCGTCGCCGCCGCCAAGGCCCGCACCGGAGAGGCCGCGCAGACCGTGGGCGCGCTGGCCCATCAGGTTCACGGCGCGATGGGCTATACCCGCGAACACGCGCTGCACCACTTCACCAAGCGGATCTGGAGCTGGCGCGACGAGTTCGGGACCGAGGCCGACTGGACGCGCGACCTGGGCCGCGCGGCGCTGGCCCACGCCGGGGGCACCTTCTGGCATTTCATCACCGACAGCACGTCCGAAGGCGCCCCGGCATGACCACCATCGCATTCCCCCCGCCGCCCCCCGGCGCCGATCACGACGACCTGCGCCACGAGGTCCGCGCCTTTCTGGCCGAGGAACTGGCCGATTTCCCCCGAGCGGCGCGCAAGATCCTGGAACGGCTTCAGCCGCGCCTTTTCCCGCAAGCTGGCGCAGCGCGGCTGGATCGGCATGACCTTTCCCCGCGAATACGGCGGCCACGCCCGCAGCGCCCTGGAACGCTATGTCGTGTCCGAGGAACTGCTGGCCGCGGGCGCGCCGGTGATGGCGCACTGGATCGCCGACCGGCAGAGCGGCCCGCTGATCCTGGCCAAGGGCACCGAGGAGCAGAAGCGCCGCATCGTGCCGCGCATCGCCGCGGGCGAGGCCTGCTTCTGCATCGGCATGAGCGAGCCGGATTCGGGGTCCGACCTGGCGGCCACGCGCACCACCGCGGCCGAGGTCGAGGGCGGCTTCCGGGTGAACGGCACCAAGGTCTGGACGACCTTCGCCCACGAGGCCGACTACATGATCCTGTTCTGCCGCACCGGCAAGAGCGACGACCGCCACGGCGGCACCAGCCAGTTCCTGATCGACCTGAAGGCCACCCCGAACATCCGCATCAGCCCGATCATCGACATGGCGGGCGAACATCACTTCAACCAGGTGGACTTCGACGATGTCCTGCTGCCCCCGGACGCGCTTCTGGGCGCCAAGGGCGAGGGCTGGTCGCAGGTGATGGGCGAACTGGCCTTCGAGCGCAGCGGCCCGGAACGGTTCCTGTCGTCCTTCGCGCTGATCGAGGAGCTGATCCGCCTGCTGCGCCAGGACGCAACCGACGCCCAGCAGGCCGAGATCGGCCGCCTGGCCGCGCATCTGATGGTGCTGCGGCGGATGTCGCGGTCGGTCGCCGGGATGCTGAGCGCGGGCGAGAACCCCTCGCTCCAGGCGGCGATCGTCAAGGATCTGGGCGCGGTCTTCGAACAGGACGTGCCGCGGCTTGCGCGGGCGCTGCTGTCGCGCCCGGCGGTGCCGGAAAGCCAGGACAGCTATGCGGCGGTGCTGGCCTATACGGAACTTGCCGTGCCGTCCTTTTCGCTGCGCGGCGGAACCCGGGAGATCCTGCGCGGCATCATCGCCCGCGGCCTGGGCCTGCGCTAGGCGCGCGGGCCGGGGGGATGCAGGACGGCCCTCAGCCGTCCTTGTGGTTCACGATCAGGTCGGCGTTTTCCGGCAGCCCGGCCACCACCTGCACCCCGTCGGCGCGGATGCGGCTGTGCAGCCTGAAGGCCTCGGCCGCGGCGGCCTGGGCGGCGTCGGCGTCGGCCCCGTCCTCCAGCACCAGCGACAGGCGGATCGTCTCGCGGTCGTTCTCGCGCGTGACCACGGCCTGCGCGGCCCGCGCGCCCGGCGTGGCGATGACGACTTCCTCGACCACCCGAGGATAGACGAAGATCTCGCGCACCTTGACGGCGGCGCCCACCCGGCCCTGCAGGGCCGAGATGCGGCTGACGCTGCCATCGGCGTTGCTTTCTAGGGCGTAGGCGCTGTCGCCGGTGCCGAAGCGGATCATCGGCCAGGTGGCGTCGCGCGCCGTCACCACCACCTCGCCCGGCTGGCCGTGGGGCACCTGCGCGCCGCTGACCGGGTCGCAGATCTGCACCACCCGGTCGGGATGGACCACATAGCCCTCGCCGCCGTCCTCGTAGGCGACCAGGCCCAGGTCGGCGGTGGCATAGGCGGCCCAGGTCGAGACGCCGTATTCGGCTTCGATCCGGCGCCGCTTGGCCATCCAGTCGCCCATCTCGCCGCCCAGGAAGGCCGATTTCACCGTCCAGGCGTCGCGGCCATAGGTCTCGATCACCTTGTCGGCCAGCGTCAGGAAGAAGGCGGTCGAGGCGCAGATCGCCGTCACGCCGGCCTCGACCACGATCTGCGCCTGAAGTTCGGTATTGCCGACGCCGCCGGGGATCACCGTGGCGCCAGCGGCCTGCGCCGCCTCGTCGAACAGCAGGCCCGCGGGGACCAGGTGATACATCCAGGTGTTCAGGATGACGTCGCCCGCCCCCACGCCGGCCGAGCGGAACAGCAGATCCAGCCCGTGGCCGCCGCCGCCGGGAAGCGCCGGTTCGAAGATCGGCCCGGGCGAGACATAGATGCGCCCCACATCCTTCATATCGGCGGCCAGGAACCCGCCGAAGGGCGGGTTGGCGCGCTGGATCTTGAGCAGGTCTTCCTTCTTCATCACCGGCAGACGCGACAGATCGGCCAGCGAGGTCACGGCGGCCGGATCGAACCCGGCGGCCGCAAATCGCGATTTCAGGCCAGGGGCCTTTTCGGCCGCGGCGGCATAGGCTTGCGCGATGTCTTTATAAATGCTGTCGGCCATGACCATGCCTCCTCGACCCTTACGCCCCCTTAAAGCGGGCAATCCTTGCGGAAGTTCGGCGCGCGCTTCTCGCGGTGCGACAGGACGCCTTCCTTGACATCTTCGCCCATGAAGCCAAGCATCTCAAGGGCGGTCGATGCGTCGAAGATCGGCCCGGCCTGGCGCAGCCAGTTGTTCAGCGAATACTTGGTCCAGCGGATCGCGCTTTGCGAGCCGTTGGACAGTTCGATAGCCGTATCCAGGGCGATCTGCTGCAACTGGTCGTCCTCGACGCACATCGACACCAGACCGATGCGCTCGGCCTCCTCGCCCGAGACGGGCTTGCAGGTCATCAGGTAGTACTTCGCCTTGGCCATCGAGGTCAGCAGCGGCCAGATGATCGCCGCGACGTCGCCCGCGGCCACGCCCAGGCGCGGGTGGCCGTCGACGATCTTGGCGCGCTTGCCCGCGATCGAGATGTCGGCCAGGATCGCCACCACCAGCCCCGCGCCGGCCGCCGGGCCGTTGATGGCCGAAATGATCGGCTTGTTGCAGTTGATGATGTTGTAGACGAGATCCTTGGCCTCTTTCCAGGTCTTCATGATCTCGTAGGAATTGCCGATCATGCCTTCGATCAGGCTGAAGTCGCCGCCCGCCGAGAAGGCCTTGCCGGCGCCGGTCACGATCACCACGCTGATGTCGGGGTCGCGGTCGATGTCCAGCCACATGTCGGTCATCTGCGTGTGCGTTTCCGCATCGACCGAGTTGAAGGTCTCGGGCCGGTCGAAGGTGATGCGCAGGACGCGGTCGGCCGGATAGTCGAATTTCAGCTTGTGATACTTTGCATAGCGGTCTGACACGGTCAGGTTTCCTCCCTTTGCGTTGGTGTCGGTTCAGCCGGGCAGTCCCAGGACCGCCTTGGACAGGATGTTGCGCTGGATCTCGTTCGAGCCGCCGTAGATCGTCGTCGGCCGCGCCTTGTAGAAGCTGGACAGCAGGTCCACCCCGACATTGCCGACCTGGATCGGGCCGACGGTGGCGCCGTCGGGACCGGCTGCCTCGATCATCAGTTCGGTGATGCGCTGGAAGCACTCGGTCACCCAGATCTTCAGCATCGAGACATCGGCGCCCAGCGTCTCGCCGCGCTTGAGCTGCTCGGCGAAGCGGGCATAGAGCGCGGCGTGGTCCTCGACGTCCAGCGCGGCCTGGGCGAAGCGGTCGCGGAAGGCCGGGTCGTCGAAGGCGCCGCGGGCGCGGGCGAAGGTTTCCAGCTGCCCCAGGGCGCTCTGGGCCAGGCTGGGCGAGCCGATGAAGATGCGCTCGAAGCTGAGCAGCGCCTTGGCCATCGTCCAGCCCCGGTTCATTTCGCCCACCAGGTTCTCGCGCGGGGCGCGGGCGTTGTCGAAGAACACCTCGCAGAACTCGGTCTCGCCGGACAGGGTGCGGATCGTGCGCACCTCGATCCCCGGCTGATCCATCGGCGCCAGAAGGAAGCTGATCCCCTCCTGCTTCTTGGGCGCCTTGGGATCGGTGCGCACCAGCATGAAGATATGCGTGGAATCATGGGCCATCGTGGTCCAGATCTTCTGGCCGTTGATGACGAAGTCATCGCCGTCGATCTCGGCCCGGGTGCGCAGGTTGGCCAGATCCGATCCCGCGCCGGGTTCGGAATAGCCCTGGCACCAGATGTCCTCGCAGCTGAGGATGCGCGGCAGCCAATAGTCCTTCTGCTTCTGCGTGCCGAACTTGATGATCAGCGGGCCGACCATCTGCACGCCCATGTCGCGGCCGCGGTTGACCCCCCAGCGCTGCTGTTCCTCGTAGAAGATCAGCAGCTTGGCGGCGCCCAGGCCCATGCCGCCGTATTCGGCGGGCCAGGCCGGGGCGACCCAGCCCTTGGCGTGCAGCTTGCGGTGCCAGGGCTCGATCTCGGCGAAGGTCGGGCGATGCGGCAGGTGGCGCAGTTCCTCGGGGTATTCCGTCTCGAAGAACTGCCGGACCTCCTTGCGGAAATCCGCGTCGCTCATGGCGTTCCAGTCGGTCATCACGCGGCCCCCTCTGCTTCGCGCGCCTCGAACCACAGCCGCCGGTGGTGGGCGTCGTCGCCCAGCCAGGCCGACAGCACCAGGGCCCGGTTCAGATACAGCCCGATGTCGTATTCGTCGGTATAGCCCACCGCGCCGTGAAGCTGGATCGCGTCGCGGGTGATCTTGCGGGCGGCGGTGACCGCGCGCGCCTTGGCGCGGCTGGCCAGCCGGGCGCGCGCCGCGGGGTCGGCCTGCGCGTCCATCAGCGCCAGGGCCTCGCGGACGGTGGCCTGGGCGACCTCGCGCATCACGGCCAGATCCACGGCCCGGTGCTGGATGACCTGGAACGAGCCGATGGGCTTGTCGAACTGCTCGCGGGTCTTGATGTAGTCGAGCGCGATCTCGAGCGCGCGGTCGCCAAGGCCGACCAGTTCGGCGGCGGCAAGCGCGGTGGCATCGGCGACTGCCTGGGCCAGCGCCTCGCCCACCGCGGGGCCGCGGGCCAGTTCCTCGGCCGGGGTGGCCGAGAACGTCACCTCGCACAGGGCGCTGCCATCGGCCTGGGTGCGCTGTTCCACCGACACGCCCGGGGCGCGGGCTTCGACCAGGGCCAGAACCGGGCCCCCGTCGCCTTCGGCCAGCACCAGGAAGCCCTGCGCGCGGGCCGCGGCGACGACCCAGGCCTTGCGGCCCGACAGCGCGCCGTCCGCGAAGCGGCAGCCCGCCGGTGCCGCCGAGGGACGGCCGTCGGGCGCGCGCTCCTGCCAGGCCACCGCCAGCACGGCCTCGCCGCCCGCCAGCCGCTCGACCGCGGGATGGTCGGGGCAGAGGCGGCGCAGCAGGCCGAGCGCCAGCCCCACGGTGGGCACCACCGGCTCGGGCGCGATGACGCGGCCGACCTCCTCGGCGATGACGCCGGCGGCGGCAAGGCCCAGGCCCAGGCCGCCGTTCTCCTCGGGCAGGGTCACGGCGAAGACGCCGGCCCGGGCCAGTTCCAGAAGCATGTCGTCGCTCCAGCCGCCGCCGGCGTCGCGCAGCTTGCGGGCCCGGCCGACCCCTCCGGCGCGGTCGAACAGGGTGCGCACGCTTTCGCGCAGCAGGCGGAGATCGTCCTGGTCGCTGACCTGCATGTCAGGCTGCCTATCGGTCTGTGGCATGGCTTTCCCGCTTTATCATCACGGCTGTATCGGCGGTGAACACGACGTCCCCCGCGGGGTTGCGGGCCGTCAGGGTATAGGTCATCACCCCGCGGTCGGGCTTGCTGCGGGACGGGGTGACGGCCGTGACGGCCATCTCGACGTCCAGGGGCTCGTCGGGGCGGACGGGCCTGGTCCATCGCAGGCTGTCGAAGCCGATGCCGCCGATATTGGCGACGTCGGTCATCATCTCGGCCATGACCGGCCTGAACACCTCGAGCATGGTCTGGAACCCCGAGGCGATGAGGCTGCCGTGCATCCGCGTCGCATAGTCGTCGTCGGTGTGCAGCCGCTGCGGGTCCCACTGCCCGGCGAAGGCCTTGATCGATTCGGCGCTGAGGGGCGGGGTGCGGAACCGGAACACCTGCCCGGCCTGGAAATCCTCGAGATGCTTCACGACGCGTCCTCCCGGGAAAACTTGGCGTCATAGCCCGCCGCGTCGCGCGCAATCCGCGTCCGGTTGAATTCCTCGAGCTTCGGATAGGTGGCGCTGAAGGCCTTCAGGAACTCGGTCATCGGCGCATCGACGTAAAGGCCGCGGTCGTTGACGTATTCCATGTGCCGCTGGTCGTTCTCGTCGAATTCGTGGAACAGCGCGTCGTGATGGCCGTCGAACACCAGGGGCTTCACGCCGAAGCGTTCGCACAGCTCGATGTTGAAGGCGGGGGTGACCTTGTAGCTTTCCCCGCCCAGCCACAGCTGGACATAGCCGTGGTAGATGAACAGGTCGGTGCCCATCAGCTCCTGCAGCTTGGGGGTGTTCAGGTGGTTGCGCACATCGGCAAAGCCAAGCGCCGCCGGGATCCCCACCGCCCGCAGGCAGGCCGCCAGCAGGATCGCCTTGGGCACGCAGAAGGCCGCCTCGGCCCCGACGATCCGGCTTGCGCGATAGGAATCCTCGTCCAGGGCGAAGCTGTAGGGATCGTAGCGGATGCCGTCGCGCACCGCGTCGAACAGCCGGATCGCCTTGTCGCGCGGGGTCGCGTCGGCCGGCAGATCCCGCAGCGCCGCGGACACGAACTGCTGCACCTCGAGGCTGTCGCTTTCGACGAAATGCGCGGGCATCACGAACCGCTCGGCCTCGGCCGGCACGGTGTCCTGTCCCTGGGCCATCATCCCCCTCCCCCTGCTGGTTTTCTAACAGTTGTTAGATTAATGGCCGCCCCGACGGGCGTCAACCGGAATCATTCCCCCTGCGGACCGGGGGCGCCGTAGCGGGCGTTGTCCTCGCCCAGGGCGGCTGCCCGGCCCACCGCGTCGGCCGGGGCGCGGAAGGCGGCCGCGATGGGCAGCGGCAGGGCCGGCACCGCCCGGCCGGCGATCGACACGCGGCGGTCGAACACGCCGCGGGCGGCGAAATGCGGGTCCGCCGCTGCCTCGGCCGGCGTCCTGACGACCGAACAGCAGCAATCGGCGGCGGCCAGCAGCGGCCCCCAATGGGTCGAGGGCCGGGCCGCCAGCCGCCGCGCCACCTCGGCGCTGCAGGCGGCGGGGTCGGCGTGATCGTCGCGCAGGTCCGCGGGCAGGCCGATCACGTCGCAGAAGGCCTGCCAGAACTTCTCCTCGATGGCGCCGACGGCGATCTGGCGCCCGTCGGCGGCGGTGTACAGCCGATACCGCGCCAGCCCCCCGCTCAGCCGGCTGCCGCCGTTCGCGATGTCCTGGCCCGCGACGACGCCTTCGGCATGGGCCCAGTAGGCGAAGGCGAAGGCCCCCTCGGCCATGGCGATGTCAAGGCGGGTGCCCTGCCCGGTCTTCTGCCGCGCCATCAGCGCCAGCAGGATGTTCACCACCGCCGGATAGGTCCCGCCGCCGATGTCGGCGACCAGCCCGAAGGGCATGGTCGGGCGGTCGTCGGGGCCGCGGCTCAGCGACAGGATGCCCGCGTCCGAGACATAGTTCAGGTCGTGCCCGGCCAGGGCCGCCTTGGGGCCGGTCTGGCCATAGCCGGTGATCGAGCAGTAGATGATGCCGGGGTTGATCGCGCGCACCGCGTCATAGCCCAGCCCCAGCCGGTCCATCACCCCGGGCCGGAACTGTTCCACGATCACGTCGGCCCGCGCCAGCAGCGGCCGCAGCACCGCCTGGGCCTCGGCCGACTTCAGGTCGATGGCGACCGAACGCTTGCCGTGGTTCAGCACCGCGAAGCCGATGCTTTCGCCGTCCATCTTCGGGTCGGTCAGGCGCGCGTCCTCGCCCGTCCCGGGACGCTCGAACTTGACGACCTCGGCGCCGGCCTCGGCCAGCATCAGCGTCGCCATCGGGCCGGGCAGAAGGGTGCTGAAATCCAGCACCAGGATATCCTTGAGCGGCTGGGTCATTCTTCTTGCCCTATGCCAAGCGCGCGGCGCCGTTGTTCAGGACCACCACCCCGCGCGCCGGGATCGAGGCGCGGAAGCGGGCCTCCCGGCCTTCCTCCCAGATCTCGAAGCGCACGGTTTCGCCGGGATAGACCGGGGCCGAGAAGCGCACGTCCAGCCCGACAAGCCGGGCCGCGTCATAATTCAGCAGCGTCCGCAGGATCGCCCGCGCCGCCAGGCCATAGGTCGCCAGCCCGTGCAGGATCGGCCGGTCGAACCCGGCCGAACGCGCCACATCGGGATCGGCGTGCAGCGGGTTCAGGTCGCCGCTGAGCCGGTAGATCAGCGCCTGGCGCGGCAGCGTGGCGATGTCGCAGACATGATCGGGCGCCCGGTTGGGCAGCGCCGCAGGCGGCGGGCCGGCGCGGTTCTCGCCCCCGAAGCCGCCGTCGCCCCGGCAGAAGGCCGACATCGCCACCCGCGCCAGCCGGTCGCCGCTGTCGGCGTCGATGATGTCGCGGCTTTGATAGACGACCGCGCCCTTGCCCTCGCCCTTGTCCGAGATGAAGTCGATGCGGCTGCGCCCGACGATCCGGCCCTTGACCGGCAGCGGCTTGAAGATGTCCAGCCACTGTTCGCCGTGCAGCACCTTCTGCCAGTTCACCCCGGTGCGGGGATCGCGCAGCCAGAAGCCGGGATAGCCCATCGTCACCGCCATGCTGGGCACCGCCTTCAGGCCGTCCTCATACACATAGGCCAGTTCCCTGCGGTCGGTCGGATCCTCGCCGAAGCCCAGGCCCAGCGCATAGAGGATGGTGTCCCGTTCGGTCAGGGTCTGCTCGATCTCGTCGAACCGCCAGTTCGACAGCGCCTCGATGTCCAGTGGCATGATCTCTCCTCCCTCGATGGCCGTCAGAGCGTGGCCTGTGATCCCAGGATCGCCGTCACCTGGCTGGACAGCACCCCGCCGTTGCCGTGCGCCAGCGCCAGGTCGATGCCGTCAAGCTGCAGGCCGGGGGCGTCGCCGCGGATCTGGCGGGCGGCCTCGATGACGGTGAAGATGCCGTACATGCCCGGATGCACGCAGGAGAGCCCGCCGCCGTTGGTGTTCACGGCCAGCGCCCCGCCCGGCGCGATGCGCCCGCCCTCGACGAAGGCGCCCCCCTCGCCCTTGGCGCAGAAGCCCAGGTCTTCCAGGAACAGGATCGTGTTGATGGTGAAGGCGTCGTAAAGTTCGACCGCCTGGATGTCGGCGGGCGCCACGCCGGCGGCGGCGAAGGCGCGCCTGCCCGATTCGCGCGCGGCGGTGACGGTGAAATCCTTCATCTGCGAAATCTGCCGGTGCGAGCTTTCGGCCGCGCTGCCCAGCACATAGACCGGCGGCTTGGGGAAATCGCGGGCGCGGTCGGCGCGGACCATGACGATGGCGCCGCCGCCATCGGTCACCAGGCAGCAGTCGCGCACGGTCAGCGGATCGCCCACCATGCGCGAGTTCAGCACGTCCTCGCGGCTCAGCGGGCCGCGCTCGAAGGCTTCGGGGTTGTGCTGCGCCCAGGCCCGCGCGGCCACGGCCACGTCGGCCAGTTGTTCGCGGGTGGTGCCGTAGTCGTGCATGTGCCGCGCCGCCGCCATCGCATAGGCCGAGATCGGATAGCGGGGGTTGTAGGGCGCCTCGTATGCGGGCGGGCGCGAGGCCGTCACCAGCTTGCCCGAGGCCGTCCGCTGGTTCGAGCCATAGACGATCAGCGCCACGTCGCACAGCCCCGCATCCAGCGCCATCGTGGCCGAGGTCAGATAGTTCACGAAGGACGATCCGCCCGTCATGGTGCCGTCGATAAAGCGGGGCTGGATGCCCAGGTATTCGGCCGCCATCAGGGCGGGCATGCTGTCCTCCATCATGGTGCAGAACAGCCCGTCCACGTCCGCAAGCCTCAGCCCGGCATCCTTCAGCGCCGCCAGCGCGGACTGCGCCATGACATCATAGGCGGTCAGGCCGCGCGCCTCTCCGAAGCCCGCATGGCCGGTGCCGACGATGGCGGATTTCCCCCTCAGGTCACGGGTCATGGCCTATTCCCCCGCCGGTCGGAACAGCACGGCGGGCGCGCCGTCGGCCTGGCCCACGAAGCCCGTCACGGCCATGTCGATGACGACATCGGCGGGCGCGATCCCCTCGACCCGGCTCATCATCCGCACGCCTTCCTCCAGTTCGACCATGCAGACGTTGTAATCGCCGCCCCGGTCGGGCTTCTGGCGCACCACCATGGTGGTGTGGACCTTTCCCCTGCCGCTGGCGCGATGCCACGAGATCGCCGTGCCGTGGCAATGCGGGCAGAGGATCCGGGGAAAGAAATGGAATTTCCCGCAGTCGTCGCATCGCGGCAGCAGGATCTGCCCCTCGGCAAGTGCGTTGCGGAATGTCGCGTCCGGCGCTGCGGCGTCCGTCATCTGTGCCCCCCTGTCCGAACTCGGCCCCCGGAACCGAGCATGTTGATCTTGTTTCTAACGGATGTTAGATTTTGTCAAGCCCACAGGATCAACCGGTGAGAAAACCATGCCAACCTCCTCGTCAGGCCCGCTTTCGGGAACGCTTGTCATCGCGCTGGAACAGGCGGTCGCGGCGCCGTTCTGCACCTCGCGGCTGGCCGATGCCGGCGCCCGGGTCATCAAGATCGAACGCAAGGGCGAGGGCGATTTCGCGCGCGCCTATGACACCGCCGCGCAGGGGGAAAGCGCCTATTTCACCTGGCTGAACCGCGGCAAGGAATCGATCGCCCTGGACATCAAGGATCCCGAGGACCGCGACATCCTGCTGGCCATGCTGGAGACCGCGGACGTGTTCATCCAGAACCTGCTGCCCGGCGCCCTGACCCGGCTGGGGCTTGATTCGGCCGCGCTGCGGCAAAGGTTCCCGCATCTCGTGACCTGCGACATCACCGGCTATGGCGAGGACGGGCCGATGCGCAACGCCAAGGCCTATGACCTGCTGGTGCAGTGCGAAAGCGGCCTTGCCTCGGTCACCGGCACGCCCGATGCGCCGGGCCGGGTCGGGGTGTCGGTCTGCGACATCGCCACCGGCATGACCGCCCATGCCGCCATCTGCGAGGCCTTGGTCGGGCGCGACCGCACCGGCACCGGCAGCGGCGTGTCGGTGGCGATGTTCGACGTGATGGCCGACTGGATGGCGGTGCCGCTGCTGTATCACGACTATGCGGGCCGGCCGACGCCGCGGGTCGGGCTGAACCACGCGGTCATCTGCCCCTATGGGGCGTTCCGCTGCCGCGATGGCGAGCTGATCGTCATCACCGTCCAGCACGCCGGCGAATGGCAGCGGTTCTGCGACCGGATCCTGGGCGACCCGGCCCTGGCCACGGACCCGCGCTTTCACGACAACAGCGCGCGCATCCGCAACAAGCCGGCGCTGGAAGCCCTGATCAACGCGGTGTTTGCATCCCACGATCGCGCCGAGATGCAGCAGCGGCTGGACGAGGCCGGCATCGCGTCGGGCGCGGTGAACGACGTGGCCGCCCTGTCGGCGCATCCGCAGCTTGACCGCGCCGCCATCGCCACCCCCTCGGGCGAGATCAGCATCCCCGCCCCGCCGATCCGGCGCAGCGGCGAGACCGCGGCGCTGCGCCCCAGCCCGGCGCTGGACGCCGACGGCGCGGCCATCCGGGCGGAATTCAGCCCGCGCCGCTGACGGGGACTTTGCAGGTTTTCATTTTCGCCGGGGTTTTGGATGCTTGCTTTGCAAATATTCTCCTTTTCGCTTCCCCGGCTGGCGGGACATCATTAGGTTCGGGCGAAAAGATCGGGGAAGGCTGCGATGAAGGACATTCTTCAGGAACTGGAAGAACGCCGGGCCCAGGCCCGTCTGGGCGGCGGTCAGCGCCGGATCGACGCCCAGCACGCCCGCGGCAAGCTGACCGCGCGCGAACGCATCGACCTGCTGCTGGACGAGGGCAGCTTCGAGGAGTTCGACATGTTCGTGGCGCACCGGTCCACCGATTTCGGCATGGAGGCCGACCGCCCCTATGGCGACGGCGTGGTGACCGGCTGGGGCACCATCAACGGCCGGCTGGTCTATGTCTTTTCCCAGGACTTCACCGTGTTCGGCGGATCGCTGTCGGAAACCCATGCCCAGAAGATCTGCAAGATCATGGACATGGCGATGCAGAACGGCGCCCCGGTGATCGGGCTGAACGATTCCGGCGGCGCCCGCATCCAGGAAGGCGTGGCTAGCCTTGCGGGCTATGCCGACGTGTTCCAGCGCAACATCATGGCCTCGGGCGTGGTGCCGCAGATCAGCGTCATCATGGGGCCCTGCGCGGGCGGCGCGGTCTATTCGCCGGCGATGACCGACTTCATCTTCATGGTCAAGGACAGCTCCTACATGTTCGTGACCGGCCCCGACGTGGTCAAGACCGTCACCAACGAGGTGGTGACCGCCGAACAGCTTGGCGGCGCCTCCACGCATACGCGCAAGTCCTCGGTCGCGGACGGCGCCTTCGAGGATGATGTCGAGGCGCTGTCGGAAATCCGCCGGCTGTTCGACTTCCTGCCGCTGAACAACCGCGACAAGGCCCCGGTGCGGCCCTTCTTCGACGACCCGGCCCGCATCGACGAAAGCCTGGACACGCTGATCCCCGACAACCCGAACCAGCCCTACGACATGAAGGAGCTGATCGTGAAGGTCGCCGACGAAGGCGACTTCTACGAGATCCAGAAGGATTTCGCCGCCAACATCATCACCGGCTTCATCCGCATCGAGGGCCGCACCGTGGGCGTGGTGGCCAACCAGCCGATGGTGCTGGCGGGCTGCCTCGACATCGACAGCTCGCGCAAGGCGGCGCGCTTCGTGCGCTTCTGCGACGCCTTCGAGATCCCGATCCTGACCTTCGTGGACGTGCCGGGCTTCCTGCCGGGCACCGGGCAGGAATACGGCGGCGTCATCAAGCACGGCGCCAAGCTGCTGTTCGCCTATGGCGAGGCGACGGTGCCGAAGGTCACGGTCATCACCCGCAAGGCCTATGGCGGGGCCTATGACGTGATGGCGTCCAAGCACCTGCGGGGCGATTTCAACTATGCCTGGCCCACGGCGGAAATCGCCGTGATGGGCGCCAAGGGCGCGGTCGAGATCCTCTATCGCAGCGAACTGGGCGACCCCGACAAGATCGCGGCGCGGACCCGCGAATACGAGGACCGCTTCGCCAACCCCTTCGTCGCCGCCGAAAAGGGCTTCATCGACGAGGTGATCCAGCCCCGTTCGACCCGCAAGCGCGTCGCCCGGGCCTTCGCCAGCCTGCGCAGCAAGCGGCTGTCGAATCCGTGGAAAAAGCACGACAACATTCCCCTGTAAGGCGCGGATTTCCATGCTGTTGCACAAACGCGTGAATGATGCAGGCCAGCCACAGGGGCGGGGGCATCTGCGCTTGCCGCAGCGGCCCCGCTGTCTGCGCGCGGGGGCGCGGCTATGATCGCCGCCGGGGCGATGCGCGAAGACATCCCCCTGAACCCGAGCAGACGGGCGCAGCCGCGCCCGCTTTACAGGAGCGTGACGTCATGTCGAAGAAGATCATCCTCAGCCTGGTGCTGGTCTCGGCCTTTGCTGCGTGCCAGCGGCAGGCAGCCCAGCCCGAAGTCTATGTGCCCGCCCCCAACCCCGTCACGACCGAGCCGGTCTATCAGGGCAAGTACGGCGCCAACTGAGCCGAGCCGATCGACCTTGCGTGGGCGGTCCGGCTGCCCGCGCCTTCCCGGCCCTCTCGGCCGCCCCTGCCCGGGCGCGCCGTCATGCTGAAGCACCGCGGCTTTCCCGGCCGCCTTCCGGGCACCGACTTCCAGTTCGTCATCCGCCGCGAGAACCGCAAGAAGGGTCCGACGCCGATCACCCGGCGCGAACGCTTCCGCGACCGCAAGCCCGCCGACCGCCGCGCCGACGCGGCCTTCCTGGCCGCGCTGATCGAGCATTTCGGCGACGAGCCCTTCGTCCGCGGCAACCTTGACGCCGGCCGCCTGGGCTGGCTGATCGGGCGCGAGGTGAAGCCGGTCGGCGCCTTCGATCCGGCCGATTACGACCAGCTTCTGCAGGTTGACATGGCCGCCGCCGAAGCCTCTTTCCCGGAACTGTTCGCGCCCGACAGCCCGCCCGATTTCGGCTGGGACGAGGACGGCTGGGACAGCGACGCGGACGACGATGCGGACGGCGACGGGGACGACCGCGATAGCGGCAGGGCGGGTCGCTGAACATGCGCAATTTGCTGCCCAGCCCCTTGACGTCACGGCCCTGTCAGTTTGACTTGCTCCCGGGCCATGCGATAGTCGTTCACCATCATCCACCGGCCGCCCCTGCGGCCCAGCATACAGGCAATACCCCATGCAGACTTCGCTGTTCACCCGCGTCGCAGCCGGCGCTTTCGTTCTTCTCGGCCTGGCCGCCTGCCAGCAGGGCTACGGCACCGCGACCGGACTTTCCCCCGATGCGCAGCGGGCTGCGGGCGGCGCGGTCGCCGGCGCCGTCATCGCCGAGGCCCTGGACGAGGATCTGGCCACCGGCGCGGCCATCGGTGCCGTCGGCGGCGCGCTGTGCGACGACGCGGGCGTCTGCCAGCGCCGCTACTGATCGCCTCGGCGTTACCGAACCGGACAGGCTGGGGCGGCGTTCCGTCTCAGCCATTCAATCGACAGGAAGACAGACATGTCCAGACTCCTTGCCATTGCCGCGCTTGTCGGCACCACGGCCATCGCCGGCTGCACCCAGGGCATCAACCCCACCGACACCGACCGGGCGCTTATCGGCGCGGGCGTGGGTGCGACCATCGCCAGCGTCGGCGACGAGAACGTGCTCAAGGGCGCGGCTCTGGGCGGCGCGGCGGGCGTGCTGTGCGACGACGTGCGGCTGTGCCAGTGACCATCTGACTGCGGCGCGCCCGGCGCGCCGCGACACCTTCGACGCCGCCCGGGGCCCCGCGCCCCTGGGCGGCTTTTTCATGTCTGGCCGGGGGGGCCCATGTTCAAGAAAATCCTGATCGCCAACCGGGGCGAGATCGCCTGCCGCGTCATCAAGACCGCCCGCAAGATGGGCATCGCCACGGTCGCGGTCTATTCCGACGCCGACCGCAACGCGCTGCATGTCAAGATGGCCGACGAGGCCGTTCATATCGGCCCGCCCCCCGCGAACCAGTCCTACATCGTCATCGACAGGATCATGGATGCCATCCGGCAGACCGGGGCCGAGGCTGTCCATCCCGGCTATGGCTTCCTGTCCGAGAACATGAAGTTCGCCGAAGCCCTGGAACGCGAGGGCGTCACCTTCGTCGGCCCGCCGTCCCCGGCGATCGAGGCGATGGGCGACAAGATCACCTCGAAGAAGATCGCCCAGGAGGCCGGGGTCTCGACCGTGCCCGGCTACATGGGCCTGATCGCCGATGCCGACGAGGCGGTGCGCATCAGCGACCAGATCGGCTATCCGGTGATGATCAAGGCTAGCGCCGGCGGCGGCGGCAAGGGCATGCGCATCGCCTGGAACCCGCAAGAGGCGCGCGAAGGCTTCGAATCCTCGAAGAACGAGGCCGCCAGCAGCTTCGGCGACGACCGCATCTTCATCGAGAAATTCGTCACCCAGCCCCGCCACATCGAGATTCAGGTGCTGGCCGACCAGCACGGCAACGCCGTCTATCTGCACGAACGCGAATGTTCGATCCAGCGCCGCAACCAGAAGGTCATCGAGGAGGCACCCTCGTCCTTCCTGGACCCCGACACCCGCCGCGCGATGGGCGAACAGGCGGTCGCGCTGGCTAGGGCGGTGGGCTATACCAGCGCCGGCACGGTGGAATTCATCGTCGATGGCCAGAAGAACTTCTACTTCCTCGAGATGAACACCCGCCTTCAGGTGGAACATCCGGTCACCGAGCTGATCACCGGCATCGACCTGGTGGAACAGATGATCCGCGTCGCGGCGGGCGAGCCCCTGCCATTCGCGCAATCGGACCTGACCATCAACGGCTGGGCGATGGAAAGCCGCCTTTACGCCGAGGATCCCTATCGCAACTTCCTGCCCTCGATCGGGCGGCTGACGCGTTACCGCCCCCCGCCGAGGGTGCGGACGCATCCCATGTCGTGCGCAACGATACCGGCGTCTATGAGGGCGGCGAGATCAGCATGTTCTATGACCCGATGATCGCCAAGCTCTGCACCTGGGCGCCCACGCGCCAGGGCGCCATCGAGGCGATGCGCGTGGCCCTGGACGAATTCGAGGTGGAAGGCATCGGTCACAACCTGCCCTTCCTGTCGGCGGTGATGGACCATCCCCGGTTCGTCTCGGGCGACATCACCACCGCCTTCATCGCCGAAGAATACCCCGAGGGCTTCCAGGGGGCGGTCCTGCCCGATGACGAGCTGGCCCGCGTGGCCGCCGCCGCCGCCGCCATGCACCGCGTGGCCGAGATCCGCCGCACCCGGATCAGCGGGCGGCTGGACAACCACGAACGCCGCGTGGGCGAGAACTGGATGGTGTTCATCGACCGCCAGGAGATCCCGGTCAGGATCCGGGCCGACCGCGACGGCGCCACGGTGACGGTGGAGGGCCGCGATCTGCGCGTCGAAAGCGACTGGAAGCCCGGCCGGACGCTGGCGCGCCTGACGGTCGAGGGCCGGCCGCTGGTGCTGAAGGTGGACAAGATCCCCGCGGGCTTCCGCCTGCGCACCCGGGGCGCCGACCTGAAGGTGCGCGTCCGGCGCCCCCGCGCCGCGGAACTGGCGCGGCTGATGCCCGAGAAGCTGCCGCCCGACACCTCGAAGTTCCTGCTGTGCCCGATGCCCGGCCTGGTGGTCAGGATCAACGTGGCCCCCGGAGACGAGGTGCAGGAGGGTCAGGCCCTGGCCACCGTCGAGGCCATGAAGATGGAAAACATCCTGCGCGCCGAACGCCGCGGCGTGGTCAAGTCGGTGAATGCCGAGGCTGGCCAGAGCCTCAAGGTCGATGACGTGATCCTGGAATTCGAATGACCCCTGCCGCCGCCCTGTCGGATGCCCGCGTCGTGGCCGCCCTGATCGGCGGCGCGGTGGTGGCGGGTGGCTGGGTGGTGACGCATCTTCTCAGCGCGCGGCGGGACCGGGCGGCGCGCGCCGAACGGGTCCGCGATGTGCAGGGCGCGCTTTATGCGGAAATCCGGGTCCATGTCGCGACGCTGAAAAGCCAGAACCTGCCCCGCTACGGGGCCGAAATCGAGGCGCTGATCCTGAAGGGCGGCGGATTCTTCCCGGTGATCCCCACCGAACACAACGACCGGCTGTTCACCGCCATCGTCGATGACATCCACGTGCTGCCCTTCCGGGTGGTGGATCCGGTGGTGCGCTATTACAGCCAGCTGTCCACCATCGGCGCGATGATCGCCGATCTGCGGGCGCTGCGGATCGGCCGGATGGACGCGGCCCGCGCCGCGCGGATGTATCGCCACTATATCGAGATGAAGATCGAGGCGATCGAGCTGGGCGAGAAGGCGATGACCTTCCTGCTGGCCCACCTGACCGGCGGGAACGAGGCCGTCGCCCGCCTGGTCGATTCGCAACAAGAAGCCCGCCTTGCGCAAACCAAAGCGGGCGTTACGGAATGGATCAGGACCGAGAAGGCGCGCCTCAGCGCAGGGAATAGCCCGGCATCGGGCCGGTCCGGCCAGTGATGGGGGGCGGGTTGTAGGATGTCGTGCTCATGTCGAACCTCCTTGTCCGTTGCAGGGAATATAGACGGGAAGGCCGTGGATTTCAATGCTCATGGCGAAAGCCCCGCCCGGCCGATCTCTTGCCGGCGCAGGGGCAGCTTGTCGATGGCGCGGCTGATCTCGCGCACGTCCCAGGGCAGCGGGCGGCGCTGCTTCACCTGGCCGTCCTTGTCGATGATGACCATCGAGAAGCCGCGCGGATGCAGCTGCTGCCGCCAGACGCTGTTGGCCCCGGGGTCGCTGTCGGCGATCACCACCACGTCGCGTTCGATCAGCGCCTCGGCCCCCGCCTCCAGCGCGCGGATCTGTTCGCGGAACGCGGGATCGTTCGGCGTGTCGGCAAAGACCGCGATGGGCCGGGCGGTCCACAGGAAATCCTCCGGCTCGGCCTCGGTCGGGGACAGGATGCGCCAGGGCGGCCGCGGGGCTTCGGCCGGGGCGTCGGGCGCCGCCGCCTCGGCCGCCACCTCGTCCGCCGGGGCGGTCAGGGGGGCGGCGGGGCGGGCATCGACCACCGGGGGCGGCGCCTCTCGCGCCGGGCCCATGGCGGCGACAAGCATCGCGACACTCAGCAATTTCAACTTCATCGGCACCCCTTCCTGCCCAGGATATAGGGCAGCGCGCGCCGTGCGAAAGGATCAACCATGACGAAACCCACGCTGGACGACTGGAAGACGCTGGCGGCGAAGGAACTGGGCGGCAGGGATCCCGACAGCCTGACCTGGAACACCCTGGAAGGCATTCCCGTGAAGCCGCTTTACACCGAGGCGGATCTGGAGGGGCTGGACCACCTGGGCAGCCTGCCGGGCATCGCCCCCTTCACCCGCGGCCCGCGGGCGACGATGTATGCGGGCCGGCCCTGGACGATCCGCCAATATGCGGGCTTTTCCACGGCCGAGGAATCGAACGCCTTCTATCGCAAGGCGCTTGCGGCAGGCCAGCAGGGCGTGTCGGTGGCCTTCGACTTGGCCACCCACCGGGGCTATGACAGCGACCATCCGCGGGTGGTGGGCGACGTGGGCAAGGCCGGCGTCGCCATCGATTCCGTCGAGGACATGAAGATCCTGTTCGACGGCATCCCGCTGGACCGCGTGTCGGTCAGCATGACCATGAACGGCGCGGTTATCCCGATCCTGGCCAACTTCATCGTCACCGGCGAGGAACAGGGTCATTCCCGCGCCGTGCTGTCGGGGACCATCCAGAACGACATCCTCAAGGAGTTCATGGTCCGCAACACCTATATCTATCCGCCCGAACCCTCGATGCGGATCATCGCGGACATCATCGAATACACCTCGAACGAGATGCCCAGGTTCAACTCGATCTCGATTTCCGGCTATCACATGCAGGAAGCGGGCGCGAACCTGGTGCAGGAACTGGCCTACACGCTGGCCGACGGGCGCGAATACGTGCGCGCGGCGCTGAACGCGGGCATGGACGTGGACAAGTTCGCGGGCCGGCTGTCCTTCTTCTTCGCCATCGGCATGAACTTCTTCATGGAGATCGCCAAGCTGCGCGCGGCGCGGCTGCTGTGGCACCGGATCATGTCGGACTTCAACCCGAAGAAGGCCGGCAGCCTGATGCTGCGGACGCATTGCCAGACCTCGGGCGTGTCGCTGCAGGAACAGGATCCCTACAACAACGTGGTGCGCACCGCCTACGAGGCGATGTCGGCGGCGCTTGGCGGCACGCAGTCGCTGCACACCAATGCCCTGGACGAGGCGATCGCCCTGCCGACCGAGTTCAGCGCCCGGATCGCGCGCAACACCCAACTGATCCTGCAGGAGGAAACCGGCATCACCCATGTCGTCGATCCGCTGGCGGGGTCCTACTACATCGAAAGCCTGACCGCCGAACTGGCCGAGAAGGCCTGGGCGCTGATCGAGGAGGTCGAGGAGATGGGCGGCATGACCAAGGCGGTGGCCTCGGGGATGCCCAAGCTGCGGATCGAGGAGACGGCCGCCCGCCGCCAGGCCCAGATCGACCGTGGCGAGGAGGTGATCGTCGGCGTCAACAAGTACCGCAAGGACAAGGAAGACCCGATCGACATCCTGGACATCGACAACATGAAGGTGCGCGACGCCCAGATCGCGCGCCTGAACCGCATCCGCCAGACCCGCGACGAGGCCGCGTGCCAGGCCGCCCTGGACGAGATCACGCGCCGCGCCCGCGAGGGCGGCAACCTGCTGGAGGCCGCGGTCGAGGCCGCCCGCGCCCGTGCGACCGTGGGGGAAATCAGCATGGCCATGGAACGGGAATGGGGCCGCCACCGCGCCGAGGTGAAGACCCTGGCCGGCGTCTATGGCGCCGCCTACGAGGGCGACGAGGGATTTGCCCAGATCCAGCGCGACGTCGAGGCCTTCGCCGCCGAGGAAGGCCGCAGGCCGCGGATGCTGGTCGTCAAGATGGGCCAGGACGGCCACGACCGCGGCGCCAAGGTCATCGCCACGGCCTTCGCCGACATCGGCTTCGACGTGGATGTGGGGCCGCTGTTCCAGACCCCCGAGGAAGCGGCCCAGGACGCGGTGGACAACGACGTGCACGTGGTGGGCATCAGTTCGCAGGCGGCCGGCCACAAGACCCTGGCGCCCAAGCTGATCGAGGCGCTGAAGGCGCAGGGGGCCGGGGATATCCTGGTGATCTGCGGCGGCGTCATCCCGCAGCAGGACTATGACTATCTCAAGCAGGCGGGGGTCAAGGCGATCTTCGGCCCGGGCACCAACATCCCCGCCGCCGCCGCCGACATCCTGCGCCTGATCCGCGAAAGCCGCGCCGCCTGAGGCCGCGCGCGGCCGCGGGGGCTGCCCGCCCCCTGCGGCCCGCGCCCCTGCGGCCCCCGGGGACCGCCGGGCCGGGGCGAAGGACATTGCCTTGGGCCCCGGCCTGTGAAACCTTCCGCCGAAAAGGGGGCCCGAGGATGGACGCGCCGGCGATCAAGCAGATCATCTGCATCAAGTGGGGCACGAGGTTCGGGCCGGAATACGTCAACCGCCTGCACGGGATGATCCGCCGCAACATCACCCCGCCCTTCCGGCTGTTCTGCTTCACCGACGACGGCGCCGGCCTGCACCCCGAGATCGCCGTCAGGCCGCTTCCCCCGTTCGACTACCAGGCGCCGGTGAACACCCGCGGCAAGTGGCCCAAGTCGCGGCTGTGGGGGGATCTGGGCGACGTGACGGGCGTGGTGCTGTTTCTGGATCTGGACGTCGTCATCACCGGCAATCTGGATCCCTTCTTCACCTATGGCGAACCCGACGACACGATCCTGGGCCGCAACCCCAACACCCCGCTCGAACGGCTGGGGCAGACCTCGGTCTATCGGATGCGGGTGGGCAGGCTGGCGCCGCTGCAGGACATCTTCCGCGCCGATCCGCAAGGCGTGGCCGACCGCTACAAGTACGAGCAGCGCTTCGTCACGCGCAACGCGCCGGGGGGCGTCAGGTTCTGGCCGCGCGGCTGGCTGGCGCATTTCCGGATGCATTCCGTGCCGCCCTTCCCGCTGAACTACATCCGCGAGCCGCGGCTGCCGCGGAACAGCCGGATCGTGATCTTCGCCGGCGACCTGAACCCCCCCGATGCGATCGCGGGCCGCTGGCGGGACGACCAGGAACACCGCCCGCCGCTGGATCACCTGCGCGCGGCCTTCGGCGGCGGGCGCCGCGAAAGCCTGTCGCGCCACCTGCGCCACTATCTGCTGCCCGCGACCTGGGTGAAGGATCTGTGGCGCGAATAGCCATGAGCCGGACCCCTGCCCCCTTGCGCCTTCCCGACGACATGGCCGCGGCCATCGGCCATGCGGTGTCGGGCTTCGGCTTTCTGGAGGAAGCGCTCAAGCGGGCGATCTTTTCGCTGACGCTCAAGGAACTGGGCGCGGGGACGGGCGACAAGGCCCTGCAACGCTGGCTGCGCCGGATGGACGACATCGCCGACGACACGCTGGGCACGCTGATCGACAGCTTCGTGGCCGCCATGAGGGAAGCGGGCATCGCCGGCCATTCCCGGCTGGCCCGCGACCTGGGGGCCATCCGCCTGAACCGCAACCTGCTGTGCCACGCCTCCTGGCGGCCCGGCAGGAAGCCGGGCCACTGGCACCCGACCTTCATCAACACCAAGGGCGAACGCTATCCCGACGAGATGGACGTGGCGGCGGTCATGGCCATTCACGCCGAAACCCTGGAGGCTGCGCGCCAGGTGGTGGCGATCATGCAGGCGACCGGCATCGACGGCGAATGGGCGGGCGACGGAGGAGAGGACGAATGCGGCTGACGGCGGATTATCCCCCGGTCTGGCTGGGGGGCTTCGTGCTGGCCGGTTGGGCCGCGGGACGCGCGGCCCCGCACGGGCCGGACTGGCTGGCCCGCGCGGGCCTGGGCCTGGCCTTGGCCGGGCTGGCACTGATGGCCTGGGCGGGCTTGACGATGGTGCGGGCGCGGACCACGCTGGACCCACACGGCCAGCCCGGCCGGCTGGTCACCGACGGCCCCTTCCGGCTGTCGCGCAACCCGATCTATCTGGCCGATGCGGCGGTGCTGGCGGGGGCCTGCCTGGCCTTCCACGCGCCGCTGGCCGCCCCGCCCCTGGTGGCGGGCTTCGTCGCGGTGATCGGCGCCCGCTTCATCGGCCCCGAGGAGGCGCGGCTTGCCCGCGCCTTTCCCCGGGACTTTGCGGCCTATCGGCAGCGCACCCGCCGCTGGATCTGAACGCGCCCTTTCGCGCGTTGCATGACAGCGCGGCCCGCGCTAACAGCGGACGACCTTAGGACAAGAGGATTTCATGTCGTCCCCCTCCGCCCCGATCCCCTCAGACTGGGCATCGCCGGGCTTGGCACCGTCGGGATCGGTGTCGTCAAGATCGTCCAGAAGCACGCCGATCTGCTGTCGCGGCGCAGCGGGCGCGCGGTGGCGATCACCGCCGTCTGCGCGCGCGACCGGATGAAGAACCGCGACGCCGACCTGTCCGCCTATCGTTGGGAAGACGACGCCATGGCGGTGGCCACCGCCGACGATGTGGATCTGTTCGTGGAACTGGTGGGCGGCGACGGCGGCATCGCCCGGGACAGCATCGAGGCGGCGCTGCGGTCGGGCAAGGACGTGGTGACGGCCAACAAGGCGCTGCTGGCCGTCCACGGGCAGGCGCTTGCCGAACTGGCCGAGGGGCTGGGCCGCACCCTGCGCTTCGAGGCGGCGGTGGCGGGCGGGATCCCGGTCATCAAGGCGATGACCGAATCCCTGGCCGGCAACGAGATCCGCCGGGTCATGGGGGTGATGAACGGCACCTGCAACTATATCCTGACGCGGATGGAAAGCGCGGGCCTGCCCTACGAGGCCGTCTTCGAGGAGGCACGCCAGCTGGGCTATCTCGAGGCCGACCCGACGCTGGACGTGGGCGGCATCGACGCCGGCCACAAGCTGGCGATCCTGTCGGCGATCGCCTTCGGCACGCAGGTCAACTTCGACGCCGTCGAGATCGAGGGGATCGAGCGTGTCAGCATCGCCGACATCCGCCGCGCCGCCGACATGGGCTACAAGATCAAGCTCCTGGGGGTGGCGCAGATGACGCCGCGCGGCCTGGAACAGCGCATGTCGCCCTGCTTGGTGCCCGCCGACAGCCCGCTGGGCCAGCTGGTGGGCGGCACGAACATGGTGGTCGTGGAAGGCGACAGCGTGGGCCAGATCGTCCTGCGCGGCGCCGGCGCCGGCGAGGGGCCGACGGCAAGCGCGGTGCTGTCCGACATCGTCGAGATCGCCCGCGGCGTGCGCCTGCCGGTCTTCGGCCAGCCCGCCGCGGCGCTGAAGGCGGCCCAGCCCGCGCGGACGGCGGTTCCGGCGGCCTATTACATCAGGCTGGAACTGCAGGACAAGCCGGGCGCTCTGGCCAAGGTGGCGACGGTGCTGGGCGATGCGGGGATCTCGATCGACCGGATGCGCCAGTACGGCCAGCACAGCCCCGACAGCGTCCCCGTCCTGGTCGTGACGCACAAGACCACGCCCGAGGCCATCGACTTCGCCATCGAGGCGCTGCCGCGCACCGGGGTGCTGGCGGGCGAGCCGGTCGAACTGCGCATCGAGGAAGTCTGACGAGAAGTCCCACGACGAAGGGGGCGCTCGCGCCCCTCTTGGCCTGCGGCCAATTCACCCCCGAGGATATTTTCGCACAGAAGATGGGGCTCAGCTGCCCGCGATGATCCGGACGTAGTTGCGGGTCTCGCGATAGGGGGATGCCCTTGTATTTCTGCACCGCGCCCGGACCGGCGTTGTAGGCCGCCAGCGCAAGCCGCCAGTTGCCGAACTGGTTGTACATCATCCGCAGGTAGCGCGCCCCGCCGTTCAGGTTCTGCACCGGATCGTTCGGGTTCACGCCCAGCTTGGCCGCCGTTCCCGGCATCAGCTGCGCCAGACCCGTGGCGCCCTTGTGCGACCGGGCCTGGGGATTCCAGCCCGATTCCTGCTGGACCAGGCGCAGGAACAGATCCTCGGGGATGCCATAGCGGCGCGCGGCCTCGCGGGCGTGGGGGATGTAGTCGCTGCGCTTGCCCCGATAGGCGGGGATGTTCGCGGAAAGCTGGATGTCCACGGAATTGCCGCCGCGGCGGGCGTTGGGCTGAAGGCGCGCCGATTGCTGGTACTGCCCTGCCAGGCGCGAATCCATCAGCCGGGTCTGGCGGGCGAACTGTTCGGCGCGCGATTTCGACGAACTGCCCGACAGGCGCAGCCCCTCGGCCGCGGCAGGCAGGGCAAGGCCTGCGATCAGCGTCGCGCACAGACCCGCCTTGATGGTAGGGATGATGTTCATGTCCCTGTCCCTCGTTGTTGTGGGTTTTGACGGGACTATACAGAAAACCCGACGCCTCGCCAGCACCCCTTTTCCGCCAGGATGCGGCATGGCGGCAAAGCGCGCACCGGTGCGACGGTTTTGCTTTTGCATCGGTCCTGACCCTGCGCTAGACCATGCGGTCAAGGACACATTGCAGGAATTCGTCATGGCAGGCAGCGTCAACAAGGTCATCCTGATCGGCAATCTGGGCCGCGATCCCGAAATCCGCACCTTCCAGAACGGCGGCAAGGTCGCCAACCTGCGCATCGCCACATCCGAGCAGTGGAAGGACCGCAACACCGGCGAGCGCAAGGAGCGGACCGAATGGCACAGCGTCGCCATCATGTCCGAGGGCTTGGTCAACGTGGTCGAGCGGTTCCTGAAGAAGGGCAGCAAGGTCTACATCGAGGGCCAGCTGGAGACCCGCAAATGGCAGGACCAGTCCGGCCAGGAACGCTACACGACCGAGGTGGTGCTGCGCGGCTTCAACGGCACGCTGCAGATGCTGGACGGGCGTGACGGCGGTGGCGGCGCGGGCGGTGGCGGCGGCGCAGGCGGCGGCGGCTTCGGCGGCTATGACGATTACGACCGGGGCGGCTCGACCCCGGGCGGTGGCAGCGGCAGCGCGGGCCAGGGCGGCGGCGGCCGCAGCGAATACGACGACGAGATCCCCTTCTGATCCGAACCGGGGCTGATCCGAACGGGGCCGCTCCGTGGCAGGGGCGCGCCTAGCGCGCGTCCCGCAGCACCGCCGCCAGGGTGTCGGCCCGCACCTCGTCGCTGACGAAGGCCTCGCCGATGCCGCGCGCCAGCACGAAGCGCAGCCGGCCGTCGATCACCTTCTTGTCCTGCCCCATCAGCGCGATCAGCGCGGCGTCGTCGGGCAGATCGCCCGGAATGTCGCGCAGCGCCGCGGGCATCCCCATCCGCCGCAGATGCGCCAGCACGCGCGAGGGCGCTTCCTGGCTGCACAGGCCCATGCGGGCCGACAGGTCGAAGGCCAGCGCGCAGCCGATCGCCACCCCTTCGCCGTGCAGCAGCCGGTCCGAATAGCCGGTCGCGGATTCAAGCGCGTGGCCGAAGGTATGGCCCAGGTTCAGCAGCGCGCGTTCGCCCTGTTCGGTCTCGTCGCGGCTGACGATCCCGGCCTTCATTGCGACGGAATGGGCCACCGCGTGCTGCCGCGCCGCCATGTCGTCGCGCAGCCGGGGGGCGTTCTCCTCCAGCCAGGCGAAGAAGCCGGCATCGCCCAGAAGCCCGTATTTCGCCACCTCGCCATAGCCGGCCAGGAAGTCGCGGAGGGCCAGCGTGTCCAGCACCGCGATGTCGGCCAGCACCAGCGAGGGCTGGTGGAAGGCGCCGATCAGGTTCTTGCCCTGCACGCTGTTGATGCCGGTCTTGCCGCCCACGCTGCTGTCCACCTGCGCCAGAAGCGTGGTGGGGATCTGCACGAAGCGCACCCCGCGCCGCAGGATCGCGGCCGCGAAGCCCACCAGATCGCCGATCACGCCGCCGCCGAAGGCCGCCACGACATCGCGCCGTTCGACCCGCTGCTCGAGCAGCCATTCCACGGTGCGGGCCAGATGGGTCCAGTCCTTGGTGGCCTCGCCCGCGGGCAGGACCAGGGCCTCGGAGGCGATGCCCGCGGAGGACAGGGCCTGTCGCAGGCGCGGCAGGTGCAAAGGCGCCACGGTGTCGTCCGTGACGATGGCCAGGCGCGGGCGCGACAGCAAGGGCGCGATCTCGGTCCCGGCGCGGTCGATCAGGGCGGGGCCGATGCGCACGTCGTAGGCGCGGTCGCCCAGGGGAACCCGGACGGTGACGGGGTCGGGATGGCGGGTCATGGCGTCTCGATCACAAGCTGGGGGTCGGCCGCGCGGATCGCGGCCAGCAGTCGGGTTGTGGCCTGGGCAATGCTGTCGCCGCCGCGGGCCTGGAAGGTCAGTTCCGCCGTGGCATAGGTCGGGCCCCGCTCGGCCATGAGGCGGGCCAGCGTGCCGCGGGGGTCGGCCGTCTTCAGCAGCGGCCGGGTGGCGCGCTGCCTGACCCGGTGCCACAGCGTGTCCAGGTCGCAGTCCAGCCAGACCGACAGGGCCGCCTGCCGGATGGCCTCGCGGTTGCGGTCCTGCATCCAGGCGCCGCCGCCGGTCGAGATGACGCGCGGCGAATCCTTCAGGATCCGCGCGATCACCTGCGCCTCGCGGTCGCGGAAGAAGGCTTCCCCGTCGCGGGCGAAGATCTCGGCGATGGACATGGCCGCGGCGGTTTCGATTTCAAGGTCCGAATCGGTGAAGGGGACGTGCAGGCGGCGGGCCAGCTCCGACCCGAGCGCGGTCTTGCCCGCCCCCATCATTCCGATCAGCACGATATGGCGCCGCAGGCGCTGCCGCATGTCCGTTCCCCGCCGTGGTGGCCGACTGAATGGCGTGATCTTTCGGAAAATGCCATATATATTCCGGGCAGGCCGGCGAAAGACCGGGCGTAGGACACGACAACGAAGAAACGAGGCGAATTCGATGCGGCTGCTGAAGGTTCTGGTGGTGCTGCTTGTGGCGGCCCTGATCGGCTTGGCGGGCTATGCCTATTTCGGCGACATGGCGCCGGTCCGGTCCGAGGTGCGCAGCCCCGTCACCGGCGCCCCTGCCCCTGCCCCTGCCCCTGCCCCCGCCCCTGCCCCCGCCGGCGCAGAACCGGCCCAGCCGGCCGGCACCCCGGCCGACGCCGCGGCGCCGGCCGCAACCCAGGCCGAAGCCGAGTGACGGCCCGGCGCCTCCTCCTGCTGGCGGCCGTGCTGGCCTGGGGCCAGGCCGCCCAGGGCCAGCAGCCGTTGTCGGCCAGCGACTGGCTGTCGGGCAGCGTGCGGGGGCCGGACCGCGAAAGCTCGGCCTGGCGGCCCGGCGATCCCCCGCCTCCGGGCGTGCCGGGGGCCGGACCCCGGCCCGTGGCCTCGAGCGGCGCGGTGGGTCCGGTCCAGGTGACGCGGCTGGGCGACGGCAATCCCGACGCGGCGGGGCTGACGACGCCGCGCAAGGCGGGCCTGCCCGCCAGCCTGTGGCAGGGCAGCGATCCCGCGGCGCTGGCCGACCTGATCCTGCGCACGCCCGCGCGGCTGCCGGCGATGAACGCCCTGCTGGACCGCGTCCTGACCACGCAGTTCCGCCCGCCCGCCGGGGGCAGCGCGCCGCAGGGCCGCCTGTTCCTGGCGCGCGCCGACCGGCTTCTGGACGGCGGCGCGGTGGACCGCGCCCAGGCGCTGCTGATCGCCGCGGGTCCCGGCAACCCCGAGATCTTCCGCCGCCTGTTCGACATCGCCCTGCTCGAGGGGGACGAGGGCGGGGCCTGCGACATCATGAACACCACCCCGGGCATCGCCCCCAGCTTCGCCGCGCGCATCTTCTGCCTGGCGCAGACCGGCGACTGGGCCGCCGCGGCGATCAGCCTGCACGGGGCGGAAAGCCTGGGCCTGCTGGACCAGCGCCAGGCGGTGCTGCTGACGCATTTCCTGGACGACGCCTATGTGGACAGCGACCAGATGCTGCCCCCGGCCGACCGCGTGACGCCGCTGGATTTCCGCATCCACGAGGCGATCGGCCAGCCGTTGCCCACGTCCTCGCTGCCCATCGCCTTCGCCCATTCCGACCTGCGCCCCAACAACGGCTGGAAGGCCCGGCTGGAGGCCGCCGAACGGCTGGCGCGCGCGGGCGCCATTCCTGCGGCCACGCTGCGCGCGCTCTACAGCGAACAGAAGCCGGCGGCCTCGGGCGGGGTCTGGGAACGGGCGGGGGCGATGCGCACGCTTGAGGCGGCGCTGGCGGGGGGCGATCCCGCGCCTGCCCTGCCCGCCGCCTTCGACCAGTTCCGCGCCGCCGGGATGGCCGACGTGCTGGCGGCGATGGTCGCGGCCGACCTGCCGCAGGCGGGCGCGGACCGCGCGGCCGAGATCGCGACCTGGCTTCGGCAATGGCAGGGGCTGCCCACGCCCACCCCGCTGGTCCTCGACCCGGCGCTGAAGGCCGAACCCGTCCCGCCCCCCGCGACCCGCCAGGGCGAGGCGCTGCTGACGGCCCTTGCCGACATCGACGCGGGTCTTGACGGCGATCTGGCGCGCGCGGGGCGCGGGCTGGCCATGCTGCGCGCGCTTGGCCTGACGGCCGAGGCCGATCTTGCGGCGGCGCAACTGTCGCTGCTGCCGGTGATGCGGCCCGCGCCATGATGGCCGACCACCGCGCCATCTCGGCCTTCCTGGACGCCAAGGCCGCCGAATCCGGGTCGGCGCGCAACACCGTTCTGGCCTATGGGCGCGACCTGCGCGACCTGTCGGACTGGCTGTCGGCGCGCGGGCTGTCGCTGGCCGGGCTGACGCGCGAACTTGTCGAGGACTATCTGTCCCATTGCGACGCGCAGGGGCTGTCGCGGGCGACGCGCGCGCGGCGGCTGTCCTCGATCCGGCAGTTCACGCGCTTCGCGCTCGAGGAGGGGTGGCGCGACACCGACCCGGCGATCCGCCTCAGCGGGCCGGGGCGGTCCAGGCGCCTGCCCAAGACCCTGGACCGCGCCGAGATCGAGGCGCTTCTGGCCGCCGCCCCCCGCATCGGCCGGACCGAGGCCGAGCGGGCGCGCAACCTGTGCCTGGTGGAACTGCTGTATGCGACCGGGATGCGCGTCAGCGAACTGGTGGCGCTTCCCGCCGCCGCCTGCCGCGGCGACCCGCGGGTGCTGCTGATCCGGGGCAAGGGCGACAAGGAACGCATGGTGCCCCTGACGCCCCCCGCGCGCCGCGCCCTGTCGGCCTGGCTGGCCATCCGCGACGGCGCGCCGCGCGATGGCGCGCTTGGCCGGCTGGTCGCGGGCAAGGGGGCCCGCTGGCTGTTCCCCGCCCCCGGTGCCGCGGGCCACATGCCCCGCCAGAGCTTCGGGCGGCTGCTGAACGACATGGCGGTGGCGGCTGGCGTGTCGCCGTCTCGCGTGACGCCGCATGTCATCCGCCACGCCTTCGCCACGCATCTGCTGGAGGGCGGCGCCGACCTGCGGTCGATCCAGATGCTTCTGGGCCATGCCGACCTCGGCACGACCGAGATCTACACGCATGTCCTGGACGACCGGATGCGCGACCTGGTGCTGACCCATCACCCGCTGGCCCGGAAGGGCTGAGGAAGGCTTGGCCCCGGCCGATCCTGCCACTAGGAGGTGCGGGAACGGAAATGCGGGGAAGCCGATGACCGACCAGACAGCCTTGCGCCGGACGCACCCCGCGCAGACGACCGGCATCCTGCTGATGCTGGCCGCGATCCTGGGCTTCACGATGATGGACGCCACCGCCAAGCACCTGACGCAAGGCTATCACCCGGCGCAGGTGGTCTGGGCGCGCTTCGTGGGAAACCTGGCGATCTTCGCGCTGATCTTCCGGGGCGGGACGCTTGCGCTGCTGCGCACCCGCCGCCCGGGGCTGCAATTCGCGCGGGCGCTGATGCAGCTGGGCTCGGTCGGGCTGTTCTTCAGCGCGCTTCAGGTGATCGGCCTGGCCGAGGCGACGGCGATCATGGACCTGAACCCGGTCCTCATCACCTTGGGCGCGGCACTGTTTCTGGGCGAACCCATCGGCCCGCGGCGGCTGGCCGGGATCGGCGTCGCGCTGATCGGCGCGCTCATCATCATCCGGCCGGGCCTGGGGGTCTTCCAGCCCGCCGCGCTTCTGCCGCTGGCGGGCGCTTTTACCTATGCGGCGGGGGCGCTGCTGACGCGGATGGCGCGCTCGGATTCGGTCGCCACCTCGGTCATGTGGTCGGCGGTGGTGGGGACGGTCCTGACATCGGCGGCGGTGCCGTTCTTCTGGCAGCCCGTCGCGCCCGCCGATCTCTGGGCCTTCGGGCTGCTGGGCGTCTTCGGCACGCTGAGCCAGTACCTGCTGGTGCGCGCCTTCGCCACCGCCGAGGCGGGCGTGCTGGCGCCCTTCGGCTATACCGGGCTGATCTGGGCCGGGCTGTGGGGCTGGCTGCTGTTCGGCCAGCTTCCCGACCGGTTTACCGTGGCGGGCGCGGCGCTTATCGTGGCCGCGGGGCTTTACGTCTGGTCCCGAGAAGCCCGCGCCACGCGAAAGACCCGATGAGCCAGCCCGAGACCCCGCCCCTGTCCGACCGCATCGCCAACGCCGCCTTCCTGTCGGTGATCGGGCTTGCCCGGCTTCTGCCCTATGAACGGCGCATCCCCGCCGTGGGCTGGCTGTTCGCGCATGTGCTGGGGCCGCTGGCCGGCTGGCGCCGCCGCATCCGCGAGAACCTGGCCCTGGCCCGCCCCGACCTGACCCCCGCCGAGGTCAGGGCGCTGACCCGTGCCGTGCCCGACAATGCCGGCCGCTCGGTGGCCGAGATCTATTCGGGCGAGGAGTTCACCGCCCGCATCCGCGACGCCGATCCGCTGGAAGGCCCGGGCCTGCCCGACCTGGAGGCCGCCTTCGATGCCCATCGCCCGGTCATCGTCGCCTGCGCCCATTTCGGCAATTACGACGCCATGCGCACCGCGCTTGCCGCGCGGGGCTGGCCGGTGGGCGCGCTGTACCGCCCGATGAACAACGAGGCGTTCAACCGCCATTACATCCCCGCCATCACCGCCATCGCCGAGCCGCTGTTCCCGCGCGGCCGGTCGGGGCTGACCTCGATGCTGCGCTTCCTGCGCGGCGGCGGCTGGCTGGCGCTGGGCTTCGACCAGTATGACCGGCGCGCGCCCGAACTGCGCTTCTTCGGCCTGCCCAGCCGCACGGTGCTGACGCCGGCGGAACTGGCCCTGCGATACGACGCGCTTCTGGTCCCGGTCCACGGCATCCGCTGCCCCGACGGGCTGCGCTTTCGCGTCCAGGTGGGCCAGCCGGTCCGGCACAGCGATCCCGCCACCATGATGCAGGCGCTGAACGACGACCTCGAGATGCTGGTGCGCCGCCACATGGACCAGTGGTTCTGGGTGCATCGCCGCTGGAAACAGCCCCGCCCGGCGCGCCGGCGCACAGGGCCTGCGCGCGGGTGATCCTTGCCTGAGGGCGCTCCAAGACCCTATCTGGGCTGCAACGCGCGGGGCGACGCAATCCGGCGCGGGCTGGCGCAGCACGGGGTGACTCATGAAGAAGATCGGCTTTCTGTCCTTCGGCCACTGGTCGCCCGAACCGGGATCGCAGGTCCGCACCGCGCGCGACGTGCTGGTGCAGTCCATCGACCTTGCTATCGCGGCCGAGGAGCTGGGCGCGGACGGCGCCTATTTCCGCGTGCATCACTTCGCCCGCCAGCTTGCCTCGCCCTTCCCGCTGCTGGCGGCCATCGGCGCGCGCACCAGCCGCATCGAGATCGGCACCGGCGTCATCGACATGCGCTATGAAAACCCTCTCTACATGGTCGAGGACGCGGGCGCGGCCGACCTGATCTCGGGCGGGCGGCTGCAGCTGGGCATCAGCCGGGGCAGCCCGGAACAGGTGGTCGATGGCTGGCGCCATTTCGGCTATCGCCCGGCCGAGGGCGAGAGCGATCAGGACATGGCGCGCCGCCATGCCGAGGTGTTCCTGCAACAGCTGGAAGGCCGGGGCTTCGCCCGCCCCAACCCGCGGCCGATGTTTCCCAACCCGCCCGGCCTGCTGCGGCTGGAGCCCCATTCCCCCGGCCTGCGCGAGCGCATCTGGTGGGGCTCGGCCTCCGAGGCGACGGCGCGGTGGGCGGCGCGGATGGGCATGAACCTGCAAAGCTCGACGCTGAAGGTGGACGAGACGGGCGAGCCGTTCCACGTCCAGCAGGCCCGCCAGATCCGCATCTTCCGCCAGGAATGGGCGGCGGCGGGCCATGACCGCAGCCCGCGGGTGTCGGTCAGCCGGTCGATCTTCGCGCTGACCTCGGACATGGACCGCCGGTTCTTCGGGCGCGGCGGCAAGGACAGCGACCAGATCGGCACCATCGACAACTACCGCGCCGTGTTCGGGCGCAGCTATGCCGACGAGCCCGACCGCCTGATCGACCAGCTGCGCGAGGACGAGGCGATCGCCGAGGCCGACACCCTGCTGTTGACGGTGCCGAACATGCTGGGGGTCGATTACAACGTCCACGTCCTGGACAACATCCTGCGCCACGTCGCGCCGCCCCTTGGATGGCGCTGATCCGGGCGGCCCGGCAGCCCCTTGCCGGCCCGGCCGGGAAGGACCGCGCTAGGCGCCCCTGCGCCTGCGGCGGACGTAAAGCTCCAGCCGGTGGTGGACGATCTCGTAGCCCCTCTCGGCGGCGATCTCGGCCTGCAGCCGCTCGATCCGGTCGTCGGTGAACTCGACCACGTCGCCGGTCTCGAGGTCGATCATGTGGTCGTGGTGGCGCTGATCGGCGGCCTCCCACCGGGCCGGCTCGCCCTGGAACTCCAGCTTGTCGATCACCCCCTGCGTCCGCAGCGTGGTCAGCGTGCGATAGACGGTCGCCAGCGACACCCCCGCCCCCGCCGCCTCGGCCCGGCGGTGCAACTCGGCGGCGTCCGGGTGATCCTCGCTGCCCGCGATCACGCGCAGCAGCGCCGCGCGCTGCCGCGTCACCCGCACCCCGGCATCGCGCAGGGCCTGTTCCAGTCGTGTCGCGCGCTTTTCCATGAAACCTTCATGCCCCAGGCCGCGTTCAGTTGCAACTAGTTCTCAAGTGTTGACAGATGCGAACGGTTTGCACATAACGTCCCCATGGACCGAGGAGGAAAGCCCATCGCGATGAAACTGCTTGCGGCGGCCGCGCTGGCCGGCCTGCTGTCCCTGCCCGCCCAGGCCGAACCCCTGAAGGTGGCGACCACCTTCACCATCATCGCCGACATGGCCCGCAACGTCGCCGGCGATGCGGCGGTGGTGGAATCCATCGCCCGGCCGGGGGCCGAGATCCACAATTACCAGCCCAGCTCGGGCGACCTGATCCGCGCCAGCGACGCGCAGCTGATCCTTGCCAACGGCCTGAACCTGGAAAGCTGGTTCCAGCAGTTCATCGACCAGCTGGGCGATGTGCCGGTGGCCGTGGTCAGCGACGGCGTGGAACCGCTGCCCATCAGCGGCGGAGAGTATCAGGGCAAGCCGAACCCCCACGCCTGGATGGGGCTGGACAACGCCCTGATCTATGTGGACAACATCGCCGCCGCCCTGGCCGGCGCCGATCCCGCCAACGCCGCGGCCTACAAGGCCAATGCCGAGGCCTACAAGGACCGGATCACCCGCACCATCGCCCCGCTGCGCGACGCCGCCCGCGCCCTGCCCCCGGAACGCCGCTGGCTGGTCACCTCGGAAGGGGCGTTTTCCTATCTCGCCCGCGACTTCGGCCTGAACGAGCTTTACCTCTGGCCGATCAACGCCGATGCGCAGGGCACCCCCCAGCAGGTCCGCCAGGTCATCGACGTGATGCGCGACAACGGCATCGGCGTGATCTTCTCGGAATCCACCGTGTCCGACCGTCCGGCCCGCCGCGTCGCTGCCGAGACCGGCGCGACCTATGGCGGCGTCCTCTATGTGGACAGCCTGAGCGAGGCCGACGGCCCGGTGCCCACCTATCTGGACCTGCTGCGCGTCACCGCGCAGACGATCGTGGACGGGCTGGGGGGATGACCGACGGGATCGACGTCAAGAACCTGACCGTCGCCTACCGCAACGGCGTCACCGCCCTGCGGGACGCCAGCTTCTTCGTGCCCAAGGGATCGGTCACCGCCCTGGTGGGCGTGAACGGGGCGGGGAAATCGACGCTGTTCAAGGCGCTGATGGGGCTGCTGCCCCATGCCGCGGGGCAGGTCCGCATCATGGGCGGCAGCGTGGCCGAGGCGCTTGCCCGCAACCTGGTGGCCTATGTCCCCCAGGCCGAGGAGGTGGACTGGACCTTCCCCGTGCTGGTCGAGGACGTGGTGATGATGGGCCGCTACGGCCACATGGGCTTTTTCCGCCGCGCCCGCGCCGCCGACCGGCAGGCGGTGGACGCGGCCCTGGCCCGCGTCGGCATGACCGATTTCCGCCGCCGCCAGATCGGCGAACTGTCCGGGGGCCAGAAGAAGCGCGTGTTCCTGGCCCGCGCCATCGCCCAGGACGCCCGGGTGGTCCTGCTGGACGAGCCCTTCACCGGCGTGGACGTCAAGACCGAGGAGGCGATCATCGCCCTGCTCAGGGCGATGCGAGAGGAAGGCCGGGTCATGCTGGTCTCGACCCACGACCTGGGCTCGGTGCCGGAATACTGCGACCGGGTGGTGATGGTGAAGGGCACCGTCCTGGCCAGCGGCCCGACCGAGACGACCTTCACCCCCGAAAACCTGCGCATGGCCTTCGGCGGCGTGCTGCGCCACTTCGTGCTGGCGGGCGCGGCGCTGCACGACGACGCCGACCACCGCAGCCTGGACGTCTTCACCGACGACGAACGCCCGGCGGTCTTCTACGACCAGCGCGCCCGCAGGACCGACGGATGACGCGCCCGGCTTCACCTTTGTGCCAATACCCCACGGGGGCGCGGGGGTGTGAAACCCCCGCCTGCGACGGCTGATGCTGGACACCCTGCTGATCCCCTTCACCTACGGTTACATGGCGAACGCCATCTGGGTCTCGGCCCTGGTGGGCGCGGTCTGCGCCTTCCTGTCGGCCTATCTGATGCTGAAGGGCTGGAGCCTGATCGGCGACGCCCTGTCCCATTCCATCGTCCCCGGCGTCGCGGGCGCCTACATGCTGGGCCTGCCCTTCGCGCTGGGCGCCTTCCTGTCGGGGGGCTGGCGGCGCTGACCATGCTGTTCCTGAACAGCCGCACGGGCCTGAAGGAGGACGCCATCATCGGCCTGATCTTCACCGGCTTCTTCGGGATCGGGCTGTTCATGATCTCGCTGAACCCGGTCTCGGTCGATCTGCAGGCGATCACCATGGGCAACATCCTGGCGATCTCGCCGGCTGACACGCTGCAGCTGGCGATCATCGGCGGGGTGTCGCTGGCGATCCTGCTGGCGAAGTGGCGCGACCTGATGGTGGTGTTCTTCGACGAAAGCCATGCCCGCACCATCGGCCTTCATCCCGGCCGGCTGCGGGTGCTGTTCTTCACGCTGCTGGCGGCCTCGACCGTGGCGGCGATGCAGACGGTGGGCGCCTTCCTGGTCATCGCGATGGTCGTCACCCCCGGCGCCACCGCCTATCTGCTGACCGACCGCTTTCCGCGCCTGATCGCGCTGTCGGTGGCGATCGGCAGCCTGACCTCGGCCCTGGGCGCCTATGCCAGCTTCTTCCTGGACGGCGCGACGGGCGGCATCATCGTGGTGCTGCAGACCCTGATCTTCCTGGCGGCCTTCGTCCTGGCCCCGCGCCACGGCCTGCTGGCCAGCCGGCGCCGCCTGCGCGAGGCGGGCGAATGACCTGGCTGACCGCCCCCTTCGCCTTCCCCTTCATGGTCGAGGCGGCGCTGATCGCGGTGATCGTCAGCATCCCCGCCGCGCTTCTCAGCTGCTTTCTCGTGCTGCGCGGATGGGCGCTGATGGGCGACGGGATCAGCCACGCCGTGCTGCCGGGCATCGTGCTGGCCTACCTGGCCGGCATCCCCCTGCTGATCGGGGCCTTCGCGGCGGGCATGGTCTGCGCGCTGTCGGCGGGCTGGCTGGACGCCAACAGCCGCATCAAGCCCGACACGACGCTGGGGGTGGTCATGGCGGGGATGTTCGGGCTGGGGATCGTGATCTACACGCAGTTCCCCACCGACGTGCATCTGGACCACATCCTGTTCGGCAACATCCTGGGGATCGGGCGGGACGACTTCCTGTCGGCGGGGTCGATCTCGGCGGCCGTGGGGCTGGTGCTGATCCTGAAATGGCGCGACTTCGCGCTGCTGGTCTTCGACCCGGTGCAGGCGCGCGTCGCCGGTCTGGCGGTGGGCTGGCTGCATTACGGGATGCTGGCGATGATCTCGGCCGTGGTGGTGGCGATGCTGTCGGCGGTGGGCATCATCCTGTCGGTGGCGCTGCTGATCGCGCCGGGGGCCATCGCCTTCCTGATGACGCGCAGGCTGCAGGCGATGCTGGTCCTGTCGGTGCTGATCGCCACGCTGTCCAGCCTGGCGGGCATCTGGATCAGCTTCTGGCTGGACAGCGCCCCCGCCCCCACCATCGTCGTGGTGATGACGGCGCTGTTCACGCTGGTGTTCTTCTGGCGCCAGTCCCGCGCGCCCCGCCCCGCCCCCTGATCCCCCGCCACCGCAACCCCACCGCCGAAAGGAACCCGATGCTGCCCGACCGCTCTGCCTTCCCGGCCGACTTCATCTTCGGGGTGGCCACCTCGGCCTATCAGATCGAGGGCTCGGCCCAGGGCCATGCCGGGCCGTCGCACTGGGACAGCTTCGCCGCCACGCCCGGCACCATCGCGGATGCCGGCAACGGCAGCCGGGCCTGCGACCACTACCACCGCTGGCCCGAGGATCTGGACCTGATCCGCGAGGCGGGCTTTTCGGCTTACCGCTTCTCGACCTCGTGGGCGCGGGTGATGCCCGACGGGGTGACGGCGGACCCGCGTGGCCTAGCGTTCTACGACCGGCTTGTGGACGGGATGCTGGAGCGCGGGCTGGCGCCGCACCTGACGTTCTATCACTGGGACCTGCCGGCGGCCCTGGCGGACCGGGGCGGCTGGCAGAACCGCGACATCGCCCCCCGCTTCGCCGACTACTGCGGGTGCGTGCAGGCCCGCCTGGGCGATCGGACCGCCAGCGCGGCGACGCTGAACGAACCCTGGTGCATCTCCTGGCTGTCGCATTTCCTGGGCCATCACGCGCCCGGCCTGCGCGACATCCGCGCCGCCGCCCGGGCCATGCACCACGTCCTGCTAGCCCACGGCACCGCCCTGCAGGCGCTGCGCGCCGCAGGTGCCCGCAACCTGGGCATCGTCCTGAACTTCGAGACCGCCCAGCCCGCCGACGACACGCCGGGGGCAGCCCGCGCGGCGCGGCTGCAGGACGCGATCTACAACCAGTGGTTCATCCGCGCCATCATGGGCCAGGGCTATCCGCAGGACGCCCTGGAGGGGCTGGAACCGCATCTGCCGCAGGACTGGCAGGCCGACATGGCCCTGATCGCGCAGCCGATCGACTGGCTGGGCGTGAACTACTATACCCGCCGTCTCTATGGGGCGGGCGCGGGCCTGTGGCCGCAGGGCGAGGCCGTGGACGGACCGCTGCCCAGGACGCAGATGGGGTGGGAGATCCGCCCCGAGGGCCTGACCGAGTTCCTGACCCGGCTTTGCCGCGACCATGTGGGCGGCTTGCCGATCATGGTCACCGAAAACGGCATTGCCGAGGCAGCGGGCCGCGACATTGCCGCCGATCCCCGCCGCATCGCCTTCATCGGCGACCACCTGCGCGCGGCGCGGGCGGCGATGGATCAGGGCGTCAACCTGCGGGGCTTCTTCTACTGGTCGCTGCTGGACAACTTCGAATGGGCTTGGGGATACGGGCCGCGCTTCGGCCTGGTCCATGTGGACTATGACACCATGACCCGCACCCCCAAGGCCAGCTGGCACGCCTTCCGTGCCATGCTGGCCCCGGCGGGCTGACGCGGATCAGGCGCCGCCGATGCCGGTGACGACCTTGCCGGTGCCGCCGCAGTCGGGGCATTCTTCGCCCTCGACCTTGCCGGTGCCTTCGCATTTCCGGCAGATGTTTTCCCCCGCCCCCGGGGTACCCGGCGGAACGGCGTCGGGGTTTTCGGTGTCGCTCATGGCGTCCTCCTGCGCTTGAATGATCGACCTCAACCCGGTGGCCGCGCGCATGTTCCACGCCCGACCGCCCGCCCGTCGGTTGCGCCGTGCCCGGCCAGGGTCTATCTGGACAGGCAGGAACGAACGCCAGGGGCCACCATGATCGTCATCGCCGCCGCCGTCATCGGTGCAATCCTGGGCTGGCGCCGCGCCGCGCGGCTTGGCGGCACCCGGCGCGACCGGGCGCAGTATGCGGCGGGCTTCGCCATCGCCTTCGCCCTGCCGGGGCTGTTCGCCACCGTCATTCTCGACCGGGTGCTGTGATGTTCATTCCCTTCCTCGACAGCCTGCGCCGCCAGGGGGTTCCGGTCTCGCTCAGGGAATGGCTGGACCTGATGGCCGGGATGCAGGCCGGGGTGGCGGGCTGGTCGGCCGATGGCTTCTATCACCTGGCCCGGCTGTCTCTGGTCAAGGACGAACGCCACATCGACCGCTTCGACCGCGCCTTCGCCGAGTCCTTCGCGGGCCTGGAGACGATCCCGATCGAGGCGCTTGTCACCGAACAGGCCATCCCCCGGGACTGGCTGGAGAAGCTGGCCGAGAAGCTGCTGACCGAGGAGGAGAAGGCGCGGATCCGCGGCAGCGGCAGCTTCGAGGATTTGATGAAGACCCTGCGCGAGAGGCTGGCCCAGCAGCAGGGGCGCCACCAGGGCGGCAGCAAGTGGATCGGCACGGCGGGAACCTCGCCCTTCGGGGCCCATGGCTACAACCCCGAAGGCGTGCGCATCGGCCAGGACGAATCGCGCCACCGCCGCGCCGTCAAGGTCTGGGACAAGCGCGAGTTCCGCGACTTCGACGACAACGTGGAACTGGGCACCCGCAACATCAAGGTGGCGCTGAAGCGGCTGCGGCACTGGGCGCGGCACGGCGCGGCCGAAGAACTGGACCTGCCCGCCACCATCCGCGCCACCGCCGACCACGGCTATATCGACGTGCAGACCCGGCCCGAACGGCGCAACGCGGTCAAGGTGCTGCTGTTTCTGGACGTGGGCGGGTCGATGGACGACCACATCCGCGTCGTGGACGAGCTGTTCTCGGCCGCCCGGGCCGAGTTCAAGCACATGGAGCATTTCTATTTCCACAACTGCCTGTACGAAGGCGTGTGGAAGGACAACCGCCGCCGCTGGGCGGAACAGACGCCGACCTGGGACGTGCTGCACCGCTTCGGCCGCGACTACAAATGCATCTTCGTCGGCGACGCCTCGATGTCGCCCTACGAGATCGCGGCCCCGGGCGGGGCCAGCGAACACTGGAACATGGAACCGGGCGAACTGTGGCTGCGCCGCGCCGCCGAAACCTGGCCGGACCACGTCTGGCTGAACCCGGTGCCGCAGGCGCATTGGGGATACACGCCCTCGATCGCGATGATCGGCAGCATCTTCGAAAACCGGATGATGCCCATGACGCTGGACGGGTTGACGCAGGCGATGCGGATCCTCGGCTGATCCTCTGGCGCGGGGGCGGGTGCGGGGCCATATTGGCCCGATGATGAAGTATCTGCCGATCATCCTTCTGATCCTGTACCTGGCGGCGATGTGGTTCATGTCGCTGTACCGGCTGCGTCAGGATCTGGACCGGAACTCGACGCCGCTGACCCATCCGCGCCTGGTGCCCATGCTGGAGCGGCTGGGCCGGGCGATGGACCTGCCGCCGGTCAGCGCCCATGTCTACGAGGTCGATCCCGTGAACGGGCTGGCCGCCCCCGACGGGCGGATCTTCCTGACCCGCGGCTTCATCCGCAAGCTGGACGCGGGCGAGGTCACGCCCGAGGAACTGGCCAGCGTCATCGCCCACGAACTGGGCCATGTGGCCCACGGCCATGCGCGGCGGCGGATGATCGACTTCGCGGGCCAGAACGCGATCCGCATGGCGCTTGCCGGGATCCTGGGCCGCATCATCCCCGGCCTGGGCGTCTGGATCGCGGGCCTTGTCGCCACCGCCGTCGCCGCCCGCCTGTCGCGCGACGACGAATTCGAGGCCGACCGCTTCGCCAGCGCCCTGATGATCCGCGCCGGGCTGGGGACGGCGCCGCAGATTTCGCTGTTCCGCAAGCTGGACCGGCTGACCGGCCATCGCGGCGGCGCCGCGCCCGCCTGGCTGCTGTCCCACCCGCCCGTCGCCCGCCGGATCGCCGCCATCGAGGCGCTGCAGGCCCGCTGGCAACGCTGAAGGCCCGCTGGCACCGCTGAAGGAACAGGCTTGCGGGATCCGCAGGCCGGCCTATTCTGCGCCGGACCATCACGGATTGACCATGACCCGCCCTTTCCGCCGCCTGGTTCTGTATGTTCCGGGCTTCGATCCCATGCCTCCGCGCCGCTACCGGGAGTTGTATCGCCGCGAATCGGGCAAGCAGGCCGCGATCAGCGGCTATGACCTGACGATGCGGGCGGGCGCGGCGGGCCCCGGCTGGACGGTCGAGGCGCGGTTTCCCGAAGGCGAGGCCCGGTCGCGGATCGAGGTCATGGTCTGGTCCGATCTGGTCCGGGCCTCGATGACCGCAGGGATCGCCGGCACCTATGCGCAGATGCTGCGCGTGGCCCGTCTCTATCTGTGGTCGGGGGCGCTACGGCGGCTGATGCGGCTGCGCCGGGGCCCGGTGCTGGCGGCGCTGTATCCCCTGGCGATGCTGGCGGGGCAGCTTCTGGGCGCGCTGCTGGTGGCGGGGCTGGCGGGCTGGGCCGCGGCCGCGCTGACCGGCCGGCCCTGGCTGGCCCCGCCCTGCGCCACGGCGGCCGCCTGGGGGATGCTGGCGGTGCTGCGGTCCCTGGACCACCGCCTGTTCGCCTATTACCTGATGCACGACTATGCCTTCACCGCCAGCCGGGACGGCGCCTATCCCCCGCCGCTCGAGGCGCGGCTGGCGCGGTTCACCGACAGCCTAGCCCAGGCGCTCGCCTCCGGTGCCGACGAGGTTCTGGTGGTCGGCCATTCCTCGGGCGCCGCTCTGGCGGTGTCGATGGTGGCCGATCTGCTGCGCGGCGGGACGCGGCCGCAGGGCGTGGCGCTGTCGCTGTTGACGCTGGGCCATGTCGTGCCGATGGCGGCCTTCCTGCCGCGCGCGGAACGGCTGCGGGCGGATCTGGCCTGCCTGTCGGAACGGCCGGACCTGTTCTGGCTGGACGTTACCGCGCCCGGCGACCCCTGCAGCTTCGCCCTGTGCGACCCGGTCGCCGTGACGGGGGCCGCCGGGCCGGGCCAACGCTGGCCGCTGGTCCTGTCGGCCGCCTTCAGCCGCACGCTGTCCCGGCGCCAGCAGCGCGACCTGCGGTGGCGGTGGTTCCGGCTGCATCTGCAATATCTCTGCGCCTTCGAGCAGCCGGGCGACTATGATTACTTCGCGATCACCGCCGGGCCGCGCGCCCTGGCCGACCGCTTTGCCGGCCGCAGGCATTCGCCGGGCCGCATCGCCACCCCGGCCGGACCGGGGCTGCCGTGATCCCGCCCCGCCCCCGGTCCGCCGAAGGGCGGGGCAGCGTCCTGCGCCTGGCCCGCGCCTTTCGCCGCGACCTGCTGTCCGCCCTGCCCGACCGCCTGTTCGGCGCCTGGATGGCCGAGTTCCGCAGCCCGCTGATCCACAGCTTCCTGTGCAACGACCCGGCCTTGGTCCGCCTGATCCTCAGGGACAGCCCCCGCGACTTCCCCAAGTCCGACCGCCTGCGCGTGGGACTTGCGCCGCTTCTGGGCAATTCGGTCTTCGTGACCAACGGCGCCGAATGGGCCGCGCAGCGCCGCATCATCGACCCGGCCTTCGACGGCGGCAGGCTGCCCGACACGCTTCCCGCCATCTTCGCCGCCGCCGATGCCCTGGTCGCGCGGCTGAAGCCGGGCCTTCAGGACATCGAACCCCAGGCCAGCCATGCCGCCGCCGACGTGATCTTCCGGGCGCTGTTCTCGATGCCCGTCGAACAGGACACGGCGGCGCGCGTGTTCGCCGCCTTCCGCGCCCATCAAGAGGCCCAGCCCATCGTGAACTGGGCGGCGCTGCTGCCCTGGCCCCGCTGGATGCCCCGGCCGGTCTCGCGCCGCACCCGCAGCACCGCGCTGCAGATCCGCAGCCTGATTGCCGATCTGGTAGCCGACCGGAAACAGGCGATCCGCCGGGACCACGCCCCCGACGACTTTGCCACCCGCCTCATGACGACGCCCGACCCCCAGACCGGCCGGTGCTTTTCCCAGCCCGAGGTGGTGGACCAGGTGGCGATCTTCTTCCTGGCCGGCCACGAGACCAGCGCCGCCGCGCTTGGCTGGGCGCTGTGGCTGCTGGCGGCCCATCCCCCCTGGCAGGACGCCGTCGCCGCCGAAGCCGCCGCGCTGACCCCGGACATGGCCGGCGTCAGTGCCCTGCGCGTGACGCGCGCGGTCTTCCGCGAGGCCCTGCGCCTCTATCCCCCTGTCCCGATGATGGTTCGCCAGGCCGCGCGGCCGGAAAGGCTGCGCGGCCGCCCGGTGCCGCGCGGCGCGCAACTGGTGCTGTCGCCCTGGCACCTGCACCGCCACCGCCGCCTGTGGGACGATCCCGACGGCTTCGATCCCGCCCGCTGGTCCCGCCCCGAAAGCCGCCCCGCCATCCGCGACGCCTTCATCCCCTTCTCGGCCGGAGAGCGGAGCTGCCCCGGCGCGGGCTTGGCGATGATCGAGGGCGTGGTGATGCTGGCCCGCGTGATCGGAGCCTTCACCCTGCGCCCCGGCCCCGTGCCGCCCGTCCCGGTGGCCCGCCTGACCCTGCGCGGCCGCGACGGAATCGCCATCCACCTGACCCCCGGCCGGGCGCATCATCCGCTTGACAATCCCCCACCGACGCGGAAAAAGGGCGCCAGTGGGGCCGTAGCTCAGTTGGTAGAGCGCATCGTTCGCAATGATGAGGCCAGGGGTTCGATTCCCCTCGGCTCCACCAGCATCATAGGCTCCGCCAGCATACTGGACTGTTTCTTTTCATCGGTTTAGATGAAATTCACTATCATGTTGCCTGCTGCATTCCACTTGGGTTGACAAGGAACAACTCCGGGCAAATCCTCTGGGTGATTCAGTTCCGCTCGTCTGTCGGCTTCAGTAGCAGGAAAGGGCCGAGGCAAGCTGCCAAGACCTTCTTACCTAGACTGGCTTCACGGGCTTAACATCAGAACATCCTCCATGACCGGAAGCCCTGCAGAGGCGCAGGGAGGGATGCTGCAGACTCGGCCTTCATCTCGGCTAGGCTGCCAGAAATTTCAGCGGACCTGTTGGTGGCCTTCCAGAGTCACTGGGAAGGGCACGCCATGGATAAGGGACAAGGATGGGGTCGGATGATGGCGGCTGCCCACACCAGTCCCGCAGCGCCCATGATCGGGGAAGACCACAAGGCGATGATGGTCGGCGGATCATGGTGGCTGTCATCTCCAGGAACAGCTTCAGGCCGATGGCCGGGCGAGATCAGAGAACGACCCCCCCTCAAGAGGATGAACCTCGAGAGGGGCGAAGGCAGGGCGCAAGACCAAGGGGCTGGGCCGCGATGAAAGAGTCCCGATTGGGCAGAAGGCAGGCCTTCGTGATACGGCTGCGACCCATTGCATCGGTTTCGGGTTCATCCTGCAATGCAGGACGGACAATCACACCCTGTCCAGCAAGGCGCTGGTCCGGGGCTGTCGGAAAGACCACCGGGCAATGATGGCGATCAGCCCACGTGGGCTATCATCGTCAGGTGAAGCTTCAGCCCGGCAATCAGTGAAGATGAATAGCCCCGAGTTTCTTCGACGCCTTTCCGCCTCATCATCTGTTGCCGCTCGAACTCGGCAGGCGACAGCATCCCGTTTCTCGCAGGTTTGCGCTTCGGGTTGTAGAACATCTCGATGTCATCGAACACGTCCTGCCTTGCCTCTTCGCGCGTCCGGTAGGTTCTGCGTCTGATCCTTTCGCGCCTGAGCAGGTTGAAGAAGCTCTCGGCCACCGCATTGTCGTGGCAATTGCCACAGCGGCTCATCGAATGCTCAAGAGCGTGGGCACGCAGGAAGGCGGCCCAGTCCATGCTGGTAAACTGGCTGCCCTGATCTGAATGGATCAGCACCTTGTTCTTCGGCTTTCGTCGCCAGATGGCCATCATCAGGACCTGCAGAACGACATCTGTCGTCTGACGGCTCTGCATGGACCAGCCGACCACGCGCCGGGAGTAAAGATCGATGACCACAGCGAGGTAGGCGAACCCTTCTTGTGTCTGGATATAGGTAATATCGGTCAACCAAACCTTGTCTGGGGCCTCGACGTCGAACTTCCGGTCGAGGGTGTTGTCGACCGCGACCGACGGCTTGCCGCCATAGCTGCCGGGGCGGCGCCTGTAGCCGATCTGTGCCTTGATCCGACTCTGTTGCACAAATGTTATGCTGCCCGAGCTGCTGGACCAGATCCCGCCCGATCGGGAGATCGGCAGCGTCACTGGCGACGGCGCCTTCGACACACGCAAGTGCCACGACCCCATCGCCGCCCGTGGTGCAGCTGCGGTCATTGCGCCCCGCAAGAACGCCAGGCCATGGAAGCCGACACCGCAGGCGCAGTCGCCTGCAACGAGGCCCTGCGCGCATCAGGGCACTTCGGCCGGACCATCTGGCGACGATGGAGCAGCTATCACCGCCGAAGCCGCGTCACGACCAAGATGCATTACGTCAAGCTGCTGGGCCGGCGCCTGACCGCCCGTGACCTCGACTGCCAGGTCGCCGAGTTCCAGCTCCGTCGCCATCCCGAACGGCTTCGCCGCCCTTGGCATCCCCGTAACGGAAGCCGCGGGATAAGTCCGTCCGGGGAAAGGGGATCTCCAGCCGTCACGCGATTTGTGCATCAGAGCCCATTGTCGCTCGGATCAAGAGCGCAACAATGGCGACTTCATGAGCCTAGCGGACGCGCAGGAAAAGCTGGAGAATTGGCGTAGGCACTACAACGCGGACCGACCCCATAGCGCGATCGGATATAACGTCCCGATCGCCCCGCATTATCTCGGCGGCGCAGCCAGCCCGTCGCCATGAAAAAGCCGGAAAGCTCCAGCATCCGGCGGTCCAAGGTTGGGGAGCAACGCAAGGTTGGGCAGACTCTCCATCACAGCAAGGGACTTCCGGGGGCAGGTCACGCATCCCGTTCGATCACGCTCTCCATCTCTGGCGCCGCCACGAAGCGCCATGCCCGTCGAGGCCCTGCCATGACGTTGAGATAGTAAAGCTCGAACCCGTGGGGCGCGCCGCAGGGATGGTGGCCGCGCGGCACCAGCACCACGTCGCCGTCCCTGACCGCCATCACCTCGTCCAAGCTGCCGTCATCGGTATAGACGCGCTGGACGGCCCAGCCATCCTTGGGGTTAAGGCGGTGGTAATAGGTTTCCTCCAGGTAGGTGATACGGGGAAAGTCGTCCTCGTCATGACGATGGCTTGGGTAACTGGACCAGTTGCCTGCGGGCGTGAAGACTTCGGTCACCAGCAGGCTGTCACACCAGGCCTCGCCTTCCATGGCGATGTTGTTGATCCAGCGGGCGTTGGGGCCCTTGCCCCGCTGCGTCAGCGAGATGCCGTCCGGACCGATCCGCCGGGCGGGGTGTCCGCCCCGTCCCGGCGCGCTGCAGACAGCGATGGTGCAATCGGTCGCCGCCTCGGCCTGCCAGTCCCGGCCATTCGGGACATAGAGACAATGCGGCGGGATCTTCTCGAATACGTCCATCCGCTCACCCAGCTCTCCCCAGTCCCGGCTCGCGGCCTGGATACGGGCCTTTCCCTCGACCATGACCAGGATCACCTCATTGTCGCCGGTCGCTTCGCCCGCCGTCTCGCCCGCACGCAGACGGTGAAGCGAGAACCCCACATACCGCCAGCCCGCCGACGCGGGCGTGATCCGATGCACCTCGCCACGGGTGCCGAAGGGTCTGCGAAGAAGATCGGGCATGATCGCTCCTGCTTTGGACGTTAAATATCCCGGGGGGCCGGGGGCTGGTCCCCGGCTTTCGCCGCCGTCAGGCGGCAACCGCGCGGTCCAGCCCCGCCTCGACTGCGGCAGCCTTCAGCGCCTTCAACCCCATGGACTGATATTCCAGCGGACTGCGCAGCGTCGGATCCTGCTCGGCCTCGATCACGAGCCAGCCGTCATAACCCGTCTCGGCCAGGATCCGCAGCAGCGGCACGAAGTCGATGGTGCCGTCGGGATCACCCGGCACGGTGAAGGCCCCGGCCAAAACCCCTTGCAGAAAGGACAGGTTCTCTGCGCGCACCCGTTGCGTGACGGCAGTCCGGATGTTCTTGGCATGGAAATGCGCCACCCGCCTTGCGTGCCGGCGCAGCACCGCCGCCGGGTCGCCGCCGCCGAAGGCGCAATGGCCTGCGTCGAATAGCAGATGCGTCGCGGGGCCCGTCGCGGCCATGAAGGCGTCGATCTCGTCGGGCGATTCGACAACCGTGCCCATATGGTGGTGATAGGCCAAGGTCACGCCCTGGGACGCCAGATAGCCCGCGAAGGCCTCGATCTTCGCACCGAATGCGGCCATCTCGTCCGCCGTCAGGCGCGGGCGGTCGTTCACCGGCACGCAGGGATCGCCATGCACGGTGTTGGAACACTCGCAGACGATGCAGACCTTGCTATCATTGGCCTTGAGCTTCGCCAGATGCGGCTGGACCGCCGCGATCTCGTCCTCGACCGACCCGACCAGCAGGTTCGTCGAATACCAGCCCGAGACAAAGGCCAGGCCGTATCGCCCCAGCAAGTCCTTGAGCGCCTGCGGGTCGTCGGGCCAGCGGTGGCCGTTCTCGATGCCGTCGAAGCCGATGATGCGGCCCGCCTCGCGCAGGATTTGCTCGGTGGGGATATGGGCGCCGATGGTCTGGTCGTCGTCATTGGCCCAGGCGATGGGGTTGGTGCCATAGCGGATCATGGATGCTTTCCTCAGTTCACCAGCCGCGCGCGGGCGGCGTTTTGCAGGTATGTTGTGTAGGCGTCGCGCAGGCTGTCCGTCGCACCCACCTCGGGGACCGCCACGTCCCACCAGTGGCCCGCCTCCTCGGTCAGCCCCTGGGCGGGGCCGTCCTTGGCGGTGGTGTCGATCACGATCACCGTGGGGACGCTTCGCCCCCGCGCGGCGATGATCTGCGCCTCCAGGTCAGCGATGGTTTCCGCCTTGACCGCGTGGGCGCCCATCGACACCGCATGGGCCACATAGTCGATGCGCGGCTGGTCGGCGACGTTGCAGTCCGCATACATGTTGTTGAAGGGCGCGCCGCCGCAGACCTGCTGCAGGCGGTTGATGCAGCCATAGCCCCGGTTGTCGGTCAGCACGACCGTGAAGGGGATGCGCCGCATCACCGCCGTCGCCAGTTCGCTGTTGGCCATCATGTAGCTGCCGTCGCCCACGAAGCAGATGACCTCGCGGTCCGGGCAGGCCAGCTTGATGCCCATGGCACCGGCGATCTCGTAGCCCATGCAGCTGTACCCGTATTCCATGTGGTATCCGCCCTGCGCGGGCTGCCACAACAGCTTCAGCGCACCGGGCATGGTGCCGGCCGCGCACATGGCGATGGCCTCCGGCGCGGCGCGCTGCACGGCGCCGATCACCTGCGCGTCATTGGGCAGGTCGTTGCCGGACGCAGGCGCCGCGCAATGGGCGTTCACGGCGGCCTGCCAAGCGGCGCGGGGGGCAGGATCGAAGGCCGCGCGGTGATCGCCCAGCATCGCCGTCAGCTTCTCCAGGGCGACCCGCGCATCCGCCACCAGCGGCTCGGCGGCATGCTTCATCGCGTCGTAGCCCTGCACGTTGATCGACACCAGCGTCGCATCGGGTGCGAACATCGTCCGCGATCCGGTGGTGAAGTCCTGAAGCCGCGTGCCGACGCCGATCACCAGATCCGCGTCCCGCAGCACCGCATTGGCGGCGGCAGACCCGTCCACGCCGGATGCGCCGAAGTTCATCGGGTCGGCCTGCGCCAGCGCCGACTTGCCCGCCTGCGTTTCCGCGACGGGGATGCCGTGGCGGGCGGCAAAGGCCGACAGCGCGGCCTCGGCGCCGGAATAGATCACGCCGCCGCCCGCGACGATGGCGGGACGTTCGGCCCTTCGGATCAGGTCGGCCACCCGCGCCAGTTCCCCCGCATCGGGTTCGGGTCGCCGGATGCGCCAGGTGCGCGGCTCGAAGAACACCTCGGGCCAGTCCCAGGCTTCGGCCTGCGTGTCCTGGCAGAAGGCCAGGCAGACGGGGCCGCAATCCGCGGGGTCGGTCATCACCCGCAGCGCGCGGGGCAGCGCGGTCAGAAGCTGCTCGGGCCGCTGGATGCGATCGAAGTAGCGCACCACCGGGCGGAAGCAGTCGTTGGCGGACACGGTGCCGTCGTCGAAATCCTCGACCTGCTGCAGCACCGGGTCGGGGCGGCGGCTGGCAAAGACATCGCCCGCGATCAGCAGCACCGGCAGGCGGTTCACATGGGCCAGCGCCGCGGCGGTCACCATGTTGGTGGCCCCCGGCCCGATCGAGGAGGTCACGGCCTGCGCCCGCCTGCGCGCCTTGGCCTTGGCATAGGCGATGGCCGCATGGGACATGGTCTGTTCGTTCTGGCCGCGCCAGGTCGGAAAGGCCTCGCCGATGCCGTGCAGCGCCTCGCCGATTCCCGCCACGTTGCCGTGCCCGAAGATCGCCCAGCAGCCCTCGATGAACCGCTCGCCATCCTCCGTCATCTGCACCGACAGCCAGCGGACCATGGCCTGCGCCGCCGTCAGCCTGATCGTTGCGCTCATCCCTTCACCTCTTGCCTGTTCCGTCGTCGTGAGGGCTGTCCCGCTCCTGCCCAGAGGCCGGTTCATGCCGCCCCCCGCCTGTCCGCGGCGCCTGCGCGCGCCTTGTCCCAGAGACCGCACAGGCGCGCATATCGCCGCGCCATCTCGCCCACCGCCTCGTCGTCGGTCAGGTCGCCGTCCAGCCAGGCCCGCGCGACCGCGCCGAAGATGGTGCGTCCCACCGCGAAACCCTTGACCAGCGGGAAGGCCGAGGCAACCGCAAAGCTGTCGGCCAGCTCCGCCTCGGGCGCGTCAAGGCCGAGGACGACGATGCCGCGAGTGTGGGGGTCGTGCGCCTCGATGGCGGCGATGGCCTTTCGCCAGGCCACGGCCTCGCGCATCGGCTCCAGCTTCCACCAGTCGGGATAGACGCCCGCCGCATAGAACTGCCGGATCAGGGTGGCCGTCGTCTCGTTGTCCACCGGGCCGACCTTCGAGGGGATGATCTCCAGCAGGAACTCCAGGTCGTTGCGGCGCGCGGCTTCCCACAGCCGCTTGACCGTTTCCTCCTGCCCCGCCCGGGTGGCCGGGTCGTCGTCCGGGTGGCAGAAGCACAAGACCTTCACCACGTTCTCGCGCGCCCACCCTTCCAGGCCCCCGCAGTCGAGGCCCAGTTCAGGCTCGAGCGCCAGGGGCCGCGATCCCGGCCATTCCGCGGGCCGCCCGATCCACAACCCCGTCCCTGATGCCGCGTGCAGCGCGTCCCGCCCGATGCGGTTGTCGCACAGGATGCCATAGCCCGGCCGACCCCCCTGCACCTGCAACGCGGCCCGCAGGCAAAGTTCCTTGAAGGCGCTGCCCTTTGTGGGCGTGTATCCCGGCATCTGTTCCAGCTGCATCCGGTGGTCGAAGGCAAAGACCCGCATGGTGGACCAGTCACCCCCGGTGCGGCGGTGCCGGTTGGTGGCCCAGTGGACCTGTTCCAGTTCCGCGTCGTTCCTGAGGTCCGGCCGCACCACCCCGCGCCTGAGGAAGAACTCCAGTTCAGCCAGCGAGGGATAGGCCGGCGTGCAGCCGTGCCGGCTGACCGCCAGCGCGCCGCAGGCGTTGGCGTATTCCAGGGCGCGCGGCCAGGGCTCGCCGTCCAGCCAGCCCTTCATCAGCCCGGAAAAGAAGCCGTCACCCGCGCCCAGGACGTTGAACACCTCGATGGGAAAGCCCGGTCCCGCCTCGCCCTGGTCCAGGCTGTCGGGAATGGCGCCGGTAAAGGCCACAGCACCCGCGGCCCCCCGCTTGCAGACCAGGGTCGCGTCAGTGGCATTGCGCACGGCCCGCAGCGCGGCCACCGTATCGGTGGTGCCGCCGGCGATGTGGAACTCCTCCTCAGTGCCAACAATCAGATCGAACAGGTGCAGCGTCCCTTGCAGCTTGGCCGTAACCGCCGCGCTTTCCACGAAGCGGCTTTCCCCCGCGCCATGCCCCGCCAGCCCCCAGAGGTTCGGACGATAATCGATGTCCAGCGCTGTCCGCGCCCCGTGCTTGCGGGCCAGCCGCAGCGCCTTGATGACGGCAGCTTCGGTTCGGGGATGGGAGAGGTGCGTTCCCGTGGCCAGAACCGCGCGGGTATCAGCGATCAGCCCTTCGTCGATGTCATCCTCGCACAGGGCCATGTCGGCACAGTCGCTGCGATAGAATATCAGCGGAAACTGCTCCTGGTCGCGGATACCCAGGATCACCAGGGCGGTCAGACGGTCGGGATCGGTCCTGACGCCGCGCACGTCCACGCCTTCGCGCACCAGCTGCTCACGGATGAAGCGGCCCATATGTTCGTCGCCCACCCGCGTGATCAGCCCCGACCGCAGCCCCAGCCGCGCCGTCCCGCAGGCGATGTTGGTGGGGCTGCCGCCGATATATTTGCGAAACGACCCCATGTCCTCAAGCCGCCCGCCCACCTGCGCGCCGTAAAGGTCGATGCTGGAACGGCCGATGGTCACAAGGTCGAGGGTCCTGGTCATGGGATCGGTCCTGTCTTGGGTCAAAGCTGCGCGGAAACGAAGGCCATGCTGGCCTTCACCGCACCCTTGGGATCGGCGGCCTGATGAACTTCGGGGGCGAAGGGTTCGAAGCTGAAGGGGCCGTCATAGCCCGCGTCCAGCAGCGCCCGGATCTGGGGAAGGTTTTCCAGCCGATCCGCGCCGTCCACCAGCACGCGGTGGGCGTCCAGCATGTCGGCCACCGACACCGCCGGATCGACCACGCCCGAGATATGGACAAGTCCGGTCCAGTCCGGGAAGAACGCGGTTTCCCCAGCAAGGTGATGGTGGAAGGTGTCGTGCATCAGCTTGTAGGTGCCTTCCCCGCCAGCCGCCTGGATGGCGCGGATCGCCTCGGCCTTGGTCCGCAGCGATGAAATCGGGAAGCCCAGCGGTTCGACCAGCCCGATCAGCCCGCGCGTGTCGAGGATCGTCTTCATCGCCCGCAGCGCGCCCATCAGGCCGTCGAACGCGACCGGCGTGCCGTCGTTCAGCGGGCACATGACCAGCGCCTTGGCCCCGCAGGCGCTCGCGTAATCGGCCATCGCCTCGGCCCGCGCGGGCAGGTCGCCGGACCAGACGTTGAAGGGGTAAAGCGCATTGATCGAGACGATGGTGACGCCCGCCTTCTCGGCCTCGGCCTTCACCTCGGCAGGGTCCCAGGTGCCGACGATATCGGGCAGGTCGTTGCGGATCTCGACTTCGGTGACGCTCAACTCGCGGGCTGCCGCGAAGAAGTCGGGCAGCGGCAGCTTGGGCGCGGCGATGTGGTTCAGGGCAAAGCGCATGAGGGCCTCAGGCGAAAAGGGCGGGGCGGTCGGGATAGGTGATGGCGACGGACTCGCCCTCGGCTTCCTGCGCCTGGACGCAGGCATCAGAGGTGACGGCGGCCATGTAGCCGTCCCAGGAGGTCGGGCCCGAGGCGGTGCCAAGCGCGGCGGCCTTCAGGAAATCCTGCAATTCCACGTCGTAGGAGGCCACGAAGCGGTCCTTCCAGTCGGTCAGGATGGGGTTCTGCAGGGTCGCGTTCAGGCGCATCTGAACGGCCATCGGCTCGGGCAGCTTTGCCGTGCCGTCTTCGCCCACGACCTCGCACTGGATGTCATAGCCGTAGTGGCAGTTCACGAAGATTTCGGTGTCGATGACCACGCCCCTGGCGGTCGTGAGCGTGACGATCTGCGGATCGCGCAGTTTCGCGTGGGTGCGCGCGCAGGACCGGGGGAAGGTCACGCGGGCGGACACGTAGTCGTCGTCCAGCAGCCAGCGGAACACGTCGATCTCGTGGATCAGCGTGTCGTGGATCGCCATGGGGGTGGTGTAGGCTTCGGGCACCGAAGGGTTGCGGTGGGCGGCGTGGACCATGAGCGGTGCGCCGGTCCGCGCCAGCGCGGCCTTCAGCGCGACGTAGCCTTCGTCGTAACGGCGCATGAAGCCCACCTGGACCAGGCGGCGTCCCAGGGCCACCTCGGCATCGACGATGCGCTTGGCGCCCTCGGCAGTCGTGGCCAGCGGCTTTTCGCAGAAACAGGGCTTGCCGGCGGCGATGGCGGCCAACACGTATTGCTCATGCGTCGCGCCCCAGGACGTGACCAGCACGGCATCCACCTGATCCGAGGCAATCAGCTCCTCGCCCGTGGCGAAGACGGTGGCCTCGGGGGCGATGTCGGTGCGGACCGCCTCGGCCGAGGCGCGGTTCACGTCCGACAGCGCGGTGATGGTGCCGCCCTGCAGCACCTGGTTGATGCGGCGGGCGTGGTCGCGGCCGATGGCTCCGGTGCCGATGACACCAATTCTGACGGTCATGTGGGGTCTCACTTCCAATATTGATCGATGTATTTCTGCATCTCCGCCCGCATGAAGCGCCCGGAGTGGTCGGCCCTGTCTTCCCAGGCGAAGACGCAGGCGGTCATGATGCCGTCGAAGCCGATTTCCGCCAGCGTGCCGAAGAAGTCGTCCCAAGGCACCTCGCCCTGGCCGATGTCGAGGTGCTGGTGGACGCGCGCCTGCGTGCCCGGCGGGTTCAGGATATAGCGCAGGCCGCTTGATGCCTTGTGGTTGAAGGTGTCGCCCACATGGACATGGGCCAGCACGTCGGCTGCCTCGCGCAGCATCGCCACGGTGTCGTCGCCGAAATAGAAGGTGTGCGGCGCGCAATACAGGAACTTCACCGCCTTCGAGTTCACCGTGCGGATGATGTCCAGCGCGGGCTGGATCGTCTCGCACCAGTCCTCGGGATGGGGTTCGACGTTGAGCTGGATCCCCTCGCGTTCCAGGATCGGGACCAGCTCCTCGATGCTGCGCCACCAGGCGTCCTCGCAGGCCTCGATCATCGACCCGGTGTGGCAGCAATAGCAGCTGCCCTTGTCCGGATGGGGTCCGCGGCCGAATTCGCTGTTCATGGTGTCCACGCCCAGTTCCACCGCGATCTCGATGGCGCGCTTCCAGTGACGCACGGCGGCCTGGCGTTCGACCTCATCGCTGGAAGCCCAGCGATACATCGGCAGCAGCGACGCGATGCCCACTTCCGCGTCCTTCAGCGCCTGTTTCAGCACCTTGATGCGGTCGGGGAACACGCGCGGCGCCTTGAACCATTCCAGGAAATCGCCCCGGGGGGACAGTTCGATCCAGTCATAACCAAGCTCCTTGACCTTGGCGGGGATCGCCTCGAGCGGCAGGTGGCGGTGCATGAACGGGTCGATGGCAATGCGCATGATGGCGGTCCTGTGTCCTGTCCGAAGGGCCGGTTAGTTCCGGTAGTCGGCCATGTTCCGGGGCGTGACCGGCTCGAAGGGGATCCAGTGCTCGGACTCGATCCTCTCGCCGTTCGCGGCAGCAACCGCAGCCTTGACGGCCTGCTCGCCCTGGCCGGTGGCGTTCTGATAGACGGTCACGTCCATCTGCCCGGCCTCCATCGCGGCCAGCCCGTCGGCGGTGGCGTCGATGCCTGCGATGACGATGTCGCCCTTGCCGGTGGTCGCGGCCAGGGCCTGCGCCGCGCCGATGGCCATCTCGTCGTTGTTGGCGACGATGGCGTCGAACTCCAGGCCCGCCGTCATCCAGGACGTGACCAGATCCTGGGCCTGAACGCGGTTCCAGTTGGCGACCTGCTTTTCGATGATCTCCACGCGGCAGTCGGGCTTGGCAAAGGCTTCCTCGACCATCCTGGTGCGCACCAGGGCGGCGTGGTTTTCCAGCGGGCCCATCAGGATCACGGCTTTGGGATCCTCGCGGTCCTTCAGCGCCGCGCAGACGGCGGCGGCTTCCAGACGGCCCGCATCCGTTTCCCGGGAGCCCACATAGGCGGTGCCGGCGGGCATCCCGCTTTCCAGTTCGGCGGGCGGGTGGTTCACGTAGATCAGCGGGATGCCCGCCGCCGTTGCCGTGGCGGTGATGGCCGTCGTCGAATCGCCATCGACGGCGTTCACGATGATCGCGTCCACGCCGTTGGCCACGAAGTTCTGGACCTGGTTCAGTTGCCTGGCCACGTCCAGCTGGGCATCCTCGACCGACAGGGTGACGCCTTCGGTGCGTTCCGCCTCGACCCGGATGCCGTTCAGCAGGATCGTCAGGAAGGGGTTGTCGAACGAGGTCATGGTGACGCCGATCCGCGTCTCGGCAGGCGCCGGAACGGCAAGCGACAGGCAGAGGGCGGTGGTGGCGATCAATCTGGTCATGGCTGTTGTCCTTGGGCGTATTCGGGCAGGTGCCGGGGCGGTCCGGTCGGCCGGGCCGCGCGCTGTTTCAGCTGGTCTTGCGGCGCTTGCGCTGACGATGCACATCGGCCACCACGGCAGCCACGACGATCGCCCCCTTGATCATTTCCTGGTAGTAGGCGTCCAGCCGCAGGAACGTGAAGCCCGAGATGATGACCCCGAAGATCACCATGCCGATGGCCGTGCCCAGGATCGACCCGCGCCCGCCGTTGAGCGACACGCCCCCGATCACCGCCATGGCGATGGCGTCGAGTTCATAGGCCAGGCCCATCCCCGCCTGCGCCGTCTGGCCGCGGGCCGCCACCACCATCCCGGCAAGCGCCGCCAGCATCGCGGCGATCACATAGACCTTGACCAGATGGCGCTCCACGTCGATGCCCGATACGCGGGCGGCCTGGGCATTGGCGCCGATGGCATAGGTGAACTTGCCGTAGCGGGTGTATTTCATCGCCACGTGGAAGATCGCGGCGACCAGGATGAAGATCACCACCGGCATCATGCCCGATCCGATCCAGGCGAAGCCTTCGGTGGGAAAGCTGATGGGCTGGCCCTTGGTGTACCACTTGGCGAAGCCGCGCACGGTGACCATCGTGCCCAGGGTGGCGATGAAGGGCGGGATCTTGGTATAGGCGATCAGCCAGCCGTTGATCAGCCCCACGACGGCCCCGCAGCCAAGCCCGATCAGCAAGGGCACGATCATCGGCAGGTCGGTCAGCGACGGATAGACCGCGCGGGCATAGGTCGAGACCTGGGCGAAGGACATGGCGACCATCGCCACCGCCCCCACCACGGAGCCCGACGACAGGTCGATCCCGCCCGAGATGATGACCTGCGTCACCCCCACGGCGATGATGCCGATCACCGACACCTGCAGGATCATGATCTTCAGCCGGTTCCACGAGAACAGGAACGACTGGCCCTGGAAGATCCAGCCCAGGATCTCGAAGACCAGCGCGATGCCGATCAGGACCAGCAGGATGTTGACCTCGGCCGGAAGCTTGCGGTGGACGCGCGGGGCGCTGCGGGCGGTGATGTCTTGGCTGCTCATGAGGATGTTCCCTTACTTCGCCGCAAGCGACATGATCTTGACCTGATCGGCCTCGGCCCGGTCCAGGAAGCCCGAGACATGGCCCTCGTGCATGACCATGATGCGGTCGGACATGCCCAGCACCTCGGGCAGTTCCGACGAGATCATCAGCACCGCCACGCCCTGCGCGGCCAGTTCCGTGATCAGGCGGTGGATTTCGGATTTCGCGCCCACGTCGATGCCGCGCGTGGGTTCGTCAAGGATCAGGATCCGGGGCCTGGTCAGAAGCCAGCGCGCGATCAGCAGCTTCTGCTGGTTGCCGCCCGACAGGTTTTCCACCGTTTCCTGAAGGTCCGGTGTCTTGACGCGCAGCGTGCGGGCCATGTCCTCGGCCAAGGCGTTGACCTCGCGCTGCTGGACGAAGCCGTGTTTCACATGGCTGCGGGTGATCAGCGCGGACTGGATGTTCTCCAGGCAATCGAGCGTCAGGAAGCAGCCGGTTTCCTTGCGGTCCTCGGTCAGGAAGGCCATGCCGTGGGCCATGGCCTGCGCCGGCGTGGCGATGGTGACGGGCGCGCCGTCGATCAGGATCTCGCCCGACGCGGCGGGTGTCACGCCGAACAGCGCCTCGGCCACGTTCGATCTCTTCGATCCGACCAGGCCGGCCACGCCCAGGATCTCGCCCCGCCGCAGGGAAAAGGACACGTCGTGGAAGACGCCGGGCAGGGTCAGGTTCCTGACCTCCAGGATCGTCTCGCCGATGGGGCAATCGACCTTGGGGAACATGTTGGTGATCTCGCGGCCGACCATCATGCGGATGATGTCGTCGCGGGTCACGTCCCTGGCGTTATGGGTGCCCACATACTTGCCGTCCCGGAAGACGGTGAACTCGTCGGCGATCTCGAACAGCTCGTTCATCTTGTGGGTGATGTAGACGATGCCGATGCCGCGTTGGCGCAGGTCGCGGATGATGGCGAACAGGTGGTCCACCTCGCGTTCGGTCAGGGCCGAGGTGGGTTCGTCCATGATGAGGACGTCGGAATTGTGGGACACCGCCTTGGCGATCTCGACCATCTGCTTTTGCGCGACCGTCAACTCGCTGACCTGCGCGCGGGGGTCGAGGGCGATGTTCAGACGCGCGAACAGCTCGGCCGTCATCTGCGCCATCTTCGCGTGGTCGATCAGACCGAAACGGTTCTTCGGTTCACGCCGGATCCAGATGTTCTCGGCCACCGTCATCCAGTTCATCAGCGCCAGTTCCTGGTGGATCATCGAGATCCCCTGGTCCAGTGCGTCCAGGGGCGACCGCAACGACACGACCTGCCCGCGGAGCCGGATCTCGCCCGCGTCGGGCTGATAAACGCCAGCGATGATCTTCATCAGCGTGGACTTGCCCGCCCCGTTCTCTCCCATCAGGGCATGGACGGTGCCCCGGCGAATGCGCAGCTGCACGTCGTCCAGCGCCAGGACGCCCGGAAATTCCTTGCGGATGCCGCTGATCGACAACACGCCCTCGCGCTCGATGGCGGCATGGACGCGGTCGATGGCGGCGGCTGTCCTTGGACTGACCATCGTCTGTCCTCCGGTTGGGGAAAGGATGCCGGGACGGAAAGCCGCCCCGGCCGCGATTTCAGTTCCGGGCCTGGTAGTCGGCCAGGTTCTCGGGCGTCACCAGTTCGAAGGGGACATAGACCTTGGTCTCGGTCTCCTCGCCGCGCGCGAGTTTCAGAGCCGTGTCCACCGCCCCCTGCCCCTGGCCGGCGGCGTTCTGGAAGACGGTCACGTCCAGGTCGCCCGCCTCCATCGCCGCCAGCGCGTCCTGGGTCGCGTCCACGCCGCCGATGATGATGTCGTCCATGGACATGCCCGCGGATTTCAGCGCCTGGATCGCGCCGATGGCCATTTCGTCGTTGTTGGAAATCACCGCGTCGAATTCCAGGCCCGAGGTGATCCAGTTCGTCATCAGGTCGGCCGCCTGGGTTCGCGACCAGTTCGCCGTCTGCTCCTCGACGATCTGGATGAAGCTGCATTCGGGCGTGGCGATCACGTCCTTGATGTCCTGGGTGCGCATCCGGGCGGCCTGGTTCGACAGCTCTCCCATCAGGACGACGGCCTTGGCCTCGGTCTTTCCGGCCTCTTTCAGAAGGCGGCAGATCTCCTGGGTTTCCAGCGTGCCGGATTCCCTTTCGTCGGAGGCCACGAAGGCCTGGTTTTCCGGAAGGCTGTCCACGTTCACGGGCTCGCGGTTGACATAGACCAGCGGGATGCCCGCATCGGCTGCGGCCTGAGACATGGCGACGGTGGCATCGGTATCGACCGGGTTCACGATGATCGCGTCCACGCCCGAGGCCACGAAGTTCTGGATCTGGTTCAACTGCTTGCCGACGTCGTTCTGCGCATCTTCGATCTGCAGGGTCACGTCATCCAGGCTGGCCGCGTGGTCCTGCATCCCGTTGCGCAGCACGGTCAGGAAGTTGTCGTCGAACAGCGCCATCGACACCCCGATGTTCTCGGCCTGGGCCGCCGTCCCCATCACCGCGCAGATCGCGGTCGCCGTCAGCAGTCGCTTCATGGTCTTCCCTCCACTGGTGGCGCCCGTCGCGCCTTCATTCGTTACCTCGGGCCGGAAGGGTGCAGGCGGCCACCCCTGCGGATGGGGGGTTTCTGGTCGGTGCGGTCCTTCGGCAGGCGGCGACGATGATTCTCCTCATCCCGTCGCAAGGGGAAGATCACCGAGGGCTGCCAGTGGGTCAATCACGGCATGACCGGCAAAACCATCATCCGTGATGGAAAATGACGGTCCGCGTGATGGATTTCACTCACAGGCTTTCCGGGGTCCAGATCTGGAAGGGCAGGAACCGCTGGCCCGGATTGTCGGTCAGCCCGTGATCGCGGGCGTGGATCATCAGGGCGATGGTTTCCTGGCAGACCTGGCGCAGGGGGGTGCTGATGACGACGGACAGGGTGCGGTCCTGCAGGGCCTCGCGCGAATCCGGGGTCAGCTCGTTGACGACCAGCGCCACGTCGCCCGGCTTGCGCAATTCGCGCAGGGCGGCGATGGCGCCCTCCATGCCGCCGCCCGCGCAATAGATTCCGACGATGTCGTTGTGGCGTTCCAGCAGTTCGGTCACCGCCTCGTGGGTCAGCTGCCGGGTTTCCAGGTTCACCTGGGGGTTCAGCAGTTCGAAGTCGGGGGCGTATTCGCGGAAATAGCTGCGAAAGCCGGTTTCGCGCAGTTCGTGGCCATGAAAGCGGTGTCCGCCGATGAAGACCGCGACCTTGCCGGGCCTGCGGGCGATCCTGGAAATCAGCCAGCCCGCCGAACGGCCGACCTTGATGTTGTTGGTGCCGACATAGCTTTCTCGCACCCCTTGGGCGAAATCGGACAGAAGGGAAAAGGTGGGGATGCCCCGCGCGCGCAGGTCGCTGACAGCCGCCGTGACCTTGTGGTGATCCAGTCCCGTGGCCGCCACCGCATCGACCTTGCCCGCCATCGAGGTCAGCAGTTGTTCCAGTTCCCCCGGCAGGGTCGATTGCGCGAACCGCACCGTCACCCGCACCCGGTGCGTGGTGACCTGCGCCGCCTGATCCTGAAATTCGCGCGCGAAGTCCTGATAGAAGGGATGCCGTTCCTTCTGCAGGATCAGCGCCACGTGCAGCTCGGGCAGTTCCGCCATCAGCCGCGCGCGGATGGCGTTCGCGCCGTGGTATCCGATGCGCTGCGCGGCGTCCTGCACGCGGCGGGCGGTTTCCTCGCGCACCTTCAGGCGGCCGTTCAGCACGCGGTCGGCGGTGGCCAGGCTGACGCCCGCCTCGCGGGCCAGATCGGCGATGGTCGGACGGCGCATCAGGCCCCTCCTGCGGTTGTGATGTGATCCGTCAGAATCCTGAGGGTTTCACATCACGCCCCCGCCCGTCAATGTTGCCGGCTGCCCCGCAGATCGACGGGGTGCCGCTTGGCGACTGCCACATCCCGCCGATCTCGGGCCACCCGGCGGATCCGGAAATGCGCCGGACTGGTGGCAGGGCTTGCGAAGTCGCCAAGCGCCCCTTCCCGCCCGACATGGGCCGCGACCTGCCGCCAGTGATGGGGCAGCGCGGGGTCCATCAGGTAATCCTCCACATTGAGGGCAGCGAAGTGGATCCCCTCGCCGATTTTCCGCCTAAGTTGCGGGGTTCTTGATGTAATTGAAGCCGGTCATCGCGTCGCGCCTGCTGGCCTGCCCGGCACGCACCATCAGCGCGGCGTCGCGCCCGGTGCGGCCATCGCCGTTTGCGCGTAAAGGAAGGTCGGCAAGGCGACGGCGATCGCATCCATGTCCCCCGCCGCGTCCGTTGCCCCGATCACGCGCTTCATCGCGCGATGCGGCGTCTCATAGACCGTCAAGACCTGCGGCAGCGCGATTGCACAGGCCTTGCCCGGGTAGCCCGCGCCGATGACGCCGGAACCGATATGCGCCGTCTGTCCCCTCCACCCTTGCGCCATGCCAGGGCCGTGCCGCATCGCGCAGCAAGCGCGGGGTTGAGGGGCAACCCTCAGACACTTTCGGGCATGAAGATCTGGATTTCGGTGGCGACCGATCCGGCCTTTCCGTCCAGCCGGCCGATCAGGCGGGCCATGGTTTCCACGGCCAGCCGCGCCTCCAGCATGGGCTTCTGGTCGATGATCGCCTGCACCTTGCGGGCCTTCAGCATCAGGCGGCGTTCGGGCGTCAGTTCGTGGGTGACGATGGCCAGGGGGCGGTCCTGGCGCAGGGGGGCAAGCGCGGCCACCAGTTCCGAACAGCCGGTGGTACACAGATAGACGCCGCGCAGGTCGGGATTGGCCCGCGCCGCCCGCAGGGCCATGGCGGCGGCGGTGGCCTTGTCCTCGTGGGTTTCCAGCACGTCGCAGACGCGGAGGGCGGGGTGCCGCTCGGCCAGCACATCGACAAAGCCGCCGCTGCGCGCGCCATGGCCCGGCATGTCGAAGCGCCCGATCAGCACCAGCGCCTCGCCCCCGCCCTGGCCGACCAGGTATCCCATCAGGTCGCCCGCCACGCGCCCCGACTGGCGGTCGTCGGGACCGACGAAGGCGGCGCGGCCCCGTGCGGGAACGTCGTCGGCCATGGTCACGACCGGGATGCACGGCGGCAGCGCCTCGATGGCCCGGACGATCTGCGGGGCGGCGGGGACCGTCAGGATCATCCCGTCGGCCCAGGCGGCGGCCCGGGCGATCTGGGCTGCGATGCGGTCGGGCTGCGCGGGGTCGATCTGCTGGACCTGGAACACCAGGTTCAGGTCGCGGTGGATGGCGCGGGCCTGGTCGATGCCTTGGCGCAACTGGTCGTGGAAGGGATTGGACGGCGGCTGGATCAGGATCGCGATGCGCTTGGCGGCCGTGGGCCTGATCACCAGCGTCCGGTCCAGCCCCAGGCGGCGTGCGGCCTGCAGGATCGCCCTTTCCTTGTCCGCCGACACCCCGCCGCGCCGGTTCACCACCCGGTCCACGGTCGCCAGCGACACCCCCGCGGCTTGGGCCACGTCCTCCAGCGTCACCTTGGCCATGACCCCCCTTTTGCGCGCAAGACTGGCGGCTTGAGGGTTTCCCCTCAAGTCCTTCCTTCGCCGGGCGCGCCCTGGACGGTATTGATGACCGAGACCGGAGGCGAGCGATGACCATCACCATCACCACCGCGCCCTGCTGCTGGGGCGTGGACGACATCACGAACCCGAACCTGCCCCCCTGGCGGCTGGTGCTGGATGAGGCCGCCGCCGCAGGCTATGGCGGGCTGGAGCTTGGGCCATACGGCTACATGCCGCTGGATGCCGGGACGGTCTCGGCAGAACTGGACCGGCGCGGGCTTTACGTCGTGGCGGGCACGATCTTCGACGACCTGGTGGATCCTGCGGGCCGTGACCGCCTGGAACGCCAGGCCCGGCAGATCTGCGCGGTCATCACCGCATTGCCGAAGCCGCCGAAGGCAAAGGGCCAGCGGTTCGCCGCGCCCTATCTGACGGTGATGGACTGGGGGCACGAGGCGCGCGATTTCGCCGCCGGCCATTCCGGCCGCGCGCTGCGGCTGGACGATGGGGCTTGGGCGGGCATGGTCTCCAATATCCGTGCCATCGCCCGCATCGCCCGCGATCACGGCGTCCGTGCGGTGATCCACCCCCATGCGGGCGGCCACATCGAATTCGCGGACGAGATCGACCGCATCACCCGCGACGTTCCCGCCGATGAGGCCGGGCTGTGCCTGGATACCGGCCACACCTTCTATGCCGGCATGGATCCCGTCGCCACGCTGGACGCCCATTGGGACCGGCTGGATTATATCCACTTCAAGGACATCGATGCCGCGAAACATGCCGAGGTCATGGCCCGCCGCATCCGCTTCTTCGATGCCTGCGCGGCAGGGGTGATGTGTCCCATCGGCGACGGCTGCATCGACTATCCGGCGATCCGGGCGCTTCTGGACCGGCGCGGCTATGCGGGCTTCATCACCGTGGAACAGGAACGCGATCCCCGGAATGCGGGCGGGTCGCTGGCCGATGTCCGCAAGTCCCGCCGCTATCTGGAGCAGGTGGGCTTTGCCCACGCCAAGGAGGAAACCCGATGATCGACGGCACCCGTCTGCCGAAATCCCCGATCCGCTGGGGCATGGTGGGCGGCGGCAGGGGCAGCCAGATCGGCTATGTCCACCGCTCCGCCGCGATGCGCGACGGCTACTTCGACCTGAAGGCCGGGGCCTTCGACCTGGATCCCGACCGGGGAAGGGCCTTTGGGGCTGACCTGGGGCTGGACCCCGACCGCTGCTACCCCGACTACGAAGCGATGCTTGCGGCGGAATCCGCCCGCATGGACGGCATCCGCTGCGTGACCGTCGCCACGCCGAACAACACGCATTACCCCATCACCCGCGCCGCGCTTCTGGCGGGCCTCCACGTCATCTGCGAAAAGCCCCTGACCTTCACCATCGCCGAGGCGCTGGATCTGCAAGCCATCGCCGCCGAGCGTGGTCTGGTCGTTGGCGTCACCTATGGCTATTCCGGCCACCAGATGATCGAGGAAGCTGCCTGCCTTGTCGCCGAGGGCACCCTGGGGGATATCCGCATCGTCGCGATGCAGTTCGCCCACGGCTTTCACAGCGCGGCGGCAGAGAGGGACGACCCGGCCGCCCGCTGGCGGGTCGATCCGGCCTTCGCCGGTCCCAGCTACGTCCTGGGCGATCTGGCAACGCATCCCCTGTATATCGCGCAGGTGATCTGCCCCGACCTGCGCATCAGGCGGCTGCTTTGCACGCGGCAAAGCTTCGTCGCATCCCGCGCGCCGCTGGAGGACAACGCCACCGTGCTGATGGAATACCACGGCGGCGCGGTGGGGACGCTGTGGACATCGGCGGTCAACGCCGGATCGATGCACGGGCAGAAGGTGCGGATCGTCGGATCCAAGGGCTCGGTAGAGTGGTGGGACGAGCATCCCAACCAGTTGCGCCTGGAGATCCAGGGAGAGCCTGCGCGCATCCTGGACCGGGGCATGCCCTATGTGCACCCCCAGGCGCTGGCCGACGACCGTATCGGCGCGGGCCACCCCGAGGGATTGTTCGACGCCTGGGCGAACCTGCATTCCCGCTTCGCGCGGGCCATCGAGGCACATGAGCAAGGCGATCCGTCCCGCCTGGGGGGCCTGCGCTATCCTGGCATCGCGGCAGGGGTCGAGGGCGTCCGCTGGGTGGAACATTGTGTGCGATCCGCCGATGCCGGCGGGGTCTGGATCGACTACGCCTGACTTCCGCAAGCCGTTGTCGCAAGGTCTTCGTCTTGGCGCTGCTCTGCCCGTCTGCAGCCATGGGTGGTAATGCATGGGCTTGCGGCAAGGGGGACAAAGGCGATCGATTTCCTGATCCAGCCGGGCGGATCGCCACCGGGGCCGGGCTGAAGCTGCCCGCCGGGCCGGCAGGGTGTTGATCTGCTGCCCGAAGGCCGCGCAGTTTCTGCATCCCCTGCCGCGGCCACGCCCTGAACCTGTTCAGGCCTGATGAAACCCGTCTTGCTGCACAGGCGAAGGCGCCGTGCCTTCAAAGGGTCAACAGGGAACAGGCCGAAGGGCCGGGAAGGTGATGATGAGGACACTGACCGCGACGCTGATGCTGACCAGCGCGATCGCGTGGGCGACGGGGGCCACAGCGCAGGAGGGCGATCCGATCAAGATCGGCGTGCTGCATTCCCTGTCCGGCACCATGGCGATTTCCGAAACCACGCTCAAGGACACCGTCCTGATGATGGTCGAGCAGCAGAACGCCAAGGGCGGGCTTCTGGGTCGCCCGATCGAGGCGGTGGTGGTGGACCCGGCCTCGGACTGGCCGCTGTTTGCCGAAAAGGCCCGCGAGCTTCTGACCGTCAGCGAGGTGGACGCCATCTTCGGGTGCTGGACCAGCGTCAGCCGCAAGTCCGTGCTGCCGGTGATCGAGGAGCTGAACGGGCTGCTGTTCTATCCGGTGCAATACGAGGGCGAAGAATCCTCGAAGAACGTCATCTATACCGGCGCCGCCCCGAACCAGCAGGCGATCCCGGCCGTCGATTACATGATGGAGGAACTGGGCGTCGAGAAATGGGCGCTGCTGGGCACCGACTACGTCTATCCGCGCACCACCAACAACATCCTGGACGCCTATCTCAAGGACAAGGGCGTGGCCGAGGGCGACATCTTCGTGAACTACACCCCCTTCGGCCATTCCGACTGGTCGAAGATCGTCGCCGACGTGGTGGCGCTTGGGGCCGACGGCAAGAAGGTCGGCGTCGTCTCCACCATCAACGGCGACGCCAATGTGGGCTTCTACAAGGAACTGGCTGCGGCAGGGGTTTCAGCCGACGACATCCCGGTGATGGCCTTCTCGGTCGGCGAGGAAGAACTGGCGGGCCTTGATACCGCGAACCTGGTCGGGCACCTGGCGGCCTGGAACTATTTCCAGACGGCCGAATCCGACCCCAACGCGGCCTTCATCAAGGAATGGCACGCGTTCATCGGCGACGAGGATCGCGTCACCAACGACCCGATGGAAGCCACGATGATCGGCTTCAACGCCTGGGTCGCGGCGGTCGAGAAAGCCGGCACCACCGATGTCGATCCGGTGCTGGACGCGATCGTGGGGGTCGAGGTTCCGAATTTGACCGGTGGCACCGCGACCGTCCTGCCGAACCACCACCTGACCAAGCCGGTGCTGATCGGCGAAATCCGCGAGGACGGTCAGTTCGACATCGTCAGCCAGACCGAACCGGTGCCGGGCGACGCCTGGACGGACTTCCTGCCCGAAAGCGCCAAGCTGGAAGCCGACTGGCCGGGCAAGACATGCGGCATGTTCAACACCGAAACGAATACCTGCGTGCAGGTCCAGTCGAACTACTGACCCCGCGGCGGGGCGGCCTCTGGCCGCCCCCTTCCTTCCGTTCGGGAACGCGCCCATGATCCGTCCGCTGCTTGCCCTTGTCCTGACCCTGCTGCTGACCGTGCCCGCAGGCGCGAACCCCGCCCTGGAAGCGGTCATTGCCGACAACCTCGAGCAGATAGAAAAGCCGTCGCGCCGCACCGTCGAGCCGCTGGTCGCCGAGATCGCCGCCACCGGCCCCGAGGGTCTGGCGCTGCTGTCCGCCTGGGCCGACCGCTCGCTGGGGGTGACGGATGAAGGGCGGCTGCTGATCGTGGATGGCGACACCGCCACGGATGCCGTGACCGGCCAGCCCGTTCCCGGCGCCGATCCCAAGATGCTGCGCCCCAATTCCGGGGTGCGCGGGGTGATCGAATCGGCGCTTGTGGCACGCGAGATCTCCAGCCCCGATGCGGCCCGCCGCGCCGCGGCGCTGGCGGCCATCGCCCGCGACGGCACCGCCGGCCACCTGGCGGCCCTCCGCGCCGCCCCGCCCGAACCCGACCCCGCCCTGGCCGCGCAGCGTGCCCGCGCCACCAACCTGCTGGCGATCCGGTTCGACCCCGACCCCGCCGCCCGCGTCGCCGCCATCGAGGCCATGGCCGGGGATGTGAGCCTGGATTTCCGCGCCGCGCTGAACCCGCTGCTGGCCACGACGCGCGTCGCCGCGCCCGGCGAACCGTCCGGCGCCAACATCGCCCGCGAACTGACCATCGGCCCCGACTTCCCGCGCGAGGCGGCGGTGGCCCTGCTGACCAGCCAGGGCCTGCTGCAACCGCGCCTGACGCCCGCCGATCAGCGCAACGCCTTGGCGGCGAACATCGTGAACGGCACCGTCGCCGGCATCCCGGTCGCCGATCTTTCCGATCCCGCCGCCCGCGACCGCGCCTACGAGGCGCTCGAGGCCGCGGGCGCGGTTCCCGCCGCCGCCACCGAGGCCGATGCGGAGGCCGCCATCCGCACGCACCGCTTCTTCGAGATCCATGCCGAACCCGACAGCGCCGTGACCGATGCGGCCAGCGCCGCGCAGACCCGCGCGCAGGTGCGGCTGGCGGCGATGACCGGCATCGACCTGGGGCTGGACGCGCTGTCGCTGGCCTCGATCTATTTCCTGGCGGCCATCGGGCTGGCGATCACCTTCGGGGTGATGGGCGTCATCAACATGGCGCATGGCGAATTCATCATGATGGGCGCCTATACCGGCTACGTCGTCCAGACGATGATCGCCAACCGCACCCTGTCGCTGCTGGTGGCGCTGCCGCTGGCCTTCGCGGTGGCCTTCGTGGCCGGCGTGGTGCTGTATCGGCTGGTGATCCGCCATCTGGCCAGACGCCCGCTGGAAACGCTGCTGGCGACCTTCGGCGTCTCGATCGCCTTGCAGCAGCTTGCCAAGAACATCTTCGGCACCCAGGCCCGCCCGCTGACCGCGCCGGCCTGGCTGGAGGGCGCGATCACCATCAACGACGTGATCGGGGTCAGTTCCATCCGGGTGGCGATCTTCGTTCTGGCGCTGCTGTTTCTGGGCCTGTTCCTGTTCATCATGAAGCGCACCCGCCTGGGGCTCGAGGTTCGCGCCGTGACCCAGAACCCCGGCATGGCGGCATCCATGGGCATCAATCCCGACCGCATCGCGATGATGACCTTCGGGCTGGGATCGGGCATCGCGGGGATCGCCGGCGTGGCCATCGGGCTTTTCGCGCAGGTCACGTCCGAACTGGGCCAGCAGTATATCGTGCAAAGCTTCATGACCGTGGTCGTCGGCGGCGTCGGCAACATCTGGGGCACGCTGGCCGGCGCCGGGCTGATCGGCGGGCTGTCCAAGGGGATCGAGTTCCTCAACCCCGCAAACACGCTTGCCGCGCAGACCTTCATGATCCTGTTCATCATCATCTTCATCCAGTTCCGCCCGCGGGGCATCATCCCGCAGCGCGGCCGCGCAGCCGAGGCGTGACATGACCCGAAAGCCCCTGATCCTTCGCAACCCCTCGATCCTGGTCGTGCTGGCGGTGCTGGCGGTGCTGACCCTGGGCGTCACGCTGCTGAGCCAGGCCTACGGGACCGGCGCCATCCCCACCTCGACCGTCAAGGTGCTGGGCAAGACGCTGTGCCTGGCGGTGGCGGCGGTGGCGATGGACCTGGTCTGGGGCTATCTGGGCATCCTGTCGCTGGGGCAGATGGCGTTCTTTGCCCTGGGCGGCTATCTGATCGGGCAATGGCTGATGTATGCGCGCACCGAAGCCATCGTCGCCGCCTCGCTGGCGCAGAACCCGATCCCGCCCACGCAGGCCGAATTGCAGGAAGGCGTGGCCAACCAGATCTTCGGCGTGGTCGGGTCGTCGGACCTGCCGGCGGTCTGGGCCCTGGCCTATTCGCTGCCCGCGCAACTGCTGCTGGTGGTGGCGGTGCCCGGCCTTCTGGCGCTGATCTTCGGCTGGCTGGCCTTCCGGTCGCGGGTCAACGGGGTCTATCTGTCGATCCTGACGCAGGCGATGACGCTGGCCCTGGCGCTGTGGCTGTTCCAGAACGACAGCGGCTTTCGCGGCAACAACGGGTTGTCGGGGCTGCAGAACATCCCCGGCCTTGACGGGGTCGATCAGGCGACGCTGTCGATGTGGTTCCTCTGGGCCTCGGCCCTGGCCCTGGGGCTGGCCTATCTGCTGGCCGCCTGGCTGGTCAGCGGCAAGTTCGGCAGCGTGGTCCGCGCCATCCGCGACGACGAAACCCGCGTGCGGTTCCTGGGCTATCCGGTCGAGGGCTTCAAGCTGCTGGTCTTCACCCTGGCGGCGATGATCACCGCCGTCGCCGGGGCGCTGTATTACCCGCAGGCGGGGATCATCAACCCGGCCGAACTGATGCCGATCGCCTCGATCTATCTGGCCGTCTGGGTCGCCATCGGCGGGCGCGGGCGGCTGTATGGTGCGATCATCGGCGCGGCGGTGGTGTCGCTGCTGTCCAGCTGGTTCACCGGCGGGCGGGCGCCCGCGATCCACCTGCCGGGCTATGTGGTCAACTGGGTGGACTGGTGGCAGGTGGCCCTGGGGCTCAGCTTCGTGCTGGTGACGCTGTTCGCGCCCAAGGGCATCGCCGGCATCGTGGACTGGCTGGGCGGGGTGCTGCCGCCCCGCCGCCGCGGCGCCGACCTGGGGCCCGACCAGGGCGCGCTTCGCGAACAGGAGGCGCGGGCATGAGCGCGCTGCTGGAAGTGGACAGCGTTTCCGTCAGCTTCGACGGCTTCAAGGCGATCAACAACCTGTCCTTCAACATCGCCGAGGCCGAACTGCGTGCCGTGATCGGCCCCAACGGCGCCGGCAAGACCACCTTCATGGACATCGTGACCGGCAAGACCCGCCCCGACAGCGGCGACGTGAAATGGGGCACGCCGCCGCAATCCCTGCTGCGCCTGAACGAGGCGCAGATCGCCCGCGCGGGCATCGGCCGCAAGTTCCAGCGCCCCACGGTGTTCGAGGATCAGACCGTCGCCGAAAATCTGACCATGGCGCTGAAGGCCCCGCGCAACCCCTTTGCAGTGCTGTGGTGGCGACCGACGCGCGCGGCGGCCGATCGCGTGGCCGCCCTGGCCTCCGAGGTGGGGCTTTCCCCGATGGCCGCGCGCAAGGCGGGCGAGCTGTCGCACGGCCAGAAGCAGTGGCTGGAGATCGGCATGCTGCTGGCCTCGGATCCGCGGCTGCTGCTGGTCGATGAACCCGCCGCCGGCATGACGCTGGCCGAACGCGAACAGACCACGTCGCTGCTGGTGCGGCTGGCGCGGACCCGCGCCGTGGTGGTCGTGGAACACGACATGGATTTCGTGCGCCGGCTGAACTGCAAGGTCACGGTGCTGCACCAGGGCTCGGTTTTGGCCGAGGGCTCGCTGGACCATGTGACCCGCAATCCCGACGTGATCGACGTCTATCTGGGGCGATGAGATGCTGGAAGCCACCGACCTGACCCTGCATTACGGCGGCAGCCAGATCCTGCACGGCATCGACATCGCGGCCGGGCCGGGCTCTGTCACCTGCGTGATGGGCAACAACGGCGTGGGCAAGACCTCGCTGATGAACCTGCTGGCCGGGCGGCATCCCCGGTCCGGCGGCACGATCCGCTTCGACGGCGAGCAGCTGGGGCGGATCACCGCGCAGCAGATGGCGCGGATGGGCGTGGGCTATGTCCCGCAGGGCCGGGCGATCTTTCCCATGCTGAGCGTGCGCGAGAACCTGGAAACCGGCTTTGCCTGCCTGCCCCGCGGCGAACGCCGCATCCCCGCCGAGATTTTCGACAGCTTTCCGGTGCTGGCCGAGATGGCGCACCGCCGCGGCGGCGACCTGTCGGGCGGCCAGCAGCAGCAGCTTGCCATCGCCCGTGCGCTGATCACCCGTCCCCGGCTGCTGCTGCTGGACGAGCCGACCGAAGGCATCCAACCCAACATCATCGCCCAGATCGGCCGCGTGATCGCCGGGCTGCGCGACCGGGGCGACATGGCCATCGTCCTGGTCGAGCAGTATTTCGATTTCGCCTGGGATCTGGGCGACGCCTTCCTGGTGCTGGAACGCGGCCGGGCGGTGATGTCGGGCGCCAAGGCCGGGCTGCGGCGCGCCGATCTGCACGCCCGGCTGGCCGGCCACGCGGCAGCGTGATCGGATCAGGGGCCAAGATATCCCCAGATCAATGCCCTGCCACGGATTGACAGCTTCCGCCATGATGGAACAAAACAAGAACTATGCTGTTTGTTCCCAACTGCCTCGGAGCCATTTCTGTCATGTCTGTCCGGTCCCCCGCCCTTGCCGCTTTGCGCGAGCAGATCGCGCGGATGGAGGGTGAGGGTGGACCGGCGCGCGGGGTGCTGCCTTTCGGCGTGCCGGACCTGGACCGTCGCCTGCCGGGAGGCGGTCTGGCGCTTGGCTGCCTGCACGAGGTGGCGGGCGGCGGCAACGGGGCGGTGGATGGCGCGGCGGCTTCCTGCTTTGCTGCGGGTATCGCGGCGCGGCTGCCGGGACAGGTGCTCTGGTGCGTGACGCAGGCCGATCTTTTTGCCCCCGGTCTCGAACAGGCAGGCCTCGGTCCTGACCGGGTGATCTATGTCGAGGCTGGCGACGATGTTTCGGTGCTGGCCTGCATGGAGGAAGGGCTGCGCCATGGCGGTCTGGGCGCGGTCGTGGCCGATGTCGCGCGGCTGTCGATGACCGCCTCGCGCCGGCTGCACCTGGCGGCCAAGGGTTCGGGCACCACCGGCATCGCGCTGCGCCGCTGGCGGCGCCAGCAGGAGGCCTGCGACTTCGGCCAGCCGACCGCGGCGATGACCCGCTGGCGGATCTCGGTCCTGCCCACTGCCCCCTTGCCTGTTCCCGGTCTCGGCCGGGCCCGCTGGCTGATCGAACTGATCCGGGCACGGGCGGGGGAAAGTCTCGATATCGAACTGGAGGCGTGTGATGGCACGGGTCATCTCGGTCAGCCTGCCGCTCTGGCCGATCGACCGGCTCAGGCGGCCGGCGCCTGAGGCAGCAGCTTCGGAGGAGAGGCCGCTGGTGCTGGCCCGCCGGGTCGGCAGCCGCCGGCTGGTGACGGCCGCTTGCGCCATGGCCCAGAAGCTGGGTCTCTCGGTCGGCATGCCGGTGAGCAAGGCCCAGGCGATGGTCCCGGACCTGCAGGTGCTGCCCCATGATCCGGCTGCCGATGCCGCCTCGCTGGAGCGGCTGGCGCTCTGGGTGCTGCAGCGGGTCTCGCCGATCGTGGCGGTCGATCCGCCCGACGGGCTGGTGATCGACTCGACCGGCACGGATCATCTTCATGGCGGCGAGGAGGCGATGCTGGAAACGCTGATCGGCCGGCTGGTGATGGCGGGCGTCGCGGCCCGCGCCGCTGTCGCCGATACCTGGGGCGCGGCCCATGCCCTGGCCCGTCATGTCGCAGCGCCGATGCATGTGGCCGCGCCAGGCACGACCGAGGCTTTGATCGCCCCCCTGCCCCTCGCGGCCCTGCGGCTGCCGCCGGCGACGCTCGCCAGCCTGCGCAGCCTGGGCTTTGCCTGCATCGGCGATCTTCTCCACCAACCCCGCGCACCGTTGACCCGGCGCTTCGGCCCGGAGCTTTGCCGCAGGCTGGATCAGGCCTTGGGCCGTGCGTCGGAACCCATAGAGCCCTTGCGCCCCGCCGATCTGGTCGAAGTGCGCCGCAGCTTTGCCGAACCCATCGCCGCGGCCGAGACCATCGCCCGCTATATCGGCAAGCTGGTGGCCCAGCTCTGCGCGGCCTTGGAGGAACGCGGCCTCGGGGCGCGCAGGCTCGATCTGCTCTGCTGGCGGGTCGATGCCCATGTGCAGACCGTCCGCGTGGGTCTGGCCCGCCCGCAGCGCGATCCGCAGCGGCTGACCCGGCTTCTTTGCGAGAAGATCGAGACCATCGCGCCCGGCTTCGGCATCGAGATCCTGTCGCTGACGGCCGTGATGGTCGAGCCGCTGGAGGCGCGGCAGGTGCCCGGTTCGCTGCTGGAGGCCCCTGCCCCCGATCTCTCGGGCCTGGTCGACGTGCTGGCCAACCGCGTCGGCGCGCGGGGCGTCTATCGCCTGGCGCCGGTCGCCAGCGACGTGCCGGAACGCTCCGTCACCCGCGTCGCGCCCTTGTCCGATCCTGTGGGCGCCGGCTGGCCCGATCACTGGCCGCGGCCCGCCCGCCTGCTGCCGCGCCCCGAGCCGATCGAGACGCTGGCACTCCTGCCCGATCATCCCCCGGTCTGGATCGCCTGGCGCGGCATCCGCCGCAAGGTGGCCCGCGCCGATGGACCCGAGCGCGTCTTCGGCGAATGGTGGAAGCGCGATGCCGAGATGATCGCGGTCCGGGACTACTTCCGCATCGAGGACGAGGCCGGCGAGCGCTACTGGGTGTTCCGCGCCGGCGACGGCGAGAACAGCAAGACCGGTTCGCACCGCTGGTTCCTGCACGGGGTGTTCGGATGAGCGGTGTCATCGGATGACCGGGCCCCGCTACGCCGAACTGCAGGTGACCTCGCCCTTCTCCTTCCTGCGCGGCGCCTCCTCGGCCGAGGAGCTGTTTGCCACGGCGGCGATGATGGGCATCGAGGCGCTTGCCGTCACCGACCGCAACACGCTTGCGGGTGTTGTCCGGGCCTGGGAAGCGGCCAGGGCCACCGGCGTGCGGCTGGTGGTGGGCTGCCGGCTGGACCTCGGCTGCGGCATGGCGCTGCTGGTCTATCCGATCGACCGGGCGGGCTACGCCCGGCTCTGCCGCCTGCTGACGCTCGGCAAGTCCCGCGCCGGGAAAGGCAAGTGCCATCTTGAGTGGTCAGATGTCGCCGAGCACGCCGAGGGGCTGATCGCGGTTCTGGTGCCGGACATGGCCGACGACACCTGCGCGCTGCGCCTGCGCCGGCTGCGCGATGTCTTCGGCGACCGCGCCTATCTGGCCCTGACCCTGCGCCGCCGCCCCAATGACCAGCTGCGGCTACATGAGTTGTCGAACATGGCCACCCGCCTGCGGGTGCCGACGGTGGTGACCAACGACGTGTTCTATCACGAACCCGCCCGTCGCATCCTGCAGGATGTGGTCACCGCCATCCGGCATAATACCACTGTCGAGGCCCTGGGCCTCCGCCGCGAGCGCCATGCCGACCGGTATCTGAAGCCGCCCGTCGAGATGCACCGGCTGTTCTCGCGCTACCCGGAGGCTCTGGCGCGGACGGCAGAGATCGTGGCCCGCTGCCGCTTCTCGCTGGATGAGCTGCGCTATCAGTATCCCGAGGAGCGGGACGACCCAAGCCTTACCCCGCAGGAGACGCTGGAGCGGCTGACTTGGGAGGGCGCGGCCTCCCGCTATCCCGAGGGCGTGCCCGACGAGGTGAAGGCGTCGCTGGCCCATGAACTGCGCCTGATCGGCAAGCTGTCCTACGCCCCCTACTTCCTGACCGTCCACAGCATCGTCCGCTTTGCCCGATCCCGCGGCATCCTCTGCCAGGGCCGCGGCTCGGCTGCGAACTCGGCCGTCTGCTATGTGCTGGGCATCACCGCCATCGACCCGGGCCGCAACGACCTGCTGTTCGAGCGGTTCGTGTCCGAGGAGCGACGCGAACCCCCCGACATCGACGTGGACTTCGAGCACGAGCGCCGTGAGGAGGTGATCCAATGGGTTTACGCCACCTACGGCCGCGACCGGGCCGCGCTGTGCGCCACGGTGATCCGCTACCGGGCCAAGGGCGCGCTGCGCGATGTGGGCCGCGCCATGGGCTTGCCCGAGGATCTGATCCAGACCATCTCCGGCCAAATCTGGGCCTGGTCCGAGGAGGGGGTCAGCGAGGCGCAGATCCGCGCGCTGAACCTGGACCCCTCGGACCGGCGCCTGCGGCTGACGCTGGATCTCGCCCGTCATCTGATGGGCTTTCCCCGGCACCTGTCGCAGCATCCGGGCGGGTTCGTGCTGACCCAGGACCGGCTGGACGATCTGGTGCCGATCGAGCCTGCCGCCATGGCGGACCGGCAGATCATCGAATGGGACAAGGACGACATCGACGCGCTGCGCTTCATGAAGGTCGATGTTCTGGCCCTGGGCATGCTGACCTGCATGGCCAAGGGACTGGCCTTGATCAAGGACCACAAGGGCGTCTCCTACGATCTGGCCACCATCCCGCCCGAGGACCCGCGCACCTATGCGATGATCCGCAAGGCCGACACCTTGGGCACCTTCCAGATCGAGAGCCGGGCGCAGATGGCCATGCTGCCGCGCATGAAGCCCCGCACCTATTATGACCTGGTGGTGCAGGTGGCGATCGTGAGGCCCGGGCCCATCCAGGGCGACATGGTCCATCCCTATCTGCGCAGGCGCGAGGGGCTGGAGCCCGTGGAGTATCCCACCCCGGAACTGGAGAAGGTGCTGGGCAAGACCCTGGGCGTGCCGCTCTTCCAGGAACAGGCCATGCGGGTCGCGATCGAATGCGCGGGCTTCACCCCGGGCGAGGCCGATATGCTGCGCAAATCCATGGCCACCTTCAAGTTCACTGGGGGCGTGTCTGCCTTCAAGGAGAAGCTGGTTTCGGGCATGGTGGCGCGCGGTTACGCACCCGACTTCGCCGAGCGCACCTTCCGCCAGCTCGAGGGCTTCGGCTCCTACGGCTTTCCCGAAAGCCACGCGGCATCCTTTGCGCTCGTGGCTTATGCCAGTGCCTGGCTGAAGTGCTGGCACCCGGATGCCTTCTGCGCGGCGCTGCTGAACAGCCAGCCGATGGGCTTCTATGCGCCGGCGCAGATCGTTCGCGACGCGCAGGGCCATGGCGTCGCCATCCGGCCCCTTTGCGTCAACGCCTCCCGCTGGGACTGCACGCTGGAGCCGACGGGCAGGCCCGAGGACGAGGGCAGGCGGTTTGCGGTCCGCCTCGGGCTGCGGATGATCAAGGGGCTGGCCAACCGCCATGCAGCCGCCATCGTCGCGGGACGGGCGGACCAGCCCTTCGCCTCGGTCGAGGATCTGTGGCACCGTGTGCGCGTGCCGATCGCCACCCTGACCCGCATCGCCGAGGCGGACGGGTTCCGGCCCAGCCTCGGGCTCAGCCGCCGCGAGGCACTCTGGGCGCTGAAGGGGCTCGGGCCGGAGGAGCTGCCGCTGTTCGCCGCGGCGCGCGAGATGTCAGACAGACAGGAGGATGAGACCGCAGCGGAAGCGCAGGAGCCGGCCATTGCGCTGAGGCCGATGACAGACGGGCGCGAGGTCGTCGAGGACTACGGCCGCACCGGCCTCAGCCTGCGCCGCCATCCGGTGGCGTTCCTGCGGGAGAGCCTAAGTAAGCGGCGGATGCTGACCTGTGCCGAGGCCATGGCGGCCCGCGACCGCACCTGGTGCGCGACGGCCGGCCTGGTGCTGGTCCGCCAGCGGCCCGGATCGGCCAAGGGGGTGATGTTCATCACGATCGAGGACGAGACGGGTGTCGCCAACCTGGTGGTCTGGGCGAAGGTCTTCGAGGCGCATCGCCGGATCGTGCTTGGCGCAGGCATGATCGGCGTGCAGGGACGCATCCAGCGGGAAGGCGAGGTGGTGCACTTCGTGGTGCATCGCATCGAGGATCTGTCGCGGGAACTGGCGAGCGTCGGAGAGCGCAGGACGGCGTTCCCGCTCACCCAAGGGCGCGGCGACGAGGGGCCGACCGCGCCGGAGGGGGACATCCTGCCCCAGGCTCCCCAGCCGCACGACATCTTCATCCCGGACCTGCATCTCGATGCCATCAGGGTGAAGGGGCGGGATTTCCGGTGAGCATGAGGCACGGGGGCGCAGCCCCTCAAGTAGCGCAGTCGTCCGGCGCTTCGAGCGGTGTCAGGTTGCCAAGCGACGTGTGCGGCCTGACGGCGTTGTAGCCGTAGCGCCAAAACGCGGTCTTGCGGCGAGCATCGTCCAGAATGTCAAAGCTCTCCTCGTTCAGCAGTTCGTCACGCAGACTGCCGTTGAACGCCTTGATGAGGGTGACAGCGGCGGAAGTAGAAGACCTGACCTCGGCGGGTAATGCGGAGGCCCACATGTCGGATGCCATCGGCAGGACAGTTTCGCGGGAATTCACGGATTTATGGCTGGGGCGGTAGGATTCGAACCTACGGTACACGGTACCAAAAACCGATGCCTTACCACTTGGCCACGCCCCAACTGTGGGTGGGTGAATAGCCAAGCGAAGCGGGGGGTGCAAGACGAAAAATGCCGAATCTTGTGCCCTTTCGCCTGCCGCATTATGCGGCCGGGATGGAACAGGTGGATCTTCTCATTCTGGGGGCGGGCGCGGCGGGGTTGTTCTGCGCGGGGACGGCGCTGCGGCCCGGGCGGCGGGTGATGGTGCTGGATCACGCCCCCCAGCCGGCCGAGAAGATCCGCATCTCGGGCGGGGGGCGGTGCAATTTCACCAACCTCGCGACGGCGCCAGACCGCTTCCTGTCGCAGAACCCGCGCTTTGCGGCAAGCGCGCTTGCCCGCTTCACCGCGCGGGATTTCGTGCGGCTGGTCGATCGCGCCGGCATCGCCTGGCACGAGAAGGCGCAGGGGCAACTGTTCTGCGACGGCAAGGCCACGCAGATCACCCGAATGCTGCTGGACCGCATGGCGGGGGCCGAGTTGCGGCTGGAAACCGCACTGCAGGCGGTTCGCCACGATGGCACCGGCTTCGTGGTGGACACCTCGGCCGGGGCGATCCGGGCAACCGGCCTGGTGGTGGCCACCGGCGGCAAGTCGATCCCCAAGATCGGCGCCACCGGCCTTGCCTACGACATCGCGGCGCAGTTCGGGCTGCGGCTGGTCGAGACGCGTGCCGGGCTGGTGCCCCTGACCTTCGCCGAACAGGAACTGGCGCTGTCCCGCCCGCTCGCCGGCGTGTCGGTCGAGGCGCGGATCCGCCATCGTGGCGGCCAGTTCCGCGATGCGTTGCTGTTCACGCATCGCGGCCTCAGCGGGCCGGTGATCCTGCAGATCTCCAGCTTCTGGCAGCCGGGCGAGACGCTGCAGATCGACCTGGCGCCCGATCAGGATGTCGCGGCCCTTCTGAAGGCGGCAAAGTCCGCGGGCGGGCGCACCCTGGTCGCATCGGCCCTGGGCCGGTTCCTGCCGTCGCGGCTGGCCGCCGCGATCTGCGACGAGACCGGGCTGGCGCAGGCCCGGCTGGCCGACCAGCCGAACAGCCGGCTGGACGCCATCGGGGCGCGGGTGAACCGCTGGCAGATCCGGCCCGTGGGCACCGAGGGCTATCGCACGGCCGAGGTGACGCTGGGCGGCGTCGACACGCGCGACCTGGACGCGCGGACCATGCAGGCGCGCGCCGTGCCGGGACTGTTCTTCATCGGCGAATGCGTCGATGTGACGGGATGGCTGGGGGGCTACAACTTCCAGTGGGCCTGGGCATCCGCCGATGCCGCGGGCCGGGCCGACTAGCCCATCACCGGATCGGCCTTGGCCAGCCTGTCGAACGCCATCAGCGAGGCGATCAGGGCCGGCATCCGCTCCAGCGGGATCATGTTCGGCCCGTCCGAGGGCGCGCGGTCGGGATCCTCGTGCGTCTCGATGAAGACGCCCGCCACGCCCAGCGCCACCGCCGCGCGGGCCATCACCGGGGCGAATTCGCGCTGGCCGCCCGATGACCCGCCCTGCCCGCCCGGCTGCTGCACCGAATGGGTGGCGTCCATTACCACAGGATAACCCGTGCGCGCCATGATCGGCAGCGACCGCATGTCGGCGACCAGGGTGTTGTAGCCGAAGCTGACGCCACGTTCGGTCAGCAGGATCCGGTCGTTCCCGGTCGAGGCGACCTTGTCGGCGACATTGGCCATGTCCCAGGGGGCCAGGAACTGCCCCTTCTTGACGTTGATGACCGCCCCGGTCTTGCCCGCCGCCAGCAGCAGGTCGGTCTGGCGCGACAGGAAGGCGGGAATCTGGATCACGTCCACCACCTGCGCGGCCTGCACCGCCTGCGGGGCGTCATGCACATCGGTCAGGACCGGACAGCCCAGCCGTTCCCGGACCTGGGCCAGGATCTGCAACCCCTCGTCTATGCCCACCCCCCGGCGTCCCGACAGCGAGGTGCGGTTGGCCTTGTCGTAGCTGGCCTTGAAGACATAACCCGCGCCCGCCTTCGCGCAGGCCTCGGCCATGCGCTCGCCGATCATCAGCGCGTGGTCCAGCGTTTCCAGCTGGCAGGGTCCGGCGATGACCACCAGGGGCAGATCGTTGCCGCAGGACAGGTCGCGGATGCGGACATGCCTGGCGGGAGTCATCTGGACGGGGGTCATGTGGATACCTGTTCGCGAAGGATGGATGCGGTCAGCGACAGCATCAGATAGATACCCGAAAAGATCAGGAAGGCCACCAGGGTATTCTGGAATGCCTTCGGATAGGTCGCTTCGTCCGGGGCCACCGGGGCCACGGAAAGCGACAGGTAGCGGACCTGCTTGTTGGCCTCGATCCGCGCGGCCTCCATCTGCGAGGCCGCCGCCGCCAGCAGTTCCTGCCGCGTCTGCAGCTCGCCCTCGGCGATCCGCAACTCACCCGAGATCAGCGCCAGAGAATTGCGGTCCTGCCCGCCGCGGGTCAGCTGTTCGCGCGTCCGGGCGATCATCTCCTCGAGCCGGGCGATGTCGCCGCGCAGGCCGGCCACGCGGCTTTCCAGCGGTTGCGCGTTGGACAGGATCTGCCCCAGTTCCAGCCGCTTCGTCGCCAGCTGCGTCTCGAGCGCCGCGATCTGGTTCATCACCACCGCCCCCTCGGCCACCGGGTCCAGGACGCCCAGCGTCTGCTGCAATTCCTGCACCCGGCGCTGCGCGGCCAGAACCTTGGCCTCGGCGTCCTGGTAGATGGCGATGGCGCCCTCCATCTGGTCGTCGCGCAGGCGCGAGGTCATCTGGTCCACCTGTTCCTCGGCATAGGCGATGAGCGCCAGCGAAAACTCCTGGCTGAGCCGCGGATCGGGGGCGATCACCGCCATGTCGATCATGCCTTCGGTGGGATCGTAGCCGATCTTCACCGATTTCCGGTACAGTTCGAACATCGCCTCGTTCGTCGCCCCGGGCGGCAGGCGCTTGATCGGGTCGATGGCAGGATCCTGATAGGCCTGCCGGAAGCCCTTGTCGGCGTCCAGCCGCAGCATCGCGTCGCGCGAGGTCAGATAGCTTTGCACCGCCACCGAATCGGCGTTGGTTCCAAGCTGCGACCCGCCCAGAAGGCCGCCCAGCCCGCCTGCCGCCCCGGCCCCCTGGCCTTCGGCCGACTGGATGCGGAACTGCGATTCGGTGGCGTAAAGCGGGGTCGCGACGACGAAGTAATACCAGGCCGCCGCCGCCGTCGGCAGGATCACGAAGACCAGCAGGCGCAGGGCCAGCATCCCCAGCCGCCGCCGCCGGCGCCGGGCGATGTCCTGCTGGATCCGGAAGATCTCGGCGGCGCGGCGTTCCTCGGTCAGAACCTCCCGGGCGGGAAGATCGGGACGCGGCGGCGTCCGCGTGGCGGGGGCCGGCGCCTGCTTGCGCGGCATGATCGCCGGGGCGTTCGCGGCGGGCTGCGACTGGGTGCGGCTTCCCTCGCTGGACAGGATCTGCCCCAGGGCCGCGCGGTGCGAGGGGTCGATGCCCCTCTGGCGCAGGCGCAGGACGGCCTCCTCGTCCGAGGCGACGGGGATCTGGTGCAGGCTGGCGATACGCCGGGCGATGCGCAACTGCCGATCCGACAGGTTTTCGCGGCGCACCTGGGCCAGCTGCGATTCCAGGTCGTCATCGGCGGGGGCGGCGGGTGCCGAGGGCGGGACCGGGGCCGGGGAGGTCGTCGCGGCGGGGCCGACATGGGACAGACCGTCATCGACCGGATCGGTGCGCATCAGCCGCTCTCGCAGGGTGTCCTGCGGCGCCGCCTCCGCCGGGGCGGGCCGCCTGCGGACCGCAACGCGAATGTCGGCATCGGCAGAGGACGCCCCCGGCCGGACCGATTCCTCGGCCGAGACGTGATAGCGGCGGACCTTAGGCGGTGTAGTCATAATACTGTTTCGCCTCGGCAAGGGATTCGAAATGGTAAAGCCGCCCATCCCGCAGGATGGCCGCGGACCGGCAGAACTTCTCGATCGTGGCGGGCTGGTGGGACACGATCACCACCGTCGATGTCTTCAGCCGGTCGTAAAGCACGGCACCCGCCTTGCGGTTGAACTCGACATCGGTCGTCTGCGGCATCCCCTCGTCGATCAGGTAGATGTCGAACTCGAGCGCCAGCAGCAGCGAAAAGGTGAACCGCTGCCGCATCCCGGCTGAATAGGTCCCGATCGGCCGATCGAAATATTCCGCGATGTCGGTCAGCCAGCGGGTGAAGGCCGACACGTAGTCGGGATCAAGCCCATAGATGCGGGCGATGTAGCGGGCGTTCTCGTTGGCGGAATGCTTGCCCACGACGCCGCCCATGAAGCCCAGCGGAAACGAGATCCGGCAGCCGCGCCGGATCGTCCCCTCATCGGGCTTTTCCAGCCCGCACATCATGTTGATGAGGGTCGTCTTGCCGGTGCCGTTCGGGGCCAGGATGCCCAGCGAATTGCCCGGTTCGACCCGGAACGAGGCACGGTCGAGGATGATCTTGCGCCGCGTCCCCGTCCAGTAGGACTTCGAGACATTGTCGAACTCCAGCATCCCCACGTCCCGCGCGTCCTCCGCCGACTCAACCCTTAGGTGCAGCAGAAGGGTCTGTCCACATCCTCGTTGGTGATGCACGTCGGCGCGTCGCTTGTCACCCTTCAATCCCCGCGTATTTTCACTATCTGTTCTGGATGCAGACGCTTGAACAGTCGATCCGAAACTGCCGCCTTTGCGCGCCGCGCTTTGCCGCGACCGCCACGGCCCATGAACCCCGTCCGGTGACCTGGTTCAAACCCGATGCCCGTATCCTTGTGGTCGGGCAGGCGCCGGGGATGCGGGTGCATCTCAGCGGGCGGCCCTTCACCGATCGTTCGGGCGACAGGCTGCGGGACTGGATGGGGGTCGGCGAGCCCGTCTTCTATGACCGCGACCGCATCGCCATCGTGTCGATGGCCTTCTGCTTTCCGGGCTATGACGCGCGCGGGTCCGATCTGCCGCCCCCGCCCCTCTGCGCCAGGACCTGGCGCAGCCGGGTGCTGGACGAACTGCGCCCGCGCCTGACCCTGCTGGTGGGCGGCCACGCGATCCGCTGGCACCTGGGGCTGCGCGACGTGACCGGCGCCGTGGCGGGCTGGCGCGACCACGCGCCGGCGGTCTTTCCCCTGCCCCACCCGTCCTGGCGCAACACCGGCTGGCTGCGCCGCAACCCTTGGTTCGAGACGGACCTGCTGCCGGCGCTGCGCGCGGCCGTGCGGGCGGAACTGACGCGCAACGACTAGCGTCCAGGCCCCGTTGACAGGCGGCACGGGCCGGGCCATGCCCGTGGCCATGAACGACATCCAGATCGCCCGCGCCGCCCGCAAGCTGCCCATCGAACGGATTGCCGCAAGGCTGGATCTGGCCGAGGGCGACATCCTCCGCTATGGCCCCGACAAGGCCAAGATTTCGCATGACGCGCTGGCGCGGCTGGACGGGCGGCCGCGCGGCCGGCTGGTGCTGGTGACGGCAATCAACCCTACCCCGGCGGGCGAGGGAAAGACCACGACCACCGTGGGCCTGGGCGACGCGCTGAACCGCATCGGCAAGCGCGCCACCATCTGCATCCGCGAGGCCAGCCTGGGGCCGAACTTCGGCATGAAGGGCGGGGCGGCCGGCGGCGGCCATGCCCAGATCGTCCCGATGGAGGAGATGAACCTTCACTTCACCGGAGACTTCCACGCCATCACGGCAGCCCACAACCTGCTGGCGGCGATGATCGACAACCACATCTACTGGGGCAACGATCTGGACATCGACACCCGCCGCATCACCTGGCGCCGCGTGATGGACATGAACGACCGCGCGCTGCGCGACATCGTGGTGGGGCTGGGCGGCGTCTCGAACGGCTTCTCGCGCCAGACCGGCTTTGACATCACCGTGGCCTCGGAAGTCATGGCGATCCTGTGCCTGGCGCGCGACCTGGACGACCTGCACGCCCGGCTGGGGCGGATCGTCGTCGCCTACACCCGCGACCGCAGGCCCGTCACCGCCCGCGACCTGAAGGCCCAGGGCGCGATGACGGTCCTGCTGCGCGACGCCTTGCAGCCGAACCTGGTCCAGACGCTGGAAAACAACCCGGCCCTTGTCCACGGCGGCCCCTTCGCCAACATCGCCCACGGCTGCAACAGCGTCATCGCGACCGACGCCGCCCTGCGCCTGTCCGACTATGTGGTGACCGAGGCGGGCTTCGGCGCCGATCTGGGGGCCGAGAAGTTCCTGGACATCAAGTGCCGCCTGGCCGGCCTCTCTCCCTCGGTGGTGGTGCTGGTGGCGACCATCCGCGCGCTGAAGATGAACGGCGGTGTCGCCAGGGACCAGCTGGGGGCCGAGGACGCGGCGGCGGTGACGCGCGGCTGCGCCAACCTGGGGCGCCATATCCAGAACCTGCGCGGCTTTGGCCTGCCGCTGGTCGTGGCGCTGAACCATTTCGATGGCGACACGCCGACCGAACGCGCGGCGCTTCAGGACTACTGCGCCCAGCGTGGTGTTGCCGCCGTCCCCTGCCGCCACTGGGCCGAGGGGGCCGCCGGGGCCGAGGATCTGGCCCGCCAGGTGGTGGACCTGGCCGAATCCGGGCAGGCGGATTTCAGGACGCTCTACCCCGATTCGATGCCGCTGTGGCAGAAGATCGAGACGATCTGCACCCGCATCCACCGCGCTGCCCGGGTCGAGGCCCTGCCGGGCGTCCTTGCCCAGCTTGAGGCATGGGAAGCCGCCGGCCACGGGCACCTGCCGGTCTGCATTGCCAAGACGCAGTATTCCTTTTCGACCGACCCCGACCTGCGCGGCGCGCCCGAGGGCCATGTAATCCCGGTGCGCGAGGTGCGGCTGAACGCCGGCGCGGGCTTCGTGGTGGCGATCTGCGGGCAGATCATGACCATGCCGGGCCTGCCCCGCCATCCTGCCGCGGAACGCATCGGCCTGAACGACCTGGGCCAGATCGAGGGGCTGTTCTAGGCCGCCAGCGGCACCAGCGGCGTCGGCGCGTGTCTGTGGCCATGAAGGACGACATGCAGCGCCACCAGCGTGCCCAGCGTGGGTCGCAGCGCCGCAAGATCCTGGTCGGCCGTGCCGAAGCCGATCCGCGCCGGAAAGGATCCGTCCGGCCTCTGGCTGGCGATGACGTCGGACAGCATAGGCATGGCGTCGAAATCCGGGTCGATCAGGCACAGCCCGTAAACCATCTGCACCAGCGGCAGCAGCCTTGCCCGGCGCTGCGCCCAATCGGCGAAGCGCAGGCAGTTGGCAAAAGCCTCGCCATAGACGCGCGGATGCGAGAACCGCGCGCGGCGCGTCCCGAAGTCATAGCTGAGGGCAAGCAGCTCGCAGAAGGACGCGATGATCCGATCGTCCAGATCCTCGTCCGCGACGGGACGCCGCAGGACGGCCTCGACCTCTTGCAGCAGATGGCGGTCGGGCCGGTCGGTCATCGCCAGCCGGGCGGTCAGCGGCAGCCGCCCCGTCAGGACCACGCTGCCACGCAGATCGCGGGGAAGAAACCGCATGAAGGGCCTGCAGCAGGACCCCGAACTTTCGCCGGCGTCCTGGAAGGCCGTCAGGAACCGCGCGTGCATGTCCGGGGTCAGGTGGCCGCCGATGAAGGTCTCCAGCGGCACCTTGCTGCCTCGCAGATCCGAACAGACCCGCGCGGCGCAGGCAATGTCGGGCAGGTATTCGGCCAAGGCGGCAGTGGTGCCGTCGTCGGGCTGTGCCAGGCGCCCGATCTGGTTGCGCAACCACTGCTGGCTGCGCGCGCCAATCAGCGTCAACAACTGCGTGCAGGCAGGATCCTGGGGCATGATCGCGCTCCTCCCGAAGCCGGTTTCCTGATTAGACCCCGGCCTGACGGATTGGCAACGCTCGCAGGCGGTTTTGGTGGCGCTTCTTGTCGAAAATGCGATGAAAACTTGCACGGCCGGCGCAGGGATCCGGCGCCGCTGTGGCCTGATCCCGGCCAATTCTCGCCTACTTGGGCGGACCGTCGCCAACGTCCGGGCCGCTGGACCGGCAGGAGGTCAGTGTTGTGGAGGGCATAAATTGTCCACTGGAACTGCTTAAGTCATTATTTTAATAAGCGTGGACCTACACAGTGGCGGAGATCCTGTCCATTTTACCGGCCTAGGGTCAGGACTCACAACCAGAACATGACGGTTGCGGCGATGCAGATGGCGGAGAGGAAGAGCTCGCCGCATCTGTCATAGCGGGTCGCGATGCGGCGCCAGTCCTTGAGACGGGCAAAGAGGTTCTCGATCCGGTGGCGCTGCCTGTAGAGCTTGCGGTCGTGGCTGGCAGGGTTTCGGCGCCCACGCCGGGCCGGGATGCAAGCTGCGATCCCCCTGTCCTCAAGCGCCTGACGGAACCAGTCGGCGTCATAGCCTTTGTCGGCCAACAGCGTCCTGGCGGGAGGCAGATCACGCAGCAGGGCCAGCGCACCTTTGGCGTCGCTCATCTGTCCGGGTGACAGGAAGAAGGTCAGCGGCCGCCCCAGCCCGTCGCAGATCATATGCAGCTTCGAGTTCAGGCCGCCTTTGGTCCGCCCGATGGCCCGCGGCCGAGTCCCCCTTTGAGAGGCTTGCCGCCGTCCGGTGAGCCTTGAGGTGCGTGCTGTCGATCATGATGACATCGCCATCCGGCCCCGGGCGTGCAAGCTCGACAAAGATCCGGGCAAACACACCCAGGCGCGACCAGCGTACGAACCGGTTGTAGAGCGTCTTCGGCGGCCCGTAGACGCCAGGAGCGTCCTTCCACTGCAGCCCATTCTTCTTGACGTAGATGATGCCGCTCAACACCCGCCGGTCATCCACGCGCGGCTTGCCTCGGGATCTCGGAAAGAACGGCCGCAACCGATCCATCTGCGCCTCGGTCAGCCAGAAGTGCTCGCTCATCTCATGCCCCCATCTTTGGGAGCTTGAATCATGTAGCCCGCGCAACCTCAAACAGGTTTATGGGTCCTGACCCTACAACCGGGTTGCGGCGTTTGCGCGGAAATGGCGGACAGATCGCCAGCGCGAACAGCAGACCACGGGAACGCAACACCTTCGTTCCGCTGTCCTTCCGACCGGGCGAAGCCTTCCAGTTCGACTGGAGCGAAGACTACGGGCATCTGGCCGTCGACCGCACCAAGCTTCAGATGGCGCATATCAAGCTGTCGCACAGTCGGGCCTTCCTGTCGCGCGCCTACCCGCTGCAGACCCACGAGATGCTGTTCGATGCCCACTGGCACGCGTTCCGTGTGTTCGGCGGCGTGCCCGAGCGGGGCATCTACGATAACATGAAGACCGCAGTGGACCGGGTTGGTCGGGGCAAGGAGCGGCAGGTCAACCTCCGCTTCCTCGCCATGGCTAATCACTATGTCTTCGAGCCGCCGTCCATTGGGCTCCGACCAATGGCGCCGCAATGGACGGCTTCTGCAATCCGGCCGCAGGTTGGGAGAAGGGTCAGGTCGAGAAGAACGTTCAGGACTCCCGCCACCAGATCCTGCAGGAGATGCCGGACTTTCCCGACCTTGCCATGATGAACGCCTGGCCGGAGCAGCGTTGCCTGGAGGTGTGGCAGGAGACCCCGCATGGCACGCTGCCGGGCACGATTGCCGATGTCTGGGCTGAGGAGCGGACCGCGCTGATGCCGTTGCCGCCCGCCTTTGACGGCTTCATCGAACTCAGCAAGCGCGTCTCGCCCACCTGCCTGATCAGCTTCGAGCGCAATCGCTACAGCGTTCCGTGCTGCGGGCTTACGCGGCCCCATCAGGGGCCACGGTCCCTTCGCACCCTTTGCGAACCGGCCCGTCAGCCTGCGGATCTATCCGGACCGGCTGGTCGTGGCGGCCGAGGGCAACATCCTGTGCGAACATTGCCGCATCATCCAGCGCAGTATTCGAGCGAGTCTGGGCCGGCCGTGGTCCGGCTGAAGCCACGAAGGTAGGGGAACAGGTCGCGGTTGACGAAGTCGATCAGGTCGGCGCCGGTCAGTGCGGCGTTGTGCTCGAGCTTGCCATCTCGCTTTGGCGCGGCCCAGCGCTGGCAGCGACAGGGTTCCGCGAGAAGGGGCTGGTAGGTTTGGCCTTCCAGGGCGGCGGTGTCCTCGCGCTCGACTTCCAGGTCGTCGAGGTATTTGAGGAACAGAAGCCAGGACGTTTGCTCTGCGTAGTCCAGTTCGGACGCCAGCCCTTCGTGGTTGCGCAACGCGCGGTCGATGTTGTTGAAAGCGTTCTCGAACATTCTGGTCCCTCGGCAATGTCGAGGGAGATTACGGCCCGCTCAGGATCACCGCAACCGGCCAACGGGAGTGACGCGGAGGCTGACCGAAAGTGCCCAAACCGCCTTCATCAAGCGCCCGCCCCAAAATGGACAAGCTATGCCTGCTGAAATGGACAAAAACACCCGAAAATGGACAATTTATGCCCGCAGCGACACAGACAGCGGTGCCGCCGCCTAGCCGCATCGGGAATAGCCGCAGTCGGGGCAGGTCATGCAGCCCTCGACCATGCGCATCCCGTGCTGGCCGCAGTTCGGGCAGGCCGGTCCTGCGGGCGGTCCATCCAGGGGCGCGGCCTGGGCATGGGGATCGGTCTTGAGACCCATCCCCTCGCCCGCCAGGAAGCCGATCTCGATCATGTGGCGTTCGATGACGCCGCCGATCGCCGCCAGGATCGAGGGCACGTAGCGGCCGTTCATCCAGGCGCCTCCCCGCGGGTCGAAGACGGCCTTCAGTTCCTCGACCACGAAGGTCACGTCGCCGCTGCGGCGGAACACGGCGCTGATCATCCGGGTCAGGGCAACGGTCCAGGCGAAATGCTCCATGTTCTTCGAGTTGATGAAGATCTCGAAGGGGCGGCGGCGGCCCGACTGCACGATGTCGTTGATGGTGATGTAGATGGCGTGTTCGCTGCCGGGCCATTTCAGCTTGTAGGTCGCGCCTTCCAAGGCGGCGGGGCGGTCCAGCGGCTCGGTCAGCGAGGCGGCTTCGGCGTTATCGGGCCGGGTCGCGGCCAGGGGCCTGTCGCCCACCGACAGGACGCTGCCGGTGACGGCGTTCGGGCGATAGGTCGTGCAGCCCTTGCAGCCCAGATCCCAGGCCGAGAGATAGACGTCCTTGAAATCCTCGAACGAGATGTCGGCCGGACAGTTGATCGTCTTCGAGATCGAGCTGTCCACCCATTCCTGCGCGGCCGCCTGCATGGCCACGTGATCCTGCGGGGACAGGGTCTGGGCGTCCACGAAATGATCGGGCAGATCGGCGTCGCCGTGCAGGTCGCGCCACAGCCCGATGGCGTAATCGACGACCTCCTCCTCGGTCCGGGTGCCGTCCTTCTGCAGGACCTTGCGGGTATAGGCATGGGCAAAGACCGGTTCGATCCCGCTGGAGACGTTGCCCGCGTAAAGGCTGATCGTCCCGGTCGGCGCGATGCTGGTCAGCAGGGCGTTGCGGATGCCGTCGCGGGCCACTGCCTCGCGCACGTCATCGTCCATCCGGCGCATGAAGCCCGAGGCCAGGAAGGCGTCGCGGTCGAACAGCGGAAAGGCGCCCTTCTCGCGCGCAAGATCGGCGCTTGCCAGATAGGCGGACCGGGCGATGGCCTTCATCCAGGCGCGGGTGCGCTCGACGGCCTCGGGCGCGCCATAGCGCTGCCCCAGCATCAGCAGCGCATCGGCCAGGCCGGTCACGCCCAGGCCGATGCGGCGCTTGGCCTGCGCCTCGGCCGCCTGCTGGGGCAGCGGAAAGCGCGAGGCGTCCACGACGTTGTCCATCATCCGCACGGCCACGCGCACCAGGTCGTCCAGCGCCGCCATGTCCAGCCGGGCCTGGGGGGTGAAGGGATCGGCGACCAGCCGCGCCAGGTTCACCGATCCCAGCAGGCAGGCGCCGTAGGGCGGCAGCGGCTGTTCGCCGCAGGGGTTGGTGGCGCTGATCGTTTCGGCATAGTGCAGGTTGTTCTGCCGGTTGATGCGGTCGATGAAGATCACGCCGGGTTCGGCGTAATCATAGGTCGCGCGCATGATCCGGTTCCACAGCTCCCGCGCCTGCACGGTTCGGTGGACCCTGCCGCCGAAGACCAGGTCCCAGGGCCCGTCGGCCTTGACGGCCTCCATGAAGGGGTCGGTCACCAGCACCGACAGGTTGAACATCCGCAGCCGGGCGCTGTCCTGCTTGGCGGCGATGAAATCCTCGATGTCGGGGTGGTCGCAGCGCAGGGTGGCCATCATCGCCCCGCGCCTGCTGCCCGCCGACATGATCGTGCGGCACATCGAATCCCACACATCCATGAAGGAAAGCGGCCCCGAGGCGTCGGCGCCCACCCCCTTCACCGCAGCCCCCTTGGGCCGCAGCGTGCTGAAGTCATAGCCGATGCCGCCGCCCTGCTGCATGGTCAGGGCAGCCTCTTTCAGCGCGTCGAAGATGCCGCCCATGCTGTCCTGGATGGTGCCCATGACGAAGCAGTTGAACAGCGTGACCGACCGCCCCGTGCCCGCCCCCGCCAGGATGCGGCCCGCGGGAAGGAATCTGAAATCCTGAAGGGCGGCCAGGAAACGGTCCTCCCACAGGGCGGGATCGGCCTCGACCTGCGCCAGAGCCCGGGCGACGCGGCGCCAGCTGTCATCTACCGTCGCCTCCAGCGGGCGGCCCTCGTTGTCCTTCAGGCGATACTTCATGTCCCAGATCTGTTCGGCGATCGGCGCGGCGAAATGGGTCATGGGGTATCCCTTGGGGCGGCAGGCTGTGAAGCCACAAGATATGGGCTTACCGAACCCCGATCAAGCGATCAGAACCCCAGCCCGCGCCGCACGGCATCCTGGGCCGCCAGCGACAGCGTCTTGCGCGTGTGGCCCAGAACGGGGACCGGGTCGTGCAGCACCACGGTGACGCTGCCCTGGCGTGGAACGGCCAGCACCATCAGCAGATGCGGCCCCAGCTCCATGTCGCCCCACCAGCCGTAGAACCGCCGATCCTCTTGTTCGGGGGCGCGGTAAAGCGCGCTGACCGGCTGGATCGCCAGTCCTTCCGGCAGGGCGGGATCCAGGAAGCCCTGGAACAGCGTCGGCTTGAAGGGCAGCAAGCGCCGCCCGTCGGTCGAGGTGCCTTCGGGGAAGAACAGCAGCCGATGGCCCGCCCGCACGCGGGCCGCGAATTCGGCGGCCTGGCTGCGGGCCAGCCTGGGGTCGCGCACCACGAAATGGGTGTCGGTGACGCGCGTCAGGATGTTGACGCCCGGCCAGCCCGCGACCTCGGCCTTGCTGACGAAGAAGACCGGCATGGCGGCGTTCAGGACCAGGATGTCCAGCCAGCTCGAGTGGTTGGCGACCACCGCCCCGGGGCCGCGCATCGGCTGGCCCTGCCGCTTCCAGCCGATCCCCATGCAGGCCAGCACCAGGCGGCAGACCATCTGGACATGCGGGCCGGTCCAGGGGCGCCGCCGCCCGTGGACCAAACGCTCGGCCCCGCGCAGGGGCAGGATCAGCAGCACCCCCAGCAGCAGCACGAGGATCGCCGCCGCCCCGCGCCGCAGGACCCGCAGCCAGTCGCGCAGCCCGCGGGGCCGCGACAGCGGCGGCGGATGCCCGGCCTGCCACGTGACCGGGCCGGCCGGCGGGCGATCCGCGGGGTCAACCGGGTCCGGCACGATCATTGCGGCTGCCAGCGGCTTTCGTAGAACTGGCGGTGCTTGTCGGACATGGCCTTCGTGTCCATCAGCAAGAAGACGTCGGTGGTGTTGAAGGCGCGGTCGATGAAGGCCCCCTCGCCCACCATGCCGCCCAGCCGCAGATAGGCCTTGATCAGCGCGGGCATCCCGATCAGCGCCTCGCGCCGGTCCAGCCGGTCCGGGGGGATCAGGTCCATGCGCTGAAACCCCTCGGGGCGGGCGCGGGGCCTCAGCGCCGCCGGCGCCTGATGGTGATAATGCAGCCAGCTGAGCGAGGGCGCCAGGGCCGCTGGGTCGGTGCCGTGGAAGCTGGCCACCCCGAACAGGATCTGGATGCCGTGGTCCAGCACGTAGTCCGCCAGGGCGTTCCACAGCATGAACATGCCCGCCCCGCCCCGGCAGGCGGGATCGACGCAGGACCGGCCCAGTTCCAGCACCGGCCGCCCGCAGTCGCGCAGCGGCGCAAGATCGTATTCGCTGTCGCAATAGAAGCGTCCGAACCGCCTGGCCTGATCGCCCCGCAGCAGCCGATAGACGCCCACCACATGATCCAGATCCCTTTCCGACCGGCGGTTGTCGATCAGGCACAGATGATCGACGACCGGATCGAATTCGTCCCGTTCCAGCCGGCGCGCGTGATCGACAAGCGGACCGTCACCGCCCAGTTCCTCGACAAAGACGCGGTAGCGCAGGCGCTGCGCGGCCAGCAGATCCTGTTCGGACAGGGCAAGCCGGATGTCGAGGAACGAGGGTTCGGACCTGGGGCGGGCGGCTGCGGCGGACATGGGCATCGGTCTTTCTCTAGGGGCGGCGGCAGGGCATTGACGCGATCCGGCAGACCATGCGGCGGCCCCTGCCGATGATCGAGGGCGGCTTGCAGCTTACAATCGGGGGTTGCAATTTTCCGCGCATGACGGCCTAGTTGCGATGCTGCCAGACGACATCCAGGGACACCCGGCTTCCATCAATGACGCGCTTTCCGGCCTCGGCGAAATTGACGGTGATGCGGTCGCCGATGCGCGACTGCACCTGGCCCTCGCCCCATTCGGGCGCGCCGGGATGGCGGACGATCATGCCGGGTTCCAGGATTTCGTTCACGGCAGCCCCCCTTGTGACTTCGTGGAAGGTAATGTCGCATGATCCAGGATACAACGCGCATCGCGCAGGCCGATCTGGCGCAACTGCTGGGATCGCGCCTGTGCCATGACCTCGTCTCGCCGCTGGGGGCGATCGGCAACGGCGTCGAGCTGCTGGAGATGTCGAACGAGTTTCCCGGCATCGGCGCCAGCCCCGAACTGAAGCTGATCGCGGAATCGGTGGCCTCGGCGCGGGCGCGGATCCAGCTGTTCCGGGTCGCCTTCGGTCACGTGCAGGGCGACCAGCGCATGTCGCACACGGGTCTTGCGCAACTGCTGGACGGGTTTTCCGGGCAGGGCCGGCTGCGCGTCCGGCTGGAGGCCGAGGGGGATTTCGCGCGGATCGAGCTGCGGATGATCATGCTGGCCATGATGTGCATGGAAAGCGCCATGCCCTGGGGCGGGGCAGTGCGCGTGTCCCATGTCGGCGGCGGCTGGAGCCTGAGCGGCGAGGCCGAGCGGATCAGGCAGGACCCCGGCCTCTGGGCCTGGCTTGGCGGCGGCGAGCCGCGCAGCCCCGCCCCTTCCGAGGTTCACTTCGCCCTGCTGGCCCAGGCGATGTCCGCGGCCCACCGCCAGCCGGAATGGCATCTGGACGACAGGACGGCCCGGATCGCCTTCTGATCCCGTGGGCGCCTGCGTCAGGCGCGAACCGCCCCGTCGCCCGTCACCAGATACTTGAAGCTGGTCAGTTGTTCCGCCCCCACCGGTCCGCGCGCGTGCATCTTGCCCGTGGCGATGCCGATTTCCGCGCCCATGCCGAACTCGCCGCCGTCGGCGAACTGGGTCGAGGCATTGTGCATCAGGATCGCGCTGTCCAGGCCGGCGAAAAAGCGCCGCGCCGCGGCCTCGTCCTCGGTCAGGATCGATTCGGTGTGCTGGCTGCCGTGGCGGCGGATATGGTCGATGGCCTCGTCCACGCCATCGACCAGCTTCGCCGCGATGATCATGTCCAGGAACTCGCGCCCGAAATCGTCGGGCTGCGCCGGGACGGTGCCGGGAATGGCGGCCAGATCGCCCGCGGCCCGAACCTCGACGCCCGCATCCAGCAGCGCCCGCACCAGGGCCTCGCGCGCGGCGGGGTCGTAACGGCGGTCGATCAGCAGGCATTCGGCCGCGCCGCAGATGCCGGTGCGCCGGGTCTTGGCGTTCAGGACCACGCGGCGGGCCTTTTCGGGATCGGCGGCGGCGTCCACATAGACGTGGCAGATCCCCTCCAGATGCGCGAAGACCGGCACGCGGGCCTGCTGCTGGACCAGGGCCACCAGCCCCTTGCCGCCGCGCGGGATGATGACGTCGATCAGCCCCTGGGCCTGCAGCATCGCGGTGACGGCGGCGCGGTCGCGGGTCGGGACAAGCTGGATCGCGGCCTCGGGCAGGCCCGCCTGGCGGAGGCCCTCGACCATGCAGGCATGGATGGCCTGGCTGGAATGCAGGCTTTCGGACCCGCCGCGCAGGATCACGGCATTGCCCGACTTCAGCGCCAGCGCCCCTGCATCGGCGGTCACGTTGGGCCGGCTTTCATAGATCACGCCGATCACGCCGATGGGCGTGCGGACGCGCTGGATGTGCAGCCCGTTCGGGCGGTCCCATTCGGCGATGACCTGTCCCACGGGATCGGGCTGGGCCGCCACGGCGCGCAGACCGTCCTCGATGCCCTCCAGCCGGGCGTCGTCCAGGCGCAGGCGGTCCAGCATGGCGCCGGTCAGCCCCTTGTCGCGCCCGAACTGCATGTCCTTGCCGTTGGCTGTCAGGATCAGCGCGCGGTCGCGGCGCAGGGCATCGGCGGCGGCCGTCAGCGCATCGGATCGGGACCGGGCGCTGGCCTGCGCCAATGCGATCGCGGCGGCCCGCGCGGCCTTGCCCATGGTGTCGATCAGCGCCGGTGAATCGGTCATGACAGCCCTTCCCTGTTCAGCGGGGCCGTCATAGCGAAGATCGGCAGGCGGCGTTAGACGGAAAGCGAACGAAATGGCGCGGTTGACGGGGCTCGAACCCGCGACCCCCGGCGTGACAGGCCGGTACTCTAACCAACTGAGCTACAACCGCGCATTTCATGGGCGAGGGGTGTGTGGCGCGGTTGACGGGGCTCGAACCCGCGACCCCCGGCGTGACAGGCCGGTACTCTAACCAACTGAGCTACAACCGCACACTCACCACCCCGGCCGGATCGCCCGCCGGGGTGAGGCGCGGTTTACGCAGGCCGATCGTCCGCGTCAAGGGCGCGGCGGAAAAAATCGCCCCGCGACCGCGGATAGCTGATCCGCCCCCCGCAGCATGGCTCTGCCACCCCCGTGGTGGCCGGTCCCGAGGTTGGCAGGCCGCGCAGGACCCGCACCGCCAGCCAGCCGAAGGCCTGCGCCTCCAGCATGTCGCCGTCTAGGCCGGCCGCCTCGACCGGCAGGACGGTGCAGGGAAGATCCGCGGCCAGCCGCGCCATGATCGCCGGATTGCGCCTGCCGCCGCCGCAGACCAGAACCGTCGCCGGAACCTGCGGCAGCCAGCGAAGGCCGGCGGCGACCGCGCCGGCCAGGGCGGCCACCAGCGTCGCCGCGGCCTGGGCATCGGGCAGCGCCCCGACCAGCGCGGACAGTTCCGCGAACTGGTCGCGGTCCAGCGACTTCGGCGGCGGCCGGTCGAAGAACGGGTGGCGCAGGAACTGCCCGACGATGCCCATCTCCGGCACGCCGGATGAGGCCACAGCCCCGTTTTCGTCATGGGTGCGGCGCAGCCTGCGGCGCATCAGGTCGTTGAGGGGGGCGTTGGCGGGGCCGGTATCGAAGGCAAGGCAGGCCCCCGGCGCCTCGGGCGCGGCGGCCTGGGGATCGACCCAGGTGATGTTGCCGACGCCGCCCAGGTTCAGGAAGGCCACCGGCCGCGCGGGCAGCAGCCCCTGCCCCACGGCCCAGTTGGCGCAGGCCCAGTGGAAGAAGGGCGCCAGCGGCGCGCCCTCGCCGCCCCGGCGCACGTCCTCGCGGCGGAAATCCCAGACCACCGGGCGGTCCGCCCGCCGCGCCAGCAGCGCGCCATCGCCTGCCTGATGGGTGCCCCGGCCCTGCGGATCATGGGCCAGAGTCTGGCCGTGATAGCCGATCAGTTGGGCTTCGGGAAAACCGGCGGCCACGGCGGCATGGCTCTCGACCGAGATCGCGGCGGCCTCGGCCACGCCCGCGTCGCCGGGCCAGCGGCCCAGGGCGGCGTGCACCACGGCGGCTTCGTTGTCCGACGAGGCGCGAAAGGCGCTGCGGCCGAACGACCCGATCCGCACCCCGTCGGTGTCGATCAGCGCCGCGTCCACCCCGTCCAGCGAGGTGCCCGACATCATTCCCAGAACCCGGATCATCGCGCTTTTCCTTCCTTGCCCCAGCCGGTATATCCCCCCCGACCAGAAGGAAAAAGCCGATGACCACCCATAGCCCGAAGTCCGATTTCCTGCGCGTGATGTTCGAGCGCGGCTATGTCGCCGACTGCACCGACTTGGCCGCGCTGGATCAGGCGCTGCTGGAGGGGCCGGTCACCGCCTATATCGGCTATGACGCGACGGCGGCCTCGCTGCATGTCGGCCATCTGCTGAACATCATGATGCTGCGGTGGTTCCAGAAGACCGGCAACCGCCCGATCACCCTGATGGGCGGGGGCACGACGAAGGTGGGCGACCCGTCCTTCCGGTCCGAGGAACGCCCGCTGCTGACGCCGGACGCGATCCGGTCCAACATCGACGGGATGGCCCAGGTCTTTGCGCGCTATCTTTCCTATGGCGACGGCGACGGCGCCTTGATGCTGAACAACGCGGAATGGCTGGACGGGCTGAACTATCTGGAGTTCCTGCGCGACATCGGCCGGCATTTCAGCGTGAACCGGATGCTGTCCTTCGATTCGGTCAAGTCCCGCCTGGACCGCGAACAGTCGCTGTCCTTCCTGGAATTCAACTACATGATCCTGCAGGCCTACGACTTCCTGGAACTGCACCGGCGCCACGGCTGCCGGTTGCAGATGGGCGGGTCCGACCAGTGGGGCAACATCGTCAACGGCATCGACCTGACGCGCCGGGTGGACGATGCGGTGGTGTGGGGCCTGACCTCGCCGCTGCTGACGACCAGCGACGGGCGCAAGATGGGCAAGTCGGCCGGGGGCGCGGTCTGGCTGAACGCGGCGATGCTGTCGCCCTACGAATTCTGGCAGTTCTGGCGCAACACCACCGATGCAGATGTGGGCCGCTTCCTGAAGCTTTACACGGAACTGCCGGTCGAGGAATGCGACCGCCTGGGCGCGCTCGAGGGTGCCGAGATCAACGAGGCCAAGGTGCGGCTGGCCAATGAGGTGACGGCCCTGCTGCACGGCCCGCAGGCCGCCGCCGGCGCCGAGGCCACCGCCCGGCAGGTGTTCCAGGAGGGCGGGACCGGCGGCGATCTCGACGTGGCGACCGTCGCGGCCGATGCGCTGTCCGGCGGCATGACCGTGGCGCAACTGCTGGTGCAGACGGGGATCACCGCCTCGGGGAAAGAGGCCAAGCGGCTGATCGCGGAAGGCGGGTTGCGGCTGAACAACGAGCCCGTGTCGGACCCGCAGATGGCGGTGGATGCGGCGCTGATCGGCAGCGGGCTGAAGGTATCGGTGGGCCGCAAGAAGCACAGGATGGTGCGCGTCGGTTGATGCAGGGGCTGCATGGCAGCCCTGCGTCGCCGCGCTGCGGCGTCCGGTCGCTGGACAGCGGCCGTCCGCGTTCCTATCTGACAGTGCGGGAGGAACACTCCGACCCGAAAGACAGGACTATGGCAGAAAACACCGCTCAACCCCTCAGCATCAGCGCCCGCAAGCTTGCGGCGCAGGCCGATGCCGTGCTGGACCAGATGTTCGGGTATTTCACGCGCGAGGACGCATCCCGGGTGACCGAGACCCGTCGCGCGGCCTGATCGAAGGCCAGGCCAGCAGGATTTCCGGGGGCGTTCGCGCCCCCTTTGCATGTCTGCCGGGCGTCGCCCTGCCCTACCGCCGGCTACCGGGGCACCGCGCCGGGATAGCCAGTGGCGCGCAGGCGGTTCAGCGCCCTGACCAGCCCCTGCCGGTCTGCAAAAGGCCCCGCCAGGATCGCCTTGCCCGGCTTGTTCCCCAGGGTCTGGTCCCGCTGCGCAGTCCTGAAGCCCAGATCCGACAGCCGCCGCAGCGCGGCCAGGGCGGCCGGCCCGTCGGCATAGGTCCCGATCTCGACATAGCGGGCATGGGGCGGGATGACCTCGACCGAAGAAGCCCGGGGCGGCACCGGGGCCGCTGCCTGGCGCACCGCCGCCGCGTCCTGCCGTGGCGCAGGCCCGGACTTCCGGCCGAGGGCGGGATCGGCAACGGCAGCCACCACGGCTGCCTTCGGTTCGGGCGTGGGCGACGCGGGTGCCACGGCTTGCGGCAGCGGCTGCTGTCCGGCCAGGGTTGCAGGCGCCAGTTTGGGCGCCGTCATGCCGGGGCACAGGCCCTGCGTCACGTCGCCCACCGCCGCCGCGCCCGCCCCCGTGCCCGGCCGATAGCCCAGCCTTTCGCACAGGCCCGGCGGGGCAGAGCCTGCAAGGGCGCTGCGGACGCGCCGCTCGGCCGCAAGCTGGTCCTGAAGTTCGGCGTCCAGGACCGCCTGGGCCGGATCCGGTGGAACGACCGCCAGAGGCTCAGGGGCCGGCTGGGTCGCCAGATCGCCCTCGCGCAGTCCCTGCGCCAGCATCTCTGACAGCACCTCCTCGGGCGCGGGTTGAGCGGGATCGGCATCCGCCGCTGGCTCAGCGCCCATGCTGGGCGGAAAGCCGCAGATCGGCGCGCCGGTCTTGTCGAGGCGGGCGATCCAGTCCGTCCCGTCGCGCAGGAACACGCAGCCGGTGCGGTCGATGTATTGCGCCCCCGGAAAATCCACGGGCGGCGGCGGCTCCGGGGCGGCCCAGGCCCGCCCCGCCAGCAACAGCACCATGACCAGCCAAGCCCGGACCGCCATTCGTTCCCCGCGATTCCATTATCCCGGCCCCAGCCTTAGGGGAGACGCGTGAAGTCCGGGTTAACGCGGCCTATTTGGTGCCGAACATCCGGTCGCCAGCATCGCCCAGGCCCGGGACGATATAGCCGTGATCGTCCAGCCTTTCGTCCAGCGCGGCGGTGAAGATCGGCACGTCGGGATGGGCCTGGCGCATCCGTTCGACCCCCTCGGGGGCGGCCAGCAGGCACAGGAAGCGCAGGTTCGTGGCGCCCCGCGCCTTCAGCATGTCGATGGCCGCGACCGAGGAATTGCCCGTCGCCAGCATCGGATCGACGACGATGGTCAGCCGCGCGTCCAGTTCCCTGGGAACCTTGCAGTAATATTCCACCGGCATCAGCGTCGCGGGGTCGCGGTAAAGGCCGACGAAGCCCACCCTGGCCGAGGGGATCATTTCCAGGATCCCGTCCAGCAACCCGTTGCCCGCCCGCAGGATCGAGATCAGCGCCAGCTTCTTGCCCTCGAGCGTGGGGGCGTCCATCGCGCAGAGCGGGGTTTCGATGCGCGTGGTGGTCAGTTCCAGTTCCCGCGTCACCTCGTAGGCCAGCAGCAGGCTGATTTCCCGCAGCAGACGGCGAAAGCCCGCGGTGGAAACGTCCTTCTTGCGCATGATCGTCAGCTTGTGCTGGACAAGCGGGTGGTCGATGACGGTCAGGTGCTGGGTCACGGGAACTCCTTCAAAAGCCTTTCGCGGGTCGCCTGGTCGCAGAAGGCGGCCTCGGCGGCCCAGCGGTTGATCTGCGAGAACTCGGTATCGCCCCAACCGAAGGTGTGGGCAAGCCGGTCGTATTCGTACCGCATCGTCGTGTGAAAGAACGGCGGATCGTCGGTGGACACGGTCACCCGCACCCCCGCATCGGCCAGCCGGGCGATCGGGTGGGACTGCCAGTCGCGATAGACGGCCAGGGCGACGTTGGAACCCGGGCAGACCTCCAGCGTGACGCCCGACTGCGCCAGATCGCGGACCAGGGCCGCATCCTCGGTCGCGCGCACGCCGTGGCCGATGCGAGTGCAGCCCAGCGACAGCGCGTCGCGGATGCTGTTGGGGCCGCGCCATTCGCCGGCATGACAGGTCAGGCCCAGCCCGGCCTCTTTCGCGCAGTCGAAGGCCCAGGCATAGTCGGTGGCGCGGCCCACGGCTTCGGCCCCGCCCATCCCGAACCCCGTCACCCAGCCGCCCGCCGTTTCGGCCGCGCAGATCGCGGTGCCGCGCGCGCGTTCGGGTCCGAAATGGCGGATCGCGGTCAGGATGGCGCGGCTGTCGATGCCCTGGGCGCGGGCCTGGGCGGCAACCTCGGTCATGGCGGCAAGATAATCGCGCCAGGCGGAAAGATCGGCCCCGCCGCAGAACTCGGGCGAGACGAACAACTCGGTGTAGATCACGCCCTGTTCGGCCGACCGCTCCAGCACCTCGGCCAGCAGGCCGGCGTAATCGCGCGGCGTCTGCAGGACGCTGGTCGCGGCCTCGTAGCAGCGCAGGAAGCCGTCGAAGCCGTCATAGGCATAGTCGCCCCGCTCGTCGAAGACGCCGGTCAGATCGGCGTGCTTCTCGGCCGCGAGGCCCCGGATGAAGCCGGGCGGCGCGGCGCCTTCGAGGTGCAGGTGCAGTTCGATCTTCTTCACAGGAACGACCTTCCATGATCGGGCGCAGGCAGGCCCAGATGCGCCAGGATCGAGGCGCCGATGTCGCTGAACCCCACCAGCCCGACCGGGCGCGCCCCCAGACCGTGCCCCAGCACCGCCACGCGTTCGCGGGTGTGGTCGGTGCCGTGCCAGGACGGATCGTTTCCGTGGTCGGCGGTGAAGATGGCCAGATCGCCAGGCCGCAGCGCGGCCAGGAAGCGGCCCGCGACGCCATCGAACCATTCCAGCTGCGCCGCATAGCCGGGGATGTCGCGGCGATGGCCGAAGATCGAATCGAATTCGACGAAGTTCGCGAAGGTCAGGCTGCCGGGTTCGGCCTGCGTTCCCAGGCGGATCAGATGGTCGGCCAGATCCGCGTCCGACGACCCCTTGTGCAGGCGGGTGATGCCGCGATGGCTGAAGATGTCGCCGATCTTGCCGATGGCGTGGGTGACACGGCCTTCGCCCTGGGCGATGTCGAGGATCGTCCGGCCCGGCGGCGCGATCGCGAAGTCGCGGCGGTTCCCGGTGCGGCGGAAGCTGCCGGGGGCCTCGCCCACGAAGGGGCGGGCGATCACCCGGCCCACGCGCATGGCGTGCAGCATGGGGGCCAGCGATTCGCACAGGCGGATCAGCCGGTCCAGGCCGAAATGCTCCTCATGCGCGGCGATCTGCAGCACGCTGTCCACCGAGGTGTAGCAGATCGGCCAGCCGCTGCGGATATGCTCGGCGCCGAAATCCTCGATCACCTGCGTCCCCGAGGCGTGGCAGTTGGCAAGGATCCCGCGCGTCCCCGCCAGATCGCAGATGCGCGCGGTCACTTCGGGGGGAAAGGCGGGGGTCGTGTCGGGAAAATAGTGCCAGTCCCAGGGCACCGGCACGCCCGCGATCTCCCAATGGCCGGACGGGGTGTCCTTGCCCTTCGAGATCTCGGTCGCCGCCCCCCACAGCCCCTGCGGCTGGGCCATCAGCCCCGGCGCCTCTTGCCCCGAGGCCAGCCGCACCGCCGCACCCAGGCCAAGCCGGGCCAGGTTCGGCATCTGCAGACCCTGCGCCTGGGCGATATGGGCCACGGTATTGGCCCCGGTGTCGGGCAGGCGGTCGTTGAAGAAGCGGTCGGCGTCGGGCGCCCCGCCGATGCCCACGCTGTCCATCACCACCAGAAAGGCCCGCCGGTCGGTCATCGGGCGATCCTGTCGCGGATCAGGGGGCCGGCGGGCCGGGCATCATTTCCCAGGCGATAGGCGGCGGCGACGGCGGCGACCGCCACATCCGCCGCGGCGTCGTCGGCGGCATGGACCAGCGCCAGCGGCCGGCCGGGGCCAACGGCCTCGCCCAGCTTCGCCAGCATCGACAGGCCCACCCGGGGGTCGATGGCCTCCTGGGCGCGGACGCGCCCGCCGCCCAGCGCCACCACGGCATGACCAAGCGCGGTCACGTCGATCTGCGCGACACGGCCCTCGGGCGCGGGGACCGGCCGGATCACCGGGGCCGGGGCCAGATGGGCGTCGGGCCGGTCCAGCAGGTCGGCGGGGCCGCCCTGGGCCACGACCATGCGGGCAAAGACCTCGGCCGGGGCCCCCGAATCCAGCAGGCCGGCCAGATCCCCGGCCCCCTGCCCCACAAGCTCCAGCACCTCGGCGGCAAGGGCCAGCGTCAGATCGCGCAGCGCGCCGGCTTCGCCCCGCAGGACCCGGATCGCCTCCGCCACCTCGAGCCCGTTGCCGGCGCTGCGGGCCAGGGGTTGGTCCATGTCGGTCATCAGCGCCGACGTCGGGCAGCCCGCACCGTTCGCGGTTTCCACCAGGGCCTGCGCGAGCCGCCGCGAGGCTTCGGGGTTGCGCAGGAAGGCCCCCGATCCGGCCTTCACGTCCAGCACCAGCGCCTGAAGGCCCGCCGCCAGCTTCTTGGACAGGATCGAGGCGGTGATGAGGTCGATCGATTCCACCGTCGCCGATTCGTCGCGGATCGCGTAAAGCCTGCGGTCCGCGGGCGCGAGATCGCCGCTGGCCGCGACGATGGCGCAGCCGGTGCTGCGGACGATGCGGCGGAAATCATCCTCGGCCTGGTCGCAGCGGTATCCCGGGATCGCTTCCAGCTTGTCCAGCGTGCCCCCCGTATGGCCCAGCCCGCGCCCCGAGATCATCGGCACGAACAGGCCGCGCGCGGCCAGCAGCGGCGCCAGGATCAGGCTGACGGTGTCGCCGATGCCGCCCGTGGAATGCTTGTCCACCACCGGCCCCGGCAGATCCCACTGCAGGACATGGCCGGAATCGCGCATGGCCCGGGTCAGCGCCACCCGGCCCGGCACGCCGATGCCCCGGGTCAAGACCGCCATGGCGAAGGCCCCCGCCTGCGCATCGCTGACCGACCCGTCGGCCAAGCCCTGCGCGATCAGCGCGGCGCCCGGGCCGTCCAGGCCGCGGCCGTCGCGGACCGCGGCGATGACGGGGCGCGGGTCGGTCATTCCGCCCGGGCCATGTGGCCGGCGTCGAAGCGGCCGGGCAGCAATTCGCCCACGGTCGTGGCCAGCGTCGCCCCGCCGGTGGTGGCCAGCAGCACCGGCGTGTCGTTGCGGCCGAACTCGGCCAGCTTCTGCCGGCAGCCGCCGCAGGGAGGCACGGGCGACGGGCTGTCGGCGATCACCGCGACCTCGATCAGTTCCGTCTCGCCCGCCGCGACCATCGCGGCGATGGCCCCGGCCTCGGCGCAGGTGCCTTCGGGATAGGCCACGTTTTCGACGTTGCAGCCGCGATAGACCGCACCCGACGCGCCGCGGACCGCCGCACCGACCTTGAACCTGGAATAGGGGACATAAGCCATTTCGCGCACCTCTCGGGCGGCATCCAGCAGCGACATCCAGCGGCTCCTTCACATGATCGTGGCAGTTTCGCCCAGCCCTTGCACCAACGCAAGACGAAGGCTTCTGTTCGGGGCGTGGAAAATGGTTTAACGCTCAACCAATCTGGAACGCAGGGGGTCGCGATGGAAGAACGACGGCAGGATACCGCCCGGCAGGAGGCGCTGGATTATCACGAGTTCCCGCGTCCGGGTAAGCTGGAGATCCGGGCCACCAAGCCCCTGGCCAACGGCCGCGACCTCAGCCGCGCCTATTCCCCCGGCGTGGCCGAGGCCTGCCTGGAGATCAAGACCGACCCCGCCGCAGCCAGCCGCTATACGGCGCGCGCCAACCTGGTCGCCGTGGTGTCCAACGGCACGGCCGTCCTGGGCCTTGGCAACATCGGTGCCGCCGCGGCCAAGCCGGTGATGGAGGGCAAGGCCGTCCTGTTCAAGAAATTCGCCAACATCGACTGCTTCGACATCGAGGTGAACGAATCCGACCCCGAAAGGCTGGCCGACATCGTCTGTGCGCTGGAACCGACCTTCGGCGCGGTCAACCTCGAGGACATCAAGGCCCCGGACTGCTTCATCGTCGAGAAGCTGTGCCGCGAGCGCATGAAGATCCCGGTCTTTCACGACGACCAGCACGGCACCGCCATCGTGGTGGGCGCGGCGGCAACCAACGCGCTGCACGTCGCCGGCAAGCGGTTCGAGGACATCAAGGTCGTCTCGACCGGCGGCGGGGCGGCGGGCATCGCCTGCCTGAACATGCTGCTGAAGCTGGGCGTCCGGCGCGAGAACGTCTGGCTCTGCGACATCCAGGGCCTCGTGTACAAGGGCCGGGTCGAGGACATGACGGTTCAGAAGGCGGCCTTCGCCCAGGACACCGCCGCCCGCAGCCTGGCCGAGGTGATCGACGACGCCGACCTGTTCCTGGGCCTGTCGGGCCCCGGCGTCCTGAAGCCCGAGATGGTGGCGCGGATGGCCCGCCGCCCGATCATCTTCGCCCTGGCCAATCCCACCCCGGAAATCCTGCCCGACGAGGCCCGCGCCGTCGCCCCGGACGCGATCATCGCCACGGGCCGCAGCGATTTCCCGAACCAGGTGAACAACGTCCTGTGCTTCCCCTTCATCTTCCGGGGCGCGCTTGACGTGGGCGCGACCACCATCAACCCCGAGATGGAGCTTGCCTGCATCGAGGCCATCGCCGCCCTGGCCCGCGCCACCACCGCGGCCGAGGCCGCCGCCGCCTATCGCGGCGAGACGCTTACCTTCGGGCCCGAATACCTGATCCCCAAGCCCTTCGACCCGCGGCTGGTGGGCATCGTCAGTTCCGCGGTCGCCCGCGCGGCGATGGAAACCGGCGTGGCCACCCGCCCGCTGGAGGATCTGGAGGCCTACAAGCGCAAGCTGGACAGTTCGGTGTTCCGGTCCGCCCTCATCATGCGTCCGGTGTTCGAGGCCGCCGCGACCGCCACCCGCCGCATCGCCTTCGCCGAGGGCGAGGACGAACGGGTGCTGCGCGCCGCCAACGCCATGCTGGAGGAAACCACCGACGTGCCGATCCTGATCGGCCGCCCCGAGGTCATCGCCATGCGCGCCGAACGCGCGGGCCTGCCGATCCGCCCGGAACGCGACTTCGAGATCGTGAACCCCGAAAACGACCCGCGCTATCGCGATTATTGGGAAACCTATCACCAGCTGATGGCCCGGCGCGGGGTCAGCCCCGACATCGCCCGCGCCATCATGCGCACCAACACCACCGCCATCGCCGCCGTCATGGTCCACCGGGCCGAGGCTGACAGCCTGATCTGCGGCACGTTCGGGCAGTATTCCTGGCATCTGCGCTATGTCCGCGAGATCCTGGCCCGCGACGGCCTGGCCCCGGTGGGCGCGCTGTCGATGATCATCCTGGAGGACGGCCCCCTGTTCGTCGCCGACACCCAGTGCCACGAGGATCCGACCCCGCATCAGGTGATGGAAACCGTGATGGGCGCGGCGCGCCACGTCCGCCGCTTCGGCCTGACGCCCAAGATCGCGCTGTGCTGCCATTCGCAGTTCGGCAACCTCGACACCTATACGGGCCGCAAGATGCGCGAGGCCCTGGCGCTGCTGGACGCGAGAAACCCCGACTTCATGTATGACGGGGAAATGCACGTGGACTCGGCGCTCAGCCCGGAACTGCGGGAACGCATCTTTCCGGGATCGCGGCTGGAAGGGGTGGCCAACGTCCTGATCTTCGCGGGGACCGACGCGGCATCGGGGGTGCGCAACGCCCTCAAGATGCGGGCCAACGGTCTTGAGGTGGGGCCGATCCTGATGGGCATGGGCAACCGCGCCCATATCGTGACCCCCTCGATCACCACCAGGGGCCTGCTGAACATGAGCGTGCTGGCCGGCACCCCGGTCGCCCATTACGGCTGATCCCGCGCCCGATGATTGGCCGGATGATTCGCCTCGTGTCCCGGCAGGCGCCGCGCCGGGGCGGCGTCTTTGCAAAAGGCGTTTGACACCTTGCGAACCTGCGGCAGTCTTTGCAAAGCTCTCGCGGCCGGACGGGCATAATTTGCCGCCCCTGCGTCACCTGTTCCGCTAACATCGTTGCGCGGCACCCTTGGCGCGGCTTAACACGGGCGCCAGAGTGAGGGAGACAAGATCATGTCGTATCGCGACACCTACGCGGCGTGGCAGGCCGACCCTGAAGGGTTCTGGATGGAGGCCGCCCGCAAGATCGACTGGGACCGCCCGCCAAGCCGGGCCTTCTTCGACCAGGGGCCGGCCGGCGAATGGTTCGCGGACGGGATGCTGAACGCCTGCTGGAACGCGGTTGACCGCCATGTGGAAGCCGGGCGCGGCGATCAGCTTGCCGTCATCCATGACAGCCCCATCACCCGGTCCAGCCGCGGCATCACCTATCGCGAACTGCGCGACCGGGTTGCCAGCCTGGCCGGGGCGCTGCGCGCCAAGGGCATCCAGAAGGGCGACCGGGTCATCATCTACATGCCGATGGTCCCCGAGGCGATCGAGGCGATGCTGGCCTGCGCGCGCCTTGGCGCCATCCATTCCGTCGTGTTCGGCGGCTTCGCCGCGCATGAACTGGCCGTCCGCATCAACGACGCCACCCCCAAGGCGATCATCGCCGCCTCCTGCGGGCTGGAGCCGGGGCGCATCGTCCCCTACAAGCCGCTTCTGGACCGCGCCATCGAGGAGGCGACCCACAAGCCCGACTTCTGCGTGATCTTCCAGCGCGAACAGGAGGTCGCGCAGCTGATCCCGGGCCGCGACGTGGCCTGGCACAGCTTCCAGTATGGCGTCGAACCCGCCGACTGCGTCCCGGTCGAGGGCAACCATCCTGCCTATGTGCTCTATACCTCGGGCACGACGGGCCAGCCCAAGGGGGTGGTGCGCCACACCGGCGGGCATCTGGTGGCGCTGGCCTGGTCGATGAAGAACGTCTATGACACCGACGCGGGCGACGTCTTCTGGGCCGCATCCGATGTCGGCTGGGTCGTCGGGCACAGCTATATCTGCTATGGCCCCCTGACCGTGGGCGCCACGACGATCGTCTTCGAGGGCAAGCCGGTCGGCACGCCCGACGCCGCCGCCTATTGGCGCGTGATCCAGAACCACCGCGTCAAGGGCCTCTTCAGCGCCCCCACCGCGATCCGCGCCATCCGCCGCGAGGATCCGGAGGGGAAGCTGATCGGCGACTACAACCTGCGCCACTTCAAGACGCTTTTCCTGGCGGGCGAGCGGGCCGATCCCGATACCGTGCGGTGGGCCGAACAGAAGCTGGGCGTGCCGGTGATCGACCACTGGTGGCAGACCGAAACCGGCTGGCCGATCGTGTCCAACCCGGTCGGGATCGAGCTTCTTCCGGTCAAGCACGGCAGCCCGTCGGTGGTGCTGCCGGGCTATGACGTGCAGATCCTGGATGAAGGGGGCCACCCGCTTCCGGCGGGCACCCTGGGCGCGGTCGCGATCAAGCTGCCCTTGCCGCCGGGCACGCTGCCGACCCTGTGGAACGCCGAGGACCGGTTCCGCAAGGCCTACCTGTCCCATTTCCCCGGCTATTACGAAACCGGCGACGCGGGCTACATCGACGATGACGGATACCTCTACATCATGGCCCGCACCGACGACGTCATCAACGTGGCCGGCCACCGCCTGTCCACCGGCGCGATGGAGGAGGTGCTGTCGGGCCATCCCGCCGTCGCGGAATGCGCGGTGATCGGCGTGGCGGACAGCCTGAAGGGGCAATTGCCGGTCGGGTTCCTGTGCCTCAAGAAAGGCATCAACACCCCCGATGAGCAGATCGTGAAGGAGGTTGTCGGCATGGTCCGCGACCAGATCGGCCCGGTCGCCGCCTTCAAGACCGCCTGCGTGGTGGACCGCCTGCCCAAGACCCGGTCGGGCAAGATCCTGCGGGGGACGATGGTCAAGATCGCCGAGGGCACGCCCTTCAACACCCCCGCCACCATCGACGATCCCGCGATCCTTGACGAGATCGCCACCGTCCTGCGCAGCGTGGGCTATCCGCAGCAGGCCGGCTAACAAAGATTCGGTGAACAAAGCGGGCGCCTTTGCGTTTCGGTCGCGGAGGCGCCCATGACCGAAAAAGCCCGATCCGTCTTCGATCACGTCCATCTGCGGACGGCCGATTTCGACAAGGCAAGACAGTTCTACCTTGCGCTGTTCGACGCCCTTGGATGGGCGGATGAGGTCGAGAGCGGGCGCGACTGGATCCAGATGGGCGGCTTCTACCTGGACCAGGTCGATGGCGGCAACCCGCCCAGCCGGATCCACCTGGCCTTCAGCGCCGGTTCGCGCGCCGAAGTCCAGGCGTTCCACGCCGCAGGGCTGGCGGCCGGCGGCAGGGACAACGGCCCGCCAGGGCTGCGCGACTACCACCCGGGCTACTATGCGGCCTACCTGCTGGACCCCGACGGCAACAACATCGAGGCCAAGTTCGACGAACGCGGCGGCTAGCCCAGATCGGCGCCCAGATCGCGCATCAGCGTCACGAAGGACGGGAAGGACGTGGCGATGGGCGATCCGTCATCGACCGACACCGGCGCGTCGGCGGCCAAGCCCAGCACCAGAAAGGACATGGCGATGCGGTGGTCCAGATGCGTGATCGCCGTGCCGCCTCCGGGAACCGAGCCCCGGCCGTGGACGGTCATGCTGTCATGCGTCTCCTCGACCTTCACGCCATTGGCCTGCAGCCCCCGCGCCATCGCGTCGATGCGGTCGCTTTCCTTCACCCGCAGTTCCGCGACCCCGTTCATGACCGTCCTGCCCTCGGCGAAGGCCGCGACCACCGACAGGATGGGAAATTCGTCGATCATGCTGGCGGCGCGTTCGGGCGGCACCGTCACCCCGGTCAGCGGCCCGTGGCGAACCACCAGGTCGGCGACCGGCTCTCCGCCTTCTTCGCGCGGGTTCTCGAAGGCGATGTCGGCGCCCATCTCCAGCAGCGTCACGTAAAGCCCGTCGCGGGTGGGGTTGCGGCTGACGCCGGGCACCCGGATCTCGGACCCCGGCACGATCAGCGCCGCGGCGACTGGGAAGGCCGCGCTTGACGGGTCGCGCGGAACGGCGACGGGCTGGGCGCGCAGTTCGGGGCGGCCCTGCAGGGTGATGACATGGCCTTCCGCAGTCGTCTCGGCCCGGATCCGGGCGCCAAATCCCGCCAGCATCCGTTCGGAATGGTCGCGCGTCGCCTCGCCCTCGATCACCACCGTCTCGCCGGGGACGTTGAGACCCGCCAGCAGGACCGCCGACTTGATCTGCGCGCTTGCCACCGGGGTGCGATAGCGCAGGGGCAGCGGATCGGCGGCGCCCTGGATCGTGATGGGCAGCCGCCCGCCTTCGCGCGCCGTGACCTGCGCGCCGAACAGCGCCAGCGGATCGGTCACCCGCGCCATCGGGCGACGCGACAGGCTGGCATCGCCGGTGAAGGTCGCGGTGATCGGCGTGGTGGCCATCGCCCCCATGATGAGCCTTACCCCGGTCCCCGAATTGCCGCAGTCGATCACGGTTTCGGGTTCGGAAAACCCGCCGATGCCGACCCCGTGGACCGACCATTCGCCCGGACCCAGGCGTTCGACCTGCGCGCCGAAGGCCGCCATGGCCTTGGCGGTATCCAGCACGTCCTGGCCCTCCAGCAGCCCCGTGATCCGCGTCTCGCCCACCGACAGCGCGCCCAGGATCAGCGCGCGATGGCTGATCGACTTGTCCCCCGGCACCCGGGCCAGACCGCGCAGCGGGCCGCTGCGGCGGGCAGTCATCGGACGGGGCTCAGGGGAATGGGACATGGGCATACCTGTTGATTGCGCCGCCGTTCTAGCGCCACGATCCCTGCCGGGCCAGCCCGTTCTTGCGCGCGCGGACGGGGCCTCCTAGAAGCCGGCCCAGAAGCCAAGACCGAGGGTTCCATGACTGAACTGGATGCGCTGAAGGCCCTGGCCGATCCCGAAAGGGCCGAAGGGATGCAGGCCCGTCACAAGGCGCCGCGGGTCTATCTTGGGGTGGCCCATCCGGTGCTCGACGAACTCGTGGCCGGATGGCGCGCCGCCCGGGACATCGAGGGACGCGTGGCCCTTGCCCGAACGCTATGGGACAGCGACATCCACGAGGCCCGCATCGCCGCGGCCAGGCTGCTGATCCAGGCCCGCATCCGGCCCGATGACGCCGTCTGGACGCTGATCGCCGGCTGGGTGCCGGATCTGGACGGCTGGGCCATCGCCGACCAGACGGCGATTGCCGCGCAGAAGCGGCTGGTGGCCGATCCCGCGCGGCTGGACCAGGTGGAAGCCTGGCTGGATCATCCGAACCCCTGGACCCGCCGCGCCGCCCTGACGGGCACCCTGCCCTGGGCCAAGATGAACAACCCGAAGCCCGCCGATCTGGCCATCCGCGAGCGCGTCCTGACCTGGGCTGCCACCTTGGCGGACGACCGCGACGGGTTCATCCAGACGGCCATCGCCGGCTGGCTGCGCGATCTTTCGAAACGCGACGCGCCCCGCGTCAGCGCCTTCCTGGCCGATCACGGGCCGCGGCTGAAGCCCTTCGCCCGCGCCGAGGTCCTGCGGCTGGTTCAGGACCGATAGACCTCCAGCGTCGGCAGGTCGGTCAGGGACACACCCAGCAGTTGCAGCGCCGGCAGCGATACCTGCGATCCCCCGCTGGCCGGGCCGTCCAGCGGGATCAGGTCCACCTTGGCCGACCTTCCGGTGCTGGGATCGACGATCCGGCCCAGCCCGCGTTCCCGGACCAGCGGCGTCTTGATCCAGAACCCGCCCTCGGACGGATTGCCCAGGGATGCGATGGTGGTGCCCAGCCTCGTCTCGGCGGTCTCGGCGGGCCTTGCGGCGGCGGCGCGCTGTTCGGGCGTCGTGGTGTCAAGCTGCGCCGGGGTGGCGCGGGCCGCAGGGCGCGGGGCGGGCGCCCGGGTGACGGCGGAGGCGGCCGCGGCCTGCTCGGCGGTCATCCGGGTTTCGGGAACTTCTGCCCGGCGGTTCGGCATCATCGCGCCGGGCGCGCAGCCCGTCAGCAAGGCGCCTGTCAGGATCAGCGTCGGAATGGCGGTGATGATGCGCATGGATGGTGTCCCTTCTGTCCCGGTTCGCCGGCAGCCTAGCCCGCGCCGCCCGACCCCGTCCAGACCCCGACACCTTGCCTGTGCCCACCCGCGCGCCTAGATTGATCCCATGCAACATGCGGCCCCCCTCATTGACCCCTTCGCGCGGCCGATCACCTATCTGCGCGTATCCGTCACGGACCGCTGCGATTTCCGCTGCGTCTACTGCATGGCCGAACACATGCAGTTCCTGCCCAAGGCCGAGCTTCTGACGCTCGAGGAGCTTGAGCGGCTGTGCAGCGCCTTCGTCGATCTGGGCGTGCAGAAGCTGCGCATCACCGGGGGCGAGCCGCTGGTGCGCCGCAACATCATGAGCTTCTTCCGCGCCATGTCGCGCCACCTGGGCCACGGCCTCGAGGAACTGACCCTGACCACCAACGGCAGCCAGCTTGCCCGCTTCGCTACTGAACTGGCCGATTGCGGGGTGCGGCGGGTGAACGTGTCGCTGGACACGCTGGATCCCGGCAAGTTCGCCTCGATCACCCGCTGGGGCCGGCTGCCGCAGGTGCTGGACGGCATCCGCGCCGCCCGGGCCGCCGGGCTGCGCGTCAAGATCAACGCCGTCGCCCTGAAGGGCGTCAACGACGCCGAACTCTTCGACCTGGTCCGCTGGTGCGGCGACGAGGGTCACGACCTCACCTTCATCGAGGTCATGCCGATGGGCGATCTGGGCAACGAGGACCGGCTGGACCAGTACTGGTCGCTGACGGATCTGCGCGCGCGCCTGGCCGAACGCTTCACCCTGATCGACCTGGCCGAACGGACCGGCGGCCCCGCCCGCTATGTGCGCCTGCAGGAAAGCGGCCAGAAGATCGGCTTCATCACGCCCCTGACGCATAATTTCTGCGAAAGCTGCAACCGCGTCCGGCTGACCTGCACCGGAGAGCTGTTCATGTGCCTGGGCCAGGAAGACCGCGCCGACCTGCGCGGGCCGCTGCGCGCCTCGGCCGATGATGCGGCGGTCCGGGACGCCATCCGCGCCGCCATCGCGCGCAAGCCGAAGGGCCACGACTTCGACTATTCGCGCCAGACCGTCCGCGGCCAGATGTCCCGCCACATGAGCCATACCGGCGGCTGAGCCGGCCTGATCTTCTGTGTTCAAATATCCTCGGGGGGTCCGGGGGCGAAGCGCCCCCGGCCGCCGCGGGACGCATCATTCCGCCGCAGCCTGCGCCGCGGCTGCCGCGTCGATCGCGCGGGCCCGTTCCTCGACCAGCTGCACGATGTGGTCGATCATCTGCTCGTTCGTCATTTTGTGGCTCTGCCGCCCGGCCAGATAGACCATGCCGCTGCCCGCGCCGCCGCCGGTAAAGCCGATATCGGTCATCAGCGCCTCGCCCGGGCCGTTCACGACGCAGCCGATGATCGACAGCGAAAGCGGCGTCTTGATGTGCTCCAGCCGCTTTTCCAGGACTTCCACCGTCCTGATGACATCGAATCCCTGCCGCGCGCAGGACGGGCAGGAAATGATCTGCACCCCCCGCGTCCGCAGCCCCAGCGACTTGAGGATCTCGAAGCCGACCTTCACCTCCTCGACCGGATCGGCCGACAGGCTGACGCGGATCGTGTCGCCGATCCCCATCCACAGCAGGTTGCCCAGGCCGATGGCCGACTTCACCGTGCCGCCCACGAAGCCGCCGGCCTCAGTGATGCCCAGATGGATGGGCGCGTCCGTGGCCTCGGCCAGTTGCTGATAGGCGGCCGCGGCCAGGAACACGTCGCTGGCCTTCACGCTGATCTTGAACTCGTGAAAGTCGTTGTCCTGCAGGATCCTGATGTGATCCAGACCGCTTTCCACCATCGCATCCGGGCAGGGCTCGCCGTATTTCTCAAGCAGGTGCCGTTCCAGCGACCCGGCATTGACGCCGATGCGGATCGAGCAGCCGTGATCCTTCGCGGCCCGGATCACCTCGCGCACGCGGGCCGCGTCGCCGATGTTGCCCGGGTTGATGCGCAGGCAGGCGGCGCCCGCCTCGGCTGCCTCGACGGCGCGCTTGTAGTGGAAATGGATGTCGGCAACGATCGGCACCGGACTTTCCCGGCAGATCTCGCGCAGCGCCCGCGTCGTGTCCTGGTCGGGGGCGCTGATGCGCACGATGTCGGCCCCGGCATCGGCGGCGCGGATCACCTGATCCAGCGTCGCCCGCACGTCGCGGCCGTCGGTGTTGGTCATGGTCTGCACGCTGATCGGCGCATCGCCCCCCACCGGCACGTTCCCCACCATGATCTGGCGCGATTTCCGACGCTCGATGTTGCGCCAGGGACGGATCGGGTTCAGCGACATGGGGGGCCTCCGCGGGTTCGCCCCTTGCAGATAAGCCATCGCGGCCAGGGCGGCAACCGCCGCACGGCGCTTTGATCGCCCTCAGGCAGGCAGCCGCAGGGCGGTCATGACGGTGCCCAGCGTGCTGCGCGGCAGCATCAGCAGCATCCTGCCCTCGATGCGCAGGGTGACCACGCCCTTGGCCATGTTCGACGTGCCGACCCTCGCCGCGGGCGAGAACTCGATCCCCTCGATGGGCCATTCAAGCCCCGTGCTGATGCCGCGCGCAGGACCCATCGGATACAGCGATACCCGCGTGCCCGGCATCAGCGGCAGGGTCAGGCGGGGCGGTGCGACGAACACCACGTCGTCGGACGCCAGCAGGATCACCAGCGGCCGCGCCGTGCTGGCCATCGTGGTCAGGACCGCCAGGGTGTGGTCCAGCCGCAGGCCGGAAAAGCCCACCGCCATCACGAAGGGCGCGGCGATCCGGGTCAGGCATTTGGCAAAGTCGGTGCTGTCCTGTTCGGCGACATGATGGATGCGGTGCGAGGGGATCAGCCTCTGCGCCTGCGGCGTGATGCTGTCCAGGTCGCCGATCACCCAGTCGGGCGGCCGTCCCAGCGCAAGCGCCCGGTCGGCCCCGCCGTCCGCCGCGACCAGCAGCGGCGCCACCGCCAGCGCGATCTGCAGATCATGGGGCGAAACCGCCCCGCCCCCGATCACGGTCACGCCCCGGTCCGAGATGACCAGGGGCGGGATCATTCACCGCGTCCGATGCCGGAAAAGACCCGCTTGAAGGGCAGGATCCACAGGATGCCCAGCGCGACATAGACCGCGACCTCGACCAGGACCGGCTGGCGGCCGAAGCGCAGGTCCATCCAGTTGACCACCGTCACGGCCGCGACGATGTAAAGCGGCAGACCGACGACCAGGATCAGCAGCGACAGCCTCTTGCGGGTCTTCAGGTTCACCGGGCGTCTCCTCGTTCATCTCGGGTCCAGTATCCCACGGGGCCCCGGGGCGCGAAACCCCCGGGCTTGCCGTCAGTCGGCAAAGGGATCCGTCACCAGGATGGTATCGTCCCGTTCCGGGCTGGTCGAGAGCAGCGCCACCGGGCACTGGATCAGCTCCTCGACCCGGCGCACATACTTGATCGCGGCCGCGGGAAGATCGGCCCAGCTGCGCGCCCCCTGGGTCGAGTCCTGCCAGCCTTCCATTTCCTCGTAGATGGGCGTGACCTTCGCCTGCAACGCGGCGGCGGTGGGCAGATAGTCGTATGTCACCCCGTCGATCTCGTAGCCCACGCAGATCCGCAGGGTCTCGAAACCGTCCAGCACGTCCAGCTTGGTCAGCGCGATGCCGTTCACGCCGCTGATCGCGCAGGTCTGGCGCACCAGCACAGCGTCGAACCAGCCGCAGCGGCGCTTGCGCCCGGTGACGGTGCCGAACTCGTGCCCCCGCTCGCCCAGGCGCTGGCCGTCGGCGTCGTGCAGTTCGGTCGGAAACGGCCCCTCGCCCACGCGCGTGGTATAGGCCTTGACGATCCCCAGCACGAAGCCGATGGCCGAAGGCCCCATGCCTGTGCCCGACGCCGCCATCCCCGACATGGTGGTGGAGCTGGTGACATAGGGATAGGTGCCGAAGTCGATGTCCAGCAGCGACCCCTGCGCGCCCTCGAACAGGATGCGCTTTCCGGCCTTGCGGGCATCGGCCATGATCTTCCACACCGGCCGGGCATAGGGCAGCAGCTTCGGCGCGACCTCGACCAGCTTCGCCTTCAGCTCTGCCCGGTCGATGGGTTCGGCGCCCAGGCCCTGCCGCAGCGCGTCGTGATGGGCCAGCAGCCGGTCCAGACGCGCGTCCAGCGTTTCCTCGTCGCCCAGGTCGGCCACGCGGATGGTGCGGCGGCCCACCTTGTCTTCATAGGCCGGGCCGATGCCGCGGCCGGTGGTGCCGATCCTGGCCTTGCCGGCGGCCTCCTCGCGCAGCTTGTCCAGATCCTGGTGCAGCGGCAGGATCAGCGGCGTGTTTTCCGCGATCATCAGGTTGTCGGTGGAAATCGCCACGCCCTGCGCCGACAGCTTCTCGATCTCGGAAAACAGCGCCCAGGGGTCCAGCACCACGCCGTTGCCGATCACCGCCAGCTTGCCTTCCCGCACGATCCCCGAGGGCAGCAGCGACAGCTTGAAGACCTTCCCGCCGATGACCAGCGTGTGCCCGGCATTGTGGCCGCCCTGGAAGCGGGCGATCACATCGGCCCGCTCGGACAGCCAGTCGACGATCTTGCCCTTGCCCTCGTCGCCCCATTGCGCGCCGACAACTACCACATTGGCCATGAAGGGTCCTTCCATTGCCCGGAAAATGTCCGGTGCAGGGTCTAGCGCAAGGCTCTGGCGGTGGAAAGCAGCGATTTGCCGCCCTTTTCCTTTCCCCCCGCAGCCATTAGGTTCACCGGCGGACTGGAAAGGTGCGGCATGTCGTTTTTCACCAAGTTGCGCGAACGGCTGACAGGGTCTTCGTCAAGGATCGGCGCGGGTCTGGACGGCATCGTGGAGGCGGCCCACGCCGACCCGCAGCCCGCGCCCGCCCCCGCGCCCGCCCCTGCCCCCTCGGGCGGTCTGGTGGGTCGCCTGTTCGGAGCCTCGCCCAAGCCCGAGGAACCGCGCCGCGCCCTCGACGACGAGATGCTCGAGGAACTCGAGGACATGCTGGTGCAAGCCGATCTGGGGGTAGACACGGCCCTGCGGGTGACGGCCAACATCGCCGAGGGACGGATGGGCCGCCGCCTGTCCTCGACCGAACTCAAGGAACTGCTGGCCGGCGAGATCGCGCGCATCATGACACCAGTGGCGCGACCGTTGCCGCTGTACCCGAAAAAGCCCCAGGTCGTGCTGGTCGTCGGCGTCAACGGCGCGGGCAAGACCACCACCATCGGCAAGCTGGCCAGCCAGTTCCGCGCGGCGGGCAAGTCGGTGATGATCGCGGCCGGCGACACCTTCCGGGCCGCCGCGGTCGAGCAGTTGCAGATCTGGGGCCAGCGGGCCGGCGTGCCGGTGATGGTGGCGGCGCAGGGCAGCGATCCCGCGAGCCTCGCCTTCGACGCCATGACGCGCGCCGAGGCCGAGCGCGCGGATCTGTTGCTGATCGACACCGCGGGCCGGTTGCAGAACCGCCAGGACCTGATGGAGGAACTGGCCAAGATCGTCCGCGTGATCCGCAAGAAGGATCCGACCGCCCCCCACAACACCCTGCTGGTCCTTGACGCCACCACCGGGCAGAACGCCCTGAACCAGGTCGAGATCTTCCGCAAGCTGGCGGATGTCTCGGGCCTGGTGATGACCAAGCTGGACGGCACCGCCCGCGGCGGCGTGCTGGTCGCGCTTGCCGACCGTTTCGGCCTGCCGATCCATGCCATCGGCGTGGGCGAACAGATCGACGACCTCGACGCCTTCGACGCCAACGACTTCGCCCGCGCCCTGGTGGGCCTTTAGAATCCCCCTGACGGGCCGGATGTCACCATCCGGCCCCGCGCAGGATCACAGGCCGTCCTTGATCGGAGAGTTGTCCTTTTCCTCGAACAACTGCTCGGCATTCGCGGCATCGGCCGACAGCCAGACCTTGCCGCCGTCCACCGACGAGACATTCGCCAGCGGCAGATAGTGGTGATGGTCCCTCGACTGACCATGCGACTCGTCCTTGCGGGTCAGCTTGATGCGGTCGCCGTCCATGTGGTCCACCTTGCCCACATGCACGCCGTCGGCGCCGACGACCTCCATATGCTCCTTGATCTGGCTTGCATCGACCATGTCGCTCTCCTGTTTCTTCCAGCCGTCCGATACGGCAACAGGGCACAACGCCGCGCCGGGGCAAGGCGATCCATCGGCGGAAAGCAGATCGCCTTCTAACCCGCCAGGCGGGCCAGAAAACCCTGGACCTCGGGTCGTTCCGCTGCGGCGCGCGCCGCGAACAGCGTTGCCTGCGACCGCAGGATCGGCTCGCCCGAAAGCACCTTCAGGTTGTTCGCCCTCAGCGTCTCGCCGGACGAGGTGATGTCGGCGATGGCCTCGGCCGTCCGGTTGGCTACCGTCCCTTCGGTCGCGCCCTGCGAATCGACCAGCTGGTAGTCGGCGACCTGATGCGCGGCCAGCCAGGCGCGGACCAGGCGGTGATACTTGGTGGCGATGCGCAGCCGGAAGCCGTGGGCGGCGCGGAAGTCGCGGGCGATCGCGGCGAAGTCGTCCAGATCCTCGCAGTCGCGCCAGCATTCGGGCACCGCCAGGATCAGGTCGGCATGGCCAAAGCCCATCGGCGCCACCTCGGCCAGATCCGACCGCCAGCCGGCCAGCTTCTCGCGCACCAGATCGGTGCCGGTGACGCCCAGTTCGATCCGGCCCGCCGCAAGCTCGCGCGGGATCTCGGCCGCCGACAGCAGGACCAGCGACACCCCCTCTGCCCCCTGCACCCGCCCTGCATATTCCCGGTCCGACCCGCTGCGCGACAGGCGGACGCCGCGCGCCGCGAACCAGTCGAAAGTCTGTTCCATCAGCCGCCCCTTGGACGGAACGCCCAGCCGGATCATGCAGCCCCCAGTTCGGCGATCAGGCCGGGGCGGATGATGCCGCCCACCGCGGGGATCGCCCGCCCGCCCCGTCCCAGCACGGCCGTCAGCGCGTCATAGCGCCCGCCGGTCGCGACGGGGGGCCAGCCCGGGCGGCTTTCGGTCAGAAAGCTGAAGGTGAAGCCGTCGTAGTATTCCATCGTGCGATGTCCGTGGCTTACGTCGAACAGCACCGCCCCGGGGTCCATGCCCAGGGTCGCCAGCATCGCCGCGCGGTCCCGGACCCGCTGGATGGCCGGGTTCAGATCGGGCCAGTCCCGTCCCAGTTCCGCCAGTTCGGCGAGCCCCCGCGGCAGGGGCGCCGTGATCGACAGCAGCCTTTTCAGGCGCGACAGCCAGACCGGATCCAGCGGCGACGCCTTCTGGTCGGCCACCAGCCGGGCCATCCGGGCCTGCATCTCGGCCGGGGACCGCAGCCCGGCCCAGGGCGCCGCGGTTTCGGCAAAGACCCGCGGCTCGGCAGGCCGGGAAAAGCGCTCCAGAAGCCGCCCGAACCGCCCCGGCCGCCAGACATGATGCAGCAGCGCATCGCGCCGCGCCTCTGACAGCGGCAGCGCGCGCACGCCATCCATCACCAGCCCCATGTCCCCCGTCACCGCCCGCAGCCCATAGGGCGCCAGCAGCCGGTGGAACAGCGCGAACACCTCGGCGTCGGCCTGGGGATCATGGGCGAACACCTCGAACCCGGCTTGCAGGTATTCGTTGTCGCGCGGCTGGACGGGCCGCTCCTCGCCCGGATCCTGCTTGCGGAACACCTCGCCCAGATAGCAATAGCGCGCGGGTTCCGCACCCCCCGCCATGTGCATCTGCACGACCGGCACCGTGAAGTCCGGCCGCAGCATCACCTCGCCGCGCAAGGGATCGGTCGAGGTATAGGCGCGGGCGCGGATATCCTCTCCATACAGATCCAGCAGCGTGTCGGCGGGCAGCAGGATGTCGGGCGCGACCTCGATGGCGCCTGCCTCGCGGAAGGCCTGCAGGAACCGCTGACCGATGGCCTGCTTGTCGCGCTTGGGGATCATCCGAGGATGCGCCTGACTTCCGCGACCAGATCGGCGCGCGGCACTTCGGTCTGCGCGGGCTGGGCCTTCCATTCGTCCAGGCTGGCCCCGGCGGCGATGCGCGCGCCCAGGACCAGATCCTTGACCTGCACCACGCCGCGCGCGGCCTCGTCCGCGCCCTGGATGATCGCCACCGGCGCGGCCCGCCTGTCGGCATATTTCAACTGGTTGCCGAAGTTCCTGGGATTGCCCAGATAGACCTCGGCCCGAATGCCCGCGGCGCGCAACTCCGCCGCCATGGCCTGATAATCGGCCATCCGGTCGCGGTCCATCACCGTCACCACCACCGGGCCTTGCGCCTGCGCGCCGGCCAGCCCCTTGGCCCGCAGCGCGGCCAGCAGCCGGTCCACGCCGATGCTGACCCCTGTGGCCGGCACCTTCTGGCCCGTGAAGCGCTCCACCAGCCCGTCATAGCGCCCGCCCCCCGCGACCGACCCGAACTGCCGCCTGCGGCCCTTCTCGTCCAGGATCTCGAAGGTCAGCTCGGCCTCGAAGACCGGGCCCGTGTAATAGCCAAGCCCCCGCACCACCGAGGGGTCGATCACCGCCCGATCCTCGTCCATGCCCATCGCCGCCAGCAACCCGGCGATCTCGTCCAGTTCGTCCACGCCCTCGGCCCCGATGGCCGAGGCGCCCACGGCCGCCCGCAGGTTCGCCAGCGTCGCGGCATTGTCCGCCCCTTTCGAGGTCAGGAAGGCCAGCACCGGCGCCGCCTGCGCGTCCGACAGCCCGACGCCCTCGATCATCGCGCCGCTGTCGTCCTTGCGGCCCGTGGTCAGCAGCGCCAGCACGCCCTCGCGGCCGACCTTGTCGAACTTGTCGATCTGGCGCAGCACATCCTCGGCCGCCTCGGCGCGCACCTGGGCCGCCTCAAGGACGCCGTTCAGAACCTTGCGATTGTTGATCCGCACGATGTAGTCGCCGCGCGCGATCCCCACCGCTTCCAGCGCATCCGCCAGCATCGCGCAGATCTCGGCATCGGCGGCGACCGAGGCCGACCCCACCGTATCGGCGTCGCACTGATAGAACTGCCGGAACCGCCCCGGCCCCGGCTTCTCGTTGCGCCAGACCGGCCCCATGGCATAGCGGCGATAGGGGATCGGCAGGTCATTCCTGAACTGCGCCGCCACCCGCGCCAGGGGCGCCGTCAGGTCGTATCGCAGGGCCAGCCAGTCGCCCGAACCGCCGCCAGGCACGGCTTCCTCCTGCCAGGCGAACACTCCGGCATTCGGGCGGTCCACGTCGGGCAGGAACTTGCCCAGGGCCTCGACCGTCTCGACGGCGCTCGTCTCCAGCGGATCGAAGCCGTGGCGGTGATAGATTTCGGCGATCCGGTCCAGCATCGCCTTGCGTTCTGTCACGTCCGCGCCGAAATAGTCGCGAAAGCCCTTGGGCGTCTCCGCCCGGGGACGGGGCTGTTTTTTCTGGTCTTTCGCCATGGTCCTGCCTTTCCGGCCAATCCGTGGCTGCCTTAACCGAAGGGGTCGACATGGACAAGGATAGCGACGCGCGAGATCCGCCAGCTCGAGGAAGCGCTGGCCCACCTGACGCGCGTGACCGACGACCTGCACGAGGTCATCGCCCGCCAGGACGCCGACCTCGCCCTGCTGTCCCGCCGGGTCGAGATGCTGATGCGCCATGCCGCCGAACAGCAGGCCGATGCCGAAGGCTCGATCGCCTTGGCCGATCAGCGCCCGCCGCATTGGTAGGCTTCTTCTTTGCCTGAAATACCCCGCGGGGGTCCGGGGGCGCGAAGCCCCCGGCCTAGGCGCGCATCTGCAGGATCAGGCTTGCCAGATGCCGGGTCGAGGGGTCGTGCCCGGGCGCCACGCCGCCCTTCAGCAGCGGCTCGACCTTCAGCGCCAGTTCCTTGCCCAGCTCGACCCCCCACTGGTCGAAGCTGTTGATGCCCAGGATGACCCCCTCCACGAACACCCGGTGTTCATACAGCGCGACGATCTGGCCCAGCGTGAAGGGCGTCAGCCGGTCGATCAGCAGCGTGGTCGAGGGTCGGTTCCCCGGAAAGACCCGGTGGCGGGCCTGACGGTCCAGTTCCGCACCCTCCAGCCCCCGTTCGCGCATCAGGGCGTGCGCCTCCTCCAGCGACCGTCCGCGCATCAGCGCCTCGGATTGCGCAAGGCAATTGGCGGCCAGCAGGACGTGATGATGCGCCAGCTCGTCCTCGTGGCCCCTGGCAGCCAGGATGAACTCGCAAGGCACGGGGGTCGTACCCTGGTGGATCAGCTGGTAGAAGGCGTGCTGGCCGTTGGTACCCGGCTCGCCCCAGACCACCGGACCCGAAGGAAGGCGCAGATCGCTGCCGTCCATCGCCACCCGCTTGCCGTTCGATTCCATCTCGAGCTGCTGCAGATAGGCCGGCAACCGCATCAGCCTGTTGTCATAGGGCAGGACCGCGCGGGTCGGATAGCCGCAGATCTGATGGTGCCAGATGCCCACCAGCGCCAGCAGCACCGGCAGGTTCCCGTCCAGGGGCGTCTGGCGGAAATGCGCGTCCATCGCCGCGCCGCCGGCCAGGAAATCGTCGAAGCGCTGATCGCCGATGGCCAGCATCAGCGACAGCCCGATCGGCCCCCAGACGGAATAGCGCCCGCCGACCCAATCCTCGAACCCGAAGACGCGCGACGGGTCGATGCCGAATTCGGCGGTCTTGCCCAGGGCCGAGGACAGGGCCACGAATTGCGACGCGGGGTCGGTGACGGCCTGGTTCATCCAGTCGCGGACGGTCCGGGCGTTGGTCATCGTCTCGATGGTGGTGAAGGTCTTGGAGGCGACGATCACCAGCGTCGTCGCCGGATCCAGCCCCTTCAGCGTATCGGCGACGTCAGCGCCGTCCACGTTGCTGACGAAATGGCAGCGCGGCCCGTCGTGCCAGGGCGCCAGCGCCAGCACCGCCATGCGCGGCCCCAGATCCGAGCCGCCGATGCCGATATTGACCACGTCGGTGATCTTGCCGCCCTGGCCCGTGAACGCCCCCGAGCGGACGTCGCGCGCGAAATCGGCCATGCGGTCATGCGTCTCGCGCACGGCGGGCATCACGTCCTGCCCGTCCACGACCACGCTGCCGCGCAGGTTCCGCAGCGCCGTATGCAGCACGGCGCGATCTTCGGTCTCGTTGATCCTGGCGCCGGTGAACATCGCCTCGCGCCGTCCGGCCACATCAGCGCCCTGCGCCAGTTCGACCAGCAGATCGCGCGCGGTCGCGTCGATGGCCGTCTTCGACCAGTCGAACACCAGCCCGTCCGCCTGGGCGCAGAAGTTGCGGGCGCGGGCAGAATCGGCGTCGAACAGGTCGGTGATGCGGATGTCGGCTTGCGCCCGACGGTGCGATGTCAGACGGGTCCAGATGTCGGTCATGTCGGGCTCCTTCGGGGCTATTCGGCCCAGTGAACGGTCGCGATGTCCAGAAAGCAGCGGATCGGCGCCTGGGTCGGATCCAGCTTCTGCGCCCGTTCCAGGGCCTCGCGCTTTTCCGGTCCCATGATCAGCACGTGGAGGTTCATCGCGTCGGCAAGCGCGGTGCGGGTCAGAGTGATGCGCGGTTCCTCGGCCCCTTCGGCGCGGATCGGCAGGACCAGGGGCGCATCCGCGGCCAGCCCCTCGGCCAGGCGGTCGGCGCCGGGAAACAGGCTGGCGGTGTGCATGTCGTTGCCCATTCCCAGCAGCACCACGGTGATCGGCAGATGCGGCCGGATCGCCTCGGCCAGGGCCTCTGCCGCGTCGTCGGGGACCGGATCGCCCGTATAAAGGTCGATATAGGTCGCCGCCGCCGCCCGGTCGCGCAGCAGATGGCGGCGCAGCATCCGGCCGTTGGACCGCTTGTGGTCCCCGTCGACCCAGCGTTCGTCGCCGGGAAACACCGTCACCCGGCCCCAGTCGATGTCCGCCCCGCTCAGCGTCTCGAACACCAGCGTGGGCGAGGTGCCGCCCGGAACGCAAAGACTGGCCCTGTCGCCCGTGCGCAGTTGCTGGGCCAGTTGCGAGGCGATCCGGTCGGCCAGCGACAGCGCCAGCATCTCCCGGTCCGGGTATTCGATGAACTCCATCGTCATGCGCGGATTTCCCTCCATCGGCGGTTGTCGCGATGCAGCAGGCGCAACGCTTCTTCGGGCCCCGAGGATCCCGGGTCATAGGGTTCGGGCCGCCGCTTGCCGTCTTCCCAGGCGGCGATGATCGGGTCCGTCCAGGCCCAGGCGGCCTCGACCTCGTCGCCGCGCATGAACAGCGTCTGGTTGCCGCGGATCACGTCCATGATCAGCCGTTCATAGGCGTCCGGCATGTCGCTGCCGTCGGTCCCAAGCGCGTCGGCGAAGGACATGTCCAGCGGCACCTGCACCAGCCGCATCCCGCCGGGGCCCGGCTCCTTGATCATCACCTTGAGGTTCATGCCCTCGTTCGGCTGCAGCCGGATGACCAGTTCGTTGGCCTTGGGCGCGCCGCTGTCGTCGAAGATGGAGTGGGGCGGCTCGCGGAAGACGACGGCGATCTCGCTGGTGCGGGCGCGCAGCTTCTTGCCGGTGCGCAGGTAGAAGGGCGTGCCCTGCCAGCGCCAGTTGGAGATGCAGACCTTCATCGCGACATAGCTTTCGGTGCGCGAGGCGGGGTTTTCCGCGTCCTGAAGATAGCCGGGCGACGCGCCGTCCCCCTGGTACTGCCCGCGCACGATGTCGCCCGGCTCGACCGGCTGCAGCGCACGGATCACCTTCAGCTTTTCGTCGCGCACCGCGTTGGGGTCGAAGTGGTAGGGCGGCTCCATCGCGATCAGGCACAGAAGCTGCATCATGTGGTTCTGGACCATGTCGCGGATCGCGCCGGACTTGTCGTAGTAGCTGCCGCGCCCGGCCACACCCACGGTTTCGGCCACGGTGATCTGGACGTGATCGACGTATTGCGCGTTCCACAGCGGCTCGAACAGGATATTGGCAAAGCGGACGGCCATCAGGTTCTGGACGGTTTCCTTGCCCAGATAATGGTCGATCCGGTAGATCTGTTCCTCGTGGAAGTGCCGCGCCAGGGTCGCGTTCAGGGCGCGGGCGGTGGCCAGATCGCGGCCGAAGGGCTTTTCGACCACGATCCGGCTGTGTTCGTCGGCGATGCCGTGGCTGGCAAGGCGGCTGGCGATATCCCCGAACAGCGACGGCGCGACCGAGAAATAGAAGGCGTGGACCGCGCCGGGGCGCATCCGGGCCTTCAGGTCCTGCCAGCCGCCCTCGCCCGTGGCGTCGATGGGAACATAGCCCAGCAGGTCCAGGAACCGCGGCAGTTCGGCATCGTCGGGGGCAACGCCGCCGAACTCCTCGATGGCGCGCCGGGCCTCGGCCCGGAAACCGGTGTCGTCCTGTTCGGACCGCGCCGCGCCGATGATGCGCGAGGTGCCGGGGATCTGGCCGGCGACGAAGCGCCGGTACAGGCCGGGCAGGATCTTGCGCTGCGCGAGATCGCCGGTCGCACCAAAGATGACAAGATCGAAATCGTCGACCGGAATGACGCGTGAAACCATGCCGTCCTCCTTGCGGTTGCGGATTGGCCTGTCAATGGGCCTGTCGCTCGTTAGCGTTAACAGCACCGTCGATCAACCTTTTACCGCCTTGGCGAGCCTGGGCAGGCGGCACCGCTTCAGCATCGCCGGCAGGGACATGTCGCCGCCCAGCGCCGCCGCCTTGTCCCGCGCCGCGGTCGCGGCGGCTTGGACAGCGGCGGGGTTGCGGCCGAACAGGTCCAGCAGGAAGGCGTCGGGATGGACGGCCCGCAGGCCCAGCCCCGCCATCAGGCCGTGCGGAAAGTCGCGCAGGTTCGCGGTCACCACGACAGCGGCATGGCCCGCCAGGGCAGCCTCGACCACGTGGCGGTCTGCGGGATCGGGAAAGGGCAGATCGATCGCGCGGTCGCCGTCATCGGCGGTTTCGGCCCCCGGAAAGCGAAGCCGAAGCAACGCGATCTCGGCCCCCGCGATGGCGGCCTGGTCGGCGCCCAACCGGGCCGCCGCATGGCGCCATTCCTCAAGGATCCGCGCCGACCACAGCGGCGTGAACAGGCCGGATGCCGCAACATCAGTCAGCATCTCGCGCAGGATGGTGGGGAACAGGACGTTGGCATCCAGGACCGCGCGCATCAGTCCAGCCGGAAGAACAGGGCCTTGAGATAGCCGGTTTCGGCAAGCTGGGGCAGCATGGGGTGGTCGGGGCCGGCCTGACCGGTATGGATCAGCACCCCCCGCCGCCCGCCGCGGCCAATGCCGCGCGCGCTGACATTGCGGAAGGCGGTCAGGTCGGCGGCATGGGAACAGCTGCACAGCACCAGATAGCCCCCTTGCGCGACCAGCGGCGCCGCCAGCCGGGCCACCCGCTCGTAGGCGCGCAGCCCCGCCTCGAGCGCGGGCTTGGCGGGGGCGAAGGCTGGCGGATCGCAGACCACCAGATCGAAGCGGCGGCCCCCCTCGGCCATCGACTCCAGGGCCTTGAACGCGTCGGACTGCACGGTTTCCAGACGATCCGCCGCCTCCATGCGCCCCGCCCCCTGCCGGGCCAGATCCAGAGCCGCCGCGCTGCCATCGACGCAGGTCGCGCGCGTCGCGCCGGCGGCCAGCGCGGCAAGCCCGAAGCCGCCCACATGGCTGAACACGTCCAGGACCGTCGAACCCCCGCAAAGCCGCTGCGCGAAGGCGTGGTTCGGACGCTGGTCGAAGAACAGGCCGGTCTTCTGTCCCCCCATCAGGTCCGCCAGATAGATCGCGCCGTTCATCGGCACGGCAACGGGCGCGCCGGGCGCCTGGCCGCGCAGAACCTCCATCCGCTCCTCCAGCCCCTCGAGGCCGCGCGCGCGGCCCTGGCCGTTCAGGATCACCGTGGTGACGCCCGTCACCTGGACCAGCGCATCGGCTATCTGCGCCGCCATCCCGTCCGCCCAGGCGGCGTTCGGCTGGATCACGGCAGCATCGCCGAAGCGGTCGATGACCAGGCCGGGCAGGCCGTCCGATTCAGCGTGGACCAGCCGATAGAAGGGCGTGTCATAGAGGCGCGTGCGCATCTGCAAGGCGCGCGCCAGGCGGAGCTTCAGCCACTCGCCGTCGATCCGGGCCTGCGGGTCGGGGTCCATCATCCGGGCCACGATCTTGGACCCCGGGTTGACCGTCACCAGACCCAGGGGCCTGCGTTCGGCATCCTCCAGCACCGCAAAGCCGCCCGCGGGGATCGCGCGGCTGCGCCGGTCCAGCACGGCTTCGTCCGCGAAGACCCAGGGAAAGCCGTGGCGGATCGCCTGGGGCTTGGATTTCGGGCGCAGGCGCAGGACGGGCAGTTCGGTCATGGCGTGATCCTTTCGCGCCGGGATCTGGCACGCCGCCCCCTTCTGCACAAGGCCGCAGATCTGTGCCGGCGGGCGCAAGGGATGTTGAACCGTTAACGCTAACTACCTATATTCCTGCCAGGAAGGAGCCTGCCATGACCTTGCACGCCACCATCGACCGCGTCACAGACCGGATCCGCGAACGGTCCCGCCCCCGCCGCGAGGCTTATCTGGCAAAGATCGCCCGCGCCGCCGAGGACGGCCCGCGCCGCGCGCATCTGTCCTGCGGCAATCAGGCCCACGCCTATGCGGCGATGCCCGACAAGGACGACCTGGCCCTGTCCCGCAAGCCCAATATCGGCATCGTCACGGCCTATAACGACATGCTGTCGGCGCATCAGCCCTATGAACGCTTTCCCGACCTGATCCGCCGCGCGGGCCACGCGGCGGGCGCCACCGTGCAGGTTGCCGGCGGCGTGCCGGCCATGTGCGACGGCGTGACCCAGGGCCGCGCGGGGATGGAGCTGTCGCTGTTCTCCCGCGACGTGATCGCCCTTGCCGCCGGGGTCGCGCTGTCCCACGACTGCTTCGATTCGGCGATCTACCTGGGGGTCTGCGACAAGATCGTTCCCGGCCTGGTGATGGCCGCGGCGACCTTCGGGCACATCCCGGCGGTGTTCCTGCCCGCCGGACCCATGCCGTCGGGCCTGCCCAACGACGAAAAATCGCGCGTCCGCCAGCAATTCGCCGCGGGCGAGGTCGGTCGCGACGCGCTGATGGCGGCCGAGATGGCGTCCTATCACAGCCCCGGCACCTGCACCTTCTACGGGACCGCGAACAGCAACCAGATGCTGATGGAGTTCATGGGCCTGCACCTGCCCGGATCCAGCTTCGTGAACCCCAACACGCCCCTGCGCGAAGCCCTTACGGTGGCCGGCGTGCAGCGCGCCGCAGCGATCACCCGGCTGGGCAACGATTATCTGCCCGCCGGCGAGGTTCTGGACGAGAAGGCCTTCGTCAACGGCATCGTCGGCCTGATGGCCACGGGCGGATCGACCAATCTGGTGATGCACATCCCGGCCATGGCGAAGGCCGCCGGCATCCTCATCGACATTCAGGATTTCCACGACATCTCGGAATCGGTGCCGCTGATGGCGCGGGTCTATCCCAACGGGCTGGCCGACGTGAACCATTTCCATGCCGCGGGCGGCATCGGCTACATGATCGGGCAGTTGCTCGAGGCAGGGCTTTTGCACCCCGACGTGAAGACCATCAACGGCACCGGCCTGGACGGCTATACCGCCGAACCCAAGCTGGACCAGGACGGAATCCGCTGGGACAAGGGCGCCGCCCAGTCCCTCAACGACAGGATCCTGCGCCCCGCAAGCAACCCCTTCGCCCCGACCGGCGGCCTGAAGCAGCTCAGCGGCAACCTGGGCCGGGGCGTCATCAAGATCAGCGCCGTGGCCGAGGAACGCCATGTCATCGAGGCCAAGGCCCGCGTCTTCGACGACCAGGAACAGGTCAAGGCCGCGTTCAAGGCGGGCGAGTTCACCGAGGATACGGTGGTCGTGGTCCGCTTCCAGGGTCCCCGCGCCAACGGGATGCCGGAACTGCATTCGCTGACGCCGGTTCTGGCCGTGCTTCAGGACCGCGGCCTGCGCGTGGCCCTGCTGACGGATGGCCGGATGTCGGGCGCCTCGGGCAAGGTGCCTGCCGCCATCCACGTCTCGCCCGAGGCCTCGGTGGGCGGCCCCCTGGCCCGTCTGCGCGACGGTGACCTGGTCCGCCTGGACGCGAGGACCGGCCGCATCGACTGCCTCGCCCCCGACTTCGCGGATCGCCCCGCCGCTGTCCACGATCCCCGCCCCAGCAGCGAGGGCATGGGCCGCGAACTCTTCGCCGCCTTCCGCGCGGTCGCCGGACCCGCCACCGAAGGCGCCGGCGTGGTCGTCTGAACGCGGGACCTTGGCATTCGTCCGCCTAGGGTTTAACCCCTCCCGGACGGAGCAGTGGCCGAGCGGTCTAAGGCAGCGGTCTTGAAAACCGCCGGGCCAGCGATGGTCCCGTGGGTTCGAATCCCACCTGCTCCGCCACTTG